>CAVUNJ010000001.1:0-212452 GCA_963742815.1 uncultured Actinomycetota bacterium
GACAGAGAACGGCCGTCGGAAACAACTGCGGAGGAACCAATGAGCGCCACCACGGAGACCGCGGACACCACGAGCACCTCGCCCGGCCGGAAGGCACCCACCCGTGACCGCCGGGATGCATGGCGACGGCGAGGCCCATTGCTCCCGGCCCTGATCTTCACGATCATCGTCACCCAGATCCCGTTCCTGATCACGCTTGCCGTCTCGACGCTGGACTGGAACATCCAGCGGCCGGGAGAGAAGAGCTTCCTGGGGCTCGGCGAGTACCAGTCCTTCGCCGGGCTCAGCAACTTCGCCACGGTGTTCACCGACGACAGACTGCGCACCGCGGTGATCAACACGATCGTGCTCACGGCCTCGGTCGTGGTGATCAGCACGCTCCTCGGTCTCGGCATGGCGGTGCTGCTGGACCGCAAGTTCCCGGGACGCGGTCTCGCCCGCACCCTGCTGATCGCGCCGTTCCTGGTGATGCCCGTGGCCGCGGCCCTGCTCTGGAAGCACGCGCTCTACAACCCCGACTACGGCCTGATCAACGGCAGCCTGAACTGGATTTGGCAGCTCTTCGGCGCCGAGGAGGGACCAGTCGTCGACTGGATCGGCTCCTTCCCGATGCCTGCGGTCGTCGTGGCGCTGGTCTGGCAGTGGACGCCGTTCATGATGCTGATCCTGCTGGCCGGCCTGCAGTCCCAGCCGCCTGACGTGCTCGAGGCCGCCAAGATCGACCGAGCGTCACCGGTCCAGATCTTCCGGCACATCACGCTCCCCCACCTGAGGCGATACATCGAGCTGGCCTCGCTGCTGGGCTCGGTCTACGTGTTGCAGACCTTCGACGCGATCTTCACGATCACCCAGGGCGGTCCGGGATCCGCAACGACGAACCTGCCCTACGAGATCTACCTGACGATGTTCCGCAAGTTCGAGTACGGCGAGGCCGCAGCCGCCGGAGTCGTCGTGGTGCTCGGCACGATCATCGTCGCCACGTTCGCACTGCGCACGATTTCGTCCCTGTTCGACGAGGAGAACGCCTGATGAGCACCGACACAGAGGCCCGGACCGTCACGGCAGAGACCAAGCCCGGCAGTGAGGCCGGCAGCCCTCCGCCCCCGTCAGGGACCCGCGCACGGCGGAAGAAGGGCAAGGACGCCGAGGAGAAGGTCGGCCCCGTCTGGACCATCATCGCCTGGGTCCTCACACTGCTCTTCTTCGCTCCGGTCGCGTGGATGGTGCTCACCTCGCTGCACATCGAGGCAGATGCGGCTTCCAACCCGCCGTCGGTCTTCGCTCCGGTCACCTTCGAGAACTACGGCGCCCTGTTCGACCGCGACGTGCTGCCCTACCTGATCAACTCGGGAATCGCGAGCGTGGTCTCCACCCTGCTGGTCCTGGTGCTGGCCGTGCCTGCGGCGTACGCCCTGTCGATCCGGCCCGTGGAGAAGTGGACCGACGTGATGTTCTTCTTCCTCTCCACCAAGTTCCTGCCGCCGATCGCCGCGCTGCTGCCGATCTACCTGATCGTGCAGAACGCCGGGATGCTGGACAACATCTTCACTCTGGTGATCCTCTACACCTCGATGAACCTGCCCATCGCCGTGTGGATGATGCGCTCCTTCCTGGCCGAGGTGCCGGTGGCGATCCTGGAGTCGGCCAGCCTGGACGGTGCCGGCCTGGTCCGCACCCTGGTCTCCGTGGTTGCACCGATCGCTGCCCCTGGGATCGCGGCGACGAGCCTGATCTGCTTCATCTTCAGCTGGAACGAGTTCATGTTTGCGGTGAACCTCACCTCGGTGGCGGCCGCAACGTCACCGATCTTCCTGGTCGGTTTCATCTCCAGCCAAGGACTGTTCCTGGCCAAGCTGTGCGCCGCGGCCACCCTGGTCTCCCTGCCCGTGCTGATCGCCGGGTTCGCTGCCCAGGACAAGCTGGTCCGGGGGTTGTCGCTGGGCGCGGTCAAGTGACCTGGGCCCTTTCCAGTGCTCCGTATAGTCACCTGCCGGAGGATCGATGACTGCCCTGAACGCGCGGACGCTGAGTGAGATCGACTAGCGCGTCCCCCGTCCGTCGTACGACCGCTCGGGCGTGAGCTGCGGCATCGTGCACCTCGGCGTGGGTGGGTTCCATCGCGCCCACGAGGCGATGTACGTCGACGCCCTGCTGAACGAGGGCGGGTCCACCGACTGGGGGATCACCGGTGTCGGCCTGCTCCCGCAGGACGGGGCGATGCTGAAGGTGATGGAGCAGCAGGACTGCCTCTACACCCTGGTCGTCAAGCAGCTCGACGGGTCGCTCGAGCCCCGCGTGATCGGCTCGATCGTGGACTACCTGTTCGCTGCCGACGACCCGGAGGCGGTCCTCGCGCGAATGACCGACCCGGCCACGAGGATCGTCTCGCTGACGATCACCGAGGGTGGCTACCACGTCAACCAGACCAACGGCTCCTTCGACGACAGCGACCCTGAGATCCAGCGCGACCTCGCCGCCGAAGGTCCACCGACGACGGCCTTCGGTTTCATCACCGAGGCGCTGGCCCGTCGTCGTACGGCGGGCACCGAGCCGTTCGCCGTGATGTCGTGCGACAACATCCAGGGCAACGGCACGGTCGCGCGCGAGATGATCACGGCCTTCGCAACCCTGCGGGACACCGAGCTCGGTGCCTGGATCTGCGAGCAGGTCGCGTTCCCCAACTCCATGGTTGACCGGATCACCCCGGTGACGACGGACGCGGACCGTGCCCTGTTGGCGAAGGAGTACGGCATCGACGACGGCTGGCCCGTCGTGTGCGAGCCGTTCGCGCAGTGGGCACTCGAGGACAGCTTCCCTGCGGGTCGGCCCGCGTTCGAGCGCGTCGGCGTCCAGGTCGTCGACCACGTCGAGCCCTACGAGCTGATGAAGCTGAGGCTGCTCAACGCCAGCCACCAGGCAATGTGCTACCTCGGCTACCTCAGTGGCTACCGCTACGCCCACGAGGTCTGCAGCGACCCGCTCTTCGCCGACTTCCTCCTCGGCTACATGGACCATGAGGCGACACCCACCCTGGAGCCCGTGCCCGGGGTGGACCTCGACGACTACAAGCACGCGCTGATCAGCCGGTTCGCCAACCCCGAGATCAAGGACACCCTGGCGCGCCTGTGCGCGGAGAGCTCCGACCGGATCCCGAAGTGGCTCGTCCCCGTGATCCAGCACCAGCTCAGGACCGGAGGCGAGGTACGCCGCTCCGCGCTCGTGGTCGCTGCCTGGGCCCGCTACGCCGAGGGCGTCGACGAGTCCGGAAACCCCATCGACATCGTCGACCGCAGACGCGACCAGCTGATGGAGCGCGCCGTCAGACAGACCGAGGATCCGCTCGCCTTCCTCGAGGACCGGGACCTCTTCGGCGACCTGCACGACCAGGAGAGGTTCACCGACGAGTACCTCGCCGCACTGGACTCGCTCCACTCCCGGGGCGCCCGCGCCACGCTCGAGGAGTGGCAGCGGCGGTGACCGGCTCGACTCCCGGTGTGCTGCCCGACGTCATGAGGGGTGTCGTGCTGCCGGGTGACAGCACGGTCAGCCACATCACGGTGCCGGTGCCCGAGCCTGGACCGGGGCAGGTGCTCGTCGCGATGCGCGCCTCCTCGATCTGCGGCAGCGACATCAGGGCCATCTACCGCGAGCATCTCGGACACGGCGCGGAGGCCTACCGCGGCGTCGTCGCCGGGCACGAACCCTGTGGGGAAGTCGTAGCGGTCGGTCCAGCCTGTCGGCGAGTCTCGCTCGGCGACCGGGTCGTGGTCTACCACATCGTGGGCTGCGGCCAGTGCCACGAGTGCCGCATCGGCTACGAGATCGGGTGCACCGACCCCGGTCGCCAGGCCTACGGCTGGCAACGCGACGGCGGCCACGCCGACTACCTGCTGGCGGAGGAGCGGAGCTGCCTGAACCTGCCCGACCGGTTGAGCTTCGTCGATGGCGCGCTGGTCTCGTGCGGGTTCGGGACGGCCTGGGAGCCGCTGCGAAGACTGCAGGTGACCGGCGCCGACAGTGTGCTGGTCACGGGACTGGGACCGGTCGGTCTCGCGGCAGCCATGCTGGCCAGAGCCCTGGGCGCCGGGCCGGTGATCGGCGTCGACCCAGTCGAGGAACGGCGCGCCCGAGCCGTTGGGCTCGGCCTCGTCGACCGCGCCCTGGCCTCCGACGACGGTGCGCTCGGGCACATCGAGGAGCTCACTTCGGGAGCCGGCTGCACGGCCACCATCGACTGCTCGGGCAGTGCGGCGGGCCGTTCCCTCGCGGTGCGCGCGACGGCGCGCTGGGGCCGGTGCGCCTTCGTGGGCGAGGGAGGCGAGGTGACCCTCGACGTCTCGCAAGAGCTGATCCACAAGCAGGTCACGGTGATCGGGTCCTGGGTCACCTCGGTACCCCGGATGGCCGAGCTCCTCCACCGCCTCGACACGTGGGAGCTCCATCCCGAGCAGATCGTCACCCACCGGTTCGGGCTCGACGACGCCGGGGAGGCGTACCAGACAGCCGACGGGGGCAGCGCAGGCAAGGTGTGCCTGGTCTGGGACTGAGGGATCCCCGGGCTCAGCCTCCGAAGAAGGTCCGGGTCGCCCGTTGCTGGGCCAGGGTGATCCGCCGCGACTCCGCCGCGCTGAGGCGGTACTTGGCCGGCAGGTCCGCCGCACACGCCTTGCCCGCGCAGTCGGCGTACTGCTTGTAGAGGCGCTTGAGGTCCGCGAGTACGTCGGCGTACGTCTCGACCCGGGACAGGTTGCGCAGCTCGAGCGGATCGCTGGCGAGGTCGTAGAGCTCCATCTCACCCGTGGAATAGCGCGTGATCTTCCAGCGCCCCAGCCGAAGTCCGCGCGTGTTCAGCGGCGTCTGCCCGAGGCGATGGAGCGTCGCGTAGCGACCCTCGAGCATCATCCCCTCGGTGACGACGGGACGGGCCCAGCCCTGGTCACCCTTGGTGATCAGCCGGTTCAGCGCCCGGCCGTCGGCGTCCGGCATCTTCACTCCGGCGTACGCCGCCAGCGTCGGTGCCAGGTCCACCGTCGACACCGGGTCGAAGCGCCTCCCATGCGGGACACGTGGCCCCGCGACGACCAGGGGCACGCGAAGCGACGGCTCGTGCAGGTTGATCTTGCCCTGTCGCTTGAGGTGCTCACCGAGGTAGTAGCCGTTGTCGGAGGTGAACATGATCACGGTGTTCGCGAGCTGCCCGGTGCGGCTCAGCTCCGAGATCGTCCTGCCGATCTGCCGGTCGAGCACGAACAGCGACTCGGCCCGCTGCCGGGTCACCTCGGCAACTGCTTCGCGTTCGTCGGCGGAAAGCTCGGCGAACCGGCGCATGTAGCGCGGCTTGTCGGAGACGTCCTCCTCCGCCGAGCCCGTGGACGGCGTACCCGAGCCGTGCGTGATCCTCGAGTCGAAGCGCCCCTCGACCCAGTCCGGACGAGCGGGGGTCACCCAGATGGTGGAACCCCCGTCGGTGCGCCGTGTCGGCCCCGGATCGTCCGACTCGAGCGGCCCTCCGTGGTGCGGGGCCACCGGATTCCACCAGATGAACCACGGGTCCTGGTTTCGGCCGAACCGCCTGACCAGCCGGCGTGTCTGCTCGCCCATGACGTCGGTGGAGTAGCGGCCGGGCGACGCCACGATCCGGCCGTTCACGTTCTGCACCAGGTTGAAGTAGTCGTAGGTGCCACCGCGGAACGGGTCGGCGCTGCCCCACACGTGGTCCGACCCGGCGAACCACTGTGTCCAACCGGGCGGGACGTAGCCCAGCGACGACGCGCCGGTGCGCCGCAGCGGCTGCTCGCCGTACCCGTTGAGGTACTTCCCGACCATGCCCGTTCGGTAGCCCGCCTTCTGCAGCACCGTCGCAATCGTGCGGCGGTCGCGGAACGCCGTGAATCCGTAGGGATCGACGTGGCTGTAGACGCGGTGGTTGTGCGTGTATCGGCCGGTGAGGAAGCTGGCCCGCGACGGACAGCACAACGGGTACGGCGCGAAGGAGTTCTCGAAGGTCAGTCCCTTGCGCTGGAGCAGCCTGCGCACGTGGGGCATCCAGCGCAGGTCGTCCCATCGCATGTCGTCGGCCTCGATCACCATCACATTCGGGTGCTGCTGCGGTTTCTCGGTGACCTCGGGAGGGGCGGGCGTGACCAAGGACTTGTCGGAGGGCTTCTCGGACGCCGGCTCGCGGGACCGGGCTTGCTTACCGTCGTCTGAGGCTCCGCAAGCCACGAGGGACGCGGCAACGACGGCCGCGAGCAACACCCTGAGAACCCGTCCGCCCCGCATCAGTCGAGTCAATCACTGGACAGGTGGGCGGTGCGCCATCGACGTGCGGGCGGAGGCGATCGTGGGAGCCCAGACCACGTCCGGCCGCCAGCAGCGGCAACCCTCCTACCTTCGCCCGGTTTGCGCATTCTGCCCGTTTAGCTGCCAGTTCGGGCTTAGCCTCGGGACATGAGCGATCTCGCGGTTCAGCCTGCCCCGCAGCCGGGCGGTGGGTCCTCGTCCGACATCCCGTTGTGGGTGGTCTTCGTCGCGGTCGTCGTGATGCTGGCGATGGCCGGGGCCGTGGCCTTCCTGCTGATGCGAGACGGGACCGAGAAGGCGACGCGCACGTACCCCAAGCAGTGGGACAGCCGCGTCGCGCCGTACGCGAAGATCGCTGAGAGGCAACGCGGTCTCCTCTTCCGGCATCCGGTGACGGTTCGATTCCTCCCTCCGGCCGAGTTCGAGAAGGGCGTCAGGACTGACGAGAAGGAACTCGACAAGAAGGACCGAGAGGAGATCGAGCAGTTCACCGGGCTGATGCGGGCGTTCGGACTGCTCACCGGTGACGTCGACCTCTTCAAGGCGTTCAACGACGTCAGCGGCGGGGGAACCCTGGCGTACTACTCGTTCGACGACGAGCGGATCACGATCCGCGGGCAGAAGGTCACACCCGCCGTCCGCTCCACCTTGATCCACGAGCTGACCCACGTCCTCCAGGACCAGCATTTCGACATCGGCGACAAGGTCAAGAATCTCGGCAAGAAGAAGGCTGACGGTGGCAAGAGCACCTCGGAGGCATCAGTGCTGGACGCCATCATCGAGGGCGACGCCGAGCGTGTTGAGGCCCTCTACCGAAACTCACTGAACGCCAAGCAGCGCAGGGCTCTCGACAGGGGTCGGGCAGACGATGGCACCAGGGCGAACAAGAAGCTGAAGAACGTTCCGAAGGTGGTCGTCACGATGGTGACCTCGCCGTACGCCCTGGGTTCGGGTCTGGTGGGTGCTGTGGCCCAGAACGGTGGGAACGCCGCGGTCGACAAGTTGTTCCGCGACGTACCGAAGGACGAGTCCGCGCTACTCGACCCGTTCCAGGTGCTGGCGGGTGGCACGGACGCCGCCGCCAAGGTCGGTGTGCCGAAGCTCGAGGACGGCGAGAAGAAGTTCGACTCCGGCGAGCTCGGCGTGCTGACGTGGTACTTCATGCTCGCCGAGCGACTGCCTCTGCTGGACGCGCTCGCGGCCGCGGACGGCTGGGGCGGGGACGCCTATGTCGCCTTCGAGCGCGACGGCGACTCGTGCGCGCGTATGGCGTACGCCGGTGACACCCCCAAGGACACCAAGCGAATGCTCTCCGCGTTGCAGCGCTGGGTCGTCGGTGCGCCGGGCTCACCGGCCAAGGTGAGCCGCGATGGTGACAAGGTGCGCTTCGAGTCGTGCGACCCCGGCAAGGACTCCGACGTGGGGAGGGTCGCGTCGCAGGATGCCGTCGACCTCCTCACTGTCCGGACCTCCGTCGGCATCGCCCTCATCCGTGGAGGCGTAGCGGAAGAGAGTGCACGCTGCGTCGCCGCGCGAGCGGTGCGGGTGTTCCCGGTCTCCAAGCTCGTCGACCCGAAGTTCGGGAGTGAGGAGTCGGATGCGGCACGGCTACGAGCGGTCGGGGCCAGCTGCAGCTGACGCCGTTGCTCGTCAGGTCCTCGCCTGGAAGGCGATCAAAGCAGGAAATTGACTCCAACAAGGATTGCCCAAAAGCGCAGGAACCGCCCCACCAAACAGGTGACAACGAAGAGACCTACTGGGACACGGGCAGTGCCAGCGACGACGGCCATTAGCAGCAACGGCGGTAAGCCAACGGAAGCCGCCAAGAACAGGATTGCGGCTGAGAGTAGTCGCTGGTTACGCAGTCGCTCAGTCCACATGTCATGCTTTGCCCTTGTGGAGGGCTTCTGAAGCTTCTTCTGCACCCATTGGGTTTGCGAAAATCGTGCCGCACCGTAATACCAAATCAATTTCCCCAGAGTCTGACCAACAGCGGCGCACACGGCAATCCCAAATATGGCCGGACGCGATACTGTGCTCCCAAGTACGCTCAAGTATATTTCCACATTCAGGAATGGAAATATGGCGGAAGCAAAAGCAAAGCCAACGGTATAGAAAAATACCATCATGAGGCGCTGGGCACCTGCGCAGAGAGCTTGGGCAGGGGGATTCCAATGAGGAGTAGCCGCTTGAGGCTCATGACTTTGAGAGTGAGCAACACCAAGGCAATTCCAAGCCCGACATGCCACCATCCGGTCAACAACAAGAGCACGGCAAACAGCCCCGAGTTGAGCGCCTTTCCGGGCTTGGACCAGTTCCAAAGCCAGATAGGTCGGTCAACAACGTAGAAGTAGTTAGGGCTACGAACAGGCCAAGCAAGGAAGGCCAACGAAAGGTACGCATCCACAACCATGAACTCAAAGAGATATACGGACACCGGGATGGCCATAATTGGAGAAATCCAGCAGAGCCCAAAGTAGAACCCTGCGCAATTCAGCCTGTCGCAAAGGATGTCTGCAACTGCGCCGAATCTTGTCTCGCAATCTCGCAAGCGCGCTACGGCACCATCGAGCATATCTCCCACCCAGTAGACTACAAGACCGGCTATCAATAGTCCGGTTGACTGGTTGCGTGCCGCTAAGAGGCACAAACCTAATGCAATCACAGTGCGAACCATCGTCACTAGTGTGGCGCTGGTTAGGGCGCGTTCATGCTCCTCGTCGACCCCGGCCTCTTCTGCAGAAAGCTCCTTCACCGGACGAGCGTACCTGCTCACACCGTGGGCCTGGCCATCGCCACACACCCAACGACCCGAGGGCCGCAACGATCGCGGTGTGGCACCAACCATTCATTCACCAGGCGCCTGAGCGCACGTGTTTCAAGGTCAGCGGTTCCGGGCTTACTTGAATATCAGCGGCTCCGGGCCCATTTGCCACCCACGCCCCGGTTGGACCACGTATGGGAACCGAATACTATCGGGATCTCCAGTCAACGTCACCGGCTTTGTTAACGACCACAAATTCATTGGCGCCAACATACTGAGCGTCCTGAACCCGAGTGACTTGAGTGACGATCCTGCCGGATTTGGTATCTAGGACCTGCAAGCGGGAAGCACCCACGACGGCGAGGGTTCTACCGTCTGGTGCGAACTCGACTCGCTCATTGTCAGGGAAGGTTCGATGCCAGAGCACCGAGCCTGCCTCGTCGACTGCAGCAAGCTCCGCCGTCGGGACGCCGCGCGCATCTTGACCGCCCACGGCCAGATACGTGCTCTTGCCAATCCAGAGGCGCTCCTGCGTCACGAGGCACTCAGAGACACGCTCGAACGAACCGGAGAGCGCGCGATCGATCGCCGCGGGAACATGGCGGATTGGCTGATTGTGCGGACCGGTGCAAATCCACCCATGGGGCATTGACGAAACGGTTCGCACGCGGACCGCTTCGCGGTTGAACCGGAGTCCCACTCCACTTGTTCGATGCTCTCGCAGCATGAACAAGGTCCCGTGATCCGAGTTGCCCCGCCAGATTGGCGCTCCTCTACCGAGATCGCCGCGTAGATGCGCTCTGCCCTTGGTCAGCACAAGAAGCCGAACCTTGTCCCGGTACCGGTTGGTGAATACGACCTTTTCCCTATGCGAGCCGATCGGCCGAAATTCACCTGGAATCGCATCAAGGCCGCTGTACACCTGGTCACTAGCACCTTCAAGGTGGTGTACGTCGCTTTCGCCCACGAGGACCAGATACGCGTTCGGGCATGGACCATCACAAATGACACCGACGGGTTCTCCCGAGAGTTCCCATGATGGGCCGTGAGATCCTCGCGAAAAACCCCGGGTCACCTCGCCGTTGGTCACGACCACGCCCTGGGTGTCGCCTGCAACTACGTGCCACTTAGCGCTTGAGGAATGTGGCGCAGTAGAGGGTTTCCCTTCACAACCCTGCAATACGAATAGCAAAGGTAATGCGACTGCAAGGACAAGGCGACACCCAGGGGAATTCAATGTGAACGAGTTCTAGAAGATAGTGGAGGACGTGCAGTGGTTGTCAGTTCCCCGCGTATCGAAGGCGGCACTCGCGGTCCACTTTTCAGAGAGCGAGAGTCTGGACGTGAAGTTGACGAAGTCTTCAGTGTACAGAGTGTTGTTGTCCAGGTTATCCGTGTCATTTTCCGCGTAGTTCCGCGTGCCGGTCCCGTCATTGAACGATGCGTTCCAATTGCTCTTTCCGCCCGTTCCCGCTCCAGTCAGCTTGTAGGTGAGGTACTGCCACGTGTGCTTTGTGCTGTCCTGCGTGTAGTAGACATTAGTGGTCAGAGTATGCCCTCCGTCTTGGCAGGTCCAAGTTCTGGACGCTGCAGACGCCGGGGAAGCAGAGAGCCCAGCTACGAGCAACCCGGTTACTGCAGTCGTGGCCGCCGATGCAAGGTATCGTCCGTGCACGTTTTCCTCTTCCTATTCATGAGAATGTCCTGGACAGCCCAGGACGGGAAGAGCCTCGCGGAGCGTCCCATCCTGCGTCAACCCTCTCCAGGTGAAATTCGGAAAGTATGTTGGTGCGTCGCTGGATTTGGACTAACGCTTGGGGCATGGGGCTGGGCAAAGGGCTCCGGGCAAAGTCGTGTTCAGCAGGTCAGGAGTAGTTCGAGGACGGTTTCGGGGTCCCGGGGCGCGATGCCGGAGGCCTTGAACGAGGTTTCGGTGCCAGTCATTCGTAGCAGTCTGATCTCGGCGCTGCGGCGGAGACGTGCCCGACGGAGGGTCAGGGCGCTGACCGCGGGTTTGACTCGGAGCCGGTGACAGGAGTCGAACCCGCGACATCCTCATTACAAGTGAGGCGCTCTACCAACTGAGCTACACCGGCGAAGCGGGCCAGCCGAGATCGCCAAGACCACATCGACCGGCCCCGCCAAATCGTAGGCGACGCCGAGACCGGTCTCGTCCGCGGCCGACCGACGAACGATCAGTTCGAGGGGCGAAGCGGTGCCGGTGCGCTCAGCGTAGGCAAGTCGGAGGCGAACTGATCGTCGGTCGGGCACCGTTCAGTCCGCAGTGGATCCGCAGTCACTCGAGTAGCCAAGGGAGTGTAGTTGGCGACGGTGAGCTCCCCGGTCGTGTGCACGGTCACGGGCTGGATCCCGATAGGCCGTCCTTCGCGGTAGGTGACGAAGGTGAACATGGCGTCACGGCGCAGCTTGCTCCCGATCGCGATGGCGTACGCCGCCCCGCCGGTCGTCCCGTTGGTGTAGGTGTAGCCCGCCTTGCCGCTCGTGCCCAGCACCCGGTTCGGTCCGATCTGCGCGTGAACGTGGCCGGCCAGCACCAGGTCGGTGCACCCACGCGCGAGCGCGATCGCGCCGAGGTTGGCGTCGTGCACCAGCAGCGTCGCGACCCTGTCTCCGTCCTTGTCCAGCTCGCACACGTCGTCCGCGATCCGGGCCTTGACCTCGTCGAAGCTGAGGTCGGTCTCGTCGCGCCAGGTGCCGAGTCCACTCGACCTCGGGTCGTCGACGCCAGTGATCCGCACGTCACCGAAGGGCGTCCGGGCCTTCCCGTCGAGGTGCTCCCAGCCAAGTGAACGCAGGTGGCGGTTCACGAACGTGCCGTTGTCATGGTTGCCCGAGATGAAGACCCGCGCGTCGTACTCCTCGAAGGCAGAGTCCAGTGAGTCCAGGCTGAACTGCTCCCAGGTCTCACCGGTCGAGGTGTCGTCCCCGGCATCAAGGATCGCCGTGGCACCGGCATCGTCTGCCACCGCTCGCACCACCTTGTCCATGCCGATGTTGTCGTGCCGGTCGCTGACCAGCACCGCGACGGTGTCGTTCCTCCGGGGTTTGCGCAGCTGGCCCGACACCTCGTCGATCCGGTCGATCACGCCGGCGTAGAAGACCTTGCTGCGGTCGTAGGTGTCGAAGAGGCTCGACAGCAGCCGCCGCGTTCCCTGCGTGACCAGACCTCCCTGGATCTGCCAGTCGTCGAGATCCTCGGGGACGGTGATGTCGGTGATGGCGTCCTGCACCGGCAACCAGTCGTCGGGCTGCACCCGGTCGGCGGTGGACTCCCACGGCTTCGGCAATGCGACGATGACGAGCCCGGCGATCACTCCGCTCACCACGGCGGCTCGCCAGTTCCGGGTGGGATGCCGGACCCGTCGCCACAGCTCCCGGCGCCGGCGCGGCCCGATGAGCATCCACAGGCCGATCGGCGCCAGTCCGATGGCCGCTGCCCGAAAGGCCGCCGCCCTGGCCAGCTCGGCCAGGGCAGCCTTTGCGCGGCCCTCCTCAGCCTCCGGCCGGGCGGCGATGGCGGCATACCGCTGGGCGAGCTCCGGCGTGCTCGTGGCTGTCGTCTTGCCCATCTCCACCGCCACCCCGATCGGGCTACCGGAAGTGGTCCTCAGGTCGGGCAGGTAGGGACCCATGTCGAGGCGGACGTGACCGTCGAAGGTCGGCTGCAGCACAGCGTCATGGCTGGCCAGCACCAGCTCGGCGCTGGATTGCGTGAACAGCAACATCCAGGACGGGACGGCAACCAAGAACCAGGCCAGCGCGAAGCCGACGACGCGGAGCGCATGGCGTCGCGCAATGTTCGAGCCGCCCTGGTTGGCCGAGCGTTTCGAGACCACTACTTGATGGTGGCCCGTTCCTGGGCCACGGCATAGAGGGTGACGCTGGCGGCGACTCCCGCATTGAGCGACTCCAGCGAGCTCGCCATGGGGATCGAGACGAGCTGGTCGCAGGTCTCCGCCACCAGCCGGGAGAGCCCCTTGCCCTCGGAGCCGACCACGATCACCAGCGGGCCGTCCGCAAGGTCGAGGTCGGTCAACGAGACGTCACCGTCTGCGGCCAGACCGATCACCATGCAGCCTGCTTGTTGGTAGGCCTTGAGCTGACGCGTCAGGTTGACCACCTGCGCCACCGGGATCCGGGCGGCGGCTCCAGCGGAGGTCTTCCATGCGCTGGCGGTCATTCCGGCGGCTCGTCGCTCCGGGATCACCACCCCATGCGCGCCGAACCCGGCCGCAGACCGTACGACGGCACCGAGGTTGCGCGGGTCGGTCACCGAGTCGAGCGCGACGATCAGCGGCTTCTCGTGGTTGGCGGCCGCGAGGTCGAGGAGGTCGCTGGGATCGGCGTACGCGTAGGCAGGGATCCGGGCCGCCAGCCCCTGGTGCACGGCACCCGCGGTCATCTTGTCGAGCTCGACCTTCGGCACCTCCAGCAGCGAGATGCCCTTGTCCGCGGCGATCGAGAACACCTCCCGAAGCCGGCTGTCACGGTCGGCACCTTCGGCGACGTACACCGAGGTGACGGGTAGTCCGGCGCGCAGCGCCTCGACCACCGAGTTGCGGCCGGCGATCCACTCGTGGTCGCCAGCGCCCTTGCCGGGAGTACGGCGGGAGCGGCCTGCCGCACCCCTGTCTTCCTTCGCCTTCTTGTGTGCCTTGTGGTACGGACGGTCCTTGGCCTTCGGCGTAGGCCCCTTGCCCTCGAGCCCGCGACGGACTCGGCCACCGGAACCCGCGGTCGGGTTGCCCTTGCCGGTCTTCTTGATCGCGCCTCGACGCTGCGAGTTACCCGGCACGTCAGTGTCCCTTTCGGTGGTCGAGCAGGGATGGTGGCATCAGCTCACACTCCACTTGGGGCCCGAGGGCGTGTCCTCGATCGTGATGCCCGCTGCCTTGATCTGGTCCCGGATCGCATCGGCGGCGACGAAGTCCTTGCTGGCGCGGGCCTCGGCGCGCCGCTCCAGGAGTCCCTTGACCAGCGCGTCGACGACGGGGGTCAGGTCGTTCGCGCCCGCACCGGGCCAGTGCTCGTCCGCGGGATCGAGCCCGAGCACGTCGAGCATGGCGCGCACCGACGCTGCGTGGCCGGCAGCCGCTTCGTTGTAGCCCTCCGCCAGTGCCTTGTTGCCGGCGCGCACGGTGTCATGGATCACGCCCACCGCCGCGGGCGTACCGAGGTCGTCGTCCATCGCCCGGGTGAATGCCTGGGGCAGGTCGGCCGGATCCAACATTTGTTGGCTTGTGACGTCCGGATCAGCCTCGGACACGTCGCGATCCAACAATTGTGGGGATCCGGCGCGCTCCAGGAACCCCTCGATCCGCTGGAATCCTGCAGCCGCTTCCTCGAGCGCCTCGAAGCTGAACTCGACGTTCGAGCGGTAGTGCGCGGCGACCATGTAATAGCGCAGCTCGATCCCCCGGACGCGCTCGAGGACGTTCGGCACGAGCAGCGAGTTGCCGAGAGACTTGCTCATCTTCTCGCCGCTGGTCGTGATCCACGCGTTGTGCATCCAGTACGACGCAAAGTCGTGTCCGGCAGCTCGTGACTGGGCCTGCTCGTTCTCGTGGTGGGGGAAGCGAAGGTCCACCCCGCCACCGTGGATGTCGAAGGCCGGGCCGAGGTACTTCTCGGCCATCGCCGAGCACTCGATGTGCCAGCCTGGCCGCCCCCGTCCCCACGGCGATGGCCAGGACGCGGTCTCGGGCTCGGTGTCCTTGTGGCCCTTCCACAGGGCGAAGTCACGCGGGTCGCGCTTGCCGCGCGGGTCGGCGTCCTGGGCGGGTTCCATGTCGTCGACCAGCTGATGAGTCAGCTCGCCGTACGCCGCCCAGGACTTCACGTCGAAGTAGACGTCGCCCGATCCGTCTTCGGCTGCGTAGGCGTGGCCGCGGTCGATCAGTGCGGCGATCAGTTCGAGCATCTCCGGGACGTGCCCGGTGGCGGCCGGCTCGTAGGTCGGTGGCAGCACGTGCAGGTCGTCGTACGCCTTGTCGAGCTCGCGCTTCATCGCGTAGGCGAGGTTGTACCAAGGACGGTCCTGCTCGGCCGCCTTGATCAGGATCTTGTCGTCGATGTCGGTGATGTTGCGGATGAAGGTGACCTCGTAGTCACGCGCGAGCCAGCGACGCAGCACGTCGAAGTTGACCGCTGAACGCACGTGCCCGACGTGCGGCTCCGACTGCACGGTCAGGCCGCACACGTAGATGCTCACCTTGCCCTCAGCGCGCGGGACGAAGTCGCGTACCGCGCGCGCAGCGGTGTCGTAGAGCCTGAGAGTCACGCGGCAATCCTAGGGGTCAGGAGACGTGCGGCCGACCGCGGTGGAGCGAGACGGCTTGGGCGTGGGAAACGGCCCGCGACCGTGACGAAACCACATTTGTGTGGCGATAGTTGTCTATTGTGACTAGGTGCTTCCCCACATCTCCGCCCCGCTGCGCCTGCGGGCGCTCGCCGTCGGCTTCCTCGTCCTGGTGCTGGCAGGTGTGCTGCTGGTCGGCCCGCTGACCCCCGAGCGCGCCCACCTCGCCGCTGCGTCGAGCACGCGGCCACACACGTTCAGCCAGATCACCTCCGATGCCAACTTCCGCGCGGGGATCTCCGAGGGCGTCCGGATCGCCAACGGCTCCATGACGTTCGGAGCGCCGCGCGGTCGCCTCACGTACGCCGGCTCGAAGTGGTCCTGGTCGCGCTGGAGCTCATGGTGGGTTCAGCCGGGGCAGTCGTTCACCCAGCTCGTGCCGACCTGGAACATCACCACCCCGGCCAACACCCTGGTGCAGGTGCAGACCCGTGTTCGCAGCACCGCCGGCAGATTCAGCGCCTGGAAGCTGATGGGCAGCTGGACGACACGGGACGCAGGCTTTCGTCGCACCAGCGGCGCCATCCAGAGCGACTCGGTCGCCCGGGTCAGCACGGACACCCTGGTCGCCTCGCCCGGCGTGAACCTGAACAGCTACCAGCTGCGGGTGCTCTTCCTGCGCAAGCCGGCCAGCACCGCGACGCCGACGGTTCGTTCGGTCCAGGCCGTGGCCAGCCGGCCCGTCCATGCCCTGCCGGCGACGAGCCAGCCGCTGATCCCCGCCAGGACGCTCAACGTGCCGCGCTACTCACAGATGACGCACCGCGGCCAGTACCCCCAGTTCGGCGGCGGTGGCCAGGCCTGGTGCTCACCCACGGCGCTGTCGATGCTGCTCGGCTACTACCGAGCGCTGCCCTCGGCGGCGAACTACGCCTGGGTGAACAAGCGGTACGCCGACCCGTGGGTCGACCACGTCGCCCGGGTCGTCTACGACTACGGCTACAAGGGCGCCGGCAACTGGGCGTTCAACACGGCGTACGCCGCCAACCTGACCACCGACGCGTTCGTGACCCGGCTGGCCAACCTGCGCGAGGCCGAGCGGTTCATCTACGCCGGGATCCCGCTCGCCGCATCCATCTCCTTCTCGAAAGGTCAGCTCGGCGGTGCCCCGATCAGCGCCACCGCCGGGCACCTCGTCGTGATCGTCGGCTTCACCGCCAACGGCAACGTGGTGGTCAACGACCCGGCGGCACCGAACAACGCCTCGGTCCGGCGTACCTATGACCGCGGCCAGTTCGAACGAGCCTGGTTGCGCAAGTCGAGCGGCGCCGTCTACGTCGTACGCAACTCTGCCCACCCGCTTCCCGCCCGGGCCGCCAACCGCAACTGGTAGTCACACTGGCTGCCGGTTTCGCTGGGTCCCCAGTGAAACCGAACGACCGCTCAGGCCCCGTAGCCACCGTCGACGTCGAGCTTCTGGCCACTCACGAACCCCGCCCGGTGCGAGGCGAGGAAGCAGACCGCCTCGGCGATGTCGTGCGCGATGCCGAACCGGCGCAGCGGGATGTTGGCGCGGATGACGTCGAGGGCGCGGTCGTCGAGCTCACCGCTCTCGATCAGCCGCTGAGCGATGCCGTCAGTGAGCATGCCCGGACCGACGCTGTTCGCCCGGACCCCGTAGCGCCCCTCCTCGACCGCGAGCGCGCGGACCAGTGCCTCGACCGCGGCCTTCGGGGTCGACGACAGCCCATCGCGCGCCGGGAACCTCGAAGTGGCCGCGGTGGTCACCGCGACGATGCTGCCCCGGGAATCCCGCAGTGCGGGCAGCGCGGGCCGTACGACGTTGAAGAACGCGCCGACGTCCACCCCGAGCTGCTCGGTCATCGCCGCTGGCTCGACGTTGCTGAGGTGCGTCATCGGCACGTGCGGGCCCGCCGCGTGGACGAGCGTGTGCAGGGCGCCGTGCCGCTCGACGACCTCGCCGATCACCCGTGCCGAGGCGTCCACATCGGTCGCGTCGAGCTGGTGCGTGCTGAGCCGTACGCCGTAGGAGCCGATCTCGTCCGCCAGCCGGTCAGCAGTCCGTTGCCCGGAGCGCCAGGTGAGCGCCACGTCGCTGCCCCGCTGCGCGAGAAGTCGTACGACGGCCCGGCCGATTCCGCCACTCCCGCCGACGACCAACGCAGCACCCGGCAGCTCGGAGAAGTCATCCATGTGGGTCAGGCTAGTGGTCATCGACGGACTCACGGAGATGACCACGAGTGGGTGACGGCGGGTCCTACAGGTGGACGCCCTCGACGTCGAAGAACCACAGCGAGCCGGTCAGCCACAACAGCACGATGAGCGTGAACAGCGTCCCGCCAGCCACAGGGAGTGCCCAGCCGGGTATTCGGCGGCTGCGCACGAGCAGCACCTTGGCCGCGAACGCACCGTAGAACGCGCAGCCGGCCAGCGAGTGGAGCAGCGGCCGGGTCGCGAACGGCTCGGAGGCGAAGCCGAAACCGTAGAGGCAGAACGCGGCGACCGGCAGCGACAGCACGAACGCCAACGCGCCGGTCGCACGGTGGACCGTGCCGAGGCCAGCGGGCACTCGGGGCGACCCAGGAAGCCGGCCATACATCCACAGCGCGGTGACCACCTGGGTCGCCGCAAGCAGCAGGACGGCCGTCGTCGCCCATGTCTTGAAGGTGCCCGCGGTCGAGAACCCCATGGAAGGAAGCGACTCATAGCTGCCAACGTGTGCCCGTCCGTAGACGCCGAGGGCAACAGCCACCCCCGCGCCCAGGAGCAGCGCCGCCACCAGTGGTCCTCGCCGCGTGGGAGCTTCGACGTTCACTGTGATCTCCTCTGCGGTCGCAACCTCCGAAAAGTCGGCGGCACAGGCACAGGGTGCTCCAACCTCGTCCCGAGCGCCAGACGCCACGACGTAGAAGGTCTCAAGCGTCAGCATCGTGGCGCGCAGCAGGCGGAGATCGGTGAATTCAGGCTCAGCTCACGTCGAAGGAGATCGTGTCCCAGCCGGTAGCACCGTCGGGGACGACATCGGTCTTGACCGACGTCTGCGTGTAGCCCGACCTGTCGGTCGCCCGCACGACCAGCCGGTGCTCTCCCGGCTCGACATCCACGGTGGCCGACCACTGCACCCACGTGTCCGCGTGGGGCACCTGACCGAGCTCAGCTTCCTCCCAGTCGGCGCCGTCGAGCTGGTACTCGACCTTCTCGATGCCCGTGTGCTGGGCCCACGCGCTCCCGCCGATGCGGAGCGAACCCGCCGTGACCTCGGTGTCGCTGCCGGGCACGTCGATCCGCGACTGGGTCTTGACCGGGCCCTTCTCCGACCAGCCGCGCTGCGTCCAGTACGCCGAGATCTCGTCGAACGTGGTCACCTCGAGGTCGACCAGCCACTTGGTCGCGGACACGAACCCGTAGAGGCCCGGCACCACCATCCGCACCGGGAAGCCGTGCTGCAACGGAAGCGGCTGGCCGTTCATCGCCACCGCGAGCATCGCGTTGCGCTCGTCGGTGAGAGCCGCGAGCGGCGTACCGCAGTTCCAGCCGTCTTGTGAGGTCTGGAGCACGGCGTTGGCTCCGGGCCGCACCCCGGCCTCCGCAAGCAGCTCCCGGGCGAGTACGCCGGACCACCACGCGTTGCCGATCAGGTCGCCACCGACGTCGTTGGAGACGCAGCACAACGTCACCCACGCCTCGGTGAGCTTGCGGTCGATCAGGTCCTGGTAGCCGATCGTCAGCTCGCGATCGACCATGCCGTGGATTCGAAGCTGCCAGTCCGGCGGTGAGATCGTCGGCGGGGCCAGCGCGGTGTGGATGAGGTAGAAGTCCTTGTTCGGCGTACGCCATGGCTCGATCCCGGGCACCTGGAGCGACGCACCCGCGGGCACCTCGCCGTGCCGGACCGGGAGCCGCAGCAGCCGTCGGGCCTGCTCCAGGTTGCGCCGGCCGCTCCCGGCCACTCGGCCGGCGACCGTCAGGACGGCGACACCACCGACCACCCAGGCGGACCGGACCAGGAAGTCGCGCCGACGGGAGTCAGCGGCGGCCTCGCCCGGGGTCTCCCCGAGCAGGGGCGCGGTGAGCAGGCGCAGGGTGATGATCCAGGTGACGAAGCCGATCACCAGCGCCAGGGACGACCCGATGCCCGGCTGCGGAAGGCGCAGCACCGCGATGAGCCCGATCGCCGCCAGCGCGCAGAAGACGAGGTCCGGCGCCAGGGGGAACCGGCGGATCCAGGAGGCGGCGTACCCGCAGATGGCGAGTACGGCGACCGCCGTCCCGCCCAGCAGCAAGGGCTTGTCGGCCGACTTGACGAGATGGATCAGGAACAGGGCCACCGGGCCGGGCGTCAGGTCCCGGACGGCCGCAGCCACGGCCACGACCGGACTGGTGTCGGTGTTCAGCACGTTGGCGGCCGCCTCGCTGAGCACGATGCCGGCTGCTCCTGCGACCACGCCTGCGAGTGCGAGCAACCCTCGGGAAACCTCGACCCCGCGTTCCCCCGGAGGCAGCTCCTCCAGCGGATCGCGCGTCATCGGTCCGGTCGGGCCTCCGGACGCCTGGTCGGCCCCGCCCGATCTCGGGCTCATCTGCGGGCTCACCTCTCCATCGTCGCGCATGCGGTCAACTCCGGTGACCAACTCCGGGCCTACGCGTTGACCAGATCCGGGGCATGATCGTGCCCGTGAACCAGCGCATCGGCATCGGCACCGACGTCCACCGCCTCGCACCAGGTCATTCGATGCGGGTGGCCGGACTGGATTGGCCGGGGGAAGAGATGGGTCTCGAGGGCCACTCCGACGGCGACGTCGTACTCCACGCCATCTGTGACGCGCTGCTCTCTGCCGCTGGCCTGGGTGACCTGGGCAGCAACTTCGGTACGTCGGACCCGCAGTGGGCCGGCGCGCCGTCGCACGATTTGCTCGCGGAGACCCTGGCCCGGGTCCGGACCTCCGGCTGGGAGGTCGGCAACGTCGCCTGCCAGCTGATCGGCAACCGGCCCCGGTTCGCTGAACGCCGCGAGGAGGCCGAGCGCGCCGTCAGCGAGCGGCACGGGATCAGCGTCTCCATCAGCGCGACCACGACCGACGGGCTCGGTCTCACAGGGCGTGGCGAGGGACTCGCCGCCATCGCCACCGCGCTGCTGTACGCCGGGTGAGCCGCTGTCGCTCGGTCTGTCCCTGCGACTGTCCTTGCGGCCGGCCCTGCGGCTGGCCCTGCGCGGCTGGCCCTGTGAATGGGCGGGGGTGCCACGATGGTGGACATGCAGCCCGCCCCAGGATCCCTGCTGATCGCCTCCGCGATGCTGGTCGACCCCAACTTCGCGCGCTGCGTGATCCTCGTCCTCGACTCCGACCCCAACGGCAGCCTGGGCGTGATCCTCAACCGGCCCTCTGAGGTCCCGGTCGGCGAGGTGCTGACGCCGTGGCAGGACGTGACCAGCGAACCGGGCGTGCTCTTCCGCGGCGGTCCCGTCGAGCTCAACGCCGCCCTTGCGGTCGGGTCGATGAGGGCCGGCTCCGAGGGGGATGCCGACACCCCCGAAGGCTGGCGACCGCTCACCGGGATGCTCGGGATGGTCGATCTGGACAGCCCACCGGACGACTTCCTGGGACGCTTGACCGCTCTGCGGGTCTATGCCGGCTACACGGGCTGGGGGGCCGAGCAGCTCGACGGCGAGATCGCCGAGGGCAGCTGGCACGTCGTACCTGCCGTGCCGACCGATCCCTTCAGCAGCTCGCCCGGGCGGCTGTGGGGTGAGGTGCTCAGGCGACAGCCGCCCCCACTGTCGATGCTGGCCACGTTGCCCGAGGACGCCAGCCTCAACTGAGGCGCCCCCAATCCCACAAATGTTGGCTCGCGGCGTCGGATCGCCCGATCTGGACGTCACGCGCCAACATTTGTGGAGTTCGGTGCGGCAGACTTTGGGCGTTCCCGACCCGGAGAGGCTGACCCCGTGACCACCCGGAACTTCCCGCAAGCCGCGGCCGTACTGCTCGCGGCCGGGTCCGGCACCCGGGTGGGCTCGTCGGTCAACAAGGTGCTGCTGCCGGTCGCCGGGATCCCGATCCTGGCCCGGTCGGTCCGGACCGTGCTCGAGGTCGTGGGGGTGCATCGGATCGTGCTCGTCGTACGTCCTGAGGACCGGGATGGCGTCCGCGCGGCCGTCGAGCCTCACCTCGGTGCCCACGACCTGTGGGTGGTCGACGGTGGCTCGCACCGCCACGACTCGGAGTGGCAGGCGCTGCGAACCCTGGCAGCCGACATCGAGGACGGGGAGATCGACGTCATCGCGATCCATGACGCCGCCCGGCCGCTGGCACCCGCTTCGCTGTGGCGCACGGCCATCGACGCCGCATCCGAGCACGGAGGCGCGATTCCGGTGCTGCCGACCCCTCGGCTCTCCTACCGCGACGGATCCCTCGCGCCCCGGGGACTGGTCGGCGTGCAGACGCCACAGGCGTTCCGGGCGCGCGAACTGCTGGACGCGCACCGCCGTGCTCAGGCAGACGGCTTCGTGGGCACCGACACCGCGGCCTGTCTGGAGCGCTATGCCGACGTCGTCGTGGTGGGGGTGCCGAGCACCGCAGCCAACCTGAAGGTGACCTTCCGCGAGGACGTGGCTCTGGCCGAGACCCTGCTCAGTCAGTCGAGCTGAACGAGCCGAGCGCCTCGAGGTCGCCCTCGTCCACGATGCGTCGGCCCAGCAGCGGCGCGGGGAGGTGCCGCACCGGGAAGCGGCGAGTCAGGTCCGCGACGAGGACGGCGAAGTCATCGGTGGCGAGGTCGTCTAGGGCGGCCACGACGGTGGCCGGCAGTACGACCGGCGAGGTCACGCACATCAGCTGGTCCCGGTCGACGGTGGCGCCGACCCGCTCCCCGTCGTACTCCTTGACGGTGTCGGTCACCGCCCGTACGCCGACCACGACCGCCCCGGTCCGGACCGACTCCTCGATCGCCTCCCGGATGAACGACGACGGCGTCAACGGACACAGCGGGTCGTGGATCACGAGCATTTGGCCGACGTCTTGTACAGCGGCGAACGGCATCCCGTAGTCGAAGAGCTTGGCCCCCGCGGTCGTCAACGCCCACGACGCGGCAGCGACGAGCGACTCGCCGTGCACCAGCGCGAACGGAAGCGACCCGCGCCCCTCCAGCGGTACGACTCCGAGCGGCTCGGCGGTCTCGTCCATGGCAGTCACACTAGGGCTCAACCGCGAACTCACCAGGACAAACATCGAGCCCCCGGAACTTATGTCACGGGGGCTCGACGGAGACTCACTTGTCGGCTCGGTTAGGAAGCGAGCACCTCGTCGAGGATGGCCTCGGCCTTGTCCTCGTTGGTGTGCTCGGCCAGCGCCAGCTCGGAGACGAGGATCTGGCGCGCCTTGGCCAGCATCCGCTTCTCACCGGCGGAGAGGCCACGGTCACGCTCGCGACGCCAGAGGTCGCGCACGACCTCGGACACCTTCATGACGTCACCGGAGTGCAGCTTCTCCAGGTTGGCCTTGTATCGGCGCGACCAGTTGGTCGGCTCGTCAGGTACGACGGCTCGCAGCACGTCGAAGACGCGGTCGAGGCCTGCCTTGTCGACGACGTCGCGGACACCCACGAGGTCGAGGTTGCATGACGGCACCCGGACGACGAGGTCCTGTTGGGCCACGATGCGAAGGACTAGGTACTGCTTCTCTTCTCCCTTGATGGTGCGCATCTCGATGTCTTCGATGACTGCGGCCCCGTGATTTGGATATACGACTGTTTCGCCAACAGTGAAAGTCATATTCGTGTGAACCCCTTTCGCGGTACCCAGTCTAACACGGTTGTCGACGTCCCCTATCCAGTGTTTGCGCAGGTCAGAGGCCATTTCGGGGCTTGACAACTCCCCATTTCGTGTGTTGCAGGAGGCCGAATCCCCGGCTGAGCACTGCACCAAACGTCTCCCCGGTGGCGGGGCATGGCTGATACTTCGACCCATGACCACCGAGGCATCCCTGGGGGGACCGGGGCAGTTTCGATCGTTCCTGAGGGCCGTCCACCCCCGCCAGGCGCTGGCCTTCGCCGTGGTCGTCGGCCTGCTCGTCTCCCTCCTGGGTCGCCACACCGAATTCGCCCCGGTGGCCCGCGAGGTGCTGGTCGCCGGAGTCACCGTTCTCGTCGCGCAGCTGATGCTGGGGCTGGTCAACGACCTCTTCGACGCCGATGCGGACCGCCGCTCGGGCGCGACCGGGAAGCCTGTTGCCGAGGGGATCATCCCCCCGGGCAACGTGAGCTTCGCGATCGCCGTACTCCTGCTTCTCGTGATCCCCCTCGCGCTCCAGAACGGCACGGAGGCGGGCGTGTGCCTGCTGGCGACCATCCTCGTGGGCGTCGTACACAACCGGTGGCTGCACCGTACGGCGCTGTCGTGGGTGGGCTGGTCGGCGACGTTCGCGCTGCTGACCGCGTTCGTCACCCTCGGCGGGTGGGGCAGGGAGGCGGACGGCTCGGCCCCACTGCCCAGCTTCGTGTGGCTCTGCGCCGCCCTGGGTTTCCTGGTGCACTTCCTGACCTCGCTGCCCGACCTCGTCACGGACAACGCCGCCGGCGTACGGCACCTACCGCTTCGGATCGCGCTCCGAACGGGTGCTCCGCGACTGCTGGGACTCACGCTCGTGGCCACGGTCGGCGTACTCGCCGCCCTCGTCTACTCGGCCCTTACTGTCGGCATCGCCCGGTAGGCAATAGGCTCGGTCGCGCAAGCGACCCCGTTCGAGAATCCCGTTCGAGAATCCGTTCGTGTTGACCGCCCCGGACCGCAGGGTCCGACGGCGTCTGAGAGGACCAGCATCGCCATGTTGACGCCCGTACGCCGTCGTCTCGCCGCCCTGGCCCTGGTGCTGCTCGTTCCCGGCCTGGGTGCGTGTACCCAGCAGACCGATCAGGTCTACCAACCGAGTGTTGGCGTGAACAACCGCGACGGGACGGTCGACGTGCTCGGTGCGGTCGTGGTCAGCTCCACCGACGGAAAGGGCACCTTCGTGGCCTCGCTGGTCAACAGCGACCTCGAGAAGGCCGACCAGCTCGGCGGTGTGACCGGGGATGGGGTGGAGGTCCAGCTGTCGGGCCCGATCGAGATCCAGGCCGAAAGCCTGGTCAACCTCGCCGACACCGGCGCCGCAAGCGTCACCGGTGAGGGCGTCGAGCCCGGTCGCTTCGTGCGCCTCACCCTGACCTTCGCGAGTGGGCAGGAGACCGAGCTCAACGTGCCGGTCGTAGAAGACTCCGAACCGTTTTCTGACATCGAGCCGGCCCGCCCGAGCACCTCCGCCGCACCCTGAGCCTGGCTCCTGGGGCCGGCCCCTGAGGCCGGCGCTGTGGCCGGCGTTGACTCAGCGCTGGTCCCGCCAGCCTCGGGCTCAGGCGAGAGCCTGTCTAGGATCGGTGTCCATGAGCGAGTCGACCCGAACCCTGATCCTGCTTCGTCACGGCGAGAGCGACTGGAACGCCAAGAACCTGTTCACGGGCTGGGTCGACGTGGACCTGACCGACAAGGGTCGCGCCGAGGCGATCGCGGGCGGTGAGCAGCTGGTCGAGGCCGGGCTGCTGCCGGACGTCGTACACACCTCGGTGCTGCGACGCGCGATCACCACTGCCAACATCTCGCTGGACGTGGCCGAGCGTCACTGGATCCCCGTACGCCGTTCGTGGCGGCTCAACGAGCGCCACTACGGTGCCCTGCAGGGCAAGAACAAGAAGCAGACCCTCGAGGAGTACGGCGAGGAACAGTTCATGACCTGGCGCCGGTCCTTCGACGTACCCCCGCCACCGATCGACGACGACGACCAGTGGTCCCAGGCCGGCGACCCCCGCTACGCAGCCCTCGGGCCCGACATTCCGCGCACGGAGTGCCTCAAGGACGTGATCGAGAGGATGCTGCCCCACTGGGACGCCTCGATCGTGCCCGACCTGACCGGTGGCGCCACCGTGCTGATCGCCGCCCACGGCAACAGCCTGCGCGCGATCGTGAAGCACCTCGACGGGATCAGCGACGCGGACATCGCGGGGCTCAACATCCCCACGGGCATGCCGCTGGTCTACGAGCTCGACGGCGAGATGCGCCCGGTCGAGAAAGGTGGCCGCTACCTCGACCCGGAGGCCGCAGCAGCCGCAGCTGAGGCCGTCGCCAACCAGGGCCGCTGACCAGCGTCATACGAGGTGGTCGTTATAGCCGCCATCTCGTATGACCTCCGCCGGGGCGTCATACGAATTGGTCGCCACAGGAGCCAGGACGTATGACGTCCGGCGGGCTCAGGCGCGGGACCGGAACTGGTGAGGGCGACGGAGCAGTGCCGGCAGGTTCGCTGCGCCGGGGGCGTCCTCGCTCATCCCCATCCAGTCACCAGGGTTCGACATCTGGCAACGCTGGAGCGACAGGCACCCGCAACCGATGCACGAGTCGAGCCCGTCGCGCAGGCGCTCGAGCGCGGCGATCTGGTCATCGAGCCGCCCGCGCCAGTGCCGTGAGATCCGTTGCCAGTCCGCCTTCGTCGGCACGCGTCCAGCGGGTAGGCGATCGAGTTCCTCGCGGACCTCGTCGAGGGCGAGCCCGATGTTGGACGCTGCCCGGATGAACGCCAGCCGGCGCAGCACATTGCGCTGGTACTGGCGTCTACCTCCCGGCGTACGCGTGGCCTGGATCAGACCCTCCGCCTCGTAGAAGCGCAACGCCGACGCGGCGAACCCACTCCGGGTCGCGACCTGCCCGACGCTCAACAAGTCTCGCGAATCCATCGACACCCCTTGAACTCAAGTTAACTTTAACTTTAACACTGGGGTCATGACACCAACAGGAAGACCACCCGTAGCCCTCGTCACCGGCGGCTCCTCCGGACTCGGCCTCGCGCTTGCTCGCACTCTGGACCGAGCCGGCTGGATCGTGGTGACCGACGCCCGCGACGCCACCCGACTCCGCGATGCCCTGGACGGTACGACGGTGCACGGAGTCGCCGGAGACGTCGCAGACGCCGATCACCGCGCGGCGCTGGTCGACCTGGTCACCGACCTGGGTGGGCTCGAGCTGCTCGTGCTCAACTCGAGCACCCTCGGCCCGGTTCCCATGCGACCCCTGGCGCAGATCACCCCCGAGCAGATCGGAGACGTCTTCCGCAGCAACGCCGGCGCGCCGGGCTCGCTGATGATCGCGCTGACCGACCAGCTCCTTCGACGCGACGGCGTGGTGGTCGGCATCTCCTCGGACGCCGCTGTGCAGCACTACGAGACCTGGGGTGCGTACGGCGCATCCAAGGCGGCACTCGACCACCTAGTGCTGACCCACGGCGCCGAGACCGGGCTGACGACGTACGCCGTTGACCCCGGTGACATGCGCACTCCGATGCATCAGGACGCCTTCCCCGGCGAGGACATCTCCGACCGGCCGCTTCCCGAGACCGTCGTACCGCGGCTCCTCACGCTCCTCGAGCGACGTCCGGAGCGAGGCCGCTATGTCGCGGCCGACTTCGCTGCGAGCGTTGCAGTGGCCGAGGCGGTTTCCGTATGACGGCGCTGACCGAGCGCACGGCCGTGCGGTTCAGCGCATCGGACGAGGCGACTGCAGCGGCGCCGCCGGAGGTGCGCGGCTACTCGCGCGACGACGTGCGCATGCTCGTCGCGCGAGCACACGGCCTGGAGCACCGACGGTTCAGAGACCTGCCCCACCAGCTCGCACCCGGTGACCTTGTCGTGGTGAACAATTCTGCGACCGTCAACGGCGAGATCGACGGCGTACGTGGCGGAAGACCGGTCGTGTTGCATGCAGCTACGCGCCTCGGCCCGGCCGTCTGGGTGGTTGAGCTACGCACCGCGCCCGACGCCTCGGCCCCAGTGCTCGACGCCGAACCCGGCGAGACGATCGGGGTAGGTGAGCTCCCGGTGACCCTGCTCGAGCCCTACCCGCACGAAGGTTCCTCCCCGACGGGCTCGGGAAACCGGCTGTGGCGCGCCCACGTCGAGGGCGACCTGCGCACGCTGCTCGACCGGCACGGCCGTCCGATCGCCTACGGCTACCTCGACCGCCGCTACCCGCTCGCGGCGTACCAGTCCGTGTTCAGCACCGTCCCCGGGAGCGCCGAGATGGCATCGGCCGGGCGGCCCTTCACCGACGCCCTCATCACCCGACTGGTCGCGCGCGGGATCGGCGTCGCCCCGGTCACGCTGCACACCGGCGTGTCCTCCCAGGAGGTCGACGAGGGACCACAGTCGGAGTGGTACGAGGTGCCGCCGGCGACGGCGCGGCTCGTCGAGCTCACCCGGGAGAACGGCGGGCGCGTCGTCGCCACGGGTACGACGGTGACCCGGGCGCTCGAGTCAGCCGTGCGCGACGGGTTCGTGCAGGCCTCGTCGGGGTGGACGGATCGAGTGATCACGCCGGATCATCCTGCCGTCGCGGTGAACGGGCTGATCACGGGTTGGCACGACGCCCTGGCCTCACACCTGTTGCTCGTCGAAGCGATCGCGGGAACCGACCTCGTGCAGCAGGCGTACGACGCGGCGGTGGCGGACGGCTACCGCTGGCACGAGTTCGGCGACTCCGCGCTGTTCCTGCCCTGAGGACTCGATGGGGCTGGCGGCTGCGCAAGCCCCACAAATGTTGGATTGTGACGTCGGCGACGCACTCCTGGACGTCCGAACCCAACAAATGTGGATTCGGGGACGCCCGTGACGCCCATTGCCGCGCGGAGGATGCCGGCTAGCCGATCGGGAAGTGCGCCCGCCACTCGTCGCTCAAAGGCCCGACCCGCACCCCGCGCTTTCGCAACGCACGCGCCACCCGGGTGATCGTGCGCTCGGGGTCTTTGAAGATTCCCGCGCTCACCACGACGATGAGGCGCCACTCGTTCTCGTCGAACTCCTCACGGCGCTCGATGTCCGATGAGTACTGCTCAGGATCGTCAGCATGATGACGCCCGTTGTACTCCACGCCCAGTTTGATCGCCGGGTAGCTCAGGTCCAGTCTGCGCAGCACCAGTCCGTTGGCATCGACAATCATGTGATTGACCTTCGGCTCGGGAAGTCCCGCCAGAACAAGCAGCATCCGGAGCCTCGTCTCCATGGGCGAGTCGACACCGTCGCGGACGTACGCGGCGCCGCGACGGGCACGGCGAGAGTGCCATCGGCTGGTCCCGCCACAGAACTTCTGAAGCTCGAGAACTGTGAACAGCCCGGCACGGACCATCGCGTCGCCAACAACGACGAGGTCAACAAGACTGAGTACGCCGGCGAGCTCGATGAACAGATCCAGCGGAGAGCTGACCCGCACGCCGTTCAGCTCCTCGACTCGGGTCTCGCGGCAGGCCACGTGACACGCCACCCCGTAGCGCTGGACCCGCTGCTCCTGCTTCATCACCGTGACGTGAGCCCGATCGCAAGCAGGGACAGGCAGACCTCGAAGTATCGCGGCGGTCTGATGGCTGGCGAACGCATCCGAGGGGTGCATCGCCAACGCAGCGCACGCCACGAGTTCTGCGTCCTGCCTAACGCGCGCGTCGACGAACACGCCCCGGAAGATACGTCTGAAGCGCGAACCGCGAAGAAGTTTCCTGTCCATACCGGCAGCAACGGCGTCTGCTCGCGTGAATGGTCGTCTCGTGTCGAGCGATGGTGATGTCTGCATGCGGGCAAGCCGACAACCGTCTTGTCGTCCGCAACAGGCACAAATGTGGGCCTGGGGACAACTCAGCCTGGGGCCATTCCTGTGTGGGTAAAACGGTCCGCACCAAACCCCACAAATGTTGGGGTAGGACGTTCACAGCACCCGATCCGACGCACCAATCCAACAAATGTGCGGGAGGAGCGACCAGTGTCCGCCGTACGACGTCACAACCCAACAAATGTGCGGGAGGAGCGACCAGTGACCCCCGTACGACGTCACAACCCAACAAATGTGCGCTCCAGGGGCGCTCACGCTTCCGAAGACGAACCAGGAAGACGCGTCAGGCGTACTGCGGGTGCTCGCCGGTGACCAGGAACACGACGCGCCGGGCGATCGAGACGGCGTGGTCGGCGATCCGCTCGTAGTAGCGACCCAGCAGCGCGATGTCGACGGCCGGCTCCACGCCGTGGGTCCACTCCGAGCCGAGCAGCTCGCGGAAGGAGTTGCGACGCAGGCGATCCATCTCCTGGTCGACCTCCTCGAGCGCCGTCGCGGCGTCCACGTCGGACTCGGCGATGATGTGCTCCACCTTGCCGATCATCACCTCGGCCACGGCCGCCATCCGGGCGATGGTCGGCACCACCTGGTTGGGTACGGCGATGTCGGGGACGCGCAACCGGGCGATCTTGGCGATGTGTACGGCGAGGTCGCCCATCCGCTCGAACTCGCTCACCATCCGCAGCGACGCGACCAGCATCCGCAGGTCTCCGGCAACGGGGTTCTGGAGCGAGAGGAGCTCGAAGCTGTGCTCCTCGATCTTGATCCGGAGGGCGTCGATGTCGGCGTCGTTGCTGATCACACGCTCTGCACGTAGTGCATCGCCCTCCAACAGGGCAGCGGTGGCCTCGGAGACCGCCTCACGCACAAGGCGGGCCATCGCCACGAGGTCGTCGCGGATGGCATGGAGCTGGTCTGAGTAGGCGTCGCGCATGAGTCACAACCTACGACGGCCAGGTGAACCGTTCGAGTCGTTTCGTGAACCGAGGGTGAACAGTCCCGGAAGGAGCAGTCTGCGAACCGAACCCTCGGTGAAACCCTGCGTACGATCGAAGGGTGAGCCCGACCCTTCAGGCCCTTCTCTTTGCGCTGCTCGGAGCATTGCTCGGTGGTGGCACCGTACTCGCATTCCGGGTGAGCGAACGGCAGATGCACTCCCCCGAAGTTCCCGAGCCGCCACTCCCCCCCGGTGTCGCCGCCGTGCTCTCCGTGCTCCGGAGCAGTGCACTCGTCGTGGATGCCACCGACACCGTATTGAAGGCGTCGGCGCCGGCCATCGCGATGGGCATCGTCCGCGGTCATGAGATCACCGAGCACGAGCTGGCCGACCTCGTCCGTCAGGTACGCCGCGACGGGCAGATTCGCGAGACCGAGCTGCAGATGCAGCGGCCGGGTCTGCCGCCCCGGCACGTCACGGCCCGGGTTGCGCCGCTGAGCTCCCAGCTGGTGCTCGCGCTGATCGAGGACCGCACCCGTGAGCGCAGGGTGGAATCGATCCGACGCGACTTCGTGGCCAACGTGAGCCACGAGCTCAAGACCCCGGTGGGCGCCATCAAGCTGCTCTCCGACGCCGTCATCGACGCCGCCGACGACCCCGAGGCGGTGCAGCGCTTCGCAGGCAGGATGCACACGGAGAGCGAACGGCTCTCCCGGCTCGTGCAGCAGATCATCGAGCTCTCGCGACTCCAGGGCGACGACCCCCTCGACCAGCCGGTCTCCGTCGAGGCCGACAAGATCATCGCGCGCGCGCTCGACGAGAGCGCAACCGATGCAACGGCTCGCGACATCGAGCTCGTGCACAACGGAACCCACGGGCTGGTGCTGCTCGGAAACCGCGAGCAGGTGGCCGTGGCTGTGAGCAACCTCGTCGCCAACGCGGTCGCCTACTCCCCCGAGGGGTCGTCGGTCGTGGTGAGCGCCACCGGGCGCGACGCCGCTGTCGACATCAGCGTCACTGACCGCGGGATCGGCATCCCGGCCAACGAGCTCGACCGGATCTTCGAGCGCTTCTACCGCGTCGACCCGGCGCGGCACCGCTCGACCGGCGGCACCGGACTCGGGCTCTCGGTCGTCAAGCATGTCGCCGCATCCCACGGGGGCGAGGTGCGAGTCTGGTCGGTGGAGGGCCAGGGGTCGACGTTCACCCTGACCCTGCCGCGCAAGCCCGGACCGTTGCCGGCCGACGCACCCGACACGACCGAAGGCACGACCGAAGGCACCACCAAGGAGAAGGCGTGACGCGCGTACTGGTCGTCGAGGACGAGGAGAGCTACAGCGACGCCCTCGCGTACATGCTCCGCAAGGAGGGGTTCGAGGTGGCCATCGCCGCCACCGGGCCCGAAGCGCTCACCGAGTTCGACCGTGCGGGTGCGGACATCGTGCTGCTCGACCTGATGCTTCCCGGCCTGCCCGGCACCGAGGTGTGCCGCCAGATCCGGCAGACCTCGAACGTGCCGATCATCATGGTCAGCGCCAAGGACGACGAGGTCGACAAGGTGGTGGGCCTCGAGCTCGGCGCCGACGACTACGTCACCAAGCCGTACTCGCCGCGGGAGCTCGTCGCCCGACTCCGCGCCGTGTTGCGACGTGGCACCGAGCCAGACCTGGCCCCGCCGACCCTCGAGGTCGGCACGGTGCGGATGGACGTCGAGCGCCACATCGTCACTGTCGACAGCACCGAGGTGCGCCTGCCGCTCAAGGAGTTCGAGCTGCTCGAGATGTTCCTGCGCAACCCCGGCCGGGTGCTCACCAGGGGACAGCTCATCGACCGGGTGTGGGGCTCGGACTACGTCGGTGACACCAAGACCCTCGACGTACATGTCAAGCGCCTGCGCGCCAAGCTCGAGGACAACCCGGCCGAGCCCAAGCTGCTCACCACGGTGCGCGGGCTGGGCTACAAGCTCGACCTCTGAGACCGACCTCACGAACGCGGCCGAATCTCGACGTACGACGACCGAAAACCGCGTGCCGACTGTCGGTGCTGTTTCCTAGTGTTGTCGCGTGACCGAGAAGTCGACACCCACCTGGCTCCCACTCGCTGCAGTGGCCTGCACGCTGGTGTTCTGGGCGTCCGCGTTCGTCGCGATCCGCCACCTCGGCCATGACTTCACGGCCGGGTCGCTCTCCCTGGGCCGGCTGCTCGTCGGGGCGGTCTGCCTCGCCGTCGTGGCGGTGTCTCGCGGTGTTGTGCGCCCGACCCGGCGCGAGTGGGTGGCGCTGGTGGTGATCGGAGTGTTGTGGTTCGGCCTCTACAACGTGGCGCTCAATGCCGGCGAGCGGATGGTCGACGCGGGCACCGCCGCGATGCTGATCCAGGTCTCGCCGGTGCTGATCGCCCTGATGGCCGCACTCTTCCTCAGCGAGCGGTTCACCGTGCAGCTCGGCTTCGGCCTGGCGCTCGCGTTCAGCGGGGTGGCCCTGATCGCCTTCTCGACCTCACCGTCTGCGAACCTCGGCGGTGGGAGCTACACGGTCGGCGTACTCCTGTGCCTGGTCAGTGCTGTCGCGTACTCGATCAGCCTGATCCTGCAGAAGCCCCTCATGGGCCGGCTCTCCGCGATCCAGGTCACCTGGTTGGCCTGCACCATCGGTGCAGTCAGCTGCCTGCCCTTCGCCGGAGATCTCCTCACCCAGGCGCGAGAGGCACCTGCGTCCTCGATCTGGTGGCTGATCTACCTCGGCGTGTTCCCGACGGCGATCGCCTTCAGCACCTACGCGTTCGCGCTCAAGCACATGAGCGCCAGCAGCCTAGGCGTCACGACCTACCTGGTGCCACCGATCACCATCGTGCTCGGCCTGGTCTTCCTCGGTGAGGCGCCGCCCACGATGGCGTACGCCGGCGGGGTGCTCGCCCTTGTCGGGGTCGCAGTCGCCCGCCGCAAGCCGCGCCCCCCGTCCGCCGAGGCGCCGCATCCGGAGCCGGCCGCCCTGCACTCTTGAGGTTGCACTCGTAACAGCTGGGCGCCTCAGGCCTCGGAGTCGGGCACCCCTCGAGCGTCGAGCCCCAACGGCCCACGGAACGCCTCGAGGTTGCGTGTCGGCTCGCCGCGGGAGATGCGCCAGTCCCATTCCTTGCGGATCGAGGAGGCGAAGCCAAGTTCGAGGATCGTGTTGAACGACCCGTCGGCGTACTCCAGCACCGCGCCCAGCAGCCGGTCGATCTCCTCCGCGGTGACGCCCTGCAACGGCAGCCGGGCATCGAGGTAGATGTCACCCATGCCGTCGAGCGCGAACGCCACGGCGTACATCTTCATGTTGCGTTCCAGCAGCCACCGGTAGACGCCCTCGAAGTTCTCGTCTGGCTTGCGGCACACGAAGGCGTGCACCTCGAGGGCGTGCTTGCCGACATCGAACCGGCACGGCGTCTTGAGCTTCTTCTCGCCGGGCAGCTCCACCATCAGCGACGTTGGTGAGACCTCGGTGTAGTCCATCTCGCCCTGGTCGAAGACCTCGCGCAGCGCAGCCAGCGCCCGCTCGCGCTCCGGGGCCAGATCCACGTCGCTCAAAGGCTTGTCGTGACTCACGCCCCGATCATGCCCCAAGCCCACAATTGTTGGATTGCGACGTCCTGCCGGCCGATCTCGACGCCGCGCGCCAACATTTGTGGGGTTGGAACACCGGCAAGCCGGCCGCGACGTCGCGCGCCAACATTTGTTGAGTCGAGACGTCCAGCCCCTCGATCTCCACGTCGCGCGCCAACATTTGTGGGGTTCTGGCGAGCCCCTAGAGCGCCACCCCGGTGAGGTCGGCACGCATCTTCTGCTGCGCGGTGGCGTAGACCTCGATCATCCGGTCCGCGTTGCGGTCCCAGCCGAACTGCTGCGCATGGGCATCCGCGCCCTTCGCCAACTCCTCGCGCAAGCCGGGCTCGTAGATGACCCGCTCGAACGCGGCGGCGTACGACGCAGGCTCGTGATCGGCCACCAGCAGGCCAGACCGGCCGTCGCGCACTGCCGTGCTCAGTCCACCGACCGCCGCGGCCACGACCGGCGTGCCGCTCGCCTGGGCCTCGATGGCGACCAGCCCGAAGCTCTCGTTGTACGACGGCACGCACACCAGCGAGGAAGCGGCGTACCAGTCGACCAGCTCCTCCTGGACGACCGGTGGCACGAACCGCACCAGGTCCTCGATGCCGAGCTCCTCGGCCAGCCGGACCAGCGAGTCCGGGTGCTCAAGCCCGGAGCCCGAAGGCCCACCGACTACCGCGACGGTGAGCGAGGAGCGCAGGTCGGGCCGACGTTCGAGCAGCAGGGCGACCGCTCGCAACATCACATCAGGAGCCTTGAGGGGCTGGATCCGGCCCACGAAGGTGATCACCGTTCCGTGGGCGGGCAGTCCGAGCCGCTCCCGCGCACTGGACCTGCCGACGTCGCGGAAGGTCGTCAGGTCCACGCCGGGATGCACCACTTCGACGCGGCCGGGGTCGGCGTCGTAGAGGTCGATCAGCTGCCTGGCCTCGTCGTCGGTGTTGGCCACGAGCATGTCGGCGGCCGCGACCACCTGCTCCTCGCCGATCAGGCGAGCGATGGGCTCGGGGGTGTCGCCGATGGCGAGCGCGGCGTTCTTCACCTTGCCCATCGTGTGCATGGTGTGCACGAGAGGGACACCCCAGCGGTCGCGAGCCAGCGCGCCAACCTGCCCACTGAGCCAGTAGTGGCTGTGCACGAGGTCGTAGTAGCCCGGCACGTTGTAGGCCTCGGTGCGCAGCACCTCTCGGGCGAAGACACACAGCTGGGCCGGCAGCTCGTGCTTGGTGAGCCCCTCGTAGGGACCGGCGGAGACGTGGTGCACGCGGATGCCGTCGCTGACGTCGACGACCGGTGCGAGTGAGCTGCCGGTGGCGCGCGTGAACACGTCGACCTCGACCTGCCGCGCCGCCAGGCGGCGGGCGAGCTCGAGGACGTACACGTTCATGCCGCCGGCATCACCGGTCCCCGGCTGGTCCAGCGGTGACGTGTGCAGGCTGATCATCGCGACCCGATGCAGCGCCGGGTTCGCGTCGTACGTCAATTCGTGCCGCATGCATTACCTCCGACTGACGCAACGTCGTCGAGGCCCGGTCCATTCCGCTCCTATCATGGCGGGCATTCCCGCCACCCCTGAGGAGCTACCCATGACCCGCACCGCCGTCGTGACCGGAGCCAGCAGCGGCATCGGTGCCGCCAGCGCTCGCGCCCTGGCCGGGGACGGGTTCCACGTCGTCTGCGCGGCCAGGCGCAAGGACCGGATCGAGGCCCTGGCCGAGGAGATCGGCGGCCGCGCGGTGGTCTGCGACGTGACCGACGCGACATCAGTTGCGCAGCTGGCGGCGTCGGTCGAGAGCGTGGACGTGCTGCTCAACAACGCCGGCGGCGCCACCGACCAAGCGAGCGTCGAGGAGGCAGACGTCGAGAAGTGGGCCCGGATGTTCGACCTGAACGCGCTCGGCATCGTACGAGTGACGCAGGCACTGTTGCCGGCGCTGCGCGCGGACCGTGGTGGTCTGGTGATCAACCTCGGCTCGACCGCCGGGCGCGTCTCCTACGAGGGCGGCGGAGGCTACGTGGCCGCCAAGCACGCCGTACGGGTGATCACCGAGACGCTACGGCTGGAGCTGGTGGCCGAGCCGCTCCGCTTCACCGAGATCGCTCCCGGGATGGTCAAGACCGAGGAGTTCACCCTGAACCGTTTCGGTGGGGACAAGGAGCGCTACGACTCGGTCTACGCGGGCGTGGCCGAACCGCTCGTGGCCGAGGACATCGCCGAGGTGGTGCGCTGGGTGGCCTCGCTCCCGTCCCACGTGAACATCGACTCGCTCGTCGTACGCCCTCGCGCGCAGGCGGCGGCGCACAAGGTGCACCGGGTCAGCGACGAGTGAGACGCGCGACCCACCCGGGCTTCTCCGGTGGCTCAGCTGGCTGAGACTTCGTCGTCCCTGGCGACTCCGAGTCCGCCGGCTGGGGCTTTGGGGCCGGTCGCTTCAGTCGGACGAGCTGCCGGCCGGCGACCTGCTGGAGCTCCATCCGCCAGTACGACGAGCCGCCCAGCCAGTCCTTGACCACCTCCAGCCACGGGTCGGCGTCACCGAAGGTTGCGTAGAGCTTGTTCGGTGTCACCGCGAACGGGGTGAGGCCGTTGGTGGTCTCGCGCCAGACGGCGGCGGCGACGCCCGGGGCGTGCACCGTGCGGTAGTCGTCGAAGACCACCACGCCGTCGGGGTGAAGGAGCGTCCGAGCGGCCTCGATGTCCCCCACGACGTGCTCGTAGAGGTGGGAGGCGTCGATGTGCACGAACCGGTGGGTGCCGTGCGGTGCGTGGTCCACGATCGTCTGGCTGGGCGCCTGGACGACCACGGGAAGCTCCTCGTGGAACTTCCGGTAGTAGCCCTCGAAGGCGTCTCGGGACAGCTCGGCGTACTGCTCCTGGTTCTCCGCCTGGTTGTCGTCCGACTCCGCCAGCTGGCTGAACAGGTCGATCACGGTGAACGTCTCACCAGGCCGGAGCGCGAACCCCATCAGCGCCGCGCTCTTGCCGAGGTAGACGCCGAGCTCGGCCAGGTCCCCGCCGCCGAGACGCTCCTCGGTCTCGTCGAGGAGCAGCCGGAAGAGCTCCATGTCCATCCGCCGGAACCAGCCGGGGATCTCTTCGAGCTGACGAAAGGGAACGATCGTGGCCATGCCGGAGTATCACAGCCGGCCGGTACGTCGACCAAACCCGCCCCGAACTCCACAAATGTTGGGTTCTGACGTCGAGATCAGGCAGATGGACGCTCCAACCCAACATTTGTGGGATCCGGGCGCCGGACGGTTCCCTCAGACGCTCAGCCCTTGTTGAAGATGGTCCCGGTAATCGGAGCCGGTGGCTCCTCGTCGGGCTTGAGCGCGAAGCATCGTGCGACGTACTCCCCCGTCGGCGTCGGCCATTGCTTCACCGATCCCGGGTAGACCTTCGCCACCACGCCTCCCTTGAGCGTCGAGACCGAGGACATGAAGGTCTGGCAGACCTTGTCGAGCTTCGCGTACAGCGCGTCACTGAACGCGACGTACGGCCCGTCGACGCCCTTCCGCAGGGCCTTGCGGCCGTCAATCTGGCCCTTGGCAATCAGGGTGTTCAGGAGCACCTCGGCGATGTCCTCGGCGTCGTGCTTGCCGGCGCAGGGTACGAACCTGCCCGGCCTCATCAGGCACACCCGCGCGGTGACCGGCACCTTGCGCGTGACGAGGTCGGCGAACCTCATCGTCCCGGGTTCGTCCTGCTCGAAGATGCACACGAACTTCCGCTCACCCTTGGCCCACAGGTCCGCGGGAAACGGGTCCCAGGCCATGTGCAGTCCGCCGCCGGTGTTCAGCGTCGGGCCGAGCTGCACCCGGGGGCCACGGGCGCCGCGCTGCGCCACGTCGTACGCCGAGCCGGCGGGGCAGCGCTCGTTCACCTGATCGCGGATCGCGCGATAGAGCGGGGATTTCTGGTCCAGCAGGTCGGCGTACTTCGTGACCTTCGCGGTCAGCGACGGCTCCAGCTCGACCACGTTGTACAGCTCCAGCTCATGCGGCTCCGTGCACTCGATCAGCTTGCTGAAGCTGGCGTCGTCGCGCATCGAGTCGGCCAGAGCAGAGTCCCCGGCGGCGTACGTCTCGACCCAGTCATCGAACGCGTTCGCACCCAGCTCATCGGGCAGCTGCGTGTCGTCCCAACAAGTGCCCTTGGTCAGAGCCTTGTCGGGAGCATCGGCCGCGGCGGGCCGAGGCGAGCTCTTCGGATCCTGACCACTGCAACCGGCCAGAAGGGCCAGGAGAAGGGACAGGATCACGGCGCCGGCGAGGCCGTTGGCACGCGTCGTCATCCATTCACCTTCCGAGGAACGTTCGGATGCCCCGCACGACCCCGTCGGCGTACTGCGCCTGCCCGCTCATCGAGGTCATCCGGCGCGCATCCTCCGTGTTGCGCATGTTGCCGATCTCGATCATCGCGACCGGCACGTCAGACATGTTCAGCGTGCCGAGGTCGCTGCGCACATTCAAGGCGCTGCCGCTGCCGGTGTAGTTGGAGCGGGGTACGCCGGACGTGGTGAGCCCGTCGCGCAGGGACGTCGCGAGCCGCAGTGACGATCCGGCGATGTCGGCGGTCCAGGGTGCGCGGCTGGTCGGTGCGATGACGTGGAACCCGCGGTCGGAGGCCGATGCGCCGTCGGCGTGCAGCGAGACCATCAGCCGCGCTCCGACCAGCTTGCCGAACTGGCCCCGCTCGTCGATGCACGGACCCCACCTCTCTTGGCTGTCGACCGTCCGCGTCATCAGCACGCGGGCTCCCAGTCTGCGCAGCCGCTCCGTGACCGCGCGGGCCACGAGCAGGTTGACCGTGGACTCGGCCACGCCGCTGTCGGTGGCCGTGCCGGTCGTGTTGCACGGCTTCTCGAAGCCGCCCGCGGGGACGAGGGCGTTGACCTGGCTCGGGTACGCCGCGTTGCCGAGCTGGTGACCTGGGTCGAGCGCGATCGTGATCCCGCGGAGCGGACCCGGCAACGCCTTGGTCGGGGTCGGGCTCCGGGTCGCCGCGGGGGACGTGGCCTTCGCCTTGGTCGTCGGCTCTGCTGACCTCTGGGCCTTCGTGTGAGGCCTGCTCCGCTGGGTCGCGGTCTCGGTGGGGGCGGTGGCCCGTGCCGTCGTCTCGGGGGCCGCGCGGGTTGAGGAGACCGTCGGGTCGGCCAGGCTGGGCAACACAGTCCCTGCGAGGGTCACAGCCACGATGACGAACAGGGCACGCAGCAGCGACCTCACGGGTCAAGGCCCTTGGCGATCCGCTCGACTGCTGGGGCCATCGCCTGCGCGGCGACCAGGTGGGCCTCGTCGCCGCGACCGTAGGGGTCGGGGATGTCGTAGTCGTCGATCGCGGCCCGCGAGCGCTCCTCCGCCGCCCGGCGAACGAGAGCGGTTGGGTCGTTCCCGGCGGGCACGACGTCCAGCAGTGCGGCGAACTCCAGCACGGTGAAGGTACGCCGCAACGCAGCCGGCGACTCCTCGAGCACGCGCGAACGAATCGCCTTCGTCGCGGTCAGGACCAGGTCGCTCTCGTCGACCATGTCGGGAGTCAGCTGCCGGCTGGCGAACCCGTCCGCCGAGCCGCCGTACGACTCGAGATGGCGGGCCGCCTCGGCGGTCATCGGAGCGGCGACCAGCGCGCCGACCCCGGCACTGGCCACCTCGACGCCCTCGGGCCGAAGCCTTGAGGCCAGGAGACGCTCACCCAGCGGGGAGCGGCACACATTGCCGACGCACACAAAGAGCACCCGGAACGCGCTCATCGAAGCACCCGGGTGAGACTGGGTGCCGCCCGCATCCTCGTCCGGTGGGTCACCCGATAACGATAGACTCAGCGCGGCGCACCCGACGCCCATCCCCAATCCCCGACCCTGTCTCTCAGCGTGCCCGCCCTCTGCTTCATCTGGGCCAGGGCTGCGACGGACGGAAGGCAAGCATGACTTCGCTCCCAGGCAACCAGATGGCCCGTTCCGACCTCCGCAACGTGGCGATCGTCGCGCACGTCGACCACGGCAAGACGACCCTCGTGGACGCGATGCTCTGGCAAGGCGGCGCATTCGGCGAGCACCAGCACGTCGACGAGCGCGCGATGGACTCCGGTGACCTGGAGCGCGAGAAGGGGATCACGATCCTCGCCAAGAACACCGCGATCAGGTACGTCGGCAAGGCGACCGACGTACCCATGACCATCAACATCATCGACACTCCCGGCCACGCGGACTTCGGCGGCGAGGTCGAGCGTGGCCTCTCGATGGTCGACGGCATCGTCCTTCTCGTCGACGCCTCGGAGGGGCCACTGCCGCAGACGCGGTTCGTGCTGCGCAAGGCGCTGAACGCGGACATGCCCGTCGTGCTCGTCGTGAACAAGGTGGACCGGGGTGACGCCCGGATCGCTGAGGTGGTCGACGAGACCTACGAGCTGTTCATGGACCTGCTCGACGAGTCGCACAGCCAGGACGCGCTGGACTTCCCGGTCGTCTTCGCGAGTGCCCGGGCCGGCCGCGCGTCGCTGACGATGCCTGAGAACGGCGGGATGCCCGACTCCCCTGACCTCGAGCCACTGTTCCGCACGATCCTGGAGACGATCCCGGCCCCGACGTACACCGAGGGCGCGCCGCTCCAGGCACACGTCACCAACCTCGACGCCAGCCCGTTCCTGGGCCGGCTCGCGCTGGTCCGGGTGCGCGAGGGCTGGCTGAAGAAGAACCAGACCGTGGCCTGGATGAAGACCGATGGCACCAAGCAGAACGTCAAGATCACCGAGCTCCTGGTGACCGAGGCGCTGGAGCGCAAGCCCGGCGAGAAGGCCGGGCCGGGCGACATCGTCGCGCTCGCTGGTTTCCCGGACATCATGATCGGCGAGACGCTGGCCGATGCTGAGAACCCGGTCGCGCTCCCCCTCATCAAGGTGGACGAGCCGGCGATCTCGATGACGATCGGGATCAACACTTCGCCGCTGGCCGGGCGCGGGCCGACCAAGAACACCAAGGTGACCGCGCGACTGGTCAAGGACCGGCTCGACAAGGAACTGGTCGGCAACGTCTCGCTGAAGATCCTCGACACCGAGCGTCCCGACGCCTGGGAGGTCCAGGGTCGAGGCGAGCTTGCGCTCGCGATCCTCGTCGAGCAGATGCGCCGTGAGGGCTTCGAGCTCACCGTCGGCAAGCCGCAGGTGGTCACGCGCGAGGTCAACGGCAAGGTGCACGAGCCGGTCGAGCGGCTCACGATCGATGCGCCGGAGGAGTACCTCGGCACGATCACCCAGCTGTTGGCGGTCCGCAAGGGCCGGATGGAGCAGATGACCAACCACGGCACCGGCTGGGTGCGGATGGAGTTCCTGGTCCCGGCCCGCGGGCTGATCGGGTTCCGCACCGAGTTCCTGACCGACACCCGCGGCACCGGCATCGCGCACCACGTCTTCGAGGGCTACGAGCCGTGGGCCGGGGAGATCAAGTCCCGCTCGCAGGGTTCGCTGGTCGCCGACCGCACGGGCGCTGTCACGGCGTACGCGATGACCAACCTGCAGGAGCGCGGTGTGCTCTTCGTGGAGCCGACGATCGATGTCTACGAGGGGATGATCGTCGGGGAGAACTCGCGCTCCGACGACATGGACGTGAACATCACCCGCGAGAAGAAGCAGACCAACGTCCGCTCCGCGACCTCGGACAACTTCGAGAAGCTGATCCCGCCGAAGCGGCTCAGCCTCGAGCAGTCCCTCGAGTTCTGCCGCGAGGACGAGTGTGTCGAGGTGACCCCCGACTTCGTCCGCATCCGCAAGGTCGACCTCAGCGCCCACGACCGCGCCAAGACCGCTGCCCGCGCGCGGAAGGGCTGAGCCCGACCGAGATGCCGACGGACGATCAGTTCGGCCGTCAACGGCTCGCGTCAGGCGGCAGCACAGTGCGGGCACCAGCGAACTGATCGTCCTTGGGGCGCGATCACGGCGGTGACGGCCTCACGGACGTAGTCCTGCTCGAACATCGCGTGCCTCCAAGCGAATCGCAGCACGACGTGTCCCTCGCCGAGGAACGCGTTGTAGCGCTCGATGTCGCGGTTCAACGCAGCTGCGTCCGAGTGGAACTCGAACGAGTCCGCCTCCACCACCACCCGCCGCCCACGGTCCACGAGGTCGGCACGGCCGATGCTGCCGACCCACTGCTGGGGCTCGAACCGGGCGCCAGGTACGGAGTCGAGCACGGCACGGAGCACCGACTCGAAGGGGTTGGCCGCGCGAGAGTCTGCGAGCTCGATGACCCGATAGGCCCGGTCGCGGCCCACCCGCGGGAGCCGGGCGCACGCCAGCAGCAGCTCGGTCCTCGACAGACCGGAGCGCAGGGCGGAGTCGATGACGGCGAGCGCGTCGTCGAACGGCAGCAGACGAGCGCAGTCCAGTGCAGTGCGCAACTCGGAGGTGACACCAGCCGCCAGCTCCTCAGGGGTGACCGACCCCCAGCGCAGGTCGACACCCGCCCGGCGAGCGTTGGAGACATTGCGGCCGCGAGGCACCACGATCTGTGGCCGTTCAGGAGGCAGCTTCACCGGCCATCCCCAGTGCCTGGCTGCCGAAAGCAGCGTGAGGGCTCCGGACAGTCCGGCCGCTGCAGCTCGGTGCTCGTCGACGTCAGGCAGCGAGTAGCGGCCGCGGCCGACCCGGACGACATGCCCGCATCTCAGCGCAGCGCTTAGCTCGTGGCGCGTGGCAACGTGCCGGAGGACATGCGTGGGAGCGATGCCTCCTGCCTCGAGCAACGCCTGCGCAACGTCCACCCGGACACTTCAGCCTCGGCTGGGCAAATCAGCAACTCGCGATCCACAGGCAAGCCGGCCCGACTCGCGGGCTGCGATCACTCCCCAAGCACGATCTGAGCGAGGTTTCGCAGATCCTCGGTGAGCGCCGGCTCGTTGACCTGCGTCTCGATCGCGGCGTATCGGAACCGGTAGACGAACCGGTCCGGGCGAGCCTGCCCCGAGCTGATCGCCCGGAAGTCGATGCGCTGCACGAGCTCGCGCACCACGGGCGCCCGCGGGTCGTCGGACTCGATGTCGACGATCCCTTCCTTGGTGAGGCCGGCGATCCCACCGGTGCGCGCGACGACCACGTACGTGTCATTGGCCTGAGCAGGTATGACGGGCGCGGGCGCCTCTCCCCCGATTACGCCGACCTGCGTCCATGCGTCCTCGACGGCCTTGGAGTGCTCACCGGCAGCCGTGATCGTCGCCGCCGCGAACGTCGCGAAGTCGGTTCCCGGGTCGAGGCCGGAGACGAGTGCGTCGTACCAGATCCGGCCGGCTCCGCTCCAGGTCTCGCCTCCGATCGCGCGTGCGGCGATCACGAACGCACGGTTGGGGATTCCGCTGTTGATGTGCACGCCGCCGTTGTCGTCGGTGGTGTTCACGAAGTCAGCCATCGACCCGACCTGGGGGTCCTTGCCGATCAGTGGGTCGTCGTACGCCGTGCCGGGCTTTGCCATCGACCGCAGCGCCTTCCCGCTGATCCCGGGAAGAAAGATCCCCGCGCCGACCAGCCAGTCCGCGTCCTCGGCGGACTGACCGAGGTGGCGTTGCTTGATGCACGCCCCGAACACGTCGGACATCGACTCGTTCAGGGCACCTGACTGCCCCTGGTAGGTCAGGTCGGCCGTGTGCTGCGTGACGGCGTGCGAGAGCTCGTGCCCGAGCACGTCGATCGGCTTGGTGAACCGGTCGAACACCTTGCCGTCCCCGTCACCGAAGACGAGCTGGGTTCCGTCCCAGAATGCGTTGTCGTAGTCCTTCTCGTAGTGCACCGTCGCTACGACGGTCGCACCCCGGTCATCGAAGGACGACCGACCGAAGTCGGTGAACAGGGCCAGCGACTCAGTGATCCCGGTGGCCGCCTCGTTGACGGCCAAGTCCGCGAGCTCGGGCTCTCCGGCGGACCGGACGAGCTGGCCGGGCAGAGCCGTGCCGTTCTCGGCATCGTGGATCTGCCACGCCACGTCTCCGGTCGCTTGCGGCGCGACCGCCGTACGCATGGCTCTGATCTGTTGGTCGATGGCCGCGGTGCGTCGTCCGCACTCGGCCACGCCGTCGTCGTCGGCCTCGACCAGCCGGTCGAGAAGGTAGCTGGGGATGAAATGGCACCTCATAACACCAACATCTCTCAGCCGGGGACCGACGACAAGCATCACGCGCTCAGCGTGCGAGCGCCTCGGCGGCGACGCGCAGATCCGCGAGCAGCCGCTGGTAGTCCTCCTCGCGGTTGCGCGAGCGCAGTACGGCGGAGGGGTGGGTCGTGGTCAGGACCCACTCCGGGCAGTAGTGGCTCTCGCCGGGCCCGAAGTCCTTGGGCCACGAGCGCAGCTCTCCCCGGGCGGCGCCAACGCGGAACCGGGTGCCGTAGAGGGCCTTGCCGGCGGTGCCGCCCAGGACGAGGACTCCGGTGGGGCGCACGAGGTCGAGTTCGGCCAGTAGCCACGGCCCGCAGGCGGCGACGTGTACCCGGCTCGGCGACTTGTGGATCCGCTGCTTGCCGCGCGTCGCGGAGAAGCGGAAGTGCTTGACCACGTTGGTCCGGAACACATCCTCCGGCTCGATCCCGGCCTCGGTCAGCGCTCGGTCCAGCAGCTGGCCGGCCGGTCCGACGAACGGCTCGCCCGCCTGATCCTCCTTGTCGCCAGGCTGCTCTCCGAGGACCATCAGCTCCGCATCCGAGTAGCCCGCGCCCATCACACCCTGGGTCGAGTCGAGGTAGAGCTCGCAGCCCTTGCAGTCCTGGACGGCGTCCTGCAGGTTCCGAAGGGTGGGTCGCTCCGGCACCCACCAACGTGCCCCGGGACGCTCGACGGAGGTGTCCATGGTCCGCGCGTACCCACTCGCTCCGAGCGCACACTCTCCCCGGTCCACCGGGCTGACACATGGGGTCGCCGACGGCTGGCACGGGGTCCGGAAACGAGACCCGTTCGGCCACAGCCCGGGACAGCCGCCGCTGGTAGCCTCGAAGAGCCAGCCCCCGGGACGCGGCCCACATCCCTCGGCGTACGACGAGAGCGTCGCCCGACGCACTGGCGGCCACGGAGGTGAACCATGGAGGATCGTCCGGTCCTGCTGGGGCATCTGACCCGGGTGCTCGCCGGCACCGCACCCCAGGCTCCGCTGCCCCTTCGGCTCTGCATCGCGTTCTCCGAGATCCTGGATGCGGAGGGGGCCGCCATCACCATCGGCTTCACGGCGCCCGATCGGGCGACGCTTTGCGCGACCGACAGTCTCTCCGACCGCGCGGAGGACAGCCAGGACGTGTTGCGCGAGGGCCCGAGCCTGGACGCGTTCCGGACCGGTACGGCGGTCTGCGGGCTCTCACACGCGGAGCAGGACTCCCGGTGGCCGATGCTCACCCAGGCATTGAACCGGGAGGGTCGACCCGTGCTCCTCCATGCCTTCCCCATGCGGCCGGACTCGGAGGTGCTGGGAGTGGTCACCGCCTACCAGACGCACGAGCGCGGGTTGTCGCGAACCTGTGCCGAGGCGCAGTTCCTCGCTGACGCCATCGGGGTCGCGGTGATGGGTGGCATGGACGCGGATGACGACTCCGACCAGCTCTGGGTGATGCGTGACCGGGTCTCCCAGGCAACCGGCATGGTGGTCGCCCAGCTCAAGATCGCACCCCCGGATGCGCTGGCACTGCTGCGAGCGCACGCATTCGCCCACGGCACGACGGTGGCGGAGGTGAGTCGCGGCATCATTGCTCGCGAGCTCGCGTTCACCGCCGACAGACAAGGAGACGACCGATGACGGTCCAACGAACAACTGCAGACGCTTTCGGCGACGCGGCCGCTGCGATGGTCAGTGACCACGTCGTCGCCGACGTGCTCGCCCAGCTGTTGACTGACTGCGCCGATCTGGTCTTCGCGGAGGCGGTGGCAATCCTGGTCGTGGACCGGACCGGCGCCCTGTCGTTGCTCAGCTCGTCGTCGCACCGTGCCGCCGAGCTCGAGATGCTCCAGATCCAGACGTCGAGCGGACCCTGCATCGACGCGATCCGGACCGGCCAGCACGTCTCCGCCAAAGGCTCGGAGGAGCTCACCGGCCGCTGGCACGAGGTCGGGCAAGCCATCTCCGACTCAGGCTTCCAGCGGGTCGATGCCTACCCCATGCGCTGGCGGGGCAGGGTCCTGGGAGGGCTGAACATCTTCCGGACCAGCCCGACCGACACCCAGGCCGGGACCGCGACTCTCTCCCAAGCCTTCGCCGATGTGGCCACCCTGGTCGTCGTCCAGTCCACCGAGATCCCCACCGACCAGATCGCGGCACGCGTGCACGAGGCGATCATGGCCCGAAGCAAGGTCGAGCAGGCGAAGGGTGTCCTCGCGCACGTGCACGGGGTCGACATGGCCGACGCCTACGAGAGACTGCGCGCCCTCGCGGCGCAGAACGGCCACAGCCTGACCGAGACCGCGCTGCGCGTCGTACGGGAGCAGCACCAGGGGAAGAACTAGCGGCCCTAGCCGTCCAGCTAGGACCCCGCCAGTGGCGCTGCCCGCGGCGAGCGAGCGGATCAGCGTCGTCGGGTGATCGAAGCGAGCGCAGGTTTGGCGTCGAGCAGGTAGACGAACGCAGCGACCGTGCCGACGATCGAGAACAGGCCCAGCGGCGCGCTCCACAGGAACGAGGTGACCACGGTCAGCCCGAGGATCAACAGCCAGGCCGGCTTGGTGAGCTTCCCTGCGGCGACGTACGCCGGTGCCGGGCGCGTGATCGCATCGACGAATGCCCAGACCTTCACAGCCATCAGGGCGAAGAAGGCCACTTCCATCACGAGAGACTCGAAGGCGAAGACGTCAAACACGTTACGAGGATATCGGGGTGCTGGCTGATCCTCGAACGAACGGGCTCCCGCAACCCCACAAATGTTGGACCCGGACGTCGAACGAGACCACCTGCACGTCACAACCCCACAAATGTTGGACCCTGAACCGCCCCGGGATGTCCGGAGACTTCATTCGTTGGAAGGATGAAGTCCATGGCACGTCCCTCGAAGTATCCGCACGAGCTGCGTGAACGCGCGGTCCGGCTGGTGATGGAGTCGAAGGGTGAGTATCCGAGCGAGTTCGAGGCGATCAGGTCGATCGCTGGCAAGCTCGGGATCAGCTCTCCGGAGACTCTGCGTAAGTGGGTCCGTCGCGCTGAGATCGACGGTGGACATCGACCTGGGAAGACCAGCAATGAGCTCGCTGAGATCCGGGAGCTGAAGAAGGAAGTCGCAGAGCTGCGGCGGGCCAACGAGATTCTGAAGTCCGCGTCGGCTTTCTTCGCGGCGGAGCTCGACCGCCCACACAGGTTCTAGTGCACTTCATCGACGAGCACCGCGGGGTGTTCGGGGTCGAGCCGATCTGCACCGTGCTCACGCAGCACGGCTGCAAGATCGCCCCGAGCACCTACTACGACGCCCGGTCCCGGCTGCCCTCCAAGCGGGCGTTGCGTGACGCCGAGATCCTCGCGCTGATCGCTGCGGCCAGGGACCACAAGTTCCGTCGCCGGTTCGGTGCCCGCAAGATGTGGCTGCACCTGCGCACACAAGGCCACGACGTGGCCCGGTGCACGATCGAACGGCTGATGGCCGCCCAGGGCTGGGCCGGGGCGCTGCGCGGGAAGAAGATCCGCACCACGGTCGCCTCCGAGCACGACCAGCGGCCAGCTGATCTGGTCGACCGGGACTTCACCGCGACCCGCCCCAACCAGCTGTGGGTCGCCGACTTCACCTACGTGGCCACCTTCACCGGTGTCGTCTACGTGGCGTTCGCCTTCGACGTTTTCTCCCGCCGCATCGTCGGCTGGAGGGCAGCCACACGAATGACCACCGATCTCGTTCTGGCGACCCTGGAGATGGCGATCTGGACCCGGGGCCGCGGCGGTGTGAGCGACCTGAGCGGGCTGGTCCATCACAACGACGCGGGCAGTCAGTACACCTCGTTCGCGTTCACCAGCCGGCTCATCGAAGCCGGTGTGGATGCCTCAGTGGGTTCGGTGGGCGATGCCTACGACAACGCCTTGGCCGAGTCGCAGATCGGGATCTACAAAACCGAGCTGATCAGCCCCGAAGGACCTTGGCGAGACCTCGAGCACGTCGAGTACGCGACCTTGGAGTGGGTCGACTGGTTCAACCACGAACGCACCCACGAGTCCATCGACGACCTGACACCCATCCAGGTCGAAGAGATTCACTACGCTGCAAGAAACCGTCTCCACCCAACCGGGTAGCGACACCAAACGAAGCCTCCGAAAACTCCGGGGCGGTTCAACCCCGACGTCGAACGAGACCACCCGAACGTCCCAACCCCACAAATGTTGGACCCGGACGTCGAACGAGACCACCCGAACGTCCCAACCCCACAAATGTTGGACCCCGACGTCGAACGGGACCACCCGAACGTCCCAACCCCACAAATGTTGGACCCGGACGTTGAACGGGACCACGTCGACGTCACAACCCAACATTTGTGTGGCCCGGGGCGCCCCAGCCCCAGCCACAGACCATCCGGACACAGCAACGGGCCCCCGGATCAGATCCGGGGGCCCGTCGGCCCACCTCTGGCGAAGGGAGGGGTCACCAGAGGTCGGGCTACTCGTCACCCGTCGGTGCCGAGTGTCTGGTCAGGCAGACGCCGAGGTGGTCGTCGTGGCGGTCTTGGCCGGGGCCTTCTTCGCGGTGGTGGTGCCACCCTTGGCACCGCCCTGCTTGACGGCCTTCTTGGCGGCCGGCTTCGGCTTGCTGCCCGGAGCCTTCGTCGCGGCGGCCTTGGAGGCAGGAGCCGTGCGGGCCGCGCCCTTCTTGGCAGCCTGGCGACGCGCGACCGAGGACTTGGCCGGGGCCTTGCGCAGCGCGGTGACGGCCTTGACGCCGTCCTTGCGGATCGCCGCGATCAGCTTCTCGCCACGCTCGGCGAGCGACTCGTAGGTCTTGGTCAGCTCGGCACGGGCCTCGTCGATCTGGGCCTGAAGCTTCGCGGGGAACGCCTTGGCGTCCTTCTGGAACTTCGCGGGGAACGCCTTGGCGTCCTTCTGCAGCTCGGCCACGCGCGCCTCGAACTTGCTCTGCGCCTCCTTGGCCTCCTTCTGCAGCTCCTCAACACGCTCGCTGAACAGCGCGATGGCCTGGTCCTGGAAGGCCTTCGGCTCGCGCTCGATCTTGCTGACGCGCTGCTGCACGTCCTGGAAGCGCTCGGTCGCGGCCTTCTGGGCGTCGGCGGCGTAGCCGCGCCACAGCTCGTAGGCAACCTCGTATGCGCCGGCGACGGCGTACAGCGGCTTCACGGCCTCGGTCTTGATCTGCTCGACGTTGAACTGGGTCTTCGCCATGTCAATCTCCTAGCTTGGTTGTGTCGACCCCGATGGTTGGTTCCACCGTTGTGGGGTCGAGTACTTCGATGGGTAGGGCGTTCTCGGCGACCGCCCTGAAGGACTGGTAGACGTCCAACAGGGACTGCTTCTGCCGCTCACTCAGCACCGGGTCCCCGAGGATGGCCAGCTCCACGGAGCGGACCTGACCGTCATCGGGGTTCAAGATCCCGGCCTGCACGTAGAGCTGCTCAGCAGAGATCCGGAGTGCCTTGGCCAGCTGTTGCAGCACCTCGGCCGATGGCCTGCGCAGACCGCGTTCGATCTGGCTCAGGTACGGGTTCGACACACCGGTCTGCTCCGCCAGCTGGCGAAGCGAGAGCTCGGCAGCGACGCGCTGCTCGCGGAGGTACTCCCCGAGCGACGAGACGACGGTCTTGCCGACCTTGATTTTGGCCATGTCCTCATAGTGCTAACTCTTGCAAGCAAAAGCAAACTCGCACCCGGTGTCACGAGTCACAAAGCCCCTTGTGTCATGGTGTAACGGCGTGTTCCGGGTGCTAGCAGGAGGCAGCACCGCGGTCGTTGAGCGTTCAAAAGGAGAGGACGGCCCGGATCTCTCCGACCGGCTTGCCCCCACCGAGCAGCACCGACTCCCCCGTACGACGAACAGCGGACCCGTCCACACCCGGCTCGTCGGTGACCCCGAGTCGCTCGAGCAGGGCGGCCATCACCACCGGGCGGGCACGCGGCGCACCGTCGTCGGTCTTCATCGCGAACGCCCGACCGTCCGGCAGGGCGACCACATAGCAGGACTCCGCTCCGGCCTTGCCGATAGCACCGGGGATTGCGCGGAGCAGGGTCAGCTCGTCGCGGCGGGTCCCCGACACGAACTCGGGGTACGCGCGGATCGCCTCGGCGACGCGTGCGGTCTCCCCTGTTCCGGTCGCGAGCGTCGTGAACGCCCTGGCCAGCCCGATCAACGACGTCGAGAGCAGCGGGGCGCCACAGCCGTCGATAGCGACGTGCGCAACCGGCTCACCGGTCATCCGGGCAAACGTGGCAGCGATCGCCTGCTGCAACGGGTGGTCCAACGCCAGGTAGCTGGAGGTCGGCCAGCCGTTGGCGACACACGTCGCGAGCATCGCCGCGTGCTTGCCGGAGCAGTTCATCAGCACCGGATCCTTCGAACCCCCCGACCGGATCACCTCCTCGCTGGCCTCCTCGTCCAGCGGGTAGCCCGCCGGGGTCTGCAACGCATCCTCGGAGAGCCCGGCGGAGGCCAGGATGCGGCGTACGCCGTCGATATGGAACTTCTCGCCCGAGTGCGACGCACAGACAAGCGCGAGCAGCTCCCCGTCCATGACGAGTCCTTGCTCGAGCATCGCGAGCGCCTGGATCGGCTTGTTGCAGGACCGGGGGAGCATCGGGCCCTCGACGTCGCCGGCGGCAGCGCGCACCGACCCGTCGGCGTCCAGCGCCACCCACGAGCCGTAGTGACGGCCCTCGACGAACCCTGAACGGACGATCTCTGCGATGACGACGGGAGCAACCATGCCCCGGACGCTATCCGGCGCGGTCTGGCACCATGGCCCGGTGTCCGCACCGCAGTACTGTCCGACTCCGCGCGAGCTGGACGACCTAGAGCTGCTGCTCTCCGGAGCCCTGGCCCCCAGAACCAACTTCGACGTCTCGGACCCCGGCATCACCCTGGCCCTCCCGGTCGAGCTCGCAAATGCCCCGGAGGTCGAGCTCGTCGACCCCGAGGGCCTCCCCCTCGCCCGGTGGACTGCCAACGCGCTCACCCCCATCGCCACGCCTGCCTACGGCCCATTCCGCCGGCTCCATCTCACCCCCGCCCAGGCCCGCGAGCAGTACGCCGGAGCGCTGACCGTCCCCGTCGCGGCCCCGCTCACCCACAACGACCTCGAGCTGGTCCGAAAACATGCGACCGGGCGGGACGTCGTACTCCTCGCGCTCAACGGCACCGGCACCCCCCAGCACGTCTCGCCGGTCGGCCTCGTCCGCGTCACCCTCGAGGCAGCCGCCCAGCTGAACGCGAGTGGGGTCGGTGCCCACGTCGTCGCCGCCCCGCTGCCCTCGCACGGCGAGCCGGAGTACGACCACGCCCTGGGCCAGCATGTGGCCACGAACTACGCGACCAGCGATGTGCTCGCCCTGAGTCACGCCGGTGAGTGGCCAGAGGAGATCGCCGCGATCGTCGCGCAGGACCAGCCCGGCGATGACGAGCGCGGCTTCGTGGTGTTCTTCACCGGCCTGTCCGGGAGTGGCAAGTCGACCCTGGCCCGCGCCCTGCACGACCTGATCCTCGAGGACGGCCGCCGCACGGTGACCAGCCTCGACGGTGACGTCGTACGACGAAACCTGAGCGCCGGCCTCACCTTCTCCAAAGCCGACCGCGAGACCAACATCCGCCGGATCGGCTGGGTGGCCGCCGAGATCGCCCGCCATCGGGGCATTGCGATCTGCTCGCCCATCGCGCCGTTTGACGAGACCCGCAGGCAGGTCCGCCAGATGGTGGAGGACGCCGGTGGTGAGTTCGTGCTCGTGCACGTCTCCACGCCCCTCGAGGAGTGCGAGCGTCGTGACCGCAAGGGTCTCTACGCCAAGGCTCGAGCCGGGCAGATCCCCGAGTTCACGGGCATCTCGAGCCCGTATGAGTACCCCGAAGACGCCGCCATACACGTCGACACGACCGGCCGTTCCATCGCGGACGCCCTGGACGACCTGATGCCCCACCTCCCGTTCCACCTCCCCTTCCACCAGGAGTCGCCGTGAACGACCTCCTCACCACCGAAGCGCTCTCGATCCTCCTCGTCAGCTTCGGTGTCGGCATCGTTGTCGGCCTCACCGGCATGGGAGGCGGTGCCCTGATGACGCCGGCGCTGATGTTCCTGAACGTTCCCGCGACCGCCGCGGTGGCCAACGACCTGGTCGCGGCGAGCATCAACAAGTCGGTGGGCGCCAGCGTGCACTGGCGCCGGGGGTCACCCAACCTGAGGCTGGCCGGCCTGCTGATGATCGGCTCGGTCCCGTTCGCCTTCGCCGGCGGATTCATCGTCAAGAGCGTGGGGGGAGATGATGCGCAGCAGGAGTTCCTGACCACGATGATCGGCTACGCGCTGCTGTTCACAGCCGCGACGTACACCCTCCGGATGTATCTCCAGCTGCGCTTCGTCACCGCGGGCAACGTGCTCAAGGACGACACCCCCAAGGTGCGCGTCGTCCCGACCGTGCTGGTCGGCGCCATCGGGGGTCTGCTCGTCGGAATCACCTCGGTCGGCTCCGGCTCGCTGATCATGGTGTCGCTGCTGCTGATCTACCCGACCCTGTCCGCCGTACGCCTCGTCGGCACTGACCTCGTCCAGGCCGTCCCGCTCGTGCTGGCGGCCGCCGTCGGGCACGTGGTGACCGAGGGCGTCGAGTGGGACGTACTCATCCCCCTCGTCCTGGGAGGCACCCCGGGAACGTTCCTCGGGGCGCGGATGGCGGCATGGGTCTCGCAGTCGGTCATCCGTCGCGGGATCGTGATCGTGCTCACGTTGACCGGGCTGAAGATGCTCGGCGTACCGCCCGAATGGGTGGGCATCCTTGGCGCCGGCCTGCTGCTGCTGGGCCCGCTCGCCTGGGGGTTCATCCGGCAGACTCGAGGGCTCCCGGCCTTCGACAACAATGCTGCTGCCTGGCGTCTTCCGGACTAGACCGCTAAGGGCGTTCTGACCCTTGCGTTGCCCCCTAACCACCCACTGGTATCTAAGGTGGGGGGTCGGTACCCGGTATGGGATATCGATTGAAATCGGGGGATTCCAATGACGACATCTGTGGTGGCCACCACCACCAAGGTGGCTGTGCCGCAACGGGGTGGTCTGCGCTACATCCCGATGGTCGCCTTCGGCACCGACCTCGTGTTGATCACCTTCAGCGTGTTCGCAGCGATCCTGGGCCGCGAGACGCTCGCCTTCCCGATCAGCATGGTTCCTGACGTCGAGGTCACTCACTCACTCGACGTCGCCGGTCCGTTGATGATCATCGGATGGGTGGCCGCGATCTTCGTGTTCGGTGGCTACCGCCCGCACGTCTTCGGTGCCGGTCTCGACGAGTACAAGAGCACCATCAACGCCTCGATGCTGACCGCGGCAGCGGTCGGCATCGGCTGCTACCTGGTTCGGTTCCAGCTCTCCCGCGGCTTCTTCGTCCTCGCCTTCGTGATCGGCATCCCGGTGCTGGTGCTCGGTCGCTTCCTGCTGCGTCGCAGCATCCATCGCGCCCGCTCCATCGGAGCCCTGCAGCACCGTGTCGTGATCGCCGGCGCCGAGGGTCACGTCGACGAGATCGCCGCCGTACTCGGTCGCGAGAAGTGGCTCGGCTACAACGTGATCGGCGCGCTCACCCCTGAGCCCGTGGACCGCCCCGAGACCCACTCCGGCATCCCGCTGCTCGGATCCTCGCACTCGGTCGCGCAGGTCGCGATCGACGCCGAGGCCGACGTCGTCTTCCTCGCCGGTGGTGCGTTCAGCTCCTCCGCCGAGATGCGCCGGCTGGCCTGGGACCTCGAGCACGAGGAGATCGCGGTCGTGATCGCCCCGAGCGTCACCGACGTCTCCAGCGAGCGCATCAGCGTCCGCCCCGTCGGTGGCCTTCCCCTGATCCACCTCGAGAAGCCGCGTTCCCAGGACGCCGTACGCCGTGCCAAGCGCACCTTCGACGTCATCGGCACCCTCGGCCTACTGCTGCTGTTCTCACCGGTCTTCCTGTTCAGCGCCTTCCGGGTCTGGAGCTTTGACCGTGGCCCGGTCCTGTTCCGCCAGATGCGTGTGGGTCGCGACGGCGCGGCCTTCTACTGCTGGAAGTTCCGGACGATGGTCACCAACGCCGAGGAGCTGCTCGCCGGGCTGCACAAGCAGGAGGGCTACGAGGGCGGGCTGTTCAAGATGGAGAACGACCCGCGCGTCACGCCTCCCGGCAAGTGGATGCGGCGCTTCTCCCTCGACGAGCTGCCCCAGCTGGTCAACGTGCTCAAGGGCGACATGAGCCTGGTCGGTCCACGTCCTCCGCTGCAGCACGAGGTGGCGCAGTACGACGACGCCATGGCCCGCCGCCTGCGCGTCCGTCCGGGCATGACCGGTCTGTGGCAGGTCTCCGGCCGCTCGGAGCTGGCCTGGTCCGAGGCGATCCGGCTCGACCTCTACTACGTCGACAACTGGTCGATGTTCCAGGACCTCACCATCCTGGCCCGCACCTTCGGCGCGGTCTTCGGCAGCCGCGGCGCCTACTGACCCTGACGACCACCAGAGGTCCCACGATCTGAGGGCGGGGCGCTTCGGCTCCCCGCCCTCGTCCATGCACTGCAAGGACTCTGCCGTGCAGCGACACTGTCGAAGGGCCCGCGGTTCACGGGATCCGGCGGTTCAGCTGAACGGCCCCACACTGGGCATGAACTTGCTCATGGTGTCCACGATGCTGCGCGCGTCGACGAGGCCCTCGCGCGCTTCGTCGGTGGTCACGGGCAAATCGCCGAGGCTCGGGTACTCGCTCTCATTTCGGCGTCTGCGAAGCGTCCTGAAGGACCTGACAACGTGCCGCACATTAGGCCCCAGCTGTGCCTCGATGGCGTCCTGCACGGCGATGTGGCCTCCGCGGCCGGTCGCACGCAGCCCCTGCTTGGCCAAGACGGCCGCCATGGCCTTTCGCGCCGCGTCGTAGAGGAGGGTGAAGGCTGATGGTGGGTGCTTCTCGACCAGGGGCTTGGCTGCGGCGAGGTGGCCCTCTGCCTGCTCCATGAGCAGCATGGCGTGCTCGTTGGAGGGCTCCACCTCCTCGATCTCGCCTCGCTCGATGAGCGTCTCGATCTCGGCCGCACCCTGACTCCAGCGTCCCGGCTCAGCCACGCTCCACTCCCACGAGGTCAACCACCGGACGGCGGGACACCGTCTTCTTGAAGGAACCGTCCTCGGCATTCCATGCCTGCGCCGTGAGGTGGCGGAGGTTGACCTCGCGGCTCAGCCGCTTCTCGGCCTGTGCCACGGCTTCTTGTAGCGCCCTCCTGTCTGGAGAGCCGATGACGAGGACATCTATGTCTGCGGGGACCGACCCGGGCTGGCCTTGGTAGCGAGCCGCCCACGACCCGTAGATGAAGGCCCGGTCGATGCCCGGGACCTTGGCCAAGGATTCGCGCAGCACGCCGACGGGGCCGAAGGTCACGGCCATCAGCTCGGCGAGAGGGCGGTAGACGGGGTTGTCGGTCTCAGCCTTGACCAACCGGCTGTTACCGCGCCTCGTGTCCGTCACCAGACCGCTGTCAACAAGTCGGTTCACTTCCCGCATCACAGTCGGACCCGAGGTGCCAACGGCCCTCGCGATCTCGCCCAGGCTGTGCTCTGTATCGGGGTGGAGCATGATCCACGCGAGGATGTCGCCCTGGGTGCGTGACCGCAAGAGCGGCAGCAGCGTCGGGCTAGCTTGTTTCATAAAACATATCCTAGCATCGTTTTTATGAATCAAGCCGGCGACCGCAGCGCCCTGCCTCGCGGTCTTCCCCTCCAGCGCCATCCGGGCCTGGAGCAGCGGTGGCTCGTTCTGCCAACCGCGCGTGGGTCGAGAACGCGGCCCTCTCATGCTGGAGGTTTCCACACCATGGTCACCCACGCGGAGGGCTCCGCAAAAGTACTTCGTCGCCCCGCGATGAGAAACGCCGCGCCGAGTAGTCTGTTTGATTGCTAGGTGTTCAACGGCGCGGTCCCGCGCCCAACCCTCGATTCCGGCGCTCACGCCGCCGGCTGAAGCGGGGGCAAAGGAGGCTCGAGCCTTCGGGGCGCCGGCTCGATGTTGCCCTTTCCGGCGGGGGTGTGGTGAGCGTGAGGCGCGGCACCTCCCCGTTGAGAGGAACGCATCATGACCGCACACAAGTCGTTCAAGCGTCTCGTCCGTTCGCGGATGGACAAGACCGGCGAGAGCTACACGGCCGCCCGCGCCGTACTCCTCCTCGCCCAGCCGTCACCAGCTGACCCCAAGCCCTCACTCGCCACGTCGGACGAGGCGATCCGCGAGCGGACAGGACGCGGATGGGAGGAATGGTTCGAGCTCCTCGACAACTGGGGCGCGGCGGATCGCTCCCACCTTGACATCGCCCGTTGGGTCGCTGAACAGCTCGGCATCGTGCCGCTGAAGTGGGAGGCACAGGCCGTCACCATCAGCTATGAGCGGACCCGCGGACTGCGCGCTGTGGGACAGCGCACGGACGGCTTCACCGTGACCGCCTCGAAGACCGTCGCCGTGCCGGTCGAGCAGCTGTACGACGCGTTCGTCGACGCCACCTCCCGTCGCTCCTGGATGCCCGACGGTGAGCTCCGTCAGCGAACGGCTCGGAAGCCAAGGTCGGCCCGGTTCGACTGGGGCGACGGCCCGACGCGGATCGCAGTCACCTTCGACCCCAAGGGCGACGCCAAGAGCACTGCGTCGCTCGCGCACTCACGACTGGCAGACGCCGACGAGGCCAAGCGGATGAAGGTCTTCTGGCGAGAGCGGATGGCCACCCTCAAGGCGCGGCTGGAAGGACGTGAGCTCGATGCCTGACATCAACGTCCTCGCACTACTGAGTGCAACGGTCACGGCGTTCGTCATCGGCGGCGTCTACTACGCAGTGCTCGGCGACAAGGTGGTCGCACTGAGCTCTGCGAGCACCGTTGGCCAGTCGATGCCACCGTGGAAGGTCCTCGTCGAGATCCTGCGCTGCCTGGTCCTGGCGACCGCGGTCGCGATCCTGGTCAGCCTGGCTGACCTCGACGCTTGGACCGACGGCCTGGCCCTGGGACTCGTGCTGTGGATCGGGTTCCCGCTGGTCCTCTGGACGGGCGCCATGACCCACGAGAGCACGCCCTGGAAGCTCGCCACCATCCACGCCGGAGACTGGCTGATCAAGCTGCTGGTGATCGGTGCCCTGCTGAGCGCCTGGGCGGGTGCCTAGCGCACTGCCGCGAAGACACTCAGGTCTTGGCTAGTTCAGTCAGGTCGAGCGTCGGCGAGCCGAAAGCCTGATGAGCAGTGGGGGCGGCGACCAACTGTCTCGCTAGACTTCGCGAGGCTCGCACGGCTCGGACGAAGGGGATGGGATGGCACTGAAGGAGCGGTTCGCCGCTTTGCGTTCCTTGTTCGTCGGGCTCGTCTACGCCGACCACAATCGGAGTCCGGTTGTCAGGCGGGTGATCGCACAGGAGTTGGAAGCGCTTGGTCCGGACGGATTTGCCCTCAACGTTGGCGCCGGCGGCACGAGGATTGACCCGCGGGTTCGCAATCTCGACATAATCGCCGGCCCGGGAATTCACTACGTCGGGCCGGCGGAAGCAATCCCGCTGGAGGACAACACAGTCGATCTCGTCATCACGCAAGAGACGCTCGAACACGTGGCTGATCCAGTCACTGCCATGGCTGAGATCACGCGCGTCCTGAAGCCTGGTGGGAGCCTTTACCTGCAGGTGCCTTTCACAATTGGCTATCACCCTGGACCAACGGACTTTTGGCGGTTCACCAGGGAGGGCATTGTTCAGCTGGCCGAGTCGAGCGGGTTGCGATGCCGCGAGGTCGGACAAGTCGTCGGACCTTCAACAGGCTTCTACCGCATCAGCGTCGAGCACTTCGCGATCCTTGGGTCACTGCCGTCCAAGGCGCTGTACATCCCTTTGAAGGCCGCCTTCGCCGCCTTGTTCTACCCACTCAAGTGGCTGGACTTCCTCACGGCTCGTTCGCCCCAGTCGGATCGCATTGCCGGCGGCTACTACGTGCTCGCCACGAAGGCGGCGAGTGGTCCCAGGAGCAGTTGAGTTCTGCCAGCACCGACCCTCCAGCACGACAAGTGCCTGTGAGTCCGCTACTTGTCTGCGACAGCGCGACTGCTGAGGAACTCGGCGTGTCTCTCGCGGTGGAACCAGAAGCTGTTGCCCCGAAAGTTGCTCCAATCAACGGGACTCAGGTCCTCGCGCAACACGACGTACCCGTAGCGCTCGGACAGTTCGGAGATGAGAGCTTGATCGGCCTGCACTTCAACCATGAACAGCGGCTTCGCTGTCCTCATCACGCGAGTGGCACCTTTGAGAACCGAGAGCTCGAAACCTTCCACGTCGATCTTGATGAAGTCAGGTGCCACGTCGAAGTGGGCGTCCAGGCTCGTCATTGCCACCCTGATCCGCTCAACACCCGGTTCGAGGCCCGCTGCAGCGGCATTGGCTGTTAAGCCTTCGAAGTCCTCAACGAAGGAGTTGTTCTGGCCGGTGATCTGCTCTACGAAGAAGTCGGCATGTCCCGGCTCGCTCCCCACGCCCATCTCGACCACCTCGACATTGGGCATGTCTCGAGTGTTTCGCCTGAGATACGGCAGGTTGTTCGGCCCTGGCTCGAATACCGTGACTTGGCCTTGTGGCCCCACGAGTTTCGTGAAGTATTGGGTGATGTACCCGATGTGCCCGCCCACCTCGGCCACGCTGTCGCCGGGAATGATGAGTTCCGCGAAGAGTGCCATCGAGGCGGCTTCTCGGCGCCGACCGTGATACCAGTAGCCCTTGTGGCGGAAGCTGTGCAGCCTCAATCGGTCCTTGGTGAAGGGATTGTGAATCGTGATGTCACCGGGGTTCAGCCGGGCAAAAATCGGCAAAAGAGTCCTCCTCACGCGAGTTGATCGACCGAGTCGACCGAGACCCACGATCATGAGATTCTCCAATCGCACGTGGCGCTGCTACGTGCGACAACCTACCGAGCGACACTCAGTCCACCTACCCGGCGCCCATGTCGTCGCTGTGGACCTCCAAGCCTGAGTCTGGGATGTGCTTATGGAAGTGAACTTTCTCGTCTCCAGCGCTGGGAGGCGCGGCGAGCTGGTCCAGATCCTGCGCGAGACCATCAGGCTGCTCCAGCGCGAGGGCGGGGTGTACTGCGTCGACCGTTCACCCCTATCGGCAGCGGCCCAGCTCGGCGACGGTTTCGACCTCGTTCCATCCATCGGGGACCGAGCGTTCATACCCGAGCTCAAGAGGATCTGTCGCGAGCGCAAGATCACCCACGTCATCCCAACCATCGACACTGAGCTACCAATCCTCGCTGAGCATCGGACTGACTTCGAGCGGGAAGGAGTGAAAGTTTGGGTCTCCAGCCCCGAGACAGTCGGGATCGCGCAGGACAAGCGTCTGACGAATCGGTGGCTGAAGGCAGAAGGGGTCCCGTCTGTGCGTCAGGTGGATCTCGCGGCCGCCTTGAACGGCCACGAGCTGGAGTTTCCCGTGATAGCGAAGCCGGCTCGCGGTTCCTCCTCAGTTGGACTCACACGGATCAACGCGCCGGTTCAACTGGCTGTCCTTGATCCGGCACTGGACTACGTTGTCGAGGAAATGGCGATGGGTGTGGAGCACACCGTTGACCTCTGGGTCGACTCGCGCGGTGTCTGTCGATCGGCCGTACCCCGTCGTCGGATCGAGACCCGGGCCGGGGAGATTTCGAAAGGGCTGACCGTCCGCAACGAGGCAATGATCTCGCTCGCCAGGGACCTAGCTTCTGCGTTGCCTGGCGCGCGTGGAGTCCTGAACGTTCAACTATTCGCCAACGAGGAACTCACACAGTTCCAAGTCATCGAGATCAACGCCCGTTTCGGAGGAGGCTTTCCTCTGGCGTGGGCAGCTGGCGCGCAGATGCCTGTCTGGTCAGTGCTCGACTACGAAGGTGTTGCAATGCCCGAGCAATTCGACCAATGGACGGAGAGACTTCTCATGCTGCGCTATGACCAGGGCGTATACCTGCCGGCTCCCTGCGACATCACATGATCGCTGGGGTCGTCCTCGATGTCGATGACACTCTCTACCTTGAACGCGACTATGTGCACTCGGGATTTCGCGCCGTCGGGGAATGGTGTCAGGCGGAACTAGATGTTGCGGGAGTCGCTGACCGAGCGTGGGAACTCTTCCTAGTCGGCAGACGCGGCTCCACCCTCACCGACGCCCTCGTGGATCAGGGCGTCCAAGTCGATGACGCCCTACGACGTCGGGTCATCGAGATCTACCGCGGCCACTCTCCAGCCATCGCCCTCCTGCCCGACGCTGAGGAGTTCCTCAAGCGGTTCGGGTTGTCTCGGTTGGGTGTTCTTACCGATGGCGCTGCCAGCAGCCAGCGGGCAAAGTGTCACGCCCTAGGGCTGACGTCCATTGCCGAGCCACTCGTGATCACCGCGGAGCACGGAACCAGCAAGCCTGACCGTGCCGTGTACAGGATCTTTGAGCATGAGTGGAGGTTGCCGGGTGGCCAATTGATGTACGTCGCCGACAATCCCCTGAAGGATTTCATCGCTCCCGTCGAGCTGGGCTGGCAATGCATCCGGGTGCGACGACCCGATTCCCTTCACGCTGCCATTGCAACCCCGGAAGGCGTCACAGAAATCGCGAGCCTCGGGGCCCTCCATCTCGACACGTAGTACTCCACATCTGTCCGGATTATCACCGGCTGCGGCGCCAGCCCTCTTCGATCGATACGATGACGGCTGCCGTCTGAGACGAGAGGTTCACCCAACCGATGACGCAGACCCACGCCGACTACACGCTCAGCCAGCTCGAGCAGCTCGAGGCCGAGTCGATCCACATTTTCCGCGAGGTCGCGGCCGAGTTCGAGAAGCCCGTCCTGATGTTCTCGGGCGGCAAGGACTCCATCGTCATGCTGCGGCTGGCGGAGAAGGCCTTCTACCCCGCGAAGATCCCGTTCCCCGTGCTGCAGGTCGACACCGGCTACGACTTCCCCGAGGTGCTGGCGACCCGCGACAACTGGGTCAACCGCCTGGGCGTGAGGCTGATCGTGGCAAGCGTCGAGCAGGCCCTCGCCGACGGCATCGTCGTCGACGACGGGAAGACCAGTCGCAACCGGCACCAGATCGGCACCCTCCTGCACGCCATCGAGGAGAACGGCTTCACCGCCGCGTTCGGTGGCGGCCGGCGTGACGAGGAGAAGGCACGCGCGAAGGAGCGGGTCTACTCCCACCGTGACGACTTCGGCCAGTGGGACCCGAAGATGCAGCGCCCCGAGCTGTGGAGCCTCTACAACGGGCGCATCCACGGTGGCGAGCACATGCGGATCTTCCCGCTCTCCAACTGGACCGAGCTCGACATCTGGCACTACCTGGCCCAAGAGGAGATCGAGATCCCCTCGATCTACTACTCCCACCAGCGTCGGGTGTTCAAGCGTGACGGCATGTGGCTCTCGGAGAGCGATTTCAACCCCACCAAGCCCGGCGAGAGCGTCGAGGAGAGGACGGTGCGCTTCCGCACCGTCGGCGACCTCACCCTCACCGGGTGCGTGGAGTCCGAGGCCGACACGATCGAGAAGATCATCGACGAGGTCGCGATCGCCCGGGTGACCGAGCGTGGCGCGACGCGTGGTGACGACCGGTTCTCCGAGGCCGCCATGGAGGACCGCAAGAAGGAAGGCTACTTCTGATGACCACGCCCATCACCAGCGTTCTCGGCCAGATGGACCTGCTCAGGTTCGCCACCGCCGGCTCGGTCGACGACGGCAAGTCCACCCTGATCGGGCGGCTGCTGCTGGACTCCAAGTCGATCTTCGAGGACCAGCTCGAGGCCGTGGAGGCCACCAGCCAGTCCAAGGGCTACGACTACACCGACCTGGCGTTGCTGACCGACGGCCTGCGCTCCGAACGCGAGCAGGGCATCACCATCGACGTGGCCTACCGCTACTTCGCGACCCCGACCCGCAAGTTCATCATCGCCGACACTCCCGGCCATGTGCAGTACACCCGCAACATGGTCACCGGCGCCTCCACCGCCGACCTGGGGCTGGTGCTCGTTGACGCCCGCCAGGGTCTCACCGAGCAGTCCCACCGGCACGCGGTCATCCTCTCGCTGCTGCGCGTCCCCCACCTGGTGCTCGCGGTCAACAAGATGGACCTGGTCGACTACGACCAGGAGGTCTACGACCGCATCCACAAGGAGTTCACCTCCTTCGCCACGAAGCTGAACGTGCCCGACCTGTCGGTGATCCCGATCTCGGCGCTCAACGGCGACAACGTGGTGAACCGGTCGGAGAACATGCCCTGGTACAACGGCTCCTCGCTGATGCACCACCTCGAGAACGTCCACGTCGCCTCCGACCGCGACCTGGTCGACACTCGGCTTCCGGTGCAGTACGTCGTCCGGCCCAAGTCCGACCAGTTCCACGACTACCGCGGCTACGCCGGCCAGATCGCCGGTGGCGTGCTCAAGCCGGGTGACGAGGTCGTCGTACTCCCCAGCGGGCTGACCAGCACGATCGCCGGGATCGACCTGTTCGACCAGGAGATCGACGAGGCCTTCCCGCCCATGTCGGTCACCGTTCGCCTCGACGACGACGTCGACGTCAGCCGCGGCGACATGATCGCCAGGGTCAGGAACGCTCCCAAGCCCAGCCAGGACATCGACGCGATGATCTGCTGGATGACCAACGAGCCGCTGCGTCCGCGACAGAAGCTCGCGATCAAGCACACCACCCGCAACGGCCGGGCCCTGATCAAGGACATCCAGTACCGCCTCGACGTCAACACACTCCACCGCGATCAGGAGACCAAGGAGCTCGGGCTCAACGAGATCGGTCGCGTCCAGCTCCGCACGACGGTGCCGCTGCTGTGCGACCCCTACTCCAAGAACCGGACTACTGGCTCATTCATCCTGATCGACGAGGTCACCGGGGTTACGGTGGGGGCTGGGATGATCAACAGCGGCACCTGAGCCCGCCCTACCTGAGGAATCCATTCGCTTGCGTTTACTGATCACGGGCGGCGCCGGATTCATCGGCCACAACCTCGCTCGCCGTGCTCTCGAAACGGGGCACGAGGTCGTGGTCCTCGATGACCTGTCCAACGGGCTCAGGGAGAACCTCACCGGGCTCGACGTCGAGTTCCACGAGGCTTCGTTCCTGGATGACACGGCTACCTCGATGGCCCTCAAAGGAGTGGACTCTGTCATCCATCTCGGAGCACTCGGCAGCGTTCCGCGCAGCCTCAAGGCCCCTCTGGTGAGCCATGCCGCAAACGCAACCGGAACGCTCAACCTCCTCGAGCAAGCCCGCGCAGCAGGAGTCAGTCACGTGGTGACGTCGTCATCGAGCTCCGTCTACGGCATGAACCCAGCCCTTCCCAAGGGCGAGCGCGAGTGGACACGACCCATGAGCCCGTACGCCGTTTCGAAGCTCGCCGCGGAGCAGTACACCCTCGCCTACCAACAGTCGTTCGGGCTCGAGACGTTGGCTTTCAGGTTCTTCAACGTCTACGGGCCGGGCCAGCGCGCCGGCCACGTCTACTCCGCCGTGATTCCCACCTTTATCGAGGCAATCCTGACTGGGAAGCCTGTGCCGATCCACGGCGACGGCACCCAGTCCCGGGACTTCACATTCGTGGGAACCGTCTGCCGCGTGCTGCTCGACGCCGCTGAGCGTCGGGTCTGGCATCCCGAACCGGTGAACCTCGCGTTCGGCACCAACACCAACCTGCTGAAGGTGCTCGATGAGCTGCGCGGAGCAGTGGGCTCGGACTTCGAAGTCGAGCATCTTCCGTCACGACCCGGGGACGTTCCCCACTCCCAGGCGAGGAACGAGCAGCTGCGTGCACTGTTCCCAGATGTGCGGCCCGTGACACTGGCCGACGGCCTGAAGGAGACGGTGGCGTGGTTCCGCGACAGGATGTGAGAACGCTGGCCGTGATCGGCCAGGGATACGTCGGTCTCCCGATGGCTCTCCGGGCCGCTGCTTCGGGGCTCAAGGTGTACGGCGTCGACACGAACACCGAGACCGTGACGGCCCTGAACGCCGGTGTGTCCCACATCGGTGACGTCAGTGACGCGGAACTGCAGACCGGGCTCGCAGCCGGATACGAGGCTACGACGGATCCCGCCGTCATGGCTCAGGTCGATGTCGTACTCGTGTGCGTCCCGACCCCACTCTCGCCGGAGGGTGGACCCGACCTCATCGCGGTCGAGGCAGCTGCCCGCGACATCGGCGCGCACATCCGCCCCGGCACCCTGGCCATCCTGGAGTCCACGACCTATCCCGGCACGACGGAGGAGGTCTTCGCGCCACTCGTGTCCGCGGGCGGGCTGACGCTCGGCGAGGACGTGTTCATTGCCTTCTCCCCCGAGCGCATCGATCCCGGGAACCAGACCTATGGCGTCAAGAACACCCCCAAGGTCGTGGGCGGAATCACCGCCGAGTGCACCTCCCGGGCGGTCGACTTCTACTCGCGCTTCGTCGACACGGTCGTGCCGGCCAAGGGGGTGAAGGAAGCCGAGATGTCGAAGCTGTTGGAGAACACCTTCCGTCACGTGAACATCGCCCTGGTCAACGAGATGCTCCGGTTCTCCAAAGAGCTCGACATCGACCTGTGGGACGCCATCGACTGCGCTGAGACCAAGCCCTTCGGCTTCATGGCGTTCCGACCAGGCCCGGGCGTCGGTGGCCACTGCATTCCGGTGGACCCGTCGTACCTCAGCCACCGCGTGAAGGCTCGTCTCGGCTACTCCTTCCGAATGGTCGAGCTGGCCGAAGAGATCAACACCGCGGCACCGCTGTACGTCGCAGGCCGGATTCGTGACGCCTTGAACGAGAAGGAGCGCTCGGTGAAGGGCTCGACGATCTTGCTGCTCGGGGTCACCTACAAGCCTGACGTCGCAGACTGCCGCCAAAGTCCCGCGGATCCTCTCGCGAAGCACCTGCTGGCCTGGGGCGCGCATGTGCGCTACCACGATCCCTTCGTTCCTGAGTGGCATCCACATGGCGTCAACAAGGTCTTCTCGAGTGTGGATGAGCCTGTGTCAGCTGCGGAGGAGGCAGACATCACGGTCCTACTGCAGAGCCATCGCGACTTCGACTTGGAGGCCATCGTCGGCGCATCCCGGCAGGTACTCGACACCAGAGCGGCCTGCCCGCCGATGAACCATGTCATCACGCTGTGAGTGCCGAGCAGGCGTTAGATCTCGGTGAGGAACCTCACGATGCGCGCGCCCTGCGCCTGAGTGCTGCGACTCTGTCGCACGAACGTAGCGGCTCTCTCGCCGAAGGCCAAGCGATCCTCCGGTGTGCGGGCGAGGACACTCTTCACTGACTCGCGGAGGCCGGCGATGTCGTCGTCGCACCAGACAACGAAAGGTTCATAGGCGCTAGGAATGCTCGGCAGGCGCGTACTCACCACAACCGTTCCAGCTGCCATGTACTCGATGAGCTTCGAAGGAAAGCTGTACGGCACAAAGTCTTGGTGGAGCTGTCTGGGCTGCACCAGGACCGTAGCGCGGGCATAGATCTCCGGAAGCTCCTGGGGGGACACAAGGCGGGGCGGTTGAATCCGATCATCAGCTGCTGCTTGTTCGACGAGCCAGTCTTTCAATGGCCCGTTGCCGTAGAGCTCGAGACGCAGGTCGACACCAGGGATCGACCGGAATGCCTTCACGAGGTTCTTCACGCCATACCCCTCGTGGAGACCGCCTGCGTACACGACCGAGGGACCCGTTTTCACATCCGCAGACACACGCTTGGGCACGGGAGAGGCGTCGTATAGACCCTCCATGACCAGGAACGGCACGCCGGCCGCAAAGTCATGTGCCAGGGGTTCGGCGAGTACGACTACGGCATCTGCGCGTCCCAGTGCCTTCCGCACCGCCCCGATATCGATCTGTTTCAGGAGGGACTTGAAGCGGCTCTCGTCGGGCCGGATCACGCCTGGCGGATCGGTGAGGACGATGACGACCCGAGCTTTTATGCGGCGCGCCGCAGCCAACGCGAACCAGAGGAAGGGACTGTGCACGCCGTGGACCGCAATCCAGTCCGGCCGTGAGGCTCGCAGGTCCCTCAATCCAAACACCCAGCACGAGAGGTAACGAGTGACGTGCTTGAGCAGCAACAGGTTGATGAACGGCATCATCAGCCCTACGACTCCGTCAACCTCGAAGCGCTTTCTTCCCCAAACGGCCTTGGGATTGGCCGGATAGTCAGAAACGGGTGCTGTCGAGAGCAGCCGGACTTCGATTCCGTTGTCTCGCAGCGCACGAACGATCGCCCATCCGAATCGAAACGTCTGCGCAGGCATCACACGGTCATGACCGCTGATGTATTCAAAGGTCTCAGGCGGCACGGTGAAGCCCAACAGCGTCACCCTCACTGAGGTGCCCCGGCGAGGATCTGTCGGTAAGTGGCGTCGAGAACCTCGACCATTCTCTCCATCGAGAAGTGCTCCGTCACGACCGACGCTGCGGCGTGGCCCAGTTGCAGGCGCAGCGGGCGGTCTGTGACCAATTCAGACAACGCAGACGCCAAGGCGTCAGGGTCGCGGACCCCGACCAGAATCCCACCGCCATGCGCGAGCACCTCGGTATTGCCTCCGACCCTTGTGGCCACGACGGGGAGGCCGTGGCTCATCGCTTCCAGGAGTGCATTCGACATGTTCTCGTGCAAGGAGGGGAAGGCGAAGATGTCTGAAGCGCCCAACAAACGAGGCACATCCAGACGTCGGCCGAGGGCCTGGACCCTCACCCCGGACCGGTCGTAGAGCCCCTTGATCTCGTCGGCGTCTGGCCCGTCGCCAACGAGTAGGAAAACGATCGACGAGCGATTGGTGCGGGGCAAGCGTCGAAATCCCTCGGCAAGGTCTCGATGACCCTTCTCGTGACTCAATCGGCCAACGGAGAGCTACAACTACTTGCGCCGGTGACACCCCCAAGTCAGTACGCGTGACTTTGCGGCTCTCGATGGAAGCGCGACGGGGGATCTCGACACCGTTCAGAATGGGACCGACAAACTTTGTCCGCGTGCCTGCGCACGAACTCACGACGCGCCGCAAACTCACACACGGTGGTCACGTGCGTAGCCATCCGGAGCGTCGCGGGTTCCAACCCATGGACGATCGCGCGCCGTTTCATGGTGGCGGGTCCGGTCAAGTCCCGCGCGGTTCCGTGCACGCTGACGAGGACTCGTGGGCACCCGGCCAGACGAGCCGCCAGTACGCCGTGGAACCCCTCATTGCCAAGCCCGCGGACGTGTACCAGGTCCGGCTGGATGTCCTTCAGCATTAAGGTCCACGCTCTGAGCCGAACCACGTCGATCGAGCCAGTGGCACTCTCCTGGTGCATGCGGACGAACTCGTAGTCCTTCTTGAGGTCCGATCGAGGATCCGCTCCAGCGCGCCCACGGGGCCACCAGAGCCCGGGTCGCCGAAGGAGTGCTGCACGACCAACGGTCGCTCACTCATCGCCATCGTCGATGATCCCGGCAAAGAATGAGGTCACCTCTCTGTTCGAGCATCGGTACGGCGCCTAGTAGCGTGACCACGGTTGGACACCAGTCGAGCACCGGAGGGTCACACGTGGCGTCGGCATCCACGGCGGAGCCTGTCGTGCTCATCGTAGGCGCGCACCCATTCCCCTACGGCAACGCCTCAGCGAACCGCATGCTCACGATGGCACAGACCTGGCAGACAGCTGGTCGACGCGTCCTCATCATCAACGATCACCCGCATAACCTGGCGTCCCCAAGGAACGGGCCACCGAGCTTCGAATCGATTCGGGGCGTTGAGTACATCAACCTGAGCTTTCGGAGCGGTTCGCGGTGGCAGCGCGCACAGCGCCGAAGAACCCTGGGAGCGCGCGCTTCGCGTGTCGTCGGGGAGCTGGCGATGTCATGTGACATCGAGTTCATTCTCGTCCCGTCGGTGTTCCTCACTCCCCACCTGCACCGATCTCTGGCGAAGCAGTTCCCTCGAGCATCATTCGTGGCTGATGTTGTCGAACGTCACGACGCACGTCAGTTCAGGAGGAGGTTCATGGATCGATACTTCCTGCTGCATCGCTTCACGAGTTGGTACGCCGGCCGTTTCGCTGACAAGCTCATCGTGATCTCGTCAGCGCTAGCCCGTGGCCCTTTCAGCAACCGGTCACCGTTCGTCCTGCCTCCCTGCGTTGACTCAATGGAGTTCGGAGCCTCACATGCGCGCTCAGACGCGGAGGTTCGCGTTACCTACTTTGGTTCGCCCGGTTCCAAGGACGACTTGGCAACCCTTCTCCACGGCATTGTCCTTCTCACTTCCCACGCCCGCTCCCTGCTTACCGTGACGCTCGCCGGCCTGACACTTGACGAGTTGCGAAGTTTGCCCGGGATGGACGAAGACATCGTCAATGCTGCCCTCGGGAACCTTGAGATTGTCGGCAGACTCGACCGGCACCAGTTGCTAGACCTCTTGGGGGCCTCCCACTATTCATATCTCCTACGGGACCCAAGCGCCGGCTTCGCCAGATTCGGCTTTCCGTCCAAGATCCCCGAGTCGATGGCGGCCGGGTGCCCTCCCATCGCGAACCTGACCAGCGATCTCTCCAAGTACTTGAAGGACGGCTCCAACGCGATCATCTGCGGCGAACAGCGAGCCGAGAGTGTCGCCGTCGCCCTCGGTCGGGGAATCGCGTTCGTGGCAGACGGTCGCCACACATCCATGAGCCATCAAGCACGGAGGACAGCCGAGCAGCAGTTCGAAGCCAAGGCTTGGGGCCCTCGGCTGCGCGAGTGGCTCTCCGCTTGATGCGCTTCAGGCAGGTTCCGACAGGTCGAGTCTGCCGAGTTCGACCAAGTGCGCGAAGTCGGCATTGACCGCCCTGACATGTTGGAAGTCGCCAGTGGCCGCAACCCGGCCGTGATCAAGAAAGATCACGAGGTCGCATTTCCGCACGGTCGACAAGCGGTGCGCTACCACCACAAGCGTCATCTCCCCACGGAGGCTTTCGATCGTGGAGGTGATCTGACTTTCGGTCTTGGAGTCGAGCGCCGAGGTCGCCTCGTCCAGAACCATGACCCTCGGTCTCACGTACAGCGCGCGGGCTATGCCTACTCGCTGACGCTGTCCACCTGAGATGCGGGCGCCGCGCTCACCCACGAACGTGTTGATCCCATCGGGAAGCTCATTGACGAGGCTGGTCAGCTGAGCCCGCGCGAGGGCGCTCATCAGACGCTCCTCATCGACCTGGTCGGGAGCTTCACCGAATGCCACATTTGCGCGCAGGGTGTCATCGAGCAGGTAGACATCCTGAGGAACCAAGCCGATGGCTCGTTGCCAACTGGAAAGGTGATTGTGAACGTCTAACCCATCGACCGCCACGCGTCCCTCCGTCGGAACGTGCAGCCCCAATAAGACGTCGACCAAGGTGCTCTTGCCGGCGCCGCTAGACCCCACCAAGGCAACCGACGACCCGACGGGGATCCTCAAATTCACCTGCCGCAACACGTCGCGTGAGCCGCCAACGTAGCGAAAGGAAACGCCTTCGACCGTGATCTCACGGCGGACGTCCAGAGGCACAGGCACTTCAGTCTGGGCGCGCTCGATGTCTTGCGCGGCCGCAATGTCTGCCCTGACCATGTCCAACGCAGGCAGCCCCACGCGAATGCCATTGAAGGAACCCAGAAAACGGGCGATGCTCGGAAGAACGCGGAATCCAGCAGCCGCGAGCAACGCCAGCATGGGCAAGGCCTCGGCGGCACTGGCCAAGACGAACAATGCAACGGTTGACAGTCCCAGACCCGTGATGAAGAAGATCTCAAGGAAATACTTTGGCAGCTCGTTCACAAACGCGACCCTGCGACGGGCCCAGGCATAACCCTCCCGGGCCCGCGCGTACTCGGACATCAAATACTGAGGATTGTTGCGCACCTTGATCTCTTTAATGCCGCCGAAAATCTGTCCCGCTGTCTGGTATATCCCTAGTGAGGCGTCATTCATGGCACGGCCATAGGTGCCGGAACGAGAACGCACGAGTCGCGTGAATGCGTAGCTGGCGGCACCAAAGAACAGGGTGAAACCCAAAGCTGGAAGGGGCATTACAACGAACAGCGTGGCGAGAATGAGAACGATCGTCGCTCCCTCGCTTAACACTGTTACGGCACCCACCACAACACTCGCGAACACCATACTGACGGACTCATTCATGGTCCGCAGCAGCTCCGCTGAGTTGCGCTGCAGATGCAACCAGTAAGGCGCCCGAACGTAGTAGAGGAGGAGCTCCTGCGATGTGTCGGATTCCTCGCGGTAGATGAAGCCAAGGATCCACCAACGGAAACAAATCGAGGCCACGCCTTTGATCGCGAAGATGGCGAACATGAACCCAGCTGCCGCCACGATCAAGGGTTGGAGATCACTGGTGCCAATGATCCGCGACATTACCCGTAGCGGCGCGCTCGAAGTAGGTGAGATGCCCGTCAGCAATTGCATGAGCGGAAGAACGGTCAAGATGCCCAGAATCTCGATGACGGCCAAGACCAGCGACCCAATAACGCCCACGAGAAGCTTGCGCCGAGTCGCAGACGAGAGGTTCCCGACCAACCATCGCAAGCTCGCGATCACGAAGCGTCCTCTCACCCGGAGAATCGAAGTTTATGGCACCGTTGGACAACGACAGATGTTCGGCCACCAGGCTGCGCAACTACCGCATGGTAACCATCGAGGATTCAGAGGTGGTGCAGACTTGGGGTTCCGACGAGGCCCTCAAGCGTGCCACAGAGTCAGGGCACTCAACACACATTGGAGCGCAGATGGAGTACCCGCGAGTCCTGTACGTCGGAGGTCAGCCGATCGGCGCACAGAGCAACTCGGGGCTAACACTGGGTGCCATGTTCGGCGACTGGCCGGACGAGCGACTGTTGCAGATCTGGATGGAGCATCACCCGAGTGCTCCGACGAGGGGAACCAGTCATGTTGCGGAGCCGATGACCTCGCCGTTTGATGCGGCATTGAGAACCACTCTCACTGCCTTGAAGCGAGCGCGCAGGGGCTTCAGCGGGGCTGCAACTCCCGAGACTGACGGCATGAATAGCTCCGTGAGGCGAAGCACGCCCATGGGAGCTCGTCAGCGCGCACGCATTTCGCTGCAAGCCCTAAACGACATTGGCCCTGTTCGTCTGCCTCCCAGCTTGCGCCAAGAAGTCAGTCGGTTTGATCCGCAGGTGATCCACTCACTCCTTGGCGGTGTGCGCGTGATGAGGCTGACGCTCGCATTGTCCCGATATATGGACGTCCCTATCGTCCCGCATTTCATGGACGACTGGGTGAGCACGCTCTTCACCGACGGCCAACTGGGTGGACTAGCACGTGCCCAAACTGAGAGAGTAATCGGCCAAACCCTCGCACGTTCGCCGCTGTGTCTCACGATCGGTGCAGACATGCGAAGTGAGTTCCAAGACCGGCTCAAGCGGCGTTGCTTTGTGGTCGGCAACAGCGTGGACATCTCGGACTACGAACAGCCTGTTGAACGACGCCGGTCCAGCGCGGGCCTGCCACTCGTCATGCGATATGTGGGCGGTCTCCATCTGGGTCGAGACGTCGTCGTGGCATCCATTGCCAAGGCGATTGACGAGGCCGGCGACCTCAGCCAGTGGGCGCTGGAACTCTTCGTTCCCGACGAAGACCGAAGACGGGCACTGCGACTATCAGAGCGGTTCGCCTCGGTTTCATATGCTGGAAACATCGCACCCGCTGATGTCCCCATCACGCTCATGTCAGCTGATGCGCTGCTCTTCGTGGAGTCGGAGGAGCCCGGGATTCTCGATTTCACGCGGCTGTCGGTCTCCACAAAGGTCCCCCAGTACCTCGCGTCGAGGCGACCGACCCTTGTTATGGGGCCGCAGAATCAGGCAAGTGTTCGCACACTGCTCCGGGGGCCGCTCAGTGTTCACGCCGGCCCAACCCCAGGTGACGTCGACCTCCGCAACGCGTTGCGCGCGGTCTCTTTGCGCGTTGTTCAAAACCGAGAACCGCAATCATCTGGGCACGCGGTGTGGTTCCTTGAAGAATTCGGTCAAGCGGCTACCCAGGAGAGACTACGGGCGAGCCTCACCCTCGCGGCTCGATCAATGCACGCGGATGGAGAGGCGTAAGGCGGCCGTTCTCCAATCGCCGACCACCGGGCCATGACGCCAGGCCAACGTGCGCCCCAACCGCCCAAGGACGTCGGCAATTCCCGCACTCTCCACCCGGCGAGATCCCGTGTGGGTAGCTTATGAGTCGACCACCTGTGCTCCAGGAGTGGCCATGTGAGCGAGCTCTCGGGGCCCTCGCGCCAGTGAGACCCAAACACGGCGATCAACGATCCTGTGATCCAGGGGCCCGCTTCGAGAGCGGCAATGACCCCGGTTAGCTGCAGCGCGCGGGTCCTCGAGTTCGTGCCCCGTAGGGTGATTCGCATGGATCGGGCGGTGATGTTGCGTGGAGTGACTCGCGATGCCCAGTACGTGGCCTTGGCGATCATGGCTGCGCTCTCGGTGACGACCCCATTCAGCCTGCTCAGCTACTCGTTGGCCGCCCTGGCGCTTGGAATCGCTGCGCTCAGTTCGGGCACATTCCGACCTCAGGGCGCTGACATCCTGCTGGTCGGCCTGGTGGTGCTAACCGCGCTCTCGAGTACATGGACTGTCTCGCCTGCCCTCACATCGGTAGGAGTGCGATCACAGATAGCGTGCGCAAGCATCTTCATCGCCATCCGCGCAACGGTCACTGCGACGCGTGGGCTCTGGGTCGTGGGTCTGGGCTACCTAGTCGGTTGTGTCATCTCGATCAGGGAGCTGCTGGCGCAGTCGGGCGCGACACTCTCTCTCAGGTATGACCTGAGCGGTCCCCGGCTCGGGGTGTCTGGGCTGAACCCGAATTACACGGCCTACGCGCTGGCTGGAGCGGCGGCGGTAATCCTGCTCTTGTCCACTGTGCATCGACGCGCTGCGCCATTCCTCATCGTGGGAGGCGTTCTTGCCTATTCGGCGCTGCTGCTCACTGGTACGCGGGGTGGGTACATCGCCATTCTGGCGGTCGCTGGGTGGGCGGTCTGGTGGCGGCTGTTCCCACGCCTTCGTGTCGCATCACTGAGGATGCTTTACGGCGTGATCGTCATTGCCGCGGCTGGGATCTTCATCGGCATCGGTGACAAGGGGTTGAGGCTATACGCGCTCGGCGAAGGGGACCGCGATGTGGGCGACCTGAACGGGCGGCTGATCGTCTGGCCGCTCGCGCGCGAGGCCTTCGACGGGCACCCGATGCTCGGCCTTGGCGCAGGCACCTTCCCAACCTTGAACCGCGACGGCATATACGCGCACAACGTCCTGCTTGACGTAGCGGCGGGGCTCGGCGTCGGCGGCCTAGTGCTGATGACCGGCTTCCTCTACTACGCGGTCGTCCACGAGACTCGCCAGGTAAGCGCCGACAGGCGAACACTGCTGATCGGGGTCCTGCTGTGTGCAGCCACGCCCCCCATGCTGAGTGGGTATTGGTACCTCGCGCCTGCGTTTTGGGTGGTGCTCGCGTTGTTCACCCGGATCCACCTGCTGGCCCCGGGAGGTCAGGACTCGGCGAGCAAGTCAAGCGGCGAGTTGGCTTCATCTGCGTGGCAGAGCACCGCGCAGCCGCCGTGAAGGTGAGACGCGTGGACCCCCGGTCGGTCGGCGAGGCGATCATCGATGAGTAGTTGCCAAGACCGACATCCGCCCACAGAAGCATGCTGGTGACGGAGGCGACCACCATCCACATGCCGTGCTGCTCTGCTCCCAGGTACCTGTTGGTCGACGAGATTGGAATCAGCGACACAAAGGTGTTGCGGCGCGAGCGACGACTGACGACCAGTTGCGTTTGATTAGCCGTCATGATCGCGCCGTGCCCTCTTAGACAACCGCACTTGTTCAAGGGATCCGGAAGTCCTGAAGGGATTGGTACGTCAGCGGTGCGCCGCTCCCGCGCGCCATCAGCACGGCTGGTGACCTTCATCGCCCCGCCTCTGTCGGGAAGATCGCCCTGAGCCGCACCTCCTTCTCCCGAGCTGAGAGATGCCCGATCCCCAGGGACTTCTGCACCATCTTCTCCAGATATTCATCCACCGACTTGAGACGGCGCGCCGGCACACCGGCGACCACTGAGTTGTCGGGTATGTCAGAAGTGACGACACTGCCAGCCCCGATGATGACTCGATTACCAATGGTGACCCCAGGCAAGACAATGCTGCGAATCCCGAAATAGACGTCGTCTCCGACATGAATCGGCGCCGTCCACTCGAGGGTCGGGTGCTCCCGCCGGAGAATGAGCGTGCCCCCGTCATGGGTGAGGAACTGACAACCGGCGGTCACAAAGACGTTGTCGCCACAGGAGATCAGCCAGGGCTCTGAACCGAACATTCCGCGATCGACACCATAGAACCTAATGGTCCCTCGCAGGTCGACTCCAAGAGACCGTACGAACCTGATGGGATCGCGCGCTGCCAGCCGCTTGTCCCGTAGCCGTCCGACGAGGCTCATGCCGATTCCCGAATCATTCCAGGTCAGTCTCGCGTCGGATCCCGGACCACTGGTGGTGCCTGCCAGCCGTGGAAAGAATGAATCGATGCGCGCGAGTCGAGGTATTCAGCACCTCGTACCCGGCAGGGAGGTTTTCCGGGAGCACCGGCGAGAAGTCGCGCATGACTTCTTCCACCGCATCCAACACGTCACTCTTGTCGAGCCCCGTCATCACGATCGCGCCGGTGTCCAACGCCTCAGGGCGCTCGATCGAGTCGCGCAGCGTGATTGCCGGAAAGCCCAGGATCGAGCTCTCCTCCGAGATCGTCCCGCTGTCCGACAACACGCACGCAGCCTTCATCTGTAGTCGGTTGTAGTCGTGGAAGCCGAAGGGCTCCATGAACTCCAGGCCCTCCACCCCGTCGAATCCATCGAGTGACTCCAGTCGCTTTCGGGTGCGCGGATGGGTCGAGACCACCACCCGGTGTCCCCATTTCTCGTGTACTGCTGTGAGGCAGTCCAGCAGCATCTTCAGGCGGGCCGGCGAGTCGACGTTCTCCTCGCGGTGAGCGCTGACCAGAAAGTATTTGCCCGCTTCGAGACCGTGCCTCTCGAGCACGTCGGACGACTCTATCTGCGGCCGATAGTGCTCGAGGACCTCACGCATCGGCGAACCCGTCAGCAGGATGCGCCGCGGGTGCAGCCCCTCGGCGAGGAGGTTTCGGCGTGCGTGCTCGGTGTAGACCAGGTTGAAGTCGGCCACGTGGTCGGCCAGGCGCCGATTGGTCTCCTCGGGGACGTTCTCGTCGAAGCAGCGGTTGCCTGCCTCCATGTGGTAGACGGGGATCCGCAGGCGCTTGGCCATGACAGCCGCAATAGAGCTGTTGGTGTCGCCGAGGACGAGCACCGCATCCGGTGCTTCGGCTCTCATCACCTCCTCGCTCTTGATCAGGGTCTCGCCCAACACCCGGCCGAGTGACGAGGTGTCGACGTCGAGGTAGTGGTCCGGCTTTCGCAACCCGAGGTCGTCGAAGAAGACCTGGTTAAGCGAATGGTCGTAGTTCTGGCCGGTGTGCACCAGCACATGCTCGACCGCCTGATCGAGCCGAACGATCACCCGCGACAGCCGGATGATCTCCGGACGCGTTCCTACGATGGTCATGACCTTCACGCCGACATCTCCTGAACCACACGCTCCGGATATTGATCGGGATTCTCCGGGTCGAGGAGCTGGTCGGCCCAGAACATGGTGACCAGGTCTCCCTCCCCCACGTTGGTGATGCTGTGCACCCACATCGTCGGCATGTCGACGAAGCCGGGCCGAGCGCCACTGACGCGGAACCGGACGACCTTGTCATCGAGAAGCCGGCGAAGGGTGATCTCAGCCTCTCCCTGCACCACGAAGAAGCGCTCCACCTTCGCGAGGTGGTAGTGGTTGCCACGAGAATGACCAGGCCGCGTCGTGGAGACGAACGCCTGGCCAGTGCCGCCGTGGCTGCGAACCGTCTCGAAGAGGTCGCCGCGGGCGTCGCCATGAACGTCGGCGAAGAACGGGAACTGCCGCGGAAAGGTGTAGGAGCGGTAGGTGTTGAAGAGATCGACGCGGAAGTCATCCGTCAGCGCCGGGATCTCCCCGCGGGAGTACAGATCGTGGAACTCCACGATCAACGACAGTACGTCGGACACGCTCCGAGAATCGCCTTCCGGCCGAATCGAGACGTCATCGGTTCCCTCCATCGCTGTCATGAGTTCCTCGCTGGCTCGCTGCGCGTGGAGCAGCGGGACCTGCTTGTCGCCCGTAACGGTTGGATGTTCTCCCCGCGCCACGGCGTCGCAGAAGGTCGCCACGAACGAGTTGTAGCGAGGGCGTCCGTGCTCGCCGAAGAGGTTGGGAAGGAGTACGTCGGCCAGCGAACCCGACCACGGAAGTCGTGGCCTCCCGCAGCAGACGAGCGGCCTCGGTCTTTCCTCGCCCGTAGGGATTGTCGAGGTCTGCCTGGATCGAGTTGGAGTAGACGACCCGCACTGGCCTGCGAGCGGCGACGATGGCTTCTCCGAGCGCCTCGGCAAGTTCGACGTTGCCCTTCGTGACCGCGTCGTCGGTCTCGGCACGATTTACGCCAGCCACGTGCAGCACCACGTCAGCGGTGGCCACCTCGCTACGCAACCGGTCAGGATCGGCCAACTCTGAGCGACCCAGCCGGGTTGCCTCGATGCCTCGCAAAGCCCTGAGCCTGCATGCGGTGTGCCAGCCGAGGAATCCGTATCCACCCGTGATGACCGCCTTCACGACTCATCATCCACCCGCAGGCCGGCCAGCTCCAGTTCACGCCGGATCGGGGGGAGGGAACGCAGCAATGACTTCACGCCCTCTACTCCGAGGCGCTCCGTGTTGTGCGACGTGTAGTCATGGTCTACGACTGTCGACTCGCCCTCCTCGAAGAAGAGCTCGTACTCCAGCGAGCGTGCGTCCAACGGCACCCGATAGTAGTCGCCCCGATCCTCGGCCTTCTGCAGCTCCTCGCGGGTGAGCAGGGACTCGTAGAGCTTCTCTCCGTGTCGCGTTCCGAGGATGCGGATCTCCGGATCCTGCACCCCGAACACTTGGGCGGTGGCGAGTGCCAGGTCATGGATCGTGCAGGCCGGTGCTTTGCGCACGAAGAGGTCCCCGGGGGCCGCGTTGGTGAAGGCGTATTCCACCAGGTCGACGGAGTCATCCAGCGACATCAGGAAGCGTGTCATTCCCGGATCGGTCACGGTGAGCGGTCTTCTCTTCTTGATCTGCTCGACGAAGACCGGGATCACCGAACCACGGCTGTGCATCACGTTTCCGTAGCGCGTGATCGACACCGTGGGAGCTTCGGCCCCGCGGTTGCGGGCGTGCGCCTGCGCGACTTTCTCCATCATGGCCTTCGAGGTGCCCATCGCATTGATGGGGTACACCGCTTTGTCCGTGCTCAGGCACACGACCGACCGCACACCGGCGTGCTCAGCAGCGCGGATGACGTTGTCGCTGCCGTTCACGTTCGTCAGCACGGCCTGCATCGGAAAGAACTCGCAGCTCGGCACCTGCTTGAGCGCCGCCGCGTGGAAGACGTGCGCGACGCCGTTGATCGCGTCCTCGACGCTTCGGTAGTCCCGGACGTCACCGACGTGGAACTTGACCCGCCCGTCGGCCAGCTCCCGACGCAGACTGTCCTGCTTCTCCTCGTCACGACTCAGGATCCGAACCTCTTCGATGTCCGTCGTCAGCAGTCGTCGCACCATCGTCGACCCGAACGAGCCGGTCCCACCGGTGACGAGGACCGGTCCACTTTCCAACGCCGTCATCGAGGTGTCTTCCTCCGCTGTCTTGGGTCTGCGGGGCGGGGTACGCGGGATTGCGCGACTCGGCAGAGCTACCTCCATCATCTGGCGAGCCCCGACGGGTTCGGCCATGTGCGCTTCGTAGTAGGCACGAGCATTCTCACCCCATTCGTGACGCTTCTCCTTTGGGGCCACGCACATGTCATGGATTGCCGCTACGAGAGCAGCGTGGTCACCCGCGGGGGCGGCGAGGCCAGCCTCCGCTTCGAGCACAATTTGAGCGACATCGCCGGAGGCGTGCGCGAGCACGGGCTGCCCTGCCGCCAAAGCCGCCTGCACCTTGCTCGGCATCGTGACTCGGAAGAGCGGCCGATCCGCGAGGGAGACCAGCTGGGCGTCAGCCTCCACCATCAAAGCCTCAATGGTCGCTCGGGGCTGCGGGTCCATGAAGTGCACCCGTCCGTTGCCGAGACGGTGCGCCTGACGAAACAGGGATTGCTTCTCGATGCCGTCTCCCACCAGCACGAGGTGACAACGCTGCTCCGTCGAAAGCTCACCGAAAGCACGCACTACGCCCGCTAGGTCCTGCGCGCCACCATGGTTGCCGGCATACATCACGACGAAGTCATCAGCCCCAAGGCCATGGCGCGTACGTAGACCGGCGGAACGGCCGGGGGCACTCGGTTGCCTTTCAATCCAGTTGTAGATCAGGGATATCTTGGCGGCCGGAACCCCGCGTTCGATCAGGAGGTCCCTCATCCCGGGAGACGTGACGATCAGTTCGGCCGCCTGCCGGTAGGACCAGCGGACGAACACGCCGATCGACGACCGAGCCACCTTGCCCAGCCAGCCGGGTAAGAACCCCGAAGCCAGGATCGAGTCGGGCCACAAATCCTGGATGAGCAGTACGTACGGCACCCCGTGCCTCGCGCGGTTCACCATGGCTGGGAGGGCAGCCGTTGCCGGTGACGAGTACACCAGCACCACGTCCGCTCGAGCCAGGGGACGTAGCCCCAGCACTGCACTCGTGGCAGCCCACGAGGCGTAGTTCAGCAGCCTCTTGAGCGCCCCTGATCCGTGGTCTGGGTACAGCGGAGTGCGGTGTACAGGAACGCCCTCGATCGTCTCTCGGCTGGGACGCCAGGCCTGGTAGCCCTCATGCACGTGCCCACTTGGATAGTTCGGGGCGCCAGTGAGCACTTCGCAGGTGGCGCCGCGTCGTTCCAGTGCCCGAACGATCCACTGCGGCTGGTGAACGGGTTCGGGCGGGTACCACTGGCTCACTACCGCCACTTTCAGCTTCCTGAAGTCGGCAGTTTCGGTCACGTGGGGCGCTTCTTTGTGTAGCCCATGAACTCCGTCATGGTCGGTCCAGCTGCTGTCCGAGATGCCTTGGCGCCCCAGTACCTTGCCGAAAGTGCGAGTAAGGATGATGAGGTCCAGACGGAGGCTGCGTCGTTCGACGTACTCGATGTCCTTGGCGAACTTCTCTTCCCATGACAGCGCGTTGCGTCCGCTGACCTGGGCGAGCCCGGTCATCCCTGGTCGCACGTCGTGCCGGCGTCGCTGCTCGGGCGTATAGCGATCCAGGTATTGCACGAGCAGCGGCCGCGGCCCGACCAGGCTCATGTCGCCGCGCAGCACGTTCCAGAGCGTGGGCAGCTCGTCCAGACTCGTGGCCCGCAGCCTCGCGCCGAACGGCGTCAGGCGATCGCCGTCTGTGACCAGACCGGCGGCCGGATCGAGATCCCTCATGGTGCGGAACTTGACCAGCTCGAAGAGCTTCTCGTCCTTGCCTGGCCGGACCTGCCGGAACAGCACGGGGGATCCCAGCTTGAGTCGCACCATCACAGCAACCAACAGTTGGACCGGGGCTGTGATGACCAGCCCCAGAGCCGCCACGGCGACATCCAGCACCCGCTTCACCGGGTCATACGCGCGACCACGCACGGTCAGCTCCCCGAGCCGAGCACTTCAGCGACCAAGGCGAAGTCGTGACTCGCTCATGGCCGAGCCTGACGGAAGGGCGAGTCCTTGGTCGAAGAGGGTTGCCGCGGTGCCGTCGAGCAGGCCCGGGTGCTCGGCGTAGACGGGCTGGAGATGCATCGGCTTCCACAGCGGCCGGCTCTCGATGCCGGCCTGGGCGAAGCGCCGCTGGAGATCCGAAGCAGTCACGTCAGTCTGATCGGGGTCGATGACCAACGCCGTCAGCCAACAGTTGTCGTCCGCGTCGTCGGCACCACCGAGGACGCGGATGCCGGGCCGCTCGGCGACGACTGCCCGGTACTGCTCGCGCCAGGACCGGCGACGAGCGATCATGTGGTCGAGCCGGACCAGCTGAGCCCTCCCGAGTGCGGCGAGAATGTTGGAGAGCCGGTAGTTGTAGCCGATCTCCGTGTGCTCGTAGTGCGGCACCGGCTCTCGAGCCTGGGTCGACAGCTTTCGCACGTGCTGCGCCAGGCTCGCGTCGTCGGTGACCAGCATCCCGCCACCGGACGTCGTCATGATCTTGTTCCCGTTGAAGGAGAGCACGGCCGCATGACCGAACGCCCCGGCGGGCCTCCCGGAGTGGACTGCGCCAACGGACTCGGCGGCATCCGCGAGCACCCGCACCCCGTGTCGCTCCGCCACCTCTGACACGCGCGTGTAGTCGGCGCATTTGCCGAACAGGTCCACCGGGATCACACATGGGACCCGACGCCGCTCGGCGCTGAGAGCGGTCAGTGCCTCATCCAGGAGCCCGGCGTTGATGTTGCCCGACTCGGGTTCGCTGTCGACGAAGAACGGCTCTGCTCCGACGTAGCGGACCGCGTTCACGGTCGCGGCAAAGGTCAGCGTGGAGACCGGGACGACATCGCCGGGACCTACTCCCCACGACACCAAAGCCAGGTGCAGCGCTGCGGTGCCCGATGACAGGGCAACTGCGTGCTGTCGTCCCACCCGACTCGCCATCTCAGCCTCGAACGCGTCGAGATCGGGCCCGGCCGGAGCGACCCAGCCTGACTTCATCGCACGCAGGACATACTCCTGCTCGAGGTCACCGACATCGGGAGGCGAGAGCAGCACGCGGAACGTCATGCCGCACACTTCGAGGCAATGCGCCTGACGGCGTCCGTGGCCATCATGCCCGGTGTCACGGCGAGCCGTGCTGCACGATCTTGGTGCGATCCTGACCGTACGCGCCAGCTGACCCGCACCGACTCACCACGGCGGAGCTGGACGACGGTGGTGGCGACCGGGCGCCCGCGGTCGTCGACCGTCTCGACCGCAGTGGGCTGACCGGCGACTCTGAAATTGGTCAGCGTGCCACCCTCGGGGCCGTAGATCCGGACGAGGACAAGCTGCTCACCCTTGGGCGTCCCGTAGGTCCCGGGACCCGTAATGGAGGTGTTGAGCTCCTCAACTGGTGGGCTCTGGTCGGTGTACGTGAGATCAGCCGCCCCCTCCAGCTGTTGCTCTCCTCGTGCACACGATTCAGCCAACATCTTGACCTTGCTCCGCAGGTAGAAGGACATCTTCGACCCTGTGGCGTCGTTCAAGTAGACACCGACCTGCGGAACGCGTGGATCCCCTCCCGAGATCTCACCCGCCACTGTGCTTCCCGAGAGTGACCGCTGAACCGCCGGGTCGAAGTCGTGCACGTAGACGCGCCCTTCGCGGGCCCCTTGCCCGACTGCCGCGACCAGTTCAGTCGTCGACTGGACACCCTCGATGATCTCGTCGAAGAGCAGTTGCGCCACCTGCCTGAAGAACTCGTTCTGCCGAGCGTCGTCTGGCAGCCGGAAGTAGACGTTGTTGAGGAGTTCGGCTGCTGCGTTCTGGGAGGTCAGTCGTACGCCTCCCGGCGCCTCCACCGGACCCGTAGCCCGAAGGAGGTAAGACATCGTCACCGTGTCGAGGCTGAGGACTCCGTCAAGGCGCTGCTTCTGCGTCCGGAGCCACATCTCCCGGACCAACTCGGCGGTGCGCGGAAACTCTGGGGTGAAGTTCGTGTCCTGGAAGTACTCCGCGATCTGGCCGTAGTAGATCCCCCGCTCCGCCGCGGACTGGGGCAGCACCGGCGATGGGAATTTGCCGATGTCTGCTGGCGCGCCCTGCCGGGTCAGGCTCAATCGTCCCTGGTCAGCCTTGATCACCGAGAATGCTCCCGGCAGACCGCCAGTCGCACGGATCTCGGCATTGTTGCCGAAGAGCACCATGTAGTGCCGAGGTCCATCCTTGCCCAGCATCGTCGGCAGCACCCGCACGGCACGATCCGCCGCCGACAAGGCGGCATCCGTGTCATTCACCTTCTGCAGGAGTGTGTCGAACGAGGGCCGCACCCACCGAGTGAGGGAGCCCGAGTCTGCCGCTCGAAGACGCCCTGCTGCCTCGTTCAGGTTGCGGTGGGCCCTGTCGACGAGTGGGGCAATCGACTCGACGGCCGCGATGTCGATTCGGCCGTTGCGTGGGACCAGGCGGTCGCGCAGGTCCCCACCCGACTGCGCGACCAGCTCGGCGACTGTGCCCTCACTCAGGTCATCTCCGACGGCTGCCACGGCGCGCACCGCCCGGGCGTCGTCGCCGACCACTGGCAGGTGGCTGGCAAGGCCCCACAGGAGACCGTCGGTCCGATGATGAGCGTCCGAGAAGTGCGTCTGCATCCGGCGCAGTGCTCGTTTCGCCGCGGCAGAGTCCTCGGCCGCGAGGGCTGTCTGCAGGCGCTCCCCTTGGCTGCGCGCAGCCAGGAGGTCAGAGCGCGTCGCAGTCGCCGACCACAGGCCGTAGGCCACGAATGCGATCAATATGACGGACGTCCCGAGAAACCATGCCCAACGATGTGAGCGCGCGTCTCGAGGAGCCCGGTTGTGTGTAGTCAAACCCGGAGATCGATCGGCAGGGTCAGCGCCTTACCCTGAACCCGCGGAGACCGGTGGCGCAGGACTTGTAGACAGAGCCACGGTTGGGCCGGAACGACATCTGCGTGACGTAGCGTCCCCTCTTCTTGAACTTGCCGAGCGACTTGAACCTGATGTTCGGCCCCGTGTAGCCGTTGGAAAGAGCACGGTTGAAGATCAGGTTGCCGGCCCGGGTGACCTTCCACACGCGGAAGGTCACGAGGCCGGAGGGCCGTGCATTGCCGTTCGCCCGGACGCGGTAGGCAACATTCAGTCTGCGGTTCTTGCGCACGGACCCGGGCACGGCGTAACTGCACTGGGTGGCCACAGTTCCCGGGTAGGGCGGCGCGGCCGAAGCAGTGGGCGGGACCGCCACGAGCACGCTGAGCCCCAGCGCTGATGAGGCGATCAGGGAACCGACAAGCTTCATTGTTCTCTCCAGTGATCTGGTTCACACAAAGTCAGGTACGCGTGACAGTACACGCCGCCGTCTGCTATCGGGAACAAATAGGAGTGACTGGGTCTCGAAACATGGACCAGGTCCAGCGTCCTTTACCCTGAAAACAGTTCACGGGCTCTCCCGAGGACTGGCCAACGTCAAATCGCGCACCAAGGGATCTCGTGGAACTCCGTGACTACCTCCGCATCGCCCGGCGGCGATGGCTGCTCATCCTCGGGTCGGTGATCGCCACCGTGGCCGTCGCGGCACTCGTCACGTCCCAGACCACTCCGCAGTACGCCTCGACCGCGCGGGTGTTCATCTCCACGACTCCCAGCAACTCCAGCGACGCCTACCAGGGTGGTCTGTTCTCCGAGCAGCGGGTCACCTCCTACGCCGACGTGATCAGCGGGCTCGAGCTCTCCCAACGGGTGATCGACCAGCTTCAGCTGGACATGTCGGCCGGGGCCCTCGCCGGGAAGATCGACGCCGCGGTGGTGCCGGACACAGTCGTCCTGAAGATCACCGTCACCGATCCCAGTCCCATCCAGGCCCAGCGCATCAATGACGGCGTCGTCGAGCAGCTTCAGGACTTCGTCGGCGAGCTGGAGACGCCGCCGGGCAGGAAGGTGCCGCTTCTCAAGGCCACGGTGGTCGACTCACCCCGCCTCCCGAGCTCCCCAGTGTCGCCGCAGCCGGTGCGCAACATGGGGCTGGCGCTCGCGCTCGGGCTGCTTCTCGGTTTCGGTCTCGCCGTGCTTCGGGAGATCCTGGACACGACGGTCAAGCGCATCGAGGACGTCCCTGCTCTGGGAGAAACGCCGGTGTTGTCGGCTCTCGCCTTCGACAGCGACGTCCAGGTGCGACCGCTGATCACCGAACTGCCGTCGCACGCGCCCCGCGCCGAGGCTTACCGGGTGCTCCGCACGAACCTGTCGTTCATCGACGTCGACCAGGCCAGCAAGGCCTTCGTGGTCACCAGCTCTGTCCCCAACGAGGGCAAGTCGACCACCGCCATCAACGCCGCGATCGCGATGGCCAGCGCCGGACAGCGCGTGCTGCTGATCGACGGTGACCTGCGGCGACCCCAGGTCGCCAATCTGCTCAAGCTCGAGCCGGCGGTCGGGTTGACCACCGTGCTCGTGGGAAACGGCAGCCTGGAGGACAGCATCCAGAAGCACGCGCCCTCGGGTCTCGAGGTGCTGACTGCCGGACGCCTGCCACCCAACCCCGCTGAGCTGTTGCAGTCCAACGCCATGCGCGAGCTGCTGGTCGCCGCACGCGACCGGTTCGACGTGACCATCATCGACGGCCCGCCTCTCCTGCCGGTCACCGATGCCGCGGTGATGGCCTCGCAGACCGACGGTGCGGTGCTCGTCGTACGCCACGCCAAGACCACCAAGGAGCAGCTCAACGGCGCCGTTCAGCGGCTGCTGTCGGTCGGCTCTGCGCCACTCGGTGTCATCTTCAACATGATCCCGATCGGCCGCTCCGGCCGGTATGGCTACGGCTATGGCTACGGGTATGGCTACGGCTACGGCTACGCCCCCGAAGACGGCGCCGTGGCCGGCGGTCAGAAGACTGGCGCAACACATCGAGACGCCACGTCAGTGGTCAACAAGGCCGAGGGCACGTCGCGCCGCTGAGTCTCGACCCAGGGCTTACCGAATGCGGCTCAGATTGGCCGTCGGCGCAACGAGGACAGGACCGCTCCCACGCCGCGCTGGTCCGACGCCTCGGCAGTTGGAGAAGACGGTTGGGCCATGTCGGCGCAGGCATTGGCCAGGGTTCGAGTGATCACCGACGGCGGATCATAGGGGTCCAGGCGATGCGCCAAGGGTGGCTGGTACTCCGGCACCGGAGTCTGCGAGATCAGCGGGTGGCGCGGCCGCACGTCGCCCTCGTCGTCACCGAAGAGGTCTTCATGCATCTTCTCGCCCTCACGCAGCCCGGTGTAGATGATCTCCACCGGCTTGCCCGCGAGATCAATGAGCTGCTCGGCGACGTCCTGGATGGCGACGGGTTCGCCCATGTCCAGCACCAGCACGTCACCGTTGCTGCCGAGGGCGCCGGCCTGGATCACCAGCTGCACGGCCTCGCGGATCGTCATGAAGTAGCGGGTCACGCGAGGGTCGGTGACCGTCACCGGCCCGCCCTGGGCGATCTGAGCCGTGAACGTGGTCAACACCGAGCCCCGGCTGCCGAGCACGTTGCCGAAGCGCACGCTCATGAACGAGCCTGAGGCCTTTTCAGCAGCGGCGGAGGTCAGGCCCTCGGCCAGCCGCTTGGAGTAGCCCAGGGCGCTGCACGGGTTTGCGGCCTTGTCCGTGGAGATGTTCACGAACCGCTCCACCCCGGACTCGATGGAAGCGTCGAGCACGGCCTGGGTGCCCCACACGTTGGTCTTGACCGCCTCGCCCGGTGCTGACTCGAGCAACGGCAGGTGCTTGAGCGCAGCAGCGTGGAAGACCACGTGCGGCGCGCGTCGGGCGAAGAGTCCGCGCAGGTAGCGCGTGTCGCGGATGTCCCCGAGCTCGGTGTCGTTGGAGTCGAGCAGGGCCCGCCCGTGAAGGGATAGCTGGACCGCGTGCAGCGCGGACTCGTCCCGGTCCATCATGATCAGCTCGGCAGGGCCGAACTTGGAGATCTGACGGCACAGTTCGGAGCCGATCGAGCCACCGGCGCCGGTGACCAGCACCCGCTTGCCGGTGAGATAGCTGGCGATCGCGTCGACGTCGGTCTCGACCGGCTGCCGCCCGAGGAAGTCCGTGACGTCGATGTCGCGCACGTCCTCGATCTGCACCTGGGCAGGGTTGCTGAGGTTGTTCACGCTCGGCACGACCTTGAGCTCGATCTGAGCCCGGTTGGCCATCCGGTTGAAGTCCCTCACCAGGGCTGCCGAAGCGCTCGGAACGGCCATGATCGCGGTGCGGGCGCCGTACTTCTCTGCCGCGTCGGCGAAGTCTCGCGCCTTGCCGACCACGGGGACGCCACTGAGCCGGCGGAAGCGCTTGTAGGGGTCGTCGTCGACCAGGGCAACCGGGCGCCACGGGCAGTCGACGTCGCGGAGCATCGCCGAGACCAGCTGGGCGGCGCCGTCACCTGCTCCGATGACCACGACGGGCTCACGCTCGGCGCGGCCGCCCGGGACTCGGCCGTAGACCCACTCGCGGAGCATCCGGTACGCCGCGCGCGCACCCATGATGAGCACGAACGCACACATCGGTGCGGTGACCGTCACCGAGACGCGCGCTGGCAGTCCGAGGCCCCAGTTGAGTGAGACGGCCAGCAGGGCTACGGCGCCCCCGAGGAGGGTGGTCAGCACGGCGTCAGGGAAGGAGCCGATCGCGGAGCGCCCGCGGTGCAGGTGCATCGGACAGGCCGACCGCCACGAACACCACGCCACAGCCGACACCCAGCAAGGCAGACGGGATGATGTCGTGCCGAGTGCTGTAGCCCACCAGATACTGCAGTGTCGCCATGGCCACGAAACTCGCCACCCATGCGGAAAAGTCATACGCCATCAGCAGGTATGTCCGCGCTGGACGCACCCTGGTCAAAACTTGATTCACAAAGACTCCCGACCGGTCTCTTGGAATCCTCCGTGGAGAAAAGGGTTGGCGAAGCGGCGATTAACAATCAAGATCTCGTCTCACGCTTCTGCGTCAAACTACCCTCGATCGCGGATACGGATCCACGAAGTCCGAAACTTGGCCCCGATCACCCACTTCGGCCGTAGTCGTCCTCATAGCGACGGATGTCGTCTTCCCCGGTGTAGCCACCGAGCTGCACCTCGACGATGACCAGCTCCTCGGTGCCCTGGTTGCCCAGCCGGTGCTTGGCCCCGAGGGGAATGTCGATCGACTCGTCGTGTCGTACGACGGACTCGGTGCCGTCGACCTCGCAGGTGGCCTCGCCCCGGATCACCACCCAGTGCTCCGAACGGTGCTCGTGGCTCTGCAGGGACAGTCGCGAGCCCGGGTTCACGTGGATGCGCTTGATCTTGTAGCCGTCCGCCACCTCGATGATGTGCCACGAACCCCACGGACGCTCTTCAGACTCCAGGGCCACTGTTTCTCCCATCCAGGTCGTTGATGATCGCGTGATGGTAACGCGATGCCTGCGCGCCAAGTGCTGGGACGAGCCACGTCACTAGCGCAGCGTCTTGATGGTTCGCCAGGTCACGGGGCCGTATCCCAGCACGTTGCGGGCCTGAACTCCGACGGTCACGTTCGCTCCCCTGGCCAGTCCGGTGAGGGTGGCCTTGAGCACCGAGGCCCCCACCGCCAGCGACTTGGTCCCGCTGACCAGCCGATACCCGCTGATCGCACGACCCTGGTCGCTCGGCTTCTTCCAGGTCAGCGTGACGCTGCCGCGGCCCGCGGTCGCCGCTGTGATCAGCGGAGCGGCGGGCACGGTCGCGGGCACCACCGGCGGAGCCGCAACCGCTGCCGACGAGCCGTCCGGAGACAGCGTGCGGACGCTGTAGGTGTAGCTCTGGCCGTTGACCAGGCCAGAGTTGCGGAACGACCGTGCCGCGGCAGGCGCCGAGAGAACCACGGCTCCCGGCTGGCGGACGATCTCGAAGCCGGTCACGTTCGCGTCAGTCGCGGGCAGCTGCCAGCTCACCGTTGCCTCGGCATTGCCGGGTGTGGCGGTGACCGACTGTGGGGCGGGCGCAGGGATCGGGCCGATCGTGACGGCGGTGACCTGCCCGTCGAGCTGGAGCGGGAGCGAGCTCGCCTGAGTCTCGGTGACTGCCCCCGGTCCTCCGGAGGGTCGGTAGACCTTGAGGCTGGACGTCTTGGCGAGCTGCAGGGTGACGTTCGTCGGGGTGACCGGCTGAGATTGCTTGAGGACCGGGTCGTACACCGAGACGTCGCGCCACAGGAACAGCACGTGCTGGCCGTTGCGCTTCTGCGTGAGCACGTAGCGGGCGTCGCTGGGGTAGCCCACGATCTTGACTGGGAGCGGCTGCGGTGTGAACGCCGGCCCGGGGTCCGACGCGAGCCCGAGCAGTGACTTCATGGCCGCGTACGCCGGCTTCGGGCTGAGGTCGCGGCGCAGCAGGCCGAAGTGCGCCTCAGGGTTGGTCTTGCCCGGGTCGTCGAACTCGTCGATCAGCTCGTAGGTGTAGACCCGCTTCTCGCCCCTGAGGAAGTGCTCGAGCAGCAACCGCGGCGTGTACACGCCGGCGACCTCTTCCGGCACTGGGAGGTGGCCGTTGGTCGTGTTCAGCGCATTGTGGTAGCCGGCCTCCGTCGTCATCAGCGGTTTGCCGGTGCCGATGACACCACGGACTGCAGTGCTGATCCTGGTGACCTCGTTGGACGGCTGGTAGCCACCCGGGTACATGTGTGCGTTCGCGTAGTCGGCGTACGGCGTCAGGTCGCCGAGCGCAACGTAGTTCCAGCGAAAGGCCAGCGCCGGGCCGAGCACCGGCAGGTGGGCGGTGGCCGGGTTCGCCTTGCTCGCCTGGTAGAGATCCCGCTGGTGCGTCATCAGCTCGGCGGCCCACAACTGGCTGCCGCCGGAGAAGAGGTCCCACTCGTTCGTGCCCTCGACGCTCTCCACCGACCCGGGCGGCAGCTGCGTGGCCACCGTGTTGACATGGTCCGCGGGCGACGCGGGACTGGTGGGCTTGCCCATGATCAGGTTGAACTTGATGCCCTTGTCGGACACCGTCCTGATCCCGGCGTACTGCCGCGGGTTGTTCATGAACAGGTCGTCGCGAACGTGCCGGACTCCGAGCTCGCTGAGCTTGTTTGCCACGGCCGTCGCGTCGGCGTACGGCGTGTCGAGGAACGCGAGGTGGATGCCGACGCCGTAGCTGTCCACCAGGGAGTCCGCCGGAACTGCAGCGACGGGCGCAATGGGCGAGACGTCAGCAGCGCGCGCATCGGTCGAGTGGCGCTCGGGGGTCTCGCTGGAGAGTACGAGCACCCCGAGGCACAGCGTCAGCACGACAGCTGTTCTTCGCATGCCGAAAGTATCGAATGGCTTGCTTGCTTCGGTAGCAGGAAACCCCGATTGTCTCGGGTCGTGGCGGGCCGTTGCCCGACCACCGAGAAAGCCCTGTCTGTGCCCTAACCAGGTCCGTGGTTGCTCGTTGAATATGCGCAAACGGCGGAGGGCGGGGAGAACGTGACGACACACACCGGTCGTTATGACTACCTCGACGGCCTGCGTGCCATCGCGATCGGCTCGGTGCTTTCGCTGCACTGGCTCGCCTGGTACGTGCCGTTCTTCCACGGCGGATCCATCGGTGTCGACGTGTTCTTCGTCCTCAGCGGATTCATCATCACGACGATGCTGTGGCGATCGAGCGGAGTCACGCTCCTCGGCGAATGGTGGTCTTTCATCCGGCGTCGAGTGCTCCGGCTCTACCCCGCCCTGTTGGGGCTGGTCTTGGTCACGGTCACGCTCTACGCCGCCGTCCCGTTCGCACCGCTCGACGCTACCGAGGTCGTACGTCGGGGCCTGCTGGCTCTTGGTCAGGTCACATCCCTGTATGCGGCTGGCGAGAGCGGCAGCCTCTGGCTACCGGCCCTGCACCCGTTCAGCCAAACGTGGTCGCTGGCCATCGAGTGGTACTTCTACCTCCTCTGGCCGCTTGCCGTGATCGGCGCCCGAAGGATCGGCTGGAGCGCGAGCAGGCTGGCCGGCGCCAGCGTGGTCGCGGCGGCGGCGCTGTACGTGGCGTCCCTCCCGCTGCCTGCGTTCTGGTTCTACTTCGGACCCTCAGCGCGCTTCGCCGAGCTGCTCGTGGGCAGCGCTCTGGCGCTGTGGTTCCAGAGCCAGGGTGTCCCGACGCGGCAGTGGCGCTCAGCCACCTTCGTCTCCGTGGCATTGCTCGTCGCCATCGGTGGCTACTGCCTGTTCGGTCCGGGCGGGGCGAGCCCGGTCTACCGCTGGGTCGGGATCCCGCTGACCGTCGTGGCCACGGTGACGTTGATCCACACCGGCTACGGCAACCCGGGCGGCCCGGCTCATCGGCTGCTGAGTCACCCGTGGCTCGCGACGGTGGGGCGCCACAGCTACAGCCTGTATCTGTGGCACGTCGTCCCGATGCTGCTGCTCGAAGACGCCTGGCCCGCCCTCCCCAAGCCGGTGGTGGGCGCGATCGCGGTGGCGCTGACCGTCGTACTGACCATCGCGAGCTACCGCCTCCTGGAGGCACCGTTCATGCGTCCACGCAGCGATGTCCTCTCTCCGGCTCACCGGGAGCGCGTGGCCTCGCGGTCTCTCTGAGCGGTGAGCACGCCCCGCTCCTCGAGCTCGGTGACCAGGTCGTCGGCCGCCGTACGCGAGGGGTTCAGACCGATCCTCCTCGCCACCTCGGCCCGCACTCTCGCCCCGGCGCGGCCGTGGGCGTCCAGGTCGGCGAAGAACTCCGCGAACGGTCGCTCGTTGCGGTCCACCACCTCACCCGGCACCCATTCCAGTACATCGGACGGCAGCAGCTGGCGCTGATAGGTGCCGCGATCGGGGACCAGGAAGGCCATCGGCCGGTCGAGGAGCAGGTAGTCGACCCAGACACTCGAGTAGTCGGTGACCAGCCCGCGGGACTGACCGAGCAGGCTGTAGAGACTCAGGCCCGCCCGGGCCAGGTCCTCCTCCGAGACGGTGACCGCCCCTGCCCACAACCGTCGGTCCGCATCCATCGGGTGTGGCTTGATGACCAGCTGGAGGCCGCGCTCGCGGAGCCCCTCGAGAAGAGCGCCCACCTCGCGACCCTGGTCCACCTCCGCATCGCTCGCGGACCACACCCGCACCGCACCTACCGCCCGGGCCTGCCGGAAGGTCGGCATCCAGACCACGAAGTCGCCCGTGATCCCGAGCTGCTCCAGCTCCCTCCGGGCGGCTGGATTCCACAGCTGGTCGGTGCGCGGGTTGCCGGTGAGCAGCAGCCGCTCGGCCGGGATTGCGAACGCCTCGCTCTTGAACTGCGTGAAGAGCGTCGTGCTGCCGACCACGTAGGTGCTCGCGATGAGCGCGCCGACGGCCTTGTCCGGACGGATGTCCTTCGGGCCGTCACCGTGCCAGAGGTTCACGATCGGCTTCCTGGCGGACGGCTCGGGGCTGCCGTAGAGCCCGTGCGTGAAGAACACCACGTCTGCCCGTAGATAGTGGAACAGCCCCCGCAGGCTGGCCTTGGGCACGACCGTCATACCCGCCGACGCGAGCGCGTCGACCTCGGGCGCCCCATCCTCCTGCAGCCAGACGACCTCGCCGTCATAGCGGCGGACGAGCGCGCGAGCCACTTCGAGCCCGTTGCCCTCCGTCTCCGGGAAGGCGGCCACGACCACCGACCGGGACTGTGGAAAGACCCGGGAGAGCAGCCTCAGGGCCACCCGGAGCAGACCGAGGACCACTGTGAGTCGGAGGTTCCTCACCTGGCTTCCTCGACAGCTTCGACCTGCCGCAGCGCTTCGGGGGCGATGTCACTGAACCGCGCGACGGTGATGCTTGCCAGGTAGCCGACAAGGCCGCCCACCAGGTGGCCGACACCCCACGCCGCCGCGACCCAGACCGTGCCGTGCGGAGCGGCGACGGCGGCCAGGCCCAGCATCACCACGGTGCTGAACAGCTGCACGAGGATCATCGACGTCAGGTGCCGAGACATCCGGAGGCGCAGGGCGCCCCAGTAGTTGAAGGCCGTCGCGAGCGTGGAGAGCGACAGCACCCTCAGGGTGGCGGTCCCCTCGTTCGCGTAGTGCTCCCCGAAGATCTGCAGGAAGAGCGGGGCAAGCACATACATCACGGCGATGCCGATCGCCGAACAGACCAGCATCGTCAACGCGCCCTTGCGGACCACCGCGTGTCGCCCTTCGCGGGCATTCTCGGCGGCGGCGTACGTCGAGTTGGCGACCGCCAGGATGACGGCGTTCTGCAGCATCACTATCTGGAAGCTGATGAAGAACACCGCTCCCCCGGCAGCACCGAGAGCGTTGATCACCAGCAGCGGCAACACCATCTGCGGGATGACGTGCAGGACGTAGGCGAGATACCCCGCGCCCGCGAAGCGTCCCGACTCGACCAGCTCCCGCGAGGGCCGCAACGACCTGCGGCCTGGCACGTACCGGAAGATCACCACGACACTGGCCACCGCACACAGCAGCGTCGCCCCGCCGGCCGCGCCGTACAGTCCGAGGGCCCCGGCACCCACGAGGGCGAACGGCAGGGCGAGCTTGCCGGCGACAAGGAGGATGCCGTTCAGCCGGAGGTAGGACCAGACCCGGTCGATGCTCAGGAAGATGCTGTCGGTGAGCACGTTGAGAGCAGTGGCGGCGACGAGTACGCAGTAGAGCCCGATTGCCCACGGCGAGCCGAGCACATCTGCAAGTCGGGGCGAGGTGACCGGCAGCAACAGGCAGTAGAACAGTGCGAAGGCCGCACCCGCGGTGAACACGACCACGGAGGCAGTCGCAACATCGGCGGCCCGGTGCTGGCTGATCGGCATCGTCCGCATGATCGTGATGTTCAGCCCGAGCTGGGCAAACAGGGCCAGGGCGTCGGCGGCGGACACCAGCGAACCGGCCAGGCCGACGTTCTCCGCGGACTGGAGCCGCGCTGCGATGACCCAGAACACGGCTCCCCCGCCGGCCATCATCAGCGTGGTGGCGAAGATCAGCGCTGAGTTGGCCAACACGGGGTCGGACCTGACGGCACCCAGCTTCGTCCGCACCGCCTGAACGGTGGTCATCGGTAGATCCTGGTGCGCTCGGAGCTGTAGACGAGGTCGAGGCGTCGGTCCAGCTTGTGCAACGGGTAGCGGTAGGTGATGAAGTCACCGGTGTAGAAGACCGTGGCCCGTCCGGTCTCGTGCAGGCGCGAGTCGACGAAGACGTACTCGCCCTTCGTCAGCAGCGTCGGGTACAAGCGGTCGGCGACGAGCGCGCTCTCCCTGGCGGAGAGCACCCGGACGCCCACGTTGCGGTTGGCGATGACCTTCGGCGGTGGGCGGGAGCCCCGGTCCTCGGCCGTCACCCAGCCGACGGCCTGCACATCGGACTCGGAGGCGTAGTAGCGCTCGTAGTACAGGCCGGAGTTGCTCAGGGCCAGCCGCCCGGAGTAGCCGCCCAGCAAGGAAGAGATCGCGCCGCTGAACACGAGCAGGAGGGCCAGCGGGATGGCAACGCTGAACGCCACTGCGCCGGACTTCCAGTGCCGTACGACGACCCACATGCCGACCGCCACGACCGGGGCCACCACGAGCAGGGTCTGCTGCAGCGCTCGGAGCACGCCGTAGTCCACGGACAGCTGGGGAATCAGCACGATCACCCCCAGGGCCGCGACCGCACCGACTGTCAGGAACACGGCTTCCTCGGGCACCTCACGGTCAGGTCGAGGAAGATCAGCGTCTGTGGGTGCCCGGGCTCGCTCCCTGCGTCGACGCACCATCCAGATCAAGCCGGTCAGCAGCATGACCTGGATGAGGGCGGCGCAGGCGACGCGGAGGACGGTGGTGGCGGTGTCCACGTCGAGGCCGAACGACTCCAACTGGCTGCCGAGCCCGGTGAGTGGCGTCTTGCCGGCCGGCACGATCTCCGGGCGCAGCTCGGCTCTCCCGGGCTTTCTGATCAGCATCTCCCTGGGGCGCGCTTGCTCTCGCGCCTTCATCGTCTCCCCGACGAACAGGTCCAGTCGCTGCCGTGGGGTGGCGTCGACCCCGAAGAAGAGGCTGTAGCCCACGTCGGAGGACCCGGGCACGTCCTCGCCCTGCCCGAGCACGGCGGCGATCGCCTCGCGCGCGACCTGGGTCGCGTGGCCACCGGTGTCCGTGACTGGGCCGGCCCATACCCAGCTGGTAACCGCGAGCAGCACGAGCAGGGCTGGGTGGAGCAGCACAAGCCGTGGCCGTCCGCCCTCGTCGGGGAACCGGTCGCGCAGCGACGGGATGCGGCGTACCAGCCTCCAAGCGCCAAGGGCCAGCAAACCCAGTCCGAGCCCCAGCAACATCACGTACGTCGTCGAGTAGTGCGACAACACCACCCCGATGCCGAAGAATCCCATCAGCAGGATCCGACTGCGGCGACGAGCCGGCGCGGTAGCGGCCAGCAGGAGCAGGGCGAGGAAGACGAACGCGATCTCCTGCCGCACCAGGTAGGGCATGTCGGTGTAGAAGGTGGGCAGCGACATCGTGATGACTGCCGCAGCCAGGGCGAGCCGGCGCGGGAGGAACCGCCCGGCAAGCAGGAAGGTCATCACGGGTACGAGCGCGAACACCACCTGCAGCAGGAGCTTGAAGACGACCACACCGGAGAGGCCCGTGGCCTGGGCGAGGACGGTCGGCAGGATGTTCAGGCTCAGACAGGCGTTGTACGCGTTCTCCCACGAGCTCATCTGCCAGCGCTGGGCATCGTTGGTCATCACGAACGTGAGGTACTCCGACTGGATGTCGTGGCCGGTGATGCTCCAGCCACGCAGCGAGGTTGCGAGCAACAGGCTGAGCGCGACCAGTCCCAGGCACAACATGTCCCGCGCGCGCGAGCCCTCCGGCCGGACCATCAGCGCGAGCACTGAAGCCGCGGCGAGGACGAGGGCCACCATGGCGACGCCCCCGCCGGCACCGTTGTTCAACCGCACCGCGCCCAGCACGGCCAGCACCACCGAACAGACGGCCAACGCCTGCGCGAGCTCGACGCGTGCGTCCCGCACCCGTCGTACGACGACAACGGGATCGGCCCACCTCACCGGTCCAAGGCCCTTCCACCAGGCCAGCAGACCCAGGTCGACTACCAGTGCGGTGAAGGCCAGCACGACCGGCTGCAGCGGCCGGTCGACGCCGACCAGTGGCAGGACGGTGTTGAGCACAAGGCCGATGAGGATCAACCCGAGGAGGCTCGTGCCGAAGGCGTAGAGCAGCCGAGCCGGCCCGTGGTCACCGAGGAAACCGACCTTGTCGAACAGCACCAGGGTGGGCACCCCGAGCAGTGTGACCAGAGCGAGCACCGGCCTGATGATGGGCACGTCGAGGTCGAACGCGACGAGTCCGGTGGCCAGCACCAGGACCGCGAGAAATCCGTAGCGCTGCCTCACGGGCCCTCCGGTGAGGAGTCCGGCGTACCCCAACGGGACGTGGGGATGTCCGTCGCCTCGGGCCATGCGAGGACGTGCGGTTCGTGCCTCGACACGATCTCGCCGAGCAGGGCCTCCGGGGTGTCGAAGTCCTCGGGATGCATGGGCTCGTGCAGGCGCACATGAGCGCCCTGGTCGTCCCGCTCGGAAGTCATCAGCACCACAGGTGAGTTGGTGGTCATGGCCAGTCGCGCAGCACCGAACGACCCCAGCAGCTCGCGCCCCGCGAACTTCACCGGGGTGTGCCCCGGGACGTCCGTCGCGATCGCGACAACCGCTCCTCCGGCCAGCAGTTCGATGATCCCCTTGGTACCGATCTCGGTGCTGGTCGGGATCCCCCCACCGATCGAGTTGATCCGCAGGTGCTGCTTGAGCCAGCGGGGCGCGTCGTCGCGGGCCATGTAGGGGTAGATCATCATGTGCGTCGGCACGCCGGCCAGGGCGATCAGCGGGAACGCGCCGTCGTAGAAGCCGTGGTGCATGAAGCTGAGTACGACGCCGCGACCGAGGTCGCGCGCGGCGGCCAGGTGCTCGATCCCCTCCAGGCGCCGACCGGTGACCAGATCGGGGTGCCAACGGAGCTCGCCGCGCCGGATCATCTGTTCGACGTATCCGCGTGCCGCCGCGTCGAGGTCTGATCCTGGTCGGCTGTCCTCGAGGAGGAACTCCATCTGGCGCCGGGCGTCCGCACGTACCGAGGACCTGGTCCAGGCGATGCGAAGCCGTACGCGGATCACCAGCGGCAACAGCGCTGCCGGCGTGAGCCTTCGGAACAGCTCGAGCATCCGCTCCGCCGTCCCCAAGACCGTTTGCCTCACACCACCGCGCATCTCGCTGCCTCCTCCAGCACCTGGATCGTCTGTTCCTGCTGTCGCGCCCAGTCCCAACGGGACAGCGCCGCCTTGCGACCCGCCGCCCCAAGAGCGCTTGCCAGGGTCCGGTCGGTGAGCACAGTTCCCAGCGCAGCGGCCAGGGCGGTCGGGTTCCCGGGCCGCGCGAGCAGCCCGTCGACGCCGTCGCGGATCACGAACGGAATGCCGCCGACTTCGCTGCCGACGACCGGACAGCCAGTGGCCATGGCCTCGATGAGGGTCATGCCGAACGACTCGGACTCGGTCAGGGACGGAAGCACGGTCACACCGGCCCGCCGGTAGAAGTACGGGAGGTCCTTGTGGTCGACCTTGCCGTGCCAGTCGATGCAGTCCGCAACGCCGAGCCGTGCCGCGCGAGCCTTCAGCTCACCGACGTCGTCGCCGTCACCCACGACATCGAGCCGTACGTCGGGCACCTGACGCCTCAGCTCCACCAATGCGTCGACCAGGACCTGCAGGCCTTTCCATCGCGAGCTCCGCTCGACCCGGCCCACGTAGAGGACCCGCTGTGCGCGCTCGACACCCCCGTCTGGTGGGCTGAACAGCTCGACGTCCACCCCCGGAGGGATCAGCTGCGCGCGACCGGTGGCATGGGCCATCGACACCGGCGACACAGCGATCAGGCTTGTCGCCCGCGCGAACAGGCGTGGCAGCACGTGCCGTTCGTAGGCGCGGAGCAGGACGTCGACGGCGCCCGATCCCTTCACCAGCGACCCGGAGTGGTAGGTCAGCACAACGGGAACCGGGGACGTGAACGCAGCGATGTCGGCCAGAAAGGGGACGGGTGCATGGGCGTTGACGACGTCGACGTCGAGGCTCGCGAGCAGCCGCCGCACCTGCACCCACCACGCGGGATTCACCGGAGTGTTGGACACGTTCCCCCAGGTGCCGAGGCGGATCACCGGGATGCCCCGGTAGCTCTCCTGGTGGGTGTTGCTGGTCGTCCCGGTGGCGATCACGGTCACCTCGCAGCCAGGTGTCGCCTGGAGCGTCTGAGCCACCCAGCCGACGTACGTCTCCAGACCGCCGATGTCGGGCGGGAAGCGCGGAGTCACCAGCGCGACCTTCATCGTCGCCTCGCTGGGCAGCGGACGTGCAGTTGCTCGTCGAAGGCGGAGAGCTTGACCGTCAGGAGATAGCCCTGGCGACGCGGCACCCGGAAGGTCCGGGTCACCGCGACTGCCTGGCCGGAGGTGACCTCAGCCGATCCGGCCTGACGTCGCGTCCGCTGGCCCTGCGTCGAGGGGTCGACGATCACCCGGTACTCCAGCGACCGGCGCTGCGCCAGGTGGCTCTCGATGACGAACCGGACCCGGACCGACTCTCCTTTCCTGATGCACGCGGCCTGAGCGCCCGCGGTCGTGGGGCTGGCGAAGTAGAGCTCCACGTAGGCCACAGGCTGTCGCGTGAGCGAGAGCGCGAGTTGGTGCCGCAACCCGGGAACGAGCACGGCAGCGACTGCGATCACGACCAGGACGCACAGCGTCAGCGGCAGCACGCGCTGGTACCAGGGAGCAGGTGCCACCGCCTCCGAGTGGGCTGTCGGGCGGTCCGGGGTGTCCACGTTTCCTCGTCGGGGGTCTCGCATGAAGAGAACAAGGGCATGCAGTCAACCGAGACGATGCCGAGAAAGTTACGGGTCGAACCGGCGCCCCCGGCGGGCGCACATCGCGGGCATACTGCGTTGGCACCCGCCCCGTGAATCAGGAGCCCTGTGGCAACGCACGACGAACCTCGAGCTGGTGGGCCCGGCGTTGCACGCCGTCGCGTGCTCCACGTCGCGCATCACGCGCTGCCGCACATCGGCGGGCTCGAGGCAGTGGTAGCAGCAGAGACGCAGGGCCTTGCCAGCCGCGGTTGGGAGGTCGCACTGTTGAGCAGCGCCACCGGCACAGTCCCCGGCAGCCGCACGGAGCAGGGTGTCAGGACGGTGAGGATCCGGGCCTGGAACTCGTTGGAGACGCGATTCGGCGTGCCGTTCCCCGTGTTCTCACCTCGCCTGCTCGTGGCGATGTGGCGGCAGGTACGTCGTGCAGATCTGGTGCATGTGCACGACCCGCTGTACGTGACCAGCTGGGCGGCCGCGTTGTGGTGCTGGGTGCTGCGGACGCCGTACGTCGTCCATCGGCACGTGGGTTTCGTCCACCACCCGTCGGTCGTCGTACGCATTGTGCAGGGGTTGGTGCTGCGCACGATTGCCAGGCTGGTGCTCGAGCGGGCGGCGGCGGTCCTGCCCATCGATGAGTTCATCGCCACCGGTGTCCGGAAGACGGTCCGCTCGCCCGAGAAGGTGCAGGTCCTCGGCAACGGCGTCGACTCGACGCGGTTCCGTCCGGCCGAGCCGGGAGAACGCCAACGGCTCCGGGGTGAGCTCGACCTCCCTGCCGAGAGTGCGCTGGTGCTCTTCGTGGGCCGGTTCGTGCCCAAGAAGGGATTCCCGGTGGTCGCGCGGGCGGCGAGCGATCGCTATCGGATCGTGTTCGTCGGGGGCGACCGGCCGTCCGGCGTACTCGACGAGCGACTGGTGTTCCTGGGCGCGGTGCCCGCAACCGAGATGCCTCGCATCTACCGGTGTGCTGACGCGTTCGTGGTGGCTTCCGTCGGCGAGTGCCCGTTGACCGTGCTCGAGGCAATGTGCAGCGGTGTCCCGGTGTTGCTCAACGACGATGCGGCACTGCACTCACCATGGACGGCGGGACCGGGAGTGCGCTTCGTCGACATGGCAGCGGGGCGGTTGTCCGGGGCGATCGATGATCTCCTCGATGACCCGGTGGAGATGCGCGCCATGGGCGACGCGGGTCATCGGTACGCCCGGGAGAGGTTCTCGTGGCAGGCCCATCTGAACCAGCTTGAAGACGTCTACCGCGAGGTGCTGGCAGGGCGTTGATTCCACGATGCGGACGATTTGCTACTGCGCCGTAACTGGAACGTGTTGCACCCGTTGGACGGTTCTGACTCGGACGCCCACCGCGTCATCTCCCTGGACCCAGGAGCAGTCATGCAGCTGGCTGAGCAGTTCCGCATCGCCGCCATCGTGCCGTGCCACAACGAGGAAGCGGCCGTCGAGAAGGTGGTGACCGACCTGCAGGCCAGCGTGCCGGGCATGACCGTCTACGTCTACGACAACTGCAGCACCGACCGGACGGTTGAGCTGGCCACCCGAGCAGGCGCGGTCGTCCGCAAGGAGCCCCTCAAGGGCAAGGGCAACGTCGTACGCCGCGCGTTCGCCGACATCGACGCCGACATCTACCTGCTCATCGACGGTGACGACACCTACGACGCCGGAGCTGCCCCCCGGATGATCGACAAGCTCGTCGCGGACAACCTCGACCACGTTCTCGGCGTACGCCGGGAGGTCGACGGGACCGAGGGCCACAGCGCCTATCGGCCCGCCCATCAGACGGGCAACCGGGTGCTGAACCGGATCGTCTGTGCCACCTTCGGCGACACGCTGGGTGACATGCTCAGCGGCTACCGCGTGTTCTCCCGTCGATTCGTGAAGAGCTTCCCCGCCGTGTCGCGGGAGTTCGAGATCGAGACCGAGCTGACCGTCCACTCGCTGGCCCTGCGGATCCCGTCCACGTCGGTGACGGTGGACTTCCGCGACCGCGCGGCGGGCAGCGAGTCGAAGCTGCGCACCTACCGCGACGGTTGGAAGATCCTCAACGTGATCGTCAACCTTGCACGACACGAACGGCCCATCACCTTCTTCGGGATCTTCGCCGCTGTGTCGGTCGTGGTTGCGGGAGTTCTGGGTGCACCAGTGCTGTCGCACTACCTGGAGACCGGGTCCGTGCCACGCTTCCCGTCGCTCTTCGTCGCTTCGTTCCTGCTGCTGGCAAGTTGCATGGCCATGGTCGCGGGAATGGTGATGGACGGGATCCGTAAGGCTCGCCACGAGCACAGTCGGCTCGCGTACATGCGCTACCCGGCCGTCGCGATCACCGAGCCGCAACCACAGCTGCCGTCGCTCCCGGCCAAGCTCCCGTCCATGCGCCGGAACGGAATGCAGGCACGGGCCAGCTGAATCTTCGCGGTTCTGCACCTACTCCTGCGTCAGCATGGTCGCGCCGAGGCCGACCATCATCAGGCCTCCGGTCATGCCGAGGCGGTCGAGGCGCTGCGGGTCCTTGGCGAACCACTGGCGTGCCTTGGCTGCGGCCAAAGCCCACACGCAGTCCGAGCAGATGGCCATCGCACCGAACGCAAACCCCAGCAGAGCCATCTGCAGCCCGACATGGCCGGCCTCGGCATTCACGAACTGCGGCAGGAACGCGACGAAGAAGACGAGTGTCTTCGGGTTCGTCACACCGACGATGAAGCCGGTGCGCAACGCCCTGCCGCGACGTCCCCCGGTGGGTGCGTCGCCCATCGCCGCCCGCGCGTCGGCGCGGTGCCTGATGGCCTGGATGCCGAGCCAGATCACGTACGTCGCACCCGCCACCTTGACCACCGTGTACGCCGTGGCGCTGGTCGTGACCACCGCATCGAGCCCGACTGCGATCAGCAGCACCTGCACCGTGATGCCGATCCCGTTGCCGACGACCGACAGCAACGCGTCGCGCCGGCCCACCGTCAGCGCGCGGCCGATGGTGAACAGCAGGCTGGGTCCAGGGACCTGGATGAAGAGGATGGACGCCACGATGAAGGCGATCCACTGACTCGCGGTGGGCATGGCTCAGTGTGCACCTCGCACTCGACCCCTCGCACCCACGTTTCCCGGCCGCACCCAAACCGTCGAGACGGCGCAACTGAAACCCAAAACGTCGCCGAGACGGCACATGTGAAACGCAAAACGTCGCCGAGACGGCGCATCTGAAAATCGCACCGAGACCGCGCCTATCAGACGAGCGCGTCTCGACACACCTGCGGCTTTCAGACGAGCCGTCTCGACACACCTGCGGCTTTCAGACGAGCCGTCTCGACACGTCTGCGGCTTTCAGATGAGCCGTCTCGGTGGTCAGCGAAGCGGGCGTACGTGCAGGCCGACCTCGGGGTCGACCACGATCTCCTGGGCGGCGGGCAGTCCGTCTGCGTCCAGCTCGGCGTCGACCGGGACGTTGCGCTTGAGCAGGGCCAGCGCGATCGGACCGTACTCGTGGTGGCGAGCCGAGCTGCCCACGAAGCCAACCTCACGGGCCTCCTCTGAGCTCGACCGGCGAAACAGCACGGGAGCGCCGCGCGTCGGCAGTCGGTTGTCCGAGCCGTCGAGGTGCAGCAGCGTGAGCCGGCGAGGCGGACGACCCAGCGTGTGCACCCGCGCGACGGTCTCCTGCCCGCGATAGCAGCCCTTGTCGAGGTGTACGGCGGACGGGATCCAGCCCACCTCGTTGGGGATCGTGCGGTGGTCGGTGTCCTGACCGAAACGCGGCTCGCCGCGTGCGATCCGCAGCGCCTCGAAGGCCCACATGCCGCAGGCCGGGCCGGCCGCGTCGGCGTACTTCTCCAACTCCGCTCGCGGGAACACGTCGTACTTGCCGCCGTCATCGGCGTGGGTTCGAGTCGCGCGCTCCTCAGAGGCTGATGATTCCGCTGCGGAGACTGGGCGCCACGCCACTGCGAGTTCCTCGGTGAGGTCATCGACCTCGACCCGCATCATGAACCGCATCCGGTCCAGCCATGCAGCAAGGGGAGCAGCCTCGCCAGGCTCGACGTGGGCCGTGAAGGCCTCGCCGTCGTCCACGCCGTACATCGCGTGCTCGACGTGCCCGTTGGGCGACAGCACCAGCGCGGCGGTCGGTACGCCGGGCCGCAGGGACTCGAGGTGCTGAGTCGTCAGCGAGTGCAGCCACGAGAGCCGGTCGGGTCCGCTGACCCGGATCACGCCACGGTGGGAGAGGTCCACGAACCCGTCGCCCGCAGCCAGGGTGCGCTGCTCGCCGTTGAACGAGCCGTAGTGGGCTGCCACCGGGGCGTCGATGCCATCGCCACTCACAGCGCCGGGCAGGCTCAGCAAGGGGCTGGGGGTCGGGCTGGTGGAGTCGGTCACCCGTTCATTGTCTCGCATCCGGCCAAGGCAGCGCCCGCGCGCTGCGATGCTGGGCAATCAGGCGGTGGAGCTGACCTCCGGGAGATACTCCCCGACCAGTGCCTCCGTCTCCGCCTCCAGAGGGATGCCGCGCAGCGGTGGGGCCATGGCGTCCAGCGTTCGTCGTACGCCGGCCGCACCATCGCTGGCGTGGCGGGCACGCAGGAGGTCGCGCCACAGCAGCTGGTTGGCCGGATCGACTCGTAGGCCAGCCTCGGCCGCAGCCGCGGCGCCACCGGGATCGTCGCCACCGAGCAGGTCGACCAGCCGGTGCGCACAGGAGACCACGACCCGGCGGATGGTGCGCTCGAGGTCCTGATGGGCCACCCAGCCATAGCGTCCCTCGGGGGTGCCCGCGAACGACTCGCCCCGGATCAGCTGCAATCCACGGCGGAGGTACTCGATCTCGTCGCGGCGAGAGCCTGCTCCCCGCGCTCGGAGGAAGAGTGAGCGCACGGCGTCCCAGTCGCACACGACGGCCTCGCTGAGCGAGAGCCGGCCCTCGGCGTCCTCGCGCAGGTAGGCATGGCCCTGGACATCGTCCCCGAGCCAGGCCCGTGCCCGTTCGACCGCAGCGTCGCTGACGTCCGCGGTGACGCCGCGTGGCCACAGCACGCCGGCCAGCACGTTGGGATGTACGCCCTCGGGGTTCATCGCGAGGTAGGTGACCAGCTCGGTGAGCTGCTCAGCGCGCGACTCTTCGGCCGCCGGCGCGCCGGTGACGGCGATTGCGCCGAGTACGCCGACTCGACGCGAGGCGGTCGTCCACGAGGCGTCGTCCACCTTGCGCAGTGGTTCGGGGATCCGCACCTGGCCGCCGTCATCAGGCCTGTCGGGCTGAGCCGCGGCCGCGAAGAGGGCGATGATGCCCTCGACCTGCACGTGGCCGATCCGGTTGGCGCTCACGGTGATGCCGAGCTCGTCGAGTCGCAGGTGGCCGCCGCTGTCCACCTGGAGGGTCCAGCGAGCCGCACGGTGGCCCCCAGCGAGTACGACGGCCAGCGACTGCCGCTCCGGACCGGTCAGGCCGACCAGCCGGTCGATGATCTCGTTCTCGGCGTGGTGCCCCACCACGACGAGCTGCGAGGGAAGCGACGAGCGGCGGCCCACGCGGCCGGTCAGCACGTCCGCACGGATCTCCTCGAGGCCACCTTCGAGGGTGTCGATCGAGCCGGCGAGGTCCTCGACGATGCGGATCCGGTCGTCGCCCACTCCGGTCAGCCCGTCGGGCAGTCCCGAGGCAGTGACGCGCATGTCGGTGGCCCAGGACGCCGTACCGCTCTGCAGCGCGATCGCTGCTGCGACCTCGCTCACCAGCTTGGGATCGCCGTCGATCGCGACCACGCCGCCGGCAGCCTCGAGGTCCACCAGTACGTCGCGTCCCTCGTCGTCCACGCCAAGGCTGACCAATGCCGGGTAGGGCGAGGTCTCCGCCGCGAGTTGCTCGGCCTCTTCCTCAGTCGGCTCGAAGTGGTCACGCACCCACGTCGCACCGTCGTCGGAGGTGTGCCACTCCCCCAGCGGGTTCGGGGAAGCCGGCGCCAGGCGGAGGGTCACGGCCGAGTCATCCAGCAGCACGGCGTACACCGCTGGCAGCGGAGCCGCGGCCTCCCGGCACGCGGTCATCAGATCTCGTAGCGCACGGTCGAGGAAGGCGGCGCGGGACGGCGTCGCCGCACCACGCAGCTCGGCCTCGACGTCCCCGGCTCCGGACGCTGCGCCGATACGGCGACGCCGTTCGAAGGCGAGGGCAGCGAGTGCAGTCGCGGCGAGCAGGCCGGTGCCGATCAGGCCACCGGGCATCTCCTGGACGCCGAGCTCCGGGCCGATGACGTCCTCGGCCGGCACACCCGCCGGCGTCGGCGCGACCGGCGCAGCGGCCCGGTGTGGTGTGGTGGTCATCCGCTGGACGCCCACGGCGTCCTCGGGCACGACGAGGTTCCAGCCGGGCTGGATCAGCCGCGCCAGCTGCAGCTTGCGTCCGTCTGGCTGCTGGAGCCCCTTGTTGAGCTCGTAGATCTCCCGATACCGGCGGCCGTCGCCCAGGTGCCGCTCGGCGATGTCCCAGAGGTTGTCGTGGTAGCCACCCACGGGTGCGGCAACGGTGTAGACCTTGTGGCCCAGCAGATGTTCCTGCTGGGTGATCTCGTGCGCTGCCCTGCGCTCGACCCGCGTCTGTTCGGCGACGTCCGCGGCCTGGTCGGCGGCATCGAGCTGTACGGCGGCCGCCACCGCAGCACCGGAGTGTTCGGCCGGAGCGCTCGCCGAAGCAGCACCACCGGAGATCACCTCGGCCAGCAGCAGGGCGCCGACGAGCGTGCGCGCGAGCTTCTGCAGCGGTCCGCCCAATGGCACCGGCTGCGCCAGGCCTCCTCGGCGTGCCGCGACGATCTCGACGCCAACGCAGACAACGAAGAACAACCACGCCGCCCAGACCACGAACAGCAGCACGTTCAGGAGCGTCTCGAAGGTGACCTGACCGGTCAGGGTCTCCTTGTCCGGCACCTCGGTGGGGAACGGGTTGGCGCCGGCGAGCAGCCAGAGCGCGACAGGGACGCCGATCACGAGAGCGAGCAGGGCGAGTGCGGACAGCGCCCTGCTGCCACCGGAGGGCTTCTCGGCCGCATGCGTGTGCTGCTTGAACCGGGCGGGGTCGGTCGACCGCGGCTCCGTGGCGGAGTCCGGCTGGTCGGGCGTGATCTGGTTGCTCATGGCTCTCTCTCGTGCCTACGGCGCCGGGTTCGGCAGTTGCTCTCCGGTGTCCGGCACGGCCTCGGCTGAGGCTCGGACCGGGAAGGTGATCCCGAACAGGTTAAGGATGTAGGTCTTGCTCGTGTCGGTGACCTGGACCGACACGTCGGCTCCCCCGATGTCTGCAGTCCACTTGCCGGAGCCGTAGCCGAGGTCAGCCATGTAGGCGCTGATCCGCTGACGCGCCAGCTGCTTGTCGATGACCAACGTCTCGGTCTGGCGAAACGTGTTCACGTCGATACTGTCGGCGCCGATGCGCGCGGCCTGCTCGGCGTCGTCGGCGATCCGCATCCGCTTGTTGATCGCGAGGCCGCCGTCGATGACAAGGCCGGCGCACAGGAACATCACGATGGCGAAGCCGATGACGAAAACGGTGGCTGAGCCGCGCTCGTCCCGGCATCTCACCCTGCGGGCGCTCTTCGCGAGGTGGTTCATCGGGTGCTCCGGTAGGTGTCGATCGGAGCGTGCCCCTCGGCGTCGACGGCGATCGTGCCGGGAATGCCGAGCATGCCCAGGTCGCGGTAGCTGACTGTGCATTCGAGGCGTACGACGGCTGTGCCACCGGACTCGAAGTTGCCGGACAGGCCGGAGGGCTTGCAGTTGCGCGTCTGACGAAGCCCCTGCGCGATGGCGGTGCGTACGGCGGCCTCCGCCTCGCCCCGGGTGTGGCTCTGTGAGGCGGCGCGGGCAGCATCGCGGGCCGTGGAGTCGGCGTCGGCGCGAGCGTTCACGTAGCGGCCTCCGGCGACGACGAACAGGGTGAACATGAACAGCACCGGGATGAGTACGACGATCTCGACGGCCATGGATCCGCGCTCGTCCCGGGTGCTCACGGTCCTGCCCCCGCGCCGACATCCTCGATGTAGCGCTCGATGGGTCCCTCCACGGTCTCGCTGACGCGCGGAATCGGCAGGAAGGGCAGGATCTGTGAGGCCTCGCCGCTGACCGTGACGCGGGCCTGCTCGGGGCCTATCTGCACCACGATGGTCGCGTCATCGAGGACCCCCGGGCCGATCTGGGTCACGATCCGGTCGCCGACGGCCCTGGCCGCCCCGGCGTTGCTGGTCACGCGGGCCGTACGGGCTGTCTCACGGGCCGCACCGGACGCCACCTGGCCTCCCAGGTAGACCAGCGAGAACTGGACGGCGAACAGGATCGTGACCATGAGGATGGGCATGTAGAGCACCAACTCGACGGCGGACGCACCGCTCTCGCCCCTTCTTCGGGACGCCAGCCGAGCACGTGCCGTGCTGATCACTGGTTGCCGACGTCGCTGCCGATGTCGTTGGCTTTGCCCACGAGGGCGGCGCGCAGGATTCCGGCGACTGCGATGCAGATCGCCACCACGATGGCCGCGATGATGACCCACTCGACCGCAGAGGCGCCGTCCTCACGACGGGCGCGTGCGAGACGGCTCTCGAGCATGAGCATGCAGAACCCGATCGGGGTCAGTGGGTTCACGAAGTTCGACATGTTCGAACTACCTCCATTTGTTTGAGCAACTGGGTGATACCCATCTCGAGAAGCGGGCACACCGGATCAGAACCCGAGAATCTGCGAGATCGGCGGGTAGATCAAGAACAACAAGAAGCCTACGCAGAGCAGCAGCTGCGCGATCAGCATCGACTGTGAGCGCTGGGCGGCCCGACCCTCGGCGTCCGCAAGCTCGCGCTGGCGCATCGACACCGCGCGGGCGGCCAGCGACTCACGGACCTTGGCGCCGTCCTCGGCCACCAGGGCCAGCGCGGCAGCGAGGTCGCGGAGCTCCTCCACCGCCATCTCGTCGCCGAGGTCACCGAGCGCCGCCCACGGCGTGATGCCCTGCAGGCGGGCGCTCTGGAGGGTCTCGCGGATCCGGATCATTCCCCAGCCGTTGCTCAGGCTCACGGCCGACTGGAGAGCCTCGGGCACGCCGCGCCCACCGGCGAGGTTCATCGAGACCAGGTCCAGGAATGAGCTGACGACATGGCGGAAGTCGCGGCGCCGTTCCTTGGCGCTGCCTCGGAGCTGCAGCGTGGGCAGCGCCGCTCCGACCAGCCCGCCGAGCAGGGCGAGCCACAGGGGCGAGGAGATGCTCGCCCCGAAGAAGTAGATCGCCGGCGCGATCATCACCGTCGGCGCGAACAGCCCGGCGACTCCGGCGAGGAGGCTCATCCCGAGGTGACCCTCAACCGTGCTCCCCATCACCGCCAGGTCGGTGCGCGTGCCGGCGGGCAAGTTCCAGCCACGCGCCTCCAGGACCGAGCGGATCTGCGCACCCATCTTGCGAAGGCGCATCGACTCACGTTGCTTGGTCTCCTCCTCGGCATGCAGCACGGCCGTCCGCCGCGTGCGCGCGCGGGCTGCGTCGAGGCGAGCAAGCTCGGAGGCTCCGCTGGCCCGGCCGGTGTCGAACTGCAACAGCAGCAGGAGTACGCCGAGCCCGACGCACGCGCCGACGAGCATCACCGTGGTCATAGCCGTGCCCTCCTGCCGACGTTGCCGGTGCTCTCGGCGGAGAACAGAAAGCGGTCAGGCACCTCGAAGGCTGCCAGGCGGCGCATCCAGCCGAAGCCGGCGGCGAAGAACGACAGGATCAGCAGCAGCATGACCTGGCCCACTGCGCCGGAGTAGGGCTCGACATAGCTGCGGTTGAACAGGGTCAGCCCGAGCACGAAGACAATCGTGATGCCCATGACGATCTGCACGCTGCGTCGGGTGCTCGCGCGTCCGGCGTTGACCCGCCGCCGCATCTCGAGCTCGTCGCGCGCCGAGCCCGCGAGTGAGGTCAGCACGTCCCGAAGACCTGGTCCACGCAGCTGGGAGTTGAGCATCAGCGCCGCGACGATCAGGTCGGCGCTGGAGTCGTCGAGGTCGTCAGCGAACTGCTGGAGTGCGGTCGCGAGCGGCGTACGCACGCGGAGCCGGTCGGAGAGGGTCAACAGCTGGTAGCGGATGGAGGGTGCTGCCGCTGTCGCCGTGGCCGGGATTGCCTGCTCGAGACCGACGGCCCCGGCAATCGTGTCGCGCAGGGACTCGGTCCACGCCGCAAGTCCCTCGAGCCGGGTGATCGCCACCCGCTCGGAGCGCGCTCCGCCGAACAACGACGGAGCGAAGAAGACCAGCAACGCCGTCGCTCCCGACAGCACCACCCAGCGGGTGAGCAGCAAGATGACGATGCCGGCCAGGATCGCCAGCGGCAGCCGTCCGCCCACGCTCTTGAGTCGGGAGATGAGCTCGGAGCGGTGGACCGGCTTGTCGACGTCGACCTCGACGGGTCGCAGGGAGAAGATGAGCAGCGCGATGCCACCCCCTATGGCGGCACCAAGGAGGACGATCAGGAGCTGGTTGGATGTCATGCGGTCCTCATCGCGCAGAGACCCTCGCGTGGTTCGGCTCGTAGCCGACGGCGAGCAGTTCCTCGATGCACTGGATCGGAGCAGCGGGTACGGCGACGCCGTCGTCGCCCTCGGCGAAGATCTCGCTGGACAGCACCCGCCCGTCGACACCGTTGACCTCGCGCACCGAGGTGATCACACGACGAAGGTCCCCGCCCTCGGCGTACTCGTTGCGCCGCTCGACGAAGATCACGAAGTCGATCGCGCCGGCGATGAGCATCATCGTCGCGTCGGCGGGAAGCCGCTCGGCGGACTGGATGGCATAGGTGCAGATCCTGTTGAAGACCTCGAGCGAGGAGTTCGCGTGGATCGTCGACAGGGAGCCGTCGTTGCCCTGGCTCATCGCGTTCAGCATCGTGACGATCTCGTCGCCGAGGACCTCACCGACGATCACCCGGCTCGGGTTCATGCGCAGCGACCGGCGTACGAGCTCGCTCATGTGGATGGCGCCCTGGCCCTCGGAGTTCGGCAGCCGCTCCTCGAGGGCGACCACGTTGGGGTGCAGGTCCTCGAACTCACCGAGACCGAGTTCGAGCGCGCGCTCGACGGTGATCAGCCGCTCCTGTGGGGAGATCTCGTTGGCCAGCGCGCGCAGCAGTGTCGTCTTTCCGGCGTTCGTCGCGCCCGCGATCATGATGTTCTTCCGGGCCGCCACCGCTGCCGAGAGGAAGCCCGCGACCTCGGCAGACATCGAGCCGTTCCCCACCAGCATGTCGAGGGTGGCCCTGACGATGCGCGCACGTCGGATCGAGAGTGACGGCCGCTGGCACACGCCCATCACGGCCGAGAGTCGACTGCCGTCGGGCAGCCGCAGATCCAGCTGCGGGTTGGCCGTGTCGAAGGGCCGGCTGGTGATCGAGGAGTAGGCCCCGAGCACCTGCACCAGCTCGATCAGCTCCTCGTCGGTCTCCGCGACTGGCGGGAACCGCTTCTCCTCGCCGTTGGCGTAGCCCACGAAGACGCTGTCACAGCCGTTGATGTCGATGTTCTCGACCTCGGGGTCGTCGAGGAGGGGCTGCAGTCGCCCGACGCCGTAGAGGGCAGCGTGGATGCCCTCGGCGATCTCGGCCTCCTCGGTGACCGACGGCGGGGTGCGCCCCGCGGCGATCTCCTTTGCGGCGTGCCCTTCGAGGACGCGGGCGATGACGGCGCGCGCGAACTGGCGTTCGTCCTCGGAGCTCATCGTGGGGAGACCGTTGGCCTCGTCCTCGCGACGTTGGGTGGAGAGCGACTCGGCGACCTCCTTGCGGAGGTCGCGCAGCAACTGCTGGTCCATGGCCATTTCTCTAGCTCGCGTTCTGCCGGATGCGGCCGGTCAGGTGGGTCAGGTCGTTGATGCGCGCGCTCAGGTCGGAGAGCGAGCGCACGAGCACGGAGCGGCGGATGTTGCGGCCCGACTCCGTCCGGAGCGCGTCGGCCGCCCTGCGGTCCTCGGCGATGATGCCGAGCGCGCGCACCGGCAGACCGGCCGAGGCAAGCAGCTGCTCGGCGTCGGAAAGGCTGCGGCTGTCGCTCGCCGGGGCGACCATCGCGATGCCCGTCGGGGTGGCGTCGATCGAGCCGAGATGAAGCGATGCCTGCAGGCCGCGAAGCCGTTCGCGCAGGTGGGCGATGTCCTCGAGCTCACTGCGGCTGACGAGTACGACGGCGTCGGCTCGGTCGAGGATCGCCATCGCCGGCGATCCCGGGGTGAGGCGACCACAGTCGGCGAGCACGTCGTACTCACGAGAACGGCGCAGCGTCAGCGCGATGTGCTGCCACGCGGCCCCGAGCCCGAGCACCTGGCCGGGGGTGTTCACGCCGACCAGTGTGCGCATGCCGCCGGCGGTGGTCTGCAGGTGGTCGTCGAGATCGGCCTTCTGTCCAGACCGCACTGCAGCCCCGAGCGAGAGCAGGCCGACCGACGGGTTGAGCGGGTCACCATTCACGGCCCGGTAGCGCAGGCCGGTGTCGCCGCCGGCCGGGTCGAGGTCGGCCACGACCACTCTCCGGGGCCAGAGGTGCGCGAGTCCGGCGAGGGTGACGCTCACGCCCGGCGATCCCTTGGCCGAGGCGAAGGCGATCAGAGCCATCAGTTCTTGCCTCCGGAGAGGTCGGTGATCTCGGCGTCGTCGATGCTGACGCCGCGAGCGATCAGCGCGATGCCGAGCTGGTCGTTGCCGGTCGAGCCCACGACCTGGTCGACGACTCCCTGCGGCACGACCACTGTGGCCACCGACGTCCTGGCGTCGCTGCCGAACCCGCCACCCGTCGAGGACTTGCTCACCAGGATGACCAGGCCGGTGCACAGCGCCTGCGACGGGTTCTGTGCGTCTCCGATCCGGACGAGGCGTACGGCGTCACCGCTGCGCAGGCCGGGCGGGAACTTCCCTGACGTGAGGGGTACGCCGACCTGCGCCTGGTCGACCTCCAGCGGCGGCTGCTTGCGGAGCAGTTCCTTCTGGAGAAGCTGGCCTTCATACATCGTCTGGCGCGCGTACAGCTTGCCGATGACCTGGTCGGCCTGGTCCCTCGGGATGGCCTGGAGGCCGTCGCCGGAAACGTTGGCCGACTTGAGCATGTCAGCGGTGATCAGCTGGCCGGCCGAGACCTGGGTGTTCACCACGAGCACCGGTTCGCGCGAGTCCATCCTGATCGCGAGCAGGCCCGCCAGGGCGGCACCCCCGATGATCAGCAGGACGGCGAGTGCGGTCAGCGCGGGCCGTCGGCGCTTGGGCGGGGACGGGACGGCCGGACCGAGGGACGATCCCGTCCCTGTCCTGATCCTGGGCTTCCTCTTGCGGGGCGATGAAGCGGTGCCGCTCCCGCGGGCCTGGTCGGTCGTCTGGGACATGTGCGAGCTGCTCCGAAGGTCGAGTTGCGAGACGTATGGGCACGACGTTCCGCCCCCGTGACTGTTCTTCCCCGACAGAAGCGGACCAAACCGGCTGTGGCGACGGCATCCGTATCCGCGGCCAAGTTGACCGGGTTGGCCTTAGAGCCTGAATCCTCCGATGGCCGGCGTCGTGAGCGTCACGAGGTGGGTGTGATGGCCAGGCGCCCTGCGCGAAGGCAGACTGGACGTCTTTCGAGCGCAGGCAACGCAGCCAGCGCGCCCGCATCGTGGCGCGTAGCAGGCGGAGATCGGTGGATTCAGGCTTAACCTCGTCCGAGAGGGACCAACCAACAGATTGCGACCACATGCGCCTGCTCGTGACGATCGAGGCCGCCAGTTCGGGCCCGGGACCGCAGCAAGGCTCGGCCAAGCGGCACGACATCGTGCTCAGCTACACGCCCGAGACCCGGGTGTGTGACCTCGCAGCCGCCCTCACCGGGGACGCGGAGTCAGCACCGGCCAACGTGGTCGCGCTACCCGGCGCAGCAGGAGTTCCCACCCTCACCGGGCCGGTAGATCTCTACCTCGGCGAGGAGCGCCTCGACGGCGAGCAGCGCATCGACGAGAGCCCGATCCGGCACGGCGTCGTCCTGGGCATGGCGCGCCCCTCCTCTCAGCGCCTCCGGGAACCCCAGGGCCTCGTCGAGGTCCGCATCTCCTCGGGGCCGGGAGCCGGTCACGTGCACCGCCTGGGCATCGGACGGGCCACCGTGGGCCACGGACGGCACTGCGCGATCCGGATTCCCGAGCTGGCCGAGCAGCCGGGGCTCGAGGATGTCGAGGAGGTGCTGGTGCTCGAAGTCGCGACCGACGGCACGATCACCGTCACGCCGGACGGCGCGGTGCACGACGAGGTGATGCCGGTCCCGCTGCGCCGGGAGCCGGTGACCGCCCCGATCGTGCTGGCAGCCAGCTCGATGTCCGAGACCAGGCAGAAGCGGCGGTGGGGCATCGGGCGTCGCAAGATGCTCCAGCAGTTCGAGCTCGGTGAGCACATCGACCCGGCCACCGCCGTACCTGTTGTGCACCTGGACCGCCGCCCAATCACCGCTCCCACACCGTGGACCCGGGGCGCGGTGCTCGGTCTCGGACCGGTCCTTCTCGAGCTCGTCGAGATCACCCAGCCCGACGCCTCACTGAGCCCGAGCAAGGCCACGCCCGAGCTCGACTACAACCGGCCGCCCCGGTTGCACCCCGCTTCGGGTGTCAAGGAGTTCAATGTCCCGACCGAGCCACGCAAGCCCGACAAGGCCCCGTTCCCCGTCCTGATGATGATGGTGCCCCTCTTCCTGGGCGTCGGGCTCTACATCTTCACCAAGTCCGTCTACAGCCTCGTGATGATCGGCGCGAGCCCCCTGATGATCCTGGCCAACACCACGGGGTCACGGCGTGAGGCGAAGAAGCGCTACGCCCGGGAGATGGGCGAATACCAGGAGCGCCGTGTCCAGGTCGAGGAGGCGGCGCTCGCCTCGCTCGTCTCCGAGCGGGGCACGCGGCGCCGGAACTTCCCCGACCCCGCGACCGTGCTGCTCTTCGCGACCGGTCCGCGTGCCCGTCTCTGGGAGCGCCGCCGGTGGGACAGCGACTTCCTGCACCTGCGGGTCGGAACAGCGGATCTCCCCTCGGAGGTGACCCTCAGGGACCCCGCTCGGGCCGCGCACGAAGGACCTCTGCTCTGGACCGCCCCTGACGTGCCGGTGACGCTGCCGATGACCGGCGTTGTCGGCGTCGCCGGACCGGCGGACCATGCCCGCACCGTGGCCATGTGGGCGGTTGCGCAGGTGGCCGCGATGCACAGCCCCTCGGACGCGACGGTGACGGTGCTGACCGGTGAGGACGCATCGCCCGACTGGGACTGGGTCAAGTGGCTGCCGCACGCGCGCAACAGCGAGGACCACCCCCGGCCGGTGCGGGTGGCAACCGACGACGAGACACAGGGCCTGGAGATCAGCCAGCTGCTCGCAGAGCTCGAGGCACGCCAGGCTCTCAAGGAGCAGGAGCGGGCCGGACTGCCGTGCCGCATCGTCGTGCTGGACGGCGCCCGACGGATCCGGATGGCCCCGGGCGTGATCTCGCTGCTGAAGCAGGGTCCCTCGTGCGGCATCTTCTTCCTCTGCCTCGACCAGACCGTGCGCGAGCTGCCCGAGGAGTGCAGCACGGTCGCGGTCTGGGACGGCGACCAGCTCAACCTGGAAGTCAGCACCGAGCGCACCGTCGACGCCATCAGACCCGACCTCGTCGATGGCCTCTGGCTCGACCGGATCGCCCGCGCGCTCGCACCGATCAGGGACGTCTCGACCGAGGATCTCTCGAGCAACCTGCCCGGGGCGAGCCGGCTGCTCGACGTCCTGCAGCTGGGGGAGCCCGACGCCCGCGCGGTGCTGCTGGGCTGGGCCCGTGGCGGCCGGACCACCAAGGCGGTCATCGGCGAGTCGACCGATGGCATCTTCTCGATCGACGTCCGCAGCGACGGCCCCCACGGCCTGGTCGCCGGTACGACGGGCTCCGGCAAGTCCGAGCTGCTGCAGACGATCATCGCCTCGCTGGCGGTGGGCAACCGACCCGACGAGTTCAACTTCGTGCTCGTCGACTACAAGGGCGGGGCCGCGTTCAAGGACTGCAACCTGCTTCCGCACACGGTGGGCATGGTCACCGACCTCGACGGGCACCTGACCGGCCGTGCCCTGGAGTCGCTGGGTGCCGAGCTGCGACGACGGGAGCACCAGCTGGCCCGGGCGGGCGCCAAGGACATCGAGGACTACCTCGCCGGCCGCGGAGCCGATGACGAGCCGATGCCCCGCGTGCTCATCGTGATCGACGAGTTCGCGGCTTTGGTGGCCGAGCTGCCCGACTTCGTCACCGGTCTCGTCGACGTGGCACGCCGGGGCCGTTCGCTCGGCGTACACCTCATCCTCGCGACGCAGCGCCCCGCCGGAGTCGTCAGCGCGGAGATCAAGTCCAACACCAACCTGCGCATCGCACTGCGGGTCACCGACGCCTCCGACTCCGACGACGTGATCGAGTCGCCCGCGGCAGCGCGGATCTCCAAGGCCTTTCCCGGCCGGGCCTACGCGCGACTCGGTCACTCGTCGTTGATCCCCTTCCAGAGCTCGCGCGTCGGTGGCCGGCCGCTGGGTGCCGGGGGTGGCTCGGTCGCTTACGAGGACCTCGACTGGGACAACCTCCCCGTCCTCGGCCGCGGTCCGGTCGACGAAGCGTCTGAAGACGACGACGTGAGCATCCCGACCGACCTGGCCTCGCTCGTGTCCGCAATCACTGACGCCCGCGACCAGCTGGGGCTGCCGCCGGCGCGTAAGCCGTGGCTGGAACCGCTCCCGGAGGCGCTCACGCTCGACGGCGTGCTCAGTGACTTCCCGGCCGCCACCCCGTCTGCTGACCACCTGGTGCTGCCGTTCGGATTGGTGGACGTGCCCGCCGAACAGCGCCGCGACGTGGCCACCTTCAGCCTCGAGGGCAGTGGCCATCTCGGGATCGTGGCGGCGCCCCGAGCCGGTCGGTCGACCGCGTTGCGCGCGCTCGCCGGAGCCGTGGGCAGGTTCACCAGCCCGGCCGACGTACACCTCTACGGAGTCGACTGCGGCAACAACGCGTTGCTTCCGCTCGTGGGCCTTCCGCACGTCGGGGCCGTGGTCACCCGCGACCAGACCGACCGCATGGACAGGCTTGTCTCTCGCCTGCGCCAGCTGATCTCCGAGCGGCAGCAAGCCTTGGCGGTCGCGGGTTTCGCCGATGTCACCGAGCAGCGCAAGCACGTGCACGGTCCCGACCGGTTGCCCTACGTGGTCGTCCTGTTCGACCGCTGGGAGGGCTTCTTCGCGGCGTACGACGCGCTCGACAGCGGGCGACTGGTGCAAGCGTGGCAACAGATCATGCAAGAGGGCGCGGCCGTGGGGATCCGCGTCGTGATGACCGGAGACCGAACCCTGCTCATCGGCCGGATGTCGACCCTGTTCGACGACAAGCTGTTGATGCGGATGGTCGACTCCAGCGACTTCACCACGATTGGCATGCACTCGCGCCAGATCCCGACCAACATCCCTGACGGCCGCGGCTTCCGGGCCGACGGGGTGCGTGAGACCCAGGTGGCCCTGCTGAGCGACGACCGGCTCGGCACCGCCCAGGTTGCCGCGCTGCAGGCCATCGGCCGGGAGGCGGCGGAGCGCTACGTCGATGTGCCCCGCGAGCAGCGGCCGTTCCGCCTCGACGTGCTGCCGGTCAGAATCGGTCTCGAGGAGTCCCTGGAGCTCGACAGCGAGCCGATGACACCCTCGACGATCGTGCTCGCCGTCGGTGGCGACACCCTGGGGCTGCGCACCCTCGACGCCTTCGAGCACGGTCCTGCCCTGCTGGTCACTGGTGCCCGCCGGTCGGGCCGCTCCACCACGCTCCGCACGATGGCGACCTTCGCGTTGCAGCAGGGCTGGAAGGTCGTGGTCTTCACCCCGCGAGTCAGCCCCTTGCGCGACCTGTGTGCGAGTCACCCCGACGTGCACGGCCCCTTCGACCCTGGCTCGAGCGAGAGCGAGGTGACCGGCCTCCTCGAGCAGCTGCGCGGCGACCCGGCGCCGCTGCTCACCCTGGTTGACGACGTGGAACTGTTCGGAGCAGACGGGTGGGTGCCGACCCTGCTCGAGAAGCACCTCGACCAGCTGCGTGACTCCGGTTCGGTGCTGGCGGCGGCCGGGACGCCCAGCGAGATGGGCGGGATCTACCGCGGGCCCGTCGTCGCCCTCAAGCGGTCGGGCTCGGGAATGATGCTCTCGCCACAGTCGAGCAGTGATGCGGACATGTTCGGGGCGCGGCTGGCGCGCTCAGCACTGGGCCAGGCACTGCCGCCGGGCGGAGGCTTCCTGATGCGAACGGGATCGGCCGAACGAGTGCAGGTGATCTGGCCGGAGTGAGGTGGCGCGTTGCCGTCTATGCGTGGGCTCCAGGCACGGAACCGCCCAGCATCGCTGTGATTGACGTCGTGGCCGCGGTCAGGAGCGCTCCGATTTCTGGAACACGCTGCGGGGTCAGCCGGCTGGCTGGCCCGGAGACACTGACGGCCGTGGCGACCGCTCCGCCATGGTCATGGATGGGGGCGGCGACACAGCGGATCTCGGGCTCATTCTCGATGTCGTCAACGGCGTAGCCACGCTTTCGAATCGCGCGGAGCTCGGCGTGGAGTCTTTCGGCGGTGGTGATCGTGTTCGGGGTACGAGCAGGCATGCCCGCTGCGATGACCTTCTCGATGACAGCGTCGCTCGCGTGCGCGAGGAACGCCTTGCCCGTTGCTGTGCTGTAGGAAGGTTGGCGGTTCCCGATGCGAGAGTGCATCCGGACAGGCTGAGCGCTTTCCACCTTGTCGATGTAGACGATCTCGGGAGGGTCGAACGTCACCAGGTGGACGGTCTCGCCCACGTCCTGCGCGAGTTTGTGAAGCAGCGGCGACGCGACCCGGCGTACATCAAGGCGTTCAAGGTAGACCTGACCGAGCAGTGCGTTCTGGGGACCAAGGCGATATCGCCCGGTCTCTGGTTCCTGGTCTACGAGGCGGACCTCCCGAAGCGGGGCGATCAAGCGGAGCACGGTGCTCTTGCTCAAGCTCACTCCCTTGGCGATGTCTGTCAACGAGGCGCCCAGCGGGTGCCGCTGGTCCTCAGCGAGGAACATCACGATGGCCAGAGCGCGACGAAGCGACGACGACGCGTTCCGGCCCGTCCCCGGAACGGCGCCCAGAACGGTGGAGTCCTCGAGCACGCTGTCCTCCTGCGTCACGATCACGCTCCTTCTTCTCTGGTCTCGGCTGGTTTCACGCGGGCGCCGAAATCCTAGCGTGCTGCATGGCAGAACAGGATTTCAAAATGTTGCTCGTAATCCTTGACGCGCCCAATGGCCGCAGACTAGCGTCCTTGCATCGCAATGCGAAACGTCGTGCTGCATTGCACAACAGTCGGGAATCTGTGGTGAGGACCACCGAGACCGATCCGTCCCTCGGGTCAACCTCGCTTGAAGAAAGGAGTCCCGTGTTCAGACGTCACCGAACCCGCTCTCTGTTGGCGGTATGCGTAAGCCTCATCGCCGCGGTCTCGCTCACCGCATGCTCGTCCTCCAGCGGCAGCAAGGCCGCCTCCGGCGGCGGCGGCTCGTCCTCGACACTTCAGGAAGTGATCAAGCGCGGCACCCTGAACGTGGCGAGCTGCCTGACCTTCCCCCCGTTCGGCTCCCTGGACGAGAACAACAAGCCGCAAGGTTTCGACGTCGATGTCGCGACCGCCATGGCAACCGCTCTGGGCGTCAAGGTGAAGATCGTCGACACGACATCCGCGAACCGCATCCCCAACCTTCAAACCAAGAAGGTCGATGCAGTGGTGTGCAACTTCACCACCAACGCCGAGCGAGCCAAGCAGGTGTCGTTCACCAACCCGTACATCGTCGCCGGCGAGGTTCTCCTGGTGAAGAAGGACGCCAACCTCAACACCGTCGACGACCTCTCGGGCAAGACCGTTGCGGTCACCAAGGGATCCACCAACGGTGACGCGGTCAAGAGCGCGAACCCGAAGGCCAAGATCCAGGAGTACGACACCTCCGCCGCAGCCGTCCTCGCAGTCAAGCAGGAACAGGCAGACGCGATGGTCGAGGACTCCAACTTCCTCAACTTCCAGGCGAAATTGGACCCGTCACTGCTGGTGACCAAGGACTCTGTGGTTCCGCTGGAGTACAACGGGATTGGAGTCCAGTTGGGCGACGCAACCTGGCTTCAGTGGATCAACACCTGGCTGCGTGAGTTCAACACCTCAGGCCAGGCCGACACGCTCTACAAGAAGTGGTTCGGCACCGACCGCGTCTACCCACTCAACCCGTCCTACTGAGTTCCATCGGGCGGGCGGCGCGCGCCGCCCGCCCGCATGGAGGAGTTGCTCATGCTCGCTGACTGGAGCTACGCCCTCCAAGACTGGTCGACCTACCTCACCGCCGCCTGGCTGACACTGAAGCTTTCCCTCGGCGCATTCGCCATGGCCGTGGTTCTCGGCCTGGTCGGCGCCCTCGCCCGCAGGTCGCGCTACCTGATCCTGCGGGCGCCGGCCGCGGTGTACGTGGAGGTCATCCGCAACACGCCCGTCCTGCTCCAGATGTTCGTCGCCTACTTCGCGCTCCCCTCAGCGGGGCTGCGGTTGAGTCCGGTCCAGGCAGGAGTATTCGCACTGGGTCTCAACGTGGGCGCCTACCTCACGGAGATCTTCCGGGCCGGGATCCAGGCTGTCCCCGTCGGCCAGAGCGAGGCGGCGCGTGTGCTTGCCCTGAGCCCGTTCAGCACCTTCATGCACGTAGTGCTCCCGCAGGCGCTGCGCAACGTGTACCCAGCCGTGGTCAACCAACTGGTGCAGATCATCCTCGGTTCGTCTCTGCTCTCCGCCATCTCCGTACCCGAGCTCACGGGCACCGCAATGGTGATCAACGCGCGGACCCTGCTCACCATAGAGATCTTCACGATCGCGGCCGCGCTGTACCTGATTCTGACCAACGCCGTAGCACTGGTAGCGGCCATCATCGGCCGGGTCGCGTTCAAGCCGCCCCTTCGCGTGTCAGTCCGACCCAGGGCACTTGACGCCGTACGGCGCCTGGTTCCAGCCCGAAGCGCACAGACGGAGGCGTGATGGACTGGTCACTGATCTGGACGAACCGTGACCTGTACACCGAGGGCTTGTGGGCGACGGTTCGCCTCTCGATCGCGGCGATCGCGACCGGGACTGTGCTTGGCCTACTGGTTGCCGCGATCCGCACCAGCCGCATCCCCGTCCTGGCTCAGGCCGCACATGCCTACCTCGAAGTGTTTCGAGGCACCCCACTGCTCATCCAGATGTTGTTCATCTACTTCGGCGCGGCCTATCTCGGCATAGCCGGAATCTCCGTCTTCGGTGCAGCGCTGCTCGCGCTCACCCTGTACCAGGGCGCCTACATTGCCGAGATCTTTCGGGCCGGGATCGAGGCGGTGCCCCGCGGGCAATGGGAGGCGTCGCGTGTCCTGGGGATGAGCGGAATCCAGACCTTCAAGAATGTCATCCTTCCGCAGACCAGAGTCATCGTCCTGCCACCTCTCGTCGGGCAGTACCTCTCGCTGATCAAGGACACCTCGATCGCCGTGATCATCGGCTATGTCGAGCTCGTCCGACAGGGACAGGCGGTGATCGACCGCGCCGGCGACCCTGGAACGTCGTACTTCGCCGTCGCAGCCCTGTACTTCGTCATCTGCTACCCGCTGTCACTCGCGGTGCAGCGCATGGAGAGAAATGCGATGGTCGCACGATGACCCCCGACGCAGTCCGCGGAAACAAGACCGCTGCAACAGCGCGCATCGCCTTGACCGGCGTACACAAGCGCTTCGGCGCACTGGAGGTCCTCAAGGGAGTCGACATCAACGTAGAGGCCGGAGAGGTGGTCGTCCTCATCGGCGCCAGTGGCTCGGGCAAGAGCACTCTGCTCAGGATCATGTGCGATCTCGAGCGCGCGGACAGCGGCGAGGTCTGGGTCAACGGCGTTCCCCTGCATGATCGCAAGCGGGCGCCTGAGATCTTCGGCCACGTTGGAATCGTCTTCCAGCAGTTCAACCTCTTCCCCCACAAGACCGCCCTGGGGAACGTCACGCTCGCGCTTCTGAAGGTCCGGAAGCTCTCACGCAAGGATGCTGAGGAGCGCGGCCGCGCCGCACTGGCGCGGGTCGGCTTGTCAGAGAAGGCTGATGCCTATCCTGCACAGCTCTCCGGCGGCCAGCAGCAACGCGTCGCCATCGCCCGCGCTCTCGCCATGGACCCAGCGATCATGTTCTTCGACGAGCCCACCTCGGCGCTCGATCCCGAACTGGTCGGTGAAGTCACCGGCGTCATGCGTTCCCTGGCCGAGGACGGCATGACGATGGTGGTCGTCACGCACGAGATGCGCTTCGCTCGCGATACCGCCGACCGTGCCGTGTTCATGGACGGTGGCGTCGTCCTCGAACAGGGCCCGCCGGAGCAGGTGTTCGGCAACCCGACCGAAGCCCGCACCCAGCAGTTCCTCCACCGCGTCCTCGACACGTAGGAGGGCCGCTCCCTCCTCGTGCAATTCCGCCTTCTTCAGCAAGGAGCCTTCTGTGGCTGGATCCACTGCTCACCAGAAGCAAGATGCGTCGACCGAGATACCGATCGACGTGGTCTGTGTGGGCGAAACCATGGTGATGCTCGGTCCGTCCGACTCACGGACCTTGGCCGAGCAGACAACCCTGACGCTTGGAGTCGGAGGTGCGGAGTCCAACGTCGCGCGCGGACTTGCCGCGCTCGGGCATCGAGCGGCGTGGCTCGGCAGGGTCGGCTCCGACCCGTTCGGACAACGGGTCGTGTCCGACCTCTCGTCCTGGGGGGTCGACGTGAGCGGCGTCGAAATCGACAACGACAAGCAGACCGGCGTCTATTTCAAGGATCCCCGCCCCGATCGGACAGGCGCCCACTACTACCGCCGGGACTCGGCCGCCACGACGATGGGCCCACACTTGGCACACCATTCGCTGCTCAGCCGAAGCCGGATCGTGCACGTCTCCGGAATCACCGCCGCCCTGTCCGATGGCTGCACGAAACTGGTCGAAGAGATCCTCATCCACCGGGCAGCAGCCGGTTCGACGGTGTCCTTCGACGTCAACTTTCGACCCGGACTCTGGGACCGCTCGCACGACTATTCCGCCCGAACCCTGCTCCGGTTGGCTCGGGCCGCTGACATCGTGTTCGTCGGCCGCGACGAGGCCGAGATGCTGTGGGGCCTGGGCACGTTCGAGATGATCCGCGACCTCCTTTCTCCCGCCCCCCTCATCGTCATCAAGGACGCCGCCCATGGCGCCGTTGCCTACGCGGAAGACGGCGAAGCGACGTTCGTAGCCAGCCCCAAGATCGACGTCGTCGAGCGCGTCGGCGCCGGCGACGCGTTCGCTGCGGGGTACCTGGCAGCTCTCCTGGAAGGTCGCGACGCAGCCGCTCGGCTTCGACTGGGCCACCTCGTCGCAGCTGCAACGCTGCAGACCAGCGAAGACGTCCCAGCCGTGATCGAGCGCCACGAACTCGAACGCCACCTCACCGTGGACGACGCCGCGTGGTCGACGCTCAGTCTTCCGTGACCCTCAGCCGAGGTGGGCCAGGTTGTCGGCCACCGCATGCACGGTTGTCCCGGCCTCCTTCATCGCGTCCACGCCCTTGGCCGGTTGCAGGATCTCCACGACGAGCACGATGTCGGGGTCGATGCGGACGCCCTTGGCACCCTTGACACTCTTTCCGTCGTTGTCGGCGGTCGAGGTGGCGGTCACGTAGGTGCGGTCGTCGACCTTGGTGACGTCCTCCCCTGACGCGAGCGTCCGCTGGGCGTCGGCGTACTGCGGCTCGCTCTTGGGCACCACACTGATCCGCAGCCCAGTCTCGTTCTCCTCCGCTGAGACCAGGGCGCAGTTTCCGACGTATGCCTTCTCCAGCGTGTACGACGTCGAGATGGACAGCCCGGGCTGCGCCTTCCACTCGGCCGGACCGAGGAGCTTCTCCACCATCGCCTCGGAGATCACGCGCTTGGGTGAGATCGCGGTCTCGGTGATGCTGCAGTTGCCGCTCAGCTTCATCGTCGCGTCGGGGTCATCAGCGGCGCCGCACGCGCTGGTCGCCACGAGCGCGGCCAGCACGGCCGAGACGGCAAGAGCGCGGGGATTCACGAGCCTCATCCGATGTTGGGGAACGTCGAGCGGTACTCGTTGACGACCCGTTCCGGCAGGTCCATGCCCGGGGCGAGCCCCCACCACTCCGGGTTGCCGGGGCCGCTGGTGCCCTGGACCCAGTTGGAGTAGTCGTCGGAGCTGAAGTTGAAGCCGGTCACGTTGCCGTCCTCGTCCCGGTTGAGGGCACCTTCGGGCGGGGCCGCAGCACCCTTGCCACCGAGGTCGGCGGAGCCGATGTCCATCACTTCCTGCTCGTAGAACCCGTTCTGCAGCAGCATGTTCATCGTGTCGCGCTGCAATGCCTCCTGGGTCTCCACCTCGCGGCCGCCGTACAGCGAGGTCGCGGTGCTGTCCGGGCCCTCCGCCAGCTGGCCGAGTGCGGCGCCCCTGAGCTGCTCGACGCCCCAGTTGGCGTAGACCGCCTTGAGCCCCTCCCCGGGAATCTTCAGCACGGGCAGGCTGCCGGCGATGTCGAGCCACTTCGAGAGGGCTTCCGCCTTCGCCTTGTCCCGCGCCTCCTTGTCCTCCATGCCGTCGTAGGCATCCCCGAGGATCCGGCCGACGACGCTGGGACCGACGAGCGAGGGGTTGACGTACTCCGGGACGTCGTCGCCGTTGAGGATCTTCCACTTCAGCTCGGGGTCGGTGATCTGGCTGAGCGCGTAGTTGACCTTGACCCGGTTGAAGGCAAGTGCCGCGACCGAGATCTTGTCAATGTTCTCGGTGTCCTCGCCGAGGGTCTCGAGGACGTTCTTCATGTCGCCCTGGTCGAAGACCATGCCGTAGGGACCACCGGGCAGGTCGGCGGAGTTGACCGTGTTCACCCAGCCGTCGGAGAGGTCGTCGGCAGCGCCGGCGTTGCCGGAGTACTGGCGGTAGAGGTCGGGGGTGTAGTCGGCGACGATGTCGGCCACCTCGTCGCGCATGCCGGTGTACATGCGCCAGCCGTCGTGGGTGTTCGAACCGAGCAGTGCGATCGACTGCGACGCGAGGGACGCCGAGGTCTCCCCGGTGTCCTGACGGTTACGGAAAACTGTGGTTGCAGCGCGCAGCGCCTGCCCGAGCCCATTGCCCTCGTCGCTGTACCGCGAGTCGGACCAGGTGCGCTCCTGGGTGAGGTACTGCAGCCGGGAGTTGACCGTGACGTCCTTGTCGTGGATGGAGACGGTCTCGTCACCCCCCTGCGTGAAGAAGTTCTGCGCGGCCTCCGGGTTGTGGCCCAACGCCCCGAGGACACCGGCCAGCGGGTCGCGCACGACGATGAAGTTGCCGTCCTTGTCATAGGCGTACCACGAGCTGTCCGGAGTGCGGTCCGCCCACCGCTCACCCCTGTCGGCCATGGTGGTGGTCTCGTAGTCGTAGACCTTCGTCGCGACCGTGTCGAGGAACCTCGTGCCCCAGGCGCCGTCCTTCATCAGGTTGCCCAGGATGGCGGCCTCGCCGTTGATGTGCTCATCGCTCGTGATCGCGTCAGCCCAGTCGTCGGCGTAGCTGCTCGGCAGCGCGAGGTCGGGTGACTCGTTGCGCGTAGCTGTGCCGAGGGCAGTGCTCAGACCGGCCACGATCAGCTTGTGATCGCCCATCATGGACTGGAACTCGGTCTCGGAGTCCGACATCATCGAGCTGCGCGTGGTGCCCATGTGGTAGCCGGCATCGCGCAGGTAGGTGGCGATCTCGTCGGGAGAGCTGCCCTTCGCCAAGGCAGCAGCGAAGTACGGGTCGTTGGCGTACTGGGACAACCACTGCGCCAGCTCGGGGTCAGGGCCGTCCTCCCCGCCGTCCTTGATCCGGTTGGCTGCCTCGGTCCCGATCTTCATGGCCTCCGCGGGGCTCAGCGTCGAGAGCTTCGACTCGTCGATCGTCACCGGGCTGCCGGCCTTGAAGTTGGGCGTGGAGGCCGCGATCGCCTGGGCGAGCGCGAGCCGGCGGCGCAGTCCAGGCACCTGGCCCTCGACCCAGCTGGCGGCCGTCTCCAACGGTCGGGGCGGACTGGTGTCGAGCGAGACGCCGCCGAGGATCCCGGCGAGGTCGGACTTCACCCCGCGCAGGTCGCTGGCCGCGGTGCCCATCGTCGTGACCAGGGACTCCATCGCCTCGAGGTCGATGGCCGCCATCGCCATCAGCTGGCTCCGGGATGGGGAGCGGCAGGAGGCGTGTCGGCGTTGGGGTCCTCGATCTCGGCGGGACAAGTGTCGTAGGCGTGCTGGATCTCATCGACTGAGGCGGTGCCGCCCTTCTGGGCAGTGGTCTGTTGCCCTGTGAGCTCACCGGAGAAGTCGCCCGACGTACCACCGGTCCAGGCCTTGGAGGACATCGCGGTCTCGGCCCCCTTCAGGATGCCGGGGATCGTGCCCGACTTCGCCTTGGCCTGTCCGAGCGCAACCTCCAGCTCGTGCTTGCGCGGGTTGGCCTTCATCTTCGGTGGTATGACGTCTCCCCCTTCACGTTCGCGCGCCCTGACGGCACCGTCACGAGGCCACTTTGCCCCATTGCCGGCGGCACGAAACGCGAGCCCGTCTGTGCCATCCGATGTCGTTGTTTGGCGGGGGTCACCACTGGGCATGTCTAGTCCTGAAGTGGTCACGGGCCCCGTTTTGGAGGGGACGGACCGACAGCAAACACCTCAGAGGGGAATGCACCATGGCTGAAGTTGGTGGCGATCTCGAGACCCTGCGCAATCTGCACAAGGGTCTTGACGAAGGCGCACAGAAGGCGATCGAGTTCAAGAACACGCTGGACGGACATGTCAACCAGGCTGTCTGGAAGGGCGCCAACTCCGACAAGTTCCGTCAGGCCTGGGAGGAGTTCAAGCCGCACTTCGACAAGCTGCACGCGGCCCTGAACGAAGGCCGCGACGACGTCCGCACCCAGCACAACAACATCGCCGCTGCGACCGGTGAGGCCTCGCACATCTGAACAATCGACGACTCGTGGGGCCGAGCTCTCAGCTCGGCCCTTCAGTCATGTCTGGGCCTGGTGCTGTGCTCATTTCTTCTCCGGCGGGTGCCTCGCACTCGGCGCACCAGCCGAAGACCGTCAGGTGTCCGTAGTCAGGGGCGAACCCGTGCCCACGCGCGAGCTCCCCGAGCGCCCGCTCCATCTCCGCACGGTCGATGCTCACGACCCGGTTGCATCCACGGCACACGAGGTGGGCGTGCTCGTGACCCCTCGCTGAGTGGTAGGTCGGTGCCCGGTCGGTGAGGTGTGCGTGCCGGATCAGCCCGAGCTCGTCGAGCAGTTCCAGGGTGCGGTAGACCGTGGAGAGGTTGATCGACTCCGAGTGGGTGCGCACCTCGGCGTACACCTCGTCCGGCGTGGCATGACCCAGCCGCTCGACCGCCGCGATCACCAGCTCGCGCTGGGGGGTCAGTCGATGTCCGCTTGAGCGGAGCCGTTCGTGCCAGTCGGACATCTGACCGCTATTGACGCTTGAGCTGGGCGTGCGTGTGTGGTTGCAGCGCCTGGCCCATCGCTGCCATGTCGAAGGCGTAGAGCAGGTCGCCGTTGACGTAGCCGTAGAGGCGCTTGCCCCCGGTGTACTCCTTCGCCGAGCTGGTGCGTACGACGGCATCGGTCGCTATCTCGAAACGCGGCTGGTCGGGATGCAGCTCCCCGTGCCAGGTCTCGACGAAGCCGGTGTTGTGCGCGAGCAGCACCTCGAGCGTGCCGTCCTCCTGGGGGCGGATGAACCCGGTCTCCTGGGCGGCCTCACGCACGTGGTTGCCCTGGTCGTCGACGATCCATGCGCGGCTCATGTAATGGATGAACGGCCGGCCGTCCTGCTGGAAGATCAGCTCCTGGCCGAACTGAAAACTGTCGATCGTCTCGTACTCGCCGTGCCCGTTCCCCGCCCAGGTGCCGAGCAACCACGCCAGCCGCGCGCAGTTGGGGTGGATGTTCTCGGGGATCTCGAAGGGCATGGGTTCAGCTCTCCTGGAAGTCGGTCGGGTCCATCTTCTTCTTCATCCGCCGCAGTACCAGTAGCGCCACGAGCCCGACGCCGAGCATGGCGACCGCGAGAACCACGACGACGAAGGCTTCCATGCGAGGGAGTCTAGAGTCACGCAGGGGCGGGCGGGCCGGTCGGAACTGCGCCTCAGTATCCTCGGAGCATGCGCGAACTAGTGATCAAGTGCACCACTGGGGCCGAGGTGCCGGAGCGGGCCAACCAGGCGTTCACCGTGGCAGCAGCCGGCGTCGCCGCCGGCGCAGAAGTCTCGTTGTGGCTCACCGGCGAGGCTGCCTGGTTCGCCGTACCCGGTCGGGCAGAGGGGTTCGAGCTGGATCTGGCGACCCCGCTCGCCGAGCTGCGCGACATCGTCGTCGCCGGTGGCACGGTCACCGTCTGCAGCCAGTGCGCCAGCCGTCGCGGCCTGGTCCAGGGCGACCTCGTCAAGGGCGTGGGCATCGCGGGTGCGGCAGTGTTCGCCGAGCAGGTGCTGGGCGACGGGGTGCAGGCGCTCGTCTACTAGAAGGGGAGCTTCAGGTGATGGCCGATCATCGCCAGGTCCCTATGCGGAAAACAGCGGTCGCGGGGTCGACCTGCCCGTCGGTAGGGGGCCCGACTTCGCCTTCGGTGGGTGTTGGTTGGACGGTCACCGGGTTCAGGCCTGCGCCAAGTTGGAGCGCCGCATCCGGGGGATGACCTCGTTCCCGAGGAGTTCGATCTGGTCGAAGTAGCGGTCGAACTTGAAGCGGAAGTCGAACACCAGGTGCTCGACGCCGAGCGCTTCGAACTTGTCGAGTTCGTGGCCCGCTTCCTCAGGGGTGCCCACGATCAGTTGGCCAGTCAGGTCCTCGACGGTCTCGAACGTGCCCGAGGGGGGCTTGACCGCGAACCTGGCCTTGTTGGCCCACGCGAGCAGGCCGGGGATGTTGACGTGCTTGAGGGCCTCTTCGCGGGTCCGTTCGATGCTGGTCGGCGGGATCACCGCGACCGTCGGCATCTTCTTGCCCTGTTCGGCCGAGAGGTCTCTCATCGTCTCGATGCGCTTCGCCATCGTGTCCATCGAGATCCGGCCAGGCATCCAGCCGTCGGCGTATTCGACGGCCAGGCGGGCGGACTTCGGGGTCGCGCCGCAGTACCAGAATGGCGGTCTGCCACCGACCGGTTTCGGTTCGATGGTGATGTCTGTGAAAGAGAAGTTGTCGTCCTTGTAGTCGACGTTGTTCTCCTCGAAGACCCTCTTGAAGATCTCGGCGTTGGATCGAACCAGTGACACGCGGTCTCGGTCACCCCAGTCGATGGCGTCGAACTCGTGGTCGAAGGTGCCGGCCCCGAAGCCGAGAATGACGCGTGGGCCGATGAGCTGAGTCATCGTGCCGACCATGAGCGCTGTGATCAGCGGGTGCCGGAACGGAATCAGTGATCCGGTGCCGAGCTCGAGGCGCTCGGTGACCGCACCGATGGCCGTCAGCGTCGTAAGGGCGTCGTAGAAGGTGCGGTTGGGCTTCTCCATCTCGCCGTGCGGTTCGAAGACGAGGTGGTCGCGAACCCACACCGAGTCGAAGCCGGCCTGTTCGGCCAGGACTGACCCTTCAAGCAGAAGCTTCTTGCTTGCGTGCTCGCCGAAGTGGGGCAGCAGCAGTCCGAACTTCACACCTAGCTCCTTTCGGCGGAGGTCGCCAAGCGTCCGTGTCCGGGCTTGCCGACGACCTGCCCATCGGCGTACACCTCGGTTCCGCGGACGAACGTGTGGGTGATGGCGGCGCTGAGGGTGCGCCCGTCGTAGGGGGTCCAGCCAGAGCGAGACAGGACGTCGTCGTTGCTGATGGTCCAGGGCTGGTTCATGTCGGCGATGACGAGATCGGCATCGCAACCGACTTCGATCGAGCCCTTGACCCCGGAGAGGCCGAAGTGCTTGGCGGGGCTCGCCGCGACCAGTTCGACGACTCGTTCGATGGTGAGTTCGTCACGGTTCACAGCGTCGAGGAGCAGCGGGTAGTAGTACTGAATGCCGGGCGTTCCGGTGTGTGCGCTCCACATCTGCTTCCAGCCGATTTCCTTCTCTTCGCGCGTGTGGGGGGCGTGGTCGGAGGAACACACGTCGATGGTGCCGTCGCGCATGCCCTGCCAGATTGCGGCTCGGCCTTCGTCGGGGACCCAGTAGGAGAGCGCGTAGGGGCCCAGGTGCTCGACGTCATCCCAGGTCGAGAGGAACGGCCCCCAGTGGTTGACCTCGCAGGTGACGTCGACACCGTTGGCCTTGGCCCGGCGTACTGCCTCGATCGACCTGGCGGTCTGCATGTGGGCCAAGTGGACTGGGCAGCCTGAGGCCTCGGCGAGACGGAGCACGACGTCGATGGCGGTGTCCCAGATGACACCGTTGCGTTCGGCGTAGGCCGACGCGTAGCCCTGAGGGGTGTTCTCACCGCGCTCCAGGTAGCCGCCTTCGATGTAGTCCATCAATGCTTGGTCGTGCGGGTGCACGATGAATCGGAGACCGGTCTTGGCGATGGTGTCCATCATGCGGAGCAGGTCGCCGTGGTCGTGCATGCCCGTCCCGGCGGGGTGCGGGTAGGTGCGTCCGGTGTCGACGACCATGTAGATCTTGTAGGCCCTGACCCCCATGGCGGCCATGGGAGCGATCTGCTCAGGGATGGTGGCCGCGGGGTTGTGATTCCAGTCGACGATGGACGTGCGCGCATACATCTCGAACACCTCGCCCAGGGTGGTGGTGTCAACGGTAGGCGGGTCCAGGTTGGGCATCCCGAAGATGGTGGTCACGCCGCCGACGGCGGCCTGCTCTGTTGTGGTGCGGATGTCTTCCTTGTGGGTGAATCCCGGCTCGCGCGTATGCACGTGAACGTCGACCATGCCGGGGAGAACGAGCTTGCCGGTGACATCGCGGGTGTCTGCGGCACTGGCGGTGAGGCCGCGATCCACCAGACCGACGACCTTGCCGTCGGTCACGAGCACGTCAGCGGCTACCTTTCCTCGAGGCGTGACGACCTCGCCACCGGTGAGCCTGAGATCAATGTTCATTTGGTCGCCTCGAAGTTGTCGTGGGTCTCGTTGCCTGCGCCGTCAGCGCTGCTGATTGCCAGCTGCGTGGGTCGCACGTGCCGGTCGAGCCAGGCCACCATCCGAGGGGTGGTCTGCTCCCAGTAGCGGTCATAGGCGGCGTAGTGCGTCGTGTGGTGTTGCATGAGTAGTTGCTTGGGGCCGCGGGCCGCTTCATACAGTGCCTCTGCATGGTCCGTCGGCGTGGTTGCGTCACCCGCGACGCCGATGACCATCAGCGGCGTGGTCAGAGTTCGCGCGGCCTCGAGGGGGCGGTAGTTGAGGATTTCGTCGGCGGCGGCCAGAGAAATCGCCGTCGGGATGCGGTCGTCAACGTCGGCCTTGATGTTGGTGGCGCGGCGCTCCGGTGTGGGGACCATGATTTCTTCGCGGGGGTGAACCAGTCGGCCCTTGCCGGTGACTGCCCTGTCCTTGCGGTCCTGCTCGAGCCCGGCGAGGAAGCCGAGCCACTCTGCTTCGGAGCGCATGCGGTGCAGCCAGTCCCGGCCGTCTGCCACGGGCACCTGGCTGATGGCCGCCTTGATGAGCGGGGAGGCCGCCGCGAGGAGGATGGCGTTTCCACCGCCCGTGCCGCCGGTCCCGAAGACCCCGATTGCGTCAGGGTCGACGTCCTTCCGGGTGGTGAGGTAGGTGACAGCGTTGACCAGGTCCTGGAGCTGGCGGGCCGGCGAGAGGAGCCCCCGGTCGCCTTCGGAGTCCCCGAAGCCACGGTAGTCGAAGACCAGGACGGCGAACCCTGCCGCGGTGAAGGCCTCGTGGTAACGCACGTACAGCTTGGCGTCCTTGAGGCCCAGCCAGCCGGGTCCCTGGACGATGGCGCGATAAGGCTCCGCGTAGTCGTCAGGAGTTCGCCACAGAGCGGCGAGCCTGTCGCCCTCGCTGTAGAACTCGACCTCGGTGGTCTTCATCAAGTCTGCTTCCGTGTGGGGCCTGAGGGGCCTGGTGATCAGCGGTGGAGGGCCGGGAGAACGTCACGTGCGAACACGTCGACCCACTCCATCTGATTGCGGCCCACGTTGTGGAGGTAGATGCGGTCGATGCCTTCGTCGAGGAACTTCTGGATCTCGGCGCGGTGGGCGTCGGGGTCCTCTGAGATCAACATTCGGCCGTCGAAGTCTTCGGGGCGGACGAGCTTGGCCATCTCTTGGAAGTCGAACGGGGACCTGATGTCGCCCTTGGGGAACTTCATCCCTCCGTTCGGCCACTCGGTCATGGCGTTCTGGAGGGCCTCCTCGTGGGTGCGGGCCCACGACAGGTGCAGCTGCAGGATCTTCGGCATGCTTTCCGGGTCGCGACCGGACTCATGGGCGCCTTCTGCGAACTTGCCAAGCAGGCCGGCGATCTTTTCCGTGGTGGCGCCCGGGGTGATGATCCCGTCGACCTCTCGACCCGTCCTCTTGGCCGTGATGGGCCCTGAGGTGGCGACGTAGATCGGCGGGGGGTCGTCGAGGGTCCACAGGCGGGTCTTCTCGAGCGTGAAGTACTCGCCGCGATGCTTGACGTCCTTGCCCGTGAACAACTTCTTGATCACGTCGATGGCTTCCCACATGCGCCTGAGTCGATCGGGGGCCTCGGGCCAGTAGCCCCCGACCACGTGCTCGTTGAGAGCCTCACCCGAACCCAGACCCAGCCAGTGACGACCCGGGTACATAGCGGCGAGCGTTGCCGAGGCTTGGGCAACGAGTGCGGGGTGGGTCTTGAACGAGGGACAGACGACTCCGGGTCCGATGTCACCGGTCGTACGTTCTCCGCAGGCGGTCAGGACGTTCCAGACGTAGGGGGCCTGCCCTTGGGCCGGCACCCAGGGCTGGAAGTGGTCTGCTGCCATGACGCCGCTGAATCCGGCTGCTTCTGCGTAGGCGCACAGGTCGATCAGTTCAGCGGGGTGGAACTGTTCACTCATCGCCGCGTATCCGATTTCGACCTTGCCCACGGTGATCCTTCCGGTTGCAGAACTCAGTATCGGAGTTTTGGATACCGTATCCAGAGACGAGATTGGGTGCAAGCCCTCGCCTGTCCTGACCTACGCGGTCAGATCGGGGGACGGCTGCTCCGAGACCGCAGCCCGATAGCGTTCGACCAGTGCAGGCCATGGCTCTTCAGGGATGAAGACGGCCTCCGTGAAGTGCCATAGCAGGTAGGGGTGGGCGCCCAGGGCGTAGAGGGACTCGAAGTCCCGGGTGGCGATGGCGTCCACAGCGGCTGGGGCCAGATCCCGATTGTCGGCCCAGCGTGCAACTGGCGAGGCGCCCTCGACCCAGGCCTCCACATAGGCGCGTGGGTCGCGCACATAGGCCTCGACCTCGGCGTTGCTCATCTCGACTGCGCGCAGGAACTTGTTGATGACGTAGCTGCTCACGACGCCTGCCAAATGAAGAAGGGGCTGGCTGCGTAGCGAGAGCGGGTGGCCTCCGCGAAGTCGGCCGGCCTGCAGTCCATGGCCGCCAGGGCTGTCAAGACATTGATGTACTGGTAGGTCATGTTGCCGGCCGCCATCATCCTGTCGAAGCGACAGCCTTCGATGGCTGCATCGACATCCCCGGCCTGCATCCACGAGACGGCTTCTCGGTCGAAGTCGGCGTCCACGGGTTCGCCCCCGAGGAACTGCCGGGGCCCACCGATGTCAGTGGACAGGTGCCCTGAGGTCAGCAAGCCCACGCGGGTCCCGGACTCCCATGCCTCGATGCTTCGTCGCAGGTGGCGGCCCAGTTCGACGTAGCGGCGGGGACCCGGCAGCGGCGGCATGGTGCCGTTGGTGTTGATGGGCACGATCGGAATGTCGAGGTTCGGCGTCACGTACTGCAGCGGAAGGCCGAATCCGTGATCAAGACGCCAGTCTCGACTGGTGGCAAAGTCGATCGCATCGGGTAGCACGGACCGGCCGGCAATGGCGTCAGCGAGCTCTGGATGACCGGTGACCTCGAAGTACTCCATTCCGAACGTGCGAGTCTCGTTCTCCCAGGTGCACGGGTAGTTGGCTGCCTTGCCAACGGTGAATGCCGGGGAGTTGTCGGCAAAGAACTGACGCATGTGGTCGGTACCAACGACGACAAGCACTTCCACACCAGAGTCCTTGACGACGTCGCGAGCCATCGCGAAGTTGGCCGCGACCTGCTCGAGATCCGCAGGCACCGGGTCTCGCATCGTGCGCCACAACAGCGGATTGTGCGGGGTTGCGACCGCGACGACGAGTTCAGCCACGGTCCAGCCCGAAGAGCTCGATCGCGTTGTCCAAGAGAATCTTCCTCCGTGAGTCTGCCTTGAGGTCCAGCTCTTCGAACTCCTTCATCCACCGCTCTGGAGAGAGCACTGGCCAGTCCGAGCCGAACAGCACCCGATCCGTGATGAGCGAGTCGGCGTACCTGACGACTTCGGCCGGCAGGTACTTCGGTCCCCAGCCGGACAGGTCCAGGTAGACGTTCGACTTGTGCCACACCATTGCCAGGTTGTCCAGATGCCATGGCCACGCGGGGTGTGCACTGATGATCTTGAGCTCCGGGAAGTCGGCCGCGATGTCGTCGACGTACGGGATGGGGCGCGCGTATTCGAGCTTGTACCCGCCGCCGCCCGGTGTCCCTGCGCCTCCACCAGGGAAGCCACCGTGGAACATGACCACCAGCCCCCTTTCCGCGCACGTCTCCCAGATCGGATAGAAGCGGCGGTCGTTGGGCAGGAACTGCTGTCGAGCCGGGTTGAGTTCGCCCACCCCGACGACTCCGTACTCGTCCACCATGCGTTCGATCTCGGCGATCGCTGCCTTGCCCTTCCACGGGTCGATACCCGCGAACCCGAGGAACACGTCGGAGTGCGTTCGGACTGCTTCGCCGATCAGGTCGTTGGGAGCACCCTTCACACCTGAGGTTGTTTCGGAGTCGGAGTTGACCAGCACAGCCATCATTCGGCGGTCGCGGTAGGCATCGGCCTGCTCGGCAAACGACACCACCGGCCGACTCTGCTTGAAGTGGGCGGACATCTGGCGGTGTCGCGAACCCATGGCACGCTGGAACTCTTCGGTCTGCGGGTGGGTGTGAACGTCGATGGCGACCAAGTCGTCACGCATCCGGGCCCCCCTCCACGCCGCTGGGCGCGACCGACGAAGGTCGGTCTCTCGGCCTGTCCTGATTCTCAAGCAGCCGCTCCGAGTCAGCACCAAGATCCGGTGCTCCTCGGTACCCGGGCCGGCCACTGTGACTGAAGCCGACGCTGTGTCGGGGAACCTTCAGAACCTGATCGCCCGCCTCGCCCGCCAGATCAACAACGAGGTCCATGCTCCTGATTTGCTCGTCAGCAAAGAGGTCCTCGACAGTGTTGAGCGGTCCGCACGGAATGTCGTGCTCGACCAGCATCTGCAGCCATTCGGCCCTGGGTCGAGTCAGCGCCTCCGCTTTGATCTCTTGGTCGAGTTCGTCGTAGTTCTCGACCCGGGCTTCCCGTGTCGCGAAACGGGGGTCGGTTAGTAGATCTGCTCGGTCGAGCACCCCTACGAGCCCGAGCCAGAACTTCTCGGGCACGGACATGTGGATGATGAAGGACCCGTCGTCCGAACCTGTCGCGGCGTACGCCTGAGCTCGGCGTGGACGAGTTCCCGGGTGGGACACCGCGCCGGTCTGGAGATACGTCGATGCGGGCTCGGTGAGGAAGTCGACCATGGATCCGAGCATAGAGATCGAGACATGCTGGCCGTGGCCGTCGACGTCGCGGGCACGCAAGGCCGCCAAGACGCCCTGGACCGCGGACATTCCGGCGAGCAAGTCGGAGAAGGCCGGGCCGATAGGACGGATGTTGGCGGCGTCTTGAGGAAGGATCTGGCTGTACATCCCGCCCAACGCGGAGACCACACTGTCGTAGCTCGGTCGCCGCGACATCGGGCCGGCGGCTCCGAAGCCCGTGATGGAGCACGTGATCAGACGCGGATTCCCCTCGCGAAGAAGAGCCGGACCGAATCCCATGCGTTCGGCGACACCCGGGCGGAAGTTCTCGATCACGATGTCGGCGCCTTTGATCAGGGAACGCAGCGTCATGACGCCGTCGTCACTCTTCAGGTCAAGGACCACGCTCGACTTGTTTCGGTTGTAGGCAGCGAACTGTGGGCTCTTGCCCTGCGCTCCCTCCCAGCCTCGCATCGGGTCGCCGGCCGGAGACTCGATCTTGACCACATCGGCCCCCATGTCAGCTAGCAGCTTTGCTGCGTAGGGCGCGGCGATGTACCGGCCGATCTCGATGACCCTCAGCCCGGCGAGCGGTCCTCGACGCGTTTGTTGAGCGTCGGTTTGTTCGGAGTGGCTGGTCATCTGGTCATCTCCTGCAGATGCTCGGTTCGTAGTGCGTCGGGACGCTCGTCGATCAGCGGGAGACCGTTGAGGGTGGCGCGCAAATGGACGGGCACCGCCTGAGCTAGAAGTGCGGTGAGCGGGCAGCGGCGCTTGGCTTCCTGGAGGTGAGCCAGAACCTCACCCGCCGGCACGAGGCTCTCGACCGTGGCGTCGAGCACGATCCACTGCGGGTGCGCCGGTACGTCGGCGAGGAGCAGCTCACCTCGAATGTCCAGCATTGTCCTCACGCCTAGACGGAGCGAGGTGAGGCGGTGTCCGTGTACGGCGAAGGTCTTCGCGCACCACCCTTGGAAGCAGAACGCGACGCCGCTCAGCATGTAGCGCATCGGGCTGGGCGCCGATTCCTGGCCACCCCGGTCGACGGCCTCGTCGCTGCGAAACTCGTGTGAGCTGCCGTACTGCACGAAGGACGAGACACCGAGCACATCCTGCTCGAGTGCCGCCTCTACCCAGGGTCTGACGATGGCGTCGCTGGGCCTCTGCTCGAAGCGTGTTGACTGCTCGCGAACCGCGCTTGCCAAACGTTCGACGTCGATGAGGGACCGTGTGGACTCGTTCATTTCTTCTTCTCCTCGAGAGCCGGGTACAGGGGTGGCGCAGAGAGGCAGCGCCACCCCTGTCGTGCTCACTCGTCGAGGGCTGACTGGGCGCGCTCGAGGTTCACGGTGTCGGTGTAACTGTCCCAGTCGGGAACCTTGGCACCGAACGCATTGAGGGCTTCCTCGAAGCTGTCCTGCTTCATGCCCATGTCGGGGTCGTACAGCTCGGGGCCGAAGGCGTAGATCTCGGTCTGACGCTCGCCGTCGCTGATCTCGAATCCCTCGCCCTCCATCATGGTTTGGACGTACTTCTGCTGGCTGGGGTCCTCATAGATGGCCAGCCCCTTCATCGTGGCGCGCAGAAAGCGGGCCAGGGTATTGGGGTTCTCGGCGATCCAGTCCGTGGTGGCTGCCACCGAGTCGTTTGGCCACTCCTTGATTTCGTCCAGGATGAAGTGGCCGCCCGCCTTCTCGATGATTGGTCGATGCCGCGGGAAGATCACCGTGGCGTCGACCTGTCCGGAGACGAAGTTCTCGACCCACGCGTCTGAGAAGCCGGGCGGGTAGACGGCCTTGTAGTCGACGTCGGTCAGGTCGAAACTGGCGTTGGCCAGTTCCTTCAGTCGGACCTCGATGATGGGCGTCCCGGGCGCGTCGCCGAGGATGACCTGCTTACCGTCAAGGTCCGACGGCTTCGCCACGTCCTTCGAGGCAGCGATGATGTACGGCTCGCGCTGACGATAGCCAGCAACGATCCTCAGGTCAGTGCCGGCTGCGGCGGCACCGATGATGTCGACTGTGTTCTCGACGCCGAGGTCGAGGCTTCCGCCGATGATGCCTTCGCGAATGTTGTCGGCGTCGATGACCTTGACGGTGAGACCTTCGTCCTTGTAGTACCCCTTGTCGATGGCGATTCGCACCGGTGCCTGGCTGTCCACGTTCGGAGCGGACAGCGCAATTGTCAGATCGGTCTTCTCGGGATCACCGATCGCAGTGTCGACGCTCACGTCGCTGGAGCTCGACGAGTCGTCGTCATCTCCGCAGGCCGTGAGGGCGAGGCCGAGTGTCAGCGCGACGACTCCTGCAATGCCTCTCTTCATAGGTTTGCCTTTCTCTACGGGTTCAGCAGTGCGACCGGGTTGTCGCGGTTTCCGAGCTCTGGGTCCCAGCTAGGTTCAGCGCGAAGCGGCGCCTTCCACGTACCAGGGGGCAACGATTCGGCGAAGCAGGTTCAACAGGGCCATGCCGATCAGGGCGATCACCACGAGCACGATCGTGACTCCGATAGCGCTGGCCATGTCGAGGTCCCCCGCTCTTCGTCGGATGAGGAAGCCGAGGCCCTGAGATCCGCCGATGAACTCGCCGACGACGATGCCGATCATGGCTCGCGCGACCCCCATTCGCAGCCCCGTGAGTACGAGGGGCAGGGCGGCCCAAATCTGGATGCGGAAGAAGACGTCGACGCGGGATCCACCGAATACCCGAGCCGCCCGCACGAGTGCGGGGTTGACTCCCTTCACGCCATCCATCGTGCTGATGGCGATTGGGAAGTACGCCATCAGGAAGATGATGAGGACCTTCGGCCCCTCACCGAACCCCATCCACAGGACGAGGAGTGGTTGGAAGGCGATTCGTGGCGTGGCGTAGAGGGCCCAGAAGGGGCCACCGATGATGTCGTAGAGAAGCGGCGAGTTCCCGAAGAGGAGGCCGGTGGCGATTCCGGCGATCGCAGCGATGAGGAGTCCGACAGCGGCGTTCTTGGCGCTGTACGCCGCGCTGTCCCAAAGCACGCCGCTGTCTGAGAGGTCGCCCAAGGCGTTTGCCACCTCGGACGGGGGAGGCAGGAACGTCGTGTTCCAGAGCTCCAGTGGGCCCTGCGCCAACTGCCACACGGCGAGGATGACCAGGACCTCCACCAACACGGCGAGCTTCCAGCCTAGGTCGGAGACGAGCGCACGGCTGGGTCGGAGCGCGCTTCGCGGATTGTCCGCGACGGCGCTCATGAGCCTGCACCTCTCCACTTGCCGACCCGCTTCTCGAGGGCGTCAGCGGCTGACACGAGCACTACCGAAACAGCGATGAAGAAGACGATGGCCGAGAAGGCCTGGTTGGTGCGGAAGTTGCCGAGCGAGGAAACGATGAGCGAGCCCATGCCGTTGGGCGAACTGACCATCTCACCGATGAGCAGACCAATCAGGCTCGTGGGGATGGCCAGTCGGATCCCTCCGAGGATGTACGGCACCGTCCAGGGAAGTCTGACCTTCCAGTAGACCTGTGCCTGCGACGCCCCGTAGACGCTCGCCGCGCGAAGAAGGGGACGCTCTACCGTCGACACGCCTGTGACGGTGTTCAGGGCCACGGGGATGGCAGTGCTGACGAAGACGAGAAACATGTTGGGCCGCATGCCGAACCCGAACCAGACGCCGATGATCGGCTGAATCGCGACAAGAGGGGTTGCCCACGCCGCCCAAATCAGGGGCATGACCAGCCGGTACGCAACGCCCACGCTCCCCACGAAAAGTCCGACGACGATGCCCACCAAGGCGCCGGTTGTGAAGCCCATGACCCAAGTTGCGGCGCTGAAGCCCATGTTGTTCCAGAGAACTCCTTGCTCATTGAGCTGTTGATAGCCGCGGGCGACGTCCATGGGGGCAGGCAGGAATACCTGGTTGACGATTTCCAGGTTCACCACGGCCACGTGCCAGATGACGACGATCAGGACAAGGTCAAGCAGCCCGAAGGCAAGTCCGCGACGGCGGAAGCGGAATCGCGGACGCGACTCGGGCGCGGTCAGCAGAGCCTGAGCCGACTCCTGCGTGGTCATACGCGTTCCCGGGCGGCCGAAGCAGCTTCCCCCTCGAGTGCCGACCAGAGTCGGTCTCGCAGCGCCAGGTACTCGGGGTCGCGCTGGGCGCCACGTTCGCTTCTGGGGCGCTCCATGTGGATGTCGTGGATCTCCCGGATGGTCCCGGGGTGGCTCTTGAAGACGATGACGCGATCGCCTAGGAGAATGGCCTCCTCAATCGAGTGTGTGATGAACAGGACCGTCATGCCGGTCCCGGAGATGAGCTTCTCGAGTTCTCCTCTCATCAATTCTCGAGTGAGCGCGTCCACTGCACCCAGCGGCTCATCCATGAGGAGAATGCGAGGCTGTGCCACGAGGGCTCGGGCCAGCCCGACGCGCTGCTGCATTCCTCCCGAAAGCTCCCGCGGGTAGGACTGCTCGAAGCCGCCGAGTCCCACCTGGTCGATCGCACCTTGGATGCGATCGGTCGCGTTCACACCCTTGAAGCGCGGCTGCATCTCCAGCCCAAAGCGGACGTTTTCGGCCACCGTCCTCCATGGGAGCAGCGCATAGTCCTGGAAGACCACTGCGCGGTCTGGGTCCGGCCCCGTCACCGGCTTGCCGTCGACCAGCACCTCACCGCTGGTTGCCTTGACCAGGCCCGCCACGACATTCAACACGGTGGTCTTTCCGCAGCCGCTCGGTCCGATGACCGTGACGAATTCGGCACGCTTGACGGCGAAGTTGACGCCACGCACGGCATCGAGGTACTTGCCGGAACGCGTGATGTGGTAGCGGACACCGAGGTCGATGACCTCGATGAGCGGTCGCGCCGTGGACGCATCCTGGGTGCCGGCAGCCATGCTCGGTGCCTCCTCGGGTTGACGCACCTTGTATCTCTGGATGCTGTATCCAGAATGGAGCAATCATGTCGATGTGAGCCAGGTAGCGCAAGGGCCGATTTCACTGGACCTACTTGGCGCCAGCATGCGCACCCGGATCGTTCACAACCTGCAGGGCTGATCGGCGTGTAGAACCGCACAAGGGCTTGTCCTGTGACGACTCGAGATCCTCGAGCTGGAGGCACTCCGTGGGTGAAGCCGCTCCTGGCGGATCGGACCGGTCTGGGCAGCCGGGTGTCTAGTCTCCGGATGCGGACCTGTTGTCACGCTCCATGAGCGCGACGATGCCGTCGCGGACCGTGTTGAGATGGCTGTTGAGTTCCGCGAGCGCAGCGTTGGTATCGCCGTTGGCGACGAGTTCGACCAGGCGCTGGTGGCTGTGCTCGTGCTCGGACACGAGCCGCCATCCGAGGAGATAGCGGCCGACCTTGACGCGTAGGTCCTCGATCATCCCCATCATCAAAGGACTCGACTCGGCTTGGTACAACTCTCGGTAGAACGCGTCGCGAGCCTTGAGAAAGTCTTGGCCTTCGCCCTGAGCATCGGCTGACTTGGCGAGATGGCTCACACGTTCAACCAGCTCTGGGGTCATCGTCTCCATGGATTTCCTCAGCGCGTACGACTCGAGGACAGACCGCATCTCGTAGATCTCCTCGATCTGCGCCTTGGTCAGACTGCGAACCGCTGCACCCCGGCGGCCGTGGAACTGGACAAGCCCTTCGGCCTCGAGCTGGAGCAAGGCCGAGCGAACCGGGACGCGCGAGACTCCGATCGACTCGGCAAGCGCTTCTTGGCGAAGCCGTTCACCCGGCGCGAGGACGCCTTGCAAGATGGCATCGCGCAGTACGTCGCAGACCATCGTGCCCACCGAGCGATATCCGACCGACAGCTGGTCGGCGAACGCGGAGAGGCGAGGTCCGACCTCGTCACCGCCTTTGGCTGGCGTCACATCTTCCTCCATTGCATTCTGGATACAGAACACCGTCTCCTGTAACCTGCAAAGAGTAGCCCGAGTTCCAATATAGGAGCAGTCGTGCGCGCAGCAATTGTTGATGCCGGCGGGTCGGTCGAGGTCACGACACACCCAGAGCCCAGCTGTGGCCCCAAGGATGTCCTGATCAAGGTCAGGACGGTCGGCATCAATCACCTGGACTTGAACTCACTGGCTGGCCGAGGTCCTCGCCCCGACGACAGCGGACCTCGCGTTCTGGGTATCGACCCCGCCGGCGAGGTGGTGGCGCAAGGCACAGCAGTCCTCGAGGACCGCGTTGGACAGTCGGTTGTGGTCAAGCCGGCAATCAGCTGCGACAACTGTCCTCAATGCAAGGACGGACTCGAAGCGGACTGCCCGCACCAAGTCATTGTCGGTGTGCACCGCGACGGCGGCGCTGCCGAGTACGTCGCGGTGCCCGCTCGCAACGCGTTTGAGCTTCCTGGCCTCGACTTTGCCGTGGCCACCGTTGCGGTCCACTCGGTGCCGATTGCTCTTCACGCCCTCAATGCTGGCGGCGGCGTTCAGCCGGGCATGAGTGTCCTGGTCACCGGAGTCTCAGGCGCCGTGGGACGCGCAGCCGCGCAGCTGGCTCTGAGCATGGGCGCATACGTGGTCGGGGCAGCCAACGAAACGGTGTCGCTCCCCGGCCTGCGCGACACCGTTGTGTTCTCCGATGCCGCGGATCTGCGCGAGATGTTGAGGTCACGAGCCCCTGAGGGCTTTGACGTCTTCGTGGATGCCACAGGCCACGGCGGCGTGATCTCGACGGGGGTGTCCTCGCTCGCCTGGTTGGGACGCGCCTCCATCCTGTCCGGGACCGCGTCGGCTGACCTGCCTCTGAGTGCCAGAGAGCTCTACTTGCGACGGCTCAAGATTCTTGGCGTCGGCGGTGCGGGGTACGACGAAGTGCGGCGCGGATTGCTCTACGTGGCGAATGGCGCCGTCAGTGCCCCTGTTGGGGAGCGCTTTGCGCTCGAGGAAGTTGCGCTGGCCATCGACTACGTGCGTTCAGGTCCGCACCACGGGAAGCCGGTGCTCGAGATCGGCTGACGGCCGATGCACTTCGGTCTCGTTCGGCTGGGCAAGATGGGCGGCACCATGCGCATCCGCATGCGCATACGTCGCTCCTCCTGGGCCGGGCTCACGACGCGTACGGGTAGGCCCGCTCGACCTTGCCGTCGAGCGTGGTGGCCAGGTAGCCGGACTCTCGGAACTCGTTCACCACGTGGATGTCGACGCTGGGCACCTCCTCCGAAGTGCCCATGAATCGCACGATCACATAGGCCTGTGACGGCTGTTCGACGTTCAGGCTGGCGCGGGCACGGGCGATGTTGCGGATCAGGGCTGGGACGGCCAGCTGTCGGGTGTCCACGATCCGCGCCCCGGGGAAGACCGCCCGGACGCCGCCGAACTCCGTCCACGCCCCCTCGCGGAAGAGCCAACCGCTCTGCCGTGCCTTGCCTGGCACAGGGACGTTCACGATCACGTACTCGCCGTACATGACCAGGTCCACGACTCGAGTCGTGCCGAACTTCCTCTGGTACGTCTGCAGGAAACCGTGGATGCCTGGCGCGGTCAGGGCGTACTTCGCGCCGGACGGCGGCGGTTTGGCGTCCTTGGACTTCTCGCCCGGAGGCGCAGGTGTCTCAATGTTCGGAGCAGGCGCAGCTGGGTTCTCGCCCGACCCACCGCTGCCGGTGTCGCGGAAGCCGACGTACACGACTCCAGCCACGGCCAGCGCGAGCACCAGTACGACGACAAAGCCGATGATGAGCGTCGGCCCCGACACGCTCACGGGGCCAGAACCGCCGTCACCGGAGCCCGGCTCGAAGGTGCCGTACGGGCGGACGACCGTGTCCTGCGGCGACCCAGCCGGCGCGGGTGGGAGGGCTGCATCGAGCTGGTCCAGCTCGCGTCTCATCAGGTCCAGCTCGGCCATGCTCTGCGCGGATCGCACGTTGCCCAGCCGGATGTCGCGGTCAGCGAGACCGATGCGACCCTCGTCGTGTGCCCGGCTGATCCGCGCGGCCAACGCGTCGCGGTCATCGTCCTCGGGCTGCCGCTGGAGATCGTCCACTCGAGAAGAGTAGGGCGCGATCCTAGGCCGTGAGGCCGAGTAGCTCCCGCGCCTCGCCGGACGTCATCGGGGTGCGCTGTGCCAGGCGGCCCAGCTCCGCTGCCCGGGCGACCAGCTGGTCGTTGTGCTCGACGGGCACCCCGCGAGCCAGAGTGAGCACGTCCTCCATGCCGACGCGCAGGTGTCCGCCCTTGGAGAGCGCGGCCAGGGCAACCGCCAACGTCGAGCGGCCGATGCCGGTGGCCGACCAGCTCGTGGTCTGTGCGGGGAGCGCGGCGACCGCTGCCACGAGAGCGTCGGCTGTTCCGGGCATGCCACCGGGGACGCCCATGACGAGGTCGACGTGCACCTTGCCGCCGTACGGCAGCCCGTGCAGGTCGAGCAGCCGGTGCAACGCAGCGACCTGTCCGAGGTCGAAGAGCTCGAACTCCGGCACCACGCCCCGCTCCTGGCTGAGCTGGTAGAGCTCTCGGACGAACGGCCAGGGGTTCAGGAACACGTCGTCACCGAAGTTGGTGGTGCCCATCGTCAGGCTGCAGGAGTCCGGGCCGGCGTCCAGCACGCGCAGCCGGTCCTCGAGGGGGTCGTGCACCGAGCCACCAGTCGAGAGCTGTACGACGAGCGACGTCTCGGATCGCAGGGCTGCGACGGTCTCGTTGAGCCGACCCTGGTCGAGCGTCGGCAGGTGCTCGGCGTCGCGGATGTGCACGTGCACCATCGCTGCGCCCGCCGCCTCACATCGGGCAGCCGTCTCGACGAGCTCCTCCAGGGTTGTCGGCAGCTGGGGGCAGTCGGTCTTGGTCGTCTCGGCACCCGTCGGCGCCACGGTGATGAGCAGGTCTCCCATGGGCCCAGAACCTATCCTCTGGCTCATGCGTGCAGTCCTCCAGCGGGTCACCTCCGCCTCCGTGACCGTCGATGGAGAGGTCGTCGGCAGTCTCGAGGAACCTGGGTTGGTCGTGCTCCTCGGCATCACCCACGACGACGGGCCCGAGCAGGTGGCATGGATGGCGCGCAAGATCCGATCCTTGAGGATCATGCGCGAGGAGCGCTCGGTCGCCGATCTCGGCGCCCCCGTGCTGGTGATCAGCCAGTTCACGCTGTACGGCGACGCCCGCAAGGGTCGCCGGCCCACCTGGCTCGCTGCCGCGCCGGGTCAGGTGTCGGAGCCCCTCTACAGTGCCGTTTGCTCTGCGCTCGAGGGCTTGGGCACCCGGGTCGAGCGGGGCGTGTTCGGCGCCGACATGACGGTGGAACTCGCCAACGACGGGCCGGTGACGATGGTCCTCGAGACCTGAGAGTCGACTTCCATCCGTTCGGCGAACCGCCGGCCCACGGCGTACGCCGCGAAGACCAACAGGAGCGCCAGCAGGGCAAGCAGCAGCGGCACGAACCAATGGGAGTCCCGGATGCGCTCGAACCAGGTCGGCGTGTCGTCGTACTCGTCCTCTGTGCGGTGTGTGCCCACGCGGATCGGACCTCGACGCACAGGCAGCTGCATGTCGTCCGGCCCGTCTTCCGGCGGCCCGTCGTCCGCGCCGTCCTCGGCGCCGTCGTCCACGCCGTCCTCGGCATCCTCAACGTCGTCGTCGGGGTCGTCGGGGTCGTCGGGATCGTTGCGGTGCTTCGCCCAGTCGGTCTGTGCGGCGAGGGCCTGCTCGTAGGCGGCCCTGTAGGCGGCGGCGAACTCCTCCGGCACCTCAGGTGGCGGGGAGCCCGGTGGGTTGGATCCAGACACGGAGACTGAGATTACCCGGGTACAGGCCGACCCCCTGCCCGGCGGGGCAGGGGGCCGGGCCGCGAAGGGCTCAGACCTCGACGGCAACCTCGCGGATCTCGCCGATCTCGGCGTTCACCGCGATGTCCACGGGGTCTGTCTTCGGTGCGAGCGTGCGCAGGGTCCAGTCACCCGGTCCGGCGAAGAACCGGAAGTGACCGGTCGCCGACGTGGGGACCTCGGCGGTGAACTCGCCCGTCCGGTCGAGCAGGCGCACGTAGGCGTTGCCGACAGGGTCGTTCTGCCCATTGGAACCGGCGCGCACGACCTGGCCCTGGATGATCGCTTCCTTCTTCACATCGATTCCGTCGAGGGAGAGCCCACCCTCAGTCGCGCCGCACATCAGGCGCTCTGCCCGTCTGCTTGGCCAGGCTCGTCGCCGAGGGCCACGGGTACGCCGACCAGCGAGCCGTACTCGGTCCAGGATCCGTCGTAGTTCTTGACGTTCTGCTGGCCCAACAGCTCCTTGAGCACGAACCAGGTGTGGCTGGAGCGTTCACCGATGCGGCAGTACGCGATGGTGTCCTTGTCCCAGTCGACTCCGGCCTCGCTGTAGATGGTGTTCAACTCGTCGTCGGACTTGAAGGTGCCGTCGTCGTTGGCTGCCTTGCTCCACGGGACGCTGGCCGCGGTCGGGATGTGCCCGGCGCGCTGGGCCTGCTCCTGCGGGAGGTGGGCCGGGGCGAGCAGCCGCCCGGCGTACTCATCAGGGCTGCGGACGTCCACGAGGTTCTTCACGCCGATGGCCTCGACGGTCTCGTCGCGGAACGCCCGGATCGAGGTGTCCTGCTCCTGGGCGGTGTAGCTGGTGGTCTCGCGCTGTGGAAGCTCGTCGGTCAGCTCGCGGCTGTCGAGCTCCCACTTCTTGCGGCCGCCGTCGAGGAGCTTCACATCCTCGTGGCCGTAGAGCTTGAAGTACCAGTAGGCGTAGGCCGCGAACCAGTTGTTGTTGCCGCCGTACAGCACGACGGTGTGGTCGTTGCCGACACCGCGCGAGGAGAGGAGCTCCTCGAACTGCTGCTTGCTGACGAAGTCGCGTCGGACCTGGTCCTGCAGGTCGGTGGTCCAGTCGAGCTTGATGGCCCCCTTGATGTGGCCCTTGTCGTAGGAGGTCGTGTCCTCGTCGACCTCGACCAGCACGATGCTCGGGTCGTCGAGATGCTCCTCGACCCACTCGGCTGTGACCAGTGATGTTTCGCGGCTCATGCGAATGCCTCTTCTTCCTTGGTGTTCTCGGCTGGGGTGCCAACCGACGGTGATGATGCGTTGACGGGCGTACTGACGGTTGTGGCGCGGGTGGGTGTGATGCGGCGGATCAGCAGGTAGATCTCGCAGCCCAGGCAGAAACCGAAGACAGCGTTCAGCAGCGCGGCCGCCAGGGCAAGACCGGTCGCGATCGCGCCGACGAGGGTCGCACCGGAGAGGTACCCGAGGAGTCCGACCACTGCGAAGACCAGACCGACGGCCTGTGCGAACCGCGGTGGCTGCGGGTCCTCGAGGTGGGCGGGGGCTGCCAGCCGGGGCCGCACCACCCGCTTGAAGAGGTACGCCGCAGGCGTGCGCTGGACCCCGAAGGCCACAGCTGTCGCGAACAACACGGCCTGGATGGCGAGCAGTGCAATGCCCACCACATCCGGTGCGGTGAGCAACGTCAGCGCCAGCACGACGCTCGTGAGCATCGCGTTGAACTGGGGCCCTCGGGGGTCGATTTGGTTGCTCGGCTGTAGCCCGGTTTGGGGCCCATCTGGTGGCCCGGCTGTCGGCTGAGTGTTGGTGGTCATGGCTCTCCTGGGTGTCCTGGGGGCGTCCGCCTACGGGGCGGGGAGGGGTACCGGGTGCAGCGCCAGATCGAGACGACCTCGAGGCTGAGTCGACCGGACGTGGTCGACCGGGTGGGACGGCTCGAGGGAGTTGGGCGCAGTGCGGCCGGTCAGGACATTCGACACAGCGACGAGCGCATACGGCAGTTGTCCACCGCGCGGCGCTTGGTCAGCATGGTCGAGATCATGTGGCAAGCGTAGGCAGTGCGATCCCGGGGCCGAAAAGTGCGTCTCAGCATTTGGGCGTGGAGACCACATTGCGGACGGCCGTTCACACCTTTGCTGACCACCCGCGAGAGGATCCGCCGCATGACTGCTCCCGAGAACACCGGGCCGCCCGTGCCGGGATCCCTCTCGGATCAAGACTGGGAGGCCGTCCAGGCCCGCGTGCCGATCGTCTGCGTCGACGTGGTGCCGGTGAAACGCAACCCACTGGGGGCGATCACCCACGTCGGCCTCATCAAGCGCACCTCTCCCTTCGGAGGCCAGGAGGTGTGGTGCCAGATCGGCGGACGCGTACGACGGTCGGAACTGTTGGCGGAGGCGGCAAACCGTCACTGCCGCGACGCCCTGGGGGTGGCCGCCTACAAGGAGTCCGATCCGCGACCCGGCTACGTCATGCAGTGGTTCCCCGACTACGACGGCTCGGACTGGGGATCTGACCCGCGCAAGCATGCCGTGTCCGTGTGCTACCTCGTCGACCTGCCGGGCGCGCTGGAAGCGCAACCTCATAGCGAGGCGCTCGACTTCTCGTGGTTCCCGGTGCCGGAGGGAATGCCGCCGCCCGCGCAGACGTGGCCCGGCACGCACCTGCTCGTGGAGCGACTGCTCCGCTCGAACCTTCCCACGGACAGCGCCGCCTACCAGTCCTTGTCCGATCGGTCCCTGAGTCACGACGAGCTGATGTGGCAGACACCCGGCCTGGCCTTCGCCGGCCAGGCCTTCCTGCTCAGCGCGGCCCTGGCGGCTGACACCCCGACGGGTGGCCGCATCCTGGCCAGCGCATTGAGCGTGCTGGTCAGCATCATGACGGTCCAGCTGATGGCCAAGCACTCTGCGCTCGAGCGGTATGACAAGAAGATGCTCCACGACCTGGACGAGCAGATGGGTTACCCGCTGGTCCACGCCAAGCCTCCGCAGATGCCCGGACTGGCAGGGCTCCCCAGCCGAGTGATCTGGCAGTGGGGGTTCGGGATCATCGGAGTCGCAAGCTTGTTGATCCTGGTGAGCGCCGTGACCGGACTTGGCTGGTTCGACTGACTCGATCGGTGGATTCAGGCTCAGCTCTCGACGGTGCCCAGTGCCGCGAGCACCTGGTGCCTGGTGGGGGCGCCGGTTGCCCGGGTCACCTCATGCCCCCGCTCGTCGAGCACCAGCGTGGTAGGCGTTCGCAGGATCCCGAGCCGGCGTACGACGTCAAGGTGGTGCTCCGCGTCCACCTCGATGTGCACGACGCCCGGCGTCGGCGAGGCGACCTCATGCAGGATCCTGCGCGTGGCACGGCAAGGGGCGCAGAACGCCGAGGAGAACTGCAGCAGGGTCGCGCGCTCACCGAGCTGGTCGGCCCAGGGAGTTCCGGCGAGCAGGGAGACGGCGGCGGGTGCCGCGCCCGGCTGGGCTGCTTCCCGGTCCGACTCCCTGGCCGACTCCCGGGCCGACTCCGGGCCGGCCTCGGCTCCGTGAACCTGGTGGGTGCCTCGGAAGCGACCGTCGGTCAGCGCGCGGTACAACCCGAAGGAGAGCGCGGCGACGACGGCGACTAGAAGGACCCAGACACCTGTGCTCACATGACCTCAACAACCTGGGAGCGGAAACATTTCCCGACTTCGCCGGGTTCGGTGGTCTCGGCTCAGCCGCCGGCGAACGGCGGCAGGAACTCCACGGTCGCACCCGGTTGCACCAGGACCGAGGCAGGGTCGTCGGTCGTCACCGGGCGATCCCCCACCATCACCGAGCAGCACGAGAGCACATCCGAGAAGCGGGTGGACTCGGCGTGAGCCGCCCGCGCCCGGCCCACGAGCTCCGCCAGCGAGACCGGACCGGAGACCTCCATGGCGTCGGAGTCGGTCCCGGCTGCGGCGCGCGCCGAGGCCCAGTAGCGCAGTGTGACGCGTCCGTCACTCGTCTCGCGGTCAGTCGAAGCCGTCACGTTCGATATCCTTGCGCATCTGTGGTGGGGAAGTTCATCAGCGTAGATGACCCGCCGACCGACGCAAGGCACTCATCCAGGAGGTGCCATGGGCACCGTGCTCCTGCTCACCAAAGCGCTGCAGGCCTCGGCCGAGGTGCTGCCCGGGCTCGCCCTCCTCAGCCACCACGTGAAGATCCTTCCTGCCGAGGGAAGCGCCCTTCTGGAGGCGCCTGAGCATGACCTGTTGATGGTCGACGGACGCCGCGAGCTCGCCGCGTCCCGCGACCTGTGCCGGCTGATCCGGACAACAGGGTCCGACCAGCCGGTGCTGCTGATCGTCACCGAGGGCGGCCTTGCGGTCGTCGCTGCCGACTGGGGCATGGACGACGTGATCCTGGAGACGGCCGGGCCTGCCGAGATCGACGCCCGCATCCGGGTCGCGGCCGGCAGGCTGGCTGCGCGCAACGACCACGCCGACCCCGAGTCGCACATCATCCGCTCCGGCGAGGTGGTGATCGACGAGTCGACGTACACCGCCAAGCTCGGCGGACGGGTGCTCGACCTCACCTTCAAGGAGTTCGAGCTGCTGAAGTACCTCGCGCAGCACCCCGGCCGGGTCTTCACCCGCGACCAGCTGCTGCAGGAGGTCTGGGGCTACGACTACTTCGGTGGCACTCGCACCGTCGACGTACACGTGCGTCGCCTGCGCGCCAAGCTCGGCACCGACAACGAGGCGCTGATCGGCACGGTGCGCAACGTGGGGTACCGCTTCGTGCTGCCACCCCGGGACCAGAGCCCCTCCGGCCCGGGGGAACGCGCCAGCGAAACGCAGAACCCGTCGACCTCCCAAGGCGGTCCCCCCGGCTCGTCAACTCGTCCCGCCTCCCGCTGACGCGGCCGCCACCACGTGGCATAGCCTCCTGACATGGTGCAGATCGACCGGATCGGCTTGGACGACTTCGAGTGGGCGGCCGAAGACGGTCCTGCCGCAGAGGTACGCCGCGTGGCCCGCGCCGCCACTGCCCACGACGGCGTCACCACACTGAACGAGCAGGCCGTGCTCCAGCTGAAGAACCGGGGTCTGCGCGACGCCGAGCTGTGGGTCGGGGGCGGGGGTTTCGCCCTGCGCCATGGGGACATTCTCGATCTCGCGGTCCATCCCGAGTCACGCAGGCAGGGCGTCGCTACTGCTCTCGCTACTGAGGCACTCCCGGCAGGGCACAAGGTCGAGGCGTGGTCGCACGCCGACCACCCGGGCGCGGCCGCCCTGGCGGAGAAGTTCGGAATCCCCCGCGAGCGTGACCTGAAGATCATGCGCAGGTCCCTGCTCGACGACCTCGGTCCCGTGAACACGCCCGACGGGGTCCGCATCCGGGGCTTCGAGCCGAGCGACGAGCAGGCCCTGCTGGAGGTCAACGCGAGCGCCTTCGCCCACCACCCCGAGCAGGGACACATGACGCACGAGGACTTCCGCGAACGCACCAGCGAGTCGTGGTTCGACCCGGCAGGCCTGCTGCTCGCCGTCCCCGCTGACCCGAACGACACGGGCTTGCCTCCGCTCCTCGGGTTCCACTGGACCAAGGTGCACAACGACGAGGAGCCGCCGTACGGCGAGGTCTATGTGGTCGCGGTCAACCCGAAGGCCGCGGGTCGCGGGCTCGGCACCGTGCTGACCGTCGCGGGCCTCCAGCACCTGAAGGACCAGGGCCTCTCGTCAGTGCTGCTGTACGTCGACGGCGACAACGACCCGGCGATCGCCGTCTACACCGGCCAGGGCTTCGACGTGGAGCGCACCGAGGTGCAGTACCGCGGCACCTCCGCCGGGCTGGCCGCTCGCTGAAAGACGGATAGTCCGAGACGTTCCCGTCGTCCCACGGCCGATTCGAGAGCGGAAGCGTCTCGGACTATCCGGTCTGCCAGGCCTGTATGACGGCGCCTGTGGATTCAGGAAACGCGATCGGGAAGGTTCCGCCACTCTGCACGAATGCCGCGTGACCACTTCATTCCTCCGCCCTTCCATGGCCGCCGTCCGGGCTTGGTCGGCCCAGTCCCGATCGACCCGCTCGGAGTCACGGGACCGACCGAGGGCCAGGCCCGCGGGCCGCACTGGCGACGTACGAGCCGCGGCCTCTATGTGCCGGCCACCGTCGACCAGACCAACGTCGAGCAGCGGATCGTGGAGGCCGCGGCAGTCTTGCCAACAGTGGGTGGAGTCACCGGTTGGGCAGCGCTGAGATGGTTGGGCGGCGTCTGGTTCGACGGGCTGGATCTCGGCGGGCGTGCATGGCTACCTGTGGACCTGGCGACGTGCTACCAGGATATCCGCAACCAGGCCGGGTTCGTCGTACACCAGGAAAGGCTGGGTCCTAGTGAACTGATCACGATCGACGGCCTCAAGTGCACAACGGCAGTCCGCTCGCTCTGCTTCATCATGAGGTACGCCCGCAACGCGCGCGAAGCCACGCGCGCAGCCGATCTCGCGGCATTCTCCGATCTCGTCTCGATTGCCGAATCCGCGGCGTACTTCCTCGAGCATCCGGGATGGACCGGGATCCCACAGGCGAGGGATGCACTGGTCCTGGTTGATGAGAACAGCTGGTCCGGGTGGGAGACTTGGATGCGCCTCGTCTGGAAGGTTGACGCCGGTTTCCCAGCTCCCTTGTGCAATCGTCCGATCTTCGATCGCTTTGGGAACCACGTCGCGACTCCCGACCTCCTGGATGTCGAGGCCGGGGTCTATGGGGAGTACGACGGGTCGCTTCATCTCGAGGGCGGACGGCGATCGCGCGATGTCGCCAGGGAGAACATTCTGCGCAACCTCGGGCTCGAACCGTTCACGATCCTTGCAGGTGACATCCCGCACCCGGAGAGGGCGGTCCAGCGCATGGTGGACGCTCGAAACCGAGCCAGATGGGAGCCGGAGTCCAGACGGCTCTGGACCATCGAGCCACCGTCATGGTGGACGCCGACACACACGGTCGAGTTGCGCCGCCGGCTCGACTCGACCCAACGCGCGAGACTGCTTCGCGGTCGCGCCTCCTGAAGTCCCCCGGCGCGGATAGTCCGAGACGCTTCCGTTCCCGTCCGCCTCACATGAGGACGGAAACGTCTCGGACTACCCGGAATTGGGAGCAGTCATCAGCGCGCGGCGAAGTCGGGCAGCGATCTCCCGGGTGTACGCCGGGGCCTCGTGGCCGGCCGCGAGGATGTGCACGAACCCGTGGATCATCGAGGGGTACCGCACCGAGTCCACCTCGACACCGTTGTCCGCAAGCAGCCGGGCCAACGCCTCGCCCTCGTCGCGCAGCGGGTCGAACCCCGCAGTGACCACGTGGGCCGGCGCGATGCCCGACGGGAAGTCGACCCTCCTAAGGGCTGAGGCATCGGGATGGCCCTTGTCGGCGCCGGGCGTGAAGTACGCCTCTTCGGCGCCGGTCATGAACACCTCGGTCAGGACGAACCCCTTGCCGAACAGGCGGCGGCTCGGGGTGCGGTCGACGAAGTCCGCACAGGGGTAGACCAGCAGCTGGAAGGCCAGCGGCAAGCCCTTCTGGGCCGCCCAGACTGCGGTCGACAGCGCGAGCGCCCCGCCGGCCGAGTCACCGCCCACTGCGAGTCGCCCCGGATCGGCGTTGACCTCGTCGGCGTGATCGACCAGCCAGCCGTAGGCCGCCTGGCAGTCCTCAACGGCAGCGGGGAACTTGTGCTCGGGGGCGAGCCGGTAATCGACCGCCAGCACCTGTACGCCGGACTGCTCGGCCAGGAACCGACAGGTCGGGTCGTGGCTCTCGAGGTCGCCGTACATCCAGCCACCGCCGTGGATGAACAGCATCGTGGGCGCTAAGCCCGCACCTGCAAGCTCCGCTGGGACGTACAGGCGCGCAGGCAGTGGCCCTCCGGCGCCGTCAACCACGAGGTCGCGCACCTCACCGATGGACTGCCGACCCCCGACGAGCTGCTGCTGGCGCCTGAGCTCGGCGCGCGCCCGTGCGAGCGGCAACGTCTCGGCGGCAGGGACGCGAACCAGTCGCTTCAGCACGAGCAGCAGCTGGAGCTCCGGCGAGAGCTCCAGGCCGTCGAGCACCCGCGGGCGACCCACGAGCAGTCTCTGGACCCGGACCGGCAGGTTCAGCGCAGCCTTCAGGAGCCGGGACTCGAGTGCGAAGCGAACGTCGGGCACGGACGACAACCTAACGACGATCACCCCGCACAACGGCGGCTGCCCATCTCCCGCTGCCCACCGAGATCACCCGAGGTCACCCCTCGTTCACCCGGCGGTGTCAGACTGCGCCCATGTCGACCGACAGTTACCAGCCCGCCGTCGGGTCCGACGCCGACGAGGGTCCGCTCGATCCGAGCCTGCGTGTCGTACCCGCTGACATCTTCGACGTGGACCCGCCGTACGCCCCCGACGACGTTGAGTTCGCCCTCGGCGAGTTCGAGGACCGGTTCCTCGATCGGGAGCTGTCCTGGCTGCGATTCAACCAACGGGTGCTCGAGCTTGCGGAGAACGAGAGCCTCCCGCTGCTCGAGCGCGCGCGGTTCCTGGCCATCTTCGCCAGCAACCTCGACGAGTTCTTCATGGTGCGAGTTGCCGGCCTGAAGCGCCGCATCGCAGCCGGGGTCGCCGTACGAGCAGCCTCCGGGCTGATGCCGCGTGAGGTGCTCGAGCAGATCTGGGAGGTGACCGGCGACCTCGCTTCCCGCCACGCTGCCGTGTTCCGAGACGACATCGTGCCCGCGCTGGCCAAGGAGGGCATCGAGCTCGTCCGCTGGGACGACCTGGACCGGGACGAGCAGAAGCTCTGCAAGCGGCTCTTCAAGGAGCGGGTCTTCCCGGTGCTCACGCCGCTCGCGGTCGATCCGGCGCACCCGTTCCCCTACATCTCGGGGCTCTCCCTCAACCTTGCTGTGCTGGTGCACAATCCCAAGACCGACAAGGAACACTTCGCGCGAGTCAAGGTCCCGCCGATCTTCAGCCGCTTCGTGCCGCTCGGCAACCAGCGCTTCGTGCCGCTCGAGGATGTCATCGGCGAGCACCTCAAGCGGCTCTTCCCCGGCATGGACGTGCTCAGCGTCAACACGTTCCGGGTGACGCGCAACGAGGACCTCGAGGTCGAGGAGGACGACGCCGAGAACCTGCTCAAGGCGCTGGAGAAGGAGCTGCTGCGCCGGCGCTTCGGCCCGCCGGTGCGCCTCGAGGTGCAGGAGAACATCGACGAGCACGTCCTTGAGCTGCTGACCAGCGAGCTGGGTGTGAGCCGGGCCGAGGTCTTCCGGCTGCCCGGGCCGCTGGACCTGCGGGGGCTGCACGACATTGCGGACCTCGATCGCGAGGACCTGAAGTACCCCAACTTCATCCCCGCCACGCATTCGCGGCTGGCCCCGGTCGAGTCGGCGTCTCCGGTGGACGTGTTCAAGGCGCTCAAGCGCGGCGACGTACTGCTGCACCACCCCTATGACTCGTTCAGTACGTCGGTCCAGCGGTTCATCGAGCAGGCCGCGGCCGACCCGCACGTGCTCGCTATCAAGCAGACCCTCTACCGCACCTCGGGCGACTCCCCGATCATCGACGCCCTCGTCGACGCCGCCGAGGCAGGCAAACAGGTGCTGGTGATCGTGGAGATCAAGGCCCGCTTCGATGAACAGGCCAACATCCGCTGGGCCCGCAAGCTCGAGCACGCCGGCTGCCACGTCGTCTACGGACTGGTCGGGCTCAAGACCCACTGCAAGCTGTCGATGGTGGTGCGCGACGAGCCGGAGGGCATCCGGCGCTACACCCACATCGGCACCGGGAACTACAACCCCAAGACCGCCCGGTTCTACGAGGATTTCGGCCTCCTCACCACCGACGAGGCGATCGGCGAGGACGTCGCGCACCTGTTCAACAACCTCAGCGGCTACTCGCGCAACGCCTCGTACGCAGAGCTGATGGTGGCGCCGGACTCAGCGCGCAGCGGCTTGATCGAGGCGATCAGGAACGAGATCGAGCACCACCGCGAAGGACGTCCGGCGCGCATCCGCATCAAGGCGAACTCGGTCGTCGACGAGGCGCTGATCGACGAGCTGTACGCGGCCTCGCGCGCAGGCGTCCCGATCGAGCTGCTGATCCGCGGGATCTGCGCCGTACGCCCCGGGGTGAAGGGGCTCTCCGAGACGATCCGGGTGCGGTCGATACTCGGCCGCTACCTCGAACACAGCCGCATCATGTGGTTCCAGAACGGCGGCGAGCCGTCGGTGTGGATCGGCTCCTCGGACCTGATGCACCGCAACCTCGACCGCCGCGTGGAGGTGCTGGTCAAGCTGCCGTCCCCGGCCGAGGTGGACGAGGTCACGCGCCTGCTCGACCTGGCGTTCGACCCGCACACGGCCGGCTGGGAGCTCGACTCCGACGGCAACTGGACCCAGGCCAGCTCCCCCGACGACCAGCCGATGCGCAACCTGCAGGAGATGCTGATCGCCACCCACAAGCGCCGCCGGTCTCGCATCACCAGCTGACTCGGGGTTGTCCCACCAGCCCCAAGTTTCCCACGAGCCATTCAGCAGGTCGCGAAGAGCACCGGCCCGTCGTACACCGCGGAGAGGACGTACCCGGTCTTCGTCCGGGGGCTCAAGTCAAGCAGTACGTCGGAGTCCACGGCCTTCGACGAGGTCAGCTCGAAGGTGTCGGAGAACGAGCCACCGCGGCCGATCGCCTCGCCGACCACCAGCTCCGCCCGCGGGCGCAGGTTCTTCCTCGCCCGGTCCGAGTCCTCGAAGTGGAGGGCCACGCGCAACGTCCGGTTGGGTGCCATCGACATCGCCAATCCGGCCAGAGGGGTGACGCCGCCGACCTCGCGCACCCGGGCCTCGGCCTCGGCCCGGGCGTCATCGTCGGCCCGGGACATCGCGAGGTCGGTGCAGGCGAAGTCCTCCCCCCAGAGCATCGCGTTGGCCGGGTCGCCCAGACGCGCCGCCATGTCTGCGACTCCGTCGACGGAGGAGAACGAGTCCGCGTCGCCTGCGGCCACCTTGGCTGCGGAGGCGGCGTACCCCGGGCTGTCGCTGGAGACGACGAGCCCCGGGCCCTCGAGGAGTACGACGTGCTGGAGCTCTGGCGAGATGGTCGGGTCCAGCCCGGCCACCAGGTCAACACCGCCCTCCCAGACACCGTCGTCGTCCTCTGGCTTGTCGTAACCCGCCGCACGCAGGTTGTCCGCCAGCACGCCGAAGTCGCTGCCCTCGGCGACCTTCAGCACCATCGCGGCGCCCTTGCCCCCCTGCGCGAAGACCTCCCACTCCGCTGTGGCTGGCCCGAACCCGAACGTCTCCTGGAGTGCGCCCGCCGACTCGTCGATGCTGGAGGCCGCGGCAAGGTCCGAGTCGTAGGCCTTGAGCATCAGATCGTCAACGGCCTCACGCTCTGGGGTGTCACCCAGGTCGGCATCCAGCTGCCGGCGTACGGCGTCCCAGTCGGTGAAGCCAACACGCTGCGAGCTCGCCGGTACCAGCCCGAGCGCCTCCTCGAGATGGCTGCGACTCAGCCGTTCTCGCACCATGAGGCCGGCCACGACCAGGCCCGTAACCAGCACGAGTGCCACGGTGCTGGCTCCCACGACGCGCGGACTGACACGGCCCCAGGCCACGCGCTCACCCCGCTCGATCGCTCGCTGCCGGGCCGCCGCCGGTCCGGCCGCGTCCCCGGGCCGAGAGTAGCCGTAGTCGCGAAGCCTGCTCCGTGTCAGGATTTGCGCCATGTGCCCCACGAAGCCTTCGGCGGCGACAGGCGGCCCGGACGTCCTCGCTGCCGGTGCCGTGGTCATCCGCAAGGGCCCGGGGGGACGCGAGGTGCTCCTCGTGCACCGGCCGAAGTACGACGACTGGGCCTTTCCCAAAGGCAAGCAGGATCCCGGCGAACACATCACGGTGACCGCCGTGCGTGAGGTGCTGGAGGAGACGGGCGTCGAGATCCGGCTGGGCCGCCCGCTGCGCCCTCAGGTGTACGCCGTCAGCGGTGGGCGCCAGAAGCAGGTGCACTACTGGGTCGGCCACGTGCTGGGAGACGACGACGTGTCGTCGTACCTGATCAATGCCGAGATCGACGACCTCGCCTGGCTCTCGCCGGAGGCGGCGGCCGAACGGCTCACCTACCTCGACGACATCGACCTGCTCGACCAGGTGCGCAAGCACCAGAAGACGACCTCGACGCTGGCCGTCGTACGCCATGCAAAGGCGCACAAGCGCAGCAGCTGGGAAGGGCCCGATCCACAGCGCCCCCTTGCCGAGGTCGGCGACGAACAGGCTCACAACCTGGTGCCGCTCCTGCATGCCTTCGGCATCACCCGGGTGCTCAGCTCATCGAGCTTCCGCTGCGTCCAGACGGTCGGGCCCTACGCCACCGAGCAGGTCCTGCCGGTGGTGGAGGTCGACGCCCTGTCCGAGGAGCTGTTCGACCAGGAGGCCTCCCGCGCGCTGCTTCACGAGCTGATGACCACGCCGGGGCCGAGCGTGCTGTGCACCCATCGGCCGGTACTGCCACAGCTCTTCGAGCTACTGGGCATCTCCGAGGAACCGCTGCAGCCGGCCGAGCTGGTCGTGTGCCACCACCGCAAGGGCACCCTCGTGGCCACGGAGAGGCACCACGTCGCCCCAGTCGTGCCCTGACCGCCGCTGTTCATGTGACGGTCGTCTCGTCCTCGCTGAATCGACGCCGTGTTGCTGGGCATCGTTCACCTCTCGTTCACCCACGCCGAGGCACCCAGACACTTGTGGTTCCTAAGTTCACAAACGACCAACAACTGTGACTTACAGGAGAACGAAGTGAACCGCACTTCCATCCGCTGGGCCGCCCTGCCTGGCGCCGCCCTGCTCGCGATTACGCTCGCTGCCTGTGGCTCCGGCGCGGACGCCGGCTCAGACTCCGGCTCCGGCTCAGGTGGGGCCTCGGGGACCGTCGCCGTCGACGGCTCCTCAACCGTCTTCCCGATGAGCAATGCCGCCTACGAGCTGCTCAGCGAGGAGAACCCTGACATCAAGGTGACCGTCGGATCCTCCGGGACCGGCGGCGGCTTCGAGAAGTTCTGCGCCGGCGAGACCGACATCTCCGACGCCTCGCGTCCGATCAAGGACGACGAGGAGGTACCCGCCTGCGAGAAGAGCGGCATCGAGTTCACCGAGCTCCACGTGGCGACCGACGCGCTGACCGTGGTCGTCAACAAGGACCTCGAGGGCGTCGACTGCCTGACCACCGACCAGCTGGTGAAGCTGTGGGGCCCCGGCTCCAAGGTGAACAACTGGAAGCAGCTCGACCCCAAGTTCCCGGACGAGAAGATCTCGCTGTTCGGCCCGGGTGCCGACTCCGGGACCTACACCTACATGGCCGAGGACGTGATCGGTCACGAGTCGGAGAAGACTCGTGACGACTACGAGGCCAGCGAGGACGACAACGTCCTGGTCCAGGGCGTCGAGGGGACCGAGGGTGCCACCGGCTACTTCGGCTACACCTACTACGAGGAGAACGCCGACAAGCTGAAGGCGCTCGCCATCGACGACGGCAAGGGCTGTGTCGAGCCGTCGGCCGAGACCGCCCAGGCCGGCGAGTACACCCCGCTCTCCCGTCCGCTGTTCATCTACGTGGCCAACAAGGCGTACGCCGAGAACAAGGCCGTCAAGGAGTTCACCGACTTCTACATCGAGAACCTCGAGACGATCGCCGAGGCTGCGAAGTTCATCCCGCTCAAGGAGGACGACTACGCCGAGACGAAGTCCGCCCTCGAGTCGATCAGCTGATCTCGAGATCCACCGGACCTTCGAGATCGTATGAATGACAGACCCAGCGCAGAGTCAGGTCCGCCCTCCGGGGCGGGCCTGACCCTCGCCACGATCGACCTGGCGCGCAAGCCGCGCCGGGTCGAGTCGGTCGTCAAGGCCGTCCTGATGGGCTCCGCGTTGGTGTCGGTGTTCATCACCTTCGGGATCATCGCGGCGCTGATCGAACCGGTCCTGCACTTCTTCGGGCAGGTTCCCTTCGGCGACTTCTTCGCCACCGAGGGCAAGTACGCCGTGATCCCGCTCGTCGGGGGCACGTTGATGACGACGTTCATCGCCCTGCTGCTCTCGGTGCCGCTGGGGCTCGGCGCAGCGATGTACCTCTCCGAGTACGCCAGCAAGCGTGCCCGCAAGGCGCTCAAGCCGACCGTGGAGCTGCTGGCAGGTGTGCCCTCGGTCGTCTACGGGTTCTTCGCCCTGTCGTTCGTCACCCCCACGCTGCTCCAGGACATCCTCCACCTGAAGGTGAACTTCACCAACGCCCTGGCTGCCGGGCTCGTGCTCGGCGTGATGGTCGTCCCGACGATTGCCTCGCTCTCGGAGGACGCACTGTCCGCCGTACCGCAGTCGATGCGGCAGGGTTCGCTCGCCATGGGGGCCAACCGGATGCAGACCACCCTCCGCGTCGTACTCCCGGCGGCCCTGTCCGGCGTCGCTGCCGCCGTCGTGCTCGGAATGTCCCGCGCCATCGGCGAGACCATGATCGTCGCGCTCGCGGCCGGCGGCCAGAAGAACCTCTCCTTCGACGCTCGCGAAGGAATGCAGACGATGACGGGCTTCATCGCACAGACGGCCGGCGGCGAGAGCCCGGTCGGGTCCGTGGACTACAACATGCTGTTCGCCGTCGGCTTGCTGCTGTTCCTGATCACCCTCGTGATCAACGCGATCAGCATCGCCTTCGTCCGTCGCTTCAGGCAGGCCTACTGATGAGCACCACGACCCTCGAGTACACGCGCGAAGCGGTCCAGGCCGCGGTGTCGACGGGACGCAGTCGGGACCGCACACCGGCATCTCTGGTCTTCCTGATCCTGCTGTGGTCGTCGCTGTTCTTCGGCGTCATGGTCCTGCTCGTCCTGATCATCAACACCGCGATCGACGGCGCGCCGCGATTCGACTCCGCGCTGGTGACTCGCTATGACTCCACGCTCTTCCCCGAGCGCACCGGCTTCCGCGCCGGCATCCTGGGGAGCCTGTGGCTGATGGCGACGACGGCGATCCTGGCAGTGCCACTCGGCATCGCGGCAGCCGTCTACCTGGAAGAGTTCGCGGACGGCACCCGGTGGTACAACCGGATCATCGAGCTCAACCTGCAGAACCTGGCGGCCGTGCCGTCGATCGTCTATGGACTGCTCGCCGTGGCGGTGATGGCGCTGCTCGGGTTCGAACGCAAGGGCGTGATCCTCGGTGGCGCGATCGCCCTGGCCCTGCTGATCCTGCCCGTCATCATCATCGCCACGCGGGAAGCGATTCGGGCTGTTCCGACCGACATCCGGTTCGGGTCGCTGGCCCTCGGCGCCACGCTGCTCCAGACCACCTGGCGGCAGACCCTTCCGTCCTCGATCCCCGGCATCGCCACGGGGACCATCCTGGGTCTGTCCCGGGCCATCGGCGAGGCGGCTCCGCTGCTCCTGCTCGGGATCGCCACCGCCGTCCGGTTCGATCCCACCGGCGTGCTCAGCCCGACAACTGCACTGCCGATCCAGATCTACACGACGACCTCCCATTCCCAGGAGGCCTACCAGCAGGCAGCGGCAGCCGCCATCATCGTCCTGCTGGTGATGGTGTTGCTGCTCAACGCGCTGGCCATCTTCATCCGCAACAAGTTCCAACGAGAGTGGTGAGCCCGATGGCAACGCGCCCCGCAACCTTCACACCAACCGACAGCCTCAGCGCAAGTCTGGACACCTACATGAGCAGCATCGTCGACGTGCAGTCCGATGGTCACCGCGACCTCCCGCCGGTGCCGGAGATGCCGGTGATGGAAACCCGGGGCCTGAACGTCTTCTACGGCGACTTCCATGCTGTGCACGACGTCGACCTGTCCTTCGGGCGCAACGAGATCACCGCCCTCATCGGCCCGTCAGGGTGCGGCAAGTCGACCGTCCTCCGGTGCCTGAACCGGATGAACGACCTGGTCGTCGGTTGCCGCGTCGAGGGCCTGGTGAACTACCACGACGTCGACATCTACGGGAGGAAGGTGGACCCGATCGAGGTCCGCCGCCACATCGGCATGGTCTTCCAGAAGCCGAACCCGTTCCCGAAGTCGATCTACGACAACATCGCCTACGGTCCGCGGGTCATCGGCATGAAGATCGACGACATGGACGCTCACGTCGAGGAGTCGCTGCGAGCCGCGGCGCTCTGGGACGAGGTCAAGGACAAGCTCAAGCAGTCGGCGTACGGCCTCTCCGGCGGTCAGCAGCAGCGGCTCTGCATCGCGAGGACGATCGCCACCCAGCCCGACGTCATCTTGATGGACGAGCCGTGTTCCGCCCTGGACCCCATCGCGACCTCTCGCATCGAGGACCTGATGACCGAGCTGCGGGACACGTACACGATCATCATCGTCACCCACAACATGCAGCAGGCAGCGCGGGTCTCCGACCGGACCGCCTTCTTCACCGCGAAGCCCGACGAGACAACCGGCAACCGGACCGGCCTGCTCGTCGAGTACGACCTGACCAAGCAGATCTTCAGCACCCCCCGCGACGAGCGCACCGAGGCCTACATCTCGGGCCGCTTCGGCTGACCCGCCGTCCCTCCCTCTCACGCTCGCCCGCTCACGCGTACCCCGGACGTCGCTCGGGCGGCGGGGACCTGGTCGACGTCGAATCGCCGATCGGCCGTACCGGGCACTACCCAAGCCAGGGTGTGCGTTCTAGGTTGGCGAGCAACCAGCCAAACGGGAGGCACATCGTGGGGATCTTGAGCGACATCCGTGTTCGGCAGCCGGCCAAGGGTGACCTGGTCGGGCGTCAGTTCACCGTCACCGGCATCGGGACCGGCTTCGAAGGCACCATCGGGATGCGGCTGCTGAACCGCGCCGGCAAGGTCATCGCCACCGGGTTCGCGACGTCGACGGGCGGGATGGCGGCGATCGGCGAGTTCACGACGACGTTGAAGGTGAAGAGTCCGCCTCGGGCCGGCACGCCCGTGAAGCTCCAGGTCTTCGGGGACAATCCGGGTCCCGGCCCCGGGCCCGGCTCGGACCTGCGCGAGGTCGACGTGATCATGTTCCCCGACCTGCGCGGGTGGCTGCTCTACCGCGTCGAGAAGGGCGACACCCTGACCGGGATCGTCCGGAAGGCGCGTGACTTCGGCAAGACGACCGTCCCCCAGATCGTCGCGGCCAACGCCCAGATCAAGGACCCCGACCTCATCCAGATCGGCTGGCAGCTGCGCATCCCTCTCAGCTGAGAGAGGAGTACGTCGCCCTCGGGCTCAGGGCATCTGGAAGACGAACTTCAGGACGAGGTACGTCAGCCCCGCCACGGCACCAGCGGCCGGGAAGGTGAGTATCCACGCGACGAGGATGCTGCGAGCCACACCCCAGCGCACCGCCGAGAAGCGCTTGGTCGCCCCGGCGCCCATGACTGCGCTGGTGATCGTGTGCGTCGTCGAGATCGGCGCCTCGAAGACGTAGGCAGTGGTGTAGAGAACCGATGCTGCAACTGACTCAGCTGCAAATCCCTGGGGTGGGTCCATGTGGATGATCCGCCGACCCAGCGTCCTCATGATGCGCCAGCCGCCGGAGTACGTGCCGAGCGAGATCGCGCCGGCGGCGGCGAAGATCACCCACAGGGGCAGCGGATCACCGGTGTTGACGTACCCGGCGGTCACCAAGGCCAGGAAGATCACACCCATGGTCTTCTGCGCGTCCTGCAGTCCATGACCCAGCGCCATCGCGGCAGCCGAGAGGGACTGCGCCAGCCGGAAGCCACGCCCGACTTTCGCGGGGGACTGGTTCCGGAACAGCCACATGATCAGCACCATCGCCCCGAAGCCGAGCGTGAAGGCGACCAGCGGCGAGACCACCATCGGGATGACGACCTTCTCCAAGACGGTCGCCCAGTTCACGAAGACGCCTGCCGTCAATGCCGAACCGACCAGACCCCCGATGAGCGCGTGCGATGACGACGACGGCAACCCGAAGTACCAAGTGATCAGATTCCAGGTGATGGCACCGACGAGGCCCGCCATCACGATGACCATGCCGTGGCTGCCGGACCCGGGTCTGATCGTGTCGCTGACGGTGCTGGCCACCTTCTGGCCAAGGAACGCGCCCACGAAGTTCATCACCGCTGCCATCAGCAGTGCTACCCGCGGAGTCAAGGCCCGAGTCGAGACGGAGGTCGCGATGGCGTTCGCCGCGTCGTGAAAGCCGTTGGTGTAGTCGAAGATGAGGGCAACCGCGACTACGGCGATGACGATGGCGAGCTCCACCGCTCAGGACTCCTTGGCGTGGATCTGCTCGATGATGTTGGCGACCTTCTCGAAGGCGTCGACGGCGTCCTCGAGCGAGTCGACGATGTCCTTGAGCTTGAGGACCTCCAGCGCCTCGTACTGACCGCTGAACAGCTTCGCGAGGATGCGGCGGTAGCTCTTGTCGCCCGCGTTCTCCAGCCGGTTGATCTCGATCCAGTACTCGTCGAGCCCCTTCATGGCACGCAGCCGTGGCATCGCCTCGGCCGTGAGCTCGGCACACCGCTGGAGTACTTCGACCTGCTCAGCCAGCTCAGTCGGCAGCGTCGCCACCTCATAGAGCATGGTCAGGTCGACGGCCTCCTCCATGAAGTCCATGACGTCGTCGAGCCCGGACGCGAGCGCGTAGATGTCCTCGCGGTCGAAGGGCGTGACGAAGGTGGCGTTCACGCGCTTCGCGATCTCGTGCGTGATCTCGTCGGCCTGGTGCTCGGCGTCCCGCATCCGCGAAGCGATCGCGACGCGGTCAGCCGTGTCCCCGAGCATCTCGGCCAGGATCGCGGCGCCGTCGACGAGGTGTGTCGCCGACTTGGTGAATAGTTCATAGAAAGCGTTGTCCACGGGCTTGAAGCTCAGGGCCACGATTTAACTCCTGCTGAGGAGGATCAGAACGTGCACATGCTAGGTCTTACGCGCGCCGTACGTGCAATCTGGGGCGTGGCGCACGCCTAGTGAACTACACCTGGACATGAAGGGGTGGCCTCGGCCGGGGACGAGGACGCGCAGAAGCCGTCTGCGGAGGGTTCAGTCGCCGGAGCGGGGTTGCGGGAGCACACCGAGGATCTCGTCGATCTCAGTGACGGACATACGCGCCTCGGACTGGTTGGCGGCCACGATCAGGTTGGCCGTCAACTCCACCTCGTCGAGGAGTTCGTCATCCTCGAGGCGCACGTCAAACGGGTCCACGCCCCAAGTCCCCTTCCCCGGATCCGCCTCGAATGCTCCTCCAGTTGTACCCCGATTGAGACGGATGGAAACCACAATGTGGACAACTGGTTTGACCTATTTGTACTACCCCACGGTAACCCAGGGGTCTCAAACAGAAGAGGGCTCCGACCGTTGCCAGTCGGAGCCCCCGTTGCTGTATGCGTGCGTCAGATCGCGCGCACGTTCTCTGCCTGCGGACCCTTGGGGCCCTGCGTGACGTCGAACTCGACCTTCTGGTTCTCGTCGAGGGACTTGTAGCCCTGTGACTGAATGGCCGAGTAGTGAACGAAGACGTCGTCGCCGCCGTTCTCCTGGGCGATGAAGCCGAAGCCCTTCTCGGCGTTGAACCACTTCACGGTGCCTTGTGCCATGCTGCTTTTCTCCTTGATTATCAGGCATGAGACCGCCACTTCGGCGACCTCTGCAGAGTGCGGGTGATACGCCGTCCCGCCTCGCAAGCCTGTAGCAAAGAGAAGAAACGCCGTTGGATCACAAACTCCAACAAGCGTTAGGTAACCGCTGGAACTTGCACCCTGCACTGCGAGCCTACCAACCTTGAGAGGAAACGCGAGCCAACCCCCGGTAGTTCACGTTTCGTTCACGCTCAGCGAGCGCTGCGCGCCCCCGTCCAGACAGGGGCCTCGTTGACGGAGTCACGGGCGTCGCCGCGGCTTCTCCCATCGTGGATGCCGACGAATCAGCGGACGCCACACTTCGCCTCGCGCACGCGGGCATTGACCCGCGCCGATCACCCGCCGTACGTTCCGGAGACGCCGCAGGCGAAGGGTGCCCCCTCTGAGACCGACCAAGTTGTCGATCCGGTGGGCGTGGCGCCTGCAGCGCTGAGGGCAGAGGAGGGAGTCCGTGGCCGGGTCCGACGCCGAGGAGCCGAGCGGGCCAGGTCGGCTGCTCTCCGGGCTCCTTCGCCGCGTGTCGAAGTCGAGCGCCCCCTCGGAGGAGTACGACGCGCCCCCTCCCGGGCCCACTGCGAAGCCCGCGACCGAGAACACCGCAGACCCGGGCTGGATCCGCCACGAGGCAGCGGACGGGGCCGGTTTCGAGGGATGGCTCTACCACTACGCCGACGGGACAATGGCCTCGGAGGACGGGACCGTCTATGAGCACACCGGATCCGGTGCCCTCGTCGACTCGGACGCGGAAGCGGAATCCCAACCAGAGCAAGAGCCAGAACCGGTACCGGAACCCAAACCCGAACCGGAACCCGCGCCCGAACCCGAACCCGAACCCGAACCGGAATTTGAATCCGAGCCGGAACGGGAACTCCAACCGGAACGGGAACCTGAGCCGGAGCGCGACACCGAAGAGTCCCCCGGGATCCCGACCTTCGTCGAGTACAGCCCATCCGAGCTGCGCAGCTACGTGCTGGGGGCGGTGCTGGTGCTTGCCTCGGTGACCGCCGTACTCACCCTCTTTGTCGTGGCCCCGGATCCTGACGCGGGCGGGCTGCTGCTGGTGGCCGGCCTCGCCGCCGTTGCCGCAGTCGCGGGATGGGCGCTGGCGAGTTGGACGCCGACCGTCGTCTCCATCCGTGATGGCGTCCTCGAAGTGGCTCGCGGCTCACACGAGGAACACTTCGACCTCCGCGACCCGGGCACCCGGGTGGAGCTCGGCATACAGCCCGGTTCCCCCAGCTGGAGGACAACCCTCGCCAGGCCGGACGGCCACACGGCCGTGATCGGTGCCCGACATGTGAAGGCCAGCCACTTCACCCAGCTCGTGGAGCACCATCGCAGCAGGCTCCGCACGCCGGAATCGCCCACCGGTGACGACAGCTGACCGCAGGCCTTGAGACGTTGTCCGCGCGCGGACAACGACGCCGCCCGGTACCGTGTCCGCGCATGCCTCCTGGTCCCGCCAGCGGGACCGTGGCCTCTGCAGCGGGCTCCGTCGTGGCTTCGGTCGACAAAGGTGGAGCCCCGGGCCTCTAGCTCAATTGGCAGAGCAGCGGACTTTTAATCCGCGGGTTGTGGGTTCAAGTCCCACGGGGCCCACAAACCTGCAGGTCAGCGACCTGAGACCGACCGCAGGGCCGATCACCGAGACTCGCCCGGTCCGCAGAGAGTCCGCAAGCCAGCGCTGCCGCCAGATGCCATCAGCGACCTGAACCGATTAGTTGACCCTAGGGCCGACAACCGTCTCGCGGCCCATGTGCCGTTCGCCACAATCAAGCCCGCGGCAGGTAGCGTGCGGTCATGTCTAGGGCTGATTCGGGTCGCGCCCCCGCCTCAAGCTCCCAAGAGCGCGTCGTGATGCAGCGGAGCTGCAACCGCTGTGCCTACCCCGGTTGCGGGGTTGGCTTGGTCGTCAACGCTGTGGCTGCCGGCGACACCGCCAAGTCTGTCGGCAAGATCGCACACATCCGCGCCGCTAGTCCGGGGGGACCCCGCTACGACGCATCAATGTCGAATGCGGAGAGAGCCTCGGCGGAGAACCTCATCCTGTTGTGCGGCACGCATCACGACGCCATCGATCACCAGCTGAACCATCACACGGTCGAATACCTTCAGCAGGCCAAGGCCGAACACGAGGAACGCTGCGACAGGGCGGTTCAGCACTCGCTTGGCCAGATCGGATTCAAGGAACTCGAGGTGGTTTGTACCGCCGTGGGCGCTATGGACGAAACGTTGCGTCCTATCGACCTTCCTCTCGCGGTCGACGAAAAGATACGCCTCAACGAGCTCAGCGACGTCTCGGCCGGTCACATCAGGGATGGGCTCGCTCAAGCGGGGCGCGTGGGTGAGTTCGTCGAATTTCAAGGCCGGCTCAGTCGTGGCTTCGGCACACGCCTGGCCGCCCGGTTCAAGTCGCTCTACAACGACGCGCTCGCGGCCGGTCTGGCGCCCGACGAGGTCTTCGACGACATCGTCGCAAGAGCGCAGGAGAACTCAGGGCCGGCAGACGCCCCGCAGATACGCGCCGCGGCGCTGGCCGTGGTTGCGTTCTTCTTCGAGAGATGCGAGATCTTTGAGCATGACGCAGTTGCTTCCTGACAAGTTCGTCCCGCTGCGCCAATCACTTATTGGCCAGGGGGCGGAGGTCTTGACGGTGCTCCAGGATCGAACTGAAGCCGTGGCCGCGCTATTTGTCCAGTCGAGGCAACGGCTGCCGCATCTGACGTACGACAGTTTCGTTCTTACGCTCGATTTGCTGTACGCGGCCGGCCGCATCACGCTCACCAACGGTCTCATCACGCCGCGAGCCGACTGATGCTGCGCAGACTCGCCGCCAATAAGGACAGCTTCCAGGCAATCGACTTCCGACCGGGCATGAACGTTGTTCTCGCTGAACGCGCTGACGACGCCTCGGATACGGACAGCCGGAACGCTCGGGGCAAGACCACCCTCTTGTTGATCCTGAACTACATGCTCGGCGGCGACCTCGCGAAGCAACTGAAGCCGCTGCAAGGACGTGACTGGAGCTTCAGCCTCACCCTCGATCTCTTCGGTTCCGAGGTGACGGTGTCGCGCTCGCTCGACGCGGGGTCGACGCTCAGCGTTGAGCACCAGCCAGAGATCAAGACGACGCTCTCCGCATATCTCGAGGAGGGAAACATCCGGCTTGACGCTTGGAAAGAGCTACTCGGCCTCGCGTTCTTCCGGTTAGACGATGTTGAGGCGAAAGGTCGCTACGGCCTGTCTGTGCGGACCCTGCTGTCGTACGTGATCCGCGTAGAACCCGGCAAGGACCCACTAAAGGTCATCCCACAGCAAGCAGCCTGGAGTTCGCGCCAACACTTAGCGTTCATGCTCGGGCTGGACTGGCGACGGGTCAAGACACTGCAGGAGATCACCCGCAAGCTGGATGCATTGAGCGCGCTCAGTACTGCCGGGGCTCAGGGATTGCTACCGGCACTCGGAAACGAACCCGAACTGCTCCTCCTCCGCTCGGAGGCGCAGCGGCGCCTGGATGAGCACACGGCTCGGGTGAACAGCTTTCAGGTTTTGGACGACCCGAACGGGATGGTTCGGCGGGCGGACGACCTGACGGAGCAAATCTCGCGTCTGCGCGATGACGCGCTCGTCGACCAGCGAATGGAGACCCTCTACCTTGCCGCGTTGCAGGAGGCTAGGACCGAGGCCGACGATCCGCTCTCGCGCGACATCGCCTTCGTCTACGAACAAGCTGGGACTCTCCTCGGCGATGCCATCGAGCGCAGGATTGATGAGGTCCAGGCCTTCCACGACCAGCTCGCAGAAAACCGACAGGGGTTTCTGGACTCCGCGCTCAGTGAAATCCGCGCTCGGACCGGGGAGCGCGATGCCACCCTTACAACGTTGGCCGCTCAACGGGATCAGTTGATGCGCGCGTTGAGTGCGGGTGGCGCTCTCGATGAACTCTTCGCCTTGCGGGACGAGTTGGCAGAGATCGCCCAGGGCGTCGCGGAGGCCGACTACCGACTGCAGCAGGTCAGGAGTTTGGCGGAGTCCCGAGAGCGATTGAGAGCCGACCGAGCGTCCGAACGACAGGCAGCACAGGAGCAACTCACCGCAAACAGAACAAAACTGGATCGCGTGGCTCAGCGATTCGACGCGCGCATGCAGCGTCTCTACGGCGTTAGTGGCGTGCTTACTGCCGTAGTCGATGACGGGGGTTATCACTTCAGCATCAATGTCGCGGGGCAGAGCAGCACTGGCGTAAACAAGATGAAGCTGTTCTGTCTGGACTTGTCGCTACTTGAAGAGGGCATTGCGACAGGGCACCACCCGGACTTCTTGGTTCACGACTCGAGTGTCTTTGACGGCGTGGACCCGAGACAAATTTCGGCCGCCCTGACGCTGGCGAACGAGGCTGTTACAAGCTTGGGCGGACAGTACATTTGCACGCTGAATAGCAATGACCTCAACGACGACGTGAAGAGCGCTGACTGGTTCTTCGAGTCCGTCGTCCGCACCGTCCTGGATACCGAAGCGGGTGGTATTCTCGGCGTAGCGTTCTAGGTAGGCAGCCACGGACCTTACTCCTTACGGAAGATGTCCCGCACTGTCTTGTCAATCTCGTCATGCAGAGTGAAAACGCCGGTATCGCGATCAAGTGACCACGTACCCGTGGCGATGCCATCCATCAGTAAGGCGAACACGATTTCGGGGCGCCCATTCGGGCTCACGTTCGCGGCGTACTCCGCCAGCGTCCATCGAGTCACCTTCCCCCCCACGTTGAAGAGAACTTCGCGTTCAACAGCCATGAAGCGGACGGACTCGTCCAGCTCGTCACGCGAAGGCTCACGACCTGCTCGCGTGCGAGCCCGACCATCGGCACGAGCGAGGAAGTCCGTGAGGGCTTTGATCCCACTGTCGGATTTGAACGTGCTGCGCTCGATGCTCTCCCGCCGACGCTCTCGTGCCGCCCTGCTCAAGGACCGATTTGTCGCGCCGTTGGCCATCTGGGTCCTCCAGGACGAGGCAAGAGTGAAAACCCGATGCTATAGCGAGAACCCCAACTCTGGGCCGTCATCGCCCCTACGAAGTCGTGGCTGCCATTCGACAAGGTGCACAAACAGCGGCGATCGATCTAACAGATACTCAGTCGCAGCCGGCGACCCGCTGAGCGCATCTCGCCACTGGGACCGTAGGTCTGGCTCTCTCATTAACGCAGCGAAATGACCACTATTCAGGTCGGACAGCATCACCTCAAGCACGCGGTTTTGGACACGCCCCGCAACATCCGTTCCGAACAGGTGATCGAGGTCATCGTCGGCCGGGAAGGTCCCTTCGATGGTAATTGCGAGCTGCAACTTCTGAAGATGTGCACGAAGATCGTGGCTGAACGCATCGGGATATATTTCATCAGCTGAACGTGCGTTTCGGCCCATTCCGGAGACATAAACACGGAAATACTGGCTGCAGCAAATTTTAGAAACACGGTTGATCAGCGGGGACCTCGACAACTCGACCGGCCAGGTGACGGATTGACCAAGGGCCGAGCGAGCGAAGCGAGCGAGGCCCCGCCACTCACGGCAGGCCCTCGCCCCCGGTCAGCTCGGTCGAAACACGAAGACGCCGTCGTCGCCGCGGGATGTCCAAACGTCGCCGCCCATCACCAGCTCTCGGCCCGCTCGCTCCCAATCGATGCAAGTGAACGGCCAAACGCTTGTGAGGTCGTCAGGTTGTTGGAACATTGACCAGTCTCTGACGTCATACTGCGCCATGACGCCCAGATCATCCTCAGCGAAGTGTTGGGCGAACTCGCCAAGCGAGGCGTAGGCGCCCTCATACGCCTCGAGGAACGCTTCCTCGAACGATCCATCGGTCAGGTCATCCCCAGTGCCGGCGCACCAGGCGGCGAATGCCTCTCCATGCTTCACGATCAGTTCGGCCAGGGCGGACACTTGCTGAAAGTCCTCGTGCTCGTTGATGCCGATCTGCGCGAAGCCCTCGTAGTCGTGGATGGCCCACTCTTCGGCGAGCGGCGACGGGGACGCCTTCAGCATCGCAAGTGCCGCCATCTCGATGTCATAGGCCGACTGGTTAGCGTCGATCCACACACCGTGCAGGCGGCCCTCGTTGTAGTCGCTCAGAGAGGCAACGTAGATACGGGGCCCACGGCTGTTGTCAGTGGGTTGGTTGTTGGTCACGGCGTGCTCCTTGGTGTTTGACCCCGGCACCCGAGAGTGCTTCGGGGCACTTGGTCTGTATGGCGAAGGCGACCTCCGCCTTCTCTTGGCGGAGGCGACGAAGTCCCTCCGAGACGGCACGCGGACGGGGGGTCAAGCGTGGGAGCACAGTTGTTGCTTGCTGGAGTTGAAAAGGAACGGGGACGCGTAGCGGCCTCGAAAGATGCCGGCGCGAGAACTTTGCGGAGCGCTTGACGCAACGGACCGGCCGTCGTCGAGCGCAGCGAGCGGGGCGCAAGCCCCGAGTGGCCGACGCCGTGCCGTACCTGTTCAAGCCGATGCCCGTCCTCGTGCGGGCGCAAGCCAAGCTCAGCCAATCCCCCGGTTGCCTGCTACGCCGTCCATCATGAGCAGTGCCGCACCTGGCTCGGCACGGTCTCGGCGAGCCGTCAGGGCCGCCTCGTTAAGACGGACAGCCACGTCATCAAGGTCATCGGCAAACAGGGACGCATAGACGTCGAGTGTCATGGCTGCCGAAGCGTGCCCGAGCATCCGCTGGACGACTTTCACGTTCGCCCCGGCACTGACCGCCAAGCTGGCGGCCGTGTCCCGAAGATTGTGAGGGGTGAACGGAGCGAGACCCAGCGCCCGCACGGCCGGGTCGAACACATTGCGTCGAAAGTTTGAATTGTCCAGTAAGCCGCCTGAGAGGCTCGTGAAGGCCCGATCCTCAGGACGTTTGGCTGCCACTGCGTTCACCAGCATCTCGCCCAGGAACGCCGGTACAGGCACCACACGGCGACGATGTGACTTCGGCGCCACCGTCTCAGCTTCGGTTGCCCCGTCCGGCAGGTTCTCGGCCACCTCCACCCGGCACCGCATCAAGTCGAGGTGCCGAACCCGAAGCGCCCTGGCCTCGCCCCACCGCAAGCCGGTGTAGCCGAGCAACAACACCAGCGCTCGGTAGTCCCCGCACTCGTCTGCCAAGTCTGCCAGTTGTGCGTGGCTCAAGAACCGAGGCTCGCTCCGGCCCGGCCGAGGAGGCTTGACCCGCTTGGCCACATTGCGAGCCAGCCGGTCGTCATCAACGGCGAACTGCAAAATCTGGCTGAGTACCAGCAACCCATGCCGCTGGCGGGACGTGGACAGCCCCCGCCCGCCCATCTCGGCGAGCCACAGCACAATCTCGCCGTAGGTCACCTGAGAGAGCCGCACGGCACCCCAGCGGGGCTCGACGAGCGACCGGTAGACCTCGGAGTAGCTTCGTCGTGCCGTCGGCTTCAAACTCTGCTTGGACGCAAGCCACGTCGACGACCACTCGCCCACCGTGACCCGACCAAGCGCCGGATCGACCCACTCGCCCCGATTGACTCTGGACTGCTGTTCCGTAACCCAGCGCTCGCCGTCGATCTTCCGATCGAAGTGCTTGGCGTGCTCCTTGCCTCCGTCGTCCTTGTACCGGGCGCGCCAGCGCCCGTCGGGTCTGCGGGCAACACTTCCCACGGTCCACCGTCCAAGCCGGCGAGTCAGCTCGCCACACGTCGCAGATAATCACGGATCGCCTGGGGCCGGTAGCGCAGATGCCCTCCGACTTTGCAGCACTCGGGACCCTCGTCGTACCCGGCCCGACGGCGGTAACTCCAGCGGTAGAGCGTCTTGAGTGGGACGCCCAAGAGGGCGCTCACGTCAGTCGGCGACAGCAGCGTCTCGAGGGGCTCGAAAGGGCCCTCGCCGACGCCTTGCTTAGCCATCTCGAACCGCCTTTTGACACGCTTCGTGGCGGTTCGACCACAATCGGCAGCGGTACGCTGCGTCTACTAGCGCTCTCATTTTGGTGTTTGGAAGGGTCATCGCTGCGGATGGCTCCCTTCGGGGCTCGCTAGTCATCGGAGTCCTCCTCGGACTGGAGGTCGTCAAGCCATCCGAGGTCTTGGGATTGGGGCTCCGGCTCGGGCTGATCCGACCCCTCTTCAGCCATCTGCATCCAGCGCTGCTGGCTCTCCTCGACGAGCGCCTCGGCCACGTCCAGCGCTCGGCCCGGTCGGTTGGGGATCACTTGCATGTGGAGGTACTGACCCCGAGCAATCGCCCAAGCCTCGCCTACCCCGGCTTGGCGGACGCGGTCCGGATCAAGCTTCATTCGAAACCCCATGCGCATCGATCCCATACCGCTGTGAGCGGCCTCGTCGAGTTGCCACGACTGCTCTACCTTGCGCTCGGCCCCAGCTGGTTCGATGAGTTTCTCCGGATCACCGCACTGATGGATCAGTAGGGCACCCATGGCAGCGCGAAGTCGGAGCCGCTCATCGTCGTCACTTCCCAAGCCCTCCCAGGACTGAGCGGTGACAACGACTTGTCCACCAACGTCGCGCATGCGCTCGACCAGATCGATGACTTGGGGCGCCAGGCCGGCAATCGCCGAGAACTCGTCGATGATCAGAGTGAAGTCATCACCTCGACGGGCTTTGCGTAGCGGATCACCGCAGTACTGCGAGATATCGGCCAGGACGAGGCGCATCACTGCTCGAGCGTCGTGCGGGGCGGCTAGTGCTGGCACTCGTAGAAAGATCACGTCAGAGTCGCCCCAAGACTTGCGGCCGTCAAAGCCACCAGCGACGGCGTCGAACATTCCGTCGAAGCGAAGTCGAACGCCTACCAGGGTCCGCACATCTTTCCGCAATGCCGCCGCCGCTCCCGCCTTGGATGTGCCGCTGTAGGCCGCTGTGAGGACGTTTGGGTCGAGCCGGGCCAAGAACTCCGCAGAGGAGTCACACCGCCGCTCTCGGTGGCTCTCAGGGACACCTACGGCCAGTCTGACTGCCGTCTGCAGCGTGGCGGCGTAGTAGGGCTCCCCGACGTCTTGCGTGGAGAGAAGACGGTTTGCAATGTGGCTAGGTGCGCCCAGCCATCCGTTCAAGGGCTCGTCGGGGAACACGTGGACGCGAACGTCATCCCGGCCCGAGCCCTCGATGTAGGCAGCAACCACCCGGGCCGCCAAGTCTGGATCAGTGCCCTTGCAGTCGGCGAAGATCACGCGTCGGTTCCGCTTGGCCCACGCCGCCACCAGACGCTCTGCCGAGACGGTCTTTCCGGACCCGGCCGCTCCCACAACAGCCAGACCACGATTACCCAGCAGCGGATCGACAACTGCGTAGCCCTCCTCACGCCAGGAGTCGAGTTCGCCATCCTGAGCTGCGCCGAGCGCCGGCGATGACAACCGGTTCTGGCTAGCGATATCGCCGAGGAGCGCGTCGCGCTGCCGCACTGAACGCCGGTCTTCAACGTCTTGGCGTCGGACCTCCCCGGGATGCCATTCAGCGCCGATCGCCAGCGATTCAACGACGCCGACGACGCTCGCCCCCAGCGCTGCACCCAAGGGCAACCCCAGCGGAACCATCGTTAGACAGGAACCGATTAACGCCCACCAGCTCAACGACGGGCTCGCCCACCAGTCGATGACGCCGGCGTAGTGGAAAGCAAGTGGATTGCCGAGGGCAAGCCACACCGCAACGAATCCCGCGCCCGTGCAAGCCAAAGCAGTCTTGGCGATCTCGTGCCAGTGACGGTCGCGCTGACTAGCCACCAGATACACGGTCACGATGAAAGCAAGTAGCGCGGGTGGGCCAAGGACGAGCGCAGCGCCAGCCAGGAACACCAGCGCAGAACGCGAGGCCGAGGCAGAACCGACGCCAACTGCGCCGACACCCGAGTTCACGACGCGCCCCGCTCGAGGAGGTCTTGAGTGATCGTCGGCAACTTCACGACCGCGAACACAACGTCGTTGCGAAGGCTCGTCGACGACGCCCATTGGATGTTCGCCTGGAGAAGAGGCACGAGCTTCTCGGGGCAGAAGTAGGTCACATCCTTGGTGTCTCCCGCCAAGCGGTCGAACACTTCGGAGACGTAGCGAGCCCTCGGTCGCTTTAGATGCAGCTCAACCTCGATCGCGGTGGCGGTCGCTGCACCGGGACGACGCAGCTCACCGTCAGACACATGCCAGGTGTCGCTGCCGAACCGTCCCCGGCGCGCGAAGAGCTGGCGCTCGGTTATCCACTCGCCCTTCTGCTCGACTCTCCGAGCAGACTGCTCATACCAAATCCGAACTGACGCGACGGCCTCCGTGTGAGCAAGACGGGATACCGGCAAGGTCCACAGGGAGTAGCCCTGACCGACAAAGTCGTAGCCTCGCCGGGTGAGCGTGACCCACATGCGGCCAAGGCGGCGGTGCTTGGTCACGAGGCCGAGGCGGAGCCACCGGCTCACTCGCTGACGCACTCCACTCTCGCTCAGCCGTGACACGCCGTCATCGCAAAGCCAATAGCTCAACACCCAGTACGTCGCACCATAGTGATGGCCCACTCTGGACAAGACACGCAAGTCTCGTTCGGTCGTCACCGCACCACGTGATTGACCACCCTGGTTGGCGCCGTTGACCCCCGCTCTGTTTGCACTCACGTCGCTCCACCACCCATACCGAGCAGGGTCACACCGAGGGTCAGATACGCCGGTACGGCGTCAGAAAAAGGGACATCGTCAGATGTCACCTCGCCCTTAATCAGTTGGTTTTGGGTCTTGGTCTTTCCTCCATCACAGAGCAACTCCCCTTCACTGCTCGCTCTCTCGCGCCCGGAGAACAGGGCATCATCCGCACATGTCGTGGGTGGGTGATGCCCTGTTCGATCGGGAACCGACCGGGCGCGGGAGAGCGAGCTGACCTGCAGCGATGGACGAGGCACCCATGCGCGTGGGGCTGCGGGTGGGCGCATGACCAGGTTTTGGGCTGTAGCGGCTGCATTCATGACAGCCACACGACCCAGCCGGCCTCTTCGAAACGGTCACTGGCAACCCAATGAGTCTCGCAACCCCGCTGTCGGGCGGCCGCGCCCAGCTCGGTCATTACCGCCGATCGGCCTCGACAAAACTTGATCTCGCTCACGTTAGGTCCTGCCCACTCAAGCACCGAGTCGAAGAACAGCAAGGCGTAAGGCGCAGCCAGGGCCGCCGGCACCGTCACAGTCACCGAGTCACCCGAGCGACTCCTGTCGACGGGCCCCGCGATGGCTAGGGGCCTGGGCTCGGACGGGACTTCGACACACGATTCAACCGAGATGGGCGCACCTACAAACTCTTCGGTCGCTGGGAAGACCGCGGGGCTCGGAGGAGCGATGTACTCGATCGTCTCGTAGTGCAGCTGAGCGGTATGGGGCGCTTGGTCCCAATCCGGCTTGAACTGTTCGTAGATGATCCCGAACTGCTCAAGCATGCGGCTGAAGACGTAGGCGACCAGGGCCACGACACCAAAGACCAGAGCGACGTCGAGCATGACGCATACGAAAGTCATGAACATCACGAAGGGGCTCATCGCGACCGACCCCTACGCTGCTTTTGGCGGTCCCGGTCGTCGCGACGTCTCGGCTGGCGTCTGGCGGAGCGGGTGGCCAGTGAACCGGCCAACGCGGCCAGTCCACGCACGCCAGGGATGACGACGTTTAGGAACACCCACCCAGTGAGCTGAAACGCCAGCACCACCATCGTCAGTGCGAGTTGCACGGCGAAGATCAAAACCTCAATGACAACCGCGACTAAGGCGCTCATCAGAGGCGCCGGCGAAACGTGATGGGTGCCCGGAGCGGCGCTGCAGCGACAGCGGACGTGGGGATGGCCCGGCAGCGCCCCTGAGCCTCCTGTCGGCGCAACGCGTCATAAGGGCCGCTGCTGGGCAGACGCAGTTCAGGCGTGGGAGGCACGGTCTCGGCGACAGCCTTGCCAGCCCCCGACCTGTTGGTCGCCTCGCGATTTCGACCGTCACGGGACTCCGCCCTGTGCGAGAGATACCCGCGCCCGAGCCAGGCAACGAACCAGAGAAACGCTGCGGTCTCACCGACGTTGACCACCGAGCTCAGGAACGCGGCCAGAACGCACGGGCCCAAGTAGGCGCATCCCAACGTGACGGCGGTAATCGCCACAGCGGTGGACGTGACCGCAGCGGTCTTCATGACCGCCCCTTGGTGCGCCTGTACTTGGGACGGTTCGTGGTTGACTCCTTCAAGCGGTGCATTGACTCCACCGATCCTTCTGAGCGAGTCGCTCAAGCTCTGCGGCCCACCCCATGCGTGGACTCCCGTGCCAAAAAGCGTGAACCAAGCGGCAGTTGTGCGAATCACGTGTTCCGCGTACTGGTGGCCGGCGTGTCGCGCCCTGTGATTCCGCGCCTGGGATAAGCCGCAAAACAGAACTAAGCGATATTTCGTCGCGTCCACAAACTTGGACCTGTCGGTTTTTCTTGACGCTCACGGCTTCTCGAACCAGACTCGTTCCGTGAAGAGAAGAGGCATCCAATGGCCGACCCTCGCCGCTCACGCCCGCCATCTTGGGGACTTGGGTTACGTAGCCAAGCAACTGATTGAACAGGCCGCGCAGCTGCAGATGTTGACGGCCAAGGAAGACAAGAAGTACGAAGGAGACGCCTCCGCTCTGCATCTACAGGTGGATGACTTCACCGACACCGTCGCCGTGCTCGAGGTGGTGAAGGAGGCGATCGAGGCCGCTATCAGGCAGCAGCTGGAAATCGCATCGCGCTACTTCAGCTGGCAGGCGATCGCCGATGACCTCGGCCGGACCTCTAAGCAGCAGGTGTGGTCGCGGGTCCACGAACCGAAGAAGGGTGCGCGCATGCTGCGCGTCGTGCTCGGCCAGTTGGATAAGATGACTCTGCGCCGAGGCGCTGAGCCGGAGCACTGGATTTACAAGCCACGACTTAGCCGCGCTCAAGCTAAGGCGTGGCCGGACGGGGCCGGCGATCTCGATTTTTGGGACGCCCAGGTGTGGCACCCTTCAGAGGTTGCCCTGGGACGCGAAGACGCTGATCCAAACGACGGCGGTCTCTAGAAGCAGACCTACAGCTCGAGGCCGCCTGGACGACGCGGTTCTTCCGCTCGAGCCTCTAGCTCGAAATGCTGGTCGATCCTGTGGGCGACGCCCTGCTTCGTCATACCCATCTCGTCGCCAATCTCCTGTAAGGAATACCGGTCGCGGGCGTTGAGAATGGCGTTGCCCGCCAGTCGGCGCGAATGCTCTGCAATTTCGGCACTGGTGGCCGCCGCCGCCAAAGGGTCGCTCTTGAGCGACTCCTGAAGTGACCGCAACTTCGCTTGCATCGCAGCGATTTCGGCTTCAGCGTTGCCGCGCGCCTCCGAGATTGCCTTTGCCGTTTCGGTCGTACTTCTATGCATCGATCAACACGGTATCGGAAGTTTGTCGGACTTCCATTTCCGAATTGCGACGGCAGAACCCCGGGCGCACCGTTGCCTCATTGGGCGAATTGCGCGTGCGACAGACGGATGTCGAGCATGGTGCAGTGGACGGCGGCCGCACCGCCTACTGCCCCCTCAGTAATCAGCACGGCGGGAGAACCGGAACGAGAGTCCTAACCGAGCATGCGTTGCGCCAGAGCGCCCGCCTCTTTGTGAGCCTGGGTGGCGTTGATGTGCTGGTACAGATTCATGGTCGTTTCGACCTTTGAGTGGCCGAGCATGCTGGACACGAGCTTCACATCCATGCCCATCTCGAGACAGCGTGAAGCGAACGTGTGACGCAACTCGTGCGGGCTGAGGACGGGCAATCCCGCTTCCTGGGCAAGGTGCGCGAGTCGATTGTCAAAAGAGCTGGGGTAATACGGCTTGCCTGCCTGCGTAGTGAACACGTATCCGTCGCCGCTCCATCGCTGCCCTAGGGCCAGGCGCTGCACTGACTGAATGGACCTCCACTCGCGCAGGGCGACGATCACCTGGGGCGTGATGGGAACCTTTCGATTCCCTTTGATCGTCTTGGTGGGCCCCTCAAATAGATCGCCCTCCGCCGTCGTCGAACGCTGCCAGTCGATAGTGACCTCTTGGGCCTCGAACGAAATCTTGGACCGATACAGGCCGCACATTTCACCTCGACGTGCCCCGACGGTGATCCAGGTGAGCCACATGGCCCGATCCCGCTGCGTCGCTACATACTTCGAGAACTGCATAAGCTGCTCGAACGTCCACGTTCTTGTCGGCCTGCCTGGGAGTCCCGCTGGAGGGGTCACGTTGTCCGCGGGACAACGTGAAATCCGGTTCTCACGGACAGCGGCCCTCAGCGTCGCACGGAGGCGGCCGTGGGTTGAGGTAATCGTGTCTGTTGTGTACCGACTGCACATGCTCCGGTACATGGAACGAATCATGTCCTCGTCGAGATCGCGCAACCTGACTTCGCCTAGGTAAGGCGTCATCCGGTCGTAGGCGTAGCGGTAGTTGGCAGCGGTCGTCGGCCTAAGCGTCTCGCGAACCACTTCGAGCCAGCGTGCAAACCACTGCGAACTGTGAGGTCAGCACCGGAAATGACGTGGCCGTCACTGAGGAACTTGATCCGAGCGGAGTAGGCAGCCAGCATGGTTGGATAACCCTGTCGCCGCGTTTGTTTTCTTTTGCTGCCGGGCTGGTTCGCACGAAAGCCCCAGTTGCCGTCCTGATATTTGAAGACTCCCGTGGGCATGATGTCTTCGTCGGCAAATGACGACATATCTGGAGTGTTGATTTGGGTCATTTGAGTTGGGTCCTGTCTAAACGGTCTAGAAACCCACTCAAAAGTGCTGGTCAGCGTGCCGATGCCTTCCATGGCATGGAAGAGGTCCAGGGTTCGAATCCCTGTAGCTCCACCCCATCTGACCTGCACTTTCGGCGAGTGCTGCTCAACCTAGCGCAAAGAAATGCTGTCTAAAGTCCTGTCTAAGTGAATTCGCACCGACTCCTAATGCAGCCAGAACTCGACTGGGCAAAGGCAGCCAATCGGTGCCCCCACGGCCCACCAGCCGGTGGCCTTAGTAGTTGGTGCCAGCCTTAGAGCAGGTACAACTTTTCGGCGTCGTTGGCATCGTGGATGGCCTTTTGGACAGCATCGTTCTTTAGGTCGAGGACCCGCAGGGTCTCGTCCTTCATCTGCGCGACGGCCTCGACGCGGTGGAACTCCTCACCGAACTTGCTCGGTGAAGTCCGCAAGCCCGCGAAGTTTCGGAAGGGCGTCCCCGAGGTGGAAGCCGTGCGGGTCGACGATCGAGACCTTCACGCTGCGCGTCGTCCCCGTGGAAGAAGAGGAAGTCCGGGCACATACGTCGCCAGTTGCCCTTGCCGTCCTTGTAGGCGATCGCGAGGGAGTCCTCTGAGGCGCGGCCGGGGTTCCGGTACCAGGCGAGGAAGCCGGGCTGGCCCATCTCGGCCTCGAGGACCTTGCGTCTCCCAGTCGTTGAGGGAGCCGATCGGGAACTCCCCGTTCTCGTCAGACATGAGGTGCCGCGGCCTTGAGTCGACAGCTTGCTGCCGTCGGCGTCTTCGGTCTCCTCCGCGCGCACCTGGGGACGCAGGATGTTGATCTGCTGCGGCTCGGCGGACATGCGCGATGATGTCGTCGTAGACGGCGCTGCCGCTCGTCGGCAAGGCCCTTGATCGCGACCCGGTGCTGGTTGAACCACTCTGCGTGCCAGCGTGTCGGCCTCACGGTCGAATCTCGTCCTGAACGCCCTCGACCTTGGCGAGTGCCGCGACCTTGAGGTGGGCATCGAAGAGGCCGTCGTCGTCGTCGATCAGCCACGGCGATGTGGTCGGCGTACTTGCGCGCGATGTCCGGGCGACAGGATCCGACCGGCGAGCCTTGAAGTCGGCGTCGACCGATCGGTCGTCGGCGAGCTCGATGAACGTCTCGGCGACCTTGACGATCCCGACTGCTCGACCGACGCGACGAGCGTCTCACCCTCGACCTCAAGGATGCCGTATGTCGCCGCCTCGACCTTGTCCTTGTGCCGGGCCAGCGAGGCCGTCGAGAACACCGAACAGCTCGTTGTAGGCGTCCTTGCGGGCGTCCGGTCGCAGCCCGTCACGAGAGAGCGCTTGGGCAAGCGCGGTCAGCCGCTTGATCGGCTTGGCTGGCCTTGCGCGGCAAGCGTCTGCGGACGGGAGGCGCGTCGAAGGCCTCCCAGACGGCGGTCCGGGATGGCTGGCGTTGACCTCCATGTCACCGGCTCGATCGAGCACGCGGCGCCCCTCGCCACCGCCCGTATCCCCCGATCCGTCATCGCCCTCGGCCTTCTTTCCGAGCAGAACCTCGGCCACAGCGGTGGCAGTCTTGCGGTTGAAGAACGGCAGGACACACTCGACGGAGTTGAGGCGGTCATTTCCGGGAATGCGTCGCGCCAGCGGCGTGCGCACCATCCGGCCGAGCAACTGCGTGATGTGCGTTTCGTCCGGTCGCCGGCCGGAACGAGACCAGCACCTCCGCACGGGGGCAGTCCCAGCCAGTCGAGATGGCGTCCTTGGCGAGCAGCACGCGGACGTGGGTGCGCTCCTGGACCTTCTCGGGACTGATGTACGGAACGACGTAGCCGCCGAGCTCGATAGCGGCTGTGATCGCCGAAGACGTGGGCGATCGCGTCGTGGGCAGGTCGGGCCACTCGTCACGGATCGTGTCGAAGGCGGATGATGCAGCAGCTCGTCCGATGGGGTGTTGGGCACCTGAACGACGAGCAGCGGCACAACGGCTTCGGTGGTGCGGTCCTGGCGTCGGCGTAGCTCTGCCACAGCGCGGTGGACTCCTTGATCTTTCGGGTACGCCCGCTTGAGCAGGACCGTGTCGAACTTGCCCGTCTCGGCTGGGAAGTCCAGTCGGATGTCGTCCTTGAGCAGTCCGGACTCCTGGACGCGCGCAGGGTCGACGACGACTCGGCGGGTACGGGTAGCGACCGTCAGACGACAGCCATCGCTTCTGTTGAAGCGCTCGACGGTCGCCGAGATGCCCCACACGACCGGCACCGGCGGGACGCCGTTCGCGCCGTTGATCGAGCCGCTGTACGATGGTCGACTTCTCGGCCTCGGTCGCTCTGGTCGTCGGCTTCATGCCCTCGGTGCGCTTCGTCAAGGATGAGGTACGAGCGTCAGGTGCTCGTCTTCGATGGTGTTGCGTGAGGGTGTCCCACGATCGTGTACGCGCGCAGGTCCGGTGACGGCGCTGTCGCCCAGAGAGTTGACCCTCGTCATCCTCGTGCGCACCCCGAACCAGCAGTGAGTTCTTCGACAGCTTCTGAGCGTTGAGGAAGTAGACCTTGCCCGGCTCGAACTTCTCCTGGTTGAAGGTGTTCTCGATGACCACAGCCGCGAGTGGGCGATGCGGTCTCCGGCAGCTTCCAGCAGCCGGAACCGAGTCTGTTCGTTGAGGGACGGGTCGTCGGTGAACCACAGCACAACCGCGCCGGGGTCGGCCTCGAAAGTTGAAGTCGTCGTTGCCGTCGAACAGTGCTTCGATGACGGCGGCTGCCATGACGGTCTTGCCTGCGCCGGTGGTCGCAGTAAGCGAGAACGCGACGTTGCGCCGTTTGCGGTGCCAGTCGTCGCGGGCGTCGGCGAGGTTGCGCAGCATCTGTCCGACAGCGTCGTTCTGGTAGTCCTTGAGCGTGAATCGCATGCCCCGGTTACTCCCTGCCTGTGTTGATCGTGAAGTTGGTCAGGTATGACTCGTACAGCCGCACCGGCTCGACGTGCGCAGGCAGTTCGGCGCACACCATCTGGTACGCGCGATCGTCATCGGTGACGATGAATGCCATCCGTACCGTCGGCTGCGTCACTGACTGCCGCTAGGAACTGCTGGGAGGCGTCCAGGTCGAAGAGGACACCGTAGGTGTCCGCCACGTCGAAGTCGTCGCTTGGCCTTTTCGATCCGACGGCCCTGCGCCCCGGCCTTGCAGCCACAGCAGCGGAGCGACGCGCCTCGAAGGCGCGGTTGTGCGCGACCGTCCGGGGGCCTCGTAGGTCAGGGTGAAGAACTCGACGTTCTCCTCGAACCCATCCGCCATCGGGAACTCGTCGGTGAACTTGTAGTCCCCTGTCGACGGGCTCACCCGTCGGCATCATACCTGTGATGGCCGCTTCGACGCGTGGCTTGGTGACGTAGTCGCAGATACCGAGCGCCTCCCAGTCTGGGTCTCCCGGGCGGAGGCCGCTGCTTGCGAAGCGCCTCCTGCTCGTCGACCGAGACTTCGTTGTTGGTGATCGAGATCGACTGCGCCGAGTGCCGCCGTCCTGCTTGTTGAGGCGCATCACCGCGTGGGCGGTAGTGCCTGACCCGGCGAAGAAGTCGACGACGAGTCGCGTCGGCTTGTCGCAGACGAAGAATCGAAGGGTGTCCTCGACCGCATACAGACGACTTCGGAAAGGGGAACTTGCCCGGCCCGGATGAATCGGCTGCAGCAGCTGGGTGCCGTGATACGTGGCGTCATGAGAAGCGAGGTTCCAGACTGGTCCTCGGCACGAAGCGGTGCTGGTCGGCGCTTGAGATCCACTAGGCGCATGACCGCCTCTCGGCGTGTCGACCAATCAGCGCCACTTGCCCCGACTTCGATCTTTTCGATGCTCCCCCGTTTTAGATAGACTGATCGGGTAGCCATCCGCAGCGTCCTCGCCAACGCGGACATAGCCCTGTCGCAACGAGTGCCGATCAGTGCTCCCTGCGACTGCTGCCAGTTGCCGTGCACGCCGTCCGACCGAATCGGCCAAACGCACCGCGTGCCTGCGGGAGCCGACACGGTGGAAAAGTCGCTCCGTCAATGGATCGAGCTCGCCGACGGAATGGATCTTGGGTCCGGCCGGATCAATGAACACCGGATAGAACAGGTTGGTCGGTCTTCGCGCCGCGAGTTGGTGCCACGTCCTCCGCAACTGGGACCAAATCACACCGCCTGCGGCCGCACTTACTCCCTTGCCTAGTTGCCACTCGGGCCCCAGTCGTCCTGGCGGCAGCACAGCGCAGTGCGCCCAGCATCACGAAGTAGATGTACTCGTCGGTGCGGTAGAACTGCTGCGCCCTGCGAAACGCCCTGCTGGGTCGATGACGACTGAAACCATCTGAATTCTGGCTTCCGGAAATGTCTGCTCCAGAAGAAGCCCGAGGCGTAGGTACTCCTTCTCGTCGATCGTGACGATGAGGACGGAGTCATCAGGGTTAAGGAGGCGCTTGGCGAGCTTGAACCGCCGCTCCATAAAGGCGAGCCACTTGGAGTGTCGATAGATATCCTCGGCATCCACGTAGTCGTTGTTGTACTTCCAGTCCTTGGCCCCTGTGTTGTAGGGCGGGTCGATGTAGATGGCATCGACCTTGCCCTCGTGTGTGTAGAGAAGTGTCTGCAGCGCGTGGAAGTTCTCAGCATTAATGACGGCGTGGAAGGGCTTGTCCTCACCGCGCTCCACCTTGCCGGTAGAGACGAGACCGGGGTAAATGGGGTCGCGAAATTCGGCTACAACAATCAGGTCGTCTGTAGCCCGCGTCGTGGTCTCCACCTCGGAGCTTGGGGTGTCCTGCCGGGCAAGGCGAGCGACTCGCCCGGCAGCGGACCGGCCTACCGCGGTGACGCGCCACAGCCGCTGGTCCATACTCCGCGCCGAAGCGCCATGATCTGCGAGGAACCGGACTTTGTCGCCTTTGCGAACCGGGCGTCCTGGGAGCTCAACATCCTCTGGGGTGTGCCGCTCAAAGTTGAGTCCGAATTCACGTCGTTCGCTGAGAGCCTTCACCTCGTTGGCGATGTCGGCAGCCAACTGGGCGTCTTTCTGCTCGACCAGTCGCAGCAGGTTGCTCAGTGTCGACATCCGGTACCGCCTCTCCGCTGCTAGCCCGATGACCTTTTCGTCCCTCGGCAGGTTCGCAGGTTATAGGCCCAGATCGGCACCCCCGGTCCATCCCCACACTTTCGAGCGAGAGCGCCGAGTCGGGCGCTGCAACACAATTCGCTTGGGCCTCTGAGAATCGGATGGCTACGGCCCGCCCGGCGTCCGAGCAGACCCAGTCCGCCACAAGTCCGCCGAATGCCAAGCACCAATGAGAACCGGTAAGCACTCGCGGGCATCGCCGGCGCGCTTGGGTGCGATCGAACACGCAGGTCAGACCCCATGGAAGGACGACATCGAGCCGAGAACTGGCCAGCTTGACGGGTAGCGTTCACGGGGAGCAGCGGACTTTTAATCCGCGGGTTGTGGGTTCAAGTCCCACGGGGCCCACAAACCTGCAGGTCAGCGACCTGAGACCACCGCGAACACCGCTGGCAGGGTCCTGTTGTGACGAATCTTGTGACGAATGCCACCGCTCACTTGTCGTCCTCGACGCTCGGCTCGGGCAGCGACAGGTCCGGGTTGTACGGCTCCAGAGCAGTCAGGTTGTCTGGCTGTCAGGCTTGGAGGTCAGCCGTCGAAGATCAGGACGTCGAGGCCTCGGACCAGGCCGACCAGGCTCGGAACGCGTCGGATCGCGAGGAGCGTGCCATCGACGTAGGGCGCGGGCGTTGGTCCCGGATCGTGCCTCATCACCAGTCGCTCACCCGAACCCGCGAAGACGATCTCCGTGGTGACGACAAACCCCGGAAGGCGAAGCGAGTGCACCCGAGAGCCACCGACCTCGGCGCCGCGAGCCTCGGCGGGCCCGTGGAGCTGGTCGATCGGGACTGCAGCCTGAGGTCGGCGTACCTCTCCCAAGGTCTCTGCGAGCTGCCGCGCCGTGCCGCTGGGAACATCGGCCTTGGTGTCGCTGGCGTAGTCGAGGATCTCCCAGTGCTCCAGATGCTGTGCCCCGAGAACGGCCGCTCGCTGCAGCACGGCAGCCATGACCGAGAAGTTCCCGGCCGCCATTACCCCGACGCCACTTTCGCGCGCAGCCGCATCGATGCCTGAGAAGTCGTCTGCCGTGAGCCCACTGGATCCGACCACCACATGCACACCACTCCCGATGGCGGCGTGGACGTTCTCACCGACCGCTTTCGCGCTCGTGTAGTCGACGAGCACGTCAACGTCACCGGCGCCCAACGCGTCCGCAACACTGCTAAAGACACGGCCATCTACATCCAGACCACTGACGTCCCGCAAACCCCGTCCCGATGCGGACCGTGAGACCCCTGACACCAGGTCCAGGTCGTCGGCGGCTGCAATCGCAGCCAATATCGGTGGAGCGGTCCAGCCAGTGACACCGGCGAAACAGACCTTGATCATGCGCACAGGCTATCCACGCCATACGTCATCGTCGCGGGCTGCACTCACAGCCCCTGTCCGCGCGGCGTCGAGGTGAGGGGCTCCTGTCGGGCATCCGCGCCGCTGCCCAGCAATACCTGATTGCCTACTCCATCGTGACGACCAACCAGCCGGGGGTGTTCTGGCGGTCGTTGACACGGCCCGTGGCACCCTGACCGCGTTGACCGACGACGGGGCTCTCAGGCGGCGTGGTGGGCAAGTCCGCGGTAGAGCCACAGCACCCCTTGAACCACCAGGACACCGACCGCGGCGTTGAGCACCCCGATCAGGGCCGCCCCTGGAATGACGCTCGCACCGATCGCCGGGTCCGAGACAACAATGATCGGCCAGACAACTGCAGCGAGCAGCAGAGCGACGCGCCACCAGCGGCCGAGAACCAGGCCGAGCACAATCATCGTGGGAACCATCGCCGCCTCCACGTTGATCGTACGACGAACCTCGGAGTGAGACTGCCGGTCCGGAGCAGGCCCTACCTCATCGACTTCCGGTTGCCTGCCGCGTTCGGCGGTACCGCCTTGGGCGGAGCCCATGTGGCTCGGTGGCTCGGTGGCTCGTTGGCTATGAGCGGTAGATGGCTACTTCGCTCGCTTTCACCGCGAACAGCACCGGTGTTCCCGGGGCCAGGTCTAGCTCGGCGACTGCGGTTGCCGTGACGTCGGCGCTGAGTTCAGCGGTCCGGACGCGGATCTGCTCCCCGAAGGGTTCGAGCTCGGTGATGGTGACGTCCATGACGTTGCGGGGGCTGCCGCCGGGCGGTTGTCGGTAGACGCCGACGGCGCTGGGACGGAACACGGCGACTGCGGGGTCCCCTTGGGCGATGGGTTGCTCGGCGAGGCCCTCGACGAGGAGTCCGTTCGGGCCGCGGACGCCGTGGCCATCCAGGTGCCCACGCACCATGTTCAAGCCGGCGATGCGTGCAGCGAAGGCGCTGCGGGGTCGTGCGAGGAGTTGGGCTGTTGGTCCCTCCTCCACGACACGCCCGCCGTCGATGACCTGGACGCGGTCTGCGAGCAGGAGGGCATCGAGTACGTCGTGGGTGACGATGACAGCGGAGCGATCTTGCAGCACCCCGCGCAGCATCTGACGGATCGCGGGGGCTACGGCAACGTCGAGAGCTGCCATCGGCTCATCAAGGAGAAGCAGCCGGGGGTTGGCAGCGAGTGCCCGAGCGACTGCTATCCGCTGGGCCTGGCCCCCAGAGAGCTGAGCGGGCTTGCGGTCGGCGTACTGCATGGCATCGACCTCGGCTAGCCAGTGCTCTGCCAGGGTTCGCGACTTGCTGCGCGGTTGGCCGTCGCTGCGCGGTCCGAACGCCACATTGTCGAGCGCGGACAGGTGCGGGAACAACAGGGGTTCCTGGGCGAGGAGTGCGACGCCCCGGGCGTGCGGTGGGACCCAGACGGCCGAGCTCCCGGGTCGGCCGACGTCGAAGAGCACCCGTCCGTCGAGCGACGCGGTGCCGACGTCAGGACGCAGCAGCCCCGCGATCACTGACATCGCCGTGGACTTGCCCGAGCCGTTCGGTCCGAGCACCGCGAGCGTCTCCCCCGCATCCACGTGCATCGATACGTCGAACCCGCGCTCGCTCACCGTCGCCGTGACGTCGAAGCTCATATCGCGCCTCGGCCGCGAGCCAGTCCGATCACGACGACGGCCACGACAACCAGGACCAGCGACAACGCAACAGCGGCATCGGCATCCGTCTCGCGCTGCAGGTAGATCTCAAGGGGCATCGTGCGCGTGACCCCTTGCAGGCTGCCGGCGAAGGTGATCGTGGCACCGAACTCTCCCAGTGACCGCGCGAACGACAACACAGCGCCCGAGACGAGACCGGGCAGCACCAGGGGCAACGTGACTCGCCGGAAGACGGTCGTGGGTCTGGCGCCGAGGGTGGAGGCGACCGCCTCGTAGCGACCGCCCGCCGTACGCAGCGCGCCCTCCAGGCTCACCACCAAGAATGGGAGCGCCACGAAGGTCTGTGCCAACACCACGGCACTGGTCGAGAAGGCCACCTGGATCCCGAGGACCTCGAAGGTGTGCCCGAGAAGCCCCCGACGGCCGAACGTGTAGAGCAACGCGATTCCGCCCACCACCGGCGGGAGCACCAGCGGCAGCAGCACCAAGGAGCGCACCAGCTGTTGCCCGCGAAAGGTGGTCCTGGCCAGGACCATGGCCATCGGAACGCCGAAGATCACGCAAAGCAACGTGCTGGCACTCGAGGTGCGCAGACTGAGCAGCAGGGCAGCGACGGATGAGTCAGACCCGATCAGGCCGAAGAAGTTGCTCCAGTCGACGCGGGTGAGCATGGCCGCGAGCGGGAGCACGACGAACAGTGCTCCCGCCGCTGCGGGCACGAAGACCCAAGTTGGCAGCCCGACCTGACGTGATCCTGCGGACACAGCTATGGCTTGGCGAATCCGGCGTCAGCCAGGATCTGCTGTCCGGCATCGCCGGTGACGAGGTCGACAAACTCCTGCGCGAGATCCTTGCTCTTGCTGTCGGCCAGGACAGCGATCGGGTAGGTGTTCACCGCCGAGGAGGACTCCGCGAAAGTGATGCCCTTGACCTTGTCACCGGCCGCCTTGACGTCGGTCACATAGACGAGCCCGGCGTCGGCCTCACCCGTCTGGACCTTGTTGAGTACGTCGGTCACCGACTGCTCCTCGCTCACAGGCTTGATCGCGACACCTGAGGTCTCCTGCACCTTCAAGGCCGCCGCGCCACAGGGAACCTCGGCCGCACACATGACGACCTTCGTCCCCGGCTTCGCGAGGTCGTTCAGCGACGCCACTCCGGCCGGGTTGTCCGGAGGCACCGCGATCTTCAGGGTGTTGGTCGCGAAGTTGACCGGGTCACCCTCGACGAGGTCGTCAGCTGTCGCCTTGTCCATGTTCGTGGTGTCCGCCGACGCGAAGACATCGGCGGGAGCACCTTGCTGGATCTGTGCGACCAGGTCGGAGGACCCGCCGAAGCTGAACTTCACCGACACATCGTCATGGTCTGCCTCGAACTGTTTGCCCAGCTCGGTGAAGGTCGACGTCAACGAGGCCGCTGCATACACCGTGAGGGTCGTGGTCTTGTCGGACGAGCCCTCGTCCCCCGAGTCATCTGACCCGCAGGCCGCACCCGTGCTGAGGAGCAGGACAGCTGCCACCGCTCCGATCCAGCGCCTCATGAGACTCCTTCCGGGGTTTCGACGATGACCGTCGTCGACTTGACCACCGCGACCGCGACTGAGCCGAGCTCGAGCTTGAGGTCACGCACCGCTTCGCTGCTCATGAGAGACACGACGCGAAACGGGCCGCACTGGAGTTCCACCTGCGCCATGACTTCGTCCAGCTTGATGTCCGTGACCAGGCCCACGAACCGGTTCCGGGCCGAGCTCGCCACTCCCAACGGGTTCGGCGTCGTCGTCGCCTGGCTGCGTGCGAACTGAGCCAGCGCGTAGCCATCGAGCACCTTGCGACCCGAGTCATCGCTGCTCGCTGTCAGCGACCCCGCGTCGATCCAGCGACGAACGGTGTCGTCGCTGACACCCAGAAACGCGGCGGCATCACGAATCCTCATATGCGGCACTCAGGACACACTACGGCAGCATCATCGGTCTTAGCTTCGCGAGCAGCACGCTTTTGCGGATTGAGATGCGCATGCCTTGCTTGCCCTAGAAGGGGCGCTGTGTGGGCGCACAGAATTGCCGTAACTCTCTTCGCCACTAGTCGTTGTCCAACTTGTACAGGTTTGCGGACTTTCTCAGCCGGGGAGACTGCGTTCAGGTGCAGCAGCCGCTCCGGAACAGATCTCGGTAGGGGGAGCTCATGATTCTCATGTCAGCTAGCCACGATGTCGCCCTGATCGCGCCCGTGGCCGCCACGGCATACCCCCGCCGAGAGCCACCGCCCCGCGGCTCGGTCGACGCTCCGCGTTGTCGAGTCGACTGGGACCGCGTCGAGAGGCTCTACACGTTCTGCCGAGCACGCGCGTGTGACGGGATCCAAGCGGCTGAGCTGCGCCACGATTCACGGAGCGCCAGCAACGAACGGCATTGCCTGCGGACTCTCGAAGGGATTTACGCCGAGGCCCAGCATCACGGTGACTTCATGGCCACCTGTGCGGTCAGCTACTTCCGCGTCCGGGCGATGAGAGACGCCCAGCACCCCGACTTCCTAGGCGAGTGGATCAGCCTGCGGTGACCGCACCCTCATCAGGCGCGACCTCCGAACAGGCCAGCTAGTCCTGCCTGAAAGCGGCATCGAAGGAGGCTGTGGAGGGCGGGAAGTCCAGCTGGCGCAGGTAGGCGAGCGCGGCCGGAGCGCCGTGGAGGCGGTCCATGCCGGCGTCCTCCCACTCCACGGAGATGGGTCCGTCGTACCCGATGGCGGCGAGCGCTCGGAAGCAGTCCTCCCACGGCACGTCGCCACGGCCAGTGGAGACGAAGTCCCAGCCGCGACGCGGGTGTCCCCACGGCAGGTGCGAGGACAAGATGCCGTTGCGGCCGCCGCCCATGCGCATCCGGGTGTCCTTGCAGTCCACGTGGTAAATCCGGTCGGCGAAGTCGGTGATGAAGGTGACCGGGTCCAGGCCCTGCCAGACCATGTGGCTGGGGTCCCAGTTCAAGCCAAACGCGGGACGGTGGTCGATGGCCTCGAGGGTGCGCACGGTCGACCAGTAGTCATAGGCGATCTCCGACGGGTGGACCTCATGGGCGAACCGCACGCCGCACTCGTCGAAGACGTCGAGGATCGGGTTCCAGCGGTCGGCGAAGTCCTGGTAGCCGGCGTCGATCCGCTCGACCGGCACTGGCGGGAACATCGCGACGTAGGGCCAGATCGAGCTGCCGGTGAAGCCGACGACGGTGTCGACGCCGAGCCGCTGGGCCAGACGGGCGGTGTGCTGCAGCTCCTCGGCCGCGCGCTGTCGGACACCCTCCGGGTCCCCGTCACCCCACACGTGGGAGCCCACCAAGTCGCGGTGACGCTCGTCGATCGGGTCGTCGCAGACGGCCTGCCCCTTGAGGTGGTTGGAGATCGCCCACAGCTTCAGGCCGTGTCGTTCGAGTACGCCGAGCCGCTCGGCGATGTAGTCGTCGTCGTCCCAACGCCAGGCGTCGAGGTGTTCCCCGGACACGGCGATCTCCAACCCGTCATACCCCCACGAGGCGGCGAGAGCGGCCACCTCGTCGAGCGGCAGGTCGGCCCACTGGCCGGTGAACAACGTGAAGGAGCGAGTCATGGGACCTCCTCGGGTCAGGCGAGCTCGGTCGCGAGGGAGTGTGGCACGGAGACCGTGCGGCCGTCCTGTGCCGCACTCTCCTCGATGGCGGCGAGCACCCGTTGTACGGCGAGCCCGTCGGCGAAGCTGGGCGCCGGAGGGGTCCCCGTCGCGATGGCCGTGAGGAAGTCGGCGGCCTGGTTGGTGAACGTGTGGTCCCAGCCGAGCACGTGACCCGGCGGCCACCATGCAGCCAGGTAGGGGTGTTCGGGCTCGGTGACGAGGACAGATGCGTCACCGACGGTGAGCGTCGTACCGGCCCGGTCGTGAGCGTCGTACACCCGGAGCTCGTTGAGCGACTGCAGGTCGAAGGCGATCGACCCCAAGGAGCCGAACAGCTCGATCTGAAGCGCGTTCTTGCGGCCGGTCGCCATCCGCGACACCTCGAGGCTGGCTATCACGCCGTCGTCGGTGCGCAGCGTCGCCCAGGCGGCGTCGTCGACAGTGACGCGTTCGGGACCCGACTCGCCCGGGCGCTCGTCCACGAAGGTGGTCAGGTGGCCGCCCACGGCAGTGACCCGCTGTCCGAGCAGGAAGCCGAGCTGGTCGACGGCGTGCGAAGCGAGGTCACCGATCACCCCCGATCCTGCGGTCTCGCGCCGCAAGCGCCAGGTCATCGGAGCCTCGGCATCCGCGAGCCAGTCCTGGAGGTAGGAGATGCGGGCGTGCCGGACCACGCCGATACGCCCGCCGGCGACCAGCCGCCTGGCAAGCGCCAGGGCCGGAACGCGCCGGTAGTTGAACCCAACCGCCGAGAACACCCCGGAAGCGGTGGCGACCTCGCCGGCGGACGTCATCGCTTCCGCCTCGGCCACCGAGTTCGCGAGCGGCTTCTCGACCAGCACGTGTTTGCCGGCTGCGAGGGCGGCCAGGGAGATCTCGGCGTGCAGATGGCCGGGGGTACAGACATCGACGATGTGGATGTCGTCGCGCTCGAGCACGGACCGCCAGTCGGTGACGACCTCGTCCCAGCCGTACTGACTGGCGGCGGCCGACGTACGCTCCTGGTCTCGGCCCACCAGCACGCGCTGAGCGACCGGCGGCACGTCGGGGTAGAAGGCGCGGACGTTGCGCCAAGCGTTGGAGTGGGCCTTCCCCATGAAGGAGTGGCCCACGAGGGCGACGCCGAGGGGCGAGACATCAGACGGGGTCATCAGGGGCTCCGGTCGTGAGGGTGCGCAGGTAGCGCAGGCCGGTCGTGGCGAGGTCGTCCTGTGAGGGAGCGAGGGGTCGCCAGATGGAGGCTGCTGTCGCGATGGAGGCGTTGTCGGCGGTGAAGCTCTCGATCACGAGCGGCCCGTCGTAGTCGACATCGTCGAGGGCCTGCAGGAAGCCCCGCCAGTCGGTCTGGTCGCCTCCGGGAGCGCCGCGGTCGTTGCCGCAGACCTGGACGTGGACGACATGGTGACCGGCCGCGCGTACGGCGGACGCACTGTCGCGCTCCTCGATATTGAGGTGGTAGCTGTCCAGGGCCAGACCGAGGTGGGGCTGCAGCAGGTCACCGAGGGCCTCCAGCCCCTGGGCGACGGTGTTCACCAGCGACGTCTCGTAGCGGTTGAGCGGCTCGATCCCGATGCGTACGTCGGCCGAGCGAGCGTGGTTGACGACCGGCTCGAGGTGCTCCCGCAGTTCGGCGTACGCCGCCTCGCGCTCGGGCCCGCTCATGCGCCACACGCGACCAGTTGCTGCGTAGAACGGACCGCACACCGCTGGCGCACCGATCTCGTGTGCCAGGTCCACGCACGCCCGCAGGTAGTCCTGTGTCGCCAGGACCTCCTCGGCGGGTGCGGCCACCAGGTTGCGACCCGGAGCCATGGCCCCCACCACCGATGGAACGAGCCCGGTGGCGTCCAGGACCGGGCGCAGCGTCCTTGCCGACAGATCACCCGGCTGCTCGAGCGGAAGCTCGACGACGTCGAAGCCGAGGGCCGCCACGTGCTCGAGCAGCGCCGGCGCGTCCGCGTCGGTGAGGGGTGAGGTCCACACCCACGTGTTGACGCCGATGGGCCGCATGGGCACTCCTCTCGGGCGGCGGGGGTCGGTTGCGGAAGCAGGGGCGGGACGGGCCTGCCGCCGGGTGGGTGCAGGCAGGCCCGTCGTAGCCCGTTACGGCATCACGCGCTTCTGCCAGACCTCCGGGTAGCCGGGCAGGTCCTCGCCACCGAACTTGGCGTAGTGACCGTCGGGCATGCCCTCGTTCTCCTCGAGGTAGGTGTCGCGCTCGTCCTCGGTGATCGGCACCTGCGGGAGCACCCACTCCTTGGGCACCTCTTCGCCGGCGAAGATCTTCTGCATCGCGAGGAGCGGCGTACGCCACTGGAAGTTGGAGTACACCGGAGCCAGGCCGGTGAGACCGGTGTCCTTCCACTTGCGCATGAAGCTCATCTCGTCCTCGCCCGTCATCACGGGAAGGTCGGCGCCGGCGTCCTCGAAGGCCTCGATGGCAGCGACGCCACCGTCGCCGGCATCCATCCAGACGCCGTGGACGTCTCCCTTGGCGAGCTCGTCGGAGATGATCTTCTTGATCTCGGCGGGGTCGGCACCGGTGAAGTAGTCGACGGCCTCGATGCCCTCGTCGGCGAAGATCTTGTCCGCCGCGGCCCAGCGGTTCTCGAGCACATCCACGCCGGGCAGGATCCGCAGGGCCACGACCTTGTCACCCTTCTCGAGGTTGTCCACGAGGAAGTTGGCCGTATCGATGCCCCAGGCAAAGCCACCGATCGGGTGGATGAAGGTGGTGGCGCAGTCGGTCTCCACACCGCGGTCGAAGACGATCACCGGCTTCTTCGTGTCACACGCGCGCTGGACAGCGGGTGTCATCGCGGCCGTCGAGTTCGGCGAGATGATGAAGACGTCGCACTTGCCTTCCTTGATGAAGTAGTCGATGTCAGCGATCTGCTTGTTGTCGTCGTCCTCGGCATCACGCGTCTCCATCTGCGAGATCACGCCGTCTTTCTGGAGGACCTTGAGCTGCTGGTTCATCGTGATCCAGCCGGTCTGGCGCCACGGGTTGCTGATCGAGGCGTTCGCGAAGCAGGCCTTCTTGGCACCCGCGGCCTTGAACCCCGAGGTGTCGCTCATGTCACCGTCGATGTACTGCAGGTAGGGCTTCTCCGGGTCGCCCTCGAACGTGGCGTCGCGCTCCTGCTCCTGCTTGTCGTACTGCGCCTGGTCGAACCACTTCGACTCGGCGCCCGACTCGCCCTTCTTCTGGTCGGTGCCGCTGGTGTCCTCCTTCTTGTCGACTGTCGCCGAGTCGTCGGTCGAACCACAGGCGGTCAGGGTCACGACCGCGACGGCAGCCGCAGCCAGGGCAGAAATTCTCATGCGTCTCATTGGCTCGTACTCCTGTTTCGTGCCCTGGCGGGCGGGTTGTGGTGGGTGGACGGGGTCATGGGTGTCCTAAGACGCGCTGGTGGCAGCGGAATCAGGCTCGGGGTCGGCTTCGGGACGGCGCAGGGCCTTCGGCAGGCGGTTGCCCGACCGCCAAGCGCGACCGGCGAGCGCGACGGCGGCGATGATGATCACGCCCTGGACAGTGTTGCGCCACGTGCTCGGTACGTCGTTGAAGTTCAGCAGGGTGAACAGCAGGTCCAGGGCGATCGCGCCCGCGGCAGCGGACAGCACCCAGCCGCGACCGCCTCCGAGGACGACGCCGCCGAGGACGACCGCCGTGATCGCGATGAACTCGTAGCCACGACCCACGGAGGGGTGTACGCCGGCCTGACCCACGAGGATGATCCCGGCGATGGTCGCGGACATCGACGACAAGATGAACGCCTGTGTCTTGACCCACCACACGGTGGCGCCGCTGACGGCGGCGGCATCCGGGTTGTCGCCGGTAGCGATCAATGTACGGCCGAACGGCCGACGCATCAGCCAGACCGAGAAAACGGCGACCGCGACCAGGATGATCAGCGCGTAGGGCAGCAGACCGACCACGGGCACATCCTCGATCCCGCTCCGGCCGATGCTGCGGAAGTTCTCGGTCGGGTTGCCGGTGGCGGCTCCACCGGTGAGGTAGAAGACCAGGCCGGACAGCGCAAGCATCGTGCCCAGTGTGACGATGAAGCTCGGAACGCCGAGCACAGTGGTGGCGAGCCCGTTGACGATGCCTACGAGTGCGCCGACGACCAGCATGGCGATCATGACCGGCAGGATCTTCGAGTCGTCCTGCCCGATGAGGTTGCCGGCCATCACGACCTGGGCGGCGATCACCGATCCCATCGAGAGGTCGAACTCGCCCGACACGATGACGAAGTACTGGCCCATGGCGATGATCGCGATCGGCGCGCTGCGTGCGAGGAAACGCACCAGGCGGTCCGGCTCACCGAAGCCGGGGTTGGAAGCCACCACGGCGAACAGCAGCGCGAGCGCGAGCACGAACACCGCTCCGCCCGGCGTGAGCAACCCGCCGAGCAGTCGGCGCAGCGTGGACCCGTGGTGCTCGGGGAGCGCCCGTCGCGCGGGTACGGCGTCGGCCGTGGTCGTCATGAGGCCTCCTCGGCGCCAGCGCGGACGGGGAAGCGCGTGGGCCTGCGCGGGATCGCGCGGCGTGCGTACACCGCGACCGCCACCACGATGACGAGGCCGCGCACGACGTCCTGCAGGAAGGAGTTGACCTCCATCACGCTCATCACGTTGTCGAGGACGGCGAATATCGCGACGCCGCCGATCGTCCCGACGATCGAGCCACGGCCGCCGGCGAGCAGCGTCCCGCCGAGTACGACGGCGGCGATGGACATCAGGTCGTAGCCGCCCTGCAGCCCGATCGTGGGGCTGCCGACGCTGGTGCGAGAAAGCAGCAGCAGACCGGCGAGACCGGCGAGCACCGAGCACAGCACGTGTGCGGCGATCACGGGCAGGTCCGCTCGTACGCCGGAGAGGCGGGCCACCTCCCGGCCGCCCCCCACGGCGTACAGGTGCAGACCGAGGCGGGTGCGGGCGAGCATCAGCACACCGAGTGCTGCACAGCTGAGCATGATCAGCGTGCTGAGCGGGACCGGCCCGAAGAGCGTGATGCCGACCAGCTGGAACGCGCGCGGCGCCGATCCGAAGTTGCCTTGGTACTCGGTGGCCAGGTAGCCACTGATGATCAGGCCAACACCCAGCGTCGCGATGAAGCCGTGCACCGCGAGCTTGGTGACGATCAGGCCGTTGACCAGACCTGCCACGGCGCAGACCCCCAGCGCTGCCAGCACGCCGGGCACGATGTTGCCGGTCTGCCCTGCCATCACGCCGCCACCCACGATGCTCGCCAGGCTGATCACGTAGGGCACTGAGAGGTCCAGGCTCCCCGCGATGATGACCAGGGTCTGCCCGATCGCGACGAGGCCCAGGGTGCTGGTGAGCGTGAGGATCGAGACCACGTTGCCGGTGCTGAAGAAGTTGCGGTCAGCCAGCGCGGTCAGCACGGCGCCGACCACGATGACGGCGAGGAGAGCCAGGTAGACCAGGGCCGTGGTCCCGAGGGGTCGCCCGGCTCGTGGGAGTGCGATCCCGCTCATGGAGTCACCTCCGCCGATCTCGACGCGCCAGTGGCGAGGCCGAGGACCTCGACCTCCTCGGCGCCGCCAGGCAGCTCGCCGGCGATGCGGCCGTCGCGCATGACGATGATCCGGTCGGACATGCCGATCACCTCGGGCAGCTCGCTGGAGACCATCAGCACCGCCATGTCGCGCGCCGCGAGGTCGCGGACGAGGTCGTAGATGGCGCGCTTCGCGCCGACGTCGATGCCCCGTGTCGGCTCGTCGAGCAGCACCACCTCAGGGTCGGTACCCAGCCAGCGGGCGAGCACCACCTTCTGCTGGTTGCCGCCGGACAGGAACTGCACCTCCTGGTCCATGCTGCGGGCCGACACCTCCAGGGAGGAGAGGAGCCCCGGCATCGCTATGCGAGCCTGGCCGGTGCGACGAGGAAAGACCGCCCGGACGACACCGAGAGCGTTGGTCGCGATCGTCTGGTTGAGGGCGAGACCGGTGGCCTTGCGGTCCTCGGTGACCAGCGCCAGGCCAGCTCGTACGGCGGCGCGCGGGCTGCGCAGCCGCAGCGCCCGCCCGCCGACCTCGACCGAGCCGCGCGTGAACGGGCGGGCTCCGAAGATGCCCTCGAGCAGCTCGGTGCGGCCAGAGCCCTGCAGCCCAGCGAGTCCGACGATCTCGCCACCGCGGAGCTCGAGGTCGACCCCGTCGACGTAGCCGTTCCCGGCTCCCTTGAGCCGGAGCCTCACCTCGCCCGGCTCGGTGCCGGCAATCGGCTCGGGGAAGAGGGTCGAGATGGTCCGTCCGACCATCAGCCGCACCAGGTTCGACTCATCGAGCTCCGCGGCAGGACGCGTGGCCACGAGGTGCCCGTCCTTGAGGACGGTGACCGTGTCGCAGAGGTCGAAGATCTCCTTCAGCCGGTGGGAGACGTAGAGGATTGCGACGCCGCGTTCGGTCAGGCGACGGATGATGGAGTAGAGGAGCTCGACCTCGTGCTCGGCGAGGGCCGCCGTCGGCTCGTCCATCGAGATGATGCGGGCCTCGAAGCTGATCGCCTTGGCGATCTCGACCACCTGCTGCTCGGCGACCGAAAGCGTGCGCACCCGCGCACCAGGGTCGAGGCCCTGCACCCCGAGCGACTCGAGCAGGTCAGCGGTGTCGCGCTCCATCCGGGCGGTGTCGACGAGGGCTCCCCGCCGCGGTTCGCGGCCGAGGTACATGTTCTCGGCGACAGTGCGGTCCGGCAGCAGGTTGAACTCCTGGAAGACCGTGGACACACCCGCGTGCTGCGCCTGCAAGGGGTGGGTGAAGTGCCGCTCCTCGCCGTCGATCTCGATGGTGCCGCCATCGGGCGGGTAGACGCCGGCCAGCACCTTCATCAGCGTGGACTTGCCGGCGCCGTTCTCCCCCACGAGTCCGTGCACCTTGCCGGGCAGCAGCTCGAGGTGGGCGCCTTCGAGGACGACGTTGCCGAGGAAGGCCTTGGTGATGCCCCGGGCGCGGAGGACGGGACCACGGCGGTCAGTCTCGGCGGGGGCGCTCACGACGTCATCGCTCAGCACGGGCCAACTGTTACATCGCTCAACCACTTTTGTCGAGCAGCAGACAAAAGTTGCGCGAGAAAACTGAAAAGGGTTGATTTCGTGGTTGGATATCGCCGTGCACGCCGCAACCGACGTCTTCGACCTCCTGCGCAGCGGGCGCGCGTGGACGCGTGCCGAGCTGGCGCAGACAACCGGTCTGGCCCGGTCGACGGTCGCGGCTCGCGTCGACGAGCTGATGCGACTCGGCCTGGTGGCACCCCAGGGGGGCACCTCCACGGGAGGACGCCCACCCTCGCTGTTCTCACTGAACCCCCGGGCGCGCGTGGTCGCAGGGGTCGACGTCGGAGCCAGCCACGTCGGGATCGTGCTGGCGGACCTGTCCGGGGAGGTGCTCGACCGCGAATCGGCCCTGCTGGACGTGGCGGAGGGACCCGAAGCCGTCCTGTCCTGGGTGAGCCGGGGCATCACGACCATGCTCGAGCGCCAGAACAGCTCACCCGAGGAGCTGGCCGGGGTCGGCATTGGGCTGCCGGGCCCGGTGGAGCATTCGAGCGGGCGCCCCATCAACCCGCCGATCATGCCCGGGTGGGACCGGTACGACGTGCCAGGGCGCGTCCAGCAGGACCACCCCGTGCCGGTGCTGATCGACAACGACGTGAACATCATGGCGCTCGGTGAGCGCCGTACCGTCTTCCCGGACGTCCAGGACCTCGTCTTCGTCAAGGTGGCCACCGGTATCGGTTCCGGGCTCATTTCCGGCGGCGTGCTGCAGCGCGGTGCCCAGGGCACCGCGGGGGACCTCGGTCACGTGCGTGTCCCTCGAGCCGACGACGTGCAGTGCCGGTGTGGCAACACCGGCTGCCTCGAGGCGGTCGCCGCCGGACCCGCCCTTGCCGCCGCGCTAACCGAGGCAGGTGTGGACGCCCCGACACCGCAGGCCGTCGTCGACCTCGTCCGCGCGGGCGACCTCTCGGCGATCCAGGTCGTCCGGCAGGCCGGCCGCGACCTCGGCGACGTGTTGGCCACGCTGGTCAACTTGTTCAATCCAGCAGTCGTGGTGATCGGTGGCCGGATGGCCGGAGCCGGCGAGCACCTCCTGGCCGGCATCCGCGAGGTGGTGTACCAGCGGTCGATGCCGCTGGCCACCCAGCACCTTCGCATCGTGCCGTCGGCCGGGGGCAGCGCCGCACTCGACGGTGCCGTGGCGATGGCGGTCGAGCACGTGTTGTCGCCGGAGCAGATCGAGAGCGCCGTACGACGCCTGGCGTGAGCCCGGCCGGTCTGCTTCACGCGACTGTCGTGGTCGCCTCCTCGTGTGCCGAGACGGCGCTTGTGTCCCACCCAGACGCACCGAGACGGCGCGAGTGCACGGGCGGCTGAACATTGCAGCCGTCTCGGCGGTTGTTTCCGGGACACTCGCGCCGTCTCGGCGGCCATCGGCGACCTCGCAAGCGGAGCGACCCTGGACTCGATCAGGAAGTCTCGTGCTTGGCGTTGTCCTTGATCCACATGTCCATGAGGCCCCTGAAGTGGGCGACGAACTCCTCCTGCTCGTGGGCTGGGTAGGTCGCCTGCACCGTCTGCCGCAGCAGCCGGTCGAAGTCGTCGGAGGACACCCAGTCCCAGACCTGTTCGTCGAGGTGCGGCAGGTGCTCGGCACACCACTCCCAGTACCGGTCGCTGTCGAAGTACTCGTCGGCGATCGCCAGGTAGGACCGCATCTTTTCCTCGTACGACGGTTCCGGATCGTCGGCGATCGCGAAGTAGCGAGCGGTCTCCAGGTCCACGTTGGCCTTGCGACCGGTCACCACGCAGAACGTCGACCAACGCACGAGTGCCTTGATCGCCCACGGGAAGTAGTAGTGCAGCGAGGTCAGCGCCACATCCGGGCACGCGTTGGCGTAGTCGATGGGATAGACGTCGTCACCCACGACCAGCATCTCCGCAGAGTTGAACTCCCACTGGAAGAACGCGTTCACGATCCGGCTGACTGCGGCTGTCTGCCACCCCGCCTCCTCGGAGAGGAAGTCGTGGGAGACCGCGTAGCGGTTGTGCATCGGCTGCTCGGGGCGGAAGTCCATCACCATGGTCTCCGGGCCGATGGAAAGAGCGCGGGCGAAGTGCTCGAACTCGATCGTGGCCTGGAGATGCATCAGCATCTCCCCCGACTCGTCGTAGGAGCGGTGCAGGTCCCCACGGTCGTTGATGCGGGAGACGCCACGCCAGCCGCCTCCGTCGAACGGCTTCATGTAGAGCGGGTAGCCCAGCTCCTCGGCGATCCGGTCGAGGTCGAAGGACTGGTTGTACTTTTCGGCCGTGTAGGCCCAGCGCACGTTGTCGATCGGGTTCTTGTACGGCACCAGCGTGGTTGCGGGCACCTTCAGGCCCAGCCGCACCATGGCGCAGTACGCGCTGTGCTTCTCCATCGACTGGAAGGTGAAGGGGCTGTTGAGCAGATAGGTGCTGTTGACCAGCGACGCCTTCTTCAGCCATTCCCGGGGGTGGTAGTACCAGTGGGCCAGCCGGTCGATGACGAGCGGCGTCCGCACGGGGTCGTCGAGCCGGAACGGCTCGATCGTCAGCCGCTCGCTGGACACGGTGTGCTCAGCACCGTCGTACGTCACCTGCCCGACCATCTTCTGGATGGTCTCGAACGCCCGCGGCCAGTCCTCCTCGGCACCAAGGAGTAGCCCGATCAAGTGGTTGCTCACCCACATCCTCCCGTTCCGGCCCGACCGGGCCTCAAAGCCGATGTCGCCTCGACCTTGCCGTAGAGGTGGCCGGTTGTCCACGATGACCTCGTGAAGACAATCGATCGTTGGTACTCAGACAGGCTCCAGCAGGAGTTCACCGTGGCCCGATGGGGCCACTTCGGCGTACCGGTGCTGGTGTTTCCCACCGCCGGCGGCGACGCCGAGGAGATAGAGCGCCACCGCCTCGTGGACGCCTGCGGGGGGTTGCTCGAGGCCGGTCGCGTGAAGATCTACTCCTGCGACTCCGTCGCCGGTAGGGCGATGGCGAGCGCCACCGGTAGCCCGGAGTACCGCATGTGGCTGCTCAACCAGTTCCACCAGGCCGTGCTCCACGAGGTCGTCCCGGCCATCAACAACGACCTCGGCGGTGTCCCTCAGCGGGTCGTCACGGCCGGCGCCTCGATCGGCGCGTTCAACGCCGTCGCGCTGCTGTGCCGGTTCCCCGACACCTTCGAGGCTGCGATCGGGATGAGCGGTACCTACCGACTCCAGCGCTTTCTCGAGGGCCGCTGGTCCGAGGACCTCTTCTTCGCCTCCCCGCTCGACTTCCTCCCCGGCCTCGACGGCGACCATCTCGAGGTCCTCCAGCAACGCCGGGTGATCCTCGCCTCCGGCGAAGGAGCCAACGAGGACATCGGCGAGTCCTGGGCCGTCGCGGACACTCTGGGCAAGAAGGGCGTGCCGAACCGCGTCGACTCCTGGGGTCCGGAGACCATTCACGACTGGCCTACGTGGTGGCGGATGCTGCCGCAGTACCTCGAGGAGATCTGCTAGGCGGGGGTCTTGGGCGGGGGTCTCACTCGGCGTGCAGCTGCAGCTCAGAGGCGAAGCGTTCAGTCATCTCGATGACCCGCTGCAGCTCGGGATGCCGGACCATCATGATGCCGTCACCGATGGTGCTGGCGCGCCAGTCACGTCGTTGAGCGCCGACCGGTAGCAGGTCCACGAGGACCACGTCCGCGCCGTACTCCGCCATCAGCCGGTCCATCCCGGTCATGCCGATGATCCTGCCGGAGCCACTTGCCCGCTTGCAGATGCTGCCCACGTTGTAGCGGTGGCTCAGTGCGGGCATCCGGCCGTGCACGACCGCCTCAGCCCACCCGACGTACAGGTCGCCCTCGGTGTTGAAGTTCATCATGTCGACGACCCGCACCCCCGGGGGCCTGGCACCGATCTCGCCGAAGACCACTTCGCCGTCTTCCTTTCGGTACCACTCCAGGTGGGTGAAACCGGTGTCGAACCCGAGGGCCGCCAGCACCTGCTCGCCCATGGCCCGGCCATCCTTGAGGTGTGGCACGTTCAGGTCGCGGAACGAGATGGCCGTAGGGCTCACCCACTCGTGCATGCTCATCTGCAGCGGCCGCGGGCGGTACCACAGGACATGCTCGAAGAGGATCTTCCCGTTCGCGCACACCGTGTCGTGGGTGAACTCCTCGGCATCGACGAACTCCTCGACACTGACCTCAGGGACGTGGCGCAGCATCGGCAGCACCTCAGCCAGCTCAGCCGCCGAGTCCACGCGGTAGGTGTCGGCGGAGCCAGCACCCGCGATCGGTTTCACGATGAGCGGGTAGCCGATCTGCTCGGCGGCCTCCCAGACCTGCGAAACGCTGGTCGCGCTGACGTGCCAGGGAGTGCGGATGCCCGCGGCGTCCAAACGGCGCTTCATCTCCTCCTTGTCCCGGAACGGCAACGTCTGCTCGACGGTCATCCCGGGCAGGCCGAACCTCTCGCGGATCCTGGCCGCCAGAAGCATGTACGGCTCCCAGAGACACTCGACCTGGTCGATCCGCACGTGTTGCGCGAGGCCGTGCAGCGCAGCCATCACAGCGCCCTCGTCGGCGAGCGAGACGTGCTCGTAGTGAGCAAGCGCGTGGCGTGCGGCATCCGGTACGGCGTGCGGAGGCTGGTCCCCGACCCCGATCACCCTCGCACCCACCGCCGCAAGCCCACGGGTGAAGTAGCTCATCTCGACGGGGTAGCCCGGAGAGAGCATGACGACGTTCTTGGCGCCCCCGGACCCGTTCACAGCGCCTCCACCAGTTCGACGCGGAGGCCGCCGACGATGCGTTGCAGCGCATCACGCACCACCTCGGTGTCGGTGTCCCGGACGATGATGTAGCCCTCGCCGAGGTAGTCCGAAGCGGCAGGCTGGCCCGGTTCGGGCAACCGCGACTCCACCACCAGGTGACCAATCTGTCGCTGGAGCTCCTCGACGCCGTAGACGGTGCGTACCCTTCCCCTGCCCAGGCCTCGCAGGTACGCCGTCCCGCTGGCGAAACGGCGCGGGGGCGGGTCGAACCGCCCGAGCACCACCAGCTCGGCCCAGGCCTGGTAGAGGTCGAAGTCATGCGTGTAACCGTGCATGGAGGTCAGCTGGGCCCCTGGGGGCCGCGCCGCGACCTCCGACACCGCCACGGAACCGTCCGGCCTGCGGAACCACTCCATGTGGGTGAGCGCGTCCTGGACCCCGAGAGCCTTCAGTGCGGCCGGGCCGACATGATGAATTCCGGCGTACTCGGGTCCGGAGATGTCGCGCGGGAGCAGCACCGTCCACTGGATCCAGGGGTTGCGCAGGACCTCCAGCGGCGGTGGCGTGTAGTCGGCGATCGAGGACCAGACGGTGTTGCCGCCGACGGTGACGCTGTCGAAGGTGTGCTCCTCGCCAACGAGGAACTCCTCGAGGAGTGCAGGCTCCTCGGCGCTGGGCGGTACGGCGTGCAGCCAGCCTTCGAGCGACCCGACGTCGTCGAGGCGGTACGTCGCCTGCGAGCCGGCCCCGGCCGGCGGCTTGGCGACCAGGGGGAAGCCGACCTCCTTGGCGAACGCAGTCGCCTCGGCGGCACCTGTGACCAGAGCGTGCGCGGCACAAGGCACGCCTGCTTCGCGGAGCACGTTCTTCATCAGCGACTTGTCGCGCACGTTGTGGGCAGTCCGCTCGTCCATGCCCTCGATTCCCATGGCTTCGCGCACCTGGGCAAGCGGCACCTGGAGCTGCTCGAGCGCGCCGACGAGACGCTCCACCCGCCCAATCTGCCGACTGAGCCCGCTCACCGCCTCGGCCACCTGCCGCGGATCCAGGGCGTTCTCAACTCGCCAGTGCCCGGCCAGCTGGTCGCGCAGAGGTGGTGGGATGCGTTCGATCGGGTCGCAGGTGATCAACCCGAGCCGGACGCCGGGGAGTGCTGCGGCGTGGTTGACGAAGCGCGCGGTTGCTTCGAGGAGGTAAGGCGCGACGAAGGCTGCTGCGACCATGAACCGACCCTAGTGGTCCCTCTGGCCACACGGACAGGTCGATGAGCGTTTGCCATCCGCGTGGCCGGCGCACGCGGCACTTTGGTGACGGTCGAGGGTGGACTTGGAGGCTGGGGACCCCGCTAGCATGTGGGACGTGCGCGTGGTCTTCGTCGAACCGTCATTCCCAAGGAACCAGCGAGAGTTCGTCCGGGCGCTTGCCTCGGTCGGAGCCGAGGTGATCGGCATCGGCGAGTCGCCGCAGGAGGCCCTCGACGACGAGCTGCGGGGCTGGATGCGGCACTACCACCAGGTGCCCAGTGTGGTCGACGTGGGCGCGATGACCGACGCCGTGAAGTGGATCCAGGATCGTGCCTGGGTGGACCGCCTGGAGTCCACGATCGAGGCCCACATCCTCTCCGTCGCCCAGGTGCGTGAAGCCTGCACCATTCCCGGGACGTCACTGCGCACGGCGTACCTGTGCCGCGACAAGCCGTCGATGAAGGACGCGCTGCGCGCCGCTGGGGTGCCGACAGCCGCGTCGACCGCAGCCGACAACGCCGAGCAGGTCCAGCAGTTCGCGAAGGCCGTGGGGTTCCCGCTCATCCTCAAGCCACGCAGCGGAGCCGGGGCCGCGGACACAACCAGGGTGGACGACGACGCCCAGCTTTCCCAGGTGTTGGGGTCATTCGGCGCCAAGGGTGTCGGCTCGATCGCCGTCGAGGAGTTCGTCGAGGGGCACGAGGGGTTCTACGACACCTTGTCCGTAGACGGTGCCGCAGCCGCCGACTTCGTGTGCCACTACTACCCCAACGTCCTCGAGGCGATGCGGACCCGGTGGATCTCCCCGCAGTTCATCTCCACGAACCGGGTCGAGTCTGTCGGTGAGTACCAGGAACTGCGCGAGATGGGCCAGCGGGTCTGCGAGGCGCTCGGGATCGGCACGAGCGCGACGCACATGGAGTGGTTCTTCGGACCCAAGGGTCTGAAGTTCTCAGAGATCGGCTGTCGTCCGCCGGGAGTCGGCGCCTGGGACCTCTACTCCGCCGGGAACGATCTCGACCTGTACCGCGAGTGGGCCAACGCGATCGTGCACGGAGCCGTGGCCAGCAAGCCGTCGCGTCAGTTCGCCAGCGGCATCGTCGCCTTGCGGCCCGAACGCGACGGACAGATCGCCGGCTACTCCGGCGTGGAGGAGATCCAGGGCCGTTACGGCGAGTGGGTCATCGACGCCCACATGCCCAACCCTGGGACGCCGACCCAGGGGCACGAGGCCGGCTACATGGCCAACGCCTATGTCCGGATGCGACACCCCGACTTCGACGTACTTCACCAGATGCTCGACGACGTGGGCCGGACCATCACCGTCCACGCCACGTGACCCAGCAGATCACGCTGCTGGGACCCAAGCCCCGTTCGAACCTGCAGCACGCTTTCCAGGACCTCCATCCGGGAGCAGTGGTGGCCACTGTGACTGCCGGCTGGCTGGAGCGCGAGGTCGACGACGCCGAGCTGAGTGAGCTGGTGGGGCTGCGGACGGTGAACCTGTCCCTGCACGCGCGTCGCCTGGCTTTGCACGAGGAGGACCGCGAGTACGCGCACGCCGAGCGTGAGCACGAGGCTGCCTTGGCCGAGCTGCGTCAGCTCTATCTCGTGCAGCTCGACCATGCCCTGAGTTCGGCGTACGACCTCGCCCGTCGCTCCGACGCGAGGCCCCGCCTGCGCGACCAGGCACTCGCCGATTCACTGCGCGTCGTGCAGCTGCTGGACGAACAGCACATGCAGCGCGTTGGTGAGTTCCAGCAGACGTTCTATGACGCCTGGCGGCCGCAGGAGCGGCCGGCCGTGGCCAGGCATCGTGAGGAGGTCAAGCACGTCCTCGAGGGATCCTCGGCGTTGGCGATCGCCGGCGGGCACGTCGGAGAGCTCGCCAGGATGCTGCACCTGTTCCACGTCGCGCCGCATCTGCCTGCTCGCGTGGTGGCCTGGTCCGCAGGGGCGATGGCACTGACCGAGCGAGTGGTCCTGTTCCATGACTTCGTCCCACACGGGGTCGCCCAGACCGAGGTGTACGCCGAAGGCATCGGGGTGGTTCCCGGCGTCGTTGCCCTCCCACATGCCCGTCGTCGGCTGCGGGTGGGCGACCCGATCCGGATGTCGGTGCTCGCCCGCCGTTTCGAGCCGGCCCGGTGTCTGGTGCTCGACGATGTGACCCGCGTGCCGCTCGACGACTGGCGCGGGCTGCCTCCGGATGCGCGAGTGCTGGACCTCGAGGGGCACATCACCAAGCTCGAGGCGGCATGACCTCATCCGCGCCGAAGCGCAAGCTGGCGATCAACCGGCTCAGAGACCGCAAACCCCTGGATCCACCGGCGATCGACCGGTTCCTGGCACGTAACGAGGTACCGATTGTGGAGGGGTCCCGCTGCACGTTCCTGTACCGAGGTGACGCGGAGGAGGTCCTGCTCGTGCAACGCGTGGTGGGGCTTCCCGAGCAGATCCCGATGCGCGAGCTGCACGGCACGGACCTCTGGTACGTCGTTCTCGAGCTGCCCGAGGGCTCCCGGGTCAACTACCAGCTCGAGGTACGCCGCGGCGAGCAGGTCGAGCGGCTCAACGACCCGCTCAACCCCAAGGTCTCCTACAGCCCGGTGGGCACCTCCTCGGTGTGTTTCGCGAACGGCTACCAGACCCCGGAGTGGACGCAGCCTGACCCGGGGGCACGCCAGGGAACTCTCGAGGAGATCCAGGTGCCGAGTCGGGCCCTGCGTCGCGACTGCCCGGTGACCCTGTACCTGCCGGCGCGGTTCCGGCGTACCTCGACGTACCCGTTGCTGGTGGTGCACGACGGCCCGGACTTTCTGCAGTACGCCGCTGCCAAGACGGTGCTGGACAACCTCATCGACCGCTTCGAGGTGGCCGAGACCGTGGTCGCCTTCCTGCACCCGAGGGACCGGCTGACCGAGTACACGAACTCGACGGCCCACTCGAGGTTCCTGACCCAGGAGCTGGTGCCGCGGCTGGAGACCCAGCTGCCGTTGATGGGCCGGCCGTCCGGCCGGTGTCTGATGGGCTCGAGCCTCGGAGGCGTTGCCTCGCTGTCGGCGGCAGTGAAGTCCCCAGCCACCTACGGGTCCTTGATCTTGATGTCGGGGTCGTTCGTCTTCACCGACATCGGCACCGACCACGGCGGCGGACCGGTCTTCGACCCCGTGGTCAAGTTCGTCAACCGCTACCGGGCGAAGCCGACGCGGGTCGCAGACCGACTCTTCCTGAGCTGCGGAATCTATGAACCGCTGATCTCGCCCAACCGCTCGATGGTGCCGACGTTCGAGTCCACCGGGATGAATGTGCGCTTCGTCGAAGCCCGTGACGGCCACAACTGGGAGAACTGGCGTGACACGCTCCGCGACGCCCTGTCGTGGGTCTACCCGGGGGCTCAGAAGTTCATCTACGAGTGATGCGATCTGCCGCTTCGTCGTGACCGGGCGGGGAGTCACCTCGATCCGTTCACGGGTGATCGACTCCACCGTGCGTCGCAGTAACGCCACGTCGTGCCGGGTCGGCGAGAGTTCGAGTCGTCGACCCAGGTGGCTGAAAGCGCAGTTTTCGAAGAATTGCAATGAGCCTTGGGTGACTTGACGCAATTGAGGTGATCCGCACATCTTGCGGTCTAGTGGTCCGCGGTGGGCGATAAGGATCTGCGTCTCAGATGGGGTGGAGTACGCCCAAACAGGTGCACACTCACTCCAGAAATCGGGGAGGGCACATGGACCAGGTGTCGGCAGGTGACATCTCGAGCCAGACCGTGCGCGCACGCCGCGAGCGCACGCGTTCGCAGGCGCGTGCTCTCAGTCCCGTGCCGTCACGGTCGGCTCACTTCCAAACCCCGCGGTGGCTCGATCATTCGATTATGCTTCCAGTGACCGAGCCGGAGGCTGTCACGGTGCCTGCCCAATCTGTGCCACATCACGACGATGATGCTGAGCTCGCCGAGACCGCGGCACCCGCGCACCGCCTGGAGGTGCCGTCGGCGTACGTGCGGCCACCCACCAGGGCGGTCGACTACGCCCGGGTGATGAAGCGCTCAGACCTCGGCCGGGCAAGTTCCCGCGCGCTCGTCGCCTCAGGAGGGATGGCTGGGCTGGTCCTGATCCTCTACCTGCTGACCTCCTGGCCGGTCGTTCTGGGGATGGCCATCGCGTTCGGGCTGACCGCGCTGGCGGCCGCGGTCGTACGCGTTCGCCTCGCCGCGGCACCCCTCCCGTACCTCGACCACTGACCGGGCACCAGCGCGCGCCACTGCAACCTGTTCTAGTCTGCGGAACATGAGACCGCCCGTGGACTACACCGTCGTCGAGATGACCGCCGACGACCTCGAACACGAGCGCGTCGTCTTCGGTGGACTGGCCCAGAGCGTGCGGTCCCTGGCCGAGGCCTCTCTCCGTACGACGGTCCCTGATGATGTGGTCGCCGAGGTGCAGGCCGAGATCGAGCGCCTCACCGCCCGACTACGCACCGAGCAGATCCCCGGTCACTTCGGGGTGAGCCTGAGCTCGCAGGGCAAGGTGCGCGGCTACGGCAACGCGGCGGTAGGGCTCCGCAACCCGATCGCCCCGCCGCTGGAGATCGACAAGTCCGACGACGGACGCTCGTGGTCGTCCTTCCATCTCGGCGCCCTCTACGAGGGACCACCCGGGATGGTCCACGGCGGTGTGGTGGCACTGGTGCTCGACCAGCTGCTCGGCGAGGCTGCCGCAGCGGGTGGGTCCCCCGGAATGACCGGCACCCTGACGCTGCGCTACGAGCAGAACACCCCGCTGGGCGACTGCTCGGGCGAAGCCTGGATCGACCACGTCGACGGGGTCAAGACGTTGGTCAAGGGCGAGCTGCGTCGCGCCGACGGCGACACCACTGTGCGCGCGGAGGGGATCTTCATCTTGCCGCGCTGGGCGCGGGAGGCACTCGAGGAGCATCACCGGAAGCCACCGCGTTTCGAGTGAACGGGACGGCTCTCGAGCCGTCAGGCGATCCGATGTGGCCGTCGGTCAGGCCGTGCGATCACTGACGCGGCCGCGTTCACCGGCATCGGTGAGCCGCGCCTCCTCGGCAGCGATCGCCTCGAGCTCGGCGCGCCGGTCGTGACTTGGCCGACTCACCAGCTCGGCCGCACCGCCAGGCAGGCGTTTCAGCGCCATCCGGGCGAAGATCTGCTGCTCGGTGGCGACGCGCTCGGAGCGATCGTTGCTCAGGAACGTGACCGTCCAGTGCAGCAGCGCCGTGATCTGGTTCTTGAACCCGGTCAGGTAGATCAGGTGCACGCCCAGCCACATGAGCCAGGCGATGATCCCGCTGATCCGCAGCTTGCCGACCATCGCCACCGCGTCGAAGCGCGCGATCGTCGCCATGCTCCCCTTGTCGAAGTACTTGAACGGTTCCTGCGGGGCCTTGTCGTTGAGCCGCCCGTTGATCTCCTTGGCGGCGTACTTCGCACCCTGGATGGCCACCTGCGCGACACCGGGCAGGTTGTTCAGCGCGATCATGTCGCCGACCACGAACACCTCGGGATGGCCGGGCAGCGTCAGGTCGGGGTTCACGCCAATGCGTCCGGCGCGATCGAGGGAGGCGCCAGTCTGCTCGGACAACGTCTGCGCGAGCGGACTCGCCTGCACACCCGCCGCCCAGATCTTGGTGACCGCCTCGATACGCCGCTTGCTCCCGTCCTTGTCCTGGACGACGAGTCCGCGCTCGTCGACGTCGGTCACCATCGCTCCCAGCTGGACCTCGACGCCGAGCTTCTCGAGTGCGTTCTTGGTCCGCGCCCCGAGCTTGGCGCCGAACGGCGGGAGCACCTGGCCCGCGGCGTCGAGGAGGATCACGCGTGCGTGCTTGGTGTTGATGTAGCGGAAGTCGCGCTTGAGGGTGCGGTGGGCGAGCTCGGCGATCTGGCCGGCCATCTCGACTCCGGTCGGACCTGCGCCGACGACGACGAAGCCGAGCTGGGGCTCCACGTCCTCCCCCCTGGCCGCCAGGTTCTCGGCCATCTCGAAGGCCCCGAAGATGCGGCCACGGAGCTCGAGGGCGTCGTCGATGCTCTTCATGCCGGGCGCGAACTCGGCGAACTCGTCGTTGCCGAAGTAGGACTGGCCGGCACCCGCCGCCACGATCAGCGAGTCGTACGGCGTGACCGCCCCCCGGCCCAGCACGTGGTGGGTGACCGTCCGGGCCTCCAGATCGATCTTGTTGACCTCACCCAGCAGGACCGTCGCGTTCTGCTGACGGGCCAGCACCTCACGAGTGGGAGGCGCGATCTCGCCCTCGGAGAGGATCCCCGTCGCGACCTGGTACAGCAACGGCTGGAACAAGTGGTGTGTCGTCTTCGCGATCATGGTCACATCGACGTCGGCGCGGCGCAGTGCCTTGGTCCCGAAGAGACCGCCGAAGCCGGAACCGATCACGACGACCTGGTGCCGGCCCGGGTCACGGCGGCGGAGTGATGTTTCCGTGTTCACGTCAGGCATAACATTCATCCTCCCCGCCCAAGTCCCGACATCGCCACCCGGGGAGCGTCGGTTCGGTCACACCCGACGGTCCCGACCCGGGACATGCCCCAGCCCTCGATGCTGCCCATGCTGCCCGATGTCCGGCACGATGGGCACGTGACCCACTACGACCTTGCGGTGATCGGCACCGGTTCGGGAAACACCATCGTCACCAAGAGGTTCAAAGACTGGCGCGTGGCCATCATCGAGGAGAACGTGTTCGGCGGCACCTGCCTCAACGTCGGCTGCATCCCGACCAAGATGTTCGTCTACCCGGCCGACCTCGCCCGCAACGCCCGGCATGCCCCGGAGCTCGGCGTGGACACCACTTTCGACGGCGCCCGGTGGCCCGAGATCCGGGACCGCGTTTTCGGCCGGATCGACCCCATCGCCGCAAGCGGCAAGACCTACCGCCAGGGTCTGCCCAACATTGACGTCTACGACCAGCACGTCACGTTCGCCGACGACCACACACTCGTCGTACCGACCGAGGATGGCGGTACAGGCGTGCCCATCACGGCGGACCAGATCGTGATCGCCACGGGAGGACGGGTCAGCGTGCCCGAGATTCCCGGTCTCGACGAGGTGAGCTTCCACACCAGCGACACCGTGATGCGGCTCGAGGACCTGCCCCGTCGCATGACGATCGTCGGTGGCGGCTACGTGGCGGCTGAGTTCGCCCACGTGTTCTCGGCGCTGGGCACGGAGGTGACCCAGATCCACCGCGGCTCCACGTTGTTGCGCGAGCATGACGAGGACATCTCCCGGCGGTTCACAGAACTCGCCGGCGGCCAGTGGGAGCTTCGGCTCGAGACGACGCCGACCAAGGTGACCCAGCGCAACGGTACGACGGTGCTCTCGCTCTCCGACGGCACCGACCACGAGACCGACGTACTGCTGATGGCCACCGGCCGGGTACCGAACGGCGACCGGCTCGGCCTCGAGAACACGGGAATCGCCAGTGAGGGCGGCCGGGTCCTGGTGGACGAGTTCCAGCGAACCACCGTCGAGGGGGTCTGGGCGCTGGGGGATGCCAGCAGCGAGTACCAGCTCAAGCATGTCGCCAACGCCGAAGCGCGAACGATCCAGTACAACCTGCTCCACCCCGACGACCTGAAGGCCACTGACAACCGGTTCGTGCCCAGCGCGGTGTTCACCTCGCCACAGATCGCCACCGTCGGGCTCACCTCACAAGACGCGCGTGAACGGGGGATCGAGCACGTGTCGCGCACCGAGGACTACGCCCCGATCGCCTACTCCTGGGCGATGGGCATCGAGCCCGGGAAGTACTTCGTGAAGCTCCTGGCCGACCCCACCCGCCAGCGCCTGCTCGGTGCGCACATCATCGGGCCGCAGGCCAGCGTGCTGATCCAGACCCTGGTGCAGGGCATGAGCATGGGCAACTCACCAAAGGAAATGGGCCGCGGGCCGTACTGGATCCACCCAGCGCTCGCCGAGGTAGTTGAAAACGCACTGTTGAATTTGGTCGCAGAATGAGGCTTTCAGGCTCGTATTCCCTTAATCTCTTGCTCAAGCGGGTGTCATCGCCCCACCCCCGCCGACGTTCGGTGTGCAGGAGCGAGGGAAGGTGCCCCTGACCCAGAGTTCTCTCGTCCTTCCCGCGAGTCCCCCCTCGGTGAGACTGGCGCGCACATGGGTGTCCAAGATCCTGGAGGAGATCGGCCGCGAGGACCTGGTCGATGCTGCGCAGCTGGGAGTCTCCGAGCTGGTCACCAACGCACTCCTCCACTCCCAGCCACCCTTGTCGGTGCGCGTGCGAGGAACCATCGACCATCCCCGCATCGAGGTCGTCGACTCCTCGCCCGTCCCACCCCAGCGGGCACCCATTGCGCCGGAGCCCGCCGATGTCGACGACTTCAACCTGACCACGTTCGGCCGCGGGCTCGACCTCGTCGCAATGATGTCCCGCCGCTGGGGGTCTGACCTCGCCCACGACGGACGCAGCAAGTCGGTGTGGTTCGAACCCAGTGGACTCTCGCGCTTCGAGACCCACCTCGAGGGCGAGATCTTCGACTTCGACCTCGAGTTCGTCGACGCTTCGACGGTCGATGAGGGCCCGCGGATCCCGCTGATCCTGCTCGGGGTGCCCGCCAGGCTGTTCGGCCAGATGCGTCGCTACCACTTCGAGGTACGCCGGGAGCTGCGCCTGCTCGCGATGAGCGCACCCGAGGACTACCCGCTCGCCACTGAGATCACCGAGATCTTCGTTCAGTCAGACCGCGAGCGACGCTCCAGCCTGGGCATCTCCCGTCTGGACCAGGCCATCGCCGACGAGCTGGAGTCGGTGGACCTCGAGTACAGCGTGCCGGTCAGCACACCGGCGACCATGGCGCGCATCCGCGACCTGCTCGACGAGGTCTACAGCGCGCTGGCCCAGGAACACCTGCTGGCGCTGCGACCCCCGGACGTGCTCCTTGACCTGCAGACTTGGTACTTCACCGAGTTCGAGCGGCAGGGCAGCGGTGGGACACCACGGCCCTGGACCGGCCCGACATCGATGCCTCCTGCATGACCGTCGGGTCCGCCGCACCATCGATACCTCCCTCTCTCGTCGTCGGTGTGCTCTGCACAGGAGTTGGCGGCGCAGCCGGTGCTGTGGCGCGATGGTTGCTGAGCTCCATCTCGCCGGTCGATCCAGACGGCTTCCCCGGGACGACCTTCCTGATCAACGTCGTGGGCTCCGGGCTGCTGGCTGCGTTGCCGCTGCTCGGGGTCGTGCACCGGCAACCGTGGCTGGCGCTGCTGCTCGGCACGGGGGTGCTCGGCGGCTTCACCACCATGTCGGCCGCGTCGGCAGAGACGTTCGCGCTGTTCGATCGCGGCCACCCTGCGCTGGGCCTGGCCTACTGCCTGGGCACGCTCGCGGCTGCTCTGCTGGCGGTGCTCGCGGCTGAGCGGCTCTCGACGGCCGACCAGCGTCTCGACGTCGAGCGCTCCGACGGCGACCTGTGACCGCGCTGCTCGTGGCCCTCGGAGCGGCGGTAGGTGCTCCACTGCGCTATCTGGCCGGCCACGCCCTGGACCGGCGGATGCCGTGGGGGACGCTGATCGTGAACCTCGCCGGGTCGGCGGCGTTGGGAGCGCTGACGGGCGCCGCCGTCGACGGACGCTGGCTGGCCCTGCTGGGCACCGGTTTCTGCGGCGGGCTGACCACCTACTCGGCGTTCGCCGTACAGACCGTGCACGGTGGCCGGGCGCGCGGGCCGGCGTACGTCGTGGCAACGGTCGCCGGCTGCCTGGCGGCGGCCACCCTGGGGCATTTGCTCGCCGGGACACTGACCTAGTGGTCCGTCTACGGTATGGCGCGGCTTCGCGACGCCCCACATCCCGCCCGGCTGCGTTGTCGTCACTCACCAGACAACCCCGGTATGCCTCGTTCCTCCGCCTGGCCGGACGGGCGCGGGACGCCGCTCAGACCCCCACGCCATTCCGCAGACCCACCACTAGTCTGGCCGGGATCGGGGGCTCCGGCCCCCGAACTCATGCATCGGACAAGGAGGTACGGCGAATGCGCTCGCGACGGCGGCCGGCGGCGGTGCCGAGCTTCCTCCTGCGCGGCGCACTCATGGTGCCCGTGCGGGGCAACGCCACACCGGACACGGATCCGCCGGGGAACCACCCGATGGACGTCCTGGTGGTCGATGGACGTGTCGTCGAGGTCGGCGAGCGGCTGGCTCGCCCACAGGGGGTGGCCGAGCACGACGCCGAGGGCCGCTGGCTGGTGCCCGGTCTCTGGGACCAGCACGTGCACCTCGGCCAGTGGACGATGGTCTCCCACCGGCTCGACCTGACCGGCACTCGCTCGGTCGA
>CAVUNJ010000002.1:0-872873 GCA_963742815.1 uncultured Actinomycetota bacterium
GCCGCTGCGCGTCAGCGCCTGCTCGAGTACGACGTCGACCCGCTCCCCGCCGCCACCATCGACTGGAGCTGTTCGATCAGGTCGACGAAGCCGCGGATGCGGCGTTGAGCGACCGGGTGGCCAGCCCCGGCGCGTCCTCCGCACGCTGCAGCGCTTCCCAGAAGATGATCCGGTCCCGCTGCGCCAGGCCCTCGATGCAGGCCTCGGCCCGGTCACCGATGCCACGCTTGGGCGTATTCATGATCCGGCGCAGCGACACCGAGTCGGCCGGGTTGGCCAGTACGCGCAGGTAGGCCAGCGCGTCGCGCACCTCGCGGCGTTCGTAGAACCGGACGCCGCCCACGACGCGATAGGGCATCCCGACACGGATGAAGACCTCCTCGAAGACCCGGGACTGCGCGTTGGTCCGGTAGAACACCGCCACGTCGCCGGCCCTCGCTACGCCCGCGTCGGTGAGCTTGTCGATCTCCTCGGCCACGAAGCGGGCCTCGTCGCGCTCGTCGTCACCGACGTAGCCGACGATGCCCTCCCCCGGTCCCGCGTCGGACCAGAGGTTCTTCGGCTTGCGCGCCTCGTTGCGGCTGATAACGGCGTTCGCCGCGGTCAGGATGGTCTGCGTGGAGCGGTAGTTCTGCTCCAGCATCACGATCCGCGCGTTGGGGAAGTCCAGCTCGAAGTCCATGATGTTGCGGATGTTGGCCCCACGGAACGCATAGATCGACTGGTCGGCGTCACCCACGACCATCAGCTCAGGCGGGTTCCACCGCGTCCTCGGCGTGGTCCTCCTCGACCACCGCCTGGAGAGGATCCTCCAGGCTGTTCGCGCACAGCTCGTGGATCAGGGCGTACTGCGCATGGTTGGTGTCCTGGTACTCGTCCACCAGCACGTGCCGGAACCGCCGCCGCCAGTTCTCGCGCACTGCCGGAAACGCGCGGAACAGGTGCACGGTCATCATCAGCAGGTCGTCGAAGTCCAGCGCGTTCGCCTGGCGCAGGCGGCGCTGGTACTCGGCGTACGCCGCGACGTAGGTCGACTCCGGGCCGTCGCTGCCACCCGATGTCGACCAGTGCCTGGGCGGCGTCCTCGGGGTCCTGGAGCTCGTTCTTTGCGTTGCTGACCCAGTTGAGGATCGCGCGCGGCGGGTAGCGCTTCACGTCGAGGTCGAGGTCGCGGCAGACCAGCGTCATCAGCCGCTTGGAGTCGGCGGCGTCATAGATCGTGAAGCTCGACTTGAAGCCGAACCCCGCGTCCTGGCTGGGCCCCGTTCTTGTTCAGCTGGGTGATCTCCTTGCGCAGGATCCGCACGCAGGCAGAGTGGAACGTGCTGACCCACATGATCTTGGCGCGGCCGCCGACCAGCTCCTCGACCCGCTCGCGCATCTCAGCGGCAGCCTTGTTGGTGAAGGTGATCGCCAGGATCGAGCCGGGATGGGCGCCACGCTCCGAGATCAGCCACGCGATCCGGCGGGTCAGCACCCGGGTCTTGCCCGAGCCGGCCCCGGCCACCACCAGCAGCGGCGCACCCTCGTGGACGACGGCCTCGCGCTGCGGCTCGTTCAGCCCGGCGAGGAGCTGCTCACGGGTGGGCCGACGGCGGGGTCCGTTCCTGGGTCCAGACCGGGAACCGTCCTCGGACCCACCAACGGAAGTCGTCTCGGCGGAGGGCCCAGCGGAGGACTCAGCGGAGGGGAGGCCGGGGAGGGGGAACTGCGTGCTCACTCGGGGTCCCCGGCGAAGCGTGAGCGAAGCGAGCGGTTCGTTGGGGTGAGGTTCATGTCGGATCAACACTACGTGCGAGGAACGACACAGGCGCACGCCCCGGGCCGTGGCCCGCGACGTGCGCCTCTCGTCTCTTTCAGGCTCTGGCTCAGCGGACGACCCCCCAGGCGCTGGCGATGCCCTCGCCGTAGAACCCGTTGCGCTGCAGGGTGCCCACACAGGTCGCGGTGTAGGTGGCGTCCCGGCCCTCGTCGAGGTAGTCCACCGTCGGCGGAACCGGGCACGGCCGGTTGGTTGCCGTCCGTGAGCAGCAGGCGGCGTACGGCGTCGGGGTTCATCCCGAACCCAGTGCGGGTCCAGCGACCGTGACGGCTGATCCCGAGAGCAGCGACGCCCGTGACGTGCGGGCTGGCCATCGACGTGCCCTGCAGGAACTGGTAGTAGCCGCACTGCCCGGCCGCCGAGCAGTCCTTCTGCACTCCCGCTGCCAAGCCGTCCGGCGTGATGTTCCCGGCGGCGTCGACGTTGCCTTCGGCCACCATCACGTTCAGCGGAGCCGAGGAGAGGATCAGGTTCTGGTTGGTGCGGTGCAGCGGCGTACCGAAGTAGTCGCGGAAGTAACCGCCTGGAGCCGAGAGCTCGACTTCACCAGCGTTGGGGTTGCTGGTGTAGTTCGAGAAGTCGGACTTGAGCCCGGACGGACCCAGTGCCGCCACCCCGATGACGTGGGGACCCTCGTTCGGCATCGACTTGCAGGTGGCGTTGTCGATCGTGCGCGTCTTCGCCGTGCCCGCGGGGTAGTCCGGACTGCTCACGTCCGGCAGCGGGTTGCTGAGGTCGAGGTGTTCGTTGCCGGCAGAGTTGACGAGCGTCACGCCCTGGCGGTGTGCGTAGTTCAGGGCCCGAGTCATGGCCGTGAGGATGGTCTGTTGCTCGGCCTGCTCAGCTGGAGAGTCCGCAGGGTTGTTGGTGCAGTTGAACAGCCACGGGTCCACGTAGAACGACATGTTCACCGCGTTGAGGTGGGCATTGCCGGCGTACGTCAGCGCGTCGACCGTCGACTGGAGGAAGAAGTAGCCGCTGTCCTGCCCGGCCCGCACGTTCACGATGCGCACGTTCGGTGCCACGCCGCTGACCCCGAGGCCGTTCGCGGCGGCCGCGATGGTGCCGGACACGTGGGTGCCGTGACCGTTGTCGTCCCAGTTCGCCGGGTCCACGCAGCCGCGGAACTCGCAGGGTCCGTCGACGACCTGGCCGAGCTCGTCGGTCGGGATGTCGTGGACGAAGTTGCGCGACGCGCCGGTGTCGAAGTTGGGCGCGATGTCGGGGTGGCTGCCGTCGACGCCGGTGTCGATGACACCGATCCGCACGGCGCGCTTGCCCAGCGTCTTGTCGTGCGCGAGGTCGGCCCTGATCATCTGCATGCCCCAGAGCTGGTCGTCGAGCGGGTCAGCGGCGGCGGCGGCCTTCGCGGCCGACCTCTTCGGCGCTCTGAGCGTGCTCGCCTTCTGGCCCGCAGCGAGCGCGTGCACGTTCTCCTTCTCGACGGCGTCCTTCGACGGGGCCGGTTGATCCTCGGGTACGCGACCGATGGCGCGATCACCCGCGACGCCCTCGACGCCGGAGATGGCGGTGGCGTGCTGTCGGAAGGCGGCATCGTCGCTGCGCACGCCCACCACGCCGATGTCGTTGTTGACCGAGGTGACCGTGGCACCCTGGCTGCGTAGCTTCGCCGCTACGGCCTTGGCGCCGCGCGCGGTTGTCGCGAGAACCACGTAGCTGGCGGGATCGCCGGTGTCTGCGGTCTTGGCGCTCGAGGCGCTGGAGCCGGCGCCGGCGGGTCCCGCCAGGGCCGAGGCTGCGAGGGTGGCCGCAGCAACGGCGACGACCCCCTTCGTGTAAGCGCGAGTGGGTCGCATGTGATGTTCCTTCCCGAGTGCGCGGGGGTTTCCCAGGCACCAGATGAACCTAAGCGAGACCCGCCATCCTGGGAAGGGTTCCCTCTTCCTCGTGGCTCATGCCTCGGGCTTCATGTGGGCGTAGTAGTCCTTGGGTCGCCCCTCCCGGTCGATGGTGGAGGTCAGCTGCACCCCGGCACGTTCGATCGTGCGCGAGCTGAGCCAGGCGAGCAGCACCGAGGGCACGGCCACGATCAACCCGGTCACGAGGAAGAACGAGCCCTGGCGCGCATCCGGGAGCAGTCCTGCGTTGCCGAGCAGCCGCATCACCGGCTCGTGGATCAGGTAGATCCCGTAGCCGAGACCGCCCACCCAGGCCAGCGAGCGCAGCTCGAGAACCTTCGGCCACGGCCCGTCGTGCATCACGATCGAGGTCAGGGCCACGGCGATGGCAAGGGCGTACGCCGGGTGCCACCACTCGCCGGCCAAGTCGTGCGAGCGGGTCGCGACCAGGATGCCCAGCGCACTCAGCCCAGCGACCGCCGTACCGATGCGTGCCGTCCGGCCCAGGCGCACGCCTGCTGCGGTGATCACCGCGAGCGCGGTGCCGATGCCGAAGTCGGCGGCCCGGGACAGTGGTGAGAACAGAGCCGACCAGTTGTCCAGCTCCACGGGAGACCAGACGGTGATCCAGGTGAGGTAGGTGATCCCGCTGACGAGGAGCAGCGCCGGCAGGACGAGCACGATGGCCATCCGGGCACGACGGGTTGTCGCTCGACGTACGGCCGCATGGATCAGCGGCACGGAGAGCGCCATCAGCACGTAGAAGTGGAACTCGACAGCCAGCGACCAGGCTGGTCCGTTCGTCCAGAAGATGTACTGGTCGCTGTAGATGTGGGTGAACGTCAGGTGCAGTGCCAGGTCCTGCCAGTGCCCGGGCAATGACGGGTTGGTCAGCGCCCAGACCACGAGCACCACTGCGAAGTACAGCGGCGTCAGCCGGGCCATCCGGCGGAAGAGCATCACCCAGCCGGGGCGACCGACCCGCCCTTCCAGAGCGGTACGTGCGATCGGCAGCCAGAGCACGAACCCGGAGAGCACGAAGAACATCTCCACGAACAGCTCCGTGCCGAGCATCGCCTGGTGGGCGCCGCCCGACCAGGGCCACGCGTTGTCAGGCCCGCTGCGGTTGTGCTGGTAGGCGTGGAAGAGCACCACGCACAACGCGGCGAGGCCACGCAGCCAGGTGAGCGGGTAGATGGGGTTGCTCGACTTGGGGGTCGTCCCGGCGGAAGCCTGGGTCGGGGCCTGGGTCGAGGTTGGGATCGACGAAGCGGTCGGGGTACTGGTCATGGTGCTCATGCGGCCACCTCCGGCTTGGGACCAAGCGTTCGGTCTGGGGTGCCGTCCTCGGGGACTTCCTCTAGGTCTACCTCGGGGTCGTCCTCTGGGACGGTCTCGGACAGGTCGCGAGCGGAGGTCGTCATGCTCGAGGCGGTGCGTGGCGTGACGACCCACTGGTGCTCACCGCGCAGCTGCTTGAGGTGAGCCACGCGGGCGATCAGGTTCTTGAACTCGGTGTAGAAGAACAGGTTGGCGACGGCGGCGAACAAGAACCACCGGGGGTGCCGGCGCAGCTCAGGCGTCGCGAGCCGCCAGGCGGCGAGGGTCTGCACGGGACCGGAGACCGAGATGAACAGCGTCAACAGCATGAAGATCGGCGAGGAGAAGTCGATCCCGCCGTCGCGGTAGGCCAGGAACCCGAGCAGCGGCCAGGTGAGCATCGAGATCCACGCGTAGACCTCGCGGAAGCCGAGCAGGTACGTCGCGCCGAGCTTCTGCCGCAACGAGAGGTACGGCGAGCGGAGCGTAGCGCCGAGGTGTCGGACGGACACCTGGAACCAGCCCTGCGCCCAGCGCATCCGCTGCCGCCACAGGGACTTGAGGGTGTCGGGTGCCAGCTCGTGACTGACCAGCCCGGGGTCGTTGACGATGCGGCCGCCCGCCTGGAGGACGCGCATCGAGGCCTCGATGTCCTCGGTCAGGAAGGACCCGCGCAGGCGCACCCGCTCCAAGGCCGACCGGCGCCAGTAACCGTTGGATCCGCCGAAGATCCCGAAGTCGTGCAACCCGGCGCGGCCGGGGTGGGACACGGCGTAGATCTGCTCGAACTCGACAGCCACCAGCCGGGTGAGCCACGAGTCGGAACCGTTGCGGATCACGCAGTGACCCTGCACGACGTCGGCGTCGTCGGCGAGCCAGCGCCACGCACGCTCGAACGCGCCGTCCATGGGGTGGTGGTCGGCGTCGAAAATGCCCACGAACTCGCCCTCGGCGACCCGCAGGGCCGCGTTGACGTTCTGCGCCTTGGAGGTGCTGTCCTCGACCCGGATCACGTCCAGGTTCGGGTGGTTCTGGGCCATCAGCTGCAGGCGCGGCTCGACCGCCATCGGGCCGGGCGTGTTGTAGGCCAGCACGACCTGCAGGCCGCCGGCGTACTCATGGCTGAGGAAGACCTCGAGGGTCTCCACGATGGTGTCCGCCTCGTTGGGGAGGTACGCCGCGATCACGGCCGTTGCTTGAGGTGCAGGCTCGGCTGGCTCGGCGGGCAGCACGGGTGGCTCCAGGGCGCGGAAGCACTCGCCCCAGATCATCAACGCCGTGATCGACAGAGTTCCGACGAGTCCCCAGTAGAGGCCGTCGGAGAAGTCGAACCCGAGGTGGTACGCCGTCACCAGCGCCAGCAACGGCAGCACGACGCTGCCGACCGTCGCGAGCAGCACCTGGTGGCTGAAGGACCAGAGCCCGATGCGGGGCGAGCGCTTCTTCTTGCGGTCACCGAGCTCGAGCGGCTGGAGGTCACGCTGTCGGACCGACTCGCGAGCTGCGGCGTCGGCGTACTCCAGTGCGACGTCCGGCTGGTGCTTGCGGGTGATCGGAGCCCAGCCGACGCCGAGGTCGATGACCCCGGCGTGGAAGCCGAGCCGGTCGAATGCCTCGACGACGTGGTAGGCCATCTCCTGAAGCCGGACCGGACGCGCGGCACGGTCCTCGTGCCGGAGCCGGAAGACAAGCCGGCCGTCGTCGGTTGCGGTGACGACCTCGTCGCCCTTCAGGTGCCTGGTGAGCTCCTCGGCAGCCTCGCCGACGACATCGCGCGGTGCCCGCGCGTAGGCCGTCATGTCGCGGCCGGGTTCGGCCCAAGCGGGGACGACGACCGCCATGATCTCGCGCCGAAGCGTCATCCGGGGACGCGGTTCGAGCACGTCCTCCGAAGAGCCGACGCGGCCGATCGTGGGGACGGTGGGACGAATCAGGGACAGTGACACGGAATGCCTCTCGGGTCGGGCGAGTAATCGTGCGACGGGTGAGGGTGCTGCGCGCGCACTGCTGAGCCACGGGCGGTCGAGATGGGCCGGGCTGGTGCGGCTTGGTGTGCGCGGCGGTGGTGTCCTGCGGGTGCTACCGGGGTGCCGCGCTGATGTCTTCAGACTTCCGGAGTTGGGGGTGTTGATGCAAGTTTCAAGCGGGTGTTCCGAGTCACGTGAGCGCCGTCACCGCCCTCCAGCACCCGACCACCGGACCCACGCGTTCCACGGACGCATGGACACCTTTCGAGGGAGAATCACAGAGGTTTATCATGGAAAGTCTGGTTTGGGGGCGATGTGTGGAAGCACCTGGTCTTCGCCGCTACGACCGTGTCGCTCGCAGTCATCGCCGTGAACGTGGATGCCGCGCCCGGCGATGGGGGCCTCGGCAGCTACCGATTCCTGATGACTCAGCCCGACGACCCGAGCACGCCGATCACGTACAGCTCGTGCAAACCGATCCGGGTCGAGATCAACGCCGACGGTATCGACGAGCAGGCCACCGCCAGGCGCCTCGTGCTCAACGCCATGGGCGAGATCTCCGCAGCCTCCCACCTCCAGCTCGTCTACGCCGGACCGAGCGGGAGACGCCCCAGGGACACGAGGGAGATCCTCAGGGTCGTGGGCGGCTCGCCCGTGCTCGTCTCGTTCGCCACGCGCGAAGAGGTGCCGCGGCTGGATGGAGCGACCGCGGGGCTCGGCGGCAGTGCCAGCACCGTTGTCAACGGCGTGGTGATGTACGTGAGCGGCCAGGCGACCCTGGACTCGGACTACGTCAATGACACTCTTCAGACCCGCGGCGGCGAGGACAGGGTGCGAGCGGTTGTCATGCACGAGCTGGGACACGTGGTCGGTCTCCACCACTCCCCCGACGGCCGCGAGATCATGAACACAAGCAGCAGCGGGACTACCGAGCTCGGGCCCGGTGACCGCCGTGGGCTCGCCATCCTGGGACAGGGCCCGTGTAACTAAGGGGTCTAGACGGAGGCGCGCCACCACGGCTCGACCGGAAGCTCACTTCCGGGCTCGAACCGGCCCCCGGGAGCGGGCAGGGCCAGGTGGACCCCTGCTTCAGCAGCCTCCCGGACCACTCCTTCGACCGGGTCCGACCAGTCGTGGAAGGCGAGGTCGAAGGTCGCCCAGTGGATCGGCAGCAACGCCCCGCCGCGCAGCTCGCGGTGGGCAAGAACGGCCTGCTTGGGGTCCATGTGTACGTCGGGCCAGCGAGCGTCGTAGGCGCCGATGGGCAGCATGGTCAGCTCGAACGGGCCGTGTCCCTCACCGATCTCCGCATAGGCGGGCGTGTAGCCCGAGTCACCGCCGAAGAAAACCCTGCGCTGCGCGCCTGCGACCACCCAGCTCGCCCAGAGCGTCGTGTTGCTGCCGAGGCTGCGTCCGGAGAAGTGCCGGGCCTCGGTGCAGGTGAAGGTGAGGCCGCCGACCAGGTGCGACTCGTCCCAGTCGAGCTCGACGATGCGCGCATCGGGCACGCCCCATCGGCTCAGGTGCTCCCCGACCCCGAGCGGGACCACGAAGGGGAAGTGGTTGCCCTGGGTAGCGCTCGTCGAGAGCAACCTGTCGATGGTCGCGGTGTCGAGATGGTCGTAGTGGTCGTGCGAGATCAGGACCGCGTCGAGCCTCGGCAGGTCGTCGAGCGACATCGGCGCCGGGTGGTTGCGCCGGGGGCCGATCTTGCGGGACGGCGAGACCCGGTCGCTCCAGACCGGGTCGGTGAGCACCCAGTGGCCCTCGAGCTCGAGGAGGCAGGTGGCGTGGCCGAGCCAGGTGGCTGCCAGGTCACTGGCCTGCGCCGGGAGGTCAGGGGTGGCCAGCCGGACCGGCAGTCGCGGCTTGCCTCGGTTGCCCTTGGTGGCGAACTCGGCAGCGATGCCGGCCTGCCCCCCTTCGGGTGCCTGCGTCGCGGGGAGCCTGTTGTGGAACAGTCCGTCCGCGAACTGGGGTGAGCCGGTGTAGTCCAAGCGCCGGTTGCCCGCGCCGAGGGAGCGGCGTACGCCCCGGGCCGCGGTCAGCAGGGACGGTGCGAACGCGAGCGCGGCGAGGAAGGGGATGCGTTGACGGCTCACCTCACCAGTGTCCCCGACGGGGGAAGCCCCCACGCTGGAGCAGACGGTTGCGCTACCGCAGCCGGACCACCAGCTCGGAGACTCCGACCCGGTTGCCGCCGTCGGCGACGAGCACCTGTCCGCGCGCCGTGGACTGGATGCGGTAATTGGCAGGGCGGCCGTCCAGCCGCACCGACAGCACCGTCGTGCCGGGAGGGAGTACGGCGCCGATGTCGAGCCGCCACCGTTCGCTCTGCCGTACGACGGTCCGCAGCCGGGCCGCCGTGTTCGTGGCATGTACGTCCACTGCACCCGAGCCGAGCCGGATGTTGCGGCCGGAGACCTGCGTCTGGTCTGACGGGACCTGCGGCACGACGCGGACCCGGTTGCGACCCAGGTCAGGTGAGACCCCGAGCTGGTAGTGCACCACTGGCCACAAGATCCCGTAGGCGCCCCATGCCTGCAGCACCATGGACCGTTCTGTGAACAGCCTCTCCATGTTGCTGCCGAAGTCGGGTGAGGGAGCGATCTCCGGCATCGCGCCCGGCAGCTCCCACACGCTCGGGTCGAGCTGCGAGCGCGCATTGCCCGTCGTGTACTGCTCCAGCTGGCCGGCGTCCATCCGCCCCAGTGCAGCTTCGGCCGCGGCCATGATCGAGGTGTTCAGCGTGAACACCGACCGCTCGGACTGCACCGAGGAGATCGCGCTGTCGCACGAGTCTCCCCGGTTGCCGTCCATGTCCGACGTAGGGCCGGTGCCGGTATGGAAGAGCCCGAACTCGCCGGTGTAGCACGGCTCCTCGCGCTTCTCGACCAGCGCCCGCGCATGCTCGAGCGAGGCCAGCGGACCATCGGGTCGGCCGGGGCGCTTGAGCTCCACCTCCGCAGGAGTCACCCCGATCCAGTGGCGCTGGAACACCTTCTGGTTCGCGGGGCCGTCCAGCGAGTCGGCGTACTGTTGGGAGTCGGATGCCGTTCCACCAGGCCGTCTCGAACCGCTGCTCGAGGTCGACCGCCTTCTCGGTGGCCCACGTCCTGGTGGCGGTGTCGCCCTTGCTGGTCGCGAGGTCCGCGAGGTCACGCAGCCCGCGGATGGTGGCGACGGTGTTGTCGAGCTTCTCCTCGCCCATGCCGGGGCGCTCCACGTTGCCGAGGCCCTCGGGCCAGCCGTCGCCGTCGGCGTCGAGCTCGCGGAAGACGTAGCGCAGGTTGCGCACCGAGAAGTCGTACATCTCGTCGCGGAACCTGTCGTCGCCGGTCCAGCGCCAGACCAGTGCCACGGCCGAGGGGAACTTGGCGGTCTCGTCGGTGTTGCCCGCGTCGTCGTTCGCGCCGAAGTAGACCTGGCCGTCCGGTGTCACCTCGTGCACCACCTTGCCGCTCTGGCCGTTGGCGACGATGCTCACCTCGCGCAGGGCCCGCAGATGGCTCTTGATCGTGTCGAACTGGCCGCTGGTGACTGCCGCGAAGCCGGTGTACTCGCCGTCGGTCGCGAACAGCCACGGGTAGTCCGGGAAGCCGGCGCCGTACCACCGCGCCTTCGCGACCGTGCCCACGGGCGGCGGGAAGTTCTTGCCCGCGTTGGTGATCCGCACCTGCAGGTTGCGGGACTCCTGCACCGAGGACGCGAGGTTCTGCTTGCTCCACTCGACGCTGCGCTCGAGCAACCGGTCGCCGGGAAGGCTGACCTGCGAGTTCCGCGCGATGGCTCGATGTGCCCGGACCTTGGCCGCGAGCAGCGCCGCGGGGTTGGCGAGTGCGCGGTCCTGGGCGGCAGTGGCATCAGCCAGGCCATGGTCGGAGCCGGCGATCGAGAACCAGACGGTGCGCCCGCCCTTGGGCACGGCGATGTCGTACTGCAGCTGACCACCGGTGCCCTTGCCGTAGGCGGTGTCGTCGCACACGTCGGGCGTGGGCGGTTGCCCCGGTCCTGAAGGTCCGCAGATCGCCGGTCCCTCTGAGCCGGTGCCCTGGGGTCCGCGGTGGGCAGGACCGAGCGAGGTCGCGCTCGGAGTCAGCCTGGACCCCACGAGTGCGGCGTAGTCATGAGCGTCCGCGTTGTCGACAGGTGGGGTGCCCTGCTCGCGGAACACGAGGTTGCCCCCGGCGATGCTGCCGATGTCCTGCAGGTTGTACGCCGTCTGGCTGGGCGTGGTCTCGCCCCACGGGTAGACCTTCATCAGCTCCGAGTGGGCGTCGACCGTGAGGCGCATCGTCGTCGCCCTCCGCGCCTCGAACCGGAGCCCGACCAGGCCGGCCCGCAACCGGTCCGGCGCGAAGTCAGTGCGGGTGATCCGGACCCCGTCGTGGGTGCCGAGGTCCATCCGCTGGTAGCCCCAGCCGCTGGTGTGCTTCGTCGAGGTCAGCCAGCGATCGCCTGCCTTGAACCAGATGCCGTCGAGCAGCTTGATCGGCGGCGTCCAGAACCCGCCCATCTCCCCGCGAGTGTGGAAGCCCATGGCCGGGTAGCTGCCGTCCTGAGCGCCCATCCCCCAGAACCGGTCGCCCACGAACAGGCTGCGCCGGTCCTCCAGCCGGGTGCTGGTCGACAGCTCAGCAGACCGTGTGAGGCCTCCTCCGCGATCCGAGGGGCCAGGTGCGCTGGCGGCAGGACCAGTCAAGGGCGGGGGCAGGAGGAGCGAACCTGTGAGGACAGCGGTGAGCAGCGTGGCCCCGAGATGCGTACGGCGCATGGAGTTCTCGTCTCTCCGGTGGCCCGATGTCACCGGCCCCACCATCCGAACCCCATGCCCCGGATTTCGCAACCCCTGCTAGATGATCGAGCAACCTTGCGTGGAGGAGCGCGCGTCAGCGAGCGGCGAGTCGAGACCCGCAAGCCGAGGATCGGCCCATCCCATCGGAGTGGTCGATCGGGAACGGAATACCCGATCAGAGGAGTCTTGCCTGCACCAGGTGCATGCCAGACTCCCCTGTTCGGCTGAGCAGGCCCCGAAACGCTGACCGAACCCCGCAGGGTCAGACGCGGCTGCTTCTCCGCCGCCGGGGGAGGTGGCCGTGCATCACACCAACCATCCGCGGTCCGGCGAGACGGCTCTCCAGGCGACGGGCGTTGCGCTTGAGCGGCTGGGCGACGTACTCCCCCAGGATCACGCCGGCCGCCAGCGCAATGGTCGTGGCGGCCGCGGCCGAGAGCTGCAGGATGCCGAGCGCGTCGCCTTCCGACATCGAGCTCAGGCCCCGGTAGATCAGCAGTCCGGGCAGCATCGGGACGAGGGCGGGGACGACCACCACGAGCGGGGGTACGTCGACCTTGCCGGCGATCATGTAGCTGACCACCCCGATCACCACGGCCCCGCAGGCGGCGGCCCAGGGCATCGCTGCTCCTGGATCGCGCATGGCGAGGAAGGCGAGGTGACCGAGAAGAGTAGTCATCGCGACGGCCGGCAGCGCCCGCAGTGGCGCGTAGCAGGTGAGCGCGAAGGCGCTGGCGGACACGATGGCGCCGACCAGGACCAGCGGCACCTCCGCCAGCCCCGACTCCCCGGGCCGGACGTACGCAAGCGTCACACCGAGCGCGGGGGCCAGCGCCAGTCCGGCGGATACTCCGACGATCAGCCCCGCCGTCGCCAGCGTCGCCTCGATGATCCTGGCGCCCGCAGTGATGTAGAAACCGCTGAGGGCGTCCTGGATCGCGCCCATGAAGCCGATGCCGGAGAGCAGCAGCACGATGCTGGCTGTGATCACCAGCGAGGTGTCGACGCGGAGGTCGAGGGCGGCCGTGCCGAGCGCCAGCAGCGTGGCCAGCATCCCGCCTGCGATCTGCTGGTAGAACATCGGCCACCGCTGCCGGTTGAGCCAGCGCGTGAGCATGGTGATCAACATCCCGGCGAGTGCGGCGACGGCGGTCACGATCACGCCGCCGCCCAGGATCAGCGCCACTCCGCCGCCCAGGACACCCGAGCCGAGCACCACGGCCCAGCGCGGCAGCCAGTGGCCGGTGGAGTTCACCCGCGCGACCAGCGCCCGCGCCTCGGCGACGGTGACCCGGTCATGGAGGACGTCCGCCACCAGGTCGTGGGTGCGCGTCAGGTCGTCGTAGTCGATGTCGCGCTGGGTGACGTTGCGGGTCAGCAGCACCGGCATCTCTTCGGGATCGTCCTGGTAGCTCATCCGCAGCAGCGTGAACGTGACGTCGACGTCGGCACTGCGCAGGCCGTAGTGGCGGGTGATGCCCATCATGGTCGCGGTCACGTCGGCTGCCCCGGCTCCCGAGGCGAGCAGGATCTCGCCGATCCGAAGCGCGAGATCGAGGATCCGGTAGGTCTCGCGGGAGTCGGTCACAGCTGCAATTGTGCGGCCCGCGGCCACCGGTTTTCGACCACACACACGCCTGGGGTGAGCGAACTCACACGCACCATTTTCGGCCTGCTGAAGCGCCTCAGATCCACCCCATCCGCCGGGCCGTCACCGCGGCCTCGTGACGGTTGCTGGCGCCCAGCTTGGCCACCGCGCTGGAGAGATAGTTGCGCACGGTTCCAGGCGTCAGATGCACCCTGCGTGCGATGTCCTCGACCGGTGCGCCACCCGCTGCTGCCTCGAGTACGTCGGCCTCGCGCGGGGTCAACGGCGAGTCGCCGGCGGCGATCGCCTCGGCCGCGAGCTCCGGATCCACGTGCCGTCCGCCTGCGTGCACGATGCGAACCACCTGGGCGAGCGTGGCGGCCGAGGTGGTCTTCGGCAGGAAGCCCTTCACACCGCTCGCGAGGGCGCGTTTCAGATAGCCGGGTCGTCCGTGGCTGGTGACGATCACGCAGCCACACCCGGGCAGGGTGCGGCCGAGTTCCTCGGCGACGGTGATGCCGTCCTGGTCGGGCATCTGGAGGTCGAGCACGGCCACGTCCGGCGTGCTGGCCCGCGCAGCAACGAGGGCATCGGCCCCGTTGGCGGCCTCGGCCACGACCTCGATGTCGTCCTCGAGATCGAGCATCTGGGCGAGTGCGCTGCGGATGAGGTTCTCGTCGTCGGCGAGCAGTACCCGGATCACCGGACCTCCCCCGGTTGCGCCACGGCGTCGAAGGGAACGCACGCGTACGACGAACTCGTCGCCCTGGTTCTCGGTCGTGATCGCTGCTCCCGAGGGCGCGAGCTGCTCGGCGAGCCCGACGAGGCCGGTGCCGCCCGTACCACCCTCCACGCGGGGGCGGCTCGTGGCCGTCGCACCGTCGTTGGTGATCACGACCTCCCCGTCGTCGTACTTGATGTCGACCCGGGTCGCCGAGGAGTGCCGCAACACGTTGGTCATCGCCTCGCGGACGACCCGGGCAACGGGCTCGTGCCACGCCTGCGGCAGCCCGGCCAGGTCCGCGGTGGCGGTGATGCCTGCGGACTCGAGCAGCGAGACGGCGCCGTTGGTCTCCGCGAGCAAGTCGAGCGGCCGGTAGCCCCGGGCCAGCTCCCGGGCCTCCCGCAAGGCGTCGTGTGCGCTCTCGCGGACCTCGAGGATGTGGCGTGCTGCGCGGGGGTCACCGCGCTCGGCCAGGGTCGCGGCCAGCTCCGCCTGGACCGCGATCGTGGAGAGCTGCCGACCCATGACGTCGTGGACGTCGCGGGAGAAGCGGAGACGCTCCTCGGCCACCGCCAGCGCCGCCTGGGTGTCCCGGCTCCGTTCCAGCTCGTAGACCAGCTCGAGGAGCCACAGCGAGCTCTGCACCGTGAAGATCAAGAAAATGCTGACGCTGAGCCCGTACGCCGCGACGCCCACGCTGCCGGTCGTCAGCCAGGGAAGCAGCGTCGAGGCTGCCACCACCCCGGCCTGGATGCGTCGGTCCCGCAACCCGCCAGCACCCCAGGCGAGTGCCGGGACAACCACGAGACTGCCGGCGAACTCGGCCTTCTCCGGCAGCGCAAAGGTCAGCAGGTCGGTAACCAGTACCAGCACCGCGAGCAGGGTGAGGAGTCGCCAGGGGACCGGGGCGTACGCCGGGTACAAGCGCATGCACTCGCGCAGGGTCAGGCTCCCCACGACCCCGAGGACCACCACCACCAGCAGGCTGACCACGATCGCTGTGGTGCCGTTCGCCAGGGTGACGACATTGAGCGCGGCCAGCAGCAGGAAGAACCAGCAGACCCAGTAGAGGGAGGCACGGGTGTAGAGCTCGATGCGCTCGACCTGCGACCGCCCCTTGAGGCTGAACCCGCGGCTCAGCAGGCGTCGCCCCAGGATCTTCCACATGTCCACCTCTGGATCCTGTCAGGTGACCGGGGCCCGCGCTTACGAGCGGGGCTCCCACTGCATGGCACGTCGCGCGACCCACATAGACAGCAGCGTCCAGGCTGCGAGCACCCCCAGCGCAGGGACGGCCTCGCCCCAGGTTGCCAGGAAGTCGAAGCGTTCCGCGGTTCCCAGCTCGGAGGGACGACCGAACCAGGTGACGCGGACCAGGTCGTGCACCGCGGAGGTCGGTAACAGCGCCACCCAGGCGTCGGCGGACTCGGGGAACACCGGCCTGAACATTCCGACCATCGCGAGGACGACCACCGGCATGCTCGTCATCTGGGCTGCCTCGGCCGTGCGCGTCCACGACGCGGTCCACAGCGCGAGCGCCGAGAACGTCGCCGTGGACAGCAGCACCGCGACCAGAAACAGCAGCGGGTTGACCGGGAACGGCAGCCCGTTTGCCATCGCCACGCCGATGGCCAGCACCGACACCACGAGCATGACCGCCGCGCCGGGAAGGGCCATCGACAGCACCAGCTCGGCGTCGCGGACCTCTCCGGTGCGCAGCCGCTTGAGCACGAGCTCGTCGCGGCGGGACACGAACATGGAGAGCAGGTTGTAGTAGACGGGGAACATCAACGCCATCAGCAGTCCGGTGGTGACGAAGGTGCTCCCGGTGTCCACGTCTCCGTGTGGGCCTAAGAAGAGCATGCCGAGCGGCAGCAGCGGCATCACGACTGCATAGGTCAGCGTGAGCCAGTTGCGGATGATCAGGACGCTGTTGGTGCGGGCCAGGCGGGTGACCCGGCGCGTTGCCGGGGCGAGGTCGAGGGTGCTCATCGGTCGCTTCCTTCCAGGGTGCGGGGGGTGGTCGGTTCGGAGGTGGCACGTTGTTCAGGGAGGCGTTTGTTGGCCCTGTCTTCATCTGGCCTGTCTTCATCTGGCCTGTCTTCGTCGGCACTGTCTTTGCCTGCACTGTCTTCATCGGCGATGGCGAGGAAGACCGACTCGAGGCTGGCCGTGCGGGCGACGAGCCGGTCCAGCCGGACGTCGTACTCCTCGGCCCAGCGCAGCAGTGCGGTCAGCTCGGCCTGCAGGTCGTCGACGTACAAGATCGTTCGGTCCCCGTCGTGACTCACCCGCACGCCCACCCTGGCCGGGAGGCTCGCACCGGGCGCCGCGAAGGAGATCTCGGAGGCGTGGTCCTCGACGATCTGGGCCGGGCTGCCCGAGCGGACGATCTCACCGGCCCGCATGATCGAGAGGTCGTCGGCCAGGACCTCGGCCTCCTCGAGGTAGTGCGTGGTCAGCAGCACCGTCGCGCCCTCGTCGCGCAGCCCCCGGATCAGGCGCCACACCTTGCGCCGGCTCTCCGGGTCGAGACCGGTGGTGGGTTCGTCGAGCATCACCACGTCGGGGCGGCCCATCAGCGAGCACGCGAGGTCGACCCGGCGCTGCTCGCCGCCGGACAAGGCCCGCATCCTGGTTCGGGCACGGTCCTCCAGGTCGAGCATGGCCAGGGACTCCTTCAGTGGCCGGGCGTCGGTGACGGTGGCGGCCCACATCTGGAGTGTCTCGGCGACGCTCAGATCTGCGACGAAGCCGCTGCGCTGGAGGAGTACGCCGGTGCGCCGGCGTACGGCGGCGCGCTGCTTGAGCGGGTCCATCCCGAGCACCCGCACCTCACCGGCGCTGGGCCGGGCAAGCCCCTCGATCACCTCGAGCGTGGAGGTCTTGCCCGCGCCGTTCACGCCCAGAAGAGCGTGGATCGTTCCCGGAGCGATGCTCAGGTCGATCCCCCGGACGGCCTCGAAAGCCCGGTCCCCCGAGCCGTAGCTGCGACGCAGGCCGCTGGCTGTGATGGCGTATTCGTTCATGCCTCAAGCATTCGTGACATGACGGCCCGCGCGTAGTGCGTGACGTCATCACTCCGGGCGCGATCTGCACCGTCGGCGCTGACAAATGTCATACGGGCCAGCAACGGGACCGGGAAACGTCCCTGTGGACAACCGCCCACGGCCCTCGCTTCCGCGGCAACGTGGGCCGCATGGACGATGACACAAGAGGCGACACAAGAGACGACACAAGAACTGAGCTGGACGAGCTGAAGATCGGCAACCAGAGCGACGTGCAACGCATGTGGGAGCTGTTGATGCAGCCCCTCGGATTTCGCTCGACCAGTGTCTGGGTGACCTTCATCGGCGTTGATGACAGGCCGACCCGGTTCCTGGTCGAGATCCCCGAGAGCGAACACCTGCCCGACCCTCTGGAGGTGGCGAACCTCTTCGACGTGCTGGAGCAGGTCTGCGCCGAGGAGGGCGAGGGCACGAGCGTCGCGTTCCTGGTCACCCGACCGGGCAGGGACAGCATCAACGCCTTCGACCGCGACCTCGCCGCACGCCTCGTGGCCGGTGCCCGCGCCTCGCACCTGCACTGCCACCCGATCCACGTCGCCAACGACCTCGCCGTCCGGGCGGTGGCACCCGACGACCTGGCGGCCTAACGGTCATCCAGCACGCCCATCTGGAGTCTGTCGGTGCCCGGGGGCAGGATGCTGCCCATGGCTGTCGACGCTGCCGCACTCCTTGACCTCGCCGCCTCACTGCCCGAGGCGGGTGAACGTGAGTACATCGAGGGCTCCACGATCTTCACCTTCCGCGGCCGCGGCATCGGCTACGTCTCCGCCGACGGTCGGGACCTCTTCGTGAAGTCCACGCTGGCCGAGCGCGAGGCGCTGATCAGCACCGACCCGGAGATCTACTCGGAGTGGTACACCTCCGGACGCTTCGGCTGGGTCCGGGTGCGTCTCGACCTGGCCGAGACCGCCGAGGTGCACGAGCTGGTCATCGAGGCGTGGCGACTGACGGCGCCGAAGAGGCTGGTCCGCGAATACGACACCGGTGCGGCGGCTGGGCGTCAGGACGCCTATTAGTCCCCCACCGACCAGCGGACCGTCTGCGGGCCGTCCGGCCCGACCGTGAGCTTGATCTGGTCGATCGTCGTACGCCGCGGCACCTCGAAGACCACGAACCCCCGGATCGTCTTTCCCGGAGCCAGCCTGAACGTTTGGGGCAGCACCCTTCCCGCCTCCACCTTGGTGAACGCCGGCACCGGCCGGTGCGTCTCATCCGCCTCGTCGCGCATCACCACGCTGGTGCCCGGCTGCGAGACCCACGTCCGGTCGCCCTGGTTGTGAATCGTCATCTGGACCGCCATCAGCACATCCCCCTGAGGCGGCGCGCCTCCCTGGCGTGAGTGACTCGGTGACGCCGAGCTGGCTCATGCTGACGTCGAGCGGCGGCCGGGTGGCCCCTCCTGCGACCAGGAGGCTCTTCCCGATCGGCTGCGTGGAGGCATCGAGCCGCTCCACCGCCCTGCTGCTGAAGTCCGCCACACGCTGAGGTCCGCCCAGCGCAAGGAACAGCAGGACGAAGGCGACCACGGAGGTCGCACCAACGATGGTCTGCGTCAGCCGTGCATTCCTCGACCGGGCTGCACCGCGCCTCGAGCGCACCTTGGCGGCCACTCGCGGGACCAGCGAGTTCGCCTCGTGGAGTGACTGGGCCAGCAGCTCGGCGATGGCGGCAGACTCCTCGTCGCTGAGCACCCTCGGCCGGGAGGACAGCAGCGTGACGATGTTCGCGGTGGAGCAGAGCATCAGCTCATCCACCCAGCCGAAGACGGGCTCGGGTCTGACCAGGCAGATCACCGGCTTGACCAGGCCCGCGTCGAACCCGGGCAGCAGCTCGGCGACTGCTGCGCAGGCGGCTACGGCACCGGCGACGGCACCAGTACGCCGACGGCCGTTCTGGCGCAGTACGCCGGAGCGAGCGTCGATGTATCCCGTCCACGCCACGCTGTCCACGACGAACACACCCTGCGGTCCGACGAGCACGTGGTCGATGTTGGCGAACCGTCGCCCCGGCCATCGCATGTCGTGGAAGACGCGCCAGTCGAGGGCCGGCAGCTCGGCGAGGACCTGCGCCGTTGCCTCGTCGCCTTCGGCGCCCCGCTCGGACAAGGCGGCGGCGCGAAGAAGCCGGTCCGCCTCAGCCCTTTTCCGGAGCGCGACGGCGCGTGCAGACTCCCCCGCCATCAATCCCCCGATCGACCTGTGTACGACGAGATTAAGGCCGCGCGGCCCCGAGGTCCGCGGAAGGGGCAAATCGGACGCGCTGAACTAGCCCGGTCTGTCACCCCGTCGCCCGGAGGCAGCGACCAGGTCCCGGACCCTTGAGGCGAGGCGCAAGTCGAAGGCACCAGCCGGCGCCTGCCAGGTCCAGTTGCCCTCGTCGGTCCCCGGCGTGTTCATCCGGCTCTCGCTGCCCAGCTCCAGGAGGTCCTGCGCCGGGACCACGACGAGCCGTGCGGTCGAGGACAACGCAAGGCGGATCAGTGCCCACGGCATCGGCTCCCCGCGCGCCGGCACCGTCGACAGCACCCGCTCGCGCAGCTCCCCGTCCACCTCTGACCACCAGCCGACGGTGGTGTCGTTGTCGTGGGTCCCGGTGTAGACGACGCTCTGCTCACCGTGCCGGTGCGGCAGATAGGGGTTGTCGGCGTTGCCGTCGAACGCGAACTGGAGCACCTTCATCCCCGGCAGCCCGGCCTCGGTTCGCAGAGCGTCCACCTCCGGCGTGATGACACCGAGGTCCTCGGCGACCAGCGTCCCGGGGCCCGCGGTCTCGACGAGCGCAGCCAGTACGTCGTGACCCGGACCGGTCACCCAGTAGCCCTCACGGGCAGTCGCGGCGTCGACCGGAACGTGCCACGCCGCCTCGAACCCGCGGAAGTGGTCGATGCGCACCAGGTCGAAGAGCTCGCGTTGCCGCGCGATCCGCGAGCGCCACCAGGCGAACCCGTCGGCGGCCATCCGGTCCCAGTCGTAGTGCGGGTTGTTCCACCGCTGGCCATCCGCCGCGAAGTAGTCGGGCGGGCAGCCGGTCACCGTGATCGGCTGCCCGGCGTCGTCGAGCTGGAACAGGTCATGGGAGGCCCAGACGTCGGCGCTGTCGTGCGACACGAAGATCGGCAGGTCACCGAAGAACAGCACCCCGCGTTCAGCGGCGTACGCCCGGAGCTCGGCCCACTGCTGCGCGAAGACCCACTGCTCGAAGCGCAGCGCCAGCATCCGGCTCGCGTGGGGTGCGAGCACGGCGTCGACCCGCTCCGGGTCGCGGTCACGCAACCCCGGCTCCCAGGTCGGCCAGGGCGCGTGGTCGAGCAGGTCGCGCAGCGTCATGAACTCGACGTAGGGATCCAGCCAGGCGCCGTGCTCCTCGCACCAGGACACGAAGTCCGCAAGCTGCTCGCCCGTCAGCCCCTGCGGATCGACCAGGCCCCGCTCGGCGCTGAGCTCGCGGCTGATCAGCTCGGGGTTCCCGGCCATCGCCGAAAGTGCGTTGTACGGCGACCGGTCCTCCTCGTGCGTCGGGACCAGCGGGAGCACCTGCCAGACCGAGCAGCCGGCCTCCGCCAGGAAGTCGACGAAGCGGTGGGCCTCGGGTCCGAGGTCACCCTGTCTGAAGTCACCCTGTCTGAAATCACCCTGTCTGCAATCACCCTGTCTGCAATCACCGGGCTTTGTTGCCGAGGGAAGCGAGGTGATGTGCAGCAGCACCCCGGCACGGCGTACCGCCAGAGGTCGAGAAATCCACGTTGTTTCGCGCACGCACTCCATCATCTCTGCCATGTTGGCTATCGAAGGACGTCCGGGGATGGGTGAACATGGTGGATCTGCCAAGTTCGGGGAAGCTGCTCAAGCTCGTTGACCACGGGCTCGCGATGCAGCAGGCCTCCGTCTCCAAGCACATCGCGAGGGTACGACGCAGCAAACCCGATGCATCGCCGGCCGACGTGATCAGGCGACTCGAGCGGCAGCTGCTGGCAACCACCACGTCCAGTGGCGCAGCGGTCGGCGCGGCCGCAGCGGCACCAGGCGTTGGAACTGCGGCAGCCGCGACCCTCAGTGCAGGTGAGTCGGCAGCCTTCCTCGAAGCGGCCGCGCTGTACACGCTGGCCTTGGCCGAGATCCACGGTGTGCACATCTACGACGTCGAACGACGACGCAGCCTGTTCCTCGCGATCATGCTGGGTGAGAGCGGCAACCGGGCGATCAGCTCGGTTGCTGAACGCTCCGGCAAGCACTGGGCGCGTCAGCTGGTACACCGGGTTCCCACCTCCCAGATCAGGGCCATCAACAAGGTCCTCGGGCACAACTTCGTGACCAAGTACGGAAGCAGGCAGGGAGTCGTCGTGCTCGGCCGCATCGTTCCCTTCGGCATCGGCGCCGTCATCGGTGGCACCGCGAATGCCGCCATGGCACAAGGCGTCGTGCGTTCGGCCCGACGTGCATTCGGGCCGCCCCCCGCTGCGTGGCCGGATGCGAAACCTCCGTTGGACGCCGCACCGGACTTTCAGCCGGTCTCCGCACCAGAACCTGAGCCGGCCACCGCGGTCCCGCTCCCGCCGAAGAAGCGCGCCCCGGCGACCAGCTTCAGCCGGCAGCCGCACGCGATCGTTGCCGCGCGCCGCTTCTTGATCGAGTGCGCCGCTCGAGGCGACGAGGACCTCCCGACGTACGGGGAGCTGGCCGCCCAGTACGGCGGGGTCGCGCACGGAGCCGGGCCCGTCCTGAACAGCGTGCGCCGGGACTGCACCGCTGCCGGGGAACCGGATCTGAGCGCGCTGGTCGTGGACAAGCGAACTCGGCTGCCGGGGACCTTCCTCGCTGAGCCGGTCGAGAAGGGACAAGCCAGCGAGGGACGCTGGCGCACGGAGCTGGAGCGCGTTCGCAGCCACACCTGGGAGTGAGGTTGCTCAGAGAGTTGTCGACACTGGAGGGTCCTGATGGCAAACGAGTTCTACGTGACGGTCGAAGGAACGAAACAGGGCAAGTTCAAGCCAGAGGCAGCAGGGAGGCTGCAGGCCGACAAGCTCGAAGGCATCGCCTTCCACTACAGCATCCAGTCACCTCGCGACGCGGCGACCGGGATGGCGGGCGGCAAGCGCATCCACCGGCCGATCACCTTCGTCAAGCAATGGGGCGCCGCATCACCGCAGTTCTTCCAGGCATTGTGCGCCAACGAGATCCTGAAGTCGGTGCTCTTCGAGTTCGTCAAGCTCGACCCGAGGGGCCAGGAGACCGTCTTCCACACGATCAAGCTGACCAACGCCAGCGTCAGCGAGATCGAGCAGTACATCGAGGGCGACGTAGTCGGCCCCGATGCTCCCGATGCTCCTGCGCTCGAGAAGATCTCGATGACGTTCCAGAGGATCGAGCTGGAGAACAAGGACGGCAAGACCCTGGCCGTCGACGAGCCGTTCGGAGTGCGCTGACCCCGGGTTCGAGGAGACCGGTGTGGTCAGCCGCGGGCCGCGCCGTACCCGAGCAGCGCCGCGAGTCCGAGCGCGCTGCGAGGTGCGTACGGCGCGCGCCAGAGCCCGCCGTGCGCGGCGGCGTACGCCTCGTCCTGCCAGGGGTGCTCGTGGCGCGGGCCACCGTCGGTGTGCAGGTCGTGCACGAGCAGTGCCGCCATCAGCACGTTCGACGTCGCCGGCTCGAACACCTCGACGCCGAAGCGATGGGCACCGGCGTACGCCGCGGCGAGCGCGCGGTTCTTGACCACCGACCTGGTCCGCGTCGGCGGCGCGACGTTCATCGAGACCGTCGCACCCTGGTCGCGCGCCACGGTCGCACGCCAGCGCTGCAGCCGCTTGGCGAGCGCGTAGTTCGGTCCTTGCTGCGCCACCAGGGAGTCGTTGATGCCGGGGTCAGAACCCGGGGCGTAGTTGCGGCGCAGCAGCCGCCCACCCGAGATGGCCCGCAGCCCGCGGCCGAGTGCCTTGGCGCGCGGCGAGCGGCCGTCGTACGCACGGGACGAGTGCTGCACCGCTTCAGCCGGTACGGCGAACACATCGGTCGGCGTCGCCAGGAAGGCGAGGGCCACGTCGGTGCGACCAAGCTGGAGTCGATGGGTCAGCTCATCGACCGCTACGGACACACGCGTGTTGGTGGCACCGTCGGCGTAGACGTAGTTGCCGACCACGAGGGTCCCGGGCTGGTCCTGCAACCAGCGCTCGACGACCGGGACCTCGCTGAGCAGGTCGATCCCGGCGACCCGCTCGAGCGGACCGTCGGCCCCGATCGGGGCCGGGACGACCATCGTTCCGGCGCCCTCGCGAGCCAGGGTCAGCACCCGCTCCCAGATCTCCGAGCGGTCGAGGTCCACAGCGGCGACCCTGGCGCCCCACCGCATCAGGGAGGGCAACGGCCCCATCTCGGAACCAGCGCCGAGCACCGCGACGGTGTGCCCCTCGAGCCGCAGCCAGTCGGGGTTGGCCAGCACCTGCTCGATCGCGTCGGCGACCGTGGGCTCGACCACTCCGGCCTCCACCCAGGCGCCCACGCGCCGCCGGATCTCGTCGCCGCGTAGTCGGTCACCGCGGTAGGGCAGCACCAGCTCACCCAGCGGCTCGCCCTCGCCCTTGACCTCGACGCCCTCGAGCTTCCGGTCGCTCTCGGGCCAGGACTCGAGTCGGAACTCACGCGAACCCTGGAGCACGCGCATCCGCTCACGCAGGCAGTCGAGCCCGGCCTGGGCCATCGCGACCGACGCCGGGCCTGACACGAGCCCGGCCTCGACCAGGCGACGGAAGTGCCCGAGGTAGTCCCTGCGCCAGGCCGTCGCCTGCTCCGCCGCCCGCGCTCCCGTCGGGTCAGTGGACCGCAGGGCCTCCGCGACCACGCCGCGCCCCACCGACGATGTCGCCCGCCTGCCCTCGGCGTCCGCCGGGAACACCACGCCTTGCTCTTGTTCGCTGCCCATCGGCCCATCGTGCTACAGCCGTGGTCGAGTAGCGATAGTCGACGCCCCAGCGTCGGCGTCCCTTGTGGCCGGGACCGGAGGAGCCGTATCTTGCCAAGACTGTGATCTGCATTTTCGGTCTGCAGGAGGCCTCGCATGACGCAGCTCGACCGGCCGGGTCGGGGGGACCCGCTCTCCGTGCCGTTCACACCCGGCATGCGGGACAACCCTGAAGAGCTGACGGTCATCCCGGACGAGATCGTCGTCCACCACGAGACAGGGGGCCATGAAACAGGGGAGCACGAGGTCGCACCCGACCCGACTCCCACTGAGGAGTTCACGCAAGCGTGGCGCAACGCCTCGTACAACTGCTTCTCCTCCGGACACAAGTTCTGCCGCGAGGTATGCCCGGTCACGCAGGTGACGCGCAACGAGTCGTGGACGCCGACCGCCTTCCACGCGAACGTCGTGGCGATGGACCGGGGCGAGATGACGATCGAGGAGATCGCCTCCGACTACGTCAACTGCACCCAGTGCGGGGCGTGCGAGCTGCGCTGCCCGAACACGCTGTTCACCGGAGACTTCTACCGGTTCCGCACTCGCACCGTCGACGTGGTCAAGGCGGTCCGCGCGTTCGCCGTGGAGAGCGGCGTGCACCAGCCGGCGTGGCAGTCGTGGAACGAGCGGACCGACGAGCAGACCCACGAGCCCGTCCTAGGTGAGACCAGTCTCGGCGAGACCCCGGTCAGCCAGGAGCACGTGCGCGACTGGTCTGAGGGCCTCGACCTCCCGATCGGTGGCGAGACCGTGCTGTTCGTCGACTGCGAGGCGGCGTTCTACCGCACGTCCGTCCCTCGCGCGGTCGCCCAGACCCTGCAGCTCGCGGGCTACGAGTTCGGGCTGATGGGCGAGCAGTGGTGCTGCGGCGGCCCCGCCGCGGAGATGGGGTACGTCGACCAGGCGAAGCGATTCGCCCAGCACAACCTCGACAACTGGCGCTCCACGGGCACGAAGCGGGTGCTCGTCCTCGACCCGCACGACTACATCTCGTTCACGGAGGACTACCCGAAGTACTTCGGCGCCGACTTCGACATCGAGGTCGTGCTCGTCGTCGAACTGTTCGCCGAGCTGATCCGGGAAGGCAGGTTGACGCCGTCGGTACCCGTTGAGCGCGCGATCACCTACCACGACCCCTGTCGGCTCAACAAGCGCAAGGGCATCTGGAAGGAGCCTCGCGAGATCCTGCGCTCCATCCCAGGTCTGGACTTCAAGGACGTCGACCGGGTGACGCAGTGGTCCTACTGCTCCGGCGGCGGTGGCGGCCTGCCCGTGGAGAAGCCGGAGCTCACCGCGGCCATCTCCGCGAGCCGGGTCGACAAGGCCTCCGCGCTCGAGGTGGACACGCTGGTCAGTGCCTGCCCATGGTCCGAGCGTCCGCTCAGTGAGGCAGGTGCGGCGGTGGACATCGACGTCATCGACATCCACGAGCTGCTGGCGGAGTCGCTCGGCATCACCGTCGGGGGATCCACTGGCGGGTATACGAACGACGGGTCCACGAACGACGGGTCCACCAACGACGTGAGCCCCTCATGACCATCACGGTCGAACGCCTCGACGAGCTGGTGACCGCACTGCGCACTGTGCTGCGCGACGAGCAGATCCTCACCTCCAAGCCGGACCGCTACAACCGCGCGCGCGTGCCGGCACCGTTCCCGGTGCACCGCTGGTCCGAGCGGCTCCCCGATCTCGCGGTCCTGCCCACGAGCACCGACGAGGTCGCCGGCGTCGTACGCATCGCCAACGACCTGCGCGTGCCCGTCGTACCCCGCGACGGAGGCACCGGCCTCACCGACGGCGCCGTCCCGTTGCGCGGCGGCATCGTCGTCGACGTGAAGCGGATGAACAAGATCAAGGAGCTCGACCTCGAGAACCGCACGGTCACGGTCGGCACGGGCATCAACATGCTCAAGCTCAACGAGCAGCTCGCGCCGCACGGGCTCTTCTACCCCGACGACCCCGCGTCGTACCCGTGCTCGCTGGTCGGGGGCAGGATCGGCACCAGCGGCTGGTCGCTGATCGGCTCGCGCTACGGGCACACCCGCGACCTGGTGCTCAGCTTCGACCACGTGCTCCCCACTGGGGAGGTGATGCACGTCGGCGACGGCATCGGGCACAAGGTGAGCAAGTCCTCGAGCGGCTACCAGCTCAAGCACCTGTTCATGGGCCACCAGGGCACCCTCGGCATCGCGACCGAGGCCACCCTCAAGCTCTTCCCCAAGCCGGAGGCCGAGCTCTCGCCGTTCTGGGCGTTCGACAACTACCACGACGCCTACGCCTGCGTCGGTGCACTCGCCCAGGCCGGTGTCGCAACCTTCGGTGGTGCCGTCTTGTTCGACGAGTGGAAGGTCGCCTACCTGCGCCGCGACGACGAGGCGTACATCCCCCAGCCCGGCGACGTCCGAGCGTTGGTGTGCGCGGTGATGTATGGCTACGAGGACGAGGTCCGCCCGGCCGGCAAGCGGCTGTTCCGGATCGCCAAGGAGTACGGCGCCCGCTACCTCGGCGACGAGATCTCCGAAGGTGACTGGGCGGCGCGGCACGACCGCTACGCCACACCGCTGCACGGTCGGACCAAGGCCGGGCAGGTGGTGCCGATGAGTTGGCACTGCGAGGACGCCGCCATCAACTACACGAACCTGCCGGCCGTGACGAAGGCCTGGCACCAGATCGTGGCCGACCTGCGCCGGCGTACCGACGTGTTCGACGACTGGGGCATGTTCGCCTACACCTCCGGCAACACCGGCGTCGACTACCTCACCGAGATCGACGTCGGCATCTGGGAGCAGCAGCTCGACGACAGAGCCTGGGAGATGTGGGTCAAGGCCAAGCGCGACATCGCCGCCGTTGCGCTGGCCAAGAAGGGCTCGATCAGCGCCTGCCACGGCTCCTGCCGCGAGGGCGAGGTCGACCTGGTTCCCGAAGAGCTCGGCCGCGGCTTCGAGGTGATGCTCGACCTCAAGCGAACCCTCGACCCGAACAACATCATGAACCCCGGGAAGTACCTACTCGACCGTGCTTACGAGGCAGGTTCTTCATGACTTGGGCCTACGAAGGGGATCGAGCATGAGTGATGCGTCCGAGAGCCCCATCGGCTTCCGGTACGACGAGCAGTTCACCCCACCGGACGCAGAGCGGGTCACTGACGTCGCGATCACGACCCACCCGCACCTGTTCGAGGTCGATCCTCGGCTGATGGAACGCTGGGTGCTGCAGCAGCAGTTCCCCAACTGGGACTCCCTGCGGATCATGAACAGCCGCGGTGACCACCTCGAGTGGATGCACCGGCACTTCGCGTACAAGGTCGTCACGGGCTCAGAGCTGCTGGCCGAAGTTGACGCCGAAGGTGATGCCGAAGTTGATGCCGGGGACGGCGTTGAAGGTGGCCAGTCGTGAGCCGCGAGGAGACCACCGCCGTCTCGAAGGACGACGAGATCGCGCGACTCGAGGCACTCGGCTACACCTCGGAGTTCAACCGCGACATGAGCATGTGGGCCAACTTCGCCCTCGGCTTCACCTACCTCTCCCCCGTGGTCGCGACCTACACGCTGTTCGCGATCGCCGTGTCCACCGGCGGCCCCCCGATGATCTGGTGGCTGGTCATCGTTGGCATCGGCCAGTTCTTCGTGGCGCTGGTCTTCGGGGAGGTCGTCTCGCAGTTCCCCGTCGCGGGGGGCGTCTACCCCTGGGCGCGCAGGCTGTGGGGCCGCCGCTGGGCCTGGATGACCGGCTGGGTCTACATGGTCGCCCTGCTCACCACGATCGCCGGTGTGGTCTACGGCTCGGGGCCCTACCTCGCCCAGCTGCTCGGGTTCGACGCCGGCACCGGGTCGACCATCACGTGTGCGCTGATCATGCTCGGGGCAGCGCTCCTGCTGAACATGCTGGGGACCAAGGTGCTGGCCATGGCGGCCATCATCGGGTTCAGCGCCGAGCTGCTGGGTGCCCTCGCGGTCGGTGGATGGCTGCTGATCTCCGAGCGCGCGAACGACCTGTCCGTGCTGTTCGACACCAAGAACGTCGAGGGCAACGGCAACTATCTCGCGGCGTTCGCGGCGGCCGCGATCATCGGCGTCTACCAGTACTACGGGTTCGAGGCCTGCGGCGACGTCGCCGAGGAGGTGCCCGACCCCACGCGAGAGATCCCCAAGGCCATGCGGATGACGATCTACGTCGGCGGAGCCGCCTCGATCCTGGTCTGCCTCTCGCTGCTCCTGGCCGTCGAGGACTTCGGCGCGATCATCAGCGGCGATGACGCCGACCCGGTGACCACGATCCTGCATGACGCCTTCGGGGTCGGCGGGACCAAGGTCGTGCTGATGGTCGTGATGCTGTCGTTCCTGTCGTGCACGCTGAGCCTGATGGCCGCGGCGAGCCGGCTGATGTACTCCTACGCGCGCGACGACATGATCTTCGGCTCCCACCTGCTGCGGCACTTCGACCCGAAGCGTCACGTCCCGCCGTACGCCATGGTGGTGGCCGCCACCGTGCCCGCGGTGATCGTGCTCGGGTCCGTCGTGTCCACGAAGGCGCTGAACACGATCGTCTCGTTCGCCATCCTGGGCATCTACCTCGGGTTCCAGATGGTGGTGTTCGCGGCGCTGCGCGCGCGGCTCAAGGGCTGGGTGCCGTCCGGACCGTTCACGCTCGGTCGCTGGGGACTCCCCATCACGAGCGCGGCACTGGCGTACGGCGTCCTGACGATGATCAACATCGCGTGGCCGCGTACGCCGGACGCGCCGTGGTACGACAACTGGCTGGTCGCGCTCTCGGCAGTCGTGGGAGTCGGCGTCGGCGCGATCTACCTAGTGCTCGCCAAGCCCTACCTGCGCAGCGACGCCCGCTCCGGGGACGCCATCCCCGAAGCCGCCAGCTCACCAGAAACAGGCCCATCCGACTCGGGCACATCAAGGAGGAAATGATGAAGATCAGCTATGTGATGCTCCCGTGCTACCCGCTCACCGAGTCCCTCGCGACGATCAAGAAGGCCGATGAGCTCGGTTTCTACGCGGTGTACGCCGCGGACGAGACCTGGTGGAAGGACCTCTGGCTGCTCTTCGCCGCGGCGGCAGCAGAGACCTCGCAGATCAGGATGGGACCGAGCGTCTCGGGAGTGGTGCTGCGCGAGCCCACACTGATCGCACAGGCAGCGGGCACCCTCGACGAACTGAGCGATGGTCGGGCCGAGGTGGTGTTGTCGAGCGGCAACTTCGGGCTGCTCGCGCAGTACGGCATCGACTGGACGGACACCAAGCCGCTCTCCCGGGTGAAGGAGGGCGTCGAGGTGGTCCGGAAACTACTCGACGAGGGCGCGATCACCTACGACGGCGAGTTCTTCAACTACAGCGGCCTGTTCACCTTCGCCCGGCCGGCGCAGGAACACGTTCCGGTGAAGATGGGCGCGATGAAGGGACCGAAGTCGTTCGAGATGTCGGCCGAGTTCTCCGACGGGTGCCACCACGCGCTGAGCTACACCCGCGAGGCCTACGAGTACATGATGGAGCACTGCACCGTCGGCGCCGAGCGCGCCGGCAAGAACGTGCAGGACCTCGACCTCGGCGCTTGGGTGGTGTTCTCGTGCGGCGAGGACTCAGCCAAGGCCAAGGACGCGGCCCGCAGCATGGTCGGCCTCTACGCATCCTCCATGCCGCACGAGCAGCTCAAGCGCAACGGTGTCGAACCCGAGGAGATGGCGCCCATCATCGAGGCCATCGGTGCCGGGGACATGGCCAAGGGCATCGAGCTCACCTCCCCCGAGATCGCCGAGCGCCTCTCGATCGCGGGGACGCCCGAGGAGTGCGCGGAGAAGATGCAGAGCGAGATCACCTCCACCGGGATCAACCACCTCATCCTCGCCGTCACCGACAAGGCGATGGTCAAGTCGCTGATGGGTCGCGAGGTGGAAGGCGTCCCCGACGTCGACACCCAGCTCCAGCTCATCCACGACCGGGTGATGCCTGCGTTCGCCTGAGGCTTCAGCGCACCTCGGCCAGCACCGCGCCGAGCTGCTCCACCATCCACTCGAGGTCTTCCTGCTCGATGATCAGTGGTGGAGCCAGCCGGATGCTGGACCCGTGGGTGTCCTTGATGAGCACGCCCTTGGCCAGCATTGCCTCGCACAGCTCGCGGCCGCTCATCAGGCCGGGCTCGACGTCGATGCCGGCCCACAGGCCGCGGGTGCGCACCTCCACGACCCCGTTCCCGACGTACTTCTGCAGCCCCGACTCGAGTACGCCGGCCAGGTCCCGCGCCCGCGCCTGGATCTCGCCGCTCTCGAGCAGCTTCACCACCGCACGGCCCACGGCCGCACCCAGCGGATTGCCGCCGAACGTTGAGCCGTGGTTGCCCGGGTGCAGTACGCCGAGAACCTCGTCCGAGGACACGACCGCCGAGACAGGCACGATCCCGCCACCCAGCGCCTTCCCCAGGACGTACATGTCCGGGACGACGCCCTCGATCTCGCAGGCGAACGTGGTGCCCGTGCGCCCCAGGCCGGACTGGATCTCGTCGGCGATGAACAGCACGTCCAGCTCGGTGCACATCTCGCGGACCGCCGCGAGGTAGCCGGCCGGCGGGACGATGACCCCGGCCTCGCCCTGGATCGGCTCGATCAGGACGGCCACGGTCTCGTCGTCGATCGCGTCCCGCATCGCGCCGGCGTCGCCGTACGGCACGATCCGGAAGCCCGGCGTGAACGGACCGAAACCCTCCCGGGCGAGCGGGTCGGTCGAGAAACTCACGATCGTGGTGGTGCGCCCGTGGAAGTTGTCGGCGGCCACCACGATGTTCGCCTCGTTCGCCGGCAGCCCCTTGAGGTCATAGCCCCATTTCCGGGCCACCTTGATCGCGGTCTCCACGGCCTCCGCTCCGGTGTTCATCGGCAGCACGCGTTCCATGCCGGCAAGGTTCGCCAGGTCCCGGCAGAACGGGCCGAGCTGGTCGTTGTGGAACGCCCGGCTGGTCAGGGTCACCCGGTCGAGCTGGTCCCGCGCCACCTGGAGCAGTCCCGGATGCCGATGCCCGAAGTTGAGCGCGGAGTACCCAGCGAGGCAGTCGAGGTAGCGCCGGCCGTCGACGTCGGTCACCCACGCACCCTCCGCCTCGGCCAGCACGACCTGGAGTGGGTAGTAGTTGTGGGCGACGTAGCGGTCAGCGAGGTGCAGGTGCTCCTCGGTGCGGGGAGCGGGTGCGTGCTTGCCGCGGGTTCGGTTGGACATGTGCCTACCATGCCGCGAACCGAGCACGACGCAAACTGGGAGCGCCGTCCCTCAGGACTCGAGGATCGTCTTGGCCTTGTCGAGGTTGGCCCGCACGTCGCGGGTGTAGAGCTTCAGCACGATCGGGTCCGCGAACTTGAACACGCCCTTGAGTGACTCCATCTCCTGGTGCCACGTGATCTTGGTGCCTTCACCCTCGTCGGCGTAGGTGAACTCCAGCGAGTAGGGGATCGTCGCGTCCTCGGAGACGAGCTTGCCCCGATTGGGCTTGTCGAGCTCGACGAGCTTGTCGGTCAGCTCCAGTCGACGACCCGCCACCTTGACCGCACCGCGGCAGACCCGCCCGACCTGGTCCTTCTCGCCGGAGACCAACTCGTACTCCACGACGTTGCTGCTGTAGACCGTCACGTTCTCCGGATCGTTCATGAAGTCCCAGACCTCGGAGCGCGGCTTGTTGATGACGATGGATTCCTCGACGGTGAACACAGGCCGACCTTTCTTATCGACAGGTCGGGCGACCCGTCGGTCACGACGCTATGCACCGACGGGCCGGTGTGGTGACAACATGTCGGAGCTGCCCCATTTGAGCCCCGGCTGGCGTAGACCGGGCAGATTCGCGAACCACTACCCAGAGGAGACCCGCATGCGCACACTCATCGTCACCGCCTTCGTCTCGCTCGACGGCGTCATGGAAGCACCGGGCGGCGAGACCGGCTACCGCAACACCGGCTGGACCTTCAAGAACATCAAGCACGTGGACGAGTCCTACGAGATCAAGGGTCGCGAGCAGCAAGAGGCAACGGCCATGATGATGGGCCGGGTCAGCTACGAGGCGTTCTCCCCCATCTGGCCCGACCTGGACTACTTCACGGAGTACAACGCCCTGCCGAAGTACGTCGTCTCGACCACCCTCCAGGAAGCCGACCTGGTCTCGAACTGGGGCGAGATCCACATCCTCCGGTCAGCCGACGACGTGGCCGCGCTCAAGGAGACCGAGGGCGGGCCGATCATCATCCACGGCAGCGCAAACCTGGGCGCCAACCTCGCCGACGCCGGCCTGGTCGACCGCTACCACCTGCTCGTCTTCCCGACCCTGCTCGGCGCCGGCAAGCGGCTGTTCAGCGCAACCGACAAGGACAAGCAGATGCTGACGATGGTCGAGAGCGAGTCCTACAGCAACGGCCTCCAGAAGTTGGTCTACGACGTCGTCAAGTGAAGACCCTCCCTGGGTGCTGCTCCTGACAAGTCCGGCTCAGGCACTCGGGATGTCCAGCTCCCGGCGCAGACGCGCGATGTCGAAACCGATCTGCTGCGGCGAGCGTCGCTGACTCCACTCGAAGTCGTCGAGCAGGGCAGCCAGTTCCTCACGCGCGTCCGCGGAGGCGGCTGCCTCGCGTGGAGTGAGGCCGCCCAGAGCAGGGATGCTGTCGGCGAGCCACCGCTCCTCCAGCTGGCACTGAATCTGTATGAGGTCGGCCGGATCCAGCTCGGCGGGCTCCGTCGGGAGGCCCATCTGATCAGGATCAAGGCTCTCCCACGGCCGGGTGGACTCGTCGACCAGTCGCACGCCCACGCCGGCCGCCTTCACGATCCCCTGCAGCGTGCGCAGCCGCTCGATCGCGTTCGTGCGTACGACGAGCACGGCGCGATTGCGTTCGATGGTGCCCAAGATGACGTCGTCCGCACCGAGTAGTGCCAGCGACGACTCACCGTGCCGGTCGAGCTGTTCGCCGAGTGCCTCCCAGATCGCCTCCGGGTCGGCGCACTCGTAGCGAGCCACGCACATCACCAGTTCCTCACCCGACGTGGTCTGCACATGCGGCGGCTTCGGTGCCAGGAGCGACGCGACGTCCTCCCCACTCGCGCCGTCACGCAGCAACTTCAACAGCGGCCCGCGCATCAGGCGGGGTATGGACAAGGGATTGAGCTGAAAGCGCAGCACATCGTCACCGTCGTCAAGCAGGACGCCCAACAACAGGTCCATCTCCTGGATCGTGCGCGTCAGTGTGCGGTCGTGGACGTCCAGCTCCTCGGAAGTGAGCAGGTCACGCACCTTCACGCCACGCATCGGCTCCACGTCGAGCACCTCCATCAGCCGGCGACGAGACGTCGACCACCCCGCGGCCAGCCTCCGCTCGTCCTCGGGCAGGAGCGGACCGAGCACGTTGAGGAACTGCGCGAGCAGGCCACCCTCAAACACGGCGAACTCCCACGTGGTCTGGTCGCCCATCGCACGACGCACCGCTTCAGGGTCCTCAGGGTCGGTGCCCGCCAGGAGGGCACCCCACTCGATGAGGTCCGGTCGCTGCGGTGGGCGCTGGAGGAACAGCACGACCTTGTGGAAGAGCCAGGAAGCTCGAGACGACAGTGGGTGCACGGCCGTGCGCCCGTGGCAGAGCTTGTACTTCTTGCCCGACCCGCATGGACACGGCTTGTTCCGACCCGGACCATCGGCAGGAGGTTCGAGGTAGCGCCGAAGCAGGCGCACCTCGTCGGTCTGTGGATCCACGCCCGCCAGAGAGTAGAGACGCTTGGCCTCGCGGGCATCACCGGAGACTGACCTCAGGTCAGCAAGGTCACCCAATGCCTCCACATGGCCGGGGTCTGCGGCAACGGCCCGCTCGAGGAAGGACAGCCACGCGGCTCCGTCCCCGCGTGCCTCGGCCACCCGGGCGAGCAGCGTCAGCGGCACGGCGCTCAGCGGACCGGTCACAGCATTCGCCATCGCCTCGACGAGGCGTTCACCCTCCGGCTTGTCCATGTCCTGGGCGACGAAGTCGAGCAGGATCCCGGTCAGGGAGCCCGCCAGCACGGAAAGCTCGGAGGCGGCCGGTACCTCCCCCTCCTTTGCCAGCTCGAGACTGACCTGCCAAGCACGCCAGGCTTCCTGCTGACGCTCGTCGAGCAGCTCCGGTTCACCGTGCCAGGCAGTGCCGGGCGCACCGACGTACCCAAGGTGGATCTCGAGCCCGAGCGCCTCGAACAGGTCACCGAGGGGCGGCAACGGCCGGCTCATGGCACCGGGGCGTTCGTGCCGAAGGCGCAGGACGATCTCGGCGGGGTCGGCGCCCGGGTAGGACGGGTCCCCGTACTCGATGTCCTCCTCCACCGCGCGACGGGCGACCCTGACCAGCGCCAAAAGCTCGTCGCCGTACGCCTCGTCAGCATCGGGATCCTCGGGGTACTCGGCGCCCTCGAGGATGGCCTGCCCGCCCACATACCGCAGGGCGATCACGTCGCCGACGGCGAACCCCTCGAGCCACCCCTCCGGTCCCTCGAGGGCGACACCCCCGTCACCGGGCATCTCTTCGCCGCCCAAAGCGTGCACCGCTGTCACGGTGCCACCGGCAGCCAGCGGGATCCCCTCATCGGCAAGGCGTGACCACAGCGCGAGGTCGGCACCGGGGTCCAGCTTGCCGAGCTCCAGCTCCCGCTCGCTCAGCTCGTGCGCGAGGACCACACCCTCGGCGAGCGTGGGCAGGTGCGCGTAGGTCTCATCCGCAAAGTCGAAGACTTCTGCGTGCCACCGCACCGACTGCAGCTCGCCCTCGCTCACGATGCGGTGGTCCCTGGCCAGTTCCACCCGGAGCTCGTCGAGACCCAACGGCCCCCGAGACAGAATGTCCATCACTGCCCGCTCCAGCTCGGGATCCATCTCAGGCTGCTGCACATTCATCGCGCCACCGTATGACACTTATCGAGCTCCTAATCCTCCGCCCAATCGCCTGCACTCCTCACGTCTGCCGGCTGAATCGCACGTCACCGTTGGGCATTCGACTGCTGGTGTAGCCGGGGTCGTGGGCGCGGTGGTGGTGCCAAGAGCACAGGAGCAGGCCGTCGTTGAGGTCGGTGCGGCCGCCTTGGGCCCAGGGTTTGCCCCAGTGGTGGGCCTCGCACCAGGCTGCCGGGATGGTGCATCCCTCGGCGCGGCACTGACGGTCGCGGATGATCATCGCCTTGCGTTGTGCGGGTCGGAACAGTCGCGAGGACCGGCCCAGGTCGAGGACCTCGGACTTCGCGCCGAGCACTGCGGGGATGATCCGGGCGGTGCAGGCGAGGCGTCGTACCTCTGAGGCGGTGAGCTTGTCCGCGGGACCGAGCTCGCCGGTGCCGAGCTCGCGGCGCAGCGCATCGAGGGAGACGGTGACGATCAGCGTGGTGGCGTCCCCGCCGTGGGCCGGCAGCCGTTTCGGGTCGAGTACCTCCATCAGGGAGCAGAACGCCTGGCCGCGCTTGCGGTCGACGCCGATCCGGTCCGCCTCGCCGGTTCCTTGGTGTCGTGGTGAGGTGAACGCCTCGAGGTAGGTGTGCAGGCGGGTCGCGACGGCGTCGGGCACGTTGATGGTGATCCGGGTGGTGCCCTCGCCCAGCCTGGTGCTGACCAGGCTCGTCCGGCGCCGGGCCCGGCGCTCTTCCTCGGCGAGCTGCTCGGCCTCGTGCTGTTCATAGATCTCTGGCGCGAGCACCTCGAGGATCCTGCGGCCCAGGACCCGCAGCTCCCGCGGCCCGAAGTGGGCCGCCTGTGCGACCAGGTGGGCCTCGGCTTTCGAGAGCAGGTCTGCTGAGACCTTGTCGGTTGGGAGCTCCTCGAGCGCGCGCGTGATCACTCGCGCCTGCGCCACGTTGAGGTCGCCCTGACCGAGCCCAGCACCCACCAGAGCCCAGCGCTGGTCCAGTGCTTCGGCGAGCGCCAGGTCACGCCGGTTGGTTCCGAAGTCGGTGAGCGTGTGCTGAGTGAGCAGAGCAGCGACGTCGCGGGCACCCTCGGCCAGGGCGAGGTCATCAGAGGCCGCCATGACGCGGAACCTCAGAGCGGCCAGCTGCGCGTCGAGCCGGGCCAGTCGCAGCAGCGCCGCCCGCTTGTCATCGGGATCCATGAACATGACCTGCACATCGGCCGAATCCTTGAGCGCCGCTTCGATGGCATCGGCACAGGCGAGCACAGGATGCGTGCAGCGGTCGAAAGTCGAGCTCACCACGCACCTCCAGCATCGACGACGGACCAATATGGCTCTGGGTCTCACGTGTCGATGCAGCGCGCCTGTGAGCGGCGGACCTGACGGTCCAGGCTGATCCCTCAGCATCACTATTGGATCGAACTTGTCTTCGATTATACAGGTGGACTGGGGCCGTGGCAACCGGGCGGACTCAACCGGTTGTTCTAACGAGCAGCGAGCGCGAGGCATAGGTAGTCGAGCAGCAAGCGCCACGCAGGGGCCGTCGAGCAGCAAGCGCCACGCATTGAGTGGTCGAGCAGCAAGCGCCACGCATTGAGTGGTCGAGCAGCGAGCGAAGCGAGTGATCAGTCGAGACCACACACCGTGACCGCGCCGTCGGCCTCGACCCGCTGCCTCCTGCGATTGCGGTCCGTCGCGTCCGTCGCGTCCGTCGCGTCCGTCGGCCTCGACTATCCACTCACTACGTTCGGCGCTCGACCACCCAGCGATATACCAGCGACGCACGGCGGACCGGCCGCGGTGAGCAGCTCTCAAGCAATCCCGTCACCACTCTCCGTAGCTCCCGCGCCGGCGTAGTACCCAGCACGGGCAGCTTTGCGTTGACCCACGCCTCACCCCCGCGCATGCAGGGAGCAGCCCGCCAGCAACCTCCTCCCCATCAGCGTCATAGGTGCGCAGGTAGGGAGCGGGCCTCATCCCGTTGAGAAAGATCTCGCAGTCGCAGAACCCGCCCATGCCGCCAAGGCGACGCTCCAGCCCGGTCGCCCTCGGCGCCCGCAAGTCGCGGTAGCTGCACGCGAACCGCAGCGTGGTGTCGCAGCCGAACTCGTCCAGCATCCGCTGCACGCGAACCGCAGCGTGGTGTCGCAGCCGAACTCGTCCAGCATCCGCGCGACGTAGCAAACCAGGCACTCGCCTGCCCGCGGATCGGTGAGCGCCCTGGCCAGAGAACGCACGATCTGCTCGGCGCGTTGGTCGATGGCGACGTCGTCCATGGAGTCCTCCTGTCGGTGAGGACAAGTCCTACGCCAGGCACCGACAAGTGCGCCGGACTCGCTCAGCAGCGCCGCTACGTGGTACCCCACGGCAGGCCCCGCCGGTCGAGGGCGGCCATGAGCGATGGCCGCCGCCGATAGGTCTCACGGATCTGCACGACGTACGCCGTGAACTCGTCGTTCTCGCCGGCGCGCTCCATCAACTCGCCGATCCGTACGAGCGCGGCCGCGATCCCGGGGTAACGACTGGAGTCGGTGACCCGCAAGGCGTCATCCACCCTCTCGCGGTGCATTCGAGCGGCCTTTCCCGGGTATTCGCGCGTCGAGGCGTTGGCCAAGGTCTCCCAGGCGTGTCCCGCCCCTAGCTCCTCCGCCACGGACCAGGCGCCTGCCAGGTCCGCGTCAGCGAGGGCGATCTGCACGAGAAGCGCGCCGTTGCCGAACGGTTCTAAGGCTCGCTCACGCAGATGCTCCTTCGCCCACGACTCCTCGCCCTCGCCTCGGCCGAGACGGTCGGCGAAGTCCAGGAGCGCCCGGTAGGGGCGGATGTCGGTGGCCCCACGGACCTGATTCCGGAGGACCTCGATCGCCTCGTCCTCGCGGCGTCGGACGAGCAGGTCGTCGGCGACTTCAGCGGGGTCTAGCCAGTACTCGTTGCGCTGGCCGCTGCCATGTCGAGACACCCGACCGGCCGCCACCGCACGATCGATCCAGTCGCTGGCCTCGGCATCGCGTCCCGCCGCGCGGAGCCGGTCCACGATTGCGCCGTACTGCGTGTGGTCGACCTGGCTCAGGATGGCCACCGCCTGGTCGAGATCACCGTCGTGGTCGGCTAGCTCCAGCCGCATGCGATCCAGCTCCATGCGTCTGTAGTACTCGGCCCCGGCGTACTTCGGCTCCAGTCGGGCGACACCGGATCGGTAGCTGCGCAAAGCCTTGTCGTCGAAGGCCGCGACGAAGTCAGCCAACCGTAGGTCTGGCCAGCCGGGTGAGGTGTCACGGAACTTCACCAACCAGCGGGCCAGCTTGCCAGGGTCAGGATGCCCCGCCCGGCACGCCTGCGCGTAGAGCTCCGCGGAGCGCTGACAGGCATCGCCCAGCACACCACTCGAGTCGTCGGCGTGCTCGGTGATGGTGCGCAGGCGGGTCAGCGCCCGCAGCAGTGCTGGCTGTACGACGCGGCTGTTCCCCGCCCGCAGCTGCTCCTCGAACTGGTCGAGCAGCTGCTGAACCTCGGCGGCGACGTCGAAGGATCGTCGGTAGTCCACGAACCCGCGGACGCGAAGCGTCCCGTTGACCAGGTCGACCAGCCGTTTCGAGGCGTCCGGGTCGTCGGTGAGCATCCCGGCGCCCTTGATCTCGACGAGCCGAGCGACCTCGGGCGCGACGTCTCGCAGGTCGCGGACCAGCTGACGAAGCGCGGGCGCATCCATCTGCTCGAGCGGGTCTGATGCGACGGTCTCTCCGCGGACGCCACCTGGCGGCTGACGGCGACCCCTGGAGTCAAGGACAGCCAACCCCAGCGCGACCAGGTGCTTGCAGAAGTTCCCCGAGGCGTGGTGCGGGCAGGTGCAGTGCCCCGTGAGGCTCGCGGACCACTGCAGGTCCACCAGGTAGACGTTGCGTGCCTGGATCGATGCCGCGGCGCCGGAGTCTGTGACCCGAAGGCCGTGCACATAGCGGACGTAGTCCTCGCCGCGCACGAAACTGGTGCTCCCGGCCGCAGCCATCAGCCTGCCTTCGCTCAGCACCTCACCGACCACCGGGCGATGATGTCACCCCGTGCCTGCACAGCGTGAGGTCCCGAATGGCAATCGCTCAGTCGTCGAGACCGATCACGAGTTCGCGACCTGCCAGCCTCTCCCGAAGCCGCTCGTCGGCAGTGACAAGCGGCTCGCCGACCCGCTCGGCGAGCGCGACGTAGAGCATGTCGTAGATCGGGTGCTCGTCGTAGCGCCTGGACAGCTCCCAGGCCCGTTCGAGGTCTCCAGGCACGTCGGCTGTCTCGACCGGAAGGGTCATCAGGAGCCGAAAGGCATTGTCGGCGGCAGTTCCGTCCCACCTCTGGCGGCGTACGCCGGACAGCAACGCGTTGGCCACCTCTTCGAGCATCAGTCCTGGAGCCAGGACGATGGCGTTCTCGCGAACCAGTCGGTTCAGCAGGCGTCTCGCCGGACCCTTCGGATCAGCATCGGGAGCCACCCAGTCCACGACGACGCTGGCGTCAACGACCGGCACGCGTGTCCCGATCATCCAGCACGAGGTCCCGAGCGCTGACCCCCGTGCTGCCCCCGTCCCTTGGCAGCCGTTTCACCCATTCCCTCAGCGTCAGCGCGAGTTCATCGCCCGGCGCGTCACCGGAGGCTGCGGCCACATCGGCACGTCGTACGAAGAGCTTGTTTCCGTTCTTGACCCATTGCACCCTGCCGGTCCAGACCCAGCGTCGGATCGTCTCCGGCGTACGACGGCTCAGCTCGGCGGCCTCACGGACATCCACCATCTCTACACCATTGATCACAACCATGTAGAGATATTACTACATCACGCTGCCCACCCCAGATCCTCCGCGAGCTCTCGGCAGAGCTCACTCGCGGGCCCAGCGAGCACGCCCGCCAGACGCGCGAGTCCTGGTCCATCGGAGGCCGTGAGGCCCTCGCCCACCTCGATGAAGACGCTTGGCTCCAGGATCGACGCGGCCACGGACGGCCAAGGGCTCACGAGGAGGTCGAGGTCGCCCAGCTCCTCATGCAGCGCCGCTTGGACGAGAGCGGCTTGAGTCCCCACAGGATCCGGGGCCCTGGTGAGCGGAGACGACGGCGCGCCAATCTCTTCAACGACGGCGTGGGCCACAGCAAGCTGCAAGCCGCTGGGTACGTCGGTCAGCAGGCGGAAGTCGTGTCCACCGGTCCTGATGCGCTGCTCAGGTGGACGCTCCCGGCGACATTCGGCGGACACCGCGGCCACCCACTCTGATGGGTCCCCCGCCACCTGTCGGGCCACATCGTCGGGAACGAACAGTGGCGCCGTCTCGAACATCGCTCCGCCCTCGATCGGCACCAACCGTCCGATTGCGCACTCACCTGGCTCCAGCAGTGAGGCACTCCCCAGGTTGAGGGACTCGCACTCCGCGTGGGTGGCCAGGTTCTGCCAGGTCACGAGAAGAGGGGAGTCCCTGACGAAGCGGAACCCGCCCATCGGCGTACGAGCCCACCCATGAATGCGGTCTGCGCGTGCCAGAAGCTCAGATGACGCGGTCCGGGCAAGGAAGTCCTGGAGTGCGCCGAACTCGTAGAGGAGCAACTGACGGAAGACCCAGTCGTGGTCGATCACCTTCGCCTGAGCATCAAAGTCATCCGTTCCGACCAGCGTCTCTTCACCACCCCGCGTCTCGACGGCGATCTCCAACGCCTTGAGGGACCGGTCACGACCGCGGCGGTCCAGGGACTGGGCTGCCTGCTCCAGGATCCAGCGCGACGTTGCCCATCGAGGTAACAGTTGCCCGAAGGCGGCAAGCTGCGCCAAGCGGCGCAGGCGTTGCGGACGCCAGAAGTTCTCGTCCGTGCGCTCCGCCAGGTCCCGCTCGATGAGTTCCACGGTCGCCATGACGTCCCCGCTGGCTTCGGCCCGGTCGACGGCTCGAAGGACCGGCAACTCAAGTACGGCGCGAGCCCTCACCTCTTCGAGGCTCCCCGGACGGCCTAGGCGAGAGTTGGTACGACTGGACTTGCGCTGGCGACCTCGAGACTTCGGCACGGATCCAGCCAAGGGCCGGGCGCCGTCCACCGCCAGTGCCGTTCTTCAACCTGTGGACAACCGGCCCCATGCACAACCCCATGGACCCCAAATCAGTCCCTCGCCCCTATTGCACCAAGGACCCGGTAGATCTAGGTTGCCGGAGGGAAACTTCGGAGGTACTCGGACCTCCGAAGGGCCCGCCGCCTCGGGAGGCACGCATGTCCGCTCACCACGTCCCGTCCACGCGCAAGCAGCACCGCAAGCTGCGGCGACATCTGGCCACCGCGTCCGGGCTCAGTGCCCTCCTGCTCGTGGCCACCGCGCTGACGATGACCCAGGCAAGTGCCGCAGGAGACGACCCGTTGCTCGGTTCCAGCGAGGACCAGGACGGCAAGGTCCAGGTCGTCCACGTCGAGGCGCGCACTCCCGCGGCCCGCACCGAGGTGAACGAGCTCGGCCTCGACACCACCGAGCACGGCGACGCGACGGGCGTCGAAGTGGTGCTGCACGGCAAGAAGGACGCCGCGCGGCTGCGCGAGGCGGGTTTCGAATGGACCGTCAAGATCGCGGACCTGGAGGCGCGGACCAAGGCCAACGCTGCCAAGGATCGGCAGTACGACGCCGCCACCGCGCAGTCCCCGCTGCCGAGCGGGCGCACGGCGTACCGCCACCTGGCCGACTACAACACCGAGCTGACCCAGCTCGCCCAGCGCTACCGGAACCTCGTCAAGCCGCTGACCCTGCGCAACCAGTCCGTTGAGGGTCGGGCCGTTCGCGGCATCGAGATCACGACCAACGCGGCCACGGTCAACGACGGCAAGCCGGTGTTCCTGCTTGTCGGCGCGCACCACGCGCGTGAGTGGCCCTCGGCGGAGCACGCGATGGAGTTCGCCTACGACCTGCTGGAGAACTACCGCACCGACGCCCGGGCTCGGCGGGTCGTGCAGCGTTCCCGGACGATCATCGTCCCAGTGGTCAACGTCGATGGCTTCAACATCTCGCGCAACGCGACGCCGCTCGGTGACTTCAGCCAGTTCGACTACGAGATGAAGCGCAAGAACTGCCACATCTCGACGTTCACCCCGGCGCAGTACCTCGGAGGCACCTGCGCCAACAACCCGGCAGGCCGACTGCGGGGCACTGACCTCAACCGCAACTACCCCGGCTTCTGGGGCGGCGGCGGAGCCAGCCCGATCTGGTCGAGCGACACCTTCCGCGGCGACGGGCCGGGTTCGGAGCCGGAGACCGACAACATCCGCAAGCTCATCTCCGAGCGGCAGGTCACCAACCTGATCACCAACCACACCTACTCCAACCTCGTGCTTCGCCCGCCGGCCATCCGAGCGACCGGGTTCAGCCCTGACGAGCCGGCGTACCGCGCGCTGGGCGCGGAGATGACCGACGCCAACGGCTACGCCAACTGGGCCTCGTTCCAGCTCTACGACACCTCCGGGTCGGTCGAGGACTGGAGCTACTGGAACACCGGCGGGCTTGGTTTCACCTTCGAGATCGGACCCACCGAGTTCCACCCGCCCTTCGAGACAGGAGTGGTCGCGGAGTACCTCGGCCTGCCGCCCGCCGCGGGCGCTGGGTACGGCGGCAACCGTGAGGCTTACTACGACATGGCCGATGCGACTGTCGACGCCGCGCTGCACTCCACGATCGCCGGCAACACCAGTCCCAATCGGAAGCTGACGGTGAGCAAGACGTTCATCTCGGCCACCTCGCCGGTGATCCAGACCGACGGTTCCCAGGGTCCCCAGCGCTACTACCAGGACACCCTGACCTCGTCGTACGACACGGTGGGTGGCAACTTCCGCTGGGCGGTCAACCCGTCGACCCGACCGCTGGTGGTCGGCCGCTACGGGCGTGACCCGCAGGGCCCACCGCAGCCGGGCGCACCGCTGGTCAACCCGGCGGGTACGCCGGCCGAGGGTGCCTCCGAGACGGCGACGTTCACGGTCGAGGGGCCACCGGCGTACGACAACGGCACCGCGACCGTCGTGGTCGAATGGCCAACCGCTGCAGTCGACTGGGACGTCGACGTGTTCGACTCTCGCGGCCGACCGGTCGCCTCCGCGGCCACGCTGGCCGACCCCGAGCGGGCGACGCTGATCGACCCGGCGCCAGGGACGTACACGATCCGGTTGACCAACTACGACGGTGGCGAAACCTCCGACTGGACCGGACGGGTTGAGTACGCCTCACCCACCCCGGGCACGTACTCCGGGCTCAAGGAGGCATGGAACCTCACCTGCACCAACCGCAACGGGAAGGTGCTGGCCACCAAGGAGGTCACCGTCGACCGCGGCCAGACCGCCCGCGTCGGCGACCCCTGCGCGAAGAAGTAGGGCTCGCACGACAGGAGGGCACGACAGGAGGGCCGGGGCGCGCGACGCGTCCCGGCCCTCTTGCCTGTCACGGCTCGTTCGGGTCTACGCCGTGCCTCCTCCGCGTGCCCAGGCCCTCGCCGATGGTGCCGTCCGAGATTCGGTGCCGGATTCCGGGACCGTCGGGTGGGGTGTCGGGCACAGGTCCCAGCGGCGAAAGGCCGAGCTGCTGCAGGTCGCCGACGGCTTTGAGGAAGGCCTCCCACGCCCCTCGGTCCAGGACCGTGTCCGGGTCGGCTGGGTGCAGGTCGATGTCCGCGAACTGCATCATCGGGTCGAACCTGATCATCGACAGGATCTTCCAGCGTGACCAGTGTTCACCGTCGATCTGAAGGTAGTCCTGGTATCCGGGGACAGTCGCGGCGTTGTGGATAACCCATTCCGTAGTCCCGATCTCGTACGGCGCGTCCTTCCCGTGGACTTCAGTTGTGTAGAACGCAGCGCGCGCGTGGAAACGAATGTCCATGTGGTGCCTCCTGGCTCTTCACGCTCCTCGCTCGGTGCCGCTTGGTCAATCGCGCACCAATGCCTCGAGCAGATCGACGCCATGAGCGAGCGCCCGCTCGTCGACATCAAAATCCGGGTTGTGGTGCGGCGCAGGGTTGTCGGCCCCGACCAGCACATAGCTCCCCGCACCGCCCCGCCGCTGCACGTCGGCGAGGAACAGGCTGGCGTCGTCGCTGCCGCCCATCGGACCGAAGGTGTCGGAGGTGAGCCCGAGCTCCTTGGCGTGCTGGCCAGTGCACCGGCCACGGCTTCGTCGGAGTTGATCGGCGCAGAGCCGCCCGTCTGAAGGACCTCCACCTCACAGCCGTACGACGCGGCCGCGCCCTCGAGAGCGGTCACGACCCGACGTGAGAGCTCGGTCTGTACGTCGGCGTCGAGCGCACGGGTCTCCGCGGTGAGCTCGGCCCACGCGGGGATGATGTTGACGCCGTCGCCGGCGTGCAAGGTGCCGACGTTGACGCGGGTATCGGTCGTGGACCACCGCGGCTGCGCGAGCACAGCGAGAGTGCCGGCGGCCGCAGCGGCGAGGGCATTGCGGCCGTCCTGAGGCGCGGCGGCGGCGTGCGAGGCGACGCCGGTGAACCGCGCGCGGAGCTTGGTGGTCGCGAACGCCCCGACCGCTCCCCCGACGACGTGACCGAGTGGCAGGTCGAGACCGAGGTGCAGCGCCACGAACCGATCGACCCCTTCGAGGGCGCCGGCGTTCAGCATGGCGCGGGCTCCACGACCGCCTTCCTCGGCGGGCTGGAAGAGGAATCGCACCGTGCCGGCGAAGTCTGGGTTCGCCTTCAGCCGCTCGGCCAGCGCGAGCCCGATCGCGACATGGCCGTCGTGGCCGCATGCGTGCATGCCGTGCTCGAAGGTGGAGCGGAATCCCTGTGCCTGCGGGACATGCGACTTCTTCGACGACTCCTCGATCGGGAGCGCATCGGTGTCGAACCGCAGCGCCCACGTCGGTCCGGGGCTCGAGCCCGCGATGTCGGCGACCACGGCAGTCCCGTCGCGGCGTACGGTCTCGACCCACGCCCGGTCAGCGCCCGTCCGCACCGCGCGCTCCGCCGAGTGGTCGAGATCGTCATCGCTCGGGTAGTCGACGATGCCCGGCACCTGCAGCACCCCGTCACCCGTACGCGGCTCGATCCCCAGGTCGGTGAGGACCTCGGCGACCCGGGCCGTCGTACGCACCTCCTGGAACGCGGTCTCGGGGTGGGCATGGAACTCGCGGCGCAGCGCCACGATGTCGAGCGTCATCGTTCTCCCTAGTTGTTCGGCAGGTGGATCGGCATACCGGGACCGACGTCGGCCCCGGTGAAGTAGAAGATCGTCAACACTGCGAGCCAGACGACGCCGAACACCGGCACGAACACTGCCATCCGCGCGATCAGTGCACCGAACTGCAGGTCCGGTTCGTAGCGGCGGGCGAAGCCGAGCAGCACGATGATGTAGGGGTTCAGCGGGGTGATCACCTGGGTGACCGAGTCGCCGAGGCGGTAGGCCGCCTGGATGAACCCCGGCTCGAGGCCCACCAGCGCGAACGTGGGCACCATCACCGGAGCCATCAACGCCCACATCGCCGATCCAGAGGTGATGAACAGGTTGATGATCGAGGCAATCAGGACCAGCCCGAGCACCGCCACGAAGCCGGTGGCACCGATCGCATCGAGCCCGTTGGCGAGCTTGACGGCGATGACGGTGCCGAGGCCGCTCCAGGTGAAGATCGCGATCACCTGTGCGGCGATGAAGATGAACACGACGTACGTCGCCAGCCCACGCATCGCCTCGGTCATCATCTCGGGCACGTCGGCGGCCTTCGAGACTGCGCGCGTGATCACGCCGTAGGTGATGCCGCATGCCAGGAAGAGGATCGCCAGCATCGGCACGATCGCGTCGAGGAACGGCGAGGGCACGAGCTCGCCACCCTCGCCCCGCAGCGGGCTGCCGGGGATGAGCCAGGCGGTGAAGGCTGCGGCGAGGAGGAGTACGCCGACCGCGGTTGCCACCAGGAGGCCTTTGCGCTCGGTCGAGGTGAGCCCGGTGATCTCACCGTCAGGACGCTGGAATTCAGGCAGCCGTGGCTCGATGACCCGGTCGATCAGGAAGCCGCCCGCGAGCGGCAGCACGATGCCGGTGGCGATCGAAATCCAGTAGTTGCTGGCGATGTTCACCGTGGTGGTGTCGATGTTGTCGACGATCTTCGCCGACTCGTTGGTGATCCCGGAGAGCAGCGCGTCGAGCGAACCGAGCAGGACTCCGGACGCGTACCCGGCCGTCGTACACGCAAAGGCGCCTAGCATCCCCGCAAGCGGGTGACGCCCGGCCGCGAGGAAGACCAGCGCCGCCAGCGGCGGGATCACGATCATCGAAGGGTCGGACATTACGTGCCCCTGGGCTGCGACGAAGGCGACCACGTAGGGCAGCACGGAGCGTGGCGCGCGGGCGAAGATCGCGGTGATCCCGGCCTTGAGCAGCCCGGACTGCTCGGCGACACCGACCGCGAGCAGCATCACGAGCACGTTGCCAAGCGGCGGGAAGCTCATGAAGTTCTCGACGAAGCTGGTCAGCCACCAGGTGATCCCGTCGCCGGTCAGCAACCCCATGACCGGTGTGGGTTCATCCGTGCCCGGGACGGTGACGCTGACCCCGAACAGTCGAGCGCAGTGGAGGCCACCGCAACAATCGCCAGCAGGTAGGCGAAGAGGACGAATGGATGGGGAACCTTGTCGCCGATCCGCTCGACGGCTCCGAGCACGCGGTCGAGCCGCGAGGCAGTAGCTGTGCTGGACACAATCGCTCCCGAGAGGTGGAGGCCAGGCGATCACCGTACCCAGTTCCCGTGGCTGGAGAAGTCCCCTAGACAATAGTGTGTGTCACACAGTAATGTGGCAGTCATGACCGATGACGTCCTCGCCGGACACCTCCAGGAGCTGCGTCGCGGCACCGTGGTGATGGCGGCGCTCGCGACGCTCAGCAGGCCGACGTACGGCTATGCGCTGCTGGAGTCGCTGGCCGAGGCGGGGTTCGCAGTGGACGGCAACACCCTGTACCCGCTGCTGCGGCGGCTGGAGAAGCAGGGGCTGCTCACCAGCGAGTGGAACACCGAGGAGTCACGGCCGCGCAAGTTCTACCGGGTCAGCCCCGAGGGGTCGGCCCTGCTGCAGCAGCTGCTGGACGAATGGCAGCTGCTGCACACGTCAATCGAGAAGCTGAGGTGACCCCATGACGACCCACTCCCCCCACTCCGCCTACGAGACCACGACCTCGGGCAGGCCGACCCTGGCCGAGAGGTACGTCCACGCCGCCACCCGCAGGCTGCCGGAGGACCAGCGCGTCGACGTCGGCGACGAGCTGCGCGGCAGCATCGCCGACCGTGTCGAGTCGCTGCGGGACGAGCATCCCGAGCTGAGTGACGGGAAGGCGGAGTACGCCGCCCTCGAGGAGCTGGGCGACCCGGACCGGCTGGCTGCCGGCTACACCGGCAAACGGCTCCAGCTGATCGGGCCGGAGCTGTATCCGGCGTACGTCCGGGTGCTGAAGGGTGTGCTGCTCTCAGTCGTTCCCGTCGTGGCCATCGTGATCGCCGTCATCGAGGCGATCGAAGACTCGTCCATCGGTGCAGTCATCGGCAGCACGGTCTGGATGGCGTTCAGCATCGCCGTCCACATCGCCTTCTGGGTCACGCTGGTTTTCGCCCTCGTCGAGCGAGGCACCTCACCGGACAAGATGCAGGAGTCCCTCGCCGTCGAGTGGACCCCCGACAAGCTCCCCGACCTCCCCCGCGGACCGCGTGGCTCGCTCGGCGAGCTGGTAGCGAGCCTGGTCTGGCTCGCGTTCATCGGCGCCGCGATCGTCTGGCAACAGTTCCGCTCCCCCGTCGGCGATCAACTCCCGCTGCTGGACCCGGATCTGTGGTCCTTCTGGCTGCCCTTGATCCTCGTCCTGCTCGTGGTGGAGATGGGCTTCGAGGTGGTCAAGTACCGCGTCGGCAGCTGGTCTCCGCCCCTCGCCTCGGTGAACGTCGTCCTCGGCGCGATCTTCGCTGCCCCGATCGTCTACCTCGCCGCCACGGACAAGCTGCTCAACCCGGCCGCGGTCGCCGAGATCCAGGACGGCTGGCCCGGCTTCGACCCCGGCACGGCGAACACCGTCGTGATCGTCGCTGCCCTGCTCATCTGGGCGTGGGACAGCGTCGACGGGTGGCGGAAGGCGCTTGCGGAGTAGGCCGCCCGACGCTGGCGGGCGATGGCCGACTCGTCGAGGCCGGGGCGGATTGTGCTGCGCAAGTGGGAGCACGAGCCAGCCGCCTTGGTGGCTGCGAGCATTAGATCCGCCATTCTGGCATCGAGAGATTCAGGCCCGTGAACGCGGACGAACTCTGACGTTGTTGTACACCCAGGAGACGCCACGTCTGGGGAGGAAGCTGCAGGTCCAAGTGCGTGCGCCAAGCCGTGGTGCACTTGTCGGATGACAGATAGATCTGGGCGCCCCCAGGCAAGACACGTCGGAATGATGGACGTTGTCCGATACGCACGAGATGGCAACCAGGTTGATATCGACGTTGACGGCTATCTGAACTTCCACAGATTGACACGGCCGGAAGCTTTTCCTGCGAAGCGGTTGCTGCTCGAGTCCGGCATCAACCGTGTTGCCGTCCTAGCGGCAGCTGACGGACCCCGTCGCCCAGCGATTCTTCTCCGCTCATCGCCGTGGAAGTCCGGTCACGAATCCAATCCGTGGGAAGACGTATACGACTTGGACCATGGGCATGTCCGCTACTACGGGGACCACAAGCCTTCGACGGTGGGGCCAGTAGGAGTGACCCCTGGAAACCGCGCCCTGTTGGAAGCTTGGGACCTGCACGGAAGCCCCAATCGGGACGAGCGATCCGCGGCTCCGCCACTCCTATTGTTCAGAGCCGTTCCGATAGTTCGCGACGGCGTCACCGTCAATAAGGGCCACCTGGAGTTCTGTGGAGCAGCCATTATCGAACGGCTCGAGATGGTGATCCAAAGAGAGCCGCGACAAACCCGCACTTTTCCGAACCTCGTCATCGACCTCGTCGTCGTGGATCTCTCAGATCAGGGTGACACATTGGATTGGCGGTGGATCGACGACCGACGGAACCCAGCGCTCGACACCCAGCTCGCGCTACAGCATGCCCCGGCCGGTTGGGTGCGGTGGGTAAAGGACGGCCGAATGGCGCTGTCACGGATCCGTCGCCGCGTGATGAGCTCAAGGGTTAAGACCGCTGACGAGCAGCGTCCTGCACCAGGATCTTCTGAATCTGCGCTCTTGCAACAGATCTACAGCCACTTCGATGACAGGAAGCACCAGTTCGAGCACCTTGCGGCCACGATCGCGGCTCAGACATTCGAACGTGCGGGTGCCAAATATCACCGCGGATGGCTCACGCGGGCTGGCGGCGACGGCGGCATGGACTTCGTCGGTCGTCTTGACGCCGGCTCACGAGAGGCCAGCACTCCTCTTGTCGTCCTTGGACAGGCCAAATGCGTTAATCCGTCCAGCTCTATATCACCCGATGAGGTGGCACGGGTAGTAGCCCGGCTTCGCCGCGGATGGATCGGTGTATTTGTCACCACTGGTGTCTTCAGCAAGCAAGCACAGGTCGAAGTCATCGACGACGAGTACCCCGTCGTGCTCATTCCCAGTGCCCTGTTAGTTCGCGAAGTGCTGCACCTTGCCGAGCTGGCGTACGAGGGCGATGTTCAGGCGGCCCTCGATGCTGCCTCTGCTGGGTATGAGCACGACGTCACGTTCCGACGACCGGAGGAGATCCTGTCCCAGGCATGAATGAAGGCTCAGCACGAAGGGCCTGACACCCACTCGTGTCGGGCCTGCGTTGCTACCTACCTTTGTCAGCTATCGAATCTCATCCGAACGTCACTCCGAATCTCTTATGAGCGGTGAGAACGGCCTCTGACTGTCACCTCGCGCATTGTCACGCAGGCGAGGGACAGTCACTCGACTCTGGAAACATCATGAACGTTGTCCGATAACTATCCGCGTATTACTATCTGTCCATGCCGCGTCGTCCCCTCTCAGAGTCACAGAGGCGGCTGGGTAGGTCACTGGGCGCGGAGATCCAGCAGCGACGGGGCGGAACTTCGGCTTCGTCGTTGGCTTCGTCGAGCGGCGTCAATCTCGACACGTGGCGGAAGTTGGAGCAGGGGGAGGTGCCCACCCCAGGCTTCTTCGTTGTGGCAGACATCGCCGGGGCGCTCAACGTGACGCTGGACGACCTTGCTGCGGCAGCCCACCAACGAGCCGAAGGTGGGTCGGAGTCATGACTGTGCAGACCAACTCGACACCGAGCAGTTGGGATGCCTTGCCTGCCTTGGCGTCCGGGCATGTGCTGTTGCGGGGATCGTCCTGGCAGCGGAGTGTGGATTGGCTCGACCCGACGTGCTTGGGGTCAGCGGCGTTCTGGGTTGAGGAAACGCGCCGCACTCCTCCTGTGCCGTCATTGCGCATGGGTCGTTCCGTGGCAGAGGAGGTGACGCTATGCCTGCTTGGTGGCTACGGGGTGAACGAGGCGATGTCGACGCATGCATTCTGGGCAGTGCGCGAGGCGGGCCTCTTGGATCCCACGTGCCCCCCATCAGCCGAGCACGTGGAGTTGGTCCTGCGGACACCGATGGTCGTTGGTGGGTATGACCGACCGGTGCGGTACCGGTTTCCGACACAGCGGGCAGCACGGGTAGCGGCGGCGGTCGCGTTCCTGTCTGAGAATCCGGTCGAGCCCGCCGAGTTGTCGCCCCGTCAGTTCCGGACGTTTCTGACTCGTCTCAATGGGGTGGGTCTTAAGACTGCGTCGTGGGTGGTTCGCAACCTGACCCGGAGCGATGAAATCGCGATCATCGACATACACATTCGTCGGGCTGGTGTCGCCGCTGGCGTGTTCGATCCAGGTTGGGTCCTGCCCCGTGACTATCTCCTGTTCGAAGAGGCGTTTTGCGCATGGGCAGAGGCTGGCGACGTGCGGACCGCTGACTTGGATTTGTGTGTGTGGTCGACGTTGGCGCGGCTGGGGACGACCGCCCGCCTAATTTTCGGTGTGGAAAGACTCGCCGATCTTGACTAGGTCCTGCCGATGTCGGTGGCGTCATGTAGTTGTTGTCACCATGAGCAGTGCGAGTCGAGAGATGGAGTCGAATTGTGGGCGGTAGCGGCGGCGGTTCCAGCAGCGGTTCAGGCAGTGGCGGATTCTCGCGTGGTGGATCGGGCGGCGGCACGGGTGGGGGCTCGGGTAGCGGCGTCGACTGTTACCAGTTGACCTTCGAGACGACGGTGGCCTCTCCGAATGCGTCGGTCCTCGCGACTATGAGCGTTGGGGACGTGTGCGACCTAGCGTTGCTGACTAGTCCTGCCCGGATCGCGGTCCTGACTCGACCCAGCGGTTCCGTGCTGGGGGCAATCGCCAACCGGTGGGAGGAACTCGTCGGGTGCATGAGTCAGTTCGTCGCGTTCGAGGCCGAGATGCTCACGGTTACGTCACCGGTACGAGTCCGTGTCCTACCCGTCCCCTGAGGCACCTCCCGAGGCTCCCGCGTCTGCGCAGGAGATAGCCGTCGTTGGCGGCACCTACCGCGAGATGTGTGTGGAGCCGAAGACCGCCGCTCTTCGTGGTTCAGGGTTACGGGCGGCAGCACTCCTCGCCAGCCTAGGACACCCGACATCGTTCAATACCTGCCTCGACCCCGCTTCAGAAGTCGAGGCGACCGCCCTCTTCGATGCCTTTGGTCTCGACGCCGTGCGTCGAGTTGAGCGGTCAACTCCGGTGACCTTCGCGTACGACACTCCCGTCTCCCCCGCGAGATGGGGCTTCGGCGGCGAACCACAGGAAATCCGAGTGTCTGCCGATCGGGTGGTGGCGTTCGGGATGGTCGACGCGGCCTGGACCGTCGAGGGTGACCGGGTCGTACTCGACCCACAGCACGGCAACCTCGCGGCTCAAATTGGTCCGGGTGACCGCGAAGTCGGTCGCAGTAGTTCTCAACGCCCATGAGGCTGCCCGTCTAACCGGGCTGCTCGCTACCGAAGCGGGACCTGTCCTACTCGACCAAGGTGGTTTGGATGTCGTCATTATCAAGCAGGGCGCACTCGGCGGGCTCGTGTTCACCCCCGGCACATCGGATACGTATGGCCCCTTTCCTACGTCGTCGACCCGCACGATCGGATCCGGGGACGCATTCACAGCAGGATTCGCCCACGCCTGGTTTTCAGATCCTACAGACGCGCTTATTGCAGCCCAGGTTGGCGCTCGGGTTGCTGCAGCGCACTCAATGACCGATGTTCCACAGGTCTACCCCCATGCGCTGGCGGCGCTCCCGAAGCCGCTCGCGCATCCCGGCACAGACATCCCGACCATCTACATCGCGGCACCATTCTTCTCCACCGCCGAGCGGCTCCTTGTCGAGACCGTTCGGAACGCGCTGCTCGACGCTGGCCTCCAGGTCTTTTCACCCCTGCACGACGTGGGGACAGGCGGTGACGAAGTAGCAGCCGCTGATCTCGCCGGGCTCACCGACGCCGATGCGGTGCTCGCCCTGTTGGACGGCAGAGACCCCGGCACCGTGTTTGAAACCGGCTGGGCTACCCACGCGGACATTCCAGTCGTCGCGTTCACCGACCATCCCGAAGCGCACGACTGGACCATGCTGCGCGGAACAGGCGCGCCAATCAGCGCAGATCTCACCTCTGCGATCCACCTGGCCGCCTGGGCAGCCATCCGGCAGGCCACTGCCGCCGCTGGGACAGACGGCACAGGTGCATGCGAGGACGACTCAGACGACGGAGCGTGATCCGTCTTGAGTCGCGTCTTGCTCCTGTCCGGCGGTCTCGATTCCACCAGCATCGCCGCATGGCAACGCCCAGAGCACTGCCTCGGCGTCGACTACGGACAGCGCGCCGCCGAGGCAGAACATCGCGCTGCCACTGCCGTCGCTTCCGGCCTGGCTTTGCCCTACACCCACATCAGAGTCGACGCATCAGCCGTAGGCGGTGGACTCATGGCATCTCAGTCGGGCACCGTCGGAGCGACCCCAGAGTGGTGGCCTTACCGGAACCAGTTATTGATCACGGTGGCTGCCGGATGGGCGGTCGCTCATGGATACGACGAGATTCTGGTCGGCACTGTTGCAGGCGACGGCGAACGCCATGCAGACGGCCGTCAGACGTTCTACGACGCCATGACCGCTCTCCTACAAGCGCAGGAGGGGGGTATGTCCGTCTCCGCGCCCGCGATCCACCTTGCCGCGTCGGAACTAATTCAGAAGTCCGGCGTCTCGGACGTGGCACTCGGGTGGACCCATTCGTGTCACGTCGACAATCTTCCCTGCCGTCAGTGCCCCGGGTGTGTGAAACGTGCCGAAGTCCTTACACTGGCTGGGCGGCTGCAATGACCTCCACACGCTCCTCTCTGACTTGGTCACGTAGGAGCATGCCTCCGACCACGGTCGTCTTTGCAGGGTTGTTCATTGCTGCCGCAGCCACGTCCAACTGGGCCATTGAGAACGTCGGTCACGACAATGGACCGTCTGCGCCACGTACCCTTCCGATCGGCTGGGGACTCGACGCGCCGTCAGGTGTCGTCCTCGTCGGCGTCATGATCACGCTGCGCGATGCTCTGCACGAACGTGTCGGCCTAAGAGGGACGCTATTAGTCATCCTGTTCGGCAGCATTGTTAGCGCGCTGCTGGCACCGGCTGCGATTGCTATGGCATCAGGAGTCACACTGCTCGTTGCCGAAACGACGGACGCCCTCGTCTACCAGCGGTTGAGGCGACGAGGACGTCTACGGGCAGCGTTCGCCAGCAACCTCGTCTCTTCCATCGTCGATTCCGCCCTGTTCCTGATAGTCGCCTACGGCCTGGAGGCTGCCCGGCATGACACTTGGGCTCTAACGGTCGGCAAAGTCGAAGCATCCGTCATCACCTTGGCGATTCTCGCGGTAGTCATGAGGTCCTTCCGTGCTCCTTCCGCAAACACTGGGGAGCAAAGCACTGCCTGAAAGGCTGTACCCGGTGGTGTTCGCCTGTGCAAGTGTCGAGCGACAGCAGAACGTCGGTGCGACCGACGTCGGTCCAGTGCCGCTGAGCACCGGATCGCCGGGGCGAACTGGTACGCACTCGTGCTCATCGAGGACTTCGAGGTCCTGGTGTCCTCCTGTTCCCATCCGATGGGCTCTCGCCCATCGGTGCGGCAGTCGGCAAACGCGGAGCCGGAGCCCTCCGAAGCCGAGTGGGATCTCACATCAGCTGCAGCCCGAAGTACTCCCGCAGCCCTCGCACACGAAGCAGCTACCCGCCGGGCGCATCTTGGTCCCGCAGGTCATGCAGAGCGGGGAGTCGACTGCGGTGCCGGTGAGCTTCTCGAAGAGCTCGGCGGAGGTGTGGGCCTCCTTGGGGGCGGGCTTGGTCGAGGCGGCTTCGACGCTGTGGTCTCGACTGACCGCTCGCTCCGCTCGCTGCTCGACCACCTTGGAGTCGCCCTTGTCGTCCTTCGCGGCTCGGCTCGTCCTCGATGATCTCGCCGATCTGCATCAGCTCACTGGCGGAGCCGGTCTCCTCGAGGGGCTCGTAGGAGCCCGTCTCGAGGTGGCGCTGGCGCTCCTCGGCGGAGTAGATGCCGAGCATCGAGCGGTCCTCGAAGGAGAGGTAGTCCAGGGCGAGGCGGCGGAAGACGTAGTCCATCAGGGACTGCGACATCCGGATGTCCGGGTCGTCGGTCATGCCCGAGGGCTCGAAGCGGAGGTTGGTGAACTTCGAGACGTAGGTCTCGAGCGGGACGCCGTACTGCAGACCAATGCGACACAGCGATCGAGAAGGCGTCCATCACGCCGGCCAGGGTGGAGCCCTGCTTGCCGAGCTTGAGGAAGATCTCGCCGAGCTCGCCGTCGTCGTGCGCACCCGAGGTCATGTAGCCCTCGGCGCCACCCACGGTGAAGCTGGTGGTGCGCGAGACGCGCGACTTCGGCAGGCGCTTGCGGAACGGCTTGTGGATGATCACCGGCTCCGCGGTGGCGGCGACCGCCTCGTCGGCGCTCGACGAGAGTCCCTGGTCCTTCTTGGCCGAGTCGGACTTGCCGTCGGACAGCGGCTGGCCGACCTTGCAGTTGTCGCGGTAGACGGCCGTCGCCTTGAGGCCGAGCTTCCAGGACTGCAGGTAGATGTCCTCGATCTCCTCGACCGTTGCGCTCTCCGGCAGGTTCACCGTCTTGGAGATCGCGCCGGAGAGGAACGGCTGGCAGGCGGCCATCATCCGTACGTGGCCCATCGGCTTCAGCGCCCGGGCACCCATCGCGCAGTCGAAGACCTCGTAGTGCTCCGGCTTGAGGCCGGGGGCGTCGATGACGTGGCCCTTCTCGGCGATGAACTCGACGATCGCCTCGATGGTCTCCTCGGCGTACCCCATCTTCTTCAGCGCCCGCGGGATCGTCTGGTTCACGATCTGCATCGAGCCGCCGCCGACGAGCTTCTTGAACTTGACCAGCGAGAAGTCCGGCTCGATGCCGGTGGTGTCGCAGTCCATCATGAAGCCGATGGTGCCGGTGGGTGCGAGCACGGAGGCCTGCGCGTTGCGGAAGCCGTTCTTCTCACCGGTCTTCTGTACGTCGGCCCAGGCCTGCGTGGCCAGCTTGTGTACGCCGGCGTCGTGTACGCCGAACGTGCGGACCACGTCGTTGGCAGCCTGGTGCTTGCGCATCACCCGCTTGTGCGCGTCGGCGTTGCGGGCGTAGCCGGCGTACGGGCCGACGACCGCGGCGAGCTCCGCGGAGCGCTTGTAGGACTGACCGGTCATCAGCGAGGTGAGGGAGGCAGCCATCGCGCGACCGCCGTCGGAGTCGTAGCCGAGACCCATCGCCATCAGCAGCGCGCCGAGGTTGGCGTAGCCGATGCCGAGCTGGCGGTAGTCGCGGGTGGTGTCGCCGATCGCCTCGGTCGGGAAGTCCGCGAAGCAGATGGAGATGTCCATCGCGGTGATGATGAACTCCACCGCCTTGGCGAACAGCGGCGCGTCGAAGGTGTCGTCGTCCTTGAGGAACTTCAGCAGGTTCAGCGACGCGAGGTTGCACGATGAGTTGTCGAGACGACATGTACTCCGAGCACGGGTTGGACGCCGTGATCCGGCCGGTCTCGGGGTTGGTGTGCCAGTCGTTGATCGTGTCGTCGTACTGCAGACCCGGGTCGGCGCAGGCCCACGCGGCCTGGCTGATCTTGGTGAACAGCTCGCGGGCATCGACGGTGTCGATGACCTCGCCGGTGCCGCGGGCACGCAGCCCGAAGTCGGTGCCGTCCTCGACCGCGCGCATGAACTCATCGGAGACGCGGACGGAGTTGTTGGCGTTCTGGTACTGCACCGAGGTGATGTCGGTGCCGCCGAGGTCCATGTCGAAGCCGGCGTCACGCAGCGCGCGGATCTTCTCCTCTTCCTTCGCCTTGGTCATCACGAACTCTTCGATGTCCGGGTGGTCGACGTCGAGGACGACCATCTTCGCCGCACGACGGGTCGCGCCGCCGGACTTGATGGTGCCCGCGGAGGCGTCGGCGCCGCGCATGAAGGAGACCGGGCCGCTCGCCGTACCGCCGCTGGAGAGCAGCTCCTTGGAGGAACGGATGCGGGAGAGGTTGAGGCCGGCGCCGGAGCCGCCCTTGAAGATGAAGCCCTCTTCCTTGTACCAGTTGAGGATCGAGTCCATCGAGTCGTCGACGGAGAGGATGAAGCACGCGGACACCTGCTGGGGCGAGGCGGTGCCGACGTTGAACCAGACCGGGGAGTTGAACGAGAAGTACTGGTTGACCAGCAGCCAGGTCAGCTCGTGCTCGAAGAGCTCGGCGTCGTTCTCAGTTGCGAAGTAGCCGTTGTCGATGCCGGCCTTGGTGTAGGTCTTCACGACCCTGTCGATCAGCTGCTTGAGGGTCCACTCGCGGGCGTCGGTGCCGACGGCGCCGCGGAAGTACTTGGTGGTGACGATCGTGGATGCGTTGACGCTCCAGGTGTCGGGGAACTCGACGCCGCGCTGCTCGAAGACGACCGCTCCGGTCTTCCAGTTCTGCTGGACGACGTCGCGTCGCTCCCAGGTGAGCTCGTCGTAGGGGTGCACGCCCTCGGTCGAGAAGACCCGCTCGATCTTGAGACCCTTCTTGCGCGTACGTGACGTGCCGGTCCCGCTCACCGTTTCGGTCATGTTCCCTGCTCTCCCTATCAATTGCCGTCTCGATTTGCCTGTCGATTGACTCTTCGTCGTACGTCGTCCAACTGGTGCTGCTCGATGCTGGTACCCGGCGCGCGGCTTCCCCACCACGCGCCGGGCGAACTGTGGTCAGCCCGTCGGCTGAGGTTGTGGCTCTTCCGCCTTTTGGCCCGCCACCTGGGCCGTTTCTGGGCCCGCTTCTGAGTCCTCTTCTGGTCCCGCTTCTGGGCCCGCCGCCTGGGGCCGCTCCGCGCGGAGCATCGCGATCTCGGTCTCGAAGTCCTCGACGGACTCGAAGGCGCGGTAGACGCTGGCGAAGCGGAGGTAGGCCACCTCGTCGAGGTCGCGCAGCGGACCGAGGATGGTCAGCCCGATCTCGTTGGCCGGCACCTCCGCGAAGCCGACGCCCCGCAAGTGGTCCTCGACCGACTGACCAAGGTGAGCCAGGTCGTCCTCGGAGACCGGCCGGCCCTTGCAGGCCTTGCGTACGCCGGCGATGGCCTTCTCGCGGGTGAACGGCTCGGAGGTGCCGCTGCGCTTGATCACGGTCAGCTGCATCTGCTCCACGGTGGTCCACCGCTTCTCACAGGCCGGGCACGAGCGGCGGCGGCGGATCGACGAGCCGTCGTCGGCGACCCGAGAGTCGAGCACCCGGGTATCGGTGCTGCGGCAGAATGGGCAGTGCATGTCGGGGCTCCTCTCTCTATGGGTACAACCTGTGTATAAGCCTGTGGATTCCGGGTGGATAACCTCGGTTCCCTGTGGGGAACCCCCGGATCCTGTGGGACTAGATGTGGATAACTACATCCGTGTAACTACTAGATGTAGTGGTCACAATACGTCTGCACCCCGAGGCACGCAACCCTCTCGGGAGACGAATCCGCAGCGTCGCGGGTTTCGCTGCATCGCCGCAGGTCAGGGCCCGACGGGCGGTCGAAACTGGTCATTTCGGAGGGCGTGTCGCGACGTGATCGAGGGCCAATTCCGCCTTGCGCCACAATGTGGTCCGTGGGCAGGCACACCGGTGAAGGCGTGGAGGAGCCGGCGTACGTCGCACCCAAGCCGCCCCGGACCAAGATCCTCCTCCTGGCCCTGGTCGTGACCGGCACTCTCGTCGCGTGGGGAGTGCTCGTGTACGCCGCCATCGACTTCGGCGCGGAGGCGAGATCAGGCGAAGCGACTGCGTGGATATTTCTGGCGGTCAGCACCATCGGTGCGGCTGCCTGCCTGTTCACGACCGTGATCCTCGGGGCGCGAATCCTGACCCTGATCAACGGTGGGGAACCGGCTCCGGCAAGGCGCCGAGGTGGGCGTCGGGCTGCTCGGTAGCTCGTTCGTTGCTCGGGGTGCCCGCGGCTCGTCGCCGCTGAACTGTCGCCTCCCCGCCGTAGGCTCCGAGTGTGAGTCGACGATGAGCAAGCTCGACGCCCAGAGGGCGATGCGCGAGGCCAAGTACGCCAGGGACAGCGCGAGTGGACCGACCCGGCGCGAGGCGGCTGCGGCCGCCGCCGGCACTCCCCTTGTACCCGCCGCGAAAGCCAGGCCGTCGAGCACTCCGCCGCGGCCGCAGGCTCCTGCCACGACCGCAACCGACCTGTGCGGACACAGGTCGATGAACGGCCGTTCCTGCACCCGCGAGCTGGGCCACTCCGAGAAGAGCCACCGCTACAACTAACGGCACGCGCGAGTCCGCCGACGGGAGTTGTCCACAGGCGCTGTTTGTGGTGTAGCCAGCGCGCCCGTTGGGTAGTTAACTCCTCGTCTCGGGTTCACATGGCAAGGAGTTGGCGGATGCGCACGCTGGGTCCCCGGCTGGTTGCCGGGTTGATCGCTGCTGGGCTGGTGCTCAGCGGCTGCGGCGGCTCCCCCGAACCCAGTCCGCCCCCGAAGCCCACCAAGAGCTCGTCACCCTCCGCTTCGGCCACCCCGACTCCACCGGTGCTGCCGGAGGCTGCGAAGGCGAAGACGAAGGCAGGGGCGGAGGCCTTCGTGCAGGCACTACGTCCAGCTCGTGAATTACGCCGGCGGCGACGGGACAAGACCGATGCCCAGTGCGACAGCTCGCACTCAGCACTGCGTCAGTGCGGGCTCATAGCCAACGGCATCGACAAGACTGTACGCCGAAAGGTGGCCGGATCATCCGGCGGCGGCTGGAACAGTCGGTCGGGATCGAAGCACTACGGCTATCGAGGAGCGGGCACGACTTCCTGGATGCGACCGTCAATTCTGCACCACAGCAGTTGGTCGAGAAGGCGGAGCGACTCCACAAGAGTTCCGCCGGCGCCCGCAACAGGCTTCAGGCATTCGTGCTCGAGCGGCCGCGGCGGGTTGGCAAGTCGCCGAACTGGATCCGACCGCATGATTCGCTTGGCTGGCTGTGCTGGTTGGGCCGTTCGCTCCTGGCGCCGCCGATGGCCGCGGCAGACGATCCACCAGTGAGGCCGGCCGACGATGCATTCGACGCAATCCGTGCGTGAATCGGCTGGTGGCGCCGCCAGTCGAGGGCGGATCCAGTCACGAGGAACGACACCCAGCGAGCCTCATCCCCGAGTGCCCGCGCTACGAGTGGCGGAACCGCATGTGGCGGAGGAATCGGGAACGCAGTGACGGCGCACCGGTTTGCCCGGCCAACACTTGCCCCCCGGGTGAGAGCATCTACCGACTCTGGCAGCGTTGCGCCGCCGCCTGCCCGTCCAATGGGACTTCGTCTGCTCCGGCAACGGCCCACCAGCTGTCGCTGCCCCACCCCAGGTCACCGAGGCGATGATCCTGCAGGCGTTCCGGCGGATTCCACTTCCCTCGCTGCGCTCGCAGAGCCAGCCGGCGAACAAGACTCTGATCAACTTCGACACGATCTTCTTCACCCAGGCCCAGCCACTGACGCGGCAGGTGACGCTGCTCGGGCAGGGGGTGCGGCTGGAGATCAGGCCGAGCAAGTTCGAGTGGGTACACGGGGACGGGACGACGGACACCACGACGACACCGGGGGCGCCGTACCCGGCCAAGGACGTCATCTACCGCTACGCCGACGCGCACCGCACGGTCGCGCACCGCGTGGTGGTGACCTGGAGCGCGGAGTACTCCCTCAACGGAGGCCCGCTCCGGCCGGTCAACGGGACGGTCACGACTACGGGGCCGGCGACGCCGTTGCGGGTCGCGGAAGCCAGTCCAGCTCTGAGCGGCAGCGGCCACTGAACGTTCTGCTGGCTAGTAGGGCCACTGTCGCACCGTCGCCGCTATGTCGGGATGGATGTCGGCCAGCCGGCTGAGGATTTCGTCGTCGGTCAGCGGTTTGCGGAGGGTGTCGTGGACCTGAGCGAAGGCGGCGGACCCGCCGAGTTCCCAGATCTGCTGGGCGAGTCGGATGAGCATGAACTCAAACCAGCAGTAGTTGAGTGGTCCCTCGGCGAGGCTGGCTGCCATGTGGTTGAGGTCCTGCACGGTCCATGGTTGGGGGCCAGCTGAGTACGACGCGTGCGAAATTGCCTCGACCAGAGGCAGCTTTGCGGGTTCGACCTCCGTCACGTAGCCGTAGAGGCCGATGTTGGCGAACAGCTCGGCGAGCCAGAGCCGGGGAAAGTCCGTTGTGTCGGTCGCTTCGTCGTAGGCGTGGTAGAGGTGCGTCAGCTCGTGCACTACCAGCAGATCGGGAAATTCCGCACCGAGATCGGGTGGATCGCCGTACACGTCAAGGAGCCCCACCGTCCCCGCTTCCGTCAACAGCGGATTGAGGACGTCCGTGTAGTCGCGCCAGAACGACGCCGGAGTCGTTGAGACGACGGTGCGGTCGGGAAAGGTGTGCGGGAGCCCGTAGACCGGAACTCGTGCGACCCGGTTCCAGTCCTCTGGACCGACGACGTAGAGCGGCGGCGTGGGTTCGGGACCGAACAGAGTGGCGAGCCAGTGGAGCGCGCGCTCGGCGCGCTCGGCCACCTCACGCCCCTTTTCCTCGCGCCGTCGGTCACGTAGGTGGGGAACGCGTAGCCGTCAAGTAGTACGAGGCCGAAACTGATCGGAGGGTTGGCGTCGTCCATGCCTACAACTCACCACAGACGACAAATAGTTCGAAGGTTCACGTCACCGTTCCGCAGCGGCGCCAACATTTGTTGGGTTCGGACGTCCGGATCCGTGTTCCGCACGTCCGGATCCAACATTTGTGGGGTTCGGACGTCCGGACCCGTGTTCCGCACGTCCGGATCCAACAATTGTGGGGTTCGGACGTCGGGATCCGTGTTCCGCACGTCCGGATCCAACATTTGTGGGGTTCGGACGTCCGGATCCATGTTCCTCACGTCCGGATCCAACAAATGTGGGGTTCGGACGTCGGGATCCGTGTTCCGCACGTCCGGATCCAACATTTGTGGGGTTCGGGGGTGCACTAGGTTCAGGGCTGTGCCTCGCCTGACGACCTCGACCAAGCTCAAGCTTGCGTACGTCGGGCTCGCAGTCGGCCGACACCTGGCTCTCGGGCCGGCCCGAGCGGCAGGCGCACCTCGCTCGGTTCGTGACCAAGCCGCTGTTGATGCCGACGCTGGCCGGCTCACTGGCCACCAACCCGCGGGCCGCGGACTCCCCGCTCCGCACGAGCACCCTCGCCGCCCAGGCAGGCGGCTGGGGTGGCGACGTCGCGCTTCTCGGTGGGGGGACCCGGCCGTTCATCGCCGGCACCGGATCGTTCGGCGTGGGTCACGCGGCGTACCTCGCCGGGTTTGTGCGCCGCCGCGACTCAGCGCCGATCGCCGCGACCTTCGGGGCCCGGGCCGTCGCCGGCTCGTGGGCTGCCACCGCCCCGGTGATGGCGCTGATGGCGCGCCGGAAGAATCCCCAGCTCGGCGGGCCGGTCCTCGGCTACGCGACCATGCTCGCCGTGATGGTGGTGCGGGCGACGCACCTCGACCCGGCGCTCTCCCCCGCGTCGAGACGGTTCACCGCCGCCGGAGCCGGGCTGTTCATGCTCTCGGACACCCTGCTCGGGGTCCGCAAGTTCATGCTGAACGATCCGCCGGCCGGGCTCGAGACGGCCGTGATGGCGACGTACACCGCGGCGCAGTTCCTGCTCAGTGAGGGCGCGGCGCGGGCCTGACCCTAGCGACGCCCGACGACGTCATACGAACAGGCGGCTATGGGCGCCATCTCGTATGACGTCCGCGGGGACGTCATGCGCACAGGTCGCGATAGGAACCAGTTCGTATGACGTCCCGGGGGACCCGGGGACCGGGGGCCGCCGGACGGACGAGTGGGGTGGGACCGACTGTCGGTCCCACCCCACCTCTTCCCCCGTACCGATCGACCCGGGTCGAAGTGAGTCGTCGGCACGTCTGTGGTCGGCCCGCCCAACCGGGCGGGCCGGGTGATCAGCCGCGGGGCACGGCGAGCTGCTGGCCTTCGCTGATCTGGGCGCCGGGCAGCGAGTTGAGCTCCTGGATGCGGTGCACCATCTCGCGGATCTCACCTGGCGCGGCGAGGTCGGCCGCGATGTCGTAGAGCGTCTCTCCGGGAGCGACCTCGATCACCCGGACGGGCTCGGAGGTCCCACCCTCGAGGGTGGCGGTGGCCCAGCCGCCCATCGCCGTCATCACGGCGAGAGCGACAGCCAGGAAGACGACGACGGCGACGAGGCGGCCTCGTCGCGTCAGGCGGACGGCGTTGGAAGCGGTCGGGGGAGCAGCGGGACGTGCGGGGCCGGCGGCCGGCGGGGCGACCGCGAGCGGACGGCGGTCAGCGGTCGGACGGCTCACGTCGAACTCGGGCACGGTTTCGATTGAAGCCAGGCTCAGTGTGCTCATCGGTCAACCTCTTTCGGGGAAGTGCCCGGCCCGTGTGGCCGAGCGGTCGGTTGCGACCCCTGCTGTGTGTTGATCGATTTCTACCGGCGACCACTGACAACCTCTGACAACATCTATCGGCCACTGATCGAGCATACGTTCGATCGAACACATGTACGACGTTAGAGCACACGTTCGAACGAATCAAGGACTGGGTCGAACAAATGTTCGTACGCCCGCACAGGCTCACAGCTTGCGGAGTGCTCGCCGGCCCTGTCTCCGCAGCAGCGGTTCCATGCGGCGGGCCAGCCCGGGCGCCAGGCTGCCGAACCGCATCATCAGGCCGCGGTGGCCGGGCAGCGTGCGCACCACGCGCCTGGTGCCGATCATCGCCACGGTTGCACGCGCCACCTCCTCCGAGGTGAGCATCCGGCCGCCAGAGGCGACCAGCTCCTTCGCGCGTCCCTCGGGGCGCATCGAGTCGAGCATGTCCGTGACCACTCCGTCCGGGCAGACCGCGTGCACACGCACCCGCCTCGGCGTCTCCCAGCTCACGCTGAGTGCCAGCGAGATCACGGCCGCCTTCGTTGCGGCGTACACCGAGAGCCCGGGGACCGGGCCGTGCCCGGACAGCGAGGCGACCGTGATCAGGTCGCCGCCCTCGCGGCCGAAACCGTCCAGCGCAGCACGCGACCCCCAGATCGCGCCCAGCAGGTTGACCTCGACCAGCGCACGGATCTGAGCCTCGCTGAGGTCCGTGAGTCCCCCGTCATGGCCGACGCCGGCGTTGTTCACCCAGACCGCGAGCCTGCCGTGACGTAGCGCCTCCGCGAGGACATCACGGTGCCCCTGCGGATCGCGTACGTCGTGCGCGAGTCCGGCGACCGCACCGATCTCCTCGGCCGTACGACGGACCGCCTCTCCGTCCACGTCGGTCGCCACCACGGCGTGCCCGCGCCGGACCAGCTCGACGGCGATCGCGCGGCCGATCCCGCGGGCACCCCCCGTGACGACGGCAGAGGTGACGTCAGCAGACGCGACATCAGCCGGGGTGACACCATCGACGGCCATGCTCAGACCCACCGGAACGTGGCGAGCACCGAGGCCACCAGGTTCGGGTCGCGGCGCAGAACCTTCGGCTCGATCGAGAAGTTGACGGTGATCAGCCGTCCGTTCCGCTCGGTCTCAACGACGTGGTCGATGCGTGGGCTGTCCTCTGTACTCCACTGGAGGTGGAAGGCCACGCTGTCGCCGAGCATCACGTTGTCCAGCCGGGCGTACTTCGCGCCCTTCGGCCTCGTCTTGATCCGCGCGTGGACCCGGACCTTGAGGGACGAGCCGGGGTAGAGGGCCTTGTCGTCGAACAGGTCGATGCCGCCGGCGCCTCGCGGTCCAACTGCGCCGGACTGGTAGGAGACCAGGGGTTCGACCCTTCTCCACCCCTCCGGGACGCGGATGCTCGAGGTCTTCTCGCGCAGCTCGATCCCGGTGGCGGGCTCGATTGTCGGCTTCCCCGACCCGGTGGGCTCGGGCGTGGTCCCTGACCCGGTGGGCTCGAGCGTGGGCGAGGGGCTGGTCGACGGGCTGGTCGACGGCGAGTCCGAACCCGCCATGGACGGGTCGGTGTCATCGCCGCACGCAGTCAGACCCAGGACTGCGACAACGAGCCAGGCTGCGAGAACCAGGCGTGGCGCGGGGGGCACGGCGTACACCGTAGCGAGGGCAGGATTCTCGGTCTGGCCCGGCAAGGTGGCGGTCACTGAGTGCGCATGAAACCAGGACCCGCCAGGCGACACGCAGTTCGAACATGTGTTTGAAGTGACCCCTGTTTCTGGACTACCTTGGCCCCATGGCGACTCGCGATCAAGACTCCCGCAAAGACTCCCGAAAAAGCTCACAGCACGCTCCGGCCGACGTGACCTCCCTCCCGGTTTCCGACCGGGGTCCCGGACGTGGCCGCAACACCGTCGCGGAGATGCCGGACGCCGCTCCGGACAGCACCGGCCTGACCCCGCGGCAGCAGCGCATCCTCAACGTGCTGCGTGAGTCGATCGAGAAGCGGGGCTACCCGCCGAGCATCCGTGAGATCGGTGAGCTCGTCGGGCTGACCAGCTCCTCGAGCGTCGCCCATCAGCTGCGCGTGCTCGAGCAGAAGGGCTTCATCAAGCGCGACCCCAACCGTCCGCGTGCGCTCGAGGTATTCATCCCCGAGCTGATGGCAGCGCGTCGCGCGATCGCCTCCGCCGACGAGGGCGGCTACGACCAGACCGGGCTCGGGGACGCGGTGCCGACGCCCACCATGGTGCCGATGGTCGGCCGGATCGCCGCCGGCGGGCCGATCCTCGCCGAGGAGCGGATCGAGGAGATCTTCCCGCTGCCCAAGAGCCTCGTCGGCGACGGCACGCTCTTCCTGCTCGAGGTCTCCGGTGACTCGATGGTCGACGCAGCCATCTGCCACGGCGACTACGTCGTGATCCGCCAGCAGCCGGACGCCGAGAACGGCGAGATCGTCGCTGCCATGCTCGACGGCGAGGCGACGGTGAAGACCTTCCAGAAGAAGGACGGCAAGGTCTGGCTGCTCCCCCACAACGACGCCTACGACCCGATCGACGGCACCTACGCAACGATCCTGGGCAAGGTCACCGCGGTCCTGCGCCGGATGTGAGCCGGCGGCGCCATCTGTTCGTCTGCGGACGCTGCGCTGTCGCCCGAGCAGACGAAGTCGACCACTCCCGCGATCACCTCCGGGTCGTCCAGGATCCGCCGGTGGCCGAGACCCTGCGTGGTGACCAACTCGGCGTCGGGAAGTCCACGAGCAAGTCGTTCAGCATCGGCGTACGGCGTCTGCCGGTCGCTCTCGTCGTGGACGACCAGGGTCGGCACGGGGTCGACGTACGACGCCTGCACCAGCGCGTCGAACTCGGCCATGGGAAGGCCGACCAACGCATCCGCCTCGCGCTCGAACGCGCGGCGACTGCGGTCGCCGAAGCCGAGCGAGGTCTGGAACTGATCGAAGAGGCTCAGGGCCTGCACCATCGGCGCGATCAGGACGAGGCGCTTGGTCCCGAGCCAGCCGTAGCGCAGCGAAAGGTACGTCGCGATCACGCCCAGCGAGTGCGCGATGACGACCTCCGCGGGTCCGAACCGCGCGAACACGGCGTCCAGGGCCTTGGCGAACTCGACTCCGTGAGAGCGCCCGGGCCCGGCCGGCCCATGGGGTGAGTCGCCGTGCGCAGGCGCATCGAAGAGGACCACGCGATGTCCAGATGCCACCAGCGGTGCGACGAAGGACGCGAGCTGGCTGGCTCGCCCGCCCCAGCCGTGCACCAGGTAGACGACCGGTCCGGCTCCGAAGACGTGTCCGTGGATGTCCGCACCCTGCGAGGTGACAGTGAACGCCTCCCCATCGGGAGGCAACGGTGTCGGCGCCATCGGGGGTGGCACCGTGAACCAGATCTCGCGGGCGCGCCGGCCGATGACCCGCGGGGCGATCAGATCAGCCAGTCGGAACGCCGCACGTGATTCGGTGTTCCTAACACGATCGATCGTGCTTTTCTGCGGTCCGAATGTGCTCATGACAAACCTTTCAATGGTGGGTGGTCAGCGCGCCCGGGAGCGGTCGAGGACAGCCTCGAAGGCGGTGCGGACCCGCTCGACGGCCCTAGGGTCGTCGAGCAGGCGGGCGGAGTGGTGGTAGCCCAGGGTGAGGCCCTGGACCTCGAACGCGAACTGCTGAGGATCGAGGTCGGCACGGAAGTCGCCTTCGGCGACGGCGGTGGAGGCGACGGTGGCAAGGGTGTCGAGCCAGTCGCGCTGGTCGGCCACGAGGGCGTCGCGCATCGGACCCGGCTGGTCGTCGAACTCCACCGAACCGGTGACGAAGATGCAACCGCCGGGGAGCACTTCGGACTCCCAGATGACCCAGCGTTCGAAGAGCTCCTGCACGCGCTTCTCCCCGCGGCTCACGGCCAGTGCCGGCCGGATGGTCGTGTCGACGAACTTCCGGCGAGCATGCGCCAGGGTCTGGAGCTGAAGCTGTTCCTTGGACTGGAAGTGCGCGAACAGGCCGCTCTTGCTCATCCCGGTCTGCTCCGCCAGCTGGCCGATGGTCAGGCCGGTGAAACCGACGCGCGAAGCGATGGTCAGCGCCTCGTCGAGGATCGCCGTCTTGGTCTCCTGGCCCTTGCTCACCCGGCCATCATAGAACGGTCGTGCTTTTTTGGGAAGAGCCAGCGTTGGTTGAATATGGAACAAATCATAAGGTAACGGACGCAATACAGCATATTGTGAGGTATGCCCCCTCGCACCTGGCGCCTCCTCGCCATCTGCCTCGCGATGGTGGTGACTTCCCCGGGAGCGCCCCCCGCCTTCGCGGACTCGGCCGGGACGACCTCGGCCAGGAGCTCCACGCCAACCCGCACCCAGGCCATACACGCACCCGGGCCCGCACCCGCCGACGACGCGCCCGTGCGCGTGCTGCCCGACCAGATGCGCGGACGCGCGGCGGTGCGGGCGCTCGGGCAGCGCCTGGCGGGCGTGGCCGAGCGCAACGACCTCTCTGCGTCGGAGCTGAAGCAACTGCTGACCGAGGACCACACGACGTGGCTCTCCACCGAGGGACAGCTCTTCTACAAGGAGGACGCACCGGCGGAGGTCACTGACGGGGCGAGCGGTGTGACCGCGCTTGCCAAGCTGGCTCCGGCGTACCCCACCGACCAGACCTTCGCGCTGCACAGCCGCGCCGGTGCCAGCCGCACGATCTTCCTGGACTTCGACGGTGCCACCATTCAGGGCACCCGCTGGAACGTCGGGAACGGCGGCGCCATCGCCAACGGAAGCCACATCGGGTGGGACAGCGACGCCTCCCCCACCACCTTCAACCTCAGCGAGCACGGCTGGATCCAGGAGGTGTGGCGCGAGGTGGCCGAGGCCTACTCACCCATGGACGTGGACGTGACCACCCAGGACCCCGGTCAGGCCGCATGGACACGCTCCTCGACCTCAGACACGCAGTACGGCACCCACGTGCTGATCACCAGCTCTGCAGTCGCCAAGTCGCAGGCTTGCGGTGGCTGTCTCGGTATCGCCTGGCTGGGCACCTTCGACGCCGTGGACGCGTCCGCTGCGTACCAGCCTGCCTGGGTCTTCGCCGACGACCCGCAGTTCTCCCCCATGATCATCGCCCAGGCGGCAGCCCACGAGACCGGCCACACCCTGGGCCTACACCATGACGGCCTCGGCACCTCCTCCTACTACGCCGGAACCTCGGCGTGGGGCCCGATCATGGGATCGGCGCGAACTCGAGCGGTGAGCCAGTTCAGCCTGGGCGAGTACGTCGGCGCTAACCAGAGCGAGGACGACTTCGCGCTCATGCAGGCCAACGGTCTTCCCCTACGCCCCGACGACCACGGCAGCACGACAGGTACGGCGGACCAGCTCGGCGCGCGCACGTCGTACGACGTCACCGGTGTCATCGGCACCCGCACCGACAACGACGTGTTCGCCATCGACCTGCCTTGCAGCACGAGCCTCTCCGTGAGTGCCAACGGGATCGGCCCCCAGACGACGCTCGACCTGTCCCTGACCGTGCTCGACGAGGCCGGTCACTCAGTCGCATCGTCGAGCCCACTGTCGGCCTGGAGTGGGTCACCGCCGGTCTCCAACGGCATGAACGCCAACGCCACCGTGACCGCGGCGACCGGCACGTACTACCTCCGTCTCGACGGTGTCGGGAACGGCAGCGCCGCCGCGGCAGGCTGGTCGGACTACGGCAGCCTCGGGCAGTACCGACTCACCGCAACCGGCTGCCCCACGCCCACGCCGACACCCACGCCCACTCCCACGCCGACACCCACGCCCACTCCCACCCCCCTCCCACCCCCACCCCGACGCCCACCCCCACGCCCACCCCGACCCCCACGCCCACCCCGACAGCGGCACCGGCACCGGCCGCGACCAGGCCGGGAGCACCGGTCATCCGGGTCGCTTCCTCGGGAGCCAGGCGCGCGCCGGTCACCGCACTCGCCCGCTGGTCCGCGCCGACCCGCACGGGAGGAGCCGCGATCACGAAGTACCGCGTCCGCGCCCTGCGTCTGAACAGACAGAACCGGGTCGTCCGGGCCTACGGCTCGAGCTTCCTGCGCCCAACGACGCGAGCGCTGACCATGCGCCTGCCGAAGGCGCGCTATGTCTTCTCGGTGATGGCGTGGAACCGCGCCGGCGCCTCTGCGTGGTCGCGCAACTCGGGGATCGTGCGCGCGCGCTGAGCCTCAGCCAGGCTCAGTCAGGCTCAGTCAGGCTCAGTCAGGCTGGGTCAGTCTCCGGCGAGCCGCGCCAGGGCCTTGCGTACGACGGCCGGATCGTCGGTCTGCCACATGGGAGCCAGGCTCGCCCGCAGGAAACTGCCGTAGCGCGCCGTCACCAGCCGGGAGTCCAGACAGGCCACCACGCCACGGTCGGTCGTCGTACGGATCAACCGGCCGGACCCCTGGGCCAACAGCAGCGCAGCATGTGTCGCGGCCACCGCCATGAAGCCGTTGCCGCCGGCCTTGTCGGTCGCTCGCTGGCGCGCGGACATCAACGGGTCATCGGGCCGCGGGAACGGGATCCGGTCGATGATCACCAGCTGGCAGGTCTCCCCCGGCACGTCCAGCCCCTGCCAGAGGCTGAGCGTGCCGAACAGGTTCGTGTGCGGGTCGCCGACGAACTGGCGGGCGAGCTCGGGCAGCTGGGCATCGCCCTGGGCCAGGGTCGTCAGATGCGGCAGCGCCTCGCGCACGTACTCGGCAGCGGTCTCGGCCGCGCGCCGGCTCGAGAACAGACCGAGGGTGCGGCCGTCAGCAGCGTCGACGAGCTCGGTGATCTCGTCGAGGTGTGCCTGGGTCAGCCCGTCGCGACCCGGCGGCGGCAGGTGCCGCGCCACGTAGAGGATCGCCTGCTGCCCGTAGTCGAAGGGCGACCCGACATCGACGCCCTGCCAGCCCTCTCCCCGGTCGGCCGGGCTGAGACCGAGCGAGGTCGCCACGGCGTCGAAGTCGCCGCCGAGCTTGAGGGTCGCCGAGGTGAAGACCACGGTCTTCTCCGCCAGCAGCTTCTCGCGCATCGGCCCGGCCACCTCGAGCGGCGCGACACAGAGGTAGTTGCCGCCGCGGTTGCGATCTCGTTCGCTGATCCAGAGCACGTCCTTCTCCGAACCCGCGGCCATCCGCTCGGCGGTCTTGAACAGCTCCTGCGCCCACCCCTTGGCCTGGATGGCGGCCGCGTCGCCGCCTCCCCTTTCCATGACTGAGGCGGAGGCGGTGGCGGCGTCCTTGGGGAACGCCGAGACGAGGGCCCGCGCCGCGTCGCGGACCAGGGCGAGCGCGTCGCCGAGCTGCTCGGGCAGCTGGTCGATCCGCCCCGGCTGTCCGTCGTCGATGGCCGAGCGCAGCGCATCGCCCGCGTCGGCGAGGTCGTCGGCCTCGCTGCCCTCGACGTGACGCTGAGACCGGCGGGCGGTGCGGTCGATCTCGGGCACGGAGAGCTCGTCGGTCGCGGCCTGGGTCACCCGGGAGACCAGCTCGTGGGCCTCGTCGACCACTGCGACGTCGTACTCCGGGATCATCGGGACGCCTTCGATCGCGTCGATCGCGAGCAGGGAGTGGTTGGTCACGATCAGCTGCGAGCGGGCGGCCCGCTCCTTCGCGCGCTCGGCGAAACACTCCACGCCATAGGGGCACTTCGTCGCACCCAGGCACTCGCGATGGCTCACGCTGACCTGGCGCCACACCTTCTCGGTATGGCGGGGAGCGCGGTCGCGCTCGCCTGTACCGCTGCCTGTACCGCTGCCCGTCGCCTCCTCCTCGATCCACTCACGCAGGGCCAGTACCTCGGCGCCCAGCGACCCCTCGGGCATCTCGACGAGTGTGCCCTGGTCGTCCGGCACGCCCTCGCGCACCCGGTGCAGGCACGCGTAGTTGGAGCGGCCCTTGAGCACGGCGTAGGTCCCCTTCTCCCCGAGCTGCTCACTGGCCGCCTCGAACAGGGCAGGGATGTCGCGCTCGACGAGCTGGTGCTGGAGGGCAAGCGTTGCGGTGGCCACGACGACTCGGTCGTGGTGCAGCAGCGCCGGCACGAGGTAGGCGAGGGACTTGCCGGTGCCGGTGCCGGCCTGGACGAGCAGGTGCTGGCGCTCCTCGATCGCCGCGGCCACGGCCTCCGCCATCGTGGCCTGGCCGGGCCGATCCTCGCCGCCGAGAGCGGCCACGGCGGCGTTCAGAACCTCGCGAACGCCGTGCTCCTGGACCCGCTTCTCGACCACCCGAGCACCCTATGTCCTGGCCCCGACTCCTTCGTGAGCCCGCACACAGCCCGCGCGGGGATGCACCCGATCAACTGGAATTCACAGCTGCACTTGGGGTAGGCACGTCTGATGGCCATCACAGAACACTCCCCCACAGAGCCCGACCACCCGGCCCTGGAGAGCCCCGTCGAGGACCACCACGTCTCCGGCGGACTCGACCAGGTGGTGTTCGGCGTCACCGCCGTACTCGCCCTCGGGTTCCTGGTCTGGGGCTTCGTCGACACAGCCTCGCTCGGCAGCGTTTCCTCCTCCGCCCTCGACTGGACCGTCACCACGATGGGGTGGCTGTTCGTGCTCACTGCCTCGGCGTTCGTGGTCTTCGTGATCTGGCTGGCCATTGGCCGTTTCGGCGACATCCCGCTGGGAAACGACGACGAGAAGCCGGAGTTCTCCACCGTCTCCTGGGTCGCGATGATGTTCAGCGCGGGGATGGGCATCGGCTTGATGTTCTACGGCGTCAGTGAGCCGCTCTCGCACTTCGTGACGCCGCCTCCCGGCACCGGCGGCGAGGATAGCTCGGAGGCTGTCCAGTCCGCGATGGCCACCACGCTGTTCCACTGGACGCTGCACCCATGGGCGATCTACGCCGTGGTCGGCATCGCGATCGCGTACGGCGTCTTCCGCAAGGGCCGCCCGCAGCTGATCAGCTCGGCGTTCACGTCGCTCATCGGCAAGGATCGCGCGGACGGCCCCGCCGGCCGAGTGATCGACATCCTGGCCATCTTTGCCACCCTCTTCGGCTCCGCCGCCTCGCTCGGCCTCGGGACACTGCAGATCGGCAGCGGGCTGGAGATCGTCGGTGGCATCGGGAAGGTCGGCAACGGCGTACTCGTCGCCATCATCACCCTGCTCACCATCGCCTTCATCTTCTCGGCCGTATCCGGCATCGAGAAGGGGATCCAGTGGCTGTCCAACACCAACATGGTGCTGGCGCTCGCGTTGGCGGTCTTCGTCTTCGTCGTCGGGCCGACGGTCTTCATCCTCGACCTGATCCCGACCGCGGTGGGCTCCTACTTCCACGACCTCTCGATGATGTCGGCTCGGACCGAGGCTTCCGGTGGCGACGGCATGGCCGAGTGGCTCTCCAGCTGGACGGTCTTCTACTGGGCCTGGTGGTTGTCGTGGACTCCCTTCGTGGGCATGTTCATCGCCCGCATCTCGCGCGGTCGCACCATCCGCCAGTTCGTCACCGGCGTACTGCTCGTGCCGAGCCTGGTCAGCCTGGTCTGGTTCGCGATCTTCGGCGGAGCGGCCATCCACATCCAGCAGGCCGGCACCGATCTGGGCGGCAAGGCAACCCCCGAGAGCCAGCTCTTCGGGATGCTCGACCAGCTCCCGCTCGCCACCGTGACCTCGATCGTGGTGATGCTGCTCGTGGCGATTTTCTTCGTCTCCGGCGCCGACGCCGCCTCGATCGTGATGGGCACGCTGTCCGAGCGCGGCACCCTCGAGCCGAGCCGGTGGACCGTCGTCTTCTGGGGCGTCGCAATGGGCGGTGTAGCAGCCGTGATGCTGCTGATCGGCGGCGACTCAGCCCTGACCGGCTTGCAGAACATCACCATCGTGGCCGCGCTTCCGTTCGTCGTGGTGATGATCGGTCTGTCCTTCGCACTCGTGAAGGACCTGCGCGGCGACCCGTTGATGGTGCGCCGTCAGTACGGCGCGGCAGCGGTCGAACACGCGGTGGTGCAGGGTGTCACCAAGCACGGCGACGAGTTCTCCATCGCGGTCCAGGAGAAGCCGGAGGAGCCGCGCCCCTGACGACGTACGGCGGCCGGCCTGCTCAGAAGCTGACCTGCGGAGCAGACGCCTGGCCCTCCGGTGCCTGGTAGAAGTCGCGCTGGTGCACGTTGGCGATGCCCGTGAAGAACATCCACGGGATCGTCTGCGTCAGCTTGTTCAAGGTGGCCACGGCGTCGTTGTAGTACTGCCGAGCGAACGAGATCTGGTTCTCGGTCTCGGCCAGCTGGGTCTGCAGCTCCAGGAAGTTGGTGTTGGCCTTCAGGTCGGGGTAGTTCTCCGCGACCGCGTTCAGGTTGACCAGCGCACCGGTGAGCTCGGCATCGGCCGCGGCCTTGGCCGGTACGTCGTCGGATATCGCCGCCTCCTGCACGTGTGCACGGGCTCGGGTGACCTCCTCGAAGACCCCCTTCTCGTGGGAGGCGTAGCCCTTCACGGTCTCGACGAGGTTCGGGATCAGGTCGGCGCGCCGGGTGAGCTGTACGTCGATCCCGCCCAGCGCCTCCTGCGCGCCGATGTCCGTCGTACGCAGCTTGTTGAAGCCCATGATCACGAAGCCGACAAGGCCCAGCACGATCACGGCGACGACGACCAGTGTGATCACCATTGCGTTCCTTCTTTCCTTGAAGTCGTTTCCCCTGGGTTCACCATGACCCACCTCCACCCCCGCCGCCTCCGCCGCCACCCGACGAACCGCCGCCGCCACCACTGGACGACGAGCTCTGGGTGGCCTCGTAGGCGGAGATCGCTGAGCTGACCGTGCTGGAGAAGTCGTCGGCCATGGATCCTGCGAAGCTGCTGCCGCCTGCGTAGCCGCCCGCCGCGCCGAGGTAGTGCGGCGCTGGCGGCTCCTCGCCCGTCTCGAGGCGGTACTTCGCCGCCCACTGGTCGGCGACCCCGAAGGCCACGGCCCACGGGATGTAGGCGGTGTAGAGCTCCTTGCGGCCTGAGAAGTCGAAGCGCTGCTCGCCCGACGGCGTCGCCAGCACCCGCCGGAATCCGCCGATCCGTGCCCACAGCTCGCGCCCGGCCGCCGTGCGCTTGGTGCCGGAGCCCGGCGCGAGCAGCTCGAGGGAGAACATGGCGAACAGGCCGGGGATCAGCGCGAGCACCGAGATGTTGAACGGGTTGAACAGGGCGAGGTACACCGTCGCGACCATCGCCACCAGGACCAGGATTCCGCCGAAGCTGCCTACTCCCGCGCTGGTCATCAGCTTGTTCTGGCGGGCCCAGTCGCGGGTGGCGGAGTTGAAGCTCGACAGTGCCGACTTGAGCAGCTTGCCGGCCGAGACGCTCTTGTCGGCCGTGAACGACCCGCCCGGCACGCCGAGCACCTGGGCGGCGTACGCCGAGACCGGGTCGACCTTCTGCCAGCCGCTCGCGTCCCCGGTGTCGGTGATCGTCCATCCGTCCGCGCGGTCGAGCCTGGTGGCGCCCAGCTGGCTGGTCTGCATGATCGAGGCGACGAAGTCGTCGTTGCCGACTCGCTCGGTGAACAGGTAGTTCGCCTGGGCCGGGCCGATCCCCTCGGGCGGTGCGTACATCAGCGGGTACTGCGGCTTGGGCTCACGCGTCTGCACCGCCAGGAGCTGCCCCATCCAGCCGGCAAAGGCAGCCAGCAACAGCAGGGCGACCAAAGCGATGGTGCTCGGGCCGAGGACCGGGTCGAGACGCAGCGGCCAGGCCGAGCGGGCCCTGTCGGTGGTGGCGAGGTCCAGGTCGGCGCGCACGGTCACCGGCGTGTGCGGCTCCAGCCGGCCGGTGCTCACCACGAACCCGTTGGCACCACTGGGTTCGGCCTCGCAACCACTGGTCTCACCCACACCGACCGCGCAGAAGATGTCGTCGCCGGGCTTCCCTGGGAGGTTCACGGTCAGACGGGAGCGCTGGATCGGCATCTGCCACCCGCTGGGGATCAGGTTCCAGTAGAACTCGGAGCCGTCACCGTCACGCGCGAGCACGTCGTCGATGCTGTAGCGGATCACGTAGACGTGCTCGCCCGTCATCGTCGTCGACGCCGAGCCGATCTTGATGTTGCGGTAGCGCCCGCGACCCTCCGTGAGCACCTCGTAGGGCTCGGACTGGCCGTCGCGGGTCACCTCGATGTTCTTCGGCCGCAGCCGGACCCGCGAGTCTTCGGGATCCTGCAGGTCGAAGAACCGGAAGATGCCGTGCTTCGACACGGGATAGCTCACCCGGAGCGTCTCGGTGACGCTGAGCCGGCCGTCCTTCGCAACGGTGAAGTCGGCCGCGTAGTCGGTGATCGTGGAGGGGTCGTGCCCCTCGCTCGCGCCACTGCCCCAGCGCACCGCCGGGAAGAGCACCAGGACGGCCAACACGAGCAGGCCGAGAAACCGGCCCACCCAGCGCGTCATGCCCGCAGACTACTGCCCGGATTCTCGACCCGAGGGCATTCGCGAATCTGCTCAGGACCGTTGCGCGTAGGCGGCGAGCTCGCCTGCCAGCGCGTCGTTCACACGGGCCGTGAGCAGGGTGCCGTCCCCCGTGTGCTCGACCGAGAGGACCTCACCGTTCTCGTGCACGCGGCTCAACAGGTCACCGCGGTCATAGGGCAGCAACGCCGCGATCTCGATCTGCGGCCGCGGCAGGTCTGCCTCGACGGCCTCGAGCGCCTCGGCAATTCCCTCACCTGTCTGCGCGGAGACCACCACCGAGTGCGGCTCGCGCTGGCGCAGGCGCGCGATCACGAGCGGGTCGGAGATGTCGGCCTTGTTGATCACCACGAGCTCGGGCACCTTGTCGGCGCCGATCTCCGCGAGCACCTCGCGTACGGCGGCCAGTTGCCCCTCCGGGTCGGGGTGTGAGCCGTCGACGACGTGCAGGATCAGGTCGGAGTCGGCGACCTCCTCCAGGGTGGACCGGAACGCCTCGACCAGCTGGTGGGGCAGGTGGCGCACGAACCCGACGGTGTCGCTCATCGTGTAGATGCGGCCGTCGCTGGTCGTCGTACGGCGGGTGGTGGGGTCGAGCGTCGCGAACAGGGAGTCCTCGACGAGCACTCCCGCGTCGGTCAGCCGGTTCAGCAGCGAGGACTTGCCGGCGTTGGTGTAGCCGGCGATCGCCACGCTCGGGATCTCGTGCTTGCGCCGGCCCGCACGCTTGGTGTCGCGCGTGGTCCTCATGTGGGACAGGTCCCGGCGCAGCTTGGCGATCTTGGTGTTGATCCGCCGCCGGTCGGTCTCGATCTTGGTCTCACCGGGACCACGACCACCGATGCCGCCGCCCTGGCTACCGACCCGGCCGCCGGCCTGGCGCGAGAGGCTGCCACCCCAGCCGCGAAGCCGCTGTTTCATGTAGTTGAGCTGGGCCAGCTCGACCTGTGCCTGCCCCTCCTTGCTCTTCGCGTGCTGGGCGAAGATGTCGAGGATCAGCGCTGTGCGGTCGACGACCTTGACCTTGACCTTGTCCTCGAGGTTCCTCAGCTGGCTGGGCGCGAGCTCGCCGTCGAGGATCACCGTGTCGGCGCCGGTGATGCGCACGATCTCGGCGAGACCCTCGACCTTGCCCCTGCCGATGAAGGTCGCCGGGTCGGGACTGTCGCGACGCTGGTAGAGCGCGTCGAGCACCTCCGAGCCCGCGGTCTCGGCGAGCAGCGCGAGCTCGGCCATGGAGTTCTCGGCGTCCTGGACGGTGCCGTTGGTCCACACACCCACGAGGATGACCCGCTCGAGCCGGAGCTGGCGGTACTCGACCTCGGAGATGTCCTCGAGCTCGGTGTTGAGGCCGGCAACCCGGCGCAGCGCGTAGCGCTCGGCCAGGTCAAGAGACCCGGTGGTGTCCGCGGGCTCGTCGAAGTCGTAGGCCGGGTCGAGGTCGATGTCCGATCCGTGGGGGCCCGTTTCGAGGCCCGGTTCGGGATCGGCGGCGAGTGCTGGGCGTCCGTCGCGGTCGGTGGGGCCGGCCGGGGTCTCGTCCCAGTCGGCCGTCTCGGCCAGCTCACGGGCGAGGTCGAAGTCCTTCGGTGCGTTCGTCATACGCCTCTCAGGGTAGTTCGCCCGCCATGAGCGTGCGAACCGATTACTCGCGTCAGGGCCCGGCTGGCACCGCCGTTCAGCCCACGGGCCGTACGACGAGCGCTGAGCCACCTCCTCGTCGTACGGGCTCGGAGACCGCAGTGAGCCGGCCGTTGCGGCCGAACTCGATGGCGGTGGCCGCGCCGATCTCAGCGGCGCTGGTCCCGGGGGCCCCGGCCGGAGAGAACGAGTGGCCCAGTGCGATCAGGCCGGCGGTGGCTGGATCGGCGATGAAGTCAGCCTCGGCAGTCACGGCGGCTGAGTTGCGCTGTGCCGCCCGCGGCTCCGCGATCGAGTCCACGATCGTCATCCCGCGGTCGATCCGGTTGAACAGCATCTGCAGGACCGTGGTGATGATCGTCGAGCCACCCGGTGAGCCCAGCGCCAGGAACGGCTTCCCGTTGCGCAGCACGATCGTTGGCGACATCGACGAGCGCGGACGCTTGCCACCCTGGATGCTGTTGGGGTCGTTCTCGGCCGGGGTTATGGAGAAGTCGGTCAGCTCGTTGTTGAGCAAGAAGCCGCGACCGGGAACTGTGATGCCGGACCCGCCGGTCTGCTCGATGGTGAGGGTGTACTCCACGACGTTGCCCCACCGGTCGGAGGCGGTGAGGTTGGTGGTGTTGACGTTCTCGGTGTCGTTGGCCGCGGCGCCTGGCACGGTCGCGTTGCCGCACACGCCGTCGTAGTTCGTGACGTCCCCGCCCGCCACCGGCTTGGTGGCTGCCTGTGCCGGGTCGATCTCGCAGGCTCGCTCGGCGGCGAACCTGCCCGAGAGCAAGTCACCCAGCGGGACGTTGAAGAACGCCGGGTCGCCGACGTACTTGCCGCGGTCGGCGAAGGCCAAGGCGCTCGCCTCCAGGTAGCGGTGCAGCGCGTCTACGTCGCTCATCCTGCGCAGCTGGAAGCGCTCGAGGATGTTCAGCGCCTCACCGACGGTGGATCCACCGCTGGAGGACGGTGCCATCCCGTAGACGTCGTAGCCGCGGTAGCCGACGCGAGTGGCCGCTTGCTGGATCACCCGGTAGCGAGCCAGGTCGCTGGTCTCTACGAAGCCCGGCGGGATGGGCAGCGTCGGTTCGCTGATCGTCGGCGGGTTCTTCACGGTCCGGGAGATCTGCTTCGCGAGGCGACCGCCGTAGAAGGCGCCGGTGCCTTGCCTCCCGATCAGCCGGTAGGTCGCGGCGAGGTCAGGGTTGCGGAAGATCGAGCCCACGGCCGGCGGCTGTCCACCCGGCAAGAACAGCTCGGTGGTGGCGGGGAAGTTGGCGAACCGGGCCTGGTTGTCGGCCGTCTGCTTGTTGAAGGTGCTGTCCACCACGAAGCCGCGGTTGGCCAGGCGGGTCGCCGGCCGCAGCGCCCGACGCAGACTGGTGGTCCCCCACTTCTGCAGGGCGCTCTTCCAGGTGGCCAGCGTGCCGGGCGTGCCGACCGAGGCGCCGCTGGTGAAGAGTGCCGCGTTCGGGGTGTAGGGCACGCCGGTCGCGGGGTCGATGAACGCGTCGGGCCGCATGCTGAGCGGCGCCGTCTCGCGCCCGTCGAGGGTGCTGACCTTGCCGGTGCGCGCGTTGTAGTGGACGAAGTAGCCGCCACCGCCGATGCCGGCGCTGTAGGGCTCGGTCACGCCCAGCGCAGCCGCCGTGGCGACCGCCGCATCGACCGCGTTGCCGCCCCTGCGCAGCACCTGGATGCCGATTCGCGAAGCCTCCGGGTCGACCGAGGTGACAGCGCCTCCGAACCCCCTGCTGGTCGGGGTCTTGGTGTCGTAGCGGCCTGCGTCGACCCTGTCGGGAGTCGGTGCTCCATGGGCGGCTGGGGGTGCGAGGGTGGGTCCCGCGAGCCCGGTGAGAACAGCCGTTCCTGTGGCCACGAACCTGCGACGTACGAGCGACATGTGTCCTCCCGAGACTCGGCGCCTGCCTCGAGGCAGGCAGAGCCATTCAAGGCACGCTAGGCGGGCGACCGCAAGCCCTTGGCGTCCGTGGGTCCACCTGGTGTTTGCCCGCGTGCGGGCCGGGTAGGCCGTTCACATGAGCGACTCGTCAGCCGCGGAGACCAAGCCAGGACCGCCGAACCCACAGGCCGAAGGAGTCGAGGCAGCCACCCCACCCGGCGGTCCGCTGCGCCAGGACGACACCGGCAACCGCGAGGGCGACGGTGGTCACGACGACGACGCCTCCGCGAGCCGGGCCAACGACAGGCACGCTGAGGAGGCCGGCGGGCACACGATCCCGATCGAGGACGAGCAGCCCGACCCGGGTGCAGACGGCGCGGACCGCACAGTGAATGACCCACAGCGGGAGAACGCCGAGTCCTCCCTTGACCAGCCATCGGAGGGATGACCATGAGCGAGAACGAGGGCGAGACACCTGTCACCGGCACTCCACCGACCGAGGTCGAGGAGTCCGACCCCAACGCCGACAGCAGCCACGGACTGGCCGGCGACATGGGCGTCAGCAGCGAACGGCTGGGCCCGGTCCGTGGGGTGGAGGGCAATGTCACCTACGCGGCGGCGCCGACCCATCCAGACGACGACCAGCCCGAGGGCGACGTACCTCCCGAGCAGTCGGCCTACGACGGCCGGCCCGAGATCAACCCCGAGTCCCCCGGCCCGCACAAGTCCGACCCGCAGGCGAACCGGGGCCACGGGGTCTGAGTCTGGCCAGGTGGGCCCTTCAGGCGCCGCAGCCTCACATTTGTTGGATCCGGGCGCCGAGGGCGGACACCCGGGCGTCGCAACCCCACAAATGTTGGACTGTGACGTCGAAATCGCCCCCCGCGACGTTGCCAGCCAACATTTGTGGGATCCGGGCGCCGAGGGTCAATCGTTCGACGACACCGCTGCCTAGCGACCCCGGGGCGCGAAGTCCTTCGACCAGAGCACGTCCCCAGCGGTGTTGCGCAGACTCGCGGTGAGCTGACCGGGACGGTCGATCGCGACATGCCCGAAGAACTGGTTCCCTCCGCGAGGCGACTGGTTCGGGTAGTCAGCGACCTTGCTGAACACCACCTTCGGCCCGAAGGTCGCGTCCATCTCGTTGGGACCGAACGTGCCCGCGTTGACCGGCCCGGCCACGATCTCCCAGAACGGGTCGAAGTCGGTGAACTGCGCCCGTTCGGGGCTGTAGTGATGGGCAGCGCAGTAGTGGACGTCGGCGGTGATCCACACGATGTTCGGGACGCCCTTGAGTCCCCGGAGCACCTTGGCCAGCTCGAGCTCTCGACCGAGCGGGCGGCCACCGTCCCGGTTGGCGAACGACTCCTGGTTGGCTCCGTCGGGCACCACGATCCCTAGCGGCAGGTCGGCCGAGATCACCTTCCAGGTCGCCTTGGACCGGCGTACCTCACGCACCAGCCAGTCGGCCTGTTTCTCGCCGAGGATCGGTGTCCGGTGGGTCTCGGTGCCGGGTGTGTTGGTGCCCTTCCAGGTGCGCATGTCCAGGCAGAAGACGTCGAGGTGTGCGCCGCGTTGGATCTTGCGGTAGATCCGGGCCTCGGCGAACCCGCTGCGGCCACGGTTGCGCACGTGTGCGGTGCTGATCGGCTGGAACTCCTGCCAGGCGCGGCGCGCCCGCGCGGCTAGTACGTCGACACGAGTCTCGGTGTAGCGGGGGTCGGCGATCACCTTTCCGGGGTACCAGTTGTTGTGGGTCTCGTGGTCGTCCCACTGCGCGATCACCGGGACGTCGGCGTACATCGCACGCACGTTGTCGTCCATCAGGTTGTAGCGGTGCCGGCCACGGAACTCCTCGAGCGTCTCGGCGACCTTGGCCACCTCCGGGGTGACGATGTTGCGCCACACCTGACCGTCGGGCTCGACGACCGTCTCGGCCAGAGGCCCGTCGGAGTAGACCGTGTCGCCGGCATGGATGAAGAAGTCGGGCCGGGTCGCGTGCATGGTGGCGTACGCCGCCATGCCGCCCAGGTCGGGGTTGATCCCCCAGCCCTGCCCAGCGGTGTCCCCGGTCCACACGAACGAGGTCTCGTCCGGGTGCAGGGACGCAGTCGAGAACCGCGCATGGCTGGACTCGCCTTTGGCGCCGTCCGCGGACTCGAACCACAGCTCGGCGTCGTACTCCCTGCCGGGCGCCAGCCCGCCGAGGTCGATCCGCGCGGTCAGGCCGGTCGCGGGTGTCGCCCACGGGCCACGAACGATCCCGCGATGCCGCCCCGAGTGCAGTCTGGCCATCAACCGTCCCTCGCTCGAGGCCCGCGCCCACAAGACGCCCGACCCCGTGGTGACGTCGCCGGTCTGTACGCCGGACGGGAGGGAGATGCGCTGCCGGACCTGGTAGGGCGCGCGTTCTTGAACCCCCGACGCGGGCGCCGCTGCCACTCCGGCGACGACTGCACCCGCGGAGCCGGCAAGGAAGTGACGACGGTTGACGCTGGGGACCCGAGAGCTCATGGCCCTCAGCGAACCGGGTTTCGGTGTCCGGAGGCGAACCGGGAGGTGAACGATTCGGGCCGGCTACGGCTTGCTTCCTACTTTGGTGGCATCCGGATCCCGCCGTCGACCCGGATGGTCTCGCCGTTCATGTAGGTGTTCCGAATGCACTCGACGGCCATGCTGGCCAGCTCGCCGGGGACGCCTAGCCGCTTGGGGAACAGCACGCTCTCGCCGAGCTTGGCCTTGAACGCCTCGGCGCCCTCGCCCTCGCCGTAGATCGGGGTGTCGACCAGGCCAGGTGCCAGCGTGTTCACCCGGATGCCGACGGCGGCCAGGTCACGGGCGACCGGCAGGGTCATCCCGACGACGCCGCCCTTGGACGCGGAGTACGCCGCCTGGCCGATCTGCCCGTCGAAGGCAGCGACGCTGGCCATGTTGACGATCACGCCGCGCTCCCCGGTCTCGGTCGGCTCGTTGCGGGAGATCGCCGTACCGACGAGGCGGATGCAGTCGAAGGTGCCGATCAGGTTGATCGCGATGACCTTGGAGAACGCGTCGAGGTCGGCGGCGGAGCTGAACTCGCCGTCGCGCCCGACCGTCCGCTGGGCCCAGCCGATGCCGGCGGAGTTGACCAGGATACGTACCGGGCCGAGCTCCTCGGCCTGAGCGATCGCCGCCTCGATCTGCTCGCTCTTGGTGACGTCGACCGGGGCGAAGACCCCGTCGATCTCCTTCGCGAGGGCCTCGCCCTTGTCGGGGTTCAGGTCCGCGACGACGACCTTCGCCCCGTGGGCGGCGAGCTGGCGGGCGACTGCGGCGCCGATGCCGGAGGCGCCGCCGGTGACGATTGCACTGGCTCCGTTGATGTCCATGCGCGAGATCCTAGAGGCCGGGAGCGTCATACGTTGTGGCGGCTGTAGCGACCAGTTCGGATGACGTCCCGCGGGGCGTCATGCGTTGTGGCGGCTGTGGCGACCAGTTCGCATGACGTCCGGCAGAGCGTCATACGTTGTGGCGGCTGTGGCCACCAGTTCGCATGACGTCCCGCGGAGCGTCATACGTTGTGGCGGCTGTGGCCACCAGTTCGCATGACGTCGCAGCGGTTCAGAGGTTGGTGAGCCCTTCGGCGGTGAGCACCGCCGGTCCGGTCATCAGGATCCGGTCGTCCTCGGTCCAGACGATCTCCAGGGTGCCGCCCGGGAGGTCGACCGTGTACGACGTACCGCGTTCGGCGTTGTCGGCCAGGGACGCCGCCACCATCACTGCGCAGGCGCCGGTGCCACACGAGCGGGTCTCGCCGGACCCGCGCTCGTGCACCCGCATGGCGACATGGTGCTCGCCGCGCCGGAGCACGAACTCCACGTTCACACCGTCGGGGTAGACGCGAGCGTCGTGGCCGGGAGCCTCGTGCAAGGATCCGGCGTCGGCCAGGTCGTCGACGAACGCGACGGCATGCGGGTTGCCCATGTTGATGTGCTGGGCCTCGAAGCTACGCTCCCCCACGGTGACGCTGGTGGTGCCCAGCACCTCGGGCGCGCCCATGTCGGTCGTGATCCGGTTGCCGTCGAAGGTGAGCGTCTTCACCCCCGCGCGCGTCGCGATCGGGAGCGGGTTGCGCGGGTCGACGTCGGCGTGGGTGGCCAGGAAGCGGCCGAGCACGCGGATCCCGTTGCCGCACATCTCGCTCAGCGAGCCATCGGCGTTGCGGTAGTCCATGAACCAGGTCGCCTCGCCGCGGGCCTTGACCGCCGCCGGGTCCTCGGTCGCGTCCGTCCGGACCACCCGGATCACCCCGTCGCCACCGATCCCCGCCCGCCGGTCGCACAGCCTCGCCACCTGCTCGGCCGACAGCTCGTGCCGCCCGTTGGCGTCAGGGAGCAGCACGAAGTCGTTCTCCGTGCCGTGACCCTTGACGTAGCAGTACTCGCTCATTGGCGTGATCCTGTCACGGCTACCGGTTTCCCCGGCCGGCCGGGGATTCCGGTACGTGTCGGCCGAGACTTCACCCGACAACGACCGGGATTGCGCAACAACCTCATCCCTTTTGTCGAACCCGACGAGTCGGCGGGCCCACTCCCATGCGCCCACCTGGTCAGGCCAACGGGTCGCGGTAGATGTTCTCGGCGTACGACGGCCCGTAGTACTCGTCGAGCTCGGCCACCGTGTTCTCCGGCCGCTCCAGCTGCTGGGCCAGGACCGCCCGGCGGGGCACCTTGGACTCCGGCTCCCAGGAGGAGGGATCCCAGAGCGAGGAGCGCAGGAACGCCTTGGCGCAGTGGTGGAACACCTCCTCGATCTCCACCACGACCGCGAGCACCGGCCGATGCCCCTTGACGATCATGTCCTCGAAGAACGGCGCGTCCGAGACCAGCCGCGCGCGGCCGTTGATCCGCAGGGTGTCGCCACGACCCGGGATGAGGAACAGCAGCCCGACGTACGGGTTCTCGATGATGTTGCGGTAGCCGTCGCCACGCCGGTTTCCGGGCCGCTCAGCCAGCGCGATCGTGTGCTCGTCGATCACGTGCACGAGCTCGCCTGCCGGATCGCCCTTGGGTGAGGCGTCGCAGTCGCCGTTCGCCGATGCCGTCGCAAACACGCAGAACGGCGTCGAGTTCAGCCACGCGACGTCGACGTCGGTCAGGGCGGTCCGGGCCTTGTTGCGAACACGTTCGGTTGGCTCGCCCAGAAGGGCGGTCAGGGCTGCGACGTCCTCGATCTCGGTCCAGGTCGGGTCCGTCCCCAGGCTCTCACTCATCGGGGTGGTCATGGCGCGACGCTACGCCTTCTCGCGACACTGGCTGTGCTGATCTCGCCGGTGCTCACATTGCGGTCCCGTGCGCTGGCCGGACCGGCTCAGCGAACCCGACGGATCGCATCCAGCCCCTTAGTGACACGGTCCGGGTCGTCGTACTGAACCCAGGTGACGCGGGGATCCTTGCGGAACCAGCTGTCCTGACGGCGCGCGAACCTGCGGGTGCGGGTGAAGGTACGTTCCCTCGCCTCCGCCTCGGTGATCTCGCCGTCGATGTGGGCCAGGATCTGCCGGTAGCCGAGTGCCCGGTTCGCCGTACGCCCCTCGCGCAGGCCACGCCCCCCGAGCTCGCGCACCTCGTCGACGAACCCAGCTGCCCACATCTGCTCGACCCGCCGCCTGATGCGCAGGTCGAGCGTCTCGCGGTCGATGTCTACACCCACCTGCACGGCGCGGGGGTAGTGGTAGCGCCATTCAGGTAGCGACGCGGTGTACGGGCGGCCAGTGATCTCGATGACCTCGAGTGCCCGTACGACGCGGCGCCCGTTGCTGGACAGCACCTGCTCCCCAGCCTCCGGGTCGAGCTGGGCGAGCCGTGCGTGCAACGCCGTCGACCCGATTGCAGCGAGCTCCCGCTCCAACCGGCTGCGGACGGTGGGGTCGGTGCCCGGGAACTCGAACTCGTCCAGGATCGCGCGGGTGTAGAGGGCGGAGCCGCCCACCAGGACCGGGGTGACGTCGCGACCGTGGCAGTCGTCGATCACCGCACGCGCCCAGCCCTGGAACTCAGCCACCGTGGCGGGCTCGGTCACCTCCAGCACGTCCATCAGGTGGTGGGTGATGCCACGACGCTCGTCCGGCGGCAGCTTCGCCGTACCGACATCCATGCCGCGGTAGACCTGCATCGAGTCCGTGTTCACGATCTCTGCGCCGAGCCGCTCGGCCAGGTCCAGCGCGAGGGTGCTCTTCCCCGCGGCGGTCGCCCCGACGACGGCAACCACTGGGCCACTTACTGGGCCAACCACTGGATCAGCCGGGGGCTCAACCGGGGGGTCGCTCGAGTGTGTGGACACGGCCGTTAGTTTGGCAAAGGTGCCGCCGGGTACGCCGGTGGCCACAGGGCCGAACACACGAGGAGAGTCACGATGGGTTTCCTGGACGACGCGAAGAAGAAGCTCGGCGATGCCGTCGACAAGCACGGCGACAAGATCAGCGACGGCCTGGACAAGGCCGGGGACGCGATCGACAAGAAGACCGGCGGCAAGCACAGCGACAAGATCCGTTCAGGCGTCGGGAAGGCCAAGACCGCGCTGGACGACCTCGACGGAAAGCGCGACGACCTCCCCTCCTCGGGCAAGCCTGCCGCGCCCAAGAGTTCGGCGAGCGCTGGTGGTGACCCGGATCCGGTCCCGACCGACCCCTCGCCCGTGCCCCCGGAGCCGGGTGCCGACCCGAACGAGGACGACACCGCAGGTTCGACCCGACCGACGTTCCCCGGAGGTGACCGAACATGAGCGACCCGGACCCGGCCCCGCAGCCTGAGCCCAAGCAGGACGCACCCCCTGACGAAGGCCCGGGTGGACCTGCCGACGTGATCCACCGCGACAAGGACGACTTCCCGCCGGCCACCCCCGACCAGCCCCGCTCGGCGCAGGTCGACAACGAGGGTGTGCCCGACGAGATCGAGCAGCCCGAGGAGATGGACGAGGAAGAGAAGGACGCCGACCCGAGCACCGAAGAGCCTTCTTGACCCGCTCCTGACTCGCCCTGCGCGATGGCGGCGATTCCCAGTCACCCACTGACTGGGAATCGCCGCTGTCAGCTTTTCCACAGGTTCATGCGCGCTGGTCGCCTCAGTGGATCGTGAGAAGCATCATTCCTGGATGGGGCGAGGCGACATCGCGGCACTGATGTCCAGACAGGACGGTCTGATCAGCCGAGGCCAGGCACTCGGCAACGGACTGTCGGACGCTGATCTGCGCCGGATGGTGCGGCGACGAGAGTGGGCCCGCGTGCATCCAGGCGTGTTCGTCGACCACACGGGCCCGCTGACGTGGGTGCAGCGGGCCTGGGCGGCTGTGCTCATTGCCTCCCCGGCGGCGCTCTGCGCTGAATCAGCATTGCGGGCCGACGACGGCCCAGGTCGACGAGGTCGCGACGACACCTCCTCGATCCACATCGCCATCGACACCGACCGGCAGTGCCGCACGCCGGCCGGCGTAGTTCTGCACCGCACCTCCGGGCTGCAGGAGAAGGTTCTCTGGAACCTCGGCCCTCCTCGAGTGAGGGTGGAGGAAGCGGTGATCGATGTCGCTTCCCGGGCTCCAGACGACCTCGGCGCGATCGCGGCAATCGGTGATGCGGTGGGCTCTCGACGCACCACTTCCGGACGGATCCTGCAGGCTCTGGAACGGCGGACCCGTGTCTCTCGACGCGGCTTGCTCTCCGAGGTCCTGAAGGACGTGAGCGCTGGTGCTTGCTCAGCGCTCGAACATCGATACCTGACCCACGTCGAACGCGCGCACGGTCTGCCCATGGCATTGCGGCAGGTCCGCGCGTCATCGCGTGGGCCGATCTATCGCGACGTGCTGTACGCGCGGCTGGGACTCGTCGTCGAACTGGACGGGCGGCTCGACCATACGCGCGCACGCGACCGCGACCGCGATCTGGAACGGGATCTCGATGCGGCGCTCGATGAACTGTTGACGATCCGGCTCGGGAGGGGCCAGGTGGTGGGCCGTCCGTGCCTCACCGCGACCAAGCTGGCGCCACTGTTCCGGAGCAGAGGGTGGCTTGGCAGGCCCAAGCCGTGCAAGAACTGTGATGGCGGCGATTCCCCGTCACCAGGTGACTGGGAATCGCCGCTGTCAGCGTGAGCAGGCGTCCTGGGCCGGCAGCGGCGCCGGGACGCCGACGGTCGGCAGGCCGAGCGAGACGCCCGTAGGAGCGGGTGCGGTGCGGCTCTCCCACGCGTCGCCGGCGCGGGTACGACGGACCGAGCGCACGGGCCCGTCGGCGACGAGGTGGTGCGGAGCGCCGTACGACACAACGACCTCGACCATGTCGCCCGGACGCACCTCGACAGGTGAGCCGTCCTCACGCACGGGCGTGAAGTGCACCAGCCGGTTGTCGCGAGCACGCCCCGAGAGCCGGTGGGTCGCAGCGTCCTTGCGGCCCTCCCCCTCCGCGACCATCAGCTCGACGGTCCGGCCTTCGAGCGCTCGGTTCTCGGTCCACGCGACCTCGTCGGCCACGGCGACGAGCCGTTCGTAGCGCTCCTGCACGACGGCCTTGGGAACCTGATCATCGAGAACAGCAGCGGGGGTCCCAGGGCGCTTGGAGTACTGGAAGGTGAACGCACCGGAGAACCGTGCCGCGCGTACGACGTCCAGCGTGGCCTGGAAGTCCTCCTCCGTCTCTCCGGGGAAGCCGACGATGATGTCGGTCGTGATCGCTGCGTCCGGGATGGCAGCGCGAACGCGGTCGATGATGCCGAGGAACTTCGACTGACGGTATGAGCGGCGCATCGCCCGCAGCACCCGGTCCGACCCCGACTGGAGCGGCATGTGCAGCGACGGCATCACGTTGGAGGTCTCGGCCATCGCCTCGATCACGTCGTCGGTGAACTCGGCCGGGTGGGGCGAGGTGAACCGCACCCGCTCCAGCCCCGCGATCTCGCCGCACGCACGCAGCAGCCTGGAGAAGGCCTGACGGTCGCCGAACTCGACCCCGTAGGCGTTCACGTTCTGACCGAGCAGGGTCACCTCCGTGACGCCCTCGGCGACGAGCGCCTCGATCTCGGCGAGGATCTCGCCGGGACGGCGGTCCTTCTCCTTGCCGCGCAGGGCGGGGACGATGCAGAACGTGCAGGTGTTGTTGCACCCGACCGAGATCGACACCCAGGCGGCGTACGCCGACTCCCGCTTGGTGGGCAGCGTCGAGGGGAACACCTCGAGCGACTCGAGGATCTCGACCTGCGCCTCCTCCTGGACCCGAGCGCGCTCCAGCAGCACCGGCAGCGAGCCGATGTTGTGGGTACCGAAGACGACGTCGACCCAGGGCGCCTTCTGCGTGATCGCCGACCGGTCCTTCTGCGCCAGGCAGCCACCGACCGCGATCTGCATCCCTGGTCGCGTCTTCTTGACCGACGCGAGCTGGCCGAGGTTGCCGTAGAGCTTGTTGTCCGCGTTCTCGCGCACCGCACAGGTGTTGAACACGACCACGTCGGCACCGTCACCCGTGGGCGCGGCGACGTAGCCCGCGGCCTCCAGCAGACCAGTGAGTCGCTCGGAGTCGTGGACATTCATCTGGCACCCGTGGGTGCGGACCTGGTAGGTGCGGGCAGGCGCCCGTTCGGGTGCCTGTGCGGGTGCCTGTGCAGGTGTCGGTGCGGGTGACGTCATGGCCGCACAAGCGTACGTGGCTTCACGAGTCAGATCTGGTCGGCTGCCTTCCGCAGGATCTCCGGCTCGCTCTCGACGTCGAAGTGCTCGTCGGCGATCTCCTCGACGTAGCCAGCGATCTCCTCGCGGTCACCCGCGGCACCGCCGTGGGCTGACTCGCGGCTTGCCGCGTTGGGCTCGTTGTGGAAAGCCTCCCCCGGACCGTCCCAAGGACCGTCCACCGGTTCGGCCTCGATCACGATCGGCTCGGGCAGGTCCTCGGGTGCCGGCGGCTCGAAGGCCGCGAGGTCGGGTCCCGGGATGTCGTCCCTCGGGTCCGCAGCGACTGTCCGGGCCGACTCTGGTGCCGACTCGGGTGCCGACTCGGGTGCTCGCTCGGAGGCGGTCTCGGCCGCTTTCTCGTCGTTGAGATCCCCGGTGGGTGTGGGGAATTGTCCGGTGATCACACGCCGAACGACGTGTACACCGACCTCCGCGGTTCCCTTGAGCAGCCCGGCGGCCAGGGAGGCGGTGCCGATGGGGTGGCGTACGACGGACACCGCCGTGGAGACACCCGTTCGGGCGAGCGTGCCGACCATGTTCTTGACCGTCATGTGTGTCCTCCGTGTCTTCTGGGGGCAGATCTGAGGGGCTGATCCGGGGGTCTCACGGGGTGAGTGCCCGCGACCCACGATGACAAACACACAACAGTTGCCGTGGGGCGGGTCGACTCCGGGTGCTAGCACTCCTAGAGTCGCGGCATGACTGAGCCTGAGCCGGAGGACAGCGGGACTGAGCCTGAGCCTGCGGACAGGTCGTCCTCGACGAGGACACGCGAGCCCCTGATCGTCCTCGACGGTGTGAACAAGTGGTACGGCGACCTGCACGTTCTTCAGGACATCAACCTCACCGTCGGCAAGGGTGAGGTCGTCGTGGTCATCGGCCCCTCGGGCTCCGGCAAGTCCACGCTGTGCCGCGCGGTCAACCGGCTGGAGACCATCGACAAGGGCACCATCAGCCTGGACGGTCAGAAGCTCCCCGAGGAGGGCAAGGCGCTCGCCGCCCTTCGCGCCGAGGTGGGCATGGTCTTCCAGAGCTTCAACCTGTTCGCGCACAAGACAATCCTCGAGAACGTGACCCTCGGTCCAACGAAGGTCCGCGGGAAGAAGTCGGCAGAGGCCGCCAAGCGCGGACGTGAGCTGCTCGAGCGGGTCGGCGTGGCACATCAGGCGGACAAGTACCCCGCCCAGCTCTCCGGCGGCCAACAGCAACGCGTGGCGATCGCCCGGGCCCTGGCAATGGACCCCAAGGCAATGCTCTTCGACGAGCCGACTTCGGCGCTCGACCCGGAGATGATCAAGGAGGTCCTCGACGTGATGGTCGACCTCGCGAAGCAGGGCATGACGATGATCGTGGTCACCCACGAGATGGGCTTCGCCCGTACGGCGGCCGACAGGGTCGTCTTCATGTCCGACGGCGCGATCGTCGAGGAGAACACTCCCGAGGAGTTCTTCACCAACCCCAAGTCGGATCGGGCCAAGGACTTCCTCGGCAAGATCCTCAAGCACTGAAGCCACAACCGAACACAGAGGAGAAGTTCATGCGATTCAAGAGGACGAGAGCACTCATCGTGGCCGGAGCGCTCGCGCTCGCCATGGCCGGATGTGGCAGCGACGACGACGAGGGCGGCACCGACGTCGCCAAGGACCCGAAGTTCAAGGAGGGCACCACGATGGCCAAGCTCGCCGACGCGGGCAAGGTCACGATCGGCACCAAGTACGACCAGCCCGGGTTCGGCAAGCTCAACCTCGAGGACAAGCCCGAAGGGTTCGACGTCGAGGTGGCCAAGATCATCGCCGCCGAGCTGGGCATCGCCGAGGACGACATCGAGTGGAAGGAAGCCACCTCAGCGGTTCGCGAGCAGGTCATCGAGGACGGCAGCGTCGACTACGTGGTGGCGACGTACACCATCAACGACGAGCGCAAGCAGAAGATCACCTTCGCTGGTCCCTACTACGTGGCCGGCCAGCAGCTGATGGTCAAGTCCGACAACGACTCGATCAACGGCCCCGACGACATCAAGGCCAACCCGGACGTGAAGGTCTGTTCCGCGGACGGGTCGACGCCCTCCGAGCAGATCCGCCCCTACCTCGCGGACCCCAAGCAGCTGGTGCTCTTCGATGTCTACGAGAAGTGCGAGGCCGCGCTCAGCAAGGGCACTGACGGTGTCGGCGTGGTGACCACGGACAACGTGATCCTGCTCGGCTTCGCGGCCGAGTCGGACGGTGACTACAAGCTGGTCGGTGAGCAGTTCACCGAGGAGCCCTATGGCATCGGCATCAAGAAGGGCGACGTCGAGTTCTGCGAGTTCATCAACAAGACGCTCAAGGACAACGAGGACGCCTACAACAAGGCCTGGGAGGACACCGCGGGCAAGATCGAGGGCACCCAGGCTCCCACGCTGCCTGCGGCAGCGCCCTGCGCCTGACCGTGACCCGTCCTGCTGCGGCGCTAACCAGCGCCGCAGCAGGATCACTTTCCCAGTGAGGAGCTGACGTGGAGGGAGTGACCGAGAACCTCGACCTGTTCTGGTCGGGGTTCCTCCGTTCGCTGGGTATCTGCATGTGGGCCATGGCCGGCTCGCTGGTGCTCGGGACCGTGATCGCTGGTTTCCGGGTCTCCCCGATTCCATCACTGCGGTGGGCCGGAACCGCATGGGTCACCGTGGTGCGCAACTGCCCACTCACTGTGGTGCTCTTCTTCTTCGCCTTCGGGCTTCCCGAGATCGACGTCGACTTCGGGTTCTACCGCCTCGGTGTCGGCGCGCTCATCGTCTACACGTCGGCCTTCGTCTGCGAGGCGCTGCGAGCCGGTATCAACGCCGTGCCTGCGGGGCAGGCCGAGGCTGCCCGGGCCATCGGTCTCACGTTCGCGCAGTCACTGCGCCAGATCATCCTGCCGCAGGCCTTCCGGACCTCCGTCCCACCGCTTGGGAGCGTGATCATCGCGATGTTCAAGAACTCGGCGGTGCTCGGCGCCTTCGGCGTCGGAGGCGACCTCTTCAGCGTCGGCAGGCGCCTTGGCAGTGCCCAGGGCTACGACATCGTGCCGGTCCTGACCGGCGTTGCCGTCGGGTACCTGTGCATCACGATTCCCGCCGGGCTGATCCTCGCTGTGATCGAGCGGAGGGTGGCGATCCTGCGATGAACGCCCCAGAGACCGTCCTGTACGACGTTCCCGGCCCCAAGGCACGCCGCCGCGCCCTGATCGGCACGATCATCGCGGGGCTCGCGATGCTCGGTGTGGCGGCGCTCGTGGTCAAGCGTTTGAACGACCAGGGTCAGTTCTCGATGGAGCTGTGGGGACCACTCATCGACCCCTCAGACGAGCAGTTCACGGTGGTCTGGCGTTTCCTGTGGCGGGGACTGCAGGCGACGCTCGTGGCCGCAGGCCTCGCCATCCTGCTGTCGCTGCTGGTCGGCACCATCCTGGGCACCTCGCGGATGATGCTCGGAAAGCACGCCAGGCTCCCGTTGATCGGGTTCATCGAGCTCTTCCGGGGGCTCCCGGTCGTGATCACGATCTTCTACGTGTGGCAGGTGCTTCCCGAGGTCGGCGTCGACGTGGGCCCGTTGCCGGGCTCCGACGGCCTCTGGTTCGTCGTGATCGGCTTGACGCTCTACAACTCGGTGATCATTGCGGAGATCCTCCGTGCAGGCGTGGCGTCACTGCCCCGCGGACAGGGCGAGGCCGCCCGAGCAGTCGGCATGCGGGAGGGCCAGGTGATGCGGTCCGTCCTGCTGCCCCAGGCATTCCGGACCATGCTGCCAGCGCTGATCAGCCAGCTCGTCGTGGTCCTCAAGGACACCTCGCTCGCCGGCCTGCTCGGGTTCTACATCGAGCTGCTGAAGCGCTCAAACCTGCTGGCGAGCAACCTCGACAACCCGATCCAGGCGTTGTTCGTCGCCGGGGTGATCTACATCCTGATCAACTACGCGTTGTCCCGACTCGCGACCTACGTAGAGCGACGCCTGGCGCGCCGTGGCATGGTCAGCACCAACGTCACCGCGATTGAGAGCGGGATGGGCAACACCGCCGGCGTCTGAGGCTTCCGGACTCAGCCCTTCTTCGCGGTCACCCAGAGCCTGATCGTGCCCTCGATCACCACGGTGCCGTCCCGGCGGACCCCTCTGACCCGCACCGGCACGTCCGGGTCGTCGCCGGTCCACTGCGCCGCGTCGGTCTCGGCGATACAGGTGATGTCGGTCGTCGCCTTGGCGATGTAGCTGACCTCCATCCCCTTGGGGATCCAGCGCTTGTGATCGGGGATCGAGGCCTCCGCGAGCGCGCCCATCGCGGCCTCGAGTCCGTTGCACAGCGCGATGGCGTGCACGGTGCCGATGTGGTTCTTCACCCCACGACGCTTGGGGATCACCACCTCGGCGTGGTTCGGCTCGATCACGGTGAAACGCGGCCGGATGGTCCAGAAGTACGGCGCCATCTGGGAGAACGCGAAGGAGAACACCCGGTCCCCCACCAGCGGGCCAAGAATTGGGATGGACTGGCTCTTCTCGTAGAGGTCGACCAGTTTGCTCATTCGGGGTCCCTGCGGAATCGGGAGCGCAGCGAGCGATTGCGTGGGGTGATGCTCATTCTGTGGACCCTACGGCGACATCGGCCGCATCAGCCCCAGGTGTGGGCAGCCTCACGACCCGCGGTTGCCCAGCCTCTCGATCAGCCTTCTCGCGTCGTGTGGGGCGTAACCCTTGATGTCGTTGTCGAAGTACACGAAGGCGTCTCGTCCGTCGGCGGTCCATCCGCTCAGTCGCTCGGCCCACTGGTCCAGCGCCGAGTCGGTGTAGCCGCTCGCGTAGAGCTCGGTGTCGCCGTGCAGCCTCGCGTAGACGATCGGTCCTACTGCCTGTTCGAAGCGCGGCCACTTCCCGGCCGAGTCGGCCACGACCAGGGCGACGTCGCACTCGGAGAGCTGGGCGAGTGCCTCGTCGGTGGCGAAGCTGTGGTGCCTGGGCTCCAGGGCGTAGCGCAACGGCCGTTCAGGCACTTCGCCCGACCACAGCTTGTCGCCAGAGACCTTGTCGTCGTGCCGAGTCGAAAACTTCGCAGCCTCCGTCGTGGTGCGCGGGAGCAAGGCGAAGAAGTCGGCCAGCACCTGCTCGTCGTACGGGAAGTTCGCCGGCAGCTGCCACATGATCGGACCCAGGGTCTGGTCCAGGGCGAGCACCCCCGACGCGAAGAAGTTCGCCAGCGGCGTCTCGATGTCCCGCAGCCGCTTCATGTGCGTGATGAACCGTCCGCCCTTGACCGCGAACACGAAGTCATCGGGCACCTCGGAGCGCCACTTCGCGTAGCTCGACGGGCGTTGCAGCGCGTAGAAGGAGCCATTGATCTCGATCGAGGTGAGCTGGGAGGCGGCGTACTCCAGTTCCCGGCGCTGTGGCAGGTCTGCGGGATAGAAGTCCCCGCGCCACGGTGGGTAGCGCCAACCCGAGATCCCGACCCGCGTCACACCCATCCCCGCAGATTAAGGGAGGCAGATTGGGAGAGGCAGATTTGGGGAGGATGCCAGCCATGCGATCTCGGCTCCCCCGTTCGTTACTACTGGGCTCGGTCCTGCTCGGCGTCGTCCTCCTCACCGCCCTGGTTCCGGCGAGCTCTGGAGCGGTCGACCAACGAATCGCCAACCCGGGCGACGAGACGGGGCGGCTTGTGCTGCTTCTGGACTCCTCGGGATCGATGAGTCGGGAAGCCGCGGGCGGCGGGACCAAGATCGAGGCAGCGAAGTCGGCGCTGGCCGACGTGGTGGAGCAGCTCCCGGACTCGGCGCAGGTGGGCATCCGGGTCTTCGGAGCCAAGGTGCTCATGAGGACCGACCCTGGCGCGTGCACCGACACCCAGAACGTGGTTCCGGTCGGGCCTCTGGACCGCGCTCGCCTGACCTCGGCCGTCCAGCGCTACGAGCCGTACGGCGAGACCCCGATCGGCAATGCGCTGAAGGGAGCGGCGAAGGACCTGGGTGCTGCCAGGGCCGGCGAGCGAAGGACGATCGTGCTGCTCTCGGACGGCGAGCCGACCTGCGCACCCGATCCCTGCGTGGTGGCACGCCAGCTGCGCAACCAAGGCATCGACCTGCGGATCAACGTCGTCGGGCTGGACGTCTCCGGCAAGGCCCGACGCATCCTGCAGTGCGTGGCCCGCGCCGGAGGCGGCCACTACTTCGATGCCTCGAGCGCGGCGGAGCTCACCGAGAACTTGGTGCAGGTGAGCGTGCGGGCGCTGAGGCTGTTCAGCCTCGCGGGCGAGCCGGTCCTGGGTGGCACCTCCACGGCCGAGCCAACGGAGATCGGGGCCGGCGACTACGTGGACGAGTCGCTGCCGGAGAAGGCGCCCAAGTTCTACCTCGTGGACGTGCCGGAGGGCGGGTCGGTGAGTGCCTCGGCCGTGGCCCGACCGGGTGAGGCCGACACGGTCCTCGACGTCCTCTCAGTCACTCTGCTCACCCCGGACGGGACCCGTTGCGAGGGCGAAGCGTCGACCGGGCTGAACGCGCTCCTGCTGCAGTCCATCGTTGGTGCCGCTGCCTACTACACGCCTCTGGACGGCAGCTCCGGCGCCGACGCGTGCAGTGAGGCACGCCAGATGCTGGTGCAGGTCGACTTCAACGGGCCTCCCACCCCGTTCGGTCTGCAGGTGCGGACCTATCCCGAGGCGACCAACGTCGCCGAGCTGCCGCCGCCGGTGGACTACAGCACCAGGAACAGCTGGGAACGGCCGGTCGCACTGCAGCGCACTGGCACGCCAGTCATCGGCGGAGCCACCTTCGAGAGCGCCCCGGAGCTCGCGCCAGGGACGACGTACAGCGACACCCTCCGGCCCCGGGAACAGCTGATCTACAAGGTGAAGGTCGGTTTCGGCCAGAGTCCCAGGATGACCGCCCGCATAGAGACCGACGTGGTCGCGGCGCGGTTGCAGAGCATGTTGGGCGTCCAGGCCCTGGCGAGGACGTTCAACACCTTGGGCACGGAGCTCAACATTGCGTTCAACTCGGCGACCGGCGTGAGCCCGGCCGCCCGCTACAACGGGGAGCGGCCGGTCACGCTGACCCAGGCGCACCCACCGGTGCGCTACCGCAACGCCGAGTCCCTGGACTCACGCATCAAGCAGAACTCGCTGGCCGGCTACTACTACTTCACCGTCGAGATGGGCCGTGACAATGATCGGGCCGCGGAGCAGTTCGCGGCGCCGGTCCGACTCGCGGTTGCGGTGGACGGCCAGGAGGTAGGCGTGCCGGAGTACGCCGGCGAGATCCAGGGCGAGGAGAGGCCGTCCTCCTCACCAGAGGCACAGTCAGGGCCCGAGTTGGGCGACGATGAGAGCTCCGACTCCGGGTTCGTGATGCCGTGGACCACCCTCGCGATCGTCGGCGGTGCGGTCCTGGTCGTCCTGGCGCTCGTGGCGGGCTTCGTGCTGGGTCGACGGCGCCGCAGCTGACGCTCAGGCCCGCAGCACTCGCCGTACGTCGATGCTGCAGCCGATGACGGTGTCCACGCCTCCGTCCGACTGCGGCTCGTCGAACCAGATGCCCTGGGTAGCGCCCAGCTTCTCCAGCACGCGCAGCGAGCGAGTGTTGCGATGGTCGGGGGCGGCGAACAGCTCAGTCACGGAGTCGTACGCCGGAAGGACGATGTCGCGCAGGAACACCCACAACAGCTTGGTGCCGAGGCCGCGGTCGGCGAATGCTGCCTCACCGATCACGTAGTCGAACCCGATCGCATCCGGCCGGCCACACAACAGTGCGAACTCGGGGTGGTCGGCGATCCGGTAGTCCTGGCAGAAGCCGACCGAGCGCCCGTTGACCTCCCAGATCCAGTAGCGGACGGCATCTTCGCCCCGGATGCCCGGTCCGTAGTAGGCGGCGACCTGTTCCGCCGTGCGGTGCTCGTCCCACCACCTGGCGACATGGGGCGCGTTGACCCACCTGGTCACGTCCGGGAAGTCACCCACGGTCATCGGGCGCAGTGCCAACCGGTGCCCGTCGTCGATGCAGAACCGCAACGGGTCTCCGGAGAGGTCCACGGGCAGGACCGGTCCCCGCCCTCCCGCCAGCGTGTCGGCAGCCTCGGCCCACGACAGGCCCGCGGGCACCTGGGCACGGGGAAGGTCGATACGCACGGTTCCAGTCTGACTGGTTGGCGCCAGGACTACCTGGCCGAGTGTGGCAGCCGGTTTCCTTCGGTGTTGAAAGATCTGGAGCCGTCCCGGACATTCATGAGTGTGACCAAGTCCGCGTCGACGACCATGCGGAGCATCCATCCGTCGTCTGCCCGCCGACGGCAGCTCGAGGAGTTGTTCGCCGAGCACGGCCGAGCCGTGTTCGCCTACGCGCGGCGCCGGACAACTGCGGCCGACGCGGACGAGGTGGTCTCTGAGACCTTCGTCGTGGCGTGGCGCCGTCTGGACGACATCCCGGCGGAGCCGCTTCCGTGGTTGCTGGGCGTGGCCCGCAACTGTCTCGCCAACATCAACCGCAGTGAGGGACGCCAGGCGGCGTTGCATCGGCGCCTCGCCGAAACAGCGAGCGTGCAGTCTCCTGAGGTTGTTTCCTCGACTGAGCGCGAAGCTTCTCCGGCGGTGCTCGACGCGCTTGGCCGCCTCAGCGCCGGTGAACGCGAAGTGCTGACCGTGCTGGCATGGGAGGGGCTCAGCCCCGACGAGGCAGCCGTTGCACTGGGTTGCTCGCGCACAGCCGTCTACCTACGACTCCATCGCGCCCGACGGCGGTTCTCCGCCGCGCTGCTCCAGACGAACGGCAACCAGGAGAACCCATGACAACGACCGCAGACGACCTGCAGCTCATGATCAAGGCAGCGGACCCGCTCGACCGTGCCGAGCTCGACACCTGGTCCGACCGCTTTCCTACTGAGCAGATGCTGGCGCGCGTCTACGCCGATGCCTCGCCAGCTCGGCGCGGACATCGACGCATCGTGCCGATTGCCGCCGTTGCCGCCATCCTCGGGCTCGGGGCAGCAGGCGTCGCTGCCGCCACCGGACTGCTCGGGGGGCCGGCCCCCGACCAGGTCAAGGAGTCCCTTGCCGGACTCGACCGAGGGATGCCTGCCGACCTGCGTTACAACCCCGACATCGACAACGCCCGCGGGGTGGCAGAAACCGCCGGTGGTGCGGTCTATCTCGCCGACACGGCAGACGGCGGCTACTGCCTCGAGGTCGCGTCCAAGAAGGGCCGCCCGGGTGGGGCAAGCTGCGTCACCGCGGGCGACCTGAAGAGCCGGCCACTCGACGTCCTCGCGCCGATACCGGCCAACGACGAAGCGACGCTGTTGATCGGAGGCCGCGCCAACAGCGACGCCATCGTCACGATGCGCGCTCGCTTCGCCGACGGTGACCTGAGGCCCATCGCCTTCGGGCTCGACCGGGCGTGGCTGCTCGAAGTGTCGGCAGAACACCGCGCGTCAGTGCTTGCCGATGGACTCCTCATCGAGGGCATCAGTGCGACGGGTGCGGCCACGGCGACGCAACAGGTGCCGCCGCTGCGTGACGAGGACCCGCAAGGTATGAAGTTCGACGCCACGCAACCGCTCGTACTCCAGACGATCAGCGACGACGCCGACCTCACCCGCGTGCTCGGCATCGAGGGCAAGGTCAACGTGCCCGGGTCGGCGACGCTCACGGTGCGCTACCCGGACGGCTCCTCGACCTCGGTCCCGGTCGCGCCCGACGGTCGCTATGAGTTCCGCTTCCCGGCGAACCGCCAAGACGACTTCGCGCGAAGCGCTGGTGCCCTTGTCGTGACTCGCGACGGAGCCGTCGTCGCCTCCAGGCCGATTTCCTCGGTTGCCCACTGGCGGGCACGCAACGGCTGAGTAGTGGTCGGAACTAGTGGTCATCGACGGAGGTTCGTCGAGGGTATCCGTGGTCCAGGTGCGTGCAGCGCAAGGCGGAGGAGGAAAGTCGTAGTTGACCTACTCCGACCGACTCCAACGCAGCGATGTGCGTGCCTGGGCCACGGAGACCCCGACGAACTAACGGAGATGACCACTAGCTCTGGTCCGGCTCCTGGAGGTCTACGTCCAGCTCCTCCTTGACCACCCGGAAGGCCACCGAGCTGGAGTGGCCCTTGCGGGCGAGCATCCCGACCAGCCGCCGCACCGCCTTGTCGCGGTCCAGCGCCCGCACGGAGCGCAGCTTGGCGCGCACCAGCATCCGGGCGGCCTCGACCTCGTCATCGTCGTCGATCTCGTCGAGGGCCTCCCGAGCCACTTCGTCCTCGATCCCCTTGCGGCGCAGCTCTTGCGCCAGCGCCCGCCTCGCCAGACCCCGGCCGGACTGACGCTGCGCCACCCACTCACGCGCATAGGCGGCGTCATCGACCAGCCCGACCTCCTCGAACCGGTCGAGGAGGCGGGTGGCGATGTCACCTGGGACGTTGCGGCTGGCCAGCTTGTCGGCCAGCTCCGAGCGGGTCCGCGCCCGTCCGGTCAGCTGGTCGAGCAGGATCTTGCGGGCCACCGACTCCGGGTCGGCGTCAGGGCCGAGGTCGCGCTCGTCAAGGTTATTCATCGGACGCATCAAACCGTGCTGATAGGGCGGCGGAGCGAAGGCGTGACCACGGCGAAGCCCACGTCGAGCGACGACAACGCAGCCAGCGCGGCGGTTTCACGCGTCCGATCAGAAGTCGATGCCATCGGGGTCTATGCCGGCGTCGGCGTCGAAGCCCTCGGCGGGTGCGTCGACAGCCGGACCGACGCCGAGCTTCTCCAGAATCCGCTTCTCGAGCTCGTTGGCCAGGTCCGGGTTGTCGCGGAGGAACGTGCGTGCGTTCTCCTTGCCCTGGCCGAGCTGGTCGCCCTCGTAGGTGTACCAAGCGCCGGCCTTGCGAACCAGGCCCGCCTCGACACCGACATCGATCAGGCCACCCTCCCGGCTGATGCCAAGGCCGTACATGATGTCGAACTCGGCCTGCTTGAACGGCGGTGCGACCTTGTTCTTCACGACCTTGACGCGGGTGCGGTTGCCGACCATCTCGGTGCCGTCCTTGAGCGTCTCGATGCGGCGTACGTCGAGACGGACCGAGGAGTAGAACTTCAGCGCCTTGCCACCGGTGGTCGTTTCGGGGCTGTTGTGCACCATCACCCCGTCGACGAAGTAGTTGTGATTGCCTTCAACCTCGATGTCGAACTTGTGCATCGAGCGGGTTGGCGGCTTGATGTGAACGTCCAGCACACGTGCTGGGACCAGCCCCTCTCGCGGCTCGACGAACTCCGGGGTCACCGCGAACCGCCCGCGCTGGCCCACCAAGAGCTTGTAGTCCATCGACGGGTGCACGTACGGAGCGACCAGCTCGAGGAACTGGCGCGATGCTGCGGTCGTGAACGTGAGCACAGCCTTGCCAGCCGCACCTACTGATCGCCACGAACAGTCGAGGCCGTGCGTGTCGCGCAGGTAGTCGACCAGGCGGTCACGCGATCCCGCTGTGAATGCCTCGATGCAGAACTGCACACGTCCACTACCCCCCTCGGTGCGCGCTTGGAGGCCCTTCGAGCGCAGCGTGAAGCTCCCGTCGTCCATGAACCACACTGCGAGTGCCTGAGGACTCAACGCCTTGAGGTACTCCTCGGTCAGGGACTTTCTCCCGGGCACCATGTAGACCGTGCGCTGTAGTTCTACGAGCTCAGGTAGTGGGCTGAAATCGGCGAAGACGGCGCCTCGCTGGTCGGTGCGACGCGAGACCGTGATGTTGCCCAGCATCGCTACCTTCCAGTCGAGGTACGACGATTGCCTGGCCCCGTGTCCCAGCCGGAACCGCACCCCATTGCGATCCCGGAGGTTGGGTGAGAGGTTGCCGTCTCCCATCAGAGAACCGAGAACAACCTGCCACTGCTGATCGCTGAGTCGGTGGGTCTCCGAGGCCATTACCCGGTCACCGGCAATGATCTCTCCGGCTTCACGCCAACCCCCCGGCGTCCGGATCAGGTGGTTCTCGGTGGCTGCGAACTGGGAGCGCCCATTGCCACCGGACTTCTCCACGGTGAACTGCAAGAATCGCTCTGCCACCCCGTTGTCGAACCAGTTCACGATCCGGCGAGGAACTACCGCGTCGGTGTCGGGGTCGTAAGAGAGCACCTCGACGTCCATCTTCTGGTTGACGATCTTTCCGATCTTCTCCGTGGTTCCGTCTGCGAGTTGGACGCGCGTGGAGTAGTTGAAACAGCCGAACATCACTCCGATCTTCTCGCGGAGTTGGTTGATGAAGATCGCAGTCGTCTTGGAGTTGCTGAGCGCCCCGGTCATCTTGCGCAGGGCCTGGCTCATCAGGCGGGCCTGGAGCCCGACGTGGCTGTCGCCCATCTCGCCCTCGATCTCGGCGCGTGGCACCAGCGCGGCAACCGAGTCGATCACGATCAGGTCGAGGGCACCGGAACGGATCAGCATGTCCGCGATCTCCAGCGCCTGCTCCCCGGAGTCGGGCTGGGAGACGAGCAGGGCGTCGGTGTCCACGCCGAGCCGCTGGGCGTAGTCGGGGTCGAGAGCGTGCTCGGCGTCGATGAACGCCACGATGCCGCCAGCTGCCTGGGCGTTGGCCACGGCGTGCAGCGCGACCGTGGTCTTGCCCGAGGACTCAGGGCCGTAGATCTCCACGACCCGACCGCGTGGCAGACCACCGAGGCCAAGGGCGATGTCGAGGGAGATGGCGCCGGTCGGGATCACTTCGAGCGGGACCCGCACCTCGTCACCGAGGCGCATCACCGAGCCCTTGCCGAACTGCTTGTCGATGTTGGCAAGTGCTACGTCAAGCGCCTTGTCCCGGTTGTTCTCGGCTGATGCCATGGTGTTCGTCCCTCACGTCTCGTGCGCCCTCGCGCCGGCCTGACCCTGCTGTCGTCCCAGACGCTAGGAGTCACTACCGACAACCTGCATGGCTGCGCTCTCCGCCTGTGGAAAACCTGGTGTCGACCCCTGCCTGTGGACACGACGGTAGTACGAACAGGTGTTCGATGCGAAGTGGACACGCCGACATTCCGCGACGTCCGCGGTCTCGACTTTTCGCTCGCCGTGAGTGAGGCGGACGTCATACGAAGTGGCCGCTACTGCCACCACAACGTATGACCACCCGGCGGAGGTCATGCGAGGTGGTCGCCACTGCCGCCGCAACGTATGACATCCCGGCTGTCCGCTCGCTGCTCGACGCACGGCTTCGCTCGCTCCTCGACCACCTGGGAGCGCTCGATGCCCGACTTCCTTGCGGCTACTGGGTGATCCGGTCCAGCGGCCCCGGAGTGTACGGCAAGTGCGCGGTCAGGTAGTCGGAGAATGCGTCGATGTCGAGGCCACCGAAGTACTTCGCCGTGCCGCCCTTGAACGCCGGGAAATTGTCGCCGCCGTCGGCGAGGAAGTTGTTCGTCACGATCCGGTAGGTCGCTGCCTTGTCGATCGGGGTGCCGTTCAGCCGGACGCTGCCGTCCACCGCTCCAGCGGCCGTGCGCTGGTAGCTGAAGCCGACGGAGACCTGCAGCACCTTGGGGGTCGCCGCGTTGGGCCCGGTGGCCTGTTGTGCGAGCAGGTCGTAGATCTGCTGGCCGGTGAGGTTCATCGAGACCAGGAAGTTGTTGAACGGCTGGACCGTGAACGCCTCCTCGTAGGTGATGTCACCCGGCGCCTCGCTGTACGGCGAGTTGGCGAAGGTCAGGTCCGACCGGATGCCGCCGGGGTTCATGAACGCGATCACCGGCACCTGTCCCCCCGTCACCACCGACGGGTCGGCCAGCTGCGCATCGGCGATCAGGTCACCGAGCTGGCTCTCGCCGGCTGGGTTCTGCGTCCTGGTCACGTTCGTGGTGACGTGGCCGACGATCTCACTGGCGATCTCTGCGACCTCGTCCTTGTAGAGCTGGATCAGGGCCGCCAGCACGGGGTCTGGGGTGACGTCGCGGCTGACCTGGACCTGGCTGCCGTGGACCGACCTGCGGACGATGTCGCGGGTGTGCCGGTTGTAGAGCAAGTTGGTCTCGGTGAAGAGCCGACCGAAGGACGAAGCCGAGGTCAGCAGCCGGGGACGGCCCGCAGGGTCGGTGACCGTGCAGACGTAGGGCTGGTGGGTGTGGCCCGAGACGACCATGTCGATCTCCGGGTGGAGACCGGACGCGATCGGGATGATCGGCGAGGTCGGGGCGAGCTTGCCGCCGTTCGGGCCCTCGCCGCACGTGTAGTCGAAGGTCGGGTTCACGTCGTACGTCGTGCCGGTGGCGGGGTCCGTCCACTTCTCCCTCTCGGGGGAACCGCCCTCGTGGATGAGTACGACGATCGCCTCGACGCCCTTGCGCTTGAGCACCGGGACCAGCGCGTTGGCCGTCATCACCTCGTCGGTGAACTCCAGGCCGGCCACTCCGCTGGCGGTGACGATGCTGGGAGTGTCCTCGAGGGTCATGCCGATGAAGCCGATCTTCGCGCCGTGGACCTTCTGGATGGAGTAGGCGGGCAGGATCGTCTCGTCAGTTCCGGCGTACTTCACGTTGGCGGCGAGGTAGTCGAAGTCCGCCCCCTTGAAGGCGTGCAAGGCGCACGAGTTCTGGTTGTTGGCACCCTCCGGACCGTCGTCGATGCAGCCGCCGTTCGCCATCCGCTGGAGCTCCTTGTAGCCCTCGTCGAACTCGTGGTTGCCGACCGCGGTGACGTCGAGACCGAGCTTGTTCAGCGACTCGATGCTGGGCTCGTCGTGGAAGGCCGCCGAGAGCAGCGGCGAGCCACCGATCAGGTCGCCTGCGGCCACGGTCAGGCTGTTGCGGTGGCCCTTGCGCGCCTGCGCGAGGTTGGTCGCGAGATAGGCGGCGCCGCCCGCGACCTTGGTCACGTCGATGGGCTTGCCGGTCGCGGGGTCGATCGCGTGGTCGACGATGTTGGCTCCCGAGGAGCCACCCGGCGGATCGAGGTTGCCGTGGAAGTCGTTGAACGAGAGCAGCTGGATGTTCATCAGCGCACGATGGTGGCGCTGCTTGTGGCGTGGGTCTGCGCTCGCGGTGGTCGCAGTCAGCGAGACGAGAACGCAGGCCGCGGCGGCGAGGACGGCAATCAGGCGTGGCTTGTTGGTGTGCATGGGCGCTCCCGAACCTCCGAGTGGGACACCCGCAGGTTAAACCAGTGCCCGGACATGCGGCACCCCAAAAGGCGTCACGTTTGGGTGACGTGGGCGGATTTGTCCCTGCGCGGACTGGGTGCCCCGTCCCGGCTCGATCTCGGGCTCAGCGCTCGCGGGCTGGCAGGTCGAGCTCGGCCCAGACCGCGCGCCACACCACCTTGGGGGGTTCGCCGGCGTCCAGCGACTCCACCACGGTGCGCTCGTCGAGAGTGCCCAGCACGTGCTGATCGGCCCACGACCGCGCGTAGGCGGGACCCAGCGCGTGTTCCATCCTGGCCCAGAACTCGGTGTGTCTCACGACCCTTCTCCTCAGGCGTCGGGTGCGGGCGGTGCGGGGGTGATGCTGATGTCCCAGAGGTGGTGCACGACATCGTGGAGGTGGTAGCGACCGATGCTCGCAACAGTGAACTGCGAGCCGTTGCTCCGGCTGCCGGTCCGCTGCCACTGGTCGCCGGACACCGAGGCATAGACAGCGGCGGCCTCAGCGGCGCGCTCCACCAGCGCTATCCCGACCTCGCCAGGGTCCTGAAGGTCGTAGGCCTCCTCGTCCGCGGCCACGTCCTGGTCCCAGTTGGCGAACCGGGGGTCGTCCTCGTCGAGCATCAGCCGCACACGTTCGGCGAAGATCCGGTGGACGTCGCGCACGTGGCAGGCGTACTCCAGGCGAGACCACACGTGCGGGGCCGGGCGTACGGCGTAGTCGGCGTCGGCCAGCTTGCCGTACCAGCCCCGCGTGTTCTCGTGCAGCAGGTCGGCAAGCTGCTCTGGTGCGATGGCCGCTGGGTCGAACCCGCACTGCTCGCAGGCGCGTTCGGTGACCCAGGTCCAGTCCTTGGTGTCCGGCTCGATGCTCACGAGGAGATTGTGCCCACCGGGTCCACAAGTACGCGACCTGCCCCCCAGTGTCCTGAGCCAGACCGAGGGCGGCGCGGGAATCTGGAGAGACGCGCGGGTCGTGATCGTGTAGACCGTAGGGACGCCGTCTCCTCGACGGCGTTCCAGACGAAGGGAACGAGCATGACCGTGGGCTCCGTGGTGATCCTGCTGCTGGCCATCGCCCTGCTGGTGACCGCGGTGCTGCTGGTCCGCTCGCCCAGCGGACTCCCCTGGCCGGCGATCGTCGTCGCCGCCCTGACATCGGCCGTGTGCTTCACCGTCGGGGGCGACGCCGGGGAGGACACCTCGGGGCCGAGCATCGCGACGGTCATGGGTTCCGCTGCCGGACTCGTCAGCGTGGTCGCCGCGGTCATGGCGCTGATGCCCAAGCGCTCTCACGACACCCCCGCGTCGCGCACCCCCATCGTGCTGTCAGCGGGTGGCATCGTCCTCGGCGCGCTCGGGCTGCTGCTGACCCTGCTGACCAGCTGACCTGCCGCCGGCTGGTCGTTTCTCTGGTCGTCTCTCTGGTCGTCTCTCTGGGCGTCTCTCTGGGCGACTCGCTGGCAGATGCAGCAGTCGCGCGACCGGGCCTGCCACGGTTGCGAGCAGCACCAGCCCTGCGAAAACCAGCCAGCCCACCACGTAGTTGCGGTCGAGCACCGTCGGGTTGTCCGGGCGCGCACCCCACCGACCCAGCACCGGCACCGCAGTGACACTGACCGTCGCGAGCACGACGAGCGCGACCGTGATGTGCACCCGGGCGCTCGCCGGCACCACTCGGGTCGCCAGCACGGTCAGCCCGATCGTGAGGGGCGCGATGACCGCGTCGTGAAGGACCACGCCACCGGCGAGCCACAGCACGGCGTTGACGATGTCGGGGAGGTCGAGCTGGAGGAACCGCAGGGTCCCGAAGGCAGCCATCGCCGCGCCCACAGCCGCGATCAGCAATCGCCACCTCATGTGAGCACCTCGATCCGGGTGACCCACTTGGTCTGGAAGACCCCGGGCCGGTTGGGCGCGATCAGCCGGCACGGGAAGCCGTGGTCGATCGTCAGCTGGTCACCGTTGAGCCGCAGGGCAAGGAGTGTCAGTGGGTCCCGGGCGAAGGCAGGGGTGATCTCGGTGACCCCGAAAGCGCCCTTCTGCTGGAGCGACCGCACTCGAAGGGACGCGTCGTCCGGCGCATCGACGAGTTCCAGCAGCTCGGCGAACCGGACCCCCGTCCAGGCGCCCGAGGCGCTCCACCCCTCGACGCAGGCGATCGGGAGCTGGTGCGTGCGCTGGGTCATGGCTTCGAGGTCGGCCCGGGTCAGGCTGACTTCGCGGTCACCGTTGACGAGGGTGAGCCGAAAGCTTGGATCCACGGCCGTCGTGAGCACGCCCGCAGCCTTCGCGGACCTGTTGACCGGCACCCCTTGGGGGCCTTCTCCGGTGCGTACGGCGAACACCGAGACCTTCCGGAGGAGCGGAACCGTGTTCCCGGCGGACGCGAGCACGGCTACTCCCGCCGCGAGCACCGCCGTGCGGAGGATCGTGCGGCGAGTCGGTCCGTCGGGTGACGTGCCCGGCTCGGGCAGCGGCTCGGGCAGCGGCTCGGCGTACGCCGCACGGATGACCGGCAGCTTCACCGCGATGTGTACCAGCAACGCACCGATGGCGATCCACGCGACTGCGTAGTGGGTGGACCGGAACGAGAACGACCAGGGGTACCAGCCCGTCGAGTTGGCCAGGCCGGTGGTGAGCTGGAAGATCGAGGCGGCGACCAGGACGGCGATCGAGGCCTTCTCCGCGAGGTCGAGCAGCAGCGGCCGCAGCTTCCCGAACGGGATCTCGCGGAACAGCTTGGGGTAGACACTCCAGAGCTTGACCAGGAGCAGCGGGATGGCCGCGGTGCCCGAGAGCACATGCACACCCTGCGTGACCCGGTAGCCCCAGACCGGCCGGACCGGCGGGAAGAGCGGCACGTCGCGCAGGTAGTACCAGTGGCTGACCAGCCCGGTCAGGAAGCACAGCGTGAAACAGACGCCGAGCCAGGTGCCGATGCGCGCGGAGAGCCGCTCGTGGCGCAGCCGCGAGGTGAAGGACGCCTCTGTCGGGATCGGCGGGCCCTTCATCGCGGGGACCCCGGTCGCGCGAGCACCGCGAACCAGCGACCGTGGCGCTGTCCGACGTGCAGCACGTGGAGGCCTGCGCTCGCGGCGAGCCCCTCGATCGCTTCGGGCCCGACCTGGGCCCACGGGAACGTCGCGGATCTCCTGCCGCGCATGACCAGGCGCGCGGCGTGCACACGCAGTCCCGTCCCCGGGTCGGCGAGGTCGCACACCACCCGGCCGCTGCGGTCGAGCAGCTCGGCCGCGCGACGCAGGAGTGCGAGTGGTTCGCCGCCGATGCCGATGTTCCCGTCGGCGAGGAGCACGGTGTCCCAGCTGCCCTCGCCCGGGATCGGGTCGAAGATGTTGCGGCGTACTGCCGGAACGCCGCGGCGCCGTGTCTGGTTCACCGCTTCGCGCACGACATCGACGCCGAGCACGGAGTGGCCTCGCAGGGCCAGGTGCGCGCTCATCCGGCCCGGGCCGCACCCGACGTCCAGGGTCGCGCCCCGGCAGTGGGCCAGCAGCAGGTGGTCGGCATGGCTGGCCGGGCGCTGCCAGTCGTGCACGGGGAGCACCTGGTCGACCGGTGAGATGCCCCGCACCGCGCACGGGATGCCGCGCAAGGCGTCGGTGAAGAGCTCACTGAACGAGGCATGGTGCTGCCGCCCGTCTTCACGGCCCGCCGTCACCGCCTGCGTGACCGCCTCCATCGACGGGACTGCGCTCATCGCCAGCTCCGGGCGAATCGGGTGTCCGGCGCAGCGCTGGCGACCGCATCGGCATCCAGCACCTCGTCCACGTCACGCAGGAAGGCGAAGTCCCTCACCCGGGCGCCGGAGCGGACCAGCGATTGGCGGGTGAGCCAGCCGGTCTCGGCTGTGGACATCGGTACCTCGTGCAGGTGTGCCAGCAAGTGCGGGCCACCCACCCCGAGGAGCCACCAACCTCCGTCGTACGCCGGACCCAGGACTGCGTCGTCCGCGCCGGTCAGCAGCGCTCCGGCCTCGATCAGCGCCGCAGGGTCGAGATGCGGGGTGTCCATCCCCACTTGCACGACCGGGGCGCCGGAGAACGAGGCCGCGTCGTGGTGCGCATGCACCAGCCGCTCGGCGAAGCAGTCCCCGCGCTGAGGGTGGACGGTCCAGTCGGCGATGGCGTCAAGGAGCTCGTCGGCGCGCTGACCATGCGCGAGCACACCGGCGACCGCGATGTGGCACCGCTCGACGCCGTACCCCTCGGCACAGGCGGCGATGGTGTCGAGCAGGGCAGCGGCCGCGAGGTCGGCAGCGCGCTCCATCCCCACCCGGTGACCGAGTCGGGTCTTGACCTCGCCGACGACAGGCGCCTTGGCCACGACCAGTGCGACCGCCGGCCTCATCTGAGCACCCGCGCGAAGTCACCGGCGGCCCGGATGGTGCCGAGCACCGAGCCGGAAACCTTGGAACGGGTGCCCGCAGCACGTGGGTGGTAGCCGATGTCGCGCTCGACGAAGCGCCACTCGGCGGCGGCGGCCCGCTGCAGGAGCTCGACGGGGTAGCCGAAGCGCCGGTCCTCGATGCCGAGCCCGAGCAGGTCCACGCGACGGGCGACCCGCATCGGCGCGATGTCGTGCAGGGGCAGCCCGATCCGCCTGCGCAGCCACCACAGCACCACCGCGTTTCCTGCCCGCGCGTGCCAGGGCCACACACCACGGACAGTGGGCCGACGCCGTCCCACCGCGATGTCGGCTCGGCCGCTGGTGACCTCCCCCAGCAGCATCACCAGCTCGGCCGGGTCCATGGAGCCGTCGCCGTCGAGAACCGCGACGTACTCGGCTGTCGCGGCACGCAAGCCGGCGTGGACTGCCGCGCCGTACCCCGGTTGCAACTCGCTGACCACGGTGGCGCCGAGTCCGCGAGCGACCTCGGCCGTCGCGTCGCGCGATCCGTTGTCGACCACGATCGGGTGGAAGCCGCCGGGCATTCTCGCGATCAGGTCGGGCAGCGCGGGCGCCTCGTCCCGGCAGGGGATCACGACGTCGCAGGCCGCCGCGCGTTCAGTGTGGGAGCCGGGTGACTCCGGTGGTGTCGTGTCGCGTGGGAAGCGGATGACAACTCCTACTCTTGAGGCCCATGACCGATCCCGGCCGGCCTCGTGCAGCACCCTTCATTGGGTTGTTCGTAGCCATGGGCCTCGCCGGATTGGCCATGGCCCTGCCAGCCGTGACCGGGTGGGACGTGCACGTCCGGTCGTTCGCGCCGCTGCACGCCGAGTGGGATCCGCGGATCGGACCCGGCACACTGCCGGCGCTGCTGGTGGGGGTGCTGGCCGTGTGGCTCTCGGTCGGCCTCGCAGAACGTCTGCCGTGGCGGGTGCTGCTGCTGGCGACGTACGCCGGAGGGGTGGCGTGGCTGTTCAGCCTCGCCCTCGTCGACGGCGAAAAGGGGATCGGCGCAATTCTCGACGAGGAGTACGAGTACCTCCGAACCGCGCGGGCGACCGACGACCTTCCCGCCGCCCTGCAGGAGTGGGTCTCACGGATTCCCTACGACGGCCTGCCGGACGACATCGCGGGAGCCAACTGGCCGGTGCACGTTGCGGGCCATCCACCCGGCGCGCTGAGCTTCTTCGTGTGGCTCGACCGGATCGGGCTCGGCAGCGGCTTGTCTGCCGGCATCGTGGTGACGCTCGTAGCCGCCTCGACGGCAGTCGCGGTGCTGGTCACGCTGCGGCTGCTGGGTGCTGTGGTGGTCGCGCGACGCGCCGCACCGTTCCTGGTGTTCGCCCCGGCCGCCATCTGGCAGGCCGTGAGCGCCGACGCGATGTTTGCAGCGGTCGCGGCCTGGGGCCTGGCTGCGCTGGCGGCCGCGGCCGTCAGGCGGTCCGCGGTCTGGGCACTGATGGCGGGGCTGTTGCTCGGGTACGCCGTGATGCTCTCCTACGGGCTGCCGCTGCTCGGCCTGCTCGCCGTCGCGGTGCTCGTGGTGGCGCGCAACTGGCGTCCGCTCCCCTGGGCCGTGCTGGGTGCGTCGGCCGTGGTGCTGGCCTTTGCCGCACTCGGGTTCGTGTGGTGGGAGGCGTTGCCTGTCCTCCAGGATCGCTACTGGGACGGGGTGGCGCGGGTCCGGCCGCCGTCGTACTGGATGTGGGGCAACCTCGCGGCGCTCGCGTTCAGCGCCGGCCCGGTGCTCGGTGCAGGTCTGACGACGCTGGCACGACGCTCGCGCGAGCTGGAGATCGGGCCGGACGCCGTACGTGCGACCAAGTGGCTGGTCGGCGCCGCCGTCGCGATGGTCGTTGCCGCCGACCTGTCCCAGATGAGCAAGGGCGAGGTCGAGCGGATCTGGCTGCCGTTCCTACCCTGGCTGCTGGTCTCATGTGCGCTCCTCCCCGAGCGGTGGCGCCGGATCGGGCTGGCCCTGCAGGTGGTCACCGCGCTCGTCGTACAACACCTGCTGTTCACGGGCTGGTGACTTTCCGCCGAGACGGCGCCAATGTCCCACGTGAACCCCCCGACACGGCGCCAATGTCTCACCAGACCGAGACACACGCGCCGTCTCGGCGGTATTTGGGGTTTCAGATGAGCCGTCTCAGCGGGGTTCTGCAATGGGGTTGTCAGGTGACTGACGGGCGGAGCGGGGCGGTGGCGAACTCCGGGATCCCGTGGTGGGGCGGGATCTTCGCGGTGAAGCCGAGGTCGGTGGTGGCGAGGTCCGGCGAGGCGACGACATGGCGTACGTCGCCGGGGCGGTAGTCGCCCGTCACCTCGGGATGCGGACCACCGCCGGCCTGGGCGAGCAACTCGGCGACCCGGAGGATCGGGATCGGCGCGCCGGAGCAGACGTTGTACGCCGCCCACGACTCGGCAGGCCGCTCGAGCACCGCGTCGATCGCGAGCACGTTGGCACGGGCAACGTCGTGGACATGTACGAAGTCGCGCATCTGCCCGCCGTCCTCGAAGACCATCGGCGCACGACCGGCCTCCAGCGACGACCGGAAGATCGCGGCCACGCCGGAGTAGGGGGTGTCGCGCGGCATGCCGGGGCCGTAGACGTTGTGGTATCTCAGCCCGATCGCCCGGGCACCTGCCTGTCGTGCCCACGCGAGCGTGTAGTGCTCCTGCGCGACCTTGCTCGCGGCATAGCTGCTCCGCGGGTCCAGCCGCGCGTCCTCGGGCACCAGCTCCCAGGTCAGTTCCCGATTGCAGCGAGGGCAGTGGTTCTCGAAGTCGCCGGCTTCCAGAGCGGCGCGGCTACGCGCCTGTGGCTGCTGCTCGCCGTGCTCGGCGCAGCGGTAGCGCCCCTCGCCGTAGACAACCATCGAGCTGGCGAGCACGCACGCGTCCACACCGCGGTCGTGCATGGCGGCGAGCAGCGCGGCCGTGCCGAGGTCGTTGTGGGCGGCGTACGACGGGAGGTCGGCGACCGTGACTCCCGCCCCCACCATCGCGGCCTGGTGACACACGACGTCGACGCCCTCCAGCAGGTCGCTCCAGGTCGCCGCGTCGCGTACGTCGAGCACGTGCAGGTCCTCGTCGGCGTACCTGTGCGGTCCGTGCGCTTCCGGGATCAGGGCATCGACCCGGATGACCTCGTCACCCCGGGCCTTCAGCTGCTCGTCGACCTGCGCGCCGATGAAGCCGCTCGCCCCGGTGAGGAGGATCCTCACGAGTCAGGACCGGGCAGTTCGAAGGGCAGCGTCACGTCGTCCAGCCAGGCGGCACATCGGCATCCGGACGGCCCGTCGGGGAGTCCGGTGACCACCTCGCGGAGGAGGTCCTTGAGCCGGCCGATGTGCTTCTCGAAGAGTGCGAACACCTGTGCCTGGTCGACCGACTCCTCGGCGCTGAGCCCGGCGTCGAGGTCGGTGACCAACGCGATCGTGGCGTAGCAGAGACCGAGCTCGCGGGCCAGCACCGCCTCGGGATGCCCGGTCATGTTGACCACGGTCCAGCCGGCCCTGGCGTAGCTCTTCGACTCGGCTCGCGTGGAGAAGCGCGGACCCTCGATCACCACCATCGTGCCCTCACCGAGGGCGTCCTCCCCGGCGGCGTCGACGAGCGCGGACCGCAGGTCGGGGCAGTAGGGATCGGCGAACGGTGCGTGCGCCGCACCCGAGTCCACGTAGGTCTGGATCCGGGCCGTCGTGCGGTCGACAAGCTGGTCGGGTACGACGAGGGTGCCCGGCTGGGTTTCCGGCTGCAGGCCGCCGACCGCACAGGGCGCGAGCACCTGTCGTACGCCGAGACTGCGCAGCGCCCACATGTTCGCGCGGTAGTTGATCCGGTGCGGCGGGAGCTCGTGCCCGGGCCCGTGGCGGGGCAGGAACGCCACCGGTCGTCCGCCGACCTCGCCGACGGCGACCGGCGCCGACGGGTCGCCGTACGGCGTGGGAACTGCGACCGCGGTCGGGTTCTCCAGGAACTCGTAGAAGCCGCTGCCGCCGATCACGGCCACGCGCGGGTGCCGTCCGAGGGGAGGATGGCCGACGGGTGGCGCCGGTGGTGGAGTCATGGGCTCATCGTGCCAACAGTCGGCCCTGTCAGCTCAACAGGAGCCGGTCGAGGCGCTTGCCGACGACCATCAGCCCGGCCAGGCCCATCGCCGCCAGGTAGACCACGGAGAACCCCGCACCCCACGTCAGTGCCCCGGTGGTGAGCTCACGCACCAGTACCACGCCGCGATAGAGCGGGGTGAACTCGACCACCCACTGCAGCCACGTCGGGAAGGCGGTGATCGGGAAGAACGTCGCGGAGAACAAGAACAGCGGCAGGGTGCCGAGCGTGATGTAGTCGAAGTCCTGCCAGGAGCGCATGTACGTCGTCAGCGCCATGCACGCCCCGCCGAACCCGAAGCCGATCAGCAACGCGGCGGGACCCGCCAGCACCGCCCACCACGATTGGACGAGATCCATCGCGACCATCACGAGCAGGAAGGCCAGCGAGTACAAGCCACCGCGAAGCAGCGACCAGGTGAGCTCACCGCGAGCGATGTCGGAGGTGGTCAGTGGTGTGGCGAGCATCTGGTCGAAGAGGCGGTTGTACTTGAGCTTGAAGAAGAAATTGAAGGTCGAGTCCAGCACCGACCCGTTCATCGCCGAGGCAGCCAGCATGCCCGGGGCGACGAACTCGGCGTACGGGATCGTCTGGCCGTTGAACTCGAACCCGGTGACCAGCGCTCCGACGCCGATGCCGATGGAGAACAGGTAGAGGACCGGCTCGAGGAAACCACTGACGAAGATCCACCAGGCGCTGCGGTAGGCGATGTAGTTGCGCAGGAGGAGCATGCCGGTGGCCTCGCCGATGCCGAGCTGGGCACCCAGCTGGCGGCCGATCGCCCTGTTCAGGACGCTCATTCGGTGTTCACGCTCCGACCAGCCGTTTCGTCAGCAGGCGCACGGTCAGCCACCAGCCGATCGCGGCGAGCACCGAGAGGTAGGCGACGTGGACGAGTGCGAGGGAGAGATCCACGTGTCCGAGCACGAGCATCCGGGTGAGGTCGACCCCGTGCCAGAGCGGGGTCACCTTCGCCAGCCACTCCATCAAGGGGTTCAGGTTGCCGATCGGGAAGAACGCACCTGAGAAGAGGAACAGCGGGATCATGCCGAGCCGGAAGACCAGCGCGAAACCGCTCTCGTCCTTCATCGCCGACGTCAGCGCATAGACGGGCGTCGCGAACGCCAAGCCGATGAGCAGCTGCACGAAGAACGCGACCACCACCCCCGACCACGAGGTGAACACACCGAAGGGCGCCATCACCGCGAGGAAGACAGCGCTGACCGTGGCCACCCGGAACAGCACGAACCCGAGCGTTGACATGACCACGTCGCCGACGGTCAGAGGCGTGGCGATCATCGCGAAATAGACCTTGGTCCACTTGATGTTGCCCAGGACCGGGTAGGTGACCTCGCCGAACACCGTCGTCATGGCTTGCGCCGCCAGCATTCCGGGCGCCACGAAGGAGAGGTACGACGTCGCGCCCTCGAGCTCGGCCGGGTCGCCCTCGATGAACCCACCGAGGAGGACGCCCATGGCCAGGATGTAGAGGAAGGGCAGCACGAACGAGCTGACCACCGAGGCCTTCCACGTGCGCAGGTAGACGATGGCCCAGTAGTCGACCATCCGGCCGGCCCCGTCGAACGGACCGGTCCGTAACGGGACAGGAGTGACCCCGGTGGTCGAGCTCGGTCGAGACGCCATCAGTCGACCAGCGTCCGGCCGGTGAGGCGCAGGAAGACGTCCTCGAGCGAGGAGCGGCGTACCAGCGACATCACCGGGTCGAGCCCACGCTCGTGCACCTTCGCGATCGCCTCCTCGCCGTCCTGGGTGTAGAGCAGGATCCGGTCGGGCAGCACCTCGACCCGCTCGGCGAGGTCGTCCAGCTTCGCGCCGACTGCCTCGTGCTCCCCGATGCGGAAGCGGAGCTCGGCGACCTCGCGCGTGGAATGCGCCCGGATCAGCTCCAGCGGCGATCCGTGCGCGACGATCACGCCCTTGTCCATCACGACGAGCCGGTCGCACAGCTGCTCGGCCTCGTCCATGTAGTGGGTGGTGATGACCAGCGTCACCCCTTGCTGCTTGAGCCGGAAAAGCCGGTCCCACACGACGTGTCGCGCCTGCGGGTCGAGACCGGTGGTCGGCTCGTCGAGAAGGAGTACGTCGGGACGGTTGATCAGCGACCGGGCGATCGTCAGCCGCCGCTTCATGCCGCCGGACAGGTCCTCGACCTTGGACTTCGCCCTCTCCGCGAGCTGCACGAACTCGAGGAGCTCCTCGCAGCGCTGACGGACCTCGGCTCGCGGCAGACCGAAGTAGCGGCCGTAGATGTAGAGGTTGTCGTGCACGTTCAGCTCGGTGTCGAGCGTGTCCTCCTGCGGGCAGACACCGATCCGGCTGCGGATGGCAGGGCCATCCGCAGCCGGATCCATGCCGAGGATGCGCAGTTCCCCCGAGGTGACAGGCGAGACCGCAGCGATCATCCGCATCGTGCTCGACTTGCCGGCGCCGTTCGGCCCGAGAAATCCGAACGACTCACCTCGGTGTACGTCGACGTCGATGCCGCAGACCGCCTCGACGGTGCCAAAGGACTTGCGCAGGTCCCGGGCGCGGATCATCGACTCGTCTGCGGCAGTGGTCACGAGAATTGACCCTAGACGCCAACAGCGACAGGCCTCACCTGCAATTCGCAAGCTGTTGCGGGCTCGGTCAGGGCCGGGCCTCGTACACCAGGTTGAACGGCGTCTCCGCGACCCGGCGGAACCGGGTGAAGCCGGCGTCGGTGACCACCTGCTTGATCGCAGCCTCACCGGCCTGGGCTCCGAGCGCGTAGCCACCTGGCTGGGACATCGCGTTGGGTACGCACAGGAACGTGGAGAAGTTGTAGTAGACCCGTCCGACCGGGTTCAGGTTGGACTCCACCGTGTCGCCGGCTGCCGGCTCGACGATCATCCAGGTCCCGTCGTGGGCAAGGCTGTTGCGGACGCGCGTGGCCGCTCCCAGCGGGTCACCCATGTCGTGCAGGCAGTCGAACGTGGTCACCAGATCGAGGTCGCGCGCCTCGATGGACTGGGCGCCGGAGACCTCGAACGAGACGCGGTCACCGAGACCTGCCTCTGTCGCACGCTCGCGGGCGGACTCAATCGAGCCTTCATGGTAGTCCGATCCGGTGAACCGGCTGTTCGGGAACGCGTCGGCCATCAGGAGCGTCGAGGCGCCGTGCCCGCAGCCGAGATCGGCCACAGTGGCACCACGCTCGAGCTTGTCGGAGACCCCTTCGAGGGCGGGGATCCACTCGCTCAGCAGGTACATCAGGTACCCCGGGCGGAAGAACCGCTCGCAGCCGGTGAACACCTCCGCGTCGTGCTCGTGCCAGCCGAAGCCGCTGCCCGTGCGGAACGCCTTCTCGATCTGTGGCGCTGCCTTGAGTGAACCCAGGGCCAGCTCGAAGGCACCCGGCAGGAACACTGGTCCGTCCGGGTTGCTCAAAGCGAACGACTGCTCCGGTGTCATCGAGTACGTCGCCGAGGCTGCGTCGTACTGGACGTAGCCACCGGCCGCCTGGCCTCGCAGCCACTCGTCGACGTACCGCTCCTCGGTGCCGGTGGCCGACGCCAGCGCCCTGGCGTCCGACGGGCCCTGCGAGAGGGCCCGGTAGAGACCGAGCCGCTCGCCGAGCAGCACGTTGCCGGCGGAGATGGTGGCGCCGATGTCACCGACGACGCGTCCGACGAACTCCATGAGCACGTCCATGTCGATCGGTGCCGCGGCCGCTTCGCTGGTCTGGTCGGTGGTTTCTTCGCTGGTCTGCTGGTTGATCTGATCGGTGGACATCTGGGCCTCCTGCATCGGTGCATCCGGGGGGATGCTGGGACCAGCAACACTCGTCAGGTCGGTTGCAGTGCCATTGCAACGGTCATTGCAATGGCACTGCAACCACCCCGGTGAGGGTGGTGCGAACGACCGGCGGAGGGAACCGACATGCGGGCACGAGAACCGGATGAACAGGGCCACGTCGTACGCGACGGTGTCCGCATCGGCTACGAGTCCTTCGGCGACGGCGACGTGACCGTGGTCTTCGCGCCGGTGGACCTCATCGTGCACAGCCGGATGTGGAAGGCCCAGGTGCCGTACCTGGCGCGGCACTTCCGGGTGGTCACCATCGATCCGCGCGGCAATGGCGCCTCGGACCGACCCACGGACCCAGCGGCGTACGACGACCTCGAGTACGTCGCGGACACCATCGCGGTGATGGACCATCTCGGCGTCGAACGGGCGGTGATGGTCGGCGTGTGCTACTCCGCATGGCAGACGCTGATCTGCGCGTCCCTGCACCCGGACCGCGCTGCAGGTGTGGTGGCGATCGCACCGTGGGCCAAGGACGGCACCCCGCCGGTGCGCGATCGGCGCGGCGCCGCCGCCCACTTCGAGGACGAGCTGCCCAGCTACGACGGCTGGGAGAAGTACAACCGGAACTACTGGCTTCAGGACTGGCCGGCATTCGCGGACTTCTTCTTCGGGGAGATCTGCAACACCGCCCACTCGTCCAAGCTCCTGGAGGACGTCACTGGTTGGGCCCGGGAGAGCACAGGCGAGGTCCAGGTGGCGGCAACGCGAGCGACGCGATACGTCGAGACTGTGGAGCAGGCCGAGCAGATGCTGCGCGACATCAAGTGCCCCGTGCTCGTGATCGAGGGAACCGAGGACCGTTGCCAGCCCAGGCAGCGCTTCGAGTACGTCGCCCGCCTGACGGGTGCCGAACGGCTGGTCCTCGAGGGTGCGGGCCACCTGCCGATGGGCCGCGACCCGGTGGTGGTCAACCACGCGATCAAGACCTTCGTCGACCGGGTCACGGGGTCCGCACTGCCCGCGCGGGTCTGGGCGCGCGGATCGAGCCGGCGCCGCCGTGTGCTCTACCTGAGCTCGCCGATCGGACTCGGGCACGCCAGGCGTGACATGGCGATCGCCGACGAGTTGCGCGAGCTGCAGCCCGACGTCGACGTGGAGTGGTTGACCCAGTCGCCGGTGACCGACTTCCTGGAGCGACGCGGCGAGAAGGTGCACCCTGCGTCGGCGTACCTGGCGAGCGAGTCCGCACACATCGAGTCGGAGTCGGGCGAGCACGACCTGCACGCGTTCCAGGCCGTACGCCGGATGGACGAGGTGCTGGTCAACAACTTCATGGTCTTCGACGAGCTGGTGTCCACGGAGGCGTTCGACCTCTGGGTGGGAGACGAGGCGTGGGACGTCGACCACTTCCTGCACGAGAACCCCGAGCTCAAGCGCGCGCCGTTCGCCTGGATGACGGACTTCGTCGGCTGGCTGCCGATGAGCGACGGCGGCGAGCGCGAGGCCATGCTGGCGGCGGACTGGAACGCCGAGATGGTCGAGCACGTCGCGCGCTTCCCCTCGCTGCGCGACCGCTCGATCTTCGTCGGTGACCCGGCTGACCTGGTGGACGTGTCCCTCGGGCCGGACCTGCCGGGTGTGCGGGAGTGGACGCAGGCGCACTTCGACTTCACCGGCTACGTCATGGGGCAACGGCCAGACCCGGCGGAGCGGTCGGCGCTTCGCCGCAGGCTGGGGTACGCCGACGACGAGGTGGTCTGCCTGGTGAGCGTCGGCGGGTCCGGAGTCGGGACGCACCTGCTGCGCCGGGTGGTCGCGTCGTACGACGAGGCGCGGCGCCGGCTGCCGTACCTCAGGATGGTGGCCGTCACCGGCCCACGCATCGACCCGGCGTCCCTCTCGGCACCGCAGGGCGTGGAGGTCCACGGGTTCCTGCCCGATCTCGACCTGCACCACGCCGCGTGCGACATCGCCGTCGTACAAGGCGGTCTGAGCACCACGATGGAGCTCACCGCCAGTGGGCGACCGTTCCTCTACTTCCCGCTGGCCCACCACTTCGAGCAGCAGATCCACGTTCGCCACCGGTTGGAACGACACGGCGCCGGCCGCTGCATGGACTACAAGGACGCGGACCCTGCCCGCATCGCCGACGCACTCGTCGAGGAACTCGGGCGCCCGCTGGCCTACGTCCCGGTGCCGACGGACGGCGCGACTCGCGCAGCTCAGCTGGTGGCGGAGCTCATCTGAGTCAGGCTCCAAGCTGGGACTCGACGCGCGCGCGAACCGAGTCCCAGCTCCGGTCCACGGCCCGGTGCAGCGGTGTCAGCACGCGTGTCGCAGCCTCGTGGTCGTCTCGGCGCTGCGCCGCACCGGCGACCAGGAGGTAGCAGTCCGCGCCGATGACCCAAGCCTTGCCGGGCGGACACTCGATGGCCTCGATGATGCGATGCGCCTCGTTGTAGGCGCTCTCGCCAGCGGATCCCCCCGTCGCTGCCAACGGGGCCAGGCAACGCAGTCGCCACGCTTCAGGTGCGTGTGGCCCGGTCAGGGCCAGTCCTCGAGCTGCCAACGCCTCGGCCTCGCTGGTTGCTCCGAACTCGAGCAGCGTGCCGGCCAGGAGTCCGGCAGCGGTGGCGTACCACCAGGGATGGTCGACCGGCGAGGTCTCCGCGACGGCTGTCCGGCCACGCGCGATCGCCGCGTCGAGGTTCCCGGCGAGACGCTCGTACCAACCGAGGTGCGCCCGGAAGTACCCGGCGTACGCCTTGAAGCCGGAGCTCCGGTTGACCTCCAGTGCCTCGTCGACGAGCGCCCGCGCCTCGTCCCAGTTGTCGTCGGCGGCAGCTGCGAACGACGACTCGAACACCGCCCACTGGAGCAGGAAAGTGGAACGGCGTTCACGCAGCTTGGGCGTCAGCTCGGCGACCACGTCACGGAGCCGGTCACTCTCGCCGAGGTAACCGAGCACGGTCTTGACCCCGTCGAGCGCGAGTGCGACCGCCTCCTCCGACGACGACGCTCTCGCGCGCGCCAGTCCCGCCTCCGCCCGGTCGAGTGCGGTGGCGAGCCGAAGACGACTGGCCTCGAGGACCGTGAGCCGGGCGGTGAAGTCCGCCTCGGCCGAACGGTCACCCAGTGAGGAAGCGAGCTGCAGACCGGCCTCGAGGTGGAAAGCCACACTGGACGCGGGCACCCGCAACGCCACAGGGACATCGCCTCCTCGAGCGCGGAGGGCCGCCATCTCGAGGCGCTTGTCTGAGCCGGCACGCGCGAGAGTCAGAGCAGCGTCGATGTCGGCCAAGGCCGCGGCGTACGCCGTGGACGCCTCATTGGCCCGGCCACGAGCCAGCAGCACCCGGGCTCGCAGCGGAACATCGTCACCCGCCGCCTCCAGGGACCGGTCGAAGAGGTCGATCGCATCCTCGACCGCCGAACGTCCCATCGCGGCCTGCCCGGCCAGCAGCCAGCCCTGGGCGGCTCGTCCGTGCTCACCCGACGCGAACGCGTGAGCGGCCATCGACTCGGGCTGGTCGCTGAGCAGGTCGGCCGCGCGACGGTGGTACGCCGCCACCAGTGACGGTGCGAGCGAGAGGTAGACGGACTCCTGGGTCAGGTCGTTGACGAACTCGTAGCGCGGACCGACACGGTCGAACAACCCGACCCTGGCCAGTTCCTCGCAGAGCCGCACCACCGAGAGCTCGTCGTCGACGAGCAGCTCAGCCAGCAAGCGGGGGTCCAGCAGGCCGTCCAGCACGGATGCACCCTGGACCAGCTCGCGTTCCGGGGGTTGCAACCGGTCCACGCGGGCCTGGACCGCCGCAGCCAGCGACTCCGGCACCCCCGCGTCCCCGGCCGCGAGCGCGCGTAGGTACTCCACCACGCTCAGGGAGTGTCCGGCCGTCCTCGCGAGCACCTCGGAGGCGTGGGCGGACAGACCGGCCTCCGCCGCGAGTGCCTGGACAGCCGCGGGCGGCAGCGCGTCGAGCTGGACCTGGATCGCGCGGTCTGCCAGCCGCGCGACAGTCGCCGCGTCCTCGGTGCGAACGGCACCGACGAGCAGGACACCAGCACCTGCCAACCGTCCGGCCAGGTAACCGAGCAGATCGACGCTCGCTGCACCCCCGTCCTGCAGGTCGTCCACGGTCAGCAGCACCGGCCGACGTCGCGCAAGCCTGCCGAGGACCGCGACGACGGCGTCGTATGCCCGGCGACGCTCGATCGTGGGGGCGGCCGCCGGCTCCGGCCTCATCCCGACCAGCTCGACCAGGTCGGGCACGAGGCTGACCCAGGGGGCGGTGTGCTCTCGCACGAGATCGGCCAGCTCCACAACACCGACCCCGAGAAGAACCGGGCGGAGCGCATCGACGTAGGGCTGGAGGAACAGCGACCGTTCGGCGCGGTGGCAGCGTGCACGCAGCACAAGTCCACCGCTGGAGTCGGCGAGGTCCGCGCAGGCATCGAGCAACCGGGTCTTCCCAATACCGCCGACGCCCTGGACCAGCAGGAGATGCCCGACGCCGCCGCCGGCGTCGACCCAGAGTCGGTCGAGGGCGGCGAGCTCTGCCTCACGACCGACCAGGGTCGCGCGCTGCGGGCGTCTCCGACGTTCGGCATCCTCGGGCGGCAGCCTCTCCCCGCGCAGGATCGCGAGGTGGAGCTGGGCCGTGGCAGCGGCTGGGTCGATCCCCAGGTCCTCACGCAGTCGGCCGGCCAGCTCGTCGTACGCCGAGAGCGCGGCCGCCACCGACCCATCGGCAACCCGGGCACGCATCACGTCGCGCACAGCGCGCTCGTCGTAGGGGTCGGCCGCGACGGCGTCACTTGCGGCCTCCAGCGCCTCGGCAGGGCCAGTGGAGGTAGTCGCTTCGGAGAGCACGTGTCGGGCTTTCCGGCGAAGCTCGTCGACGTCCCGGCGAACGTGGAAGACCCAGTCGACGTCGGACTCGTCCGGGAGGGCGGGCTGCGAACCGAGGAGGTGCAGGGCCCGTCGCGCGGCGGCCGCAGCAAGCGCCGGTTCCCCGGCCGCCAACCGGCTCAGGCCCTCCACCACGAGCGCCTTCGCCTCGTCGAGGTCCACCGTGCATGCGTCCGCGACCACTCCGTAGACACGGCCACTCGCGACCAGCACACCCTCACCGAGGATGCGTCGCATGCGGCTGACCAAGGTGGCCACGTTGGCTGCGGGGTCCGCCGGTGCCCCGGCGGGCCACACGATGTCGGCGACGCGGTCGAGGGGGACCACGCGGCCGCGCTGGGAGACGAGGAACGCCAGCAGAGTGCGCGCCTTGCGACTGCCGATGTCGTGACCGACCAGCACCCGATCGGCCGTCTCGACAGTCAGTACCGAGCACACACGGATCCGGACCTGCGCGGCCATTCCCGCCGGCGCTCCCTCAGCGGGCCAAGGTAGATGTGAAGCCGTCCAGCTTCGCGCCGCCGGAGTACTGCGCACACAGGTCCTGGGTAACACCCATCGCTTGCTCCCTCAGCCTGACCGAGGAGACCCACTCCCCTGCTTTCGCAGCATAGGGCCAGGGACATTCACGGGCATGGCGTGATGCCCGCCGCAAGTGTGCCTAGGCTCGGCCCACTTCGCGTGACGTGTCTGCAGCGAACCTGGCGATCACTCCCTCCAGCACGCGTCGCGCGGTTTCGTAGTCGGCCTCGCCGAACTCGTCGACGAAGCTCTTCTCCAGCTGTTCGAGGTGGTCCCGGCCGCCCGAGGTGACCTCGATGCCGTAGTCGCTGTAGGACACCAGCTTCGCCCGGCGGTCCTCGGGGTCTGGGTGCACCTCCAGGACGCCGAGATCTGCCAGTTCGCGGACCACCTCGCCCATTGACTGCTTGGTGATCCCTGCTCGCGCCGCCATGTCCGAGGTGCGAGCGGCCTCGCCGTAGAGCGTCGCGAAGACCGCGTTGTGCGCGAGCCGGATCTCGGAATACCCCTGCTCGCGGGCCGCGCGAACCATGTCGGCACCCAGGGCACGCGCCGCCTTCTCGGCCAGGTGGATGAACGGAGAACGAGGCAGAGATGGAATGGCTCTTGACATCGTAAGGCCGCCTTCCTATCTTAGTCAGGTCACCTTACCTTACAGGAGCCCGACATGACCAACCCCCTACTCCGTCGGAGTGTCTCGGCCCTCTTCCCCGGCCGGCACGCGGCGAGGACGCTTGGCGTGGGCGTCGAGCAGGAGCTCCTGACCCGCGATGCGACGGACGGGTCGGCCGTCCCGATCGAGCGGGTACGTCGGGCGGTCACCGGTGCGTCGTACGAGCGATGGACCGGTTTCGAGCCCGGTGGCCAGGTCGAGCTCAGCCTGCCCAGCTTCTCCTCGGTCTCCGGTCTCGCCCTGAACTGGCAGGCGACGATCCGCGGGCTGCGCGAGGACTGCGCGCGGGCCGGCGTACTGCTCGACGCCGAGCCGGTCGACCCGCGCTCCCCCGACGAGATCTCGCTGCAGCTCTCGAGCGCGCGTTACTCCGGGATGCAGCGTCACTTCGACCGCATCGGGCCTGCCGGGCGGCGGATGATGCGGCAGACCGCCTCGACGCAGGTGTGCCTGGACTGGTGGCCGGGCGAGGCCGGTCGCGAGCAGTGGCAGCTCGCCCTGCTGGCGGGACCGTTCCTGGCAGCCGCCTTCGCGCGGAGCCGCGGGCTCGACTCGCGGCTGGCCACCTGGCTAGCTGTCGACCCGGACCGAACGGCGTACGACGACCGGCTGGTCCGTGGCGATGACCCGGTCGCGGCGTACGCCGACTTCGCGGCCGGCGCGTACGTCTTCGCGATGCCAGACGGGGACGAGCCCGAGGAGCCAACCACCTTCAGGGAATGGGCCAGCACCCGTGCGGTCGACGAGGCGGGGGCGGCGCACCACCTGTGCACGCTGTTCCCGCCCGTCCGGCCCCGTGGCCGTTATCTGGAGCTGCGCTTCCTCGACGTGCAACCGGACGAGGTCGTCGTCCCGGTGGTGGCACTGCTCTCCCGGCTGCTCCACGACGACGACGTACGCCGTCATGCCTTGGGCCTGGTGCAGCACGAGGCGCCCCGGCTCGCCGAGCTCTGGCACCGGTCCGCCGTCGAGCCCGAGGAGCTCAGCGATCGCGGCGACGCCCTGGTGCGTCTTGCCGGCGGATCGGTCACAGAGTCCGGCTCTGCACTCGGTGGGGCTCTTGAGGGTGCGGCATGAGCGCCATGTTCGTCATCGACCCGCTGCAGGGTCTCGACGCCGAGATCGACAGCAGCGTCGGGCTGATGGCTGCCGCGACGGACGCGGACGTCCCGGTGTGGGTGTGCGAGCCGGAGGACCTCGCGTTGGTGTCCGGACGCCTCCTCGCGCGGGCACGACGGATCGTGCTTCGACCTCGGATGCCGCGCGGTGACCACCGCTGGCTCGTCGATTCGCCGTGGTTCGACGAGATCGAGCGCCGAGTGGTCGACGTGGCCGCCGAAGTGGAAGCCGTGCTGCTGCGTCTGGACCCGCCGGTGGACCCGCGATACCTGGCGACGACGTACCTCCTGGACGCGGCGGTCGACGCCGGCGTGCAGGTGGTCAACCGCCCCAGCGGGGTGCGGGCCATGCAGGAGAAGCTCTGGATGCTGCGCTTCCCCGAGCTCTGCCCCGACACCCTGGTCACGGCCGACCCGTCGGCGGCGCTCGAGTTCCTGCGCCGCCACGGCACGGCCGTACTCAAGCCGGTCGACGGGTTCTCCGGCATCGACGTCTGGCTGCTCCGCGACCACGACCGCAACGCCAGGTCTCTCATCGAGTCCGCGACTGCCCGCGGGACCCGGCACGTGATCGTGCAGGAGTACCTGCCGACGGTCGACACCGGCAACAAGCGCCTGTTCGTCCTCGACGGCGAGATCGTCGGCGCGGTCGACCGGTTCCCGTCGTACGACGACTTCCGCATCGGCCCGCCTGCGGCGGCGATCGAGCCGGACGAGCGCGACCGGCACCTGGTGGCCACGCTCGCTCCGCACCTGCGGCGCCTCGGAATCGTGCTCGCGGGCCTCGACGTCATCGACGGGCGCCTCATCGAGATCAACGTCACCTGCCCCGGTGGCATGCACAAGACCGACGCCCTTCTGGGCACAGACCTGAGTGGCGCAACCATGCGTCGCCTGCTCCACCGCTCCGACGAAAGGGTTCTCACATGAACACGCTCCAGATCACATGTGTTGCGTTGCTCGGCATCCTGCTGTTCCTCCTCGGCGCCAACGTGACCCGTCACCGGGCAACACGCGGCGGCACCGGCAACCAGATGCCGACCGACCCAGCCGACCGGATGTTCATCGCCATCAGGGCACACGGGAACGCCGCGGAGTACATCCCAACGCTCTGCGTCCTCGTGCTCATCTGCGGCACGCTCTCGGACGGGTGGTGGGTCGACGCACTCGCTGTCGCCGCCGTGTTCGTCCGCTTCTCGCACGCGCTCGGGATGCTGACCGCCAAGACGATGGCCTCTCACGGGCCGCTCCGCGACATCGGAGCACTCGGCACCTACGTGACCGGCATCACCCTCGCAGTAACAGCGGTCGTCGCAGCGGCGTGAGTCGATGTGCGCCGGGCCCGGGGACGTCATACGAAGTGGCTGTCGGAGCGACCAGTTCGTATGACGTCCCGCGTGAGGTCATACGAAGTGGCTGTCGGAGCGGCGTGAGTCGATGACGCTGCCCGGGCCGGGGACGTCATACGGAGGTGGCTGTCGGGGCGACCAGCTCGTATGACGTCCCGGGTGAGGTCATACGAGGTGGTTGTCGGGGCGACGTGAGTCGTATGACGGCCCGGGTGAGGTCATACGGAGTGGTTGTCGGGGCGACCAGCTCGTATGACGTCCCGGGTGAGGTCATCCGGAGTGGCTGTCGGGGCGACCAGCTCGTATGACGTCCCGGGTGAGGTCCATCGAGGCGGTCATCCGGAGTGGGTTGTCAGGGCGACCACCTCGTATGACGTCCGGTAGATGCGCGACTAGCGTCGACTCATGCCCCTGCGCCACGAACCCGACGTCAGTCACGCTGACTGGTTCGCACGCAGCAACGAGGACTGGCGGCAGCTGTGCTCGATCGGGCCGAGCGGCTTCGCGGCGTACGCGCGGATCATGCACCCGACCGAGCCGCCGCACGACGCCCAGGAGCTGCCGAACGTCGAGGGAGACCTGTCCGATCACCTTCTGATGGCACTAGGCGGGCTTCTCGCCGAGCACACCAGCACTCCGGGCGACTGCTTCTTCGGACTGTGGGACGGGTTCGGCGACCTGTACGACGTGGCACATTTCCTGTCCCTCCCGCTCAGGCCGGTGTCTCGGCCACGCTGGCGGCGCTCGCGGCGGCGACCCATAGCAGCGTTCGCGAAGGCGGTACCGGAGGGACCCAAGGTGCGGATCCCCGCGCGGGACTACCTGCTATTCCGCGGTCCGTTGACCCAGGCGGGTGAGTGGGCGGCAAAGGACAATCCGTGGCCGGACCACCCGCTGTGGCCTCGCCGCCGTCGAATCAACAGCCCCAACCTGATCTGGCCCGCAGACCACGCGTGGTTCGTCGCCACCGAGATCGACCTGCCCTGGACCGGTGTCGGTGGCAGTGTCGAGCTGGTTCGAGACCTGCTCGCCTCCACCGAACTGGATGTAGTCAGGGCCGAGGCCTCGCCCCATCTCCCCTACTCCCGCGACGGATCGCCGTACCGTCCCGACTGAGCACGAGACCGGTCCTGTCGGTGCCGTCGGGCAGGATGTTTGGGTGCACCAGTTCAGCGAGGCGACCCGCACGTGGTTCGCTGCCGCCTTCGCGGAGCCGACGCCCGCACAGGTCGGCGCGTGGGACGCCATCGCGGCAGGACGTCACGCCCTGGTGGTCGCCCCGACCGGCTCCGGCAAGACGCTCTCGGCGTTCCTGTGGTCGATCGACCAGCTCGCGACGCAGCCGGTTCCGGAGAAGAAGAAGCGGTGCAGGGTCCTCTACGTCTCTCCGCTCAAGGCCCTAGCCGTCGACGTCGAGCGCAACCTCCGGGCTCCGCTGGTCGGCATCCGGCACACCGCGGAGCGGCTGGGGGTCGAGGTGCCCGAGATCCGGGTGGGGGTCCGGTCGGGCGACACCAGCCCGGCTGATCGGCGGAGGATCCAGACCACCCCGCCCGACATCTTGATCACCACTCCCGAGTCGCTGTTCCTGATGCTGACCTCGCAGGCTCGCGAGGCCTTGCGTGGCGTCGACACGGTGATCATCGACGAGGTCCATGCCGTCGCCGGCACCAAGCGCGGTGCCCACCTCGCGGTGTCGCTGGAGCGGCTCGACGAGCTCCTCGACAAGCCGGCGCAGCGCATCGGCCTCTCCGCGACGGTCCGTCCGGTCGACGAGGTGGCCAGGTTCCTCAGTGGCTCCGCACCGGTCGAGGTGGTGGCTCCGGCCTCCGAGAAGCAGTGGGACCTCAAGGTCGTCGTACCCGTCGAGGACATGACCGAGCTCGGCGAGGACACCGACGACGGCCGCACCGGGTCGCTCTGGCCGCATGTCGAGAGCAGCGTCCTGGACCTGATCGAGCAACACACCTCGACGATCGTCTTCGCCAACTCCCGGCGGCTCGCCGAGCGCCTCACCGCCCGCCTCAACGAGCTCGCCGCCGACCGCGCGGAGGCGGCGACGGGTGGTTTCCAAACGCCTCGTTCCTCGGCTCCTCAACCACCGCAACGCACACCGGCCGACATGATGGCCCAGAGCGGCCAGGCCGAGGGCGCGGCCCCGATCGTCGCCCGCGCGCACCACGGCTCGGTCTCCAAGGAGCAGCGAGCGGTGATCGAGGACGACCTCAAGCGCGGGCGCCTCCCGTGCGTGGTCGCCACCAGCAGCCTCGAGCTGGGCATCGACATGGGCGCGGTCGACCTCGTCGTGCAGATCGAGCCGCCGCCCTCGGTGGCCAGCGCGTTGCAGCGCGTCGGTCGTGCCGGTCACCAGGTCGGCCAGGTCTCGCGCGGCGTGATGTTCCCCAAGCACCGGGGCGAGCTGGTGCCCTCGGCGGTCACGATCGAGCGGATGCGGTCGGGCGGCATCGAGGCGCTGCATGTGCCGGCCAGCCCACTCGACGTACTCGCGCAGCAGGTGGTCGCCGCCACCTCCATCGAGGTCTGGGACGTCGACGCACTGTTCGAGGTCGTACGCCGGTCCGCACCGTTCGCCACCCTCCCGCGCAGTGCGTACGACGCGACGCTGGACCTGCTCTCCGGTCGCTACCCCAGCGACGAGTTCGCCGAGCTGCGCCCCCGCCTCGTCTGGGACCGCGTCTCCGGTGAGCTGACCGGCAGGCCCGGCGCCCAGCGCCTCGCGGTGACCAGCGGCGGCACCATCCCCGACCGGGGACTGTTCGGCGTCTTCCTCGTCGGCGCAGTATCTGATTCGGGCTCCGCCCGGGGGGCCTCCCGCGTCGGCGAGCTCGACGAGGAGATGGTCTACGAGTCCCGGGTCGGTGACGTGTTCACACTCGGCACCACCAGCTGGCGCATCGAGGACATCACCCACGACCGCGTGCTCGTCTCCCCCGCTCCGGGCCAGCCCGGTCGGCTGCCGTTCTGGACCGGTGACACGTTGGGGCGCCCGGCCGAGCTCGGGGCGGCGATCGGCGCCTTCACCCGCGAGGTCGCTGCGATGCCACGCGAGCAGGCCATCGCGCGGGCCACCGGCGCCGGCCTCGACGAGTGGGCCGCGAACAACCTGGTCTCGCTGATCGAGGAGCAGAAGGCGGCCACCGAGGTTGTCCCCCACGACCAGCAGCTGGTGGTCGAGCGCTTCCGCGACGAGCTCGGCGACTGGCGGCTGGTCGTGCACTCGCCCTTCGGCACACCCGTGCACTCGCCGTGGGCGCTGGCGATCAACGCCCGGCTGCGCGAGCGCTACGGGATGGACGCGCAGTCGATGGCCACCGACGACGGCATCGTGCTGCGCATCCCCGAGACCGACCAGGACCCGCCTGGTGCCGAGCTGATCGCGTTCGAGCCCGACGAGCTCGAGCAGATCGTGACCACCGAGGTCGGCGGCTCGGCCCTGTTCGCCTCCCGCTTCCGCGAGTGCGCGGCGCGGGCGCTGCTGCTGCCCCGGCGTGACCCCGGCCGGCGAGCGCCGCTGTGGCAGCAACGCCAGCGCTCGGCCCAGCTGCTCGAGGTCGCGGCTCGCTACCCGTCCTTCCCGATCATCCTGGAGACGGTCCGCGAGGTGCTCAAGGACGTCTACGACCTGCCGGCCCTCGTGGCCCTGCACCGTCGGATCTCGGAACGACGGCTGCGGCTGGTCGACGTCAACACCCAGCGCCCCTCGCCGTTCGCGCAGTCGCTCCTGTTCGGTTACGTCGCTGCGTTCATGTACGAAGGTGACTCGCCCATCGCCGAGCGACGAGCCGCGGCGCTCACCCTCGACCAGGGCCTGCTCGCCGAGCTGCTGGGACGTGCCGAGCTCCGTGAGCTGCTCGATCCCGAGGTGCTCGCCGAGGTCGAGTCGGAGCTGCAGCGGTTGGCGGAGGACCGCCGGGCGCGAGGGAGCGAGGGGATCGCCGACCTGCTGCGTCTGCTGGGACCGCTCTCCACCGAGGAGATCGAGGCCCGGTGCTCCGTGCCTGCCCAGGTCGCCGACTGGATCGAGATGCTGGTCGAGGCCCGCCGGGTGGTCCCGGTGCTGATGTCTGGCCACGAGCGCTGGGCCGGGGTGGAGGACGTCGCTCGACTCCGCGACGGTCTTGGGGTGCCGGTTCCGCCCGGCGTTCCCGACGCGTTCACCGACCCGGTCGAGGACCCTCTCGGGGACCTGATCGGCCGCTACGCACGCACGCACGGGCCGTTCCTGGCGGCGGAGGTGGGCGACCGGCTCGGCCTCGGTGTCGCCGTCGTGCATCAGACGCTGGTCCGGCTCGGCGCCCAGGGCCGCGTGCTCGAGGGTGAGTTCCGGCCCCAGGGAGCGGGGGCGGAGTGGTGCGACGCCGAGGTACTGCGCTCCCTGCGCCGCCGGTCGCTGGCCAGGCTGCGCCACGAGGTGGAGCCGGTCGAGCCGGTGGCGCTGGCCCGGTTCCTCCCGACCTGGCAGAACGTCGGTGGCAGGCTGCGCGGTGTCGACGGCGTGGTGACCGTGGTCGAGCAGCTCGCCGGGTGCGCCGTACCCGCATCAGCACTGGAGTCGCTGGTGCTGCCCGCCCGCATCGCCGACTACCAGCCGTCGATGCTCGACGAGCTGACCGCCACCGGCGAGGTGCTGTGGGCGGGTCACGGCGGTCTCCCGGGATCGGACGGCTGGGTCTCCCTGCACCTGGCCGACACCGCCCCGCTGACTCTCCCCGACCACGGCGAGGTGGAGATGTCCGTGGACCACGAGGCCGTGCTGGAGGCGCTGGCGGGCGGCGGCGCCTTCTTCTTCCGCCAGCTCGCGACCACCGTCGGCAGCTCCGACGACAGGGCCCTCTCGACGGCACTGTGGGACCTCGCCTGGTCCGGACGGGTCGGCAACGACACCCTTGCTCCGCTGCGTGTTCTGACCCGCGGCGGCCGTGGCGCCCACCGGGTCAGGAGCGGCCCCACCCGCGTACGTGGCGCCCGACCGCGGCTGTCGGGCGCGGCGCTGCGCGCGGCACCACCGGACGTGGCCGGCCGGTGGTTCCTGCTCCCCGAGCGCGAGACCGACCCCACCAAGCGGGCACACGCGATCGCGGAAAGCCTGCTCGAGCGCCACGGTGTCGTCACCCGCGGCGCGGTCGTGAGCGAGCGCACGCCTGGTGGCTTCGCCGCGACCTACCGCGTCCTCGCGGCCTTCGAGGAGACGGGGCGATGCCGGCGCGGCTACTTCGTGGAAGGGCTCGGGGCCGCCCAGTTCGGTACGACGGGCGCGATCGACCGGCTCCGGACCCATCTCCGCGCTCCGTCGCGCGGCGCCGGTGACCGGCCCGAGAAGCAGACCGCGCTTGCCCTCGCTGCGACCGACCCGGCCAACCCCTTCGGCGCGGCCCTGCCGTGGCCGGCCCAGGAGTCCGGTCACCGTCCGGGTCGCAAGGCCGGCGCGATCGTCGCACTCGTCGACGGCTCGCTGACGCTCTATGTCGAGCGCGGTGGGAAGACCCTGCTCACCTTCACCGAGGACGAGGAGCTCCTGGCGCACGGGATCGAGGCACTCGGCCGCGTCGTACGTGAAGGGGCGCTCGGGCGGCTCACCGTGGAGAAGGCCGACGGTGCCAGCATCCTGGGTCAGGACTCCGAGGTGATCAGGCGGGCGATGGAGTCCGCGGGCTTCATCGCGACCCCGCGCGGACTCCGGCTGCGTGGAGGTGTGCACTAGGTGCCCGAGGGAGACAGCGTCTACCAGGCGGCGAAACGCCTCGACACCGGCCTGACCGGGCAGCGCCTCACCTCCAGTGACTTCCGGATCCCGTCACTTGCCACCAGTGACCTATCGGGCGCGACCGTCACCGGCACCATCTCGCGTGGCAAGCACCTGCTCACCCGATTCGACAGCGGAGCCACGCTGCGCAGCCACCTGAAGCTGGAGGGCGCCTGGCACGTGCACCCGGTCGGGTCACGATGGCGACGGCCCGGGCACACCGCGCGCGTGATCCTGCGTACGACGACCACGGAAGCGGTCGGCTTCCAGGTGATGCTCGATCTCGTCCGCACGACCTCCGAGGAGGACCTGGTCGGACACCTCGGTCCCGACCTGCTCGGGCCCGACTGGGATGCCGAGGTGGCTCTGGAACGGCTCGAGGCCCGTCCGGCCACACCGATCGGCGAGGCTCTGCTCGAGCAGCGCAACCTGGCCGGCATCGGCAACGTGTTCAAGGCCGAGCTCTGCTTCCTGGGGAGGGTGGATCCGCTGACGCCAGTGGCCGCCGTACCCGACCTCGCGGGCATGGTGGCCAAGGCCAAGCAGCTGCTCGAGGTCAACAAGGACCACCCGACCCGGATCACCACCGGCGACCGGCGGCGTGGCTTCCAGCTGTGGGTCTACGGGCGTCGAGGCCCCTGCCTGCGCTGCGGGACCTGGATCGTCAAGGCTGAGCAGGGTCCACCCGGCCAGCAGCGCCTGACCTACTGGTGCCCGACCTGCCAGCCTTTGCTGGGCTGATCACCGCTGAGCAGGGAGCGTGCGCCCAACGAACGATCAGTTCGCGCGACCGCGAGCGGTTGTCCCGCTCGGTGCGACGGCCTGGGCCGCGAACTGATCGTTCCTGTGCTGATCCACTCGTCCCGGCTGGCTGAGCAGCTCAACCGATGAAGTGCACTCACCGTCGTGCAGATAGGTTTCCCGCGTGACCGCACCTGGCCCTGGACGCCCCCGCTTCCTGCTCGAGGTCGTTGTCTTCTGCGTGGGCATGGCCAGCCTGGGGGCGGAGATCGCGGCCGCTCGGCTGCTGGCACCGTGGTTCGGCGCGAGCACCATCGTCTGGGCCAACACCATCGCCACGGTGCTCGTCGCGCTCTCGATCGGGTACGCGATCGGCGGTCGCCTGGCCGACCGGAACCCCACGTTGACCGGGCTCTCCCGCTGGGTACTCCTCGCGTCGGTGCTGCTCGCCCTGGTGCCGTTCGTGAGCGGGCCCTTCCTCCGGCTCTCCGTGGATGCTTTCGAACAGCTCTCCGGTGGGCTCTTCGTCGGCTCGCTCGTGGGCGTGGGCGTGCTCATCGCGGTCCCGGTGCTGCTGCTCGGGATGGTCTCGCCGTACGCCGTGCGCCTCAAGGTCGACCATGTCGAGGACGCCGGGCGGGTGGCGGGACGCCTCTACGCGATCGGCACGATCGGGTCCCTGACCGGCACCTTCCTGGCCTCGCTCCTGCTGATCCCGCTGGTCGGCAGTCGACGTACGTTCCTGATCTTCGCGCTGGCCCTCGCGGTGGTGGTCCTGCCCGCGCTCGGGAAGCGCTGGCTCGCCGGAGCTGCGGTGGCCGCACTGATCATCGGGCTCATCGCGATCCCGGTGGGATCGACGAAGACGGTGACCAGCGGCGGCAAGGTCATCTGGGAACGGGAGACGGAGTACCAGTACGCCCGCGTCATCGAGGACTCCGACGGCGACCGGGTCCTCGAGCTCAACGAGGGCCAGGCGGTGCACTCGGTCTACCGCAAGGACCAGTACCTCATGGGCGGCTACTGGAACTCGATGATGGTGCTCTCCCTTGCTGGAAGCGCGATGCCTGCCCGGGTGGTCAACCTCGGCAGTGCTGCCGGAACCGTCGCGCGGGGGTTGAACCACTACTTCCCCGACATCGAGATCGACGCCGTTGAGATCGATCCCGACGTCACGGAGGTCGGTCGCGAGCTGTTCGACTTCCGTGGGAAGAACATCACCACCCACAATGCCGATGCCCGCCCCTGGCTGCAGGCCCAGAGCAAGACCTTCGACTCGATCCTCGTCGACGCCTACCGCCAGCCCTACATCCCCTTCTACCTCACCACCCGGGAGTTCTTCGACGTCGCCCGCGCACGTCTGGCCCCGGGCGGGACGGTCTCGGTCAACGTCGGCCATGTGCCCGGCTCCGATGCCCTCGAGAAGGTCCTGACCGCGACGATGCGAGCCTCCTTCGGCGACGGCCGAGTCTGGCGTGACCCGGTCGACGACACGAACACCATCCTGCTGGCCACCAACGGCGACTTCGACCCGGCGCAGCGACTGCGGGAGGTCGACGTACCTCCGGAGGTGCGTACGGCGGTCGACGACGCGGCCGACCGCCTCGAGCCCGGGCTTCGCGGTGGCACGGTGTACACCGACGACCGCGCACCCGTCGAGTGGCTGATCGACGCCTCGCTCGCTGCAGTCGCCGAATAGCGTCGCGGAGGAGGTCAGATGCGTCGGAGGACGTGGCGCACTCGGACCACGGAGGAACACAATGGGCTCGTGGAGCCAGAGGAACTCCCGGACGCCGAGGACTTGTGGTGGTCCTGGGTCGTCCTGGCCGCGCTGCACCGCGCAGTCGGCGACGAGTCCTGCCGGTTCGACCCCGGTGACCTCGTGCTCTCCCTGGACGGCCCGGATGGCTCGTGGTTGCGGATGCAACGCTCATACGGGCGCCGGGCGACCCTGTGGGGACGGTCGGCGCTGGCGCCCCCGGCGCCACCCGACGCACGACGTGGCGCACCGGACTGGGCGCTCTCGGAGGCCACCGAGGAGCGCCGTCCGACCTTCCTGGCGTGGCACGCCCATGGCGAGTGGGACACCAGCGCCCCGTCCGACGACGAGGGTGCGATTCACCTGCTGAGGCCGCTGCTGACTGTCGACCCACGCGCAGTGAAGCTGGTGCGCGCCGGGAAGGCGAGCAGGGAGATGCTCGCGTCGTACGCCAACGGCGATCACCTCGAGGAGGCCGTCGAGCTGGTACGGCGTGCCGGTGCCGAGGCACCGCGCAGGTCACGCGGATCGATCGGGTTTCGGCTACGGGACCAGATCCACGATCAGATGCGCGACGCAGTCGAGGCGGACCGGATGCTGATGCAGCGTCCGCCGATCCTGGTGCAGTGGTCGCGCATCAACGGACCCGCTCTGCCCTTCGAGTACGCCGTGATGGCGATCCGCGATCGGATCACACCTGCACGGACCAACACCCAGCTCCCCGCTCCGGCGGTGAGCTCACTGACCAACGTGATCCGCAGCCTGCACAAGAGCGACGCCAACGAGGAGTCGGGGGCGTGGTTGTTCGCGCGGGTGACCTCCGACGGTGTCGGAGTCAGGTTCGACCGTGCCTTCGACAGCTGGCCGTGGTGGTACCAGGTGCCACACGCCAGCGAGGGTCCGTCCCTCGAAGACCTCGCCTGGGAGATGGGTCAACGCGTCCCACGGTTCCGGCCGACCTGGGCGAGCCTGCTGCCCTTCCCTGAGTGACTGGCGCGGCCGTCAGAGGAGCCGGCGGTCGTTCGCCCACCGCGTGAGCTCGTGCCGCGAGGAGAGCTGCAGCTTGCGCAGCACCGAGGACATGTGGGTCTCGACGGTCTTGATCGAGATGAACAGCTCGGAGCCAACCTCCTTGTAGGAGTAGCCGCGCGCGATCAACCGCATCACCTCGCGCTCGCGCTCGGTGAGCCGGTCGAGGTCCTCGTCGACCGCTGCGACCTCGATCGTTCCGGCGAAGGCGTCTAGCACGAAGCCTGCCAGTCGTGGAGAGAACACGGCGTCCCCGGAGGCGACCCGCTCGATCGCGGCGACCAGCTCCGGGCCGGTGATCGTCTTGGTGACGTAGCCCCGGGCACCGGCCCGGATCGTGCCGATGACGTCCTCGGCCGCGTCCGACACGGACAGTGCGAGAAATCGCGTGGGTGACCCTGACGTCCCAGACCTCGGGGACAAGCCAAACCTCCGCATCACCTCGGCACCACCCCCGCCGGGCAGGTGGACGTCGAGCAGCACGACCTCCGGATGGTGCTCAAGTACGGCGGCCACCGCCTGGTCGACGTCGGCAGCCTCGGCCACGACGTCGACGGAGTTCCCGAGCTCGGCGCGTACTCCGGTGCGGAACATGGCGTGGTCATCGACGATCACGACGGTACGTGGGGTCAAGAGGAGTCCTCGGGTCGGTGGGCGGGGTTGGGCCCAGAGCTGGGCCCAGAGTTGGACCCAGAGTTGGACCCAGGGTTGGACCGGGAACTGGGCAGGGAGAGCTGGACCTCGGTGCCCTCGCCGGGGGTGCTGCGCACCGTGGCGCTCCCGCCGTGGCGCTCCATCCGCCCGATGATGCTGCTGCGGACACCTTGTCGGTCCTCCGCGACCAGACCCGGGTCGAACCCGGCACCGCGGTCGCGCACGAAGATCTCCACGCCGGCGGCCGTGGCCTCCGCATACACGTCGACGGTGCCGGCACCGGAGTGCTTGGCGGCGTTGGTGATCGCCTCGCGCGTGGCGAGGACGAGCGGACGGTCCTCGTCGGTGACCGGCGCGTCGCCCACGCACACCACCTCGACGGGCACACCGTGCGCGTCCTCGACCTCGGCAGCTACCTCGCGGAGTGCAGCCGCGAGCGTTGCCGGACCCTCCTGTGAGCTGTCGAAGAGCCAGGAACGGAGGTCGCGCTCCTGGGCACGGGCCAGCCGCGAGACGATCGTGGGGTTCCCGGCAGAACGCTGGATCAGGGCGAGGGTCTGGAGCACCGAGTCGTGGAGGTGGGCGGCGACGTCCGCGCGCTCCTCCGACCGGACCCTGGCCTCTCGCTCCTCGCTGAGGTCAGAGGAGAGCCGGAGCAGCCAGGGCCCCACCATGAACCCGAGCCCGACGATGCCGAACGCCGCCGCGAGGCCGACGTTGAGCGCCACGGTCAGGCTTCCGGAACGCAGCGAGAACAGGGTGATCGCTGCCACCAGCAACATCAGGCCGGCGCCGATCCGCAGGTAGGCCCGCCAGCCGCCGCCACCGACGACAGCTCGCACGGGGCCCATCCGTCGAGAGGGGTCGATCCACCGCTCGCGCTGGGCCTCGTCGGCCTGCCACCAGAGCACGGCGACGCCGGCACCGGCGAGCAGCAGTGGGCCGTAGGCCAGCGTCGTGCCCGAGAGGAAGGTGATCAGCAGCAGTACCCCGACAGCGATTGCCCCGACGGCGACCAGCGGTCCGTAGTCCGCGAACCGGCGCTCCCGCCGTTGCTCCCGCTTGCCCTGTCGTGTGGCCGCGGCGAGGCCCGGGGAGAGGGGCTCGGTGTGCCGCCGGGCGGGCAGGAAGAGCCAGAGGCCGGCGTACAGCACGGCTCCGAAGCCGCCGAAGGCAACCATCACGACCAGCCCCATCCGCACCCACAGCACCGGGAGGCCAAGGTGCTGAGCGAGGCCCGAGGCCACCCCACCGAGCCACCGCTCGTCGCTCGACCGGTAGGCGCGCCGGGGGGCGTCGGCGGGCGCGGGCCCGGCGCCAGGCGACGGGGACCGCTTGCCCGGCGCCCGGGTCGGCGCGCCGCCCGCGACGGGCGCGGGTGGGTAAGGAGTGGGGTTCATGACCATCACATCGTGTCACCGCGAGCCCTGAGGACACATCAGGTCCCGCCCCTGACCCTGGGCCGCAAGGAATCAGGGACGTCCCCGATACCCCCGCGGCCCGCGCCGGGACACGATGGATGACATGAACGAGAAGAGTGACCAGCCGACCGGCGAGACAGCCGGCCAGACGTCCACAGCCGAAGCTCCCGGCCAGCCGAGCCAGACCGGCCAACAGACCGGCCAGCAGACCGGCCAACAGGCCGGCCCGCGGGTCTCCGGCGACCAGATGCGTGACGTCGGGCGGCTGCGCCGCAGCGGTAGCGACCGCTACATCGCCGGTGTCGCCGGCGGCCTGGGCCGCCACTTCGACATCGACCCCACGATCATCCGCGTCCTGCTCGCGGTGCTCACGTTCTTCGGCGGCGCCGGCCTGCTCGTCTACGGCGCGGTCTGGCTGTTCGTTCCCGAGGACGGCCAGCACCGTGCGCCAGTGGAGCTCGGCACCGACGTACGCCGGATCATCCTGATCGCCACGGGAGTGATCGCGCTCTTCATCGTCTTCGGCGCCCCCTTCTTCGGCAGCGGCTGGGGACAGGGCTTCCCGATCCCGTTGCTCGTCATCGGCCTCATCGTCGTGGCGCTCTTCGTCACCCGCGACCAACGGCGTGCCTCGCTCGACCGCAACCAGCCACCCCCGCCGTGGGGGTCCGCCCCCGGCACCCCGCCGTACTCCCCGGAAGGAAGCACCATGACCACGACCACCCACGGCACGCCCTACGCCAGTACCGACACGAGCACCGGCCCCGGCCAGCCTCCTGCCTGGATGCCGCCCCCCGGGCCGGCGTACCTCCCACCGCCGCGGCCACGCCGCACGGGCCTGGTGCTGTTCTGGCCAACGGTCGCGCTGATCGCCATCGCGCTCGGCACGCTGGGCATCTTCGACACCTCGAGCGCGGTCACGATCTCGGCGTACGGCGCCCTGGCTGTCGCCATCACCGGCGTGGCTCTGCTAGTGGGAGCCTTCGTCGGCCGCCCCGGCGGTCTGATCGCGCTCGGGTTCGTCACGGGCATCGCTCTGCTCGTCACCAGCGTCGTCGGCGCTGCGACCGGCGGGGAATCGGTCTCCAACAAGGACCTGCGCCTGGTGCCGACGAGTGCCGCCTCGGTGGCCCCGGACTACCACATCCCGACCGGGAACCTGGAGCTCGACCTGACCAGCGTCAGCGACCTCGCGGCGCTGAACGGGCGCAGTGTCGACCTCAGCGCCAACGCCGGCGAGATCACCGTCAAGGTGCCCCTCGGGCTCAACGTGCACGTGGACGCCGAAATCCGGTACGCCGGAGAGATCAACGTCGGTGACGACCGGCGCGGTGGCTTCGGGCAGTCGGTCGACAGGACCCTCACCACCTCGACCGCCCCGGGAGCGCCCACCCTCGACCTCGAGATCGACCTGCGGGTCGGACAGATCAACGTCGAGCAGCAGTAGCCCGCGAGTACACCACCCGACCCACCACCCAAGGAGCCCTTCCCATGTCAGAACCCAACCTCCAGTCGCAGGCCCAACAGCAGGCCCAACAGCAGGCACAGCCGCCGGCGGACCACAGCGTCAAGATCCCGCATCTCGTCTTCGGGCTGCTCTTCCTCGGCATCGCCGTGGTCTGGGCACTGATCGTCAGTGACGTCATCACCGAGGACCGGCTCACGGTCATCGCCCCCGGTCTGCTCATCACCGCCGGTGTGATCGGCCTGGCCGCCAGCCTGGCCAGCACCCGCAACCGCAACCGCAACGCCGCCCTGCTCTACAACCAGCCCCACGACGACCAGACCTACGAGGACCAAGGCAACGACACCCAAGGCAACGACACCCAAGGCAACGACACCCTGTTCACCGACGAGCAGGACAGCAACGACCCCTACCCGCCCGAGCACGACCGCACCCAGGAGATCCGATGACCGAGCAGCAGCAGGCCCAACAGCAGGCCCAACAGCAGGCCCAGCCGCCCTACCAGGCGCCGCCGCCCCCACCGCAGCCGCCGTACAAGCGACTGACCCGCACCTCGTGGGACTCCCCCATCAGCGGAGTCTGCGGCGGGGTGGCCCGCTACCTCGGTGTGGACGCGACGCTGGTTCGCGTGCTCGCGGCGATCACGATGGTCGTGACCTTCCCCGTCGGCCCGATCGTGTACGCCGTGATGTGGGCCGTGATGCCCAAGGAGTGAGGTTCCCGATCACGGTGTCGCCTGGTCGCGGACCGAGTCCGACAACGACCGGGTGATCACCTGGTTGGCAGCCCGTTGGAAGCCGGCAACGACCGCCTCGAGAGTCAGCCGTCGCAATCGCGACATCGTCTGCTCGAAGGCGGCCTTGTCGGCTTCGCTGTGTTCCCGTCCCCGGAATGGGGCGAGCACCTGGGTGCGCAGGATGTGGGTGAGCTCGTCGGCGAGTGAGTCCATGTGCCGGTTGATCGCCTCGGCCGCCTCCTCCATCGAGTCCACGGGGAGGTCGAGATCCATCAGCTTCAGGGCGACGTCGAAGGGGGCCAGTGGCTCGAAGCGCTCGCCGTCGGGCCGGATCGCGTAGATGTTGACCAGCCGCTGGATCTCCTCCTCGCTCAGCGGGCGCCGAGCGCGGGCCTCGAGCTGGCGACGGGTGATCGACTCTCCCTTGCCAGGGCCCCACGAGGTGAGCATCGCGCGCTGGATGGCCAGGTCCTCGACGCTGGCATCGGCGGGGACCCGGGCGAGGCACTTCTCGATCGCCGAGAGCGTGAAGCCGTGGTCCTGGAGTGCCCGGATCAGCTCCAGCCGCCCGCGATGTGCCTGCGTGTAGTAGGCCATCCGCCCCCGCCGGCTCGGTGGAGGCAGCAGACCGAGGCCGGCGTAGTAGCGGGTCGTCCGGACGGTCATACCCGTGGCAGCGGCCAGCTCGTCGACCGTGTAGAGCCCCGGGCCCCGATCAAGCCCGCGGTCAGGCTCGCGATCGAATTCGCGGTCAAACTCGCGCTCGACGCCCACCGGACCCCACCCCTCGACTCGTGACAGTTTTGCTGTAACAGTTACTTTGTCACAATTCCCCGGGAAGGGACCGGCATGCCCGACCTCTACACCGCCGAGCACCAGGACTTCCGGAAGACTGCCCGCACCTTCTACGAGCGTGAGGTGGTGCCCTTCCACGACCAGTGGGAGAAGGACGGGATCGTGCCCCGCGAGGTGTGGCTCACGGCGGGCGGGGCCGGGCTGCTGTGCTTCGACGTCCCAGAGGAGTACGACGGGCCAGGAGTCGCGGACTTCCGCTACAACGTGATCCTCTCCGAGGAGCAGACCCGCGCCGGCGCGAGCGGCCCCGGGTTCTCCGTGCACACCGACATCATCGTTCCGTACCTGACCAGCATCGGCAGCGACGAGCAGAAGCAGCGATGGCTCCCCGGCTGCGTCTCGGGCGAGATCATCACGGCGATCGCGATGACCGAGCCGGGCGCAGGCACCGACCTGCAGGGGATTCGTACGACCGCCGTCGACAAGGGCGACCACTACCTGCTCAACGGCTCCAAGACCTTCATCAGCAACGGCATCAACGCCGACCTCGTCATCGTGGTCGCACGCACCGACGCCGACGCCGGGCACAAGGGCATCAGTCTGCTGGTCGTCGAGCGCGGGATGGCGGGATTCGAGCGCGGCCGCAACCTCGACAAGATCGGCCTGCATGCCCAGGACACCGCCGAGCTCTCCTTCACCGACGTGGTCGTGCCCAAGGAGAACCTCCTCGGAGAGGAGGGCGAGGGCTTCATCTACCTGATGATGAACCTCCCCCAGGAGCGACTGATCATCGCCGCGCAGGCGGTCGCCGCTTGCGAGGGGATCCTGGAGCTGTGCCTCGACTACGCGAAGACGCGCGAGGCGTTCGGCAGGCCGATCGGCAAGTTCCAGCACAACCGCTTCCTGATCGCGGAGATGGCCACCGAGACCCGGATCGCCCGTGCGTTCCTCGACGAGTGCCTGCGCAAGCACCTGGACTCAGAGCTGACCGCCGTGGACGCCGCCATGGCCAAGTGGTGGAGCACCGAGCTGCAGAACAAGCTGGCCAACCAGGGCGTCCAGCTTCACGGCGGGTACGGCTACATGATGGAGTTCCCCATCGCCAAGGCCTACCTGGACAGCCGGATCTCCACGATCTACGGGGGCACCACGGAGATCCAGAAGGAGATCATCGGCCGCAGCCTGGGCTTGTAGAACCCTGGTTCGCACCGCCAACACCACCCGGCGGTGCGTTCCCGTCGATAGTTGAAATGCATCGCATCTGGGGCTTGTCACCGAAGGATCCACGACTAAACTGGTCTATACACATCGCCTCAGGCGGTGGGTATCTCGTTGAAGCCACTGACCTGATGCCGGGTGCTCTAGACACAGCGGCACTCACACGCCCCCATCAGCCTCCTTCGGGAGACAAACCAGGTCGGTGAGTGATGACAGCAGTAGCCCATCCCCCAAGAGCCAGCCGCCAGAGCCCTTCCCAGCAGCGTTCGGAACGCACCCGCGAGCTGTTCTCCCTGGCTCTGTCCGCCGACAGCGAGGACGAGCGCCAACAGGTGTTCGACGCCGTCATCGAGATGCACCTCGACCTGGCTCACGCCGAGGCCGCGCGCTACCGATCTCGCGGCGTACCGTTGGACGACCTGCGACAGGTGGCGGCGCTCGCCCTGACCAAGGCGACCCACGGGTACGACGTGACCATCGGCCACGACTTCCTCTCCTACGCCGTGCCGACGATCCGCGGGGAGCTGCGCAAGCACTTCCGTGACCACGGCTGGATGATCCGTCCGCCGCGCAGGATCCAGGAGCTTCAGGCCCGCATCAACTCGGCCGAGGCCGAGCTCTCCTTTCGGTTGGGGCGCTCCCCGCAACCGGTCGAGATCGCCGAGTACCTGCAGGAGAGCCTCGAGTCGGTCATCGAGGCCCTGGCCAGCGACGGCTGCTTCGTGCCTGCCTCCCTGGACCACCCCACGTCGGGAGACGGGTCGACCACGCTGGGCGAGCTGTTGCCGTTCGACGACACCGAGCGGCGCGCGGCCGAGGCCAGGCTGATGCTGAGCCCCGTGCTCCGCGATCTCGCAGAACGTGACCGGCTCATCCTCAGCATGCGCTTCTGCGAGGGCCTGACCCAGCGCGAGATCGCGACCCGGATCGGGGTCACGCAGATGCAGGTCTCCCGGTTGCTCACCCGCATCCTGAGCCAGCTGCGCAGCGGTGTCGGTGAGGTTCCGGTCGGCGTGGACGGCTGACTGGTCCCTCAGGCAACGACACCGCCACGGGAAACTCCGGCGAGGCGCAGGTCCCGGACCGCGACGGCGACTTCCGGGAAGTCGGTGAGCACTCCGTCCACTCCGAGGTCGAGCAGCTTGGCCACTTCCGCACCGGCATCGCCGTGGTCGGTCCGGCTTCCGGTGCTGCGGAGGTTGACCGGCAGGTGACGGTTCTCGCTGCGCAGCGTCCACACGAGAACGTCGAGGCCCGCCCCGAACGCCTTGCCGACCGCCGCGCCGGGGGCTCCGACCCGGCCGAACGCATCGCGCGGCAGCGCGTGGTCCTTGTGCAAGCCGACCGACGTGGCATAGGTGGCGATGCGCTGAAGCCGGCGGCGCTTGACGGGCTCTTCCTTGTCGATGAGCTGGACCAGCTCGGTGTCGATCTCCCGGCGCAGCTGCCTCAGCACGTCCCCGTCGAAGGACATCACCGCCGCAGCGGAGAGGGGCGAGGTCAGCCGGCGGCGGCGGAGCAGATCGACGAGCGGCGCGTGGAGTGGCATCCCCAGGTCCGCGAAGACCTCCGGGTGCTTGAGCTCGATGTGCACGCCCAGGCGTCGTCCCGCTCGTCTCGACTCGTCCTCGCGCAGGTCGAGCAGCTCCTCCAGGGTGAGTACGCCGACCTGTCCGTCGTACATCGCACTGGCGGGACGCTTGCGCGGCCAGCGTTCGCGCGCACGCAGCTGCCGGATCTCGGCGAGATCGAAGTCCTGCACGAACCAGCCTTGCTGCTCATGGCCCTCGACGACCATGCGGCGACGCCGGTGCGCGAACTCGGCACGGCGGGCCACGTCGGTGGTCCTGGCAAGGTTGAGGTCATGGCGGCAGACGAGGACGCCGTCCCGGGTGCTCACCACGTCGGGCTCGACGGAGTCGGCGCCGCTGCGCCACGCGAGCCGGTAGGCCAATGCGGTGTGCTCGGGCCGGTGCCCGCTTGCGCCGCGGTGCCCGATGACAAGTGGACCAGTCACGGTCCCACCGTGCGTGGCGCGGGTGACAAGCAGGTGACCTGGTGTCGAACGCAGGACCTACGGTGGTCGGCATGCAGACGTTCGGCACCCTGACCCTCCACCCCGTTCTCGAGCACGCCGATCTGGTGGGCGCCCCGGTCCGCGAAGCCCTCGCGTCCTGGGAGCACGCCGGCGAGGTGGCGGTCGCGGAGATCGACCCCAGCCTGGCTGACACAGCCGCGATGACCGAGGCCTACGACGTACCTCTGGACTCGAGCGCCAACTGTGTCGTGGTCATGGGCCGGCGCGGCGGGGAGGAGCGCGCCGCCGCGTGCGTCATCCGGGCGGACACCAGAGCCGACGTCAACAACGTCGTGAGACGCGCACTGGACGTGCGCAAGGCCTCCTTCCTCGACCACGACCGCGCGGTGACCGAGACGGGCATGGAGTACGGCGGGATCACGCCGATCGGCATTCCCGGGCACTGGCGTCTCCTCGTCGATGCGTCCGTCGCCGACATCGAGACCGCGATCATCGGGAGCGGCATCCGGGGCTCGAAGCTGTTCCTGCCCGGTCGACTCCTCGGCCTGCTGCCGGGGGCCGAGCTGGTCCCGGACCTGGCCAGATAGGCGCAACACCTGGTGTCACAGTTCTGTCAGTGCGGGGGTCTACTGTCAGGAACCTGAGTCAGGCGATGATTTCTGGTCCGGGCCGGAGTCTGAGTCAGTGGAAAACCCGTCGCGCGGTGTGCGCCCACCTGATGGAGTGACCTCATGCATCGTCAAATAGCCGGCAAGCTGACAAGTCCTGTCACCAAGTGGGTCGTCCTGGTCCTGTGGATCATCGCGTTCATGGTGCTCGGCAGCTTTGCCGGCAAGCTCACCGACGTACAGAACAACGAGGCATCCTCCTGGCTGCCCGCCAACGCCGAGTCCACTCGCGCCCTGGAGAAGATGGCGCCGTTCCAGGACCCGAACGCCATCCCCACGACACTGGTCTACGAGAAAGAGTCCGGCCTCACTCCGGACGACCTGGCCAAGATGAAGGACCAGGCGGCCGAGCTGCAGGCCATGGACGACGTCGAAGGCAAGGTCATCGGACCGGTCCCCTCCCAGGACGGACAGGTCGCGCAGACGGTCGTCACCTACAACCTCGGCGCAAACGGCTGGAACAAGATGCCGGAGATCGCCGAGAAGATCCACGAGATCGCCGACGTCGACGGAGGCAAGGTCTACCTCTCGGGTGTCGGTGGCTCCGCAGTCGACTCCTTCGAGGCGTTCGAAGGTCTGGACAGCTCGTTGCTGCTCGCGGCACTCGGTGTGGTGATTCTGCTGTTGCTCCTCACCTACCGCAGTCCGATCCTGTGGATCCTGCCGATCTTCTCCGTCGTCGTCGCGCTCGGCAGCTCCCTGGGACTCATCTACTTCCTGGCCAAGTACGCCGACCTCACTGTCAACGGACAGAGTCAGGCGATCGTCTCGATCCTCGTCCTCGGAGCCGGCACGGACTACGCGCTGCTGCTCGTGGCCCGTTACCGAGAGGAGCTCCGTCGCCACGAGGACCGCCATGAGGCGATGGCCTTCGCCCTGCACCGGGCCACCCCGGCGATCATCGCCAGTGCCGGCACCGTGATCGTCGGGATGCTCTGCCTGCTCCTCGCCGACATGAACTCCACGGCCGGTCTCGGCCCGGTGTGCGCCATCGGCGTCGGTGTGGCCCTGTTGGCGATGATCACGCTGCTCCCCGCCCTCCTCGTGATCTTCGGTCGGTGGATGTTCTGGCCGAAGCGACCCGACTTCGCCTCGCATGAGCCCACCTCGACCGGCCTGTGGGCCAAGGTGGGCGCGTTCATCGCCCCCCGGCCGCGCCGGGTCTGGGTGGTCACGACCCTGGTGCTGGGCATCGCCGTCCTCGGTGTCCTCACCCTGGACACGAAGGGCCTCTCGACCGAGGAGTCCTACACGAAGGAGTTCCCCTCCGTCACCGGTCAGAAGGTGCTCATCAAGCACGGCCTGGCCGACTCCTCCACGCCCGCGATGGTGGTGGCCAACGCGCCCCAGGCCGATGAGGTGGCGGCTGCGATGACCGGCATCAAGAACCTCGAGGAGCCGAGTCAGCCGATCGTCAAGGACGGCGTCGCGTTCATGACCGCCAACCTCAGCGTGGACTCCACCACCAGTGCTGCGTTCGACACGATCGACGAGCTCCGGACGGCCGTGCACGCGGTCGAAGGTGGCGGCGCGCTGGTCAGTGGGAACTCAGCGATCCTCGACGACATGCTCAAGGCGAACACCCGCGACTCAAAGGTGATCATCCCGGTGACGCTGGTGGTGGTGCTGCTGATCCTGATGCTGCTGCTGCGGGCGTTGACGGCCCCGCTCATCCTGATCGCGACGGTCGTGCTCTCGTTCGGCACGGCTCTCGGCCTCAGCAGCCTCGTCTTCAAGTACATCTTCGACTACCCGGGAGCCGACCCCAGCTTCCCGCTCTTCGTGTTCGTGTTCCTCGTGTCCCTGGGCATCGACTACAACATCTTCCTGATGACTCGGGTCCGCGAGGAGACGATGACGCACGGGACCCGGAAGGGATCGCTGGTCGCTCTCTCGTCAACGGGCGGAGTGATCACGTCCGCCGGGCTGGTGCTCGCCGCGACCTTCGGGGTGCTCGCCTCGCTGCCGCTGGTGTTCCTGGTCGAGATGGGCTTCGCCGTGGCCCTGGGCGTCATCCTGGACACGATCATCGTGCGCTCGGTGCTGGTGACCGCGATCAACCTCGACCTGGGCGGCGCGATCTGGTGGCCGAGCAAGCTGGACCGTGGCTCAGTCGACACCAGAGAGCTGGACGACCCAGCCCACCGCGCGGACGTGCCGGTCGACGCCTAGGAGACCGCAGGAACCTCTGGGGACACCCCGAGGTGGCTTCATGGCCGTGACACCCATACCGTCACGGTCATGAAGCTCTCCACCGTGTTGATGTACGACGGCAACCCTCGCACTGCTGCCGACCAGGTCGGCGAGCTCGAGAAGGCGGGTCTGGACACGGTCTGGGTGGCCGAGGTCTACGGCTTCGACTCGCCCACACTGATGGGCTATCTGGCCGCCGTGACGGACACGATCGAGATCGGTGCCGCGATCCTCAACGTCTACTCGCGCACGCCCACGTTGCTCGCACAGACCGCGGCCGGCCTGGACAACGTCTCGGGCGGTCGCGCGATCCTGGGTCTCGGCGCGTCCGGCCCGCAGGTGATCGAGGGCTGGCACGGCATGCCGTACAGCCGGCCGATCGGTCGCACCAAGGAGGCCATCGAGATCATCCGCGCAGCGCTGCGCCGCGAGGTGGTCGAGTACTCCGGGAAGAGCTTCCAGCTGCCGCTGCCCGCGGATGAGGGCCTCGGCCTGGGCAAGCCGCTGAAGATGCTGACCAGGCCAGAGCGCAGCAGCGTCCCGATCTATCTCGCCGCGCTGGGCCCCAAGTCCGTCGAGGGTGCCGCCGAGTACGCCGACGGCTGGCTGCCCTTCATGTTCGTCCCGGAGGGAGCCCGGAAGGTCTGGGGCGACGCACTCGCAGCGGGGATGGCCAAGCGCAGTGCTGACCTGGCCCCGCTCGAGATCGCAGCCGGAGGGTTGGTCGCGGTCGGTGAGGACGTGAAGGACTTCCTCGACTTCGCCCGTCCGATGGCTGCCTTGTACATCGGTGGCATGGGCGCACGCGGCAAGAACTTCTACAACGACCTCGTCTGCCAGTACGGCTACGAGTCAGAGGCCAAGGAGATCCAGGACCTCTACCTCGACGGCAAGAAGAAGGAAGCCGAGGCCGCCGTACCGCTCGACCTGCTCGAGCGGGCCAATCTGGTCGGCCCGGAGGGCTACATCAAGGAGCGGATCGCTGCGTACCGGGAGGCGGGCGTGACCAACCTGCAGGTGGCCCCGGCCAGCGCCGACCCGGCCGGGCTGGTGCGCCAGCTCAAGGAATGGGTGAGCTGACCCGAGGCTCGGAGCCAGCAGATGTTCGACGTGCAGGCGCACCGCGGTGGCGCCGGGCTCGCACCGGAGAACACGCTGCGGGCGTTCGAGAACGCACTCGCCGTCGGGGTGAGCACCCTGGAGTGCGATGTGCACATCAGTCTCGACGGCGTCGCGATGGTCTGCCACGACCGGCTGCTGGATCCCGGCACGGTTGAGGGTCCGTACGCCGGCAAGCTGATCCCCCGGCTGACGCGTGCCGAGCTCGCCGAGGTCGAGTGCGGCGGCGCCGCGATGCCCGCGCTGACCGAGGTGCTGGAGCTGTTGACCGCCCGGGACGCGGACGAGGTCACGCTCAATGTCGAGACCAAGTTCGACGTGATCCACCCCGACGAGTCCGGCCCGCGCGACCGGTTCGTCGAGGTGATCGTCCAGACGCTGCGCGACGCCGACCTGTGCGAGCGGGCCTCGGTGCAGTGCTTCGACTGGCGGGTACTCCATGACATCGGTGAGCTCGAGCCCCGGCTCTCGCTCAACGCCCTCGTGAACACCAGTTATCTCGAGGAGCACCAACCCGGACGGTCGCCGTGGATGGACGGCCTCGACATCGACGAGTTCCACGGCAGCATCGCCCATGCCGTGGCGGCCGCCGGGTTCGACGCCGTCTCGCCAAGTCGCACGATCCTGACACCGACGATGGTCGCCGAGGCCCATGAAGCTGGACTGCGGGTGCTGCCCTACACGGTCGACGACCCTGCCGAGATGCGTCGCTGGGTCGCGGTCGGGGTCGACGGCCTGATCACCAACCGTCCGGACCTGCTGCGTGAGGTGCTCAGGTCCACGAGCCAACCACTTCCGCGGCGCTACCCGGCGCAGGGCTAGCCTGAATGACGATGAGCGACCTGCCAGATCCCCGGCCCGTTCCGAGGCCCACTCCCCAGCAGACACGCCGGGCGGTGGCCCGCGCCGAGCGTGGCGCAGCCCTCGACCTGGGCGAGGCGACTGTGCTGCTGAGCGCCCGCGGGGCGGACCTCCAACGCCTGTGCGCGGTGGCGGCACGTGTCCGCGATGCCGGACTGCAGGCTGCCGGTCGCGCGGGCACCGTGACCTACTCACCCAAGGTCTTCATCCCGGTCACCCGGCTGTGTCGCGACCGCTGCCACTACTGCACGTTCGTCACCGCACCGGGGCATCTCGAGCGCACAAACCAAGCGGCGTACCTCTCCCCCGACGAGATCGTGGAGCTCGCCCGCCAGGGCGCCGAGCTCGGCTGCACCGAGGCGCTGTTCACGCTGGGAGACCGGCCGGAGGACCGCTGGCCCGAGGCGCGGGAATGGCTGGACGAGCAGGGCTATGACTCCACGCTTGCCTACGTCCGCGCGATGGCCATCCGGGTGCTCGAGGAGACCGGCCTGCTCCCCCACCTCAACCCCGGTGTCATGACCTGGGAGGAGATGAACCGGCTCAAGCCGGTCTCCCCATCGATGGGGATGATGCTCGAGACGACCTCGCGCCGGCTGTTCGAGGAGAAGGGACAGGCGCACTACGGCTCCCCGGACAAGGACCCTGCCGTGCGGGTGCGGGTGCTCGATGACGCCGGCCGGCTGTCGGTCCCGTTCACGACCGGCCTGCTGATCGGCATCGGCGAGGACCTCACCGAGCGTGCGGAGTCGATCTTCGAGCTGCGCCGCGTGGCTCGCCAGTTCGGTCACGTCCAGGAAGTCATCATCCAGAACTTCCGGGCCAAGCCCGACACCGCGATGCGGCACGCCGGAGACCTGGGCCTCGAGGAGTACGTCGCGGCAATCGCCGTCGCCCGGATCGTGCTCGGGCCGAAGGTTCGACTCCAGGCGCCACCCAACCTCGTCGACACTGCGCCCGACTCGGGGGAGTGCCAGGCCCTGCTCGGCGCCGGCGTGGACGACTGGGGCGGGGTCTCGCCGCTGACGCCTGACCACGTCAACCCGGAGCGACCCTGGCCCTCGCTCGAGCGGCTCCGCTCGGTCACGGCCGCAGCGGGTTTCACGCTGCGCGCGCGGCTGACCGTGCACCCGGAGTACGTCCTGACCGGTGAACCCTGGATCGACCCGCGCGTCTCGGCCCACGTCGCAGCGCTCGCCGGCGACGACGGGCTGCTGCGCCCGGAGATCGAGAACGGGGACGTCAGGCCGGTCGGCCTCCCCTGGCAGGAGCCAGACGGCGGCTTCGCGGTCGCCGGCACCGGCAAGGGCCGCACCGACCTGCACACCGCCGTCGACACCGAGGGCCGCACCGAAGACCGCCGCTCCGACTTCGACAACGTCTACGGCGACTGGGACGCCCTCAAGGAACGGATAGTCCGAGACGTTTCCGCTCCTCCGAACACCGAGGAAGGACGCAAACGTCTCGGACTATCCGGAATTGAGGCACTGAAGGCTGCAGAGAAGGACCCGGGCAACCTCTCCGACGAGCACGCGCTGACGCTGATGACCGCCGAGGGCGAGCTGCTCGAGCAGGTCTGCCGGCTCGCCGACGACCTGCGCCGCGAGACGGTGGGCGAGGAGATCACCTACGTGGTCAACCGCAACATCAACTTCACCAACGTCTGCTACGTCGGCTGCCGGTTCTGTGCGTTCGCTCAGCGACGCACCGACGCCGACGCCTACTCGCTCTCCATGAGCCAGGTCGCGGACCGCGCCGAGGAGGCATGGCAGCTGGGCGCCACCGAGGTGTGCATGCAGGGCGGCATCGATCCCGAGCTGCCCGGCACGGCGTACTTCGACCTGGCCGCGGCCGTGAAGCAGCGTGTCCCCGAGATGCACGTCCACGCGTTCTCGCCGATGGAGATCGTCAACGGGTCCAGCCGCACCGGCCTCTCCTTCGTGGACTTCCTGATCAAGGCCCGCGAGTCCGGCCTCGACACGATCCCGGGTACGGCGGCAGAGATCCTCGACGACGACGTCCGGTGGATCCTCACCAAGGGCAAGCTGCCGACCAGGACCTGGATCGAGATCGTCACCACCGCGCACCGCGTCGGCCTGCGGTCCAGCTCGACGATGATGTACGGCCACGTCGACAACCCGCGCCACTGGGTGCAGCACCTGCGCGTGCTCAGTCGGATCCAGGACGAGACTGGTGGATTCACCGAGTTCGTCCCGCTGCCGTTCGTGCACAACTCCTCGCCGATCTACCTCGCCGGTGTCGCCAGGCCCGGTCCGACGATGCGCGACAACCTCGCTGTCCATGCGATGGGCCGGATCCTGCTCCACGGTCGGATCGACAACATCCAGACAAGCTGGGTCAAGCTCGGGGTCGACGGCACTCGCGCGATGCTCCGGGCCGGAGCCAACGACGTCGGCGGCACCTTGATGGAGGAGACGATCTCGCGGATGGCCGGCTCCGAGCACGGGTCTGCGAAGACCGTGGAGGAGCTGGTCGAGATCGGCGCCGGGATCGGCCGACCGGTCGTGCAGCGCGGGACGACGTACGACGCGATCAAGCCACGCGCATAGATTGACTCCCATGCCTGCCGCATCCCTCGTCCTCGGCATCGACTCCTCAACCCAGTCGACCAAGGCGGTGCTGGTGGATGCAGACGACGGCACCGTCGTCGAGCAGCGGACCGCGACTCACCCGCACGGCACCTCCGTCGACCCCCGCGCCTGGGTCGCGGCCCTCCAGGAAGCGGCGGGCCCCCTCCTGCCGCGGGCGGGAGCAGTTGCCGTCGGTGGACAGCAGCACGGGGCGGTGATGCTCGACGAAGCTGGCGAGCCAGTGCGCGATGCCCTGCTCTGGAACGACCTCCGCAGCGCAGCGTCCGCGGACGAGCTGATCGACGAGCTCGGCGGAGCCGACACCTGTGCCGAGCTGACCGGGAGTGTGCTGAACGCGTCGTACACCGTGACCAAGCTGCGCTGGCTCCGAGACCACGAACCCGACGCCGCCGCCCGACTGCAGCGAGTGCTCCTTCCTCACGACTACCTCAGCTGGCACCTCGCCGGTCCCGGCTCCGAGCCCACGACCGACCGCGGTGACGCCTCCGGCACCGGCTACTTCTCCACCCGGCACGGGACCTGGCTGCCCGACTTGCTCGTCCGGGCTCTGGGCCGCGAGGTGTCGCTGCCTCGGGTGGCCGGCCCCTCGGAAGTCGTTGCCGAGCGCGACGGCCTCGCCATCGGACCGGGCACCGGGGACAACATGGCCGCGGCTCTCGGACTGGCCCTCGCCCCCGGCGACGTCGCTGTGTCGATCGGGACCTCCGGCGTTGCCTCCATGGTCACCACGGACGCGATCGCGGACGGCACCGGGGACATCGCCGGATTCGCCGACGCCACCGGGCAGTTCCTCCCGCTGGCCTGCACCATCAACGCCGCCCGGATCCTCGAGCTCGGGGAGCGGCTCCTCGGGGTCGACCACGACGGCCTGGCGGCGCTGGCGCTGGAGTCGGTCCCAGGTGCCCATGGCCTGACCCTGCTGCCCTACCTCGAAGGAGAGCGCACGCCCAACCGTCCCGAGGCCGCGGGCACCCTGCACGGGCTGACGTCATCGACCACTCGTGCCGATCTCGCTCGGGCCCATGTCGAGGGCCTGCTGTTCAGCCTTGCCGACGCGGTCGATGCCCTGGCCCGGGTCTGCGGCGAAGAGCCGCAACGGCTGCTCCTGATCGGCGGGGCGGCCCGCAATGCCGCCGTACAGGCGCTGGCACCTGCGGTCTTCGGAGTGCCGGTCGCCGTACCGGATCCAGGGGAGTACGTCGCGCTCGGAGCCGCACGCCAGGCCGCATGGGCCAGCTCAGGAAGCGCCACTCCCCCAGCCTGGCCGGTGCGCAGTACGACGCTGGCGCCCGCGCGGGGCGAACCCGAGGCACGCGAGAGCTACGCCGTCCTGCGCGAACGGACGGCCACCTGGAAACACGGTCGCCGACTGCTCGAGGCCTGAATCTCAGCCCAGACGGATCAACCCGGCGGATCAACCCGGGCGGATCAACCCGGGCGGATCAACCCCGGCGGATCAACCCAGGCGGATCAACCCAGGCGGACGGGGACGGACTCGACGCCGTACACGACGCTGAGCGCGCGGTAGTCGAGGTCCTCTGCCGGCACCGCGAGTCGCATGTCAGGGAATCGGCTGGCGAGCGCGGGGAACGCCATCTTCAGCTCCATCCTGGCCAGCTCTGCCCCGACGCACCGGTGGAAGCCGTAACCGAAGGCGAGGTGCGAGGTGTTCGCCCTGCCGAGGTCGACGTCATTGCCGGGAGTCGCACGCGGATCTCGGTTGGCGGCCGGGAGCGAACAGACGATGACGGAGCCCTCGGAGATGTTCTTGCCGCCGATCACCACGTCGCGCTTGACGAAGCGTGGGAACGCCACCTGCACGACCGAGAGCACGCGAAGGAGCTCGTCGACGACCGGACCGGCACTGGCCGGGTCCTCGATCAGCCCGTTCCACATCTCACGGTTCTCCAGGAGCACGGCCGTGCCGAGCGCCAGCATCGACGCGCTGGTCTCGAGGCCTCCGGTGAACACCCCGTCGGCAAGGCCGCCGAGGTCGAAGTCGCTGATCTCGTCACCGTGCTCGCGGATGATCTGGCCGATCAGCCCGTGGTCGGGGTTGACTCGCTGCCGGGCGACCTCGGCCATCAGGAACTCGCGCGAACCGCCGATGGCGCCGATCGAGCTCTGCGCTCCCTTGGAGATGTCGAACCGCGCGGTCGCGAGCTTGCTGAAGGTCTCTCGCTTCTCGTCCGGCAGCCCGAGCAGGTCGCAGATGACCAGGAACGGGATCGGGAAGGCGAACATCGGGACCACGTCGACCGTGTCGCCCCGCTCCCCCGCAATCTGTATCTCGTCGAGCTGGCGATCGATGATCGACGCGATGCCCGGGCGAAGTCGCGCGAGCCGACGCATCGTGAACTCCGGGGTGAGCAGCCGGCGAAGGTTCGTGTGCACGGGCGGATCGGTGAACCCGAGACCGCCGAAGTCGCCCTCGGTCTCTGAGCCACTCGTGCCCATGTAGGGCCGGATGTCGGTGGAGTAGGAGACGGCGTCGTTGAGCACCTGTCGCGACTCGGCATCACCGGTCACCAGCCACACGTCCAGCCCCATCAGCGAGGCGAGCCGCTGCACCGGGTCCGCGTCGCGAGTGGCCGAAAGTCGCGCGGTCGGCGCCATCACCTCACGCTGCAGCGGCCAGGACAGCGAGGCGGGCACCTTCTCGAGGTGTGAGAAGTCAATCCCACCGGCGCGGGCGATCAGACGGCTGCGTACCGCCTTCTTGACCGCCGTGACCAGGCTCATGGTTCCTCTTCCGGGTGGGTGGATGGTGAAGTCTACGAAGGCTGGGCCATCTGGGCATCGGGGACACCCCTGAAGTCTGGTCCACCACCCCCGGCTCCCACCCGATGGCAAGACTACGCGGCGAGGATGCGGAAACCCTCTGGCCTGCCTACGACAGGCCAGAGGGCCGCATCTGGATCACCTACGGGGCAGTGCAGACATAGTTACCGCCCGCTGTCTTCATGCATCGCATGGCCGTTGGGTTGGCTGCGTCGTGCTCATTGCTCGACACGACCGCGAAGGTGGCGGCGGACGCCATGAGCAGAGTGGTCACGGCCAGTCTGCGGATCAGTTTCCTCATCGTTCTCTCTTCTCTGGTTGGGAGTTCGTCAGCAATGGGGGAGGTAGGCCTTTGTCGCGCAGACCTGCTGGTATCGGGCGTTCGATGCTCGGTTGACGGCCTCCTCGGCGTCGTCGACGCGCTGCTGGAAGTGCTCCCGGCTGCCTTGAGTTGAAGTGGGGTCGGCGAACTCGTTGTCTCGGGCGCGCTGGGCTCGCTTGAGGGCCTCGATCAGGCTGGTCAGATCATCGGGAGGGTCGATGTCGTCGATGTTGGTGCTCAGCACGGAGGCGAACGGGTCTGGTCCGCCACTCCCCTTCTTGGGGTCAGCACCGACGGGGGCCTGCCCAGCGCCGGCCTTGTTCTCCCTGGGGACGGGCCTGGGCTTTGGCAGCCGGGAGTCGTTCCACCCGTTGCCGCTGGGCGCGTAGCGGTCAAGGTTGGGACCCTCGTACCCGCCGCTGCCCACACGTCCCCCGTCGGAGCCACCTCCCCCGGTGCCGGTGTTCGGGTTGCCGCCGAGTCCTCCGCCACCTGCCCACCCGCCGTCCTCGGTCCAGCAGTCCACCATGCACATTGCGGCGGTGGCCGGGGGGCTGGTCATGCTCGTGACACCAGCGATGCCGGCCATGGTGAACGCGACCGCGGCAACACGCTTGAGTTTCGTGTTCATGTGTTCTCCCGGAGCTTGGTTTCAGGGGTCCCGATCTGGGTCCGCTGCGACCTTGTGGTCGTTCGTCTGACGGTAGGGCGATGTGGACGGCCATCACTTCCGTGCCAGCACGGACCCGGAGCATGCGACAACGAGCGTGGATCAGTGCCGGCCGTCGAGCCTGAAGTGACTGAGCACGGCGAGGACACGTCGGTTCACGTCGTTGGTCTGTTCCAGCCCCAACCGCAGGAAGATGCTGCGGATGTGCGTCTCCACGGTGCGTTCTCCCAGGAACAACGTGGCCCCGATCCCAGCGTTGGACTGGCCCTCGGCCATGAGCCCAAGGATCTCGCGCTCGCGTGGTGTGAGCTGGTCGAGCGGATTGGCTTCGACTCGGGGACGGTTGAGGACGCGCTCCACGACCAGTGGGTCCACCGCGGTGCCACCCGCCGAGACCCGGCGTACGTCGGCCACAAAGGCATCGATGTTCGTGACGCGGTCCTTGAGCAGGTAGCCCATGCCCGCGTGGCCGCCCCGCAGTAGCGAGAGGACGTCGCGGGTTTCGACGTACTGGGAGAGGAGCAGAACAGCCAGGGTCGGGTGCGTTCTCCTCAGGGACATGGCCGCCTGGAGACCTTCGTCGGTGTGGGTAGGAGGCATCCGGATGTCCAGGATGGCCAGATCGGCCGTGGCTTGATCGACGAGGGCCATGAGCTCCTCGACGTCGCCTGCCTCTCCCACGATCTCGAAGCCCTCTTCAACGAGCAACCGGGCCAGTCCTGTCCTCAGCAGGACCGAGTCGTCAGCGAGCAGGATCCGCGTCTTCATGGTCGGTCCTGGGTCGTCGTATCCGGTTCAAGCGGCAGTACGGCGGTCAACCGGGTCCCATCGGTGACGGTGCTGGCGACGACCAATGTGCCGCCGTACGCGTCGACGCGGTCTCGTAGTCCAGCCAGACCGCCGCCTGTTGTAGCGACGGCTCCTCCGACCCCGTCGTCCTCGACGGTGAGCACGAGCTCAGCGTCATCGGAGTGCTCAAGTCTCACGTGCACGCTGACCACACTGGCCCGAGCGTGCTTCTCGGCGTTTGTTATCGCCTCGGCCGCGACGTAGAAGGCTGTCACCGCGGTCGCCTCCGGAAGAGACTTGGAGTCGAGTTCGGAAGTCAGGCGGATCGGCACCGAAGCCCGTTCAGAGATTGACTCGAGCGCTTCGACGAGGCCACGGTCAACGACCTGCGGGTGCAGGCCACGCACGATGTTTCGCAACTCGCCCAGCGCCGTGTCGACCTGGTCGGCGCCCTGCCGAAGGAGCTCGAGCACCTGTGGGAACGGAAGGTCGCGATCCGCTCGACGTAGGAGGAGTGCGGCTGCGACCAGACGCTGCTGCACCGCATCGTGCATGTTCCGCTCGACCCTGGAGCGCTCCGCGTCGCCTGCTTCGACGATTCGCCTGCGCGACTGACGCACCTCTTCGAGCTGCCCGCGGACCTGGGCAAGCAGCAGCTCGTTCTCCAGGACCAGGCTGGCGAGCTGCTCCACCGCCCTGAGCACCTCGGGGGAGTCCACCAGGGCACTGTCATGGATGAGAGCGCCGACCTCCTTGCCGCTTCGACGCAGCGTCGTCGTGACGACTCGGCCGTGGTCATCGGGCAGGTCGACTGGTCCTCCTGAAATGGAGGCGAAGCGACCAGCACCGTGGTCGAACCTCACGACCTCCAGGGTGGGGTCGTTGGTCGAGCGGCGAAGCACCTCGCGCAGTTCGGCCGCGTCGGGAAGTTCCTGGCCGAGACCGACCACCACCCGGGTCATCGCATGGTCACGTGGACGGCTGCGGGCAACACTCATGGCAGCGGCGACCGGGACGGCCGCCGACCCAGCGAAGAACGCGACGTACGCCCAGGTGACCGGCACCCACAAAGCTGCAGTCCAGACGAGATTGCCGGTCACTTTGGCAAGCCCTGCCAGCCAAATCGGCGCGAAGGCGTAGCGGTACAGGGGCGAGCCGCGAACGTAGCGGACCGCCAGGACTGAGAGCAGGAGGAGGCCAGCCCCGAACGCAGCCACGCCGAGGACGGGTTGCAGGTTGTCCCACACCTGAGGAGAGTCCGTCAGCAGAAGCAGGTTCCGGGGCGTCGCTCCCCCCAGCAAGCGATGATGGTCGACCACCAGCCAACCGCCGACGTTGGCGCACACACTGTAGATGTAGCCCCCGATCACCAGGGCACGATCACCGCGACCACGGAGCTTGCCTCCCGGGACACTGAGGAGGAGTTGCAACAGCACCGGGTTGTACGCGTTGGTCAGTCCCACGCCGATCGAGAACAGGGCCGGTTCGCTGCTCCGCCGCAATCCATGGGCGATCCAGAGCGCGCCCGCAATGACCAGCAGGAGGCCGACACGGCTGTCTGGTCGGCGGCGCCACAGGGCCAGGCCGGTCTCCACATAGCCCAGACCGACCACCAGGAACACGACGAAGAGCCAGATCGGAAAGCGCGGGTGACCGAGCAGGACTGCCGCGTCGAGCACGCCTCGCGGACCCAGGAACAGGATCCGGGCAGGATCCCTCGACGCAGCATCCGACCAGTCCGCTGCCATCACGACCGCTGCAACCAGTAGCGCCGAGAACACTCGGATGCCGAGCACACGACGTCCACTCACACGTCCAGCGTGCCCCAGAAGCACCCTGCGAGGAATACGTGCTGGCACGGAGAGGCAACGCAGGACGGAACCCCCTCGCCCTCCACCGGCAGCCTGAACGGGACCAACGGGAAGCAGCTAGACGGTCACTCCCACTCGATGGTGCCCGGTGGCTTGCTGGTGATGTCCAACGTCACGCGGTTGACCTCGCGGACCTCGTTGGTGATCCGGGTCGAGATGGTTTCCAGGACGTCGTACGGCACCCGCGCCCAGTCGGCGGTCATCGCGTCCTCGGAAGTCACCGGACGCAGCACGATCGGGTGGCCGTAGGTGCGGCCGTCCCCCTGTACGCCGACCGAGCGGATGTCGGCCAGCAGGACCACCGGGAACTGCCAGACGTCGCGGTCGAGACCGGAACGGGTGAGCTCCTCGCGGGCGATCGCGTCGGCCTCGCGAAGGATGTCGAGCCGCTCCCGGGTCACCGAGCCGATGATCCGGATGGCGAGGCCGGGGCCGGGGAACGGGTGCCGCCAGACGATCTCGGCCGGCAGCCCGAGCTGCTCGCCGACCAGGCGCACCTCGTCCTTGAACAGGGTGCGCAACGGCTCGACCAGCTCGAACTCGAGGTCGTCGGGCAACCCGCCGACGTTGTGGTGGGACTTGATGTTGGATGTGCCCGCTCCACCGCCCGACTCGACGACATCGGGATAGAGGGTGCCCTGCACCAGGTAGGCGACCTTGGCACCCTCGACGGCCATCGACTTGGCCAGGACGTCGGCCTCGGCGGCTTCGAAGACCCGGATGAACTCCCGGCCGATGATCTTGCGCTTCTCCTCCGGATCGCTCACCCCGGCCAGCTCGTTCAGGAAGCGCTTCTCGGCCTCCACGACGTGCAGGTCGACGCCTGTGGCGGCGACGAAGTCACGCTCGACCTGCTCGGCCTCGCCCTTGCGCAACAGCCCATGGTCGACGAAGACGCAGGTCAGCCGGTCCCCGATCGCACGTTGTACGACGGCCGCGGCAACCGCCGAGTCAACGCCCCCCGACAACCCGCAGATGGCATGACCGGAGTCGCCGATCTGCTCGCGGATGCGCTCGATCTGCTCCTCGACGATGTTCACCATCGTCCACGTTGGCCGGCAGCCAGCGATGTCGAGCAGGAAGTGCTCGAGGACCTTCTGGCCGTGCTCGGTGTGCAGCACCTCGGGGTGCCACTGGACCCCGGCCAGATGACGGTCGGTGTTCTCGAAGGCGGCCACGGGGGTCGCCGCGGTCTCGGCGAGGACGGCGAACCCTTCAGGTGCGCGGCGCACCGAGTCGCCGTGTGACATCCACACCCGGTGCTCGGCCGGGATGTCGGCGAGGAGCGTGCCCGGGGTGGTGACGCGGACCGGCGTACGGCCGAACTCGGAGATGCCGGTCCGGGCGACCTCGCCACCGAGCAGCAGTGCCATGGCCTGGAAGCCGTAGCACATGCCGAACACGGGGACGCCCCCCTCGAACAGGTCCGCGTCGACGTGCGGGGCTCCTGGCGCGTAGACCGAGGAAGGTCCACCCGAGAGCACGATCGCGGCGGGCTTCCGGGCGAGCATCTCGTCGACGGGCATCGTGTGCGGGACGATCTCGGAGTAGACCCTGGCCTCGCGCACCCGGCGGGCAATCAGCTGGGCGTACTGCGCTCCGAAGTCAACGACGAGAACGAGGTCGTGGTCGGTCAAGATGGGCCCTTTCGGCGGGGCATCGGCGGTGTCCTGAGTCTCTCAGAGATTTATTTGGGATTTTCCCCGGGCGCGCATAACCCTGAATCGGAGCCTTCGTTGTGCCAGAAGATCCGGTGGCTTTGCTCCCTCCCAAGCCGGATCCAAAAGGTCCGCCCAAAAGCGGACTTCCCAGGGCCCGGCCTCCTCCCTCCCCCCGGTCGGGTCCTGGGTTGTCTCCGCCTCGCGAAATACCGCCGAGACGGCGCTTGTGTCCCGCGAAACACCGCCGAGCCGGCGCTAGTGTCCCGCGTAGGGGGACATTGGCGCCGTCTCGGCGGCTCAAGTGGGACATTGGCGCCGTCTCGGCGGGGTCTGCTCAGCTGACGCTGACGATGGGCAACCGCAGGCCCCCGGGGGCAGACTCCGGGACCGCGGGGTGGTTCGGGGGGACCGGGGCCAGCCGCTCGTAGGCGGTCCCCACGGCGGGGCGGGAGTCCGTCTCGCCCTTGTTGGGCCAAAAGGACATCGCGCGCTCGGCCTGAGCGGTGATGGTCAGCGACGGGTTCACCCCGAGGTTGGCCGAGATCGCCGAACCGTCGGCGACGTGGAGTCCCTCGTAGCCGTAGACCCGCTGGTAGGGGTCGACCACGCCGTTCTCGGGGCTGGTGCCGATCGTGCAGCCGCCGATGAAGTGCGCGGTCATCGGCATGTTGAACGGCTCGCCGATGGAGCCACCCGCCGTACCGCCCATCACGGCGGCCATCCTTCGGACCACCTTGTTGGCCATCGGGATCCACGTCGGGTTGGGCTCTCCGTGACCCTGGCGTGAGGTCAGCCGCCATTTCTTGGTCCCCGGGATCCGCTTGGGGTACGTCGTGATCGAGTTGTCGAGGGTCTGCATCACCAGTGCGACCACGGTGCGCTCCGACCAGTGCTTGAAGTCGTAGAGGTTGGCGACGTTCTTGCGCTCGATCCACATCTCCCGGAGCCACGTACGCCACCGCGGCTCCGGTCCGTCACCGTCGGTGAGCACCGTCTGCAGCATCGCCATCGCGTTGCTGCCCTTGCCGTAGCGGACGGGCTCGACGTGGGTGTCGGCGTCCGGGTGGAACGAGGAGGTGATCGCGATCCCGTAGCTGTAGTCGGTCGTGCTGTCCGGGGCGATGGCTCCGAGGATCGACTCCGAGTTGGTGCGTGAGAGGAATCCCAGGCGCTCGGACAGCTCCGGCAGGTGCCCCTCCGCCTTCATCCGGTGCAGCAGCTTCTGGGTGCCGAGGGCCGCGGCGGCGAAGACGACCTGCTCGGCCGAGATCGTGCGAGTGGAGGCACGCGTTGCCCGCTTTGCCTTGGTGAACTTCAGGGCCACGTCGTAGCCCCCTGCAGAGCCCGGCCGAACGCGGGTGACCGTGGTCAGCGGCATCACCTTCGCGCCGCGCTGCTCGGCGAGGTAGAGGTAGTTCTTCACCAAGGTGTTCTTGGCGTTGTGCCTGCAGCCCACCATGCAGTTGCCACACGCGATGCAGGTGTTGCGGTCGGGACCCGCGCCACCGAAGTACGGGTCGGCGACGCGCTCACCCGTGGGCGCCTCAGGTTGCCCGAAGAACACGCCGACCGGGGTCGCGTGGAAGGTGTCGCCCACTCCGAGGTCGTTGGCGACCTTCTCCATGACGTCGTCCGAGGGCGTACGGATCGGGTTCTCCACCACGCCCAGCATCCGCTTCGCCTGGTCGTAGTACGGCGCCAGCTCTGCCTTCCAGTCGGTGATGTCGCGCCACTGGGCGTCGTTGTAGAACGCCTCCAGCGGCTCGTACAGCGTGTTCGCGTAGACCAGAGACCCACCGCCGACTCCAGCGCCCGCGAGGATCAGCGAGTCGCGGACGGCGTCGATGCGCTGGATGCCGTAGCAGCCGATCTCCGGGCGGAAGAGGAACTTCTTGAGCTCGAACGAGGTCTTGGCGAAGTCGTCGTCCTCGAACCGCGCCCCCGCCTCGATCACCGCGACGTGGTAGCCCTTCTCGACCAGGCGCAGGGCACTGACCGAACCCCCGAACCCCGACCCGATGATGACGACGTCGTAGTCGAAGTCGGATTTCGGTGCACTCATGCGCGCCCCATCCTCTTCATCATCCGGAGGCTGGCGTTCATCAGCTTCGCGTAGGTCTCGTCCTTCATGCCGAACATCGGCGCGAACCGGATCAGCCTCTGCACCGCGACCGACTGCGACTCGGTGTAGCGCAGGATCCCCTCGGTGCCCTGTCGGCGACCCATGCCCGAGCTCCGCATGCCACCCATGGGGGAGTCGATGCTCCCGAAGGTGGCGCTGAAGGCCTCGTTGATGTTCACCGTTCCGCACTTGACCTGACGCGCGATCGCGCGCGCCCGTCGGGTGTCACGGCTGTAGATCGAGGCGTTCAGGCCGTAGTCCCCGTCGTTGGCGCGGGAGATGGCGTCGGCCTCGTCGTGGAAGCGGTAGAGCGAGATGACGGGACCGAACGTCTCGTCGCCGAAGCAGGTCATCTCCGGGGTGACGCCCTCGAGGACCGTCGGCTCGTAGAAGTACGGACCCAGGTCGGGCCGCGGGTTGCCGCCTGCGAGCACCGTCGCGCCCTTGGCGACCGCGTCCTGTACGTGTGCCGTGACGGTGTCGAGCTGGTCCTGGCTGATCAGCGATCCCATGTCGGAACCCCATTCGATGCCAGGTCGCAGCGCCATCGCGCGGACTCGCTCGACGAACTTGTCGCGGAACCGGTCATAGACCTGGTCGGCGACGAACATCCGCTCCATGGAGACACACAGCTGGCCCGCGTTGGAGAAGCTGGCTCGGACGGCGCCCTCGGCGGCCCGGTCGAGGTCGGCGTCGCGCAGGATCAGGATCGGGTTCTTGCCGCCGAGCTCGAGTGAGCAGCCGATCAGCATGTCGGCGCACTGCTTGGCGATGAGCCTTCCGGTGGCGGTCGAGCCGGTGAAGCAGATGTAGTCCGAGCGCTCGATCATCGGTGGGCCGAGCTCGGGGCCGGGACCTGCCACCACGTTCCAGAGTCCCGCCGGCAGGCCGGCCTCCTCCAGCAGCTGGGCCCCCAGCAGGGCGGTGAGCATGGTCTGCGCGTCGGGCTTGGCGACCACCGCGTTGCCCGCGAGCAGGGCCGGCAGCCCGTCGCACAACGCCATGTTGAACGGGTAGTTCCACGGCGAGATGATGCCGACGACACCCTTGGGGACGTGGTTGACCTCGACCCTCGTCAGTCCGGGTACGGCGCCGAGCTTGCGCTCGGTGTCGAGGTGGTCGTGGGCGGTCCGCGCGTAGTAGCGCGCGGTCATCGCGACGTGCAGAGGTTCGTCGAAGGCGTGCTTGCGGGCCTTGCCCGACTCCCAGCAGATCAGGTCGATGATCTCGTCCTGCCGCTCGAAGATGAGGTCGTGGAGCCGGAGCAGTATGGCAATGCGGTCGCCCATCGGGGTGCGCGCCCAGGCCTGCTGCGCTTCCCGGGCGCGTGCGTACGCCTCGTTGACGTCGGACTCGCCGGACTGCGGGATCCTCGCGAGCGGCTGCCCCGTGATCGGTGAGTACGACGGCACGCTCTCGCCGCTCGTGGACACCACCCGGCTGGTCAGCACGCGGGCGTACGCCGGATCGAGGGCGTACGACGCCGTCGGGTCGTGCTCCGGATCGGCGGGGCCGACCTGTTCGCTGGAGTGGGAGGACTCGGGCTGGGGGGTCATTCCCGAAGCCTAGACTCGCCAGTAACTTTACACAACGTCCCGATGTGTAAAATCCCGATGCGTAGACAGAGCTCTCAGGCTTCAGTCCTCGTCGGGATCCGCAGGCGGCTCGGCGCCCGCCTCCTCGTCACGCTCCGCCCACTGCAGCAGGGTGGCGATGTCGAAGACAGAGTCGTCGATCCCGGCGTGCAGGTCGCCCAGCTCGGCGAACCGGGCGGGCACGGTGGCGATCGTGAAGTCGTCGGGGTGGACGTCGTCGACCTCGTCCCACCGGATCGGGGTGGACACGGTGCCGATCGGGTTGCCCCGCACGGAGTACGCCGCAGCGATGGTGTGGTCGCGGGCGTTCTGGTTGTAATCAACGAACAGGTGCGTCGGGTCCCGGTCCTTGCGCCACCAGGCGGTCGTGACCTCATCGGTTCGGCGTTCCACCTCGCGGGCGAAGGCGAGCGCCGCCCGGCGTACGTCCTTGAAGCCGTGGTCCGGGGCGATTCGCACGTAGATGTGCATGCCGTTGCCGCCACTGGTCTTGGGGAACCCGGTGGCGCCGAGGTCGTCGAGCACCTCGTGGGCGACATGGGCCACCCGCTGCACCGTCGGCCACTCGCACTCGGGGCCCGGGTCGAGATCTATGCGCCACTCGTCGGGCTTCTCGGTGTCGGCCCGACGACTGTTCCACGGATGGAACTCCACGGTGCTCATCTGCACCGCCCAGACCACCTGCGCCAGCTCGGTGACACAGAGCTCGTCAGCGGTGCGGTTCCAGCGCGGGAAGTGCACCCGCACCGTCTCCATCCAGGGCGGCGCGCCCTTCGGCAGTCGCTTCTGGTGCACCTTCTCCCCCGTGACCCCCGTCGGGAAGCGGTGCAGCATGCACGGCCGCTCGCGCAGAGCGTTGACGATGCCGTCACCCACGGAGAGGTAGTACTCGACCAGGTCAAGCTTGGTCTCACCACGCGCGGGGAAGTAGACGCGGTCGGGGTTGGACACCCGGACGACCTTGTCGTCGACCTCGATCTCGATCGATGGTGAGGCCATCTCAGCGCTCTCAGTCGGTGCCGTGCTCGCGGATGAAGGCCAGGATCTGTTCCGAGAGCTCGGGGCGACACACGATGAGATCCGGCAGCTGCACGTTGTCCTGGTTGTAGACGAGCGGGGTGCCGTCGACGCGGCTGGTGAACAGCCCGGCTGCGCGGGCGACGGCCACGGGTGCCGCAGAGTCCCACTCGTACTGTCCCCCGGCGTGCACGTAGGCGTCGCTGAGGTCCCGGATGACCGACATCGCCTTCGCCCCGGCGGACCCCATCGGCACCAGCTCCGCTTCGATCTCCACGGCCAGTGCCTTGACGAACGCCGGCGGGCGAGTGCGGGAGACGACCAGACGTGGTCGGCTCGCCGTCGATGGAGGTACGACGGGAGGCTGGCCGGTGTGCCACGTCGTACCGATGCCGGGCTGGGCCACGGCGCCGGCCACGAGCTCACCCGACCCAGCATCGGACCGAGCCCAGAGGGCCACGTGCACCGCCCAGTCGTCACGAGGCGGCTCGGAGAACTCCCGGGTGCCGTCGAGCGGGTCGACGATCCAAACCCGGTCGGCCTCCAGGCGCGCTTTGTCGTCCCTGCCCTCCTCGCTGAGCACGACGTCGTCCGGTCGTTGCTCCGCCAGCAGGCGCACCAGGAAGTCGTGGGCGGCCAGGTCCCCTGCGTCCTTCAGGGCCCGGCCCAGCAGGCCCTGCTCACGCACCTGCAGCAGCAGCTGGCCGGCCTCGGTGGCCGCCCTGGCGGCCAGCTCGTGGTCGTCGTGCATGCCGGTCAGCCCCGGACCACGAACGGACAGGCGTCCATCAGGGCGGCATGGTCGAAGTCGATCGCGCGGTCGTCGTACTCGAAGCGCTCGGCCAGGCTCTCCGGCGTCCAGGCTCCTCCGCGCAGGTCGACGTGGTGCGGCCGGCGCAGCTTGCCTACCGAGGCGAAGTAGTCGATGTACTTGAACTCGCCACCGTTGGGGCGGCTGCCGCCGACACGTCCGTCCGTGCCCAGCCAGGCATTGGGAATTCCGTAGGCGTCCGCGATCACCAGGCCGTGCAACGACGACGAGATGATCCTTCGGCAGCTCAGGATGTCCCGGGTCACAGCGTCGATGTCCTCAGACCCGAAGTCGATGATCTTGACCTCGCCGTCCGGGGCGACGTCGCGCCACAGGTGCTCGGAGTGCCGGATGACGATGCCGACCTCGTGGGTCTTCTCCACCTCCGGCCAGAAGTACATCGGCACGAGCAGCGCGGGGTCGCCGTAGACGCGGGGGCAGTCGATGCCGACGTCGAGCAGCCGGCTCCGGGTCAACGGACCCCGGACCGCGCGGTACTCGGCCGAGGACTTGAACAGCGATCGGCGCTCGCTGCCGAACGACCCGGATCCCCAGACAGTGGAGCCACGCCGGGCTCTGGTGACCACCGAGCCCACGGCGACGTAGCTCGGGTGCCGGGGCGGCGCGAACACGACCGGCCGTTGGGCGACTCGCCCTACCAGCCAGGGCGACAACAGGTCGCCGTAGTTGGGTGTGTCCGTCCACCAGAGCAACGGCACCCGGCCGTCCACCAGCGGGAGGTCATCGGCGGGACGGTAGCTCTCCCTCAGGGCGCGAAGATGGTCCGGGCCGGCGTACGCCGAGAGCGTGTCGGCCTCATCGTCGGGGACGGACAGCTTCTCGCCGAGCCGCTTGACCATGGTGATGTTCGGCGACCCACCGTGGTTGCGGACCTTGCGTACCGCACGGCGCGCCGAACGAACCAGGACCTTGGTCTGGGTAGAACGGGCCGCCATGCGTGGCCTTTCTGGTCGCCTCGGTGTCGCGGCAGGCTACCAGCGGTCGGCGCAGCAGCCCAGTTGGCGGTTCTCTCCGAACACCCGCCCGGAAGCTGGGTTTGCCCGAAAGAAGCGGCAGTCCCCACTAGCATGCAGTCACGCGAACGACTATCGACGGGATGACAGGGTTCACGTGACCGACGACTACCAGGCCAACCCGCGGCGAGGCGCCTTGCAGGCGGCGCTACGGCACAGCGCAGTCCTGATCCTCGTGTTGGCCGCCCTCGGGTCGGTGCTGGGCGCCGCAGCAGGGCTTCGACGCGCAGAGGAGCACACCGCCCGGGCCTCCATCCTGATCTCGCCACTGACCGGCAACCCGTTCTACCCGAGTGGCCGCGGCGACGACCTCATCAACCTCGAGACGGAGGCGCAGCTGGTGAGATCTGACCGGGTCGCACGTGCCGTTGCGGCCCGCATCGGCGACAGCGTCACCACGACCGCCGGCCTGCTGGCAGGGCTCGACGTGTCGGTCCCGGTGAACACCCAGATCCTCACCATCACGTACACCGCCACCTCAGATGCGGTGGCGTTGAGCCGGGCCCAGGGCTTTGCCGACGAATATCTCGAATACCGACAGTCCAGGTCGGAGGAGGTCGTCAAGTCTCGATCGGAGAGGATCCAGGACCAGGTCGACAACCAGAACAAGACGCTCTCCAACCTGGTGGCCAGGTCGAACGTGGAGACGAACGCCGCCAACAAGAACCTGCTGGAGGAGCAGATCAACGGTGTCACCACGCAGATCGGCCAGCTGCAGGCCCAGCTGGCGGAGCTCCAGACGGGTTCGGTGGACCCAGGGCAGGTCGTCACACCCGCTGGCGTCGTCGGCGGCAGCCCCATCGGCGTGGTCGCGCTGTATGCGATCGTCGGCCTGATCGCCTCGCTAGGTCTCGGGCTGGCAATCGTGGTCGTGCGCGCCCGGGCCGAGAACCGCATCCACCACGCCGACGACATCATCGCGTCGGGCCTACCGCTGCTCGGCAGCATCTCGATGAGTGAGGTCGAATCGACGAACAGTTCGATCACCTCATCCGACGAGAGCGGTGACGTCAGCATCGGCCCGGGGCTGCAGTCCCTGCGGGTCTCCGTCCTTGCGCGAGAGCGGGGTCGTCCGCTGCGCATTCTGTACGCCTCCGCAGCAGCGGGCTCGCCGTCGCCACGCGCGGCACTGGGGCTGGCGTACGCCACGGCGTCCTCCAGTCTCGCCACGGTGCTCGTGGACGCCACCGGCGGCGCCGGTGACGTCACCAAGCTCCTCGAGCTGGAGTCGCACCCCGGATTCACGGACGTGCTGGCCGGCAACGTCGAGCTACAGCGGGCACTCGCCACCGTGTCGGATCACCTGCTGGTCCTTCCGGCAGGACGCCTCGATGCACACGTGGAGGATCTGCTGACCGGGCCGGTGCTCGGAGCCCTCCTCGAGGAGCTGAGCCAGGTCGCCGACGTCCTGATCGTCGCGACCGGGCCCTTGCGGAGCCCCCGGTCGCAAGCTCTCGCGATGGTCACCGACGCGACCCTTGTCGAGGCTGAGGAGAGCCAGTCCCGTCTGGCTGACCTCGTCGCGATCGCCGACGACCCGACCCTCTCGGGGTCTGTGCTCGGAGTCGTCTTCGTCGGAAAGGCGCGGTCCCGATCGCGTTCTTCCGCCAAGGCATGACCGAAACCGATCAGCAGGTGGGCGACGACAGCCGGCGGCATCTCACCCACATCGCCCGCGGCGGAGCCATCGGGCTGGTCGGTGCCGGCGTCTCCGCGGTTGCCGGCTTCGCTCTCGTCCTGGTTGTCACCAACCGCTACTCCGCCGAGGCCGCCGGCCTGTTCTTCACCGCCACGTCGGCGTTCCTCCTGCTGTCCGCCATCGCCACGCTGGGCACCGAGACCGGCCTGAGCCGGTTCCTGCTCCGGTACGAGGCACAGGGCCGACGTGGCGACATCCCGCCACTGCTGCGTGGGGCCTTCCGGGTCACCCTCGGCTGCTCCATCGTCCTCGGCGGCGTCGTTGTCGCGGTCGCCAACCCCCTCGCCGACCTCATCGGCCTGGACGCGCCTGGAGGCCCAGCGAGCCTGCGAGTGCTCGGCATCCTCCTGCCGTTCGCGACCTGGAACGGCTTGACGCTCGCCGGCACCCGTGCGTTCGGCCGGATGCGCACGACTGTGGCGGTGGACAAGATCGGCCGCTCCATCGCTCAGCCTGTGCTCGTGTTCCTGGTCTCCCTGGCCGGCTCGGGGCTGCTCGTGCTGACCTTCGCATGGTCCTTGCCCTACGTCGTCGCGGCCGTCGTCTCGTCGTTCGTCTTCAGGCGGTTCCTGCGGCGCCGCGGCACCTACGAGCACACCGAGCCGACCAAGAGCCACGGCGAGCTGAGGCGGGAGTTCTGGCGGTTCACCTGGCCGCGCGCCATCACCCGGGTCTCCCAGATGGCCATCCAGCGCGTCGACATCATCCTCATCGCCGCTCTGCGATCACCCACCGAGGCGGCCATCTACACGGCCGCCACCCGGTTCGTGGCCCTTGGCCAGTTCGGCACCCAGGCCATCCAGCAGGTGATTCAGCCGAGGTTCACCGCGCTGCTCGCCAAGCACGACTTCAGCAGCCTGAAGGACGTCTACCAGATCTCCGCGGCGTGGAGCATGGCCGTGGCCTGGCCGTTGTACGTCGTGGTCGGGTCGGCGCCGCTTGCCTACCTGGGGCTCTTCGGGCCCGAGTACGCGGATGACGGTGTCGCGGTGGTGCTGTTCATGACCGTGGCGATGATGTTCGGCGTGGCCTCGGGTCCGGCCGACACGCTCCTGCTGATGTCGGGCCGCAGCGCGCTCAGCCTGATCAACTCACTCACGGCCCTCGCCCTCGACATCGGGCTCTGCCTGGTGCTCATCCCGCGCATGGGAATGACCGGCGCGGCTCTCGCGTGGGCAGTCGCCGTCATCACCCGCTGCACACTCTCGCTGGTGCAGACCCGGGTCACGATGTCGGTCGTGAGCTTCGGGCCGGCCGCGGCCGTCGTTGCGGTCGCGAACGTCGTCTGCTTCGGAGTGCCCCTGGTCGTCCTCGGCAGGCTTTCGGACGTCGGCATCCTGACGCTCGCCCTCGCACTCATCGCCTGTGTCCCGGCGTACGCGCTGGCTCTCTGGCTCGGCCGGAAGGCGCTGATGCTCTCCGTGCTCCGAGGGCTGGTCGGACGTGCGCCAGCGGACCCAGACATGGAGCCAGGGCTGGACGAGGTGAGCGACGATGCCTAGACGAACGGTCATGTTCGAGAGCTGGCGCGGGCTGTACGCCGACAGCCCGCGTGCCCTCTCCGAGCGGCTCGCGGATGCGGACTCGTCCCTACGCCGGCTGTGGGTGACCTCAGGTGAGAACGACTTTCCGGCGGACGTCTCGACCGTACGACGGCACAGCGCCGGCTACTTCCGCGCACTGCTGACCACCGACGTCCTGGTGGCCAACGACATCGTCTCCAAGCACCTCGTGAAGGGGCCGGGGGTGCGCTACCTGCAGACGTGGCACGGGACACCCCTGAAGCTCATCGGGTACGACGAGCGCGCTCACGCCTACTCGGGTGCCCAGGCGCATCTGAAGAGGATGGCGCGCGACGTGGAGAAGTGGGACTACCTGCTCTCTCCGAGTCCTGTGTGCAGCGAGATCTTCCGCACCGCGTTTCGCTACGAGGGAGAGATCTGGGAGACCGGCTACCCGCGCAACGACCTCCTCAGCTCGGCCGGCGCCGACGCCAGGCGCACGCAGGTACGCCGCCAGCTCGGGATCGCGCCGGAGGCGGTCGCCGTGCTCCACGCCCCGACGTGGCGCGACGACGACAAGAACGACGAGGGCCGGTTCCGGCACTCGGTGACCCTGGACCCGGCTTTGTTGGCAGAAGCCCTCCCTGAGAACGCCAGGTTGCTGCTGCGCCTCCACCGCAACGTCACCGACCGACCGGCCACCACGGGCAACGGCTTCGTCCTCGACGTGAGCGACCACCCCGAGATTGCGGACCTCTACCTCGCCTCCGACGTACTCGTCTCGGACTACTCCTCGGCGGTCTACGACTTCGCCGTGACCGGCAAGCCGATCATCTTGTTCGCGCCCGACCTGGATCGATATCGGGACACCGTCCGCGGCCTGTACTTCGACTACGAGGAGTGGGCTCCGGGTCCCGTGACCACCACCCAGGAGCAGCTCGCCTCAGCGTTGGCCGACCTGCACGGTCATGACCTGGCATGGGGTGAGCGGCACTCCGCGTTCGTCCAGCGCTTCTGCCCGCACGAGGATGGGCTCGCGGGCCAACGCGTCGCTGAGCGGATCTTGTCAGCCCTCGCCGGCTGACGTCCGCCAGCTCGGAGTCCTGCCCATCTGCTCAGCCAGCCGGGCATCGTACGGCTCGAAGTGACGGGCCAGCCGCTCGCGCAGCTCCTCGGGCATCGGGCTGCGCGGCCGGGCGTTCCACTGCTCCACGGCCCCCGGCTTCCACTCGGACAGGCCGAGCCACGACCTGAGCCGCTCGAACTCCGCGGCCGGATCCTCGAAGAACGCCCCCGCGTCGAGGATGCACACCCGCTCCGGTCCCAGCAGCTTGAACAACTGGTCGATCTGCTCGCTGTAACGACTGCGCGCGAGGTAGGCGTGATGACGATGGTGGAAGCTCTCGTAGGAGGGGTCAGCAAGGATCCTGTCCACCTCTCCAGCTGTCCGCTCCTCCTCGAGGTCGAGTGCCGCCTCGAACGGCTCGGACTCGTAGCCACGGGCCTGCTCGTGCCGATGCGCGGAGTACGCGCGCTCGACGGGTTCACGGACCAGCACGACGACACGGACGTCCGGCAACTCACGGGCGATGCGCGACGCGGCGAGGGGATGGAACATGTAGTAGCCACTGGACTCGAAGGTCACGACGCCCGGGCCGTGCCTTCGTCGTGCGCGCCAGCTCAACGGAAACTGTCCGCGGTACCAACGCGGACCGCGGTCGAATTTCACGTCGAAGTAGCCGATGCCCTTGGAGACGGTCGGACGCGCGACCTGTGGGTGGTCGCTCAGCATGCGGTACAGCGTCGTGGTGCCCGCACGCTGCGCACCGACGACGATGAACGAAGGCCGCATCCGGAGCGGCGACGTCACGGTCCCCCACAGGTCGATCAGGCGACGAAGGAACATGACGAGGCGGTGCGGTGCACGTTCTCTCACCAATCGGGTCAACGTGCGCACGCTCTTGGTCTCAGCCACGACGCACTCCTGCGGGCAGCCCGAGCCACGCGCAGAGGGCGTCGAGCATGACCAGGGAGCGGTCCGCGATCATGCTGCCGAACTCGGCCTCCGCTCCGACCAGGTAGCGGGCGGTGATGGTCGCCAGGTACGCCGCCCCCACGACGTGCTCATCCATGGACGGATCGTTGCCGATGCCGGCCAGGTCGAGGCCACGCATCACCGAGTCGATGCTGACACCGTCGCGACGGCAGACTGCATTAACGGCGTAGTGGCAGCGGTCGAGCCCCAAGGGCACACCTGTCTCGAACCGTTCCCAGTCCCACAGCTGGAGTCGGCCGCGGCGCCGACTCATGTTCCACGGGGTCCAGTCGCCGTGCCAGGCCCCCACGGGGAGTGAGCGGCCTGTGGATCTCTCCAGCAACACACCCAGGGCCTCCCCCAGGCGCTCGCGTTCCTCGGACGGGTTCAGCGATGACTGCGCATCGACGAGCTTGTCCCGGAGCGGCATCTCCGCGAGAGGGCGGTCACCGTCGGCGAAGGCCCCGTGCAGCCAGGACATCGCCTCGACCGGGACGGAGAACTGACGGCTCGGTCGTTGCCAGAAGGAGGTCTCGACTGCGGTCATCGCGAGCACTGACGCGTCCTCCCAGCGACCGAGATGGAGAAACCGCGGCACCTCGAGCAACCGCGGCAGCGTGGACTTCCCCAGGCGTTGCAGCGAGGCCGCCTCGGTGCGCACCAGCGTGTCGGTCACGGGGTTGTCACCGACCTTCACGAAGGCCAGGCTGCGTCCGCGTGCGTCGAAGACCTGCAGGACCGGCTTCCGGTTCGCTCGGGCGGTCCCCAACCCCAGGCTGAAGTCCACGGTCTCGCCGAACACCTCGCCGAGATAGTGCCGCAAGGAGTCTTGGCTCTCCTCCACGGTGATGCGGTCGGGGAAGGCGGCGTTCGTCCGCGCGCGCAGGAGCCCCGAGACCCCCAGCCGGTTGATGGTGTCGCGCGCCGAGAGAGCGGCACTGAAGCGCAGCATCGCTCGGGAGGAGGCCACCGGGTTGTGGGCGGGCACCAGGATGCGCGGCGAGCGCGAGTTCGGGAGGACCAGCAGCTCCAGGCCCGCACCCGGAGCGCGACCTGAGCCGCGACTCCGTCGGAGTCGCGGCTCAGGTTCGCCGGGCCAAAGTGCTTGCGCACTCGACAGGTAGGTGTCGATCAGGTGCTCGTTCAATCAGGTCCCCCGGTCGATCACAGTCGGCCGGGGTGCCCGACCTCAGATGGTTGGCGTGGTGTTCAGAGCGGCGGTGAAGACCCGCTTCTTCGTCGCTGTGGAAAGCGCCCAGTTGGCGATGCTGTTCAGCGTGGTGTTGAAGTAGGTGAACGCGACGCCGTTGTACTTCTTCAGCAGATTGTAACTGTTCTGGACCCACTGCGGGTTGACCTCGGCGGCCTTGTCGGTGAAGCCCGTCTCGGCGACGCCCCAGGCGATGCCCTTCGGGTTGGCCCACGCGGCGAACTTGCTGAAGTAGTCACCCTCCAGGTCCGTGTGGGTGGTGTACTCCTTGCCGTCCTTGACCACGCCGTACTTGTTGTAGACGTCGACACCGAGCATGTCGACCTTGGTGTTCTTGGGCCACAGTGAGTCGAGGCTGTACTGCGCCTGACCGTAGAGCTGGTGGTAGCCCGTGACCACGATGGTGAATGAGACGTTCGACGCGGCCGAGCGGACGATCGGAGCCAGACGGGCCTGCATCGCGGTCCAGACCTTGATGTCCCCGTCACCCTCGGGCTCGTGGTGGAACGCGATCCAGACGGGACCGTTCAGCGCGTTGAGCTTCACGGCGAGGGCACGGGTCCAGGCGTCGCCCTTGCCGGCAGCCATCTCGGCCCAGGTGTAGGGCAGCTTGAAGCTGATCCACGGGATGCGGTCCAGGGCGAGGTCGGCCTTGGAGACAGAGACGGCCTTGTCGACCTGGCTGGCGCCGTAGTACGTGCGGTGCACACCGAGCCGGTGGCCCATGGTGTTCTCCCATGCGGTGGGGTCAGTGTTGGAGCCGTAGGCGCTGCCGAGCAGCGCTCCGCAGCTGGCCACCGGGATTCCACGCGCACTGATGTTGCATCCGTTGGACATCTTGTTGCTGGGACCTGTGGTGGGCGGCGGCATCGGAGGAAGCGGCGTCGTGCTGCCACCAGACGTGGTAGTCACCCTGACGACTGACACGCCATCGACCAGGATGCTCTTGCGCTTGCCGAGTCTGTTCATCAGGACGCGAACCTGCAGCTGCGAGGCTGACCGCCTGGTGACCGCGGTCAACGCGACCTTCTGCCATGACCGCGAGGCGCGGAAGGCCTTCCGGGTCTCGATGGCCACATGGCCACCGGCGGTCTCCCGCAGGGCCAGGGTGCCCAAGGCGCCGGGCTGGTTGGTGCGGACCCAGGCGGAGACGACGTACTTGGCGCGAGCCACGTTGGACCGGACAGCCCGGCCGGTGGCGCCGGCAGGTCCGGGACGGCGAACCTTGCTCAGCTTCATGGCTCTGCTGCCGCTCAGACCACCAGTGACGACTGTCAGCCTGGTCTTGCGCGTGGTGAGGGCCCAGCCGGTGCGGCCTGCCTCGAAGCCACCGTTGTACGCCAGTTGGCGGCTCACGGCAGCGCTCGAGGGGGCCGCTGCGGTGATGACGCCGACTGAGGCGACGAGCGGCAGCACCAACGCAACAGCGAAGGCGCTCTTGGTCTTGGTTCGTGTACTAGACATTTGCATTCCCGGGGGGTTGGGGCGGAACACTGAGTTGGTCCGAGAGCCGACGACCCCGGTGACGACGTGGGGACGAAGGCAAGACAAAACTCACCATAGTGGTTTGAATCGGACATATCACTCTTTTACATGAATCCGGGACTTTCTGCCCCTTGAGGGGCAGGCAGCAGCCCCGCCACGCTCAGCCGTGACCCCAGCCGAGCCGCAGACCCAGCCGAGACCCCAGCCGAGACCCCAGCCGAGACCCAGGCGAAACCCCAGCCCAAACGGGCGTGGCGGAGCCCTCAGGCGGCGTCAGATGGCCTCATGGGGCCACCTGTCGCAGGAGGGATCAGCGGGTGCCCGCGATCCGCCAGTGGCCGGTCACCCGTCGGCCGCTGCCTGGATCAGATGCCGTGGCCGCGATTGTGGGCGATGCGCATCAGTCGCTCCGCCGAGACGAGGCGCAGCGCCACCGCACCGGCGAGGTAGGCGCGGCGCTCGCGGGGGTTCACCCGCACCGTGCGATACGCCTGGCGCAGTGCCGGACGCGTTTGGCCGAGGGCCGCGAGGGCGAATGCCTTGCGCCCGTACAGTCGGCCCAGCGCCTGGGGGTCCTCATGGAAGACCCGGTGCTTCGCGAGGCTGTAGTCGATGGAGTCCACGATCGTCTGCCACCGCTGGGAGAACATCGACTGTCCCCACCGGACCTTGACGAGGGGCTCGGCGACGACCGCGAACCCACCCGCCTGGGCCGAGCGGATGATCCAGTCGAAGTCCTCGCCATAGCTGCCGGGCAGCTCCTCGTCGACGAGCCCGATGGGACCGAGCAACGCGTCGCGGCGGACCATCACCGTTGACGGGTGTGCCTCCATCACCCGGTTGCGCACGAGCTGCTTGAGCGTCATGTCCTCGGCGCGTGGCACCCGCGGCACCGAGCGATCGGCGTAGAGCACGATGATCCCGGTCACCGACGTGATCGCTGTCGAATGGCGCAACACACTGACCTGCTTGTCGATCTTGGTGGGAAGCCACTCGTCGTCGTCGTCGCAGAAGGCGACAAGCTCTCCCGAGCCGGCGAGGATGCCCGCGTTCCGGGCCCCGGCCAACCCGGGTTTGCGGTTGTTGCTCAGGACCCGGATCGTGCGGCGGGCGCTCGCCCGGGCCACGCTCTCGTCGGGATCGCACTGGTCGAAGACGACGTGGCAGACGATCTCGCCGGCGTACGTCTGGTCCCAGACCGCGTCGAGCGCCAGCCGAAGCAGCTCTGGACGATTGCGCGTGGCCACCACCACGTCGACGCGCGGAAGATCGCCCAGAGGATCGTCCAGAAGATCGTCAGGCGTCATGCCGTTCCCTTGCTCGTAGGTGCCTCATCTGTGAGGCGCGCCAACCGCCACAGTCGAAACATGTTGAGCGCATCGGCAATGAGATAGAAGCAGAGTCCCGCCGCGAGGCCGAACCCGACCCAGGTGGAGGAAAGAAACAGCGGAGCGAGCCCGAGCATCCCGATCTCCGCCTCGAGCGCCCACGGTACTGGCGACATGTTGAGCCGCCGGCAGAAGGCGACCCACTGGCCGATGACCGGAAGGTTCACCTGCCGGGTGTGGGACGCCCCGCCGTCACCCAGACCCAGCGCTCCGGCGAGCTGCTTGCGGTAGGCCAGGACCCAGTTGTAGAAGACCATCGCCCCGAGCAATCCCACCGGGACGAGCTCGTGGACGTCATCGCGACGCAGCAGGGTCCACGAGAGCGAGGCGACGACGAGAGCGATCCCGCCGACGTCCGCTGCCAGGTCGAGCACCGCGCCCCGCGCAGAGCTGGTGCCTTGAGCACGGGCCACCTTCCCGTCGAGGCAGTCCACGAAGAAGCGCAGGAGGAAGAGCACACCCCCTATTCGGAAGAGGCCGACGGCGAAACATGCCGCCGAACCGACCGCGAGCACGATGGCCACCCCGGTCACCCGGTTGGGTGTGACATGCCGGGACCGCGCCAGCCAGCGCGCCAGCGGGGTGGCCAGGGGATCCACGGTGAAGCGCGTCCAGATCTCCCGCGGCCGTCCCGGCGATGTGGTCGTCGGCTGGTTCACGCTTCGAACCTCAAGCGTCGTCGTTCCCTTCCGAACGGCCGCCACCCCGGGAAGGCGGTGAGCAACAAGACCCCTGTCGCCAGGCCGACGCCGACCCCGCTGGTGACGGGGACCTCGGACTGCCGGCGCACCGGTTCCGGAGCGCGCGACCGGATCACCTCGCCAGCGGTCGTCTGCGTGAGCAGGATCGTCGTGACCGCACTCTCCAGGCGCTCTCGGGCAAGGTCAGACGGAGTCGTCTGGCCGGTAGAGCCGCGGAGCTTGGCGAGCCGTTCGCGTAGCAGTGACAACGTCTGGTCGCGGCGGTTCGACAGGTACCCCCTGCGGGTCTCCAGGTAGGACCCGGCCAGCCGGCTCGCCACGTCCGTGGAGCGTGCTGCGCTCCTTTCCCGGACCTCGAGGATGAGTACCGCTGTGCTGGGCACGGCAGTCACCCGGACCCGACCACGCAGCTCGTCCAGGTCCGAGACGTCGGTGCTTCCCACCACGCGGCTCAATGACTCTCGCGAGACCAGCAAGGCTGCCTCTGTGTCGATCGTGACCTCGTTGGGAGGGCGCGACTCGGTTGTCGCCTCGGACGGGACGAGGGAGACCGGAGACGGAGCGAGCAGGATCGCGATGCGGGTCGCGTACTGCACCGGCTCACGCATCGCCACCCCGACACCAACGGCTCCTCCGAGCAGCGCCATGACGATCAGGACCGGCCAGCCGCTGCTCAACCGAGCCAGCGCGTCGCCCAGGTACTTCACCGAAGCCCGACCCGCGCCTGCCCGCTGCTCGCGGGCGACCAGCCCGATCACGAGCATCGTGGTCAGCAGGGGCATACCCAAGGTGTCATAGACCAGGAACAGCAGGCCGAACGCGCCCAGGGAGAACGTGCACAACGTCTCCGCGGTCGTACGGCAGCGCCAACATCGCGCGAGGGCTCCCGCGAAGAACGCGATGAACAGGCCGGCGCCGACGAATCCCTGGCTGAAGATCAGCTGCCAGATGTGGCCCTGGGTCCCGAGCGGGGGGACGCCACATGGCCCACACCCGGGCGTCGACGCACCAGCGATCGAGGCGAAGCTGCCTTGCACGTCGCGGGTGCTGCCGAACCCCACGATCGGAGAACCCTCGAGGGTGCTGTTCCACGTCTGCGACAGCAGCTGACCGCGTCGCTCGTTGCTGTGCTGATGGTCCAGTCGCTCCTGGACCGTGGTCCCCAGCGGGCTCAGCCAGAAGGCCATCGCTGTCGCCGCGAAGAGCCCCACCATGATGCCCATGGCCAGTAGTCGCCCCTTGCCCACCTGCAGCCACACGAGCCCGACTGCGCCGAGGATCAGCGTGACCCACAGGCCACGGTTCAGAGAGGCGACGATCGGGATGGCAGCCAGGACGAGCACGAGCGGTGCGGCCAGCCGCTGCCAGCGCGGCCCGTGGCGCAACCATGCGACCAGGAAGAACGGCAGGAAGAGCGCAACGTTGCTCCCCCACGAGTTCGCGAAGGGGAACGGCGCCTTCGGTCTCGCCTCGGGACGTCCCAGGACGTTCTGGATGTCCGCGACCTCGGGATGAACCATCGACTGCACCAGCGCGTTGCTCCGCAACCCGCGGGGAAGCACCGCCTCGACAAGCGACGTGAACTCGAGGGTCGGTGCGAGCACCCCGAGCAGACCACCGAAGGCAGTGACCACGAACATGAAACCCAGAAGTTGGTACAGCCACCGGGTGGGCAGCTCGGACTCGCTGAGGTTGGCCATCCAGAGAAGGACAATCGTGGCGGTGAGGTACCAGGCGCCGCGGTAGCCGAACACGAGGAGCCGCGACGCGGCGCCACCGGGCACGGCGGTAGGGGCGTCCGCGAACAGGACGAACACCCCGAGGGCGAACCAGGCGAGGTACATCCCCCAGATGACAAAGCCGCCAGGCAGCGCGATCCTTCGTCGACGCAGCAACTGGTCGGCCATGACGACGGCCAGGGCGATCGGCAGGATGGTCCGCATGCCGAGCACCCACCAGAGCGGGAACCCCAGCAGGGAAACGGTGAGTGGCCAGTGGGTCGGCAGGGACCCACGCCGCCTCCTCGCGGGCGCGGGCATCTCGCGCTCCGTGACCTCCAGGTCACGTTCGGCCAGCATCCCCGTCACGACTTCGCCTTCTCTTGGCTTCTCGCTGGGCCCTCTCGCTGGGCCCTCTCACTTCGAACACGATCGGCCCAAGGGTAGAACGCTGTGAGCGGCCTGCCATCGAAACGGTCAGTTCGCCCACCGAGTGTCCAGGCTGGAATGTAGTAAATAATGGCAACAATGCCGTGACACTGGGCTAGACCTGACAAACCACCCTAATGGTGAGTAAGCCCTTTCCTGCCTACACTTTCGAGGCCGCCCCGGGGGGATGGCCAATCAAGCTCCTTCATCGGGGCAAGGCACGCAAAGGGGCCATCTGCCATGCGGCGATTCAATGTCGTTCTACTCAGTCTGCTCATCGGTATGGCCAGCCTGGCCGCGCCTCTGGCTGCCGAGGCCGACAGCTATGGTCCCGGAAGCCTGGTGAAGACGGTTCCGGTGAGCGGGACCCCCCACGTCCTGGACGGCCGGGTTCTCTCCGTGGTCCAAGTGGGCAACACCGTGATCCTCGGTGGCCAGTTCACCCAGACCCGGGACAACTCCAGCACCACCGTGATCGCGCGGAGCAACCTCGTTGCGTTCGACGCCACCACCAAGCAGATCAGCACCGCGTTCGCCCCGAACCCCAACGGTGCGGTGAACGTCGTACTGCCAACCGGCGACGGTGAGACCGTCTACGTCGGCGGCAGCTTCACCACCATCGGCGGCGTCGCCCGCAAGAGCCTCGTCAAGGTCCGCATCTCCGACGGCGCGGTCGTCACCGCCTTCAACCCCGGCAACGTCGCCGGCCAGGTCAAGGATTTGCGGCTCTCGAACGGTCGGCTGTGGGTCGCCGGCAGCTTCACCCACATCGCCAACACCGCGCAGAAGGCGCTGGCGACCATCGACCCGACCAGCGGCTCCTTCAACCCATTCATGCGCGGACTCGTGGCCGGCCTGCACAATGGCGGATTCACGACGGTCGGCAAGATCGACGTCAACTCCCAGGGCACGCGACTCATCGCCATGGGCAACTTCGACACCCTCAACGGGGTCAAGAACCACCAGCTCTTCCAGCTCGACCTCACCGGGGTGGCGGCCGCGGCTTCGACGTTCCGCACCAGCTACTACGAGACCAAGTGCTCCAGCTCCTTCGACAGCTACATGCGCGACGTGGACTACTCGCCTGACGGGTTGTTCTTCGTGGTCTCCACGACCGGCGCGTACGGCGGCGCCGGCATCTCGTGCGACAGCACGGCACGCTTCGAGACCGCGGCCGGCGCGGACGCCAAGCCCTCATGGATCAACAACACCGGGGGCGACACGACGTACGCCGTGGAGATCACCAGCTCGGTCGTCTACACCGGTGGCCACGCCCGTTGGCAGAACAACCCGTTCAAGGCGGACACGCCCGGCCAGGGTGCTGTCTCGCGCCCGGGCATTGCGGCGCTCGACCCGGTCAACGGCCTGCCCCTCTCGTGGAACCCGACCCGCGACCGTGGTGTCGGCGTGTTCGACTTCCTGGTCACCGACCAGGGGCTGTGGGTCGCATCGGACACGACGCGCATCGGCGCCGACTACCTGCGCTCGAGGATCGCGCTGCTCCCCATCGGCGGAACCACGTTCCCGGGCGTCCGCACACCCTCACTGCCCAACGACGTCTACACGGTCAAGACGAGCATCCAGCGCCGGCCCTACACCGGTAGTGCTTTCGCTGCGGCCCAGGCGGTCCCGAGCGGCGGGCTGGTCGCCAACAACGTGCGCGGCGCCTTCATGCTCAACGGGTACCTCTACATCGCCTGGTCAAACGGCGTCTTCGACCGGCGTACCTTCGACGGGACGACGTACGGCGCGGCGGAAGCCGTCGACACAGGCAGCAAACTGGCCGCCATGACCGACTGGACCTCCGACATCTCGACGATGACGGGACTGTTCTACGACTCCGGTCGCCTGTACTTCACCAAGAGCGGCTCAGCCACGCTCAACTACCGGTTCTTCACCCCGGAGAACAAGGTCGTCGGCGCGCAGCGGCTCACCGCCAGCGCGAACGTGAGCGGCATCGACTTCACCCAGGTCCGCGGCATGTTCGTGACCGACGGCAACCTCTACTGGTCGACGCCGTCGAACGACCTGCGCAGGCTGGGCTGGGCCCAGGGCGCTCAGTCCGGGCGCCCGGTCGCGGGTACCGCCACCGTGGTGTCGAGCCCCGCGGTCGACGGGTTCAACTGGGCCTCGCCGCGTGCGCTGTTCCTGTTCCAGGACTCTGCCGGTGACGGTCCTCCGAAGACCCCGGTCGCGGCCTTCACGAACACGTGCACGAGCCTGAGCTGCACCTTCGACTCGAGTACGTCGACCGTGCAGAACGCCACCATCACCGGCCACTCCTGGAACTTCGGCGACGGCGCCACGAGCACCCAGGCGAACCCGGCGCACGCGTTCGCCGCCACCGGCACCTACCAGGTCGCGCTCACGGTGACCTCGAGCAAGGGCCTCACCAACACGGTCACCAAGCCCGTCCAGGTGACGCGGGTCAACCAGAACCCCACGGCGGACTTCACGGCCACCTGCAACCAGCTGGTGTGCACCTTCAACGCCGCGGGTTCCACAGACCCCGACGGGACCGTCGCGAGCTACCAGTGGAACTTCGGTGACGGCGGCTCCGGCACCGGGAGCCCGGTGAACCACGCGTACGGCGCCTCGGGCACCCGCAACGTCACGCTGACTGTCACCGACAACGACGGCGCCACCGGCACCACGACCAAGTCGGTCAAGTCCACCCAGGCGGGCGTCACGTTCGTGGCAGCCGCCAGCACCAACGGCAACCGGGGAACTCACGCGGTGGACGTCCCCGGGAGTGTCCAGGCGGGCGACAGGCTCCTCCTGTTCCTCACCGTGAACTCGACGAACGTGACGATCGGAGCGCCGGACGGATGGAGTGAGCTGCAGTCCAGCACCATCGACGGCCTGCAGGCGCGAGTCTGGACCAAGGCCGCCTCCGCTACGGACGCGGGGGCCAGCGTGGCAGTGCTGACGTCGGCCGCGGCCAAGTCGGACATCACCCTGGCGGCGTACCGCCCAACTGCGGGCAGCGCGCTCTCGGTGTTGACCAGCGCCCAGGGCACCAGTGCCAGCGCGGCGACCCAGCTCACAACGCCTCAGGTGAACCTCACCGAGCCGTCCTCCTGGCTGGTGAGCTACTGGGGCGCCAAGTCCTCGGGCACCGTGGCGTTCTCGACGCCGGCCGGGCAGCAGCCTCGGGCCGGCTCGGTCGGGACGGGCTCGGGCAACATCAGCGGCGCCCTGACCGACTCCGGTCAGCCAGTCGCGGCCGGCACGCAAGGCGGTCTCACCGCCGACACCGCCGCTTCGACCTCGAGGGCGGCCATGTACTCCGTCGCCCTCGTCGCTCAGTAGGGCTCCGGTAAGATGAGGGCAATCCTCGGGGCCTCGAACGACGCAGTCGCGACACACACGACTGCCGGTCGAACGTCCAGCACACCTGTCCGGCGGACCGCGTTGTGCTCGGTCGTCATCACCCGCGGTGAGTGTCGAGCAGTTCGGGAGTGGAATGACCACGCATGCGCCTGAGGTCGAAGTCGGCCCGTTCTGGGTGAACGACTCGTCCAGGGCCGAACTGGTGTCGCGCATGGTCGATCTGTCCCTGCCCCACCGGACGCAGCCTGCTCTCGCGTTCGCCTTGCATGTCGGGGGCTTGAACGCCCGCAAGGAGCGCGACTTCGTCGTCGCCATGCGCCAGGCCGACATCGTCTACGCGGACGGCGGCTCGGTCGTCTGGCTCGCCCGGCTGGCCGGCGCATCTGACGTCGAGCGTGCGCCCACCACGGATATCGGCTGGGAAGTCCTCCGCCTGTTCGCCCAGAAGGTCGGCCGGGTGCCCAGGGTGGCGCTCATCGGCGGTCCTCCCGGCCTGGCCGCACGGGCGGCAGAGGTTCTCGAGACCGCCGAGGTCGCCGAGGTCGTCCTGGTCGATCACGGCTTCCACGAGAACTGGAGCGAACCGCTGGCGCGGCTACGTGCAGCCGACCCGGACGTGACCGCGGTCGGCCTCGGCGCCCCGCGCGAGATGGTGTGGAGCGAGCAGCACCGCAACGAGTTGCCCTCCGGGTTGCTGCTGACCTGCGGCGGGTGGTTCGGCCACCTCGTCGGAGACGAGCGGCGCGCACCTCGCGTCCTCCGCCGCTCCGGCCTCGAGTGGATCGCCCGGGTCGCGCAGTCACCTACCAGGCTCGGCCCTCGCTACGCACGAGGAATCGGGGTCACGGCATCACTCGCGATCCGCACCTTGCAACGCCGACCACGCTCGACCGGGAACTGACCCAGTGCACGGGCGCACTCGGAGCGCCACCGCGGCGTGGATCCTGGTGACGATGATCGGCGCTGCCGGATGTGCGCTCGACGGACCCGCTGCCCCGCCCCCGGAGAAGGATGCCCTCGCCTCACCCCCTTCGCCGGACCCGGCTGATCGGGTGTTCAGCTTCGACTTCGACGACCTCACCAAGCATGTCCCCCCAAGTGGCGTGATGGCGGGTGAGCTGCCCTTGGGAAACACCGGATCGGAGAATCTGGTCGTGCGTGTCTCCTCCGTCGCGGGAGGATCCCTGCGCTCGATGCCGGGCCGCGGCGGTGGGTACGCCGCTCGCTTTCCGGTCTTCCTGCCCCGGACCAAGCAGCGGCTGGTGCTGAGCCTCTCCTCCTCCAGCGTGACCGACCCTCTGGGCCCAGGCAGCTCGGACTTCACGTTCGGCGCGGACTTCGCGATCGACACGGTGTCGGACGCCAGTCGTCTCGACAACGGCAACAACCTGATTCAGCGAGGTCTCTCGGATGACCCTGCGCAGTACAAGCTCCAGATAGACGGCGGCCGCGCCTCCTGTCTCGTCGCAGGTGTGGGCGGCGACGTCGTCGTGAAGTCAAAGACGGTGGTCCGGCCGCACACCTGGTACCGCATCTCCTGCAACCGCTCCGGGGACGTGGTCACGCTGATGCTGGGCACGTTCGCAGAACCGCCCCAGCGAACAGTGGCGACGGGCCCCACGGGCGCCGTCTACGTGACCGCTGCGACTCCCCTGGTCCTCGGCGGCAAGGCGACCAGGGCCGGTGCTGCCGTGGTGAGCGACACCGACCAGTTCAACGGCGCGTTGGACAACGTCTTCCTCGACATCGATCAGGACTCGTGACCATGGCTGCCCCGCGCGACGCAGTCCCACGAGGACGCAGATGACAGTGCGAAGGGCAGCGGCGTACACCGCCCTGCTCGGGCTGCTGATCTACGCGTTCGTCGCGTTGGCTGGTCCGGCCCTCGAACCGGACGAGGGCCCGATGCCCCCCGGAGCGGCGGCTGCGGACACCATGTTGGCGGAGCTGGTCAACCTGGAGGCGCCTGCCCAAGGTGGACCCAGTCCCGAGGAGCGGCGCGAGCTGCGCGTGCTCAGCAACGGTTGCACCTACAGCGCCCGCGGCATCCCGCGGTGCGGCGTACTCCTCGGTGCGGCGTACGGCGCCAACACCGATCCCCTGCCTTGGGAGCGGGCAATGGGGCATCCACTCGGCGTACGCCGCACTTACTGGGCAGCCGACCAGGTGGACGCAGCGGTGAGCAGTGCACAACGAGACCTGCAACTCCAGCGCCTGCCATGGATGAGCTTCAAGCTGCCGCACTCGTGGGAGGGGATGCGAGACGGTCTTGGTGACGAGTGGGCCCGTGCGCTCGCCACGCAGCTGTCTCAGCTCGACGGACCTGTCTGGGTCGCGTTCCACCATGAGCCGGAGGGAGACGGCGACGTCCGTGCCTGGACGGCCATGCAGGCGCGCCTTGCTCCCATCGTTCGGAAGGCCGCACCGAACGTCGCGTACTCGGTCATCCTGACCGGCTGGCACCAGCTCTATGGCGCGCCGCAGTACAGGTTCAGCTCGATCTGGCCGGAGAACACCGAGGTCGACATCGCCGGCTTCGACGTCTACAACAAGTACGGCGCGCTGAGGAACGGGCACCGGGTCCACCAGCCCACTGACTTCGAGCACCACTACTTCAGGCAGTTCAGCCGTTTTGCCGAGAGCCACGACATCGCCTGGGCCCTGGCCGAGACCGGACAGACGGATCGCTCTGCGGAGGTGGACCCGCACTGGCTCCTGGGCACCTACATGTCACTGCTCAAGCACGACGGCATCGCCTTCTCGTACTTCAACTCCACGCTGAACAGCAACTTCCCTTGGCGGCTCATCGGTGCGAAGGAGGAGGAGTTCGCACAGGTGCTCAGGACGACGCCGACTCTTTGAGCTCAGCGGTTGAACCGCTGCTGGGTGAGCGCAAGACCGTCGGTGATCAGAGACTCCACTGCGTCCGCGGCGAGGTCGACCTGGAACGGCAGCTCCTTGCGCTCGGCCGCGCTGTAGTTCGAGAGGACGAAGTCGGCCGGGTCCTGCCGACCGGGCGGCCGTCCGATGCCCACCCGAACGCGGTAGAAATCACCGCTGCCCAGCGAGGAGCGCATCGACCTCAACCCGTTGTGGCCGTTGTCGCCGCCGCCCAGCTTGGTCCGCAGGGTGCCGAACGGGATGTCCAGCTCGTCGTGTACGGCGATGATCCGATGCGTCGGCACCTTGTAGAAGGTGGCCACTGCCTTGACCGCCCCGCCGGACTCGTTCATGTAGCAGCGCGCCCGACACAGCACCACCCGTGGAGCTTCGGGGTCTCCTTGCGCGCCCAGCCGCCCCTCGACCAGGTCGGTGCGACTCGCCTTGTGGGCCCGCCAACCGGTGCCCAGGCGCCGGGTCAGCTCGTCGGCCACGAGGTAGCCAACGGTGTGCCGGTGGCCGGCGTACGCCGGGCCAGGGTTGCCCAGCCCGACGACCAGCCACACGGGCACGTCGCTGATGGGGTCGGTCACGACGGGTCGGGTCAGCCCTCGGAGTCAGACTTGGACTCGGTCTCGCCCTCCGCGGCGGCCTCGCCCTCGCCCTCGGTGGCGGCGGCCTCCGCCTCGGCGGCGATCTCCTCGTCGGTCTCGTCGCGCTCGATGCCGGCCTCGGCCTCGGCCTCCTCCAGCTCCGCCTCGACCTCCTCGGCCGTCGGCGCGTGCACGACGTTGACGACCAGGGCCTCGTTGTCGGTGAGCAGGATCGACCCCTGGGGCAGCACGAGGTCCTTGGCGAGCACGTGGAACCCGACCTCGGCATCCTCGACCGAGATCTCGATGTACTCGGGGATGTTCGTCGCCTCGGCCTCGACGCTGACCGTGTTCAGCTCGGTCACGGTCATCGCGTCCGACTTGGACTCGCCCAGGACATGGATCGGGATCTCGACGGTGACCTTCTCGCCCTTGCGGACCTCGACGAAGTCGAGGTGCTCCAGGAAGCCCTTGATCGGGTCGGCCTGGATCTGCTTGGTCAGCGCGAGGACCGTCGTGCCGTCGACGTCGATGTAGAGCAGCGAGTTGGCGCCACCGCGCTTGAGCGCCATCATCGTGTCGTGGCCCGGCAGGGTGATGTGCCGCGGGTCGTTGCCGTGGCCGTAGATGACCGCGGGCACCTTGTCGTCACGACGGATGCGGCGGGCAGCGCCCTTGCCGAACTGGGTGCGGGGCTCGGCCTTGATCAGGTCTTCGGACATGCTCTGGTGCTCCTCGAGTTGCTCTGTCTGTTTCGTATGTGGATGGCTCGGGGCCGGAGACGAGACATGCACCGCACTCCAGACGGGCACGGTGCATGGAGAACCACGATCCGGCCACGTCGATCACGGAGGTCAGTCCCTCGCCGAGGCAACTGAACGATCCTACAGAACACCCGACCCTGTGGGCCAATCGACCCGGGTTACGCGTGCCCGTCGAACATCGAGGTCACCGAGCCGTCCTCGAAGACCTCCTTGATCGCCCGGGAGATCAACGGGGCGATCGAGAGGCAGGTGAGCTTGTCGAACTCACTCCCGGGGGCCAGGGGCAAGGTGTTGGTAACGATCACCTCGGTGGCCGACGAGTTCTTGAGCCGGTCCACAGCAGGCTCGGAGAGGATCGCGTGCGTCGCGGCCACGATCACGCCGGCGGCGCCGCCGTCCAACAGCGCCTCGGTCGCGTTCACGATCGTGCCGCCGGTGTCGATCATGTCGTCCACCAGCACGCACATGCGGTCCTTGACGTCACCCACGACGCGGTTGGCGACGGTCTCGTTGGGCCGGTCCGTTCGACGGGACTTGTGGATGAACGCCAGGGGTACGCCGCCGAGACGGGCTGACCAGCGTTCGGCGACCTTGATCCGGCCCGCGTCGGGCGAGACCACGGCCATCTTCTGGTCGCTGTACTTCTTCTTGACGTACTCGGCCAGGATCGGCAGCGCCATCAGGTGGTCCACCGGCCCGTCGAAGAAGCCCTGGATCTGGTCGGCGTGCAGGTCGACGGTGATCAACCGGTCGGCGCCGGCGGTCTTGAACAGGTCGGCCATCAGGCGCGCGGAGATCGGTTCGCGACCGCGGTGCTTCTTGTCCTGCCGGGCGTACCCGTAGAACGGCAGCACCACGGTGATCCGCTTCGCCGAAGCGCGCTTGAGCGCGTCCACCATGATCAGGTGCTCCATGATCCACTCGTTGATCGGAGCGGTGTGGCTCTGGATCACGAACGCGTCGGAACCGCGCACGGACTCCTCGTAGCGGATGTAGATCTCGGAGTTGGCGAACTCGTAGGCGGACGTCGGAACCAGCCCGGTGCCCAGCTGTTCGGCCACCTCCGCAGCGAGCTCGGGGTGTGCCCGGCCACTGAATACCATCAGGTTCTTCTCGGTGGTGCGCTTCATTCCGCTCACGTGTGCGGTGCTCCTCGATCGTGCCAGCGGCGACGGTGCAACTCGATTGTCACCCACCATCGGGGTCAGGGCGAACACCGGCTCGCCCCGCGGGACCATCCGGTACGTCGTCGACTACCTCCGACGCACCCTCCGTTGCTGCTTGGGCGGCCTCAGCCTGCGCACTGCCGGGCCGCCGGCGCGCGGCCCAACCCTTGATGTTGCGCTGCGGGCCGGCGCTCACGGCAAGCGCCCCGGGGGGGACGTCCTCGCGGATCACGCTTCCGGCTCCGGTGCCCGCGCCGTCCCCGACGTGCACGGGTGCGACGAACGTGTTGTTGCTCGCCGTACGGGCATGGCGGCCGATGACGGTGCGGTTCTTCTCGACGCCGTCGTAGTTGGCGAAGATCGTGCCGGCGCCGATGTTGGTGCCCTCACCGATCTCGGCGTCGCCCACGTAGGACAGGTGCGGCACCTTGGCGCCGTCGCCGATCCTGGCGTTCTTGGTCTCCACGAACCCGCCGATCTTGCCTCCGGCCCCTAGCTCGGTGCCGGGTCGCAGGTAGGAGAACGGGCCCACGGCGGCGCCCGGCCCGATGACCGCGAGCTCGCCGTGCGTGCGTACGACGCGCGCGCCAGCGCCCACCTCGACGTCCTTGAGCGTGCAGTCCGGCCCCACCACGGCGTCCTCGGCGACGATCGTGGTGCCCAACAGCTGCACCCCGGGCAGGATCGTGACATCGGGCTCGAGCCTGACGTCCACGTCGATCCAGGTGGTGTCAGGGTCGATGATCGTCACGCCTTCCTTCATCCAGCGGGTCAGGATGCGGCGGTTCTTCTCCTTGGCCAGGACCGCGAGCTGCGCCCTGTCGTTGGCACCCTCGGTCTGGATCACGTCGTCGATCGCGAACGCCCCGACGTCGAGGCCGTCCTCGCGGGCGAGCTGCACCGTGTCGGTGAGGTAGTACTCCCCGTTGGCGTTGTCGTTGGTCAGCCGCGGCAGCGCGTTGTCGAGGAACGTGGCGTCGAACGCGAGGATCCCGCTGTTGATCTCGGTGACCGCCTGCTGCTCCTGCGTGGCGTCCTTCTGCTCGACGATCCCGGTGACTCGGCCCGTGTGGTCGCGCAGGACCCGACCGTAGCCGTGCGGGTTCGCCACGACGCCGGAGAGGATGCTGACCCCTCGCCCGGCGGCGACATGGTCCTCGGCGAAGGCGCGCAGGACGTCGCCCTCGAGGAGTGGGGTGTCGGCGTACGCCACCAGCACGGTGCCGGTGCGGTCCTCGGGGTCGAGGGCCTCCCAGGCGATGCGTACGGCGTGCCCCGTGCCGTCCTGGGTCTCCTGGACCGCCAGCACCGCCCCAGGGAACAACTCCTGGATGTGCGGGCCCACCTGGTCGCGCTGGGTGCCGACGACCGCGACGACCCGGTGCGGCTCGAGCGCCGCCACGGCGTCCAGCACATGGCCGACCATGCTGCGGCCCGCGAGCGGGTGCAGGACCTTCATGGTCTTGGACTTCATCCGGGTGCCACCGCCTGCGGCAAGGACGATGACGGTCAGCGTGCTGCTCGTGGTGCTCACGCTCCCCGGGTAGGAGTCGAACCTACGTCGCCAGTCCCGGTTCAAAGGACTCGGTGCACTGTCCGCAGCGGGGATTCGAAGAGATTATCCGGTGCCGCTGGAGGGTGCGGACGTGGTCCGGTCAGATCGAGTGCAGCCCTCGGTCAGCCGTGCGTTCGCGCCCGTCGTCACGCGGCGAGCTCGACGGTGCCCGGCATCACGGGCGGAACGCAGGCGCAGGTGTCGCTGCATGCGAGGTAGGTGTGGCCCGCGTGCCCACAACGCGGACACGGGAGGTCGTGAGAGAGGTGAAGCTCGTTGGTCTGGACGGTGTCCCACATCGTCGTACCTCCTCGCAGTGCGGTTTGTTGCCTTACCAGCACCACGAACGGCAGTGGCCGAATACGACAGTCCTCGACGAGAAAGGGCCAACGTCCCTCACTCGCCGCGATCGAGCAAACCAACCCCTGGCCACGCGCCCCGGATTCAGACAAAAGAGTGATTTGTCTATATTCATCGCTTATGGTGAGTTCTGTTCACTCGCTCCAAAAATTCCGCCGAAGTTGACCGTTCGCGGTCCACCCCGCGTTCCGAGTCACCCCTGCCCCCGGGAATACAAATGTCCACACGAACCAAGTCCGGGAGCGCCTTGGCAGTGGCGTTGATGCTGCCGATCGTCGCCTCAGTCGGGCTCAGCAGCGCAGCCCCCTCGAGCGGAGCCGTGAGCGGCCAACTGGCGGTGAACGGCGCCTTCGAGACCGGTCGCAACGGCTGGGCACTTACCACGCCTCGCACCAGGTTGAGCATCGTCCAACGTGGTCTGGGTGGCAGCAAGGCCATGAAGCTGACCAAGCGGCGCCCCGGAGCGGCTGGCGTCACGAGTCGGCCGAGGGCCATCAAGTCCAGCGCGGCGCGCCAGAAGTACGCCGTCTCCGCCTGGGTGCGGACCAACCAGCCCGGCGCACTGGGCGCCTTGGCGCTGCGGGAGACCGTGGGCGGCACGGTGGCTCTGGAGACGAAGAGGGTCTTCCGTGCCTCGCAGGCCTGGCAGAAGGTCGCCCTGACTGTGGTGACCAAGCGGTCTCCCTCGCTGCTCGAGGTTCGTATCCAGATGAACCGACTCGGCAAGCGCAAGAGCATCCTGATCGATGGCGTCTCGGTCGTCAGACTGACCACCACGTCCGGCGGGACCACGAGTCCTCCCCCGACCCCGACACCGAGCCCGACTACACGCAGACTCCCCTTGTTCGGTGCAGCTGTCGGCTCCAACGGGTCACCCGCCGCCCTCGAAGCCTCCGCCGGCCGTGCGTTCGGCATCCGCCGTACCTACTGGTCCGGCTCACAGGTCACCTCCGCGATCAACACCGCCACCGCCGACATCGCAGCCGGCCGCGTCCCCTGGATCAGCTTCAAGCTCCCCGCTTCATGGGCTGCGATGGCCTCCGGCTCACAGGACGCGTGGCTCCGCGACCTCGGCACCCGCCTCCGCGCACTCGACGGTGAAGTGTGGGTAGCACTGCACCACGAGCCGGAGAACGACGGCGACATCGAGCAGTGGAAGGCCATGCAGCGCCGCGCCGCCCCCCTCGTCGACGGCGGCGACGCCGACGTGAAGTTCACGATCGTGTTCACCGGCTGGCACCAGTTCTTCTCCACCTCCGCCGCCTACAAGATGGCGACGGTGTGGCCCGGCGACAACACAGGCATGGAGGTCATCGGCATTGACCCCTACAACGAGTACGGCGTCACCAAGTCCGGGTCCATCAACTTGAATGCCGGCGAGTTCGACAACCAGAAGAAGTACTACGACCGGCTCGCCACGTTCGCCAAGGCGCACGGCACCAACTGGGCCGTAGCCGAGACCGGGTTCACTGACCGGGCCGTGGCCGACAAGGGCGTCGGCTGGCTCGCAAAGGCCTATGACGACATGGCGAACAACCCGGTACTCCCCGGCCTCGCGCTCGCCTACTTCGACAGCTCGCTCAACCCCATCGGTGACTCGACCTGGGCTGTGGAGAATGTGCCCGCGAAGCGTGCCGCCTTCGTCACCGTGCTGAAGCGGTCCTTGCCGACCATCAACTGAGCATCACTGGAAGCGGTGCGAGCCGTAGCCTTCCAACATGACCATGGAAGCTGCGACCGAGCGTGCGACAGCCCCATCGAGCACTGCCGGAAGCCGGGTTCCTTGGGTGCTGGGTCTCTGTGTCGTCGTGCTCGCGGCGACCTTCAGTGCCTGGACTGGCATTGCGTGGGTGCAACGCGAGAAGACATCGGTGAACTGGTCCGGACCCCTGCAGTGCTCGGGAACTCGTGTGACCCATGAGCGCGTCGAAGGCGCGGGCGAAACTGTTCAAGCAATGCGGTTGCAGCCGTCCATGCGCTGCCGCTTGCCCGTCAAGATCGAGAACCACGGCTGGCTACCTGTCGAGGTCGCGAGCGTGAGCCTGCCGTTCATGGGGCCGGGCGGTCGTGCAGCCGTCCAAGTCACGATGTTCGATGGCCGCCCTCCACTGGGGAACGACGCGCACGGTCCGGATGCAGTCGACGCCGTGTTCGCCACGCACCGAAAACTCGCTGCCGGAGGCGTTCGCGAATTCGTCATCGAGTTCACCTTCCGACCCGACGGATGCACGAGCAATGGACTCATGTCGGTGTGGAACATGCCGCAGGTAGACGTCAAGGCACTGGGACGATCTGGCACTCGCAGCGCAGAAAACGTGATCGGCTTTCGTGGCACCAACGCGAGCGACAACTGCGCCTCCTGAGCTCCTCTAAGGCCGTCGTGGTTGCGGGGTACCGTCGCCTTCTCCCGCGTGGGTCCTGCGCCGGGGTGTCGTGAGGGAGTGGCATGAGTTTCCAAGACATCCTGTCCTGGGGGTTGCCCATCATCACCCTGGGCGTCTGGATCTGGGGCTTGGTGACATTCTTCAAGACACCGGAGGCGGGGTTCGCCACCAGCCTTGAGCGAACCTTGATGATGTACATCGTGATCTTCCTTGGCACGTTCGGTGCCTTGGGATGGCTCTTCGCGATTCGACCCCTCGTGCGTTCACGGCTGATCGAACTCCAGGACGACCGCGTACGACATCCAGCCGAGCCGTGGCGCAGGCACCTCGCCCCCTGACACGTTCGAAGTTTCAGATGCTCTGGGCCATCACGTCATGCGCGCACCCAAGGGTGGCGCGTGGCAACAGCCGCTCATCGCCAGGTCCGGTACCTGTCTGCGGGATGTCAAGGACGTTGCGACAGGCTGTTCGCATGGCGCTGAACCCGGACGACACAATCTGGCCGTACCAGGACGCCATGCTCAACGAGTTCCAGCTTCGGGCATGGCTGGAAGACTTGCCGACGGCTCTCACGAACGTTGATCTCACGGGCAGTCAGCGCGAGAGTGCCACGAGGCGGCTCGACACCGCTGCGCCCTACTTTGCCAGGTTTCGAAGTCGCGCTAGCGTGACTCGGTCGGTCGCGACAACCCCGACGGTCTTGTGACGTGGAAAGACAGGACCTCTGCCTGCGAGGTCTAGGGCGCGCTGTGCGGCCTCACGCGCGGAGTCGCGATCATGTCTGGCTTCGGCTAGATGGATCACGGCGAGATTCCACCGGAAGTGGCTGTCCGGGAACGGAGACTGGGCTGCCTCTACCCAGGTCGTCAGCAGCTCGGCCGCTTCGTCGAGGTTCTCGCGGCGTCCGCGCCGCACGAGCAGCTCGGCAAGTTTGATGTGCTGAGTAGCAGTGGTGGCGTTGAGACTGGGGTTTTTCGACAGAAGTCGTCGGTAGTAGTGCTCGGCCAAGGCAAGGTCTTCCTCGGCGTACGAATCGCCGAGATGCTCAAGGGTCGGAAACCCCTGGAGACCCGCAAACTCACCGTCGTCCTGGAGCACCCGAGTCCAGAGCTCCCGTGCTCCTGCGACCTCGCCGGCGGCCTCAAGCGCGAGTCCTTTGATGCGGAGGTACTGCGCTCGGTTGTGCGTGCGCGCCCGCCCGAGTCGCTGCTCGAAGTCCGCGCGCGCTTCCTCGCTCCATTCCCCCGAGCGGAACCACTCTGCGGCCACGTCGAGCAGTGTTCCAGACGGTTCGCTCATCAGCATGACCGCGCGGATCGCGGGGGATGAGGACGCTCCCGCGAGGAGCTCCACCCATCCGGCTCGCGTGGCCGGATCAGACACCGGCGTGTGAGGACCGGCGGGAGCAACCACAACAGATCAACCCCCTATGGCCAAGAGTTCCAAGGCATCCGCCAACGCGCCTCTCGTCCGAGATGCATGCTCGCTCCGATGACGCTGGACGGCAGTAGATGCCAAGTACCCCAAGGGGCGGCCAATGCCCCCGGTTTCGAGAGCGCAGTAACTCACCGCATGAGCCCTCGGGCCGTGGCCTCGGCCGGTAGCTTGCGGCATCCGGACGTTCTCCGTTCGGCGATCAGGCGACCGTGGTTCACTCCGTTCAGGACCATCTACGAAGGAACCAGGAGCACATGACAGACCCTGAGCGCTGGCATCGGCTGTGATTCGCGCGCTGGCCTATCTGCTTGCCACCCTCGTCCTTGTGCCGGTTGCCTACGCAATCGGTTATGCGATCGACTCCCGGCAGTGCGATGCGCAGGCGAACAGTTGCAGTGGTGAGCCGCTCATCGAAGGGTTCTTCTGGGCGGTAGGCGCGGTCGTCGTGATGGTGGTCGTCGCCTTCGCCAACGAAATCAGACTCACCAAGGAGCCGCGCGACTAGCCCGTCGACCTCGAGCCGATCGGTGCACAACGCGCTGACCTGCTAGAACTTGCTCCCCGGGGCTGAGCGATCTGGTTGTGGCTGCGGAAAGTGTGAACTATGGTTAACACATGATCGAGGTCGTCAAGAGTGCGACCTTCGATCGGTGGCTGAGAAAACTGAAGGACCGGCAGGCAGTTGCACGGGTCTTGGTGAGGATTGACCGACTCGCTGTGGGCAACCCGGGCGACGCAAGCCGGTGGGTGGCGGCATTTCCGAACTACGCATCGATTACGGCCCGGGCTACCGGGTCTACTTCCTGCAACAGGGGGACCGCGTGATCTTGCTGCTCTCTGGGGGTGCCAAGTCGAGCCAGGGCAAGGACATAGAACAAGCAAAGCGGATAGCGGCGAAATGGAAGAGCCATGAGCAAGCAGACTGAGACCTTCGCTCCCTACGACAGCGCCGACTACCTGACCGACATCAGGGACGTCGCGGCGTTTCTCGAGGCCGCCATCGAGGAGGCCGGTGACGACGCTGCCTTTGTGGCCCAGGCGCTCGGCACCATCGCTCGCTCTGGCAACGTCAGCGAGCTCGCGCGGCGCGTCGGTATGAGCCGTGAAGGTCTTTACAAGGCACTGTCCGCCGACGGCAACCCCAGCTTCGCCACGATCGTCAAGGTGGCTCACGCACTGGGCCTACGCATTCATTTCGAGTCAGTCGCCTGACGCGCACCTTGCGGCTGCGGACGTTTCCCGATCTCACCCGAGACGCGTCCGACGCAGACTGGTCAGATGACCGGCGACGCAGTGAGCGTCAGCGAGAGTTGGCAGATCGAGAACCTCGACTACACGGACCGCCTCGTCGCGGCTGCCCGCGTTTCGCCCCTCCATTTGTCGCAGGTCGTGAAAGCGGATCGGCGACAGGACCCGTCGATCGCATCATGGGCGAGGCTCAGGGCTCTGAGGAGCGCCCGTGTTAGCAAACCGGCCCCGGCGACCGCCGAGACGATCGGCGCACAACGCGCTGTGACCTGCTGGAACTTGCTCCCCGGGTAGGAGTCGAACCTACGTCGCTAGTCCTGATTCAAAGTCAGGCGGGCCCTGCCGGCAGACCAACCGGGGATAGTGCGAAAAGGTTACTGGCCCGAGGCGGGGCAGCATCTTTGCCCGGCAGACCAACCGGGGATCGTGCGAAAAGGTTACTGGCCCGAGGCGGGGCAGCATCTTTGCCCGGCAGACCAACCGGGGATCGTGCGAAAAGGTTACTGGCCCGAGGCGGGGCAGCATCTTTGCCCGGCAGACCAACCGGGGATCGTGCGAAAAGGTTACTGGCCCCAGGCGGGGCAGCATCTTTGCCCGGCAGCCCAACCGGGGATTGACGCAACGAGGCTACCGGTGCGCTGCCGGTCACCTGACCTTCACCTACTCAACGTCCACCCGTCACTTGCAGCCGGTTCCCTCGCCGGCATGACTGCTCTCGGGAAGATCAGCGGCGCCCTCCTGCTCGCGCTGATCGCCACCTCAACCACCATCGCCCCCGCCCAGGCGGCCCCGTCCAGGGAAGGACGTGGGCACGCACTCGTGATCGGCCATCGCGGCGCGTCGGGCTACCGGCCCGAGCACACGCTGGAGTCCTACCGCCTCGCGATCCGGATGGGCGCCGACTACGTCGAGCCGGACCTGGTCTCGACCAAGGACGGCGTCCTCGTCGCCCGTCACGAGAACCTGATCACGGGCACCACCGACGTGGCCTCCCACCCCGAGTTCGCGAACCGCCAGACCACCAAGGTCATCGACGGCGCCTCGATCACCGGGTGGTTCACCGAGGACTTCACCCTGGCCGAGCTCAAGACCCTGCGTGCGAAGGAGCGGCTCCCGTTGGTGCGTCCCGCCAACACGACGTACGACGGCCAGTTCGAGGTCCCGACGCTCGACGAGGTGCTGAACCTCGTGCGGCAGGAGGAGCGACGCAACCACCGGCGGATTGGTGTCTACCCCGAGACCAAGCATCCGACGTACTTCAGCTCGATCGGGCTGAGCATGGAGCGACCGTTGCTCACGACCCTGCGCCGCCACCGGATGGACCGACCGGGGTCGCGCGTCTTCCTGCAGAGCTTCGAGACGGGCAACCTGCGCCGGCTGGACAAGATGACGAAGCTGCCGATCATCCAGCTGCTCGACGCCACCGGCGCGCCGTACGACCTCAGGGCGGCCGGCGACCCGCGCACCTACCGAGACCTGGCGACCCCTGAGGGACTGCGCGGGATTGCGAGGTACGCCGATGGCATCGGCCCGAACAAGGATCTCGTGCTGCCCCGCGACGCCTCCGGCAACACCACGGTCCCCAGCAGCCTGGTGCGCGACGCTCACCGCCAGAGGCTCCTGGTGCACGTGTTCACCCTGCGCCGGGAGAACCAGTTCATGGCGCAGAACTTCCGCAGTGGCACCGACCCTAACGCCGTCGGCGACCTCGCGGCCGAGGTCCAGGCCTTCCTCGACGCAGGAGTGGACGGGCTGTTCACCGACAACCCCGACGTGGCGGTCGGGGCCCGCGACAGCCGGAGCAGCCGAAAGGCCGCCTGAGGCCGGTCTAGGGCCCCGGTTCAGGCCCGGCCTACACCAGCGCGCGTCGTATCAGGACAGCACCGGCGTCACTCCTGCATCATGGGTGCGAGGTTGGGAGTCCTCCTATGGAGACCGTCGAGCTGCGCGTGCACGGAGTCCACGGCACGTCCCCGGGCGCGATGCTGGGCGTCGCTGACAACGACGTGGGGCAGGTGGCCGGCGACGGCCTGACCGGGATCTATCGTCTCAAGAAGGACAAGCAGCTCCCCTACCGCACGCTCGCCGGCGACGACGTCACCGGCACCGTCACCGGCACCGAGGTCAACGTCAGCGTGGAGGCGTACTCCTGGGGTGCGCTCACCTCCGGCGTGCAGGGCTTCCTCGGCTGGGTGAAAAGGGCACTGTGGCTGATCCTGCTCCCGTTCGCACTGATCAACCTCGCGTACTGGGCGCGCCTCGAGCTCGGTCGCGACAGCGGCCAGGCTCGGTGGGGGGCCCGCGCGGTGCGGGCGTCGGGGCTGTTGCTCACCGTCTTCTTCGCTCTCACCCCGTGTGTGCTCGCCATCGACCTCCTGGCGTGGCAGTGCTACCGCTACGGCGTTCCCGGCTGCAGCCGGATCCCGCACCAGCTGGACTTCTTGGCCGCCTGGACACCGGGGCAGCGCATCGCGCTCGCCACGCTGGTGCCGATGGCGGCCGTCGCGGTGTGGTGGTTCCTGTCGAAGACCTCGATGAGCCGCTACGAGAGCGTGCGGGACGCCCTGGACCAGCCTCCGGTGCTCTCGACCCGGCACATCTTGTTGCACCCGAACCTGTGGAACGGCACTGAACGCACTCGTCGGCTGCAGCGCTACCACCTGACCGCCGGCGTCGCCACGATCATCGCGTTCTCCGGGATCCACGTCCTGCGCGCTGCCGAGCTCCCGCGACCTTGGGGTTGGACCCTGCTGCTCTGGGCCACGGTCCTGCTCGGCTTGCTCCTGCTGCTGCTTGCCGCAACGGCCGTGACCGTGACCCACGAGGACGACGTCGAGGCGCTCGTCGTCAGCACGTACGGCGGAGGCACGCCCGCTCTGCTCCGCCGGGCCCGCGGACTCACGCCGGTCTTCGACCGAGCGGTGCTCTACCTGGCAGCAGTGGTCTATCTCCTGCACCTGCTCGCCCTGAAGAACGCCGGGCAAGCAGGGTTCCTGGACGAGGCGCTGGACTTCACCGGACGCAACGTCTGGTTCATCGCGGTGTTCGTCTGCCTGACCCTGCTCCATCTGAGCGTCTTCACGGGTGGCCGGATGAAGCCGCGAATGGCAGTGCTCATCGTGTTCGGTACGGCGGCAGCCGTGGTCGCGATCGTCGCACTCAGGGCCATGGGACTCTACGACGCCAAGCACGCCTGGCCGGTGGTCGTCGCCTCCGGAGTTGCGGTGCTCTTCTGGCTGCTGCTCGCGTTCTGGCAGTACTGGCGCTCCCCCGCCGTACACAACGACAAGGCGTGGCGAGGCGCCGGGGCGTCGGTGCTCCTCGCCTCGGCCGCGTGGATCGCGCTGCTCTTCACCTCCGGCACCGTGATCGCCACGGCCAACTACCTCAACGGCCCGTCCCACGGCGTCGGCGACCTCGTCAGCCGGGTCGAGGGCCGCAAGGTCGCCCCCACGACGTTGGACCTCGGGAGCACGTACAGTACGCGCACGTTCGTGGCGACGGGCGAGGTCACCCTGCGCGATGCGCGCGTCACCGTGAGCGGCGACAAAGCCCGCGTCACGTCGGGGACCATCGAGATGGAGGGACTCTCCCTCGCCGTCGACCCAGAGCGGGCCCGCGAGGACGCGTTCACCGAGGGGCGTGGACGCACCATCGTCGAGCGACCCTCGACGCTCACCGTGCCGTCGCCCACACTCAACCTCGCGGACAGCTGCCTGCGCGACGCCAAGACCGATTGCACGGCTGAGGAGTCGGAGTTCCACTCCGCCGGAGTGCTGACGCTGCCCGCAAGGGTCGGTGCGTCCCCACTCAGCGTGAGCATTGACGAAGGCGTGGTCCTCGCACCGGGCAACGCCCCTGAGGTTCCGCTGGTCGTGCCTCAGGTACTGATCTGGACGCCCATCGGCCAGCTGTTGTGGGTGGTCGTCGTGGCCGCCGCTGTGCTCGTGTGCTTCCTCCTGTTCATGCGCAAGGTGGGCCCGAAGCTTCGCACGCAGCTCCCGTCCGCTTCCTTCCCGGACAACCTGATCTCCGACCGGGATCGCGCGCGGTGTCTCAGGGCGCGACGAACCGCGGCCCTGGCCCATCGCGCGGAGACCCTGCTCGATGTGGTCGGTGCCATCACCTCCCCCGTGGCACTGGTGATCGTCGTGGCGTCCATGTCCGGCTCGCCCCCCTGGGAGCTGGACCTGCCCTTCGTCGGCTGGACCCGCGACGTGGCCACGGCCTCGATGTACCTCGTGGTCGCCATGTCGGCCGGACTGATCCTTCTGGGTTCGCAGATCCGTCGCTCTGAGAACACCCGCAAGGCCGTCGGCGTGATCTGGGACCTGACCACGTTCTGGCCCCGGGCGGCCCATCCGCTCGCACCGCCGTGCTACGCCGAGCGCGTCGTGCCCGAGCTGCACATCCGCACCCGCTGGGCACTGGACAAGCCGCACGCCATGCCGAACCAGGTAGTCGTCTCGGGACACAGCCAGGGGTCCCTGATCGTGCTGGCGATGGTGAGCAGGCTCAACCCGGTGCACCTGAATCGCGTTCGGATGATCACCTACGGCAGCCAGATCCGCGCGCTCTACGGCCGGGTCTTCCCCCGCGTGTTCGGCCCCGACGCGATCGGCTACGAACCGACCACCGGCCAGCCCTCGCTCACCGACGCGTTCCCCGACGTCCCTCGACCGGGCACGCCCGGTCCGCCGCCGCTGGTGCCGGACACGTTCCGCTTCCGGCTCCGCACGGCCGGAGGTGAGTGGGTCAACCTGTTCCGGCGTACGGACCCCTTGGGTTGGCGCGTGTTCTCCGACGCCGACAGCGATCTCGACCTGCCGGTGCCCGAGGTCCCGGAAGACGGTGTCGGCGATCCCGGGCCGGCAGTGATGGGGCACAGCGGTTACCAGCACACGCCCGTCTACCGACGGGTGCTGCAGCGGTGGACGCGTGAGCAGTTCGTTGCGGCCCCGCACGGGACCACGAACCTCCCGACGCTGCCGCGGCTCTAGCGGTCAGCGGTCAGCTGCGAGGGAGCTGCGCCACGACGAAGACCCGGCGGAAGGGCAGCACGACCGCGCCGCCGCGGACGGGGTACGCCGCCCGCAGTCGCCGCTTGAACTCTTCCTCGAACTCCTGGCGCAGGCCGTCGGCGAGCGCCTGGAGCGTCGGGCGCGCCCCGGTGCCGCTGACCCAGGTGAAGACCGGGTCGGGCCCATGGCTCTCCTGGGTCAGCACGTGCAGGTACGTCGTCTCCCAGGCGTCGACCTCACAGCCGAGCCCGCGCAGCGCGTGCAGGTAGGTCGCAGCGTCGTGGGCGTCGGGGGTGGCGACACCTGCCGTGTGCTCGGCGTACGCCGGCTCGGCCGCCAGGTCACGCCGGATCGTGTGGCTGGGCTCCTCGAAGTTGGCGGGGACCTGGAAGGCCAGCCAGCCGCCGGGACTGACCGACTCCACCAGTCTGGGCAGGAGGTCGAGATGGCCAGGGACCCATTGCAGGGCCGCGTTGGAGACGAGCACGTCGACCTTGCCGGTGGCCGAGCCTGCCGAGGCCGCCCAGTCCCGGATGTCACCGACGGCGAACTCCACACCGGACTCGGCGCGCGCCGCCTCCACCATCTCCTCGCTCGAGTCGACGCCCAGAACCCGGGCACCCGGCCAGCGCTGCGCCAGCAGAACCGTGAGGTTGCCCGCGCCGCAGCCCAGGTCGACCACCGTTCGCGGTGACTCGGCACCGACCCGGGTGACGAGGTCCAGGAAGGGTCGGCCGCGTTCGTCTGTGAAGGCGAGGTACCGGTCCGGGTCCCAGGCAAACGGAGACGTCATCGAGCCAGACTATCTCGATGTCAAGAATCTTTTCCGGCTAGAATCCGGGGCGTGGCCGATCTGGACGTGGAGCGGGACGAGGTGGACGAGCTCGTCCAGGCGTGGCACCGCGAACGTGATGACCTGGACCTCGCCCCGGTCGAGGTGTTCAGCCGCATCAGTCGACTCGCTCGGCTGCTCGACAAGGCTCGGGGCGACGCGTTCACGGCACACGCGATCGAGACCTGGGAGTTCGACGTACTGGCGGCGCTGAGGCGGGCAGGTCGTCCCTACCAGCTCACTCCCGGTGCACTGCTGACGCAGACGATGGTCACCAGCGGCACGATGACCAACCGCGTCGACCGGCTCGCGCAGCGCGGGCTCGTGGAGCGCTCCCCCGACCCGAGCGACCGACGCGGCGTCCTGGTGCGCCTGACCCCGGTCGGCAAGCGCGCCGTCGACGGCGCGTTCGAGACCTTGCTTGAGAGCGAGCGCGACCTGCTCAGCGATCTCGCCCCCGTGGACCGCAGCCAGCTCGCTGCCCTGCTCAAGCAGCTGATGGGGCCGCTCCGCTCCGGAGGGTCTCAGGCCCCGGGGACACGCGGGTCGTCCACGTAGTCGTGCACCTCGAAGTCCACGGTGCGCTTGGCGTTGGCGATCGAGCTGACGACCGTCGTACCCAGTCGTCCCTGACGGTCGAAGACAGTGGCGGTGCCGACCGCGATCCCGTCGTGGCTGACCCGGTCAACGGCCGAGAGCCCAATCTCGCGTCCGACCGGTAGCCGCGCGAGGGTGAGCGTGATGTCGGTGTTGATGTGCTCGACTCCGTTGCTGCCCCAGTTGGTGACCATGCTCGTGGCGTCGGCAACGCTTGCGGCCACGACGAACCCCGACGGGATCTCCTCGGGTACGACGGCGACGCCGACCTGCCAGGTCATCTTGCGACCACCGTTCTGGTGGGCCGCGAACGAGGGCTCCCAGCCGATCCCGTCGCTTGAGAACAACGGCACCCGCATCTCGTCGGTGGGTGGCGCCACCTCCGCCGGCGGCGGTGCGGGTGCCTCGGTCGGCTCCCAGACCTCGCCCGTCGCAGGATCGCCCATCTTGAGAAACAGGCCACTCGCGCGCGCCACAGCCTGACCGCCCTGTTCCACGGTCGCGTCGACGAGACACAGCCGCCTGCCCTCACGTACGACGCGAGCGGTGGTGCGGCAGGGATCCATCGCGGCGGCGCGGAACAGGTCGACCGTGTAGCGGGCAGGGCGCAGGTCGTCACGACCGAGATCGTCGACCGCACGCTCCAGGGCCCGTGAGAGCGCCCCGCTGACCGCGACGCCATGCATCTGGTTCTTGCTCCACAGACTCCGCGCGAGATCGGCCGGGACGAGGTCGTCACCACTGGAGGTGAAGAACGAAAGCGTCATGGGGCACATCCTCCCTCCCCGCCGAGACGGCGCTTGTGTCCCACCCCTCCCCACCGAGACGGCGCGTGTGTCCCACCCGTCCCCGTCGAGACGGCGCTTGTGTACGGCGCTACTCGAGCAGGGCGACCGATTCGAGCCATTCGCCCTCCAGTTGCTCCTTCTCCAGCGCCAGATCGTGTGCCTCCGCCGAGAGAGCGGCCAGCTTCTCGTGGTCTGCCGCGTGAGCGGCCATCTCCTTGCTCAGTGTCGCCTCACGCGACGCGATGCGCTTGAGCTGCTTGTCGATCCGGGCGATCGCTTTACGGGCGGCGCGCTCCTCGGCGCCGCCGACCTTCGCCCGCTGGGACACAGGCGCCGTCTCGGCGGGTTTTTGCGGGACATTCGCGCCGTCTCGCGGCTCTCTCGCGGACACACGCGCCGTCTCGGCGGGTTTTTGCGGGACATTCGCGCCGTGTCGGCGGCTCTCGAGGTACTGGTCGACGCCGTTGGGGAGCATCGAGATCTGGCCGTCCCCCATCAGCGCCCACACGGAGTCGGTGACCCGCTCGAGGAAGTACCGGTCGTGGGAGACGACCACGAGGGTCCCCGGCCACCCGTCGAGGAAGTCCTCGACGACGTTGAGGGTGTCGATGTCGAGGTCGTTGGTCGGCTCGTCGAGCAGCAGCACGTTGGGTTCGGCCAGCAGCAGCTTCAGCAGCTGGAACCGTCGGCGCTCACCACCAGAGAGATCACCGAGGCGAGCGGTGAGCTTGTCACCGGTGAACCCGAACCGCTCCAGCATCGAGCTGGCGGACACCTCTTGGCCAGTAGCCGTCCGGGTGACCCGACGGATGGCCTCCACGGTCGCGAGCACCCGCGCGTCGGGATCCTCCGCGGGGACCTGCTGGGTCAGGTGGGCGAGCGCAATGGTGCGTCCGTGCTTCACCCGGCCGACGTCCGGCGCCAGGTCGCCGGCCACGAGACCCAGCACCGAGCTCTTGCCGGCCCCGTTGACCCCGACGATCCCGACGCGGTCCCCGGGTCCGAGGCGCCAGGTGGCGTGCTGGAGCAGCCGTTTGTCACCGCGCGTCAGGTCGACGTCCTCGAGGTCGACGACGTCCTTGCCGAGCCGCTGGGTGGCGAAGCGCTGGAGCTCGATCCAGTCGCGAGGCGGCGGCTCGTCCTCGATCAGCGCGTTCGCTGCCTCGATCCGGAACTTCGGCTTCGAGGTGCGTGCCGGGGCTCCGCGCCGCAGCCACGCCAGCTCCTTGCGGAGCAGGTTCTGTCGTCGCGACTCCGAGGAAGCCGCCTGCCGCTGTCGCTCGGCTCGGGCGAGCACGAAGGCGGCGTACCCACCTTCGTAGGAGTCGACCACGCCGGCTCCCTGGGGTCCTGGGTGCACCTCCCAGGTCCGCTCGCACACCGCGTCGAGGAACCAGCGGTCGTGGGTGACCACCACCAGCGCGGACGTACGACGGACAAGGTGGTCCGCCAGCCAGGCGACCGCCTCGACGTCGAGATGGTTGGTGGGCTCGTCGAGGATCAGCAGGTCGACGTCGTCCAGCAGCAGCCGGGCCAGCGAGCAGCGCCGGCGCTCGCCTCCGGACAGGCCGTGGACGGCTCGGTCGAGAGCAACATCCGCGAGCAGCACCTCGACGACCTCGCGGGTCCGGGGGTCGCCCGCCCACTCGTGGTCCTGCTTGCCCGCGAGGACGACCTCGCGCACGGAGTGCGTGTCGTCGAGCAGGTCACGCTGGTCGAGGTAGCCGATGTGCAGGCCCCGGCTGAGCGAGACCCGGCCGGCATCGGGGCTCTCGCGACCGGCCATCAGGTTCAGCAGGGTGGTCTTGCCGTCGCCGTTGCGGCCGACGATGCCGATGCGCTCGCTCCGGGCCACACCGAGGCTCACCTCGTCGAGGAGGATCCGGACCCCATAGGACTTGGTGACCTTCTCGAGGTTCAGCAGGTTGGCCATTACTTGTACTCCACGACATGCGTGCCGGAGACCGGCCCGAGCGCCACGAGCACCCGCGGCTGGCCGGCATCGAGCAGCGTCGTACGCACTCGGTCGGCGGAACCTCGGTCGGAGCACAAGAACATGCAGGTCGGTCCCGAGCCGGAGATGATGCCGCGCAGTGCTCCCGCGCGCTCGCCGGCCTCGATCAGTTCCCCGAGCTCGGGGCGAAGGTCGATCGCGGCGGGCTCGAGGTCGTTGCGCATCACCGCCGCCAGGACCCGGTTGTTCGGATCAGTGAGCGCCGCCACGAGGTCATCGGGAACAGTCACCTCCTCGGGTGCGTCCGGGCAGAGCTCGTCGTAGTGGCGGTAGACCTCCGGCGTGGAGAGGCCCGTGCGCGCCGGAACCACCACCCACCACCGGGTCCCGTCGTCGAGCATGGGTGTGACCATCTCGCCCCTGCCGCGACCGAGCGCGGTGCCGCCCACGAGCGCGAACGGCACGTCGCTGCCCAGCTGCGCGGCGAGGGACAGCAGGTCATCATCACTCGTCTCCAGCCCCCAGAGCCGGTCCAGGGCCACGAGCGCAGCAGCGGCATCGGCGCTGCCGCCCGCGAGACCTCCGGCGATGGGGATGGACTTGCGCACGGTGAACTCGGCGGCCCGGTCCTCGCTGTGGTGGTCGGCGAGCAGCCGCCCGGCCCGGACCACGATGTTGTCCTCCCCCGACGGGAAGGAATCGCGGTCGATGTCCTCCTCGCACACCAGGGTCACGCTCCACGTGGGCCCGGTTGAGACCGTGACGTCGTCGTGCAGGCTGAGCGTCTGGTAGACGGTGGCCAAGGGGTGGTAGCCGTCGGGACGTGGTCGGCCCACACTGAGGTGCAGGTTGACCTTCGCGGCGGCACGAACGGTGACTGAAGGGGTCAACGGATGCCTGCCAGTGCCTCGGTGAGTCGCACGAAGTCGGGCAGGCGGAGCTGCTCGCCGCGCGTCATCGGGTCGATCCCGGCCGTCCGCAGCACCTGCTCGCTGGCCTCTGCCGAGCCGGCCAGCTCGCGCAGTGACGGCCGCAGCGCCTTGCGCCGGTGCGCGAACGCGGCGTCGATGACAGCGAAGACCTGCTCCCTGGTCACCGTCGTGCTCGGAGGGTCCCGGCGGGTCCAGGCGACCAGGCCGGAGTCGACGTTGGGTGCCGGCCAGAAGACGTTGCGACCGACCGCGCCCGCCCGGCGTACGTCGGCGAACCAGCGGACCTTGACCGACGGGATGCCGTAGACCTTCGAGCCGGGCTCAGCCGCCAGCCGGTCGGCCACCTCTGACTGCACCATCACCAGGCCCCGTTCGAGTGTGGGCAACAGCGCGAGCAGGTGCAGGAGGACGGGCACCGACACGTTGTAGGGCAGGTTCGCGACCAGTGCGGTGGGCGCTGGACCGGGGACCGAGGTGACGCGCATGGCGTCGGCGAGAACCACCTCGAACCGGTCCACGTACGCCGGGGCACGGTCGCCGATCGTGGCCGGCAGGGCGCCCGCCAGTCCCGGATCGACCTCGATGGCCACCACCCGGGCTGCGACGTCGAGCAGGGCCAGCGTCAGGGACCCCAGGCCGGGCCCGACCTCGAGCACCACGTCGGTCGAGGTGATCCCGGAGTCCCGCACGATCCGGCGCACGGTGTTCGGGTCGATCACGAAGTTCTGCCCGCGCTGTTTGGTGGGGCGAAGGTCGAGAGCAGCCGCAAGCGAACGCACTTCTGCCGGACCGAGAAGTCTCGGTCCGGCAGAAGTTGAGGCGCTCACGGGAATGAGGCTATTGCAGGCGGCCCCGAGGAGCTCGGGCGCGTGCTGGCGTCAGCTGGTCAGCCGAACTGTGCGCCGCAGTGGGGCCAGGCGCCGTAGCCGCCCTCGGCGGCGCGCACGCGCTCGGCGACCGCGATCTGCTCCTCACGGCTGTTCTGGTGCGGCATGCCGGAGCCGCCGTACGCCGCCCAGGTGCCGGGGTTGAACTGCAGCCCGCCGTAGTAGCCGTTGCCGGTGTTGGCGGCCCAGTTGCCGCCCGACTCGCAGTCAGCGATCGCGTCCCACACGCCGGTGTCGATCGTCTTGGTGCCGACCTTGACGATCGAGGCGACCGGCTGGGTGAGCACACGCTGCTTGAGCACGGTGCGCTTGACGACCTCACCGTTGCGGAACTGCACCTTGTACGTGACGTCGCGGACACCGTCGCTGCCCTCGCGCACGGTCTCGGTCTCACCCTGCATCATCGAGTCGTCCTTCTGCTCCTCGACGGGGGCGGGGATGGCCTCGCGGGGGACGTGCTTGGTCCGGACACCGACCTTGGTCACCACGACACGGGTGCCGTCGGTGAGCTCGGCGCTGCGCGATGGGCGCACGATGTCGTTGCGGTCCACCCCGGCGGACGTCTTCTCGAGCAGCTCGCCCACGGTTGCGGCCGGGACGTTGTGCTTCTTGGCCTTGGCGTCGGCCACCTTGAGCGAGACCAGCTTGGGCGTGGTGACCTCGACGGTCATGCCCGAGCGGTCGATGGAGGCGCTTCGGCTGACCGAGAGCGCGGAGTCGCCGAAGCGTACGCCGAGCTGGTCGAGCGCGGTGGAGACCTTGGTCGCGGTGGTCCAGAAGGTCCGCTCCTCGCCGTCGATGCTCAGCGCCAGCGGGCGTCCGAGACGTACGGCGATCCGGGAGCCGTCGTTCACCGGCGAGTCGACGCCCGGAACGACGGAGTCGTGGGAAGTGGGCTCGATGCCCTGGCTCGCGAGGACCTCACCGACGTTGTCGCCGAAGGTGCGGACCTTGGACTCCTTGCCGTCGATCGAGAGGGTCACGGTCTGGCTGAGGGTGCCGTAGGCGGTGGCGGTGCCGACCAGTGCCAGGACGATCGCTCCGACCAGGCTGAAGAGAACGGTCTTGTTGCGGCTGAGGTGCGTGAGTGAAGCGCGCACGAGTCTCCGATGTTCGCAGGGTTCCGGGCCGCGGGGTGGGTAGTGGCGCCTGCCGCGGCGTACCGAATCGGTCGCAAACTTGCGGCTTCCCCCGTGAAGCGCTCACCGGGGGTGGTGCTTCCCGCTCCCGGCCAACAGCCCTCGACACTAGGTAAGTAGCTGAGTGTTAGCAAACTGCACGCAACCGGTGTGAGGCGTCTCACATCGGAAATTACGCCCAGGCACCGCCGAATACCGTGTCGGTGTTTGACTCGATCGCCCGGCACAGCTCGGCCAGATCCACGCCGCGGGTCCCCGCCATCGACCGCACTGTGAGCGGGACCAGGTAGGAGGCGTTGGTGCGGCCCCGGTGCGGCATCGGGGTGAGGTACGGCGCGTCGGTCTCGACCAGGATCCGGTCCAGCGGAGCCACCCGCAGGGCCTCGCGCAGCGGCTCGGCGTTCTTGAACGTGACCGTGCCCGCGAACGAGAGGTAGGCCCCGCGGTCGAGGCACTCCCGCGCGAAGCCGGCGTCCCCCGAGAAGCAGTGCATGACCCAGCGTTCCGGCGCCCCCACCTCATCGACGATGCGGAGCACGTCCTCGTGGGCGTCCCGGTCATGGATGACCAGGGCCTTGTGGAGCGAGCGTGCCAGCGCGATGTGTGCCCGGAAGGACTCGTGCTGCGCCTGGCGGCCCTCGGCCCCGGTGCGGTAGTAGTCGAGGCCGGTCTCTCCGATCGCCCGCACCCGCTCGCTGCTGCGGGCCAGTCGCTCGATCTCCCCCAGCGCTTCCGTCAGTCGGCCCTCAGCCGCCAGCCGGGGCGCCTCGTTCGGGTGCAGCGCAACGCCGGCGACCACCTCGGGGTGCGCCTCCGCGGTCTCGACGGCCCAACGGGCACCGGGAAGGTCGCAGCCGATCTGGACGATGCGGGGCACGCCGACCGAGGCGGCCAGGCGGAGCGCCTCGCCCACCGGCAACGCGGTCTCCTCGCCCACGGCGGTGCCACGGGCGATGTCGAGGTGGCAGTGGTTGTCCACGACTGGGTGCGGTAGTGGCTCCGGCACCTCCGGCAGATCCGGCACCGATGAAGCCAGAGAGCTCATCAGCGGTGCACGGCGTCGTAGACGACCCGCTTGGGGACCCGGCAGCGCCGAGCCACGTCGAGGATCGCCTCCTTGCGCGTGGCACCGGCCTCCTCCTCCTCGGCGACCAGCGTCGCCAGGGTGGCGCGATCGGTCACCGGCTCGGGCTCCGAAGTGCCCTCGAGGACGATGGTCACCTCCCCGCGGATGCCTGGCTCGGCCCAGTCGACGAGGTCGGCCAGTGTGCCGCGGCGTACTTCCTCATGCGTCTTGGTCAGCTCGCGACACACTGCTCCTCGACGCTCGCTGCCGAACGCGGCACTCATCGACTTCAGGGTCGCGTGCGTGCGATGCGGAGCCTCGAAGAACACGAGGGTCCGCTGCTCCGGTTCGAGGGCCTCGAGCCGGCGCGAGCGCTCCCCTGGCTTGCGAGGGAGGAAGCCCTCGAAGCAGAACCGGTCGACCGGCAGGCCCGAGACCGCGAGCGCGGTGAGCACCGCCGACGGGCCAGGCACGCTCGTGATGGTGACACCGTGCTCGATGGCCGCAGCCACGAGGCGGTAGCCCGGGTCAGAGACGCTCGGCATCCCCGCGTCGGTGACGAGCACCACGCGGTCACCCTTCACCAGCGACTGCAGCAACGAGGCGGTCCGGATGTGCTCGTTGCCCTCGAAGTAGGACACCACCCGACCTGGGATCTCGACCTCGAGGTCGTTGGCCAGCCGTCGCAGCCGCCGGGTGTCCTCCGCCGCGACCACGTCGGCGCCACCGAGCTCCGCGGCGAGTCGCGGCGAGGCGTCCTCCATGCGTCCGATGGGCGTCGCGGCGAGCACGAGCACGCCGGGCGCAGGTGTGACCGGTTGACTCATGGGACCGATCATCGCAGCAGCCCCGCCGGACGGTTTCCTAACCCCGGCAGCCGTAGCATCGCCCGCGTGAGCATCCCGGCACGGCTCGAGCCCACTGTGGGACTCTCACGCACGGCCGACGGTGACGTCGTACCCAGCGCCGCCGACCGCGCCCGCCTGCGCGCGACCGACAAGGACCCAGCGCTGGCCTGGGTCGGCACGATCGCGGTCACCCTGCTCGCGGCGTTCCTGCGCCTGTGGGACCTCGGCAAGCCGCGAGCATTCCTCTTCGACGAGACCTACTACGCGAAGGACGCGTGGTCGCTGATCCATCACGGCTACTCGCTGAGCTACGTCGAGAAGGCGAACGAGCAGATCCTCGCGGGCCACACCTCGAACCTGTGGACCGAGACGCCCAACATGGTGGTGCATCCGGAGGTCGGGAAGTGGCTCATCGGCTTGGGCGAGAGCCTCTTCGGGATGAACCCGTTCGGCTGGCGCGTGGCCTCCGTCGTGGTCGGCGCGCTGATGGTGATGGTGATGATCCGGCTCGCGCGACGGGTCACCCGCTCGACGCTGCTGGGCCTGGTCGCCGGACTCCTGATGTGCTTCGACGGCCTGCACCTGGTGCTCTCACGGCTGGCGCTGCTCGACCTGTTCCTTGCCTTCTTCGTGCTGTGTGCAGTCAGTTGCATGGTCGCCGACCGCGACTGGGTGCGCGCTCGGATGGCGCGGGCGGTGGCGCCCTCGTCCCGGTTGGCGCCAGAGTCGTGGGGACCGTTGCTGCTCTGGCGTCCCTGGCGATTGGCGACCGGTGTCTGCTGGGGCCTGGCCGTCGGCACCAAGTGGTCTGCCATCTTCCCGCTCGCCGCGCTCGGCCTGCTGATGTGGCTCTGGGACTCCGGGGCGCGGCGCTCGTTCGGCGTACGACGCGCTCTGTGGAAGTCCGCGATCATCGACGCCCTGCCGGCGCTGGGGTACGTCGTGCTGGTGCCGCTCCTCGTCTATGTCGCGAGCTGGACGGGTTGGCTGTTGCACGCCGGGGAGTACGAGAAGGCGCTGTCGAACACGCAGTACGGCCCGTACTGGGGCAACTACCTGCGTCACGACGCAGACGGCTTCCTCCCCGAGCTGTGGCAGTCGCTGCGCTCCCTGTGGCACTACCACCACGACGTGTACGTGTTCCACACCGGCTTCCTCAACGACAGCAAGCACGTCTACCAGTCCAACCCGTGGGGCTGGCTGGTGCTGAACCGCCCCGTCGGCGTGGACGCCCAGCTCGACATCGCGCCCGGCGAGCAGGGGTGCGGCGCGGTTTCCGGCTCGACGTGCCTGCGTCAGGTCCTGCTGCTCGGCAACCCGGTCGTGTGGTGGTTCGGCACGATCGCTGCGATGTGGGCCGTCGTGGCGTGGGTCGCCCGTCGCGACTGGCGCTACGGCCTGGTGACGGTGGGCGTCGCGGTGACCTGGCTGCCTTGGCTGCGCTACGACGACCGCCCGATCTTCAGCTACTACGCCGTGACGATCCTGCCGTTCCTTCTGCTGGGGGCGACATTGCTCCTCGGGGAGATGCTGGGTCGGCGCGACGCCTCGTCGTGGCGGAGGGCCGCCGGCGCGGCGGCCGCAGGCAGCGTGCTCGTGCTGGCTCTACTGGCGTTCGCGTGGTTCTGGCCGATCTGGACCGACCAGTTGGTGACCAACCGCGAGTGGTTGCAGCGGATGTGGTTCAGACGATGGATCTGAGGTTCAGACGCCAGAGCCGGCGAAGGTACGACGGCTCGGCTCGCTGAACGCGGGGCGCTGGGTCTTGCGCTCGAGGAAGGTCATGCGGGCCACGGCGAAGGCGACGACGAACATGCCGAACACGGCGATCAACATCATGGATGCCGGTGCTACGGACAACATGGCGTTCCTCCTGGCCTCGTAGGTGAACTAGACCGAAAAGATACCCTAAAGACTCCATACCGGACATAGGGAACGAACAAGTATTTTCTTCGTGTATACCACTTACTAGACCAGTGGCTGTCGCAGATCGTCGAGGGGTTTCGGAGGCTTCCGATTCCTCTCTTGTCCACGTTACCGAGCCTAGGCCCCAATTCGGTCAATGTGGGGACAAAAATATGAACGGACGGCATCCAGTCGGGGGGCATGGCGCGACGGTCGGCCTGTGCTTCGGCTCGATGTGGTCCAGGTCTGGCGTCACCGCGGGCCATCCGTCGCAGTCGGGTCCGGCGCCGATCGTGACCATCATGGGCACGTGCAGCTCGAGCACCTCGAGACCGCCGACTCTCCACTGGCCACTCACCTGCGCTACAGAATCGTCAAGGAAGGCTGAATAGATGGACCACCTCGACGCCCACGCCCGCGCGCTCATCGACGCCAACCTGTACGTCACGCTGGGCACGGCCGACGCCAAGGGCAGCCCGTGGGTGTCCCCTGTGTACTTCGCGACGGCCGACTACGCCGAGTTCTACTGGATGTCGGCCGACGATGCGGCGCACTCACGCAACATCGCCAGTCGGCCGCAGGTGAGCATGGTGATCTTCGACTCCCAGGTCCCCACCTACCACGGGCGCGCGGCGTATCTCTCGGCCACCGCCACCGAGCTGGCCGACCGCGACCTCGACCGTGGTCTCGGCATCTACCCGGGACCGGCGAGTCGAGGTGGAACAGATGTCGAGCTCGCCGATGTCACGGCTCCGTCCCGGTACCGCCTATACCGGGCGACCGTCACAGCGGCGTTCGTGCTCTGCCCGCGCGAACCCAGGCAGGCGTGCCCGCTGCACGGCAGAGCTGTCGATCACCGCACACCGGTCACTCCGTGGCGGCTCGGCAGCTAGGACGCACAGCAGGGCGACCACGGCACGCGAAAGCAACGGGCACTGCTGGGGGACTCACCAGGACTCCAACGCGCACGCAGGCAGAATAGGCAGGCGGACAGGGCCTGCGCCCGATCCGCTGGCTGTGCAAGACTTTTGGGCAAGACTTTTGGCATCCGGCAGGCTTAGACCAGCGCCCATGGGGGGCTTCTTGACGACCACCGATGTGACCCGGGAGGCTCCCGCACCTTCCCCCGGCCTGCGCGCCGCGGGCTGGGCACTGCACCTCTACACCGCGAGCGGCACGGTGCTCGCCCTGCTCGCCGTTGTTGCGGTCATCGAGGGCGAGACGGTCCGCGCCCTGTGGATCCTGCTCATTGCGTTGGTGGTGGACGGAACCGACGGAATGCTGGCGCGCCGGCTGCGGGTGAAGGAGACCATCCCGACGTTCGACGGTGCGCGCCTCGACGACATCGTCGACTACATCACCTACGCCTTCGTCCCCATGGTGCTGCTGTGGACCGGCGACTACCTGCCCGACGGGGATTGGGGTGTGGCCGTGGCCGCCGTACCGCTGCTGGCCTCGAGCTACCAGTTCTGCCGGACGGACGCGAAGACCGACGACCATTTCTTCCTCGGTTTCCCGAGCTATTGGAACGTCGTGGCGTTCTACGTCGTCGTGCTCGACCTGTCGGCCACCGTCACGTCCGTCATCCTCCTGATCTGCGCGGCGCTGGTGTTCGTGCCGATCAAGTACGTCTACCCCTCGCGCACGAACGCCTTCTGGGCTCTCAACCTCAGCCTGGCCGGCCTGTGGCTGGTGCTGTACGCCGTCATCCTCGTCAGCCTCCCCGACGCGAACCTGCCTGTGGTCGTCTTGTCGCTGGCGTACGTGGCCTACTACGTCGTCGTGAGCATCTACCTCACGATGAGGAGCCGGGGCACCCGCTCCCGCACCTGAACGAATGGCCGGTCACTCACGGGAGAGGTTCTCGACCTCGAGCACAGGGATCGCCTCTTCCGCCGGCAGGTCGAAGCCGAGCACCTGGGCGTAGAAGGAGAGCTCGGCCTCCAGCGAGTCCTTGATGTTCTCGGCCCGCCGGAACCCGTGCTGTTCCCCGTCGTAGAGCCGGTAGGCCACTGGAAGCCCCTTCTCGCGGAGCGCGGCGACGATCATCTCCGACTGCGCTGGCGGCACCACCTGGTCCTCTGCCCCTTGCAGGACCACCAGGGGCGAGGTCAGCGAGTCGAGGTGGGTCAGTGGTGACCGTTCCGTGTAGACGTCCCGACCCTCGGGGTAGGGGGCGATCAGCCCGTCGAGGTAGCGGGACTCGAACTTGTGGGTCTCCAGCGCAAGGGCCTCGACGTCAGCAACGCCGAAGTAGTCGGCACCGGCAGCGAACGCGTCGGAGACCGCCAGCGCCATCAGCACAGTGAAGCCTCCGGCCGAGCCCCCGCGGATGACTGCCCGCGCCGGGTCGATCCAGCCCTTGTCGCCCAGCCAGCGCACCACGGCGACGCAGTCCCCCACATCGAGGACGCCCCACTGGCCCTGCAACCGGTCGCGGTACGCACGGCCGTATCCGGTCGAGCCGCCGTAGTCCACATCCACAACGGCAAAACCCCTGCTGGTCCAGAACTGCCGATCCAGCGAGAGAGTGGTCACCGCGTTGGATGTAGGGCCGCCGTGGAGCATCACGACCAGCGGGGGCAGCTCCCCATCCAGCGGTTGGGCGCCGGGATTGGTCGGACGGTAGAAGTTCGCGTACGTCGGCCGCCCGTCGCCGCCGGGGAACTCGATGTGCTCGGGCACCGCGATCCACTCGTCGCTGATGCCGTGGTCGCGCTCCGCGCTGAGGGTCTCCCGCCCGTCGAGCGCCGCACCCGACGCGTCGCCGATCTCGAACTGTCGTACGGCGGACTCCTCGAACGGGGAGGACCCGACCAGTACGACCTTGGCACCGGAGGCTGCAATGTCCTCGACGCAGGTGCTGCCGATCGGGAGCGCGAGCACCGCCCCGTCGGGTGCGAGCACGTGCACCGAGTCGCTGCCTTGGTGCAGGACAGCAAAGACGACTCGGCCGTCGCCGAGAAAGGCGTAGCGCCTCGGCCCGAAGACCCACTTGGGTTCGCCGATGTCGCCCGGCGCGTGGAACATCTGCTCGACACCGCCGTCGGATGTCCAGCGGAACAGCGACCACCAGTCCTGCCGGTCGGAGCAGAACCACAGCGAGCCGTCGGGCGCCCAGCTGGGCTGGCAGATCCCCTCGTTCGTGCCGTCCCCACCACCCGCGACGGTGACTACACCCATGGCTGTCTGCACCTTGAGCGTCGAGGCGTCCCACGGCATGGCCGGGTGGTTCCACTCCAGCCAGGCCAGCGAGTTGCCGTCGGGAGACCAGCGCGGGTCGGAGACGAAGTCCGAACCAGATGAGATCGTCGCTACCTGCCCCTCGTTGTCCAGTACGACGATCTCGTTGACCACGTCGATGGCGCCCCGCGATCCCACAGGGTGGGTCTCGCGGACGAGCGCGACCCGGCCGTCCGTCGGGTGGACATCTCCGTCCGCCCAGCGCACCGAGCCACCCTCAGGAGCCGCCGGCGTGACCTCGACCGGATCAGCGCCGGGCTCGAGTCGGCGCAGCCGCTGGTCCTCCCAGTCGACGTACCAGAGGATGCCGTCGTTGACCCACCACGCGCCGCCGCCGTACTCGTGGACCTGGGTTCTGACGTTGGTCCCCGCAGGCAGTACGTCGGTCGGCTCACCGCCCGGCTGCCTCCGGACGATCTGGGTGCGGCCGCCCTCGTGCGGGCGTAGCTCCGACCAGTAGACGACGTCGCCATCGAGCGCGACTGCACCGATCTGGCTGGCTTTCTCCACGACCAGTGCCGCGGTGATCGGAGTGGGCCAGGACCCACACGGGAGGTGGACGGGCGGCTGGATGTCGTCGGTCATGGTCACGACCCTAGTCAGGCCCAGGCCAAGTCAGGCAGGGTGTGCACGCGCCTCGACGAGCCGGGCCAGCTTGGACAGCGAGATCTCCCACCCCAGCTCGTTGTCAGCAGCCGGCACAGCAACCGGGACGCCTGAATGTTCGGCCACGAGGTCGGTCCCGTCGTCCGCATCGGCAAGGCTGATGGTGATCGTCATCGGTGCGCTCAGGGCCGGATCCGACGACTCGAACTCATCGATCTCGACGACCAGTTCGTCGGGAACCAGGCTCACGTAGCACCCGCGGTAGGTGTCCGTCTTCTCCGAGGACTTGCCGAGACCGGTCGGCCCGACGTACGTCAGTGAGATCCGGAACCTGCCGCCCTCCCGGGCATCGTGCTCATGGATGTGGATGCTCATCCCGTCGGGCACCTTCCACTGCCGGATCGCCTCCGGGTCGATCAACGCGCGGTAGACCTCGGAGCGGGGCGCGCTGATGTGTCGAGTGAGGCGGGTCGTGTAGGTGTCCACGAAAACCGTTGTAGCAGTCGGGTCTGCCCAGAAATTGCGCAGCTCGCACATGGTCTACAGCGGCTACGAGGACTCCTTGACCAACGTGGATGCGTGAGTAACGTCAATCCCGAAGACGGCACGGTCGGTCTCGGAATTCCGGCGGCACAATTCCCGATGAAGGCGGAGACCATGACACGCAACATCAACGGCCAATGGAGACTCACCCAGAGCAACGGGTTCGAGTTGATGTTCGACATCGTGCAGGACGCCAACGGGTTCCTCCACGGATCAGGCCAGGTGATCGGTGGCATGGAGGCGAACGCCCACGGCCAGCTCGTCGGGGACTCGTTCGTCTACCAGGTCGACTGGAACAACAACGGCAAGGGCGGTCGCTACACCGGTCAGTTCAATGACCAGGGGCACCTGAAGGGCAGCTGCGAAGACCTCGACAACCCGGGCAGCACCGCGACCTGGTTCGCGCACGCCTTCGAACCCACCTGAGCCGCCGCTCGCCCCGGTCGCGGCCACTATCGTGTGGCTGTGGCCACGGAGGTCGATCCGCAGCACCTTCTCAACCTGGCTCGTGATGCCCTCGACCGGCGGGAGTACGCCGTCGCCTACCGGACGCTGCACGACGCCGGCGAGAAGCTGCACCCGGACGGACTGGCGATGCTGGCGGACGCCGCCTGGTGGCTCGGCCAGATCTCCGAATGCCTGACGATCACCGAGAGCCTGCACCGGCACTATCTCGAGGACGGGAAGGTCGAGCGTGCCGCCCTCCAGGCCATCGACCTCGGCGGGGTTTGGATGCTTCGCGGCGAGTACGGCCTGGCGTCCGGGTGGGTCAGCAAGGCGCGCCGTCTGCTCGATGGCCAGCCCCCGGGGCGTGCCTGGGGCCTGCTGACCTACATCGATGGCTGCGAAGCCCTTGAGGAGCAACGTCTCGACGACGCCACGACGGCCGCTCAGGAGCTGCAGCGGCTGGGTCTGTCGCTCGATGACGACACCTGCGCTGCGCTCGGCCTGCTGGTCGAGGGACTCGCCGAGATCAGGCGAGGCCACCTTCGAGAAGGGTTCGCCCTGCTCGACGAGGCGATGCTGCCGGTGATGGCCGACACCCTCGAGCCCGGGTGGGCGGGGAACATCTACTGCACGATCATGTCCATCTGCTACGACCTGATGGACCTGCCCCGCGCCCGGGAGTGGACCCGCGCCACGGAGCGATGGGTCTCCGGATTCTCCGACGCGGTCATGTTCCTGGGAGTGTGCCGGGCCCATCGACTACAGCTTCACGCCGTCGACGGGGCGTGGGCAGAAGTCGAGCGGGAGGCGGCCGACGTCGAGCACGATCTGGTGGACATGAACATCGAGGCGGTCGCCGAGACTGCTTACCAGCTGGGCGAGACCTTCAGGATCCGCGGCTTGTACGACCGCGCGGCTGCCAGCTATCGCCTGGCGGCCGAGCGCGGGCGTGATCCGCAGCCGGGTGCCGCTCTTCTTCAGCTGGCCACCGGGGACGTCGACGAAGCCTGGTCGGCGGTGACCGCGGCTGTCGCGTCGGAGCCGGGTCCGTTCAGGCGCGTCCGGTTGCTGCTGGCGCAGGTGCAGATCGGAGTGGTAGCCGAGCACATCGGCTCCGCCGCTGCTGCAGCCCGCCAGCTCGAGGAGAGCCGAGATCGGTTCCGTACACCGGGAATGGATGCGTGGGCGGACCAGGCGCAGGGAGTCGTGCTCCTGGCGCAGGGAGAGGCCGCCAGCGCGGTGCCCCTGCTGTCGCTCGCTGCTGCCCAGTTCACGCGGATGGGCGCCCCCTACGACGCGGCGACAGTCGGCCTGGCGCTCGCGGCAGCTCACCGGGCCATGGGCGACACCGACGCGGCGCAAGCCCACGAGCGTTCTGCGCTGGCCACCCTGGCTCACCTCGGCGTGCCACCGCCTCCTGTGCCGAAGGCGGGTGGGTCCCCACCGGGCGGCCTGACCAAACGTGAGCTCGAGGTGCTCGTCAGTGTCGCCACGGGCTCGTCCAACCGGGACGCGGCGGCCGTGCTGTTCATCAGCGAGGCCACGGTCCGGCGACATCTGGCGAACATCTACCGCAAGCTTGGCGTCGGATCGCGTACGGCGGCAGCGGCATGGGCGCACGAGCACGGGCTGTTGGGGCACGAGATCGGCTGATGCCCGAGGGAGGTTCGGTTGAGTTCCGTGCGAGGCGCCGTACATCCTTCGGCCCATGTCGCCCGTGAGGAACACACGTTCCGGTCGATGCCGGCGCCCTGCCCCTGCGCCTAGCGTCGAAACGCGAAGCAAGCTGCTCGCGGTGACCTGAGGAGCACGTGATGACCACACTGGAAAAGCAGGCTGAGCTCGACCCCGAGGCGGTCGAAGCGTTCGGCGACCGGATGCTCGGCGTCGTCAACGGCGCCTGCACAGCACTCATGACGAGCATCGGACACCAGACCGGGCTGTTCGACACCTTGGCTGGGCGACAGCCCTCGACCAGCACCCAGGTCGCCGCAGCCGCCGGACTCAAAGAGCGGTACGTCCGCGAATGGCTCAACGCGATGACCACTGCGCGGGTGCTGGTGCATGACTCGGCGACGGGAACCTACGTCCTGCCGGGCGAGCACGCGGCGTGGCTCACCGACGATGCCGGTCCCGACAACCTGGCCCGGCTGATGGTCTACCTCCCGATGCTCGCGGAGGTCGAGCAGGGCATCGTGCGCTGTTTTCGCGAAGGCGGTGGCTTGTCCTACGGCGACTACCCGCGGTTCCACGCCTTGATGGCCGCGGACAGCAGCGCGGTCGTGGACGCCACGCTCCTCGACGTGGTGGTACCACTGGTCGAAGGACTCAGCGATCGGCTCAGCACGGGCATCGACGTGGCCGACATCGGCTGCGGCAGCGGCCATGCGATCAACGTCCTGGCAGCGGAGTTCCCGAACAGCCGGCTCACCGGATACGACTTCTCGGCAGAGGCGATTGCCGCGGCCAGAGCCGAGGCAGCCGCACTCGGAGTGCACAATGCCCGCTTCGAGGTGCTGGACGTCGCCGAGCTGGACAAGGTTGCCGAGTACGACCTGATCACTGCTTTCGACGCGATCCATGATCAGGCGCACCCCGGACGGGTCCTCGCCGCCATCTCGCGCGCCCTTCGCGACGACGGGACCTTCCTGATGATCGACATCAAGGCATCCAGCCATGTCGAGGAGAACCTCGAGAACCCGCTGGCACCGTTCCTCTACACGGTGTCCACGATGCACTGCATGAGCGTCTCGCTGGGCCTCGACGGTGATGGGCTGGGAACAGCCTGGGGAGAGCAGCTTGCGATCTCGATGCTGCACGATGCGGGCTTCGCCGAGGTCGAGGTCCGCGCCGTCGACGCCGACCTGGCGAACAGCTACTACGTGTGCAGCCGCTGAGTACGGCGACGTGGGCTCACCCCGGCGGCGGCAGGACGACACCGAAACCGGCGACTGCGAGCCGCAGCAGCACCTGTCCCGGCGCGAGCAGGTCCGCGATCCGCGCGGCGCTCAGCACCTCCAGCTCACCGAGCCGCGTCGCGTAGGTCTCCGGTCCCGCACGTCGAGCGTCCTGGAGGGCCAGCGTGTTGTGCCAGACCTTCTCCCGCGCCTCGCGCAGGAACCGCTTCGAGGCTCGACGGTTCAGCGGCTGCAGGGCGCGGTCGAGCAGCGACCTGGCCGAACGGGCGGCCAGCTCGTCGTCCTCCGCAGCAATGCGTCCCGACAGCACCGCGTCGATCCGCTCGTGGTCGCGCTGCCGCCGGCTCATCAAGCCTGGGTCGTCGAACTCATTGACGCTGATCACCGCCAGGAGAGCCTGCGGCAGGTCGTAGTTGATGTGCGCGTTGATCCCCAGCAGCACGTGCCTGAGCGCGGGGAGGTCGGCGGGAGCGTCGAAGGCCAGACGCCATGGCCGCGGCACCCGTCCGGCGCCGGTCAGGTCGGCGTCGAGCGCATCCAGGTACAGGTCGGCGAAAGCCACGTCCCACGCCTCGACCCACGGCCCGTCCTCGAACTCTCCGCGCTCGATCGCCTCACCCACCGCCGCGGTGGTGCGCTGGTACGTCGAGAGGAACTCACGGCGCGCCTCCTGCGATGGGGTCAAGCCGTCCAGACGGCTCTGCATTGCGTCCACCACCGCCGCGATGGCGCCTGCGCCTGACTGTGACATGCGGTCAGTCTGGCGCGTGTGGCGTCGCGCGAGAAGGTGCGGGCCCGATGTCGGATCGACACCGGTTGGTTCAGCCGCTGAGCACGTCGTACGTCAGATGGGTCGCAACCGGCGACGTTTCCACGTTGGCCTGCCGCAGCCGGTGACGGCCCACGTCGTCGAAGAGCGGCGTACCGGCGCCAAGTACCTCGGGCGAGAGATGGATCCGCAGCTGGTCGAGGAGTCCGGCGGCCAGGCACCCTGCCACGGTCCGGCCGCCACCCATGACGAACACGTCCCGTTCGCCGGCCGCCTCACGCGCCTGCTGGACCGCGGCGACGACACCGTTCAGCACGAAAGTGAAGTCGTGGGACTCCGCGAGTCGGACGTGGTCTGGCGCGCTGCTGGTGACGACGAAGAAGGCCGGTCGCCCGTCCTTGTCCGCGCCGTACCCACGCTCGGCGCTCCAGCCGCCAGGGCCGTCGACAGTGTCGAAGGTCTTCCGACCCATGACGACTGCCCCGGAGGCGGCAGTGTGTCGCTCGAGCACGCCGCGGTCCACCGGGTCCTCGCTCTCGAGTGCCCACGCGTGCAGGCCCTCGGCGTCGCGGCCGAGCCCGTGCTCGAGGTCGGCTCCCGGCCCGGTGACGAACCCGTCGAGGGACATGGTGATGTCGCCGATGATTTTGGTCATGGGGATGTAGACCTCGCTCGGCGCCCCGACTCATCGGCGGGTGCGCTGTGTGGTGGTGGAGCTGAGGGGATGAGAGCCCTGACTCTCTCATTGCGAAGGGGGTTCCCTGCTTCTCGTCGGACGGGTGGCCCGCGCCTTGCGCGTGTTATCTGTCGACCGTACTATTACGGTCATCAGACCACGCGCCCACGAAAGTGGAACGTGCAACCAGGCGGATCAATGGATTTGGAGCACTCGATGGCGCGGTACAGCCAAGAGCACAAGGACGCGACCCGTCAGAGGATCATCGAGACCGCTGGCCGTCGGTTCAAGCACGACGGCATCGATGGGTCGGGCGTCGCCACGTTGATGGCTGACGCCGGGTTGACCAACGGTGCCTTCTACGCGCACTTCGACTCCAAGGACGACCTCGTGGCCACGGTGGTAGGTGAGGAACTCGGCCGGCAGGCTGCGTCATTGGCTGAACTGCCGCCGGGGCGCACCGGTCTCGTGGCGTTCGTGCACGAGTACTTGTCACCGCAGCACCGCGACAAGCCTGGCGGCGGATGCCCCTCAGCCGCTCTGCTCGACGAGATCGGGCGCTGCAGCGCGGCTACCAAAAAGGCATACACGGCTGGCGCACAGGCCATCCTGGACGAAATCAGCGCTCGCCTGACACCTGAAGATCCGGGCTCGGCGCGTGGAACGGCGCTTTCGCTGTTCACGATGCTGGTCGGGGCCATTCAGCTCTCCCGCGCCCTGGCAGACAAGACGCTCTCTGATGCAGTCCTCGCAGAAGGCATACAGAGTGCCCTGACCATCTTGGCTGCCACCTCAAGGAGCTGACTCGACGCCCGTTGTTCGTGACGGGTGCCGCCTCCAAGCGGTTTTCCAAACTCGCTGATCCAAGTTATAGTATGATCGTAATGTAATCAGTGCACACCCCCGCGACCTTCAGCGGTCGCCGTCAAGGAGACCGCCATGACAGCCAGCACCTCGTACTCGTACACGGACGCCGCAACCAAGTCCGTCGACGTCAGTGGGACGACGTTCGCCTACCGTGAGCTCGGTCCCGCGACCGGCACACCGGTCATCTTCCTCAACCACCTGGCCGCGGTCCTGGACAACTGGGATCCTCGCGTCGTCAACGGCATCGCCGCGAAACACCGCGTGATCACCTTCGACAACCGCGGGGTGGGCGCCTCGAGCGGCAGGACGCCGGACACTGTCGAGGCGATGGCGCGAGACGCGGTGGCCTTCATCAAGGCGCTCGGCCTCGCACAGGTCGACCTCCTCGGATTCTCGATGGGCGGGTTCATCGCGCAGGTGATCGCGCAGCACGAGCCGCAGCTGGTCCGCAAGATGATCCTCGCGGGCACTGGTCCCAGCGGAGGACGAGGCATTGAGAACGTCACCGTCCTCACCATCGGCGACATGGCGAAGGGAGCTCTGTCCCTGCGCGATGCGAAGTACTACCTGTTCTTCACCAGGACCGCCAACGGCCGGTCAGAGGCTCGACAGTTCCTCAAGCGGCTCAAGGAGCGTACGAACGATAGGGACAAGACGATCACCCTGTCTTCGTTCCGGGCGCATCTCAGGGCCATTCACGCGTGGGGACTCCAAGAGCCAGAGGACCTGTCGCGCATTCAGCAACCGGTGTTCGTGGCGAACGGTGACCAAGACCGGATGGTTCCGAGCAGCAACTCCGCGGACCTGGCGCGGCGCCTGCCGAACGCGCAGCTCACGATCTATCCCGACGCCGGCCACGGCGGCATCTTCCAAAGCCACCAGCAGTTCGTGCCTGAAGCCCTCGAATTCCTCGGGCGCGAACAGAACCGGGCGAGCGCGCGCGCCTCCGACGAGGCGAGAAACGCAGAAGGTCGCTGACATGAAAGCGTTCGTCGTCGAGAGGTACGGCAAGGACAGCCTGCGCGCTGCCGACATGCCCGAGCCCACGCTCGGGCCCCGAGACGTCCTCGTCCGCGTGAGCGCCGTCAGCATCAACCCTCTGGACAGGATGGTCCGAGACGGCGAGTTCAAGCGGCTCTTGCAGCGCAAACCTCCGTTCGTGCTCGGCCACGACGTGGCCGGCGTGGTCACCGGGTTCGGCGCCGAGGTGCGGGACTTCAACCTCGGCGACGAGGTCTATGCGCGCCCGCGTGACCAGCGCATCGGCACCTTCGCGGAGTTCATCGCTATCGACCAGGGCGACGTCGCGCCCAAACCGCGATCGCTCGCTCTCCACGAGGCGGCGGCGGTGCCGCTCGTGGCGTTGGCCGCCTGGCAGATTCTCGTCGACCGTGCCCATGTGAAGCCGGGTCAGAAGGTGCTTGTCCATGCCGGGGCCGGAGGACTCGGGACGACGGTCATCCAGCTCGCCAAGCACCTCGGCGCCATGGTGGCGACGACCACAGGCACCGCCACTGTGGAGTTGGTCAGGAGCCTCGGCGCCGACGTCATCGTCGACTACACCAAGGAAGACTTCTCGAAGGTGCTGTCCGACTACGACCTTGTCCTGGATTCGCTGGGCGGAAAGAACCTCGAGAAGTCGCTGAGGGTGCTGAAACCCGGAGGTCTGGCCATCGGAGTCGCCGGCCCGCCGGACACCGCTTTCGCGAAGCAGATCGGCGCTCCCTCATTCATGGGTGTGGTCATGAACGCGCTCAGCCGCAAGGTCCGCAAGCAGGCCAAGGCCCTGGGCGTGCGATACGAGTTCTTCTTCATGCACGCCAGCGCTCCCCAGCTCCGCGAGCTCGGTGCCCTCTACGACAGCGGGCAGCTCCGTCCGGTCATAGACCGGACGTTCGAGTTCGATCAGATGCTCGAGGCGATGGCGTACGTCGAGGAGGGTCGCACCAAGGCCGGCAAGGTAGTTGTCTCGATGGAGCCCATCAACGACTGAGTCCGGGTCGCACTTCCCGTGGTGGAGTGAGGGTGCCCCGCTCACTTACAGGCGGGTCACCGTCATGGGGTCCATCGCGTCAGTCGAGGCAGAACTCGTTGCCCTCGACGTCCTGCATGTTCTGGCACGACTCGTTCTCGTCATCGGCAAGCAGCAGTTGCCCTCGTACGGCGCCGAGCGCGACCAGTCGTACGCACTCGGACTCGAGTACGGCGAGGCGCTCTTCGCCCACGAGCCCGGTCCCGACCCGCACGTCGAGATGCACCCGATTCTTCACGACCTTGCCTTCGGGAACGCGCTGGAAGAACAGTCGCGGGCCCACACCTGAGGGATCAACGCATGCGAACGCTGACCCCTGATTCTCAGGCGGCTGCGCGCGATCGAATTCGTCCCAAGTCGCGAACCCCTCCGGGGGCGGCGGTACGACGTACCCCAACACCTCGCACCAGAAGCGAGCGACACGCTCAGGTTCTGCGCAGTCGAAGGTGACCTGGAACTGCTTGACCGATGCCATCGCTCCACCCTAGGGGCGAGAACCCAGCCATCGCCGCGGGGGGCGGATTTGTGGTTCTTGCAGACCCCGATGGCAACCTCTTCTGCGTGATCGACCCTGGAAGCTGGGCCCAAGCGCCAGGCCGACGTCCCCGACGGCCACCTTTCGCCGGTCCGTCCTAGAGTGTTGTCCGATGCCCGATAGCTGGCTGTCCGATACGCGGACCTCCTACGACACCGACGCCTCCGGCTACGCCGAGGAGGTTCGTGGCTTGCTGGACGGGAGTCCTTACCTGCGCGCGAGCCTGGCGTTGTTCGCAGAGTTGGTGCGCGATGCCGGGGGCGGGCCCGTCGCTGACGTCGGCTGCGGTCCGGGCTACGTCACCCGCCACCTCCATGACCTCGGCGTGGACGCGTTCGGCATCGACCTCTCGCCCGAGATGATCGCCATCGCCAGACGCGACTACCCCGACCTCCGGTTCGAGGAGGGGACGATGACCGACCTCGACCTGGCGGACGACTCAGTCACAGGCGTACTCGCCTTCTGGTCCGTGATCCACGTGCCCGATCACTCTTTGCCCACGGTGTTCGGGCAGTTCCGTCGAGTGCTGCGCCCGGGAGGTCCGCTGCTGGTTGGCTTTCATGTCGGTGACGAGACAAGCCATGCGTCTGAGGGCTATTCGGGTCGTTCGATCAACGTCGAAACTTACCGGCGCCGGCCGGACCAGGTTGCCCGCCGGCTGCGGGAGGCAGGGTTCACGATCGAGGCCGAACTGGTCATGCGACCGGATGAGGAGGTCCCGGGCGCGATCATCCTCGCGCGAGGTCAATTGTGACCGCCCGTGGCGTCAGCCGTCTAGCGTGCAGGTACGCGACGGCCCGTACCCGTGGGGACGAGACGCCCGCAACGTTTCCCTGACCGGAACCACTGCCTGGCGATGCGCCCATTCCGCCCACACAGTGTCAACCGAGCTCGAATGGTGGTCTGATCGGACGCACCACGTCGCTTCGTGCATCGGCCGGGCGATCGTTCCAGGGAAGGTGTGGACCTTGCGTCACCTGGTGACTCAAGAACCACACCATGTGGCTGCTGAGACAGATGGCGGCGATTCGCAGCCATCAGGCGACTGGGAATCGCCGCAGAAGCGCTCCGCCACTAAATGGTCATCTGCACATCCTCGATTCCGGCGTCTTCCGCGATCGGATCGCATCACAAACCCCAGTGCGTCGTCGCTACAAGTGCCCGATGTGCAGACCCACCGCTGACAATGAGCTCATGACGTACGACACCGCTGTCTGGAAGCCGGGTAACGACCTGTCCGATCCGACCGCAGAGTTCGAACGGCGATTCGAGCAAAGTGATGCGCGCTATCCGAACTACCGCACGCCGATCCCTGAGCTTGTCCGCCTAGCCGACCTGCTTGAAGCCGAGTTCACTGAGCCAATTCCGTGGGAGGACCTTCGCGACTCTCTTGACGGCGACTTCCTCTACCTGACGATGAGCTACCAAGAGGGATCGACCGTGGAGGAGTTCATCGCACGTATGGCCCCGGCGCTCGGTCTGGTCGTCTACAGGCCTCTGTCCGAGGACTTCGTCGCCCCCACCGGTTGAACTCCCGAACTTGGCCAGCTAGGTCACGGCACCAGTCCGCTCGAACGAGACGTCCTTTGCATCGCGCGGCGGGCTCAATGCGCTCGGGACCCGCGTCTTCCAGCCTGTGGGCACGCAAACGTCCACTCGCACCGGTCCGCGCGGGCCTGCCAAGACGCGGATGCACGCTGAGACAGTGATGTCACCCGGACGGGATAGTTCTCACCCGCCAACACCTCGGCACGATGGGGCGCACCACGAATCCGCGTGTGTCATGTCACCGCGACATCGTGGGTGTTCAGTGACGCCCAGTACCCGCACGGGGCGTTGAGCAGGACTGGTGCAAAGCGCTACGCAGCAGCTCGGTGCCGTGCATTCCCGTTCTCCGAAACTGCCTCGGCACCGGCCATGCTGCCTGCCTCGCAGACCGATGAGTTCCGCCCACGGGCCAGGTCGGTTGTTCCATGACGGCGACCTACACCTTTGACATCTTCACCAGCCTCGATGGCAACGCGTCCTACGGACCGCCCGGCGACTGGGGCGGCTACTGGGGCAAGCAGGGTCCTGAGTTCCTCGATCACCGGCTCGCGGCGTACGAGGGCGAGCAGCGGATGGTCTTCGGCGCCACCACGTTCGGGCTGTTCGTACAGATGCTGCCCGCGATCGGCGAGGACAACCGGGACCCGTGGATGGACCGGATGCTCAGCTGCCCGACCACCGTCATTTCCTCGACGCTGCAGGGCCCCTTCGACTGGCCCGACGCGACCGTGGCCAGTGGTGATGCCGTGGAGATCATGCGTCGCATGAAGAAGGAGTCGGACGTGCCGATCCGTTCGCACGGGAGCCTCTCGTTGAACCGCGCGCTGATGGCCTCCGGCCTCGTCGACCGGATCCAGATCACCGTCTTCCCCGTGGTCGCCGCCGAGACCGGGGACGAGCCGGTCTTCGCGGGTGCCGGCGACTTCGACCTCGACCTGCTGGAGACCCGCACCCTCGACGGCCGTACGCAGGAGCTGGTCTACCGACCCACCGTCCGCACCTGGCCGACCGGCTGACCAGAGGGCCCACCATGCCGCGGGAGCACGTTTGGCAACCCAACCGCCATCGACATGGTTGCCCGGGTCCCACACGGGGATCCGTGGCCGGACACCCGCCGGCCGTCCGGGGAACCGCTGCGAACGCACAGCCAGGTACTCAGCGCCGAAGACCCGATGTCGTCCGAGCTCCGCGACGCCTCGGCGCTGATCAACTGACGTCGGTCAGGCGCGCACGAGCGTGGCCCTCCCTGATGCCTTGACATCGTTCGAGCTGGCCCTGCGGTGGTCGTCGGCGTTCGCTGTGGCCGCGACGACCGCTCGATCAGGCCGCTCTCGCTGGCAACGTGGTCGACCCAACGTCAGTGGTCGGCCGAGCCCGCAACAACCAGCACCAGGTCACGGACCTGAGCGTTGATCGCAGTGCGGTTCGCCTCGAACTCCGCGTTGGTCAGCTCGTCCCGGTCAGTGGTGCTGAGGCCTTGGAGGACCGGCGTGTGGATGTGGCCACCTGGCACGTCCAGATTGACGGCGTCCCGTAGCAGAGTGGCTCGGTAGGCGATCTCGTTGGAAAGGTAGTTGCCACCGCCCCCGGACCTCGCCTGCGATCCCTCGGTCGGGCCGTCCTCACGGGTCAGACCGGGACTCGGGGCCGCTGGGCAGGTGGTCGTCACGGGCTCAGGGGGCGTGTCGCCTGGTACCTCGACTACCAGGCGGTTGTCGAAGACCGGGAACGGACCGGTGTCCGCGGCGAGCATGGAGTCGAGCGGCAGCGTCGAAAGGGTCCACTGTGGTCGCGGCTCCACCGTGGGCAACCCAGGAGCTGCGGGGATCACGCCTCGGTGGCACACCCTCTCGTTGTCCGGAAAGCCCGCGCGCCAAGCACCGTTGAAGTGCTCCAGGTCGATGCGGCCGACCCTGCCTTGGCTGGTGGTCGCGAAGGCGTCGACCGGGGCGGCGGATGAGATGAAGTGGGGCAGCAGCGCTTCTTCGACCATGCCGTCCCCGAAGTCGCGCCAGCGCACCGGGAACATCGCTGCCTCAAGCCGGATCGGGCCGTCCGGTCCCCTCACTGTCACGCCGTCCAGGGCCAGGGCGCTGGCGCCGGAGGGGTTGGCCTGACGGATGTCGCGGTCGAGCGTGAAGGGGTCGAAACCGGTGACCAGGACTCGCGTCACCTTCTTGCCCCGAGGGAACCGGACGTCGTCCTGCCCCCTGGAAGTGCGGTCGAGATCAGCAATCAGTGCCGTCCTGTTGTGCTCGGTGAGGGCGAAGCCGGGGTCCCATTGGCGCAGCGCTGCGCTCATGGCCAGGCGCGTCCAGTACAACGGTCGGTCGTCGCCGTCACTCAGCGTGCCTCCGGGCTCGGCCCTGCCCTGCACCCGCGCCACAGCCAGCTTCCAGAGGCCGCGGGAGTGCTTGTGCACCACCGAGCGCGCGGAGGTGAGGCTGTCGGCTTTGCAGAGCCTCCGATGGAAGGCCTCCACCGTGTCGGAGAACCCGCCACCATCGATGAAGCGCCCCGGTTCCGGCCGTGACAGGAACTGCTCTTCATAGGTGAGTGCCACATCGACGTCCGTGCAGCCCGCATTCGGCGACACGGCTGGTTCAGGACTTGCCCAGACGGCCGCGGGAATGGTCAGTGCGCCAGCCACGAGAGCACCCGCGGCGGTCACGCGCACGGGACGTGAGCGGATGGAACGGCGGGTCATCGACTGCCTCCTCGAGTGGGGACCGACACTAGACTCAGGTCGGAGAGGCCGCAAACGACCGTGATCCGCAACGCCGAGCAGTTGATGCGGCAAGCGCTGATCGACGCGAGGCGACCGCGTCCATCGGTGCCGAGCAGCACCGAGTCGCGGATCACCCAGCGCAACGGCACCCGGTCCAAGACGATCACCACCGCGGCCGGTGATGTCGACCTGGGCATCACCAAGCTCCGCCAGGGACGGTTCTTCCGCAACGGCAACCGCATTTGGCGACCGTTGAGCCTCGACGAGGATCTCGTCGCAGTCCCCTCGCTCGGGCATCGACATCAACTCTGGTTGACGCTCCCTAGTTTATCAACTACGGTTGATGACATGGAGTTCACCGAGATCCCTACCCTCGATGACCCAGCGGCCGCGCTCGCCGCGGTCGTGGCGCTCCGTCGGCTCGCCAACCAGCTTGAAGGGAATGCGGTCGCCCGCGCGATCGAAACCGGGTGGACCTGGGCGCAAGTGGGCCAGGCACTCGGAGTGACACCACAGGCGGTCCACAAGAAGCACGCGCACCGCGGCCAGCATGCGAACCCAAAACCAAAACCCCGACGACCAAGGAGAACTTCGTGAGGCTATCGCGCACCCTGAACGACATCGGCACCGTCAACAAGCTTCTGACCGGAGCCGAGAACGAGGCACACCGGGCCGGGGACTCGCTGCCCGGAGCCGAGCACCTCTTGCTCTCAGCCCTCGCGCTTCCCGACGGCTCGGCCCGACGGGCGTTCGAACGCGTCGGTGCCGACCCGGAGCAGTTCCGTGGCGCAATCGGTGCCGCGCATGCCGATGCGCTCCGGGGCGTCGGCATCCTGGCCGCCGAGGACACGCCCGTGGCTCCTATGGCCGACACGGTCGCCCCGACCACGGGGGTGTTTCGCGGGAACGCATCGTTGGACCAGACATTTCAGGCCGCGGTGGCACTGTCGAAGACCACCAAGCCCTCGCGGCTACTCGGGGCGCACGTAGTCGCGGCCGTGTGCCGGATGGAGCACGGCACCGTGGCGCGCGCGCTGGTGACCCTCGGGATCGACCGCGCCGCGCTCGGCGCTGCGGCGGGCGAAGAACTCAGCACCGGTCGTTGACGCCGCCCCGTCTCGAGCGGCGAATAGGGCCTCTCGATCGGTACCAGGACCGAACCGATGTCAGCATCTCTGCCCTCGACCAGGACGTCACATGACACGTGCGCGCCACGGGCACCGTGCTCGGTTGTTGCCCCTCTTGACCGCCGCCATGATGGTTGCCGCAGCCGGATGCGGCACCTCTGTCGGGACCGTAGCCTCAGCGACACCGGGCACGCGCAGTGACGACGTGCTCGGCCGGCACCTTAGTGCCGACGAACCCGGATGCTCCGCGGCCGTCGGGAACGAGGGGACTGTGGTCTGGGCTGGCGCCCACGGTCTAGCGGACCTGGCCGCGCGACGTCCGCTGACGCCGGGTTCGGTGTTCGACATCGCCTCGGTCTCGAAGCAGTTCACCGCAACCGCGATCCTGCTGCTCGCGCAGCGTGGGAAGCTCGGCCTCACCGACACGGTGGCGAACTACCTGGACGGCCTGCCCGGCTGGTCTGGCAAGGTTACGATCGCCCAGCTGATCCATCACACCAGCGGCATTCCCGACTACACCGGGCTCCTGCTCGCTGCCGGGCACAGCCTCACAGAGCCGACCACACAGGCGCAGGCCATTCAAGCCCTGGCCGACACACCCGACCTAGCCGCCAAACCGGGCGCAGGGTTCGCGTACTCAAACTCCAATTACCTCCTGCTGGCGGAGATCGTGCACGCGGTGACCGGCGAGACGCTCCCCGAGTTCGTGCGGTCCACGATCTTCGAGCCGCTCAACCTCGACATGGTCCTTGATCCGCTCGCCCAGGGCTCACTCACCGCGATCTCCTATACCAAGGACAGGGTCAGCGACAAATGGATCATCGCCGACTCGAACTGGGCGCAGATCGGCGACGGGGCGATACAGACCACGCCCAGCCAGCTGGTCCGCTGGGCGGACAACTATCGCACCGGTGCCGTCGGAGGCACTCGGCTGTTGCGCGACCAAACCGACGAAGCCGTGGAAACGTCTCCAGGCATGGGCCGCTACGGCGCCGGTATCGCGATCAACCCCGACAACACGCTGAGCCACAACGGCGCTTGGGGCGGATTCGCCACCCTGTTCGGGATCAGTGCCGACCGCCGCACCGCGATCGCCGTCAGCTGCAACACCCCGGAAGCCGATATCGCCGGCATCGCCGTCGCGCTGACAAGCATCTGGACCAAGGGAGACTCATAGTCGAAGCACGAGGTCTCACCGGGGTGGGCGAAGCTGCAATCGCGCGGTGGGGATTCAGGTGCGCAAACGCTTGCAGCTGTGACCATCAAGGGTCAGCACGAGTGGATGAAAACTCCTGCCCACGAGATCAGCCGGCGCGGATCTGGAGCCGGATCGTGTTGCGTGCCCATCGCCTGTAGCGGTCGAGCGACCAGCCTCGTTCGATGACGAGGCTCCTGTAGGTGCCAACGTTGACGAGGCCCCAGAGCCAGTCCGCGAACGTGCCGGCACGGAGCTTTGGTGGCAGCACGTCTTCTCGCTTGAGCCGGCGCCCGAGGTCGAGCAGCTCGCCATAGTGCTCCTCCTCGCGCGGGCGCAGGGTCTGCTCGACCTCCGGATGCTGCCTTCGGGCCATCGCGAGGGCCTCGTGGATCCGCCACACCTTTGAGGCGACCTCAACGTCCACGGCGATCATCGCGTCGAGCGCATCCCACGCGGTCATTGTGTCCGTGATCGGATGCCGCTCGAGGACCGGGACGACGTCCGTGGCGAAGATGTGCAGATGGAGCGCTGTCAGTAGCTCGGCCTTGGACGAGAAGTGCAGGTAGATCGCTTGGCGGGAGACCCCGGCCTTCTTCGCGACGGCCTCGAGGCCGGCGCCGTAGTAGCCGAGTTCCTCGAACATCGCGCGGGCCGCCTCCAGGATCTGGGTCCGGGTCTGGAGACGCCCGCTACTTGACATGCTGTAAAGCATACCCTAGTTTACATGCTGTCAAGCCAGCCGGGGACGAGGAGGGGTTACAGATGGGTCGCTACCTGATCGTGACTTGGGACGGCGCGGGGAACCTCGTGCCGACACTGGGGATCACACGCACGCTCGTCGAACGCGGTCACGACGTCCGGATGATCGGGCACGGCACGATCGCCGAGCGGTGCGGTGACGTGGGCGCCCGCTTCGTCCCGCTGACCCAGGGCGAAGGTTGGGACGCCATGGAAGATCCGGACGACTTCGAAGCCGAGGTGAAGCTCATGATCGAGGAGCTCTGCTTCAGCTCCACCATCGCCCAGGACCTTGCGCGGGAGCTGGGCCGGGAGCCGGCCGACGCGGTGCTGGTCGACTCCATGCTGTTCACCGCGATCGACGTCGCGCTGGCATCGGGCACACCGACTGCGACGCTGTTCCACACGCCGTACACGATCTTCCGCGGCGGGCCTCTCGTCGAGATGTTCGGGCCAGGCGTGTCGATCGCCAACGCGCACCGCACGGGGCTCGGTCTGCCGGCGATCGAGAGACTCGGCGACATCCACGACGCATGCGACTACGCCATCGTCGCCGCGCCGAAGGAGTTCGAGCCCGACGTGCCGGACGCGGCCAACGTGCTGCGAATCGGCCCCGTGCTCGACGCACCTCCGCTGTCTCGCGAGATCGACGAGGTCGACGTACGCGACGGGTCGAAGCCGCTGGTCCTCGTCAGTCTCAGCACGAGCGAACAGGGCCAGGCCGACCTGCTGCAGCGGTGTGTCGACGCGGTCGCGCAGTTGCCGGTACGCGCCATCGTGACGACCGGAACGTTGATCGATCCCGCATCCGTGAACGCAGGCGCCAACACACAGGTCGTGCGGTACGTGCCGCACGATCAGATCCTCCCCTCGGCCTCACTGGTGATCACCCACGCCGGCCTCGGCACCACGATGGCCGCGCTCGGTGGCGCGGTGCCGCTGCTGTGCACGCCGATGGGCCGCGACCAGTACTTCAACGCAGAGCAGGTCCAGGCCCTCGGGGCGGGGCGGATGCTCGCACCGGACTCCAGCAGCGAGGCGATCGCACAGGCCGCAACGGACATCCTCGGAGACGACCGCTTCAAAGCCTGCGCTAAGCAGATGGCCGTCGTGATCGGTGGCTACGGCGGCGCGGCGGAGGCCGCGGCAGCGCTCGAATCACTCGCGTAGCAGAGGGGCCAACCATCGCCGTTGTGCGAAGGCGGGCCAGCGGTCCTAGCCGCGACGGATCCGGGGCGTGCGCGTGGCGAGCACCTCAACGCCGGTGCGTAGTGCATCGTCCTGCACGATAGGTGGCCAGCCCATGCCCCACTGATCAGGCACGGCGGTGCGCGTCTCGACCTGGAGCCTGACCCATCTCGGATTGCTCAGGCACTTGCGTGAGAAGTTGAGCGCCATCACGTTCTGGCGGTAGTCGAGTGCGTGATGGACGGCGCAGCGGGCGCGGAGACCACGCTGCGTGACCATCGAGGCCATGCCTCCCCAGTCGCCTGGCGCGGCGATGATGGAGACGCCGCGGAACACACCTTCGTTCGTCCAGAACGGCACGTCCAGGATGATCTGGGTGGCAGGGGTCTGCTGCAGTTCGGCGAGCACGACGCGCACTCGGATCTGGCGAGCTAGGTGGCGGACCCGGATCCGGAGGATGTCGCCGTTGGCCTGTTCTGGGCGGTGAGCGTATGGCGCCACGCTCACCTCGTACATGTCGCCGCGGGGGTCCTGGTGCACGTAACGCCGTGCCTCGGCGGAGCCTGGCGTCGCGACCACCGCTGCGACCATGAGCAGCGCGGTCGCGGTGCGGGTCACAGCGGATCTGAGAGCCACGTCGACCACCATCCGGGTAGGGATCTCACAGTACGCCTGCCGAGTGGTAGGAGGGGCGGCTCTGTTGCGTCGACGCATCGCAGCGTGGCGTCGCGACGTCGCCTGGACCACCAACGCCCAAGGACGGCGCAAGCTCGCCCCGAAGGCCTCTACGGACGCAGGAAGATGACAGCGCAGCTGCGTCGCAACAGTCACGCGCGAGGCCTCCGCAGGGTCGGTGGCCGGGCGATGCGCACGCTCGGTCTGTCCGGGGTCAGGCGTGACAAGCCACCCCGGACCACGATCCGCTGACGGCGAGAAGTCGAAGCTCAGCCTGAACAGGCGACTGCGACTGCAAGGGCGGCGCAGATCTCCCGCATTCGGGCATCGGCCACGCGTCCAAGGCGTTCGACGAGGATCGCAATCGAGACGCTTTCGATCGAATCCAGGTTGACCGCCGAGCGCAGCGGCACCGGGTCGTCTCCAGGCTCGAGGAGAACTTCGCTTTGGAGGTTTCGGATGGTGGTCGTGCACGGGGCGATGAGTGCGCGTCGATGGCGCGGGATGACGGCGTCGCGAGACAAGACGACGACGGGTCTGCGGCCGATCTCCGGCATCTCACACCACCACACTTCCCCGCGTGCGGGGAGATCCGTCATGAGGCCGCAACCGCCCGTCGGAACGAGGCCAAGTCTCCCCACTCGTCGGGTTCGTCGAGCGGGTGCGCGTCGTAGGCGGCGTAGCTGGCGTCCACTTCGGCTGAGCGATGGCGGGCGAGCAACGCAGCCAGTGCTTCGTCCACCAGCGCTGAGTCTGGCTTCCCGGACGCCCTGCGGGCGCTCTCGAGGAGGCCTGCGTCCACTGTCGTGCTCAGGCGTGTGCGACTCATGCCACAATTATGCCACAGGTGATCACGGGAAGCGTCGCCACGCGGGAGGTTGTCGATCGGTCACCCTGAGCCGGTCACGCCCGGTGGCTATGAGTGTGGGCTTGTTGAGCGGCCGACAGGTCATCTCCTCACCCTCAACGCTAGTTGGCGGCAGTTACCCCTCGAGCAGATCGAGGTCGCGCACGCAGAAGCCGTGGTGCGCCCACTCCTCATTCAGGACTACGTGCAGGCACTCGAGCACCGACTTCCCCCGGGCGTACGGCGGCCAGCCTGGTCCCTCAGGCACCGGCGCAGCCGCCGACACCTCGTCGACCGTCACGGTCGCCAACCAACGCTCCAGCTCGGCGGCCTGCTCGTGACGCGCGGCCAGCACCTCGTCGAGGCCCGGGGTCGCCCCTGGATCGAGCCCCTGCTCCTCCTGGTCAGGAACGAAGTCAGACGCCAACCCGATCCCGGTGAACGGATGGGGCGATCCCAGGCAGCAGCGACGAAACCACGAGTCGTGCACGAACACCAGGTGTCGCAGGGTCTCCACCGCCGACCACTCACCCCCCACGCGCTGGTGCTCCGAGCCTTGAGGCATCTGGCGAACCTGCTCGACCGTCGTTGCCCAGTCGGCCTGCAGCTGCCGATGGGCCTTCAGCAGATCGGCCCGGTCCCCCGATCGGATCAGCAACCGCACCGGATGTCGCCGATCCAGCTCGCCCTCGACGTACGACGTCACCTCGACCCCATTGACCACCAGATTGCTGACCAGCCCGTCGATCACCGCGTCCTGCATCACCACCCCGATCAGACGGGAACGAGTCAGGTCGCACTCGCGGAACTCGGTGTCAGTCAGATCCTGGTTCTCAAATCTCGCCACGCCGGAAGTATCCACCGGCGTACCGACACCTGCCCTTCACACGATTGTGAGCACAGGTCCCGTCGACCCAGACAACGATCCGCTTACGGCAACTGCAAAGAGCGCTTCTGACAAGCAACCTGACCATCAGCCACGCTGCGGCAACCGAGGTCCCGCGGATATCGATGGCGACCGCCTCGGAGCTCGGACAGTGCACCCGAGCGGCGGCCGACGTGACGTCCGCGCCGGCCTTCAGCTATCCCGCCGCGGACCGAGCGGTGGCCTCAAGGCGAGCGCTCGACCGCCTTGCCGCCCAGCAGGGCGATGAGGCCCGCCGCTGCTACCGAGACGACGCCCACCACCGCTCCCTCGAGCCCAAGCGCGGCATCGGCGATCGCACCCCCGCGCACGGCCGGCGAACGCGACACGCGCTGCGGCGATCGCGGCTGCCTCAATGTCGGTCCCAATCATTCCTCCTCGTGGGAGGTCGATGCGTCGTCAGGACGGTCAGCTGTTCGAGCGCGCACCAGCCGTACGCCGGTCGTAAGCAGCCACACGAGCCAGGCGGCGTAGCCGGGCATCCCCACGAACAGGAGCGTCGAGCCGTCCGCGATCGCGAGGTTGGCCGCCCCGGCGGCGAGCAGCAGGCCTCCCCCGGCCACGCCGAGCAGACGCTGCCACGGCGGCGTCAGCCCGCTCGCATGCGCCGCCAGCGCAGCGCCGATGAACGTGGTGCCGAGTGCCGGCAGCGCCAGCGCGAACGCTGCTGCATGCAGTTGCCAGGCGAGCTCGAACACCGGGCTCGGCTCGGCGAGCTCGCCGGCGGACAGCACGACACCGTTCCACAGAACGGCGTACAGCGCGAAGACCGCCGAGAAAGTCGCGCCCGCGGCCACCGCGAGGCGCGACCAGTCCGCGCCCGCCCCCCCGCGGCGCCCAACGAGCCCGTGGAGACCGGTCAGGAACCCGAGCAACAGCGGCAGGTTCAGCGCCTCCAGGCCGACCGCGATCGTGACCGCGACCCGGTTCTCCGCGTGAAAGGCGAGCACCTCCTTGATCGGGTCCCCGTAGCCTGGCGCTCCGGCCCAGACCACCACCGCGTTCTGGATCGCCACCGACGCTGCCAACGCGATCGCCGCCGCGCCCACGACCCGCTCTCGGAGCGCTCGCGTCGCGGTGGGCCCCGTCGTTGCCGCTACCGCGCTCCCGGGCACGTGCAGGGACTCCAGCACGATGGCGGTTTTCCGCGGTGATCTCATCTCTTACTCCTTCGTTGCGGTCGGATGACCGCTGACTCCACGATCGCTGACTTCAACGACGGGCGGATCGGCTTCAGGGTCATGTTCGTTCGGCCGATGGAACGATCTGTCTCTCGTGCTTTCGGCTGACGCACCCCCCTCCCGGGCAGGCCAGTGTCAGCGGGAGCGGCGCACTGCACTGCCCCTTGAAGTCCGTGGCCGCGTCCGGTAGGCGGTGGAGGGACACGTCTGCTGGGCTGATACCACCGGGCACTGGCTGGGGCAGACTCCCAGCCGTGAGCGCCACGCCCACTACTAGCCCGCGGGCTAGGCGCTTGCCAAGTGCGATCGACAATTTCTTGTCTAGGCAGCGGGTGATGAGCGCAAGGTCGTGGAAAAGGGTGCGCATACCCTCGCGGAGGTGTTGGTAGGTAGTCACGGTCGATGCGGGCGCGTGTCTTGGGGGTCGGCCCGGTCCGGGTCGTCGCACGCCGGCGAGGATTGGTGCGATGACCTGGTCGCAGAGCGTGAGCAGGGCCGCGATGGTGCGGGCAGCCTGTTCGGGTACGTGGTAGCGGCGGGTCCGGCCGGGTTTGTCCACGAGGTGTTTGCCGCGAAGTTTGCACAGGTCGTAGAAGCGTGACGAACCGGGAGACCCTATTTGCTTGTAGCGTGGTGAACGTGAAGGTCAGGATCGGACCGTCCACGATTCAGCTCAAACCAGGACGGCCCGAGATGCACGATCACAGGGGCCGATTCACTGTTCCCACCGACAATGGCGAGCTCTCCGTCACGTTCCTCGGCGTCTCCACCCTGTTATTCGACGACGGGCAAAGTGCCCTCATGACAGACGGGTTCTTCACACGGCCGTCCTTGCTTCGAGTTGCCGTCGGCAAGGTCGCTCCCGATCCGGCCCGCATCGACACCGCCCTGTCCCACGCCGGTATAGGACACCTCGAGGCCGTCGTATGCGTACACAGTCACTATGACCACGCCCTGGACTCCGCGCTCGTCGCGGCCCGCACGCGAGCCCAACTCGTGGGCGGTGAGTCAACACGAAACGTGGGCATTGGTGCCGATTTGATGGCCAAGCTGTTGACGAGTGTCGCACCCGACGCTCAACTCGCTTTCGGGAACTTTTCGTTGACCTTCCTGGAGTCCGCTCATGCCCCAGGTGACCGCTACACAGGCAAGATCGACGCCCCGATTTCCCCGCCAGTTCGGCAGCGTGCGTTCCGGTGCGGAGAGGCCTGGTCGATCCTCTTCCGGCACACCAGTGGGCACACCGCGCTGGTGCAGGGAAGCGGCGGGTTCATCGAGGGCTCTCTGCATGGGCAACAGGCCGACGTCGCATACCTCGGAGTCGGGCTGCTCGGGTTGCTGGGTCGCAAGTATCTCGAGGCCTACTGGGAAAACACGGTGCGAGCCGTGCAGGCGCGGCGCGTGATCCTTATCCACTGGGATGACCTCTTCCGCCCACTCCCCGAACCGGAGCCTGCGCGGATGCCGCACCAGCTACTGCGCGCACTGCCCTACGCTGTCGACGACCTCGACTTCACCTTGGAAGTCCTCGACAGGCTCGCGACCGACGATGGCGTGGACCTTCACCTGCCAACTGTGTGGCAACGCGAGAACCCCTGGCACCTACTCTCCTGATTGACCTCAGGCCCGACCCGGGCAGCAGCAGCAAAATTCGCGAGCCGTCGACGGCGGCACGAGCCGCGGAGGAACAGGCCGTGCGTGTGCCACAGGAGGCTCTGTTGCGTTGTTTGAGCGCGGGGCGGGTCGAGGTAGTCGCTCCCACCGGTTCTCAGCCAGGAGGACGCGACCCGGCTACGCCGGCTCACCGACCGCGAGCGAGAGGTCCTGCACCTGATCGCACGCGCTGTCGAACGCTGAGATCGGCGAGGCAATCTTCCTCAGCGAAGCCACCGTGAAGACCCACGTCGGCAGGGTGCTCACCAAGCTCGGCTGCCGAGATCGAGTCCAGGCCGCCACCGTCTTCGCCTACCAAACCGGCTTCACTCCCCGGACCTGAACTGCTTACGGCGCGAGTCATGCTCGGCGAGCATATTCGAGTCGATGACGCCCACGCCATAAGCGGATCCTCATCCGGTGACGAATGACGGTCGTGCGAGTGAGCGTGTCGGTGCTCTCGTGCCGTTGATCCTCGCGAGCCGTTCTTCTACTGACACCAAAGGCTTGGTATCGAGCACGCCACAACAGTACGGAAGCCGACACCCTCCAGAAGCCTGCGAGCGCGCGGAGCAGCCTTCGACTCCTACCCGGGAGCAAGACCATCAGGTCACGCAGGCGTGAGCACCGGATCGGGGTTCCTGACGTCGATCGCGACGACGCGCACGACCTCGTCGCACGGCAGGTCGGCGGCCTTCGCGTGATCCATGATCGCCTCGGGGTTGACCGCCTCGTACAGGCAGATGGTCCCGAGCCGACCGTTCGGCTCCTCGAGCACGTACGAACGGATCTTGCGGACGGTGCCGCCGGATTTCTCGGCCTCGGCATTGGAGCGCGCGTCGGCGGCCTCCACCTCGCTGGGGTCCCAGCCGTTACGTCGGAAGATTGCGTAGAGATTCATGTCAGGTCTCCTTCATGATGTCCGCAGGCTTTCTGCGTGCTTTGACGCTAGGCACTGCGCGCACGGCCCTCATCGGTAGGCGCTGCCATCTGGCGAGACTTCGTGGGTACTTCTACCCACGCTGCCTACTGACCAGGCCGTGCTCGTAGGCGAAGGCTGTCGCGACGGCCCGCGACGGCACGGCGAGCTTGGCGAGGATGTTTGACACGTGCCGGTGCACGGTCCGCTCGCTGAGGAACAGCTCGGCAGCTATCTCGCGGTTGCTCTGCCCGGCCGCCACCAGCTGAAGCACCTCGACCTCGCGCTCGGTCAGACCAGCTGGCAGGGCGGCGTCGGCACGTCGGTTCGTGACGGATCGCGCGTCCCAGTCGGCGCCGAGCCGGCGGAACACCGCGTCAGCGGCATCCAGCTCCAGGGTCGCGGCATCTTCGTCTTCGAGGGCGCGGTGCGCATCCGCGAGCAGCAGCCGGGTCTTCGCTGCCTCGTACGGTGCCTCGAGCTCCTGCCACCGTCGACACGCTTCACGCAGTTCCGCCAGCGCTTCCCGCGCTCGTCCCTGGGCCAGCAGGACAGCGCCCCTCGCAGCCTTGGCGGCTGCCTGCAGGCCCGGGCTCGAGTAGGTCGCGGACGTCTGCTCCAGCTCTGAAGTCGTCGTGTCGGCCGCATCGATGTCGCCAGCGGCGAGGGCGATCTCGACGTGCGCGACGCACAACCGCGCCCGGCCAAGCGGGTCCGCCCTCGCGTCGAGGGCGGCGCGCATCGAGGCAACCGCGAGATCGATCCTTCCCTGCGCCAGCCGCAAAAGGGCCAAGCCCGGCTGCGGGTCACGCCCGAGCTCGTGGGCGCGCTTGAAAGCCTCTTCGGCGCCGGTGGAGTCCCCCCGAAGCCGTCGGATCTCACCGATCTCGTACTGGCCCCCAGCGGCAGTGCCGATATGGACGCCGATCATGTCGCGGCAGGCACGATCGGCCTCCGACTCGGCCCCCGCCCAGTCACCTTGAATCTGCATCACCTGTGCTCGGTGGACGCGGCAGATGCCCGGGTAGAGGTTCGCGTCCGGAATCGTGTCGCACCACCGGCTGGTCGCCAGGGTCCACTCGGCTGCGCGACGTACGTCAGCCAGCTCGTGGCAGACGTCCATCAGATGGCAGTAGATCGTGCCTGCCCAGGTGGCATCGAGGCGTCCCGACAGGGCCTCGAGCATCGCGTCGTCGAGCAGCGTCATCCCGGCAGCCACCTGGCCCTTCTTGACCAGCACGCGACCTCGGCCCAGGACCCCCAGGGCAGCTAGGTTCGGTTCGTCGAGCCGGCGCCCCAAGGCCTCCATCTCCTGAGCTCGGGCTTCCGCCTCGGCGAAGTCTCCGCCGCCCAGCGCTGAGAAGATGTCGATGTAGTAGATGTAGCCCTGCGGCGCGGTCTCGGGGTCGTCGGCGACCAGTCGCCGTGCTCGGGCCAGCCACGCACTGCCTTGCGCGGCATCCCCGCGCGACATCGAGTGAATCGCCAGGTAGAACGCCGACATGGCTGCCCGAATCGGCTGCTCGCCACCCAGGAATCGGTGATACGCGGCTTCGAACGCCTCCAGGCAAGCATCGATCCTTCCGAGCCACCAGGCCGACTCACCCAAGACGTGTAGATCCTCAGCCGTCAGCACGTCACGATCCCGAAGAGTGACGAAACCTTCGTACGCCTCGGCCCAATCTTGGACCGCGAAGGCTGCGCGCGCGGCCTCGAGCGAATCCATACCGGGCGATGCGCCAGTATCTTGCTCGTCGGGCAGCGGCTTCACATTCGGATGCTAGACCGGCGCGGAGGTGGTGTCCTGACATCGCTTTTGCTTTGGGGCGTCCGAGAAGGCAGATCTTCGCGGCCCTCTACGCTTGACTGAGCAGCGCGCCCACCCATGTCGAAGCACGGTCGTCCACTGAGACTTCTCCGCGGGCCGGCCGACCTCAGAGCGCTGGACTCTGACCTTCAATTCTGAAACTCCCGCGACGAACCCCGGGTAGCGATCCCCATCCGAGACGATGCGGGATCGTGGCAGCCGCACGTTGACACACCATTCGTGGCGGAATGACGCGACTCCGGTGGCGAGGATCGCGCAAGCAGGATCGGAGTTCGGCCGATGAGTTCCCGCGTCGAGGCTGGTCGTACCAAGCATGAGCCAATACCTACTGACCGTTCCGCACGACTCCGACGAGGAGCCGACCATGGAGACCATGGACCCGGCCGAGCTCGAGGCGGCGCTGGCTGCCACGGGCGCGATCATCGAGGAGCTGACGTCGACCGGCGCGTTCGTCTTCGCGGGCGGGCTGATGCCGCCCTCGAGCGCGATCACCGTCGACAACACTGGCGAGTCGCTGAGTACCGTCAACGGCCCCTTCGTCGAGGCTCCCGAGTACGTCGGGGGTTTCTGGGTGATCGACGTCGCCGACGAAGAGGCCGCCGTCGGCTGGGCCGCCCGCGCGTCGAAGGCCCTCGGCGGCCGCATCGAGGTCCGCGCTTTCCAGGTGCCGGCGGACGAGTGAGCTCAGTTCCGAGCGGCTCCTCGATCCGGACGTTTCCGGGTTCGTCCGCTGATCGACGATGCGTACGTCCGTCGGGCGCCTCAACGCGGCGGAATGACGCACATGGCTCAGCCGACCACAGGCGCCGATAGGGCGCAGGTTGTGAAGACTGCCCTCCGCAGCAGATCCGCTTGGCGGAAGTCGAGTCCGTCGCTGGCGCTCGGGGGTTCGGTTCCGGGTGCGTGGCGATGCGGCGGGGCGGACCGTGAACGCGGGTATGGAGCGGTTCGCTGCTTAAGCTTCCAGGCGTCGTTGTTCGTCCAGACGCGACGTATTCACGTGAGTGGCGAAGATGTCAGGAGCTGGCGCCCAGCGCCTCGCGGCAGTGCGCGATCGTTGCGGGCGCTGTCAGCTGATCTCGACCAGGTCGGTGAAGACTACGCGCTCGCCCAGCTCGCCCGTCGAGGCAGTCGCACTGGTCAGAGTCAGCGACTGCTCGACCTCGCGCACCCTCAGCCGCACCTTCGCAGCCACCGCCCTCGGGGCCGTGATCGGGGAGTTGAGGAGCCCGGAGACGGCGGCGGCTACTGGTGTCCAGGCGACGAGACCTTCGGTGCTGCCGTCGAGCACGCTGACCTCGGTGTTGCTGTCCTCGGAGAGCGTCTCGACGATCACGTCGACGCGGTTGCCAGCCCCGCCGGGGCCGACTCCCTCGAGCGAGACGACGAGCTCGTCCCCGCTGGTGTCGACGGTCAGGGTCCGGTCGGGCATCAGCTGGACCAAGTCCGTGCGCACGATCGTCGAGACGGCGTGCGCGTCGTCCAGGCTCTGCGGCTGGTAGCGCGTCACCGCGAGACGTACGAAGGGGCGGTAGGACGTCTCGGCCAGACCGGAAAGGTCCACGTCGGCCACCCAGCGCCCGTCGGCGAACGCGGCGTCGAACCCGACGACGGTGACGTTGCCCGCCTCGGGGTGCGCCACCGGGACCGGGGATCCGGAGAAGTCCGCAGCGGTCGGCACGCGGTCGGTGAGTGGCGGGGTGTCCCAGATCGGGTCGCGGCCGACCTCGCACCGCTCTACGACGACGCCGAGCTGCTCGCCCTCACCAGAGAGGAACCAGGGGCGGGTGAGCTCGACGCGCAGCAGTCCTCCCCGGCGGTGGCGCCGCAGGACGCCGCCGTCGGCCGCGCTCGTCATGGCGAACGCCGGCACCGTCGCCCGGACGACCGGCGGAGCGGGACGCGCGGTGTTCAGCAGGCTCACCGACTCGAGCTCCTGGAAGGTGACGAACTGCTCCGGGTCCTCGTCGGGTCGGTAGAGGTGGCGGAAGCGGCTCACGGCCGTCAGTGTGTAGGCGACCATCCGGTGACGAGTGTCGCCGAGCTCGTGCACCAGGATGGCGTCGAGGACCTCGTCACCACGGTCGATCGCGACGACTTGGACCTTGACGCCGGTCATCTCGGTGCGCACGTCGTCGTCGAACTCGGTCCAGGCCGCCGTCACCTGGAGCTGGACTGTGCTGTTGACGTCGATCCCGAGCATCGGGGTGCTCGGCTCGAGCACGGCCGAGGTGCCGTCCGGCTCGCGCTTCGGATCCATCGCACCGGACGGGACGGCCAGCGGGCGTCTTACAGCGTGGACGAGGGTGAGCACGTGCGGCGGCGACGACATCGGGTGGCGACCGTTCAGCACCGGTGCGTCGTCGTCCTGAGACGCGTTGCGCCACTGGTGCACGGCGAGATGGCCGTCGAAGCCGTCCCTGAGGAACGACGACAGGGACAACGTGATCTGCTCGGCCGGGGCCAGCCGAACGCGGACCACCGCCTGCGTCGGATCCAGCCGCACCGGCTGGTCCACGGTCTCGGGGACGGCCTGCAACGTCAGGGTCTTGGCCGCGGCGTCGGGCCACTCGCCGTTCCAGCCCGGCTGCTCGGTCCGCGCCCGCACCTCACCCGGCGCAGGGACCGGGAAGATCGTGATGCCCTCGGCCGCGGGGTCGGGCAGTCCGCCGGCGAGGGCGGTGAGGACGTGCTGGAAAGTGGTGCTGTCGGAGCCGTCGAGCATCCCGTGCTGCTCGGCCACCTCGAGCGTGGTCACCGGAGCCGCTAGTCCGCGGGCGTCGTTGCGGGGATAGTCGGCAGCGTCGGAACGTACGACGAGGTGGTCGAGGTTGCCGCCCGGGCCCAGGTCCTTGGGGTCCAGGGCAGCGTCGAGCGTCACGGTCGGCGGCAGCACGGGCTCGTGCCGCACGTAGATGACAGCCGGTGTGCCGTGCGTGGCGTCGCGGTCCTCGGGCGGTACGCCGCCGCCGGCGATGTCGGCGATCCGGGCCCGAAGGTGATAGCTCGTCCCGAAGCGCAACGGCAGCAGCGATCCGCGAGGCACCTCGAACCGCCAGTCGAAGTCGAAGGGCAGCGACGCCCGTTCGGGGGACGCGACCTGGCGGCCGGGACTTCCGGGAGGCGCGGCGAGGCTCCAGCCGGCCCAGCGGGCGACGACCTCGTCGGCGCGCAGCACTCCGTCGTCCTGTCTGACGGCCGCCCCAAACTTGACGTGTCCCTCCTCCTCGGGCGGACCGGGGAGCTCGTTGCCACCGACGAGGTACGTCGCCTCGCGCCGCGTCAGGGACGTCCAGGTCTCGGCACCCCGACGGCGCACGTCAAGGCGCAGACCGAGCATCAGGTCCTCGGCTTGCAGCGGCTCGGTCTCGTCGATGGAGTCCATCTCGTTGGCCGACCGGGCGCGCGTGCGTCGACGCTCAAGGTCCTGCTCGTGACCGCTGCGCATCAGCACGATGCCGGCGGAGCGCAGCGCTGGAAGGGTGATCGGCTCCGGTGTGGCGTTGCCGCGCTGGTCACCACGGGCCGCTGAGGACACTCCGCGGGCGGCGTCCTGCAAGCGCCCGACCGCTCCGTCGACGTCGAGGGTGGTGGTGGCGAAGGAGCCCTCGTCGCCTAGGTCCAGCACTCCGCTCTTGGCCAGACCGGCGGAGGCGGGCAGCAGCCCACGGTCCTCGTCCACTTCGTACGCCGCCCGCGGGGACGCCACGTCCTGCAGGTTGGCCGGCTTCCCGGGCCACCGGACGCGCAACGTGCCGGTACGGCCGAGCTCACCTGTCAACGGCAGGTCGAAGACCAGGCCGAGGGAGCGGAGCACGGAAGGGTGCTCGCGCAGCATGGTGAGCACCTGGTGGAAGTCGATCGCGCCGCGGGCCGCGGCCGGTGGTGCTGCTTCTCCTGCAGGCTCCTCCTCGTCTCCGCTCCAGTTGTCGACGAGCTGGCTGGTCACCGTCTCCTCGAAACCCTGCGGCGTCACGCCATCCCCGACCTCGGTTGAGAGCGAGGCATTGGCCGCGGCGGAGTAGGTCTTCTCCACGGTGCTGGCCAGCTCTGCCGTCGGCGTCACGGTCGGGGTCGGGCCGAAGACCGGCGTTCCGACCGAGATGACCGGCAGGTCCGAGAAGAACGACGACCAGGTCTCGGAGCTGGCCTCGTGCACGGGTTCGACCGAGACCAGTCCCGGACCCGCGGCGCCCGCGGGGCTCGCGACGTCGACCTCGACCTCGAAGCTGGCGCCGTCGAGCAGTGACGGCCAGTCGGCGAGCGGCGTGGCGACGACCGAGTCGGCCTCGTCGAGCTCGGGCACCACGACCACCCGCAGCACGGCTGCTCCGGTGTTCGTCGTCCCCGGAACGGGGAGCAGGATCAGTCGGCTCACGCGGGCTCGAAGGCGTCGCGGTACTTCTGCCAGTCAGGCAGCGTCGGTGGGGGCACCGAGATCGAGGAAGCCGGCGGGATCGCTTGGGGCTCCCTGCCTCCGATGAAGGTGTACTCCCCGCTGTCGAGCTCGATGGAGCCGGACCAGAACGTCACGTCGATCTCGATCACCGCCGTGGCGCGACCGGTCAGCCGCGGCGCGTCGTACGTCAGCTCGACGCGCAGCTCGACAGTGACGGACACCAGCCCGAGGACGTCGACGCTGCCACCGATCCGCAGGAAGCCGCTGACCCGGACGCTGCCGTCGGCCTCGAGCTTGAAGCGCACACCGCCGAGCGCGTGCACCTCCGCCTTCGCGATGCCGATGTTGATCGCGACCGCGGCCCCGAAGTCGAGCGAGGCCTCGAGCGTGCGGATGCCTCCGTCGTCGATCTCGAAGAGCAGGTAGCCGCCGCCCCCGAACACCGAGACGCCGAGGTGGAACGGCTTGTCGCGGCTGGCGAACGCCAGCGTGGTCACGATCGGTCGCCCGTCGAAGGGCACGTCGACGGCGGCCCGCACCGCGATGTTCGTCATCAGGAACATGCCAGCGGTCACCTCGGGGACGGCCAGCGTGTAGTCGACGCTCATCCCGTTCGCGGAGGTGTGCACGCGCGGTGCGACATCGCCGAGGTCCACGGCTTCCTGGAGAGCCTCGAGCAGGCCGAGGTCGCCGCCAATCTTGACCTCGAGTCCCTTCACCTCGAGGTTCGGTGGCGCGCCGAGGTCCTGGGTGAACTTCAGCGAGGCGAAGTCGAGCCTGACCAGCTCGACGGAACCCGGCGGCAGGACCAGCGCGAACTCGTCGAGGCTGCAGGTGGTCGTCGTCCTGGCCGGCGTGCGCTCGACGGTCAGCGCGAGCTTGGTCCTGCCCCTGGTCGTGCGCAGGGGACCGTGGTCCTTCAGGGTGAGGTCCGTCCACGACATCTTCGCGCCGCCGTTCGGATCGGCCACGATCGTCAGCGGTTTGGGCACGGCCTCGGCGAGCGGCGCGAGCAGCTTGCCCAGTGGGATCCCGAGCAGCTTGGTGGCCCCGAAGATGGTGGAGATGTCCGGTGGCTGGGTGAACATCCCCACCAACGCTGCGGCGGGGACCGGTCCGTGCAGCCGGGACAGCACGTCCGCGGCGAAGTTGGGTGCCACCAGTCCGCCGGCCTTGTCGGCGACGTCGCTGAAGTCCACCTCGAGCTGCTTCACCAGGTTGAGCGCGGCGTGCTCCGCCTCGCCGCTAAGCCGGAAGGCCTCGCGGTAGGCGACGTCCACGGCTCCCGTCACGCCCGGCACCAGCTCCTGCGCGGCAGCCAGCACGACCCTGGCCTCCTCGAGGACGGCCCGGAAGCCGACGCCGTCGTGGGCGGCGCCGAACGTTAGCCGCTGCACGGGGAGCACGTCATTGGGCGCGGGCGCCTCGCCACGGCTGTCGGCGCGGACGAGGTCGACGGGGATGCCCGGCACGGGGACGTGCCTTCCCTGCTCGTTGCTCCACTCCGCGTCGATCCTGCTGCGGACGGTCGGGTCGGAGAGCGGGGCGAAGGCCGGCCACTCGTCGGTGTCGTCGAGGTCCTCGTCGTGGAGGAACATCACCGGCATCGACATCCGTACGCCGTCGCAGCGGATCGGCACCTGCAGCGTCGTACCTCCCGGGGCCAGCGGCCACACGGCAACGGGGTGCGGCTGCGCGGCCTCGGCGACGATCTGGTCGACCAGCGCGCTGCGCGCAGGTACGGCGACGCGCAGCTCGCGGGCACGCGTGATGGCCGCCCCGAGATCGCCGCCGAAGCCGAGCTGTCCCTCCTCCGTCGTGAGCGCGTTGAGCGCGTTCTGCGTGTTGACGTCGATCTGGGCGATCGCGTTCTCGAGCGGGGCGGCCTGGGCGACCAGACCGTTCAGAAAGTCCTGGTCCCGCTGACCCCACGGGTCGGGGTTGGCCGCACCCGGCACGGTCACCGTCTCCTGCACGGTCTGGGGCTCGCCGTCGGGACCGATGATCTGGAGCTCGACGATCTCCGTGGTCGGTGGGTGGTTCGCGTCCCAGTCGTCGGAGGCTTGCTTGCGGTCCTGCTGGGCGCTGATCTGCTCACCAAGCCCCGCGAGCTGACCCTGGAACTGCGCCTTCTCCGCCTCGCCGTTGTCGAGCACTGCCTGCCTCGTCGCATCGGCGAGCGGCGCGATCGATGCCTCGACGATCTCCTGCTCGGTCTCGAACGCCGCCAGCTCCGCGCGCAGCTCGTCGAGTCGCTTCGGGATCCGCTGTTCCGTGACGACGGTGCGCTCACCAGGCACGCCGAGGGGCATCACCCGCTCGAGGATCTCGACCTCGTCGAAGGGAAGCACGCGGGCCGTCGCCTGGTCGGTCGACCGCCCCCGCACCGGGTCGGGCACGATCAGCCAGCTCTCCTCCAGCAGACCGGCGTCGGCGGGACCGGTCCCGGGCGGGAGGAGTTGGCGGTTGGACGTCTTGATCAGGATCGCGCGGTGTCCGAACGGGTAGAGCACGCCGCGGCTCTCGGTGCGCACTGCCATGTCGCGACCCAGCACGATGTGGTGCTCCCACGAGAAGTCCGGCCAGCTGCCGCTGGCCGACATCGTGCCGCCCAGAGGGCTCAGGTCCATGAAGGGCGCGGTCGGCGGCGCCTGCGGCGGCGATCCCTGGCCGAACACGAGGCCGCGGCGTCCTTCGTCCAGCGCAGGGGTGACTTCGGTGTCGGGCTCTGTGTCGATCGGGACGAGCGCGAGCCCGCTGGCCGCCTCCAGTCGCAGGTGCCAGAGCCCGGTGGCGCCACCCACGCCCGGCAGCGCGGAAGCGGGTACGTCGGACAGCAGCGCGTCGCCAGCAGCCAGCGGTCGCGGGGCGAACCGGATGTGCCAGGGCAGCTCAACCGACAGCGGCTCCGACCCGGCGGGGGCGTCCCCGTGGACAAGCGTGGCGGAGGACAGCGTGGTTAGGATGCCCTCGGCGGTGAGCGGGATGTCGACCCCGGCGTCCACCGCGAAAGTCAGCCGGCTCGGACCACCCACGCGCGCGACCGACTTGATGCCCGCGACCCAGGCCGCCTCACCTGTGGCCTGCGGAGGAAGCGTCACCTCGATCTGCGCCCCCGCGGATGACGTGACTGCACTCGTCCCGACCGAGAAACCGGTGAAGCGGAGAGCTGCGACCACCAGGTCGGCTGGTCTGACCAACAACAGCCGTACGTCGTCGATGGCCATCGCCGCTCCCTGTATCCGTGCTGGTGCGCCTCGATCCTCGCAGCGGCGTGAACGGGCGGGCAATAGTCATTCCAGACGGGATGCGGCGCCGACGGCCCCTATTAGGGTGTCCTCGCCGCGGTTGGCCAGATCTCGTCGGCAACCAGGATCCGACCTCCCGCCCGCTCGTGGGCCGGCGTCGCCTTGCCACGGACGAGCCGACCGATCAGCGCACTCGCTCGCAGCGCCCGCTCGCCGACGCGATCGCGGCCGTCGTCGTAGAAGTACGTTGCAGCCCTGTCGCCACCACCGTCAGCACGAGCACTACCCAATGCGCCGGCATGTGGCATCGGGTGCGTCGCCGCGCCGAGTGCAAGACCCTCAAGCCATGGCTGCGGGCGTGGACGCGGAGTCAGCATCCGGTTGACGTTGAACGTTGCCGCTACTTGGCCATGGCATTGGCGGCGAAGTGACGCACCCCGATAGGTACGACCCGGAACCGTGAGCAACGCAGTTTGCAATTCGTGAAGTTAGACTCCCTACAGAAGGACTGAACGACAGCGACGTCGCATGCCCTGTGAGGCTGGGTTGCTCAACCGTCCGAAGGGTCACGCCTAGATGTTGAACTTCGACACCATCTACTTGGCCTTATCCTCGTGGTGGGAGCAGGCAACCACTGACCATGCGCTTGCCCTGTGGGGGACCGCGCTAGGCATTGTCGGCCTGATCCTCACGGTCGTTCTCGCAGCATGGCAACTCACAAAGACTCGGAAAGCTGCGGAGGCTGCCGAAGCCGCGTCGACACGAACTCGAGATGTACTTCGAACGTCTGACTTGTCACGCGTACTGGTCGAGTCGATGTCGGTTGGAAGTCGCATCGCGGGATCGAGTGTGAGACAGGTCAATCTGGCGGTCGATGATTGGATGCTCGCCTATCAGCGGATCTCTGCCCTCCTCAAGCAAGAATCACTCCCTGAGGCACCGACTGTGGAAGTTGTCCGCCGCCTTGAAATAGTCCACGCTGAACTCCTCGTGGTCGCAGAAGCAGCGGAATCCCGCCCCTCGTGGCTGGCATACAACAAAGCGGTCCTGCGCGGCGTTCTTTCGAGATATGGCGCGGCCGTCGAAACGCTCCTATTGTCTGCAGAAGACGGTCTCTTAGAAGAGGGTCAAGGCCATGGCTGAGAATGTTGCAAAGCAGATCGCGGGTCTGCGTCAGCTGCTTGAAGCGACACGCAAGGGAGACGCGATCTGGGAGGAGTCTGGGACGCCCGGGACGTACCTGCTGGCTAGGTCCCGGTCGGTCGCCCACCTAGGCGTTACCAGCGATGTGCCACCGAGGATTCGGGTTCGGTACACAGCGCAGGGCCGACCCGGGTGGGACTCGGAAGTAGTTCAGGAGTTCCCCGATGCGGAGCCTTTTCCCGATGAGGAGCTGAGGGACGGGCTACTCGCGAGGCTCTATCAACTGGTGACTGGTCGAGCCACTCGCGAACTCGACGCCCAGGATGCTTTCTTTGCGGACGAGCCGACCCAGCCGCCCCACGAGTAGGCGCCCAAGAGAAACGAGGCACTTCTGGCCTAAGGCGTGACTCGGTAGAGGAGCGCAGCGGCCGTCGCAGCTTTCGCGGCGGAAAGACTCACCAGTGGACTGAGTTGTGCCAAAGGGCACTTCCCTCGCGCTCGTGCACGTGATACTCCCGACGCATGGGAATTGGCGGACCTGCGATCGGAGCCGCCACCAGCGTGCTCACAAAGCTCATTCCGTTCTACGCCCGCTTCTCCAAAGACACCTGGATGGAGATGGGAAACGCGGTCGCGGAGATTTTCAACGCCGACGATGCGGCTGTTCAGACACTCCGCAGTGGCGGCACGGCCCGCCAAGCAGCCGAGTGCCTCCCCTCAGACGGGCACCGTGCGCAGTATGCCCGCGTGTTCAGCCGAGCCCGTGATGAACGGGTGGTCGCCGGCGCAAAGGGCAGAACGTTGCTTCAATTTATCGAGGTTGGAATGGACTTCATCTGGCAGCAGTTGCTTCTGTCTTCCTTTGATGGCTCTCCAGACGAACTTCAGCGGATTCAGCACATAGCTTTGGAGCGTGAGCGCGCCCAAGAGCGGCTGGCTGCCTTGGGGGGTTGACGGCCTTCGATGAGCATCTAAGGGCATCCCGTGAAACCGACGCAGCTCCTCCCGGAGACGGTGCAGACCCCCGAACCTGGGCCAACTCACTGATCAGCCGGGATTCCATGGCAGCGGACCGAATACTTGAGCTACAGCAGCACATGTCAGTATGTGGCGAGCTCATTCGCTACCTCGACAAACGCGAGCGTTACGCCCGTTGAGGTCCAGCACGCCATGGCCGCTTCAAAAGTCCTCCGAGTTGCGCAGATAACTCGGAATGACGCAAGCAGACTCGGCTAGTTCAGACCGAGTTCGATGTTCGAATTATCTGGAGACACAATTCGCGTCTGCACACGGATGAAGAGTCGAGCCTGGTCTCGAGATTCGGCCGCTAGCAAGCGATCCGTTTCGACAGTCACTCGCATGATCCTGTTGTCGTCGTCGAGAAGAACGAAGAAAGGATCATGCGCGGATGTCGCCCGGGGTTCCTTCGGGCATCTGTTGCCGCTGCTGTGGTGCGCTCAGTGCGTCGAACAACGTCTTTTTAGCCTGTTGTCGATGTCACCGCCACCCACAACGATCTGACCAGGATCGGAGTGGCGCAACACCAGGATGTCCAGCTCCGCACCCAAGCCCAGCGGGTTGCAAACAGCGCCGCGCACGTGTGCCCGAACCTCGGAATGAGCGCACTTGGCGTCTCGTGCGGCCAGTAACGGGAGACTTCCTTGGGTCCTGGCATCTCTTGCCTGGGCGCAAGAAATTGACTGGTCGTTCCCGGCTCGTCCACGAGGGGCGGATGGGTCCACAGTTCTTTGAGCTGCGGGCTCTAGTTCTTCTCGGAGCCGCTGCTTGACGTCTGTGCCGGCGTTGGCCGGCAAGGGTCCTTCGTAGTGCAGTGTGAAGCGCATTGGTACAGCGCGCCCGATCCGTGTGCGCTGTCTTCGGCAGGCCTGAGCGGTTCGCGACCTCAGTGTCCGCGTCGCTGTGGGCGATCAGACGCGGCTGGAATGTGGCACCTTGAGGAACGAGCGGAACGCGGCAAATGAGGACGTTGCGCCGCGGGGTAGGACTGGGGGACCGACTCGGGCGCCTCGTCGATCAGCGAAGCGGACTCCCTGTCGCGCCCACTGGCGTGCAGAAGGCAGCTGAGGGTCAGCCAGGTCTACGGTTGCTTCTCATGGAGCAAGCCGACGCCGTGCCGGGGGGCGCTGCCGGCGCGCCCGACGCTGGGCATGTTGGACAGGGAGCCGCAACGCCTTCAGAGCATCCTCGCATCGATGATCCTGGTGGGTCCGAGGTCGCGGGTCGACTGGGTGTCCTCCTACTTTCGTTACTGTGGGCGCTGGTGCCCGGGTTCGCTCTGATCGACTTGACTACCGCCTTTCCACCCGGCGACCCGGAGTTCCGGACACACTGGTTCCTTGAGGGAAGCTGGGGGCTGCTGACCACGTCTCTGATCGTGGTGCCGCTCTTGGTTGGCGTCCTTCGCCCTTCCCTTGTGCGTGACATCAGCCTGCACCTCACGGTGGTGGCGGTCTGTTGTGTCGCTGCGGCAGTGATTTGCGTTGCACCCTCCTACCTTGTTCTGGCCGTTGTGGTGGCAATGACGTCCGCAAGCGTGTGGTTGGCGTTTGGTCAGCATCGGGCCGCAGTAGCACAAGCCACGTACCGCCGGGAGTGGTGGCCACTGCTCGCCATCCTTGGCGGTTACCTAGGGCTTCCATTGCTGCTATTCCGCACTGATGCACTGGAACTCCCGGTTGTGAGCGTCCTCTTGGCGATGCTGGCGTTGGTGGTGTGGCTGGCGCGCTCGCAGAGGGTGGGTCTGACGGAGGTAGCAGGCGACCACGCACCCAGGGTGTGGTTGTTGCTGGTGGCGGCACTAGTGGGCGCCGGCCCGTGGGTCGACTACGCGTGGAAGACCGCAGCGGCATACCGAGATGGGCTCAGGTACACCGGGTTAATCGACCGCATCCCGGCCCAGTCGGTTCTTGCACTGGCGATTGTCGCCCTGCCGGTCGTGGCGGGACTAGGAATGCTGCCGTTCCGCATTCCCACCTGGACTGCGGCCGTCGCAGGTGCTGGGTTCGGGGCCTTCGCCGTCCTCTACCCCGATCACCTGGGCAGCCCGGGAGCCGGCTGGGGAGTTGCCGCCATCACCTGGTCAGCCCTCATCTTGTTGCTCGCGGAGGGCGCAGCATTTCGCCGGAGGAGGGGCGGCTTGTGAGCTCTCCATGAACGCCAGCATCCCGTGTTCCGACGGCTCCGCCCCCCGATGCCAGGCACGCTGTCATCGGTAGCTCCGGTCACGCATTCGGCGCCGACACGCGGTGTTATGACGCACCTCGATCCGACCTACAGCAAATCCAAGTACTGAGCCAGCCCGACAGGCGATGGAGCGAGCGCGCCCCGGGCCGATGAACGGGAGCGCATGATTGACAGAGTCTAGAAGGCGTCCCATAGTCAAACGGTGAGCCCGAGGTGGCTGGCCGGACTCAATGGCCGCAGTTCGAACGTATGGGAGTGCTCCGCGCCCGGATGTCACTTTTCGCTTAACGCAAGCGGTAGCCGTCCACCTGCATGCCCGCGTCACCCGCGATTGAGAATGCGTCGAAAGAAGCGGCCTGGCCGATGGGTTTGAGTTGCCGCAGCTGTCAGTTGGAGATTCATCTCCGTTAGAACTCCGGCTAGCCGTCTGGCACTAGCCACACCGGCGAGATAGGCGCATCGGGATAGCACGATCATGGATCCCGCTGGCAACAGGACAAGCCATGACAGATCTTGAAATAGTGCCACCGCCTGAACAACGCTCAGTATCGCGAAAACCACACACAGCGAGCAATACATATCTAGACGCGATCTATAGTCCTCGAACTCCCTTAGAACGATCGCAGTCAGCTGGTGGTAGTGCCGTACAACGTAACCTTCGACATTCTCGCCGGGGCCAAGCAGCAGTCCGTCCTCAGCTGCACGCAAAGCGTTGCCAAGCCTTGTAGCGAGCAGGCGATGTGGCCGTGGATAGCCGGCAAGTTTTAGGTCGATTACGTCCAGTCGGTTTAGGTCGCTCGCGGTGGCATAGAGGGGCCAGTTCAGATCGGCTGCACTGAATCGCTCCTCATCGCTGGGCGGGGGCACAGTCTCACGAAGGTCAATTCCATCCTCAAGTATGTCGAGGAGACGGCGGGAGGGCGGCACTGGCTGCTGAAGCATTGTGCGCCGAGCACGGCTGAACGCCTTCGACTCCACGAGTTGCCGCCGATTTTCAAGTCGCTGCAGACGGAATGCGTGCCAGCGAACCAGAGGCCTGGCGACGAAGAGCCGCAGGAGTGGATTTCCTACGTAGCCCTCGAGTAGCCGAACAATTTCGAACTCAAATGCCTGCAGAGCCACGGTTGCGACGATTACCGCGAACAAGAGGAATACGAGGACACCTAGCGCGGATTCGGCCAGAGTGGAAAACGCAGCGGCCAGATCTGGCCCGCCGAACTGAATGGCGAGTTGAATGGAAACCGTGCCAACGACAACCAATGTCAGCGCGGGCAACCACGAAGTGAGACTGACTTGGCTCAAGACCTTCGCCAGGAACTGCGACAAGCCCTGTGCGGTACTCGGCTTCACTTCCCCCGTTGGGGGATCGGCTTGAGACGCCACGGTAGCCGTAGGGTCCCCACTCACCCTGTAAGGATGCCGCACTGGCTACGTCTCGCTTGTCAGCTTCAACCGATGGTTCGACGTGTCGCGAGGAGGTGCCCGTTCCAGAACTCGCTACCCCGACGGGGTCAGGACATTTGCCATCTCGGGGCCAACGGCAGATGGGCTCCGCCCTTCGTCGACGCGATGCCGCAGCAGGGCCACTCGTTGCACGCCGTGCTCAAAGGCATCGTCGCGACCTCGCGGCAGCAAACTCACATTTGCGAGTTTCCGCGTGTCTTAGGGTTCTGAAGCGCACTGCCCAGGCAAGCACAGCGAACGGGACAGGCGTCCCGCCGGTCGCCGCCCACAGCCTCTACGGGGAAGGAGCTCACGATGCCCGAGGAGAAGCCGCCCCTTCGGTTGCTTTACGAGCCCGACGAATACCTCTGCACGTGGAACGTGCCGGACAACGAGGAGGGTGTGCTCGCACTTCCTGGGAGCCTTACCCTCCGCGCCGGAAGGTGGCCCCGTGGGGACATCTACGGATCGGTGCCGATCAAGTGGGAGGAGACAATAGATGGCGGGGCTTACTCCGCCGGGTTCCCACAGGTGATCGAGCGACCGGTGCTTCACGGAGGCCTCGCCAACGGTGGTTCGGTCCTGCTCCTCGGCGCCATCCTGCGTTACTGGTCGGACAGTCGAGGCGAGATCATCGGCCGCGCAGCTCTGATCGGTCGCGGCTCGAGTTTCGGGTGGCGGGCTCCCGATGCTGACGGGCGGACCTTCCTCAACGAAGTCCCGACGGTCATGTCCATCGACTGTCAGATCGGGGCTCTCGACGCTGCAATGGGGGTGGGCCCTATCGCCAGCGTGCGGAATCCGGGGATTCACCCGGACAATCCCCGGGACGAATGGGCCGCCACGGTCAACACGGAGGCAGACCTCACATGGGAGGTCGACGGCATCCGCCTGCAGGTCGGTTACCACGGCCGCATGAGAGCCGCTGACGCCTACGAGTATCGGCTCGCGTGGAGTCCCGAGGCGACCTTCACCCTGCCGCATGAGGTCTCCTTCGACGAGGCCATGCGCGACTACGTCCGCCCGCTGAGGTCAGTCCTGTCCATCGCGACAGGGCGCTCCCAGCCGCTGACCTACCTCGCCATGACCATCGGGGACGAGCCCACGGCGCGTCAGGTCTTCGAGCGCGAGTGCGCCCAAGACCCCTTTCAGGCCACCTGGGAGAGGGTCCGAGAGGCGAAGTGCGTCATTCACGCCAAACCCGACGATCTGTCCCTCCTCGACCTTGTCCTCCGCTGGGCGAGCCTGCAACGGAAGCATCACCCTCTGATCGAGACCTACGGCGCCATGCTCCACGCGGAGGACCAGCACCCCAGGTCGCGCTACCTACTCCTCCTCCAAGCCCTCGAGGGGATGCATGGGTTCGAGACGTTCGAGGAGTATTTGGAGAGGCTGGGCAAGCACCAGGCGCGGCGGGAGCTAGCCCTCGCTGAAGCCAAGAAGGCGCTCGACCCCAAGGTCTTCAAGTTCATCAGGGAGTCGATCCTCAGAACCCCGATCACCTCGCTGGAGACAGCCCTGAAGGCGATGTTGGAATCGCTCCCCGTCGACATGCTGAGCCGTCTGGACGCGACCGAGTTGGTTGCCGAGTTGAAGAAGGATCCGAAGAAGCCGACGAGCGTGCTGAGCGCACTCCGAGTAGCACGAAACAACCTGGCGCACGGCACACGCGGTTACGAGCCCGCCATGCTGGACGAGATGGTGACTATTTTGGAACTGGTAGTGCGAGCGCATGCCCTTCGACTTCTCGGCTGCCCTGACGCGGTAATCCGTCGTGTGCTCGAGGATTCTCGCTCCTGATGTCGACTCTTAGTGGGTCACCCTCGGTCAGAGACCGAGCGGTAGACCCGATTGACGGCGACATCCAACGCCTCGTGCTCTCAGATTGTCGGTGACGCTCGAAAAGTGAGCACTTTCGACGCTCGAAAAGTGAGCAGTTCTAGTGTGCCGTGTTTTCTGCTCTGGCGGAGGGCAGGGTGTCGATTCCGGTGTTCCTGAGTCGGTGGCTGGAGCCTTTGAGGGTGATGACTTCGGCGTGGTGGACGATGCGGTCGATCATCGCGGCGGCGACGACCTGGTCGCCGAAGACGTCTCCCCAGCGGGCGAAGGGCAGGTTGCTGGTGAGGATCAGTGAGGCGTGTTCGTAGCGGGATGAGACGAGTTGGAAGAACAGGTTGGCGGCGTCTTGTTCGAAGGGGATGTAGCCGACCTCGTCGACGATGAGCAGTCCGTAGCGGCGTAGTCGGGCGAGCTCCTCGGTGAGCCGGCCGGCGGAGTGGGCGGTCTGGAGTCGGGTGACCCACTCGGTGGCAGTGGCGAACAGGACCCGGTGTCCTGCCTGGGCGGCTTTGATCCCGAGCCCGACCGCGAGGTGTGTCTTGCCGGTCCCGGGTGGGCCGAGGAGGACCACGTTCTCGGCCTTGGCCAGGAAGGCCCCGGTGGCGAGGTGGGCGATCAGGTCGCGTTTGAGGCCGGGCTGGTGGTCGAAGACGAAGTCCTCGATCGTCTTGGCCGTCCCGAACCCGGCGGCCCGGATCCGCAGACGGGCGCCGGAGGCATCTCGGGCGGAGACCTCCCGGTCCAGCACGGCGGCGAGGTACTCCTCGTGGGACCACCCCGCGTCGCGGGCCTGATCACCGAGCCGGACCGCAGCTTCACGGATCCGTGGTGCTTTCATCGCCCTGGCCAGGTAGTCGATCTGCTTGCTGATCTCCGCAGCCTCTGTGTTGGCGCAGGCCGCGCTCTTGGCACTCATCAGGCGACCTCCCCGTCCAGTTCGATGGCTGGCGCGATGTCTAGATCGATGTCGACACCGAATGCGGTGTCGTAGTCGGCCAGATCGCGCAGCACCACCTCGGCCTGGTCGGTGCGTGGCACCGGGTGCTGGAACGCTTCGCGCAACAGTGCCGCGGCCAACACATGGTCGGGGTCGGTGATGGTCAGCGCGTTGCCCCACGAGCGTGGGTGCTCGGCGATAAGACGGCCTTCCAGGCGGACCCTGACCAGGTGCAGGTCGGCGAGGACCTCGACCATCCGCCCGATCGCTGTCGGGTGCACGGAGTAGTCGTTGCCATGGACCCGGACGTAGTAGTCGCGGGGCAACCGGACCCGGAACACCAGCCCGACCGGTGGCGCCAGCGGCGGCAACATCAACATGGCCGCGGTGTCGATGCCGAGCAGGTCGACCGGACGGGCCTTCAACGCACGCACGGTTCGGCTGTTCGCCCTGGGCAGCCACTGGCTCATCTGGGTGTTGAAGTCGGCTGGTGAGGTGAAGTCGCGACCGGGCAGGAACGAGGTCTCAAAGTAGCCGTTGATCCGTTCGACCCCGCCCTTGGACTCAGGGTCATAGGCCTTGAGCTGGTGGATCCTGGTGGCCAACGCCCCGGTGAACTCACCCACCCCGGCGGCGAGCCGGTTGCGGCGACCGATGCCCGTCTCGTTGTCCCAGATCAGCCTGCGTGGGATCGCACCGAGCTGGGTCGAGAGCAACGCCCACATGCCCGAGAGCAGGTCCGCGGTCGTGCGGGACGGGATCATCAACGCGGTGATGAACTTCGAGAACGACGCCACCATCACCAGCACCGGCAACATCACCAGGCTGCCGTCTGCGACCGGGATCCTCGGTTCGGGGAACCACAAGTCGCACTGCACCTGGTCGCCCGGGTGATAGACGATCCGGTCAGCCGGATCGCTCGGGGCGAAGTCCGGCCGGATCGCTGCGACGTTCTGCCGGAACCACGTCGCCGAGCCCGTCCACCCAACCCGTTCGGCCAGCACCGTGGCCGGCATCATCGGCGTCGCCTCGAGCAGCTGCCTGACCCGGCCCTCGAACAGTTCGAAGCTCCTCACCACCGGGGCCCGCGAATACTCCGGCGGATCAACCGAGGCGACCGCCTTGGCCACCGTGTTCCTCGAGATCTTGAGGTCTCTGGCGATCTGCGCCTTCGAGATTCCCTCGCTCAGATGCAACCTGCGGATCAATGCCCAGTCTTCCAAAGTGATCACTTTCCCATCGTGGGTAGGTGCTCACTTTTCGAGCGTCACATCTGCTCAGTTTTCAACCGTCATCGACACAGATCCGGATGACGCTCCGCCATGCTCGGACGCACCTTCAATTTGACAGGTCATAGGCGGCGGTTAGACGCACTCGGTCTAAGCCTCGATCCACCGATGAGCTGGGCTGAGTGGTCGCGGTCGCTGACGACGGGTGGTTGGGTGTGTGGGCGTGGCTGAGGGTCTGGCCTCGCTGCCAGGTCGTTCCAGGTTGGTCGTTGTGCCGGTGTCGGCTGGGGCGGTCAGGTCGTCGGTGCGGGCGCTACCTGCTCGGGACCGGCGGCGGGATCACGGTCCACTCCGACGTCGCCGAGGAGTACGCCGAGTCCCGCTGGAAGGCGGAGCGGTTGCTGCGGGTCTTCGACGGACCCACGACGGAGTCGGCTAGGCCCGCCCGCGCACCGTCCACGCCGACGCCGTGACCTCGAAGGGCGCCGGGGGCAGCTGCGCCGCGCACGCGTCATGGACCCGCTGCCGGTCCGCCTCGTCCAGCCGGTCGACGTAGGCGCCGGCCGGCCCGACCCCGAAGGTGTAGGGCTCCCACCACTCCTCGAAGCTCTCGTACGGCACGGTCACGGTGAGCACCGTCTCGTCGAGGTTGCCCAGGCCGGCGTCGTCGAAGAGCTGGCTCAGGTGGCCCTCGCGTGAGCCGGGGGGGTCGCTCTCGTCGAGCGCGCCGGGGTGGACATCCGCGACACCTCGCCAGAACGGCGACGACGGTCCTCGGCCGCCGCCGTGGTCCCATACCGAGGCGACCACCGGACCGCCCGGACGCGTGACCCGGGCCATCTCGCGCAGGCCCGCCACCGGGTCGCTCATGAAGTGCACCACCAGCTGGGCCAACGTCGCATGGAACCCGTGGTCGGGAAACGGCAGCGCCTCGGCACTCGCCTCACGGACGTCCACGCCCGGCAGGCGGGCGGCGACGGCGGCGACGAACGACGAGGACGGGTCGATCGCGGTGACCCGGCCGGTGCCGGCGACGGCGACCAGCCGCGCGGTCAGCGCCCCCGGTCCGCAGCCCACGTCGAGCACTCGGTCGGTGGCCCGCAGGCCGGCCATCGCCACGAGCTGATCGGCCAACGGCTCGGAGTATCTCCCCATGAACCGGCCGTAGGCGTCGGCGGTGACGTCGAAAATCATCTATCCACTCTAGGGCTCGGAGGTGCCCGGCGGGAGCCCTCGGGGCCCCCGGTCAGCTGCCGCTCGTACCGCGGCGCTCGGAGCTCGCGCCGTGCGGGGAGGAGGAGCCCGGCAGCACGACGGTGAAGCGGGTGCCTGTTTGGACGCGCACCTTGTGCCGTTCCAGCCAAGGCGAGACAAGCATCTACATGCCGGCATCGACAGCGTCCTGGCCGAGGTCCGCAGGCGGCGCTAAGACACGGCCTGGGTGCTGGCGCATCACGCGCGAACAGTTCGTTGCGGCTACGGCAAGGAGTCGGCATACCCGAAATCGTCCGCCGTCAGGCGCGCGTGGAGGCGACCAGTGAAGCCCGATGTCGGCGCTCACAGTCATGCTGATCTCGTGAAGCACCGCCACATCGGCAACTGAAGCGTTCGATAGTTCACGAGACAACCGAGAGGAGACTGGTATGTCCCGTCACGGCATGAGTCTGAGCTTCGCGAGCATCGCCTGCGACACGTGCGGCGCGACCCGGCTGATGACTCAACAGTGCCCCGTGTGCGGCTTTCGCCCGCGGCGGCATGAGACCCAGTTCGACCTCGAACGGCGCAGACAGGTGCTTCACGCTTTCTTGACGTCGGACGTGCAACTCACGCCGGTCACAGAGGACCTACACGACGCCATTGCGCTGGTACCAACCTTGGTTGCGGATGTCCGCAGAGAACTGTCACGGGTGGCCCGCGGGGGACGAGACGCGCACGGAGTGATCCAGGCATTCGCGCGAATGGATTCGCAGGTTGCCCATTGGTCTCGCCGTCACCCGCGTCCGATGACCAACCGGGCGCGCGCGTTCGGGCGTTCGCTGAGCCTGCTACGACAGGGGTACGGCGTATTCGCGGGGGCTCTGGCCTCTGACACGATCCTGATCGCACAAGACGCGCAGACCGACGGCCAGGCACTGATTGATGCCGCGGTGGCCGAGATCGAGAAGTTGCAGGAGATCAGCGCAGTCGAGGAGATGCTTTCGGGTTCCGCTGCATTCAGTCAGGTTGGTGAGGCGGCTCGGGCGAGCGCTGGTGGTGAAGAAATGCTGGCCACCCTCGACGAGCGACTCCGCGAGATGTGCGGCGGTCCAACGACAGAAGCTCAGTCGGGCATCGGGCTCAACCTCCTGCTTTTGCGTCACCTCACGTTGGTGCTGTTTGACCTAGAGGAAACCCTCGAGGTTGCGGACGTGGCCGATGCGCAGATGACCAGCCTGCCGTCTGTGTGCTGTGCTCCGGCGTGGCAGGCGAGGCACGGAGTGGTCACGGCTCAGTTCTCGACAGCAGCGTTCAATCTGTCTCTCATAGACGAGAGCAATGACCTTGAGGCGGCGACTGCGGCTCTTCAACTGGTCATGCACTGCAGGGACGGGATCATCCGACACTGCCTGGCAGCCATGTTCGCCGACGATGCTGACGACTACCAACGGCTGCACCAGTCGGGGGCTGGCGCGCTCATCAAGCGCGCCGCTAGAGAGTGGCCGAGCCTGATGCTCGACGAGAACCTGTCTCAGGTGGTCCGCCATGCCGCAGCTCATTCGGACTACGACATCGTTGATGACCAGTTCGTAACCCATAGGGGCGGCGAGGCTGTCCGCCTCGATCTGGACGAGTTTCTCGACGCGGTGCTGGGGTACTTCCAAACCGCGGTGTCCCTAGTGATGGCGTTGACGCGCGCGACGGCGGCTCAGGGCGTGGAGTTGGAGCTCTCACGTCACACGTCGGAACGAGACCTGTTCGGTGTCATGTCGTTGATGCTCGGTTTCGTAGGACTCAGCGAAGCAACCGTTGAACGTGCGGGCAGTGCACTGCGGATCGAGGCAGTTGGCGACCCGGATCGAATGTCGACGGCGGGGGCGGCCATCGCCGCGGTCGCGCCAGAGAGCCTGACTCGTGTCGAGGCGACTCTCCGGTCCACCAGCGGAGCGACCCACATGTGGGAAGCCCCGCTGCTGGCGTTTCGCGAGTATGCGCAGCGCCCGCCGTCAGACAGCGAAGTCGAGGATGTGCTCGCCCTGGCGCGAGTATCGGCCACGATCAGTCTGAACGGCGAGAACGTCTGGAGCGGTGACACCTGGGGCGGCGTAGCGATGGTGGTGTTCAACGGCACCGCGGAGCTTTCGTGTGTCGAACGGGTCCGCAAGTTCAAGGAGGTCCGCGACCTCACTGCAGCCGCGGGTCTGACTGGGGTTGCCGGCGGCCTTAAGTGGTTGATCGCACGCACGTGGTGCTTGCGATCCACCACGCAAGGGCAAAAGGCAGTCATGGACGCGGTCTATCTGGGTGGTATGCAGCGGGCCTCGGTCGCCTGCGCCGGAACCATCCCGACCTCGGAACGGGCGCTGACCAGGCCGGATTGGACCGTCTGCACAGCCGGGGGCACACGTTCGACCCGGAGCGCGGAATGACAACGAGAAAACCCCGTCCTCGCAGCGGCGTCTCTGCAGGTGAGACAGGGTTTCTGGTGGGTGGAGCTGAGGGGATTCGAACCCCTGACCTTCTCATTGCGAACGAGACGCGCTACCAACTGCGCCACAGCCCCATGCGCCCGTGAGCGCGAAGGAAAAGTTACCACCGAGACGACGCCAACCCGAATCGGCCGGGCGTTGGCCGGTTGGTTCAGGCGCCGGCTGCCCTGCGCTGTTCGGCCGTCGCGTCGTTGTCGGCCTGGGTCGCCTCGTGGGCCGACTCCGCGGCGTCGCGGGCCAGGTCGGTGTCGGCCTGGTCGTGGCCGGAGCTGTTGATGCCGGTGAGCTCGATCGTGCGGACCGTACGACGGGCGCGGGCCTTGTTGACGTACGTCGGAAGGGTCATCGGCAGCGGGTCCCAGAGCGAACCGTCGTCGGCGAGGACCGCCTCGAGATCCTGGCGAGCGATCCCGGCCGTGTCCTCGTCGGCGAGCCGCTCCACGAGGACGTCGGTCGTGGCCCCGGTGTCGGGGCGCGTCTCGGGCGCGCGGTCTCGAGTCCGGACTCGGAGGCGTGCTCGATGACCGGTGCGGACACGGTCCGGTCCACCGCGCGACGGGATCGGCGTACGGACAGGCGCGCAAGCACCAGCCAGCCGACCGCCAGGGCGCCGGGGATCGCAGGCGCCCAGATCGGCAGGTAGGCGAACCACGTGAACGTCCAGACAACAGCAAGCGCGAGCACCAGGACGGCGAGCACCCGGCGACGACGCTGAGCGGCCTTACGGGCTGCCGCACGGGTGGTGACACGACGCGCTGCGACCGAGACCGGTGCCGGCGCCGGTGCCGGTGTTGGTGTTGGTGCCGGCTCCGACGAGGTGTCAGGTGCGGACTCGACGGCGGCGGCAGTGGCCACCGCGGTGGCCGGCCGGTTGCGACGCGAGAGGATGCGCACCTTGTCGGAGTGGCCTTCAACCAGCCGGTCGCTGGCCATCTCGTCGTGGTGCTTGAGTGCCTTGGGGATCAGGTAGACGGCCCACGCGAGGGCGAGCACGACGAAGATGACTGCTGACAGGTCCACGACGCCGACGATACGAGCGGATTATCCCGCCGCCTCGCATGCGCGGCGGTGTGTCGGGAGTTCACTCCTGTGACTGATGTGAATTGGCTTCTATATCGGCAGATTCGAGCCGATGGAGCAACCCGAGCGGCACTTCCTCCTTGGTGATCGCGAACAGCCGATGGTCACGCCAGTCGCCGTCGATGTGCAGGAACCTCGGGGCGAAACCGATCTCCTTGATGCCGAGCTTGTCGACCACCCGAAGAGACGACGTGTTCTCCGGGCGGATGGCGACCTCGATGCGGTGCAGTCCCACCGGGCCGAAACAGTGGTCGATCACCAGCGCAACAGCACGCGGGATGATCCCGCGGCCGGCGTACGCCTGGTCGACCCAGTAGCCGATGGAGGCGAACTGTGCCGACCCGCGCACGATGTTGCTCACCGTCACCTGCCCGACGAACCGAGCCTGGTACTCCACGACGAAGGGCAGCTGGCGGCCGGCGCGCGCCTCAGTCCTCATCTGGCGCACCATCGAGCTGAAGCTGCGCGGCTGGGCGTGCGAGCGCGTGGGTGCGGTGGCGTCCCAACGTCCGAGCCACGAAGCGTTGGCCTGGCGCACCCGGCGCCAGTTGTCACGGTCCTTCTGACTGATCGGCCGCAGTCGCACCTCGCCGGACTCGAGGACGACCGGCCAGCCCCCGCTCAGTGGTCGCTCCCCTCGATCTGCTCGACGGCGTGCCGCAGCAGGGGTACGACGACCGCCAGGCCGTCCTTCACCCCACCCCTCGAACCAGGCAGGTTCACCACGAGGGACCCTCCGACCGTCCCGGCGATGCCGCGGGACAGTGCCGCCGTCTCGATGCCCTTGTTCACGCCGTACGCGCGGACGGCCTCGGCGATCCCGGGCACCTCTCGTTCGATCAGGGCCCTGGTCACCTCGGGGGTCAGGTCGGTCGGTGTCAAGCCGGTGCCACCGGTGGTGAGCACGACTCGGGCCCCTGATCGCACCGCAGCGGAGATGGCTTCACCCACCGCCTCACCATCGGGTACGACGGACGGCTCGCCGACCTCCCACCCGTCGGCCCGGAGCGCCTCGACGATCAGGGGACCGGTCGTGTCGTCGTACACACCGGCCGCCGCGCGGTTCGATGCCACCACGACCGCAGCCGTCGGGGGGCTCATGACGAATCCAGACGCCGGTAGGTACCGCTCTTCCCTCCGGTCTTCTCCTCGACCCGGACATCCGTGATCACGGCGTCCTTGTCGATGGACTTGACCATGTCGATCACTGTCAGCGCCGCAACGCAGACCGCGGTGAGGGCCTCCATCTCCACGCCGGTGCGGTCAGTCGTCCTCACTGTGGACACGATCGCCACCCCGTTGTCGTGGACCTCGAGGTCCAGCGTGACCCCGGAGATCGACAACGGGTGGCACAGCGGAATCAGGTCGGGCGTGCGCTTCGCCGCCATGATGCCCGCGACACGAGCAACACCGAGGGCATCTCCCTTGGGTACTCCGTCCCCGCGCAGCTGGGCCACGACCGCAGGCGAGACCAGGACCCTGCCTGTCGCGGTGGCGGACCTCGACGTGACGTCCTTGCCCGAGACGTCGACCATGCGGGCGGCACCCGACTCGTCCAGGTGCGTGAAGCCCTCCATCAGCTGACCGGCCGGTCGAGCAGGAGCACCGGAACCAGGTCACCCTGGTCCACCCGGGTGACCCCCTCTGCGAGCACGATCAGCGCATCGGCTTGCGCGAGTCCCGCCACCAGGTGAGAGCCTGCCCCACCTACCGGGGTCACCCGGACGCCGTCGCCACGGAGCTCGGCACGGGCCCGGACAAGCTGCTGCTTGCCGCGCATCGACCGAAGGGATGACTGCACGATCGCTGTCGTGAGCACGCGCCCCACGGGATCGCGACCGGTGAGCTTGTGCAATGCGGGAACCACGAACATCTCGAAGGAGACGTACGCCGAGACCGGGTTGCCCGGCAGCGTGAAGATCGGCGTCTCGTCCTCACCGACGACACCGAATCCCTGCGGCTTGCCCGGCTGCATCGCCACCTCGAGGAACTCGACGGTGCCGAGCTGGCTGAGCACCTCCTTCACCACGTCGTGGGTGCCCTTGCTGACGCCCCCGCTGGTGACCACCAGGTCGGCGCGCACGAGCTGGTCGCTGAGCGACTCGGAGAACGCCGCCGGCTCGTCGGTGCTCGCGACCACCCGGTAGGCAACGCCCCCGTGCGCTCTGACGGCGGCCGCGAGGAGGTAGCTGTTGGAGTCGTAGATGCTGTCTCGCCCCAGCGGCTTCCCGGGCTCGACGAGCTCGGACCCGGTCGACATCACCACCACGCGCGGGCGCGGTGAGGTCGAGACTCGGCCGAGGCCAAGAGCGGCGAGCAGCCCGACTTCGCGGGTGCCGATCACCGCGCCGCGGCGCATCAGGAGGTCGCCCTTCTGCACCTCCTCGCCGGCGTATCGGATGTGCTGGCGTTCCTCGGGCGCCCGACTCACCAGGACTTCGCGGCCAACCTCCTCGGTCCACTCGAAGGGCACCACCGCGTCGCAGCCCTCGGGCACCGGCGCCCCGGTCATGATGCGTACGGCGGTCCCGGGCGTGAGCTTGAAGATGGTGGTCTGGCCGGCAGCGATCTCTCCGACCACCGGCAGGTGGACCGGGCGGTCCGCGGTGGCTGTGGCGACGTCGCGGAAGGCCACGGCGTACCCGTCCATCCCGGAGTTGTCGAAGACCGGCAGCGAGACCGGGGCCAGCACGTCCTCGGCGACGGGCAGGCCGATGGCATCCATCAGCGGGTGCTCGAAGGGCTGCATCAGCTCGATGCGGCTCAGCACCCGCTCGAGGTACTCCTCGACCGGCAGCAGTTCCGGCTGACCTCTGTGCGAGGGGATGTCGGCCATGCAACGACCCTAGTCCGAGGAGGAGGTCTCCCCGAGGACCGCGCCCTCCTCGACACGGCCGTGGTCGCCATCGAGATGGACGTCGCCCTGCACCCGCACGCCCTTGCCGAAGGTCCAGTCCCCGGAGATGACCAGCGAGTCGGCGTCCTTGAGGGACGGCACCCCGGTCGGGAACCGCTTGTCGAAGTCCTCGACGATCTTGTAGTGGTCGTCGAGGTCGATGAACGGGAGACTCGCCGCCACCTGGTCGAGGACGAAGTCCTTGCCGAGGTCGTAGGCGTCCGAACGCAGCACGAGCAGGTCGTTGGTCGTCTTGACAGGCACGAAGCGGTCGCGGCCGACCTCGATCGTGCACGAGTCTGGGAACACTTCGATCGCAGCACCCATGGCTGTCTCGATCTGGATCACCTTGGGGCTCGAAGGGTCACTCGGGTCGACGTTCTTCTCGTTGCGGATGAGCGGCAGGCCGAGGATCCCGTCGCGCCGTTGGATCTCGTGGCGCATCCGCTCCAGGTCGAACCACAAGTTGTTGGTGGAACAGAACTTGTGCCGGTCGAGGTCGCCCAGTGCCTCCAGGTCGCGCTTGGCCGTCTGCGCCGTCTCGCGCAGGATGATCCGGCCGTCGACCTTGCGCCGGGCGAAGTGACCTCCCTTGCGGTCCGCCTTGGTACGACGAACCGCCTCGATCGCGAACGGGCTGCCCGACTCGGCGAACCAGCCGGCGACGCGTGCTTCGGGCACTGCTCCGAGGTTGTCGGAGTTGGACACGAAGGCGTATCGGTAGCCGGCGTCGATCAGCCGGTCGAGCAGTCCGGTGCTGATCAGGGACGTGTAGAGGTCGCCGTGCCCTGGCGGACACCACTCCATCGACGGGTCGCGGGGCCAGCCGACGGGTTTGAGGTCGTCGACGCGAAGCTTGGGTTCCTTGCTCTGCAGGAACTCCAGGGGCAGTCCTTCGACGGCCAGGCCGTCGTAGCGGGCCAGCGCGGCCAGGGTGTCGGCGGAGGTGCGAAAGCTGTTCATGAAGATCAGCGGGAGGGTGGCGCCGTACTCCCGGCGCAGGTGCAGGACCTGCCGCGCGATCACGTCCAGGAAGGAGAGTCCGCGCCGCACGCACAGCAGCGACTTCGCGCGGGCCATCCCCATCGAGGTGCCGAGACCGCCGTTGAGCTTGATCACCACCGTCGCCCCGATCGCGTCTGCGGCGGTCTGTTCGCTGACCTCGACGTCGGCCAGTGACTCCATGTCGAGCGGCTTGATCGTGTCCTCGGCGATCATCCCCGTCTCGCCGTGCTCGATCTGTCGGTAGTAGTGCGCGAACACCTGGATGGCCAGGTCGTCGACGCCCGCGGCACGCATCTTCTCACTCGCCTGCCGCAGTCCTTTCGATGTCATGACTCGATCGTAGGCTGGTCCTGTGCAGGAGTTCATAGGGACCACCAAGCTCGCCCTGCGTGACCAGCTTCTGGCAGCCCGGCGCCACCTCCCGCTGAGCGTGCTGGGCGAGCGCGCACGCGCGATGGCGGACCACCTGATGCAGGCGCCGGAGGTACGCCGGGCGGCAACCGTGGCGGCCTACGTCTCGGTCTCCAGCGAGCCCGGCACCGGTCCCCTGCTCGACATGCTCAGGGACTCCGGCAAGCGGGTGATCCTCCCGCTGCTGCAGGCTGACAACGACCTCGACTGGGCGGCGTACGGCGGAGCCCGCGACCTGCGCACGGCCCGTCGAGGCCTCCTTGAACCGGCCGGTCCCCCACTGGGCTCAGAAGCCCTCGCGACTGCCGACGTCGTCCTCGTCCCCGGGCTCGCGGTCGGTCCCGACGGGACCCGTCTCGGCCGCGGCGGAGGGTCCTACGACCGCGCGCTGGCGCGGGTGCCCGTCGGGACCTTCGTTTGCCTGCTGCTGAACTCCGAGGAGGTGCTCGAGACGGTGCCCCGGGACGAGCACGACAGGCCGGTGGGTGCGGTCGTCACCGAGCTCGGCGTGACCCGCTTCTAGTGACAACTAGTCGCCGGAGCTCTTCGGTTCGAGGACGAGCCTGTCCTCGGTAGCACCCTGGACCGCGTCGCGGCCGAAGGTCCACGCCAGCGTGTGACCCTTCGTCCAGACCGGCGTCTGGTCGCGGTAGTGCCCCGAGGCCACGTGGCCCGACGCGCCGGTCAGGTTCACCCAGCGCGAGCGGTCGAGGTCGTCGAGGTCGACGACCATCCGCATCGAGGGCGCCGAGGTGACGGCGTAGCCCTTGCTCGCGTCCCAGTTCGTGGCTGCCACGTTTGCGCTGCCGCCGCCGACTTCGAACGGTCCACGGTTGAAGATCGCCTCCACGACAGGGATTCCGCTCTTGCCCAGCGACTGGTTCTCCAGGCCGAGCTTGTGCAGCCTCCCCCAAGCCCATCGATCGGGACTGAGCGCGACCTTCCGGGTGAGCTCGCCGCGAGCCTCGAACATGGCTCGGGCCACGATCATGTCGCGGTCCTCCACCACGTCCTCGGTCTCCGCGTCGTCCCACCATTGGCTCGCGGGCTGCCGGAGCAGGTTGCGCACGACCGCCATCCAGCGCTGGCTTCCGTCAGGCCACAGGCTCTCGGGCAGCTGGTCGTGGAAGGTGAGGCGGAGCAGGTTGCTCCAGACCACGTTGAAGTAGGCCGCCGGCGCGGAGTCCGCCGGTTGTCGGAAGTTCCAGTCGACCAGCAGCCGCTGTCCGTCGGCGTAGTACTGCGAAGGCATCAGCTGCCGGAGCAGGTACGGCACGAGCACCGGCGCCATCGGGTTGCGGTCGTCGCGCTGCAAGCGGGTCATGTCACCCACGTCGAGACTCGAGCCGTCGTCGATGGCGCTGGTCAGCACGTTGCGGATCCGCTGGCTGCGGTAGCCCTGGTCCGGAGAGCTGGTGATGTGCCAGCGGTAGCCGGGGCCGGTGATGGCCTGGTTGGCGGTGACGATGAAACCCTCAGGCGGGTTGAGCACGTTGGGCAGCGCCGCGTTCGGGACGTAACGGCCGCTCCAGTCGTTCTCCTTTCGCCAGCCCGCCGCTGGGTAGTCGCCGCTACGGCCGCCCTGGCGGATCGGGATCGCGCCGGGCGCCTGGTAGCCGATGTTGCCGTCGGTGTCGGCGTACACGAGGTTCTGGCTGGGTACGGCGAAGCGCGCGGCCGCCTCGCGGAACTCCGTCCAGTTGGACGCAGCGTCAAACATGAAGATCGCATCCGCCGTCGGCCTCGGTGTCAGCGCCGTCCACGCCAGCGCGACCGCATAGCCGTTCTCGCGCGGTGGCGCGCCATTGCCCACCTCGGCGTTCGCGCCGACGCTCGAGAGCTCGGGGGACACGTCGGAGAGCAACGGCCCGTGCCGCGTCGACCGCACGGTGATCAGCTTCGAGGACTCACCGGCAATGCGGATCACCTCGTCGCGTTCGGTCAGGGGCACCTGCTGGCCGTCGTACAGATAGGTCTTGCCGGAGACCTTCTCCAGGAACAGGTCGGTCACGTCAGGATCGAGGTTCGTCATCCCCCAGGCGATGTCTCGGTTGTGCCCGATCACGACGCCGGGCACTCCCGCGAAGGTGAACCCGCTTACGTCGAAGGGACAGTCCGCGTCGACCGTGTTGCAGTGCAGGCCCATCTGGTACCAGATGCCCGGGATCGATGCGCTCAGGTGTGGGTCGTTGGCGAGCAACGGCTTGCCGGACACCGTGTGCTCACCGGAGACGACCCAGCTGTTGGACCCGATGCCCTCCCCCTTGCCCATCAGGTCGGGAATGGCCTCGACCCCGCGCTGCACCGCCTCGAGTGCGCGCAGCGCGCCCAGGGCGGGCCTCGGACGTGGACTCGCCGCAGGCGGCCCGTCGTCGGGCCGGTTGATGATCGGTGCGTTTCGCTTGTAGGGAAAGCGCGGATAGAGCTCGTCGACCTGCTCGGGTGTGCGGTCCACGGAGAGCCGGGTGCGCGCGATCTCCTCCGCCATGTTGCCGCGTAGGTCCCACGCCATCGCCTTGAGCCAGGCGAGCGAATCGACCGGAGTCCACTTCTCGGGCTCGTAGTCCAGGCCGGTCAGCCCCAGCACTGTGTACTCCAGGGACAGCTCGGTGGCCGAGCGGCCCTCGAGGTAGGCGTTCACGCCATCGCTGTAGGCCTCCAGATAGGCCTTGGTGTCCGGCGCGAGCAGGTCGTACTCGCGGGCAGCCACGCGCCGCCAGCCCATCGTGCGGATGTACATGTCGGTGTCGACCGTGGCCTTGCCGAGCAGCTCGCTGAGGCGACCGGCGGTCACGTGGCGCCGGAAGTCCATCTCGAAGAACCGGTCCTGGGCCTGCACGAAGCCCTGGGCAAGGAACAGGTCGGCGGCGCTGTCGGCGTACACCTGTGGCACACCGTGGGCATCGCGCAGGACCTCGACCTTGCCTTCGAGCCCCTCGATGCGCAGCGTCCCGTCCACCTGTGGGAGCGGCCGGTGAGCGACCACGAAGCCGGCGACCAGCGCGGCGACCAGGGCGAGTACGACGACCACCGCGACGTACGCCGAACGCCGGGCCCAGCGGGGCCACCCGTTCAGCGGTCTGGTGTCACTCACGTCAGGCATTGTGCCGTAGGATTGGCAGTCGACGACCACGAGTGCCAATCCCTCGTCCGTGACTCCCGGAGGACCAGAAGTGCCCACGTACCAGTACTCCTGCAACGACTGTGGTCACTTCCACGAGATCTTCCAAAGCTTCTCCGACGACTCCCTGACCGTTTGCCCCGAGTGTGGCGGACGGCTGCGCAAGGTCTTCAACGCGGTCGGCGTGGTGTTCAAGGGCTCCGGCTTCTACCGCAACGACAGCCGCGAGAAAGTCGGCTCTGGGAATGGGGCGGAGACCAAGGCCGCGACGAACGGCTCCGGCAAGGGCGCGGGCTCGGACTCGGGCTCGGACTCGGGCTCAGGGTCGAAGTCCGGCTCGGAGAAGGCTGCGTCGAGCGCCAAGTCGGACGCCTCATCCGGCGGCTCGTCGAGCACCACCGCTCCAGCCCCAGCCTGAGGGCACAGCCTGAGGGCGCCGGCCCTGTGGATTGCGGGCGCAGGTCCGAGCGTTTCGTCCTACCTTCGGGCGGGTGAACCCTCTACCCGCTGTACTGCGACCGTTTCGACGTCTCCACCGCCGCGCGATGCTGCACCGGCGTCCACTCGCCGCCCTCACGGCCGCAGGTGCGGTCCTCGCCGCGCTGCAGGCCACGTCGCCGCCGCCTCCCGAGACGGTTTCCGTTTGGACGGCCAGTCGCGACCTGCCCAGCGGCACCGTCCTCCAGCACGCGGACCTCGCAGGCGTCCAGTTCTCGCCCGACACGGTTCCAGCGGACGTCGTCGAGGACCCCGAGCAGGTGGTGGGGCGAACCCTCGCCGCCCCGATGTCCCGCGGAGAGGTGGTCACGGGCCTGCGCACGGTTGCGCCCGGTCTCCTGCGCGGCTACCCCGGGACCACGGCCGTACCGCTGCGGATCACCGACGCCGCCGTCGTCGACCTGCTGCGCGTCGGTGACCGGGTGAGCCTGGTCGTCGCCGACCCGGACGGACGGGCGTCTCCTCGAGTGCTGCTCGAAGACGTCCCGGTCGTGGCCATCCCCCGCGCACGCGACGGTGTTCTCAGCAACGGGACCCCGGGCCGTCTGGTCGTCGCAGCCGTGCCGACGCCCTCCGCAAGCGAAGTGGCCGCGACCGCAGCGACCTCGATCCTGATTCCGGTGTGGGACCGATAGCCTCGTGGATCGTCAAGACAATGGCACCCGAGTCTCGGGTCCTAACAAGGAGAGCAGTCCATGAGTGGCTTCAAGAACTTCATCCTCCGGGGCAACCTCGTCGACCTGGCTGTCGCTGTGATCGTCGGCGTGGCGTTCGGCACCGTGGTCACCACCTTTACCAACTGGCTGACCAGCCTGATGCCCGAGTCTGCTGACGATGTGTTCAGCAACAAGGAGAACAGCTTCGGCGCGTTCCTCAACGCCGTGATCGCGTTCCTGATCCTGGCGGCCGTCGTCTACTTCTTCGTGGTGCTGCCGTACACCAAGGCCAAGGAGAAGTTCTTCCCGAGCGAGCCGGAGGGCACTCCCGCCGACGTCGCGCTGCTCGAGGAGATCCGCGACCTGCTGGCTTCACGGCCCGGCCAGGTCTGAGCCAGGTCTGAGCCGTTCCCTAGCCGTGGTGGGGCGGCACCTGCCGCTTCAACCACTCGTCGGTGGCCTCGGACTGCGCCTGGGGTTCGGCGGCGTCGTCGCTCGTGTGCTCGGGTAGGACGTCGCCGAACACCTCGGCGAGCCTGCGCCGGCGTGCCTCGCGCTGCTCGGGAGTGAGCCGACTCTGGCTCGGCTCCCGGGTCATCGGTTCAGGTCGTGCAGCTCGGCGGCTACGTCGAGCCAGCCGGCGTCGAACTTGGGGCGACTGGCCCGCCAGCCGGTCTGGGCGGCGAAGTGGTCGGCACTCACGCGAAGGGACCGGGTCAGCGGCTCGAGGCGCTGGCCGATCCACCACCTGCCCCAGGCACCCAGGAACGTTCCGGACTCGACCTTCGCTGCATCGGCGTACCCCTGAACCAGGTCATGGCGCTGCACCGGCTCGGCCCCCACGTTGTAGACGCCGCTCGGCGCGTGGAGCGCGGCCAGCACGGCGCCACCGAGGTCGTCGGTGTGGATCAGGTGGGCCCAGTCGGCGGGGTGGCCGAGGCCGACAGCCCGGCCGCTGGCCGTGGCACGCAGCCGGTGCCGGGTCTGGTCGTCGTCGCCGACGATGTTTCCGAAGCGCAGCACCACCCCGGCCCGGGAGCCACACGAGTAGTCCTGGACCAGCGACTCCCCCACGGCTGCCGGCTCGGTCATCGGCGTGATGTCGAGCGGGCTCTCCTCGGTGATCCAGTCGTCGCCCTGGTCGGCGTACAGGACGCTGACACTCTCCTGCACCACTCGCCGTACGCCGGCTCGGCGAGCCGCCTCCACCACGTTGGACACCCCGGTGGTGCGCAGTCGGTCGTGGTGGCGCCATGCCCACGGAAGCTGGGCGCCGTGGCCGACCGGCATCTTCGTGGCCAGGTTGACCACGGCGTCGGCACCGTCGTACGCGGCGGCCAGGCTCTGCAGGTCGAGCACGTTTCCATGCACGGACTCAGCACCGAGTCGTTCGACGACCCCAGAGCCAGACGTGGAGCGGGTCACCACGACAACCTCGTGTCCGGCATCCAGGAGTGCCGAGACGGCAGCGCGCCCGATGACGCCCGTTCCCCCTGTCAGGACAGTCCTCACACTCGCCATACTCCGATAACGAACCGGTAACAGCAAGTCGGGCGCGCCCAGGGGGTCAGGCGCACAGCCCCGCCTCTTCGGCGGCCTGCCTGCGCTCCTCGTCGCTCGAACCTGCGTCCTCGGACTCAGAGTCGGAGGGCGTCTTCGTCGGTGACGGCGACGCCGAGGAGGTGCCGCCCGGCTTCTCCCCGGGCTTGCGGCCCGGGACCACTGCATCGGCGCCGAACTTGCCCAGCGGCCGGTCGAACCGCATCTTGCGCCACACCTCATTCGCCTCGGGAGTCCATTCGAGCCGGTTGGGATCCTCGGGCCAGGGCTGGTTGGGCACGGTGATGAACTGGACGTTGTCGAGCCCGATGTTCTTCAGTGACGTCCCGAGGGATACGAGTTCCTTGAGGTGGGCGAAGCCGGAGTCGGTCGTCAGTGAGTTGGTGGCGGCGTCGAGGAACTTGTAGAGCCGCACGGGGTTGGCCAGGGTGCCCGCGGAGACGACCTTCTCCACCATCGCCGCGATGAACGCCTGCTGGCGCTTCATCCGCCCGATGTCCCCGTTGGCGGCACCAATGTCGTGGCGAACGCGTACGTAGTCCAGGGCCTGGGCCCCGTTGACTTTGTAGGTGCCTGCCGGCAGGTGGATGTGCCCGATGTCGTCGTCGACCTCGTCGGGGACACACACCGTGACGCCGTTGACCGCGTTCACCATGTCCTTGAAGCCGGCGAAGTCGACCACCACGAAGTGGTCGATGCGGATGTTGGTCAGGCTCTCGACCGTCTTGATGGTGCAGGCCGGACCACCCACGGCGTACGCCGCGTTGAACTGGGTCTGCCCGCCGGGAACGGTCTTCTTGCCGCTCTTTGTCTTGCACTCCGGGCGCTCCACCATCGCGTCCCTCGGCAGGCTCACGCCGTAGGCGCGCTTCCGGTCCGCGGAGAGGTGCAGCAGGATCGTCGTGTCCGACAGGCCCGGGGTGTCCCCCTTGATGTTGGTGCCGTCGCGGTTGTCGGAGCCCATCACCAGCACGTTGAGCGGTTTCTTCGGTCCCTCGACGTCCACGGCGTCGGGACGGTCACCGAGATCGCCGATCGAGATCTCGGTGATGTTGCCCTCGAGCTTCTTGTACGCGATCACCAACGCCGAGGTCAGCACGATCACCAGCACGCCAAGGACGATCACCACCCGCTGGGCGATCCGGCGACGACGAGAGTGCCTGCCTTTGTGACGCGGCTCGTCGGCGCGCTCCTGCTCCTCGGACAATGTCGACCCTCGATCTCCCTGTGACCCCCCATTGTGACCATGTGACCGTGGGTCGCCCAAATCATGGCATGAGCGCGGTCGCACATCGCCTGATCCAGCGTGCCAAGATGTACGCCGACCAACCCGGTCATGGCCCCAGTAGCTCAGTGGATAGAGCAGCCGCCTCCTAAGCGAAAGGTCGCAGGTTCGACTCCTGCCTGGGGCACCTGCCTGGGGCATCCGCCTTGGGCACCCGCCTTGGGCACCCGCCTTGGGCACCCGCCTTGGGCACCCGCCTGGGGCACCCGCCTGGGGCACCCGCCTGGGGCACTCGCGCATAGGAGCAGCCGACTCCCTACTTTGGCGAGAGGCCCGCAAGTTCGACTCAGGGCTGCGCCGCCCTAGACCAGACTGCGCCTCAGTTGAGCGTAAAAGTGCTGCCGAAATGCCCCCAGAGGGGACGAGTTTTACCTTGTCCCCCCAGATCCGGTCAGATCACCCGTTTCCCGCCTATGCTCACTTCGACTCTCGGGGGAGTTGGAGAGAGCCATGAAACAGCACAAAACCGCGATCGAAGAACTGCTGACGCCGGCCGAGGTGGCGGCGATGCTGTTCGTCGACCCCAAGACCGTGACCCGGTGGGCCAGAGCGGGCAAGCTGGACGCGATTCGCACGCCCGGCGGTCACCGGCGTTACCTGAAGTCCGACGTGATCGCGATCATGACCGGGGTCCACCACAGCCAGCAGCGCGACCCCGGTGCAGCCTTCACGCCTCCATCGCCACGTGCGGAGATGGACGGGTCCGACGAAGCCGCTGCCTCCGAAGCAGTCGCGGCCGCACTCGAGTTGGAGGCCTGGGACGCTGCCGAGGCAGTCGTCCTGACGGCTGCCGCGGTTGCCGCTGCCGCCGAGAAGGCTGCCGCCGCGGCCTCCAGAGCCCGCGAGGCACGCGCCTTCGCCGCAGCCGAAGCCGCACTGACGGTCGCCGGTCATGCCGTGCGTACCGCAGCCGCCGAGGCCGCAGCCGACGCCACTGCCCAGGACACGCCGAGTGCCGCCGCATCGGAGCCAGAGGCTGTCCCGGCCGCGGGCGCCCAGGTCCCCGCCCAGCGCCTGCGCGACATCACGCCCTCCTGAGGAGCAGACAGCGCACGACCACGGTGTAGACCTCTTTTGCGCCGCGGCATAGGTAAGGATTACCTTACCTGAACGTGCTGTCCTGACCCAGGAGCAATCGATGACCTCATTCCCCTTGGGGAACTACCTGATCGGCTTGCGCGAGGGTCTGGAAGCCAGTCTCGTCGTGGTCATCGTCATCGCCTATCTCGTCAAGACCGATCGACGCCACCTGCTTCCGCGCATCTGGGCCGGGGTTGTCCTGGCCGTGGCCATCTCACTCGCCTTCGGCGCCCTGCTCACCTACGGCCCGCGACGTCTCACCTTCGAGGCCCAGGAGACCATCGGCGGTTCGCTGTCCATCGTGGCTGTCGGCTTCGTCACCTGGATGGTCTTCTGGATGGCGCGCCATGCCCGCGGACTCTCCGGTGAGCTGCGCGGGAAGATCGACCAGGCCGCCGAGGCCGGCCGCGGCAGTCTCGCCTTCGTGGCGTTCCTCGCCGTTGGCCGGGAAGGTCTCGAGACTGCCCTCTTCCTGTGGGCCGCCACCCAGGCAGCCACCAACTCCGAGGGCTCGACAACATCTCCGCTCTTGGGGGCGCTCCTCGGCCTCGTGACCGCGATCGCGATGGGGTTCGCCTTCTACAAGGGCGTGCTGAGGATCAATCTGTCGAAGTTCTTCAAGTGGACCGGCGCCATTCTGATCGTCGTCGCCGCGGGCGTTCTCGCCTACGGCATCCACGACCTTCAGGAGGCCGCTGTCCTCCCCGGGCTCAACAACCTGGCGTTCGACGTCAGCCAGCAGATTCCGCCCTCCTCGTGGTGGGGCACGATCCTCAAGGGCACTCTGAACTTCTCCCCGGCCACCACATGGCTCGAAGCCATCGCCTGGGTCGCCTACCTCGTCCCGACGATGACCCTGTTCCTCTTCCGGATGCGCACCCCGCGCAAGCCGGCTCACCCAGCGCCGGCAGCCCAGCCGGCACGAGTCTCCTGACCGAAAGGCTCCACACCTCGTGAACCGAATGCTGATTGCCGCATCTGCCGTTGCCTTGCTGGCGACGACCTCCGCGTGCAGCGTCACCGAGTCCAAGGACACCCCGTCGAGCGGCGGTGCCGGCCCCATCACGGTGGAGTCCTCGGCCGACGCGTGTTCGCTGACGGCTGGCAAGGCCCCGTCGGGGAACGTCGCCTTCAAGGTGAAGAACACAGGCTCGGAGGTGACCGAGTTCTACCTCTACGCCGAGGACGGCATGCGCATCGTCGGCGAGATCGAGAACGTCGGTCCCGGGCTCTCCCGCGACCTTGTTGTCAAGGCCGCGCCGGGCACCTATGTGACCTCGTGCCGTCCCGGCATGACCGGTAAGGGCATCCGCTCGGAGTTCACCGTCACCGACTCCGGCGAGGACACCAAGATCACCGGCGTCGACCAGGCCACCATCGACGCCGCGACGAGCCAGTACGCCGCGTACGTCAAGGACCAGGCCTCCCAGCTCGTCGACCAGACCGAGCAATTCGTGTCGCTGTACAAGGCCGGCAACGACGACGAGGCCCGGGCGCTCTTCCCGCACGCCCGTGGCTATTGGGAGCGGATCGAGACGGTCGCCGAGTCGTTCGGCGACCTCGACCCGAAGATGGACCTGCGGGAGGCCGACCTAGTGGAAGGCCAGAAGTGGACTGGATGGCACCGGATCGAGAAGGACCTCTGGCCACCGGCATCCGGCTACAAGCAGCTGAGCACGCCCCAGCGGGCGACGTTGGCCGACGACCTGATGGCCAACACCAAGATCCTCAACCAGCGCCTGCCGACCATCGAGCTGACCGTCGACCAGATCGGCAACGGCTCGAAGGGGCTGCTCGACGAGGTGGCCTCCAACAAGATCACCGGCGAGGAAGACATCTGGTCGCACACCGACCTCTATGACTTCCAGGCCAACGTCGACGGCGCCCGGGTGGGCTACGAAGGTCTGAAGCCACTGCTCGAGGTCAAAGACCCCGCGCTCTCGAAGCAGATCGAGTCGGCGTTCGACGCGCTCCAGCCGCTGCTGGACAAGTACAAGGTGGGCGAGGACGACTTCGTCTTCTACGACAAGGTCACAGAGGACCAGCGAAGGGAGCTCTCGGACGCGGTCAACACGCTCGCCGAACCGCTCTCGAAGATGACCGGGGCCATCACGCTGTGACAGACCCACTTCCCAGCAGCACCGCCTACGGCTCCCTCTCTCGCCGCCGGCTCCTCGGAGCCGCGGGCGCAGGTGCGATTGCGGTCGGGGCTGCGGGCGTGGGCGGGTTCGCCTACGGACAGGAGGCGGAGGAGAAGCCGTCGCCGGGGGTCGACCAGGCGACATACCCCTTCCACGGTCGGCACCAGGCCGGCATCACCACCCCCGCGCAGGACCGGCTGCACTTCGCTGCCTTCGACGTCATCACCGACTCCCGCGACGAGCTCGTCGCCCTGCTGAGGGCCTGGACCAACGCCGCGCGCGAGATGACTGCCGGCAGCCCGGTCGGCCAGACCACCGCCCTGCCGTACGACGCCCCGCCGGCCGACACCGGGGAGGCCTTCGGTCTGAACGCCTCCGGCCTGACCCTGACCTTCGGGTTCGGCCCGACCCTGTTCGAGAAGGACGGCAAGGACCGCTTCAAGCTCAGAGACCGGCAACCCGCCTTGCTCCGCGAGCTCCCCCACTTCCCGGCCGACAACCTCGACCCCGCGCGAAGCAACGGCGACCTGTGCGTCCAGGCCTGCGCCCATGACCCACAGGTAGCCGTGCATGCGATCCGCAACCTCGCCCGTCTCGGGTTCGGGACAGTCGCCATGCGCTGGGCGCAGCTTGGCTTCGGCCGCACCTCCTCGACATCGAACGCCCAGGCCACGATGCGCAACCTGCTGGGCTTCAAGGACGGCACCGCCAACCTCAAGTCCGAGGACCGCGAGAAGGTCAAGGAGTTCGTCTGGGTCGCCGCCGACGACGACGCGGACGCCTCCTGGTTGGCGGACGGCTCCTACCTCGTTGCCCGCCGCATCAACATGCGCATCGAACCCTGGGACCGCACCAGCCTGCGCGAACAGGAGACGCTGGTCGGACGCGACCGGCAGGAGGGCGCCCCGCTCTCCGGAGGCACCGAGTTCACCGAGCCCGACTTCGACCGGATGGGCCGGGAGGGGCTGCCGCTGATCGCCCCCGACGCCCATGTGCGGCTCGCCCACCCCACCCAGAACAAGGGCGTGAAGATGCTTCGCCGCGGCTACAACTTCACCGACGGCAGCAACACCTTGGGACGTCTGGACGCCGGGTTGTTCTTCATCGCCTTCGTCCGCAACCCCGCGGAGCACTACATCCCGATCCAGAACCGGTTGTCCGGTCAGGACCCGCTGATGGAGTACCTCCAGCACACCGGCTCGGGCCTGTTCGCCGTCCCGCCCGGGGTGCGCTCGAAGAGCGGCTTCATCGGCGAGGGGCTGTTCGCCTGATGTACCCAGTCAGTCGACGACCTCGAACTTCATGCCCGCAGCCTGCAGACGGGGGAGCAGATTCTCCGCCATCGCGGTCGCCGGGGTGACCTGCCCGGAGGTCTTCGGGTTCTCGTCGAAAGCGAGGCACAGCGCCGACTCCGCCAGCATCTTCGCGGTTTCGGTGTAGCCGGGGTCGCCACCCCCGACGCGGGTGTGCACCTTGCGGCCGGCGCTCTCTCCGATGAAGTCGACGGTGAACCAGGACTTCTCGCGGCGCCTCTCCGACGGGCCATCGCCCTGCTTGATCTTGCTCTTCAAGAAGTTGCGCACGGGCTTGATCTGCGCCGCCACCACCAGTCCGGAGACCGCGGCTGCGCCACCGACCGTGTAGGGCAGTGACTTCAGGCCGGCGAAGTGGCTGTAGCGGAAGTCCGGTCCGTAGGACTCGAGGGCGGCGCCGGAGCGGGCCACGACGAACGGGTCGATGGTCGGCAACGGCAACAGCCACAGGCCGAGCTCGCTGTCACGCTGTGGCTTGCCGGCCACCGCTCGCGACTTGCGGCCGAGTGGCTGACCTTCCTTCTTGCGGCGCGCGACCATCGCGTCACGCATCTGCTTGGCGCGGCTGAACGCGTCCATCGCCGAGTGGAAGGTGCCTCCGGAGGGCTGGGCGCCGGCACGTACGACGCCACGCAGCTTGATCGGGTCCGTGGAGCCGAGCTGCTTCACGGTGAACCAGGCACCGAGGTCGTGTGGGATCGAGTCGAAGCCACAGGCATGGACGATCCTGGCTCCGGAGGCCACGGCCTGGTCATGGTGCTCGAGGTACATCCGGTCGACGAACTCCGGCTCACCGGTCAGGTCGACGTAGTCGGTTCCGGCGGCGGCGCAGGCCGCGACCAGCGGTTCGCCGTACCGCAGGTAGGGCCCGACAGTGGTGATCACGACCCGGGTCGACTCCGCCACCGCCCGCAGCGATGCGTCGTCGGAGCTGTCAGCCTGCAGCAGCGGCAGCTCGGTGAGCGCCGCGTCGATGTTCGCGAGGCGCGTCCGCACCGCCTCGAGCTTGGCCTGGTTGCGCCCGGCGAGGGCCCACTTCAGGCCCTCGGGTGCGTGCTCGGCCAAGTAGGCGGCGGTCAGCTCACCGGTGAAGCCGGTGGCGCCGAAGACGACGATGTCGTAGTCGCGGGCTGCGTTCTCAGCGGGCAAGGGAACTCCTGGTCACGTTGGGGGTTGTCCCTCATCTTCGCGCATGGCCGGCGAGGTGAGTAATCCCCGGGTCATGCATCGGAACCAGACGGGGGTGTCATGCGTCACAGCACCATGGACACTCCGGGGAAGACAGCTATCGGTGGCGGCCTCATCTCAGCACTCGCGATCGGTGGCATCGTCGCCGTGGGCGTCGTCGTTGATCCCTCAGCTCCACCCGCCCGGGCTGCCGAGGGCCTGACCACGTTCGCGGACTGCGATGCGCTGCGGGACTGGTACGTCGACCACACGATCGAGCAGGTCGGGCCCTACGGCTGGGGTGGAGATCGCTGGCTGGCGAGGCGGGAGAGCGCGCCCACGACCGACGTTCCCGGAGCCACGGAGTTCTCGGGCTCGAGCAAGGCAGACTTGAGCAGGTCCGGGGTCGCCAACGGCGACACGGGCACGAACACCCAGGAGGCGGGGGTCGACGAGCCCGATGTCGCCAAGACCGACGGGCGGATCGTCGTACGGCTCCAGGACCACCAGCGGCTGGTGATCACCGACGTCAGCGGCTCCTCAGCGCGCGAGGTTGCTGACTGGCGCCTCCCGAATGACAGCTACGCCGACGGGCTGCTGCTCGTGGACGACCACGTCCTGCTGAGCGGTGGTGGCAGCATGGGCAGGGAGCCGATGGAGTACCGCAAGGTGGGGCCGATCGGTGGGTCCTTCGGGACCGAGGTGATCGACCTCGACATCTCCGACCCGGCCAACCCGCGGCTCGATAGCCGCACCACCTGGTCCGGCAACCAGCTCTCCCTCCGGCAGTACGGCGACACGGTCCGCCTCGTCACGTCGACGGGCCTGCCCTCGCTTCCATTTGTCGAGCCGCGTCCGGGGCTGCGCACCAAGAACGAGGCGAAGCAGACCAACCGCGCGATCGTCCGCAACTCGAAGGTCGAGGACTGGGTGCCGGGCGTGAGCATGGAGTCCGGGCCGGGTTCCACGTCGGACTCCGCGTCCCGCCCGCTCGTCGGATGCGACGAGGTCTACCACCCCAAGACATGGTCCGGCGCGGACACCGTGGCGGTCGCCAGCTTCACACCGGGTGCAGTCGGAGACGCCTCCGCAGTTGGGGTCACCGGAGCCGGGAGCGAGGTCTACTCCTCGACCGACCGGCTCTACGTCTCCTCCACGGACTGGGGTGACGCTGTGCCGCTCGACCTGCCGCAGTCCAACACCGAGCCGGACACCAGCCTCTCGGACTCGGACATCGTCTTGCCGAAGCAGAACAACCGCACGCACATCCACGCGTTCGCTCTCGAGGGCGACGGCGCCCGCTACCTCGCATCGGGCGACATCAACGGCACCCTCCGCGACCGGTGGTCCCTCGACGAGTACGACGGGCACCTCCGGGTCGCAGTCTCCTGGAACAACCGCTTCGGAGAGGCTCGCGAGAGCGGCATCGTGGTGCTCGATGAGCAAGACGGCCGGCTCGTGCAGGTCGGGGAACTGCGCGGTCTCGGGATCGACGAGGAGATCCAGTCGGTGCGCTGGTTCGACGACCTGGCTGTCGTAGTGACCTTCCGCCAGATGGATCCGCTCTACACCATCGACCTCAGCGACCCCACTGCCCCACGGCGTCTCGGGGAGCTGAAGATCCCGGGGTTCTCCTCCTACCTGCACCCGATCGGTGGCGACCGCCTGCTCGGGATCGGTACCGACGCAACGCGCGACGGACAGACCCGCGGCGCCCAGGCGGCGGTTTTCGACATCGGCGACCCGAGCCGGGCCCGGCAGCTCGGCAAGGTGACCTTCGTGGACAGCCATCTCGCCGCGAGCGACGACCCGCATGCTTTCACCTGGCTCCCCAACGCCAACGCCGCCATCACCAGCATGCAGACCTGGCGCACCATGGTGTTCGACCAAGGGGGTCAGACCGAGCCGGGCCAGATCGAGCCGGTGGACCAGGGCACTGCGATGGTCCTGCTCAGGGTGTCCCCCTCGGGGGCGGTGTCCACGGAGCGGCTTCCCTCGCCGGGAGGCTGGCAGCCGCGGGCCCTTCCGCTCGACGGTGACCGGGTCGCGCTGGTCGGCGCGACGGTCAAGATCGTGTCCGTGGTGCGGTAACGACGGCCGCGTAAACTCGCGAGCATGTGCCGAAACATCCGTACCCTGCACAACTTCGAGCCTCCCGCCTCAAGGGACGAGGTGCACGCCGCAGCGGTGCAGTACGTCCGCAAGATCAGCGGGACCACCAAGCCCTCGCAGGCCAACCAGGAGGCCTTCGACCAGGCGATCACCGACGTCGAGGCGGCCACGCGGCGTCTCCTGGGCGGTCTCAGCACCAACGCCCCGCCCAAGAACCGTGAGCACGAGGCCGCCAAGGCCCGCGCCCGGGCCGAGGTCCGCTACGCGAGTGGCTGAGTTTCTTGGCGGCCGCGTCGTCGTACTGACCGGGGCGGGGCTCAGCACCGACTCCGGCATCCCCGACTACCGCGGTCCGGGTGCGCCCGTACGCATGCCGATGACCTTCCAGGAGTTCACAGCTACACCGGACAGCCAGCGCCGCTACTGGGCTCGTGCTCACCTGGGCTGGTCGCGGATTGGCTCAGCCGAGCCCAACGAGGGCCACCTTGCGCTTGCGCGGCTCGAGGCTGCGGGTCGGGTCTCGTTCCTGATCACCCAGAACGTCGACGGGCTGCACGAGCGGGCCGGGCACCAGCGCATGGTGGCCCTGCACGGCCGGATCAGCGAGGTGGTGTGCCTCGACTGCGGAGGACGCACGCACCGCACGACGGTGCAACACCTGCTGAGTGCGGCCAACCCCGGCTGGCTCCAGCAGCACGCCCACGTCGGCGCCCGGCCGGACGGGGATGTCGACCTCGACGAGACGGCTGGGTTCGTCGTACCCACGTGCGAGGGGTGCGGAGGCCGGCTCAAGCCCGACGTCGTCTTCTTCGGGGAGAACGTCCCCAGGCAGCGGGTGGAGCGAAGCTACGCGGCTCTCGACGAAGCGGATGCCCTGCTGGTCGCCGGGTCCTCCCTCACGGTGATGTCCGGCCTCCGCTTCGTGCGGTACGCCGCGAAAGCCGGCCTGCCCGTCGTGATCGTCAACCGGGGGGTGACTCGCGGAGACCCACTGGCCACCGCCAAGATCGAGGCCGGCTGCAGCGAATGGTTGTCCCGCTGGTCGCGCTCGGCCGAGGTGGTTTCCGCTTCGGCGTAGTCAGGCGGGCGTGACGAAGATGTGCTCGGCCGCCTCCGGCTCGATCTCGGCAGTCTCGCCCGAGCTCCCCAGCAGCACGCCATCGGGTGTGGAAACCGCGGCGATCACCGCGCCCGGCATCGCGCCTGCACGACGCAGGGCACCCATCAGGACCTCGTCCTTCTGCATCTCCTCGCTGATGCGCCGCACCCGGACGCGCCTCGAATCCGCTCCCACCGCGGTGTGCAGCGGCTCGACGCCGTCGCGGAACTCCTCGCCGATGCTCAGCTCGCCGAGCTCGGCGAGGCCGGGGATCGGGTTGCCGTAAGGAGACTCCGTGGGGTGGTCGAGCAGTTCGAGCAGGCGCCGTTCGACGGTCTCGCTCATCACATGCTCCCAACGGCACGCCTCCTCGTGGACGAGCTCCCAGTCCAGGCCGATCACGTCGGTCAGGAGTCGCTCGGCGAGCCTGTGCTTGCGCATCACCCGCGTGGCCAGGCTGTTGCCCTCCTCGGTGAGCTGGAGGTGGCGGTCGCCCTCGACCGTGACCAGGCCGTCGCGTTCCATCCGCGCGACGGTCTGGCTGACGGTGGGACCGCTCTGGTGGAGCCGCTCGGCGATCCGCGCACGAAGGGGCACGATGCCCTCTTCCACGAGCTCGTAGATGGTGCGCAGGTACATCTCGGTGGTGTCGATCAGGTCGCTCATCGGGGTCCCCGCGGCGATGTGAGCGGAGCGACGAACGGCGTGGCGTGACTCATGGCCCCATTGTTGCCCATCTGGTCACACGGGGAGCAGGGTGTGCAGGTGAAGGACACCCTCCTCGTCCCTGCCCGGTATCGCGGCCCGGCGACATCCGGGAACGGCGGGTACGTCGCCGGCTTGATGGCCCACGAGCTCGGAGGCACCGGCACGCGCCCCGTGGCCGTGAGCCTGCGCCAGCCCCCGCCACTGGACGCGACCATGCGCATCACCCGGACCGAGAGCGGTCTGGAGCTCGCCTTCGGTGGCGCAGTGGTGGCACAGGCCGCGGTCGTGGACGCGTTGCTCGAGCCGGTCGAGGCCGTCGCGTGGGACGAGGCTGTCGCGGCGAGCTCGGCGTACCCGGGGCACACGGCCCATCCCTTTCCCAGCTGCTTCTCTTGCGGCACCGAGCGCCCGGACGGTCTCCGGATCTTCCCCGGCCAGCTGTCCGCAGCCGATGGCCGAGTCCGGTGGGCGGCGCCCTGGGTCCCTGACGACACCGTGCCCGCGGACTTCCACGAGTACGACGACCCTGCCCCTCGCGCGTGCCTGGCCGCGACCTGGTCGGCGCTCGACTGCATCGGGGGCTGGGCCAGTGGCATCAGCGAACGACTGATGGTGCTCGGTCGGATGACCGCGGTGATCGACGAGTTGCCCGTGCTGGGCGAGCGGCACGTCGTCACCGGCGAGCAGCGAGGGTCGCAGGGACGCAAGTTCTTCACTGCGGCCACGCTCCATGACGCGGACGGGCGCATCGTTGGTCGGGCCGAACACGTGTGGGTGACCGTGGACCGGGCCACCTTCGCGGGCTGAAGCTCACTCCAGGGCGGAGTTGTAGCGAGCGAGCGAGCGGACGAAGGCGCTCAGCTCCTCCTCGCTCCAGTCATTGAGTCGCTGGCCGACCTCGTGCCTGCGGGCCGACGCGATGTTGGCGAGCCGGCTGTGGCCCTCCTCGCTGATCGCCAGGATCATCGCGCGCCGGTCCTCGGGATCGGGGCTGCGCTCGATCAGGCCGAGCTCGAGGAGGGTCTGCACCTGGCGGCTGACGGCGCCCTTGTCGATCGAGAAGATCTCGACGAGGTCGCTGGCCCGTCGGGGCCCGGAGTCGTTGAGCGCCATCAGCATCGAGTAGGAGACCGGCGACAGGTCGGGGTGCAGCATTCTGGCCCGCTCGGCGATCACCCGGCGGATGCGTCGTACGAGCACACTCATCTCGTGCTCGAGTGCGCGCATGGTCTGGTCGTCGGTCACGCGGACAGACTACAAATGCGCCGCCGGATTCGAGCACAAACAAGAAGCAGCGACCCGCAGGTGTGGCTCGGACGAGCCGTTCCGGGGGACGTTCCCGGATTCACCTGCGGGTCGGGTGTCTGCTTGTGGATTCACCAGCTCGCTCACGCGACGGGTACTGCTGTCGCCTGGCGACGTGCCGGCGAGCTGCTAGCGAGCAGCCACCTCACGCGTCCTCAAAGAATTCATTCTTCGGACCACCTCCTTTCCCGTGTCCCACCAAGGTAGGCCGCCTCTCCCGCGGACTCAATCACTTATTTCGCCGACACGGCTGGTATGTCCCGCCGCAGAGCGCCTACACGGCGGTTGTGTACGGCGGCGCGCGACGGGGTACGACGAGCCCATGAGCGAACAGCAGCCAGAAGAGGGAGCCGACGCCCCCGAGACCAACGGGCCCGAGGACTCGAGCGGGCCACAGGAGATCGGGGACGACAAGCTTCCCGAGGACCTCCAGCCGACCGAGGACAACCCACTGGCGCGTCACCCCGGCCAGACCGGTGATGAGGACGACAAGATCGGCGCCAACATCGAGGGTGGGGACGCCGAGAACCCGTCGGCCAACATGGCCTACTCGAGCGAGGACAGCAACGAACCCTCCGACGACGACAACGAGGACGCCTAGTGTCCCGCGTCTGAAGTCCTTTGCCGTTTGGCGTCTGCAGGGTGCGTACAGCGCAAGGCGGAGGAACGACGCTGTAGTTCGCCCTCCTGCGAGTGACGACAACGCAGCGATGTGCGTGCCATGGTGGCGCGAAGCGCCAAGGAATTTCGGACGCGGGACACTAGGTCGGAGAGACCGCCGCGGCAGTGAACTGGGTGTTGTAGAGACGCGCGTAGGCGCCGTCGGCGGCCAGCAGCTCCTCGTGGGTGCCCTGCTCCACGATCTCGCCGCCCTCCATGACCAGGATCAGGTTGGCGTCGCGGATCGTGGAGAGCCGGTGGGCGATCACGAACGAGGTCCGGTCACTGCGCAGCGCCGCCATGGCGTGCTGCACGAGCAGCTCGGTCCGGGTGTCGACCGAGGAGGTCGCCTCGTCGAGGATCAGCAGCGCCGGGTCGGAGAGGAACGCTCGAGCGATCGTGACCAGCTGGCGCTCTCCCGCGGACAGATTCGAGCCCTCCTCGTCGATCACGGTGTCGTACCCGTCCGGCAGCGAGTGCACGAACCGGTCCACGAAGGTCGCCCGCGCGGCTTCGAGGATCTGGTCCTCGTTCGCGCCGGGACTGCCGTAGGCGATGTTCTCGCGGATCGTGCCTTCGAACAGCCAGGTGTCCTGGAGGACCATGCCGATCTGACTCCGCAGGGCGCGGCGCGGCATCGACGCGATGTCCACGCCGTCGAGGGTGATCCGTCCGCCGGTCACTTCGTAGAAGCGCATCACCAGGTTCACCAACGTGGTCTTGCCGGCCCCCGTGGGCCCGACGATCGCGACCGTCTGCCCAGGCTCTGCGACGAGGGAGAGCCCGTCGATGAGCGGCGTCGCCGGGTCGTAGGAGAACGACACGTCCTCGAAGCGCACCTCGCCGAAACGAGCACCGGGAGCGGCAGCGGACCCCTCGAGCTCCAGCTCCTCCTCCTCGGCGTCGAGCAGCTCGAAGACGCGCTCGGCCGAGGCCACCCCGGACTGCATCAGGTTGGCCATCGAGGCCAGCTGGGTCAGCGGCTGGGTGAACTGCCGCGAGTACTGGATGAATGCCTGGACGTCGCCGAGCGACATGGCACCGCTGGCCACCCGGAGTCCACCGAGCACGGCGATGATCACGTAGTTCAGGTTCCCGATGAACATCATCACCGGCATGATCAGGCCACTCACGAACTGCGCACCGAAACTGGCCTTGTAGAGCTCGTCGTTCTCGCGGGCGAAGACCTCCTCGACCTCGCGCTGGCGGCCGAACACCTTGACGAGTGCATGCCCGGAGAAGGTCTCCTCGATGTGTGCGTTGAGCTTCCCCGTACGCCGCCACTGGTCAATGAACAAACCCTGCGAACGGCCCATCACTGCCTTGGTGATCATCATCGAGAACGGCACCGAGATGAGTGCGACCATCGCGAGCAGCGGGGAGATCCAGAACATCATCCCCAGCACAGCGACCACCGTGAGCAGCGAGGTGAGCAACTGGCTCATCGTCTGCTGCAGCGTCTGGCTGACGTTGTCGATGTCGTTGGTCACTCGGCTGAGCAGCTCACCGCGTGGCTGCTTGTCGAAGTAGCTCAGCGGCAGCCGGTTGACCTTGTCCTCGACCTCCCCGCGCATGCGGAGCACAGTGCCCTGCACGACGTCGTTCAGCAGATAGCCCTGCAGCCAGGCGAGGAGTGACGCGGCGACGTACACACCCAGGACGAGCAGGAGCACGTTTCCCACGGCCCCGAAGTCCACGTGCTGACCCGGCACCACGTCCATGGAGGAGACCATGTCGGCGAAACGGTCCTCACCGCGAGCGCGCAGCGCCGCGACCGCCTCCGCCTTGGTCATGCCTGCGGGCAGCTGGCCGCCGATCAGTCCGGAGAAGATCAGGTCGGTGGCCCGGCCAAGGATCCATGGACCGATCGCGGAGAGTGCGACGCTGAGGACCGCCAGTACGACGACCGCCATCGCGCGGAACCGGTCGGGCGCCATCCGGCCGATCAGCCGCTTGGCCGAGGGACCGAACGTGGAGGCCTTCTGGCCCACCATGCCACCGCCGAAGGGTCCCCTGCCCGGGCCCGGGCCCGCCTGGATCCGCTCGGTCTCCTGGAGCCGGCCATCCTTGGCCGGGGGCGTTTCGGCGCTTGCCGGGGCAGGAGGAGTACTCATGCCACCTGCTCCGCACTCAACTGGGACTCGACGATCTCGCGGTAGGTCCCGCAGGTCTCGAGCAGCTCGTCATGCCGACCCCGACCGACCACCTCGCCGTCCTCGACCACGAGGATGAGGTCAGCGTCCCGGATCGTGGAGACCCGCTGCGCGACGATCAGCAGCGTGGCGTCTCGCGTGACCGGTCGCAGCGCGGCCCGCAGCCTGGCATCGGTAGCGAGGTCCAGCGCGCTGAACGAGTCGTCGAAGAGGTAGATCTCCGGGGTACGGATCAGCGCCCTCGCGATGGCCAGACGCTGTCGCTGCCCGCCGCTGATGTTGGTGCCTCCCTGGGAGATCGGTGCGTCGAGCCCTTCGGGCATCGCCTCGACGAAGCCGCGCGCCTGGGCGACCTCGAGCGCGTGCCACAGCTGTTCCTCCGTGGCGTCGGGACGTCCGTACTGCAGGTTGGAACGCACCGTCCCGGAGAACAGCCACGCCCGCTGGGGCACCAGGCCGATCGTGCTCCAGAGCAGGTCCGGCTCGAGCTGTCGTACGTCGACCCCGTCGACCAGCACCCGTCCACCCGTGACGTCGAAGAGTCGCGGAATCAGGTTGACGATCGTGCTCTTGCCGGCGCCGGTCGAACCGATGATCGCGACGGTCTGACCTTGAAATGCCTGGAAGGAAACGTCCCTCACGACTGGCACATCCGCGCCCGGATAGGTGAACTCAACATGGTCGAAGACCAGGCTCCCGTGCTCGGCAACCGCGGTGACCGGCTGTGCCGGAGGCACCACCGAGGACCGGGTGTCGAGGACCTCGGTGATCCGGTCCGCGCACACGGCCGACCGCGGCACCATCATCAGCATGAAGGTCGCCATCATCACCGACATCAGGATCTGTACCAGGTAGGCGAGGAACGCGGTGAGCGCACCTACCTCCATCTGGCCGTTCTCGACGCGGTGACCGCCGAACCAGAGCACGGCGACCGACGAGATGTTGAGGATCAGCATCACGGTCGGGAACATCGTCGCGAGCCAGCGCCCCGCGCGCACGGCCACGGCCGTCAGCTCGTCGTTGGCTTGCGCGAACCTGTCGGTCTCGTGAGGCTCGCGCACGAACGCGCGCACCACCCGTACGCCGGTGATCTGCTCACGGAGGAGCCGGTTCACCTCGTCGATTCGCTCCTGCATCACGCGGAAGCTGGGCACCATCCGGGAGACGATCAACCCTACCGAGACCAGCAGCGCCGGGATGCAGACCCCGAGCAGCCAGGACAGCCCGAAGTCCTCGCGCATCGCCATCACCACGCCGCCGACCATCATGATCGGGGCCGCGACCATCAGCGTGCAGCTCATCAGCACGAGCATCTGCACCTGCTGGACGTCGTTGGTCTCACGGGTGATCAACGACGGCGCCCCGAACTCCTGCACCTCTCGCTGGGAGAAGGACCACACGCGGTGGAAGATCGCGGATCGAACATCGCGTCCGAAGCTCATCGCAGTGCGCGCGGAAAACCAGACAGCGGCCACCGAGCAGCCGATCTGCAGAAGGGCGACAGCCATCATCAGTCCGCCCGTGCGCACGATGTAGGACGTGTCGCCCGTGGCGACGCCGCGGTCGATGATGTCGGCGTTGAGGCTGGGCAGGTACAACGCCGCCACCGTGCCGGTGAACTGCAGCACCACGACCACGGTGAGCCATCCGCGGTAGGGCTGCAGGTACTCCCGCACAAGACGGATCAGCATCAGCTCTCCCTCCTGAGGACGCCGTCGAGCAGCAAGTCTGCGATCTGCTCGGCCGTGAGGGCCACGGCCATACCGAGCTCATGCCGGCTCGCCCCGAAGATGAGGCTCCGCAGCGCGATGGCCGCGATCTCTGGCGAGGTGGCCAGCTGGTCCCGGTGTGGCTCGAACAGCCCGGTGAGCCGCACATGCAGGTCTTCGTGGGCCTTCACCACGAACTCCGGGGGCCCGAAGTGCGGCGACTTTCCCGACTTCCGCTCCTCGTGGATGGTCGCGAACAGGTGCGGACGCACCGCGACCATCACCGACATGGTCAGCTGCATCCGCTCGAGCACCCGGCCCGCCGCGACCACGACCTTCTCGCGCAGCCCGACGACGCCTTCCATCGCTGCGTCGAAGACTTCCTGGCCGTCGGCCGGGTTGATCGCCTCCTGCGCCGCGGCGAGCATCAGGCTCCGCTTGTCGGTGAAGACCCGGAAGATCGTGCCCTCCGCTATCCCCGCGGCCCGGGCGATCTCCCGAGTGCTCACCTCACCGCCGCGCTCGACGAGCAGGGGCACCAACACCGAGAGGATCGCGGCGCGGCGGTCGTCAGGGTGCATCGGGGTTGCGCGTGGACTCACCCAGCCACCTTAAGTGAGTGAGTGCTCACTCACAAGTTCCCCGCCCCTGAGCTTGCGAAGGCGCGGCAGAAGATTGAGGAGCGTCGGCTAAGACCCGACCGAAGCGAGGGGCTGAGCGACGCGTCTCGAAATCCACAGCCGAGAGCCGGGATTGGCTGCCCGGACAGGCCGGTGGCCCCGCCGGTTTGGGTTCGGCGGGGTGTGGGGCGGTGTGGCTAGTGGTGGGGTGGGTCGGCGAGGCAGGAGGTGCCGTCTCTGCGGGGCGGCGGGTGCTCGGGGGTGACGTCGAGAGTGCCTTGGTGGTCGCGGAGGTACTGGTAGCCGTGCGGGCTGGTCCACAGGAACGACCCGGGTTCCAGCATCGTGTAGCTCCAAGAGCTGTGTGTTTTGAGTCGATGATGTCGCCGGCATAGGGCCGCGTGGTTGCAGGAGCAGGTGCTGCCGCCCTGGTCGTAGGGGATGACGTGGTCGCAGTCGGCCGTGCGGGCGGGTCGGGTGCACCAGGGGAACGTGCAGGATCCGGTGCGCAGCTGGGTTTGTTCACGGAGCCGGTCGGGGATCTCATAGCCCTCGACGCCGATGTGGTCGGCCAGGTCGATCACCGGTTTCACCACCACCTGCGTGTCGGGGTTGGCGCACCAGGTCCTGACCTGGTCGGCGCTGACGCCCTGGCGCTGGTTCTCCACCCGGGCCAGATCCAGCCCACCCCCACCGGTGCCGGTGCTTGTTCCGGTGACGTGCACGTAGAGGACCACCTGTCGCGGCTTCACCTTCGTGCCTGGCCGACGGGTGTCGTGGTGGGTGGTGTTGAGGTCGAGGGCGAGCTGGTGCCGGGCGAGCTCACCGGCGGCGATCGAGCGGCGTACGTCCAGGGAGTCGGTGGACCCGCCGGCTCGCAACGTCTCGGCGCCGCGGGTCAGGGCGCCGTCGAGGTCCAGGGCGTCGGCGAGGTCGAGCTCGGCCTCGATACGGCTGGTGCCGTCGAAGGTGACGTGGTGGTGGATGGTGAAGTGCCGTCGCTCGGCAGCGTTCGCGGCGTTCTCGAGGGCCTGTTCGGGCATGTACCGGGCGATTGCCTCGGCGATCAGCCGGTCCAGTGCGGCGAGGCCGATCTTGTGGGCGAACCCGGCGACCTGGGCGTCCACGAACGCCGCGGCCTCCAGCGTGAGCCCGAGGGTGGCTGGGGCGATCCGGCGAGCCCGCCACACCGGCAGCTGTCCGGACCCGACCCGGGCCTGGAGCCGGGGGAGTCGGTACTTCAGCTCCAGCGCGTCGGCGATCAGCATCCGTCCGGAGTCGGTGGAACGCCCGATCGCGGCGGCGAACTCGGCGATTCAGAATTCCGCCACCAGCGGTGCGCCCGGGCCGGCGAGGGGGAGACCGGTGTCGGCGCCACCGGTGACCCAGGTGGCCGCGAGCTCGATCGACTCCGGCGGGTGCTGCTCGGCCCAGGTGACCGCCGCGAACAGCACGTCGGCCTCGGCCCGGTCGGCCGCTGCCCGGCGATCGCGAGCGAACCCGAGCACCGCGGCAGCGGAGTCGAGGTCGGGCCGGGTCGTCGTCATACCCAGAATTCAACCATCGACCACTGACAGTCCCAAGTGCCAGAAGCCCTTGCACACAAGGGAATTCTCACTGATCCGGGCCAGGCCACCCGAGTCGCTGCTCGGCCAACGGGCGAGGTCGCGATCAGAGGAGTCCAGCACGCGCCAGGTGCAGGACAAACTCCACTGATCGGGGTGTCTTGCGCAGTGGTCTCGACTGACCACTCGTCTCGACTGATCGCTCGTCTCGACTGTCCGCTCGCTGACGCTCGCTGCTCGAGGCAAGGCTGGCGCTCGCTGCTCGAAGCAAGGCTTCGCTCGCTGCGCGACCACTACGACGGGCCGCCGGTCGCGAGCAATCTAGCTACGGCGCCAGGCGTACGACGGTCCAGCCGGCCTCAGCTTTCCGGTAGACCAGCCGGTCGTGCATGCGGCCCATGCGGCCCTGCCAGAACTCGGCCGCCTCTGGGTGAACCCGGAAGCCACCCCACTGGGGTGGCAGCGGTACGTCGACGTCGTCGGCGAATCGCTCTGCGCTGCGGTCGTAGAGCTCGTCGAGCTCGGCCCGCGACGACATCTCGCGCGACTGCGGCGAGGCCCACGCCCCGAGCTGTGAGCCCCTGGGTCGTGCGGCGAAGTAGGCCTCGCTCTCGTCGCGCGAGACCCGCGTCGCGGTTCCCTCGACCCGGACCTGACGTTGCAGGTCGTGCCAGGGGAACAGCAGGCAGGCGGCGGCGTTCTGCTCGAGGTCACGGGACTTGCGGGACTCGTAGTTGGTGTAGAACACGAAGCCGCGATCATCCAGCCCCTTGAGCAGCACCATGCGCGACGATGGTCGCCCCTCTGCGGAGACCGTCGAAACCACCATCGCGTTGGGCTCGTGGATCCCCGCGACGACCGTGTCGTGCAGCCAGCGCCTGAACATCTCGATAGGGTCTGGTGCGAGGTCCGGCACGTCGAGCCCGTGCCCGCCGTACTCGCGCCTCAGGGCCGCCAGGGTCTCGGGGTTCGGGGAGGGAACCATGGAACCAACCTAGAGGTCGGCCACGAACTCCCTCATCAGCGCGATCTTCGCCGCGGTGATGACGTGGCCGGTGTCGGGCACGACAGCGAGCTGCCCCTGGTTGAGGTGCCGATACGTGGTGACTCCTTCCTCGACGCTGCAGAAGGGGTCCCGGTCGCCGACCATGACGAGCGTCGGTACGTCGATCGCCCTCAGGTCGTCGAACGAGTAGCCCGGCCAGCTGCTGAGCCGATCGAAGACGCTCGTCAGGTAGGTCTGCCACGAGCCCGGCCCGCCACCGTCGTCCTGGTCGGCCTTCATCGACTGGAACAGCGAAGCCATCTCGGGCTGTGACTCGAAGGAAGCGGCGGCGGCGTCCAGGTCGGTTGCCGTGGCATCCGGCGACCCGCCCAGCATCTGCCGCAGCATCGCGAACGAGGCTGCCTGCGGGTTGAGGGAGTCGTAGCCGGCGTCGTTGACAATCGCCCGGGCGACACCGGGGTGCCGGATCCCGAAGATCGTCGCCGTGAGGCCGCCCGCGCTGAACCCCGCGATCACGGGGCGCTCGAGTCCGAGTGCATCGATGAGTGCGGCCACGTCGTCGGCGAGCAGGCTCATCGAGATGGGCCCGCCTGAGTGCGTCGTACGGCCGCTCCCCCGCTCGTCCGGTGCGATGACGCGAAACTGCGACGCCAGGCCCGCAACGTGGGCGTTGTACGAGATCGGTGTCGGGTCCCAGATCGGGTGGGTGCTCACCAGCCCGCCGTGGAGGAGCAGGAGCGGGGGCGCGTCCTGCGCACCCGCCTCGACGAGGTGGATGTCGATGCCGTTGGCCGTGACGAGGTTCTCGGTGATGGTGGTCATGGCTCGACGCTACGAGCGGCGAGCACGCGCGGCATCGGGCGAACGCCTGATCTTCAGTAGTCGTTCATCAGGCCGTGTTTCATCGCGAAGAGCGCGACACCGGCGCGGTTGCGGACGTCGGCCTTGGCGTAGATGTGCTCGACGTGACTCCCTGCCGTCTTGGGGGAGATGGTCAGTCTCGTGCCGATCTCCTTGTTGGAGAGGCCGAGCGCCAGCAACCGGAGCACCTCGACCTCGCGTCCTGTCAGCCCGGCGGGCCAATCACGCCGCCTTGGTGCACGATGCCCTGCTGCCTTCAGTACGGCGCCTGTCGCGTCGGCGTCGAGGCGACCAGCCTTGACCTGCTCCCGCAGCGACGCAGCGGCGTCCGCACCGGTCATCGCTTGCCGGTGTGGCCGTGGCTCGGTCAACGTGGCGAAGGTGTCGGCCGATGCCAGGATCCTCCCGGTCGTCGTGATCGCCGCTCCGGTGAGGCCGCGCGGATAGCCGGAGCCGTCGAGGCGCTCGTGATGCTGCACGGCGATGGCGCCCAGCTGCGCCAGGGCCGGCGTACCTGCCAACATCCGCTCGGTGAGGTAGGGGTGCAGGCGGATGCGCTCGGTCTCGGACCGGTTCAGGGGCCCGGGCTTGTCCCAGATCGAGTTGGGCACGCCCAGCCGGCCGACGTCGTGCACCCAGGCGGCTCGTCTCGTGGCGACGCGTTCCTCGTGGGGGAGGTCCAACTCGGCGGACGCCGCCCAGGCAAGGTCCGCGACAGAGGCCGAGTGCCCGATCGTGAAGGGTGACTTGATGTCCGCGAAGTCCCCCATCGCGCGGAGCGCGTCGTCGAGCTCGGCTTCGGACAGCGTCCGGCCGAGTGAGGGTTCGGCCGCGAGGACATCCTCCCAGCTGCTGGGGCTGTCCAGGCCCGCCATCACCTCATCCGCGTTCCGGCAGAAGAGTTCCACGAGATCGGGGTCGAGCTGCGTCCCTGCCCGCTGCCGAGCAACGGCGACAGCCGCTCCGACGCCGCCGTCGGTGTAGTAGGCAGTGACCACATCAGCGAGGATCACCAGCCGTGACGTGAGCCGGATCTCGCCACCCGACGTTCTCCCGAATCCTTTCCCGTCCCAGCGCTCGAAGCTCTCCTTCAGGCTCTGCCGTACGTCGTCGCCAAGTCCAAGTCGCTTCGTCAGCTCGTCCGCGGCCAGCCAGTGGTTGCGCAGATCGACCAGGGCGTTCTGGTGCACGGCCAACGGAAGAGTCGCCCACGTCCGGGCCCTGCCCATCGGCGAGCGGCCCGCGCCCACGGTGCGTAGCGCGTAGACGACCGCTTGGGCCGGCCTTCCCTGGTCGTAGCGGAAGCCGTCCCGCTTCAGTGCGATGTCGTCCCCGAACCACTTCGCCTGCTCGTAGGCATCGGTGTGGCACCCGACCCAGCACAGCAGGCCGGCGTAGTAGGCGACGTCGCGTTCAGCGACTTCGAGCCTGAGCAGCTCGGCCATCCGGAGGGACACGATGGTGTGCCGGATGACGTGCTCCATGGGTAGGCCCAGACCGAGGTCGGTGCCGAGGGAGATGGTCGCCACCAGTTCGGCGAGCCGGACCCGGTCCGGGGGACCCGTCATGCCGCCACTCTAGGTGGACTCGGAGCGCCGGCAGGCCAAAGATCGGGGGATCACCCGATGCCACGGCCGCCGGGGTCTCGTAACGTCCCGGGAAACGAAGCGACAACCGAAGGCTTGGAGAAGGCGATGGGGATATACAGGGAGCACGTGTTGCCGCGGCTCGTGAACTTCATGTGCGCCATGCCGACGGGTGACGAACACCGTGCCCGGGTGTGCGCCGGACTGGTCGGTGACGTCGTGGAGCTCGGGTTCGGGTCAGGACTGAACGTTCCGTTCTACCCGGCCACGGTCAGAGAGGTCGCTGCGGTCGAACCGTCCGACCTCGCCTGGAAGATGGCCGGCGACCGCGTGGCAGCGAGCCCGGTGAAGGTGCAGCGCTCGGGCCTGGACGGGCAGGCGTTGCAGCTCGAGGACGACAGCTTCGACTGTGCCCTGTCGACATGGACGTTGTGCACGATCCCCGACGCCCACGCCGCTCTCCTGGAGGTACGACGTGTGCTCCGTCCGGGCGGCACCTTGCACTTCCTCGAGCACGGACTTGCCCCGGACGAGTCAGTGGTTCGCTGGCAGCACCGGCTCGAGCCGCTGCAGAAGCGCGTGTTCGGCGGCTGCCACCTGACCAAGCACGTCGTCGACCTCGTGCAAGGGGCCGGCTTCACGATCAAGGAGGTCGACTCGTTCTACGCGGAGGGGGCACCCCAGGCGATGGGCGCCTACAGCCTGGGCGTTGCGGCGGTCTGACGCCCGATTCCAACGAGGTTGGCGGAGCCAACGGCGCGGGTCGTGTGCCAGAACGTGTCCGGCGCCGCGTGACGTTCTGACCACGAGTGGGCATGATGTGCCGGACAGCCAGTCGAAGGAGTCGTACATGACTGAGGTCCACCACGGCCTGGAGGGCGTCGTCGCCTTCGAGACCGAGATCGCCGAACCCGACAAGGAAGGGTCCGCACTCCGGTACCGGGGCGTCGACATCGAGGAGATCGTCGGCCGGATCCCGTTCGAGAAGGTCTGGGGCCTGCTCATCGACGGCGCCTACGAGCCCGGTCTGCCCCCGGCCGAACCGGTCAACATCCCCATCCACACCGGCGACGTGCGTGCCGATGTCCAGGCCGGCGTGGCGATGCTCGCTCCGATGCTCGGGATGAGGCAGACCTACGACATCTCCGACGACGAGGCGCGCACTGACCTGAGCCGGGTGGCCGTCATGGTGCTCTCGTACGCCGCCCAGGCGGCGCGTGGTCTCGGCCTGCCGATCGTTCCGCAGCGCGAGGTCGACAAGGGAAACACCCTCGCCGACAGGTTCCTGATCCGGTGGAAGGGCGAGGCCGACCCCAACCACGTCAAGGCGATCGACGCGTACTGGAGCTCGGCCGCCGAGCATGGCATGAACGCCTCCACCTTCACCGCTCGCGTGATCACCTCCACGGGGGCCGATGTTGCGGCGGCCTTCTCGGGCGCCATCGGGGCCATGAGCGGACCTCTGCACGGCGGAGCGCCGTCCCGCGTTCTTCACATGATCGAGGAGGTGGAGAAGAGCGGTGACGCGAGGGCCTACGTCAAGGGGCTCCTCGACGACGGCGAGCGACTGATGGGTTTCGGTCACCGTGTCTACCGTGCCGAGGATCCCCGTGCCCGGGTGCTGCGGCGTACGGCGAAGGAGCTGGGAGCACCGCGCTACCAGGTCGCCGAAGAGCTGGAGAAGGCGGCGCTCGCCGAGCTGAAGGAGCGCCGTCCCGACCGCGTGCTCGAGACCAACGTGGAGTTCTGGGCAGCGATCGTCCTCGACTTCGCCGAGGTGCCGGCGCACATGTTCACCTCGATGTTCACCTGCGCCCGCACGGGGGGCTGGTCGGCGCACATCCTGGAGCAGAAGCGCACCGGTCGGCTGATCCGGCCTTCGGCGATCTACACCGGCCCCGGATCGCGCCCGGCCTCGGACATCGAGGGCTGGAACGACGCCTGGGGTCAGAGCTGAGGGTCAGGCCCGGATGCGGCCGAGGTACCAGCTGGTGCGCCCCATGCCGCCGTTGCGGGTGAGCGAGATGTGCATGTGGTCGCGGTGGCGCAGGGTCCTGGAGCACGACTTGTAGGTCTTGCAGCTCGAGCTGAGGTACGGGCGCGGCCGGAACTGGTTGTAGGCGGCGTACATCCGGTCGTTCCAGATCACGTACATCACACCCATCCGGCGGGCCAGCTCGGCAGGCTCACCACTGGGGCCGGTGGCCACGATGCGTTGCAAGAAGCGCGCGGCCCGGGCACGGTCCTTCGCCGAACGAGCCCTCAGCGTCCAGTCGAAGGCACGGCCCTCCTTGTGCTCGGAGACCGACGTACCCGTGCAGGCACGCCCGATTGCGCCGGCTCGTCCGCCGTAGGTGGCCACGACCCACTGACCGAGCGCCTTCGTCCCCGGCTTCGCCGCCGGCGAGCAGACCTTCTGGGGCTCGTACCCGGCGTACGGCTCGACCGGGGCGTACGCCGCCTGCGCGGCGCCCACGAAGGGCAGGCAAACGAGAGTGGCGAGCAGCATGGTCAGGAGGCGCCTCGTCATGCGACCGAGAGTAGGTCGACTGAGGGCGATTTGTCCGTATTTTCGTCAGAGTGCTAGTGGTCATGACCGCAAGTTCGTCGAGGGTAACCGTGGTCCAGGTGCGTGCAGCGCAAGGCGGAGGAGGGAAGTCGTAGTTGACCTCCTTCGACCGACTCCAACGCAGCGATGGGCGTGCCTGGGCCGCGGGGACCCCGACGAACTAAAGGGAATGGCCACTAGTGGACGTTCAGGACCAGATGGGTCCGACCTGGGGGTACACCGCCGTGAGCGACTGCCGGATCTGGGCAAGGCGCGGAGTGGGCTCCTCACCCGGGTTCACCTCGAAGCTGGTGTCCAGCAGCATCCGGCGTCCCCAGGCGAGCACCGGCTCGAGGTCGAGGTCGGCCGGGTCAGCCGCGAGGGTGCGTACCCAGTCAGTCCGGCCGTACGCCACGTCGCCGCCGATCATCACCAGCTGCACGTCGGCAGGCGTGGAGGAGCAGACCGACTCGTAGGGGTCCGCGTTCTGGGGCGCCAACACGACGAGATCCGCAGTGCGCCCCACCGCCAGCCGACCCAGCTTCTTGCCCAGGCCGGCGACGGCAGCAGCCCCCGAGGTGACCATCGTGACCAGCTGCTTCGCGGTGAGGGGATGGCCCTGGTCGACCAGCTCCTGACGGGCGACCTTCATCTCAGCGAGCAGGCTCAGCGACCCCGAGGGCAGCCAGTCAGCGCCAAGCGCAACCGGGAGCCCCACGTCGAGAGCGTCGGCGACGCAGGTCGTCTCGCCGTAGAGCCGCAGATTGGACTGCGGCGACCACACCAGCCGAGCCCCGGCGTCCTTGGCCGCGCCGAACTCATGGCGGGACATTGCAGTGCCGTGGATGATCACCGTCGCGGCAGTGAGTGCGCCGAGGTCGTCCGCGAGGTGCCCGAACTCGTCCTTGGAGCGCTTGTTCTCGCGCATGCCCTCGGCGAGGTGGATGTAGTGGGCGTCGACCTCCTTGCGTTCGATGGCCTCGAGGATCCGCTTCATCTCCGGGCCACCGCGTGACTTCAGGCTCGAGGGCAGGTCGATGGCCGCCCGCGCGCGGTGTTCGCCGAAGACCACCCCGTCGACGTTGCGCACCATGGACTCGCGCGAACCCTGCGTTGTCCGGCTGGCCCCTTGGATGGCCGTCACTCCGCCGACCAGGGCCCGGATCTCGGCGTACCGCAGCTGGGTGCCCTTGGGCAGCTTGGGGATCAGCTGGTTCTGCGGGTCGCGCACGAGCTGCTGGTAGGGCTTGCTGCCGCGCCACGAGTAGCGGTTCACATAGCTCTTCGCCGGCTCCCACGGCGCGAACACGTTGAACTCCGGATGGCCGTGCAGGTCGAGCATGCCCGGCATGATCACGCCGTCGGTCTGGATCCCGACGACACCACGGGGCTTGCGGGTGCTGATCGCTGTGATGGTGCCGCCCTCGACCTGCACCCAGGCCTTGCGCGCCCCCTGGTGCGTGATCACCTGCCCGCCCAGCGCGATCGCATCGTGGGCAAGGGTCCTCGGTCTGGGGCGCGGTGCTCGTGCGGTCCCATCGAGCGAGTCCGGCATACCTTCCAGGTAGGACTGGCTGAACGCGTCCTTACCGGTGTTCCTCGTGGAGCTGGCCATGGCGCACCCCTTCCCGCCCCTGTCCTACTCGCATCCGGCACCTCTCGACAAGAGGTCTGTTCGGCAGGCAGGCTGGCTGGGGACTCAGGAGGTCGCTTCATGGTCAGTCCAAACAGCTTCGACAAGGGCCCACCGGCCGCTCTCGCGAAGCACTTCGCCCAGGTTCCTGACATCCCGTCCGAGTTCCGCGACTTCTTCTGGTACGACTGGGGCCCGGTCTTCTACCGCGGCCGGTTGAGCGGCAACCCCAAGCTCCTTGGCATCGCATCTGACCCGGGTCCCACGGAGCGTCTGGTGTGCCGCACCCTCGTCGGCGACGCCGGCCAGCGGGTGCAGGGCTTTCTCGACAAGCTCGGCCTCACCCACGACTACGTCCTGGTCAATGCCTTCCCGGTCGCAGTGCATCCCGGGAACGTGTTCCAGGCGCAGCCGCTGCTCTCCGATCCCGACCACTTGAAGTGGCGCAACCGCTTCTACGACATGGTCACCGGTGCCGACCTCGAGGCGATTGTCGCGTTCGGCGGGAACGCTGCCATCGCCGTCGACCTGTGGGACAACAAGCCGGACGTGCCCACGTTCAAGATTCCGCACCCGTCCAACCCCAAGCCGGAGGTGCTGATGCCGGCCTGGCGTACGGCGATCCCGGACCTGCGGGCGGTCGTCACGCCGGACAGCGACGGGTCGGCGAGCGGCCCGAACTACGGCACCACGTTCGAGGAGTCGGACTACAGCCCCATCCCCAGGGGTGACCTGCCGTTCGGCTTCCCGCCCTGGATGGGAGACGACTCGTGGGGCCGGCGGAACTCTCCGCGCCACAACAACGGGGTGAAGCGGCCGGACGGCCCCGACGGCCACATCGACGACAACCGGCTCCTCTGGCGGGCGCCGACGCCTCAGGAGCTCGAAGTGCCCTGAGGACCGGTGCACTCAGAAGCAGCCACGACCAGGCTGCGCGCGAAGCACCGCGAGATCGAAGAGTCCTTGTAGTACCCGAAGCCGGGCACGGGCGTGTAGCCCGCGGACTCGTAGAGGGTGATCGCCTCGGGCTGGCGCATCCCGGTCTCGAGCACCATGGCCTCGGCACCGGCTGCGCGTGCGGTGGCCTCGAGGTGAGCCAGCATCGCCCGGGCGAGCCCGATGCGACGAGCCCTCGGCGCGACGTACATCCGCTTGACCTCGGCGGTCTGCCGCGTCCCGTCGACCTCCACGTCGGCGCGCCTTCGCCAGGCGCCGGTGACAACGGCGACATCGTCGAGGTAGCCGACGAAGAACGCGCCCATCGGCTCGTCGAAGTACGTCGGCTCGATCGGTGTCTCGTCGGGCCCGCCGTAGCGCTGGACGTACTCCGCCTGGACCTCCTCGACGAGCAGCGTCGCGTCGGGGTGGGTGATCGGCACCCGCTCCACCCGCCACCCGGGGATGTCCACCATGGCTGACAGAATAGGGACCGTGACCGACATCGTGATCCCCGACGAGATCAAGCCCACCGACGGACGTTTCGGGGCCGGGCCCTCAAAGGTCCCGGCCGGCGCACTCGACGCGCTGGCTGCGACCGGCACCTCGCTGATGGGCACCTCTCACCGGCAGGCGCCGGTGCGCGACACCGTCGGCCGGGTTCGCGAGGGGCTCGCGGAGCTGTTCTCAATGCCCGACGGCTATGAGGTCGTGCTCGGCAATGGCGGAGCGACCGCGTTCTGGGACATCGCCACCTTCGGGCTGATCAGGGAGAAGAGCCAGCACCTCAGCTTCGGCGAGTTCTCCTCCAAGTTCGCCAAGGCGGTCGCGGCAGCGCCCTTCCTCGCAGAGCCCAGCGTGATCAGCAGTGAGCCTGGCTCGCTGCCGGAGCCACAGGCCGAGGCCGGCGTGGACGCCTATGCGTGGGCCCACAACGAGACCTCGACAGCAGTGATGTCCCCGGTTCGCCGCCCAGATCGGACCGGGGCGGAGGACGACTCGTTGGTCCTCGTCGACGCAACCTCGGGAGCAGGCGGCCTGCCGGTCAACCTCAGCGAGGTCGACGTCTATTACTTCGCGCCCCAGAAGTCCTTCGCCTCGGACGGCGGCCTCTGGATCGCGCTGATGTCCCCTGCCGCGCTGGAGCGGGCCGCCTCGATCGCAGCGAGCGACCGCTGGGTCCCGGCGTTCTTCGACCTGCCCATCGCCATCGACAACTCCGCGAAGAACCAGACCTACAACACGCCATCGGTGGGGACGTTGTTCCTGATGGCCGAGCAGCTGGACTGGATGAACGGGCAGGGCGGACTCGAGGCGATGGTCAAGCGGACCACCACCTCCTCCGAGGCGCTGTACGGATGGGCCGAGCGGACGTCGTACACCACCCCGTACGTCGCGCAGCCCGCTCACCGATCGCTGGTGATCGGCACGATCGACTTCGACGACGCGATCTCCGCTGACGCCGTGGCCGCGACGCTGCGCGCGAACGGGATCGTCGACACCGAGCCCTACCGCAAGCTCGGCCGCAACCAACTGCGGATCGCGATGTACCCCGCGATCGACCCAGCCGATGTCGAGGCGCTGACCGAGTGCATCGACTTCGTCGTCGGCAAGCTGTAGCGGCGGAGCACTGGTGCACCGGCTCGAGCCAGGCGCAGTCGTCGACGATCCGTTGTCGCCGTACGCCGAAGTCGACCGGAGCACACCCGAGGGCCGCTGCTGGGTGACCGGACACATGGTCGCCGGCCTCGATGGCTGCGCGGCCATCAAGGGCCGGGTCGGTGCGCTCTCCACCGCGCCTGACGCTGAGCTCTTCGCCGCGATGCGCACGCTCGCGGACGTCGTGCTGGTGGGCGCGGAAACAGTCCGGCTGGAGGGCTACGGCCCGATCCGCCTGCCACCTGAACGCACCGGTGCCCGCATCGCCTTGGGACTTCCCGCGACCCCGCCCCTCGCCGTCGTGTCTCGCTCGCTGAACCTGAACTGGGCGTCGCGCGCCTTCACCGACGCTCCCCCGGAGAGCAGGACGATCGTGGTGACCTGCGAGGCGGCCCCCGCAGACCGGCTGGCTCAGGCACGCGAGGTCGCGGACGTCATCGTGGCCGGTGGCGAGTCCGTCGACCCGGGCGAGCTGATGAAGCTGTTGGCGCAGAGCGGGCGGCAGCGAGTGCTGTGCGAGGGCGGGCCGACCTGGCTCGGCGAGCTCGTGATGGCCGGTCTCCTCGACGAGCTGTGCCTGAGCATCGCGCCGATGATGGGCGGGGACCCCCTCCCGGTCGCCGTGTTCCCGCCGGGTGCTGAGCTGACCGAGTTCACCCTGCGGCACGTGCTGGGCGCGGAGAGCACAGTGTTCCTCCGCTACGAAAAGGTCAGTCGTGGCTGAGCCCGCCTTCAACACCCTGATGTCGTCTCTGGACCCTGCGATGGTGGTGGTGACGACTGCGGTGGCCGGCGAGCGGGCAGGCTGCCTGGTGGGGTTCCACGCTCAGTCCGCCATCGACCCACAGCGCTACTGCGTCTGGCTTTCCAAGGCCAACCACACCTACCGGGTCGCGCTGCGTTCCACCCACCTGGCGGTGCACTTCCTCACCGAGGACGACTTCGAGGTCGCCGAGCACTTCGGCACGCTGACCGGCGATGACGTGGACAAGTTCGAGGGTATGGACGTGCGGGAAGGTCCCGACGGTGTGCCGTTGCTCGGGCGCTGTCCCCACCGGCTCACCCTGCGGCGTACCGTCCTGGTGGACGAGGGCGGTGACCACATCTGCCTGGCTGCGGAGTGCCTGCAGGCCGAGACCGGCGGTCGGTTCGAGCCGCTGCGACTCTCACGTGTCACGCAGCTGGTGCCGGGCCACGAGAACGACGAGCGGGCGGACCCGCCGACCGGGTGATGGATTCACTGGGTCCCCAGTGAAACCGCCCGCTCGAGCAGCTCGTACGACGCCCGGTCGAAGGCCACCAGCCGGGCCTCCTCGACCTGGGTCGGCGTGGACGAGAGGGTCTCGACGGCGGCAGCCACCGCATCTTCCTTCGGCCAGCCGTAGACGCCCGCCGAGACAAGCGGAAAGGCCACGGTCGACGCGCCGAGCTCGTCCGCGACACCCAGGGCGTTTGCGTAGCAGGACGTGAGCAGGGACCGGTCCCGCTCGCCGGCGTTGTAGTTGGGACCGACCACGTGGATCACCCAGCGTGCCGGCAGCTGCCCACCGGTGGTCCAACCTGCCTGTCCGGTGCCGAGGCCGTCGGGGAAGCGCGTGCGGCAGTCCTCGAGGACCGCCGGGCCCCCTGCCCGGTGGATGGCCCCGTCGACTCCCCCGCCACCGCGCATCCCCCGGTTGGCGGCGTTGACGACGGCGTCTACGTCCTGGTTGGTGATGTCTCCCTGTACGACGGTGAGCTTCATCGGACAAGGGTGCCTCAAAGCCGATCGCCGTCGTCGTCGCCGAGGAGCTCGGCCAGCTGCGGCCGCAGCTGCCACGTTGACACCAGCGCGGCGTACTCCTCCCGGGCCTGCCGGGAGGGCGCAGACCCGGTGCGTACGGCGCGCAGCAACGTGTTGCGCGGAGTGTGCACGCTGTCGACGAACTCGACGACCTCGACCCGGTAACCGACCTGGCGCAGGATCGCCGCCCGAAGGGCGTCGGTCAGGGTGTCGGCCAGGCGTTCGCGAAGGATCCCGTCTCTGGTCAGGCTCGTGTAGCCCACCGGAGTCGGGACCTGGCGCAGCTGTGCGGAGATGTCGTGGTGACAGCAGGGTGCCGCCAGGACCAGCGCGGCCTCCCAGCCAACAGCGCGGAACAGGGCGTCGTCGGTCGCCGTGTCGCACGCGTGCAGGGCGAGTACGACGTCCGGCTGCTGCTCGAGTGCGACCTCGCGGATCCCGGCCGCGAGGAAGGTGAGCTCGTCGGTCACGCCCAGCTGCTGGGCGACGTCCGTGTTGTGCCGCCGGGACTGTTCCTTCACGTCGACACCAACCAGCCGCACGGGCATCTGGTCGCGCAGCCACGCGTGCGCGGTGAACGTCAGGTAGGCGTTGCCGCAGCCGAGGTCCACGACGCGCAACGGATCCTCCTGCGTGGGCGTGCGCAGCTTGCCGCTGCCGGCCGCATCGTCGACGGCCGTCGAGAGTGCCCGAAGGAACTCCTCGACCTGGCGGTACTTGGCCTGGCGCGACGGCTTCACCCGACCCTGGCCGTCGGAGATGCCGAGTGCACGCAGCACGGGATGGTCCTCGGGAAGCAGCCGCTGCTTCGTGTGGTCGTGGCCGCGGTGCGGAACCACCCGCTCGGCTCGTTCGGTGGAGTGCACCAGCGCATGACCCTTCTTGGTCACCCGCAGCTGGTGGGTGTGCGTGGTGGTCTCGACGTGCCAGTTGGCGAACGGCTCCTCCAGCAGCTGGTCGAGAGCAGCGCCCGGGTCCTCATGGTTGGTGACGTGCGCCTGGGTGTCGTCGTACGCCGTCGACTGGAGCCGCCGGCCGGCCTTGAGGTCGACGTACCTCAGCTCGACGCGTCGCCAACGTGGCTGCGACTGACTGCGGCGCCGGCCGGTGGCCAGCGCGCGCACGAGGTGCTCGTCGTCCAGCACGGCGCCACGGATCAGGGCGAGCGCCCGCAGGAGTTCCTCGGTCATGTCGCCCGTCCTACTTGGACAGGGCCGCGATCAGCACGATCAGGATGAGCCCTCCCAGCGCGACGGGGATGACCAGTCGGCGGTAGCGGGGGTTCACGCCTGCGAGTCTATGTGCTCACGCTCGGGCTCCTGGGTGACGTGCACGCGCCGCTCGAGCAGGCCACGCCCGCGGGTGAACACCGCGACCGAGGCCAGGACACCGAGGATGGTGAGCCCGCCCCCGGCGATCAGGGTCCAGCGTGCGCCGAACTCCTCCCCGATCCAGCCGATGAACGGCGAGCCAAGTGGGGTGCCTCCCATGAAGACCATCAGGTAGAGCGCCATCACCCGTCCGCGGAGCCTCGGTGCGGTCGCGAGCTGCATCGTAGTGTTTGCCGCCGTGATCATGGTGAGCGCCGTGAAACCGAGGAACGGCACGATCAGCATGAAGGTGAGGTACGTCGGCGCGAGACCCGCCATGATCTCGACCACCCCGAAGAGCAGGGCCGCGCCGGCGACGAGGCGCAGCCGGATGCGCTTGCGCCGGGCAGCCATCAGTGCACCCGTCAGGGAGCCGACCGCCATCGCTGAACCCATCAAGCCGTACTCCGTGGCGCCCACGTGGAAGGTCTGGGTCGCCATCAGCGCCGAGGTCATCTGGAAGTTCAGGCCGAAGGTGCCGGCGAAGAAGACCACGGCCAGGATCATCATCAGGTCCGGACGCCCGCGCAGGTAGCGCACGGCGTCGCGGATCATCCCCTTGTGCCGTTCCTCGCGCGGACTGACGTTGAGGTCGGCCACCACCATCCGTCGAAGAGCGAACACGACCGCGGCGTAGCTGAGCCCGTTGAGCAAGATCACCAAGCCGGTAGCTGCCACCCCGCCACCGAAGGCGCCGATGAGCAGACCGGCGATCGCCGGGCCGGCGACCCGGGCTGCGTTGAAGGATGCGGAGTTGAGCCCGACCGCGTTCGAGAGGTCCTCCGGCTCCACCATCTCGCTGACGAAGCTCTGCCGGGCCGGCGCATCGAACGCCGAGCCCATGCCGAAGGTGAGCGCCAGCACGTAGACGTGCCAGACCTCGACGGTTCCGGTCACGGCCAGGACACCCAGCAGCACGGCGGTCACGGCCATCACCGTCTGGGTCACCTGGAGGAGGCGCTGCTTGGGGAAGCGGTCGGCGATCAACCCGGCGTACGGCGAGAGCAGGAGGGCGGGCAGGAACTGCAGGGCGGTGGTGATGCCGAGCGCGACGCCGTCGTTGACGGCGAGCAGCACGACCAGCCAGTCCTGGGCAACGCGTTGCATCCAGGTGCCGGTGTTCGAGATGACGCCGCCCGAGGCGTACAGGCGGTAGTTGTGGTTGTGCAGGGAACGGAACGTGGGGCTCACTCGGGGTCCCCCGCGAATCGGGAGCGGAGCGAGCGCTTTGTTGGGGTGTTCAACTAGTGGCCAATCTCTGGATCAGTGGTGCGGCCTCGCGGAGGAGGGCGCGTTCGTCAGGGGTCAGCTCGCGCAGGCGCTGGGCGAGCCAGGCGTCGCGGCGGCGGCGGTCGGCGAGCAGGATCGCCCGGCCCTTGTCGGTGAGGTCGACCAGCACCTGCCGGCCGTCGGTCGCGTCCGGTCGTCGTACGGCGTACCCGTCGTCGACGAGGCAGTTCACCGTGCGGGTCATCGAAGGAGGCTGCACGCGCTCGTGGGCGGCCAGCGCGCCGACGGTGCACTCCCCCTCGCGGAGGAGGATCCCCAGAGCGCTCAGGGCCCCGACGCTCAACGGGTTGTCGGGCTCACGCTCGTTGCGGAGGCGACGCGAGAGGCGTGCCACTGAGAACCGGAGCTCGCTCGCGAGACCGGAGTCGGTGCGTGCAGCAGCTTCGACGGTAGGCATGTAGTTAGCATAACTCATTACCTGTGCTAACTATTCCAGCGAACGTCACTCACCGACAGCGTCATACGAACTGGTGGTCAGGGCGACCAGCTCGTATGACGTCCCTCGGGGGTTGCGGGCAACCGGGTCCGAGGGTGGCCACCGCGCGTCATACGTTGTGGCGGCAGTAGCGACCAGCTCGTATGACGTTGGGCGGGAGGTCATGCGGAGTGGCTGCCCAGGCGACCAGCTCGTATGACGTCTCGCGCCGGCGGGGGGTGGGGGCAGAGCCCTAGGTGAGTAGCTGCGTCAGCGGGTGGATCGCGAAGTAGACCACGAACAGCACGCTGATCACCCACATCAGCGGGTGGATCCCCGCGACCTTGCCGCGCACCAGCTTGATCAGCACGTACGCGAGGAATCCGGCACCGATGCCGACGGTGATCGAGTAGGTGAACGGCATCAACACGATCGTGAGGAACGCGGGGATCGCGATCTCGAGGTCGTCCCAGTCGATGCCCTTGACCTGCTGCATCATCAAGAAGCCCACCAGGACGAGCGCGGGTACGGCGGCCTCGCTGGGGATGACCTTGACCAGCGGAGCGAGGAAGATCGAGAACAGGAAGAGCACGCCGGTCACCACCGACGCCAGGCCCGTTCGCGCACCTTCGCCCACACCCGCGGCCGACTCGATGTACGACGTGTTGGAGGAGACTCCGCCCGCGCCACCGGCCACGGCGGCAATTGAGTCGACGACCAGGATGCGTTGGGTGTTCGGCGGAGCTCCTTTCTCGTCGAGCAAACCGGCCTCGGCGCCGATCGCGGTCATGGTGCCCATCGTGTCGAAGAAGTCGGCGAGCATCAGGGTGAAGACGAGGAGCACGACCGCGACGACGCCCACCTCGTCGAAGGAGCCGAGCAGGTTGAACTCACCCAGCGTGCCGAAGTCCGGCGCGTCGAAGATGCTGTCCGGAAACGAGGGCACTGTCAGGCTCCATCCGGTGGGGTTCTTGGCCCCGCCCGGGCCGAGCTTGCCGATCGCCTCGACGACGATGGCGAGGATCGTGGTCACGACGATCGAGATCAGGATCGCGCCCTTGATCCTGCGCACCCACAGGGCGATCACCAGCACAAGACCGACGGCGAACACAACGACGGGCCAGCCCTGCAGGCTGCCTCCTGAACCGAGCTGGACGGGCACGGTGGTCTGGGCGATGTCAGGGATGCGGCGCACGAAGCCCGCGTCGACGAAACCGATCAGGGCGATGAACAGGCCGATCCCGACCGAGATCGCGATCTTCAGCTGAGCTGGTACGGCATGGAAGACCGCCTCGCGGAAGCCGGTCAGCACGAGGACCAGGATCAGCACGCCCTCAATGACGACCAGGCCCATCGCGTCGGCCCACGTCATCTGGGTCGCGATGGCCACGGCCACGAAGGCGTTCAGACCCAACCCGGTGGCCAGAGCAAGGGGGTAGTTGGCGACCACCCCCATCAGGATGGTCAGCACACCGGCGACCAGCGCCGTACCGGCCGCGATGGCCGCGAGGTTGCCGGGGCCGGCACCGCCGAGCAGGTTGCCGTCCACGTCCTCGACGAAGCCGAGGATCAGCGGGTTGAGCACGATGATGTAGGCCATCGTGAAGAAGGTGACAACACCTCCGCGAACTTCGCGACCGACGGTCGAGCCACGCTGTGTGATCTTGAAGAACTTGTCCACCCTCGAAATCCAACCACGCACTTGACCAGACCGCCTCAAGGCCGGGTTGAAATCCGGGACGGCGAGAGCCGGGCGGCGTACTACATTGGCGCCATGCAGCCCGACGAGCAGCCGATGGTGCGGGAGATCGGCAACCGCACCTACATCGTCGCCCCCGTCGAGCCGCTCGACCTGGACGGTGTCCGCACGATGCAGGTCGGGACAGCCATCTGGGCAGTCGCGTTCGTCCTCTTGCTGCCCTTCTACAGCACGCTGGACGCGGACAACCGGCTGTGGTGGCTCTGGACGTGCCTGGCCGGTTTCGGTCTCGGCCTCGTCGGCTGGGACCACTGCCGGCGGCGTCGCGACGCTCGACACGAGGCGACTGTCCAGGACTCGGCGCAGTCAGCTGACTGAGCAAGAACGGTCAGGCGCCGGAGGGTGTCCTCCGGCAAGACTGGAGCCATGGACGTGACCGAGGGTACGGCGACCGGCCGGGACCGGCTGCGAGAGCTGCTCGACGCAGTGCTCGACGAGGACAACGCGACCCTGGCCGAGATGGCCGACGGCGCCTACTCGTCGTCCTTCCACTTCAGCCGGCAGTTGACTCGGGACGCGGGCGAGCCGCCGGTGTCGATGAAGCGGCGGGTGCTCCTGGAGCGGGCCGCCTGGCGGCTGCGGCTCGGCTCGACTGTCACCGAGGTCGCGTTCGAGGCCGGCTACGAGAGCGTCGAGGGGTTCTCCCGGGCGTTCTCGCGGGCGTTCGGGCACGCGCCCAGCAAGGCCGTTGCCCAGGACGCGGGGCACTGGCTGCCGGCGCCGAACGGCATCCACTTCCACCCCCCGACCTCGCTGTGGGTGGACAGCCGCGTCGCCGAGGGGGCCGGAGACCCGAGCAGCGAAGTGCTGGCGCAGCTGGTGCTGCATGACCTCGATGACACCGCGGACCTGATCGACCGGATGGCGGACGTCCCGCAGGAGGACACCCGGCGCATCGTGCTTCCCGGAAACACGATTCTCGAGTTCGACGGGCCGGAGGAGTCCCTCGCGGACATCCTGGAGCACCTCGTGTGGAGCAAGGAGGTGTGGCTGGCCGCGATGACGGGCGCCGACCAGCCCGTACATGTCCGGGACGACCTGCAGGCCCTGGCGCAGCGTCACCAGGATGTCGCTCCAAGGTGGCTGGCGCTCGTGCGCGACATCGACCGCCGAGGCGCCTGGAACGACCGGTTGGTGGACGCCCTGTGCGAGCCGCCCGAGAGCTTCGTCATCGGCAGCATCGTCGCGCACGCCATCACCTTCTCCGCACACCGCCGCCAGCTGGCCCGGCAGGTGCTGCGCTCACTCGGCCAGGAAACCGACAACGGCGATCCCATCGACTGGCATCGCCGCCGCACAGGAGGAGAAACATGACCCGCAGCATCTTCTACACAGCGACCACGCTCGACGGGTACATCGCCGACGAGAAGGACTCGTTGGCGTGGCTGTTCGAGCAGAAGACCGACGAAGGCGGCCCCGCCGGCTACAAGACGTTCATCGAGGGCGTCGGAGCGATGGTGATGGGCGCGACGACCTACACCTGGATCGGCGAGCACATGCGTCGCTCGGGCGAGCCGTGGAGCTACGACATCCCGTGCTGGGTGTTCACCCACCGCCAGCTGGAGCCGCTCGGCGACGGCATCAAATTCGTGTCCGGTGACCTGCGCGAGCAGCACGCTGCGATCGCCGAGTCAGCAGGAGACCGCGACATCTGGGTGGTCGGTGGCGGCGACCTGGCCGGTCAGTTCGCAGACGAGGGCCTGCTGGACCAGCTGATGCTGTCGATCGCACCAGTCACCCTCGGAGCCGGGCGACCGCTGTTCCCGCGTCGGCACAACCTGAAGCTGGTCGACCTGGACCGCAACGGCGACTTCGCGGTGGCGACGTACGACGTGGTCGGTGCGCGCACGGACTGACCGGACGACGCCCGGCGGCTCAGAACTCTTCGAAGTCGTCGCGGCTGAGCGAGTCGAAGACGTGGTCGGGCAAGGGTGGCGGGAGCTGCTTCTTGCGCAGCTGGGCCTCGGAGTGCGCGCCGCATCCGTGGTTGAGCGTCACCACCCGGCCGTCGTCATTGGCGAACTCGTTGGCGCAGACCCCGAACGTCTCCGAGAGCGGACCGGCGAGCCGGACCAGGAAGCCACAGCCCGCACAGCGTCCCGGCGCCGACTGGGCCAGGGGCGAGTCGGGACCCTGCTCGCTGTCGTACCAGCGCTCGGAGGCCAGCTCACGTCCTTCCAGGGACAGGACGCGCGAACGGCCGAGCCCGAGCTCGTCGGCGACGACCCGCTCCCAGCCCTCGAGGTCGTCCCCGGCTAGATAGGTCGGCACCAGCCGCGGGTCGTCCTCGTCGGTGGGGAGCAGGTCACCGGGTGACAGGTCTCCGGGCTGGATCCGGTCGCGCCAGGGCACCCAGGCCGGCGCGATGATGGCGTCCGCGCCGGGAAGCATCACGATCTCGTCGATCGTCACGGTGTCCGCGCCCGGGGTGCGGGCGACGGTGACCGCCCACTCCCAGCCCGGGTAGCCGTTCTCGCTGCAGGCAAAGTTGTGGGTGACCACGCCCTCGTCCTCGGGAGTCGCGGCGAGGTGCTCGCCCACGACACCCGCGCCCACCTGCTCCACGAGGGCAGCATGGGCCGCGGTGACCGCCTCGAGGGCGCCCTGGTCAGCTGTGGTCATCACACCCATGATTGTCCCCCATCGGCATGGGCCGTGTCTGCCCGGGCGGTGGGCTTGACAGGATGAGGACATGCACGACGAGCCGACCGGGGCCGATGCTCCCGACCCGGCGGGGCGCACTCCCCGCAAGGGCCGTCGCGTCGTGGGCGCGACGGGTCGGGGGATCAAGCGCGCGGGTACGGCGACCGGCTCAGCTGCGTCGTACACGTTCCGACAGGCGCGCCGCGCCTCGCGCGCCGAAGGGGCGGGCGACTCCGGCCTCTACCGGCTGATCGAGCTGCACGCGTTCAACGCGGCCGGGGACGCCGCGGTCGCCATCTCGCTGGCCGGCACCCTGTTCTTCGCCCAGCCGGGCGAGGCGCGCGGACAGATTGCGCTCTTCCTCGGGCTGACGATGCTGCCCTTCGCGATCGTCGCTCCCCTGCTCGGACCGTTCCTCGACCGGTTCAGCCACGGCCGCCGGTGGGCGATCGGCGGAACCATGGCACTGCGCGCGTTCCTGTGCTGGCTGATGGCGGACGCCGTGGCCACCCAGTCGCTGGCAATGTTCCCGACGGCCTTGGGTGTCCTGGTCTCCTCCAAGGCGTACGGCGTGGCCCGTGCTGCGACCGTGCCCCGGCTGCAGCCGGCCGGACTGACCCTGGTCAAGGCCAACAGCCGGATCTCGCTCGCGGGCATCGTCGGCGCATCGGTCGCGGCGCCGTTGGCAGGACTCGCCTCGACGTTCGGCTCCCAGTGGTCGTTGCGATTTGCCTTCGTGGTCTTCGCGGGCGCGACGATCCTCTCGATCCTGCTCCCGGCCAAGGCCGATGCCCACGCAGGTGAGCTCCCGGTCAGCCTGAGCGGCGACAAGTTGAAGTTCCGGGTCCCGGCCGACGTGGTGTTCGCCCTGCGCTGCAACGCCGGCCTGCGGATGCTCTCGGGCTTCCTGACGATGTACATGGCGTTCCTGCTGCGCCAGCACCCGCTGCCCGGCTGGGAGGACCGAACCACCCTGCTGATGGGTCTGGTGATCGGCGCAGCCGGTCTGGGCAACATGATCGGCATCGGGCTCGGATCGGTGCTGCGCCGGGTCAAACCGACGGTGACCGTCGTCGTGGCGCTCCTGGCCGACGCGACCGCGGCTGTGGTGGCCGCGTTCTTCTACGGTCTTGTCCCCGCGATAGCGCTCGGGCTCACCGCAGGCGTGGCCCAGGCGATGGGCAAGCTCGTGCTCGACGCCACCGTCCAGCGCGACGTACCCGAACGCCACCGCACCTCAGCCTTCGCCCGCTCGGAGACGCTGCTGCAGCTGTCCTGGGTGCTGGGTGGTTTCATCGGGATCGCGCTGCCCCTCAAGATCGGGGGCAACGTCGTTCCCGAGCTCGGGCTCGGCGTGCTGGCCGCCATGATGGTCGCGTGGACGGTGGTCGTCCTGGTCAAGCGACCGACGGGCACGGATCGTGCCGCCCCAGCGGTCCCCTAGCGTGCACGCACGCTCAGAGGTCGAGCTCGTCCGCGAGCCCGCGCAGAAGCTTGGCGGTGGGCTTGGCCGTCTTGGCGTCGGGGTGGCGTCCGTTGCGGTAGGCGCCCTCAACCCCTTCGAGCAGGCGGATCAGGTCCTCCACGATGCGGACCATCTCCTCGGGCTTCTTGCGCTGCGCGGCGCGGCGGTTCTGGGTCACCGACTGCGGGGCGTCAAGAACCTGCACCTGGTGTGCCTGTTCGCCCTTGCGCCCCGACAGGATGCCGAACTCGACCCTGGTGCCGGCCTTGAGCGTGCTGACTCCCTCGGGCAAGGATGTGGAACGGACGTAGACGTCGTCGCCGTCCTCGCGCGAGAGGAACCCGAACCCCTTCTCGGCGTCGTACCACTTGACCTTTCCGGTGGGCACGGCCCTGCCTTTCTCTTCGTCTTCTGCGTGTGCCGACCTCTTTCGGCAAGCGACTGCACAGCCTACGGGGTGCCCCCAGGGCTCGCTAACGAGTTCGGGCCGTCGCGATCATCGGTACTTCTCCGGGTCGTCCAGCAGCTCGTTCATGGACCCCGACCGGAACCCGAGCGGGTCGATCTCGACGTCGTCGAACCCCGCCCGTCGTACGACATCCAGGTGATAGCCGGCGGCCTCGACCAGCTCCCGGTCGACCTCGACCCGCGCCATGTCACCCAGGTCGCGCACCCGTACGTTGCGCACCACGTGGCCCGCCTCGGTCAGCACTTCCCGCAGCGCCGCCTCCGCGTCCTCCACCCTCGCGAGGCGGGCGGGAGTGATCTCGATGCCGTAGGCGATCCGCGAGCTCAGGCACGCGGCCGCAGGCTTGTCCCAGGTGGGCAGACCCCAGTCGTGGGACGCATTGCGGATCTGTTCCTTGGTCAGGCCCGCGTCGAGGAGCGGCGTCACCGCGCCCCGATCGGCCGCGGACGCGATCCCGGGGCGGAAACCGGCCCGGGCGTCGTCCGCGTTGGTGCCGGTCGCGACGGCGTGGTACCCCCGCTCAGCGGCCAGCGGACCGAGTACGTCGAGCAGCTCGGCCTTGCAGAACGCGCACCGGTCTCCGTCATTGGCGCGGTACTTCTCGCGATCCATCTCCGAGGTCTCCGGTGTCAGCACCTCCACCTCGAGGGACTGGGCGAACTCCATCGCGGGACCGCGCTCGGACAGCGGCAGCGAGTCCGAGTACGCCGTGGCGGCCGCGACATTGTCAGCACCGAGCGCACGGACCGCCGCCGCGAGCAGGAACGCGCTGTCGGCTCCTCCGCTGAAGGCGACGAGAACCCGGCTGTGTCGACGCAGCAGCTCCTCGAGCAGCACGAGCCGGCGCTCGAGCACAAAGGTGTCCAGCCAGGCCGGGAACAGTGAGAGGTCGGCGAGCACCACGTCCGTGCCCGCCTCCTCGAGCTCCTCGCGCGTGCATCCGCCGGTCAGCACCGAGACGCTGACGATCCCGGCTGACCGGGCGCCCTCGACGTCGTGGACGTGGTCACCGACATAGACATCGGCCTGGTGGCGCCGCAACACCTCACCCTTGCCGGCTCCCCAGACGCGCCCCTCGACCACATCCACGTCGAGGCCGAGGTGGTCGACGTGCAGCTGCGCGTTGGGGGTGTGCTTGCCGGTCACCAGGACGATGCGCCCACCGTGGCGGCGTACGGCGCCCAGGGCATCCTCCACCCCCGGGAACACAGGAGTCGGTGCGATCGCGAACTCCGGATAGATCTCGCGGAACCGATCGGTGGCCGGCTCAATTTGGTCAGGGTCCAGATGCGGCTGCAGGATGAGATCGAGCGGCGGCCCGAGCTTCGAGGTCATGTCCGCGGTCGGGAACTCGACACCGAGCTCGGCACCCAGCGCGTCCAGGGTCGCCGCGAAGCCCACAACTGTGTCGATCAGCGTCATGTCCAGGTCGAACCCGACCACCAGCTGATCACTCACCCAGCAAGGGTACGGGCGTCGGCTAGACGTTCGGGCAGGCGCAGCAACTCGGACCGGTTGGCTCGGCGAGGGCCAACCGGTCCGGTGCCACGTCCAGGGGCGACCGCCTGTCGAAGGGTCGCTCCGCCTAACCGCCCGCCTGCTGAACAATCGCGGCGGCGGTCTCGCGCACCTTCCGGTGGGAGCAGGAGGAAACCTGGACGAGCATTTCGAAAGCGGCGTCCCGGCTAACGCCACTCGTGTCCATGAGCAGGTCGATCGCTTGGCCGATGATCTCTCGCGGGTCCAACAGCTCGATGACGTTCTGGTCAACAGTCGGCATGAGAAAGCCCCGGTCTCGGCAGATTTGCGTGCGTGTGCGCGGTACCGGGGTCCGGGGCAGGTGACCAGTCAACCACGGGTTCGCGCATTTGCGGAACTCGACGGTCCGCAGACAACTCCCGGGCTAGCCCGGGCACCAGGAGCTTCAATCTGCCGCGAGATCGGCGAGTGCTCGCGCGAGGGTGGGCGCCAGCGGCAGCCGTGGGATCAAGGTGGCCTGGAAGGCGTGGTAGGTGTCCGGCTTGCCTTGCCAGGTGAGGCTGCTCGGCTCGTTGGTCGGCGACAGCTCGTGGCGCCATGATCCCCGTTGGTGGTCGATGAGGCAGGAGTCGATGTACTCCCACCACGTCGAGTAGAACTCGGCGTACGACTGCTCCCCGGTCGCGGCTTGCAGGGCTGCCGCAGCGGCGGTGGCCTCGGCAGCGACCCAGTGCATCCGCTCGCGTACGACGGGCCGGCCGTCCCAGCCAACGGTGTAGACGAAGCCGTCTGCCCCGTCCACGGCCCAGCCCTCGCGGACCGACGCATCGAACAGCGACCGGGCGTCGGCCAGCATCCAGTCAGGGGCAGCTGCCCCGAGCGCGGCTCGCAGGTGCAGCGCAAGCCTGGCCCACTCCAGCCAGTGGCCGATCGTGGCGCCGTATGGACGGAAGGGATGTGCCGGCTCGTCGGCGTTGTAGTCGGGAAGCGGGGTCCAGGCTGCGTCGAAATGCTCGGGGATCCGCCACTCGTTGCCGGCAGCCAGCTCGTGCACGACGCGGGTCAGGATGCGCCGCGCCTTCTCCCGCAACGTCGAGTCCTCGAGCACGTCTGCTGCCGAGAGCAGGGCTTCGACGGTGTGCATGTTGGCGTTGACTCCGCGGTACTCGTCCAGTGCAGTCCAGGCCCGGTCCCACTCCTCGACGACCATCCCGAACTCGTCGTCCCAGAAGTGATCCAGCAACACCGTCAGTGCCTCGTCGAGCAGCTCCCGCCCACCGGGGCGGCCGGCCGCCGTCGCGCTCGCTGCCGCCAGTACGACGAACGCGTGCTCGTAGGCGGTCTTGCCCGTCGTCGTCGGCCCCTCGGGCCCGACCTTCGCGAACCAGCCACCGTGCTCGTGGTCGCGGAAACGCCCCTGCAACGCGGCGACACCGTGGTCCGCGAGCGCAGCGCAGTCGGGGCGGCCCATCAGGTGGCCGAGGGAGTAGACGTGGGTCATCCGACACGTCACCCACAGCTCGACCGGACGGTCGAGGTCCGGGACACCGTCGTCGTCGAGCCAGGCGAACCCTCCCTCGGGGTGCCGCGACGAGCGGCCGAACTCCAGCAGCCGGTCACCTTCGGCCTCGAGCCACTGTTCGTGCGACGAAGCGTCCTGAGATGGCATCGGCACAGGCTAGTACGTCCTCATCTCAGGCCGGTTGGGGTGTCTGCTGCTGACCGTCAGCAGCGTCGTCGTCCTCCGCGGTCAGCGGCTTGGCGATGTTCTCCAGCGACTGGCCCTCGGCCTTGACGCCGAGAACCATCTCGACAATGCCGCCGATCACCATCAGGGCCGCGCCGAGGAAGTAGCCGATCGCGATCGCCGTGATGTCCTTCGACGCTGATGCGTCGTCGATCAGCTTGCCGAACAACAGCGGACCGCTGATGCCACCGGCTGCGGTGCCGATCGCGTAGAAGAACGCGATGCACAGGGCCCGGGTCTCCATCGGGAACACTTCGCTCGCGGTGAGGTACGCCGCGCTGGCACCCGCGGAGGCGAAGAAGAAGATGACGGCTCCGAAGACCGTGAGGGAGACCGCACTGAGGTCGCCCAGGACCATGCCGGCGGCGGCAAGCAGGACCCCGGAGAGGATGTAGGTCCCGGCGATCATCTTGACCCTGCCGATCCGGTCGAACAGCGGAGCCAGCAGCAGCGCGCCGGCGAAGTTGCTCACCGCGAAAACGGCGATGTAGTAGCCCGTCTGCTTCACCTCGAAGAACGTGCCCAGGGTGTCGCCGTAGGTGAAGAAGAACGCGTTGTAGAGGAACGCCTGGCCAACGAACAGCGAGAAGCACAGGATCGTGCGGCGCGGGTACAGCGTGAAGACGGTCCTCGCGACCTCGGCAATGCTGATGGTCCTTCGCTGCCGGATCGTGATCGTCTCGCTGACCGACGGCAGCGAGGTGCCGCTCTCATCGGCGACCGTCTTCTCGATGTCGCGGACGATCCGGTCTCCCTCGTCCTCACGTCCGTGGATGAACAGCCACCGAGGACTCTCCGGGACGTTGCGCCGCACCAGCAGGATGCCGACCGCCAGGATCGCGCCCAGCCCGAAGGCAATACGCCAGCCCCAGGCGGGGTCGACCAGCTTGGGGTCGAGCAGCGGGATCGTCAGCAGGGCGCCACCGGCAGCGCCGACCCAGAAGGAGCCGTTGATCGCGACATCGACGCGCCCGCGGTACTTGGCCGGTATCAGCTCGTCGATGGCCGAGTTGATGGCGGCGTACTCGCCCCCGATGCCGGCACCGGTCAGGAAGCGCGCCGCGAGGTACCACAGCACGTTCATCGAGAAGGCAGTCAGGACCGTGGCGACCGTGTAGACCCCCAGGGTGATGAGGAAGAGCTTCTTTCGGCCGAAGCGGTCCGTGAGCTGACCGAAGAACAGTGCGCCGAGACAGGCGCCTGCGACGTACACCGCTCCGGCGAGGCCGACTTGGTAGCTGCTCATCCCGAGGCCGGGGCCGTCCGGCTTCAGCGCCTCGCTCATCGAGCCGACGATGGTCACTTCGAGCCCGTCGAGGATCCAGACGGTGCCAAGGCCGATCACCACCAGCCAGTGCCACCGCGACCACGGCAACCGGTCCAGCCGGGCGGGGATGTCGGTCGTGATGCGACCTGTCTCGACTGTCTCGGCCACGTGGTCCTCCCACACTCTCGGCGATCCCCGTCGGGCTCGCGCCCACCGGATCCCGTACCCCGGGTGTCGTCAGGGAAAACGCGGGATGGTGCAGCCTGCACACCCGGCACACGCCTAGGGTGCAGATGTGCTGATCACGAACCACGTCGTGGCCGGGGCCCTGATCGGGGCGGCGGCCCCCGGCCCGACGAGCGCGTTCGCGCTCGGCATCGCCAGCCACGCGGCCATGGACGCCATGCCGCACTGGGGCCACCCCGACTACGAGGTCTTCATCAAGGTCGCCGTGGTCGACGGCCTGGTGGGGCTGGCGACGATGGCGACCTTGGCGCGGGCGGCGTCCCCGGACCGGCGGGCGGCCGTGGTGGCTGGGATGCTCGGCGCCTGCCTGCCTGACGCCGACAAGCCGAGCACGCTGTTCTTCGGCCGCTCACCCTTTCCAGCGTGGATCGACTCGGTGCACAGGCGGATCCAGAACGAGGCCCACGAACGGATGCCGTACGAGGCCATCGGTGGTGTCCTCGGCGCCGTCGCAATGCGCGCACTCCTGCGTCGTCGCTAGGCCGGCAGTCTCGTCCGCACCACTTCGTCGAGCGCTCCGAGCGGCAGCGAGCCGGAGTCGAGCACGGCTGAGTGGAACCTCTTCACCTGGAAGTCCGGGCCCTGGCGCTGCGCGGCCTCCGCCCGCATCCGCTGGATCTCGAGCCGGCCGATCATGTAGGAGGTCGCCTGGCCCGGGGAGACGACGTAGCGGTCGATCTCCGGCCGGACCACACCCTCGGCGAGCGGCGAGTTGGCGACCATGTACTCGACTGCCTGCTCCCTGCTCCAGCCCAGGGCGTGCAGACCCGTGTCGACGACGAGCCGGCACGCGCGCATCGAGTCGGCGGAGAACATCCCCATCCGGTCGACAGCTGAGGTGTACAGCCCCATCTCGTCGGAGAGCCGCTCGGTGTAGAGGCCCCATCCCTCGGCATAGGCCGAGTTGTGGATGTGCTTGCGGAACTCCGGCACCCCGTCCAGCTCACTGGCGATCGCGAGCTGCAGATGGTGCCCCGGGATGCCTTCGTGGAACGCCATCGACTCCAGCTCGAAGGTCCCCCAGGAGCTCGGATCGGAGACGTTCACGAAGAACGTCCCCCCGCGGCTCCCGTCGCCGGCCGGAGGGAAGTAGAACGCCTTGGCTCCGGTGGACGTCGGCTGCACCGCGCAACGTGCCTGCGGCAGCACCTCGAACCAGTCCGGCATGGCGTCCCACGCCCGCTGCAGTGCGACCTCCGAGGCTTCGACCAGCTCGTCCCCAGTGCTGAAATGAAGCTTCGGATCGGTGCGCATCGCCGTGAAGATCTGCTGCAGGTCGTCGGTGCCGACCACCTCAGGTCCCAGGCCGCGGTACTCGTCGGCGAGCTTCTCGATCTGCGCCAGCCCGATGTCATGTATCTCGCGAGCCGACTTGTCGGTGGTGGTGAACTTGCGCAGCGTGGCGGCGTACGCCTCCTCACCGTCGTTGAGCCAGCTCAGCCCGCACTTCTCATCCGGGCGCCCCAAGGGGAGGACCTCGTCGCGCAGCACGTCGCGGTAGGCACGCATTCCTGGGCGTACGTCGGTCTCGATCACCCTGCGGAGCCGGGCCTTCCAGCCGTCGACGTCGATCCCGGACGGAGGAGACGTCGTGACGAGCAACGGGTCGTCGGCGATCGGCCTGGACAACAGGCCGTCGAGCTGGGCGATCGTGTCAGCGGCTGCGAACGCAGCTGGCAGGCGACCACCCACCACGCCCTCGTGCTGGCGCTCGGCGAGCTCGACGTAGTAGCGACCCAGGCCACGCAGCTTGTCGACGAGCGCCTCGGCAACGCCGGCGTCGGGAAGTGCGAGCATCCCCATCAGGATCGGCACCCCGATCTGCGGTCCGAAGATCGGGTTGACCGCGAGCTCGGCAAGCCGGACGGCCAGCACGTCTGCCCGGGTGGTGGCGTCCGAGATCAGCACGGCGCGAGTGACTCTCTGCTGATCGGTCAGCCCGGACGGGTCGATTGCCTCAGCGCGCTGCGCGAAGCCCCGCATGGCGGCGATCTCACGGTCCTCTGACGCACGGCTCGTCTCCTCGAACTGGCCGGCCCGGCGATAGTCGCCGATCAGGTGGGCATCGGTCGGCTCGACGTCCAGGTAGTGCGTCCAGTAATCCTCGGCGAGAGTGTCGATGTCGCTCACGCGTCGGCCTTGCTCTCGAGTCCGAGCTTCTCGGCGGTCTCCTCACGCATCTGCACCTTGCGGATCTTGCCGGTGACCGTCATCGGGAACTCGTCGACCAGCAGCACATAGCGCGGGATCTTGTAGTGGGCGAGCTTGCCGGTCGCGAACTCACGCACCTTCGAAGCATCCAGCGGGTCGGCGTCAGGCCGGAGCTTCACCCACGCGGCCAGCTCCTCGCCGTACCGCTGGTCGGGGACCCCGATCACCTGGACGTCCTCGATGTCGGGGTGGGTGTACAGGAACTCCTCGATCTCGCGCGGGTAGATGTTCTCTCCTCCTCGGATCACCATGTCCTTGATGCGGCCGACGATGTTGCAGTAACCGTCCTCCCGCATCTCCGCCAGGTCGCCGGTGTGCATCCAGCCATCGGCGTCGATGGCCTCGTCCGTCTTCTCCTGGCCCTCTTCGTTGTGCAGAGGCCAGTACCCGATCATCACCGAGTAGCCCCGGGTGCAGAACTCCCCCGGTTCACCGCGTTCGACGGTCTTCCCGGTGCTCGGGTCGACGATCTTGATCTCGACGTGCGGGTGCACCTGCCCGATCGTCGCCGTACGGCGATCCAGGTCGTCGTCTGCCCGGGTCTGGCACGACACCGGGCTCGTCTCGGTCATGCCGTAGCAGATGGCGACCTCGGCCATGTGCATGTCCTCGACGCAGTGCTTCATCACCTCGACGGGGCAGATCGAGCCTGCCATCACGCCGGTGCGCAGCGAGGAGAGGTCGTGACCGGCGAACGAGGGGTCGTTCTGCATGGCGATGAACATCGTGGGGACGCCGTACAGGCCAGTGCACTTCTCCTCGGCCACACACCGGAGGGTGATCGCCGGGTCGAACCCGGGGGCCGGGATGACCATCGTGGCGCCGTGGGTGGTGCAACCGAGGTTGCCCATCACCATCCCGAAGCAGTGGTAGAAGGGCACCGGGATGCAGAGCCGGTCCTCCGCGGTGAAGTTGATCAGCTCCGTGGTGAAGAACCCGTTGTTCAAGATGTTGCGGTGGCTGAGCGTGGCGCCCTTGGGGTAGCCGGTGGTGCCGCTCGTGTACTGGATGTTGATGGCATCGGTGGGGTCCAGGGTCGCCATCCGCTGCGCCACGGCCGCCTTCGGCAGGCCCTCCCCCTCGGCAACGAGCCGTTCCCAGTCGTCGGTGCCGATGTAGACGACGCGCTGGAGCGAGGTGTTGCGCTCGGCGGTCTCGTCGACCATCTCGCGGTAGTTGCTGGTCTTGAACGACTCGGCACTGAACAGCAGGCGCAGCCCGGACTGGTTGACCGCGTAGGAGAGCTCATGGGTCCGGTAGGACGGGTTGACGTTGACCAGGATGGCGCCGACCTTGGCGGTGGCGTACTGGGCGATGGTCCACTCCGCGCAGTTCGGCGACCAGACCCCGACGCGGTCACCCTTCTCGATCCCGGCGCCAATCAGCCCGCGTGCGAGAGCGTCCACGTCGCGGTCGAGCTCCGTGTAGGTCCAGCGACGCCCGGAGGCGAACTCGACGAGCGCCTCCTTGTCGCCGTACGACGCCACCGTGCTCTCGAAGTTGGCGCCGATGGTCTGCTCGATCAGGGCGGGGCTGGTCTCACCCGCGGCGTAAGCCTCCACCCAGCGAACCTAGCCCGGCGGGGTGAGGGCCAGCAATCGGCCTGCCGGTTTCCCCGGACCCGTCAAGTGAAACCCGCGCGCCCTCCCGCTAGACCGCGACGACCAGCCCCGCGATCGCCGCATTCGTGAGGTTGGCGAGGCTGCCGGCCAGCAGGGCGAGCAGGCCCAGCCGCGCGACGTGCGCGCGACGCTCGGGGGCCAACGAGGAGAGGGTCCCGATCTGGATCGCGATCGAGGCAAGGTTGGCGAATCCCGCAAGCGCGAACGTGACGATGACCACGGTCACCTTGGAGAAGTCGCCAACCTCGGGGCCGAAGGCGGCGTACGCGACGAACTCGTTCAGCACCGTCTTCATCCCGATGAACGAGCCCGCGTCGACCGCTTCGGACCAGGGCACGCCGAGTAGCCAGGCGAGGGGCGCGAGCGCCCACCCGAGCAGCTTCTCGAAGGTGAGCTCGTCCACACCGACCCAGCTGCCTACGCGGGAGAGGATGCCGTTGGCCATGGCGATCAGCGCGATGAACGCGATCAGCAGCCCGCCAACGGTCACGGCGATCCGGCCGCCGGCCAGGGCGCCCCGCCCCACCGCGTCGATCAGGTTCGCGGACTCCTCGTCGCGCACCTGTCGTACGTCGAAGTCAGCCTCATCTGCCTGGGAGTCGGCCTGATGGGCCTCGTCCTCTGACGCTGCCCACGCGGGCTCCGGAGTCGCGTCCGGCCAGATGATCTTCGCCATCAGCAACCCGGCCGGTGCGTTCATCACGGTGGCCGCGAGCAGGTACTCCAGCGGCGCGCCGAGCAACGAGTAGCCCACGAGCGTGGAGCCAGCCGCGGCGGCGAACCCGCCCGACATCAGCGCGAACAGCTGCGCGGTCCGCAGGCGACGGAGGTACGGCGCCACCATCAGCGGTGCCTCGCTCTGCCCGAGGAAGATGACCGTCGCGGCGTACATCGACTCCACCTTGCTCACCCCGAGGAGCCGAGAGATGGCGCCACCGATGACGAACGTCACCCACTGGACCACCCGCAGGTAGAACAGCAGATAGATCAGCGCCCCGAGGAAGATGATCACCGGCAGCACCTGCAGGGCGAAGATCGGGTTGTCCTTGTCGCCCACCTCGAGCAGCGGACCGAAGACGAAGGCAGTCCCCTCCTCGGTAAATCCGATGAGCGCCTGCACCTGGTCCGCTGCCCAGCTCAGCGCCCTCTCCCCAGGCGTCCAGCGCAGCACGAGGATCGCGAAGACCACCTGCAGGCCGAGAGCGGCCACGACCGTGCGCACCCTGATCCCTCGGCGATGGCGTGAGAACGCCACCGCCACAAGGATGAGCAGCGCCAACCCGAGCAGACCCCTGAGAGCACCCATGCAGGGCATCGTGCTGCAAGCGAGGCCCGCGTGGAAACCTCACGCGCTACGGACCCACACTCTCGAGCCGGTCGAAACTGCCGAAGAATGGAGTACTCCCCTGCACCTGGTGCATGCAGGCCTCCACTGATCAAGCTCAGGGGGTCGGCCAGCGCCCGCGCGTCTCCTGCCCGGTGCGGTTGTGTCACTCGACCGTCGTGGTTTCGCTCTTCAGGTCTTCGAACTGCGTTGTCACCGGGCGATTCGGACTGTCACCAGCTCTCCTGCACGCACCTGCCCACGCACCTCGTGCCCTCCGCCGATCTCGACGCTGACGACGCGGTCCTTGCCGGTGCCGTTGAAGGCGATCACTCCCACAGTTCCGTCCGGGTTGTCGAAGGCTGCGGCCGAGATGCCGTCGGGGGCGCTGGAACCGACCACCCGGGCGCCGGGCTCCGCGGCGCGGGCGAGATGGGCGAGCACGTAGAACTCGGGGCCGGGCTCGACCTCGTTCCCGTCGACAGTCAGGAGCCCTCTGCACGAGGAACAGCCGTCCTTCGAGTCGACGTCACGTGGTCCGCCCTCAGGGTCGAGGGCGAGGTTCCAGGTGAGCAGTCCGGTCGACCCGGCCGCGATGCTGTCGGCGACGAGGTGCCGTGCGTCCCACGCAAACGCCTCGCTCCACGAACTGTTCGTGCCGGAGCACTCGGTCACGATGGGTGGTACGGCGACCCCCGTCATCTGGTCGGGAGCACCGCCGTAGCAGTGGAATGCGGCCGCGTCGAAGGCATCGGGGGCGCCCGCCAGTACCTCGTCGTAGCGTGGCCGGTCAGCCCAGTTGTGGTCGACGGCCCACAGCTCGAGGCCGCGCTCGCGCAGCTCGGGCCCCACCCGCATCGCCAGCTGTGCCTCTTGGGCGGCCGTCATGGTCATCGACGGGTAGTCGGCGCTGTAGCCGGGCTCGTTGCCGAGCGACATCGCGGCGAGCGGCACGCCGCGCTCCCGAAGCTCGTCCGCCTGTGCGACCAGCAGCTCGGCGTACTGGTCTACCTCGTCGTCCCTCAGGTCTCCGCCACTGACCTGGGCCGGTTGCTTCATCCACTTCGGGGCGGTCCATGGCGTCGCCACGACCTGCAGGTCAGGCTGCAGCTTCGATACCTCGGCGACGAGTGCCGTTGCGGCTTCGGCCTGGGAGCTGGGCGACGCCTTGCTGCCGTCCCATCCCCAGGTCCAGAGCTCCGGAGACATGTCGGTCGCGCTCAGCGGTAGCCGGACCCAGCTCAACCGGGCGCCATCGGCGGCCGCGGGGTCGAAGAGTCGGCGTACTGCGTCCGGCGCTCCGGACAGGAGCTGGGCCGAAGCATCGGTCATGGCGGCTCCGGTGCCTCGCCACAGCTGACGGCGGTCGTCAGGGTCGACCCGCACGCGCGCGGTGGCAGGTCCGCCGGGCGGGCTCTCGTCGAGCCGGAGCAGCCGTCTGCCGGAGTCCGTGGGCGAGGACACCCATACGCCCGTCCGGTCGTTCGCGCCGTTTCGTGGGCTGTCGTCGTACGTCGTCAAGGCACCGACAGCCGCAACGAGCAGGCCGAGGAGGCCCATGGCCAGGAGCCATCGCGAATGTTGCGGTAGCGCGCGCAAGCGGTCTCCGGTGACGATTACGCCCGCCAGTGCTGGACGCCGAGGCGTTCGAGGTACGCCGCCACTTCGCGCTCGCCCCACTGGCGCGACTCCCGCAGCCCTTCCTCCAGCATCGCGAGGTACGACGCAGAGGGCGGCGTGTGCTCGACGTGGTCGATGCCGTGCGGCGCGGTGAAAAGCAGCATGGGCGCACCCTCCAGGCGCCCCACCTCGATGAGCGTCTCGTAGTGGCCGGGGCCGGCGTGGTGGATTCCACCGTCGATGCCGCCGAGCACGACCTCCTCGATCGGGTCGCCCTCCTGCGGGACGCGGTGCATCTCTTGCGCGGCGACGTCCGCGAACTGGTCAGCGGTGACGAGATAGGCCCTGCCAGCCGTCGGGCCGCGCTCATCCGGCCCCTGGGCGTCGTGGTCGTAGAAGGCGGTGCCCCCATGCCATTGCGAGGAGCGCCCTGCGAAGTAGAGAGCACCTGGAAGATCGACAGGCATGCTGCGCCGCGGGAGCGCGCTGTTGCGGGCGCCGGGATTGGTCCAGCTCCCTCCGAACGGGCGGCCACCCTCGAGGTAGACGGCGAGCCGGGCCGAGGACATGTTCGACCCGTAGCTGACGTACCAGACGTCACCGTGGTCGGGGAGTGGCTCTGCTGGGGGCTCCTGAGACATCGCGCCCGACGTTACTGGTTCGACGCGGCTCCGCGCGGACGCCCTCGGCCCGGCTCCCCAGCCTGCATGAGGGCATCGTCGGCAGCGGCGGTGCGCAGCGCGGACGGACTGCGCCCGGTCTGCTCTCGAAAGACACGGTGAAACTGCGCGTAGCTGCCGAAGCCGGCCTCGAGGGCAGCGGCCAGCGCTGTGGTTCGCCGACCGCAGCCGTAGAGACCCAGGAACCGCTGCAGGCGCTGCTGGTTGCGAAACCGGCTGACCGGAACGCCGGTCTGCTCCTTGAATATCCGGCTCAGGTGCGACGGGCTCAGGCCGGCAGCCCGGGCCAGAGCCGCAAGATCACCTGCCTCCGGGTCCTCGCGCAGCATGCGAGCGACCGTCTCCACGGCCGGATGGACGCCAACGCCCTCGATCACGTCGTCGCTGTCGCGAAACGCTCGCCACGCGAAGCTCAGGAGATACGCCAAACCGGTGTTGACGAGTACGTCGTCCACCGTCTGCGCCTCCTGCACGTCGCGGAAGAGGGCGCCGAGGCGGCTGACCCGGCTGGATTGCAGACGGCGCGAGAACAGCCCGACGGGATCCTCCTCGAGCAGGGGCCGGGCATCGGCTGTCGTCGCGGTCCGCGCGACGAGAGTGGGCCGGAACACCGCCCACCACAGCTCGTGGTCGGAGGACTCATCGACCAGCACGTGATCCTGGCCGGGGAACAGCCATGTCAACGTGCCCGGCGTGAGCGCAATGCGCCGGTCGCCGAGGAGGTACGACGCGGTGCCGCGGACCACCAGGTTGACCTCCAGCTCGGTGTGGCGGTGGGCTCTGGGCCGCACGTCACCGGCGCTGTGCCGAACCACGCGTCCATCCAGACCCGCCCGGACTCCGAGATCGTCGATCATCGCAAGAAATGATAAGAGAGTGCGGAAGTCCGCGAAGACACGGCAGGTGGCTCCCGCAGATCATGTGATCGTCGGCGATCACAGGAGGCACCATGGCCGTCTCAGCTTTGCGCGTCACCCCCGAGCACGCGCGCCGGTTCCGTGAGGACGGGTTCTTCGTCCTGGAGGATGCCGTACGCGAGGGCGATCTCGAGACGCTGCGCGGCGAGTGCCAGCACGCCATCGACGAGCGCGACCGGGAGATGGATCGCCTCGGCGTCGACACGCTCGACCTCGATCGGCGCGGCAGCCGTTACTTCGTCCACGCATTCGGCAAGCGCCCCGCAGTCGAGCGCTTCCTGTCCTCGGACCTCATGGTGCAGATCGCCCAGGCCGCGCTCGGGAACAACGTCTACCTGTTCAACGAGCAGTACGTCGTGAAGGCCGCGGAGCAGGGGATGTCGTTCAGCTGGCACCAGGACTCGGGCTTCATCGACGACTCACACAGGCCGTACCTGACGTGTTGGATCGCGCTCGACGACGTGACCGAAGCCAACGGCACCGTGTACCTGCTGCCCTACGCGCGCGCGGGCACCCGCGACGTCGTCAAGCACACGCGCGACGAGGAGACCAACGACTTGGTCGGCTACACCGGGGACGACCCGGGAGACCCGGTAATCGTGCCGGCTGGGAGCATCGCCTGCTTCTCCTCGACGCTCTTCCACCGCAGTGGCCCCAACACGACGGATCACATGCGTCGCGTCTACGTGGCGCAATACTCTGCCGAGCCGATCCTCAGCGAAGACGGCTCCCGGCCGCGGCGGCTCGCTGAGCCACTCCTGGTCGAGGGCCAGCGAGTGAGCTGACCGCGATTCACATCTGCGTGTCGATTCCGCAGGGCCTCGCACGTCTCTCTTGTGAAGGGCCTCCTCCCGGCGGCCCGCCAGCAAAGGAGGCACCATGAGCCACCCCATCGTGCACGCAGAGATCCGTTCCAGCGACCCGGACGCCACCCGTAGCTTCTTCGGTGACCTCTTCGGCTGGACCTACGGGGGCGAGGGCGCGTTTCCCGGCTACACCTTCGTCGACACCGGCGTCCCGGACGCCCTCTACACGGCGATCAGCCCGCTGCAGGGCGACGACGACCTGGTCACGTTCTTCGTCGGGGTCGAGGACATCGACGCGTCGATGAAGGAGGCAGCGCGTCTGGGCGGCCGCGTGGTCCAGGAGCCGATGAAGGTCCCCGGAGTCGCGTTCGGCCTGATCGCCGACCCCCTGGGCCACATCGTCGGACTCGCCCAGCAGCTCTGAGCGCCGACCGGGTCTGCCGCCGCGGGGTGTGAGCTGAGACGCGAGCGCTCAGCGCGCGGCGGCGACCTCGATCGGCTTGTCGACGTCGTCGAGCACTACCCGTCCGAGGGCGAGGCCGACCAGCGTGACCAGCATCGCCACGCCGACGTAGATGGCCACCGTGCTGCCCGACTCGTCCTTGGACAGGAGCCAGGTCATCAAGACGGGGGCCACGGCCCCGCCGATGATGCCGGCGAAGGTGTAGGCCAGCGAGGTGCCGGTGTACCGGAGTCGCGCGTGGAACTGCTCCGCGATGTACGCCGCCTGGGGGCCGTACATGAACGCATGCAGGGCCAGGGCCACCGTGACCCCGAAGATCAGTGCGAAGTGGCTGCCGGAGCGGGTCATCGCCAGGAACACCCAGACCCACACCCCCGCGCCGACAGCTGCGACCGCGTAGACCATTCGCCGGTCCACCCGGTCCGAGAGCCAGCCCGCGAACGGGATCAGGGGGACCTCGATCAGCGAGCCGACAATCACCGCCGTGATGGCCTGACCGTCGGAGAACCCGAGCTGATCGGTGGCGTAGGTCAGCACGAACACGACGAACATGGCATAGAGAACGTCTGGGCCGACGCGCGACAAGATGCCGCTGACCAGACCCCGAGGGTGGTCATGCAGCACCTCGCGGATCGGCGCCGATGGCGCCTCACCGCGCTCGGCGATCTGCCGGAACACCGGCGTCTCCTCGAGCTTGAGGCGGATCCACAGTCCGAACGCGACAAGTGCGGCGGAGAGCAGGAAGGCCACCCGCCAGCCCCAGGAGTTGAAGGCTTCCTCGCTGAGCAGGAAGGCAAGAAGTCCGAGAACGGCGTTGGCCATCACGTTGCCGAGCGGCGGCCCTACCTGGGCCGCCGATGCCCAGAAGCCACGGTTCTCGGGCCTGCTGAACTCCGAGGTCAGCAGCACCGCTCCGCCCCACTCGCCGCCCACGCCAACGCCCTGGGCGAACCTCAGCACAACGAGCAGGATGGGCGCGAGCAGACCTACCTGCCCGTGGGTGGGCAGCACGCCGATCAGGAAGGTCGCGACACCGATCAGCAACAGCGTCCAGATCAGCACCGTCTTCCGTCCGATGCGGTCGCCGAGCCGTCCGAAGAAGATCCCGCCGAGCGGGCGGGCAAGGTAACCGACGGCATAGGTACTGAAGGCGAGCAACGTCCCAGTGAGCGGCTCGCTGCTCGGGAAGAACAGGTCCCCGAACACGAGGGCGGCCGCGGCTCCGTAGACCGCGAAGTCGTACCACTCCAGGGTGGTGCCCGACAGACTGGCCGCGAATGCGCGGACCAGGCTGCGCCGGTCACCTGCCTCGGGGTGGGACGGCCCGCTCACAGGCTCATGTCTGGTTGACTCGCCGCTCATCGCACATCCCGTCTTCGCGAAGGGTGCTTGCGCTCCTCCGGTGGGTGTACGGGAATTGGGTTTCCCAACCCCGCATCTCGGAAAGGAATCTCTTTCAATGACTTCCCTGCGGCTCGGCGTGGCAAACCATCGGTCCCGCACGATTGACGTGCACTGGGTGTTCAACGCTGGGTACGCCGGCCGCGACAGCGCCCAGGTGAAGCACCACGTGGACGAGTTAGCGGCGCTCGGCGTCCCGGCGCCCGACAACGTGCCGACGCTCTATCCGCTGAGCAACCTGCTCGCCCGTCAGGACCGGGTCGTCCAGGCGCCCCACGGCCGCACGTCCGGCGAGGCGGAATGGGCCCTGATCGTGGGCGAGTCCCCCGACGACCTGCTGGTCACCGCTGCCTGCGACCACACCGACCGTGACCTGGAGGTCCACGGCGTCGCGTGGAGCAAGCAGTCCGCCCCGGACGTCGTCGGTGACCTCGCCTGGCGCTGGAGCGAGGTCGCCGATGACTTCGACTCCTTCACGTTGCGAGCGTGGGTCACCCATCAGGGTTCGCAGGAGATCATCTCCGACGGGTCACCGGCCGAGCTGCTCTCACCGTCGTACTGGATCGACCGCCTCGAGGATGCCGGTCTGCTGCGACCGGGCACACTCCTGTTGAGCGGCACCATCCCGATGATCGAGGGCGTCGACCAGTTCGCCGAGGGCTGGCGCGTGGAGCTCACCGACCCCGCGGGGCACGTCAGCCGCGTCGCCTACCGGGTCGAGCAGCTGCCCTCCCCCTGGGAGTGACGCGTGACGACGAATGACGCCGACCGCGTGCACCCCGAGACCGCGTCGGAATGGCGCACATGGCTCGACGAGCACCACGAGTCGAGCCCAGGCGTCTGGATGGTCTCGTGGAAGAAGCACACGGGGCGCGCGACGGTCGGCTATGACGAGGCGGTCACCGAGGCGCTGGCCGTCGGCTGGGTGGACAGCAAGGGGTCGAAGCTCGACGACGACCGCACCATGCTCTGGTTCACCCGACGGCGTACGACGAGCGGCTGGTCGCGACCGAACAAGGAGCGCGTCGAGCGGCTGCTCGCCGAGGGACGGATGGGCCCAGTCGGCCAGCAGGCGATCGACATCGCGAAGCAGAACGGCACGTGGTCCCTTCTCGACGACGTCGAAAACCTCGTCGTACCGGACGACCTCGCGACGGCGTTCGACCTGCACCCCGGGGCTCGCGACACGTGGGAGGGCTTCCCGCGCTCTGCGAAGCGCAGCATCCTCGAGTGGATCGTGACCGCGAAGCGCCCGGAGACGCGGGAAGCCCGCATCGCCGAGACCGCCGAGAAGGCCGGTCGCGGCGAGCGGGCTCACCAATAGGTTCTCCGCGTCAGTCGTGCGCTCCGCGCACTACGCGGTCGTGACGCAGCGACGTGGCCCTGGTCTCCTTGGAGAACAGCACCGCCACGATCGTGAGCACCGACGCGGCTGCCACATAGAGAGCCACCGCGGAGGTGTTCCTCTCGTCCGCCGAGCCGAGCAGGTCGACCGCGATGATCGGCGCCAGCGCGCCGGCGAAGATCGACGCGAGCTGGTATCCCACTGACGCGCCGGTGTAGCGCACCGACGTGCCGAACAGCTCCGAGAAGAAGGCGGCCTGGGGCGCGTACATCAGCGTGTGGAAGAACAGGCCGACGACGACGGCGAGCAGCACCGGCCCAGCGCGGTTGGTGTCGAGGAGCCCGAAGAAGAAGAAGCTCCAGACACCCACGCCGACTGCGCCGGTGAAGTAGAGCGGCCGGCGACCCACCTTGTCCGAGAGCGCACCCACGGCGGGGACGAGGAAGAACTGCAGGGACGCCGCGATGAGCAGCATCTTCAGGATCAGGTCCTTGTCCTGGTCGAGGTAGGTCGTGACGTAGGTGATCGAGACGATCGTGAAGATGTAGTAGCTGATGTTCTCGGCCATCCGCATGCCCATCGCGATGAAGACCTCCTTGGGGTAGGTCTTGATCACCTCGAGGATCGGCATGTGCGAGGACTCGGTCTTCTTCGCGGCGATCTCGGCCTTGGCCTCCTTGTAGACGGGCGACTCCTCGAGCTGGAGGCGGACGTAGAGACCGATCAGCACGAGCACTGCGGAGAGCAGGAACGGGATGCGCCAGCCCCACGCCTCGAAGTCGGCATCGTTCTGGACGGCGGCGAGCACGAACAGCACACCGGTCGCGAGGAGGTTGCCCAGCGGCACACCTGCCTGCGGCCACGAGGACCAGAAGCCACGACGGCTGTCGTCACCGTGTTCGGCTGCCATGAGCACCGCGCCACCCCACTCGCCACCGACGGCGAAGCCCTGGAGCAGCCGGCAGACGAGGAGCAGGATGGGCGCCGCGACACCGATGGTGGCGTACGTCGGGAGCAGGCCGATCGCGAAGGTCGCAACACCCATCAGCATCAGGGCGACGACCAGCATCTTCTTGCGACCGACACGGTCACCGAAGTGGCCGAACACCACGCCACCAAGGGGGCGTGCGACGAAACCGACCGCGTAGGTACCGAACGCGAGAAGGGTCGCGTTGACCGGGTCAGCATCGGGGAAGAACAGCGCCCCGAAGACCAGGGCAGCGGCCGAGCCGTAGAGGAAGAAGTCGTACCACTCCACGGCGGTGCCGACCAGGCTGGCGAAGACGACCTTGCCGATGCTGTTGCCACTGCGCTCGGAGGAGGGTCCCGGCGAGTTCACTCGTGTCGTTGTTGCGGACATGTCGTTCTCCCAATCTTGAAGTGGCCCTTGAGTTGGCTTGAGTTGGTCGGTCATGCGGCGGTCCAGCCGCCGTCCATCAGGTAGGAACTGCCGTTGATCGAGCCGGTGCCGGGACCGCACAGGAAGGCGACCAGACCGGCCACCTCGTCGGGCTCGACGAGCCGCTTGACCGGCGTACGAGCAAGCAGCACCTGCTCGAGGACCTCGTCCTCGGCGATCCCGTGGCTCTGCGCCTGGTCGGAGATCTGTCCCTCGACCAGGGGGGTGCGGACGTAGCCCGGGGCGACGGTGTTGCTGGTGACGCCCTTGTCGGCCGCCTCGAGCGCGATGACCTTGGACAGGCCCTCGAGGCCGTGCTTGGCGCTGACGTACGCCGACTTGTACGGCGACGCGCGATGGCCGTGCACCGAGGAGACGTGCACGAGCCGGCCCCACCCGGCGGCGTACATCCCCGGCAGGAGGGTCCGGGCCAGCAGGAACGGCGCGTGCAGCATCACCCGGTGGATCATCGCGAAGCGCTCGGGATCGAACCCCTCGACCGGAGCGACGTGCTGGATGCCTGCGTTGTTGACGAGAATGTCGATGCCGCGCTGACCGAGCTCGAGGTCATCGATGGAGGCGCTGTCCGCAAGGTCGGCGACCACGTAGTCAGCACCAACCTCCGCGGCGGCTTCCTTGGCGCCGAGCTCGTCCCGGTCGAGCAGCAGCAACGTGGCCCCATCGGCTACCAGGCGAGCGGCCACAGCGCGGCCGATCCCGCTCGCGGCCCCGGTGACGAGCGCCGTGCGACCGGCCAGGGAGTTGCTCATGAGCGCGACGCTACGTGCCCCGAATCACTCTCTACCATGTGCCTGAGGCCATGATCGGCACAGGTTCATGTGACCTTTTCACATACCCCGGCGCAGACGGGCGAGCTGCAGGGCCAGCTGCACGTCGAGCTTGCGGGCGGGGTCGCGCCAGCCGGCGCCGAGCAGCTGTCCGACCCGTTCGAGGCGCTGGGTGACGGTGTTGGGGTGGATGTGCAGGTGCTCGGCGGTCTCGCGGAGCGCACCTCCCGACGAGAGCCAGGCCTCCACCGTCGCCGCCAGCTGCGTCTCGCGCGCAGCGTCGTACTCCAGCATCGGACCGAGGGTGCGCGTGATGAACTCCTCGAGCTCCTCCGGACCGTGGCGGCCAAGCAGGAGCCGAGCGAGGCCGAGCCCTCCCGAGTCACTCACGTCGCCCCGGCGATCGAGTCGAAGCAGGGCGGCGAGCGTCTGCCGGGCCTCCCGCCATGCTGCCGGCACCTGCTCTGTTCCTCCGGAACAGGCCACGACCCCGACCGTGGCACCGCCAAGTCGGTCACGCAGGGTCTCACCGATGCGGAGCGGCTCACCGGGCGCCAGTACGACCGCCAGACCGTCGTGCACTCCCCCAAGCCCCTGCAGCTCTCGCGCCAGAGTGGCGGCGACCCGCGCGAGCTGATGGTCGGACCCGACATCGGCGACAGGTTCGGCGACGGCGATCGCCAGATCGGTCTCGAGGTCGGCACCCTGCTGGCGCGCGCGTTCACTCAACCGTTCAGGGTCGAGGTCCCTCCCGCTCACGAGGTCGGACAGCAGCTCGCCGCGCACCCGGCTCTCGGCCTCGGCTTCGGTACGACGGAAGAGCAGCACCAGGGCAGTGACGAGTGCTCCTCGATCCAGCGTGCGTCGCTCGGGCAGGTCCATGGGCCCGCTGGATCGCAGCACGAGCGTGCCGAGGTGCTCCTCACCGGCCGCAGCCACGGCTACCCAGTCACCGTCGTCGGACTGCACACACTGACCCGAGGCCCTGGCGCGGGTGATCGCCTCTCCGGAAGGCCCGTCCTCGTCGGAGCTGGTCCCCGGTGGGGTCCCGGCGAGCAGGCGCCCCTCGTCGTCGTACACCGCGAGCTGGCCGGCGAGCACCTCCGCCAGTACGTCGGCGACCTCGACCACGCCGCCACCGTGGAGGAGCACGTCAGTCAGCAGGTCGTGCGCGTGCGCCGCCCGCTCCGTCGCCTCGGACTTGGCACGCAGCTCGGTGTTGGCCTCGTCGGCCGCGGCCACCGCGGCCCGGACCTGCTCGAACAGCCTGGCGTTCTCCAGCGCCACGGCGGCGTGCGCAGCGAAGGACGTCAGCAGAGCCACCTCACCTGCTGGGAACGGCCGCACCGAACGGTGTACGGCGAGCAGCGCGCCGATGACCTTGCCCTCCACGGTGAGCGGCACTCCGAGAATGGCCCGGATCTGCTCACCCTCCACCGCACTGTCGATGTAGTCGCGGTGCACGAAGCGCTCGTCGGCCTGGTAGTCCTCGGTGAAGTACGGCGCCCCCGACTGCGCCACGAGCCCGAGCAGGCCGGTGCCCAGCGGCAGCCGCAGCTCGCGGAACTCGGCAGTGAGCGCACCGTCGGTCACCTTCATGTACGACGCACCCTCCAGCTCGTCGTTGAGCGAGAGGTAGGTCATGTCCGCGTGCAGCAACTGACGCGCCCGCCTGACGATCGCGGCCAGGATCGCGTCCAGGTCCCTGATCGCCGTGAGGTCGCGCGCCGTCTCGTTGAGCGCGGACAGCTCGGCCTCTCGGCTGCGCTGGCGCTCCATCTGCTCGTGGATCCGCATCGCCAGCGCGTGCTGCTCACGGAGGGCGCCCAACTGCTCGGGCGTGCTCCCCGACACCTCCGCTTCGGCCACGACGAGGTCGAGGTCCTCCCGCGATGCCCCGGCCAGGAGCATCTCCAGGAACTTCGCGGTGACCTCCATGAGGCGATCCTCCCGCACTGTGGCTGTTCGCCGGCGCCGGCGCCGAAGCGAGGAGGTCGCGGAAGGGAGCAACCAAGGAGGTGGCCGACGATCGGGGTGGCAGCTCGAGACCCATAGGTGGTCGAGCAGCGAGCGAAGCGAGCGATCAGTCGAGACTCCGAGCGGGCGAGGAGGTCGAGCAGCGAACGAAGTGAGCAGTCAGTCGAGGCCCGCGTAGAATTCGTCGGATGCCCACGTCCGCCCCGCGCACCCTCGCCGACCAGTTCCGCGGCTGGTCGAACGAGCAGCTGTCCGCGATGCTCGAGGCGCGCCCCGATCTGGCCATGCCGGCACCCCACGACTCCTCGCAGCTCGCTGCACGGGTTGTGGTGAAGGCGTCGGTCCTGCGGGCACTGGAGAGGCTTGATGCGCTGGAGCTGACGGTGCTCCAGGCGCTGGTCCAGGGCACCGATCCCGCGGAACTCCCTGCGACTCCCGAGTCGGTGGCCGGCGCGATCGAGCGACTCGAGGCTCTGGCGCTGGTGTGGGGTTCGCCGACGCGGCCGGTGCTGGTCGTCGGTGACCTGCTCCGGTTGCCGCCAGGTCCACCGACCGAGGAGGTGCCGAGCCTCCTCGAGGCCCTCGCTCCCCATGCCAGAGCGATCCTGGATCATCTCCACGAGACCGGTGCCGACGGCCGATGGAGCGGTGGCGGGCCGACTGCGGACCTCGTGTCTTCCGGTCTGCTCGCCCGGCTCGACGAGCGACACGTGACGTTGCCCTGGTCCGTGCGGCGGGCACTGATCGTGTCCAGTGGCCGGCGCATCGACGAGCCGCCCGAGCTGTCGACCACCGAGCGAGGGCAGGCGCTGGTCGACCGGACCGCGGCCGGTGCCGCGTTCGAGCTGGTACGACGCACCGAGCTGCTCCTGGACCGATGGGGCACCGACCCGCCACCGGCACTCAAGGCCGGCGGGCTCGGCGTACGAGAGCTTCGCGCCGCCGCCACGCTGCTGCACGTCGAGCTCGAGGTCGCAGCACTCGTGATCGAGAGCGCCTCCGCAGCCGGACTGCTCGCCCAGGGGCTCAGCCCATCCATGGGCGACGACCGCGACGCCGGCTGGCTGCCGACCGACGTCTTCGACACGTGGCAGCTCGGCTCGACCGCCCAACGCTGGGCCGTGCTCGCTCGGGCCTGGCTCGCGAACCCGCGACTCGTTTCCGCTGTCGGTGGACGCGTCGCCGACAAACCGGTGAACGCGCTCTCACCCGATCTCGCGCGCAGCTGGCTGGTGGAGCTGAGGTCCGACGTACTCGCCGAGCTCAACGGCCTTCCGGAGGAGCGATCTCTGGCGGCTGGGACCGGGACTGCGTCACTGGTCGAGCGGTTGCGCTGGCGGCGACCACGACGTTCGGCGCTGCGACTGCGCCAGGTCGGCCCGACACTCGCCGAGGCGGCCCTGTTCGGAATCACCGGCCTGGACGGGCTCTCGACGTTCGGCCGATCGCTCATCGCCGGCGACGACCCGACCCAGGCCCTCGCCGAGCTGCTTCCCGCGCCGGTGGACCACGTGCTGCTGCAGGCCGACCTGACAGCGATCGCTCCAGGTCCGCTCGAGCAGGAGCTGGCGCACAAGCTCTCGCTCGTCGCGGACGTCGAGTCACGCGGGGGCGCGACTGTCTATCGCTTCGCGGCCTCGTCCGTACGACGCGCGTTCGACGCCGGGTGGTCCGCCGCCGAGGTGCATGACTTCGTGTCCTCGACCTCGCGCACGCCCGTCCCGCAGGCGCTTTCCTACCTGGTCGACGATGTCTCGCGCCGCTTCGGCACGCTTCGCGCCGGCCACGCCGAGTCGTTCCTCCGCAGCGACGACGAGACTGCGTTGACGGAGCTGGTGCACGCTGACGGCGCGGATGCCCTGCGCCTGCGCCGAATCGCTCCGACGGTCGTGATCTCCGACGTACCCCTGGGCGTCCTTCTCCCCCGCATCCGCGACCTCGGACTCGCTCCAGTGGTGGAGGCCGCCGACGGGACCGTCCATGTCTCGCGCCCCGACGTGTTCCGGGCACGGTCACACCGTCGACGCGCGCCCGCGGAGTCCGGCGTACGCAACATCGCGCGCACCGCGGCAGTGGTCACGGCGATCCGTGCGGGCGACCGCTCCTCGGCCTCCCGCGCCCAGCGCGGGAGCAGCGCCTCGACGCCAGCGGACGTGATCGCGATGTTGCGCCAGGCTGCCGAAGCCCACGAGCGCCTGGTCATCGGGTACGTCGGCAACGACGGCACCGTCGCCGAGCGCCTGGTCAGCCCAGAGCGCGTCGAGGGCGGCCGGCTCTCGGCGTACGACGAACGCAGCGACTCCTCCCGCTCCTTCGCCATCCACCGGATCACTGCAGTGTCGAGGCCGGCGTGACCCGGTCCCTGGCCGCGCTGCTGCTGTGCCTCACGCTGACAGCGTGCAGTTCCGACAAGTCCGAACCGGATTCGCGCGAGGAGCAGTCACCGACAACCGGCCAGGGGCGAGAGGACAACACCCTCGCCGAGACCGTGTCCGGCCGACCCCCGGTCGCCAGATCCCCCAAGGAACTTGTGGCGCAGGTGGTGAAGGCGGAACGAGCGATCTCCGACGGGTCCACGTCACCCTCGGCACTGGCGGCGGCCGGACACCTTCAGCAGGTCGCGTACCGCACGCTGAGCACCCGCCCGTCGTGGGACTCCGCGGTCCGCAAGGCCCTCCCCGCGGACCTCGTCCGGGTGGTCGCCGACAACGTGGCCTCGCGCCGTGAGTTCCGCTCGATGCACCCCACGACCCGGTCGGGGCTCCACCCAGACCTGCCGCCCTGGCGCATCGTCCCGGCAGCCCCTGCGGCACGGCTGCTCGCCCACTACCGGGCGGCCGAGGCGCGGTTCGGCGTCGCCTGGGCCTACCTGGCAGCCATCAACTTCGTGGAGACCAGCATGGGACGCATCCGTGGCACGTCCGTGGCCGGTGCCCAGGGACCCATGCAGTTCCTCCCGAGCACGTGGGACATCCACGGCCGCGGTGACATCAACTCGCCCCGCGACTCGATCATGGCCGCAGGACGCTTCCTCAAGGCGCACGGCTTCACCCGGCCGGGTGGCCGGGCCGGTGCGCTCTACAGCTACAACAACTCGACGGCGTACGTGCGGGGCGTCAGCCTGGTGGCGAAGCTGATGGAGCGACGACCACGTGCCTTCTACGGCTACTACCACTGGCAGGTCTACTACCTCACCCGCATCGGCAGCATCCTCCTGCCCGAGGGCTACGTTTCCACCCGTCGCATCCCCGTACGCAAGTGGCTCGCGCTGCATCCGGAGTCGCGCCCGGACGACGGATGAGTACGCCGCTCGACGCGTCGCCTGATTGCATGGGCACATGCTGCGCACCATCGGCCTGATCGGCGGGATGAGCTGGGAGTCGACGGCGATCTACTACCGGCTTGCCAACGAGCTCGTCCGCGATCGTCTGGGCGGGCTCCACTCCGCCCGGATCGTGATGACGTCTGTCGACTTCGCCGAGGTGGAGGAGCTCCAGGCCACCGGCCAGTGGGATCGCGCCGGTGAGCTCCTGGTTGCCGAAGCAACCAAGCTCGAGGCGGCTGGCGCCGACTTCCTGGTGCTGTGCACCAACACCATGCACAAGGTCGCGGGCGCGATCGAGGAGTCGGCGTCGATCCCGCTGCTGCACCTCGGAGACGTGACCGCGGCCGCCGTACGGTCTGCGGGGCTCGACACCATCGGCCTCCTGGGCACCGCCTTCACGATGTCGCAGGACTTCTACCGCGGACGGCTCGAGTCCCACGGTCTGCGGGTGCTCGTCCCGGACGACGACGACCAGGCGCTGGTCCACCGGGTCATCTACGACGAGCTGTGCCAGGGAGTGGTGCTCGAGGAGTCGCGGCGCGCGTACGTCGACATCGTCGACCGACTCATCGCCCGCGGGGCCCAGGGAATCGTGCTCGGCTGCACCGAGATCGAGCTCCTCATCGGCGAAGGCGATCTGGCCGTCCCGTCCTTCCCGACCACCCGCATCCACGTCGAAGCGGCCGTGGACCTCGCGCTCTCCTGATTTGCTGCGGCGAGACGGCACGTGTTCAGGCACTGGACCGAGGGGCGCGCGAACGCCACGACCGGCATAGCGTTCCGGCATGCCTTATGCAGACTGGGCGGCCGTCACGATTGCCCTCAAGGCCGCGCTCCAGCGGCTCGCTGACGGCGAGTTCCTCATTCTGGGTGAGCGTTCTCCTGTCCTGCGTCCGCGCCGAGGTCTCTTCGGCCGGCAGCCGAGGATGCCTGCCACGCGCTACGTCCAGGCGCTGCGCATCGAGAACTTCCTCTCGGCCGAGTGCGTCGGCGCCACCTCGCACGGCGGCACCTGGGAGATGACCGACCAGACCGTCGAGCAGCTCCGCGACATGTGCTGGCTGACCCCCGCGCAGAGCAGGGCCGAGTACGGCAACTTCACCCCCAACTTCGGCCAGTACGTCGAGCTGACCGATGCCCCCGACCTCGCGGACCTCATGGTCGCGACCCTGGCCGTGCTGGGTGCCCAGCCGCATGCGCTGGTGCTCGAGTCTTCGGAAGGGCTCAGCGCTGTCGGTGGGTGAGTCTCCAGTAGGAGGCGGGGCCGCACTCGGTTGGGGAGCGCGACCATGCAGATCAGCGGAGTCTGTCCTGCACCAGGTGCGTGCAGGACTCCTCTGATCGGGTCTTCGGTGGTAACGGGGCGGGGACTTGGCCGGCTCGTGGGTGGCATCGCCGAGGCGTCCCAAGCCGAACATCCCCGCTTCGCTCCTCCTGTTCGTTTGTGACGCCTCGGCTCTTCCTCCGGCTTGCGCCGGAGTCCGTAAGATCGACCTCTTATGAATGATGGCCCCCTGATCGTCCAGTCGGACAAGACGCTGCTGCTCGAGGTCGACCACGAGCAGGCGGACGCGTGCCGCAAGTCGATCGCGCCGTTTGCCGAGCTGGAACGCAGTCCGGAGCACATCCACACCTACCGGCTGACGCCGTTGGGGCTGTGGAATGCGCGGGCGGCTGGTCACGACGCTGAGCAGGTGGTCAATGTCCTGCTGACGTTCAGTCGCTACGCAGTGCCGCACGCGCTGCTGGTCGACGTCGCGGAGACGATGGCGCGCTACGGCCGGCTCCGCCTCGACAAGCACCCGGTGCACGGTCTCGTGCTGAGCAGCGTCGACCGCGCGGTGTTCGAGGAGGTCATCCGCGCGAAGAAGGTCGCCGGGATGATCGGGGAGCGGCTCGACAATGTGCCCGACAGTGAGGGGAGCGTCGCGGTCCACCCCAGCCAGCGCGGCAACCTCAAGCAGGCCCTGCTCAAGCTCGGCTGGCCTGCCGAGGACTACGCCGGCTACGTCGACGGCGAGGCCCACCCGATCGCCCTCGACGAGACCGAGTGGACGCTGCGCCCCTACCAGCGGGAGGCGGCCGAGTCCTTCTGGCACGGCGGCTCCGGGGTCGTCGTACTCCCGTGTGGCGCCGGGAAGACGCTCGTCGGCGCCGCGGCCATGGCGCGCGCCCAGGCCACCACGCTGATCCTGGTCACCAACACCGTCAGTGCCCGCCAGTGGAAGTCCGAGCTGCTGCGACGTACAAGCCTTACCGAGGACGAGATCGGCGAGTACAGCGGCGCGAAGAAGGAGATCCGGCCGGTCACCATCGCGACCTACCAGGTCATGACCATGCGCAGGAAGGGCGTCTACTCCCACCTTGAGCTGCTCGACGCGAGGGACTGGGGCCTGATCGTGTACGACGAGGTGCACCTGCTTCCTGCGCCGATCTTCCGGATGACGGCAGACCTGCAGGCCCGCCGCCGCATCGGCCTGACCGCCACCCTCGTGCGCGAGGACGGCCGCGAGGGCGACGTGTTCAGTCTGATCGGGCCCAAGAGGTACGACGCCCCCTGGAAGGACATCGAGAGCCAGGGGTGGATCGCTCCCGCCGACTGTGTCGAGGTGCGCGTGACGCTGCCCGAGGGAGAGCGCCTCGCCTACGCGACCGCCGAACCCGAGGAGCGCTACCGCCTCGCCAGCTGCACTCACGCCAAGACCCTGATCGCCGAGCAGCTGGTCAAGCGCCACCAGGGCGAGCCGACGCTGGTGATCGGCCAGTACCTCGAGCAGATCGACGAGCTCGCCGAGCACCTTGGCGCGCCGGTCATCAAGGGCGAGACCTCCGTCAAGGAGCGCGAGCGGCTCTACGCAGAGTTCAGGTCCGGCGAGATCGAGCTGCTCGTGGTCTCCAAGGTGGCCAACTTCTCGATCGACCTGCCCGAAGCCGCTGTCGCGATCCAGGTCAGCGGCTCCTTCGGGTCACGCCAGGAGGAGGCGCAACGGCTCGGCCGGATACTGCGGCCGAAGGCTGACGGCAAGACCGCGCGGTTCTACACGATCGTCAGCCGTGACACCGTGGACGCCGACTTCGCGCAGAACCGACAGCGATTCCTGGCCGAGCAGGGCTACGCCTATCGCATCGTGGATGCGGGCGACCTGTGAGAAAGAGCCCTCGTAGGCTCGAGACGTGACCAAGCACGAAGTACTCCTCCTCGAGAACATCCACCCCTCCGCGAGCGAGGTCTTCGAGCGCAACGGCTTCGTCGTACACACCCGTTCCGGGTCCCTGGGCGAGGACGACCTGATCGAGGCAGTTCAGGGCATGTCGCTGCTTGGCATCCGATCCAACACCAAGGTCACCGAGAAGGTGCTGGCGAGCGCGCCCGAGCTGCTAGCCGTGGGCGCGTTCTGCATCGGCACCAACCAGATAGACCTCGACGCCGCAGCCCAGCGAGGGATCGCGGCGTTCAATGCGCCGTACTCCAACACCCGAAGCGTGGTTGAGCTCGTGATCGGCGAGATCATCGCCCTGGCCCGTCGGCTCACCGAGAAGACCTCGCGGATGCACGACGGCATCTGGGACAAGTCCGCGCAGGGCAGCCACGAAGTGCGCGGCCGCACCCTGGGCATCGTCGGCTACGGCAACATCGGCACCCAGCTCTCCAACCTCGCCGAGTCCCTCGGCTTCCGGGTGATCTTCTTCGACACAGCAGACCGTCTCGCCCACGGCAACGCCCGCCGGGTCGGCACCCTCGACCAGCTGCTCGCCGAGGCCGACGTGGTCTCGCTGCACGTCGACGGGCGTCCCGGCAACGCCGGGCTCTTCGGCGCTGAGCAGTTCGCAAAGATGAAGCCGCGCTCGTTGTTCATCAACGCCTCACGCGGCATGGTGGTCGACGACGTCGTGCTGCGTGAGCACATTCTCTCCGGCCACATCGCCGGTGCCGCGCTCGACGTCTTCCCGGTCGAGCCCAAGGCACAGGGCGACGCGTTCGAGTCCGCGCTGCGGGGTCTGCCCAACGTGATCCTCACCCCCCACGTCGGCGGCTCTACCCAGGAGGCCCAGGAGGAGATCGGGTTCTTCGTGGCCGGGAAGCTGTCCAACTTCGTCCGCGGCGGCAGTACGGCGCTCTCGGTGAACCTGCCCGAAGTGGCGGTGCCACCGCTCGAGAGCGGTGAGCGGCTCGCCCTCCTGCACCACAGCGTCCCGGGTGTCCTCGCATCGGTGAACCAGCTGCTCGCCGACCACCGGGCGAACGTCGGGGCGCAGTACCTCTCCACTCGAGGAGAACAGGGCTACGTGGTCACCGACATCCCCATGACACTCCCGACGGAGGCACTCGACGACCTGCGCGAAGCCGACCACACGATCTGGCTGCGCACCTACTGAGGCGCCAGAAGCTCAGCGACCCGTGTGCTGAGCCTCGATCAGGTCGCGTCGCAAGGTCGGGGACATCCGGTCGGGCGGGCCTACCGGCGAACGTCCACCGGCAGTCGCCTCACCGGGAGGCAGCAGGCGCGGACAGTTGCGATCAGCACGCGTGCCGGCGAGCCGAGTCGGCACGATCCCGGTGCGCAGGTAGTTCGCCACCGAGTTGTCCACACAGGTCACCCCCGACAGCGAGCTGGAGTGCGTGGTGCCGCCGACACCCGCGACGAGCGAAGCGGAGGGGAACAGGTTGCGCACGGCAAGCGCACCGGAGTACGGCGTCGCTGCGTCGCGCGTCTCGCTGATCAGCAGCATCTTCGCGGTGACCGCCTTGCCGGACACGCCCAGCCTGGCGTGACGCGGGGCCCGCCAGGTGAGACACGGCGCGTTGTACCAGGTGTTGCCCCACGTCAGGAAGGGTGCGCGACGGTGGACCGCCCACGAGTCCCGCTGGGTGCGAGCCCATCCGGGCCAGGCCACGTCCGTGCACTGCACTGCGTTGTAGATCGCGAACCCGTTGTCGTCCCCCATCTCCGAATCTCGGTAGCGGGCGAGCATCGCGCCACCACGATTGCGGCGCACCAGCGAGGAGTAGTCCCGACCCAATGTTGCCCAGTCGTACACGTAGTAGCCGGCATTGAGCATCACGTCAGCCAGCTCGTCCGGTCCCAGCCGTCGCCCGGCAGCCGGCCTGCGGTCGAGTCGGCGCAGCGTGCGGTAGTAACCCCTCTTGATCGAGCGCCACCGCTTGCCGAGATGAAAGGCTCCTGGATGCGCTGCGAGATAGCGCCAGTAGGCCTTCATGTTCGCGTCGAAGGCACGGTCCTGGTCGACATTGGCGGCGTACCAGACCCGGGAGGGGTTCACGACGCCGTCGAGGACGAACCGGCCGACCCGCGTCGGGTAGCGGGTCGCGTAGACCTGACCGAGGTAGGTCCCGTAGGAGTACCCGTAGTAGCTGAGCTTCTCCTCCCCCAATGCCTGTCGGATGGCCTCCATGTCGCGAACAGTGTCGAGCGTGGTCAGGTGGCGCAGCAGAGCGCGCTTCGCACCCGTGTTGGCACACGCGGCCGAGTAGCTGCTGCTCTTCCGCAGCCAGTGACGCCGGATCCACCGCTTCCTCGGCACGTAGTTGGGCCGGTTGTAGCTGAAGTGGCCGCGGTTGCAGTGCAGCGAAGGTGTGCTGGCACCGACCCCGCGTGGGTCGAAACCGATCCAGTCGTACGACGCACCCGCGTTGCCGGGCACGTAGTCGCTGAGGGCCGGAAGGGACAGCCCGGAACCACCGGGCCCACCGGGGTTGGTCAGCAGCACGCCCTTGTAGGCGGCGGTGTGCTGCTTGCGGGTCAGCGCCAGCCTGATCTTGGGACCCGTGGGGTTGTTGTGGTCGAGCGGGACCGCAAGGGTCGCGCACTGGAGCTGGTAATAGGCCAGCTCGGGGCTAGAGCACGCGGTCCAGGTGATCGTCGGGGTGACCGTCGGGCTCGGCACCAGCGTCGGCGTCCGCGCTTCGGCGGCCGGCACGCTGAGCAGGGTGAGGCTCAGCAGGACGGCAGCGGCGATCGCAGACCAGCGCAGCAAGGGGTTCCTTTCCCGGAGCGCGGGGAGGCTCACCAGCGCCCGAGCAGCATCCCTCTCTGGGTTCGCAGTGTCTAGTCGTCGACGGGGATTCCCAGGGCCCGCGAGAGCGCGTCGTCGACGAGCATCCGCCAGGACCGGACGCGGTCGGCGTCCACGCGCCCCCGTGTCCACGAGCCCCCCGCGCGGGCGGAGGAACCGATCGCGAAGCGGCGTACGCCGGCCCGCACCAGCCACGGCACCTGGTCCGGCGTGAGACCACCGCCGGCCGTCACCAGCTCGGCGACCCGAGGGTCGCGCCTGGCTCTCGAGATCAGCTCGTCCGCCCCGTGGGAGAGACCGCGTGTGGAGCCGGCGGAGATCACCGAGACCAGTCCGGGCAGCCCGATCACGTCCCTCCACGCATGGTCGGCGTCCAGCGCCACGTCGAAGCCGTGGAACAGCCAAGGGGCGCCGCCCAGCTCGGCGCACATCTCGGCGCAGCTCTGCCGGTCGATCTCAAGGTCACGGTCGAGGAAGCCGTACGCGACGCCCCGGGCACCGAGCGCGATGAAGGTCTCCCCCAGGGTCGCCAGCCGCCCGCGTCGCTCATTGGGTGAGGCCTCGTCGCGGGTTCGCAGCACCACCCAGACCGGTAGATCCGTCTCCTTCACCACCGCGGAGACCAGCCCGGGCTCGGGCGAGTAGTGGCCGTCCTCGGGGTCGGCGCTCAGCAGGAGGCGATCGGCGCCTCCGGCGGCGGCTGCCTCGGCGTCGCGCGCATGGAGTACGACGACGTCGAGCTCGGCACTCTCGCCGGGACGACGGACGTCACCGTCGACTTGGTCGGGGGTCACAATGGACATCGTGACATCCCGCGACGTCGTCATGAGGGCACGCGCCCTGGTGTTGCACGACCTCGAGACCACCGGGTGCGCCGACCCCGAAACCGTCTCCGCCCTGGAGTCCGCCCTTGCCGACCGGGGCTGGTGGCTCGAGCAGTGGGCCGAGGGGCGTGACTTCGTGGTGGGGCTGGTGGCCCAGGACGTGCAGGACGCTCTGCTGCAGACCAACGGCCGGTGGCCCTTGTGCCGCGCCTGCGACCTGCTGGAGCCGCACGCGCTCTACGTCCACCCCGACCTGGGCGGACCGGACCCGACCTGGGTGTGCGAGCAGGCCGGCATCAAGGTCGCACCGATCGGAGAGCTCTGAGGGCCGTTCCACCGGAGCCGGAGCCGGCGGCGCTGGCCGGGCCTAGCGCAGGTGCTCGGGGCGCAACACCGGCACCCAGAGGGTGTAGCGGTCCGCGCGGTAGACGCTGCGGGTGACCTCGACGACGTTCTCCCGGCAGAACGCGCGCCGCGAGATGTGCAGCACCGGTGAGCCCGGCTCGAGCTCGAGCAGCTCGGCCTCCTCCTCGGTGGCGATGCCCGCCAGCACCGAGTCCTCGCCCCAGGTCGGCATCAGGTCGCGCATCGCGAACCAGAAGTAGAGGCTCGCGGGCAGGGCCTCGTCGAGGAAGTTGGGGAACAGGTCCAGGGACAGGTAGACGTGCTGGATCGCCATCGGCACACCGTCGGCCAGGCGCAGCCGCTGCCAGTGCGCGATGGCCGTGCCCTCCTCGATCTCGAGCGCCCTGGCGACGCCGGGTCCGGCGCTCTCGCGGCGCGCCAGGAGGGTCTTGGACTCGGGCTTCTTGCCGCGGCGCTCCATCTCCTCGGTGTACGCCGAGAGGCGCATCTGCATGTCGATCAGCGGCTTGGTCACGAAGGTGCCGCGACCGGCGACTCGTTCGAGCAGGCCCTGCGCGACGAGCGCGTCGATGGCGTGGCGAACCGTCATGCGGGCGACGCCGAACTGCTCGGCCAGGTCGCGCTCGGAGGGTGCCGGCGTGCCGGGCTCGGCGCTCACGATCACCGACCGGACGTACTCACGGACCAGCACGTGCTTGCGTCCGCGCCTGCCACCACCTCGCGGCGAGTGCTCGTCCACCCGGGAACTCCACTTCTTAGGTACTGACCAGAACCTAGCGGCAGATGGGGCACCTGTGGACCAGAAGCGCGCAAGATTTCAGGTCTTGCGCGGTCCCCACGCCGTAAACCCGCCCCAGATCACTCGGCTCCGATGGCCTTGAGCACGTCCAGGCGCGCGCCCCGACGCGCCGGAACCACTGCTGCGAACACCCCGGCGAGCGCGGCAAGGAGCAGGAAGGCGGCTAGAAGTGGCCACGGGATGGAGAGTTCCGTGAGGCCCTGGTCCTCCAGGGCGATCACCATCGTCGAGCCGAACAGCACGCCCATCAGAGTGCCGAGCACACCGCCCAGCACGGCGACCACGACGGACTCGAGCCGGATCATCGTGCGCAGCTGTCGACGTGTCACGCCGACCGCACGGAGCAGCCCGATCTCCCGCGTCCGCTCGATCACGGAGAGGCCGAGGGTGTTGACCACGCCCAGGACAGCGATGATCACCGACAGACCGAGCAGACCGTAGATCAGGTAGAGGAACTGGTTGACCTGCTCCTTCTGCTCGGCCGCGAATCCCTCGGGGTCCTTGACCGTCACCGTGGGGAGGCCCTTGGTCACGTCCTCGATCGCGGCACGGACCGCGTCGGTCTCCGCGCCTGGCTCCTTGGTGACGAACACCATCGCATCGAGGGGCGTCAGCCCGCCCTGCTCGAGCGCGTCCGGGGTGACCACGTAGTCACCGGGGAGTGCAGCGGCCGGGGGGAAGATCGCGACCACCTCGAGCTTGATCTCCTTGGCCTGGAACCTCATGGTCACGGTGTCACCGAGCCCGAGTTTCTTCGATTCCGCCGAGGGAGCAGCGACCGCCACTTTCCCGGGAGCGAGAGCGGCGAACGAACCCTCCTTGGTGGGAATCGCGAAGGCGGTGCGGAACGCCTGCGGGTCAATCCCGACGACGAAGGCACTGCCGCCGCCCTTGAGCTCCGGGAAGGCCGTGCGCAGCTCGGTCACCCCGGCCACCCCGTCGCGGGTCCGGATCTCCTTGGCGACCGCGGTCGAGAACGGCTGGCCGACCACGTTGGACACGATGAACTGGGAGGTGAGCGTCTTGCCGATGGCGGCGTCGGTGCTCGCGGACGCCGAGCTGCCGAAGATCGACATCATCGCCATCAGGGCCAGCCCGATCATCAAGGCACTCGCGGTGGCTCCGGTGCGGCGGGGGTTGCGCAGTGCGTTCTGCGAGGCGAGCCGGCCGACCGTACCGAACAACCGTCTGTATGCCGCCCCGAACAGCAGCAGCACCGGCTGGCCGAGGAAAGCGCTCATCAGCGCGACCCCGACCAGGATCAGGAGGATGCCTCCTCCCAGGCCGATCAGCCCCCAGCGACCCTCCCCGGCAAGCCCAGCCGCCATCGCTGCCGCGCCGGCCACGCACATCGCGGTGCCGATCACCACCCGGCGTCGCAGAGTCGCCTCAGGCAGCGCGACATCGTCTCGCAGGGCGGCCATCGGGGGAATCCGGGAGGCCCGGCGCGCGGGCAGGAGCGCCGCGATCGCCGTGACGGCGACCCCCACGGCGTACGACCAGGCCACGGCCTGCCAGGTCACCGGGAAGTCGGCGCGGCTCAGGTCCAGCCCGAAGAGCCCGAACAGCGCACGCAGGCCAAGGGCCAGCAGGTAGCCGACCCCGAGGCCAACCGTGGAACCGACCAGACCCACCGCCAGCGCCTCGAGCAGTACCGACCCGTTGACCTGCCCGCGCGAGGCCCCCATGGCGCGCAGGAGGGCAAGCTCGCGGCTGCGCTGGGCGACCAGGATCGAGAAGGTGTTGATGATCAGGAAGATGCCGACCACGAGGGCTACGCCCGCGAAGACCAGCAGGAAGGTCTGCAGGAAGCCGAGAATCTCGTCGAGGCTGGCCTGGTTCTTCTTGACGTACTCGTCACCTGTGCGCGCCTTGAGACCCTTGGGCAGCACCTTCGCAGCCGCGTCCGCCAGCTCCCGCTGGGAGACGCCCTCGGCCGCATTCAGGGAGACGGTCGAGTAGACGTCGCGACCGTCGAAGAACTTGTCCTGCATGAACTTCCGGTCGAAGATCGTCATGGTTGCGCCGTTCAGGCCGCCGGAACCGAACTCGACCACACCAGTCAGCTTCGTCTTCATGACGGGCGGGTCCCCGGGAGTGGCCAGTTCGACAGTGTCACCGATCTTGAACTTGCCCTTCTCGACGGTGTCGATGTCGAGCGCGATCTCGTTGGGGCCGCCGGGGTAGGCCCCCCGTACCAAGGTCAGGACCGGCTTCCCGGTGAGCGAGGTGGCTCCGGTGGAGTTGTTGCCGAGACCGGGGGGACCGTTCCCGCCGATCACCTTGCCGTTCTTGCCGATCACGAAAAGGGTCAGCAGCTGGTTGAGCGGATGGGCGGACTCGACCTCGGGCAGCCGTTCGAGATCCTTGACGACCGAGGCCGGGAAGGTCCGGTTGTCCTGGCCCGAGTCGAAGTCGCCGGCTCCCTTGTACGAGATCTCGACGTCGGCGGTGCTGCCCTCGATGATGTCGTCGAAGGCGCCACCCATCGCGTTGGTGAAGATCATCGAACCTGCGACGAACGCCACTCCCAGCACGATCGCGAAGCCGGACAGCAGCAGCCGCACCTTGCGGGCGAACAGGTTGCGCCAGGTCACACGCAGCACGTCAGTGATCTTCCGTGGGAGGCGTGGGGACGAGGGCGGCGAGCTCCTGCATCTTGTTCAGGATCTGCTCGCGGTCGGGACTGCGCAGCTCATCGACGATCTGGCCGTCGGCGAGGAACACCACGCGATCTGTGTACGCCGCGGCCACCGGGTCGTGGGTCACCATCACGGTGGTCTGACCGTGGTCATCCACACTGGAGCGCAACAGGGTGAGCACCTCCGCCCCCGAGCGGGAGTCCAGGTTTCCGGTCGGCTCGTCGGCGAAGACGATCGTTGGCCGGCTGGCCAGCGCACGTGCGACCGCGACCCGCTGCTGCTGTCCCCCGGAGAGCTGGTTGGGGCGGTGTCCGAGCCGGTCACGGAGGTTGACCGTGTCGATGACGGCGTCGTACCACCCGGGGTCTGGCTTGCGTCCTGCGATCGACAGCGGGAGCAGGATGTTCTCCTCGGCCGTCAGTGTCGGGACCAGGTTGAAGGACTGGAACACGAACCCGATCTGGGTACGCCGCAGCAGCGTCAGCCGTTTGTCGTCGAGCCCGTTGAGCTCGGTGTCCCCGAGCATCACGGTGCCGCTCGTGGGCGTGTCCAGGGCGGCGCACAGGTGCATCAGCGTCGACTTTCCCGATCCCGAGGGCCCCATCACAGCGGTGAACTCCCCCGCCGCGATGTCGAGGGTCACCCCGTCGAGGGCACGCACCTGGGCGTTGCCCGAGCCGTAGACCTTGGTCAGATCGATCACCCGAGCCGCTACCGCACCGTCCTGGGGAACAGGGACCGGCACGCTCTCCACCGTCGTCATGGACCAACCGTGCCAGCCTGGCGGTGATCGCGCACTCGGGAATCGCCCCTAGGCGACCCCTGAGCCTGAATTCACCGATGGCCGCCGTCGCGAGCAGCAGGCGGAGATCGGTGGATTCAGGCTCAGGTCCGGCGGCTCAGCACCCGGCGGAGCAGGAACAGCACGATGAGGACGCCGAGTGCCTGCTTCCAGTACGCCCTAGCGATGGCCGGGAGGACCGTCGTACCCAGGTTGATCGCTTCGTCGCCGCTCGGCGGGCGGGTGGGGCTGGGGAACGGCTCCGGTCGGTCGGTCGCGGTCTCGGTCGGGCTGACGGCCTCGGTCGCGCTGAGGGTCTCAGCGACGTTCTCGGCGACGTTCTCTGCGACGTTCTCTGGGGCGGTTGCGCTCGGTTTGTCGTCCTCAGCGGCAGCCGCTGCCGTGGCGGCGCTCGCGTCGCCCACCTTCTGCTCCAGGCACTGCGTGAACTGCCCGAGCAGCTTGTCGCTGACGTCCTGCATCACCCCACGGCCGAACTGCGCCGGCTTGCCGGTGATGCTCAGGTCGGTGAGCACCTCAACCCTCGTCGAGGTGCCGTCCTCGGTCAGGTTGGCGGTGACGTGGGCTCCGGCGGTGCCGTTGCCGCGCTTGTCCTTGCCCTTGGCGTCGATCACCATGCGCCGTGCGGACTCGTCCTTCTCCACGAACGTGCCGGTGCCGTTGTAGATCAGTGCGATCGGCCCGAGCTTGACCTTGCAGCTCCCCTTGAACGTGTCCCCCTCCACCGAGCTGACGGTGGCACCTGGGAAGCACCCGGCCACCGACTCGATGTCGTTGAACGCGTCCCAGGTCTCCTCCACCGTCGCGGGCACGGTGAACTCGTGCCGGAGCTCCATGCCCACGCTCAGCCCCCCGCGGCGGCGAGGACCGCGCGTCTGGTGAGGACGGTCGCGAGGTGCCGGCGGTAGTCGGAGTCGCCGTTGAGATCTGAGGGCGGACTGGTGCCATCGGCCGCCTGGTCGCACGCCTCGCGAACGCCGGCGTCGGTGGCCTCCTTGCCGACCAGGGCCTGCTCGGTGGCCGTGGCTCGCAGGGCGGTCGAGCCCATGTTGACCAGGCCGATCCGGGCGCCGCTGATCGTCCCGCCGCCGGTCTTGACCGCTGCGGCCACCGCGACGATCGGCCACTGGTGGGCCAGCCGCACGAACTTCTCGTAGTGCGACCCCCAGCCGTCGAGCTTCGGGACCCGGATGTGCGTCAGGAGCTCGTCCTCGCCAACCGCGGTCGTGAACAGGTCCTCGAAGAAGTCGGCCGCGGGAACGGTCCGCTCCCCGCCCTGACCCGCGATCACCAGTTCCGCGTCGAGCGCCAGGATCGGCGCACCGCAGTCACCGGCCGGGTCGGCGTGGACGAGGGAACCGCCCAGGGTGCCGCGGTGCCGGATCTGCGGGTCGGCCACCTTGCTGATGGCCTTGTGCAGCAGCCCCAGACCGGTCTGGACGGACGGGTCCGCCAGGATCTGGTGGTAGGGCACCATCGCCCCGATGAGGACACTGTCGCCGTCGTCGACGATGTTCCGGAGCGAGTCGATTCCTCCGATGTCGACGAGGAGCTCGGGGGCGTTGAGCCTCATCCGGAGCACCGGCAGCAGCGACTGGCCACCGGCGATCACCTTGGCGTCGTCGCTCTCGGCGAGCGCCGAGAGCGCCTCCTCCACGGAGGTGGCGGCGAGGTAGTCGAACTTCGCGGGAATCACTGGTCTGCTCCTTCCCCGCCGGTGGGTCCGGCTGATCCGGCAGTGCGGTCCGTCTGGCCTTCCTGGCCGGTCGCCTCGTCGAAGTGCGGGGCCGCAGCCCCCGTAGTCGGGTCCGCGCCACCGACGTCGCCGGCGTGGCCCTGCTGTTGGTGGATTGCCTTCCAGACCCGTTCGGGGGTGCACGGCATCTGGATGTCGTTGACCCCGAACTGGCGGATGGCATCGACCACCGCGTTGACGACGGCCGGCGTCGAGGCGATCGTGCCCGCCTCGCCGACGCCCTTGGTCCCGAGCGTGTTGGTCGTCGATGGCGTGGTGTTGTGGTCCACGTCGAAGCTGATCGTGTCGGCAGCCGTCGGCACCAGGTAGTCGACGAAGGACGCCGAGACGAGCGTGCCCGCGTCGTCGTAGACCGCCTCCTCCCACAACGCCTGGGCGATGCCCTGCACCAGACCACCGTGTACCTGGCCGGCCACGATCATCGGGTTGATGACGTTGCCGATGTCGTCGACGCAGGTGTACTTGCGCATCTTGACCTGGCCGGTCTCGGTGTCCACCTCCACCGCGCACAGGTGCGTGCCGTGGGGGAAGCTGAGGGCGTCAGGGTCGAACGTGGCGTCCGAATCGAGCGTGGCCTCCACGCCCTCAGGCAGGTCGTGCGCCGCGAACACTGCGCCGGCAAGCTCGCCGATGCCCATCCCCTGGTCGGTTCCCCGGACCTTGAACCGGCCGCTGGAGTACTCCAGGTCGTCGATGTTGGCTTCGAGCAGGTGGGCCGCGATCGGCTTCGCCTTCTCGATCACCTTGTCGACTGCGCGGACCACCGCCTCACCGCCGACGACGAGTGAGCGCGAGCCATAGGTGTCGTAGCCCTTCGCGGAGACCTGGGTGTCGCCGTGCAGCACCTCGACGTCCTCGAACGGCACTCCGAGCCGGTCGGCGACGATCTGGCTGAAGGCCGTCTCGTGGCCCTGGCCATGGGCGGAGACGCCGGTGATCACCTCGACCTTCCCGGTGCCGGTCATCCGGACCGTTGCGTGCTCCCAGCCGCCAGCGCCGTAGCTGAGCGAGCCGACCAGCTTCGACGGTGCCCAGCCGCACATCTCGGTGAAGGTGGAGACACCGATGCCCAGCTGCACCGGGTCGCCGGACTCCCGGCGCCGCTTCTGCTCGGCCCGGAGCTCGTCGTACCCGAAGTTGGCCTTGGCCATCTCGGTGGCCACCTCGTAGTTGCCGGAGTCGTACTCGAGCCCGGCAACCGTCGTGAAGGGGAACTCCTCGTGCTTGATCCAGTTCTTCTCGCGAATCTCCAGCGGATCGACGCCGACCTCGACGGCGAGCTCGTCCATCATCCGCTCGATGGCGTACGTCGCCTCCGGCCTGCCGGCGCCGCGGTAGGCGTCCGTCCACGTCTTGTTGGTCAGGACGGTCTGGCAGTTGAACTGGTAGGCCGGGAACTTGTAGATCGCGTTGAAGATGAACGCTCCGAGGATCGGGATGCCGCCTCCCAACAACGAGACGTGTGAGCCCATGTCGGCGAGCAGTTCGACCTTGAACCCGGTGACGGTGCCGTCCTTCTCGGCCGACAGGGTCAGCTTCTGCCACTGGTCGCGCCCGTGGTGGGCGGCCATCATGGACTCGGACCTGGTCTCGGTGTACTTCAGCGGCCTGCCCAGGCGGCGGGCCAGCACCATGGTGATGAACTCCTCCGGCGTGGTCTGGAGCTTGCCGCCGAAGCCGCCGCCCACGTCGGGAGCCACGACCCGGAGCTTGGACTCCGGAATCCCGAGCACGGCGGAGAGCAGGTAGCGCAGGACGTGCGGGATCTGGGTCGCACTCCACATGGTGATCTGCTCACCGGTCGGATCCACGACGACACTGCGCGGCTCCATGAAGGCCGGGATAAGCCGTTGCTGGCGGTACTCGCGCTCGAGCACGATGCCGTCGCCACGAGCCTTCTCGATGGCCTCGTCGACGCTGCCCCCGGTGCCGGCCTCGGCCGAGTCGAACTTCCAGAACGCGCTCTTGTTGGTGCCCAGGTCGGGGTGCGCCAGGATCTTGTCTTCCGCCGATTCCTTGAGGTCCAGGGCCGCGGGCAGCTCCTCGTAGTCGGGGTCGACCAGCTCGGCGGCGTCTCGCGCCTCGGCGGCGGTGCGAGCCACGACGACGGCGACGATCTCGCCGGCGAACGTGACCCGGTCAACGGCCACCGGCGGGTGGGCCGGCGTGACCTGGTCAGCCGTGATCGGCCACGCGTTGGGCATGGAGCCCTGCTCCTCGGCGACATCCTGGCCCGTGATCACTGCGACGACGTTGGGGGCTGCCTTGGCCTCGTCGACCTGGATCCGGGTGATCTTCGCGTGCGCGTGCGGGCTGCGCACCATGGCCATGTGCAGCATGCCCGGCAGCGTGAAGTTGTCGGTCCAGCGCGTGCGGCCGGTGATCAGCCGCAGGTCCTCCTTGCGGTGACGGTCCCGCCCGATCTCGGCGAGCGGGGTCTCGGTGGCGGTCACTGGACACCTCCAGCCGCTGCCTGAACGGACTTGACGATGTTGTGGTAGCCCGTGCAGCGGCACAGGTTGCCTTCGAGCCCGGCACGGATCTCGTCCTCGCTCGGGTTCGGGTTGTCGTTGAGCAGGTCAACCGCCTGCATGATCATGCCCGGCGTACAGAAGCCGCACTGGAGTCCGTGGCACTCATGGAATGCCGTCTGCACCCTGTGCAGCTCACTGCCTGCTTCGGCGGTCGCGGCGAGCCCCTCGATCGTGGTCACCTCGTGCCCGTTGGCCTGTACGGCGAGCACATTGCACGACTTCACGCTCAGGCCGTCCAGGTGCACCGTGCAGGCGCCACAGTTGCTGGTGTCGCAACCGATCACCGTGCCGGTCTTGCCGAGCTTCTCGCGGAGGTACTGCACCAGCAGCATCCGCGGTTCGACGTCATCGGAGACCCTGTCGCCGTCGACCGTGAGTTCGATCCTTGCCATGTGGGCGCGCTCCTTCGATGGGACTGTGACCCCACTCACGCTAGGCGCCGCCGGTTGGCGAAAGGTTGGCCCTCAGCCGCCCTCGGGGAACACGCAGAACTCGTTGCCCTCGGGGTCGGCGAGCACCGTCCACCGGGGCAGCTTGGCCAGCACTTTCGCCCCGGCCGCGGTGAAGGCATCCACCTCGCCATACACGTCCCAGTGGATGCGGTTCTTGACGGTCTTGGGCTCCGGCACGGCCCCGAAGAGGAGTGAGTCGAACGGCATGCCGGGCACTCCCTCGACCCACCAGTCCTCGCCATCGTTCCTGACCGGCACCCCGAAGGCGTCGGCCCACCAGCGTGCGATCGACTCCGGGTCGGCTGCGTCCACGATCACCTCGTAGACCCGGTACGACGGCAGCTCCCCATCGCGCACGAACGCGCAGAACTCGCCTCCCTCCGGGTCCAGCAGGACGGTCCACGGGTCTCCCCCGTAGCCGGGTGCGGGGCGCGCACCCAGCGCGAGGAGGGAGTCCACGGAGTCGGTGTGCACGTCGAGGTGGACCCGGTGCTTGACGGTCTTCTGCTCCGGGACCGGGCAGATCGCAATGCCCATTCCCTCGACCTCGCCGACCACGTCGCCGGGATCGCCCGGCGCGCTCGGCTCGGCGTACGCGCAGCCGGTCACGGCCGCCCAGAACCGACCCAGCTCGGTGCCGGACCTGGCCGAGTCCATGCACAGCTCCTTGAACTTCGTCACGTCTGTCTTTCCCCTCAGGTGTCGGTGTGAGCCACGCGGGTAGCCTCTTGGCCATGTCCTCGCAGCCAACTGATTCAAGCCTGCCCGAAAACCTGCACGCGTGGGGCCACGGGCTGGCGACCGTGGCCGACGACGGCACCGTGCTCGACACCTGGTTCCCGGCTCCCGAGCTCGGCCAGGCGCCGGGAGGCAGAGCACCCGAGGCGCTGGAGGCGCTCGCCGGCAAGCATCCCGACCGCCGGGTGCACACCGACGTGGTGACCGTGGCGATCGATCTCTCCGAGGCGCCCAAGGACGCGAGCGACGCCTACCTGCGCCTGCACCTGCTCAGCCACCGCCTCGTGCGACCTCACGGGCTCAACATGGACGGCATCTTCGCGAAGCTCGCCAACGTCGTCTGGACCAACGTCGGGCCGTGCGCGGTGACGGACTTCGAAGAGGTCCGCCTCGCGCTGCGGGCCAACGGCCCGGTGCAGGTCTTCGGCGTTGACAAGTTCCCGCGGATGACCGACTACGTGCTGCCGACCGGGGTGCGCATCGCCGACGCTGACCGCGTGCGTCTGGGCGCCCACCTCGCCGAAGGCACCACGGTGATGCACGAGGGCTTCGTGAACTACAACGCCGGCACGCTGGGCGCCTCGATGGTCGAGGGCCGGATCAGCGCCGGTGTGGTGGTCGGCAACGGCTCCGACATCGGCGGCGGAGCCTCGATCATGGGCACGTTGTCCGGTGGCGGCACCGCAGTCATCTCCATCGGGGAGCGCTGCCTGCTCGGCGCGAACTCCGGCATCGGCATCTCCCTGGGTGACGACTGCGTCGTCGAGGCGGGCTGCTACGTGACCGCCGGGACGAAGGTGACCATCAGGGACATGGACAACAAGCCCAAGGTCGTCAAAGCCGCCGACCTCTCGGGAGCAAACAACGTGCTGTTCCGTCGCAACTCGGTCTCCGGAGCCGTCGAGGCGCGCCCTTGGGCCGGCGAGGGCATCAGCCTGAACGCCGACCTGCACTCCAACTGATCCCCCGACAACCCGACAACGCCCTGCTCGCCGATGAGACCTCGCCTCCTCGTCCTCCTGCTCGTCCTCATTGTCGTGGTGGGCGTGGGTGTCGCGGTCTGGCGTGGGTCAGGGCCGCTGCCGGACCCGGAGGGTTGCTCCGCGCGGCTCGATGGCCGGCAGGTGGACCTCACGATCGAGCAGGCCGAGAACGCGACCTTGATCTCCGCCATCGGGGTGAGCCGCGGGTTGCCTGCGCGAGCCGTGTCGATCGCCCTGGCCACGGCGTACCAGGAGAGCAAGATCCGCAACCTGACCCACGGTGACCGCGACTCCCTGGGCCTGTTCCAGCAACGACCCTCCCAGGGCTGGGGTACGACGGAACAGGTGCGCGACCCGTACCATGCGACCAACGCCTTCTACGACGCGCTGGTGAAGATCCCCGGCTACAAGACGATGCGCATAACCGAGGCCGCCCAGAAGGTGCAGCGGTCGGGCTTTCCCGAGGCCTACGAGGATCACGCCCCCGACGCCCGCACGCTCGCTTCGGTGCTGACTGGGTACAGCCCCGGTGGCCTGTTCAGCTGTGTGGTGCACGAATCCAACGAGCAAGGCAACGCGGACGAGGTGATGAGCGAGGTCGGTCGGGCGTACGGCGAGCTCGAGATCGCCCGCACCGGCTCACGTCAGGACGTGGCGGTCGCGGTGTCGGCTGGTCAGGACGGCAGTCGACTCGGCTGGTCGGTGGCTCAGTTCGTCGTCGCACATGGTGTCAGCCTGCGCCCCGATGCGGTCGCCTACGCCGGCAAGCGCTGGAGGACGGGTCGACCCTCGGAGGACGGCTGGAAGGCCGGCGGCAGTGCGGACGCGACCACCGTGCGCATCTCGATGGGTTGACGACTATCGGTGGTGGCGAAGTAGGCGCCGAGACGGCGCTAGTGTCCCGGAAACAACCGCCCAAACGGCTGCAATGTTCATCCGCCCCGTGCACACGCGCCGTCTCGGCGGGTCTGGGCGGAACACAAGCGCCGTCTCGGCGGTTGAGGAGCGAGCCTCAACCAGCGGGAGTGAGCCGTGCGACCGCCTGCTCGACTCGCTCGTCGGTGGCCGTGAAGGCCACCCGCACGTGCCGGTCGCCGGCGCGGCCGTAGAACGAGCCCGGCGCGACCAGCACACCGAGCTCGGCCAGCTCCGCAACGGTGTCCCAGCACGGCTGGTCGCGGGTGGCCCAGAGGTAGAGCGCGGCCTCCGAGTGGTCGATCCGGAACCCGGCGGTCTCGAGGGCTGCCCGCAGCGAGCGCCGACGGGCCGCGTAACGGGCGTGCTGTTCCTCGACGTGGGCGTCGTCGTCGAGTGCCGCGACCATCGCCCGCTGCTGGGGGCCGGGCATCATCAGCCCGAGGTTCCTGCGGACCTCCAGCAGCTCCCCCACCACAGCCGGATCACCGGCGACGAACCCACACCGGTAGCCGGCCAGGTTGGACCGCTTCGAGAGCGACTGCACGGCCAGAATGCCCTCGAGGGAGCCACCGTTGACGTCGTCGTGCAGCACCGAGACCGGGCCGCGACCATCGACGGTCTCCCACGCACACTCCAGGTAGCACTCGTCCGAGACCAGCAGGACACCCCGCTCGCGGCACCAGTCGACGACCTTGCGCAGGTGGTCGACCGGAAGCACCCTGCCGGTGGGGTTGGAGGGGGAGTTCACCCAGACCAGCGACGGAGTCCGCGGACCAACTGCGGTCAGCGAGTCGGTGGCGATGGTCTCGGCGCCCACCAGAGCAGCGCCCACCTCGTACGTCGGGTAGGCCAGCTGCGGGCACACCACGAGGTCACGGGGCCCCAGACCCAGATGGCTCGGCAGGCCGGCGATCAGCTCCTTGGATCCGATGACCGGCAGCACGCCGTCCAGGCCCAGCCCGGTCACACCGAAGCGGCGCGAGAGCCAGTCGATGCAGGCCTGGCGGGTTTCGACAAGGCCGATCGTGACCGGATAGCCCGGGGAGTCGGTGGCCTCGCGCAGGGCCTGCTGGACGACCTGGGGGGTGGGGTCCACCGGGGTGCCGATCGAGAGGTCCACGATGCCGTCGGGATGTGCGCGGGCCCGTGCGGCGTACGGCGTGAGCTGATCCCATGGAAAGTCGGGGAGCCGCTCGGAGACCCTCCCCCTCATGATCGGGCGGGTCACTCTCGGGGTCACTCTTGGGGTCACTCTTGGGGTTGGGGCGGGAGTGCCTCGATCAGCGGGTGGTCCTTGTCGATCTCACCCATCTTGGCCGCACCACCTGGTGAGCCGAGGTCGTCGAAGAAGTGGACGTTGGCGTCGTAGTACTCCTTCCACTCCTCGGGGGTGTCGTCCTCGTAGTAGATGGCCTCCACCGGGCAGACCGGCTCGCAGGCACCGCAGTCGACACACTCGTCAGGGTGGATGTAGAGCATCCGCTTGCCTTCGTAGATGCAGTCGACCGGGCATTCATCGACACAGGCGCGGTCCTTAAGGTCGACGCAAGGCTGGGCGATGACGTAGGTCACCTGGATCCTCCTGAGGTTCGGTCCGTGCGGACGAGCGTCAGCCTAGTATCCCACCGTGCCTGTGGATGAACCGCCCGAGGACCGACATGTGACCCCCCGTGCTGTGGGGGTTCTGGGACCGCACGTCGTCGGCCTGCGCGTCGTCGTACGACGGGTGCTGCGCGGCGAGCTCGGGCCGTCCGGCGGACCCGCCATGACCGACGTGCTGGGCATCTGCGAGTCATGGGAGGACGGCCTGGTGACCGTACGACGCGTGGACGGCAGCGTCGTGGAGATTGCCACCGCCGACATCGTCTCGGGCAAGCCAGTCCCTCCCCGGCCCTCGATTCACCGCCGGCTGAGCGCCGAGCAGGCCGACCGGCTGGCGTTGCCGGGCTGGCAGCCGGTCGAGAGCGAGCCCCTCGGGGACTGGGTGCTGCGCGCATCTGGCGGCTTCTCGTCGCGTGGCAACTCGGCCTTGGCGCTCGGCGACCCCGGCCTGCCCCTCGCGGACGCGGTGGCCCGGGTGGCGCAGTGGTACGACGACCGGTCCCTGGCGCCGCGGGCACACGTGCACCCGCGGACGCCACAAGCCGAAGCCTTTGCCGGCGCCGGCTGGTCCGTCTACGAACCGACGCTGCTCATGCTGGCGTCGGTGGCACGTGTGCTGCGCCTGCTCAACGGCCCTGAGCTGCCGGCACCACGCCACGATGTCGCAGTGGACGAGGCCTGGCTGGCCAGCGACGAGCGGGCGCTGCGCTACGGCGGTCCCGCGCACTCGGTCCTCGAGGCAGGCACGGTCACGTTCGCCACGATCAGGAGCGAGCACGACGAGGTGCTCGCTCGTGGTCGCGCGGCGTTCCACGGCGACTGGGTCGGTGTCTCCTCCCTGTGGACGCGCCCCGATCTCCGGGGCACGGGACTTGGCAGCGCCGTGCTCGGGTCCCTACTGGGCTGGGGTGCCGAGCAGGGGGCGACGACGACGTACCTGCAGGTGGTGCGTTCCAACGCGTCGGCCCGGATGATCTACGAGGCGCGCGGCTATGAAGTGCACCACCAATACGACTACCTCGTGCGCGAGCCGGTCTAGAAGTCGGTCCGGATCACCGAGCGGACCCCGACCAGCAAGCCGAGCGCTGCGGTGGCACACGCCGCTACCGCGCCCCACAGGACCTCCACGCCGAACTGTCCGGTGAACAGGGCGCGTTCGGCCTCCACCATGTAGGTCAGTGGGTTCAGCTTCGAGAGCATCCGCATCCATTCCGGACCGGTCTCCAGGGGCAGCATCATTCCGCTCAGGATCAGCAGCGGGAACAGCAGCGTCTGCTGCACCGCCCAGAAGATCCACTCGGTCTTTCGCGCGGCGATGGCCAGCGCATAGGACAGCGAACCGACCCCGACGCCGAAGACTCCGAGCAGCAGCAGGCCCAGCACGATATGCGCTGGGAACAGCTCGAAACCGAACGGCACCGCCACCAGGGTGATGATCGCTGCCTGGACCATGAGCGGGGCCAACTCCTTGAGGGCTCGTCCGACAAGCAGCGCCGGCCGCGCAAGTGGGGTGGCGAGGATTCGCTCGAAGGCGCCGGTCATCAGCTCGTACTGCAGGTTGGAGCCCACCATTGACGTCCCGAACATCGTGATCATCACCACGACGCCCGGAAGGAACCATTGAAGTGAGGAGCCACCCAGGTCACCCTCGCCTGCGACGCCGGAGAGCAGCGGTCCGAACAGCCCAAGAAAGACGAGGGGCTGGAGCAGGGTGAAGATCAGGGAGAACGGGTCGCGCCAGATCGTCAGGCTCTCGCGGATCCAGACCGATCGGATGTCGGTGATCATGGTGGCCATCAGGCGTCCACTCCTTCGCGCAGACTGCGACCGGTGAGGTTGAGGAAGACGTCGTCGAGGGTCGGCTGGTGCAGCGTCGCCGCCTGCACCGCGACCTGTTTGTTCGCAAGGGCCGCCAGTAGGCCGGGCAACACCCGGTCGCCGGACTCGGCCCGCAGGGTGACCGTGCCGGACTCCGAGCCGGTCACCTCTCCGGCATGCTCGGCGACCTCGCGGGCCCGGGGAACATCAGCGGGCCCGACGGTGAAGGTGATCCGGTCGCCAGCCTGCTTCGCCTTGAGCCGGGACGGTGTGTCGTCGGCGATGATCCGCCCGTGGTCGATCACCACCACGCGTTCAGACATCGAGTCTGCTTCCTCGAGGTAGTGGGTGGTGAGCACGATCGTGGTGCCGTGCTGCTCTCGCAGACGCATGATGTGCTCCCAGAGGTTGGCCCGGTTCTGCGGATCCATGCCTGTCGAGGGTTCGTCGAGGAACAGCATCCCGGGTGAGTGGATCAGGCCCAGGGCAATGTCGAGCCGCCGCTGCTGACCGCCCGACAGCGTGCTCACCTTGCGCATCTCCATGCCGTCGAGGCCCAGGCTCGCGAACAGCTCCTTGCCCCGCGCGGCGGCCTCAGACTTCGACAGCCCGTAGAACCGGCCCTGCATCAGCAGCTCGTCCTGCACGCGGTAGCTGAATCCAGCCCCGGGCTTCTGACCGATGTAGCCGATGCGCTGCCGAACGCCTGCTGGGTCGGCCGTCACGTCGAGACCGGCCACCCTGGCGGTGCCGCAGGTCGGGGCGAGCAGGCTGGTGAGCATCTTCAGGGTCGTCGACTTGCCGGCTCCGTTGGGCCCGAGGAAGGCGACCAGCTCGCCCGGCGCGACGTCGATGTCGACGCCGTTCACTGCCTCGACGATCTCCTTGCCCACTTTGAACGTCCGCGTCAGCTTCTCGGTGTGGATCATCTGCGACTCCTCGTCCGAATACGTCGTACGCCGTACTGAGTCTTACACCATACGCTGTACGACGTACCAGGACAAGTGGCAGGATGAGCGCCATGACAGCGCCGACCGGGGACCCAGCCGAGTGGGGTACGCCGGAGGGACGAGCCATGATCGAGCTGCTGTGGAACCCGCCCGAGCCCCCGGCGCGCGGACCGCGGCAACGGCTGTCGGTGGACAAGGTCGTCGAGGCCGCCATGGACCTCGCTGCCGCCGAAGGTGTCGACCGGCTCTCGATGCGCACCCTCGCGAGCAAGCTGGGTGTCGGCGCGATGAGCCTCTACACCTACGTCCCGGGCCGCGAGGAGCTCTTCGAGCTGATGGTCGACCGGGCCTGGGCCTCCCGGGAGAAGCCCGACACCGCGCTTGCCTGGCGCGCCCAGGTCGAGTTCCACGCCCACCAGGCCTGGGAGATGTACGCGCGATCGCCATGGCTCATCCACGCCAACCTGTGGCGGATGCCGCTCGGTCCGCACGTGCTGGACATCCAGGAGGACCTCTACCGTGCGGTCCGGCTCACCGGCCTCTCGCCGTACGACGTGCCCCGGGTTGCCGGGCTGGTGGAGTCACACGTCTTCGGCGTGGCCCGTGGCCGGATCACCGACACCAGCCTGTCGGCGAGCACCGGTGTCACTGCCGATGACTACTGGGAGTCGCGGGTCAGCTTCTGGGGCACCTACTACTCCTCCGAACGGTTCCCGACGATGACGTGGATCTGGGAGAACGGAGGGTTCGACCAGATTGTCGGGAACGAGCTGACCTTCGGGCTCGACCGGCTGCTCGACGGTGTCGAGCTGCTGGTCAACCGATCTCAGGGCTGAGTCGTCTCCTCGAGCGGAGCCACGCCACCGGCGCCGAACAAGGCGCCGTACGTCGCGCCTGCGGCCAGCGCACCCGCCAGCGGGACCAGGATGAACAGCCACAGCTGGAGGATCGAGTCGCTTCCCGCGAACAGGGCGGGCCCGATCGAACGGGCCGGGTTCACGCTGGTGTTGCTGATCGGGATGCTGATCAGGTGGATCAGAGTGAGCCCCAGCCCGATCGCCAACGGGGCGAAACCCTTGGGCGCGCGGGTGTCGGTGACACCCAGGATGATGTAGAGGAAGAACGCCGTGAGCAGCAGCTCGGCGAGCAGGACCGCCCACCACTCATAGCCCTCGGGAGAGTAGTCGCCGTAGCCGTTGGCGGCGAAGCCGGAGTCCGTCGAGTCGAACTCGATGCCGTGGGCGATGACCCACAGCGCCGCTGCGGCCAGCACCGCCGCCACGACCTGCGTGGCCGCGTAGGCAGGCACGTCCTTCCAGGCGAACCGTCTCGCCGCCGCCAGACCGACCGTCACCGCAGGGTTGAAGTGCCCTCCGGAGATGTGGCCGACGGCGTACGCCATGGTGAGGACGGTCAGTCCGAAGGCGAGTGCGACACCTTGGAACTGGATGAACTCACCCGCGAAGATGGCTGCGCCGCAACCGCCGAAGACGAGCCAGAAGGTGCCGAATGCCTCGGCAGCGAGGCGTTGGGGGAGCGTATGCATGTTGGTCCTCCGATCCGGCCCAGCGTAGGAGAACGCCGTCGGAGATGAGGCGCGAAACGCCGATGAGTCAGCGTCAGGGCAGGCAGGAGGGCTGGTACGTCGGGCTTGCCGGTCCGGGGCGCCCGAGCGCGTTCAGTGCAAGCCGGATCGCCGGACCGTCCCTCGGGATGAGCAGGTGGCCGGAGATGTCGAACCGGCACTTCGCCTGCAGCCTGATGTTGGTGGTGTTGGGCCCGGCCAGGTAGCCGGAGGTGTAGGGCAGCACCACTTCGTCGTACTGCGTGACAACGTTGGTGTAGCTCACCGGGCCGGGGGTCTCGTCACCGCCGTTGAGGTTCTGCAGGAAGGGCGAGCCCGTCTTCTGCTGGAGGCAGGCGGGACACAGGATGCCCACGCCGGGGGTGAGCAGGAGTGGGTTGGCGGTGCCGTGGTTGGACGGTGAGAGCCCGACGAGGTCGTCGACCTTGCTCGCTCCACCGAGGAACTTGATGTAGTAGCGGGGCATCATCCCGCCCTGGGAGTGGCCGACCATCGACACCTTGGCGGCTCCGGTGGCGGCGAGCACCTGGTTGACGAAAGTCTTGAGCTGCGCGGCCGACTGCTCGATCGGGCCGGTGGCGCGGTTGCCGTAGTCGAGGGCGAAGACGCAGTAGCCGGCGGAGTGCATGCTCCAGGAGAGCCGGTCGAGCAAAGCCCTGCTGTCGCCGAAGGTGCCGTGCACGATCACCACCGGGGAGGGGTGGGTGCTGGTCGGCCGGCAGGACCAGTTGTTGGCGCCGGCCGTCGGCAGCAGCTCGGACGAGGCCCCTGCGGGGCTCGGACTCAGCAGCCCCGCCCCCAGCATCAGTGCCGCGATGAACGTCCTGGTGATGGCCCGAGGCTGCATGCCGCTCTCCAATGTGAGCTGTGCGGAGTCAGTTCCTCTTCGGCTTCGGCGGGAGCCCGCAGCGAACGGTGTCGCCAGCGATGTAGTCGGTGTGGAACTTCTCCTTGCGCAACACCTTGCCAGATTTCCGGTCCCGGAAGTAGCGAAAGACATTGACACTGAACCCGGTCGTGCCGCTGAACTCCTCGCAGTCCGGCTCCTGGGAGTAGCGAACCTTCGGCGAGGAGAAGTTGGTGCGCGGCCCGGTGCTGCTGGTGATCTTCCAGTGCTTCGTGGAGTACATCGAGACCGTTGCGGCCCCTTCCTCGCTCGGCGTCGACTTGCGCACGCGGGCGGTGACGAGGACGGCGTACGGCGTGGTGTTGGTGAACTTCAGGTCGACCGACGGCCACGCGACAGTCGCCTCCCGGCCCTCCGGGTAACGGTCGATGTAGACCGAGTGAGGCTTGTGCTCGACATCCTCGAGTCCCGCGAAGAACATGGCGTTGAACGTCGTCGTCGCCATCTGGGAGACCCCGCCGCCGAGGTCGAGCTTGAAGATGCCGTCGGAGACGACGTAGCCCTCCGTGAAGCCGTTGGCCTTGGTGCGCTCGCCGACCGTCCGGTTGAGGCTGAACGTCTCCCCCGGCCGCAGCAGGGTGCCGTCGATCAGCTCGGCCGCCCGCGGGATGTTGACGTTGCGGTACTCCGCGAACGGAAAGTTCGTGGTGAAGGTGCTCACCCGCTCGGTCACCTTCAGCGCCCTGGCATCCGCGGTGGTGAAGTCGGGCCGCGTGGCCTTGCCCTCGACGACCAGCCGCCGCTCCGCTCCCTGGAGTACGGCGACCTCGGCGAACCTGTCCTCGATCTCCTGGGCGTCGAGCTCGACTCCCACCTTGGCGGGTACGACGCGCGGCTTGCCTCGCCGTACCTCGATCCGGGCGTCCTTGGGCTCGCGACCCACGGTGCTCATCACCGGCGCCAGCGCCTCGAGCAGCATCTCCCCGTCGACCCGCGGCACCAGCTGCCCGCCCTCGGCCACCATCGAAAGCCCCTTGCCGAACAGCTTCGGCGGCGCGACCACCTGCTGACCGCCCAGCACCAGGGTCACCGGGCCTGACATCGCCGGCTCGCCGAACTCCGCCAGCGCGCGCCGGACAGCCTCGTCGCTGACCTCCGCCGGCCGGTTCTCGGTGGGGATCTTCTGGGAGCCACCGTGCAGGAACCGACGTTCGAGGATCTTCTGGGTGGCGCCGAGAGCGACCACGGTCCCCGGTCGGCTGTACGCCGGGACTGCACGGCCGTCGCGGAAGGTGATGGCACCCTCGACGGGCGCCGGGCCGATCCCGTTGTCGAGATCGTCCAGCGTCGCCTGCATCCGGGTCTGGTCCACGGTGATCTCGGCGTGGTGGTCACCGCCCCCGGTGAGCAGTTCCCACATCCGACGTGCACCGAAGCCCGAGCCGCCGGCAGCCTCCTCTATCGAGGCCGGGTAGTCGACGGCGAGGCCAGCCGAGCCGGGGTCCACCGTCTTCGAGCGCCCGTCCCCGTAGGTGATCTTGATTGGCTCCTTGACACGTTCGCCGAGACTCTCGCGGAGCCGCTCTTCGGCCTCGTCCGGGGTGAGCCCGGCGATGCTGACGCCCTCGACCCGGGCGTTGCGCGGAGCCTTGTCGGCGCTGTGGACGTACAGGCCGATCCATCCGGCGACGACCAGGAACAACAGACCGAAGATCGTGAACCCGGCGACCTTCGCGCCGAGGTTGTCAGCCAACTGCGGATCACCCGAGCCCGGCGAACAGGTCGGTCTCCAGACCGTCTGCACCCGTGGGACCCAGGGTGCCCCTCGCGATGCGGTAGTACTCGGTCCCCCAGATCTCGTTGCCCTTGTTGTTGGAGAGGGCGAAGAAGGGGCCATCGACCTCGATCTGCGTACGGTGCGCCTTGAGCGCCTCCATCTTCACGTTGGCGTAGTCGTCGGCCTCGACCTTGGCCGAGAGCGCGTCGTCCTCCACCATGAACGCTGGCAACGAGTCGGGGTCCATGCCCTCGAAGGTGGTCGTGTCGCCGGCCTCGCGGAGATCGCGCAGCCCCTCGCGCACCTTCGCGGCCGACATGGCGCCCCAGTAGATCTTGGCGATGTCGTGGGCCTCGCCGAGGTCGGCGCGGTAGGACGGCACGGCGGCCAGCGATGCGGCGTACGTCGCCACCCTGTGGGCCTGAATGTGGTCCGGGTGGCCGTAGCCACCGAACTCGTCGTACGTCACGAGCACCTGCGGTCGCACCTCGCGGATGACCTCGACGAGGTGGTTCGCTGCCTCGGTGAGGTCGGCGTTCCAGAACGCGTTCTCGTGGACCACGTCGGACGGGACGGCGTGACCGTCGGCGTGCCACTGCATGCCGGAGTCGCGGTAGCGCTTGAACCCGCCCAGGTAGCGGTAGTCGGTCACCCCGAGGGCCTTCATCGCGTTGTCGAGCTCGATCTTGCGCTGGTCGGCCAGGGTGTCGTCCTTGTCGGCGGCCATGTGCTCCATGTCGGGGACGAGGATCTCGCCCATCTCGCCACCGGTGCAGGTCACGAGGGTCACGCCGATCCCCTGTGCGACGTAGCGAGCCATCGTCGCCCCCTGCCCGATGCTCTCGTCGTCAGGGTGGGCGTGCACGAGCAGCAGGTGCTTGTTCATGGAGGTGATCCTAGGTCGGAAGCTGCTACAGGTTCCGCTTGACGCGACGAGGCGCGTCAGGGAGCTCGAGAGGAGTAGCCGGTACGGGCGCGGTGTCGGGCTCCAGCCAACCGTCGTACTGCTCGACGAGGAGCTCGAGCAGAGCAGAAGGCGCGTCGGTGGTCACCGCCCAGGGATGGTCCTCGTCGTCGTCCTCGCCGGCGAAGCGTTCGCGACGGCAGGTTGCCTCGAAGCCGTCCTGCGCGAGCCGGGACACGGCGGCCCGCGCATGCTCCTCGTCGAAGAACACGCCCCGCATCAGTCGGCTCCGACCAGGTCGCGAAGGGCTGGCAGGAACGGCAGGTCGGCGGCCGTCCAGGTGACCTCGTCGAGCTGATCTGCGCTCAGCCAGCGCACGGCGTCGTGCTCGTTCGGGACCGGGTCGCCGTCCGTGAGCCGAGCGGTGGCGACGCGGAGCAACAAGCCTTCTGTGATCGCGGTCCTACCGTCGAGCCAGCCGGTGACCTCGATCCCGCAGCCGAGCTCCTCGGCGATCTCGCGGACTGCCGTCGTCTCGGGGGCCTCGCCCTTCTCGACCTTGCCACCCGGGAGCTCCCAGAGCCCGGCCAGCGCCGGCGGGGCCGACCTGCGGGCGGCCAGCACCCGGCCGCCCTCGACCAACGCGACCCCCACGACCTCACGCATGGCCGCAATGTATCGGCATGCTCCTGACCCGTTCCCGTCAGTGGCCTGCGACCACAAGGTGGCCACGACTGATGGCACGGGCAGACCCCGCAGCCCGGTTTGCGGAGTCTGTCGTGCGCCTGGAGCGTGCAGGACTCCACTGATCGGGTTGTCCGTTCACGATCGACCACCTGGCGTGGCGGTTGGGGTGGTCGGGGTCGTCGATCCCAGGGATTGGAGGCAAGCCTCGTCAGACTGCTCCCGCCAACGCGGCCACTCCCGGACCGCGGAGATCGTCCAACGCCACCCGTCGTCCGGCAATGGCCAGGAGCAGCGACAAGACCGGGCCACTCACCGGCTGGCCGGCTCCGATGGACAAGTCGGCGTCCTCTGCGACCAGCTGGAACCGGGTCATCAGCTGCCTGGCGCCGCCGAAGGACGTCGACGTGCGAGCCTGCAGGCGGAGTGCTCTGAGGACGGCCTCACGCGGGTAGTCGCGACTGAGGCCCAGGGACCGACGGATGTCCTCACCGTGGACGATCTCCTCGACGAGCCGGCTGTCGAGCGATGCGGGCGGCGTCGACGTCCGCGACGCGACCTGACGTAGCCGATCCAGCGTCTCCTGCGTCGAGGCGCCCCGCTCGCGCTCCACTCCGCGGGCGTTCTGACGGTCGAAGTCGAAGCCCGCGCGGGCCAGGCCGACCACGAATCCCAGCCGCGTGGTCTTCGCGGTGTCGATCAGGTGGGCGACGACATCGTGCACGGTCCACTCTCCGCACATTGACGCCTGCTCCCACGATGCGTCGTCGAGACCCTCCAGGTCTGCGATCAGCGCGGCCCGCTCCGCGTGCACGATCGGCCAGACATCTCTCACGCCGGCTCCTTCTGTCGGTCCCGTTGGCACAGGTGAGACCTGCAGTCTTGCCCAGACTCATCGCTCCATCCTCCGACCGGGCACCAGGCGAGTCAGGTCCTCGCACTGGTCGTGGCGACTACGTTGGCACGGTGAGCCCGGAGATGCCGTTGTCGAGCATCCACCTGCGCCGTACCGACGAGAACACCGACGACATCGAGACCGCGGTCGAGCGGTTCGGCAGGCGCGTGGGCATCGCCGGTGTGGTCTCCCACCTCAACCGTCAGGCCGTGCGCACCCAGGTGCCCGGGCAGGCCGTCGAGTGGGGTTTCCGCTGGAACGACGCGGACGTCAGCACCCTGCGCTGGTGGCCCCAGGGCATTACTACGTCGGCCGACGCGAGCGACGCCGAGGACATCGACGGTCGCAGGTTGCTGATGACGAGCTGGTACTCCAAGTACGTCGGCGGCGAGAACCGCGGTAGCCGGGTCAGCGTCATCGACATCGACACGCTCGAGTACCGCCACGTCCTGCTCGTCGTCCCGGAGCGGACCCCCGGTGGCCGCCTCGAGCTGCGGCCGCTGCTCGTGCACGCGGGCGGACTGGTGTGGTGCGGGCCCTACCTTCATGTGGCCGGCACCCGCAGGGGCCTGTTCAGCTGCATGATCGACGACATCATCCGGGTGAGGTCCACCGAGGACACGTTCGGATACCGCTACGTGCTTCCGGTGCGGTTCGCCTACGACGCCGCCGCGAGTGAGGGCGTGGAGCAGATGCGCTACTCCTTCCTCTCCCTCGACCGCGGCGCCGACCCGCCGCAGCTGGTCGCGGGTGAGTACGGCGTCGCCGAGATGACCCGACGCCTCGTCCGTTTCCCGCTGGACCCGCAGACCTACCACCTGGCCGCAACCGAGGACGGCACCTCGCGCCCGGTCTGGCTCGACGAGCGCGGGCTCGGGCACATGCAAGGTGCGGCGATCGTGCGGGGCACCTACTACGTCACGTCCAGCCGGGGGCGCTACCGCCTCGGCAGGATGTACGTCGGCCAACCCGGCTCGTTCCGCGGTTATCCCCGGACACTTCCGGTCGGGCCGGAGGACATCTCCTACTGGCCTTCGACCGACCTGCTCTGGTCGCTGACGGAGTATCCCGGGCGTCGGTTCGTGTTCGCAATGAAGCGAGCCCAGTTCGACTAGTTAGCGGTCATCGACTACGGAGATGACCGCTAGCGCCAGTTCCTGCTGCTACTCGTCAGTCTTCCCGGCGTCAGGTGCCCCAGGCGTGGCTGACTGCGGCGGCCACGTCATCGGCTTGCCCGTCTCGGGATCCTCAGGAGGGATGCACCTGGGGGTGGCGGGGTCGTTGTCGTGGTCGATGGTGCCGTCCTCGGGGTCCGGCTCCGGAGTGGGCTCGCCCGGCGGTGCGACCCACGGGTCCTCCGCGGTCGGGACCGGGCACGTCGGCGGCTCGCTCGGGCCAGGTGTCGGGTCAGGTGTCGGGGTGGGTGTCGGGTCAGGTGTCGGCGTGGGTGTCGGGTCAGGTGTCGGCGTGGGTGTCGGGTCGGGGGTCCCGGTCGGGTCGGTCGGCGAGGGGTCCGGGTTCGTGGGAGTCGGGGTCGCAGGGGTGCTCGGGGTGGGGGTGACCGTGCTGGTCGGGGGGCGCGTCGGTGCTGGTGTGACCGGCTTTGCGGGCACGACGCTGGGCCTGGTCGGCGCGCCGGGCCGCACGTTCACCGTGGGGCTGGGGGTACGAGTGCCCGTCACGCCGGGCGGAGGCTGCCAGTTCGCCGAGGTCAGCGGAGGAGCCTCCCAGGCCTCGAGGAACGGCAGCGTGCCCCAGCCCGTCAACGGGTTGCGGTCGAAGATGGCCTTCTGGACGAGCACCTGCTGCAGGTACTCGGTGGAGTGGTTGTAGGACAGCACGGCCTCCCTCAGTCCCTGGCTGGTGGCGAGGTCGCGGCCACCCGCGCAGAGGTAAACCATCGCCGTGCCCGCGGCGTCGAAGATGTCCTGGGGGTCCCGGCGGCCGTCGCCGTCCATGTCCACACCGGCCACCCGCCAGCTGGCTGGGAGGAACTGCATCGGACCGACGGCCCGGTCCCAGACGGTGTCGCCGTCCAGCCGTCCGTCGTCGGTGTCCGCGATCGCCTTGTGCTGCTTCCCGTCGAGCACCGGTCCGAGAACCTCGGGAATGACGCGATGCCCGGCGTCGAGCTCGCGCCCCGCGAGGTTGCCGGACTCCACCTGCCCGATGGCAGAGAGGAGCGAGACCGACAGGTGGCATTGCGCGGGAGCAGCCGAGATCGCCATCCAGTACGCGTCCAGGAGCTCTGCCCGGACGGCATCCGGCGCGGCGCCGGTCTTGGCAGCGGACGCGTGCGACCAGCCGCGCGTGTTCGTCGAGAGTGCGCCCTCGACGACCACAGGCTCCTGTGGTGCAGGAACGGTCACCGAGGCCTGGACCAGGGGCTCCGGAATGGGGGATTCGACGGCGTTTGTCCCCCGAACCTCCTGCCCTATGAGCAGCACAAGCAGCACGTTCAGTGAAAGCACTGAAATGCCGGTCTTCAACTTCATGGTCCGAGCTTCCCCCTGGTCGCAAGGCGGTACCGAGAATCTTGCCCCGCGTCGGGGAGAAGTGTCACCCGGGTCTCCACCCGTTGAAACCCCAATCTCGAAAACGTCTCATTTCGGCGGTACACGTCTAGACCTCTCCGCCAGGAGGGCGGGGTAGCAGCGCCAGCTGTCGGGACTGGGCCACAAGGTGCCCGTGGGAGTCCCAGACCTCGCAGTCCTCCTCGAAGTAGCCGCCGGAGACGTTGCGAGTGGCGTGCCTGACAATAGCCCACCCGGGGGCGGGCCTGGCGCGGACGTGCGCAGTCAGCTCGAGCGTGGGTGCCCAGCCCGGCAAGCCCAGGTCGAACGTCACCGGGGGCAGTGCGTCCACCGCGACCAACAGCGCGATCGGGTCGAGAGGCCGGTCGTCGGCCAGCTTGAACCAGCCCTGGATGACCCCGTTCCCGCTCGGCTCCCCGACCGCCCAGCCGACACACGCTGGATCCAGCCGGGTACCGAACCGCTGCAGAAGCGGGGCGACCTCGATGAAGTCGGCCGGAGCGTGGAGCGCGGGCACGCAGTCCTCACGGGGTGGGAGCTCTGGGGGCGGGATCTCGCGCTGCACCTGCGCGGGGGTCAGTTGGTTCAGGTGGCCGAAGACCGCCAGTGCGGTGATTCGCTCGACCTCGATGCCGTCCTCCTGCTGGAACAGGCTGGCCGCCACGGTGGAGCGCCGGCCACCGGCTCGCACCACACGGACGCGGACCACAGCCGGACCAGGGACGCTCGGGCGGAGGTAGTAGGCAGTGACACTGACCGGGTCGGGCTGGCCGCCGTTGAGCTCGGAGCGGATCGCGTTCCCGAGCACAGCCAGCAGGTAGCCACCGTTGAGCCCACCCCCGACCACCCAGCCTGCGTCGAGGTCGGCGGCGTACTCGCCCGCTGCTGTGTGCACGACGGCGATGCCACGGTCCAGCTCGTACTCCACGCACGCACACTAGATGACCGGCCCGCTCGGGGTGAGTGCCAGTCGGGCGTTCAGGCGTCCCGGTAGTGCCGGGTCAGCGCGCGATCATCACAACTGCCCAATGAGGCCTAGTTTCGGGGGGTTCCTCCGTGGGTAAGGGGAGAGTGCAGGCAAGGGAGTTTCTTTTGTATTCGGGAGCCGGATCGGCCGGGCTCGGGATCGATGACGTCTTGACCATCTTGTCGCGCCCAGACGATGTCGACCTGCTGGAGATCGTCGACCTGGCAGCCCAGATCTGCGACAGCGAGGCCTCGGGCCTCACTGTCCGGCACGGTGACGACTACCACGTGCCCATCACCTATGGTCTGGAGCCATTCGTGGGTCGGGCAGACGACACCTTCTGTCAGTTCACGATGAGCACCAACAGCGTCTTCGTCGTCGAGGACGCCCAGGCCGACAGCAGGTTCGCCAACATCGGCTGGGCCGACGGCAGACTTGCGCGGATGCGCTTCTACGCGTCCGCGCCGCTCTACTCCCCAAACGGCGAGATGGTCGGCCGGTTGTGCGTGATCGACTCCGACCCGAAGAGCCTCACGGCGCTGCAGAGACGATCGCTGGAGGCGCTGGCCCTCAGCGTCACCAAGATCATCGAGCTGCGCCTGCTGCGTGCCACCCGCCCCGAACCCCTGGCGTCGCCGACGGCGCTGGCTGCGGCCACGGTGGTCTCACAGCTGGCGGCCGAGCTGAGTCACGACATGAAGGTGCCGTTGAGCTCGATCATCGCGAGCGTGGAGATGCTCGAGGACGAGCTGCAGGACCATCCCGACCGGACAGTCGCAGCCTTGCTCGCCCGGACGATGCGGGCAGCCGACCGCATGGTGCGGATGCTCGAACAGGCCATGGAGTTCGGTGACGTCGGGGGTGCGCCAGTCAAGCGAGACGTGGACCTGGCAAGCCTGGTGCAGCAGCTGCTGGTCGACTCCGCGACGCTTCTGGAACCGGCGGACGCGGAGATCGTCGTCGGCGAGCTGCCCGTCGTACGCGCGGACCCCAACGACATGTACTCGGTGCTGCAGAACCTCATCACGAACTCCGTGAAGTTCGCGCGTCCGAATGTGTCCCCGAGGGTGCACATCACCTCGCGTCGGTATGCCGGAGGGTGGCGTGTTTCGGTGTCTGACAACGGCGTGGGCATCCCAGAGGACCGGCGCGTGGATGTGTTCTCCCTGTTCAGCCGACTGGACAGCAACGTGGCCGGCCACGGGATCGGCCTCGCGACCGTGGCCCGGATCATCGCGGCACACCAGGGTCACGTCGGCGTCGCGTCGGTGCCTGATGGAGGCACAGAGATCTGGTTCGAGCTTCCCGACGAGGACGGATCCCGCTAGGAAGCGACCCCCGCGGCCTGTGGCCGCGGGGGTCGGCATCCCTCCCCACAGGGCGTGTCAGCTGCCGGCGGTGGTGTTCACGGTGATCTTGGCGATGCCCACGAGCAGGCCCGGCTTGACCGCGTCGGTCTTGAAGGTCTCGTTCAGCAGCGGTGCGGCAACCGGAGAGATCTCGACCTTCGTGCCCTCGAGCGTGGCGGTACCGCTACCAGTGCTTAGCGGCTTGAGCGTGCGGCCGTCGAGCTTGAACAGGTAGGCGCTGGTCACGGCGGTCTTGCCGTTCACACTCACGTCGCCATAGACGCGGGAGACGCCGGGGTCGACGTTGAGGTTCGTCAGCTCGACCTTGGTGCCACCGGCAGCCAGCGACAGGCCGGACCCTTCATGCTGGATCTGGCCGACGACGTAGTTGGGCACCGAGCCCGGCTTGAACACCGAGACGTTGCCGCCGGTGACCGGGAAGGTCAGCGCGCCCTCGGCGAGCTTGGCTGTGCCGACCGTGCCGGGGGTGAGCTTGAGCGTCGTCAGTGCGTCGAGGAACCCTTGGTCGAGGGTGACCTGGGTGTCCTTGCCGGTCAGCGAGTCGATGGCAGCGACCGGCTTCGGAGCCGGCGCAGCGGCGGCCGCGTTCGTCCCGGTCTCCTCGTCGCTACCGCACGCGGCGGCCGAGAGGCCGGTGGCGGCGACGAGCGCGATGGCCGCAATCGTCTTGCGGCCGTTCTTGGGAATGAAGCTCATGAGATGTCACATCCTGTGGCTTGAGTTTGTGTCAGGGGTCGTTCGATGCGGGCGGTGGACCGGATTGGTCGCGCGCTGGACGGGCGCCACCGACGAGGGGGGCTGACGAGCCGAATCTGCTACGGAACTACGTGGTCAGTACGCCGGGAACCGGCAGCCGGCCAGCTCGCCACGGAAGAGCTGGGGCCACTCGAAGCTCGCGACAGCAGGGGTGAACGGCTTGCGCGAGATCGCGTAGGGCCACGCACCCGACTCGCTCACCGTCCAGAGCCGCCTGCCGTGCGAGGCGAACTGGATGCCCTCGGCTCCCGGGATGAACGCCACTCGCCGCCCGTACGGCGTCACGAGCTCGCCGCAGGAGAGGTTCGACCTGGCCAGGTAGAGCCGGCCGGAGGCGTCCAGGGTCGCGCCCTGGACGAAGCGCGGGATGCGGGTGCTGACCAGTGGTCCGAGCTGGCGGCTTCCGTCGTGGCGCAGGCCGAGGTCCAGCACACCCGGCTTGAGCAGGCGCTTGAAGGAGAACCAGTAGATGCGAGCGACTCCCCTCGTCTGGAACGGAACCAGCCCGACGCGGTCGCCACGAGCCACCAGCGAGGACCCGCGGACCGGGGACTTCAGGCGCCATACCCGCGTGGCGTTGAGGACGGGGTTCCGCTGCAGGGAGTCGACCAGCCAGAGCTTGTTCTTCTCCACCACCCACAGCCACCGACCGCGCTGGACGATCCCGCCGCCGTGCCGGCAGTAGGTGCGAGGTCGATCACCCACCCGACCGAAGATGGCGCCGTGGTAGGCCAACCGCCGGCCGGTGACGATGTCGACCCTGACCAGCAGGCAACCCCGTTGCCCGTAGCCCTTGCGGTAGTGGAAGCCGCTGATCCAGGCGGTACGGCCCGAGATCGCGAGCCCCTGCGGGACCAGGTCTCGCCGTGGGTTGGGCATCCACATCCCGTGGCACAACCGCTTGTGGTTGCGGAACTTGGCGAGCTTCTTGCGCGTGTACGTCGGCTCCTGCCCGACCACGGCGGCGCGGTCGATCCCTCGGCAGTGGGCCGCCTTCTTGCTAGCAGCCGCGCTGAGCTCGGTCGTCGAGCCCCCGACTACCAGGACCAGGAGCACGACCAGTGCCATCTTCAGACCGCGCGTCGGCATCGGGCCACGTTAACGGTCGCGTGCGGCCTGCCGGGTGATCGGAGGCTCCCGCGTGTTGATCCAGATACCCTAGGGGGGTATGGTGTCCGGCATGAGCGAACCGACGACGGCTGCCACCAGTGACGCGAGCCACACCCACCCGGGCTACATGCACCGCAAGGACGACTACCTGCGCCGGATGAGGCGGATCGAGGGGCAGGTGCGTGGCATCGAGCGGATGATCACCGACGAGACCTACTGCATCGACATCCTGACCCAGGTCTCCGCCGTCACGAAGGCGCTGCAGGCCGTCTCACTCGGCCTGCTGGACGAGCACATGTCCCACTGCGTTCTTGATGCCGCCAGGGCCGACTCCCCCGATGCCGACGCCAAGCTGCGCGAGGCCTCCGAGGCCATCGCGCGCCTGGTCCGCTCCTGACCGATCACCGCTGCCAAGGAGGACGCCGTGAACCCGACCGCTGACTACACCGTGCACGGCATGACCTGCGACCACTGTGTCGCCTCGGTCACCGAAGAGGTGCAGGAGATCGCGGGCGTCACCGACGTCACCGTCGACCTCGCCTCCGGCGGTGTCCGGGTGACGAGCGAGGAACCCGTCTCCGACGCCGGCATCAGGGCCGCCGTCGAAGAGGCCGGCTACCAGCTCGCATGAACGCGCCGACCAGGGTCGCAGTGTTCGTCCTCGGCCTCGCAGCGGTGTTCGGCCTCGCACTGGCCGTCGGGGACCAGGTCGGTCCCGTCGGCGAGCAGGTCGCGGCCGACGCCGGCCCGGAGCGTTCCGGCTCCGGCCACGGACACTCCGAGTCCGGGAACGCTGGGGACACTGGGGACGCCGGTCACGGTGGCGACGCGAGCACCGTCTCGACCGACGTCCCGGGTGGCCTGATGGTCTCCTCGGGCGGGTACACGCTCGAGCTGCGGACCCCGGTCGCGCAGGCGGGCCGTGGTCGCGAGGTCTCGTTCGTCATCGACGGGCCGGACGGCCCCGTCACGTCGTACGACGTGCTGCACGAGAAGCGGCTGCACTTCATCGCCGTACGACGGGACTTCGCCGGGTTCCAACACGTACACCCCGAGCTCGCCCCGGACGGCACCTGGACCACGGCCCTGGACCTGACCCCCGGACAGTGGCGTGTCTTCGCCGACTTCAAACCCTCCGGCAGCGACGACCTGACGCTCGGGTCCGACCTGTTGGTGCCCGGGGCGGCCGTGGCCACGGATCGTCCGACCGCGCGGGTCTCGACCGGGGACGGGTACACCGTCACGCTGACCGGCGACCTGACCTCGGGCGAGCACTCGATGCTGAAGCTGAGCGTGGCGAAGGACGGACGGCCGGTCACCGACCTCCAGCCGTACCTCGGCGCCTACGGTCACCTCGTCGCATTGCGCGGTGGCGACCTCGCCTACCTGCACGTCCACCCTGATGGCGAACCCGGCGACGGAAAGACCGAACCAGGACCGGATGTCGAGTTCGGCGCCGAGGTCCCCAGCGTCGGCAGCTACCACCTCTACCTGGACTTCAAGCACGACGGAGTAGTGCGCACGGCCGAGTTCGCGCTGGACGCCGAGGACGACCATGACCTCGACGACTGACTCCACCAGCTCCACGCCCACGTCCAGCGTCGAGCTGGAGATCACCGGGATGACCTGTGCCTCGTGCGCGAACCGGATCGAGCGGAAGCTCAACAAGGTCCCCGGCGTCGTCGCGACCGTGAACTACGCCACCGAGAAGGCGAAAGTCAGCTACGAGGACAGCGTCGCGACCGACGACCTGCTCGCTGCGGTCGAGGCTGCCGGGTACGCCGCGAGCCTCCCCGCACCTCCGGCACTGGCCGGCCAAGCGGCCGTCGCCGAGCAGGACCCGGCACGGTCGTTGCGAGAGCGGCTGCTCGTCTCCGCCGTGCTCACCGTGCCTGTCGTCGCGCTGGCCATGGTCCCGGCCTGGCAGTTCGACTACTGGCAGTGGCTCTCACTCGCTCTGGCCGCGCCGGTCGTGGTGTGGGGTGCGTGGCCGTTCCACCGCGCCACGTGGACCAACCTGCGCCACGGCAGCTCCACCATGGACACGCTGATCTCGTTGGGCACCCTCGCGGCCTTCGGCTGGTCGCTCTACGCCCTGTTCCTGGGTACGGCGGGCACACCCGGCATGACCCACCCGTTCGAGCTGACCATCCAGCGCTCGGACGGGGCGGGGAACATCTACCTCGAGGCAGCGGCCGGCGTCACCACGTTCATCCTTGCCGGGCGTTACTTCGAGGCCCGTTCCAAGCGCCAGGCCGGCGCCGCACTCCGGGCCTTGCTCGAGATGGGCTCGCGCGACGCCGCCCTGCTGCGTGGCTCCGGCGAGACCCGAGTCCCGATCGAGCAGCTGGTCGTGGGTGACCGGTTCGTCGTGCGCCCGGGCGAGAAGGTCGCCACTGACGGAGTGATCGAGGAGGGTTCCTCCGCAGTCGACGCCTCGATGCTCACCGGGGAGTCCGTGCCCGTCGAGGTCGGGATCGGCGACTCGGTCGTCGGCGCCACCGTCAACGTGGGCGGCCGGATCGTCGTACGTGCGATCCGCGTCGGGTCCGACACCCAGCTCGCGCAGATGGCTCGGCTGGTCGAAGACGCCCAGAACGGCAAGGCAGCCGCCCAGCGGCTGGCCGACCGCATCTCCGGGATCTTCGTGCCCGTCGTGATCGCACTGTCCGCCGGCACCCTCGGGTTCTGGATCGGCACCGGGGCCGGTCTGGCCACCGCCTTCACCGCCGCGGTCGCGGTGCTGATCATCGCGTGCCCGTGCGCGCTCGGTCTGGCCACTCCTACGGCTCTGATGGTCGGCTCCGGCCGAGGTGCGCAGCTCGGCATCCTGATCAAGGGACCCGAGATGCTCGAGCAGACACGACGCGTCGACACCGTCGTACTCGACAAGACCGGGACGGTCACGACGGGCCAGATGACCATGGTGGAGGTGGTCGTCGAGCCCGGCGAGGCCGTCGCAGAGGTCCTGCGCCTGGCCGGCGCGCTGGAGGACGCGTCCGAGCACCCGATCGCGCGGGCCATCGCCTCCGCCTCCCGGGACCGGGTCGGAGCACTGCCCCCGGTAGCGGACTTCGCCAGCCTCGAGGGTCGCGGCGTGCAGGGTGTCGTCGACGGGCACGCCGTCGTCGCCGGACGCCCACGGCTGCTGGAGGACTGGTCGCAACACCTGTCCCCCGACTTGTCGAGTGCGCTGGCAGGAGCGCAAGGCAAGGGCGGTACGGCGGTTGTGGTCGGCTGGGACGGCAGGGCCCGCGGCTTCATCGTCGTCGCGGACGAAGTGAAGGAGACGTCGGCCGAGGCAATCGCCCGCCTCCGCGACCTGGGCCTGCGTCCGTTCCTGCTCACCGGCGACAACACGGCCGTGGCCGACGCCGTCGCCGCGGAGGTCGGCATCGACCCGCGCGACGTCATTGCCGAGGTGCTGCCGGCCGAGAAGGTGGCGATGGTCAGACGACTGCAGGCCGAGGGCCGGGTCGTGGCCATGGTCGGCGACGGCGTCAACGACGCCGCGGCTCTCGCCCAGGCCGACCTGGGCATCGCGATGGGCACCGGCACGGACGTCGCGATGGAGGCCAGCGACCTGACCCTGGTGCGCGGCGACCTTCGCGTCGCGGCCGACGCCATCCGACTCTCCCGCCGCACTCTCGCGACAATCAAGGGCAACCTGTTCTGGGCATTCGGCTACAACCTCGCAGCACTCCCGCTGGCGGCCGCCGGACTGTTGAACCCCATGCTGGCCGGCGCGGCGATGGCGTTCTCGTCGGTCTTCGTCGTGGGCAACAGCCTGCGACTGCGGGGGTTCCAGCCCGTCAAGCGCCCGGGCTGATCGGAGACTCCGCCCCCCGAACCCCCGCAAACAAGGGCATAAGTGGACTGGCGGACTAGACCTTGCGAACGGGCTTGTGGGCGAACCGATCACATCCGGAACAGGATACGCAAGGGCCCCGCTGCCGGGGCGCCTGCCCAATGCCCGGGGGGTTTCCAGAAATGTCCCAACCATGCGTGTCCGTGCGCGCTCGCAAGCAGTTCGTCGGTGCGGTCGTCGCTGTGCTGGTGGCGCTGCTCCCGGCGCTCGTGTTGGGTCCGGCGCCGCAGGCACAGGCCGCCCCTCCGACGCTCTCCTACGTCGGGTCGGCCAGCACCGCAGGCGCCCGCCTCAGCCACACCGTCCGGGTTCCCGCCACCGTGCTGCCGGGCGACACGTTGCTGATCTTCCTGACCGTGAACTCCACCAGCGGCACACTCGGCAGCCCGGCCGGCTGGACCCTGCTGCAGACCAGGGACGGCGCGTCCAGCAGGGGCCGCGCGTGGACGAAGAGGGCCGTCGCCGCCGATGCGAACGCCCTCGTTGCGGTGGCCACCAGCGCGACGCTCAAGTCGACGATGTCGGTCGCCGCCTACCGAAGCTCGGCCGGCACCTCGGCAGTCACCGCGTCCGCCAGCACCGCCGGAACCACCACCACGACCAACCACGTCGCGCCGGCCGTCGCGGTCGCCCAGACGAACTCCTGGCTGGTGAACTCCTGGAGCGAGAAGTCCTCGACGACCTTGACGTGGACCAAGCCCGCTGCCAGCACCTCTCGCACCGTTGCTACCGGCACCGGCGGTGGCAAGGTGAGCGCACTGCTCGCGGACTCCAACGCCGCCGTACCGACCGGAACCGCCGCTGCAAGCACAGCGACGACCAGCGTCGCGGGCGGCGCCACCCAGCTGTTCTCCGTCGTGGTCAGCCCCGGCCTCGAGACCACCCCGGTCAACCAGCCCCCTGTTCCGTCCTTCACCAGCGCGTGCACGGACCTGACCTGCAGCTTCAACGCGGGAGGTACGACCGACCCGGAGAACGACCCGCTCACCTACGGGTGGGCCTTCGGTGACGGAGCGACCGGCACCGGAATCACCGCGTCCCGTACCTACGGCTCCGCTGGGACGCGGACCGTCACCCTCACGGTCAACGACGGTACGACGAGCGTGCAGACCACCCGGACGGTGAGTCCGACGAACGGCACCGCGACCGCGACGCTCTCCCACATCGGGACCGGCAGCGCTTTCGGCAGCCGCACCGGGCACACCGTGCGGATCCCGACCACGGTGCAGGCCGGCGACAGGCTCGTCCTGTTCATGACGACGAACTCCCTGAGCGGCACGCTCGGCAGCCCAGCCGGCTGGACCCAGCTACAGGGCAGCAACGGCGCCTCCACTCGCGGCCGGGCCTGGACGAAGCAGGCCACGTCGACGGATGCCAACGCCCTTGTCACGGTGACCTCGACCACCACCATCAAGGACACGATGACCGTCAGCGCCTACCGCAGCACGGGAGGCAACCCGACAGTCACCGCCTCTGCCCAGACTGCGGGCACCACCACGACCACCAACCACACCTCACCGTCGGTGGCGGTCGCGCAGCCCGGCTCCTGGCTGGTCAACTCCTGGAGCGAGAAGTCCTCGACGACACAGGTCTGGACGCCGCCGGCAGGCAGCACCAGCCGGGCCGTGCCGGCGGCCACGGGCGGCGGCAAGGTCAGCGCCCTGATGGCCGACTCCAACGGGCCGGTCGCCACCGGCACCGCAGCCGGTCGGTTGGCGCGGACGAGCGCTGCCACCGGAGGCACCCAGCTCTTCTCCGTCGTGGTCAGTCCGGGCACGGGCGGCACCACGCCGCCACCGGGTCCGGGCACGACTCCCCCACCCGGACACACCACCTTGGTCCCGGAGAACGCGCGCGTCGACCTGCCGAAGATCAGCAACGGAGAGATCTTCGACATGGCAGTAGCCGGCAACCGCGTGTTCATCGCCGGCACATTCACCTCGATCCAGAACCAGCGCCCTGGCAACACCACCACCTACGCGCAGGCCGGGTTGGCGTCGTACAGCCTCGACACGGGGCTCGTCGACGCCTCCTTCCGCCCCAACTTCGCCGGCGAGGAGGTCAACTCGGTCGCAGTCACCCCAGACGGCACGAAGCTGTACGCCGTGGGCACGTTCAGCTCCGTCAATGGCGTGACCCGTCGGGGCATCGCGCGGCTCGACATGACCACCGGTGCGGCTGTGGCCGGCTTCACGGCTGACGCGAGCGCACGTGCGACTGAGGTGGCGGCCTCCAACACGACCGTGTACGTCGGCGGCCGGTTCACCAGCATCAACGGCTCGGCCCGCGGGTCGCTCGCCGCACTCGACGCGACGACCGGTCAGGTTGACCCCGGATTCGTCAACAACATCACCCAGGGCATCGGCGTCAGCGGCGCCATCGGTGTCCAGCGGCTGGTGCTCACCCACAACATGAACAAGCTGGTCGTCGTACACACCGGTCAGCAGGTGGCCGGACAGGACCGCTCCGGTGTCGCGCTGGTCGACACCGTCACCAAGCAGCTGTTGCCCTGGCACAGCCACATCTGGGCCGACAACCTCGAGTTCGTCGGCGGCATCCAGCGGGCGTACAGCGCCGCGGTCTCCCCAGACGACTCCTACTTCGTCGTCACGAGCGGCTCCGGCGGTGACCGTCCGCCGATCAACGACACCGCGATCGCGTTCCCCCTCACCGGAGGCGACGACGTCCAGCCACTGTGGATCTCGCGCCTGTTCGACAGCGTGTACTCGGTCGCCATCTCCGAGAGGGCCGTCTACGTCGGCGGGCACTTCGCGTGGAACGAGTCCCCGACCGCCAACGACCCGTGGCCAGGCCAGGCCGACATCGGCTACGGCACCGGCCAGGGCCTGTCGGCGTACGCCCTGGGCGACCAGGTCGTCAACCGCGAGCACCTCGGCGCCCTCGACCCAACCACCGGCAAGGCGCTCGAGTGGAACCCGGGATCCAACTCCTACGAGGGCAACAAGGCCATGGTGGCAACCTCGCGCGGCCTGTTCACCGGCGGTGACGCGACCACCCAGGCCGGCGAGAACATCGGCCGGATCGCGTTCTTCGACTTCAACAGCGTTCCCGCGCCCAACGGCGTGGAGACGGCCATCACCGAGCCGATCAGTGGCCGCGTGCTGAACTCCGGGGACGAGTTCGAGATCAAGGGCACCGCCTCCGCTGCTAGCAGCGTGAACCGCGTGGAGCTCTCGATCCAGAACCGGGAGTCCGGCCAGTACCTCCAGGACAACCTGACGACCTGGGGCGCGTCGAACACCGTCAACGCCAACCTCGGCAGCGCGGGAGCGACGTCGACCACCTGGATGGTGCCGCTCACCGTGCCCGGCAACGTCAAACTGCTCGCCACGGCGCGCACCTTCGCGACCAACGGCACATCGGACCCGTCCCCGGCCGGCAAGAAGTTCGAGACGTTCAACCTCGACGATGCGCCGCCCACAGTGGCGTTCTCCCTGCCTGCTGCGGGACCGGTGGCCACCCAGACGTTCACCATCACCGGCACGACTGCAGACGACAAGGGCGTGGTCTCCCTGACCATGACAATCCGCAACGAGAACAACCGGTACCTCCAGGACGACGGCACGGTCGCTACGGCGTACAACTCCTTCGGGATTTCACCAGACGTTCCGGGGGCCCTGAGCACGACGTGGCAGAGGGAGATCACCGTCCCTGACGAGGGTCTCTGGAAGGCGCAGATCCGGGCCAACGACACCGGTGGGCAGAGCTCGCTGGACACCGCGGACCGCAACTGGAACGTCTCCGCCACCGCGCAAGCGCCGGTCGTGTCGATCACCTCGCCCAGCGCAGTGACCCCACCAACGGTGCCGCAGCAGTTCACGGTCACGCCCGGGCAGCCGATCACCTTCACCGGCTCTGCGACCGACGACCAGGAACTCAGGACGATCGACGTCGCGCTGGTGAACGTGTCGACGAACGAGTTCCTCACGACCGACGGCACCTTCCGCCGGAACAACGGGCTCAACGTCTACCGGCTCGAGTCCGGTCTGAGCCAGCAGACCTTCAACTGGACCTACACCACGCCGTACAACCTGACCCCTGGCCTCTACCAGTTCGCCGTGATGGCGACGGACAACGACGGCATCACCACGGCGACCACCATGTGGGCCGTCGCCACATTCACCGCCCAGGTGCCAGGCGACGCACCGCCGAAGGCCCTCCTGTCGCCGACGGGTCTGCAGCCCCCGACGACGACGCTCGCGCTGAACCTCGCGGGTACGGCCAGCGATGACCTCGGCGTCACCGAGGTCCGCGTGGCGCTCCGTGACGCGGACACCGCGCGCTACGCGAACGCGTCTGGCGGCACGCAGGCGACGTACACGACAATCCCCGCGACTGTGAACTCTCCTGGCGCGACGAGCACGACATGGTCCCTCCCGTTCACACTGCCCACCCAGGGCGACTGGAACGTCACGGCAGTGGCGTTCGACGCGGTCGGTCAGTACGACTTCTCGAGCGCCGGCGCCACGGCTCGCTACCTGGCCTACCCCGGTGACATGCCACCGACGTTCAACATGGGCCTGCTGGCGCCGACCGACGGCACCGTGTTCTCCGACGGCAGAATCTTCGTCAGCGGGCGGGCCGAGGACGACCAGGCGATGGCCAGGGTCGAGGTGGCGATCGTGAACGCCGCGAACCAGTACATGACCTCCTCCGGCGCGTTCACCGGCACCCAGACCTGGGTCACAGCCTTCCTGACGAGCCCAGGGACACCGGGGTCGAACTTCTCCTACACCACGCCGATCATCCCGGCTGGCAACTACACGGTGCGGGTCCGCGGTACCGACCAGCACGACCTGGTGACAGCGGTTCCGCCGTCGCGCACCGTGACAGTGACGCAGCCGCCGAACAACAAGCCGGTCGCAGTCCAGCTCGACCCGGTGTGCACGCTGAACGTCTGCCAGTTCGACGCCCGAACCTCCACCGACGAGAACGTGCCGACGCTTTCCTACACGTGGAACTTCGGCAACGGCAGCGGCACCGGCCCCAACCCGAAGCGGACCTACACCGCTCCCGGCACCTACACGGTGACCCTGACGGCGAGGGATCAGTGGGGCCTGGTCTCCGACCCGGTGACCAAGACGGTGACGATCACCGAGCCACCGGCGAACGTGGCACCCAACCCGGTGATCAACGCGCCCTCGTGTGCCAACCTGACCTGCAACTTCTCCGCAGTCGGGACGATCGATCCGAACACGGGGGACTCGATCAGCTACCTGTGGAACTTCGGAGATCCGAACAGTCTCCTCAACAACACCGGGACCGGTGCCGCCAGGTCCCACGTGTTCACAGCCCCGGGCAACTACACCGTCACGCTCACAGCGACCGACGGTTGGGGCGACGCGAACACGGTCACCAGACAGGTCACGGTCACCTCCGCTCCCTGAGAAATGACATACCCACTGGCAAGGACGCGAACAGCCCGGACTAGACCTATTTCGGCTCCTTGTGGGCGAATGCCGCGCATTGGTTGAAGATAGCCCCCGGGCCTCATCATCGGGAGGCTCCACTCAAACCGGGGGTTCCTTGCATGTCTTCACGTCACATGCCCACGCGCGCTCACAAACGGCTGATCGCCGTACTGGTCACAGCGCTGGTCGCAACTCTTCCGGCCCTCGGCCTGAGCGCGGTGCCGTCGGCCAACGCCGCGCCCCCGACGCTGTCGTTCGTCGCAGCCAACAGCACGGCGGGCCTGCGGACTGCACACTCCGTCACGCTCCCCGGGACGGTGCAGGCGGGCGACACCATGCTTGTCTTCCTGACCGCCGCCGCCGCCACTTCCACGTTCAGCAACCCGGCCGGCTGGACGTTGTTGCAGAGCAATGACGGCACGTCCACTCGCAGCCGAGCCTGGACCAAGAAGGCGGTTGCCGGGGATGCGAGCGCTGTCGTCACGTCGACGTCGAGCGGATCAGTCAAGTCCGTGATGAGCTTCTCGGTGTACCGCAGCTCGGCCGCAACCTCCGCGGTCACCGCATCCGCGATCTCCTCCCCGACCACCTCCGGAACGTCGCACACCACTCCGAGCGTCGCAGTGGGCGAGGCCGGCTCCTGGCTCGTCAACTCGTGGAGCGAGAAGTCCTCGACCGTCTCCACGTGGACCCCACCTGCAACGAGCACCAGCCGCACCACTGCCGCGGCCACCGGGGGCGGCAAGATCAGCTCCTTGCTGGCCGACTCCAACGCGGCCGTGCCCACGGGCACCGCTGCGGGCCGCACCGCCACCACCAGCGTCTCCGGCGGCGCCAGGCAGCTGTTCTCAGTCGTGGTCAGCCCCGGACTCGAGACCGCGCCTGGCAACCAGCCCCCGGTCCCCTCGTTCACCACTTCGTGCGCAGCGCTGACCTGCTCCTTCAACGCCAGCGCGACGACCGACCCCGACGGCAACCCGATGACCTACGCCTGGAACTACGGCGACGGAGCCACGGGCACCGGGGTGACCAGCTCCCGGACCTACGCCACCGCCGGAGCCCGCACCGTCACGCTCACCGTTAGCGACGGTACGACGACCGCGCAGACCACTCGCCCTGTGAGCCCCACGACCGGCAACCAGCCGCCGGTCCCCTCGTTCACGGCTTCGTGCGCAGCGCTGACCTGCTCCTTCAACGCAGGCGCGACGACCGACCCCGACGGCAACCCGATGACTTACGCCTGGAACTTCGGCGACGGAGCCACGGGCACCGGGGTGACCAGCTCTCGGACCTACGCCACCGCCGGAGCCCGCACCGTCACGCTCACGGTGAACGACGGTACGACGACCGCGCAGACCACTCGCTCTGTGAGCCCCACCAACCCCGGCCCGATCCCGGGCGCCCCCAACCACACAGCAATTGTCCCCGAGACCCCGCGCACCGACATGCCCAAGATCTCCAACGGTGAGATCTGGGACATCGAGATCGTCGGCAGCCGCGTCTTCATCGCGGGCACGTTCACCTCGATCCAGAACCAGCGCTCGAACAACACCACGACGTACACGCGGAACGGCCTCGCGTCGTACAACATGACCACCGGGCTGGTCGACACCGCTTTCTACCCACGCATCGGTGGTGGCGGCGTGGACTCTGTCGAGGCCACTCCCGATGGCACCAAGCTGTTCATCACCGGCAGCTTCAGCACTGTCAACAGTGTCACCCGCCGTGGCCTGGCCTCGATCAGCCTGACCACTGGCGCACCCCTGAGCACGTTCATCGCCAACCTCTCCGCTCGCGGCTCCGAGCTGGCCGTGACCAACTCGACGGTCTACGTCGGTGGACGGTTCACGACCGTGAACGGCTCCGCCCGGATCTCGCTCGCGGCGGTCAGCGCGACCACTGGTGCGGTGGACACCGGCTTCCTCAACAACGTGACCGGTGGCCTCGGCGTGGGCGGTGCCCTGACGGTGCAGCGCCTCGTCCTCACCCGCGACCAGAGCAAGCTGCTGGTCGTGCACACCGGTCGTCAGGTGGCCGGGCAGGACCGCTACGGCGTCGCTCTGATCGCCACCGCGACCAAGCAGCTGCTGCCGTGGCGCACCCGCCTGTGGGAGGACAACCTCCAGTTCGTCGGCGGCATCCAGCGCGCCTTCGGCGCCGCCATCTCACCCGACGACTCCTACTTCGTCGTGACCAGCGGCTCCGGTGGCGACCGCCCCCCGATCAACGACACTGCCATGGCGTTCTCCATCAACGACGGCGCCGACGCCGAGGCGCGCTGGATCACTCGGTGCTTCGACAGCATCTACTCCGTGGCCATCTCCGAGAAGGCCGTATACATCGGTGGACACATGGCCTGGGCCGAGTCCCCGACCGCTCCCAACCCGTGGCCGGGTCTTGACGATGTGGGCTACGGCACGGGCCAGGGCCTCTCCGGCTACGCCCTCGGCGACGCTGTGGTCAACCGCGAGCACCTCGCAGCCCTGAACCCGACCGACGGCCACGCGCTCGAGTGGAACCCGGGCTCGCTCTCCTACGAGGGAGACAAGGCCATGGAGATCACGCCGCGTGGGCTGTTCGTCGGAGGCGACACCCCGACCCAGGGTGGGTTCAACGTCGGACGCATCGGGTTCTACGACTTCAACAACGTGCCGGCCAGCAACGGGGTGGAGACAGCCATCACCGAGCCGATCACCGGACGGGTCAACCCCAGCGCGGCGCAGTTCCTGGTCAAGGGCACCGCACAGGTGCCCAGCGGCAGCATCGCCCGCGTCGAGCTCGAGGTCATCGATCGCGGGAACAACCGCTACCTGGCGGACAACCTGACCACGTGGAGCTCCACCGCCAACACCATCAACACCACCTTGACGAGCACGGGTGCGCGGACCGCCGACTGGCAGCTCCCGCTCACGATCTCCGGCAACCGCAAGATGACGCTTCGTGCCCGCACGGTGTCCTCGACGGGGGTCGCCGACAACACCAAGGCGACCAAGAAGACCGAGACCTTCGGGCTCACCGACCAGCCGCCGAACACCAACGTGAGCGGTCCGTCGTCCACCCTGGTGAAGACGATGACCTTCACGATCACCGGGTCGGCCACCGACGACGTGGGCGTGAACTCGATCGGGATGACCATCCGCGACGCCAACAACCGCTACCTCCAGGCGGACGGCTCGGTCTCCTCCACCGGCTACACGTTCCGGTTCGCACCTGACGTCGTGGGCGCCAAGAACACCACGTGGTCGAAGGAGATCACCGTCCCCGTCGAAGGCACGTGGAAGGCCCAGGCACGCGCGACCGACACGACCGGTCAGCCCGACCTCGACACCGCAGACGGTGAGTGGATCGTGAGCGAGGACGGCGCGGCTCCCATCGTGTCGATCAGTGCTCCGGTCGCAATGGTCCCGCCGACCAGCGTCGCGACCCTCGTGGTCGCGCCCGGAGCACCGCTCACCTTCTCAGGCTCCGCCAACGACGACGAGGACCTCAACAGCGTCGAGATATTGCTCCGCAACAACACCACCCGTGAGCAGCTGGATGCGGGCGGCGTCTGGGGGGTCGACTCGGTCCAGGAATGGCACCGCATCTCGCCGACAAACCTGAGCTCGCCCAACCACAACTGGTCCTACACGACACCGTTCAACCTCTCGCCGGGCAACTACTCGTTCGAGGTTCGAGCGACCGACGAGCTCGGCCTCTCGACGGCGTCGGCGAACCGCGGGCGGCTGACCATCAACGCCCAGGTTCCCGGTGACTTGCCTCCCGACGGGCGTCTCAACGTCACCGGCACGATCACTGGTGGACAGTCGCTTCACCTCGATCTCGCCGGCACGGCGACCGACGACTTCGGCGTCGCCTCCCTGCGACTCTCTCTGGAGGACCGTGACACGAGCCGCTACCTGCAGCCGAACGGCACCATGTCCGCTGCGTTCGCCACCCGCCTGGTGACACTTGCCTCGCCGAACGCCACTTCGACGACCTGGACGTTGCCGATCGACCTGCCCCGAGAGGGTGACTGGGAGGTCACGGCATACGCCTACGACACGGTCGGGCAGCAGGACACGTCCACCTCGGGTGCCACGGCTCGCTACCGGATCTACCCGGGCGACGTACCTCCGACGCTGACCGAGGGCCTGCTGGCACCGAGCGAGGGCACCACGTTCACCGACGGACGGATCTTCGTCAGTGGGCGGGCCGAGGACGACAGGGCCATGCAACGCGTGGAGGTCGGCATCGTTGACTCGCTGGGTCGCTACATGAGCTCGAGCGGGACGTTCACCAGCACCAGCGCGAGCTGGCGGACGGCGTTCCTCACCAGCCCCGGCACTCCAGGTTCGAACTTCTCCTACACCACTCCTGTGGTGCCTCCGGGCGCCTACACGGTGCGGGTGCGGGCGATCGACAACCACGACCTGGTCACGCCAGTGCCGTCGGAGCGCCATGCGTCGGTGACCCACCCGCCCGGCAACACGGCCCCGGTGGCGAACTTCACCATCTCGTGCCTGGACAACGTGTGCACGTACGACGGCCGAAGCTCGACCGACGAGAACGCCGCCACGCTCGCCTACTCCTGGAACTTCGGCAACGGCTCCGGCAGCGGCCCGCTCCCCAAGCGGACCTACACCTCGGCGAACACCTACACGGTGACGCTGACCGTGACCGACGAGTGGGGCATCGCCAGCACACCGCTGAGCAAGACGGTGACGATCCTCGAGCCGGCGAACAACGTCGCGCCCACCCCGGTGATCAACCCGCCATCGTGCAGCGGGCTGAGGTGCAACATCTCCGGAGTCGGGTCGCTGGACAGCAACACCGGCGACTCGTTCGGCTACCTGTGGAACTTCGGTGACGGGACGGCGACCAGCACGTCCACCTCGCCGTCGCACACCTTCCCCGCGACGGGCAACTACACGGTGACGCTGACCACCACAGATGGCTGGGGCAAGGCAAACACCGCCACCCGAGTGATCTCGGTGACGGCTCCACCTCCGCCACCGGCTCCATAGCCAGGCGAAAAGTCTCGGTCTCCGCCCCGTAGGAGATCACGAGCGCGACACCCCCTCCGCCATACCGGAGGGGGTGTTTCGCGTATGTGGATCAGGCGGATAAGTCGTGGCGGACTAGACCAAAGACAGACCTTAGGTGCAAATAGGTCGTTACGTGACGGAAGATACATCCGGGCTGTCGTCCAGGTGGCCGATCACATCGGGGGATTCCACGCCATGTCTCTGCGTCTCGCACCCGCGTCCGGTCGCCGTCGTAGCGCCATCTACGTTGTCACCGCACTGGTGTCGACCCTCTCGGCCGTCGCCCTCGGTCCTGTGCCGCAAGCCTCCGCCGCGCCTGCGACGCTGACCTCCGTGGGTGCCGCGAGCACAGGCGGCCTCCGGACGGCACACACCGTGCGCGTGCCCGCGACGGTCGTCGCCGGCGACACCATGCTGCTGTTCCTGACCACCAACTCGCCCAGCGGCACGATCGCGAACCCTGCCGGCTGGCGGTTGCTGCAGTCGCGCGACGGCGCCTACACCAAGGGCCGGCTGTGGACCAAGAACGCCACTTCGACCGACAGGAACACCCTGCTCACCGTGCGCTCGAGCGTCTCGGTGAGGGGCACGCTCAGCATCTCGGCGTACCGCAGCTCGGCGGCTGGCAAGTCCGTCGTGACCGCCTCTGCCGGAACCGTGGCCAACGTGTCAGCCGGGACCCACGCGGCTCCCGCCCTGCCGGTCAGCCAGGCCGGATCCTGGTTGGTCAACCTGTACGGCGGCCGCAACTCCGCGACCACCGTGTGGACCAACCCGGCCAACACCGTTCGCCGGACCGGTGTGGCCACCTCCGGCGCCAACCAGATGACCGCGATCGTGGTCGACTCCGCCAAGCCGGTCGCCACAGGAACCGCCGCCAGCAGGGTCGCCCGGACCAACGTCGCGCTTGCGGGTCGCCAGCTCTACTCCGTCGCCATCAGCCCCGGCACGGCACCGGTGCCGGTGAACCGCGCACCGGTCGCGGCGTTCACCTTCTCCTGCGACGCCCTCACCTGCTCCTTCGACGCCACGGGCTCCTCCGACCTCGACGGTGACGCCCTGACCTACGACTGGACCTTCGGGGACGGCACCAGCGGCACGGGCGCCAACCCCTCACACACCTACGCCGGCACCGGCACCCGCAGCGTCGAGCTCACGGTCACCGACACCAGGGCCGCCACGGACACCGAGACCAAGCCGGTCGCTGCGACGTACGCCGAACCGCTCCCCGGCCACGACAGCCTGGTGCCGGAGACGCCGCGCACCGACATGCCCAAGATCAGCGCCGGAGACATCAACGACATCGAGGTCGTCGGCTCGCGCGTCTACGTCGCAGGCACCTTCCCCAGCATCGCCAACCAGCGCACCGACAACGACACGTCGTACGACCAGCGCTACCTCGCGGCGTACGACCTGAACACCGGCCTGGTGGACGCGAGCTTCAACCCGACCTTCGACGGCAACTCCGGCTTCTCGATCGACGCCGTGGAGGCCTCACCTGACGGCACCCGCGTCTACGTCGCCGGTGGCTTCAACACCGTCAACGGTGTTCCCAGGAAGGGGCTGGTGCGCCTCGACCCGAGCAACGGCGACACCGTTGAAGGCTTCACTGCAGACACCGACGCCCGTGCCACGGAGATCGCGGTCAGCGACTCGACCGTCTACGTGGGTGGCCGATTCGGCAAGGTGAACACTGCGAACCGGAAGTCCCTCGCAGCCGTCGACGCATTGACCGGCACGGTCGACGCAGACTTCGTCAACAACCTCTCCGGCGGCATCGGCGTCAACGGTGGCCTCACGGTGCAGAAGCTGCTGATCACCCACGACGGCAGCAAGCTGGTCGTCATCCACACCGGCAAGCAGGTCAACGGCCAGGACCGCTACGGCATCGCCATGATCAACACGGCCACGAAGGCGCTGACGTCCTGGCGCACCCGTCTCTGGGACGAGAACCTGCAGTTCGTCGGCGGCGTGCAGCGCATCATCACCGGCTCGATCGCCCCGGACGACTCCTTCTTCGTGGTCTCCAGCGGCTCCGGTGGTGACCGGCCGCCGATCAACGACACCGTGGTGGCCTACTCCTTCGTCGACGGCAACGACGTGCAGCCGCTGTGGGTGTCCCGCGCCTTCGACAGCGTCTACGCGACCGCCATCTCCGAGAAGGCCGTCTACATCGGCGGACACTTCGCGTGGAACGAGTCCCCGTCCGCGCCAGACCCCTGGCCTGGTGCGGCCGACGTCGGCTACGGCACCGGACAGGGGCTCTCGGGCTACGGGCTCGGCGACTCCGTGGTCGGCCGCGAGCACCTGGGCGCGCTCGACCCCACGGACGGCAGGGCCCTGGAGTGGCACCCCGGTTCGAACTCCAACATCGGCAACACCGCCATGGCGCTGACCCCTCGCGGGCTGCTCACCGGTGGTGACGCGACCACCCAGGGCGGATTCAACGTCGGACGGGTTGCGTTCTTCGACTTCGACGCGATCACGCCGTCCAACGGCGTGGAGACCACGATCACCAAGCCGATCTCCGGCCGCGTCCTCGGTGCAGCCACCGAGTTCACCATCGAGGGCACCGCCACGGCGCCCAACGGCGTACGCAAGGTGTTCGTCGAGGTGCAGAACCGCGGCACCCTGCAATGGCTGCAGTCGAACAAGGAGACCTGGGGCCCTGCGGCCAACATGGAGGCCACCGTCACTCCGCTGACGCCCACCACCGCCGAGTGGTCCCTGACCCTGGTGGTCCCCGACAACATCAAGATGATGGCCCGGGCCAAGGCCCAGGACATGACTCTTGTCGGCGGGGCACGCCTCGAGGACCCCACGAAAGCCATCAAGAAGTTCGAGACCTTCGGCCTCGCCGACGCGCCGCCGACGATGACCTACACCGCTCCTGCCGCCGGCCTGGTGAACAACCAGACGTTCACCATCCAGGGCACCACCGCCGACGACCTTGGTGTCACCGGGATCTCGATGACCCTCAAGAACTCGGCCGGCCGATACCTCCAGGACGACGGCACCGTGGATGCCACCTACAACTCCCTCGGCATCACCCCGGACGTCCCCAACGCCACCAGCACCACCTGGTCGAGAGAAGTCACGGTGCCCGCCGAGGGAACCTGGACAGCACAGGCTCGCGCCCATGACACCGGCGGCAACTCATCGCTAGACACGGCCGACCGCATCTGGAATGTCTCCGCGAACGGTCAGGCGCCCTCGGTGTCGATCAGCTCGCCGGGCTCCGTCGTACCGCCCACGACGCCTCAGCCAGTCAGCGTGGCGCCGGGCCAGCAGATGACCTTCACCGGCTCGGCCTCGGACGACGGCCTGGTCAAGTCGGTGTACGTCGCCCTGCTCAACAACTCCACCGGAGAGAACCTCACGACCGACGGCACCTGGGGCATCGACAACGGGCTCAACCTGTTCAAGCTGCCCGGCTCGCCGAACACCCAGAGCCACAACTGGTCGTGGACGACGCCGCAGGAGCTCACACCGGGCAACTACACCTTCGCGGTGATGGCGGTCGACGACGAGGGCATCACCACCCCGCAGGCGAGCTGGGCGCTGATGAGCATGAACGCGGTGGTGGCGGGCGACATCCCGCCCAAGGCAACGCTGACGACCAAGGGCGTGCAACCTCCCTCGGAGAACCTGAGCCTGGACCTGACGGGTGACGCGGTCGACGACCATGGCGTGGCCGAGGTCAGGCTCGTGCTCAAGGACCTGGACACCAGCCGCTACTACCACCAGGACGGCTCCGTCACCTCGCAGTACGCATCCATCCCGGCAACGGTGACGACGCCGGACGCGACCAGCACCACCTGGTCGCGGCAGGTGACCTTGCCGAACCAGGGCAACTGGAACGTGACGGCGTACGCCGTGGACACGGCCGGCCAACGTGACCTGGCGAACACCGACGCCACGGCTCGCTACCGGATCTACCCCGGTGACGCCGCGCCGACCCTGACCGACAACCTGTTGGCACCGACCGAGAACGCCTCGTTCACCGAGGGCAAGATCTTCGTGAGCGGCCGGGCCGAGGACGACCAGGCAACCTCGAAGGTCGAGGTCGCGATCGTGAGCTCCGCGAACCAGTACCTCACCTCCACCGGTACCTTCTCCGGCACCGAGAGCTGGCGCGCCGCGTTCCTGACCAGTCCCGGCACCGCGGGGTCGAACTTCTCCTACACGACACCTGTGCTGCCCGCGGGGAACTACCAGGTGCGGGTCCGCGCGGTCGACCAGCACGGTCTGGTGACCGCTGTCCCGTCGGTGCGGAACGTGGCCGTCTCGATCCCGCCCGGCAACGCCGTGCCGGTCGCCGTACTGGAGAAGACGTGCAACCAGAACGTCTGCGACTTCGACGCCAAGAGCTCCACCGACGAGAACGCCCCCACGCTCACCTACGCGTGGAACTTCGGCAACGGCTCGACGGGAGTTGGCCCGAACCCCAAGAAGACCTACACCACAGCAGGCACGTTCACCGTGACGCTGACGGCGAAGGACGAGTGGGGGACTTCCTCGGTGCCGGTCACGACGACCGTCACCATCGGGGTTCCCCCGGGCAACGCTGCTCCGGCGCCGGTGATCCAGGTCCCGTCCTGCTCGGGACTGACCTGCAACTTCTCCGGGGTCGGTACGACGGACCCGAACACCGGGGACACGATCGCGTACGCGTGGAACTTCGGTGACACCGCCAACAACACGGCGGCCGGTGCAGCGACCTCGCACGCGTTCACGGGACCTGGGACCTACACGGTGACGTTGACGACCACCGACGGTTGGGGCAGTCCGGCCACCATCACGAGGAACGTCACCGTCTCGGCGCCGTAGGGGACGGCAGGGCGCTTGCTCTTGCCCGGCACGACACCGCTTTGGTCTAGTGGCTCTACTCGTCGGCCCCGTTGCGCCACGAGCTCGCCGGACCGGAGGTTGGACCATGCCCAAGACGGTCAGTCCAGGCAAGATCGAGCTGGGGCACGGCTCGTTCGAGGCCAACGTCGTCCCTGACGTGTTCGACGCCCGGGATGTCGACTACCGGCCGCGACTCCAGCCGCTGCCCAACCGGCTCGAGTGCCGCCCAGCAGATCGATTCGTGCTGACCCAGGAGGGCAACTCGTGCACCGGCCACGCGGTCGCGGCCATGGCGAACGCCGTGCTGGCGGCGCAGGGCGACCCGACCCACGCCAGCCCGTACATGGCCTACGCGCTGGCTCGCCGCTACGACGACTACCAGGGCAACGCCGATGTGGGCTCGTCGTTGCGTGGGGCGCTCAAGGGCTGGTACTACCACGGTCTGCTGCCGGACTCGGAGTGGCCGAGTCTGGAGATGTCCCCCGAGCCGGACGTGGACAACGACATCGAGGTCTCAGCGCTGGCGAGGCAAAGACCGCTGGGGGCCTTCTACCGCGTCAACACGAGCCGGCTCGACGATCTCCAGTCGGCGGTCAACGAGCTCACCGCGATCGTCGTGGCCGCATCCATCCACGACGGGTGGCGTGAGCCGGCCCTGGTCACGCGGACGGTCAAGCGCAAGAAGCAGGCGATGCATGTGATCGCCCGGTCGAGCACGTCGAAGGCGATCGGCGGACACGCATTCTGCATCGTCGGATACAACGACGTCGGCTTCCTCGTGCAGAACTCCTGGGGGCCCGAGTGGGGACACAACGGCTTCGCGACCCTTCCCTACGACGACTGGCTGGAGTCCGGGTACGACGCCTGGGTTGCCCGCCCCGGCGTACCGTCCCTCGTCTCCGAACGCACGCGGCGCAAGGTCTTCGCGATCGCAGGCGGAGGACTGGTCGACGCCCCGGGTCCAGACCTCGACAAGCTGGCACACCATGTGGTGAACCTCGGGAACGACGGAAGGCTCTCGACGACCGGGCGGTTCACTTCGTCCATCGCGCAGATCGACAGGCTCTTCGGGAGCATGGGCGAGTGCCACGACCGGTGGGGAACGACTCCACGCAGGATCGTGATCTACGCCCACGGAGGCCTCACCACTGAGAACACCGGCCTGGACATCGCGGACCGGCAGCTGAACTGGTGGCTGGGGAACCACGTCTACCCGGTGACGTTCGCCTGGCAGACCGGGCTGTCCGAGACCCTGACCGATCAGGTCACCGATCTCTTCGGTTCGCGCCTACCGAGGGGCGGGTGGCCGTTCAACCTGTTCGAGCAGGTCGACCGCATGGTGGAGAGGACGGCCAAGTCGAGACTTCGCTGGCTGTGGGACGAGATGAAGGAGAACTCGTTGCTGGCCTCCGATCCTCTACCCCGGACCTTCCGCCGGATTCCGTCCGAGGAGCTGCCGGGCGCCTCCCTGGTGGTCGCGAAGCTGAAGGAGCACCTGGCGCAACGGCCGAAGAAGCCGACCGAGGTGCACCTGGTGGGCCACAGCGCAGGCTCCATCTTCCTCACCGGTCTGCTCGACCGGCTGGTCGACGCCCGGATCCCGGTCGCGTCGTTGACCTATCTCGCCGCCGCCGTACGCACCGACACCTGGATGGACCGCGTGCTGCCGCACCTGAAGAGCGGGGCTGTACAGAAGTTCACCTCCTTCGGGATGGACCCCGTCCGCGAGCTCGACGACGTGTGTGGAGGCCGAGGCGTCGTGCTGTACCACAAGTCACTGCTCTACCTGGTCTCGAAGGCGCTCGAACGCACCCAGGGCGGCAAGCAGGTCGAGGTACCCCTGGTCGGCATGGCCCACTTCGCCGAGGCAAAGGTCAACGGCACCACCCTGGTCAAGGCTGTCGGCGAGGTCGGCGGCAGTCTGGTGTGGTCCCCGAACGCGAGCCCGTCGCACTCGCGCTCCGATGCCGCCGCCCACGGCGCCTTCGACGACGACACCGCGACCATGACCTCGGTGCTGCTTCGGATCCTCGACCAGCAGACGGTCCAGCCAGGCAACGAGTACGTCCCGAACCTGCCATCTCCGGACGCGCGCGCACTCATCGAGTCACAACCAACGGCGCTTGCGGACCAGCCACCGGACATCGTGATGACCGACGTACAGGGCGACGCGTTGACCGCCTCGGGTGGGCGGGGAGCCAGTCAGGCCACGACATCGTCCGCGGCTCCGCGCGGGACACGCGAAGAACACGGACGCAGCAGGGTGATCGCCGCCCTGGAGCGCGACGGCTGGGCGAAGTCGTAGTGCGCACGATCCTGGGTCTTGTCCTGACGAGCGTGCTCGTCCTCGCGGGCTGTGGCAATGAGGATCCCGCTGCGTCGAAGGATGAGGACGCCGCGAGCGAGGCCCCGTCGGAGTCGCCATCGGACTCCCCGCCACCGGCGACTCCCTCCGGTGAGGGCAAGCGCGGGCGCGTGATCAAGACAGCGGGCAGCGACTACGGACCGATGCTCTTCGACCAGTCCGGCCAGGCGATCTACCTGTTCGCCAAGGAGACGACCAGCACGCCGACGTGCTACGGCGAATGTGCGGAGGCCTGGCCGCCCGTACTCACGAAGGGTGAGCCGCGAGCACGCGGCAACGCACGCCCGGCGCTGCTGGGCACCACTCCACGCAAGGACGGCGGGCGGCAAGTGACGTACGACGGGCATCCGCTGTACTTCTACGCGCACGAGCAGCCGAACCAGGTCCTGTGCCACAACGTCTCCGAGTTCGGCGGGGTGTGGCTGGTCGTCACCCCGAGCGGCGCACCCGCCGACTGAGCCCGGCCGGGCTTGACAGTCGTCGTACGCCGCCCTCAGCGGTCGCCGGCGAGGAGTGGCTCGAGGGTGAGGTCGGGATGGTCGCGCTCGACAACACCGATGCGCCACTTGTCGGGCGCGAGGACCAGCAGTGAGCCGTCGTTGCGGGCCATCACCTCGAGGCCACGGACGGCGTCCAGCTCGGCCGCCGAAGCCGCGTCCGTGCGACGAGCCTGCGTGTAGCCGAGCATCTCCAGCCTGATCGACGCCCCGAACTCGCTCGCCATCCTGGCTTCGGCGACCTCGAACTGCATCGGGCCCACTGCGGCCAGCACCGGCGACTGGTGGCCGCGCAGATCCGAACGGAGCACCTGTACGACGCCCTCGCTGTCCAGTTGGTCGATGCCGCGCCGGAACTGCTTGTGCCGACCGCTGTCGACCGAGGTGGCCACAGCAAAGTGCTCGGGCGCGAAGGTCGCGATCGGCGGAAAGCTCACCGGTTCGTCGAGGTAGATGGTGTCGCCGATCATCAGCGCCGTGGCGTTCACCAGCCCGATGATGTCCCCCGGGTAGGCCCTGTCGATCACTGCACGGTCGCGGCCGAAGATGGCCTGCGCGTACTTGGTCGCGAACGGTCGGCCGGTCTGCGCGTGGGTGGCGACCATGCCGCGCTCGAAGACTCCGGAGCAAACGCGAGCGAACGCCACCCGATCGCGGTGGTTGGTGTCCATCCCGGCCTGCACCTTGAACACGAAGGCGCTGAACGGCGCCGTGACCTCGCGGACCTGGTGCGGCCGGCCGTCGCCGCCCTCCTCGAGGTCGCCGTAGCGGAAGGCCGCGGCCGGCGGGGCCAGCTCGACCAGGGTGTCGAGGAGCGCCGCCACCCCGAAGTTCGAGATCGCCGACGCGAACAGCACCGGGGTGGTGAAGCCGCTCAGGAACAGCTCCTGGTCGTGGTCGGCACCGTCGGTCGACAGCAGCTCGGCCTCCTCCACGGCGGAGTCCCAGGCATCCCCTTCACGGGCTGCCGCTGCCGTGGCGTCCATGCGCTCCTCCGGCGCACGCCGTGCCCCTCCTGCGGTCCGGGTGTAGGCGACGTAGTCACCAGTACGCCGCTCCAGCACTCCCCGGAAGTCACCGGCGATGCCGACGGGCCAGGTCAACGGCGTCGGGACAAGCTTGATCTCGTTCTGGATCTCCTCCATCAGGGCCAGCGCATCGAGGCCAGGACGGTCCCACTTGTTGATCACGGTGATCACTGGGATGCCGCGTGCCTTGCAGACGCGGAAGAGCTTCAGCGTCTGCGGCTCGAGCCCCTTGGCCGCATCGACGAGCATCACAGCGGCGTCCACTGCGGAGAGCACCCGGTAGGTGTCCTCGGAGAAGTCGGAGTGGCCCGGGGTGTCCACGAGGTTGATCACGTGGCCGCTGTAGGAGAACTGCAGAGCGGCCGAGGTGATCGAGATGCCGCGAGACTTCTCCATCTCCATCCAGTCCGAGACCGTCGACCGGCGACCGGCCTTGCCATGCACCGCACCCGCCTCGGTGATCACCCGGGCGTGCAGCGCCAGCGCCTCGGTGAGCGTCGACTTCCCGGCGTCGGGGTGGCTGATGACCGCGAAGGTACGACGGCGCCCGGCCTCGCGGCGTACTTCTCGTTCGAGCGCGGTGCCGGGTGTGGCGGTGCTCGTGCCGCCGGGCACGGGCTCGGCGGGCGCGTCGGTGGGGGCGTCGGCGGGCGTGGAAGTCACAGGGTCCTGCATCGTCGGGAGGCGGCCCGGCTTTGGCGCGGGCGACTGCCCAGTCTACGAGAGGCGAGAACGCAGGACGTGGATCGGGCGTCGCTCTGTCAGGGTACCTTGACAGTCAGGGTTTCCTGACAGACGATGGCGGCATGCCCAGCCCGCAGGAACTCGAGCGCGAATGGACCCTGACCACGGCGGTTGCTCGCTACGAGCAACTGCGCACCAGGGAGTCCCTGGCCGACCTCGACGAAGCAGAAGGGTCCGCGCCGTTGACCAGGACGGAGACGCTGGAGCTGCTGGCATTGAGCGAGGTGATCGTCCGAAAGGCTGGCTACGGTCGACAGCTCGCCGTACGCAGCGCGCGCAGCACCGGCGCATCGTGGGCGCAGATCGGGGAAGCCCTCGGCACCACAAGGCAGTCGGCATGGGAAGCGCACAACCGGTGGATCGACACCCAGGCCCGGCACCACGAGGAGACTGGCTACGAGGGCCTGGACCCCGCCGAAGTCGAGCGCGTCCGCGGGCAGGCCGGAACCTCCGCGAACGAGCCCTGACGCAGCGAGCGGATCTCGACGTCACTCCAGGTCGACGGACACGGCCCGGTGGTCGGACAGCGCAAGGTCGTGCACCCGTCCGTCGACGGCGCGGTCCCGCAACTCGTCGGACACGAGGATGTGGTCCAGCTGCTCCTGCGGTGCGTGCGCGGGAAAGGTGGGTTCGGTGACGAGTGCGGTCAGTCCGCTGAGCTGTTCGGCTCGCATCCTGCCCATGTTGAGGTCGCCCATCAACACGAGCGGCCTGGGCGTCGACTCGAGACTCCCCCGCAACCTCTTCAGCTGCCGCGGGTTCCACCAGCCGATGAACGTCAGGTGGGTGTTCACGATCGTGATCGGTCCACCCGGTGTGTCGATGCTCGCAGCGACGGCGACGCGGGGCTCATCCCTGACCATCTCCGGCCTGCGGCTACCGGAGAAGAACATGGGCACCTTGACCGGCGCCGGGGCCAACCGGATCACCTGCCATGAACGCACCGGGTACCTCGAGAGCAGCGCGATGCCGTACGCCGCCGAGTCGGGCTGCTCATCGCCATCCGCCGCCATCCACGTCGCACCGGGACTCCCGGAGAGCGCTGCCACGAACTGGTGATCAGGGGCGCCGATGGCCTGTGCGGCCAGCGCCGTCAAGTCCGCCTCCGCCGATCGCGCCTGGTACCGGTCGACCTCCTGGAGCGCGAGGACGTCCGCGTCCAGGCTCTTCACCGCAGCGGCGAAGCGGCCGAGGTCGACACGGTCGTCGCTGGGCGATCGGCCGTGGAGGATGTTGAACGTGGCCAGTCGCATAGGCGTTCTGTGCCCGGCGCGAGCCGCGGCCAATCATCCGAGCCCCGGCGACCCCGGCATGCCGGGTGAACACGCGGGTATAACCGGTGCATGGGCGACGAACCGCAGCACAACCGCCGGGAGGCGCTCAAGCGCGTCGCGGCTGCGCTCAAGGAGACCGGCTACCCGTTCGCGCTGATCGGCGGCTACGCGGTGTGGGCCCTGGGCGGTCCGGAGTCCGACAACGACGTCGACTTCCTGGTGGCAGCGAAGGACGCGGAGGCGGTGGCCCAGCAGTTGGCCGAACAGGACCTGCAGGTCGAACAGCCCCCCGAGGACTGGCTGTTCAAGGTCTACACCGACGACACCGTGGTGGACGTGATCTTCAGGGACTCGGGAGTGCTGACCGAGCGAGCAGTCCTCGAAAAGGCCCGCGAGATCGAGGTTCTCTCGGTCCTGATGCCAGTCCTCCCAGCTACCGAGGTGCTCGTCCAGAAGCTGAATGCCATGGACCAGCACATGTGTGACTTCGCGGGAGTGCTGGCCGGTGCTCGCGCGCTGCGGGAGCAGGTCGACTGGGAACGGGTACGTCGAGAGACCGAACCCAGTCCATTCGCCGCGGCGTTCCTGTTCCTGCTCGAACGACTCGACATCATCGAGTAGCAGGCCCAGGGCTCACGCTCGCCAGCGCGACCACACCGCCTGCTTCGACGTACCCGTCAGGTCCGCCACCTCGGTCCAGGACGCAGCCGTGGCGAGGCGCCGCGCCCCTTCGCCGAGGCACTGGCCCGCGTGGGAGCTCATGGTGAGGAGCTGCGAGAACGCCTCCTGGTCACCACGCTGCGCGAGGATCGACATGGCGTCGCGAGCGAGTGCCCCCAGATCACTCGAGCTGAGCTGGTCGAGGTCGTCGCCGAGGGTTGCCATGTCGCCTCCTGCGGGCGTCAGTCCGTGCGGTGCGAAACTCAGCCTTCCCGGAGCGACACCGTGATGCTGTCGTCGGGTGAGGCGAAGGTGCGTGTGAAGCTCACACCGGGCCAAGAGTAGGTGAGCTCCTGGCTGTGTGGCCGGTACGCCGCCGTGTACAGAGTCCCGAAACCCTGCGCGTACCTCTGACTGTGGAGCGGCGCCTGCAGGAACGCGGCGGCCAGCGCTTGAGGATCCGCCGGCTGGTCCAGCAGCTCCAGGAGGTGGTCCTGACGCTCCACGCTTCGCAGGGCACGTGCATGCTCGGGGTGTTCGGGCACACGGCCGCGGTGGTTGGTCGCGACGGCCGAGTCGGCGTACTCCGGATCGTTGCCCGGTGAGACGAAGGCGGTGACCACCGCGCCGGTGGCGTCCATCATCGTGAGGTTGTACGACGCGGCGACCGGCAGTCGGTCAAGTGCGGCCCGCGCCTCCTCCACCGTGCCGGCGACCTCCAGGAGGTAGCGCACGACCAGGGGGATCGCGAATCCCGGCGCGGAGCTCTGGCGCCCTCCGTGGGTCAGCGAGATGACCAGCCCGTCGTCGTTCATCCCGTCGAGGAGCCCCCACAGGCAGTCGCTGGTGCCGATGACCTTGCGGCCGGTGAACTCGCTGGAGTACACGACCCACTCGAACAGGTCGGGGTTGTAGTCGTAGTTGCGGACCATGACCGGGTCGTCGCCGACCTGGGCTGCCTGCGAACAGCCCGGGGCAAACGCGGGCGCATCCCACATCGTCAGCATCCGGGCCGCGATGTCGTCGTCTCCGGTCAGGGCAACCATCGCCTCCCAGGTCGAGACAAGCTCCGGCATGTGCCGTGTGAGCTGCGCTCTTGCGGTGGCGAGGTCGGGCCGTGCGTGGTCCCCGTCCTGGAGGTACCACGCCCGGTAGGCGGGCCACGTGGCCTCGAACAACGCCTTCCAGCGAGCGCCGGGCTGTTCCTCGCGAATGCCGAACAGGGTGAACGAGCGGGCGGGGTCCTGGGTAGGTGCACCGGTCCCGCTCCAGTCGTCCCAGCTGTCCCAGGCCGCCCACCACTCCCGGCTTCCCAGGCGCAGAGCGACGGTGGTGAGTGACTCGACAGCCGCCATCACCTCCTCCGAGTCGACTGCACGAGCGACATCGTCGGCAAGGCCTGCGAAGAGGCGACCGAGGTCGACATCGCGTGGTAGCTCGGAGTGGGTGGAAGTGGAGGCTGTTGGGCGGATGCAGGTGGTTGGCATACCGTCAAGGTTGCCTTGACGCTTCCTCCTCTGTCAAGTTTACCTTGACGGCGGTGGCGTCAGGCTACGCAGACCATGACGCCGTCAGCTTCGCGCCCGGCGACGTCAACGAAACCCTCGGAGGCGTAGAGCCGCCTGGCGTAGTTGCCGGCCTCCACCGACAGACTGAGACGGGCAATGCTTCGATCACTCGCTCCCCGTTGAAGCTGCCGCAACAAGATCTTGCCGACACCCTGGCCACGCGAGTCCGCACGCGCCCAGAGGCTGATCTCGGGGGTGAACTCGTCGAGGAAGCCGTAGCCGGGATCATCCGCAGGCAGGAACTGTGCCCAGGCCACCCCGATTGGCTCGGCGGCGCGTTCCGCGACGAAGCCGAAGTCTCCCCTCTCGAGCACCAGCTTCGTGTAGTGGTGAAAGTCTGGCCGGCTGCTCACGTCGTACGCCGTGAAACGCGGTCCGCACCAGTTCAGGTTCTCGAGCGTGGCCTGAACAAGTAAGGGCTCGTCCGAGGCTGTGAGGGGGCGTGTGGTCAGCTCTCCCTTCATCCACCCGGTCATGAGCCAAGGCTAGGACAGCCCGGTCAGCCCTCGTCCAGGCACAGGCAGAACGGGTGGCCGGCGGGGTCGAAGAGCACTCGCACGTTCTCCTGCGGTTGGTGGCCAGCCACGGTTGCGCCGAGGGCGAGCGCTTCCGCAACCGCCGATTCGAGGTCGCCGACCTGGAAGTCGAAGTGCATCATCGGACGCTGCTCACCGTCCGCGGGAGGCCAGACCGGCGGCTCGTAGTCGGTTGCCTGCTGGAACACGACGTAGATGGACCCCTCGGGCGCAGCGAGAATGGCCGTGCCCGGCTCCTCGTGACCGATGGGCCAGCCGAGCAGGTCGGAGTAGAAGCGCGCCAGGGCGCCGGGGTCCGGCGCCTCGATCGCTGTTCCCCACCACATGCCGTCGATTCGAGAGCGCATGATCCAAACCTCTCCCAAGCGGTTGAGTCGAGAGCCTGACGACGCGCCATGGCGCGTCGTCAGGCACACGACACTGCTGATGTCGGCGGGTGGCCGTCAAGCCGCTTCAACGGAACAACGATCAGTTCGCGGTGGGCCCGCCACTAGCCACGCTCAAACTGAGCCGGGCGGCGGGGAACTGATCGTTCTTGTGCAGGTCGTCCCCGGGAGGCTGATGGCGAAGGTCGGATTCGGCACGAGGTAGAAGTCTCGTGGGCGGTCAGGGTCATGTCTTCTCCGACGTAGAGGCTGATCCAGGACCGCAATCGAGTGGCATTTTGGAGGTGAGTTCACGATCGCTGATGGTGAGGAGACCGTGTCTGAACTGGACAGAACCCTGATCGCGGCGCAGCGTGATCCGATGGCAACCTTCGACATGTCTTGCGGGCAAGATGCGGGCCGACCAGGGTTTTCGACAGTCAGATGAACGGCACGAACACGACAACCGACTCCCGGTACCTCTACGACAGGTCTGCGCGCCGGTACGCCGTGACCGACCGTCGCTGGTGCGGTGACGACGGCACACCGCTCATGCTCGGCCAGCTTCCCGGTCTGACCCCCGAGCAGATCGACACGGGGGAACGGTCCCTGTGGCGCTACCAGGCAGCGATCCCGGTCGACCCTGCGCACCGGGTGAGCCTAGGCGAGGGCCTAACCCCGATGCTGCCGTTGGAGTGGGGCGGGCAACGTATCCACTTCAAGCTCGAGTGGTTCAACCCAACCTCCAGCTTCAAGGACCGCGGTGTTGCGGTGATGATCTCCCATCTGCGCGGGCAAGGCGCGACGCACGTGCTCGAGGACAGCTCTGGGAACGGCGGCTCCTCGGTCGCGGCCTACTCCGCTGCGGCTGGGCTCAAGGCGAAGATCATTGTCCCAGCGGCGACATCGGCGGCGAAGGTCCTCCAGGCCCGCGCCTACGGCGCCGAGATCGAGCTGGTCGGAGGCACGCGTGACCAGGTGTCTGACGAGGCGATCCGACAGTCCGAGAAGGTTCCCTACGCCAGCCACAACTGGCATCCGTTCTTCCTTCAGGGCACGAAGACAATCGCCTACGAGATGTGGGAGTCGCTAGGGTTCATCGCCCCCGACAACATCGTTCTCGTTGCAGGCGCCGGCAGCAACATCCTCGGCTGCGACATCGCGTTCACAGAACTGCTCGCTGCGGGCCAGATCGACCGCCGTCCCCGGCTCCTCGTGGGCCAGCCCGAGCACTGGGCCACCATCGCCGACACGTTCAACGGCTCCGATCCGCAGAGCCGCGGACCCCGCGTCCCGACGATCGCGGAGGGCGCTTCCATCGCCAATCCCGTCCGACTCCCCGAGGCAGTTGCAGCGATCAGTCGCTCGGGCGGTGCCGCCGTGGCAATCACCGAGAACCAGATCCACACGGCCGTTCGCAAGCTCGCCTCGCGTGGTCTCTTGGCCGAGCCCACGAGCGCCGTCGCCGCCGCTGCCCTCGACCGCTTCCTCGACGATGGCACGGTCCGGCCGGACGAAACCACCGTCGTCATCCTCACCGCCGCCGGCCTCAAGTCCGCAGAGAAGACGGCCACCGTCTTTGAGTCCGACAGCACCAGTTGAGTCGTGTGCCGGACGACGCGCCTCGGCGCGTGCGAGGGCACACGACGCGCTACACGTTGAAGCGGAACTCGACCACGTCGCCGTCCTGCATGACGTAGTCCTTGCCCTCCATGCGGACCTTGCCGGCCGACTTGGCGGCAGCCATCGAGCCGGCGGCGACGAGGTCGTCGTACGACACGATCTCGGCCTTGATGAAGCCCTTCTGGAAGTCGGTGTGGATCACTCCGGCGGCTTCAGGTGCGGTGGCGCCCTTGCGGATCGTCCAGGCGCGGGCCTCCTTGGGGCCGGCAGTCAGGTAGGTCTGCAGCCCGAGGGTGTCGAAGCCGACGCGAGCGAGTACGTCGAGCCCGGGCTCGTCGACGCCCATCTCGGCGAGCATCTCGCGGGCCTCGTCGTCGTCACCGAGCTCGACCAGCTCGGCCTCGAACTTCGCGTCCAGGAAGATCGCCTCGGACGGCGCGACGATGTCGCGCATCTTGTTCTTGAGCCCGTCGTCGCCCAGCTCGTCGGCGTCGCAGTTGAAGACGTAGATGTACGGCTTCGCGGTCAGCAGCGAGAGCTCGCGGACGAGGTCGCGATCGATCCTGGTCGCGATGATCGGCGTGCCGGCTTCCAGTTGCTCCTTTGCCTCACGGGCGGCGTCGAGGTTCGCGTTGAGCGACTTGTTGCCACGCGCTTCCTTCTCCAGCCGCGGGATCGCCTTCTCCACCGTCTGCAGGTCGGCGAGGATCATCTCGGTCTGGATGGTGGAGATGTCGGACTCGGGGTTCACCTCGCCGTCGACGTGGGTGACGTCCTCGTCGCGGAAGACCCTGGTCACCTGGCAGATCGCGGAGGACTCGCGGATGTGCGAGAGGAACTTGTTGCCGAGACCCTCACCTTCCGAAGCGCCGCGCACGATCCCGGCGATGTCCACGAACTCGACCGTTGCGGGCAGGAGCTTGGCCGACGCGAAGATCCCGGCGAGCTTGCCGAGCCGGTCGTCGGGCACTCCGACCACGCCCACGTTGGGCTCGATCGTGGCGAACGGGTAGTTCGCCGCGAGCACGTTGTTCTTGGTCAGGGCGTTGAACAGGGTCGACTTGCCCGCGTTGGGGAGACCGACGATTCCGATGGTGAGTGCCACGGGCGGGGAGTCTACGGCGACGTACGGCGCACCCACGAATCGTCTTCGAGACGACGAGGAACGAGCCTTCAGAGCTGGACGACGTCCGTCACGTCGAGGACCAGCTCGCCCTCCTCGTCGGAGGCCACCAGATCGACGGTCGCGAGGATGCGCCAGTCATGGTTTCCTTCCGGGTCAGCGAGAATCTGCTGGACCTCCCAGGTCCGCTCACCCTTCTCGACGAGCAGCATCTGCGGGCTGCGCGCATCCGGGCCGGTGTCGATGGCGTCGTGCTCCTCGAAGTACTCCTCGAGCGTCTCGCGCCACTCGTCACCGGTGATGCTCGACCCCGCCGCGGCCTCCAGCTCGCCCAACGGTCCCCACCGCCGGAACGCAGCAAGCTCGACCCGGCGGAACATCGCGTTGCGCACCAGCACCGTGAACGCACGCTCGTTGGCGGTGATCCGCTCGGGCTCGGGTGGCAGCACGTCCGGGACGGCGGCGGCGGCCAGCTGGGCGGGGTCGCTGAGCCGCTCCCACTCGTCGAGCAGGCTCGAGTCGGTCTGGCGTACGACGGCACGGAGCCACTCGATGATGTCCTCGAGGTCGTCGGTCCGCACCCGGTCCGGAACGGTCTGGCGCAGGGCCCGGTAGGCATCGCCGAGGTAGCGCAGCACCAGCCCTTCGGAGCGGGTCAGCCCGTAGAAGGCGACGTACTCGCCGAAGGTCATCGCCCGCTCGTACATGTCGCGCACAACGGACTTGGGTGAAAGGGCGTCCTCGCCGACCCAGGGATGCCGTCGCCGGTAGACGTCGTAGGTGTGCTCGAGCAGCTCCTGGAGCGGTTTGGGCCAGGTGACCTCGTCGAGCAGCTCCATCCGCTCGTCGTACTCGATCCCCTCGGCTTTCATCTCCCCGATCGCCTCGCCGCGCGCCCGGTGCTCCTGCGCGCCGAGCACCTGGCGTGGGTCCTCGAGGGTCGCCTCTACGACTGACACCACGTCCAGGGCGTACGTCGGGGCCTCGGGATCCAGGGTGTCGAAAACAGCTAGGGCGTACGCCGACAGCGGCTGGTTCAGAGCGAAGTCGAGCTGCAGGCCCTCGACCAGGCGGACCCTGCGCCCGTCCTCGCCGGGCGGGTCCATGAGCTCGACCACACCGGCCGCGAGCAGGGCCCGGTGCTGCGCAGCGGCCATCCGCATCAACCGCAGCTGGGAGCGGGCGTCCTCGTGGTTGTCCCGCAGCAGCCGCCGCATCGCCTCGCCGGGGTTGCCCGGCCGGGCGATCACGTTGAGCAGCATCGAGTGGCTGACACGCATCCGGGACACCAGCGTCTCGGGCTCGGCGGCCACGAGCCGCTCGAACATCTCCTCGGTCCAGGTCACCTGGCCCTCGGGAGCCTTCTTGCGCTGCACCCGCTTCAGCTTCTTCGGGTCGTCGCCGGCCTTCTTCACCAGCCGGTGGTTCTCGACCACGTGCTCGGGTGCCTGCACGACCACGGTGCCGGCGGTGTCGAACCCGGCCCGTCCGGCGCGCCCGGCGATCTGGTGGAACTCGCGTGCCTTGAGCATGCGTTGCCGGCGTCCGTCGTACTTGGAGAGGCCGGTGAACACCACCGTCCGGATCGGCACGTTGATGCCGACGCCGAGCGTGTCGGTGCCGCAGATCACCTTGAGCAGGCCGGCCTGGGCGAGCTGTTCGACGAGGCGGCGGTACTTCGGCAGCATCCCGGCGTGATGCACGCCAATGCCGTGTTTCACCAGTCGGGACAGGGTTTTCCCGAAGCCGGGGCTGAAGCGGAAGCCGCCGATCAGCTCGGCGATCCGGTCCTTTTCCTCGCGGGTGCAGACGTTGATGCTCGTCAGCGCCTGCGCTCGCTCGAGCGCCGCGACCTGGGTGAAGTGCACGACATAGACGGGAGCCTGGTGGGTGGTCAGCAGCTCCTCGAGCGTCTCGTGCAGCGGGGTCACCGCCCACTCGTAGCTCAGCGGAACCGGACGGGTGGCACTCGTGACGACAGCGGTCTCGCGACCGGTACGCCGGGTCAGGTCGGTGACGAACGGCGTGACGTCGCCGAGCGTCGCGGACATCACGAGGAACTGAGCGCGGGTCAGCTCGAGGAGTGGCACCTGCCACGCCCAGCCGCGGTCGGGCTCGGAGTAGAAGTGGAACTCGTCCATCACCACCTGGCCCACGTCGGCGGCCGCACCCTCGCGCAGCGCGATGTTGGCCAGCACCTCCGCGGTGCAGCACACGATCGGAGCATGCGAGTTGACCGAGGCGTCGCCGGTCAGCATCCCGACGTTCTCTGCGCCGAAGACCGAGATCAGCGCGAAGAACTTCTCCGAGACCAGCGCCTTGATCGGCGCCGTGTAGAAAGTCCGCTGCCCGTTCGCCAGCGCCGCGAAGTGCGCACCGGTCGCGACCAGGCTCTTCCCGGTGCCGGTCGGCGTGGACAAGATGACGTTGGCCCCGCTGACGACCTCGATCAGCGCCTCTTCCTGCGCCGGATAGAGGGTCAGCCCCTGCTCACCTACCCAGGACTCGAAGGCGTCGAAGAGCACGCCAGCATCGGGCGACCCCGATGTGGCGGGGTCGGGGAGACGGTCGAGGAGTGACATCGCCTGCCATCGTCCCCGACAGCCCGCCGAATCACCCAAACGGTCAGCGTTTCGCTGCGTCCTCGACGCAGAGCACCGCCCAGGGAAGGGCTTCCAGACGACCTTCGCCGATCGGTCGGCCGCAGGTGTCGCAGACGCCGTAGCTGTCGTCGTCGAGCTTCTCGAGGGCTCTGACCACGTCTGCCCGGGTCACCTGCAGCCGGTCGTGCACGGCCACCTGGGCGAGCCGGTCGACCGCCATCGACGTACCCTCACCGATCCGCTTGCCGAAGGAGATCGACCCCTGGTCCATGGGCTTCTTCTCCATGGTGGCCATCTGTTCGTCGATCTCGGCCAGCTTGGCGTTGAGCGTTGCGCGTGGGTCGTCCATCTCTCCAGCATGCCCCGGAACCCCACGTCTGACGTCCACGTCCGGCATGCACACACGTGGCGGGGCGCGGGTGTCAGTCGTGTGCGTTCTCGTGGACCCAGACCGGCGAGGTCTTGTTGGAGAGCAGCTCGCGCATCTCGGCTGCGCTCATCGCCTCGACCTGGGCGGCGAGCTCCAGCGGGTAGCCGACCATCTCCTCCGCATCCGGGATGGGTACGACGGAGTGCACGATGCGGTCGTCGTACAGGTGCATCATCGTCATCGTCTGGTGTCCGTCGACAGCCGAGAGGAACCGGTCGGTGGGCGCCGGGTCGGACGCGTAGCAGGTCGCCGAGGCGACCGACACGGGTACGCCGGCGAAGGTCGAGTACGACGAGAAGTGGAAGTGCCCACCGATCACCGCGCGAACGTCGCTGCCCTCGATCACCTCGGCGAGCAGATGCTGGTCATGCAGCTCGATCGCCTCCGCCGCACGTGTCATCGGGACCGGGATCGGCGGGTGGTGCAGGGCCACCAACGTGCCGTACGGCGCCGGCGTGGCGAGCACGTCCGCGAGCCAGCTCAGCTGGTCGTTCGACACTTCACCATGGTGGTAGCCCGGCACGCTGGTGTCGAGCGAGACCACGCGCAGTCCGGCGACGTCGTGTATCCGGTCCTGGGTCGCCTCCTCGAGCACCGACTCACCGAACAGCTCGCGTGCGTAGGGCACCCGCTCGTCGTGGTTCCCCATCACCCACACCACCTGCGCGCCCAGCAGCGCGGCGGACGGCTCCACGATCTCGCGCAGTCGGGCGTAGGCCTTCGGTTCCGCGCGATCGGTCAGGTCGCCGGTGAACACGATCACCTGTGGCGGCGTCTCGAGCCGCGCCAGGCGGCCCATCGCGCGCTTCAGGTTCTCCTGCGTGTCGACCACGCCGTAGAGGCGGCGCCCAGCGAGCAGATGAGGGTCGCTGACGTGGGCGACGACGTGCCGTGGAAGGGGATGCTGCCCCAACGGCTTCACACGAATCACGATAGGGCTGCCGACGCGAATCCCCCGGCACATAGTCTCGGCGAGTGCGCATCGCCACCTGGAACGTGAACTCCCTCCGCAGCCGGATCGACCGTGTCGAGGGGCTCCTGCAACGCCACGACCTCGACGTGCTCGCCGTACAGGAGACCAAGGCGCGCGAGGACCAGCTCCCGCTGATGGGTCTGACCGTGCTCGGCTACGACATCGCAGCGGTGGGGCACGACCAGTGGAACGGCGTCGCGATCATCAGCCGGGTCGGCATCGAGGACGTCGAGGTCGGATTTCCCGGCATGCCGACCTGGGGTGACCCGGCGGCAGCCGAGGCACGGGCGATCGGCGCCACGTGTGGCGGCGTACGCCTCTGGTCGCTCTACGTCCCGAACGGGCGCAAGGTCGACGACCCGCACTACGTCTACAAGCTCGACTGGCTGGCCAGGCTGCGTGATGCCGCTCGGTCCATGACGGGAGACGTCGCGCTGGTGGGCGACTGGAACATCGCACCGCAGGACGACGACGTCTTCGACATCGCAGCGTTCGCGAAGAGCACCCACGTGACGCCGCCGGAGCGGGCTGCGTTCCACGGCTTCCTCGAGGACGGGTACGTCGACGTGGTGCGTCCGCACACGCCGGGTCCGGAGGTCTACACGTATTGGGACTACTACCGGCAGCGCTACGAGCGCAACCGAGGCATGCGCATCGACTTCGTGCTGGGCAGCCCCTCATTCGCCCAGCGCGTGACGGGCGCCTTCATCGACCGGGACGAGCGAGCCGGCAAAGGCGCGAGCGACCACGCTCCCGTGATCGTGGAATTGGCCTAGTGCCGGTCGGCCCAAACAGCACAATTGTTGGATTGGTACGTCAAGATCGCGGCACCGGACGACCCACGCCAACATTTGTGGGATTCGGGCGCCTGACGGCGACCTCCCGGACCTCCCGCATCCTGTCGGTCCCTGCTGTCACGCTGACGGACATGGACTTCCTGCTTCCCCTCCTGACCCTGGTGATCGGTGCACTCCTCGGTGCCCTCGCCGTGCTGGTGTGGTCCCGCCGCGCCGGCGACCCGGACGTGTTGCGGGCACTGTCCGCGCGCGGTGACGACCAGGCCGTGCTGCGGGACGGGCTCGACCGGCTGCACGATCGGCTGATGGATGTGGAGCAGCAGCGGGCCTCGTGGCAGGGGCAGCTGCGGCAGCAGGTCGACGACATGCGGCACAGCACCGACCTCCTGCGCCGTGAGACCGGCGCGCTCTCCACCGCGCTGCGCAAGCCACACGTGCGTGGCCAATGGGGAGAGCTACACCTGCGCAAGGCGGTCGAGCTCGCCGGGATGGTCGAGCACTGCGACTTCCACGAGCAGGTCCACCTCACCCGCGAGGACGGCACCCTCCGGCCCGACCTCGTCGTACGCCTGGCCGGAGGGCGGTCGGTCGTCGTCGACGCCAAGGTGCCGCTCGACGCCCACCTCGATGCGCTGGCGTCCGACGACCCGGAGGAGGCCACCGCCCATCTGCGGCGCCATGTCCGGCAGGTGCGCAGTCATGTCGACGCACTCGCAGGAAAGGCCTACTGGCGCTCGATGCCGGGTGCCCCGGAGTTCGTGGTGATGTTCGTCCCGGCCGAGTCCTTCCTCGCTGCCGCGCTCGACACCGACCCGTCTCTGCTGACGTACGCCGCCACTCGTGATGTCGTCATCGCCACGCCCACTACCCTGATCGCCCTGCTGCGCACCGTCGCGCACGGGTGGACCACCGAGGCCCTGGCGGAACGCACCCGGGAGATCCACGAGCTCGGACGGGAGTTGCACACCCGCATCGGCGTGATGGGAGGCCACCTCGACAAGGTCGGCCGGTCTCTGAAGGGCGCGGTCGAGGCCTACAACGGCGCGGTCGGTTCCATCGAGAGCCGGGTGCTGGTCACCGCCCGCCAGTTCGAGGACATCGGCGTGACGAGGGAGGCCCTCGCGCGGGTGGAGCCGGTGACGCAGGTCCCTCGTCCCCTCACGGCCGCCGAACTGCTCGACGCGGTGGCCGAGGACCGTCCCGAGCTGCCCCCCGCGCTGCCCCCGAGGACGGAGGGCCCTCGCGGCGAGTCGCGCCGATCGAGCGCCTGAGGCGGCCTACCTTGTGCCTGTGAGCGCACCCACCCTGTGGGAAGAAGGCCGAATGGCAGGCAGCCGCGTCACGCGGCTGGCGGTCCTGGTCGGTCTGCTGGTGCTCGCGGTCGACCTCGCCATCAACGGCCGGCTCACGCTGATCTTCGACATCGCCTTCGTGCTGGCCTGCCTCGGGGCTGCCCTGGCGGTGCGCCCGCGCGACTTCTTCACAGTCGGGGTTCTGCCACCGCTGCTGATGCTCGGCTTCATCACGCTCGTCGCAAGCGTCCGCCGCACCTGGATCGCGGACTCCGGTGACGGCCTGATCCAGGCTGTTGTCTCCGGTCTCGCGCACCGGGCGAGCGGGCTGCTGACGGCGTACCTCCTGGTCCTGGCAGTGCTCGCCATGCGGCAGCGGGTGCGGATGAAGCGTCGCCGCTACGCGAAGCGCGACGGGTCGCCGGCACCGACCCGGGCCACCTCGGGTGCACCGTCGGAGAAGTCAACGACGGTGGTGGGCTCCGAGCCGCACTCACCTGAGTCCATCACGGCGTCCAGCCACTGATCCAGCTCGTCCTTGATCTGCCAGCCGTCGGTCATCGGCTCGTCGCTGTCCGGCATGAGCAGGGTGCTGGACAGCAACGGCTCTCCGAGCTCCTCGAGCAGTGCGCGCACCACCGGGTGGTCGGGAATCCGCACGCCCACCGTGCGCTTCTTGGGATGCATCAGCCGCTTCGGCACCTCACTGGTGGCGGGCAGGATGAAGGTGAATGGGCCGGGGATAGTTGCCTTGACCGCCCGGAACGCGGCATTGCTCAGGTGCACCAGCGGACCGAGCTGGGCGAAGTCGCGGCACACCAGCGTGAAGTGGTGCTTGTCGTCGAGGCGACGCAGCTGCTTGATCCGTTCGAGCCCGTCCCGGTTGCCCAGCTGGATGCCGAGCGCGTAGCAGGAGTCCGTGGGATAGGCGACGAGTCCGCCGTCTCGCAGGACGTCCACCACTTGCGAGATGGCCCGCGGCTGCGGGTCGACCGGGTGTACGTCGAAGTAGCGCGCCACGGGCTAGCGAGTCTGGGCGCCGGTCTGGGCGCCGGTCTGGGCACCGGTCTGGGCACCGGTCTGGGTCGCGGCCGCAGTGCGCATGTCGCGACGTAGCTCGGGTGGGAGCGCGAAGATGAGCGACTCCTCGGCCGTGTGGACCGCCTGTGCGTCGGGGTAGCCGCGTTCGGTCAGGAAGGAGAGGACGCCGTCGACGAGGTCCTCGGGAACCGACGCACCGGACGTGACGCTGACGCTGCGTACGTTCTCGAGCCAGGCCTCGTCGATCTCGCTGGCGTCGTCGACCCGGTAGGCCGCCTTGGCGCCGGCCTCCAGGGCGACCTCGGCCAGCCGGACCGAGTTCGAGGAGTTCGCCGAGCCGACGACGATCACCAGGTCGGCCTCGGGGCTGATCTCCTTGACCGCGAGCTGACGGTTCTGGGTGGCGTAGCAGATGTCGTCGCTCGGCGGGTCCAGCAGCTTGGGGAAGCGTTCGCGGATCGCATCGACCGTGGCCATCGTCTCGTCCACCGACAGCGTGGTCTGGGACAGCCAGGCGACCTTGTCGGGATCGCGTACGACGATCCCCGCGACGTCGTCCGGGCTCTGCACGAGCTGGATGTGCTCGGGGGCCTCCCCCGCGGTGCCCTCGACCTCCTCGTGACCCTCGTGTCCGATCAGCAAGATGTCGTAGTCGTCCGACGCGAAGCGCTTGGCCTCGTGGTGCACCTTGGTCACCAACGGGCAGGTGGCGTCGATCGTCTTCAGGCCGCGCTCGGCTGCTTCCTGGTGGACCAGCGGTGAAACACCGTGCGCGGAGAACACGACCGTCCTGCCCTCCGGCACCTCGTCGAGCTCCTCGACGAAGATCGCCCCGCGGGACTCGAGATCGGCGACCACGTGCTTGTTGTGCACGATCTGCTTGCGGACGTAGACCGGTGAGCCGTAGAGGTCGAGCGCCTTCTCGACGGTGATCACGGCGCGGTCGACACCCGCGCAGTAGCCGCGGGGTGCGGCCAGACGCACGGCGCGGTCGGCCTCGTCGGGCGAGAGGACGCTCGGCGTACCCAGGTCAGTCATGTCACCAATCGTAGGTGCCCGGCCTTAGGGTCACGGCATGGCCTTGGAGACCTCGCCCGAGCATCCGGCGCCCGTGCGCCAGATCACCCAGGCGATCGGGCAGTGGATCGACCGCTTGGGGGTGGTGTGGGTCGAGGGCCAGGTCACCCAGATCTCCCGTCGGGGCGGGATGAACACCGTGTTCCTGACGCTGCGCGACAAGCTCGCCGACATCTCCGTCCCGGTCACCTGCAGCCGCGCGGTCGTGGACTCGCTGCCCACCCCGCTGGTCGAAGGCGCGCAGATCGTCTGCCAGGCCAAGCCGTCGTTCTATGCCAACCGCGGCACGCTCTCGCTCGCCGTACGCGAGATCCGCCTGGTCGGCGAGGGCGAGCTGCTGGCGCGCATGGAGCGTCGTCGCCAGCTGCTGGCGGCCGAGGGTCTCTTCGCCGAAGAGCGAAAGCGGCCACTGCCTTTCCTGCCGCGCAACGTCGGCCTCGTCACGGCACAGGGTTCCGCCGCCGAGCGAGACGTCCTCGACAACGGGCGCCGGCGCTGGCCGGGGGTGCGCTTCACGGTGAAGTACGCCGCGATGCAAGGGATGCATGCCGCCCGCGAGGTGATCGAGGCCGTGCAGCTGCTCGACCGTGACCCGGCCGTAGACGTGATCGTCATCGCCCGCGGCGGCGGCTCGGTGGAGGATCTGCTGCCGTTCTCCGACGAGGCCCTGATCCGGGCCGTTTTCGCGGCCACCACTCCGGTCGTCTCCGCAATCGGGCACGAGCCCGACTCCCCCATCCTCGACCTGGTCAGCGACGTGCGTGCCTCCACACCGACCGACGCCGCGAAGCGGGTGGTCCCGGACGTGGCCGAGGAGGCGCAGCGGGTGTGGCAGATGCGCGAGCGGGGTCGGGCTGCGGTCCGGGCCATGGTCGAGCGCGAGCTGCACCAGCTCGGCGCGCTGAGGTCGCGTCCGGTGCTGGCCGATCCCCGCACCGGGTTGGCGGAGCGGTTGGTGGAGGTCGCGGGCTACCGCGAGCGCGCTCGTCGTACCTTCCGCCACCAGCTCGACCGCGGCGAGGACGACCTGGTCCACCAGGTGGCGCGGATCCGGGCGCTCTCGCCGTTGGCCACCCTGCGCCGCGGCTACGCGGTGCTCTCCGATGCCCAGGGCCAGGCTCTTTCGAGCGTGGCGACCCTCGAACCGGGACACGACATCCACATCCGGGTGGCCGACGGCCGCATCGGAGCCACCACGACCTCAGTCGACCAGATCGACCTGATGCCCGCCAGCGACGAAGAGGACGACAGTGCCTGAGAAGCCCGCCGAAGCCGAGCTCACCTACGAAGAAGCCCGCGACCAGCTCGTCGAGGTGGTGCGCACGCTGGAGCAGGGCGGCACCAGCCTGGCGGAGTCGCTCGCGCTCTGGGAGCGGGGCGAGGAGCTGGCCAAGGTCTGCCAGAGCGCTCTCGAGGGCGCGCGCGCACGACTCGACGAGGCCCTGGGCGAGGACACGCCGGGCTAGTGTCGCTAGGGAGCGCCCTTCAGACTTCCGGCGAAGTCGCGGATCTCGGCCGCGGGCGCTGTCCCCACGACCACCACGGACTCGACCGTCGCGGCAGACGTCAGTGAGCGGGCCAGGGCGTAGTCACCCCCGGCGTCGGTCCACGTCTGCCAGGTCTCACCCTCGATGGTGACGTCGTCGCCACGCTCGGCCTTGGTGTCCACGTGCTCCTCCACCAGGTCCTTGATGCTTGCGCGGGCCTCCTCGACACCGACGTAGTCACGGTCGTCGGTGAGACTGCCGAGGTGCCAGCTCGCCGACGCACCGCCCTCGTACGTCGCGCTGGTCGCCTTCCAGCCGAGCGGTAGCCGATCGGGAGCCATCACCACCAGCTGCTTGTCCTCGCGGGCCCTCGTCACCTCCGCCGAGTAGTTCACAGCCCGCACCGCGATCGGCTGCTCGTCGCTCGTGACTGCCCGGATGGCGGCGAATGCGACGACGGCCAGGACGGTGACGAGCATCGCGCCGACCAGGCCACCGAAGCTGCGCTCGTAGCGGGCTCTTTCGGCGGCCGGTGGGGAGGGCTGCTCCGACTCGCTCATGGAGACATCCTGTCAAGCGGTGTGGAGGTTACGATCACTGCCATGTCTGATCGACACATCCCAGAGTCACTTTCCGTGGCCCCCACCTTCCCTGACCGCAACCTGGCCCTCGAGCTGGTCCGGGTCACCGAGGCGGCAGCCATGGCGGCTGGTCGATGGGTCGGCAAGGGCGACAAGAACGGCGCCGACGGGGTCGCGGTGAACGCGATGCGCACCTTGATCTCGACGGTCGGCATGAACGGCACCGTGGTCATCGGCGAAGGCGAGAAGGACAACGCCCCGATGCTGTACAACGGCGAACAGGTCGGGGACGGCGACGGTCCCGAGTGCGACGTCGCCGTCGACCCGATCGACGGCACCACGCTGGCCGCCAAGGGGATGGCCAACGCGATCGCCGTCCTCGCGGTCTCCCCTCGCGGCTCGATGTACGACCCATCCGCGGTGTTCTACATGGAGAAGCTGGTGGCCGGCCCCGAGGCCGCAGCCCTCGTCGACATCCGCTACCCAGTGGCCGAGAACGTGCACCAGGTCGCCAAGGCCAAGGGCAGCAAGCCCGAGGACGTGACGGTCGTCGTGCTCGACCGGGCCCGCCACCAGCAGCTCGTCGATGAGATCCGCGCAACCGGAGCCCGCATCAAGTTCATCACCGACGGCGACGTGGCCGGGGCGATCATGGCCGCCCGGGAGGGCACCGGCATCGACATGCTGCTCGGCATCGGTGGCACTCCTGAAGGCATCATCGCGGCATGCGCGATGAAGTGTCTCGACGGCGTCATCCAGGGACGCCTCTGGCCCACCGACGACGCGGAGAAGGAACGCGCGATCGACGCGGGGCACGACCTCGACCGAGTCCTCTACACCGCTGACCTGGTCTCCGGCGACGACTGCTTCTTCGTCGCCACCGGCATCACCGACGGCGAGCTGATGCAGGGCGTTCGCTACAAGGCGGGCGGCGCCTCCACGCACTCCCTGGTGATGCGCTCGCGCAGCGGCACGATCCGCTCGATCCACTCCGAGCACAAGCTCAGCAAGCTGCGGGCGTACGCCGACATCGACTTCGAGCACTGAGCGGCCCCGCCCAGTGATCGTCGTCGCCGGCGAGGCGCTCATCGACGTCGTGGTCGACCGCGACGGTGACTCCAGCGAGTCACCGGGTGGGTCACCGCTGAACGTGGCTGTTGGCCTGGCCCGTCTGGAAGCCCCCGCCACCCTGGTCAGCCAGGTCGGCCACGACGAGCGCGGTGGCCTGATCGTGCAGCACGTGACCAGCAGCGGGGCCGAGATCGTCGCCATACCCACCGCCAGCGGGCGTACGTCGGTCGCGACCGCCCGCCTCGACTCGGGAGGCGCGGCCAGCTACGAGTTCGACCTCGAGTGGAGCCTTCCTCGTCAGGAACTGCCGCCCTGTCACGCACTCCACGTCGGCTCGCTCGGCACCGTGCTCGAGCCGGGCCGAGACAGTGTCCTCGACCTCGTCGAGCAGGCGTGCGCGCGCGATGTCTTCGTGACCTACGACGCCAACCTGCGCGAGTCGTTCATCGACGACCGCGACCGCACGCGGCGCGAGGTGCAGGAGCTCGCCGCGCGCTGCTCGCTGGTCAAGCTCAGCGACGAGGATGCGGGTCTGCTCGAGGCAGGTGCGGACCCCGACGACGTCGCCCGCGGACTGCTGCAGGGGGAACGCACGCGCATCGTGCTGCTCACGCGCGGAGCCAGCGGTGCGACGGCCTTCACCGCGGACGGCGAGACCAGTGCCCAGCCACGTCAGGTCGAAGTGCTGGACACGGTGGGGGCCGGTGACGCGTTCATGGCCGCGACCCTCGCCCAGCTCTGGGACCTCGACGCGTTCCGGCAGCTGGGCCCGGGGCTGCCCGTCGTCGCAGAGGACGTAGCGCGGCTGCTGCGGGGTGCGATGGAGGTCGCGGCGATCACGTGTGAGCGACGCGGAGCAAACCCACCCCGGCGTCAGGAGCTTCCTCCCGGCTGGCCCGCCTGACCTGCTGGTCACGCAGCGCGGCCAGCACGTGGTCCATCACGATCGGGTCCACCGCCATGCCGCAGTGGCTGGTGCGCACCTCGACGTGCTCGGCGGCCGGATCGAGGCAGGCACGCCAGTCGACGATGCCGTCACGCTTGCTGAAGACCGCGGTGAAGGCGAGGTCCGGGTCGAGCGCCTCCAGGCTCTCCTCCCAGGACAGCCGAGCACATTCGCCGCCGACGCAGTCCTCGCCCATCAACCCGCCGAAGCCGGCGCGAGTGAGCTTGGCGAGCATCTGGGTGTCCCAGGTGAGCAGCCTGTGGACGGCGGCCGGGGCCAGCACCGGGCTGCCCAGGCTGACGATGCCCTCGATCAGGTCAGGGCGACGCGCTGCCAGACCGCGCGCCAGCATGCCGCCGAGACTGTGCCCGACGATGGAGACCTTGCGGTTGCGCCTGATCGCGATCGACTCGATCCGGGACTCGAGGCGGTCGGCGGCCTGCCGGGTGCAACCGGCGTTCACCAGGATCTGCGCGCGGTAGGTGCGGAACCCCTGGCGGCGCAGGAAGAGCGACATCGCCCTCAGCGAGGGATCACCGGCCATGAAGCCGGGCACCAGCAGGACCGGGTCATGGGCGGGGACGCGGTGGCTGCCGACGTACGGGAGGACTGCGCGGGCACGTCGATCGGCCCGGGAACGCTGGATCAGACGAGCCGCCTCGACGAGGCTGCTGGTTTCGCGCGCGAGGGCACGAATCCCGGTGGGACCCTCGTATCCTGCGGGCAACAGGAACGAACCAAGCGGTGAGTTCACCCTTCAACGCTAGCGTTATCTACTGGTTGCTCACAGTATTTCGACCCATCTCCAACAAATCCGGAAAAGAAGGTCTAGATGTCTACTCCTGTCTCCCAGGAGCTGTTCGCGCCCGTTGCGCCGGGGGTACAGCTGTGCTACCAGACGTTCGGCAGCCCCGAGGGCGAGCCACTGGTCCTGGTGATGGGTCTCGGGGGCCCGCTGAACTGGTGGGACCCCGAACTGTGCACGATGCTCGTCGAAGCCGGGTTCCACGTGGTGCGCTTCGACAACCGCGACACGGGTCGGTCCTCCAGGATCCGGGGCAGCCGGGTCTCGCGGCGCCACCTGATCAAGTCAGCCGTCGGGCGCGGTGGGCGTCCGCCGTACACACTGAGCGACATGGCCGCGGACGTCTTCGGGCTGATGGACCATCTCGGCTGGGAGAGCGCGCACGTCGTCGGCGTGTCGATGGGCGGCATGATCGTCCAGACGATGGCCATCGACCAGCCGGCCCGGGTCCGCTCACTGACCTCGATCATGTCCACGCTGGGCAAGCGCAGCGTCGGCTGGCAGCACCCGTCCCTGCTGCCGATGATGATCGCCAAGCGCACGCCGGGTCGCGAGGCTTACGTCGCGACCTCGGCGAAGATGTGGGAGATGATCGGGTCGCCGGGCTTTCCCAAGGACGAGGAGAAGGCCCGGACCCGCGCCGAGGAGACCTTCGACCGGGGCGTGTCGGCGAGCGGGGTGATGCGCCAGATGCTCGCCATCCTCAACCAGCCGAACCGCTCCCGGGACCTCGCTGCCCTGCGTGTTCCGGCCGCCATCGTGCACGGATCAGCCGACAAGATGGTGCACGTCTCCGGTGGGCGGGCCACCGCCCGCGCGATCCCTGGAGCCGAGCTCCTCGTCATCGACGGGATGGGCCACGACATACCGAGGGAGCTGTACAGCACCCTGACGGACATCATCCGGCGTACGGCGGACCGGGCGGGCCACGCCAGCAAGTCCGACCAGACCGCCTGAGCCCGGCTGCGTCACCGCACCGGGTCACAGCACCGGGTCACCGCACCGGGTCACCGCGAGGCGGCCCGGCACTGTGCCGGGGCGCAGTCCTCCCACATTTCAAGGCGACGCATCAGCTCCCGTGCCCATGGTTTGTCGTGGTCCTGCGCGAACACGTTGCGGTCCTCCCAGGGCACGTCGTAGCGATAGAGCTCCCAGGCGTGGTCGGTGCCGCGCCAGGAGTTGTCGAGGTCGACCCGGACGAGCAGCCCCCGTTTGCCGCGCACGCCGATGTAGGAGGGGATTGACTCGATGATGCCGCCGACAGCCGTGTCGGCATCCACCTCCCCGGCCCGCGACATCGCGTAGGTGTGCTCGAGGAAGACGAACCGGCCGCCCGCCGCGCGCGGTCGGGTCAGGGTTGGAGCGAAGGAGTTGCCCGACCGGTATCTCGCCGTCCGCAGTCCGGCCAGTGACTCGAAGGTGGAGGCGAGGTCAAGGTTGCTCACGAACTGGTGGCGGGTGCCGTGCCTGACTCCGGGACCGGTGACCACGAGCGGAACGTGGGTGTCGACGTCGTACGGCGTGCCCTTGCCGCCGTTGAGCTGCAACTGGCCGAGGTGGAAGCCGTTGTCGGAGGTCAGGAAGAAGTAGGTGTTCGGCCCCGCCTCGGCCCGGAGCCGGCCGATCATCCGGTCGATCGACTGCACCATGCGGGCGCGGTCGCGATAGTGCATCAGAGCGGCCGTGTCGCTCAGGACGAGCGGGTTGGTGTTCCAGGCCGGTGCCGAGCGGGTGGTCCCGTCGCGCCGCAGGTAGGTGGGCGCGTTGTCCTCGCGGGGGTCGCCGTACCCCTTGAGGTCACGGAGCGTGAGGGCGCCGCACGTCCGGGTGCCGCAGTTTCCCCCTCTGGGATGGCCCTTCGGGGCACGGTCGGCGAAAGCCGACGGGAAGGACGGGTTGCGCGGGTAGGCCTTCCGCATCTGGGCATGCGGGCCGTAGGTGGCGACCTCGAGGAAGTACGGCGACGCGTCGTCGCGATGCCCGCGGATGAATCGCGCTGCACGCTCCGCCGTCACGTTGGTGGCGTACTTGCGGTCCCGTTCGGCGACCGAGGCGGTGCCCGGGGGCTTCACGTGGTGCCGCAGCCGGACCCGGCCCGAGGAGTCCAGCCAGGTGCGCCAGAAACCCCACTCCGGATAACCGTTGAGGATCGCCTCGAACTCGCTCCACCCGGGCACCTTTGCCGGAGCGAAGTGCTTGCCCTGGTAGTTGGTGTACTTCTCGTAGCCGTTGAGGTACTTGCCTACGAAACCTGTCGTGTAGCCGCTCCGGTGAAGCGCGATGTTGAAAGCCTTCTGCTTGTTGCCGTAGCGGGTGAAGGCCCCGTAGCCGCCGATCGGATGCGCCGTGCCGTTGGCGGTGTTCGTCAGGACGCCGGTCTGGTGCGGCGGGCGGCCGGTGAACGTGGAGGTCCGCGACGGGCAGCACAACGAGTCGACGACATGCGCATTGAGGTATGTCGCTCCGGCGGCTTGCATCCGACGTGCCTGTGGCATCGTCGCGAGCAGCTCGAGGGAGAAGTCGTCCATCAGGACGAGGACGATGTTGGGCCGGGCGTCCTTCTTCGCGGCAGTCCTCGCCGCTTCCGCGCGGCCGGGGGCGGCGGCGGTGGCCAGATGGCTTCCGCCGACCATGACGGTCGTTGCGAGGGCGGCACCCAACAGGGCACTAGTTCTGCGTCGCACAGGCTCCATGTCCTTAACCCGAGTAAGTCACTTGAGTTTGCTCTATTAGGAGCCAGAACGCCAAACAATCCGCGTGTCGGACGGGCTGCATACTGTGGCCTCGTGCCCCGGGCCCTGCTTCTGCGCCTTACCCTCGTCACCGTATGGCTGGCGGTGGCCGTTGCGTGCACGAACGCAGAAAAGGCTCCCCCGGACTCGTCGGTCCAGGTGGCCTGGAAGGCCCGTGACCTGCCCACTCCCCCCGGCCCGACGGGGCGGATCGCGGTGCGCGACGCGGTGGCCTGCGCCGGCACGTGGTTCCTTGTCGGCGGGGTGTTCACGGCCGACGGTGAGAGCAGGCCCGCGGCGTGGAGCAGCCCGGACGCGACGTCGTGGACCAACCTGCGGCTGGCCCCAGAAGGCTACTGGGCGCGGCGGTCGGTGCTCTCCTCGGTCGCCTGCCGCAACGGAACGGTCGCGATGGTGGGCGCGAAGTCAGGCGGCGCCCACGGCAACCCGCGGGTCAGCACCTGGTACCAGCGCCCGGACGGCGTGTTCGTCGACGTGGAGGCCGGCTTCGAGCTGTACGGCGGGCCGCAGGCCGTCAGCGTCGGCAAGATGGCGGCCGGGCCGGACGGGTGGCTGATCGCCGGGAGCCGCACCAGTGGAGCAGCGGTCTGGGTCTCCCCCGACGCTACGGAGTTCACCCTGATCGACGACGACCCGCAGCTGTCCAAGGACGACCAGTTCGACACCACCGCCCTCGACCAGGTGCACGACGGCCACGAATGGACGGTCGTGGGGAGCGCCACGACTCCCGGCCGGCTTCCCCGGGTGCCGATGTCGTGGCGGTCCGAGGACGGACGCACGTGGCAGCGCGAGGAGGTGCCGGCCACCGAGGAGTTCAACGATCTCGAGAAGGTGGTCTCGCTCGAGGACCGGCTGGTCGCAGTGGGGATCCGTGGCGACGGCTTCGGCACCTGGGAGCGTCGCGTGGGCGGCTGGCGGCCGGGCGTGCGGTTCGGCGCGCTCGACGACGACGGGCACGCCAGCCCGTTTGTCTCGGCGCTCACGGTGACCGGTGACCAACTCGTGGCCACGGTCAGCGACTCGACGTCGTACGCGATGTGGACCTCGACCCGTGGGGAGGACTGGCGCCCGGTGCGCACACCCACACATCCGACCACCGCCGGAGAGCACATCATGTCCGTGGCCTCCGACGGTGAGCAGGTGCTGCTGCTCGCCGACGACGGAGAGCATGGTCGCGTCTGGGGTGCCCACTGGCCCTGACCCGGGCCGAGACGGTCGGTCGGGTCAGGGCCAGTCAGGTCTGGGCCGACAGGTCAGGCGCTGAGACGCTCGCCGGTGTCGGCGTCGAAGACGTGCACGTGGTGGGGGTCGGTGGTCACGTGGATCACGTCGCCCTTGTGCACGGTGTCGCGTCCGGCAACCCGCACGATCACCGAGCTGGGAGTTCCCTCCACGCCGCTGGTGCCGTAGACGAACGCGTCGGAACCGAGCTCCTCCACGACCGTCACCGACACCGGCAGCCCGCCGTCCTCGGGGCCAACCTGTCGCCAGGTCTCGGGCCGCACCCCGACCACGATGTCGCCCTTCATCTTCTTCGCTGCGGCCTCGTCGACCGGCACCAGGTAGTCGCCGATCTTGGCCTGCCCGTCGACCGCGGTCGCGCCCATCAGGTTCATCTGCGGAGAGCCGATGAAGCCGGCCACGAACAGGTTCACCGGACGGTCATAGAGGTTCAGCGGAGTGTCGACCTGCTGCAGGTAACCGTCCTTCATCACCGCCACCCGGTCCCCCATCGTCATCGCCTCGACCTGGTCGTGGGTCACATAGACCGTCGTGACACCGAGATCGGACTGCAGCTTGGCAATATCGGTGCGGGTCTGCACCCGCATCTTCGCGTCCAGGTTCGAGAGCGGCTCGTCCATGCAGAACACCTGCGGCTTGCGCACGATCGCCCGACCCATCGCCACCCGCTGACGCTGACCACCCGACAGCGCCTTCGGCTTGCGGTCCAGGTACTCGGTCAGGTTCAGGATCCGTGCCGCCTCATCGACCGCCTTCTTGCGCTCCTCGGCCGGCATCTTCGCCATCTTCAGCGAGAACGCCATGTTGTCGGCAACCGTCATGTGCGGGTACAACGCGTAGTTCTGGAACACCATCGCGATGTCGCGGTCCTTGGGCGGAAGCTTGGTGATGTCGCGATCACCGATGTAGATCTTTCCGTCGTTGACTTCCTCGAGCCCCGCGAGCATGCGCAAGGTCGTGGACTTCCCACACCCCGACGGCCCCACCAAGACCATGAACTCGCCGTCCTCGATCTGCAGGTCAATGCCCGGAACTGCGGGCTTGTCCATGCCGGGATACCAGCGTTGGGCCTTTTCGAACGTGACTGTTGCCATGATTTATCTCCTCACCGGCAGGAACGTGCCGGACGATCCGTTGTAAGTGACGCCGCTCACAATAAGGGGTGCGCCCACGGTGGTACAGGATCGGGCGCTCCGGTGGACGGATCGGGCACGACAATGGCTAGTCCACGCCCGTCCGGGCGCCACGTGACGGGGATCGGGTCGATCAGGCCACCCAGGAAATGCCCGTCCGTTCCCTGGTTTCGGAACGCCATGAGGTACGCCGCTCCGCGATCGGGGACCACCTTGCCGACGTACAGCGACTCGTCGGTGAGCCGTACGGCGGCCGCCATGTCCACCGCCGATCCTGGCCGTCGACTGGCACCGACCGCTCGTGCACCTCGTCCGCGTCTGAGCACCCCCTGGCTGGTGCTCCGGGCTCAGTGGCCGAGCATCCTGCGCCGACGCGCGCCGGGCATGGCGCGCCGGTGCACGGTGATGCCGGCCATCAGGGCGAAGCCGGTCACCCGGACCACCGGGGAGTCCGGACCGAGCTCCTGTTCCACCCGGTCTCGACTCTGTTCGAAACCACCCATGATGCCGACGCCGTCGACGATCACCTGGGTCTGCGCGTTGACGTAGATGTCGATGCCGCCCCAGATGGCATAGGCGTTGATGACCGTCTCGCGGCTGGTGAACCGTGCCTCGCGCAGGTCGATGTCCACGCCGCCCATGAGTGCGAAGGCCGTATGACTCGCGCCCACCTCCCACACTCCTCGGCGCCTCGTTCCTCCCATGATGGCAACGGAGTTGTCGTAACGGGGAGCCGGAGACAGGTCCGCCGGCCGCCGCTCGGCAGGAAGATGGGGTCGGGCACCCAGCGGCAGGTCGGCCGTCAGCGGGACCAGGTCGGCGTAGGTCTTGGCGTCGTACGCCGCCTCGAGTCGCTCGTCGAGCTCGTCCATGTCGATGCGGCCCTCGCCGGCCGCTTCACGCAGCAACTCCGCGACCCGATGCCGGTCGGCATCGGAGATCCGCAGCCTGGACCGGTCGTCGTACCCGTCGAGCTCGCCCGCCATGGGGACAGGTTAGACGGGCGGGCGTGGCTCAGTGGTGGTGCCGGACGTCATGCGAGGTGGTGCTCATGGCGACCAGCCCGTATGACGCTCCGGCGGGCGTCAACCCTTGGCAACTTCGCATCGATTTGGGGCTGAACCCTTGACGCAGAGTTAGTAAGTGCGGTGAACTAACAAAGTGACGCAGATCTCAGCGGTCGGCCGGCAGCTTCGCCCACAGGGCAAGGTGCTCCAGGAGGACGCCCGTCGCCACCACCGGGCGCTGATCCTGCAGCAGCTGTTCAGCCGTGGGCCCGCGAGCCGGGCCGACCTGGCCCGGGCGACCGCCCTCACCCGGGTCACTGTCTCCGACCTGGTCGGCGAGATGATCCGCGACCACCTCCTCGAGGAGCTCGGTGCGCCCGCCGAGGGCCGGATCGGCAAGCCGCCGACGCTGGTCGGGTTCGTGCCCGACGCTGCGCACGTGGTCTGCCTCGACCTGTCCGTCGAGGACACGATGGCGGGGGCTCTGGTCAACCTCGCCGGCGCTGTGCTGACCCGGAGGTCCGTCGACACCGGCGGGGCCACTGGACCCGACGCCCTCACCCTGGTGCACCGGCTCGCATCCGACCTCGTCGGCGAGGCCACCCGGCCCGTGCTCGGCATCGGAGTCGGCACGCCGGGTGTCGTCGACGCCGACGGCACCGTGCTCGACGCGCCGAACCTCGGCTGGCAAGACGTCCCCCTCGCCAGCAGCCTGCACGAGGCACTCGCCCTTCCCGTGTTCGTCGCCAACGACGCGAACACCGCCGCGCTCGCCGAGCACACCTTCGGGCACGCAGGCGAGGGCGGCTTGATGCTGGTTCGGGTCGGCAAGGGTGTCGGTGCCGGCCTGATCCTCGGCGGTCAGCTGCTGCACGGACACCGCGCGGCCGCCGGTGAGATCGGGCACGTGGTCATCGACCCGGCCGGCACGACGTGCGCCTGCGGGCGGGTCGGCTGCCTGGAGACCGTGCTCGGCGTACCGCGACTGCGGCAGCGGCTCGAGCACGACGGCCCGGAGGCACTCGGCCGCGTCGGCGAGCTGCTCGGCACTGTTCTTGCTCCGGTGGTCGGCACCCTCAACCTGCACGAGCTCGTGCTCAGTGGGCCCACCGACCTGCTCGACGGACCGCTCAGCGAGGCGGTCTCCACCACGATCCGGCGCAACACGATGGCGGTCAGCGGTGACCACCTCGTCGTGCGCACCTCCACCCTCGGCGACGACGTCGTCCTGGTCGGAGCAGCGGCACTCGTGCTCGCCGGCGAGCTGGGGGTCTCATGACGCCCACTCGACCTACCCCCGCATAACCACAGAAACAAACGTGGTGCCCGTGCCCGGTCGCCATCCCCAGGAGAGGAAACGCTCATGCGGTTCAGGAAACATCTGGTCATCGCCGTGGTGGCCGCTCTCACGCTCAGTGCGTGCGGCAGCAACGGCGACGACGACAAGAAAGCCGACTCGGGCGCGAAGGCCACGGACATCAGGGTCTGGCTCAACGGCCCCGACACGCCCCAAGAAGCGCGCGACTGGCTGAAGACCACCTTCGAGAAGGACAACCCGGGCTCCACGCTCACCGTCGAGGAGCAGCAGTGGGACGGCCTGGTGGAGAAGCTCACCACGGCTCTGTCCAGCGAGTCCGACACCCCCGACGTGGTCGAGGTCGGCAACACGCAGGCGCCCACGTTCACCGAGGCCGGTGCCTTCACGGACCTGACCGATGACCTCGGTGACCTCGGCGGCGACGACCTGCTGCAGGGCTTCGTCGACGGTGCGACCGAGGACGGCAAGACGTACGCGGTGCCGTACTACGCCGGCTCGAAGTTCGTCTTCTACCGCAAGGACCTGTTCGCCAAGGCTCACCTGAAGGTGCCGACGACGATGGAGGAGTTCGTTGACGCAGCGGTTGCACTGAAGAAGGCCAACCCGACCCCGGCGAACTTCAGCGGCTTCTGGCTGCCCGGGCAGGACTGGCGCAACGGCGTCGCGTTCCTCTGGGACACGGGTGGCGATCTGGCCACCGACGACGGCGGCACCTGGAAGGGCGCCCTGCAGAGCCCCGAGTCGCAGGCCGGTCTCGCGACCGTGCAGAAGCTCTTCCAGCAGGCCTCCGGTGCGGCCAAGGACGGCAACGAGGCCGACCCGGCCACCCCGTTCTGCCACAACGAGGTCGGCATGGTGTCCGCGCCCGGCTGGGTCAGGGGCCTGATCGAGGACCCGAAGGCCGGCTGCCCCGACATGATGAAGAACGTCGGAGTCTTCGCGCTGCCCGGCAGTGACGGCAAGCCCGCGCCCGTGCTCCTCGGCGGCTCGGACATCGCCATCGCCGCGAAGAGCCAGAACCAGGCGCTGGCGAAGAAGGCGGTCGCGCTGTTGCTCAGTGACGACTACCAGACAATCCTCGGCAAGGCCGGTCTGACGCCGGCCAAGTCGTCGCTCGCCTCGGTGCTCGGCACTGACGAGATCGCGAAGGCAACCATCGCCGCGGCCAGCAACGCCCGCCTCACTCCGGCGGCTTCCGGCTGGGCGAGCGTCGAGAGCTCTCGGATCCTCGAGGACTTCTTCGTCGGTATTGCCACCGGTGGTGACATCGCCAGCCTGGCGAAGGCTGCCGACGCGAAGATGAACGAGAAGCTGGCCGGCTGACGCCGTACTGCCGCTGAGACCCGCGTGAGTGGGGTGGCGACGCACCTCGTCGCCCCACTCGCGGCTCTCCACACGACACACTGGTTTCGACCCCCGTCCGTTCGGTGGCTCGAGACGGGCGCCAGCGCGCCCTCATCAACCATGGGCACAGAGGAAGGAGGAGCGGCATGGCCATCAACATCGCACCCGACGACATCCTCATCGACGACAAGACGACGTGGTCGCGGCCGGCGGACACCTCGCGGCGCCGTCGCCGGGGCACCTTGCCCTACGGGCTGCTGCTGCCGGCCTTCCTTGCACTTCTCGCCGGCCTCGGCTACCCACTCGTGCGCCAGGTGGTGCTGTCGTTCCAGGACTTCGGGCTGGCCCAGCAGTTCGGCAGGCCGGCCGAATGGGTCGGCCTCGACAACTACCAAGAGCTGGTCACCGACCCGTATCTGTGGACCGTCGCGCTGCGGTCACTGGCGTTCTGCTTCGCCAATGCCGCGATCACGATGACGCTCGGCATCGCGGTGGCGCTGCTCCTCCAGCGACTGGCCGCGCCGATCCGGATCCTGGTGCAGACAGCGCTGCTGCTGGCGTGGGCGATGCCGGTGATCGCGGTCCTCACCGTCTACGAGTGGATGTTCGACGCCCAGTACGGCGTCGTGAACTGGGTCCTCGAACGCCTCGGCGGCGACTACTCCGGGCACTCCTGGCTGCTCGAGCCGCTGTCCTTCTACACCGTGGCGTCACTCGTCGTCGTCTGGATGAGCGTGCCGTTCGTCGCGTTCACCGTGTACGCCGCGCTCACCACCGTGCCGGGCGAGATTGTCGAGTCCAGCGAGATCGACGGCGCCGGCCCGATGCAGCGCCTGGTCTACATCGTGCTGCCGAGCGTCAAGCCGGTGCTGCTCGTGGTCGGTCTGCTCCAGGTGATCTGGGACATGCGGGTGTTCACCCAGATCTACGTGCTCCAGCAGGCCGGCGGAATCACCCAGGACACCAACCTGCTCGGCACCTACATCTACCGGATCGGCATCGGCGAGAGCCGGTTCGGGATGGCGGCCGCGATCGCAATGTTCATGCTCGTGCTGACCGCGGTGCTGACCGCGCCGTACATCCGCTCGATGCTGCGGACGGAGAAGGAAGCATGAGCAGCCGCACCGGCACGCTGAGGTCTCGCGTCGGGTACAACCTGATCGGCGTCGCTGTCTTCCTCGTGATGATCTTCCCGGTCTACTGGATGGTGTCGAGCTCGTTCATCAGCCGCTCGGAGATCACCGGCCCCGACCCGAACTGGGCGCCGCTGGACGGCACGCTGGACAACTACCGGCGGCTGTTCTCCGGCGGCCAGGCCGCCACTTCCCTGCAGATGAGCCTGCTGGTCACCCTGCTCACCGTCGCGGCCGCGCTGGTGATCGCGTTCCTGGCGGCCGTCGCTCTGAGCCGGTTCCGGTTCCGTGGCCGGAAGAGCTTCGTGGTCGTGCTGCTGGTGATCCAGATGATCCCGGCCGAGGGCCTGTTCATCTCCCAGCACAAGATGCTCGAGGCGGCGGGCCTGCTCAACACCGTCGCCGGGCTCGGGCTCATCTACATCGCGACGGTGCTGCCCTTCACGATCTGGACGCTGCGCGGGTTCGCGGCCGCCGTACCGCTCGACCTGGAGGAGGCGGCCATGGTCGACGGGTGCTCGCGGGTCGGGGCGTTCCTCCGGATCACCTTCCCGCTGCTCGCGCCCGGGTTCGTCGCGACCGGCGTGTTCGGGTTCATCTACGCGTGGAACGAGTTCACCCTCGCTCTGGTCGTGATGACCCGGCCCGACCACAGCACGCTGCCGTTGTGGCTGACCAGGTTCGCGGACACCAACCGCGGCACCGACTGGGGCGCGATCATGGCCGGCTCGACGCTGATCGCGATCCCGGTGATCATCTTCTTCCTCGCCGTACAGAACCGGATGGCCGCCGGCCTGACTGCAGGGGCGGTGAAGGGATGACCAGTGATGCGGAGCTCGACCGACTCGCCCTCCGGGTGCTGCTGCCGTCGTTCCCGGGCACGGTGGTCGATGCCGAGGCGTCCAGTTTGCTCGAGGAAGGCCTCGGCGGGCTGTGCCTGTTCGGCAGCAACACCGCCGACGGGCCCGAAGCCGTAGCGGCGTACGTCGTGACCGCCCGGCGTGCCTCGCCGGCGGCCGTGATGGCGATCGACGAGGAGGGCGGCGACGTCACCCGGCTGCACGCGACCACCGGCAGCCCGTTCCTGGGCGCGGGCGCACTCGGCGCAGCAAACGACCTCGACCTGACCCGGGCGACCGCGCGGGCGATCGGCGCCGAGCTCGCGGAGCTCGGGCTCGACCTCACCCTGGGCCCCGTGGCCGACGTGAACAGCAATCCGGACAACCCGGTGATCGGGATCCGCAGCTTCGGCAGCACGCCCGACCGCGTGGCCGCCCACGTCGCCGCGTGGGTCGACGGCTTGCGGTCTGCCGGACCGGCGGCCTGCGCCAAGCACTTCCCGGGACACGGTGACACCCGTCAGGACAGCCACCTCGAGTTGCCCGAGATCGACGCGTCGGCTGAGGTGCTGGCGCATCGTGAGCTGGTGCCGTTCAGGGCGGCGGTCGACGCCGGTGTCGAGGCGGTGATGACCTCGCACATCGTCGTGAGCGCGCTCGACTCCCTGCCCGCGACGCTGAGCGAGCCGGTGCTTGCCCTGCTTCGGAAGGAGCTGGGCTTCCACGGTGCGATCGTCAGCGACGCCCTCGACATGGCCGGGGCCTCGGCAGGACGCGGGATCCCGCGCGCCGCGGTGGGATCGCTGGTCGCCGGTGCCGACCTGCTCTGCATCGGCCCCGACAAGGACGCGGCCCTGGTGCTCGCCGTACAACGCGAGATCGTCGACGCCGTACGGTCCGGTGAGCTGGCCCTCGAACGGCTTGCCGCGGCGGCCGCCCAGGTCGACCGGTTGGGCAATCGTTCGCGGGCGGCAACAACGCCGGCTGAACCGACCGAGGAGTTCCGTGCCCGCCAGTACGACGGCGCCCGGTCAGCGCTCCGCGTCGAGGGAGAGCTACCGGACCTGCGCGACGCGGTCGTGGTGAGCGTCGAGACGCAGCCGAACATCGCGGTCGGTCCGGTGCCCTGGGGCCTGCCGTCCGACCTCACGATCACGGCGGACGGCAGCTTGCCGACCGGCCGCCAGCCGTTGCTGGTCCAGGTGCGCGAGGCCCACCGTCACCCCGGCGTACTCGCGATGCTCGAGGCCGCGGCCGCCGGCCGCACACTGGTGCTGCTCGAATGGGGTTGGCCCGGCGTACTCACCGGCACGCTCGAGAGCGTTCCCCGAGTGGTGGCGTTCGGCTCGTCGCGGCCGTGTGTGGCGGCCGTCGCCGAGGTGTTGCACGGCGCCGGATGGGAGGCGTCGTCGTGACCGCGTCGGTGGATCTCGAGTACGCCGTCGGGCTGGACATCGGCGGCACCAAGACCGAAGGCGTGGTCGTCGACGGTGACGGCACCGTGCTGGCCTCGCTGGTCCGGGCGACGCCGTACGGCGCGAGCGCGGTCGTCGAGGCGTCCAGTGCCATGGTGACCGAGCTGCTTGCCGACAGCGGAGTCGGCCTGGTGCCGAACCGCCCGGTGGGCATCGGCATCCCGGGTCTTGTCGACGTCCGGTCGGGCACGGTCAAGCACGCGGTCAACCTGGGCATCGACGGTGAGTGGCTCACCCTCGGAGAGCAGCTCTCCACTCGGCTCGACCACCCGGTCGTGATCGAGAACGACGTCAACGTCGCTGCGCTGGGGACGACGCCACTGCTCCCATCCGGTCGCGCGCGCGACCTGGCCTACCTGAGCATCGGCACCGGCCTGGCCGCCGGGCTGGTGCTCGACGGGCGGTTGCGGCGTGGGGTGCACGGCGCAGCCGGCGAGGTCGGCCACCTGGCCGTCGACCCGAACGGTCTGCTGTGCAGCTGCGGCCAGCGCGGATGCCTGGAGACGGTCGGGTCAGGGTCGGCGATCGAGGCGGCGTGGCCGTCGACCGACGAAGCCGGACCGGCAGTGAGCCTGTTCCGGGCCGCGGACGCCGGCGACCCGGAAGCGGTCGAGATCGTCCGCCGGTTCGCCGGCGCCGTGGCGATGACGATCCGGGTGCTGTGCCTGACCGTCGACGTCGAGTCGGTCGTGGTCGGAGGTGGGGTCGCCCAGGTCGGCGATCCGTTGCTCCTGGCCGTGCGGGCCGAGCTCGAGGCCCAGGCCCAGGGGTCGGCCTTCCTGTCGTCGTTGAACCTCGGCGAGAGGGTGCTGCTTGTGCCGGTCGGCTACCCGGCGGCCGCGGTCGGTGCCGCGTTGCTCGGCCGCGCGGAGGTCACACAGTGAGCGCACTCTCCGTCCGTGGTGGCCGGGATGTGCGAGGTGAACCGCTCGACCTGGTGATCGTCGACGGCGTGGTGGGGTTCGGGCCGGCGTCCGAGACCCTCGATGCGACCGGACTCGTGGTGGCGCCCGGACTCATCGACCTGCAGGTCAACGGCGCCGGTGGTGTGGACGTGACCCTCGAGCCCGAGCGGCTCGCCGAGGTCGGGGCCGAGCTTGTCCGACACGGCGTCACGGCGTACCTGCCGACGGTGATCACGTCGGCCCCCGAGACGCGACGGGCTGCGCTGAAGGCGTGGCAGGAGGTGTCGGCGGACTCGGGAGCAGTGCCGCTCGGACTGCACCTCGAAGGTCCGATGATCTCGCCGGAGCGGCGCGGAGCCCATCCCCAACAGTGGCTCCGGACGCCCTCCCTCGACCTGGTCGAGGGCTGGTCGCGCGCGTCCGGTGTCGTGATGGCTACCCTCGCGCCCGAGCTCCCGGGCGCGCTCGAGGTCATCGCCGAGCTGGCACGTCGCGGCGTGGTCGTCTCGATCGGGCACACGAACGCCACCGCGGCCGAGGTGGATGCCGCAGTCGCGGCCGGCGCGGTGTGCGCGACCCACCTCTACAACGCCATGCCGCCGCTGACCGCGCGCGAGCCGGGTCCCATCGGTGCAGTGCTGGGCGGGGTACTCATCGGCGGACTGATCGTGGACGGTGTCCACCTCGACGAGCACGCCGTCCGAACCGCCTGGAACGCCCTGGGACCCGAGCGGTTCTGGTCGGTCAGTGACACCACGGCCGCCCTCGGACTGGGCGAGGGCCCCACGCGGCTCGGCGACCAGGACGTGATCGTCGCCGACGGTGCCGTGCGGCTCGCCGACGGCACCCTGGCCGGCAGTGCGGCGTCGCTCACCGACTGCGTCCGCACCCTCTGGACGACCGTCGGCTGCTCGCTGGCCGAGGCACTGATGACGGCCACCTCGACGCCGGCGCGGATCGTCGGCGACGACACCCGCGGCTCGCTCGCGCCGGGAGCTCGCGGCGACGTGGTGCTGCTCGACGTCGATGAGCCGTCTGCCCGGCTCGACGTGGTCGCCACGGTTGTCGGCGGCACGGTCGCCTTCGACGCCAGGGAGGTCTGAGCCAGGGGGGTCGTGGGACGTCATACGAGGTGGCGCCCATGGCGACCAGCACGTATGACGCTCCGCAGGACGTCATCCGAAGTGGCGGCTACTGCAACCCGTTCGTATGACGTCCTGGGATCAGGCCGGGATGTCCAACGTCATCGGGCAACCCGCGCTGGCGAGTGCCTCGGCAATCTGGGCGAAGAACTCGTCCGGGCAGACGCGCAGTCCCAGCACCGGCAGCCGGAGAACGGTGTCACGCGCCATCGCGATCGTGTTCTGCCGTAGCGCATCCCCCACCGTGTTCTCCACCCACGTGTGCTGGATGCCGTCCACCTCGACGACCACGTGCCACCTGTCCCACCTCAGGTCCAGGTAGTACGTGCCGCTCTTGGTACGCCGCAGCACCTGCTTGTCCGGCTCCGGAATCCCCCGCTCCCGACAACCGCGCACAACATCGAGCTCCCCCAGCGAACGCACACCACCCAGCAGGTCCAGCAGCACCCTGTGCAGGAATGCGCGGCGCTTGTCGCGCCTGATGCGGAGCATCTCCACACTCAGCTCCTCCGCGGTGGCCAGGCCCTGTTGAACGGTCATCGTGAGGACCAGGGCTCCTTGTCGGTTCGAACGTGCCCACAGGGCCGCCCGGATCGCCGCGACCGGGACCCGACTCCGCGGCAGGTCGCCCGGCGCAAGATCGGATGCCTCCCAGCGTCGTGTCTGGCGAATGTCGACGGTGGTGCCACGGTGCCGGACGCGTGCCCCGCGCGGCACCGAGACCCGGATGGCGGTCGTGTCGTAGTGCTCGAGGCCTGCGGCTACCAGAGCCGACTCCCCATCCAGGAATGCCCTCGGCCCGCCCTCGAGAACCGCCGACCAGAGGTGCGCCTGGGACGTCAGTGGTCCGGTGCGGACACAGATGCAGTGGCGACCGAGGAGCTGCCATCGTCCGGCTCGCACATTGGCGCGGACCTCACCGCGGCTGATCCCCAGCGCGTACAGCTGGTCACGCGACACCACGCCCGCCTGCGCGTGCGCCAGCTGGTCCACGATGAGCCGCCGGCCCCGTCGTAGGGTCGCTGGGGAGACGTGGGCATCGTCGAGAAAAGGCGACAAGGATCGGTTCACCCATGCACCCTCGAACGTGTGCGACGACTGGGCGACCACGTCGTCCGCGGCTGTGGACAACACGCTCTCCCGCACGGCCTGTGGACTGGAGCCGTACGACGGCCCCACCGGCCGGGACGTCATACGAAGTGGCAACAATGGGTACCACCTCGTATGACGCTCCGCAGGACGTCATACGAACAGGGCGCAACTGCAACCCGAACGTATGACGCTGCGCAGACCGGGAGGCCAGCCATGACCGAGTACGTCGAGGTGGCGCGGGCCGAGTCCGAACGTGGCGAGCTGGTGCTGCGTCGCCGGCTCGAGGAGCGCGGAGCCGATGCGCTGGAGCTTCGCGTCAACGGGGTGTTCGTGATGGACACCCGGGAGACGAGCTCGGAGATCGAGCTCGCGGCCGCTGCGCTCGAGCTCGTCGATGACCCGCGCGACGTCGTCGTGGCCGGACTCGGCCTCGGGTTCACCACGCAGCGGGTGCTGGCCGACCACCGCGTGGAGCGGGTGATGGTGGTCGAGATCGAGGAAGCGCTGATCGGCTGGATGCGCGACGGCACCATCCCCCACGGTCCGGCCATGCTCGCGGACAAACGAGTGCACATCGTCGACGCAGGCATCCTGCGGGCCGTCGAGGAGGCCACGTCGACCTACGACCTCGTGCTGCTCGACGTCGACAACGGGCCCGGATACCTCGTGTACGACGCCAACGCACCCATCTACGAACACGACTTCATCGCCAGCACCAAGCAGATCGTCAACCCCGGCGGGGCACTCGTGGTCTGGTCGGCGAACCCCGCTCCCGAGCTGGCGGCCGTCATGAAGCAGGTGTTCGGTGACTGCACGGAGCACCGCTACGGCGTACTGCTGCAGGAGCGTCCCGAGGAGTTCCTGCTCTACCTCTCACGGGTCACCTGACGAGGCGGCCGATCAACGACTGGCGCCAACCACTGGCACCAACCACTGGGGCCAACCATTGGGCCAACGTGCCAGGCCCCGGTAGCGTCGCCCATATGAGCTCCGAGCAAGCAGTCAGTCAGGCCAAGACCCGCACCGAGCACGACAGCATGGGCGACATCGAGGTCCCCAAGGACGCCCTGTGGCGGGCACAGACCCAGCGCGCCGTGGAGAACTTCCCGATCAGCGGCACCACGCTCGAGCCCGCGCACATCATCGCGATGGCGCGGGTGAAGAAGGCCGCGGCCAGGATCAACGCCGAGCTGGGCATCATCGCCGAGGACCAGGCCAAGGCCATCGCGGCCGGAGCCGACGAGATCATCGGCGGCGAGCATCACCAGGAATTCCCCATCGACGTCTTCCAGACCGGCTCGGGCACCAGCTCCAACATGAACATCAACGAGGTGCTGGCCTCGCTGGCCTCCCGCTCGGGCACCGACTGCCACCCCAACGACCACGTCAACGCCAGCCAGTCGAGCAACGACACCTTCCCGACCTCGATCCACGTCGCTGCCGTGGAGGCGACCACGGCGCAACTGATCCCTGCGCTCGGCGTACTCGCGGCATCGCTCGAGGCCAAGGCCGACGAGTTCAAGAGCGTGGTGAAGTCCGGACGCACGCACCTGATGGACGCGACCCCGGTGATGCTCGGTCAGGAGTTCGGCGGGTACGCCGCGATCATCCGGATGGGTGTCGAGCGCCTGGAGTCGACTCTGCCCCGCGTGGCAGAGCTCCCCCTCGGTGGTACGGCGGTCGGGACCGGCATCAACACCCCTGACGGGTTCGCGGAGCGGGTGATCGCGGACATCGCCGAGGAGACCGGGCTGCCGTTCACCGAGGCCCGCAACCACTTCGAGGCCCAGGGCAGCCAGGATGCCCTCGTCGAGCTCTCGGGCCAGCTGCGCACGATCGCAGTGGGCGTGACGAAGATCTGCAACGACCTGCGCTGGATGTCCTCGGGCCCGACCACCGGGCTTTCAGAGATCCATCTCCCCGACCTCCAGCCCGGGTCGAGCATCATGCCCGGGAAGGTGAACCCCGTGCTGCCGGAGGCGACGCTGATGGTCTGCGCACAGGTGATCGGCAACGACGCGGCCGTCGCGGTCGGTGGGGCGAGCGGCAGCTTCGAGCTGAACGTGATGATGCCGATGATGGCGCGCAACCTGCTCGAGTCGATCCGGCTGCTGGCCCACGTAGCACCGCTCCTGGCGCAGCGCTGTATCGACGGCATCGAGGCCGACGAGGAGCGGTGCCGGACCTATGCCGAGTCCTCACCCTCGGTCGTGACGCCCCTGAACAAGTACATCGGCTACGAGGAGGCGTCCAAGGTCGCCAAGGCCGCGCTCAAGGAGGGTCGGACGATTCGCGAGCAGGTGATCGAGATGGGGTACGTCGAGCGCGGCGACCTGACCGAGCAGCAGCTGGACGAGGCTCTCGACGTACGCACGATGACGCGCTGGGACCGGTGACCCCCAGCCGGTGACCGGGTGAGTGCGAGCCGGCGCCGCACCGTCATCGCCTCGATGGCGGCACTTGCCGTTGCCGTCGTGCTGGTCGCCGCTGCCGGGTCGGTCCCCGTCGGACTCCTCGGAGAGCTGCCCACGGAGGAGCGGTCGGTGTCCGAGCCGAGGGACGCCGTGCCCGTGCCCAGCACGCCCGCCGAGAAGGCCCACGACAAGGAGCCGCCCGTCCGGGTGAACGACCTGGGCGCTTGGCTCCGCGACCTCCTCGTCTTCGCGCTGCTGGTCATCGGTCTCGCTCTCGCGTCCGGAGTGCTGCGCCTGCTCGCGCTCCGGCTGACCCGCCGGTTCGCCGACACCCAGCTGGTGCTCGACCTCGATCCCCTGCCCGACGTCGATGCGGTGCGCGAAGCGTTGCACCGCGACCGCGAGCGGCACCGCGCGGCACTGGCCGGCTCAGACGCGCGCAACGGCATCGTCGCCTGCTGGGTGCTGCTCGAGGAGACGGCCTCGGAGGTCGGCGTACCCCGGCAACCGGCTGAGACGTCCACCGAGTTCGTGATCCGCTTCCTGCACGCTCTCGACGTGGACCCGCGCCCAGTCGGACTGCTGGCAGGGCTCTACCAGGAGGCCCGGTTCTCCACACATCCTCTGCCGGCCGACGCCAGGTCCAGGGCCGAGCAGGCGCTGGCAGGGATTCACTCCGACCTCGCGTGGAATGCGACGACATGAGTCTCCACCCCCAGCGAGTGTGGGTCGGCCGGGCGATCGTCGCGATCGTGGCCGCTGCGACCGTGAACGTGGGCCTGTGGGCGCTCCAGATCGAGCACGACGCCCCGTTGGTCGCCCTGCTGGCAGCGACCACGGTCGCTGCCGGGTTCCTCGCGCTCGAGGCGATCGGTGCCTCCGTCTGGCGACCTTGGACAGCACCCCGCCCGGACGCACGACCCGACCCCGGTGAGGACGTCCGCACAGCGTCGTTCCGCCACCTGATCGAGGTGCACGAGACCTCTCGCGACGCGGACGATGCCGTGCTCTGGCAGATCGCCGACCTGGCCAAGCGCCGGCTGCGCCAGGTCCACGGGTTGCGCTACGTGGATGACCCTGCCCGCGCCAACGAGCTGCTCGGGCCGCTCCTGACCGAGCTGGTCTCCCGCGACCGGCGGGCCCGCTACCAGCCCGATCACCGCCACCACCGCTACACCATCGCCCAGCTCGGCGACCTGGTCCGCAGGATCGAGCAGCTGTGAACACCCCACACAGAGCTGGGCACACCTCTGGGCACACCCCTGGGCACACCTCGGGCGCCACCGAGCAGGCAGCGGCCGTCCTCGACCGGGTCTCGTCGGTGGTCATCGGCAAGTCCGAGTCCCTGCGTCTGGTGCTGGCCGGGATCCTGGCCGGCGGGCACGTCCTCCTCGAGGACTTCCCCGGACTCGGCAAGACGCTCGCTGCCCGCTCCTTCGCCCAGACGCTCGGCATCGAGTTCACCCGGGCCCAGTTCACCCCGGACCTGCTGCCCGCCGACCTGACGGGCTCGTTCATCTACAACCAGCGAAGCGGTGACTTCGAGTTCCGTCAGGGTCCCTTGTTCACCGGACTGCTTCTGGCCGATGAGATCAACCGCACGCCGCCGAAGACGCAGGCAGCCCTTCTCGAGGCGATGCAGGAGCGCCAGGTGACCGTGGAGGGCCGTACCTTCCCGCTCGCGCCGCCGTTCCACGTGCTGGCCACGGCGAACCCCGTGGAGTACGAGGGCACCTATCCGCTCCCCGAGGCGCAGCTGGACCGGTTCCTGATGCGCGTCGGGTTCGGCTACCCCACCGCCGAGGACGAGTACGACGTCCTGCGCACCCGCGCTGTCCGACAGCAGGAGGCGGTCGTGCTCGACCCGGTCACCACCGCTGCCGGGGTGATCGAGATGCAAGCTGTCGTCGAGCGGGTCGAGGTGGACCGGAGCGTGGGCGAGTACTGCGTTGCTCTGGTGCACGCCAGCCGTCTCCATCGCGACGTGCTGATCGGCGCCTCACCGCGCGGCTCGCTTGCCCTGATGCTCTGCGCGCGGGCGCTGGCTGTCATGGCCGGGCGCGACTTCGTGCTTCCCGAGGACGTCAAGACGGTGGCCCCCGCCGTACTGGCGCACCGGATCACCGTGAAGCCCGAGCTGTGGATGACAGACGTGTCCGGTTCGAGCGTGGTCACCGAGCTGCTGGAGGCCACCCCCACGCCCAGCGCCCGCGAGGTCGCGGCCGGGAGGTCTGCTCGCCCATGAGCGGCTGGCGCATGACCGGAGCGCTGGTTCGGGCAACCGTGATCGCCGCGACAGTCGCGCTGGCAGCGCTGGCGCTGGAACGGCCGGACCTGCTGGTGCTCGCGGCTCCGTTCGGCCTCGTGGGGGCCCTGGGAATCGCACACGCGCCGCGCACTCCGGTCTCCAGTGAAGCCCACCTGGCTCACCGTTGGCTGCACGAGGGTCAGAGCACGCGGTTGCGGGTGCGGCTGCAGGCATCGCCAGCTGTCGAGCAGGCGACCGTCACACTCGCACCGCCCGCGTTCGTGGTCCCGCAGCCTCCGTCAGGAATGTTGTCGCGGACGTCCCGCGCCGACGAAGACCTCGTCGTCGAGATCACCGTGAGCCCGCGCCGCTGGGGAACGCGGTCCGCGGGCAACGGCCTGCTCGCAGCCACTAGCCCGTGGGGCGGCTACCGCTGGGGACCAGAACACCTACCGGAACGGTCGCTGGTGGCGCTGCCGGAGGCCCGCCGCTTCACCTCCGACGAGAGCCCCCATCCGGTCGGACTGATCGGCCAGAACCGGGCCCGACGCGCCGGCGACGGATCTGAGTTCTTCGCGATCAGGCCCTTCCAGCGGGGCGACCGGCTGCGACGGGTGAACTGGCGCACCACGCTGCGCACCGGGGAGGTGCATGCCGTCGGAACCACTGCGCAGGAGGACAGCTCCCTGATGATCCTGCTCGACGCAGTGATCGATGTCGGGGCCAGCGGCGGCTTCGACGGCGAGGCCAGCGCGCTCGACGTCGGCGTCCGGGCGGCCAGCGCACTGACGGCACACCACATCCGCGTGGGCGACCGGGTTGCCCTGCGGGTCCTGGGCAGGACCAACCAGGTGCTCGGCCCCGGGGCCGGCGTACGGCACCAGCGCAGGCTGCAGGAGCTGCTCGCGCAGGTCCAACCCGGATGGCCTGCCCTCCTCGGCGCCAGCCACCTGCGGTTCCAGGCCGGCGCAGGCACCGTGGTCGTGGTGCTGTCGCCGATGCTCACACCTGAGATCACGACGGTGATGATGACGCTGGCCCGGCGCGGCCTGACGGTGGTCGTCGTCGACACCCTCGTACCGACCGTGTTCCCGAAGCCCGCGCAAGATCCCGGCTCGGCGGCCCGCCTGGCGTGGCGGATGCGATTGATCGAGCGCGAGATGCAGATCACCGAGGTCACCCGGCGTGGCATCCCGGTCGTCCCGTGGCGAGGCTCCGGCACCCTGGACGAGGTGCTCCGACGGCTGGCGCGGCGCTCCCGGACGCCGAGGCAGGTCTCACGATGAGTGTCAGTACGCCGGCCATCGAGCGGAGGCCGATCCGCCCCGGCCTCGACCAGTTCGTCCTGCGAGAGCTGATCGTGATCGGCGCAGCCACAGCGGTCGTAGCGGCGCAGGCGGCGGGTGCCAGGCCCGGGCCGTGGCACCTCGGAGTTCTGCTTGCGCTCGCGTTGCAGACCGCGATCAGGCCCGAGTCGATCGCCGGGATGGGGCTGCTCGCCGGCGCGGCGTACACCTGGGTGATGACTCCTGAGACCCAGTCACCGCTTGTGCTGGTGGCCGCCGCCGGCATGGTTCTCGTGCACGTGTGCGCGCTCGTGGCGGCGCAGGGGCCGGCCCGGATGCGGGTCGACCGTGCACAGTTACGCCGCTGGGCCGCTCGCGCGCTGTTCCTCTGGCTGGCAGCGGTGGTCGTGTGGGGACTGAGTCTGGCGCTGGCGGACCTGCCGCAGGGACGGCTGGCCTACGCGTCCGGCCTCACCCTGCTGGCCGTGATCGCGGTGGCGGCGACGTGGCTCATCGAGTCTGGCCAGGACCGGACATAGGTTGGGCACACACTCATCTCCTGGAGGTCCAGCCGTGCGGCTCCCACGCCGACGTTCCGGCACACCTCGCGTCACCGCAGCGGCCATCGTCATCGGCCTGGTCGTCGCCCTCCTCGCCGTTACAGCTCCGGCCGCCGACGCTGCGAAAAGACCACCCCGTGTGTCCAAGGTGCGAGTGGTGGAGAGGGATACTCACCTGCTTGCCATCCAGTTCGCCGTGCCTGCTGCCTACTACACGCCGGGGGCCGGTGTCGTCGTACGCATCACGCGTGGCCGCACACCCGCAGCGCGACCGACCGCCGGCTATCACGTCCCAGTGACTCCACAGCACCGGGCGCAGGCTGGTCCCTTCCCCGAGCTCGAGTCGAACGCCACCTACACCTTCGCGATCTGGATCCACGCGAATGGTCGCTACTCCAAGCGGGTCAAACTGACCACCCGCACTGTGGTGAACGTCCATCCTCCGGCCGACATCGGCAACGTCAGCATCCGGGCGACGGTCGACCCCAGCCCGCGCGTGAGGATCACCTGGGGCCACCCCGGCGCCGACGTGACCAGCGTCCGCATCGTGCGCAACACCGAGCCGACCACCACGGGTGGCACGGTGTTCACCCTCCCAGGCAGGCCGACGTCGTTCACCGATGCGAGCCTCCCCCCGGCCATCGACAACCGCACCGGCAGCCCTCGGTTCTCGACGGCACCGATCTACTACTGGCTGATCGCCAGGGACAAGGCCGGTCGCTTCTCGATCCTGTACCACCGGACCAGCGTGGTCGTAGGCTCACGCACCATCAGTGGCCTCGTCTCCGGCACCGATCGCTTCGTCTACGTCTACTGCTGCCCCGGTATTACCGGTGAGCTCAACGGAGTCACGGGCCAGGGTGAGCTCGGCGAGAACGTCAACGGTGGTGCCTTCAGCGTGCGAGTGCCACCGGGCGTGTACACGATCTGCGAGGGCGACAACACCACCTCCAACGACCCGACCGCGACCTGCTGGACCGACGATCCCGGGCCTGGCGGCCACACGACTCCGTGGGGCGGCTACAACGAGCAGGTCCCGCCGGCGACCATCGACTTGCGGACGGCCACGTCGTACGACGAGGTCGACTTCAGGCGGCCGTGAGCGAGCCGCTCAGTACCAGCCGGCGCCCTGCTTGTAGGACCAGGCCTCACAGGCGGTGCCGTAGCGGGCCTTGATGTAGCCCAGGCCCCAGCGGATCTGGGTCTCGGGGTTGTCCTCCCAGTCGGGACCGGCCGAGGACATCTTGGAGCCGGGGAGTGCCTGCGGGATGCCGTAGGCCGAGGACGTGGGGTTGTCGGCATGCACGTTCCAGCCCGACTCCTGCGACCAGATGTTGTCGAGGCAGTCGAACTCTGAGGACGAGATGCCGTACTGCGGCATCAGCGCGCGAGCGAGCGTCTTGGGGTCTGCCTTGCTCAGGTCCTCGGACTTCGTCACGGCGACACCCGAGGCGTTGGAGGAGAGGGCGCGCTTCTTGGACTGGTCTGCGGCAGGCCGGCGGTCGCCGGTGGAGCGTGATGCTCGTTCCTCGCGCTCTTCGAGCTCGGACTGGCTGAGCTCCTTCGCCGGGTTGGAGGAGGACAGCGCGGCGGCAGCGCCGTCGATGGGCGTGGCCTTTGCGAGCACCCCCGTGGAGACGGCGAGTCCGGTCGCAACGACGGCGACACCGGTGGACAGGGCGACGCCGTGCATACGGTGGCCGATGCGGTGACGGAGATGGGGGCGGGGGCGCCCAGGTGCGGTGGGCGCGCTGCGGTGCTTGGCGGCGTGCTTCTCAGGCAAGGTGGACCCTAGCGTCGACAAAAAGATGGGCGACACGCGAGCTCAACGAGCTGGGGGGAAGCGCGGAGCTACGCGGAAGCAGTTACCCTGCCTGATCCACCTAACGGTTGCAAATCGAACCAACCGGTAATAAATGTGACCTCGTTCACGATCACGGAGTCGCGCCTGACGGCGTGACGCATGTCACATGGTCATGTGCTCGAGCATCTCGGTGACCAGCGCCGCGATCGGGGATCGCTCGGAGCGGGTCAGCGTCACGTGTGAGAACAACGGGTGCCCCTTGAGCCGGTCGACGACCGCGACCACACCGTCGTGGCGGCCCACGCGCAGGTTGTCGCGCTGGGCCACGTCGTGGGTCAGCACCACCTTGGAGTTGGCGCCCATGCGGGAGAGCACGGTCAGCAGCACGTTTCGCTCGAGCGACTGCGCCTCGTCGACGATCACGAACGCGTCGTGGAGTGAGCGACCACGGATGTGGGTCAGCGGGAGCACCTCGAGCATGCCGCGGTCGAGCACCTCGTCGACGACGTCGGAGGTGGTGATCGCGCCCAGCGTGTCGAAGACCGCCTGGCCCCAGGGCGACATCTTCTCCGACTCGCTTCCCGGCAGGTAGCCGAGCTCCTGCCCGCCGACGGCGAACAGTGGCCGGAAGACGACCACCTTCTTGTGCGTACGACGCTCCAGCACGGTCTCGAGCCCGGCACACAGGGCTAGGGCCGACTTGCCGGTGCCCGCCCGGCCACCGAGGGAGACGATGCCGATCTCCGGGTCGAGCAGCAGCTCGAGCGCGATCCGCTGCTCGGCCGAGCGCCCGTGGATGCCGAAGGCCTCGCGATCTCCGCGGACGAGGTGGACCCGCTTGTCCGCCTTCACCCGGCCCAGCGCACTCCCCCGGTCCGACATCAGCACCAGACCGGTGTGACAGGGCAGGTCGCGGGCGGCGTCGAGGTCGATCACCTGGTCGTCGTACAGCTCGTCGAGGTCGGGGCCGGTGACGTCGATCTCGGCCATGCCGGTCCAGCCGGCGTCGGATTCCTGGATCTGCTCGCCGCGGTACTCCGCCGCGTCCAGTCCGACGGCCGAGGCCTTGATCCGCAGCGGCAGGTCCTTCGAGATCAGGGTGACCTGGTTCCCCTCGTTGGCCAGGTTGCAGGCCACGGCCAGGATGCGGGTGTCGTTGTCACCGAGGCGGAAGCCCGACGGCAGGGAGTCGGCGTCGGTGTGGTTGAGCTCGACCCGGATCGTGCCACCGAGCTCACCGACCGGGACGGGCTGGTCGAGGCGTCCGTTGAGCACCCGCAGCTCGTCGAGCATCCGGAGGGCCGACCGTGCGAAGTACCCCAGCTCGGGGTGGTGGCGCTTGCCCTCCAGCTCGGTGATCACCACCACCGGCAACACGACCTCGTGCTCCTCGAACCGTTTCAACGCACCCGGGTCGGCCAGCAACACCGAGGTGTCGACGACGTAGGTGCGGCGTACGGAACCGGTCGAGTCAGGGTCCGAGGTACGGCGTGCCTGGGCGGATGCGCGCTTCGCAGTTGCCACTGGGTTCCCCTTGTGACCGGCGCGCGCACTCTGCGCCCCGGTCCGCTAGCAGGTGTGCACGGACCGGGACTGGCGCCGGGGGCCTGAGTGCTGACCTCCGGTGGTGCTGTGGCCGTGATTGCTCACGAACTTCGCCCTCCTGGTACGGCCTGCTTCCCCGCAGACCGATACCCGAAAGTACGTCCCCCCAATGTGTCGATACCGGTCGACACGCCCGAACGCGAGGTGAACGTCGGATGCCCCGTTCGGCTCAGTTCCCGAAGCGCCGTTCCCGCTCCGCGAAGGCCCGGACGGCGCGCAGGAAGTCCACCCGCCGGAAGTCGGGCCAGTAGGCCTCGCAGAAGTAGAACTCGCTCTGCGCGCTCTGCCACAACAAGAAGCCACCCAGCCGCTGCTCGCCGCTGGTGCGGATGACCAGGTCGGGGTCTGGTTGGCCCTTCGTGTAGAGATGCTGGGCGATGTGCTCGACGTCGAGCACCTCGGCCAGCTCCTCCAGGGTGGTGCCGCGGCTCGCGTGCTCCTGGAGCAGCGCCCGGACGGCATCCGCGATCTCGCGGCGCCCGCCGTACCCGACGGCGATGTTGACCAGCAGACCGTCGATGTCGCGGGTCGACTCTGCGGCCTCTTTGAGCCGTTCGGCGATGTTCGTCGGCAGCAGGTCGAGCGAGCCCACCGGATGCAGCCGCCAGCGGCGCTGCTCAGCCAGCGTCTCGACCGCGTCGCCGATGATGGCCAGCAGCGGCGCGAGCTCGCCCTGGGGACGGTTCAGGTTGTCGGTCGAGAGCAGCCACAGCGTGACCACCTCGACACCGATCTCCTCGCACCAGCCGAGCAACGGCTCGATGTTGGCGGCACCCGCGCGATGGCCCTGCGCAATGTCGATGCCGACTGCCTTGGCCCAGCGCCGGTTGCCGTCGAGCATCACGCCGACGTGCTTGGGGATCCGTTCGGCTGGGAGGCGGCGGACCACTCGGGCTTCGTAGGCCGGATATAGCACCCGCCGCAGTCCTCGCTTCCAGTCCGCCACGGGTGTGACTGTACCCGCGGTCACACCTGTGATCCCGAACTCCTCGCGACCGGTGTGCGGTCCCACGGAGGCCTGACAGTCGGTAGTTTGTCCCTCATGCCCACCCACCCACCCGACCACCAAAAGGTCACCGAGCGCGTCTCGGGGAACGCGCACGAAGCAGTCGAGCACGTCCGCGAAAGGGTCCGCTACGTCAAGGACGAGGTCAAGCCTCATCTACGAGGTTGGCTGCACGCGGCGTCCACGCCGCTGGCCCTTGCTGCCGGCATCGTGCTGGTCGTCCTGTCCCCCACGCTGACCACCCGCGTCGGCTCGGGAGTGTTCGCCTTCACTGCCCTCCTGCTGTTCACCGTCTCGGCGGTGTACCACCGCGGCAACTGGTCGGAACGCAACTGGGCCTTCCTGCGCCGCTTCGACCATTCGAACATCTTCTTGCTCATCGCCGGCTCCTACACCCCGTTCACGCTGATCCTCCTGGAGGGGGGCGCGCGCATCGCGCTGCTGGTGATCGTGTGGAGCGGCGCCGCGCTCGGGGTGGCGTTCCGGATCTTCTGGATCGACGCGCCCCGCTGGGTCTACACCCCGATCTACTTCGCACTCGGCTGGGTGGCGATCTTCTATGCGAATGACTTCTCCGGCGCAGGCGCCGCGGTGATCACCCTGCTCGCCGTCGGCGGTGGGCTCTACACCCTCGGTGGACTGGTCTACGGCCTCAAGCGCCCCAACCCGTTCCCCGCGTGGTTCGGCTTCCACGAGGTCTTCCACTCGTTCACGATCGCCGCCTTCATCTGCCACTACGTGGCGGCGTCGATTGCGACGTACCAGCTCAGATAGCGCCTCTGCGTCCTCGCGACCCCTCCTCGCCGTGACGCAGGACGTCATACGAAGTGGTCGCCATTGGCGCCGCAACGTATGACGTCCCGCGCGACGTCATACGACCTGGTGGTGGTAGGAGCCAGGTCGTATGACGGCCCGGGGTCGCCACGGCCAACCTCGCGTCGTACCGGCGGGAACAGCGGTCCCGACGGGAACGGATACTCCGAGACGGTTCCGTCCTCGAAACCGCCTTCAGGGGACGGGAACGTCTCGGACTATCCGGAATTGAGCGTTTCGACGAGCTCCTCGACCGAGGTGACGGGCCGCTTGCAGACCAGGTTGCGGCAAACGTACGCCGCAGGCAGGCCGTCGACGAGGTCGCGATCGGCCATCAGCGCGATGTTGCTCGCTCCAGGCTCGGCGGCGACCACGACGGCACCGCCCGGGGCGTGCCGGCGAGTTGCGCGTTCCAGGGCATCGCGCTCGGGGCCGGGGATGCCGACGACGGCCACCTCGACCGGTCCGTATAGCGCCGTCTCCGCAGCGGCCAGCGACCAGCCCGCGAAGCGAGGCGAGGAGTCGGCGATGCGCCGCGACACGAGCAGGGCCCTCTCGGCCGCATCTCGGTGGTGGCCAGACCCCGTCAGGGCTGCATAGCCGAGAAGGGCGTGCACCACCGACGAGTGCCCGCTGGGGCTGGCGTTGTCGGACGGGTCACGAGGACGGACCATCAACACCTCGGCGTCGTCGGCGGTGTCGTGGAATCCACCGTCGTCCGCAGCGAAGCGCGCAAGCACCGTGTCGAGCAGCTCCCCGGCCCGGTCTACCCAGGCACCGTCGCCGGTGGCGCAGGCCAGCGCCACGAAGCCGGTCGCCACGCAGCCGTAGTCCTCGAGCACCCCGGCGTGCGCCCCGGCCACGCCATCCCGCGAGACCCGGAGCAGGCGGCCCGCGCGCAGGTGCTTGTCGGCGAGGAACTCACCGCAGCGCACGGCCGCTTCGACGTACGACGGCACGTCCAGCAGGGTGCCCGCGTCGACCAGCCCGCTGATGGCAAGCCCGTTCCAGGCAGCTACCACCTTGTCGTCGCGGTCCGGACGCACCCTGGCTCCACGCGCGGCCAGCAGCCGCTTCCGGCACGACTCCCAACGACCCGGGTCCTCCGGTCGGCGGCGCAGCTGGAGGGTCGACGTACCGCCCTCGAAGGTGCCCCGCTCGGTGACCGTCAGCAGGTCGGCCGCCCAGGGACCGTCGTCGGGACCGAGTACGTCGACCAGCTGGGCCGGCGTCCAGACGTAGAAGGTGCCCTCCTCGCCCTCGGAGTCCGCATCCAACGCGGACGCGAAGGCGCCCTCCTCCGTGCCCAGCTCGGCGATCAGGAAGTCGGCGATGCCGCGGGCCACCCGGGCAGCATCGTCGTCGTCGTGGTGCGCGGCCCAGTGGGCGTAGACCGACAAGAGCTGGCCGTTGTCGTAGAGCATCTTCTCGAAGTGCGGAACCACCCAGGCTCGGTCGACGCCGTAGCGCGCGAAGCCGCCGGCGAGCTGGTCATGGATGCCGCCCGCGGCCATCAGGGCCAGCGTCCGACCCGCCATGTTCTCGGCGTCGGATCCCCTGTGCCGCAGGAGGAACTCAAGCACCATCGACGGCGGGAACTTCGGCGCGGTGCCGAAGCCTCCGAACTCGGTGTCGAAGTCCCGCCCGAGCGTCCCGACGGCGGAATCGAGCGAGTCTCGGTCGAACGCCAGGCCGCCCGAGAGCTGGACCGTCTGGGCCAGCGCATCGCGGATGCGCGTCGCGGCCTCGACCACCTCGCCGGACCGGTTCGTCCAGGCGTCGTGGATCGCCTCGAGCAGCTGCCGGAAGCTCGGCTGGCCGTGCCGGGGCTGGTCCGGGAAGTAGGTGCCTGCGAAGAACGGGCTGCCCTCGTGGTCGAGCACGCAGGTCATCGGCCAGCCGCCCTGCCCGGTGAGCGCCACGGTTGCCTGCATGTAGACGGCGTCGACGTCGGGGCGCTCCTCGCGGTCGACCTTGATGCTGACGTAGTGCTCGTTCAGGTACGCCGCGGTCGCCTCGTCCTCGAAGGACTCGTGCGCCATCACGTGGCACCAGTGGCACGCGGCGTACCCGACACTCAGCAGGACGGGAACCTCGCGCCTCCGGGCCTCGGCGAAGGCGTCCTCGCCCCACTCCCACCAGTCGACGGGGTTGTCCCTGTGCTGCAGCAGGTACGGCGAGGTCGCCCTCGCCAAGCGGTTGACCACAAGAAACTCCAGTTGTCACTGACACGCGTGATGGTGATGACAAGAGCCTATGAGTTGACCGTTCGCCGCAGCCTCTGCTCGGCGGCAGTCGGGGACGCCGACGCCTCTTGCGCGTAGATCTCCTCGGGAACGTAGACCGTCCTCGCCATGACGTCCGACATCCAGTCGGCGTCGCGCTCGGCGCCGCCCTGGTCCGCGTCCGTGCTCCCGCTGTCGGTCAGGTTCGAGGCGAAGACCCTCGCTCAGACCGTGAAGTTCACGCCCTGGGCGAGGGGAAGCTCGCCGGAGTAGTTGATGGTGTTGGTCGCTCGGCGCATGTAGGCGCGCCAGGCGTCTGAGCCGGACTCGCGGCCGCCCCCGGTCTCCTTCTCGCCACCGAACGCCCCACCGATCTCGGCGCCCGAGGTGCCGATGTTGACGTTGACGATGCCGCAGTCGGACCCCTCGGCGGAGACGAACTTCTCGGCCTCGGCCTGGTCGGAGGTGAACACGCTGGAGGACAACCCCTGTGGGACGGCGTTGTTCAGCGCGATGGCCTCATCGAAGTCCTCGTAGGGCAGCACGTAGAGAATTGGTGCGAACGTCTCCTGCTCCACGACCGCGGTCTGCTCGTCCATGCGCACGATCGTGGGCCTGGCGTAGAAGGCGTTCGGGGCTGCTTCCTCGAGCTCTCGGCCTCCGCCGGCGACGAGCTTGCCGCCCTCGGCGGCGGCCCGGTCGATGGACTTCTCCATGGCCTCGTACGCCGCACGGTGGATGAGGGGACCGACGAGAGTGCCGTCCTCCATCGGGTTGCCAATGGGTAGACGCGAGTACGCCGCGGCCAGGCGCTCGGTGAGCTCGTCGACGACGCTGCTGTGCGCGATGACCCGTCGCATGCTGGTGCATCGCTGTCCCGCCGTACCGGCCGCAGAGAACACCACACCACGCGTGGTGAGGTCCAGATCCGCGGTCGCGCTCACGATGGCGGCGTTGTTCCCGCCGAGCTCCAACAGAGACCGACCGAAGCGTTCCGCGACGCGCGGGCCGACCGCACGCCCCATCCGGGTGGAGCCGGTCGCACTGAGCAGCGAGATCCCCGAGTGGTCCACGAGCGCCTGCCCGACGTCTGCGCCGCCGATGATCACCTGGCTGAGGTCTGCTGGTGCACCACACTCAGCGATGGCCTGCGCCAGGACGGCCTCGCTGGCGAGCGCCGTCAGCGGTGCCAGCTCCGAGGGCTTCCAGATGACGGGGTCGCCACAGACCAGGGCGAGCGCGGTGTTCCACGACCACACCGCGGCGGGGAAGTTGAAGGCGCTGATCACACCGACCACACCCAGTGGGTGCCAGGTCTCCATCAGCCGGTGACCCGGACGCTCGGAGGGCATCGTCTGGCCGTAGAGCTGGCGCGACAGGCCGACGGCGAAGTCGCAGATGTCGATCATCTCCTGCACCTCGCCGCGTGCCTCGGACGTGATCTTCCCTACCTCGAGGCTGATCAGGGTTGCCAGGTCGTCCTTGTGCTCGGCCAGCAGCTCTCCCAGCCGCTTGACCAGCGCGCCTCGACCCGGCGCCGGTACTGCGCGCCACTGCAGGAAGGCCGCCTGGGCCCGCGCGACCGCATCGTCGACAGCGGAGCCGTCGACCCAGCTGATGTCGACGAGCCGCTCGCCGTTGACGGGCGAGGTGTTCACGACGTCGCCGGCGACCGCCTGCACGTCGACGCCGCAACGACGGGCGGTCTCGAGGGCTAGCGCGTTCAGGGTCGAGCTGTCAGGGATCTGGTGCATGGCGCTGGTCATGGTGCTCCTTGCGTGTCGTGACGGTCTGGTCTGGAGTTCGTGGGTGCGGTGTCTGGATCTAGACGATGTTGAGCTCGGGTTTGAGGCCCCTGCCGGCGAAGCGGCTTGCTGTCAACGAACTGACGTCGACGACAGGCGTCTGGCCAAGGTAGAGGTCGCGCATGACCTCGCCGATGGCCGGACCCATCAGGAAGCCGTGGCCCGAGAAACCCGTGGCGTACAGGAAGCGTGACACTTCCTCAGCCTCTCCGACCAGTCCGTTGTGGTCGGGCGTCATCTCGTAGAGCCCGGCCCAGCCCGCACCGAGGCCCACTTCACTGATGGCAGGGGCACGCCTCGCGATGGCCTCGCCGAGGCCGTCCAGCCACTCATCGGACTCGGTGAGCTTGAAACCCGGAGTCTCGTGCGGATCCGACATGCCCAGCAGCAGGCCGCGGCCCTCGCAGTGGAAGTAGAACGAGGTGGCGAAGTCGATGGTGAACGGGGTGCGCGGGTCGAGTCCGGGCACTGGTTCGGTCGTGAGGATCTGCCGGCGCAGAGGTTGGACCGGGAGGTCAACACCCGCCATGGCACCTACGTTCCCGGACCAGGCGCCTGCAGTGCAGATGACCGTGTCGGTCGCGATGGCGCCCATCTGGGTGACGACCTCGGTGAGGGTCCCGTCGCCGGACCTGATTGCGGTGACCTCGCAGTTTCGGACCAGACGCGCACCCGCGCGCCGCGCGGCCCCGGCGTACCCGCTGACGACGCCCTCGGGGGTGCAGTGTCCGTCGGTCGGTGAGTACGCCGCCGCGAGGAGTCCGTCGGTGCTGATCAGGGGCGAGAGCGCCTTGGCCTCTCCGACCTCGATCATGCGGCTGGGCACGCCGATGTCGTTCTGGAGGGCGACGTTCCTCTCGAAGGCCTCGACGTGCTCCGGTTTCTCGAGCAGGAAGAGGTACCCCACCTGGTGCAGGTCGATCTCCTGGCCGAAGGTCTCCTTGAACGTCTCGAACGTCCTGAGGCTGCGCAACCCGAGCTCGATGTTCACGGCGTCGGAGAACTGCGCGCGGACACCTCCTGCGGCCTTGCAGGTGGAGCCGGAGCCGAACTCGCTCTTCTCGAGCACGACCACGTCGGTGACTCCGGCGTGGGCCAGGTGATAGGCGGTGCTGAGCCCCATGACCCCGCCGCCGATGATCACGACGGACGCGCGTGACGGAAGCTCTGTCGGCGGCATCCTCGGCCCCAATCCACGCGCATGACGTCACTCGGCCGGCGTCTCGGTCGGAAGTGTCCAGCCTCACCCTCGGGACCGTTTATGACAAGCGAAGGAAAGTGCACGCAACACATCAGTCTTGCTAAAGCTTCCCCCCACTCCGGAGGGTGGCGCGATGCCTCAGAGTCAGAGGCTGAACCTGACGCATGACGCGCGACAAGTCGATCCAGCTGGTGCGGCAGCGGCCGGAGGAATTCGTCGTCGCGGTCGCTACTGGCTCGACCTACGATCGGAGCCAGTCCCAAGGCGCGACACGTCGTCGTACAGCAGCCTCCGTTGCGCACCGCCGGTACGCCGATCTGAGTGCCCTTGCCGAACTGGACTGGATCCTGCCGCCAGAGACCTCCCAGTACGGTCGCGCGATCCGCTCAGGTTTCAGACGTCTCGGCTTCGAGCCAGTGGTGGTCCACGAGGTTACGGACACCCTGGTCGACGAGCTCCTCGCCCGCGCTGGAGGCGTGATTACCACTTCGCTTGCGACAGGGCCCTCTGTGCTGGAGCGAGACGACGCGAAAGAGTGTCAAGAACAAGGAGTGCCGCAGGGCAGGGTCCTCCCGCACACCGCGCAGGAATTGATGGGAGTGGCGAGTTGGAGTCGATCGACGAACACTTCGTTCGTCGACTCCGTACGCCGAGCCACACCGTTGCCAGTCAGCGACAGGTCACGCACGGCACGGCCGAAGATGCTGCCGCCCTACGACTTCTGTTCGACGCCCAGGTGCAGAGCCGGCACCTCGACTTCGCAGCGCGCTGGCTCCAGTCGCAAGGCAAGGGCTACTACACCATCGGCTCGGCCGGTCACGAGAGCAATGCCGCGCTGGGTCTCCTGTCCCGGGTCGACGACCCGGCGCTGCTCCACTACCGGTCCGGTGGCTTCTACGCGGCACGCGCCGGCGTCGCGGGCAGCGGCACCGCGATCCGGGACGTCCTGCTCAGTCTCACCTCTGCCACGAGCGACCCGATGTCGGGCGGACGGCACAAGGTCTTCGGCCACCGAGGGCTGAACATCATCCCTCAGACCTCCACCATCGCCTCGCACCTGCCCCGAGCAGTCGGCCTCGGCTACGCCCTCGACCTGGGAGTCGACACCGGTGTGGAGTCCCCGTGGCCCGAGGACGCGGTCGTCCTCTGCAGCTTCGGCGACGCGTCCGCGAACCACTCGACGGCTGCGGGAGCGCTCAACTCGGCCGCATACCTGGCCCATCGCGACCTCGCCTGCCCCGTCCTGTTCGTGTGCGAGGACAACGGCATCGGCATCAGCACCAGGTCCCCGAGCGGCTGGCCGGCCGCGGCGCTCCAGAGCATTCCGGGGCTTCGTTACTGGCAGGTGGACGGCGCCGATCCGGAGTCCCTGCTCACCGTCGTGTCGGAGTCGTTGGCCGCCGTACGATCCAGCCGCCGGCCCGGCGTCCTCCACCTGCGCACCGTTCGGTTCATGGGCCACGCCGGTTCGGACGCTGAGTTCGCGTACCGGTCCCGGAGCGAGATCCTGGCCGACTACGCACGGGATCCTGTGCTCGCGACCGCTTGCTTGCTGGTCGACCGGGGAGTCATGTCGCCGGTGGAGGTCCTGGACCACTACGAGGCGGTTCGTCGCGAGGTCACGGACGAGGCAAGTCAGATGCTCGACCAGGATCGCCTCGACAGCAGGGATGCCGTCATGGCCCCGCTCGCCCTCACCAGACAGGCTCCACTCGAACAGCCCTCCGTGTCCGTCGCTGCCCGCAGCAAGGCGTGGGGCGGTCGCCTGCCTGAGTCCGGGCCCCGGATGAACCTGGCACAAGCAATCAACGCGACCCTCGTAGATCTGATGGCCGCCCATCCCGCGACGCTGGTCTTCGGCGAGGACGTCGCCGTCAAGGGCGGGGTGTACGGCGTCACGCGCTCCCTCCGGGAGCGCTTCGGTGGCCGGAGAGTGTTCGACACCTTGCTCGACGAGCAGACCATCCTCGGAGTTGCGCTGGGCGCGGCCCTTGCCGGGTACGTGCCCGTGCCCGAGATCCAGTACCTCGCGTACCTGCACAACGCCGAGGATCAGCTGCGCGGCGAGGCCGCCACCCTGCGCTTCTTCTCCAACGACCAGTACCGCAACGGAATGGCCGTCCGGGTTGCCGGCCTTGCCTACCAGCGCGGATTCGGCGGTCACTTCCACAACGACAACTCGGTCGCCGTACTGCGGGACATCCCCGGTCTCGTCCTCGCCGTACCGAGCCATCCTGCTGAGGCACCCGGCCTGCTGCGTACCTGCTTCTCCCTGGCCCAACAGGATGGCCGCGTGTGCGTCTTCCTCGAGCCCATCGCGCGCTACCACACCCGTGATCTCCTCGAGGACGGCGATGACGAGTGGACCGCCGCCTACCACCCTCCAAATGAGCCGCAAGCTTGTACCCCATTGGGCGAGGTCGCCCTGCACGGCGAGGGTCGCGACGTCGTGCTCGTCACCTTCGGCAACGGGGTACATCTGAGTCGGCGAGCCGCGGCAACTCTCGCCTCTCGCGGTGTGGGTTGCACGGTGCTCGACCTTCGCTGGCTCGCGCCGCTCCCGGTCGAGGCGGTCACAGCCGTCGCTCGTGAGTTCACCGCCGTCCTCGTCGTCGACGAGACCCGGCAAAGCGGCGGCGTCTCCGAAGGCGTCGTAGCGGCCCTGATCGACGGCGGTTACGAGGGACGGCTGGCTCGAGTTACCAGTGCCGACAGTTTCATCCCGCTCGGACCGGCGGCCGAGACCGTGCTCCTCGGCGAGAGCGAGATTGCGAACGCCGTACATAAGCTCCTCGATGTCCCGACGCCGTAACCACTCACCACTCACCGCTCACCTCGCACCGCGCAGGAACAGTCCGGATCGGGCCGAGGCGTGGCATCGACGTGCCAGCGTGGGGACCAGTATCGTCACGAATGCGGTGCCGCCCGACACGGAAGGGACGCAGGATGTCCGACCTGGATGCCTCGGACCTGCCGACAGGTCCGAGACTGCACGCCTACACCAGCATGTGGCAGTTGCGGGGTGACGCCTGGGCGTCGCTGGCCGACGTCACCAAGAGGCTGTCGGACGCGCTGACCCTTCCGGGCCAACGTCCGGCACTGAGGGACCAGGCCACCGAGCTGGTGCGGCTGCTGGATCCGCTGGAGTCCTACTGGGCTTATCCCGGCCGTGGCCACCTGGAACAGATTGCCGCGTTGTGCGACGTGGGTGACTACGAGTCGGCCATGCAGGTGGCTGACACCGTGACCCGGGTCATCTCCGGCAACCCCACTGCAGAGGACCCAAGCGGTCGGCCGGCGTTCCAGGTCCTGGTCGTCGACGACCTGCGTGAGGCAGAGCTCTCCCACCTCCACCAGCAGATGCGGAGACTGCGACGGGACGAAGACCCGTTCACCTATGAGCTGCTCGTCGTGCCGAGCTTCGAGGACGCCCTGGTGGCGGTCCTGCTGAACTCTGAGATCCAGGCGTGCGTCATTCGGCCAGGTTTCGGTGTGGTTTCCCCGCATCGGCTCGACGACCTGCGCCGGTTCATCGAGGACTTTGACCCGCAGACGGTGCAACCGCTCCCGTCGGCGGAACGGATGCTGTTGCTCGGCCAGCAGATCGCCGAGCGACGCCCCGAGATCGAGCTGTACCTCGTCGCACAGATTTCCATCGAGCAGGTCGCCGGCACGATGACCCGCAGGTTCCAGCGCATCTTCCACCGTGACGACTTCCTCGAGCTGCACCTCTCGATCCTGCGCGGAGTGGCCGCCCGCCACGAGATGCCATTCTTCACCGCGCTGCGTGGCTACAGCCGGCAACCGACCGGTGTCTTCCACGCCCTGCCGATCTCGCGCGGGAAGTCGGTGGTCGACTCTCCGTGGATCCACGAGATGAGCGACTTCTACGGGCTGAACATGTTCCTGGCCGAGACTTCGGCGACCTCCGGCGGGCTCGACTCACTGCTCGACCCCTCTGGGCCGATCAAGCAGGCGCAGGAGCTTGCTGCCCGGGCGTTCGGTGCCGACAAGACGTTCTTCGTCACCAACGGGACATCGACGGCCAACAAGATCGTCGTACAGTCCATCATCAGCCCCGGCGACGTGGTGCTCGTCGACCGCAACTGCCACAAGTCCCACCACTATGCGTTGATGCTTGGCGGTGCGCGGGTCACCTACCTGGACTCCTACCCGCTGGACGAGTACTCGATGTACGGCGCGGTCCCACTGGCGACCATCACCCAGTGCCTGCGGGACTACGAGTCGGCCGGACGCCTTGACCAGGTCAAGATGCTCTCGCTGACCAACTGCACCTTCGACGGCCTTGTCTACGACGTGGAGCGGGTGATCCACGAGTGCCTGGCCATCAAGCCAGACCTGGTCTTCCTCTGGGACGAGGCATGGTTCGCGTTCGCTGCGTTCCACCCGAGCTACCGGCGACGCACTGCGATGGCGACGGCGCGCCGGCTGCAGGATCGGTACCGCAGCCCGGAGTACGCCAAGGAGTACGTCGAAGCGCAGTCGAAGGACGGTGGCGAGGGTCATCTCGCCATGCCCGACCCCGACCGGGTCCGCATCCGGGTCTACGCCACCCAGTCCACCCACAAGACGCTGACCTCACTGCGCCAGGGGTCGATGATCCATGTCCTGGACCAGGAGTTCCACCACCTGAACGAGGAGGCCTTCAACGAGGCCTACATGACGCACACCTCGACCTCACCGAACTACCAGATCCTCGCCTCGCTCGACGTGGGCCGGGCCCAGGCGGAGCTCGAGGGGTACCAGCTCGTGACTCGACAGGCCGAGCTGGCGATGAACCTGTTCGACGCGGTCGAGAAGCACCCTCAGATTCGGAAGTACTTCAGGTTCCTCAGCACCGCGGACATGATCCCCACCGACTATCGCGAAACCGGCATCGAATGCCCGCTACGTGGAGGGTTCTCGCAGATGGAAGAGGCGTGGGCGCTCGACGAGTTCGTTCGCGATCCCAGCCGCCTCACCCTTCACATCGGCCAGTCCGGGATAGACGGGGACACTTTCAAGCACAGCTTCCTGATGGACAAGTACGGCATACAGGTGAACAAGACCTCCCGGAACACCGTGCTGTTCATGACCAACATCGGCACCAGCCGCAGCTCGGTCGCCTACCTGATCGAGGTGCTGCTGAAGATCTCCGAAGAGCTCGACGACGAGCTCGCCCAGCTCGGCCCGCTGGGCAGGCACGCGAGGGCCCGAAGGGTGGCCGCCCTGACCGGCAACCCGCCGCCGCTGCCTGACTTCACCCGGTTCGCGGACCGGTTCAAGCACGATCCGGAAAGTCCCGACGGCGACCTCCGGGCGGCGTACTTCCTGGCCTATGACGCCGGAGCGTGCGAGTACCTCCCGACCGACGAGCTCGCCGCTCGCGTCGGGCAGGGCCGAGAGGTCGTGTCGGCCATGTTCGTGACGCCGTACCCACCCGGTTTTCCGATCCTCGTACCGGGCCAGGTGGTGACCACCGACATCTTGGCGTTTATGGCAGCCCTCGACACCCGCGAGATCCACGGGTACCTCCCTGAGTACGGCTTCCGCGTCTTCACAGAGGAGGCCGTTTCGAAACGCGTGGAGCCGTAGCAGCCTCCAGCAGCTCGCGACATTCCGCGAACGGGGGACGACGGGTCATGATCCTGGTCGGCACGGGCTTCCTTGACACGCCCAACTGCCGGGCTGACAGTGGGGATCCGAACCACCGGAGGGGTGCTCATGGAGTGGTTGCTGCTCGCGGTCGTCGTAGGTGGCGGCGGATGGGCTGCCAAGAAGTGGAAAGACACCCAAGAGACTCGTCGGACCCAGGCAGAGGAGCTGGAGGGAGTACGTCGCCTCGCCGACGAGGACGTCACCTTCCTCGGTGAGCAGCTGCAACGCCTTGACGGAGAGGTCGCGGGCCACGAGCTCGACGAGGCGACCCGGGTCGAGTACCAGGTGGCCCTGGACGCCTACGAGTCCGCCCAGCGCACAGTTCCTCGCATCAAGAGTGTCGAGGAGATCAGCAAGGTCACCGACACACTGTCGTCCGGGCGCTACGCGCTGGCGTGCGTCCAGGCGCGCGTCGCCGGACGCTCGGTGCCGGAGCTCCGCGTGCCCTGCTTCTTCAACCCGCAGCACGGCCCCTCGATCACCGACGTCCACTGGACGCAGCCGGGTCACGGCACGCGCAGCGTTCCGGCCTGCGCACAGGACGCTGCGCGAGTGGCCAACCGGGAGGCACCCGAGGTGCGGAAGGTCAAGATCGGTTCTCGCACGGTCCCGTACTGGGCGGCGGGCGATGCCTACCGTCCCTACAGCGAGGGCTACTTCGCGGGGGTCGCGATGCTGGTCTGGGTCTACTCGCCTCCGGCCGTGTCCGACGTCGGATGGTCCGGCGCAGGGTACGACGGAGGCGGCGGCCAAGGCGGGTACGACGGCGGCGGAGGCGGTTTTGACGGGGGAGGAGGCGACGGCGGCGGCTTCTGACCAGCCCTGCTCGACCGATTGGCTAATCCTTGGTTGCGAGTCGCTTGACCGCCCGAGCCAGGATCCGTGCGCGCGTCTCAGGACTACGGGCCTTGAGCAGCGACAAGATCACCTCGTAGCGGTCTGATCGACCAAGGCTCTCGAACGCAGCGGCTGCCCGCGGCTCGCCCCCCAGCGCAGCCGCAAGGTCTGCGGGGACCTCGGCGCTGCGCTGCGGCTCGTACGCCGCGTCCCACCGCCCGTCGGACTTGGCGGCTGCGACCTCCGCGAGCCCGGCCGGCCGCATCCGCTTGGCCGCGATCAGCGCCTCGACTTTCGCCACGTTCACCTTCGACCAGGAGCTGTTCGGCCGACGGCGCGAGTAGCGCTGGAGGAACGAGACCTCGTCGAGGGACTTGCGCTGGCCGTCGATCCAGCCGTAGCAGAGGGCCACGTCGAGCGCCTCCGTGATCGTCACCAACGCGGTCCCCGAATGGCGCTTGCCGATGCGCAGCCACGCCTCCAAGCGGTCCTCGTGGTGCTCGGCCAGCCACGACTCCCAGGCCGCGGAGTCGGGCAGCTCGAGCACCTCGAGGTCAGGCAGGTTCAGCTCAGACACTGGGCCCCGCCGCGAGGATCTCGAGGTAGTGCGGGTTCGTCATGATCCCCAGAACGTTCCCGAAGGGGTCGACCACCGCGGCTGTGATGAAGCCTTGGTCGCCGTGCGGAGTGATCGGCTGGTACTCGGTGGCACCCAGCGACAGCAGCCGCGCGAGGGTTGCCTCCAGGTCGTCGACGTGCCAGTGCATGACCGCCCCACCGGGCTCGGTCGCCGCCGCGGCTGGGCGCCACTGACTGTTGATGATGCCGAGCTCGTGCTGGTAGTCGCCGAGACGGAACTCGATGTAGGCCTCGCGGCCGTCGGGCCCGGGCATGGAGTAGTAGGGCTCCACCCCAAGGAACTCGGTGTACCAGGCTGCGGCAGCGGGCACGTCGTCCGCCCAGAGGTTCAGCGTGGCAAATCCGCGAAGGCTCATCGTGACTCCTCGTTTCAGCTATTTCAGGATGCAGAAAGGCTATCGCCCGTTGTGGAACCTCCGGTTCCTCAATGCGTGCGAGACTGCACAGATGCTGGAAACGTCGGTGCGGCTTCTCCGCCTGCTGTCGCTGCTGCAGGTACGCCGGGACTGGTCCGGCGCCGACCTCGCCGAACGCCTCGGGGTGACCACCCGGACGGTGCGCAACGACATCGGGCGGCTGCGCATCCTCGGCTACGAGGTGCACTCCAGCACCGGAATCACCGGCGGCTACCGGCTCGGAGCGGGCTCTGTGATGCCGCCGTTGCTCCTCGACGACGACGAGGCCGTCGCTGTGGGGGTCGGGTTGCGCGCCGCGGCTTCCGGCTCGGTGACCGGGATCGAGGAGACCTCGCTGCGCGCCATGACCAAGCTCGAGCAGACCCTGCCCGCCAGGCTGAGGCACCGCCTCGACGCCCTGCGGCAAGCCACGGTGTCGGCGGCGGTTCGCGGACCCACTGTCGACGCCGAGACACTCACGACCATCGCGGCTGCCTGCCGTGACCATGAGCGGCTGCGCTTCGACTACCGCGGGCGCGACGGGGAGGTCAGCGCCCGCTCGGTCGAGCCCCACCGTCTCGTCTACACCGGCCGCCGCTGGTACCTCCTCGGGTGGGACCGCGAACGCGAAGACTGGCGCACCTTCCGGGCCGACCGGATCCGCCCGCGGCTGCCCACCGGCCCCCGGTTCACCCCGCGGGAGCCGCCCGAGGACGCCGCGAGCCACGTCGTACGAGGGACCAGCTCGCTGGCCTGGACACACCCGGCTCGGGTCCGCCTGCACGTGTCTGCCGAGGACATCTCCGAGCTCATCCCTCCCGCGGCCGGCCTGCTCACCCCGGAAGGTGCTCATTGCTGCCTCCTGGAGACCGGCAGCAACTCGTTGCGCGACCTCGTCGGATGGCTCACCAGCCTCGACGTCGACTTCGAGGTACTCGACCCGCCGGAGCTGCGGACCCTGCTGCGCGAGCGCGCCGCGCGCTACTCGGCGGCATCCCGCGAGCCGGAACGGCCTATGTGATCGCCTCGCCCGTTTGAGAGGGTGGGCTCATGTCTGAGACACAGAGCATCCCGACGTATCAGCTCAACGACGGAAGCGCGCTGCCTGCCGTCGGCTTCGGCACCTACCCGCTCAAGGGCGACGACGGCGTCGCGTCCATCGTGAGCGCACTCGAGGTCGGCTACCGGCTGCTGGACACCGCGGTCAACTACGAGAACGAGACCGAGGTCGGAGACGCGCTGCGACGGTCCGGCCTCCCGCGCAACGAGGTGCAGGTGGCCAGCAAGCTGCCCGGGCGCCACCACGCGTACGACGACGCCGTCGCCTCGGTGCGGGGCTCGCTCGACCGGCTGGGGCTCGACTACCTGGACCTGCACCTCATCCACTGGCCCAACCCGAGCGTTGGCAAGTACCTCGAGGCTTGGCAGGCACTCGTCGATCTCCGCAAGGAAGGACTGGTGCGCTCGATCGGCGTCTCCAACTTCACCGAAGATCACCTGACCCACATCATCGACGCGACCGGTGTCACCCCCGTGGTCAACCAGATCGAGCTGCACCCGCGCTTCCCCCAGGAGGAGATGCGACAGGTGCACGAACGGCTCGGCATCCGCACCGAGGCCTGGAGCCCGATGGGCAAGCGCCGGGCGCCCCTCGAGGAACAGGCGGTCATCCGCGCCGCCGAGCGTCTGGGCGTGACCGCCGGCCAGGTGATCCTGCGGTGGCACTTCCAGATCGGCTCGCTGCCGATCCCGAAGTCGGGCAACCCCGAGCGCCAGCGCCAGAACCTCGACATCTTCGGCTTCGAGCTCACCGAGGACGAGGTGGCCGGCATCTCTGCCCTCGCCGAACCCGACGGGCGCCTGTTCGGTGGTGACCCGAACATCCACGAGGAGATGTGAGCCTCAAACCCGGGTAGCCCCGCGTCGGTCGACCATCTACGGCGCGGGCCGCCGGTCGTGGGCGGTACGACGCGGAGCGCGCGGTGAGGTCGGGCGCGTAGCCGGACATGCGAAAGTGGCGCGTGGTGCCGAAACGGCTCTCAGCCGTCCCACTCGCGTCTTTCGCATGTCCTTGTACCCGTCCAAATCTGTGGACCGTCCTGAACACCAGACCCCTGGCCCCGAACTGCGGAGTCCCCCATGCACCTGGTGCATGCTGCGCTCCTCTGATCCCCGTGTCCGTTCACGATCACCACGTGATGGTCTCGGCTGCTCCTCGGCTTGCGGAGTGTGGACTCGACTGATCACTCGTCCGACCGGGCTTCGCTCGCTGCTGGAGAAGCCGCGTCAGGCCAGAGCGAGGGCCACCAGCGCGATGCCGACGTGGTCAAGGGCCCGGGGCTCGACGTCAACCACCGGGCGTCCGGTGTGCGCGGTGACCGAGCCGGTCAGAGTCGATGAGTCCATGGCATTGCTCCGGGGGTGAGTCCTGCGTTCACCTCTCAGGAGCGGCGAGCCGACGCGGTGATACACGGCACAGACCCGGGTCGTCGAGGAGCCGCGCGCAGCCACCCGTGCCCCACGTACCGTGGGCCCATGGCCACCATCGAGCTGACGGGCGAGAACTTCGAGTCGAGCGTCGAGGAGAACGACACCCTCTTCGTCGACTTCTGGGCGAGCTGGTGCGGCCCGTGCCGCCAGTTCGCACCGACCTACGAGGCCGCCTCGGAGGCCAACCCGGACCTCACGTTCGGGTCGGTCGACACCGAGAAGGAGCACGCCCTCGCCGGCGCGGCCCGGGTCACCTCCATTCCGACGTTGATGGTGTTCCGCGAGGGCATCCTGGTCTTCTCCCAGCCAGGTGCGCTTCCCCCGCCGGCGCTCGACCAGCTGATCGCAGCTGTGCGCGACATCGACATGGACGACGTACGACGCCAGGTCGCGGCCCAGACGTCCAGCCAGAGTAACCAGACCTCCAGCCAGCCGTCCGACCAGGCATCGAGTCGGGCACCCGAGCAGGGTTGAGGTCGTGGACGCCTCTGCCTGGGACGAGCGGTACGCCGCCGCCGAGCTGGTGTGGTCGGCCGGACCCAACCAGTTCGTCGAGAGTGAGCTCGCTGACCTGGCGCCGGGCCGGGCGCTCGACCTCGCCTGCGGCGAGGGACGCAACGCACGCTGGCTGGCCGAGCGCGGCTGGCAGGTCACCGCGATGGACTTCTCCAGCGTGGCAGTCGCGAAGGCGCGCAGCCTCCACGACGACGTCGACTGGCAGGTAGGCGACGCGCTGACGGCGAAGCTGCCCGAGCGGCTCGACCTCGTGGTCATCGCCTACCTCCAGATTCCGGCCGCCGAGCGCACGCTCGTGATGCGCCGCGCGTTCGAGGCGTTGCGCGCCGGCGGAAGGCTCCTGGTGGTGGCGCACGACTCGACGAACATCGCCGAGGGCACGGGCGGCCCGCAGGACTCGACGGTGCTCTACACCGCCGAGGACGTGCTGGGCGACCTGGCCGACCACGAGCTCACGGTGGTCCGCGCGGGTCGGGTCGAGCGCCCGGTCAGGGGTGTGGACGAGCACGGGTCGGAGGGCATCGCCTTGGATGCGCTCGTGCACCTGGTCTGCTGATCCCGAACTGACGCTCTCGGACCGGCCGGGGCGGGTCAGCAGGCTCGGAGCGTCAGGGGGATGCTGAAGAAGGTCTGCTGCTGACCTCGAAGAACTCGCTCAGGGCGGGCACCCGGCGCAGCACGAACCTGTCCAGCATCAGTACGACGACCAGGCTGATCCCGAACAGCGGCAGGAACACCCCGAGACCCACCAGCCCGACGACGAGCCCCGGCGTCGAGCCCACAGGCATCCGCCCTCGGGGTGCGCCGAGGCGAGCACCACGGGGCCTTCGACGCCACCACATCAGCGGACCGGTGACGCACATCGTGGCCACTGCTACGCAGAACGTCCCCGACACGACCATGTTGGCCAGACCGAGGCTTCGTCCCTCGTGGAGACCGATGCCCTGCGAGACCACCTTCGCGAGGAGTGGGTAGTCGTCGTACCCGTAGGTCGCACGCACCTTTCCCCCGTACTGGTCGACGTGCACCGTGCGCTCGTCGCTCGGCTGGTCGAACGCGTAGCCGATCGCAGAGAAGGTGCCGTTCTCGTCTGAGGGCAACGCGACGGTCATCGGGTGCCGCAGCTTCTCGCGCTCCCCCACTGCAACGACGGTGTCGATGTTCGCGACCGGGATCTGATCGCCCGGCTTCGCCCCTTCGGGAACCTCCGACCCCTGCAACGCCCACGGCACCTCTGCGTGGCTGTGCGGCAACGAGTCGTCGAGCGTGGACGCGGGCTTGGACTGAGCCCCGTGGTCCAGGCTCCACATCGACGTGCCGGAGCTGGTCGCGAGCTTCTGCACCTGAGCGCCCCACACGCCCGTCCACGGCAGGCCCGATACGACCATCAAGAGCAGCCCGACGCCGACGAACGATCCGAGCAGTCCGTGCCGCGACCGCAGCCTTGCCCCGGGTCGACCCCGCTGCCGGTTCCGTCGTCGTACCTTCCAACCACGGAGAAACAGGTAGTAGCCGGTCAACGCCATCACGAGCGCCCAGCAGGTGCCGAGCTCCATCACCCGGTCACCGACGACCCCCGACATCAGGTCGGCGTGCAGCCGGATGGCGATCCCGCTCAGCGTCGTGTCGGGGTTCAGATCGCCGAGGACCTCGGCGGTCCACGGGTCGACGAAGACCTCCCGCGCCGAGCCGTCCTCGTCGGTGACGGAGAAGACGGTGCTCCGGTCCTCGGAGCGAGGTTCGGCCATCGAGACCACGGTGGCGTCGGGGTGAGCTTTCTCGACGGCCTTGAGCTGGCCGGCGTACGGCTGACGGATGTCGGTGCCCGCGGGCTGCTCGACCAACATCTGTTGTGCGTGCATCAACGGTTCGAGCTGGAAGCGGAAGAGATAGATCAGGCCGGTGACAGCGAAGACCACCAACACCGGGATGACCAGGAAACTGGCGTAGAAGTGCCAGCGCCAGAGGGCGCGGAACCACCCGCTGGATTGGCGGACCGGCTCTGAACGGGACGGCGGGGTCGTTGGTGAGGTTGTTCTGGACAGGACGGACATGAGTCGCTCCAGGAAGAGAGGGGGACGCACGACTGCGTCGCGGTCTGAAGTGACACGCGACGTGCGGTGCGGAAGGACTGGGAGTCAGGCGGCCGCGGGCGGGCCGCGCCGGGACACACTCCGGCTGCGAACCGCTGACTGGGGTTGCGGCTCCAGGACCCCCGTCGCCAGCGCAGGGAGGTTCACGTCAAACGCGGATGGCGCGACCGCGTGCGTCGCGACGAGCCATCGCCACAAGGCCGGAGCAAGCAGGTCGGGCCAGGATTGCGCGGTCAGGTCGACCAACTGCCACAGGGCACGCTCCCCCATGGCCAGCCACCAGCCGCACGCCGCCGCTGCGAGCAGGTGCAGCACGGCCATCAGTGGTTGGGCGCTGATGTCGGTGACCGCATGCAGCAAGGGAGCGGGAATGCTCAGGCCGCCGGCATGGTCGCCTGCGGTCGGCGCGTAGGCGATGTCGAAGTAGGAGCCCCTCCGATCGCCCGGTGTCGCGACCCGTGGCGCCACCGGTGCAACCGCGCGCGAGACAGGGTCGCCGTGGTGGCCGGCCGTGGCCGAGAGCGCCAGGTGTACAAGTGACTGTCCGGCTACGAGGACGGCCACGATCCGGCACGTCGAGCCCGGGTGGTGCAGGAACGGTGCCGTGACCAACGTGCCGGCGACGAGCACGGCGACCAGCACGCCCGCACCCGGCAGGAGACCGTCGGCCTGCACGTGGGCGAATGCCCCGGTCCCCAGGGCAACTGCGGAGAGCACCGCTGCACGACTCCACAAGAGGAGTCCGGTCGCGGGCGGTGCGGACCTCACGATCGTCGCGGTGGCGTCAGGGACTGGTCCGGCGCGGCGGCTTGTCGCCCGAGTCGAAGACGCCGTGGTCGGCGTTGTCCCGGGCCTTGCGGAGGTGCCGGGTCAGGCTGATCATCAGCAGCGCGACGGCAATCGCCAGACCGACGAACACCGCGAGCCCCAGCCAGCCGGCCTTGTAGTCCTCGGGGGCCGGCGACTCGTCGGCTGCGGCCGCGAGCAGCGGGACCCACAGGTCGAGCAGCAGGGTCAGCGGGTTCATGACGCCATCATCTCAGGTGTCCACGGTTTCAGACATCCAGGTCGGTGCGACCACGAATCCCTGCGAACAGATCGTCCTCGGGGAGATCGGCGTCCACGAACGACCTCGCGAGCTCGTAGTCCTCGGTAGGCCATGCCGCCTGGTGCACCTCGAGGGGGACGTGGAACCACGGCCCGTCCGGGTCGATCTGCGTGGCATGCGCGAGCAGGGCCTGGTCGCGGAGTGGAAAGTACTCCCCACAGGGCACCTTCGTGGTGATCCGGGCGTCATGGGCGGGGTCGACCTTCCACTCCTCCAGCCGCTCGGCGTACGGCGACTCGAGGCCGCGCCGGATCATCTCGTCGTGCAGCGCCTGCGTGCGCGGCCGGTTGAAGCCATGGTGGTAGTAGAGCTTCAGCGGCTGCCACGGTTCACCGGCGTCCGGGAACCGGCTCGGGTCACCGGCCGCCTCGAAGGCCGCGACCGAGACGTTGTGGCACTGGATGTGGTCGGGGTGTGGGTAGCCGCCGTTCTCGTCGTACGTCGTCAGCACGTGCGGCCGGAAGCTCCTGATGAAGCGCACCAGCGGCTCGGCGGCGATCTGCGTGTCGAGCAGCCCGAAACAGCCCTCGGGCAGCGGTGGCTTGGGGTCTCCCTCGGGCCAACCGGAGTCGATGAAGCCGAGCCAGTCCTGCCGGACGCCAAGGATCTCGCGGGCGGTGTCCATCTCCTGGCGACGGATGTCGGCCATGTTGGCCAGCACGTCGGGGCGATCCATCTTCGGGTTCAGGATCGAGCCACGTTCACCGCCGGTGCACGTCACCACGTGTACGTCGACGCCTTCGGCGACGTACTTGGCTGTGGAGGCAGCGCCCTTGCTCGACTCGTCGTCCGGATGGGCGTGCACATGCATCAGGCGCAGCATGGCGACCATCCTAGGGATGCGAGAATCGGACTTGTGGGTGACGTGGGGACCGACGAACTAGCGGACCGATACGGGACCGCGAGCCCGGCGCGGCGCCGTACGGTCATCCTCGCCTCGGGTGTGATCGGAGTCCTCGCGCTGTCCTGGCTGGCCTGGGCGGCGTGGTTCCAGGGCACCCCGGACGTGCAGTCCTCGTTGCGTTCCTTCGAGGTGCTTGACACCCACTCCGTCCGTGCAGAGGTTGCCGTCAAGCCCCGCTCCAGCGAGGTGTCGGCGAGCTGTCTGCTGCGAGCCTTCAGCGCGGACCATTCGGTCGTCGGTGAGCTCAACTTCAAGGTCGCCGGTGAGACCGGGACAACGTTGCGCAAGGTGACGCTGCGCACCGAACGCGAGGCCACGTCCGTGGAGCTCATCGGCTGTACGACGGCCGACCAGCCCCGACCACGTTGAACGCACGATTCTGCCCTCGCGCGTCTCGTTGATACGATCATCTACTTGCCCTAGTGGACGAACCAATCTCAGGAGACACCGCATGACCGAGCCGACCCAAGGCGATGTCGTCTGGCTGACCCAGGCGAAGTACGACGAGCTGCAGGCAGAGCTCACGCAGTTGCGCGGCCCCGGACGCGCCGACATCGTCAAGAAGGTCAGCGATGCTCGTGACGAGGGCGACCTCAAGGAAAATGGCGGCTACCACGCCGCCCGCGAGGAGCTGGGCAAGATCGACGGTCGCATCCAGCAGCTGGTGGACATGCTCGAGCGCGCCCACGTGGGCGAGACCCCGGCCGACGACGGCGTCGTCGAGCCCGGCATGAAGGTGACCGTGAAGCTGCTCGGTGCCGACCTGACCGAGGAGTTCCTCTTCGGCGCGCGCGAGATGGCGGGCGGCGACATCAAGGTCTACTCGCCCCAGTCCCCCCTCGGGATGGCGATCCAGGGCGCTCGTCGCGGCGAGACCGTGACCTACACGCTGCCCAACGGCAGGGACCAGAAGGCCGAGATCCTGGAGGCCGTGCCCTACGCGGGGTAGAACGCTTGGTCTACTCGATGACCTCGTAGCCGTGCTCGCGCAGTCGGGCGAGCACGCCCTCGGCGTGATCGACTCCCCGCGTCTCCAGCTGCAACCGCACCTCGACCTCACCGATGTGAAGTGAGCTCGTGGTCCGGTCGTGCGAGACCTCGAGCACGTTGGCGCCGGCGTCGGCAAGTTCTGCGAGCAGGCGCGCGAGCCCCCCGGGACGGTCGGGGATGTGCACCTGGAGGTTCATGTAGCGCCCGCCGGACGCAAGGCCGTGGCGGATCAGCTTCCCGAGCAGGAGCGGGTCCACGTTGCCACCCGACAGCACCGCGACGACGGGGGTGCCGAACGACTTCGGCTGGTCCATCAGCGCCGCAACGGCGGCCGCACCGGAAGGCTCGACCACCATCTTCGCCCGCTCGAGCAGCATCACCAGGGCGCGCGACATCGAGTCCTCCGAGACAGTGACCACGTCGTCGACGTACTTCTGAATGGCGGCGAACGGCACATCGCCCGGGCAGGCGACCGCGATGCCATCCGCGATCGTCGTCATCTTCTCGAGTGCGACCGGAACGCCCTGGCGTAGTGACTCGGGGAAGGCGGCGGCTTCCTCGGCCTGCACGCCGATGATCCGTACGTCGGGTCGCAGGCCCTTGATCGCGATCGCGACCCCGGCGATCAAGCCGCCTCCGCCCGTCGGAACGAGCACGGTCGCTGCCTCGGGGGCCTGCTGGAGGATCTCGAGGCCGGTCGTGCCCTGCCCGGCGACGATGTCGGCGTGGTCGAAGGGATGGATGAACACCGCACCCGTCTCGTCGGAGAACGCCTGGGCAGCGACGAGCGCCTGGGTGAGGTACTCGCCGTGGAAGCGCACGTCCGCGCCGTACGCTCGGGTGGCGTTGGCCTTCGGGATCGGGGCCCCTTCCGGCATGAACACGGTGGCCTTGATGCCAAGGATCTGCGCAGCCAGCGCGACGCCTTGTGCGTGGTTGCCGGCCGACGCCGCAACGACGCCCCGCGCGCGCTCGTCCGGGCTCAGCCGGGAGAGCCGCACATAGGCGCCACGGATCTTGAACGAACCGGTGCGCTGGAGGTTCTCGCACTTGAGCAGGACAGGGCCGTCCACCAGCGCCTGCAGCCAGCGCGACTCCTCCATGGGAGTGGTGATCGCGACGTCTGCGACGAGTCCGGCGACGTCCTCGATGTCGGCGAGGGAGACGGTCATGGCAACACCCTAGTGACGTGTATCAGAGGCCCTCTCGGACGCTCCGAACCAACGACCCTCGGTGACTCGGCTCACGCACAGTGTGGTTGCCGCATACAACTAGTTGAGAGAGAATCCCCTGGTGACAACAGACACCGACGGCTACCTCTCCCACCGGCAGATCCTGGTGGTGATGTCTGGCCTGATGGTCGGCATGTTCCTCGCCGCGCTCGACCAGAGCATCGTCGGCACCGCGCTCCCCAAGATCACCAGCGATCTGGGCGGTTTCAGCAAGCTCTCCTGGGTGGTCACCTCCTACCTGCTCGCCTCGACCGCCTCGACCCCGCTCTGGGGCAAGATCTCCGACCTCTACGGCCGCAAGCTGCTCTTCCAGATCGCGATCATTGTCTTCGTTGCCGGTTCGCTGGCGTCGGGCAGCTCCCAGAACATCGACCAGCTGATCGCGTTCCGTGCGATCCAGGGGCTGGGCGGCGGCGGCCTGATGGCGCTGGCCCTGGCCACCGTCGGCGACGTGATCCCGCCCCGCGAGCGAGGGCGCTACCAGGGCTACTTCGCGCTCACCTTCGGCGCCTCCTCCGTGCTCGGGCCGGTCCTCGGCGGCTTCTTCGCCGACGGGCCCGGCTGGGAGTGGATCTTCTTCATCAACGTGCCGCTCGGGATCGTGGCGCTGGTGGTCACGAGCGCGGCCCTGAAGATGCCGCACGTACGCCGCCACCACAGCATCGACTACCTCGGAGCAGCGGTGATCGTGGCCTCGGTGAGCTCGATCCTGCTCTACACCGCCTGGGCCGGTCCCGAGCGCGGCTGGGGCGATTCCACCGGCCTGACGCTGCTGTTCGCGGGCCTGCTGCTCGCCGTGGTGTTCGTGCTGGTCGAGCTGCGGGCGACCGAGCCCATCATCCCGATGCGGCTCTTCGCCAACTCGATCTTCTCCCTCGCGAACGCGTTCGGATTCCTGATCGGCATCGCGATGTTCGGGTCGATGATCTACTTGCCGGTCTACCTGCAGGTGGTCAGCGAGATGTCACCGACCAGGTCGGGACTGGCGATGCTCCCGATGATCGTCGGCCTGTTCAGCACCTCGCTCACGGCCGGCCAGATCATGTCGCGCACCGGCCGCTACCGGTTCTTTCCACCGACTGGTGCCGCGCTGATCGTGATGGCGCTGCTCCTGCTGTCGCGCCTCGATGCCGACAGCCCCTACTGGTACGCCGGACTCTCGATGTATCTCTTCGGCGCCGGGCTCGGCCTGTGCCTGCAGGTGATCGTGGTCGTCGTACAGAACGCCGTGGACCGCTCCGACATCGGCGTCGCCACCAGCTCGATCGCCTTCTTCCGCCAGATGGGCGGATCCTTCGGCACGGCGCTCTTCGGCGCCATCCTGACCAGCCGGCTGGGCACCCACCTGGCGGACGTGCTGCCGGGGGGCACGTCCGCCTCGGGGCAGGTCGACACCAACGACACCGACGCGATCCGGCAGCTTCCGCTCGCGATCCGCGGACTGGTGCAGGAGGCGTTCAGCCGCTCGCTCGACGAGATGTTCCTGACCGCGGTGCCGATCGTCCTGGTGGCCGGCGTCCTGGCGCTCTTCGTCAGGGAACTGCCGCTGGGGACCCGTCAGGAGCCGGGTGAACCGGATGAGCCGGGTGGGTCCGGATCCTCGATGTCGGCCACGTCCTCTGCGGACGCACTGGCTGGGACCGCATCCGGATCGTCCTTGCCCGCGTCCTCGGGATCCTCCCCCACCTCGGTGTAGCTCGCGAGGTGCTGTACGACGGCGTTGAGTGACGCCGCCAATGGAACGGCGATCAGGGCACCGGGAATGCCGGCCACGATCACGCCCAAGGCGATGGCGACGATCACGCCCAGAGGGTGCACCGAGACGAAGCGACCCATCAGGAACGGCTGGAGCACGTGTGCCTCCAGCTGCTGGATGAGCACGACCACGCCGAACATGAGCAAGGCAGTGAAAGGTCCCTGCGCCACCAGCGCGACGAGCACCGCAACCGATCCGGAGATGAACGCACCGATCATCGGCACGAACGCGCCGAGGAACACCAGCACACCGATCGCACTCACGAACGGCACCCCGAGCGCGGCGGCTCCGATCATGATCCCCAACGCGTCCGTAGCCGCAACGAGCACGGTGGCCCGCACGAACTGGGTGAGCGACTTCCATGCCACCCGGCCTGAGGAGTCGGCCCGGAGTCGCCCTGCGCGCGGGAACAGGCGCACCATCCAGGCCCAGATCTTCTCCCCGTCGGCCAGGAAGAAGTACGTCGAGAACAGCACGATGAACAGGCCTGCGACGACATGTCCCACGGCAGTACCGACCTCGGTGAGCTTGCCGACCACGTCCTCACCGAGCGCCGAGACCTGCTCCTGGGCCCGGTCGAGCCCGTCGCTGATCTGGGAGTCGGTCACGTGCAGGGGGCCGGTCCGCAGCCAGTCCCGGATCTGCTCGATCCCGTCAGTGACCTGCTTGGACAGATCGCCGACGCCGGACGCGACCTGGTTGCTGACGAAGGCCACCATCAGCACGATCGTGGCGATGCCGCCGATGACGACGAGCATCGCCGCGACCTTGCGCGGCACGCCCAGCCGTTCCTGCCAGTTCACGACCGGACTGACGAGCGCGGCTATGAGCAGTGCGACCACGACCGGGAGCACGACGACCAGGAAGAAGTTCAGCAGCCACAGGATTGCGAGGCCCGCGGCGCAGATGACCACGAACCGCCATGCCCAGGCCGCGGCCAGGTCCACGCCGTACGGGACCTGGGCGGGCTTGAGGTTCGACGGACCGCCGGCGATCTCCGGCGACGGCTCCACTTCCCTCCGGGCGGCGCGCACCTCGGCCCACTGCTGGGCGATGCGCTCGCGCAGCTCGAGCCGCTCGTGTTCTGCCCGCTCGGCCTTGGCGTTCGCGCGAGTGCTGGAACGCGTGCGGTAGTCGCCGATCAGTCGTCGCGGGTTTCGTCGCACGCCGACAGGCTACGGGCCAGAGCCACGGCAGCAGAGGGACGGCTCTCCGTCAGCAGCCCGACCGCCGCGAGCACGTAGTCACGGTCAACGACCACCTTCGGGTGCTCCGGCTGCTGGAACCCCTCGGGCGAGACTCCCATCAGGGCAGCCAGCATGCGGTCCACCCGCTCCGGAGCAGCGTGCCGGAGCACGCCGCCCGATCCCACGAGGAGCGCCACCTCGCGGAGGTCCTTGCCGGTGCGCTCGACGACCCGACCGTCCGGGCCCACCACGACGCGGGATCGCCCGACGTGCCGTCGCAGCGCGAGCGTGGCCGCGGTGGCTGCGATCAGCTCGTCCTCCTCGCGCTCGAGCTCGGTCTGCGGGAGGAGGGACGGCTCGGCCGCCCGTCGTACGGCTGCGGCGTGAAGGTCCTGGCCGACCAGCCCCGCGTCCCGGCCGGCTTCCCAGGTGCTCAGCGCGCTCCACCGCATGCCGAGGTCACCTTCGACGGTCCGGGTGACCGGTGTGCTGGCGACCACCTCGCGGGAGAGCCCGGACTCCTCGGGATCGAGCTTGACCACCGAGTGCACGTCGGTGGTGGCACCGCCGATGTCGACCACGACGACGCCGTCACCCGAACCGTCACCGGGGACCTCGGTCGCGAGCACCTCGACGCCTGTGAGCACGAGGTCGGGAGTGGCGCCGCGCACCATCGAAGTGAAGTCGGCACGCCGGCTGAGGTGCTTGCCGCCGATCACGTGGGCCAGGAACATCTCGCGGATCGCGCGCCGCGCCGGCTCCGGTTCCAGTACGCCGATCCTCGGGACCACGTTGTCGGTGACCACGACCGGCAGCTCGTCCAGCAGCGCAGTCACCGCTTCCTGTGCAGCCCTGTTGCCCGCGACCACGACTGGCCCGTGCCACCCGCTCGCGGCGATCCGCCGGGCACCGAGCAGGATGCCGTCCTCGTCTCCGCCGTCGGTGCCACCGGTCAGCAGCACCACGTCCGGCCGGGTCGAGTGCCCCAGAACGCGGTATGCCGCGTCGTCAGACACTCGACTGAGCACGGCGACCACCTTGCCTCCGCTGGACAGGGCGACTCGACGACCTGCCTCGGCGGTGACGAGCTCCTCGTTGCCGACGACTGCGATCCGCAGGCCGCCACCCGCCGACGAGCACGCGAGCACCTCGGCGTCGCCGACGAGGGGATGCACGCGCGCCAGCTCCGCGCGGCACGCGTCGAGGCCGTCGAGCACGTCTGTGTCGAGGGTGGTGCGGTGGCTCGCCGTACCGAGCAACGTGCCGGTCAGTGCATCGACCAGCGCCGCCTTGGTGAAGGTGGAGCCGAAGTCGACACAGAGGACAGTGTCGGTCCCGTCAGTCAAGAGCGGGTCAACCAACAGCGGTTCAGCCAACAGCCAGGGCCCGGTCCAGGTCGGCCAGCAGGTCATCGCTGGTCTCGATGCCGACACTGAGCCGGATCAGGTCCGCGGGAACCTCGAGGTCGGTGCCGGCGACGCTGGCGTGGGTCATCCGGCCGGGGTGCTCGATCAGCGACTCGACCCCACCCAGCGACTCACCCAGGATGAAGACCTCCGTCTTGTCGCAGACCTCGAGCGCGTGCTGCTCGCCGCCGGTCACCCGGAAGGACACGATCCCGCCGTACCGCTTCATCTGGCGGCCGGCGATCTCGTGGCCCGGGTGCTCCTCGAGCCCCGGGTAGAACACCTCGGTGACGGCCTCGTGACCGGCGAGGAACTCCACGACCTTCTCGGCGTTGTCGCAGTGCCGGTCCATCCGGACGCCGAGTGTCTTCAGGCCGCGCAGCACCAGCCAGGAGTCGAAGGGACTGGCCACAGCGCCGACCGCGTTGTGGTGGAACGCGATCCACTCGGCTAGCTCGAGGTCACGGACGATGAGCGCCCCGCCGACGACGTCGGAGTGCCCCCCGCAGTACTTCGTGGTCGAGTGCACGACCACGTCGGCACCGAGCACCAGCGGCTGCTGGAGGTACGGCGAGGCGAAGGTGTTGTCGACGACCAGGAGCGCACCCGCGTCGTGCGCCACCGCGCCAAGGGCCTCGATGTCACCGATGTTGAGCAGCGGGTTGGTCGGCGTCTCGATCCACACCGCCTTCGTGCGACCGGGCACGATCGCCGCCCGGACCGCGTCGACGTCGCTGACCGGCGCGGGGCTGTGCTCCAGACCCCAGCGGGTGGCCACCTTGTCGATCAGGCGGTGGGTGCCGCCGTAGGCGTCATCCGGGATCACGACGTGGTCGCCGGGACCGCAGACCGCGCGCAGCAGCGTGTCCTCGGCGGCGAGGCCGGAGGCGAAGGCGAAGCCGCGCTCTCCTTGCTCCAGCGCAGCGATGTTGCCCTCGAGTGCGGTGCGGGTGGGGTTCCCGGAGCGGCTGTACTCATAGCCGCCACGCATGCCGCCGACGCCGTCCTGCTTGTAGGTGGAGGTGGCGTAGATCGGCGGGATCACCGACCCGGTCATCGCATCGGGCTCGTAGCCGGCGTGGATGGCGCGGGTCTCGAAGCCTGACTTGTTCCTATGCTCCTGGGTCACACGGCGAGGCTACTCGTCGCTGACGTGAAGTCGGGCAGCGATGTCCGGTACCTCCAGAGAACCGTCGGCCACCGCCATGGCGAGGTCGAACGCTTCATCCTGAGACAAGGCGAAGGGGTGACCGTTGAGCCGCAGGAAGGCCGCCGTCGCGAGGAGGGCGAGTCGCTTGTTGCCGTCCACAAGGGCGTGGTTCTTGCAGATCGAGTGCATCAGCGCTGCGGCCTTCAGTTCGAGGGTCGGATAGGCGTCTTCGCCGAAGACCGTCGTCATCGGCCTCGCCAGGGCTGACTCGAGGAGGCCGGCGTCTCGCACCGGGCCAGCGCCGAGGCGTTCGGTCAGGTGGATGAGCTCGTGGAGATCGAGATACTCGGTGGCGGGACTCTCCTCGCTCACGCCTTGCCCAGGCGTTCGAGAGCTTCGGCGTACTCCACGAGAAGATCGCTCGTGATCGCCTCCAGTCGAGCGCGCTTCGAGACGCGATCGCGCTTCTCGATCACGGCTCGGCGGATTGCTTCCTGCTTCGAGGTGCCTTCCGCCTCGGCCAGTTCGGCGAGCGCCTGCTCCAGCTCGGAGTCCGTGCGCAGTGTCATCGCCATGACTCAGATGGTATCACTTCGATACCATCGACACCTGGAAAGGCGACCGCGTCTGGGCGAGACTGGGGCATCTCCGGGAAGCACGAGCCGACCATCCGTGTTGTGGAAGATGCACCCGACGAAAGGCGACTGATGTTCCTGCGAAGCAAGTCCTCCCTGCCGACCGCCGAGGAGGCCATGCCCGGCCGGCCGGAGCGAGCCTTCCAGCTCGCCGAGCGCCACAAGGCGCTGGACGCACCGCTGGTGACAGACGAGGTCCCCAAGGGCCATGAGGTCGCCCTGTTCGGGCTCGGCTGCTTCTGGGGTGCCGAGGAGATCTTCTGGCAGGTGCCCGGGGTGTGGTCGACGTCGGTCGGGTACGCCGGTGGCATCACCCCGAACCCGTCGTATGAAGAGGTCTGCAGCGGCCGCACCGGCCACACCGAGGCCGTCCGTGTCGTCTATGACCCCGCGAAGGTTTCGTACGCCGACCTCGTCGCCACCTTCTATGAGGTGCACGATCCGACGCAGGGCATGCGCCAGGGCAACGACTCCGGCACCCAGTACCGCTCGGCGATCTATTTCACGACCCCTGAGCAGGAGCAGGTCGCGGGCTTCGTGACCGAGCGCTACCAGGGCGAGCTGAACAAGCGCGGCTACGGCCAGATCACCACAGAGATCAAGCCGGAGCAGCCCTACTACTACGCCGAGGACCACCACCAGCAGTACCTTCTGAAGAACCCGTTCGGTTACCGCTGCCACTCCGCGACCGGGGTGCCGGTCCCCCGCTGAGAGGCCCACTGAGAGGCGCGTCACGGTCCCCCGAGTTTGAGATGCACCCCTTTGTCGGCACACTGGGGCCCATGAGTGACCAGACTTCGCCCCCCGGCCAGCCCACGCCACCCCCTGTGGAGGGCGCCGACAGCGGCGCTGGCGTCGGTGCCGATGACGCAGCGACCCCGCCGCCGCCTCCGCCGGACGACACGGCTGTCGGCGAGACCCCCCCGCCGCCTCCCCCGGAGAAGAAGTCGCGGGCCGGGCTGATCATCGCTGTCGCCGTCGTGCTGGTCCTGGCGCTCATCGGCGGTGCCGCTGCGGTGATCCTCAGCATCACGGGCGAGGACAAGCACTCGATCACAATTCCGTCGACCGCAGGCGGGATGAAGCGCGACAAGGACAAGGAAACCGAGCTCAAGCAGCAGCTCGACGCCGCCGAGGTGCAGTTCAAGACCCAGGCCAAGGGCGTCACCTACGTGAAGTACGGCGTCTACGACCAGGACGACAGCAAGCGCGGCCCTGAGGGCTCGCTGGTCTTTCTAGGCGCCAAGTTCAAGCGAGACGCGAAGGGCCCCACGAAGTTCGTCGAGTCCTTCGGCAAGCAGGCCACCACCAACGGCTTCAAGATCGACAAGATCTCCGCCGGTGACGGGGGCGGCAAGGCTGTCTGCGCCTACCAGTCGACCGGCCAGGAGGTCGCGATCTGCGCCTGGGCGACGGCTGACTCCATGGGCGAGCTCGTGCCGACCGTCCCGGGCTGGGACTCCAAGAAGCTGGCCAAGATCATGCTCGACATGCGTGGCGACGTGGAGAAGACCGAGTAGCCGGACCGCTCAGGCGCCGGAGTCGACCCAGCGCTGACCGATGAGCTTGAGCTCTGCTGTGCCCGAGGTCAGCTCGGCGATGATCTCCTCGGCTACCGCTCGCGCCACTGGCGGGATCGCGAACTGCAGCGACGCCTCGCTGGTGTACTCGACGCCGAGGACCCGGGCACCTCGCGAGCGCAGGGCGTGCTCGAGCTGCCCCACTGCGGCGATGTCGACCTGCACCTCGCAGAGGTCCTGGAGCACGCGCTCGACGACACCAACTTCGTCGAGCGCGGCCCGCGTGGCGCCGGCATAGGCCCGCGCAAGCCCTCCGGTCCCGAGGAGTGTGCCGCCGAACCAGCGGGAGACAACCGCCACCACATCTGTCAGCTCCCTCCCACGAAGCACCTCGAGCATGGGTGCGCCGCCGGTACCGGGTGGCTCCCCCGCGTCGTTGGCCTGCTCCACGGAGCGCTCGGGGCCCACTACGAAGGCGCTGCAGTGATGGTGGGCGTCCCAGTACTGCTTGCGGACCTGCTCGAGCACGGCCCGCGCACCCTCCTCGTCGCTCACCCGGGCGACGGTGCAGCGGAACCGCGATTTGCGCTCTGCGATCTCCGCGACCCCGTCGCGCCCGATGGTGAGGTACGACGTGACGGCCACGACCCCGACGTTACCCATCCTCACGACTGCTTTGACACGATCAGTGCATGCGGATCGTGTCACTGCTCCCGTCGACCACTGAGATCCTCTACGCGATCGGTGCCGGCGACGACGTGGTGGGCGTGACCTTCGAGTGCGACTACCCCGCGGAGGCCCGAGAACGGCGCATCGTCTCGACCAGCGCCCTGCCCCAGGGGCTTGACTCCGCGTCGATCGACGCGTTCGTGACCGCCGCCATGCACGCGGGCCAGGACCTCTATCACCTCGACGAGGGCGCGCTGGCCGGCCTCGACGCCGACCTGGTGGTGACCCAGGACCTGTGTGCCGTCTGCGCGGTGGATGTCTCGGTCGTCGACGACGCGCTCGCGCACCTCGGCTGCACCGCAGAGGTGCTGACGATCGACCCGCACACGATCACCGAGGTCCTGGACTCCATCACGACACTCGGCTCGGCGACGGGCCACCTGGAGAGCTCAGAGCGACTCGTGGCCTCACTACGAGGGAGGCTCGAGGCCGTCCACGGCCAGGTCGCTGCTCGCCCAGCCGCTGATCACCCTGCCGTGCTGCTGCTGGAGTGGACCGATCCTCCCTTCGCGCCCGGTCACTGGGTTCCCGAGATGATCACGGCCGCGGGCGGCGTACCCACCATCGGCGCGCCCGGCGAGAAGTCGGTGCGGGTGACGTGGGACCAGGCGCTGGCCAGCGAGCCGGATGTCGTGGTCTGCGCGCCCTGCGGCTACGGCCTCGCCGGTTCGACCGAGCTGGCGCGTGCGGCGGTGGACGCGGGCGTGATCCCGGCTCACATCCCCGTGTGGGCGGTGGACGCGAACGCGTCCTTCGCGCGACCCGGACCGCGGTTGGTCGACGGGGTCGAGAGCCTGGCGCGCATCTTCGACCCGGCAGGGCCACCGCCTGCCGTGGATGCCGCCCAGCGGGTGCGCTGAGCCTGGGACGAGTCGCAAGATGAATGGTGGGGTGATCATAGGGAGAGTCACCCCACCATCCGGCATCCGGGGGTGATGGAAGTGGAGGGGCTCGCTGGCGCGAGCCTTTTCCATGCGGCCCCGGAAACCGCAGCATCTGACCCGGGAACGGGTCCTCACAGGTCGGATGTGCTGAATCAGAGTATGCAGTCAGAGCACGAAAGGCTAGACATTTCGGACGACTAATTCCGACATTTCGGTCAGCCTACTCGCGCGCCACGAAGCTCAACAGATCCTGCCGGGTGAGTACGCCGACCGGCCGGCCGTCCTCCTGCACGAGCAGTGCGTCGGCGTCGCGCAGGGCCGCCACCGCTTCGGCCACTCCGATCCCGGCTCCCACAGTCGGCAGCGGGTCGTCCATGTGCAGCTCGACCTGGTCAGCGAGGCGTGCCTGGCCGGTGTAGAGCGCATCCAGCAGCCGCCGCTCGGAGACCGAGCCGGCCACCTCCGCCGCCATGATCGGGGGTTCGGCCCGGACGACGGGCATCTGCGAGACGGCGTACTCCTGCAGGATGGCGACTGCGTCCGCGATCGTCTCGTTGGGGTGCGTGTGCACGAGCGCGGGGATGTCGCCCTTCTTGGCATGCAGCACCTCGCCGATCGTCATGCCGCTGTGTGAGCTGGCAAGAAACCCGAACCGGCCCAGCCACTCGTCGCTGAACACCTTCGTCAGGTAGCCGCGGCCACTGTCGGGCAGCAACACGACGATGACCGCATCTCGCCCCTGATCGGGCAGAGTGTTCAGCTCCTGGGCCAGCTGGATGGCGGCATGGGCGGCCATTCCCGAGGAGCCACCCACCAGCAGCCCCTCCTCGCGGGCGAGACGCCGCGTCATCGCGAACGAGTCGGCGTCAGAGACCTCGATGATCCGGTTGGCGATGTTGCGGTCGTAGGTCTCGGGCCAGAAGTCCTCACCCACACCCTCGACGAGGTAGGGACGGCCGGTGCCGCCGGAGTACACCGATCCCGCAGGGTCGGCGCCGACGATGACCACGTCGGGGTTCTTCTCCTTCAGGTAGCGGCCGACGCCGCTGATCGTGCCGCCCGTGCCCATGCCAGTGACGAAGTGGGTGATCCGGCCGTCGGTCTGCTCCCAGATCTCCGGCCCGGTCTGCTCGTAGTGGGAGAGCGGGTTGTGCACGTTGGCGTACTGGTTCGGCTTCCAGGCGCCCTCGGTCTCGCGAACCAGGCGGTCCGAGGTGCTGTAGTAGCTGTCCGGGTGATCGGGAGCGACCGCAGTCGGGCAGACCACCACGTCCGCGCCGTACGCCTTGAGCACGTTGCGCTTGTCCTCGCTGACCTTGTCGGGGCACACGAAGATGCAGTGGTAGCCCCGCTGCTGGGCCACCAGGGCCAGGCCGACTCCAGTGTTGCCCGAGGTGGGCTCCACGATCGTGCCGCCGGGCTGCAGCTCACCGCTGGCCTCGGCCGCGTCGATCATCCGGACCGCGATCCGGTCCTTGACCGAGCCACCCGGGTTCAGGTACTCGACCTTGGCGAGCACCAACGACGAGGCGTTGCCGACGGTCCGGGAGAGCTTCACGAGCGGGGTGTCGCCGATCAGGTCCAGGAGTGAGTTCGCGTACTTCATGGGGCCAAACCTACCGGCGATTCAGGCTCCGACCGGCACCCCTCACGGCTGTCTGCGGCCCGAAATTGCAAGTACCGACACGCGCACCGCTAGCAATTTTTTGTCACATCGGCCCCACAGGACCCAGAAATTGGTGCATACTTCCCATGCGCATACACCAAAGGTCCGTTTTATGAGGGAGACACGCCGAGATGATTACCCCCCGCCCGAAGCCCGCGGTTCGAGCCCTGGTGGGCCTCCTCTCACTCGGCGTGGTGCTCGCACCCGTGCTGGTGTCTGGAAGCGGTAGCGCCGCCACCGGCGACCCGAAGAGTCGCAAGGTCTCTGCCCCCAACGTGTTCTTCCCGGTGACCGGCACCAAGGCGGTCAAGGACCAGCGCACCTACAGCGCCCGCAACCTCGCCACCGACATCAAGGCCAACTGCTTCGCCACGATCTGGGCCAGCCACCCAGGCGTTGCCCAGGTGCTCACGAATCCCGCTTGGGGCGGCAAAGTGGTCGTCCGGGTCGTCAGCGGTCGAGCCGGCCTCGTGTCGCAGTACGCCTTCCTGTGGCGGGCCAACGTCGCCACCGGGCAGCTGATCCAGTCCGGCCAGGCTCTCGGTACCCTCGCGGCCAACCCGTCCTCCAAGGCGTGCGCCCTGCGGTTCTCGGTCGCCGGCAACGGCAGGTACGTGAACCCGAGCACCTGGCTCAACGCCATGGTGGGCAACACCCCGCCGGTCTCCGGCATGTTCAACACCCGCGCCATCAACGTCGCCTCCTTCAACGTGCTGGGCGCCAGCCACACCGTGAACAACAAGCGGTACTCCACCTTTCCCTCGCGCATGGTCCGCGCGGTGAGCCTGCTCAACGCCCGCGGCCTCGACGTGGTCGGCACCCAGGAGTTCCAGGAGACGCAGTACGACTACTTCGTCAACAAGGGCTACTCAGGAGCGTGGGGCGCTCACTACTGGGACCCGGCTGGCAAGAAGCGTGACACCGAGAACGCCATCATCTGGCGCAAGTCGACGATGGAGTACGTCTCCGGGTCGACCTTCGACATCCCCTACTTCAACGGCAACATCCGCCACGTGCCGGTGGTGCTGCTGCGTCAGAAGTCGAGCGGTCGTACGGCGTACTTCCTCAACGTGCACAACCCGGCCAACACCCGTGGCAACGCGGCCGGCTGGCGTGCCAAGGCGATCCAGATCGAGAAGAACAAGATCATCGAGCTGCGGAGGACCGGGCGTCCCGTGATCCTCACCGGTGACTTCAACGACCGGCAGGCCGCCTTCTGCCCACTCACGGCCAACAAGCTCACGATCTCGCCGAACAGCATCCCGAGCATCACCTGCAAGTACCCGCGGGAGAGCACGATCGACTGGATCTTCGCGGCCGGCCAGACTCGCTTCTCCTACTACCTGCGCGACAAGTACCCGCAGGCCGCCAGGATCAGCGACCACCCGATCGTCATCGCTCGCGCACACCTGCAGAACTAGCGAGTTACCGCGCGTCCGTAGAATCGGCTCGTGAGTCGAGCAGCGGCAGCGCGCAAACTCGCCGCCGCCGCCGCTTACGGGGGCGGGGGGCTATCCCTGCTGGGCGCATCCCTCTACGGCGTACTCCGGGCCGAGGCAACGCTCGCCCGGAAGTCGATCGGCACGGCCGAGGGCCGCCGGGTGCCCGACGCGACCGGGTGGTACGGGCGGGGCAGATCTGCGCCGGCGATCAAGATCGCCCTGCTGGGCGACTCGAGCGCGGCCGGCTACGGCGTCGACAGTGTCGAGCAGACCCCAGGGGCCTGGCTGGGCTCCGGTGTCGCCGAGCGCGCCGACCGGCGGGTGCACCTGCGTGAGTTCGCCGCGGTCGGCGCCCAGTCAAGCGATCTTCGCCAGCAGGTCGCCAAGGCACTGCTCACCGACCCGGACGTGGCGGTCATCCTGATCGGGGCCAACGACGTCACCCACAAGGTGTGGCCGTCGTCGTCGGTCGGCTTCCTCTCCGAGGCCGTACGCCAACTTCGCGAGGCCGACGTCGCGGTCGTGGTCGGCACCTGTCCCGACCTCGGCACCGTCTCACCGCTGCCACCGCCTCTGCGGCAGGTGGCCCGAGTGTGGTCGCGCCGGCTGGCGGCAGCGCAGACCATCGCGGTCGTCGAGGCCGGCGGGCGCACCGTGTCGCTGGGCTCGATCCTCGGGCCGGAGTTCGCAGCCGCACCCGCATTGCTCTTCGGGCCCGACCGGTTCCACCCCTCCGCCGCGGGCTATGAGTCCGTCGCCCGGCTGCTCGTGCCGTCCGTGCTCTCCGCGCTGGGGATGGGTGAGGTCGAGGAGGAGACGCCGCGAGTCTCTCGTGGGGAAGCCGTCCTCCCGATCGGGTACGCCGCGGTGAGGGCGAGCCAGAACCCCGGCACCGAGATCGACGGCACCGAGGTCGGTGGCGCCAAACGCGGAGTGGGCGGACGCTGGGTGACCTTGATGCGGCGTCGTCTGCTGCCCACCGGAGACGCGGAGACGCCGCAAGCCGTCTCCAACGAAGCCCGGGTCCCGAACAAGGGTCCAGACAGCGCAGACGCCCCGGCCGACGAGTCGACCGAGGCGTCCGCGTAGGGCAGGACCGTGCGGGTCAGTCGCCGCGCAGGATCGCCAGGATCCGCAGGATCTCGATGTAGATGAACACGATGGTCGCGGTCAGCCCGAAGGCTGCCCGCCACGACTCGCGCTCCGGGAGACCGGCGGCAATTCCGCGCTCGACCTGGTCGAAGTCGAGGATCAGGAACAACACGCCGAGGCCGAGCCCGATGACGCTCATGATCAGGCCGAGCGGGCCGAAGCCGTTGAAGCCGATGGCGTTGCCGAAGAAGCCCAGAACCATGTCCAGCATGGTCACCGCCAGGAATCCCATCCCGGCCCCGATGACCCACTTGTAGAACTTGCTGCCTACCTGGATGTTGAAGAACTTGTAGGCCGCGAGAGTTCCTGCAACGGCAGCCATGGTTCCCACCACAGCCCCGATGACCAAGCCACCCTGAGACGAGTCCGGTGTGACGAACGCGGTCTCGAGGGCCTTGCTGAACCCACCGACGAAGACTCCCTGGAGCACGGCGTAGGCGATGACCAAGCCGGGGCTGATCAGGCGCTTGAAGGTGTTGACCATCGCGAGGGCGAAGCCGCCGAGAGCGCCGAACAGCGAGATGCCGTAGAGGCCGTTCAGCTGGGCCTGCGTCTCGATGTCGCCGGTCAGGATCCACGTCGCCGCGGCCACGAGGACGACGACACCCAGGGTAAGCCCGGTCTTCTGCACGACGGTGTCCATGGTCATGCGACCTTGATCCGCCTGCGTTGAGGGCGCACCCGGCGTGCCGGTGCCCCACTGGGAGGGGTCGCCGTACCCGCCGTGAGTCTGTCCGTTGCCGGGGTAGCTCTGGTTCCCGTAGGCGTTGCTGCGGGCGCTGAAGCCCTCAGCCCGCGCGAAGACGGGGTTTCTGCTCTCCATGGCGTCCTCCTTGGATGCCTTTGCGAACCACCCACTCTGGTGGTCGCCTGTGACGTCTCGATCATATCGGGACTTCAATCATCAAACGTCCCACCGGGGTGCGGTGTTCCCGTCAGCCCCGCGGTGTCACACTGACCGTCACCGGCTGGCGTGACGTTGCTCTCACCTGGACGAGCGGGCTACCCGACGTGGGGCATCGCGGCTAGGTGGTTGATCTCCTCCACGTGGTGCGTGGGATCAACCACGTAGCGGTTGTCCACAGCCCACACCGGCTCGGTGGCGCCGGGTTAGCGACTCGGCCACGATCCTGCGATGCCCACCGACGTCGATCACCTCTTGGCCGTCCAGGCCGGTGTGATCTCCCGGCGGCAGCTCGTCGCAGCCGGTTGGGCGGACCACGACATCGCACGCATGCTTCGGCGCAGGTTCTGGGCGCCCGTCGTGGAAGGCGTCTACGTCAACCACACGGGCGAACTGACCTGGTTGCAGGAAGCCTGGGCGGCGGTGCTGTTCTCATGGCCAGCTGCACTCAGCCACAGCTCCGCGTTGCGGGCGGCTGAGGGGCCGGGACGTCGAGAGTCACCGGAGCTGCCCATCCATGTTGTCGTCGGCCGGGATCGTCGACTCGTTCAGCCTCGCAACGTGCGCATTCATCGCCGACGAGGTTTCGAGCAGCACGTGCAGTGGAACCTCGGACCTCCACGGGTACGTTTCGAACAAGCCGCGCTCGACGTGACCACAACTGCCGGCTCCGACTTCGCAGCGGTGGCCGCCCTCGCCCAGGCAGTGCAGTCGCGACGTACGACGGCGGGACGCTTGGCCGCCGCGCTGCAGGAACGCGGTCGCCTTCCCCGCCGCAAGTGGGTGGCCGACGTACTCCAGGACATCGGAGCAGGCACCTGCTCCGTGCTCGAACGCGGCTACCTCACGCAGGTCGAGCGGCCCCACGGGCTGCCTCGCGGTGTACGTCAATCGGCGGGCTCAGGGAGGTCCGGCCGGGTCTACCGCGATGTCACCTACCGCGAGCCGCTCGCCATCGAGCTCGACGGCCGGCTGTTCCACGACTCAGCGGGAGCTCGCGACCGTGACTTCGACCGCGATCTCGCCACCCTGGTCGGGGGTCGGGTCACATCCCGCCTCTCGTGGGGTCAGGTCTTCGACCGTCCGTGCTGGACGGCCGGGCAGGTCGGCGTGCTGCTTCAGCAGCGGGGCTGGACCGGCTCGCCCACCCCGTGTGGTCCCCGATGCTCGTTAGGTGGTGGATCGCACGCACGTGGTGCCTGCGATCCACCACCTAAGGGTTAGCAAGAGAGTCTGGTGCCCCGGGTGGGGGTCGAACCCACACTGTGCGGTGTTTAAGACCGCTTCCTCTGCCGATTGGGATACCGGGGCGTCGCGCTGATCATAAGGAGCCCAGCTCAGCCGCCCTGCCCATGACGGCGTCGAGCATCGGCTCGGTGAGCCGGCCGGTGAAGGTGTTCTGCTGCGAGGGGTGGTAGCAACCCAGCAGCGTCAAGGGGTTGTGCGCGGGTAGTGAGACCTCGACAGCGTGACCGAACTTCGGGCGGGGCCGCGGGATCATCACGCCGGCGGACGCCAGGGCGCGTAGCGCCGCGTCCCAGCCGATGGCTCCCAGGCAGACGACGGCCGCGAGCCCGGGCAGCAGCAGGCGGATCTCCTGTTCGAGCCACGGCGCGCAGGTGTCGCGCTCCTCCGGCGTCGGCTGGTTCTGCGGCGGCGCGCACCTCACCGCGGCCACGAGACGCGCGCCCACCAGTCGCAGCCCGTCATCCGCGTGCGTCGAGGTCGGCTGGTTCGCCAGGCCGACCCGGTGCAGCGAGGCGAACAGCCAGTCCCCGGAGCGGTCTCCGGTGAAGATGCGACCGGTGCGGTTGGCTCCATGAGCGGCGGGTGCAAGACCGACGATGAGGACCTTCGGTGCCGGGTCACCCCAGCCCGCAATCGGTCGGCCCCAGTACGTCTCCCCGGCGTACGACGCCCGCTTCTCGCGCGCCACCTGCTCGCGCCAGGAGACCAGGCGTGGGCAGGCAGAACACACGGAGACGCGGGCATCGAGCACCGGCAGTGAGGCGCGCGCGGCAAGCCGGGCCACCCCGGCGGGCGTGCGGGCGACCGGCGGCACCGGGTCCCCGAGGGCGACCGGGTCCCCCGGCCAGCCCGAGCCCGGTGGCACCGGGCCCACGCTCGAGAAGGGAAACCCGGCGGTCGACACGGCGTCAGCGACGGCCGAACGGCCGGTCGGCCGGGTCACCAGACCCCGCGGCCGCCAGCCGGATGTTGCGCATCGTCGCGAGCTCCTCGGCGCGACGGGCAGCGGCCTTCTCGATCCCGCGGGTGTCACGCAGGGGCAGCTGCAGCGTCTCCTCGGCGGCGATCCCGGAGTGCAGCTGCCGGCCGCGCTCGAGCTCGGCGTCCAGCTCGGCCCCGAACAGCAGCGCCACGTTGGTGATCCACAGCCACAGCAGCGCGATCACGACACCGGCGACCGAGCCGTAGGTCTTGTTGTAGGAGGAGAAGTTGGCGACATAGAAGGCGAAGCCGACGCTCGCCACGAGCCACACCAGAATGGCCACGAAGGCGCCGGCCGAGATCACTCGGAACCGGACGAAGTCGACGTTCGGCGTCGCGTAGTAGAGCAGCGCGACGATCACCATCACCACGACCGCGAGGACCGGCCATTTCGCATAGCCCCAGATGACCACCAGGTCGTTACCGACGCCGATGGTGTTGCCGACCGACTCGGCCACGGGCCCGGACACGATCAGGATCACCAAGGCGACCGCGCACAGCAGGACGGTGGTGACGGTGACAATCAGCTGCATCGGCCGCATCCGCCAGAACGGGCGGCCCTCCTCCACCTCGTAGATGCGGTTCATCGCCCGGCTGAAGCCACCGACGTACCCCGATGCGGACCAGAGAGCACCGAGAAGCCCGACGACCAGGGTGATCCCCGCCGCCTCGGAGGAGGCGAGCTCCATGAGCGGGTCCCCGATCCGTTCGATCGTGTCATCGGAGACCAGCGGCCCCAGGATCTCGAGGATCTGGTCCACCGACTTCTCTGCCTGGCCGAACACACCGACCAGGGAGAGCAGCGCGATCAGCGCGGGGAAGATCGCCAGCACGGAGTAGTAGGTGAGTGCAGCCGCCAGGTCGGTGCCACCGTCGTCACGGAACTCGCTCACGGTCCTGCGGAGGACGAACAGCGCGGACCGCTTCGCGAACGGCTGGTGGTCCTCGTCTGACATGTCATTCCTTCCCGTCTGCCGTCGACGGTGAGGCCGCTGACCAGGCGATCCCGTCGAGGATGTCGTGCTCGGAGACCAACATCGAGCTGACCGTCGTACGCCGAAGGACCCGGTCGAGGATGAGCCCACCGGCACCGATCACGTCGGCCCGGCCAGGGTGCATGTACGGCAGCCCCTTGCGCTGCGCGACCTCCATCGCGAGCAGCCTGGTGACCGCTCCCTGCACGGCGTCGGGACGCAGCACGCTGTGGTGGATCAACGTGGGGTCATAGGCATCGAGGTCGAGTACGGCGGCCGCCAGTGTGGTGACTGTTCCGGCAACGCCGATCACCGCACCGGCGTCGGCCGGGTCGACCGAGCAGCCGTCCAGCGCTTGCTCGATGTCCGACACAGCGGCAGCGATCTCCTCCTTCGACGGCGGGTCCCCCGCGAGGTGACGCTCGTTGAGCCGCACCGATCCGATGTCCAGAGACTCGGCCGCAACGATGCTGCCGTCGGCATCGCCGAGGATCAGCTCGGTCGAGCCGCCGCCGATGTCGATCACCAGCAGGGGTTCGGGCATCGGAGGCAGGTCGCGCGTCGCTCCCGCGAAGCTGACCCGTGCCTCCTCGTCGCCGTCGAGGACCTCGGGCAGGACACCGGTGCGTTCCCGGATCCCGGTGAGGAACTCCTCGGAGTTCTCGGCGTCCCGGGCCGCTGAGGTCGCACAGAACCGGATGCTCTTCACGTCGTGCGCCAGCACCACCCGCATGTACTCCTCGACGGCCCCGAACACCCGGCCGAGCGAGGCTTCGGCGATGCGGCGGGTCCGGTCGACTCCCTGGCCCAGGCGGACGATGCGCATCTCACGGACGAGGTCCTTGCTGGTGCCGGCGCCGACGTCGATGTCGGCCACGAGCAGCCGCAGCGAGTTGGTGCCGCAGTCGAAGGCGGCGACGCGGGTCATGCGGGTTCCTCCTCAGGCAGTTCCTCCTCAGGCGGGGAGACACAGGGACCGGGGGTCCACCAGTCCCCGAGCTCGTCCAGGACCTCGTCACCGAGGGGGTTGACGCCACGGCCCTGCGCCAGGGACTGGCCGGCCAGGGCGTGCAGGCACTTGACCCGGTCGGGCATGCCTCCGGCGGAGACACCGGCGATCTCCGGCACCTCGCCGATCGCGTTGCGCGCTGCCAGGTAGAGCTCGTGGGCACCGCGGTAGGCAGCCGCGAGCTCCTCGTCCTCGGCCAGCCGATCGCCCATCTCGCGCATCAGGCCCGAGGCCTCCAGGGTGCCGATCAACGAGGCCGCGCGGGGACAGGTGAGGTAGAAGGTCGTCGGGAAGGGGGTGCCGTCGTCGAGGCGGGGCTCGGTGGCGACGACGTCAGGGTTGCCGCACGGGCAGCGGTGGCCCACCGCGTGGATCGAGCGGGGTGGTCGGCCGAGCTGGGCATGGACCGCGTCGATGTCCCGCTCGTCGATCGGGGAGTCGGTTCGGCTCACTGGTCGGGAGACGACGTGGATCCAGAGGACGGGTCCGGCGGCGGGGCGATGTCCGACTTCGGTGCGGGCGCCTTCTTCGGGTGGTCGGCGTCCTCGAGGGTCCCGTAGACCTTGTCCCACCACGGGTCCGGGACCTGACGCGCCACCGAGTCCGGGTCCGTGAGCTCGTCGCTGCGCTCCAGCGGATTGCCGTTGCGGTCGATCACCTGGTAGCTCGTCTCGCCCGGCAACGACCATCCGAAGCGCTCGCGCGCCTGGGTCTCGACGTAGGCGTCGTCCTGCCAGCGGCGCTTCTCCCGCTCGAGCGCCAAGATGTCGCGCTCGGAGCTGTCGATCTGGGCACGCAGGTCGCTGATGTGGGCGCGCTGCTGCAGGTAGGCGCGCATCGAGGAGGCGTAGGACACGACCAGGACCGCGAGTACGACGACCAGGATCGCCATTCGGTTGGTGAACCTGGGTCGGGGCGCGGGCTCGGTCGTCGTACGTCCGCGGTCACTGCCCCGGTCACTTCCTCGGGCTCCCGGGCGGATGTTGCCCGGGAGATGGCCGGGACGGGCGCCGCCCTTGCGGGGCCCGCTCGGCGTACGACGTGTGGCCATGGGTCAGATCAGCCCGGTCAGCCCTGGTACCTCGGGAAGGCGGCACGCCCGGCGTAGCGAGCAGCGTCATCGAGCTCTTCCTCGATGCGCAGCAGCTGGTTGTACTTCGCAACGCGCTCCGAGCGGGCGGGAGCCCCCGTCTTGATCTGGCCGCAGTTGGTGGCCACCGCGAGGTCGGCGATCGTGGTGTCCTCGGTCTCGCCCGAGCGGTGGCTCATCATGCAGCGGAACCCGCTGCGGTGAGCCAGGTCGACGGAGTCAAGGGTCTCGGTCAGCGAACCGATCTGGTTGACCTTCACCAGCAGCGCGTTGGCCTGGCCTCCGGCGATGCCACGAGCGAGCCGCTCCACGTTCGTGACGAACAGGTCGTCGCCGACGATCTGGATCTTGTCGCCGAGCTGGTCGGTCATCGCCTTCCAGCCGTCCCAGTCGTCCTCGTCGAGCGGGTCCTCGATCGAGACGATGGGGTACGACGACACCAGGTCGGCGTAGTACTTGACCATGTCGTCCGAGGACTTCTTCTTGCCCTCGAAGGAGTACTTCTTCCGCTCGTGGAACTCGCTGGCCGCCACGTCGAGGGCGAGGGCGAAGTCGGTGCCGAGCTTGAAGCCTGCCTGCTTGACGGCCTCCGCGATCAGGTCGAGGGCCGCGCGGTTGCTCGGCAGCTCCGGGGCGAAGCCGCCCTCGTCGCCGACCCCGGTCGAGAGGCCCTTCTTCTTCAGCACCGCCTTCAGTGCCTGGTAGACCTCGGCGCCCTGCTGCAGCGCCTCCCGGAACGACGCCGCACCGATCGGCGCGATCATGAACTCCTGCACGTCGACGTTGGTGTCCGCATGCGCGCCGCCGTTGAGGATGTTCATCATCGGCACCGGGAGCAGGTGTGCGTTCGGTCCGCCGACGTAGCGGAACAACGGCAGGCCGGCGCTCACCGACGCTGCCCGCGCCACGGCCAGGGAGACACCGAGGATCGCGTTGGCGCCCAGGTTGGCCTTGTTGGGGGTGCCGTCGAGGTCGAGCATCGCCTGGTCGACGAGTCGCTGGTCGCTGCCGTCGAGACCGATGATCTCCGGTTCGATCTGGTCCTGCACCGCGCTGACGGCCTTCTGGGTGCCCTTGCCGCCGTAGCGCTTGCCGCCGTCACGCAGCTCGACGGCCTCGAAGGCGCCGGTCGAGGCACCAGACGGAACGGCTGCGCGGCCGACGGAGTCGTCGTCGAGGAGCACCTCGACCTCGACGGTGGGATTGCCTCGCGAGTCGAGGATCTCCCGGGCGATGACGGTGTCGATGGAAGCCAAGACAATTGCTCCTGCGTCGGGGGTTTGGGACGTGTCTGAACCACTGGGACCTGCTGGCCCGATCACCCTAACGGGGACAGGTGGCGATCTCGGGTAGCACCCGCGTGCTAGGTACCGGTGCCGAAGACGACGGGGTCCGAGCCCGTGATCGTCCCAAGGCGGGCGCAGGTCCGGGTCTCGACGTCGCAGCTGACCACCGCAACAGGACGCCCGCTCCTGCTGGTGAGCCCGTAGAACGTCTTGGCGCCTGCCCAACCGGCCAGCTCGAACCCCTTCGGGACCTTCACACGCGAGCGGTCGGGTCCGCGCAAACGTTCTTCGGCAGACTCCGACTCGAGGCCATCGCTGCTCACGGCACGTCCGGTCGCCGTGTCATAGGCGTACGACGCAGCGGCATCTCCCTCCATGCCGGTGACGAGGATCCGGGTGGCGTCGGCCGTGACTCCAAGAGCCGTCACGTTGACCAGCCCGGTCCCTCTGAGCCGGGACAAGTCGGTGAACCAGAGCTCGCCCATGTGGAGGACGAACACACCCCCTGGGACCACCACGAACGCGTCGATCCCGGCAGGTGAGAGGTCCACGCTGCTCCTGCCGACGTGCAGGACGTTGCCCTGTGCCCAGACGACGTCGGCCGGAGAGACGTTGCCCTCTCCGACCGGCACCGTCTCCGGTGCCACCGTCTTGTCCGGGGAGGGAGACGCAGTGATGGTGCGCGACGGCGGCACCATCTCGTCGTCCTCGCCGAGCTCGCACCCGGCTGTCAGGACGAGCACCGCTGCCACCAGGAGGGTGGCTGACCGGCTCCCGAGACGAGGAGTCACGCGCTGGCCCGTCGTACGGCGTCCCGCAGCGCCTGCTCGGGGTCGACCCCGGTCCTCCGGGCCTCGGCCACGAGTGCCAGCAGCCGGTCACCGAGATTGTTCGGGTCGTCCGGGTCGGACGGGTTCAGCTCGATGCCGGAGCGTTCCAGCCGGTCCAGCACCTTCGCTGCGCGGCTGAGTGCGGGCAGCTGGAGCGGGATTCCGTCGAGCACGTCCGCACGCTGCTTCTCAGCCGCCTTTACCGCCTCCCAGGTCTCGTTGATCCGCGCAGGGTCGGTCTCCTCGACGTCACCGAAGACGTGCGGGTTGCGCCGCAGCATCTTCTCGCGAAGCCCGCGGGCGACGTCCTCGATGTCGAACTCACCCGCCTGGGCGGCGATCGCCGCATGGAGGTAGACCTGCAGCAGTACGTCGCCGAGCTCCTCACGGAGGTGCTCGAAGCCCCCTTCGCCGTCGAGCGTCTCGATGGCCTCGACAGCCTCGTAGGACTCCTCGAGGAGGTGCTTGGCGAGCGTGCGATGGGTCTGCGCCGCCTTCCAACCACACTCCGCCCGCAGCCGCGCCATGATCTCGACGAGCTCGAGCAGCGCCGAGTCGCTGGGCGGCGCCGCGTCGCTGGGCGGCGCGGGGACCATCGCGGAGTCCGCCACGGGTCAGCCGCCGCACCTCTGGCTGGGCGGCAGCCCGCTGATCCACTTCGGATCCTGCTCGCCGCTCGCGGCGCTCTTGGCGAACTCGGAGCTGGCGCGCGAGACCGAGCTGCTGTTCTCGCCGCCCGGGAAGCCATCCTTGCCCGGCGCGAAGCTCGGGTCGGTCTTGATGTCGGCCTTCTTCAGCCACGTTTCCCTGGCCTGCGCACCGGCGGTCCGCACCTGCTCGAGGTTCTCGGGACTCGGCTGCTGACCCGTCGCCTCAGTGCCTGCCGCGACAAGAATGGCCTGAGCCTCGGACCACTCCTCGAAGACCCCGTCGAAAACGGTGCGGTCCTTCTCGGGGAGTGACTCCCAGAAGGGTGAGACCTGGCGGAAGAGAACCTGCGCCAACGCCTTGTCGACCTCGATCCCCTCGCTCTCGCCGAACTGCTTGCTGAGCTCGGTGTCCATCAGCAACCCGAGCGACTCCTGCCTGACACGGGAGGCGGAGGCCGAGGGCGCCTGTCCGCTCTTCGCCAGCTCCTTGCGCAGGATGCACTGGGCGCTCGTGAGCTCCTTCACGGCATCGTCTGTGATCCGGGTGCCGTTGACGACGGATGCCGTGCCCGGCGTTACCTCTCCACACCCGGTGAGCAGGAGCAGGGCTGCGGACGCCGACACGGCGGCGAACCGGGCCCGGCCCCTAAGCAGTTCGCTGCGCCTTTTCCTGGGCTTCACGATCCGGTCTCCTTAACTCGTCCATCACCAGGCTCAACCACGGCGTCGATCACCTGCCGTGCCCAGTCGAGCAGTTCTACGTCACGCAGAGCCTGGGCACCGAAGCCGGCGGGCTGTGGACGCGGCACCAGCATCGTACGCACGGGAGCCTTGTACAGGCTTTTCGGGTGCAGCCTGTTCAGGCGTACGACGCGCGACTCGGGCAGTTCGACGGGATGGAAGCGGATGTACTTGCCCTGGGCCGTGACCTCGGAGATCCCGGCCATCCGCGCCCGGGCACGGAAGCTGGCCACCGACAGCAGGCGGGCGACCGGGTCGGGTGGCGTGCCGTAGCGGTCGAGCAGCTCCTCGCGCAGGAGTCGGATGTCCTCGTCCGAGCGCACCTCGGCCATCCGCTTGTACATCTCGAGCCGGAGCCGCTCGCTCTGGATGTAGTCATGTGGCAGGTGCGCGTCGATCGGCAGCTCGATCTTGATCTCGACCTGCTGCTCGGCACCGGATCCGTCCTGGCGGAACTCGGCGACGGCCTCACCGACCAGGCGTACGTAGAGGTCGAAGCCGACGTCGGCGATGTGACCGGACTGCTCACCTCCCAACAGGTTGCCGGCGCCGCGGATCTCGAGGTCCTTCATCGCGATCGCCATGCCGCCGCCGAGGTCGGAGTGTTGCGCCAGCGTCGCGAGGCGCTCGTGGGCGGTCTCGGTGAGCGGCTTGTCCGGGGGGTACAGGAAGTACGCGTAGGCACGCTCACGGCTGCGCCCCACTCGCCCGCGCAGCTGGTGGAGCTGCGAGAGTCCCAGCGTGTCGGCCCGCTCGATGATCATCGTGTTGGCGTTGGAGACGTCCAGGCCGGACTCCACGATCGTGGTGCACACCAGCACGTCGAAGCGCTTCTCCCAGAAGTCGAGCATCACCTGCTCGAGCTGGTGCTCCCCCATCTGGCCGTGCGCGGTGGCGATACGGGCCTCCGGCACGAGCTGCCTGATCCTCGCCGCTGCCTTCTCGATCGACTGCACCCGGTTGTGGATGTAGAACACCTGGCCGTCGCGCAGCAGCTCGCGGCGCAGGGCGGCGGTGACCTGCCGGTCCTCATAGGCACCGACGTAGGTCAGCACCGGGTGCCGCTCCTCGGGCGGTGTGGCGATCGTGGACATCTCACGGATGCCGGTGATCGCCATCTCCAGGGTGCGCGGGATCGGAGTCGCAGACATCGAAAGCACGTCGACGCTGGTGCGCAGCCGCTTCATCTGCTCCTTGTGCTCGACCCCGAAGCGCTGCTCCTCGTCCACGACGATCAGGCCGAGATCCCTGATCCTGATGTCGGGGTTGAGCAACCGGTGCGTCCCGATCACGATGTCGACGCTTCCGTCCTTGAGCCCGTCGATGACCTCACGGGCCTCCTTGTCGGTCTGGAAGCGGCTCAGTGCCTTCAACGTCACCGGGAAGCCACTCATCCGCTCCGCAAAGGTGGCGTAGTGCTGGGTCACGAGGAGGGTGGTGGGCACCAGCACAGCGACCTGCTTGCCGTCCTGGATCGCCTTGAACGCCGCGCGCACCGCGATCTCGGTCTTGCCGTAGCCGACGTCGCCGCAGACCAGCCGGTCCATGGGTACGACGCGGCGCATGTCGGCCTTGACCTCCTCGACCGTGCTCAGCTGGTCGGGGGTCTCGTGGAACGGGAAAGCGTCCTCGAGCTCGACCTGCCACGGGCTGTCCGCGCCGAAGGCGTGGCCCTTGGTGGCCTGCCGGGCGGCGTACAGCTTGATCAGCTCGGCCGCGATCTGGCGCACCGCCTTGCGGGCCCGGCCCTTGCGCTTGGCCCAGTCGGCGCCGCCGAGCCGGTCGAGGCTGGGCTGCTCGCCGCCGACATAGCGGGTCACCTGGTCGAGCGCGTCCGCCGGGACGAAGAGCCGGTCAGGTGGGTGGCTCACCCCACCGGATGAACGGCGCGCGGCGCCGTACTCCAGGACGAGGTACTCGCGGATCGCGCCCTGCACCTCGCGCTGTCTCATCTCCACGAACCGTCCCACTCCGTGCTGCTCGTGGACGACGAAGTCCCCGGCCTTGAGCTCGAGCGGGTCGATCTGCTTCTTGCGCCGGGCCGGCATCTTGCGCATGTCGCGCGTGGTCGCCTTCTGCCCGGCGATGTCCTCGCCCGTGATGATGACCAGGCCTGGGTCATCGACACTACTGCCCATCAACACGGTGCCCATCAATGACGAGACCGTGGGCCAGGCTGCCCTGGGTGACCAGGACAAGGCCTGCGTCGGTGTCGGTGATTGCCTCGACAAGCCGTGCCGGCACGTCATGCTCGCCGAGCACCTCGACCATCCGCTGTGCCGGGCCGTGACCTTGATGGATCGTGACGATCGACTTGCCGTCGGCGAGGTGAGCGCGGATGTCGGTGATCACAGCCTCGATGTCGCCGCGGTATGCCTCCGCGGGCTGGGCGCCGACGATCCGGGTCTCGTCGTCCACCGCCTCGGCATCCACCGCCTCGGGGTCCAGTCCGAAGGGGCTGATCCCCCACCACGCATGGCCCCTCTCCAGGACCTGGCTGCGAACCTCCCCGATGCCCCGCAGCGAGGCCGCGCCGAGGTCGATCGGCGCCGTGCCGCCGGATGCCGCCGCTGCCCAGCTCGCACCCAGGAACTCCTCGCTCGTGGCGACCAGGTCGTGCGCGCGAGTGCGCACCCGCTCGGGGTCGAGGACGAGCACATGGCTGTCCTGCGGGAGCAGCTCGACGAGCATCTCCATCTCCTCGACGAGGGCCGGGGAGAGCGACTCCATGCCCTCGACCGCGATGCCCTGGGCGAGCTTGTCGGTGAGCTCGGCGAGCTGAGGATGCAGCTCTCCGAGCTCGGCGGCGCGGCGGCGTACGTCATCGGTGAGCAGCAGCTCCCGGCACGGCGGAGCCCATAGGCGCTTGACCAGTTCCAGGGTGCGCTGGTCGGCGACGGCGAAGGCGCGGATCTCGTCGATCTCGTCGCCGAAGAACTCCACCCGGACGGGGTGTTCCTCGGTCGGTGGGAATACGTCGACGATGCCGCCGCGAACGGCGAACTCGCCGCGCTTCTCGACCAGGTCGACACGGGAGTACGCCGCGCCCACGAGCCGTCGTACGACGTCCTCGAGCTCGATCTCCTGCCCCGGCGCCAGCTCGACCGGCTCGAGATCGGCCAACCCCTTGACCTGGGGCTGCAACACCGAGCGCACCGGAGCAACGACGACCTTGAGCGGGCCGCTCTGCTCGTCGGTGCCGGGGTGCTTGATCCTGCGCAGCACCGCGAGCCGACGACCGACGGTGTCGCTGCGCGGGCTGAGCCGTTCGTGCGGGAGCGTCTCCCACGCCGGGTAGAACGCCACCGAGGCCGGGTCGAGCAGGTCCTGCAGCTCCTCGGTGAGGTCTTCGGCCTCACGCACCGTCGCGGCCACGACGAGCACGGTGCGCCCGGCGTCGACGAGCCCCTTGACGACGAACGGTCGCAGGGCCGCGGGGCCGGTGAGATCGAGAGTGGCCAGGCCCGACTTCGCGTCCTTCATCGACTTCGCGAGCGCGGGCTCGCGGAGGACCAGATCGGCCAGGGCGGCGAGCGACACAGATGACTCCTCGGCGGTGCGGATCGAGGTGCCGACCCCCGAGAAGATGCGGGGGCGGGCACGCACGAGGGCCCCCGGCCAGTGCGGACGGGGGGTTGAGCCGAAGTCTACGAGGTGCGTCGGACAGCTTCGGTGCCAGTGCGACGATGTGCAGGCCTGGGCCGCGCCCACTGCAGCGTCTTTCGGGTGCGGGACACTAGGGCGATGCTGCGGGTGGTTCGCGCCTTGGTGTTCGGCACCGCGATCGGTGCGGTCCTCGGGGTGCTCGCCCGCGCGCTGATGCGTCTGATCGCGATCGGGATGGGGCTCGAGCTCGAGTTCAACCGCGTCGCCACGATCGCCATCGTCAGCCTGTTCGTGGTCTCCGGTGCCGGCGCCGCTGCCGCTGGGGTGTTCGGGCTCCGGACCTGGCGACTAGGCCTCGTCCTCATCGTGTCCTCGGCGCCCCTGCTGATCATGGGAACCACCTTCGCCGTCGGTGAGATCGACGAGATCCTCGACCGCGACTTCACGCTGCCCTGGAAGGTCGTGCTGCTCGCTGTGTCCGGCGCGATCGTCGCCGCCGCGTTCCTCACGCCGTACGCCGGCTGGCGAGCGGGCCGGGGCAAGACCCCGAGACGGCTCGTCTGAAAGCCGCAGAGTCGTCGAGACGACGCATCTGAAATTTCAGATGCGCCGTCTCGACGGTCTTGCCGCTTCCTCAGGGGACGCCGCTCGCCTCCCGCTCCTCCTCGCTGCGCAGGATGCAGAACTCGTTGCCCTCGGGATCGGCGAGCACCACCCAACCGGTGCCGTCGTCGTGGCGCACGTCGTGGAGCTGCGTGGCGCCGAGGTCGAGGAGTCGGGCGAGCTCGTCGTCGCGGGTGCCGGCGCTCGGGCGCAGGTCGAGGTGGACCCGGTTCTTCACCTTCTTGTCCTCGGGGACCTCGAGGAAGATCAGCGGATGACCGCCGTCGGGACGCTGGATCCAGCATTCGTCATGGCCCGGCTCGTTGGGGTCGTCCGGCGCATCGACGTACTCCAGCACCTCCTTCCACCACTGGGAGAGCTCGTAGGCGTTGCGGCAGTCGATCGCTGTGTGCGAGATGAAGGACGTCACGGCTCTAACCCTGCCAGCCACGCCCGAAACCGCCAGCAGAATTTTCTCCGAAGGCTTGTTGTTAATCGATTTACCTGTCAGGCTCGGTGTATCGATTAACAGCCCAAGGAGGCCGCCATGTTGTACCCGCTGTTCCCCGCATCATCCGAAGCGCGCTCCGCCCTGCCGAACGCCCCAGTCGTCCCCGACCGGCCCCCGCGTCGCCGGCTCCGGCTGCCCGTCGCACAGCCGCTGCGCTGGCGGCTGGTCACCAACTGGGCTAGGTCCGGCAGGCCGACGTCACGCCAGCTGACGTCGCGCCGGCTGACAGGGGCGCGTACCTAGGATGGGGCCCGTGCCGGGCGTAACGATGAAGCACGTGGCTGCCGCCGTCGGCGTCTCGGTCGCGTCCGTGTCGAACGCCTACAACCGGCCCGAGAAGCTGTCGACGGACGTGCGCGACCGGATCCTCACCACCGGCGCCGCGCTCGGGTACCACGGCCCGAGCGCGGCCGGCCGGGCCCTTCGCCACGGCCGTGCCGACGCGGTCGGCATCGTCTATGCCGAGCAGCTGTCCTACGCCTTTCGTGACCCTTACGCCGTCACCCTTCTCGGCGCCATCGCCGACGTGCTCGAGGAGAACTGCATCAGCATCAACCTGCTGCCGATCCCCAACGACAGCCCGGCAGACCCGCCGGGGGTGGCCTACGCAGTGGTCGACGGGTTCCTCGCGATCTGCGCCGGCGACACCCATCCGGGCGTGATCGCGGCCAGACGCCGTGGCGTCCCCGTGGTGCTCACCGTGGCCTCCGACGAGGGCGGCGACTTCGTCACCATCGACGAGCCAGCCGCGGGCCGCGCTCTTGGCTCCCACCTCGCCGAGCTCGGCCACCGCGACGTGGTCGTCGTCGTGGACCTCGAGGACGCCGACCCGGCCGGCGAGTGGGTGGGCCGGACCGGCGTGGACGACCTGGTGAACCGCTACCGGCAGATCGGCTGGGTGGACTCCGCCGAGCGCCTCCGCGGGCTCGTGGAGGGTCTGGGCGACGCCCAGGTGTCCTTCGTGTCTGCAGGGACAAACAGCGTCGCGTGCGCGGTGGCCAGCACCCGGCTGACCCTGCGTGAGCGCCCCTCCGCGACCGCCGTCGTCGCGGTCAGTGACCTGATGGCCCTCGCCGTCGTCGACGAGCTCACCAGCGCGGGCCTCGAGGTCCCGCGCGACGTCTCGGTCGCCGGCTTCGACGGCATCGAGGCTGCCCTCGCGGCCGAGCTGACCACGATCGGCCAGCCAATCGTGGAGAAGGGCCGCCGGGCCGCCCAGCTGCTGCTCGACCCCGACGCCCGGGAGCGCCAGGTGGTCCTGCCCTCCAGGCTGGTGGTGGGTCGTACGACGGGTCCGGCACCGCGTCGATGAGGCAGTAAGCCTTGTGGCTCGCCGACCTTCGGTCGGCTGGCGCCTCTGCAGGAGCCAGTTCGCCCCCTCGCGGTCGCTTGTGGCTCGCCGAGACGGCACAAGCCGCCCCTCCTCCGCTTCGCTCCCCCGGGCATTTGTGCCGTCTCGGCTCCATCCTTCGGTCGCTACGCTCCCTCAGGATGCCCACGGACCCTCGGGGGCGCTTACCCGTGCTTCGTCCGCCTCCTGGTCGGTGAGCTTCTCCTGGCTCTGCCGCTCGGCCTCGACGCGACGCAGGTAGTGGTCGACCTCGTCCTCCAGCCGCGTGTCGTCCCAGCCGAGCTCGCCGCCCATCAGCTCGGCGGCTGGCCGCGCCGACGTCGTGCCGCGGTCGAAGGACTCGACCGACGTGCGCGTACGCCGAGCGAGTACGTCGTCGAGGTGACGCGCACCTTCGTGGGTCACCGCGTAGACCACCTCGGCCGCGAGGTAACCCTCCGACCCGGTCAACGGTCTTCCCAGCTCCGGCCGCTCGGCGATCAGCCCGAGCACCTCGTCGATGAGCCCGCCGAAGCGGCCGAGCAGATGGTCGATCGTGGCGATGTCGAGCCCACTGGAGCGGGCGAGCGCCACCCGCTGGTTCGTGCGTGCCTCGAACCCGCTGGCACCGAGCAGCGGTATCCGCTCGGTGACGCTCTCGTGCACCGTCGCGTCGATGGACTCTGCCGCCGCATCGACGGCGTCGCGCGCCATCACGCGATAGGTGGTCAGCTTGCCGCCGGCGATCATCACCAGGCCCGGTGCCGGCGTGGCCACGGTGTGCTCGCGGGAGATCTTCGAGGTGGGCTCGGTGGCTCCCTTGAGCAGGGGTCGCAGCCCGGCGTACACACCCTGCACGTCGGTGTGGTCCAGCGGGGTGCGCAGGACCTTGTTCACGTGCCTGAGCACGTAGTCGATGTCTGCCCGTGACGCCGCCGGGTGCGCGAGGTCGAGGTTCCACGGGGTGTCCGTCGTGCCAATGATCCAGTGGCGACCCCACGGGATCACGAACAACACCGACGTCTTGGTCCTGGTGATGAAACCGGCTTCGCTGCGGATGCGGTCGCGGGGTACGACGAGGTGGATCCCCTTGCTGGCCTCGACGTCGAGCGCGCCACGGCCACCCAGCAGCTCCTTCTGGATCTTGTTCGTCCACACCCCGCTGGCGTTGACGACGACCTTCGCGCGCACGTCGATGCCACGGTCGTTCTCCAGGTCAACGACGTGTACGCCGACCACGCGTTTGCCCTCGCGCAGGAATCCGGTGACCTTCGTGCGCGAGGCGACGTGGGCGCCGTACGCCGCAGCGGTGCGGGCGACGTTCATCACCAGCCGGGCATCGTCGACCAGGCAGTCGAAGTAGCGGATGGCTCCCGTGAGCTCGTCGGTGCGCAGGTCCGGTGCGATCCGGGCGAGCTGCTTGCGGAAGAGGTGCTTGTGCCTGGGCACTCCCATGTCGTACTTGCCGACCCGTGCCCCGATCTGGGCCAGCCCGTCGTAGAGCACCAGTCCGGCACCGACGTACGGCCGCTCCCAGGTGTGGTGCAGCGGGTAGAGGAACGGCACCGGCCGGACGAGGTGCGGCGCCAGCCTGGAGAGCAACAGCCCGCGCTCCTCGAGAGCCTCCTTGACCAGGGCGAAGTCGAGCATCTCCAGGTAGCGCAGGCCGCCGTGGACCAGCTTGGAGGACCGCGAGGACGTGCCGCTCGCGAAGTCGCGCTGCTCGACCAGGGCGGTCGAGAGGCCGCGGGAGACAGCGTCGAGGGCCGTGCCTGCGCCGACGATGCCGGCTCCCACCACGAGTACGTCGAGCCCGCCGGCCTCCATCGCGTCGAGTGCCTTCGCCCGCGAACCGGGACCGAGATCAGCCGTCAGCGTCATGGCCGACAGTCTGTCAGTCGGCCGCGGACGTCCAGGCGCTCAGGAGCGCGAGCGGCGAGCGCCTGACTTCCGTGGCGCCGCTCGCACGACGAGCACCGGGCAGGGCGCCGAGTGCTGGACGCGCTGCGCGGTGCTGCCGAGGAGGACCGTGTCGCTGAGGCCACGACTTCCGCTCGCCACGACGACGAGCCCGGCATGTAGCTCCTTGGCCGCCTTGACGATCTCGTTCGCGGGTGAGCCGCTGTGCAGCCTCTCGTGAACCTCTGGACCCCAGTCCGAGAACTCGGCAGCAATGGCGGCCGTGGCCGACTCGGCCGCCTCTCGGAACGGCCGATCGCCGCCGGCGGCGGCGTCGGGGCTGATCTCGTCGGCGAAGGGGACGGACGCGTAGGGGCTCACCACCCCGACCACCGTGATGTCGGTGATCTTGTCCGGGTCGGCGAACGACATCAGGTGGCGGGCCGCAGCCAGCGACTGCTTCGAACCGTCTGTCGCGATGACGACGTGCATTCAGCTCTCCTCGGACTCGTTGATGCGATTAGCTTGGGGCTTCCCGAAGTAGTACTCCGCCAGGTAGAGGACGCCACCCACCGCCAGCAGCCCAGCACACCACACGAGCGACATGGGATCGTCCCGGACGACGTAGACGAGCAGCGCGAGGTTGCCCACGATGCCGGTGTACAGCAGGGGTCGCGACGCGCGGAAAGAGTCCTCGTGGTTGTCCTGGTCGCTCAGCTTCAGGCACGCCAGGATCACCATCACGTAGATGGCCAGCGTGAGCACGACGGTGACGAGGGAGAGGCGTGTGACCACATCGATGCCCACACCCGCCTTGTTCAGCCCGGCCCCGATGAGCAGCAGTCCGACGACCACGAACGCCGAGAAGATCAGCGCGACCCACGGGCTGCGGCGCGAGGCATGGATCTTGCTGAACATCCCGGGAACGACGTCCTCACGGGCCATCCCGTAGAGGATCCGCGACTGGGTCACCACGGCGACCAACGTGGTGTTGGTGATGGCGACCATGGCGATCACGGCGAACATCGTGGCCATGATGCCCACCGGCACCGGCAGGATCCCCTGCTCGACCACTTCCAGGAGGGCCGCGTCGGCCTCCGCGAGCGTCTTGGTCGGGACCGTCAGCGCCGCTGAGACGGCCACCAGCACGTAGATCACACCGGCGGCGACCATGCCGCCCACCAGCGCGCGCGGGAAGGTCTTGGACGGGTTGATCGTCTCCTCGGCGACGTTGGCTGCGTTCTCGAAGCCGGTCATCGCGAAGAACGCCAGGGCCACACCGGCGACGAGCGCGAAGATCGGGTTGCCGTCGGCCTCGTAGTCGAGGAGGCTGCCGAAGTTCGCATTGCCCTCGGCGACGTGCCACACGCCGATGATCATGATGATGATCAGGCCGGCGATCTCGACGAACGTCATGATCATGTTGGCCACCACCGACTCGGTGATGCCGATGTAGTTGACCACTGCGAGCATCAGGATGAACAGCAGGCTGATCAGGAGCCCGGGGGGCAGGTCCCACACCTTGGCGAAGTACGCCGAGAACCCCGTGGCCAGCGAGCCGGCGGCAGCGAAGCTCGCGGACAGGAACGTGACGGTGACCAGGAACGTCAGCGCCTTGTTGCGGAACGCCTTGTTCACGTAGAGGGCGGCACCAGCGGCCTGTGGGTACTTGGTGACCAGCTCGGCATAGGCCAGGCCAGTGATGGTGGCGAGAGTCACGCCGACCGCGAAGGCCATCCAGAAGGCACCACCGATGGCCCCGGCGACCAGGCCGATCAGGACGTAGATACCCGAGCCCAGGACGTCGCCCAAGACGTAGAAGAACAGCAGCCTGCCGGTGATCGAGCGCTTGAGCTCACTCTCGGGGCCGATGGGAGCCGGGCCGAGTCGCTCGGCGGTGACGTCTGACATGTACGCCTCGTTTCTGGACGGGGTGTGCAGATCTGACCAACGTGCCCGGAGCCGGGTTGCGCAAACATTCCGCCGTTCCGTGCGCCCCCGAGGCAACTACTGGACGACGACCTCGATCCGCTGGAACTCCTTGAGCTCGGTGTAGCCGGTCGTGGCCATCGCACGACGTAGGGCGCCCATCAGGTTCATGGTGCCGTCGGCCACGCGGGAGGGCCCGAACAGGATCTCCCTGAGGGTGCCGACCGTGCCGAACTCCACCCGCTCACCGCGAGGCAGGTCTGCGTGGTGCGCTTCGGCGCCCCAGTGGAAGCCCCTGGCCGGGCGCGTCCGTGGCGCGGGCCAGGGGCGAGCCGATCATCACGGCGTCAGCACCGCAGGCGACGGCCTTGGCGATGTCGCCGCTGCGTCCGATGGAGCCGTCGGCGATGACGTGCACGTAGCGTCCACCGGACTCGTCCATGTAGTCGCGACGCGCGGCGGCGACGTCGGCGACCGCGCTGGCCATGGGTACGGCGACTCCGAGCACCGTGCGCGTGGTGTGCGCCGCTCCCCCGCCGAACCCGACCAGGACTCCGGCCGCACCGGTCCGCATCAGATGCAGCGCCGCCTGGTAAGTAGCGCATCCGCCCACGATCACGGGCACGTCGAGCTCGTAGATGAACTCCTTGAGGTTCAGCGGCTCGGACTGCGCGCTCACGTGCTCGGCGCTGACCGTCGTGCCGCGGATGACGAACATGTCGACGCCGGCGTCGACCACCGTCTTGGCGAACTCCTTGGTCCGCTGGGGGCTCAGGCTGCCGGCGACGGTCACCCCGGCGCTGCGCACCTGGCGGATCCGCTCGGTGATCAGCTCCGCCCTGATCGGCTCGGTGTAGATCTCCTGCATCCGGCGTACGGCGTCCGGCCCGGTCAGTCCGGCCACCTCCTCGAGCAGGTCGGTCGGGTCGTCGTACCGCGTCCAGAGTCCTTCGAGGTTCAGCACCCCGAGCCCACCGAACTCACCGAACGCGATCGCCGTGGCCGGCGACATCACCGAGTCCATCGGTGCGGCGAGGATCGGCAGCTCGAACCTGTAGGCGTCGATCTGCCACGCGGTGGACACCTCTTCGGGGTCTCGGGTGCGCCGGCTCGGCACGATCGCGATGTCGTCGAAGGCGTAGGCCCGGCGCCCGCGCTTGGCGCGCCCGATCTCGATCTCAGTCACCGGGCAACCTTATCGGTGCCCGCGGTTTCCCACGGTCCCGTGGGCGGGAAGGTGATGCGTATGGGACAGCCAAGTTGGCCTGCCTTCCGAAGAGGCTAGGTGGTCGGCTCGAGGGGTCAGCCAACGCTCAGCGCGTCACCGAGATCGATGCGTCCCGGGGTGCGCACGTCGGCGTAGATGCCCAGGCACAGGTCCCGCTCGCGGCCCAGGGCCTTCAGCCAGCCGCGCTGCTCGACTAGCCCTTCCTGGGCGATGTCGACCATCCGGCAACGCTCGATGCGCCGGTCCACCTTCTGAGTACGACGCTGCCGACCCGGATCGTGGCACCGTCCCAGGTCTCCTCGACGAAGGGCTCGGTGGTGGCCACGACGAGGTTGGGACGGATCCGGCGACGGTCGCCGTCGACGTCGAGATGCTTGCGGCACCAGTCGAGTGACGCCGTGCCCACGAGCGAGACCTGGTCCGGCGTCGTAGAACGGCGTACCGGTCTCGCGCTGCACGTGCACCTCGGCGCCCAGGTGATCGCGCAGAGTTCGATCGAGCTCGAGGTCTCCCACCCGCCACGAGCCAGCAGGCCCCACGACCCGCACCTCGTCGTCGACCATCGAGGCGCTGTAGTCGAAGATCTCGTCGAAGCGGCGGAACGAGCTGGAGTTCTTGCCCGACCCGAGCTTGCCGTCCTGGTCGACCACGGAGAACCGCCGGTCGCCGACCAGGCCGCGCGCGTCGAGATCCACGTACGGCAAGGACTCGCCGCCCATCGACTTGACCGGGTAGCGACGGATCTCCGCGATGTTCATGCCGGGTCCAGCCTCAGGTACATCACGAGCAGGTCGGCGTACGACGGGCCGCCCTCGCCACCGTCCTCACCACCGGGCAGCCGGAACGCGTCGGGCACGACGCCGATCGTCTCGAAGCCGAGCGACTCCCACAGCTTGACCGCGCCCGTGTTGGTGGACACGACGGCATTGAACTGGATCGCCGCGAACCCCTTGGCGCGGTGCCACTCCACGGCGTACTCCCCCATCGCCCGGCCGATCCCACGACCGCGCGCTGCCGAGCCGACCATGAACGACGCGGTGCCGACGTGCGATCCCTGCGCGGGACGGTTGGGGCCCATCTTCGCGCTGCCCAGCACCCGCTCACTTCCGGCGTCGCGCTCGACGGCGACGATCAGGTGCTGCCCCTCCCAGAAGTCCCGCGTCTCGTCCTCGGATCCCGGAACGTCCATCGCGTAGGTCTCCCCCGCCGCGGCGACCTCGACCACGAGGTCGTGCACCAGCGGCCAGTCCGCCTCCACCAGCGGCCGAATCAGCACAGCGTCATACGAGGGGGTCGTCACAGCTGCCACCTCGCATGACATTGCCCGGGGCGTCATACGAACGGGTCGTCATGGCTGCCACCTCGTATGACGTCCGAGAGCGGTTGGGCCTCATCGCCAGGAGTAGTTGGGCGCCTCGGTGGTGATCTGGACGTCGTGCGGGTGGCTCTCCTTGAGACCGGCCGAGGTGATCCGCATGAAGCGGCCCTTCGCGCGCAGCTCGGGAATCGTGTGTGCCCCGACGTAGAACATCGACTGGTGCAGGCCACCGAGCAGCTGGTGCGAGACGGCGGCGAGCGGGCCGCGGTAGGCCACTTGCCCCTCGATGCCCTCGGGCACGATCTTGTCGTCGCTCGCCACGTCGGCCTGGAAGTAGCGGTCCTTGGAGTAGGACTTCTTGCCGCGACTGGACATGGCGCCGAGCGACCCCATGCCCCGGTAGGACTTGTACTGCTTGCCGTTGAGGAAGACCAGGTCCCCTGGGCTCTCCTCGCACCCGGCGAGCAGCGAGCCGAACATCACCGACTCCGCGCCCGCGACGAGTGCCTTGGCGATGTCACCGGAGTACTGCAGGCCGCCGTCGGCGATGAGGGGTACGTCGGCCGGCCCGCAGGCGAGCGAGGACTCGTAGACAGCGGTGACCTGGGGTACGCCGACGCCGGCGACCACGCGCGTCGTACAGATGGAGCCCGGTCCCACGCCGACCTTGACCGCGTCCACGCCCGCGTCGATCAGCGCCTGGGCGCCCTCTCGCGTGGCGACGTTCCCGCCCACGATCTCCACGTGCTGGGTCTTGGGGTCTGTCTTGAGCCGTCGGACCATGTCGAGCAGCAACCGGGCGTGACCGTGGGCGGTGTCAACGACGAGCACGTCCACGCCCGCCTCGATCAACGTGGTGGCGCGGTGCCAGGCGTCGCCGAAGTAGCCGACAGCGGCACCGACGAGCAGCCGACCGGCCGCGTCGTTCGAAGCGTTGGGGAACTGCTCGGACTTCACGAAGTCCTTGACCGTGATCAGCCCCGCGAGCCGGCCCTGCTCGTCGAGGAGCGGCAGCCGCTCCCGCTTGTGCTGTCGCAGGAGGCTCGTGGCGTCCTCGCGGCTGATCCCGACCGGAGCCGTGATCAGGGGCATCGGGGTCATCACCTCGTCGACCTTGGTGTTGGCCCACTCCGCGACCGGCACGAAACGCAGGTCGCGGTTGGTGATGATGCCGAGCAGGCGCAGGTCGGAGTCGACGACCGGGAGCCCGGAGATGCGGTACTGGCCGCAGATCGCGTCCAGCTCCTCGAGCGTCGCGCCCGGGCCGATGGTGACCGGGTTGGTGATCATCCCCGTCTGGGTCCGCTTGACCAGGTCGACCTGGTAGGCCTGGTCCTCGATGGAGAGGTTGCGGTGCAGGATGCCGATGCCGCCCTGACGGGCCATCGCGATCGCCATCCGCGACTCGGTGACCGTGTCCATGGCGCTGGAGATCAGCGGCGTGTTGAGCGTGATGCCGCGGGTCAGGCGGGTGCTGGTGTCGACCTCGCTGGGGATGACGTCGGTCTCGCCGGGCAGCAGCAGGACGTCGTCGTAGGTCAGTCCGAGCGGAGCGAACTTGCTGGGTACTTCTGTGGACACTTCTGGGGGGACACCTGAGGTCATCAGAGCCGGGGGCCTTCCGGTGCGGTGCGTTCGGTCTCTGAGTCTAACGGTCGCTGCTGTCGGATTCCTCCTGCGGTACGTCCCTTTGGTCGGGTCGTGAGCGGTGCAGGGTTCGACGCTCACCTCGTCGTCGCCTGCACCACTCACGAGCTCGGCGACCGCGCTCTCGCGGTCCGGCTCCGGTGCCTGTTCACCGGCCCGTCAGGGAGGTCCGCACGCGGAAGACATGTGGCCAGAGTGACCTCAGCGTGTTGCACCAGCGCTGCGCCGATGTTGCGGCCATGTCAACAAACCTGCACGCGGGCACCTGGAACCGGATGGTTGAGTGGGCACATGGATGCGGTGCGGGCTGCCTTCGACGCAGTACCCCGCGAGGGGTTCCTGCCCAGGCGCGCTCGTTCCCGGGCCGGCTTCGACGGTCCCATCACGATCGGGCACGGGCAGACCAACTCGCAGCCTCGGACGGTCGAGGCGATGCTGCGCCTGCTGCACGTACGTCCTGGCGACCGGATCCTCGACGTCGGTGCGGGGTCGGGATGGACCACCGCCCTGCTCGCACACCTGGCCGGCCCTGAGGGCTCCGTCATCGGAGTGGAGCTGGTCCCGGAGCTGGCGGCCTGGGGAGCGGAGAACCTGGCGCGTACGACGTACGAGTGGGCCTCGATCCAGCCGGCCAGGAAGGGTGTGCTCGGCGAGCCCCGTTCGGCGCCGTACGACCGGATCCTGGTCTCGGCCGAGGCCATGACGTTGCCGCAGGAGCTCGTCACCCAGCTGTCCGAGGACGACGGCCGGATCGTGGTGCCGGTCAGGAGCACGATGACGCTGGGCGTACGCCGGGGCAGCGACCTGGACGTCAGCGAGCACGGCAGCTACCGGTTCGTGCCCCTCCTGTGAGTGGCCGCCTTCCTGGGCAGACCGCCCGGCGGGATGACGCCGCTGGGTGACGCCGCTAGATGACGCCCGCTAGATGACCAGGCCGAGCAGCAACACGAACACCAGTCCGGTCACCGAGAGCACCGTCTCCATCAACGACCACGACTTGATGGTCTGGCCGACGGAGAGACCGAAGTACTCCTTGACCAGCCAGAAGCCCGCATCGTTGACGTGGGAGAAGAACACCGACCCCGAGCCGATGGCGAGCACCACCAGTGACGTCTCGCCCTGGCTCAGGCCCTCGACCAGACCCAGCATCAGCGCCGAGGCGGTGATGGTGGCGACGGTCGCAGAACCGGTGGCGAGGCGGATCAGCACCGCGACCACCCAGGCCAGGACCAGCACCGAGATGTTCGCGTCCTTGGCCCAGTCGGCGAGCAGGGTGCCCACGCCCGTGTCCACCAGCACCTGCTTGAAGCCGCCACCGGCGGCCACGATGAGCAGGATCCCGGCGATGGCCGGCAGCGAGGTCTCGACCGACTTGGTGATCCCGGCGCGGTCCATCCCCGAAGCCTTGCCGAAGGTGAACATCGCGACGACGACCGCGACAAGCAGCGCGATGAAGGGATTGCCGATGACGTCGAAGACCTTCTGAACGCGGTTCTCCTCGTCGTCGATGGTGATGTTGACCAGGGCCTTGGCCATCATCAGGACCACGGGCAGCAGCACGGTCGCGACGGTGATCCCGAAGGCGGGCCGGTCGGCCTGGTCCTTGTCATCGCGGCCGGCGAACAGGTCGGGGGCGGGTACGTCGACCCAGCGACCGGCGAGCCGACCGAAGAGGGGACCGGCGACGACGACGGTCGGGATGGCCACCAGGATGCCGAGCATCAGGGTGGTGCCGAGGTCGGCGTTCAGAGAGTCGATGGCGACGAGCGGGCCGGGGTGCGGTGGCACCAGTCCGTGCATCGCCGAGAGACCTGCCAGCGTCGGGATGCCGATCGTGATGACGGAGAGCTGTGCGCGCCGTGCTACCAGGTAGATGACCGGCATCAGCAGCACGAGACCGATTTCGAAGAACATCGGCAGACCGATGAGCGCACCGACGCCCGCCATCGCCCAGGGCAAGGTCTGTTTCGAGGAACGACTGACGATGGTGTCGACGATCTGGTCGGCGCCACCGGAGTCGGCGAGAAGCTTGGCGAACATCGCACCGAGCGCGATCAGGGCACCGACGCCTGCCGCCGTGTCGCCGAAGCCTCCGGAGAAGCTGTCGATGACGTCGCTGACGTTCTGACCGGCCACGATCCCGACGGTCAGGCCGCCGACGATCAGAGCCAGGAACGGGTGCAGCTTGAAGTAGGTGATCAGGAGCACGATCAGCCCGATGGCCAGGAGTGCGGCGACCACGAGCTGCCAGCCCTCCGCCACGGGATCGACGAGCGGCGCCGGGTCTGCGAGGGGTACGAAGGGCATGGGTGCTCCTGTCATCGGTCTTGCGCGTGCTGGTCGGTGTACTCGTCCACGATCGCGTCGATGCTCTGGTCGACGTCGATCACGACGCCGAGCTCGTCCGCGTCGAGCGGCTCGAGGGTGTCGAACTGCGAGGCCAGCAGCGACGCCGGCATGAAGTGGCCCGGGCGGCTGGCCTGCCGACGCGCGATGACCTCCTGGGTGCCGTCGAGATGCACGAACTCGACCTGGGAGGCGTGGCTGCGCAGCTGGTCGCGGTAGCTGCGCTTGAGCGCGGAGCAGCTCATCACTCCCCCGACCCCTTCGTGCTTGACGAGCCACTCGCCGATGGAAGTCAGCCAGGGACCCCGGTCGTCGTCATCGAGTGCGTGACCCGCGGTCATCTTGGCGATGTTGGCCGGGGGGTGGAAGTCGTCGGCGTCCGCGAACGGGACCCGGAGGCGCTGAGCCAGGGCGGCACCCACGGTGGACTTCCCGGATCCGGAGACCCCCATGACCACGATCAGCGGTGACTCCTGCATGGGTCTCCTCGGCTCGAAAAACGTGAACGCATCGCTTGTGTCTGCCGTCACAGTCTGAGGCAAAGATATGATCTATGCAAGATGTTGCTGCGAAATACCTGATCTTTCTCGTCAATCGTGGCAGGATCGGCACGTGTCCAAGTCGACGACCCGGGTCTCCGGCAAGCTGCACGGCGGCATCCTCGACGACGTCGGTGGCCGGATCGTCTCCGGCGTCCTCCCCCCGCACGCCGTACTGACCCTGGAGGGGATCGCCCGGGAGTACGCCGTGTCGCCGCCCGTGGCCCGCGAGGTGGTGCGGGTCCTCGAGTCCATGGGCATGGTGACCTCGCGCCGTCGCGTGGGCGTCACCGTGCTGGACCGGGACAGCTGGAACGTCTTCGACCCCCGGCTGATCAGGTGGCGTCTCGACGGGGATGACCGCGCCGCTCAGCTGCAGTCACTGAGCGAGCTGCGCGGCGGCTTCGAGCCGGTGGCCGCCGCCCTGGCTGCGCGGCGCGCCACCTCCGAGCAGTGCGGCATCCTCGCCGCGGCGGTGAGCGACATGGTCGTGCACGGGCACGCCCGCGACCTCGAGGCTTACCTCGTCGCCGACATCACCTTCCACAGAACGCTGCTGGAGGCGAGCGGCAACGAGATGTACCGCGCACTCGGAGGCGTCGTGGCCGAGGTACTGACCGGTCGTACCCATCACCACCTGATGCCGGCTCGACCCAAGCAGGATGCGATCGAGCTCCACGAGGTGGTGGCGCGAGCCATCCGGGTCGGCGACTCCGGCACGGCGGAGCGGGCCATGCGCGAGCTCATCGCGGAGGCGGCGGAAGCGATGTCACGCCCCGACGCCTGAGCCCGGAAACACCGCCGACACGGCGCTCGTGTCCCACAAAACACCACCGACACGGCGCTCGTGTCCCACAAAACACCGCCGACACGGCGCTCGTGTCCCACAAAACACCGCCGACACGGCGCTCGTGTCCCAGCGCAGGTGAACATTGGCGCCGTCTCGGCGGGTACAGGCGGGACATTGGCGCCGTCTCGGCGGGTACAAGCGGGACATTGGCGCCGTCTCGGCGAACCTGGTCGAGGGCGACATCCGGGCGCGTCGTACGTCCCCTGCAGAAACAGCAGCTCCCCGCGCAAAGTTTCGCGCGGGGAGCTGGTGCTTCACACGGTCCCGTGGGAAACCTGGGACCGAACTGACCTATGAGTCGTCAGGCGATCAGTGCCCGTGACCGTGTGTGCCGTGTCCGTGGCCGGACGAGTCGGACTCGTCCTCCTCGGGCTTGTCCACCACAAGCGTCTCGGTGGTGAGCAGCATCCCGGCGATCGACGAGGCGTTGACCAGCGCGGACTTCGTCACCTTGACGGGGTCGAGCACGCCCTGGGCGACCAGGTCGCCGTACTCGAAGGTCGCAGCGTTGTAGCCGTTGCCGACGCCGAGCTCGCGGACCTTGGCGACCACGACGTAGCCCTCGACTCCGCCGTTCTCAGCGATCCAGCGAAGCGGCTCGTCGACGGCCTTGCGCACGATGCGCACGCCCATCGCCTCGTCGCCGGTCAGGCCGAGGTCACCCTCGAGCACGGAGGCCGCGTGGACCAGAGCAGAACCACCACCGGGGACGATGCCCTCCTCGATCGCGGCGCGCGTCGCGGAGACGGCGTCCTCGATGCGGTGCTTCTTCTCCTTGAGCTCCACCTCGGTGGCAGCACCGACCTTGACGACGCACACGCCGCCGGCCAGCTTCGCGAGGCGCTCCTGGAGCTTCTCGCGGTCCCAGTCGGAGTCGCTGGCCTCGATCTCGGCCTTGATCTGGTTGACGCGACCGTTGACGTCGTCGGGCTTGCCGCCGCCTTCGACGATCGTGGTGTTGTCCTTGGTGACCACGACGCGGCGGGCGCTGCCGAGCACGTCGAGACCGACCTGGTCGAGCTTGAGACCGACCTCAGGGGCGATGACCTGGCCACCGGTGAGGGTGGCGATGTCCTGCATCATCGACTTGCGACGGTCACCGAAGGCCGGGGCCTTCACCGCGACGGCGTTGAAGGTGCCGCGGATCTTGTTGACCACCAGGGTCGAGAGCGCCTCGCCCTCGACGTCCTCGGCGAGGATGAACAGCGGCTTGCCGGCCTGGATGACCTTCTCCAGCAGGGGCAGCAGGTCCGCGATCGCGGAGATCTTCCCCTGGTGCAGCAGGATGTAGGGGTCCTCGAGGACGGCCTCCATCCGCTCCTGGTCGCTGATGAAGTACGGCGACAGGTAGCCCTTGTCGAACTGCATGCCCTCGGTGAACTCCAGCTCGGTGCCCATGGTGTTGGACTCCTCGACGGTGATCACGCCGTCCTTGCCGACCTTGTCGAACGCCTCGGCGAGCAGCTCGCCGATGACCTCGTCACGGCTGGACACGGTGGCGACAGCAGCCATGTCCTTGCGGTCGTCGACGTCGCGGGCGGCCTCGCCGAGCGCTTTGTTGACGGCCTCGGTGGCCTGGTCCATGCCGCGCTTGAGGCCCATCGGGTTGATGCCGGCCGCGACGAAGCGCAGGCCCTCGTGGACCATCGACTGGGCGAGCACGGTCGCGGTCGTCGTACCGTCACCGGCGACGTCGTTGGTCTTGGTCGCGACCTCCTTGGTGAGCTGGGCACCGAGGTTCTCGAACGGGTCGTCCAGCTCGACCTCGCGCGCGACGGTGACACCGTCGTTGGTGATCGTGGGGGCACCCCACTTCTTGTCCAGTACGACGTAACGGCCGCGCGGGCCGAGCGTCACCTTGACTGCGTTGGCGAGCTTGTCGACGCCACGCTCGAGTGAGCGCCGGGCGTCTTCGTCGAACTCCAGGATCTTGGGCATCCGGGGGATGCTCCTTTCGTCAAAGAGAGATAGTCCAGATCATTCGGCGTCCTGGAGCGAACTCCGGGCGGCCAAACGATCTGGACTATCCGTGAGTTGGATCAGGAAACGACGGCGAGGACGTCGCGCGCGGAGAGGATGAGGTACTCCTCGCCGGCGTACTTGACCTCGGTGCCGCCGTACTTGCTGTAGATGACCTTGTCGCCGACGTTGACGTCGAGCGGGACACGGTTGCCGTTGTCGTCGATGCGACCCGGACCGATGCTCAGGACCTCGCCCTCCTGGGGCTTCTCCTTCGCAGTGTCAGGGATGACCAGACCGGAAGCCGTGGTCTGCTCGGCCTCGAGGGCCTTGACGACGATGCGGTCCTCGAGGGGCTTGATGTTGACCGACACGTTGCCGACCTCCACTTTCCACACAATGGTTGGGTTTCGAAGTTTGCTGCTTGTGTTGATGTACGCCGTCGCGGGGGTCGTACGTCGGCACAAGCGCTGGCACACTCACCGGGAGAGTGCCAATGGAAAAACTAGCACTCGGACCTGACGAGTGCCAGACCCGGGGGTCCGCGGGCCTGCTGGGAGGATGACTGCCGTGGACCTCGACGCCTTCCGCTGGCTGCTGACCGAAGAAGGGCAACGGCTGCTCACCTCGGCCGCTGACGCGGGGGACGACGACGAGCTGACGGCACAGAGGGCCCTGCGGCGTACGGCGAGCGCGGAGCATGTCGCCGCGGCGGTGACCCAGGTACGGCTGCGTCGGCGGGCGGTCGAGAAGTTCGGCGACCTCGCGGAGCGGATGTACTTCACGCCCGAGGGTCTGGAGCAGGCCACCCGACTGCCGGTCGCCACCCACCGCGCCGCCCGGGCAGGCGCCGCCGGCGCCGCGACGCTGATCGACCTCGGCTGCGGTATCGGAGGCGACCTCGTCGCCTTCGCCCAGGCCGGCCTGACCTGTGTCGGCGTCGACCTCGACCCCGTCCGGGTGGCGGTGGCCGAGGCCAACCTCGAGGCGCTCGGTCTCGGCGGCGCCGTCACCGTGGCCGACGCCACGACCATGGACACCAGCCCCTTCGACGTGGCGTACGCCGACCCGGCTCGCCGCTCCGCGAAGGGGCGCAGCTTCGACATCTCCGACTGGACGCCGCCCTGGCCCTTCGTCCATAGCCTGCTGACCCGGGACTCGTGCGTGAAGCTGGCGCCGGGCATCCCGCACGACCTGGTGCCGGAGGGCGTGGAGGCCGAGTGGGTCAGCGACCACCGCGAGGTCAAGGAGGCGGTGCTCTGGTCTGCCCGGCTCGCGACCACGCGGCGACGGGCGACGGTCCTGCACTCGTCACCCGCGGGAGAAGGGGGCCTGGCCACGCTCACCGACGAGGACGACCCGGGCGCCGACACCGGCGCCGTTGCCGGCTTCCTCTACGAGCCGGACGGTGCGGTGATCCGTGCCGGTCTGGTCACCGCGGTCGCGGCGGGGGTCAAGGGTCACCTGCTCGACGAGCACATCGCCTACGTCACCTCCAGCGAGGCCTTCCGGACCCCGTTCGCCCGCAGCTACCGCGTGCTGGAGGAGGTGCCCTTCCGCGAGAAGCCGCTCAGGGCAGCCCTGCGCGAGCGCGGCATCGGCCGGCTGACCATCAAGAAGCGCGGGGTGTCCGTCGTACCCGACGAACTGCGCAAGCGGCTTGCGCTGCGTGGTGACGAGGAGTCGACGCTCGTGCTGACACGCGTGGCCGGCAAGGGCACAGCACTGCTGGTGGGGCCGATCTGACCGATGAATCCAGGTGCCGGCGGTGGTCGGCTATGCGTGAGAGGAGAAAACCATGCCCCGAACCCGATTCGACGGCCGCTTCAGCGCCCCCGACGCCGCTGCCACGCCCTGGGAGGACACCGAGAAGGTCCTGCGTGACGCAGAGCTCTACTGGCTGTCCACGGTGCGCGCTGACGGACGTCCGCACGTCGCACCGCTGATCGCCGTCTGGCTGGACGGCGCGGCGTACTTCGTCACCGGCCACGACGAGCAGAAGGCCCAAAACCTGGCGAACTCACCGCTGGTCACACTCACGACCGGCAACAACTCGTGGGCCGAGGGCCACGACGTCATCGTCGAGGGCACAGCCAACCGGGAGACCGATCCCGAGGTCCTGCAGCGACTCGCCGACGCCATCCTGGACAAGTACGGCGCCGCCTGGAGCTTCGAGGTCACCGGCGACGCGCTCATCGAGGCCGGCGCGCCGGACGCGCCCCCCGGTGGCCTGTTCGCGATCACGCCGGCCAAGGTGCTGTCCTTCGCCAAGGACCCGCACGCCCAGACCAGCTACGACTTCGCCTGAGATGTCGGCTCGCGGCTAGCGCTCGGCCGCGATGGTGGTGTCGTCCCCGTGCCCGGTGTGTACGACGGTCTCGTCGGGCAGCGTGAACAGCGAGGTCCGGATCGACTCCTTGATCTGGTCCTCGTCGCTGAACGACCGGCCGGTGGCACCCGGTCCGCCCTGGAACAGGGTGTCGCCGGTGAACACGACGCCGAGGTCGTGCACGTAGAGGCAGACAGCCCCGGGTGCGTGGCCGGGCGTGTGCAGCACCTTCAGCACGGCGCCACCCACCTTGACGGTCTGGCCGTCCTCGAGGTCGACGTCCCAGAGGTAGTCCGGGTGAGTGAGCTCCCAGACCGGTTTGTCGGCCGGGTGCAGGAGGATCGGAGCCCCGACCCGCTCCCGCAGCTCCGGTGCCACTCGCACGTGGTCGTCGTGGGCGTGCGTGCAGATGATCGCCTTGACCTGGCGCCCCGCCACGACGGCCAGGATGTCGTCGACGCTGTGGGGCGCGTCGATGACGATGCACTCGTCGTCGTCACCGATCACCCAGATGTTGTTGTCGACCTCGAAGGTCTCGCCGTCCAGGGAGAAGGTGCCGCTGGAGACGGCGTGGTCGATTCGTACCGAGCTCATCCCCCGACCCTACGGTTCCTGCGACGCAGGGCGACCGCACCCAGCCCGGTCATGATGCCGAGCACATCCGCGACGGCGTCGCGCACATCGCCGCGGCGGTCCAGGGGGAGGATCGACTGCAGGACCTCCGAGAGGCCGGCGTACGCCACGAGGCCAACGGCCAGTGGCGCAGTCGGGACCCCGGCCAGCAGGCCGGTGGCGGCAAGCGCGGCGAAGAGCAGGACGTGGACCAGCTTGTCGCTGCCGGGGAAGCCGGTCGGCGTGTCCGAGGCGGGCGAGAACAGCATCACCAGGCTGAGCGCCAGGACCGCCGCGAAGGCGATCCGCCCAGCCCGGTGGTCCTTCACAGGCCCGTCACAGCATGACGACGGAGCGCAGTACGTCGCCTCGTTGCATCCTGTCGAACGCGGCCTCCACGTCTTCGAGGCCGATCTCCTCGGAGACGAACGCGTCGAGGTCGAGCCGGCCTTGCAGGTAAAGGTCCACGAGCATCGGGAAGTCGCGGCTGGGCAGGCAGTCGCCGTACCAACTGGACTTGAGCGAGCCGCCGCGGCCGAACACGTCGATCAGCGGGATCTCCGGGATCTTCATGTCCGGTGTCGGCACCCCGACCAGCACGACGGTGCCGGCCAGGTCGCGCGCGTAGAAGGCCTGTTTCCACGTCTCGGGGCGGCCCACCGCGTCGATCACCACGTCGGCGCCGAAGCCGTCGGTGAGGGACTGGATCGCCTCGACCGGGTCGGTCTCCTTGCTGTTCACGGTGTGTGTGGCGCCCATCCGCGTCGCGCCCTGGAGCTTCCGGTCGTCGACGTCGACGGCGATGATCCTGGACGCGCCCGCGAGTACGGATCCCGCGATCGCCGCGGTGCCGACACCGCCACAGCCGATCACGGCGACCGACATTCCGCGGCCGACGTTGCCGGTGTTCAGCGCTGCGCCCAGGCCGGCCATCACGCCACACCCGAGCAGCCCCACCGCCGCCGGCCGCGCGCGCTCGTCGACCTTGGTGCACTGTCCGGCCGCGACCAGGGTCTTCTCCGCGAACGCTCCGATGCCCAGCGCCGGGGAGAGCTCCGTGCCGGCGCCCTCCCCTTCGGCGAGCGTCATCTTCTGGGTGGCGTTGAAGGTCGCGAAGCAGTACCACGGCTCACCCCGGTTGCAGGCACGACAGTCGCCGCACACCGCCCGCCAGTTGAGTACGACGAAGTCACCGGGCGCCACGTCGCTCACGCCCGCTCCGACCGACTCGACCACACCTGAGGCCTCGTGGCCCAGCAGGAACGGGAACTCGTCGTTGATCCCGCCTTCGCGGTAGTGCAGGTCGGTGTGGCAGACCCCGCATGCCTGGATCCTCACCACCGCCTCGCCGGGGCCGGGATCGGGCACGTTGATCGTCTCGAGGGAGACCGGCTCCCCCTTCGCGCGGGCAACGACTGCCTTGACCTGCTGCATGCGGTCCTCCTCGGCTCCTGCGGGTCTGATTGGTCCTCAAGGTAGCCACCACCCGGGTAGTCCCGAACGAACGGCCTGCCCCAAGGGCGATCTGCCGTGCCGAATGACCGGGACTATCCGGCTCTGGCGAGCACACGCGGGTCGGTCGGGTCGGTCGGGTCGGTCGGGTCGGTGCGTCAGTCGGCACTGGCCAGGATCTTGAGCAACAGGCCGCGCAGCTGCCGCGCCCCCCGTTCCCCGAGCACCTGCACGAGCTCTTCCTCGAGGCCCGAGACGGTCTCCTCTCCAGCCGCGACGGCCCGCCGCCCGCGGGCAGTCAAGGTGACCAGCTTGGCCCTGCGGTCGGCGGGGTCCGGCCGACGGACGACGTACCCGAGCTCCTCGAGCTCGTCCACGATGACGCCCATCGACTGGGGTGTCATGTTGGCCCCCGCCGCGAGCTTGGTGAGACGCGAGCCGCCGGGCTCGATCTGGGCGAGCACGGCCGAGTGGTTGGCCTTGTGCGGGTGCCCGGCACCTGCGGCTCCGTCCACGATCCTCAAGCCGAGCAAGCTGTAGGCCTGACCCAGCAGCGCGACCGTGTTCGTACGACGCGGATCCGCCTGTTGGCTCGGTGCCATCGACATCCTTAAGTTTGGCTTACCTTCGGCCTAACTTACTAAATCTCGGAAGACAGAAGGACGCGGGCGCGACATCACCGGGGCCTCAGGCCGGATACCTCAGGCGAGAACCTGGGTCACCGGCATGGACGAGTCGGCCGGGAGGTCGAGGGAGGAGGGGGCGCAGCCGCGGGCGACCATCTCCGAACCGAGGGCGGCGACCATGGCCCCGTTGTCGGTGCACAGGCCAGGGCGGGGGACGCGGACCCGGATGCCACGCGCGGACGCGCGCTCCTCGGCCAGGACGCGCAGCCGGGAGTTCGCGGCCACGCCACCGCCGATCAGGATGTCCTCGATCCCCTCGGACACGGCCGCGTCGATCGCCTTGCGGGTCAGTACGTCGCAGACCGCCTCCTGGAAGGACGCCGCGACGTCGGCCACCGGCACTGGGTCCCCGGAGGCCTCCCGCGCCTGCACCCACCGGGCGACCGCGGTCTTCAGACCGGAGAAGGAGAAGTCGAAGCGGTGCCGCTCGAGGTCACGCCGCGAGGTCAGCCCGCGCGGGAAGTCGATCGCGACCGAGGAGCCCGACGCGGCAGCGTGGTCGATGTGCGGACCGCCCGGGAACGGCAGGCCGAGCAGTCGCGCCACCTTGTCGAAAGCCTCCCCCGCCGCGTCGTCGATCGTTGACCCGAGCGTCTCGACCGACGACGTCACGTCGGCAACCCGGAGCAAGGACGAGTGCCCACCCGACACGAGCAGCGCCAGGCACGGGTCCGGCAGCGGCCCGTGCTCGAGCTGGTCGACCGCCACGTGGGCGGCGAGATGGTTCACGCCGTACAGCGGCTTCTCCAGGCCCAACGCCAGCGACTTCGCGGCGGCGACACCGACCAGGAGTGCACCGGCAAGTCCCGGCCCAGCGGTTACGGCAATGGCGTCGACGTCCTTGAGCGAGATCCCCGCGGTCTCGCAGGCTCGCTCGACCATCGGCACCATGGCCTCGAGGTGGGCCCGCGACGCGACCTCGGGTACGACGCCCCCGAACCGCGCGTGCTCCTCCACGGAGGAAGCCACTGCGTCGGCGAGCAAGGTGTGACCGCGCACGATCCCAACACCGGTCTCGTCACACGACGTCTCGATACCGAGCACCAGGGGAACAGATGTCACCGCGCCATTGTGCCCGGCCGGTCAGGACCCCGTGCCGCCGCAACCCCCGCTGAGCCCGAGACGCAGCACCACCGCGGTCGAGCCATCGGCGTAATAGCGCGGCCGCCGGTCGATCTCGACGAAGCCCGCACTGGCGTAGAACGCCAGTGCCCCGCGGTTGTCCTCTCGCACCTCGAGCAGCAGCCGGTCGGCCTCGGTCCGGCTGGCATCCTCGACTACTCGCTCGAGGAGGGCCGAGGCGACGCCCGTACGACGAAGGTCCTCGCCGACGGCGATCCGCTGGAGCTCGGCGATGTCACCGGCAGCCGAAGTGACCGCGTGTCCCACGACGATCCCGTCCGAATCGGCAACCAGGTAGGTGACCGTGGGCAGCGCTCCGGTGATCCCCTCACGGACCAGCCCCTCGCTCCAGGCGTCCTGGCCGAGGCACTCGGCCTCGAGCCGGGCAACGGCTGGCACGTCCTCGATGTCGGCGACCCGGACGCGGGTCACGCGCTGGTCTTGTCGAGCAGCTGCAGCAGGTCGTGCGCTGCGAGCTCGATCTCCTTGTGTCGCCACTCCGAGGCCCGGTAGACGCAGGCGATCAACGCGGTGCGGTGAACGCGCCGGAAGTCGCCGAAGACGAAGCCGTGGCGCGCCTTGGTCTCGTCGTTCGCCCCCTCGGTCAGGCCCAGGTGCCAGGCGGCGTACTCATCCCAGGAGTGCTTCTCCAGGTAGTCGTTCTCCTCGTCGGCACCAGGCTGGACATCGCCCCAGTCGCTGTCGACGACGTAGTTCCGGCTGCGGATCAGCTTCTCGGCATGAGCGACGGCGTCGGGGTTCACTGTGTAGCTGGCCACGGGATCATCTTGCCTCGTCCGGCGCATTCAAGCACCAGCAGATCGCGCTCACGTGAACGGCGCCGAATTCTTTTCCGGATTGCCAATCCGGTCTGGCCCGCACTCCGAATCACCCCCACGAGTAAGTGCCCTGAGGACAGATCTGAGAGAAAGTTTCCTCGTGACGCCGATAAGCGCTGACGACTCCAGCTCCCCACCCGGGGTGCTGGAGAGTGCCGCGCCGCCAACGGCCGACCTCGGGGAGCTGCTCAGACGCTCGGGGCGCGGCGACGAGGAGGCCTTCGCCCGGCTGTACGACGCAACCTCTGCCCGTGCCTACGGGTTGGCGGTGCGGGTCGTCCGCGACCCGAGCCAGGCCGAGGAAGTCGCACAGGAGGCCTTCCTGGAGATCTGGAGGACCGCGAGTCGTTTCGACGCCGCTCGCGGGAGCGCCGTCTCCTGGGTGCTGACGCTCGTGCACCGCAAGGCGGTGGACCGGGTCCGATCCGCCGAAGCGAGCACGCGAAGGGACACGACGTACCACCAGAGCAGCCAGGTGGTGGAGCACGACACCACCGCTGAGGCAGCACACGCCTCGATGGAGGCACGAAGGGTTCGACAGGCGTTGGGCTCGTTGACCGAGGTCCAGCGAGAAGCGCTGGAGCTCGCCTACTTCAAGGGCTACACGCACACGGAGGTCGCCACGATGCTGGACCTCCCGGTGGGCACGGCCAAGACCAGAATCAGAGACGGACTGATCCGTCTCAGGGACACGATGGGGGTGGGGCAGTGAACGAGTCGGTGCACACGCTGTCCGGTGCCTACGTCGTCGATGCTCTCGACGACGACGAGCGCGCGCTCTTCGAGCAGCACCTTCCGGGATGCCTCGACTGCCAGCGAGAGGTGGCCAGCCTCCGCGAGGCAACGGCCCTGATGGCCGACGAAGCGGCGCTCACTCCTCCGCCGTCCCTGCGCAGCTCGGTGTTGGCCGGCATCAAGACGATCCGTCCGCTGCCTCCGGAGACCGGCGTGCAGCCGACGTCCGCTGACGAGTCGGCCCACGACGAAGCCAAAGTGCTCCCGCTGCGACCCCGCCGTCGCCGTATCGCGACCCTGCTCGTGGCTGCGGCGGCTGTCGTGGCTGTCGTCGGCGGCGCCGTCTTCGGGCCGTGGCAGGACAACACGCCACCGCTGAGCGCCGTGGAGCAGGTGCTCGCCGCCTCTGACGCCCAGCGCCACTCGATCGAGTTCGACGACGGCTCCAGCGCGACTGTGGTCCGGTCGGTCAACGAGGGGAGGGCGGTGCTGCTCACCCGCGACATGGCCGCACCCCCCGAGGGCAAGGCCTTCGAGGTGTGGCTGCAGGACGACGCGGGCGCGATGAACCCCGCGGGCATGATGAGGACCGCAGGGGATCACAAGCTGCTGCTGGAGGGTGACGCCGCAAAGGCGACGGGTGTCGGGATCACCGTGGAGCCCGAAGCCGGCTCGGAAGCACCAACGACCGAGCCCATCGCCCTCTTCGAGCTCGACGCGTGAGGATGGGTACGCCGCGACAGGTTGCCGTCATCGGCAGCGGGGTCGCCGGGCTGACGGCCGCGCACGTGCTCGGCCGTCAGGCCCGGGTCACGCTCTATGAGGCCGACTCGCGCCTCGGTGGGCACGCAGACACGCACCTGGTCGACGACGGCGCCAACTCGTGGCCCATCGACACCGGCTTCATCGTGCACAACGAGCGCACCTACCCGAACCTGCTGCGGCTCTTCGACGAGCTCGGGGTGCAGACGCAGGAGTCCGACATGTCGATGTCGGTGCGTTCGGACGACGATGCGCTGGAGTGGGCCGGGGCCCTCGGTCTCGGGGGTCTGTTCCCCACGTGGCGCAACGCGCTGCGTCCGTCGTACCTCCGGATGCTGGTGGAGATCCCGCGCTTCCACCGGATGGCCCGTCAGCTGCTGGCGAGCTCAACCGGCGCCGTCGACGAGACGCTCGCGTCGTTCCTCGAGCGCGGCCGGTTCTCCCCGCTCTTCCGCACGCACTTCATGGAGTCGCTCGTCGCCTGCGTGTGGTCCTGCGACCCGGCTCTCGCCCGGGACTACCCGGCGCGCTACCTCTTCACCTTCCTGCGACACCACGGCATGCTGCAGATCTTCGGCTCGCCGCAGTGGCGCACCGTCACGGGTGGCTCGGCCGAGTATGTCGCCAGGGTCGCCGAACGCCTGCCCGACGTGCGCGTCGGCACCAAGGTGACTTCGGTGCTGGAGACTTCGACGGGAGTCGATGTCACCGACGGCAACGGCCAGGTCGACACCTTCGACGCCGTGGTGGTGGCCACCCATCCCGACCAGGCCCTGGCATTGCTGGCCGAGCCGACGGCGACGCAGCGGGAGGTGCTCTCGGCGATGCCCTTCTCGCGCAACACCGCGCAGCTGCACACCGACACGAGCGTGCTGCCCCGGAACGTGCGGGCCCGGGCCTCATGGAACTACCTGCGTCGTGAGGACGCGCCGGGCGTGACGGTCAGCTACGACATGACCCGCCTGATGTGCCTGCCGACCCCTGCAGACGGTCGTCGCTTCATCGTGACCCTTGGCGGCCAGGACCTCGTCGACCCGTCCCTGGTCATCGACACGATGGAGTACGAGCACCCGATCTACTCGCCCTCCTCCGTGGCCGCCCAGCGCCGGCTGCCCGAGTGCGACTCAGATCGGATCGTCTTCGCCGGCGCCTGGCACGGCTGGGGATTCCACGAGGACGGGGCGCGCTCGGGAGTCGCGGCAGCGGCGAGGCTGGGAGTCGACTGGGGAGGGACCGAACCGCTCCCGGTCGAGGCGGCGACGTACGCCACCACGATCACGCACATCCGGCGCAAGCCATTCCGTCGCACCTTCACGCACCGCTCGCGCACCTGGCTGGTCGACCTCGACCACCTGCCCGACCATGGTGTGCTCGGCCGGTTCGAGGCGCGTGACCACCTCGGCGATCCGGGCGCGACGATCAAGTCCAACGTCGAGCACTTCCTGACCCTCAACGGGGTACAGGCCGACGGTGGGCGCATCGTGATGGCGGCGAACGCCCGCGCGCTCGGTCACTCCTTCAACCCGATCAGCGTCTTCTGGTGCCACCGCCGCGGCGGTGACCTCGCTGGAGTCGTCGTCGAGGTGCACAACACCTACGGCGACCGGCATGCCTACCTCGTCCACCCCGACGGACAGGGACGCGCACGCACCGACAAGCAGATGTACGTCTCGCCGTTCCACGGCACGGACGGCCACTACGAGATCGCGGTCCCCCGTCCAGGTGCCCGTCCAGGTGCCCGTCCAGGCGCCCGTCCTGGTGCCCGGCTGCACGTCTCGATCACGCTGCACGGTGATGACGGTGCGGTGTTCAGCGCCTCGCTCGACGGCGAGCCGACCTCCACCTCGCCGCTCCGCAGTGCACCTGCTGCACTCCGCGGCAGCCTGCTCATCCACGCCCATGGCATCTGGCTGTGGGCGCGCCGTCTCGGCATCCGCACCCGCCCGTACCACCCGAGACAGGAAGGCGTCTGAGACATGACGACCACTCCCAGCCGCCCGGTGACCGCATGGCCGGGGCTCGCGCAGGCTCCCTCCGGCTTCAAGGCCGACGTCTCCGCCCGGATCGCCCGGCAGCTCTTCCGGGCGGCCGTACGCCGGCTGCCGGTGACGGTGCGCGAAGGGAGCGCTGCCACCAAGACATGGGGCACGGGCGGTCCCGAGATGCGGATCCAGCGACCGGCGGAGTTCTTCGCGCGCCTGGGCCGCGACGGGCTGATCGGGTTCGGCGAGGCCTACCTGACCGGCGCCTGGGACGCGGAGGACCTGGGCGGGTTCCTCACGGTCCTTGCGGCGGAGATGCCGAGGCTGATCCCGGAGCCGCTGCAGAAGCTCCGCGCGGCCTACGTACGACGCCCGCCGCAGGCCCACCAGAACACCGAGCACAACACCCGCGACAACATCTCGCACCACTACGACCTGTCCAACGAGCTCTTCCGCCAGTTCCTCGACGAGACGCTGAGCTACTCCGCCGCCCTCTACGACACCTCGATGGTCGACCGTGGCGACCACCTCGAGGCCGCGCCCCCCGAGGGCTACGACAGTGAGCCGCTGGCCGCCGCCCAGGCGCGCAAGATCGAGCGCCTCCTCGACCAGACGGCCGTGGGTGCGGGCAGCCGGGTGCTCGAGATCGGCACCGGCTGGGGTGAGCTGGCCATCCGCGCCGCACGACGCGGGGCCATCGTCCACTCGGTCACGCTCTCCAAGGAGCAGCTGGACCTCGCGGTCGAGAGAATCGCAGCGGCCGGGTACGCCGAACAGGTCACCGTGGAGCTGAGCGACTACCGGGCCGTGCAGGGCAGCTACGACGCCATCGTGTCCGTGGAGATGATCGAGGCAGTCGGGCACGAGTACTGGACGACGTACTTCCGCACCATCGACCGGTTGCTTGCTCCCGGAGGACGCGTCGGGATCCAGGCGATCACGATGCCGCACGACCGGATGCTGGCGACCCGGAACACCTGGACATGGATGAACAAGTACATCTTCCCCGGCGGCTTCCTGCCCTCCGTCACGGCGATCGACGAGGTCACCCGGTCACACACGACGCTGCGGCTGGGCACCCAGCCGGGACAGCGGCTCTCGTTCGGCCGGCACTATGCCGCGACCCTGGAGCGGTGGGATCAGTCCTTCCACGCCGCGAGCGACCGGGTGCGTGCGCTCGGTTTCGACAGGACCTTCCAGCGGATGTGGCACTTCTACCTGGAGTACTCGCGCGCCGGGTTCGAGTCCGGCTACATCGACGTGCAGCAGCTGACCCTGGCCCGGGAGCAGTGACGTGACCACCACCCGGTCGCGGTCCGGGACGCGCCCCTCGCCGACGCGCAACGGTGTGGCCGCACGCCTCGAGAGTGCACTGCGCCCGTTCGTGGGTGGCGACCTGCCGGTGCGTCTGCGCGCGTGGGACGGCTCGGAGGCGGGCCCAGCGGGCGCCCCGCTGATCGAGCTGCGCTCGCGGGACGCCGTACGCCGGCTGCTTTGGCATCCCGGCGAGCTGGGAGCCGCGCAGGCCTATGTCACCGGCGAGATCATGGTCCATCACGACCTCGACGCAGTGCTCTCGCAGGTGTGGTCGGTGGCCGCCGAGCGCGGACTTTCGGGGGTGCGCCCCTCGCCCGCAGCATTGGCCCGAGCGCTGCGTACGGCCATCGGCGTCGGCGCGATCGGGAGGGACCCGGCGCTACCCGGATCCCAGGCGAGGGTCCGCGGACGACTGCACAGCAAGCTGCGCGACCGGCGCGCGATCAGCCACCACTACGACCTCTCGAACGAGTTCTACTCGTTGCTGCTCGACCCGTCGATGGCCTACTCCTCGGGCTACTGGCGCTCCACGGACCCGTCGTACACCCTGCAGGACGCGCAGCGGGACAAGCTCGACCTCGTCTGCGACAAGGTCGGCCTCGAGCCAGGCATGTGCTTCCTGGACATCGGCTGTGGCTGGGGGTCGCTGTCCCTGCACGCGGCCGAGCACTTCGGTGCCCGGGTCACCGGTGTCACGATCGCCGCAGAGCAGAAGCGGTTCATCGACGAGCGCATCCGTGAGCGCGGGCTCGAAGGGCGGGTGGAGATCCGGCTGCAGGACTACCGGGAGATCCCGGAGGTCACGGGTCGCGCGAGCCCCTTCGACGCGGTCGCCTCGATCGAGATGGGCGAGCACGTCGGCCAGCGGAACTACGGCACCTACGCGCGGGCCCTGCACGACGCCGTGAAGCCGGGCGGCCGGGTGCTCGTCCAGCAGATGTCGCGTTCGGGCGGACGCAACGGCCATCCCGGCGGCGGGCCGTTCATCGAGTCCTTCATCGCGCCGGACATGTACATGCGGCCGGTCGGCGAGACCGTGGCGTTCCTCGAGCGCGGGGGGCTGGAGGTGCGCGACGTGCACGCGATGCGTGAGCACTACGTGCGCACGGCCGCCGGCTGGCTGCAGAACTTCGAGGCCAATCTCGAGCGCCTCACGGAGCTCGTCGGCGAGGAGGTGGTCCGCGTGTGGCGGCTCTACCTCGTCGGTGGCTCGATGGCCTTCCGTGACGGGCGGATGGGTGTCGACCAGGTCCTGATGGTGAGGCCAAGTGAAGCGCATACGCTGCCACTCGTGAGGCACTGGTGAGCGACTTTCCCTTTCCCTGGAACGACTTCTTGATCGTGACCGTCGCTTCCGCGGCGGTCGTGGTCTTGTTGATGTCGTTCGTCGCGGTGCACGTACGCCGGGGCGGGCGTATTGCCGTTGTGGACGTGGTGTGGGGCGTCGGGTTCATCGCCGTGGCAGTCGTGTCGGCCGTCCTCGGCCTGATGCTCGTGTCCCAGCCGGATCTCTCCCTTGTCAGCGACTTCGGCGACATGACGGTGGCGGAGTACAACCGACGAGTCATCGAGCTCAACGACTGGCCCGGCGACCAGAGGCCTCGGCTCTTGTTGCTGGTCGGGATGGTGGCCGTGTGGGGCGGGCGCCTGGCCTGGCACATCTCCCGGCGAGCGCGCGGAGCAGGCGAGGATCCCCGCTACGAGAGGTTGATGGCCAGCGGGTCAGGGGGCCTCGTCCGCAAGGTGCTGCTGCCGCAGGGCCTCTCGATCTGGTTCGTCTCGCTCCCGGTCCAGGTCTCGGCGGTCACCACGGGTGACATCGGGATCTGGACGTGGCTCGGGGTGGCCGTCTGGCTGCTCGGCATGGTCTTCGAGTCGGTGGGCGACGCCCAGCTGGCGGCGTACAAGCAGGATCCGGCGCGCGGACCGGTGATGGACCGCGGGTTGTGGCGTTTCACGCGGCACCCGAACTACTTCGGGGACGCGTGCGTGTGGTGGGGGATCTGGCTCGTAGCCGCCGATGCCTGGCCCGGGGTGCTGACCGTGCTCTCGCCTGCTGCCATGACGTTCTTCCTGGTCTTCGCCACCGGCGCGCGCCTGCTGGAAGGGTCGATGATGAAGCGGCCCGGCTACCCGGAGTACGCCGAGCGGACGTCGATGTTCTTCCCGCTCCCCCCGAAGAAGCGATCTGCCTGACGCGCTCGAGCTTGTGGCTCTCGGACGCCCCTGACGACTACGTTCCAAGGCAGCAAGCGTCTACGTGACTGCCTCTGGGAGAGCACCATGGACATCGCAGCTGGACACGGTGTGCGCACCGCGCTCATGGTCGCCGTCACCGCCCTGTGTGTGGCGCTCGGTGGGTCACCCGCCTCCGCCGCACCTCCTGGGGCCCCGACGCCGTTCGGCGACTGGGACGGCGACGGCTGGTCCGATGTGCTGGTCCGCGACATCGCGAACGGCGGTGCGCTACTCATCTATCGGGGTCGCGAAGGTGGTTTCACCGGGCCCACCCAGATCAGCTCGGCATGGAACGGCATGAACGCGATCGTGCGGCACGCAGACATGGGCGGCGACGCACACGAGGACATCGTCGCGCGCCAAGGGAACACGGGCGAGCTGTTCCTCTACCCGGGCACCGGGAACGCCAACCCGTCCGCCCTCTCCAGCAGGATCCGCATCGGGGCAAGCGGCTGGAACGCGATGTCGGAGATCACCCTTGTCGGAGACCTCGACGGTGACTCCAGGGGCGACCTCGTCGCCGTCCAGACGTCCACCGGTCAACTGTTCCTCTACCCCGGGCGCGGAGCGGCGCCGTTCGGTGCGCGCCGGCTGATCGGCCCCGGCTGGAACGGGATGGACGAGCTGACCGGCATGGGCGACGTGACCGCTGACGGAAAGGTCGACCTGCTCGCGCGACAGAAAGGGACCTCCGACATCTGGGTGTACCCGGGGGTCGGGACCGGCCCATCCGCGCGTCTCGGCGGCCGCATCATGGTCGGCACCGGCCACACCGGCTGGTCCCGGATGGAGAGCTTCCTCGGCATCGGTGACATCGACCGCGACGGGTCGAACGATCTTGCGGCAGTTGAAACCTACGCGTGGACGTTGCGTGGCTATGGCCTGAGGAACGGACGCCTGTACACGTCGATGCACCTTGGTTCCGGATTCAGAAGCAACTACCGCCCGATGTTCTGAGGGCTCAGCTGACGCGCTTGGGCTTCCCGGGCTCCACGGCATCGGGACGCCGCAGATACAGCGGGTTGGGCTCGAGCAGCTCGAAGCGCCGGTTGAGCACCACGTCGCACAGCATGGACGCTGAGGGATGCTCGGGGCCGACTGCGTTCGGGAAGGCTTCCGGGTAGAGCACAGCTCCCCTTCCCACGACGGGCTGCTGGGTTCTTGCATCGACCGGCTTGACGACCAAGGGGCCCTGCACGCGGTGGCCACCGGCGTACGACGCCAGGTAGACCTCCTTGCGTCGTGCATCCGTGGCCACCACGAACTCGTCCAGCCCGGCATCGACACCCGCGGCAGCCAGGATGTCGAGCGAGCAGACGCCGTGCACCGGGATCCCGCGCACGAACGCCAGCGTGCGCGCCGTCATCAGGCCCACCCGCAGCCCGGTGAACGGACCGGGCCCAACCCCGACGGCGATGGCGGTGAGGTCAGCGGCCCTGGCCCCCGCGTCGGCGAGCACGCGCTCGATGCCGGGCGCAAGCATCTCCCCGTGCCGCATCGACTCCTCGGACTCGAACGACGCCACCACCGAGTTGCCGTCATGCAAGGCAACGGTCACGTGGGGGGTCGCAGTGTCGAAGGCCAGCAGCACGTGCCGACCCTAACGGTGGGCGCAGCCGCGGACTGCGCTCGCCCGGCAGGGTGGGGGACGGGCGCGGGGCGCCCAACCCCACAAATGTTGGATTGGAACGCTCCGATCGCCTTCATGGACGTCACAAGCCAACAAATGTGGGTTGCGTCACTACCCAGAACCCGCCGCGATCCCGGATCCCACAATTGTTGGGTCGAGACGTCGAGACCCTCCGTTTCGACGTCCGAATCCAACATTTGTGGGGTTCGGGCCGCCTGGTCCACGCACGCTCCCGAGTCAGCCGCTGGTGAGTGACCCGACCGCTCCGAGGTCCAGCTCGCGCCACCTGGGGCCAACCGGCGTCAGCGTGACTGTGCGCTCGTCGTCGGTGGCGAGCCGAAGGCTCAGCTCCAGCCGGTCGTTCGAGAGGGATTCGGCGAGTCCTTCGCCCCACTCCACGACCGTCACCGCCTCGTCCACATCGGTGTCGAGGTCGAGGTCGTCGAGCTCGGCGGTCCCGCCGAGGCGGTAGGCGTCGACGTGCACCAGGTCGGGTCCGCCGCTCAGGGTCGGATGCACGCGCGCGATCACGAAGGTCGGCGACGTGATGTCCCCGCGTACGCCGAGACCGGCACCGATCCCCTGCGTGAGCGTGGTCTTCCCGGCCCCGAGGTCACCCGTGAGAATCACCAGGTCGCCCGGCGCGAGCCGCTCCGCGAGGTGCTCACCGAACGCGCGGGTCTCCTCCGCTGTCCGCAGCGTCTCGGTGATCGGGAGCATCCGCAGCATCGTCAGACGGTTCCCGTTGCGATGCGACTCGACGTACCCCAGGTTGCGCCAGAAGGTGATTGTCCCCGGCAGCTCCACGCGCGACTCGAGCTCGATCCCGGTGAAGCCGCGCTCCTGGGCTATCTCGCGAGCCCGGGAGGCCATCTGGGCGGCGACGCCGAGACCCCGCACCGGAGCGAGTACGCCGACCCGGCGCAGCCCGAGCAAGCGGCCCCTCGGCTCGAACAGCAACGCCCCGACCGGCGAGCCGGCGTGCTCGACGAGCAGACCGCCGTGTTCCTCCAGTGCAAACCGGATCGACTCGACCGTCTCCTCGAGTGCGGTCGCCGGAGGGTCGAGCGCCGGACGGTTCGAGAACGCCTCGTGGATAACCGCCAGCACGTCGTCGGCTCGAGACCCGTCGACCGTCTCGATCGTCGTGTCGTCCTTCATCCCGAAGCAGCCGCTACGAGGTCCTCGAGCGCCGCGTTCACCTGGTCGCGCGCCTCGAAGATGACCATGTGGCCGGCGCCGTCGCACTCCACCAGCCGTGCCTCGGGCATCTCCTCGGCCATCTTGCGGCTGTGCCCGATCGAGGTCAGCTTGTCCTTGGTCCCGCAGATGATCGTCGTCGGGATGTCGCTGAAGTTCGTGAGGTGCTCGAACTTGTCGAGCTGGGAGAAGTTCGGGAAGAACTCAGCGAGCACGTCGAAGGAGGTACCGGCCAGCATCTCGTCGAGGAACTCCACCTCGGCAGCTGGGACGTCCTTGCCGCCGAAGGCGAACATGTCGGCGACGATGAACCCGATGTTCGACCCGGAACGGCGAGCCGAGTCCACCAGCTCCGGCGCCTTCGCCAGCGCCGCGATCACGCGCGGGGCCATCACCTGGCCGAACCGGTCGGGGATCCATCGCCCCAGAGTGCGATGCGGCTGCAGCTCACCGGCCGTCGTGGAAACCAGCGCCACCCCGGCAACCCGCTTCGAGAACAACTCGGGGTGTCGTTCGGCGAAGGCGATGATCGACATCCCGCCCATCGAGTGACCGACCAGGACCACGTCACCCTTGGGAGCCAGTTCCGCGATGACGGTCGCCAGGTCGTCCCCGAGCTGGTCGATCGTCGCGTTGTCCCGGTCCGACCGCTCGGAGCGCCCGTGCGAGCGCTGGTCGTAGAACACCATCCGGCGCTTGCCACGGAAAGCCTCGCGCTGGAAGTGCCAGCAGTCGAGGTTGAGCGCGTACCCGTGCACGAACACCAGGGTCAGGTCTGGGCCCTTGCGACGCTTGCGTCCGGCGTACGGCGCCACCTCGTCGACCTCCGCGTGCAGCACAACGCCGTCCTCACACGTGACCAGGACCGGGTCGGAACGCAGCGCGCCGAGCCGATCGGCCTCGGCGGCGCCGGCGCGACGTGCCTTGACCACCCGGCGCTCGACGACGAACCCGGTCGCCAGGGCAGCCGCGGCAGCCGCCCCGAGTCCGCCGGCGGCGTAGGCCAGGGAGCGTCGCTTGCTCATGCGTCCTCGTCCCCGACCCAGATCCGGGTCTGCCGGCCACCCATCCGGGTGACGATCTCGTAGTTGATGGTCCCGCACCAACGCGCCCAGTCGGTCGCAGTCGGCTCGCCCCGCGACCCGGTGCCGAACAGCACGACCTCGTCTCCCGCGTCCGCCGCTTCGGGAGCCTCAACGACGAACTGGTCCATGCAGATCCGACCCAGCACTCGTCCTCGCACTCCGCCGAGGAGGACCTCCGCGGTGGAGGAGGCGTGGCGCGGGATGCCGTCGCCGTACCCCATCGGGACCAGCGCCACCCGCATCGGTTCGCTGGCCACGAACGTGTGTCCGTAGGAGACTCCCTCGCCGTCAGCCAGCTGCTTGGTGAGTACGACGGACCCGCGCACCGTCATCGCCGGGATGAGGCCCAGCTCGTCGGCCGTCCGCACATCCGGAGCCGGGCTGAGGCCGTAGACGGCGATGCCCACCCGGACGAGGTCGTATCGCGCAGCTGGGTGCAGGATCGCGCCGGCTGAGTTGGCCAGGTGGCGCACCTCGGGCTCGAGACCCGCAGCCGCGGTCAGGCCCAGGACCTCCTCGAAGGCAGCCGACTGGGCTGCGTTCGCCGGGTGTCCTGGTTCGTCGGAGCAGGCGAAGTGCGACCAGACCCCGGTGACCCTGACCGTGCCGTCCTGCTCGGCTGCGCGGGCCGCCCTCACCAGCTCCGGCCACTCGGACCGCGGTGCCCCTCCGCGCGAGAGGCCGGTGTCGAACTTCAGCTGGACCCGCGCGAGCTGACCCGACTCCCGGGAGGCGTCGGCGATCTCCCCCAGCTGGGCGACGGAGTACGCCGTGACGTCGACGTCGGCCTCGAGGAGCTGCGTGAAGTCGGCTCCCGGAGCGGCCAGCCAGGACAGCACCCGACCTGTGTCCCCCGCCCCGCGGAGTGCGAGCGCCTCGGCACCGGTCGCGACCCCGAGCCACTCCGCACCGGCTGCGCGCGCGGCGCGGGCGACCGGCACCATCCCGTGGCCGTACCCGTCGGCCTTGACCACGACCATCAGCTGGGGCCCGCGCCCGGTGGCTGAACCTGCCGAGACCAGCTCGCGCAGCCGCTGCACGTTGTGCCGGATCGCGCCAAGGTCGATGACGACCTGGGCGTGCGGGCTGGGTGGGGAGGTCATTTCGTCGAACATCCTCCCATTCGCTCCCACCCATTCAGCCGAGCAGGTCTTGCACGACCTCCGGCACGGCGTCGGCCACGGCACTCGCCGTCAGAGGTCCACCCCCGCTGGCCAGGGCAGCGGCGGAGCCGTGCAGCCAGGACCCCGCCGACGCGGCGTCCCAGGGCTCCAGGCCGGCTGCCAGCAGCGAGCCGATGACGCCGGCGAGCACGTCTCCCGCGCCCGCGACGGCAAGCCAGGGAACGCCGCTCGTGGTCACGCGCACGCGCCCGTCCGGACGCGCGATGAGGGTGCGCCGCCCTTTGAGGAGTACGACGGCGTCGAACGTCTCGGCTGCGCGGCGCACGAAGCCGAGCTGGTCGGCCTCGATCTGCGCGCGCTCCACACCGAGCATGCGCGCGAGCTCGCCGGCGTGCGGAGTGAGTACGACGTCCGGAACGCCGCTCTGGACGTGGACGAGACCATCCGCGTCGACCACTGTGGGCACGCCGTCCGCGAGTGCTGCGGCGAGGGCCTCCTCGGCATCCGCGTCACCGCCAGAGCCGACCACCCAAGCCTGCACGCGCCCCTCGGAGACGACGACCTCCGGGTGCCGCGCCCGCACCGCATCGGCTGCCGAGCCCTGGTAGCGGACCATCCCCGCCAGGCCGGTGCCCGCGCCCGACGTACACAGCACCGCTGCGCCCGGGTAGGTCTCCGACCCGGCTCGCACCCCGACGACCCCACGGGTGTACTTGTGGTCGAAGGGGCCGGGCACCGGCAGCATCCGCGCCACGTCGACCGGCTGCAGCGCCTCGACCGGCGCCTGCGGCAGGTCGAGCCCGATGTCGACGAGGTGCACCACGCCGCACGCCTGCGCTGCGTGGTCGACCAGGTGGGCGATCTTGTGCGTGCCGAAGGCGACGGTCAGGTCGGCGCGCACGTGCGCACCGTCGAGGCGTCCCGTGTCGACGTCCACGCCGGACGGGACGTCGACGGCAACCACGGCAGCGCTCGGGAAGGCAGCCAGGGCCGCTGCTGCCTCCTCGCGCAGGCCAGGCCTGCCGCCGATCCCGACGATGCCGTCGACGACGACGTCGGGAGCCTGTGCGTCGGCGACCGCGACAGTGCGGCCCCCGTTGGACCGGAGCGCCGCGAGGCCGGCAACGTGCACCTTGTCCGAGAGCAGCACTGCCTCGACCGCGACGCCCCGGCGCGCGAGCATCGCCCCGGCCCACAGGGCATCGCCGCCGTTGTCACCGGCGCCGACGAGGAGCAGCACCCGGGCGGCGTACACCGTCCCGAGCAGGTCGGTGATCGCCACCGTCAGACCGGTCGCTGCCCGCTGCATCAAGGTGCCCTCGGGGAGCCGAGCCATCAGCTCCGCCTCGGCGGCTCGCACCTGCTCGACCGTGTGTGCCGCCCTCATGTGACCGCACGCTATCGGTCGAGTGCCGCAGGACGCGCTCCAGCGCGTCCTCAGGCACTCGACTCGAGAATTATGAAGGCGACAGCCACCCCACCGTCGTGGGAGAGGGAGAGGTGGACGCGGTCGACACCCAGCTGGGCCGCCGACTCAGCGACCGTGCCGCGCAGCTCGAAGTGTGGCCGCCCGACCTCGTCGACCACCACCTCCGCGTCCTGCCAGGACAGCCCGCCGGGCGCCCCGAGGGCCTTGGCCAGGGCCTCCTTGGCGGCGAACCGGGCCGCCAGCGACTCCGTGGAAAGGGTGGCCTCGGCGGGGGTGAAGACTCGCTCGCGCAGCGTCGGGGTGCGTTCGAGGGCCGCCTCGAGGCGGGCGATCTCGACGAGGTCGGTGCCCAGACCGACGATCACAGCGGCGCATCGTTCACTGGGCGCTACTCGACCGTGACCGACTTGGCCAGGTTGCGCGGCTGGTCGACGTCGTGACCCATCACGGTGGCCAGCTCGCAGGCGAAGAGCTGCAGCGGGACGGTGGCCACGATCGGCTGCAGCAGCGTGGGTACGACGGGCAGGGTGATCGTCCGGTCGGCGTACGGCGCGACGTCGGTGTCCCCCTCCTCCGCCAGCACGAGCGTCAGCGCACCACGGGCGCGGATCTCCTGGATGGCGCTGATCATCTTGTCGTGCAGCTGGTCGCGACCACGGGGCGGCACGATGCAGAACACCGGCAGGCCATTCTCGATCAGCGCGATCGGACCGTGCTTGAGCTCGCCGGCGGCGAAGCCCTCCGCATGGATGTAGGCCAGCTCCTTGAGCTTGAGCGCACCCTCCAGCGCCACCGGGAAGCCGGCATGGCGGCCGAGGAACAGCACCGACCGGGTGCCGGCGTGATCGCGAGCCAGCGCGTAGACCGACTCGGCGTCGTCGAGGATGCGCTGCACGTGGGCCGGCATCTTCTCCAGCTCGCGCAGCACGGCCGAGATCTCGTCGCCGTACTTCGTGCCGCGCACCTGCGCGAGGTAGAGGCCCAGCAGGTAGCAGGCGATCAGCTGGGTCAGGAAGCCCTTGGTCGAGGCGACGCCGATCTCCGGGCCCGCGTGGGTGTAGATCACCGCGTCGGACTCCCGCGGGATCGTCGAGCCGTTGGTGTTGCAGATCGCGAGCACCTTGGCCCGTTGACGACGCGCGTAGCGGATGGCCATCAGCGTGTCGGCTGTCTCCCCGGACTGGCTGATCGCGATGACCAGTGTGTTGCGGGTCAGGATCGGGTCGCGGTAGCGGAACTCGTGCGCGAGCTCGACCTCACACGGGATCCGGGTCCAGTGCTCGATGGCGTACTTGGCGACCAGGCCGGCGTAGTTCGCCGTACCGCAGCCGATGACGACGATCCTGTCGATCTCGCGCAGCTCGTCCTCGGTGATGCGTACCTCGTCGAGCTGCAGCTGCCCCGCACCGTCGTGACGACCGAGCAGCGCGTCCGCCACGGCCCGCGGCTGCTCGAAGATCTCCTTGCGCATGAACCAGTCGTAGCCGTCTTTCTCGGCGGCCGAGAGGTCCCAGTCGACGTGGTACTTCCTGCCCTCGGCCGGCGTCCCGTTGAAGTCCGTCACGCGTACGTCGCCCCGGGTGATCGTGACGATCTGGTCCTGACCGAGCTCCAGCGCGTCGCGGGTGTGCTCGATGAACGCCGCCACGTCGGAGCCGAGGAAGTTCTCGCCCTCACCGAGCCCCACCACCAGCGGGGAGTTGCGGCGGGCCGCCACGACCCGGTCAGGGTCCTGCGAGTCCACGGCCACGAGGGTGAACGCGCCCTTGAGACGACGACAGGCCGCCTGCATGGCGGTGGTCAGGTCACCGCTTTCGGCCAGGGCCACCTCCAGCAGGTGGGCTGCGACCTCCGTGTCCGTCTCCGAGCGCAGGTCGTGCCCGTCGCGCTCGAGCTCGTCTCGCAGTGGCGCGAAGTTCTCGATGATGCCGTTGTGGACCACTGCGACCCGACGCTGCTGGCCGAGGTGCGGGTGCGCGTTGACGTCGTTGGGAGCGCCGTGCGTGGCCCAGCGAGTGTGCCCGATGCCGGTGGTCGACGCCGGGAGCGGGCTCTCCTCGATGGCCTTCTCCAGATTCGCCAGCTTGCCCGCGCGCTTGTCCGAGGAGATCGTGCCCTCGCCGTTCTCGTGCCCGGTGACCAGCGCGATGCCCGCCGAGTCGTAGCCGCGGTACTCCAGCCGGCGCAGACCCTCGATGACGACGTCACGAGCCTGCTTGTCGCCGACGTACCCCACGATTCCGCACATGGGCGCCAGTCTAGGACTGCGCCCGTCTAGGGCCCCACTAGTCTGGCGCGCATGGCCAACGGCGCGAGCGAGAGCTCGCCGTACGTCGAGCTCGACCGGGACGCCTGGGCCGCCCTGGCCCTGGCCACCGAGCAACCGCTCTCGCCGGCGGAGATCGAGCGGGTCCGCGGACTCGGGGACGAGCTGGACCTGGCGGAGGTGCAGCAGGTCTACCTGCCGTTGTCACGCCTCCTCAGCCTCCGCGTGAAGGCCGCGTCAACGCTGCACCGCAGCCAGGAGGAGTTCCTCCACCAGCCACAGCCACCGCGCACGCCGTTCGTGATCGGGCTGGCCGGGTCGGTGGCGGTCGGCAAGTCCACGACGGCACGGGTGCTGCAGCAGATGCTCGCGCGCTGGCCCGAGCACCCGCGGGTCTCCCTGGTCACCACCGACGGGTTCCTGCTGCCCAACGCCGAGCTGCAGCGACGAGGTCTGCTGTACCGCAAGGGGTTCCCGGAGTCCTACGACCGCAAGGCGTTGCTGAAGTTCGTCATCGACATCAAGTCGGGCAAGGACGAGGTCGAGGCCCCGACGTACTCCCACCTGGTCTACGACGTCGTTCCCGACCAGAAGATCGTGGTCTCGAGGCCCGACATCGTCGTGATCGAGGGCCTCAACGTGTTGCAGTCGGCCAACGTCCGCGACGACGGTCGAATGGCCCTGGCGGTCAGCGACTTCTTCGACTTCACGGTCTACGTCGACGCGGCGTCAGCAGACATCCGGCGCTGGTACACCGACCGGTTCCTGCGTCTGCGCGAGACCGCCTTCCGCGACCCGGCGTCGTACTTCGCCCGCTACGCCTCGCTCTCCCACGACGAGGCGATCGCCGAGGCCAGCCGGATCTGGGACGAGATCAACGGCCCCAACCTCGAGCAGAACGTCCAGCCCACGCGCTCCCGCGCGACCCTCGTGCTCCGCAAGGACCACGACCACTCGGTGCGGTGGGTGCGGTTGCGGAAGCTCTGAGGGCGCCGCGTGGATCCGCCGGTCTGAACCAGGCGGATCCGTCTGGGCCTTCGTCGGTGGGCGGGGCTACCATCCGTAGGCATGTCAACGATGAGCATGAACAAGGTCATTCACGCCGCCGTACGACGCGATCTCAACCGTTTCGAAGGGGCGTTGGCCACCTTCCCCGCCGGCAACCAGCAACGGGCCGACCAGCTCGCAACGGCCTGGGAGAACTTCGACTGGCAGCTGACCAACCACCACGAGGGTGAGCACGAGATCGCCTGGCCGGCGCTCCAGCAGGTGGGTGTGAGCCTCGAGATGCTCGAGCAGATGGACGCCGAGCACGACGTCATGGCGGAGGCCCTTGGGCAGGCACGTTCGGCGCTGTCGTCACTGCAGGCGAGCCCGGGCGCCGGCGAGGCAGAGACCGCGCTCGCGGCGATCCGACGGCTCAGGGATGTCACCGTCACGCACCTCGACCACGAGGAGCAGGAGCTCGAGCCGGTCTACCTCGAGAAGCAGGAGGAGCCCGCGATCAAGGAGATGGGCAAGAAGTTCGCCAAGACCAGCCCGGCCAAGGGCGGACAGTTCATGGCTTGGCTCTCCGACGGCGCCAGCGCCGAGGAGAAGGCCGCGCTCGGGGCCACCATCCCCAAGCCGGTGCTGGCCATCATCGTGGGCGTGTTCGGTCGCGGCTACCGCAAGCGGGTCGCACCCGTCTGGAGGTCGTGAGACCGCTCCCCGGCCGAGCCCTCAGGCGAGAGCCAGCTGTACGCCGACGACGCCGGCCAGCCGGTCGGCGATCTCCTGCGCCTGCTCGGCGGTGCTCGCCTCGACCATCACGCGGACCAGTGGCTCCGTGCCCGACGGCCGCAGCAGCACCCGCCCGGAGTCTCCGAGCTCGGCCTCGGCCTCGGCCACGGCCGCGGCCAGCACGAAGTCCTCGTCCGCACGTGCCTTGTCCACGTTGGGCACGTTGACCAGCACCTGCGGCAGCCGGGTCATCACGCCCGCCAGCTCGGCGAGCGGAGTGCCGGTGGCCGCCACCCGGTCGAGGACGTGCAGGGCGGTGAGCAGGCCATCGCCGGTCGTCGCGTGGCGGCTCATGATCACATGCCCGGACTGTTCCCCGCCGAGGGTGAATCCGGAGCGCTTCATCGCCTCCAGCACGTAGCGGTCCCCGACCTTGGTCTGGCGTACGCCGACCCCGGCGGCCTTCATCGCCTTCACGAAACCGAGATTGCTCATCACAGTGGCCACCACCGTGTCGTCCTTCAGCTCGCCTGCCTCGCGCATGGCGAGCGCGAGGATCGCGAGGATCTGGTCGCCGTCGACAACTCGCCCGGCAGCATCCACCGCCAGGCATCGGTCAGCGTCGCCGTCGAGGGCGAACCCCGCGTCGGCGCCGTGCTCCAGAACCGCCCGCTGCAGCAGCCCCAGGTGGGTCGACCCACAATCCTCGTTGATGTTCAGTCCGTCGGGCTCGGCACAGATCGCCACGACCTCGGCGCCAGCGTCACGCAAGGCGCGCGGACCGACCTCCCAGGCCGCCCCGTTCGCGCAGTCCAGGACCACCTTGAGGCCCTCGAGGCCGTGCGTGGTCGTCGAGACGAGGTGCGCGGCGTACAGCTCGACAGCAGTCTCGTGATGGCTGACCCGGCCCACTTCGCCACCGGTGGGCCGGTGCCACGGCTCGCGCAGCTGCTTCTCGATCGCCACTTCGATGACGTCATCGAGCTTCACACCGCCGCGGGCGAGGAACTTGATGCCGTTGTCCGGCATCGCGTTGTGAGAGGCCGAGAGCACCACACCGAGGTCGGCGCCGAGCTCGGCGGTCAGCCAGGCAACGCCGGGCGTCGGCAGCTCGCCCAGCAGCCACACGTCGACGCCGGCCGAGGCCAGTCCGGCGACCACGGCCGCCTCGAGGAACTGGCCGGAGATGCGGGTGTCCCTGCCGACCACCGCGACCGGGCGGTGACCGGCAAACGTGCCCAGCTCGGCGAGCACGTGTGCGGCCGAGACAGACAGGTCCAGGGCCAGCTCCGCTGTCAGCGCCTCGTTGGCCAGGCCACGGACACCGTCGGTGCCGAACAGACGTGTCATCAAGAGCAGATCAACGCTTGCTGAACTGGGGTGCCTTCCGGGCCTTCTTGAGACCGGCCTTCTTGCGCTCGATCACGCGCGCGTCGCGGGTCAGCAGCCCGGCCTTCTTCAGACCCGGGCGGTTGGCCTCTTCGTCGATCCAGTTGAGGCAACGCGCGACGCCGAGACGCAGGGCGCCGGCCTGGCCGGTGATGCCACCACCGTGGATACGGGCGATGACGTCGAAGCGACCCTCCAGCTGCGTGGTGGCGAACGGCTCGTTGACCACCTGCTGGTGCAGCTTGTTCGGGAAGTAGCTGTCCAGGTCGCGACCGTTCACGGTCCACTTGCCGCTGCCGGGGACGATGCGGACGCGGGCCACGGCCTCCTTGCGGCGACCGGTTGCCGCCGCGGGGGCGATGGTTGCGGGCTTGAGGGGAGCGTCGGGGCTCGGGGCGCTCTCGGAGGAGTACGCGAGGCCCTGCTCGTCGACCTCGAAAACCTCGATGTCGTCCTGGGGGCCGGTCTCGGTGTCTACGTCAGCCACGGTGTTCCTTTGCGTGTTCGTCTCGGAAGATGAAGATGTCGTCACTGGGAGATCTGCTTGATCTCGAAGGGCTTGGCCTTCTGGGCGGTGTGCGGGTGCTCGGGACCGGCGTACACCTTGAGCTTCTTGAGGATCTGGCGACCGAGCCGGTTCTTGGGGAGCATGCCCCACACGGCGTTCTCGATGGCCTTGCGCGCGTCCTTCTCCAGCAGCACACCAATTGGAGTGGAGGAGAGACCGCCCGGGTAACCCGAGTGACGGTAGGACATCTTCTTGGTCGCCTTGTCGCCGGACAGGGACACCTTGGAGGCGTTGACGACGATGACGAAGTCACCGGTGTCGGCGTGGGGGGCGAACATCGGCTTGTGCTTGCCGCGCAGGAGGTTGGCGACCTGGACGGCGAGGCGACCCATCCGGACGTCGGTGGCGTCGATGACGTGCCACTCGCGCTGGATGTCGCCGGGCTTGGGGCTGTACGTACGCAACGTTGTGGGCCTTCTACTCGTTCGTGGCCGTCCCGGGCTGATTCCCGGGCGGTGATGGAACTGCGCCTTCTGACGAACACTGCCCGCTGTCGGCCTGGTCGACCGGCACCGAGTCTGCGAAAGGGCCACAACGAAAGGAGCCCTGACGCGGCAGGAGGCGCGACCCTCGAGATTACCGGGACAGCGGGTCCAGCGTCAAAACGGGACCGACTGGTCGGCCCCACCCGCCTGGGCATAGGTTGATCGTGGTGCGCGCTGGGCGTTCTCGGCTGCACCGAAGCACCACACCATCGGGCCCACCGCCCCCGACACGAGCACCCCAGTGCAAGGAGCCGACGTGACCGAGACCGGTGACAACAGCCTCACTGTCCGTGACAACCGAACTGGCAAGGACTACCAGATCCCGATCGACGACGGCTACATCAAGGCCGCCGATCTCGGTCAGATCAAGGCCGACGACGACGAACCCGGCCTGGCGACGTACGACCCCGGCTTCGTCAACACAGCGTCCTGCAAGAGCTCAGTGACCTTCATCGACGGCGAGAAGGGCATCCTCGAGTATCGGGGCTATCCCATCGAGCAGCTTGCGGAGAAGTCGACGTTCCTCGAGGTCGCCTACCTGCTCATCCACGGCGCTCTCCCCACCAAGGCGCAGTACGACATCTGGGTGCACGAGATCACCCACCACACGTTCCTGCACGAGAACGTCAAGACGTTCATGCAGGGCTTCCGGTACGACGCCCACCCGATGGGCATGCTGATGGCCTCGGTGGGTGCCCTGTCCACGTTCTACCCCGAGTCGGGGAACATCCAGGACGGCGACAACAGGCACATGCAGATCGTCCGCATGATTGCCAAGATGCCGACGCTCGGTGCCTGGGCCTTCCGGCACGCGCAGGGCAAGCCCTACGTCTACCCGGACAACGACCTGAGCTACACCGCCAACTTCCTCTCGATGCTCTTCAAGATGAGCGAGCAGAACTTCGCGGCCGACGAGCGGCTGGTCAAGGCCCTCGACGTGCTGTTCATCCTGCACGCCGACCACGAGCAGAACTGCTCGACCAACGCGGTCCGCTCGGTCGGCTCCTCACAGGTCGACCCCTACTCGGCCGTGGCTGCGGGAGTCGGCGCGCTGTACGGCCCGCTGCACGGCGGCGCCAACGAAGCGGTGCTGCGGATGCTCCGTCGTATCGGCAGCAAGGAGAACATCCCCGACTTCATCAAGGGTGTGAAGGACGGCAACGAGAAGCTGATGGGCTTCGGGCACCGGGTCTACAAGAACTACGACCCGCGGGCGAAGATCATCAAGAAGGCCTGTGATGACGTCTTCGAGGTGACGGGGGTCAACCCGCTGCTCGAGATCGCGCAAGAGCTCGAGAAGATCGCGCTCGAGGACGAGTACTTCGTCAAGCGCAAGCTCTACCCCAACGTCGACTTCTACTCCGGTCTCATCTACGAGGCCTTCCAGTTCCCGCCGGAGATGTTCACGGTCCTCTTCGCCATCGGCCGTACGCCGGGATGGCTGGCGCAGTGGCTCGAGCTGGTGCAGGACAAGGAACAGAAGATCGCCCGTCCCAAGCAGGTCTACACAGGCGACCGGACCCTCGACTTCGTCCCGGCGTCCGAGCGCTGGAAGTGACCGCGTCCGCGACCCGTCGCTGACGTTGGGCCCTCGCGGCCTTCTCGTACTCACCGCCGGCGTCGCAACGGTCTCGGTCGGGCTGCTGTGGCTCGCCCTGCTCAGCCTGAATCCACCGATGGCCGGCGTGGTGAGCGTCACGAGGTGGGTGGGATGGCAACGCGCCCGGCGCGAAGGCAGACTGGACGTCTTTCGAGCGTCGGCAACACAGCCAGCGCGCACACATCGTGGCGTGCGCCAGCGAGCGGACGGCCGTGGCGCCTGCCCGTAGGCCTCGGTGAGCCGTCTCGCGACCGGTTGCTCCGCCGGGCCCCGAGACAGAGGCGGCCGATACCATCGGCGCATTCCAGAACGCTCGGAACATCTTCACTGTCTGGGGGTCGCGTCCGTGCCTGAGCATGCCGACTCGCGAACACAGGCGCCGCGATTCACGATCGTCTCGCCCGTCTACAACGTGGACAGGTACCTCGCCGACTTCATCGCATCCATCGAGTCGCAGGACTACCCACTCGACCGGGTCGAGGTGGTCATGGTCGACGACGGCTCGACCGATTCCTCACCGCGACTCCTGGCTGACTGGCAGGCCCGGCACCCGGGGCTCGTCACCGTCGTCACGAAGGAAAATGGTGGCGTCAGCTCTGCGCGCAACTCAGGTGTCGAGCGTGCACGGGGCGAGTGGATCACGTTTCCCGACCCCGACGACACGCTGGCAGCGAACTACCTCTCCGAGGTCGATGCCTTCCTGACCGAGGAACCGGACGTCGGCATGGTGGCCACGAGACGAACGATCTGGGTAGAGGCAACGGGTGGGCAGATGGACCACCCACTGCAACCGCATTTCGCCGCCGGGAACAAGGCTCGCAACCTCGACGAACACCCTGACTTCTTCCACGGGTCCGCCAACACGGCGTTCTTTCGCGCGGAGATCATCGGGCGCGAGGGATTGCGCTTCGACGAGCGCATCCGGCCAGCCTTCGAGGACGGACAGTTCTGCGTCAGCTATCTGCTGCGCCTGGCACGCCCCAGAGTCGGATTCGTCAGCACCGCCACGTACACGTACCGCAAGCGTTCCGACAAGAGCTCGATCCTCGACAAGGTCCGGTCAGATCCCGGCCGCTACACGACCATCCTCGAGCTTGGCTACCTCGATGTCCTGCGGCAGGCGCATGAGCGTCGCGGCACTGTGCCGCCATGGCTGCAGTCCCACATCCTCTACGAGCTGTCCTGGTACCTGCAGGAGGATGACGGCATCGGACACGGACCTTCGGCGGCGTACGGCGAGGTCGCGGACGAGTTCCATCGCCTGATGGCCCAGATCGTGACCTACTTGGACCCCGGCGTCACCAGGAGCTTCGGCGTACGTCGGTTCGATCTCGCGTGGCGCGAGGTTCTTCTGCACTCCTACCGTGCCGACCCGTGGCACTCGGACTACGCGCTCGTGGGAAAGCTCGACACCAGGCAACGCCTCATCCGGGTGAGCTACCGCTACACCCGCACCCGGCCCGAGGAGACCTTCTTCAGCGACGGCATCGCAGTGGAGCCGACATTCGCGAAGTCCCGGAGCATCGTCCACCTGGACCATCCCGTCATGTTCGAACGCATCGTGTGGCTGCCCAGCGGTGCGATCCGGGTACGGCTCGGAGGTTCGGACGTCGACGTCCGGCTCCGCGAACCCGAGCGCCCCCGACACACGCTGCCCCTGGGCCTGATCCGGGAGACGCTCCTGCCCCGGCTGGTCGCCAGCAGGCGCAAGCGAGCGCGGAAGGCGGCCAGGCAACAACCGCTGAAGTTCTCCGAGCGCCTCCTGGTCGCGTTCGCCCGCAGCAAGCTGGTGGGACGCTACTTCGCGAACGCCTGGGTGCTGATGGATCGAGTCGATGCGGCCGACGACAGCGCGGAGATCCTCTTTCGCCACCTGCGCACGCACCGACGCAAGATCAACGCGTGGTTCGTCATCAGCAAGGGCACTCCCGACCACCGCCGACTGCTCGCGGACGGCTACAAGCGCGTGATCCCCTACGGCTCGATCCGGTGGAAGCTGCTGATGCTCAACTGCCGTCACCTGGTGTCGTCGTTCGCCGACGTACCCATGGTCCAGCCGCCCGCACTCACTCGGCTGGGGCCTCCTCAATGGCGGTTCTGCTTCCTCCAGCACGGCGTGACGAAGGACGACCTGTCGCGATGGCTGAACCCCAAGGACATCGATCTGCTGATCACCAACACGCAAGCGGAGCACGAGTCGTTCGTCGCCGACGGCTCCCCATATCGCGTCACCGACCGGGAGGCGAAGCTGGCGGGCATGCCGCGGTTCGACGCGCTGCTCAAAGCCGGTGAGATGGTCCCCCCGGAACGTCGAGACCTGATCCTTCTCGCTCCCACCTGGCGTAGCTGGTTGATGGTCACCCGACCAGGCGTGGACCGGACCACACTCAGCGCGGATGAGTTCTCGGCGACGGAGTTCGCGGGCAAATGGCTGGGGCTGCTCGGCTCGCAGCAGCTGAAGCGGCTCGCTGACAAGCAAAACCTCCAGGTGGCGTTGCTCCTGCACCCGAACCTGCAACCGCTTGGCCATCAGCTCGAGCTGCCAGAGCACGTTGTGGTGCTGGGGTTCGAGGGCCAGGACGTGCGCGCAACGTTCGCCCGCGCTCGGGTGCTGGTCACCGACTACTCGTCCATGGCCTTCGACGTCGCCTACATCGATCGGCCGGTGGTCTACTTCCAGTTCGACCGCGACCGGGTGCTGAGTGGGGGGCACGTCGGGCGGCGTGGCTACTTCGACTACGAGCGCGATGGTTACGGCCCGGTTGCGACCTCGCTGGAGGAAGTGCTCCCAGCGATCGTCGAGACGGTCGAGTTCGGCCCCTCCCCCCGACCTGAGTACCTCGCGCGAATCCAACACGCGTTCCCCCGGCGGGACGGAGGGTGCACCGAGCGCGTGTTCCGAGCGATCCGGCAGTCCACCCGCCGTGTGCCGGCGAACTCGGGAGAGGCGAAGGTGCAGCCCGTCGAGAGCCTGCCCTGGACAACCTGACTCAGCCGAAGACCGATTCGATCAGCCCAGCGGCCCGAGGCGTTCCAGGTGCTCTCGGAGGAAGACGCCCTCGCTGTCGAAGTCGAAATCGAAGCCCGAGCCGAATGCCTCCATCGTCCACTCACCTGGCGGATGCTCCACGTCGGGCCGACTCCACGCACTGACGAGTTCGTGGCCCACCGCGGCGGCAATCAGCTGTTCGTTGCGGGCTGTGTAGGAGGTGGGTGCCACCGTGAACAGCTTGATGGGTGAAGGACACAGGGCACTGGTGAACAGGGCGCTCCCGGCGAAGCCACCGATGGCCTCAGCCGACCTGAACATGGAGACCTGCTCGGGGAGCGGGAACTGCTCTGGCCGGACCACCTCGAACCCGTACTCCTCGAACATGGCTTCCACCTGGTGAGCGTTGTTGCAGCTTCGCTTCAGGCCGGGGGCACGGGTGCAGAACAGCCGCCGTGGCCGCTCGCGAGGAGTGGCCTGGCTTGCCAGGTGGTCACCGACGCGGCGCCAGATCTCGAGGATGTCGGGGTGGACGTAGTCAGGCAGCGAGAACATCGACGTTGCGGCGTACAGCTTCTCGGGCCGGCACGAGCCATCGAAGATCCGGACGTCGTCGACGCCGATGCCGAACACTTCCAGGAGGTCGAGCTCGAACTGCTGCAGCTCCATCGGCTCACGGGTGTGCTGCAGGGTGAGGAGGCACTTGATGTCGGGTTGCTCCTGGCGGGCCCGTTCCCACGCCCACATGCGCCCGACGAGCTCGGTGAGCGTGTGCCCGAAGTGACCCGGCCACTCGGAGTCGAGATGGAACCATGCGCCTGGCAGCGGTTCGGCCTCTGAGACGTCGCGCCGGAGGTAGCCGAAGCGCGGGGCGGACTCCTCGACGTAGATGTTCGAAAGCCGCGACGCCATGTGGTGCCGAAAGGTCTCCGGCAACAGGAGGTGTTCGTTCAGGACGACCTGACCGCGGGCACAGACGGGGTTGTCGTACTCCCGCAGGGTGAGCTTGGGGACTGCCATCTCGGGATCGACGTAGGGATCCTCAGAGTCGACGTTGTGCACGTACGGGGGGGCCGTCAGGGTGGTGGGAGGAAGCGAGATGATCTCGCGTCCGATGTCGGGGCGCCCAAGGAGTACGGCATCTGCTTCCGCCTCGGTCAGCTTGGCCTGGGTCCGGAATCCGTTGCGAACCCGCAGCATCTTGCTGAACACGTGCACCTGCTCCAGGTGTCGGCCCAGCCCACGGACGTCCTTGGGCGAGTCGCTGCCGTCCGGCTCCTTGAAGTCGCGCACGCGCGCGGCCTGCGCCGCCGAGACCAGGCCCCAGAGGTCGTCACGAGGCACCGACTCCGCAGGTCGAGCGTCCGCCGTCGGCCACGGCCGGGTGGCGTGCAGCTGCTCCAACGCGCGGTCGGCGGCCGCTGCCGCCTCGATCTCCTCGCTCGAGAACGGCAGGAGGCGCGGGGTCAGGTACGTGCCGCCCACCCGGAGGTGCATGAACGTGTTCTCGAACAGTCGGGCCTGTACTGCGGCGGAGGTGTCTGCCGCCTGCATCAGCACGTCGACTGGAGCCGCCAGGCACAGCCGAACGTGCGCTTCTGACTGGTCGTCCTCAGCAGCCACGCAGACGATTTGAGTCCGTGGCCAGGCACGGGCGAAGAGCTCCTTCCAGGCGTCCATCTGGGGCCCCGCCGCAACCGCCACGACACCGCCCTTGTGCGGGAGAGCGCGGCCCAGCAGCCGGAGGAACGCCATGGTCGGTCGGTCGTGAGGCCAGTCGATCTCCTGTGCCAGACGGAAGGCAGTAGGTGGCTCAGGGGCGTCCGCCTGCTTCGGGACTGCTGGCTTGTTCTGGGTTCGCCGCGGCAACAAGGGCACATTTCATCCAATCACGGGTCGGGCCGGTTCCGGCGCTCTGCTGAGTGGTCGGCGTGCGGCTCTGCAAGGATGAACCGGTGCCTCAGCAAATCGATGTTGTTGTCCCCGTGAACGATCCCAAGGCGTTTCGTCGACTGCTCGGCTCGGTCGACAGTGAACCCGTCCCCGCGAGGGCCTTCGGCGTCCTGGCGATGCCCGTCGGGCTCAGCGACGCCGAGGTCACGAAGTTGCGGACCTTGGCCCGGCATCGACCCAATCTCGAGGTGGGGGGTGAGGCGGCTGACTGGTGGGGTGCCGCACTTTCGACCTCTCGCGCCGAGTACGTCCTGCCGGTCGCCGACCACGAGCGGCTTGCGCCAGGCGCACTGCAGCGGGTGCTGGACGCCGCCACCGACTCCTCGGACGCACTGATGGGTCGCGCAGTGATGCCTGGCGGGTCCACTGACTGGGCTGTGTTCGCGGACGGCTCCACGCCGAGCGAGCACGTGCTGGAGCGGACTGATGCGGGACGCCTGGCTGTGGTGATGCGCCGCGATCTCGTGTCCAGCGCTGCTCAACACGTTTCGGTGCTCGACGTACGACGTGCGGCGCTGGCGACGCTCACCCCAGTCCAGGTCCTGCGGGGGGATCCGCTCCTCCTGGGGACCCCCGCGTCCTCGGAGGCATCCCGACCTGGGACTGACGGCGTCCGCGCCGCGGGGACCTGGGCCGAGGGATCTCTCCATCTGGACCTGCAGGTGCCCGGGCCGGGTGCCGGAAGCTACGTGGTCGTGCGGAGCCTCGAGACCGGGCTCGACTGGCGCCTACCGCTCCAGCAGACCGACTCGACGACCACTGTGGTCGTCGACCCGCTGGCCTCCGGTGACGGTCGACCCTTGGCCGCCGGACGCTGGGTGCTCGACCTGTACGACGGGGACGCCGTCCACGCCATCACCTGGAGCAGCAACCCGGGGAGCGCACTCCTCGGCGATCTCGCCGTGGCGACGGTGAGAGGAGCGGGCGGCAGGGTGGTGCTGGACCTCGGAGCCACGCATCGCTCGCCGCTACGCGACCTGGATGCTGCCCTCGCTCAGATCCACGAGGACGCGCGGGGCACCCACTTGGACTGGGTGCTGCCCTTCGCGCACGTGACCGGCGAGGCGACTCTGCCAGCCGTGATCAGGGTCGGTGACTTCCCGCTGCGGGCCGAGTTGGTCTCCCAAGCCGGGAGCGCACGGCTCAGGACGTGGCTGTCGGGACTGCCGACGCGATCGGCGGTCGCGGTCTCCCTGGCAGGCTCGCCCTTCCATCCCACCGGGCACGACCTGGTGATCGCGCACACGGGTGAGATGGAGCTTCAGCGCACGCCTCGCGAGCCGCGCGCAGCACGAGGAGGTCCCGCCAAGGTGTCCCGTTCGCTGCCGAGCCGAGCGGGTCGTGTGATCGGACGGATTGCCTCGCGGCTCCGGTCACGCACTTAGGATCGGCGCGGCGTACGCCGGACCCAGAGCCTCCGCGGCAGCCGACCGCAGATCTTCGGCGATGCCGCTCCGCCGCCCGTTCTTCGCCGCCTCGGCCAGCACGTCTAGAAGGGGCGAGTCCAGGATCCTGCGCGGCGACTGCACGAACGTGCGATCGAGGAGCTCCTCCGGCACCGGCTGCGGATCCGGCTTGCGGAACCGCGCGATGATCTCGTCGTACCGGTCTGCCAGCACGGAGTTGTCGGGATCGAGCCCCGTCACGAGAAGCAGACCCGTCGGGTGGGTATCGACCGGGATCGTGAGCAGGTCGGGGCGGTACTCGGACAGCACCGGCACCATCGAGTAGACGTCACCGGTCCACGCGCTCGTGCGGATCTCGCGGTTCGCCTCGATCGCCTTGCGCGGCAGGACGTCGTCGAGAATCACCGCCGCACTAGGACGTGAGTGCCGTTCGGTGTGGATGAAGTCCCGGAGCGCGAACTCGAAGAGATGCAGACCATCGATGAACGCCAGGTCGAACGGCTCACCGCCGGTGGGAGCCAGCGGCTCCGCGCGTGCGAAGTACTCGTCGCTGGTGGTGCGAAACAGGTGCACCTCAGTGTGCAGCTCCTGGTCGATGGCGAAGGCGGGGTCGATACCCACCGAGCAACAGCGCGAGACGCCGAGGCTTTGGCCCCACCGAACCCCGATCTCGAGGTAGTTCCGGGGGCGGAGCCGCGAGTGCAGAGCACGTAGGAAGTCCAGATAGTCCACGACGGCATCCTAGGAGAAGTCCTGGGCGGGTCAGATCGTCGCCCGGTCGCGGCCTTCCCAGTACGGCCGGCGCAGGTCGCGCTTGAGGATCTTGCCCGTCGGGTTCCGGGGCAGCGCCTCGAGGATGTCCACCGACTTCGGGCACTTGAAGCTCGCCAGCTGCTCACGGCACCAGGAGATCAGCTCGTCCTCACCTGCCTGGGTGTCGGGCTTGAGCGAGACCACTGCCTTCACCGACTCTCCCCACCTCTCATCGGGTACGCCGATGATCGCGACCTCCATCACCGACGGGTGCTCCGCCAGGACCCGCTCGATCTCCGGGCTGTAGATGTTCTCGCCGCCCGAGATGATCATGTCCTTGAGCCGGTCTTCGACGTACACGAACCCATCGGCGTCGACCTTGCCCATGTCGCCGGTGCGGAACCAGCCCTCCTCGGTGATCACTTCCGCGGTCTCCTCGGGCCGGTTCAGGTAGCCCTTCATCAGCTGCGGCGTCCGGAACCACAGCTCTCCGTGCTCGCCGACGGGCAGCTCCTCGAGGGACTCCGGGTTCACCACGCGCAGCTCGGCTCCCGGAATGCACTGGCCGGCGCTCACCAGTCGCTCGGGATGCTCCGGGTCGCGGTGCGCCTCCGGCATCAGGTGGGTGATCACGCCTGACACCTCGGTCAGTCCATAGACCTGGATGAACTCGGTGTCGGGCCATGCCTCCAGGGCTGCGCGCAACAACGGCAATGGCATCGGCGAGGCGCCGTAGCAGTAGGTCTTGAGCTTGCCAAACAGCTTGATCATGTCTTCCCCGGACTGCAGCACCTGGGCCAGCACCGCAGGCACCAGGAAGGTGCGGTTCGCACCCTGCATGATCGCGCCCGCGAGCGAGGCGCCGTCGGGATCGCGGGTCATGACACTGGGAACTCCGTCGTGGATGCCGAGCAGCACGTACGACGAGCCGCCCACGTGGAAGAGCGGCATCGAGACCATGTTCTTGTCGCCGTCGTCAAAACCCCAGCCCTCATGGGAGTTCACGGTGTGGGCAACCATGTTCTTCTGGGTCAGCGCGACGCCCTTGGGGCGACCGGTGGTGCCGGATGAGTACATCACCAGGCACACGTCGTCGGGCTCGACCTCCGGGGCGCGGCCCACCGGTTCGGCTGCGGCGATCAGTGCCTCGTACTCGTCTCCGTCTGCGCCATCGGGTGTGACCTCGATGATCCGCTCGACCGTGGTCAGCTGCTCGCGGATCTTGTTGATCAGGGGCATCAGCTCGGAGCCGACAAGGAGCACCTTCGCACCCGAATCGTTGACGGCGTAGTCGACCTCGTCACCGGCGAGCCGGAAGTTGATGACAGCGTTGGCGGCTCCCAGGCTGGACGCGGCGAAGGTCAGCTCGACGCCCGCGGGGTGGTTCTTGTCGAGGAACGACACGACGTCCCCACGGCCGATCCCCATCGCGGTCAGCGCCCCCGCCAGCCGGCGTACACGATCGTTCCACTGGGCCCACATCCAGGTGCGACCCAGGTAGGAGAAGGCCTCCCCGTCGGGATTCGCCTCGGCCCAGTGGGCCAGACGGTCGTCCAGGTAGGTCGGGTCGGCGAGGTCGGCGGTGGGCGCGGTCATTACGAGGCTCCTGGACTTGAGGGCGGTGGGCAGAGCGTGACACACGGCATCGGGCCGGGCAACGGGTCAGGCCGCTTCGATCTGGCCGGGTTCCTCGGGGCGCTTCAGGCCCATCACGATGGCGCTCGCGAGGACCACCAGTGCCAGACCGACCAGCTGCGGCAGACTCAGCTGCTGGCTCAGGACGAGCAGCCCGGCCAGCGCTGCGACGGCCGGCTCGAGGGAGAGCAGGATCCCGAAGACCTGGGCGGAGAGCCGTCGCAGGGCGAGCAGCTCGAGTGAGTAGGGCAGCAGCGAGGACAAGATGGCGAGCCCGAGGCCCTTGACCAGGTGCTCGGTCGTCCACTGGTCGATGCTGAGCACGCCGGCGGGGAGTACGACGACGGTGCTGACGACGAGCGCGATCGCCAGTCCGTCGAGGCTGTCGAACGCCGCGCCGGTGCGGGCGCTGAGCAGGATGTACGCCGCCCAGCAGGCGCCCGCCGTCGCAGCAAGAGCCAGCCCGACCCAGCTCAGGTCGCCCAGGGGCACCGAGAAAGCCTGGGAGATGAGCAGCACTCCTGCGGCGGCGGCCAGCACGGCCACGTAGTCGAGCAGTCGCCGCGACAACACCGTGGTGAGCACGAGCGGCCCGAGGAACTCGACGGTGACCGCGACTCCCAGCGGCAGATGCGCGAGCGAGCCGTAGAAGCTCCAGTTCATCAGCCCCAACGCCACCCCGAAGGCCACCACGGTCGCCCACCCCCGCCGGTCGTGACCGCGCAGGCGTGGGCGCGCGACCGCGAACAAGATGGCCGCCGCGATCGCGATCCGGAGCAGCACCGACCCGCCGGCACCGATCTCGGGGACGAGGGTGGCCGCCAGCGCACCGCCGAACTGCACCGACACGACGCCACCGAGCACCAGCAGCGGCGCAGGCACCGAGCCGCCACGCGAGGAAGCAGGGGCGTCATCGGGCGAGGCACGGACCACGCGCGTCACTTTAGGTCCGCCGACCGGGCACCTCTCCGTCGGCCCACGACGCCCTTCAGCGCGCTATCTCGTACGACGGACGCGACCCTCGTCCCACACCGGCCCGTCCGACTCGTAGACCGAGCCGTCGGCGCCGTAGACCAGGTAGCGGTCGAAGTCGCGGGCGAACCAGCGGTCGTGGGTCACGGCCAGCACCGTGCCCTCGAACCGCTCGAGGCCCTCCTCCAGAGCCTCGGCCGACTCGACGTCGAGGTTGTCCGTGGGCTCGTCGAGCAGCAGCAGGGTCGCGCCGGACAGCTCGAGGAGCAGGATCTGGAAACGCGCCTGCTGACCCCCGGATAAGGACTCGAAGCGCTGGTCGGCGGCATGCGCGAGCTCGTAGCGGTCAAGGGCTCGCGACGCGGGCTCCCTGGGCATGCCCGGGCGGCCCCGTCCGTCAGGCTTGGAGTCGCCGCGGTGCAGGACCTCCACCAGCGTGCGGCCCACCAGCTCGGGATGCCTGTGGGTCTGCACGAACCAGCCGGGACGCACCCGCGCGCCGAGCTTGGCCCGGCCCGTGTGGCGGACCGGGGCGACAGGGGTCTCGTCGACAGGCTGGTGCTCGACGTCGGGATCACTGCCACCCGCTGCCAGCAGCCGCAGGAAGTGCGATTTCCCGGAGCCGTTCGAGCCGAGCACGGCCACCCGCTCGCCGTACCAGACCTCGAGGTCGAACGGCTTCATCAGGCCGGTCAGCTCGAGCTCCTCGCAGACCACGGCACGCTTGCCCGTGCGACCGCCCTTGAGCCGCATCGTCACCTGCTGCTCGCGCGGCTGCGCCACTGGCGGCCCGGCCTCCTCGAACCTGCGCAACCGGGTCTGGGCTGCCTTGTACTGCGACGCCAGACCGTCGTTGTACTCGGCCTTGATCCGGTAGCGCAGCACCAGCGCCTTGAGCTTCGCGTGCTCCTCGTCCCAGCGGCGGCGCAGCTCCTCGAACCGGGTGAACCGGTCGCGCCGGGCCTGGTGGTACGACGAGAACCCACCCGGATGCGTCCACACCGAGTTGCCGGCCGCGCCAAGCTCTACCGTGACCACCCGCGTCGCCGTGTTGTCGAGCAGCTCGCGGTCGTGGCTGATGAACAGGATCGTCTTCACGGACTCCCGGATCCGGCCCTCCAGCCAGATCTTGCCCAGTACGTCGAGAAAGTTGTCCGGCTCGTCCAGCAGGAGCACCTGGTCCGGGCCTGCGAGGAGGTACTCCAGCACCAGCCGCTTCTGCTCGCCTCCGCTGAGGCTGTCGAGATCGCGGTACTTGGCCTTGTCGAAGGACACTCCGAGCGCAGAGGTGCAGCAGGTGTCCCAAACGACCTGGATCTCGTAGCCACCGGCGTCGGCGAACTCCGCCAGAGCCGTCGCGTAGGCCATCTGGGTGGGTTCGTCGTCGACGTCCATCAGCTTCAGCTCGAGCCGCTCGACCTCGGCTGCTGCGACTCGCACCCGCTCCGGGGACACGGACATGAGCAGCTCGGCGACAGTCGTCGAACCCAGCCCCACCATCTGGCGCATCACGCCGAGCCCACCAGACCGGGTCACGGCGCCGGCGTGCGGGACGAGATCACCCGTGATGATGCGCAGGAGCGTCGTCTTGCCGGCCCCGTTGGCTCCGACCAGCGCGACCTTGGCACCCTCGCCCACGCGGAAGGAAACGTCGTCGAGCAGCACCCGGCCGTCGGGCAGCTCGTAGCGCACCGCGGCGACCTCGACATGACCCATGTGGCGCATTCTCGAGGATTCCCGGCCCTGCCCGCCAATGGTTACCTCAGCCATGCAGCGCAGGTTGGTCAGCCCGGGCGTGACTCCAGCACCCGGAAGCCCTTGGCGCTGGCCAGCTTCTCGGTCGGGTACCCCTGCTCACTGAGCCACTTCGCCAGTGAGTCCGAGCCGAGGTTCTTCCCCACGACCATGACTGCGCGGCCTCCTGGTCGCAGCCGTGGCAGCCACTGCAGCAACAGGTCGTGGAGGGCGTCCTTGCCCACCCTGATCGGCGGGTTGGACCAGATCTCGTCGTACGTCGCCTCGGGGTCCACGTCGTCAGGAAGAGCGGCTCGAAACCGATCGGCAACCCCGACCCGTTCGGCGTTCTCCCGCGCGAGCAGCAGTGCCCGCTCGTTGACGTCGACCGCGGTGACTCGCGCTTCCGGTACAGCGACGGCGACGGCGAGGCCGATCACGCCGTAGCCGCAGCCGAGGTCGAGGACGTCCCGGGCCTCCACCGGAGGTGCCTCCTCGCGCAGCAGCACGCCGGTCCCGATGTCGAGGCGTCCCTGGGCGAAGACACCAGACCCGGAAGTGAGCTCGAGCCAGTGGCCCCAGACGTTGGTCCGCACGGGAACCCGCTTGAACGGCGTGGCCGGGTCGGCGGTGAAGTAGTGCTCGTCCACGGCTGCTCCCCTCGACCGTCCCGCGTCCACAGGCGGACGCGGTCGCCAACCTATCCACAGGCTCGAGCCTGCGGCGCTCGCGGGAGGGCCTGCGGGGTTGAGATGGGCGCATGACGGAGCCCATGACCCAGAAGCAGGCCCAGAAGCCAACGGAGACGCCGAGCTGCAACGAGGTCACCCTGGTCGGCCGGGTGAGCGCGGCACCCGAGCGACGAGACCTGCCCAGCGGTGACCAGCTGGTGACGCTGCGGGTGGTGGTCGACCGGCCACCCCAGAAAGGAGCCACCAAGCGAGCGGTGGACGTCATCGACGTCGCCTGCTGGACAAGGCGCACCCAGCGCACTGCCTCGGGTCTGGAGCCCGAAGACTCGGTGCGCGTCGAGGGCGCACTGCGACGACGTTTCTTCGCTGCCGCGGGCGGCCGGGCGAGTCGCTACGAGGTCGAGGCCAGCAGGCTCGTCCGGGTCAGCCGGCCGGCGTAGGCGGGTCCCCGAGCGTGCGCATCGCCCGTGACGCTCGCGCCCGCGCAGCGAGCTCCGCATCGGGCGGGTAGGCCACCTCCTCCAGCGTGAGGCCATGAGGACGTACGACGCGCACGGCGGGGTCGCGCTGACGCCCGGCGAGCACGTCCGCGGCCCACCTGCCCTCGCGACGGCCCTCCCCCACCGCTATCAGGCAGCCGACGAGCGCTCGCACCATGTTGTGGCAGAAAGCATCAGCACGCACCGTTCCGACGGCCAGTCCGGTCGGCTCCCGCTCCCAGTGCAGGTCGAGCAGCGTGCGGATGGTGGTCGCGCCCTCACGTTTGCGGCAGAAGGCGGCGAAGTCGTGCTCACCGCGCAGGTTCAGCGCCGCGGCGTTCATCGCGGCGAGGTCGAGCTGTCTCGACCAGGTGAGCACGTGGCCCCTGCGCAGCGGGTCGACCAGCTCGGGCCCATCGGCGATCCGGTAGGCATAGCGCCGCCAGACGGCGGAGAACCGCGCGTCGAAGCCCTCCGGCGCCTCGGTGACCCGTCGGACGCGGACGTCAGGGCCGAGCACCCCGTTGAGGCGCCGGCGCAGGGCATCGAGTGGCGGCTCGTGGCTGCGTCCGGTGGCCCGGGTCCGCTCGTCGGCCACGTCCACGTGGGCGACCTGCCCGCGGGCGTGTACGCCGGTGTCGGTGCGCCCGGCCACGGTGAGTGCCGATCCGCTGGTACGCAACACCGTGTCGAGCGCCTGCTCGAGTTCGGCCTGCACGGTGCGGAGGTCGCGCTGACGGGCCCAGCCGTGGAAACCGGAGCCGTCGTAGGAGAGGTCGAGGCGCAGCCGCACCGCGACAACCTACATCCACCTACGTGGTCGAACAGCGAGCATCCACGTAGGTGGAGCAGTCAGCGTCTCGAGCACGCTGGTGTGGTCTGCCGCTGGTTTCTCGAGCGTCGTGGTCGGATCTCGACCCTTTCACATAGCTATCCACATTCTCGAACATGCTCTCGATATTGTCGGTGCTCCATGGTTGAATTCTGGGTATGACGAAGACCCGGCCCGACCTCGACTCCGCCTCGGCGGTGCTCGGGTTCGCGCGGGACCGGCGTGCTGCGGCGGACCGGGCCGAGGCCGATGTGCTGTTCGCGGCGGTGACCTGGGCCGAGCAGCACCCACCGGAGTCGGTCGAGCTCGCCGCCACCTGGGTCTCCGGTGGCGGCGACACCGGTCTCCCGCTGGCCGGCCCGGGCGCACCGCTGGTGGCTGAGTTCTGCATCGCCGAGTTCGCCGCCGCCCTCGGGCGTTCCACCGACTCCGGCCGGATGCTGATCGCGGACGCGGTGGAGCTGAAGTACCGCCTTACCCGGCTATGGGACCGCACCCAGTCCGGTGCCCTGCCGGTGTGGCGGGCCCGCCGGGTCGCCCAAGCAACTTTGGGGCTCTCCCTGGAGGCCGCAGGGTTCGTCGACGCCCAGGTCGCCGGGTTCGCGCACAAGATCGGCCTCGCCGCATTGGAGCGGCTGGTCGCCGAGGCGATTGTCCGGTTCATGCCCGAACAAGCCCTCCAGAACGCCGCGCAGGCTGCCGAGGGTCGGCACTTCACCATCCACCACCACCAGGTCTCCTTCGACGGCACCAGCCGGATCGAGGGCGAGCTCGACCTCGCCGATGCCCTCGACCTCGACGCCGCCCTGACCCGCGGCGCCGAGACGTTGCGAGCAGGCGGGTCCACCGACTCCCTGGACGTACGCCGCTCGATCGCCGCCGGCGAGCTCGCCCGGCACCAGCTCGCCCTCGACCTCAACACCACCGACACAGACAGCGACAGCGGCGCCACCCCGACAGCCGCATCCGGCGCCCGCAAGACGGTGAAGCCGCGCCAGGTGGTCCTCTACGTGCACCTCTCCGAAGCCGCAGTCCAAGGGACCAACGCTGGTGGTGGTGTGGATCTGGCCCGGGTGGAGAACCAGCGCCGGGGCGTCACTGCCGACCAGGTCAGGACCTGGTGCGCCAACCCCGACACCGAAGTGGTCGTGAAACCGGTGATCGACCTCAACGACCACCTTGGCGTCGAGGGCCACGAGATCCCCGACCGGCTCCGCGAACAGACCCAGCTGCGCACCGGGTCGTGCGTGTTTCCGTGGTGCACCCGCCCCGCCCGGACCGCCGACTGTGACCACGTCATGCCCTATGACCAGGGCGGCAGCACGTGTTCGTGCAACCTCGCCGCACTGTGCCGACGGCATCATCGACTCAAAACGCACACCAGCTGGGGCTACACGATCCTGGAACCCGGGTCGTTCTTGTGGTCCAGTCCGCACGGCTACCAGTTCCTCCGCGACCACCACGGCACCCTCGACGTCACCAGTGACCCACGCCCACGCGGACCCAACCACTCCACCTGCCTCGTCGACCCACCCGACCAGTAGCCACACCGCCCCGGACCCGGCCGAACCCAACCCGGCGGGGCCACCGGCATGCCCAGCTCTGTCCGCGCCCACCGACAGTCCCAAACGCCAGAAGCCCTGCCACACAAGGGAATTCTCACTTATTTTGCGCCGTCCTCCGAGTCGCGGTTCAACCACCGGCGAGGACGCGATCAGAGGAGCCTGGCATGCACCAGGCGCAGGGCAGACGCTTCTCTTCGGCTGAACTGGAACCTCGGAACGCGGCCCGGCCCGCTGCGACGACAACGACGCAGAAGATGACAACGGGGGAGGCAGACCACCCGATGAAGACCCCAACCACAACGGTCGAGTGAAGCGACGGCGACAGAGAAGCCCCATCCGGGAACATCAGCGCAACCACCAGCGAGAAGCAACCACGACTCCGAAACCTCAGCTGTGGCCACAAGAGGCGGATTCAAGAGGCTAACCGCTGAACCCTTCAACCTTGAGCGCTCGAAGACCAGGTGAGCCCGATCAGAGGAGGCTGGCGTGCACCTGGTGCCGCATGGGGTACTCCGCAGATCGGCGATGGGGTCGTGCCGAGCCGTAGCTGCTCGGCGCAAGGCTGCTCGACCGCCCCCGCCCCGCCCGGTGCCCCTCAGCCGTCTGGGATGCTGCCCGCGTGCATCGACCCTCGCCGCGCCGCCCGGTTCTCCTGGTCGGTGGCTGTCTCGCCCTCGGCCTCGGCGTGGCGATGTTGCTGGCTGCGGACCTCGGCTCCGACGGGTACTCCACCCTGGTCAACGGCGTCTCGATCGGCGGGGACATTCCGTTCCTCGTGGCCAACGTCGCGATCAGCCTCGGCTTCCTGGTCCTCGCGGCCAGCCGGAGGCTCTGGCCGGGTCCCGGGACACTGGTGCAGATCGTCGTCGTCGGCTTCACCGTCTCGTGGTTGCTGCCCGTGCTGGACACCCCGGGGACCGTGCTCGGCCAGGCGCTGCTTCTCGTGGCCGCGTTCCCAGTGCTCGCGACCGGGATAGCGGCGTACCTCGGGAGCCACCTCGGCGCCGGGCCGGCGGAGGCGGCTGCCCTGGCCTGGGATCCGCCCGTGCCCTTCCGCTGGAGCTACAGCGCGGTCCAGGGTCTCGGAGCGCTCGTCGGCTGGCTGCTCGGCGCCACCATCGGTCCGGGCACCCTCGCGGTGATCTTCCTCCTCGGTCCGGCTGTCGACCTGGTCGGCCGGATGCTGCGGCTCGACGTACATCAGGAACGTCGCTGAGCCTTTATTCGGGCTGAGACTCTCTGCCCCAACATTGGCGGCCGGGCAGATGATGGATCCATGACCACCGCCTCCTCCGCAGCGACGGCGGGTGAACGCCCACACGATCCGCTCATCGTCCTGTGCGCCCCGGACCACGCGGATGTGCTGGGGCCACAGTTCGCCCGTTATGACTCCGACTACGACGTCCGGATCACCTCGACGTCCGCCGAGACCGTGCAGCTGCTGCAGGCCCTGTCCGCGGATGACAGAGTCGCGCTGCTGGTCGCCGAGACCGAGATCCCCGACGACCACGTCCTACGGGCGTTCCACGACTGGCGCATCGTGGTTCCTACAGCGAGGCGGATCATCACCGCGCACGTCGACCACTTCCGGGCGCGGGCCGACGAACTGCGCAAGGGGCTCGCGACCGGGAAGTACGACGCCTACCTGTTGATGCCTCGCGGGGTGCGCGACGAGGAGTTCCACACAGCGGTCACCGAGCTGCTGTCCGACTGGGGATCCACCGCACCGGTCGTACCCACGGTCCACATCGTCTCCCCTCGGCTCGACGCCCTGACCGCCGCGATCCGCGACTTCGCCTACCAGATGGGCATGCCCGCCGAGGTGGTGTCACCGGAGTCGGACACGGGGCGCGACGTGATCAGTCGTCACGGGGACAGCACCAGCTTCCCGATCGTCTCCGCGCTCGGTGGCATCACCTCACAGCCCTCCTCGGTCCGCGACGTCGCGGTCACGCTGTACGGCGCGCCCGACGACATCGACGTCGACAAGGTGGCCGATCTCGTGGTCGTGGGCGGCGGACCAGCCGGCCTCGCCGCCGCCGTCTACGGCTCCTCGGAGGGCCTGCACACCGTGACGCTCGAGTCTGACGCTATCGGCGGTCAGGCGGGCACTAGCTCGATGATCCGCAACTATCTCGGCTTCCCGCGTGGGATCTCCGGGATGCGGCTGGCGCAGCGGGCCCGCAACCAGGCGATCCGCTTCGGCACCCGATTCTTCACCGGATGGCCGGTCGAGCGCCTGGTGCTCGGAGCCTCGGGTCAGCCGCATCGCGTGCTGACCGGCGGCGGCGAGGTGCGTGCCCGGGCGGTCGTGATCGCGACCGGCGTCGCCTACCGCCGCCTGGGCGTCGACTCCCTCGAGGAGCTGGTGGGGCTCGGCGTCCACTACGGCGCCGCGGTGAGCGCCGCCCCCGAGATGGAGGACCGTGACGTCTTCGTCGTGGGCGGCGGCAACTCTGCTGGTCAGGCGGCGCTGCACCTGGCCAGGTACGCCCGGTCGGTCACCCTGCTCGTACGACGTCGCGACGTCTCGGCCACGATGTCGGACTACCTGATCCGCGAGATGAAGTACGTGCCCCAGATCCGGATCCGGGAGTGCGCCGAGGTCGTGGACGGGGGTGGAGAGGGCCGCCTCGAGCGGATCGGTGTCCGCGACCTGAACAGCGATGAGATCACCAGCCATGAGGCGGGCGGGTTGTTCCTGCTGCTCGGCGCGGAGCCGAAGTGCGACTGGCTGCCCCCGGAGATCTGCCTCGACGAGCACGGCTTCGTGCTGACCGGTCGCGACGTACCCAAGGAGTTCTGGGCGAACGGGCTGCCTCCGGCCAACCTGGCCACCTCAGTCCCCGGGGTGTTCGCGGCAGGCGACATCCGAGCTGGCTCGATGAAGCGCGTGGCTGCTGCGTCTGGCGAGGGTGCGAGCGTCGTGCCGCTGGTGCATGCCCACCTGTCTGCCTCGCCCACCTGACTGCCGGCACGGCACACGCAACGGGCCCGTCACCACGACTGTGGTGACGGGCCCCTGGATGCTGCGAGGACGAGCGGCTCAGGCCTTTTCGTCGTCCTTCGGTGCGTCGTCCTCGGTGTCCGACCCGGTGTCGGTGTCGGCGTCTGCCTCGGGCTCGGTCTCGGCCACGACCTCGGCAGTTTCGACGTCCGCGGGCTCGGTCTCGACGACCTGGGTCTCGCCGCCGTCGTCGGTCGCCACCACCTCAGCGGGGGCGTCCTCCTCGGGCTGCTCGACCTCGGCCACCGGCGCGGCAGCAGGCTCGGACTTCTTCTTCGCGTCCGACTTCGGTGACGGCGTGTACGACTCGGTCACCAGCTCGATGACCGCCATCGGGGCGTTGTCGCCCTTGCGCGGACCGATCTTGGTGATCCGGGTGTAGCCGCCGGGACGCTCCGCGAAGGTCGGCCCGATCTCTGTGAACAGCGCGTGCACCACCGACTTGTCGTGGATGGTCTTGAGGACCTCACGCCGGTTGTGCAGGCTCTGCACGGTTCCGAGCGGGGCCTTCTTGGCCTTGGTTATCAGCTTCTCCGCGACCGGGCGCAGTACGCGCGCCTTGGCCTCGGTGGTGGTGATCCGACCGTGCTCGAACAGCGCCGTGGCGAGGTTCGACAAGATCAGCCGCTGGTGCGCCGGGCTGCCGCCGAGGCGAGCGCCCTTCCTGGGGGTTGGCATTGCTTCTCTCGATTCTCCCCGGCCGTATCAGGTACCGGAGTAGACGGGTCTCAGGCTGCGCCTGAGGGCTCAGTACTGCTCGTCTTCGACGCTGTTCAATATTGTTCGTCTTCGACAAACGAATCATCGTCGTCGTCGTACGCCGCCAGGGCGGTCGCCGGGTCGAAGCCGGGCGCGCTGTCCTTGAGGGACAGACCCATCTCGACCAGCTTGGCCTTGACCTCGTCGATCGACTTCGCACCGAAGTTGCGGATGTCGAGCAGGTCCTGCTCCGAGCGCGAGATGAGCTCACCCACGGTGTGGATGCCCTCACGCTTGAGGCAGTTGTAGGACCGCACGGTCAGGTTCAGGTCCTCGACCGGAAGGGCGAGGTCCTGGGCCAGCTGCTCGTCGACGGGCGAGGGACCGATGTCGATGCCCTCGGCCTCGACGTTGAGCTCGCGGGCCAGACCGAACAGCTCGACCAGCGTCTTGCCGGCCGACGCGATGGCGTCGCGCGGGGTGATCGACGGCTTGGTCTCGACGTCGATGACCAGCTTGTCGAAGTCCGTGCGCTGCTCGACACGGGTTGCCTCGACCTTGTAGGTCACCTTGAGCACCGGGCTGTAGATCGAGTCGACCGGGAGCCGGCCGATCTCGTTGTCCGCGCCCTTGTTCTGCACCGAGCTGACGTAGCCGCGGCCACGCTCGACGATGAGCTCCATCTCGATCTTGCCCTTGGCGTTCAGGGTGGCGATCTTCAGGTCGGGGTTGTGCACCTCGACGCCCGCGGACGCCTCGATGTCAGCGGCGGTCACGACGCCGGCGCCAGACTTGCGGAGCACCATGGCGACCGGCTCGTCGTGCTCGCTGGAGACGACGAGACCCTTGAGGTTGAGGATGATCTCGGTGACGTCTTCCTTGACGCCCTCGATGGTGGAGAACTCGTGCAGGGCCGTATCCACCTTGATGCTGGTGACTGAGGCACCAGGAATCGAGGAGAGCAGGGTACGACGCAGCGAGTTGCCGAGCGTGTAGCCGAAGCCGGGCTCCAGCGGTTCGATCACGAACCGCGAACGGAACTCGTCAACAACATCTTCCGACAGCGTCGGGCGCTGAGCGATGAGCACTATTTCTTCCTTTCCGAGCCCACCCGCTATATGACGGGCTCGAACTGACCAGGGTTGGGTTTGAGGTGATTACTTCTTCGAGTAGTACTCGACGATGAGCTGCTCCTGGACCGGGAGCTCGATCTGCGCCCGCAGGGGCAGCGAGTGCACGAGCACCCGCATCCGCGACGGGATCGCCTCGAGCCAGGCCGGGACGATCCGCTCGCCGTGGGTCTCACGAGCCACGATGAACGGCGTCATCTCGAGGCTCTTCTCGCGCACGTCGATGATGTCGTGCGCGGCGACCTGGTAGGAGGGGATGTCGACCTTCTTGCCGTTCACCCGGAAGTGACCGTGCACGACCAGCTGGCGGGCGTGACGACGGGTGCGGGCGAAACCGGCGCGGTAGACGACGTTGTCCAGCCGGCACTCGAGAAGCTGCAGCAGGTTGTCACCGGTCTTGCCGGGACGGCGGCTGGCCTCGTCGTAGTAGTTGTGGAACTGCTTCTCCATCACGCCGTAGGTGAAGCGGGCCTTCTGCTTCTCCTGGAGCTGGTTGCGGTACTCGCTCTCCTTGATGCGCGTACGGCCGTGCTGGCCGGGAGCGTAGGGGCGCTTCTCGAACGCCTTGTCCTCACCGACGAGGTCGACACCGAGACGGCGCGACTTCTTGGTCATGGGACCGATGTAACGAGCCATGGTTCAAAGTCTCCTGTTCAGTCTCGGGTCAGACGCGCCGGCGCTTGGGCGGGCGGCAACCGTTGTGCGGGGTGGGGGTGACGTCCTGGATGGTGCCGACCTCGAGGCCGATCGCACCCAATGAGCGGATCGCGGTCTCGCGACCCGAGCCCGGACCCTTGACGAAGACGTCGATCTTCTTCATGCCGTGGTCCATCGCGCGACGACCTGCTGCCTCGGCGGCCATCTGGGCGGCGAACGGCGTGGACTTGCGCGAGCCCTTGAAGCCGACAGTTCCGGCTGAGGCCCACGAGATCACGGCGCCGGTGGGGTCGGTGATCGTGACGATGGTGTTGTTGAACGTGCTCTTGATGTGGGCTTCGCCCTGAGCGACGTTCTTCTTCTCCTTGCGACGCACCTTCTTGGTGCCGGCCGCGCTGCGGCTCTTGGGGGGCATTAGACAGAGTCTCCTGATGTTGCGGTCTGGAAGCTACGAGCGAGTTCGGATGTCGCGTCCGGGCGCGGGCCCGTCACTTGGCCTTCTTCTTGCCGGCGACGGTGCGCTTGGGACCCTTGCGGGTGCGCGCGTTGGTCTTGGTGCGCTGTCCGCGGACGGGCAGGCCCTGCCGGTGCCGGCGGCCCTGGTAGCTACCGATCTCGATCTTGCGGCGGATGTCGGCCTGGACCTCACGACGGAGGTCACCCTCGATCTTGTAGTCGGCTTCGATCGCGTCGCGGAGCTTGACCAGCTCTTCATCGCCCAGCGTGTGGACTCGCGCGTTCGGGTCTACCCCGGTTGCGGCGAGGATCTGCTGGGAGCGGGTACGGCCAATGCCGTAGATGTAGGTGAGTGCGATCTCGATGCGCTTGTCGCGCGGGAGGTCAACACCAACGAGGCGTGCCATGTGATGGCTCTTCCTTTCAAGGGCTACTTCGGCCCTTCGGTCGTTCACGGTGGTCTGGTCGTGTCGCGTCCCGCGCCTCGTGGCTCGGGCTCCGGCCATCCGTTCCGGAGGTGCTCCGGCCCTGACGGGCCTTAGCGAACACGTAGTGGATGTATTCAGTTGTGTGGCGCAGGGGTGGGACTCAGCCCTGGCGCTGCTTGTGACGCGGGTTCGAGCAGATCACCATGACGCGGCCGTGGCGACGGATCACCTTGCACTTGTCACAGATCGGCTTGACGCTCGGGTTGACCTTCACTGTCAGCCCTTTCTCGATAGGTCGGCTGCTGACTACTACTTGTACCGGTAGACGATCCGACCCCTGGTGAGGTCGTAGGGGGACAGCTCCACCACCACGCGGTCCTCGGGGAGGATCCGGATGTAGTGCTGGCGCATCTTGCCGCTGATGTGGGCGAGCACCTTGTGTCCGTTGGTCAGCTCGACCCGGAACATGGCATTTGGAAGGGCCTCCACGACGGAGCCCTCCATCTCGATCACGCCTTCCTTCTTCGGCATGTCCTCCACAATCTGTTGCTGGTGCTGGTTGTCTACCGTTGGCCCGGGAACCGCCTGTCCACGACCGGACGCGCCGGTCAGCCAGTGGACCTCGTGAGCCGTTCGGAAGGTCCTCATCCCCGGGCGCGCGCGAGACACTCCTACGAGCGAGTCAGCGTTTGTCCGGGCAGCCGCGAGGCGCCACAAAACGAGCCCACGTTGGGCCGACCACTCAGTCTAGGGGATACCAGCGCCCAACCGTTAATCCGCGCCGGGGCGGCGTACGAGGGTCAAGGGGTTGAACGGCGCCCACAGGCGACGACGCAGCGGCTGGCTCTCCCCGAGCTGGCGACGCTCCCTCATCACCTGCTCCCAGTAGGCGTTCACCGCCTCCTCGGCCGGCTCGGCCTCGGCGAAGACACCATCGTCGCCTTCCCTGGAAAGGGCCCCCGCGCGGGCGAGGACTCGGGCCTGCGCGGGCCGGGATGCGTGCACCCTGACCGGGATCCCGAGGTCACGCGCATGGTCCACGAGCTCGGTCCACGCAGCGGCCATCCGGTCCGAGGCCCTTCCTTGCCGGCGGCGGAGCCGACGCCGGAGCGCCTTGGCCGTCGGCACCGCCAACAGGAGGAGGAGCACGACAAGACCGGGCACGACGCGGACGACCAGGGCACGCCACTGGTCCTCGGCCCGTTCGGCCTCGCGCTTGGTCGCCTTCTTCGTCTGCTGCTCGGCGGTTGCTGGGGTTGCTCGGCCAGCCTGTCGGGCATCCTCGGTGGTGGTGGCGGTGGCAGCCGGGCGGTGGGAGGCCGGTCGCCCATGAACTGCTCGGTGGCGAGGGTGCGCCACGACCCGTCGGCGATCCGGACCTCCACCCAGGCCTCTACGTCGGATCCCCGCATCCTGCCGCTTCGCGGCAAGACGGCGCCCACCACCACCCGAGCGGGTACGCCGACCCGGTTGGCGAGCACGGCCATGGCAGCGGCGTACTGCTCGTCGTCACCGACGGCGCGCTTCGCGAGCAGGAAGCCCGGGAACAGCCGCTTCACGTCGTGGCCGGGCTTGAACCGCTCCTCGGCCGGACCGGCACCGTCGCTGTAGAAGCCGGTGTCGCGGAGGTACTTGGCCAGCACGAACATCTTGCTCATCGGCGGGGCGGGACTCGCCAGGACCCGCGTGATCAACGGATCCACACGCGAGGCCTCCTTCACCGAGAGGAGCGGCTCCGGCCACGCAGCCATGTCCGGGGTGAGCCGGTCCTCGGCCAGGATCGAGGTGAACTCGTAGTCGTTGCGAGGCTTCACGCCCAGCGGCAGGACGGCGGTCGAGGTAGCCACGTTGTAGCGCAGCTCGTCGCGGCGCGCGTAGCGGTCGGCGTACAGGAAGCGGAGCGCGGTCAGCGAGCCGACAGTGGGCACCCACGCGCTGCGGTAGGCCTTCTTCACCGTCACCCGCACCCTGAGCGCGGTGCCCGCGGTCGGGTTGTCGACGCTGGTGTCCATGCGCTGGAACCGGTCATCGGTGGTGCCCGCCATCGTGTCGTTGTCCGGGGCCCACTCCTCGCCGTCGTACCGGTCGAGCGTGAGGAACCGCACCCGACTTCCCTCCGGAGCGCCCGCCACATCCAGGAGGATCTTGTCGTGCAGGTTCTCGAAGGTGCCTGGGGGCTGCTTGGTGTAGGTGCGGAAGCTGCGCAACGGGGAGTCCAGGTCCGTCACGACCGGCAGCGGACCCAGTCGTCCCCGGAGCGACTCTCCCGGGCTGGCCCGGAGGCACCGCCCGAGGTGAGGGGTACGGCGACCAGCAGCGCCGCCCCCACGACGAGGACGGCAGCTGTCCCCCGGGCCAGGCGACCGCGCGACCGGTTCCTGACCTCGACCCGCCCCTCCGGGGCGAGGCCCAGGCCCCGGAAGGCCACCCATGCAAGTCCGAGGACCGCGAAGGCGACCGGGTGCCACTCCACCAGACCAGCGGCCGGGCGACGCAGCAGCAGCGCCCCCGCCAGCACCCCGAGGAGCGGCAGCACCGGAGCGCCGGCACTGCGCGATCGCAGCGCCAGCGCGGCCGCGAGCAGGCCACCCAGGTAGCCGAGCAGGAAGGGCACCAGCGTCGGAGCTCCCTCGAGGTCGACCTGGGGCAGGGTGGTCAGCAGCTCGCCCCATCCCGTCCAGGTGCCCTTCATCACCTCCGCCAACGTCTGCGCATCGGGTACGCCGCCCCCGAAGCCATCCGAGCGCAGCGCCACCGGACCCGCGAGGAGGATGCCGACCAGCGGTCCGGCTGCCACCAGGGCGATCCTCGAGAGCCGCAGGGTCGCCAGGACCACGAGCAGGGCCAGCGCGGCGGCGATCTCTGCCACGACGAGGAACCCCCAACCGACGAACGTGGACTCCAGGCCGACCACGGCGAGAGCGACCAGGATCAGGATGGCCACCACATCGACGACCGCCCAGACCGGGTGGCGACTCGGGCTGGCGCTCATCGCCGGTCGCCCTGCACCGTTGCCGCGAGCGCCGAGGGCAGCTCGTCAAGGGCTCGGAGCGTCAGCATCCGGACCCCGCGCGCAAGACCCAGGGTCGTGGTGGCCGTGCCGTCGGCTCGAACGAGCAGCAGGCTGACGTCTGAGGGCAGACCCGAGCGCAGCACTCCGGGAAGTGCCTGGTCGGCCGCGCCCCCGGTCAGGACGACCAGCGAGCTGGTCTCCGGGGCGAGGCGAAGGGCGTTGCGAGTGCTCTGGGCCGGGTCGGAGGAGCCGAGCTCGATGCGGCAGCAGGCATCGAGAATCCCGTCGAGACCACGACCGGTGACCGCGTGTACGCCGCAGAGCATCGAGAGGTCGATGCCCTCGCGGTCAGAGCGAGCCGCGATCGACGCCGCGGCCGAGACCACGATCTCGAAGTCCTCGGGGTCGCCGTAGGAGTTGCGGTCGTCGTCGATGACGACGGTCAGGTGGCTGCGCCGGGTGTCGTGGTACTGCCGGATCTGCAGCTTGTTCGCCTTGGCCGACGACCTCCAATGGACGTGGCGGAGCTCGTCTCCGGGGACGTACTCGCGCAGCGCGTGGAAAGCGAGGTCACTCATGGAGATCTCGTCGCTCGGTATCCCTTCCTGGTCACGGATCACTCCGGCGCCGAGCGGCTCGACCTGGACCATCCGGGGCAGCACGAGGAGCTCGGCCGCGGCGGACCAGCGCTCGGTCCACCGGAGCAGGCCTAGCGGGTCGGTACGCCGCGCCGTCACCGGCCCGACCGGGATGACGCCACGACGCAGACCGGTGAGCGCGACACGCTCCTCCACGACCCGTTTTCGCCGCAGAGTGCGGAGCCGGAGGAGCTGTTGCGTCGTACCTGTCGGGAGGTCGATGAGCGGGCCGGGCAACGGCACCCGCCCTGCGCCGGTGCAGGAGAGCACCACGTCAGCGTTCTCCCCGGCGACCGTGCGCGGGGGCGAGACGGTGAGCTCCACCTGAGCCCGCCGTGGCACGAGCGCGATCACCACGGCAACGACGGCCATCAGCACGCACGCCACCCACCACAGCTGGAAGACCGGCCAGCCGCCGAGTGTGTCACCGAGGTAGCAGACCAGCGCGACGAGCAGCAACGAACGCCCGGCGGGAGTCACCACCCGGAAGACTGCGGGGAGCTTGAGGGCCCGGACCTTCACGGCGTCAGGCCCGTAGTGACGGAACCCGGACACGGTCCAGGAGCTCGTCGATCACCTGGTCGACCTCGACACCACGGAACTGGGCCTCGCCGTCCAGGATCAGGCGGTGCCCCAGCACCGGGTGCGCCAGTTCCGCCACATCCTCGGGTACGACGTACTCGCGCCCGTCCGCGACGGCCCACGTCTTGATCACCCGGATGAGGGCCAGGCAGCCTCGCGGCGACAGCCCGAGCCGCACCTGCTCCATGTCGCGCGAGGCCTCTGCCAGCTTGCGCACGTAGGTCACTACCGCCCCATCGACGTGGACCTCGTCGGCGATCCGGCTCATCTCGCTGACCAGGTCGATCTTCATGATCGGCTCGACCAGCGAGACGCGGTCGCGCAACCCTGAGTTGAGCAGCAGCTCCTCGGTGGCCTCGGCATCGGGGTAGCCGACCGACGTCTTCATCAGGAACCTGTCGAGCTGTGCCTCTGGCAGCCGGTAGGTGCCTGCCTGCTCGATCGGGTTCTGGGTGGCGATGACCATGAACGGCTGGGGTACGTCGTGGGTGACGCCGTCGACCGTCACGTGTCCCTCCTCCATGACCTCGAGCAGCGCCGACTGGGTCTTCGGCGAGGCCCGGTTGATCTCGTCGGCCAGCACGATCGCATGGAAGATCGGACCGGGATGGAAGGAGAACGTGCCCTTGTTCTGGTCGTAGACGGTGACGCCGGTGACGTCGCTCGGCAGCAGGTCAGGAGTGAACTGGATCCGGGCGTGGGACCCCTCCAGCGTGCAAGCCAGGGCACGCGCCAGCATCGTCTTCCCGGTGCCCGGGAAGTCCTCGATCAGGAGGTGCCCCTCGGAGACCAGGCAGGTCAGCGTCAGCCGGATGACATGACGCTTGCCGAGCACCGCGCGCTCGATGTTCTGGGTCATCGCCTCGAAGGTGTCCCGGAACCAGGTGGTGCGATCACTGCCGATGCTCACGCTGGTCATCGTAGGCGCGGGTCAGCGGGTGGCGAGGACGTTCAGGAACGATGAAGACGCACGAAGTTGGACAGCAGGGTCATCGGGTGGGCGACCTCAACCGTCCGCGACAGCGCCTTGAGCGTCTCTGCCGCGCCCGGGTCGAAGTACCCGGCGTTCTTGTAGACCTCGATGCGGGTGCAGATTCCCTCGAGGTCGAGCTCGGGATGGAACTGCGTCGCGTAGACGTTGCGGCCCACCCGGAAGGCCTGCACCGGGCACGCTTGCGACGTGGCGAGCAGGGCTGCACCCGGAGGCAGTCGCACCATCGCCTCCTTGTGGCCGCCGTACGCCGCGAAGTCGGTCGGGATGTCGGCGAAGACCGGGTCTGCCCGTCCCTCGGGCGTGACGGTCACCGACAACGGCCCCACCGGTTCGGGCCAGCTGCGGTCGACGACGCCTCCCTGGTGCAGCCCGACCGAGCCGATCCCGTAGCAGGCGCCGAAGAACGGGAAGTCCCGTGCGACCACGTCGTCGAGCAGCTTCGAGATCTCTCCCTCGGCACGCACCTGCGTCTCGGACTTGATCTCTGGCTCGTCGCTGGCGTTCCAGGGCCCGCCGCCCAGCAAGATCCCTGACCACTCGTCGAGGTCAATGGCGGGAAGGGGCTCGTGCACCAGGTTCACCACCGGGAGCTCGGACTCCTCCAACCCGGTGAAGCGCAGGAAGGACTCGTACTCGTTCTCCGCGGCAGCCTGGTCGACGCGGATCGAGACCAGCAGGAACGGCTTCACGGCGTACGCACTCCCCTCGCGTTGCGGCCACTTCCCCACTGTTGCAACGCGGGGGAAGTGCCGGTTTCACTGAGGACCCAGTGAAAGCGCACTAGTCCCCGCCGTACGGAACCCCGAGCTCGGCCAGCTTCGCCTTCCCGCCGTCAAGGGCGGTCAGGATCCAGGCGCCGTCGGGGGTCAGGGTGAAGCTGTGCTCGAAGTGCGCGGCCCAGCTGCCGTCGTCGGTCAGGACCGTCCACTCGTCCTCGGCCATATCGGTGTACTTGCTGCCCAGCGTGACCATCGGCTCCACGGCGAGCGCAAGGCCACGCTCGAGCTTGGGTCCGCGCCCGGGGCGGCCGTAGTTCGGCACGTTGGGGGGCTGGTGCATGGCGGTGCCGATGCCGTGGCCGGTGAACTCCTCGAGGATGCCGTACTCACCGGCGCTCGGAGGAGCCTGCGCGCGGACGTAGGTCTCCACGGCATGGGAGATGTCGGTAACCCGGCCACCGAGTCGGGCCGCGGCCAGCCCCGCCCACATCGAGCCCTCGGTCACCCGCATCAACTCGAGTACGTCGGGACGGACCTCGCCCACGGCCACCGTGATCGCAGCGTCGCCGTGCCAGCCATCGACGATGGCGCCGCAGTCGATCGAGATGACGTCGCCGTCCTCCAGCACCCGGTCACCCGGGATGCCGTGCACGACCTCGTCGTTGACCGACGCACAGATCGTCGCGGGGAAGGGCGGGTGGCCGTAACCCAGGAATGACGGCACGCCGGACCCTGCCCGGATGTTCTCCTCGGCAATGGCATCCAGCTCGCCGGTGGTGATGCCGATGCGCACCGAGGAGCGCAGCAGCTCCAGGGTCTCGCCGACCAGCAGGCCGGCCACCCTCATCTTCGCGATCTGGTCGGGAGTCTTGATCTCCACGCCGCGGTCACGGAAAGCCATCTCTGTGTTCAGCTCTCGTTGACGTCCTGCAGGGCCTTGAAGATCCGCTCGGACACCTCGTCGACCTCGCCCATGCCGTCGACCTCGATGAGCAGGCTGCGGTCGCGGTAGACGCTCGATCAGCGGCTCGGTCTGCTCGGTGTAGACCTCCTGGCGACGCCGGATGACTTCCTCGGTGTCGTCGGCCCGACCGTCGGTGAGCGCGCGCTGAAGCAGTCGCTGGACCAGTTCCTCGGCGTCGACGGTCAACACGACCACCGCGTCGAGCTGGTGACCGGTGTACTTGATCATCCCGTCGAGCTCCTCGACCTGCGCGAGCGTGCGCGGGTAACCGTCGAGCAGGAAGCCGGGATCGGCGTCAGGCTCGTCGATGCGGTTGCGCACCATCAGGTTCGTCAGGTCGTCGGGAACGTACTCGCCCGCGTCCATGTACTCCTTGGCCTTGCGGCCGAGCTCGGTGCCCTTGGAGACGTTGGCGCGAAAGATGTCGCCGGTGGAGATCGCCGGGATGCCGAAGTGGTCAGCGACCACCGCGGCCTGGGTGCCCTTGCCGGCGCCGGGAGGGCCCATCAGGATGATTCGCATTTACCGTAGGAATCCTTCGTAGTTGCGCTGCTGGAGCTGGCTCTCGATCTGCTTCACGGTGTCGAGCGCGACGCCGACCATGATGAGCAGGGACGTGCCCCCGAACGGGAAGTTCTGGTTGGCGCCGACCAGCACCAGGGCGACCAGCGGGATCAGCGAGAGCAGACCCAGATAGAGCGCGCCCGGCAGCGTGATGCGGGAGAGGACGTACTGGAGGTACTCCTCGGTCGGCTTGCCTGCCCGGATCCCGGGGATGAAGCCGCCGTACTGCTTCATGTTGTCTGCGACCTCTTGTGGGTTGAAGGTGATCGCGACGTAGAAGTAGGTGAAGAAGATGATCAGCAGGAAGTAGGTGAGCATGTACAGCGGGTGCGAGCCGCTCACGAAGTACGTCGAGATCCAGCGCACCCATGGAGAGTCGCTGTTGTTGAACTGCACGGCCATCGACGGGAGGTAGAGCAGGCTCGAGGCGAAGATGACCGGGATGATGCCCGCCTGGTTGACCTTGAGCGGGATGTACGTCGAGGACCCGCCGAACATCTTGCGTCCGACCATCCTGCGGGCGTACTGCACTGGAATCCGCCGTTGCGCCTGTTCGATGAAGACCACGGCCGCCATCACGACCAGGCCGATCAGCAGCACCCCGCCGAAGATCCACGGGCCCTTTGCCTTCTGCACCGCCCAGAGTGAGGCCGGGAAGGTGGCCACGACCTGGGTGAAGATCATGATCGACATGCCGTTGCCGATGCCGCGCTCGGTGATCAGCTCGCCGAACCACATGATGATCGCGGTGCCGGCCGTCATCACGAGCACCATCAGCATCGCGATCAGCGTGGTGTCCTCGTAGAGCAGCGGCTTGGTGCAGTTCTGGAGCAGGTTGCCCGAGCGCGCCAGGGCGACGATGCCGGTGGCCTGCAGGATGGCCAGCGCCAGGGTGAGATAACGGGTGTACTGGGTGATCTTGGTCTGGCCGGCTTGCCCTTCCTTCTTCAGGGCCTCCAGGCGCGGGATCACCACGACCAGCAGCTGCAGGATGATGCTCGCGGTGATGTACGGCATGATCCCGAGCGCGAACACGGTCAGCTGGAGCAACGCGCCGCCGGAGAACAGGTTGATCAAGCCGTAGATGCCGCTGTCCTTGGTCGCCTCGAAGCAGGACTGGACGTTGGCTACGTGCACGCCGGGTGTGGGGATCTGGGAACCGAGGCGGAAGAGAGCCACGATGAACAGCACGAACAGCATCTTCTTGCGCAGGTCCGGTGTCCGGAAAGCGTTGGCGAATGCGCCTAGCACGTGCTCCTCTTTCGGATAGCGACTGGTCGGCCTCGGTGGTCAGGGCCCCGGAATGTTTTAGGGACTGGTTCAGTCGGACCAAATCCGTGGAAGCCTAACAGGGCAGGACGACCGTCCACTGGACTTCGTCCTGCCCTGTCAGCGGCGAACATGGGGTGTTGTTTTGCTCAGCGTTCGGTCGCGGTGCCCCCGGCCGCCGCGATCTTCTCCTTGGCGGACCCGGAGAACCTGTCCGCGGTGATCTGCACGGCCACCGAGATGTCGCCCTGGCCCAGCACCTTGACGGGCTTGTCCTTGCGGACGGCGCCCTTGGCAACGAGGTCGGCCACGGTGACGGCGCCACCATCGGGGAAGAGCTCGCTGATGCGGTCGAGGTTCACGACCTGGAACTCCACCTTGAAGGGGTTCTTGAAGCCCCTCAGCTTCGGCAGGCGCATGTGGATGGGCATCTGCCCACCCTCGAAGGACGCCGGGACCTGGTAGCGGGCCTTGGTGCCCTTGGTACCGCGACCAGCGGTCTTGCCCTTGGACGCCTCACCACGACCCACGCGGGTTCTGGCGGTCTTGGCGCCGGGGGCCGGACGCAGGTGATGCAACTTCAAGCTCATTTGGAGTCAACCTCTCCGTCAACTTCCGTGACCGTCACGAGGTGACGCACGGTGTGGACCATGCCCCGGACCTCGGGGCGGTCCTCCTTGACGACCACGTCACCGATCCGCTTCAGACCCAGCGAGCGCAGGGTGTCGCGCTGGTTCTGCTTGCAGCCGATGGTGGACTTCTTCTGCTCGACCTTGAGGCGCGCCATCACTGCGCCCCTGCAGTCTGTGCCTGGGCAGCCTCGACGCCCTCCGCCTGAGCCCTGAGCAGCGCGGCGGGAGCGACGTCCTCGACGGCCAGACCACGCCTGGCGGCGACAGCCGCCGGGTCCTCGAGGGACCGCAGGGCCTCCATCGTGGCGTGCACGATGTTGATCTGGTTCGAGGAGCCGAGGGACTTGCTCAGTACGTCGTGGATTCCGGCGCACTCCAGAACGGCACGCACCGGGCCACCGGCGATCACACCGGTACCGGGAGCTGCTGGACGCAGGAGTACTACGCCCGCGGCCTTCTCGCCCTGGACCGGGTGCGGGATGGTGCCCTGGATGCGGGGGACGCGGAAGAACGACTTCTTCGCCTCCTCGACACCCTTGGCGATCGCCGCCGGGACCTCCTTGGCCTTGCCGTAGCCGACACCGACCATGCCGTCGCCGTCACCGACGATCACCAGAGCCGTGAAGCTGAAGCGACGTCCGCCCTTCACGACCTTGGCGACTCGGTTGATGGCGACAACGCGCTCGATGTACGCGCTCTTGTCCGCACCGTCGCGGCCGCGGTTGTCGCGGCCTCCACGGCGCTCGCCACCACCGGCGCGTCCTCCGCGCTGGGGTCCGCTCATGAAACTACCTCTTCCGTTTCTAAACTCTGTCGATTTTCCGGGGCTGATCAGAAGGTCAGGCCGCCCTCGCGGGCGCCGTCCGCAAGGGCCGCGACGCGACCGTGGTACTTGTTGCCGGCCCGATCGAAGACCACCGAAGCCACGCCCAGTGACTTCGCACGCTCGGCGACGAGCTCGCCGACCTTGCGCGCCTTGACGGTCTTGTCGCCCTCGATGGTGCGGACGTCGGCTTCCATGGTCGAGGCAGACGCGAGGGTCTTCCCGACCAGGTCGTCGACGACCTGCACCGTGATGTGCTTCGAGGACCGGGTCACGACCAGGCGCGGACGCTCGGTGGTGCCACTGACCTTCTTGCGTCCCCGGATCTGGCGACGCATGCGCGACGCCACACGAGCCGAGGTGTGCTTGCCAGTCTTGAGTGCGATAGCCATCGTCACTTACCAGCCTTTCCGACCTTGCGGCGAATGTGCTCTCCGGAGTAGCGCACGCCCTTGCCCTTGTAGGGCTCCGGCTTGCGCAGCTTGCGGATGTTCGCAGCGACCTCGCCGACGAGCTGCTTGTCGATGCCCTGGACACCGAGCCTGGTGGGGCCATCGACGGTGAACGTGATGCCGTCGGGGGCGTTGAACGTGATCGAGTGCGAGTAGCCGAGCTGGAACTCCAGCTGCGTCGGGCCCTTGGAGAGCACGCGGTAGCCCACGCCCACGATCTCGAGCTTCTTCTCGTAGCCCTCGGTGACACCGACGACCATGTTGTGGATCAGCGAACGGGTCAGGCCGTGCAGTGCCCGGCTCTCCCGCTCGTCGTTGGGACGCTTCACCTCGAGGGCGCCCTCACCGTTCTCCACGGTGATGGGAGCAGCGACCGTGTGGCTGAGAGTCCCCTTGGGACCCTTGACCGTGACGGTTTGGGACTCCACCTGCACGTCGACCCCGGACGGAACCGGGACGGGCAGCTTGCCAATACGCGACATTGCTATTCCTCCTGGTTCCTGGTCACCAGACGTAGGCGAGGACTTCCCCACCTACGCCCTTGCGGTTGGCCTGACGGTCGGTGAGCAGGCCCTGGCTGGTCGAGATGATCGCGACACCGAGGCCACCGAGCACCTTGGGCAGCGCGGTGTGCTTGGCGTACACGCGCAGGCCGGGCTTGCTGATCCGGCGTACGCCGGCGATGGAGCGCTCGCGGTTGCGTCCGTACTTGAGCTGGATGTCGAGCGTCTTGCCCACCACGTCGTCGCGGTCGGAGACCTCGAAGGAGGTGATGTAACCCTCCTGCTTGAGGATCTCGGCGACGCCCTCCTTCAGCTTGCTGTACGGCATCGACACCGAGTCGTGGTACGCCTGGTTGGCGTTGCGCAGACGCGTCAGCATGTCTGCGATCGGGTCAGTCATCGTCATGGCCGTGTCGGCCCTTTCTCCACTCCGGTTTCGCCCTGCATCTCAGGGCGACCTGTAGCGATCGTTGTTTGTGGTTGTTACCAGGAGCTCTTGGTCACGCCGGGCAGCTCGCCGGCGTGTGCCATCTCCCGCAGGCAGATCCGGCACAGGCCGAACTTGCGGTAGACAGCCTTGGGGCGACCGCAGCGCTGGCAGCGGGTGTAGCCGCGCACCGCGAACTTCGGCTTGCGTGCGGCCTTGACCCTCAGTCCAGTCTTCGCCATGTCAGTTATCGCCTTCCTTGAACGGGAACCCGAGCCTCTTCAGCAGCGCCCGACCCTCGTCGTCGTTGCTCGCGGTGGTCACCACGGTGATGTCCATGCCGCGCGAGCGGTCGATCTTGTCCTGGTTGATCTCGTGGAACATGACCTGCTCGGTGAGCCCGAACGTGTAGTTGCCGCGACCGTCGAACTGGCGGTCCGAGAGCCCGCGGAAGTCACGGATCCGGGGAAGTGCCAGGGCGAGCAGCCGGTCCAGGAACTCCCACATCCGGTCGCCGCGCAGTGTCACGTGGGCGCCGATCGGCATGCCCTCGCGCAGCTTGAACTGCGCGATGGACTTTCGGGCCTTGGTGACCTGTGGCTTCTGTCCGGTGATCGCGGTGAGGTCCCTGACGGCACCCTCGATCAGCTTGGAGTCGCGAGCCGCCTCGCCGACACCCATGTTGACCACGATCTTGGTCAGGCCGGGCACCTGCATCACGTTGGCATAGCCGAACTGCTCGCGCAGCGCGGGGACGATCTCCTCGCGGTAGCGCGCCTTCATCCGCGGCCCAGCGGTCTTCTCGGCCGCCTGGTCGCTGTTGATCTCGGTCATTGCGTCGCTCATCAGATCTCTTCTCCGGACTTGCGGGAGATACGCACGCTGCGGCTGGCTGGGTAGGTCGAGCCGTCCGGGCGGCGCTTGGTGGTCTCCACGCGCTTGGAGCCGAGGCGGGTGATGCCCTTGCCGTCGACGACCATCACGTTGGAGAGGTGGATCGGGGCTTCGGCGGTCACGATGCCTCCGGTCTTGCCGGCACGCCCACCCTGGTTGAGCACCTTGGTGTGCTTCTTGACCCGGTTGACACCTTCGACGATCACCCGCTGCTCCTCACGGAGCACCTGGATGACCTTGCCCTCGGCACCCTTGTCCTTGCCGGCGATCACCTTGACGGTGTCGCCTTTCTTGATCTTGACACTCATGTCAGAGCACCTCCGGGGCAAGCGAAATGATCTTCATGAACTTCTTCTCGCGCAGCTCGCGGCCCACGGGGCCGAAGATGCGCGTCCCACGGGGTTCCCCGTCGGGCTTGAGGATCACGGCTGCGTTCTCGTCGAAACGGATGTAGGAACCGTCGGGACGACGGCGCTCCTTGACGGTGCGCACGATCACGGCCTTGACGACGTCACCCTTCTTGACGTTGCCGCCCGGGATCGCGTCCTTGACGGTGGCGACGATGACGTCGCCGATGCCGGCGTAGCGCCGACCAGAGCCACCGAGAACGCGGATGCACAGAATCTGCTTGGCACCCGTGTTGTCGGCGACCTTGAGTCGCGACTCCTGCTGGATCATAGTTTTTCGTTCCCCTACTTGGCCTTCTCGAGGATCTCCACCACGCGCCAGCGCTTGGTGGCGCTCAGCGGGCGGGTCTCCATGATCAGGACGCGGTCTCCGACGGCACAGTCGTTCTGCTCGTCGTGGGCCTTCAGCTTGCTCGTACGGCGCATGACCTTGCCGTAGAGAGCGTGCTTGACGCGGTCCTCCACGGACACGACCACGGTCTTGTCCATCTTGTCGCTGACGACCAGGCCCTCACGGACCTTGCGCGTCGAGCGCTCCTCGACAGAGGTCTCAACAGCCGCGCTCTCAACTACCGGGCTTTCAACTACCGGGTTCTCGCTCATGCGCCAACCTCCTCAGACTGGGTCTTCGTGTCCGGCGCAGACCGGATGCCGAGCTCACGCTCACGCACCACGGTGTAGATCCGGGCGATGTCCTTCTTGACCGCGCTCAGGCGGCCGTGGCTCTCGAGCTGACCGGTGGCGGCCTGGAACCGGAGGTTGAACAGCTCCTCCTTGGCCTCACGCAGCTTGCCCTCGAGGTCGACGTCGTTCAGATCGTCGAGCTCATGTGCTGTCGCCATCAGAACTCACCTGCTTCACGGCTGACGAACCGGCACTTCATCGGGAGCTTGTGCATCGCGCGGCGCATGGCCTCGCGAGCGGTCTCCTCAGAAACTCCGGAAAGTTCGAACATGATCCGGCCGGGCTTCACGTTGGCCACCCACCACTCGGGTGACCCCTTGCCCGAACCCATACGGGTCTCGGCCGGCTTCTTGGTCAGGGGACGGTCGGGGTAGATGTTGATCCACACCTTTCCGCCTCGCTTGATGTGGCGGGTCATCGCGATACGCGCGGACTCGATCTGGCGGTTGGTCACATAGCTGGACTCGACCGCCTGGATGCCGTAGTCGCCGAAGGCGAGCTTCGTGCCACCCTTCGCAGCACCCGTGCGCTTGGGGTGGTGCTGCTTCCGGTGCTTGACCCTGCGGGGCATCAACATGGTGCTCAGGCCTCCTGTCCGGGTGCCAGGCCGTAGGGCTTGAGGTCGGGGTGGTGCTGCTTGCGGTGCTTACTCCGCTGAACGGGCATCAACATGGTGCTCAGGCCTCCGTTCCCGAGGTCGTGGCAGCGGTGGCCGGTGCCTCGGCAGCCGGGGCTGCAGCAGCGGCGGTGGCCTCCGGTGCGGGCGCGTCGGCACGGTCCGCGCGGGTGGGACGGTCGCCCGCACCGGCACCGCGGGTGCCACGGGTGGGTCGGTCGCTGGCGCGATCGCCACGGGCGCCGCCTCGGCCACGGCCGGGAGCACCGGCGCGCGCAGCAGCCTGGGCCTCACGCTCGGCACGGGTGCCGGCGACCTCGCCCTTGTAGATCCACACCTTGACGCCGATCCGGCCGAAGGTGGTGCGGGCCTCGTAGAAGCCGTAGTCGATGTCGGCGCGCAGGGTGTGCAGGGGCACGCGGCCCTCGCGGTAGAACTCCGAGCGCGACATCTCCGCACCGTTGAGACGGCCCGAGCACTGGATCCGGATGCCCTTGGCACCCGAGCGCATCGAGGTCTGCATGGCCTTCTTCATCGCGCGACGGAACTGCACGCGACCGGAGAGCTGCTCGGCGACGCCCTGGGCAACGAGCTGCGCGTCGATCTCGGGCTGCTTGACCTCGAGGATGTTCAGCTGCACCTGCTTGCCGGTGAGCTTCTCCAGCTCGCTGCGCAGACGGTCGGCCTCGGCGCCGCGGCGACCGATGACGATTCCGGGACGCGCGGTGTGGATGTCCACGCGAACCCGGTCACGGGTGCGCTCGATCTCGACCTTGGAGATACCGGCCCGCTCCATGCCCTTGGAGAGCAGCTTGCGGATGGCGACGTCCTCGCCGACGTAGGCCTTGTAGAGCTTGTCGGCGTACCACCGGCTCTTGTGGTCGGTGGAGATGCCGAGGCGGAACCCGTTCGGGTTGATTTTCTGACCCATCAGGCAGTCCGTCCCTTCTTCTTGGTCTGTGCGCTCGGCTCGTCGGCAGGCTGCACCACCAGGGTGATGTGGCTGGTGCGCTTGTTGATCCGGGTGGCCCGGCCCTGCGCACGGGGACGCCAACGCTTCATCGTGGGGCCCTCGTCGACGGTCGCTTTGCTGACCACGAGTGTTCCCCGGTCGAGGTCCTCAGTCGTCTCGGCGTTGGCCACGGCGCTCTCGAGCACCTTGTAGATGGTCTCGCTGGCAGCCTGCGGCGCGAACTGCAGCAGGGCCAGGGCGTCGTCCACCGGCAGGCCGCGGACCATGTCCACGACGCGACGCGCCTTCATCGGGGTGATCCGGACGAAGCGCGCGCTGGCGAACGCGCCCGGCTGGTCGCCGAGCAACGAGTCACGGCGGGCGCTGGTGCGCCTACGCTCTCCAACTGTCATAGCTGTCATCTCTCCGTGGAAATCTCTTGGCCTGCCGCGGTCAGCGGCGGCGGCTCTTCCGGTCGTCCTTGACGTGGCCCCGGTAGGTGCGGGTCGGGGCGAACTCGCCCAGCTTGTGGCCGACCATCGAGTCGGTCACGAACACCGGGACGTGCTTGTGTCCGTCGTGCACGGCGAGCGTGTGGCCGATCATGGCCGGCACGATCATCGAGCGACGTGACCACGTCTTGATCACGTTGTGGGTCCCGGCCTCGTTCTGTGCGTCCACCTTCTTGATCAGGTGGTCGTCGACGAATGGGCCCTTCTTCAGGCTGCGTGGCATCTCGTTACTTCCTCTTGCCGGACTTGCGGCGACGGACGATCAGGGCATCGCTGGCCTTGCGCTTGCGCGTGCGGCCCTCGGCCTTGCCCCATGGGGACACCGGGTGGCGACCACCGGAGGTCTTGCCCTCGCCACCACCGTGCGGGTGGTCGACCGGGTTCATGACGACACCACGGACGGTCGGGCGCTTGCCCTTCCAACGCATGCGGCCGGCCTTGCCCCAGTTGATGTTGGACTGCTCGGCGTTGCCGACCTCGCCGACGGTGGCGCGGCAGCGGACGTCGACGTAGCGCATCTCCCCGGACGGCATCCGCAGCTGGGCGCGGGAACCTTCCTTGGCGACGAGCTGGGCGCTGTTGCCGGCGGAACGAGCGATCTTGGCACCGCCACCGGGCCGGAGCTCGATGCAGTGGATCGTCGTACCGACGGGGATGTTGCGCAGCGGCAGGTTGTTTCCGGGCTTGATGTCGGCGGTCGCGCCGGACTCGATCGCGGTGCCCTGGCTCACGCCGAGCGGCGCGATGATGTAGCGCTTCTCGCCGTCGGCGTAGTGCAGCAGCGCGATCCGGGCGGTGCGGTTCGGGTCGTACTCGATGTGCGCGACCTTGGCCGGAACGCCGTCCTTGTCGTAGCGGCGGAAGTCGACGACGCGGTAGGCGCGCTTGTGACCGCCACCCTGGTGACGCGTGGTGATGCGGCCCTGGTTGTTGCGGCCACCCTTCTTGGGCAGCGGCTTGACCAGCGACTTCTCCGGCGTCGTCCGGGTGATCTCGACGAAGTCAGCGACCGACGAGCCACGACGGCCCGGTGTGGTCGGCTTGTACTTGCGGATTGCCATGTCAGTTCCTTAGTCGTCGGCCGGTCAGGAGACCGGGCCCCCGAAGATGTCGATGCGGTGCCCCGGGGCCAGGCTGACGATCGCGCGCTTGGTGTCCTTGCGCCGGCCGGTGCCGGTGCGGGTGCGGCGAGTCTTGCCCTTGCGGTTCAGGGTGTTCACGGAGGTGACCTTGACGTCGAACACCTTCTCGACCGCGACCTTGATCTCGGTCTTGTTCGCGTCCGGGAGGACCAGGAAGGTGTACTTGTTCGCGTCGAGCAGGCCGTAGCTCTTCTCGCTCACGATCGGCGCGATCAGTACGTCGCGGTGATCTTTGTGCAGCGTGCTCATTTGTCGTCACCCTCCTCTTCCTCAGCGTGGGTCTGCTCCACCGGCTCGTTCGAGCCAGCCTCGGGGGACCCGGCGGCCTCGGCATCGGCCGACGCCGGGGTCGTCCTCGACTGCCGGGGTGTCCTCGACTGCCGGGGTGTCCTCGACTGCCGGGGTGTCCTCGACTGCCGGGGTGTCCTCGACTGCCGCGGTGTCCTCGACTGCCGCGGGCTCGACGACCGTCGACTGGCGCGAGGTCGACGCCGCGGTGCCGTTGACGAACGCGTCGTAGGCGCCCTTGGTGAAGATCACATCGTCAGAGAGCAGCACGTCATAGGTGTTGAGCTGGTCGACGGCGAGCAGGTGCACAGAGGCCACGTTGCGCAGCGAGAGCCAGGTCAGCGCGTCGTCACGGACGAGCACGACCAGCTGACGACGCTCACCAGCGAGGCCGGCCAGCGCCGCGACGGCGTCCTTGGTCGAGGGCGTGTCGCCACCGACGAGGGACTCCACCACGTGGATGCGACCGGCGCGGGCCCGGTCCGAGAGGGCGCCGCGCAGGGCGGCGGCCTTCATCTTCTTGGGGGTGCGCTGGTCGTAGTCGCGCGGATGCGGGCCGTGGACGACGCCACCACCGACGAACTGCGGTGCTCGGGTCGAGCCCTGGCGGGCGCGACCGGTGCCCTTCTGCTTGTAGGGCTTGGCGCCACCGCCGCGTACGTCGGCACGCGTCTTGGTCGAGTGCGTGCCCTGGCGGGCGGCAGCCTGCTGGGCCACGACGACCTGGTGGATGAGCGGGATGTTGGTCTCGACGTCGAAGATCTCGGCGGGGAGATCAACCTTCACGGTCTTGCCGAACTTCTGGGCGGTCATGCGCCGGCCTCCTCGGTCCTCTTGGCAGCCGAGCGAATGACGATGAGCCCACCCTTGGGGCCGGGAACGGCGCCCTTGAGCAGGATCAGGCCCTTCTCGACGTCCACGGCGTGCACGGTGACGTTCTGCGTGGTCACGGTGTCGCTACCCATGCGACCAGCCATGCGCGTGCCCTTGAAGACACGGCCGGGGGTCGCGCAGGCGCCGATGGAGCCCGGCTTGCGGTGGTTCTTGTGCGCACCGTGAGAGGCGCCGACGCCGTGGAAGCCGTGCAGCTTCATCACACCGGCGTAGCCCTTGCCCTTGCTGGTGCCGGTGACGTCGACCTCCTGGCCAGCGGCGAACAGCTCGGGGCTGAGCTCCTGGCCGACCTCGTACGACGGGGCGTCGCTGGTGCGGATCTCGACCACATGGCGACGAGGGGTCACGCCGGCCTTGCCGAAGTGACCGGCCACCGGCTTGGTCACCTTGGCGCCGTCGATCTCGCCGAAGCCGACCTGGATGGCGTTGTAGCCGTCCTTCTCAGGGGTGCGGACCTGGGTCACCACGTTGGTGCCGGCCGCGACCACGGTCACGGGGACGATGCGGTTGTTCTCGTCCCAGGTCTGGGTCATGCCGAGCTTGGTGCCCAGCAGGCCCTTGACGTTGCGTTCGAAGGTGCTCATGTGTCGAACCTCAGAGCTTGATCTCGATGTCGACGCCAGCAGGCAGGTCGAGGCGCATCAGCGAGTCAACCGTCTTGGGCGTTGGGTCAATGATGTCGATGAGTCGCTTGTGGGTGCGCATCTCGAAGTGCTCGCGGGAGTCCTTGTACTTGTGGGGCGAGCGGATGACGCAGTAGACGTTCTTCTCGGTCGGCAACGGCACAGGGCCGGCGACCTTCGCGCCCGTACGGGTCACGGTGTCCACGATCTTCCGCGCCGAGGTGTCGATCACCTCGTGGTCATAGGCCTTGAGCCTGATGCGGATCTTCTGTCCCGCCATCAAACAACGTCCTTTGCTTCGTAGTCCTCACGACTGGTCTCGGACGCCCTCGGTGAGGTTGTCCGCCCTGCTCCCACTCCACCTCGGCTCCGACCCCCGCGGTCGGGCGTGTCGCGGCTGGTAATCGGCTCGCGGCACGCACGGATCTCGTGCGGGTCGTTGTCTGGAGTGGCGCCCGGGGGGCCGGGCTGAACGGGATCTCCTGGTGCGGCACAGACGCGCGACCACTTCTGCTGCCAATCAGCAGCTCAGGAAAACCTGTTCAGTAGTCAATGTCCGCGCCCCGGCAATCCCGCCTGAGCAACCGCACTATCTTGACAGAGTCGGAGGCGATGCGCCAAATCCAATGACAGGATGGTCGTTCTGGGGCACCGCCCAGCCTGATCGTCAGACCTCGGGGGACCCACGATGACTCAGTACCCGCCTCCGGGCGCACCGGAAAGCAGGCCCCCCGCCGATTCCACGCCCGGCTCGTGGCCGGCTCCCGGCGCCCCGCACCCCCCGTACGGCTCCGCCCCGCCACCCGGTGCAACCGGACCGATGCCCCCGACCGGTGGACCCGCGCCGCCTGGCCTCTCCCCCTGGGGTCCGCCGGTCCACCAGCCAGGCGTGGTGCCGTTGCGGCCCCTGACGCTGGGCGACATCTTCGGCGGGGCCCTCCAGACCGTGCGCCACAACCCGAAGGCAACGGTCGGGCTGGCTGCGGTCGTCACTTTCGGCTTCATGCTGATCCCGATGCTCGCCACGGTGCTGCTCGGCGCCCTCGGGGGAATGCCGTCGTTCGACATCACCGCCGCCGAGGGCTCGGCCGAGGCGGACGCGGGCGACGTGGCGCTGACCGTCTCCAGCATGGCGAGCTGGGTGTTCAGCGTGCTGGCCTCGATCGTGGTGACCGGGCTGATCGTCCGGGTCGTCGAGGCAGCGGTGCTGGGTGAGGAGATCACCGCCGGTGAGGCGTGGCGGCGCAGCCGAGCGCGGCTGCTCCCCCTGCTCGGTCTGACCCTGCTCGTGTTCCTTGGCCTGACCGTGGTCCTCGGCGCGCCGATCGGACTCGGCGTCGCAGTAGGGCTGGCCGTGGACAGCACGCCGCTCGCGGTGCTGTTCGGCATTCTCGGCGGCCTGGTCGGGGTGGCGGCCACCGTGTTCCTCTTCACCCGCTACCTGCTGCTGGCCGTCCCGAGCCTGGTCCTGGAGGGTCGCGGGGTGTTTGCGAGCCTGTCTCGTGCGAGACAGCTCTCGCGCCGCGATTTCTGGCGGCTGTTCGGCATCTACCTGCTCGCCAACATCACCACTACTCTCGTCGGCCAGGTGATCGGTTTCCCGTTCGGCATCTTGATGGTCGTGCTCGTGTTCGTGCTGCCGGCGGGCTGGGTCATCGTCGGCATGTTGATGGTGACGTACGTCGCTACCGTCCTGACAGGAGCGCTCGTCGGCCCCTTCAATGCGGCCGTGCTCGCACTGCAGTACTACGACCAGAGGTTCCGCAAGGAGGGGCTGGACATCCAGCTGCTCAACCAGTCGCTCCGCGCGGGGCCGCGGTGACGCACCTCTGGCCTGCGACTCCTGGAGTACTGTTCCCCGACCCAGAACCCGCGCGGGACTGGCTGCGCACGGAGCTCTCCCGCCCGGAGTACCAGGAGTCCCTCCTGGAACGCTTCACCCGTTGGTTCAACGAGTTGGTGGAGTCCGTCCGCGAGGCGACCGGGACGGGTGGCGGGCTGAGCCCGCTCCTCGCACTCTTCCTGCTCGCCCTGCTGGTCGGCGGCATCGCGTTCGCGCTCTCCCGTCTGCGAGCCAACCCGACTCCGGCGACGACGGGTGCTGCGGTGTTCTCCGAGAAGCCCCTGACCGCGCAGGAACATCGAGATCGCGCACATGCCGCGCTGTCCGGTGAGCAGTGGGGTGACGCGGTGATCGAGTCGGTCCGCGCGCTGGCTGCCGGCCTGGTCGAACGCGGCCTGATGCCGGAGCAGTCGGGGGTGACCGTCCACGAGATCAGCGCACGCGCGGCAGAGCTGTTCCAGGACCGCAGCCTGCGCCTCGAGACCATGTCCACCGTCTTCGACGAGACCCGCTACGGCGACCGCCCTGCCGACGAGGCACGAGCGCGGGATGTGGTCGAGCTCGAGGAGGAGCTCGCAACGCGAGGCGCCAGGGAGACCGGCGTACGCACCCCGGCGAACGTGGTGCCCCGATGATTCCTGCGGCCACTTCGAGAAGCCAAACGGATCGATCCTCGCGGCGCACCACTCTCCTCGTGACCTTCGGGATGCTCGTGGCCCTGGTGGTGCTCTCGATCCTCACTCGTGACGACGCACCGTTCTCCGAACCTTTCGACCCCCGCAACCCCGAGTCCGACGGAGCCCAGGCCGTGGCCCGGGTGCTCGAGCGGCACGGCATCGACGTCCGCATCGCGCGCGGCCAGGACGCGCTCCTCGAGGAGCAGGTCGACGCCGGGACCGCCGTTGTGGTGACCAACCCCGAAGATCTGGGCGAGAGCACGCTCCACGAGCTCCGCGACCACTCTGACGATGCGGGCGCCCTGATCGTCGTCGGGGACTCCGAGGTGCTCGGCAACCAGTTCGGGATCGACCAGGAGTCCGCGCCAGCCGGACGTCGGCGAGCCGACTGCGACACGGCCCTGGCCCGCGGGCTCGTCGTACGGACGCATGGCGGGGGTGGGCTGGACGCCACCGGGTGCTTCGGGTCACACGGTGCATCGGTCCTGGTGAATCGCGACGCGCTGTGGCTGATGACCTCACCGAACTCGTTCACCAACGAGCACGTGCTCGAGAGCGACAATGCCGCCCTGGCCCTGCGCCTGATCGGGCAGCGGGATCGGCTGGTGTGGTACGTCGCCGATGCAGCAGACATCGCCGCCTCGGACGGGGTCGGCCTCGCCACCCTGCTGCCGCGGTGGCTGGTCCCTGGCCTCTACCTGTTCCTGGTCAGTCTCCTCGCCGTGATCCTGTGGCGGGGCCGCCGACTGGGTCCCCTGGTCGTCGAGCCCCTCCCGGTCGTCGTACGTGCGGCCGAGTCGACACAGAGCCGGGGACGGATCTACCGGCGTACGGGCGACCGCCACCACGCTGCGGCGATCCTCGTCCGCGCAGCACGGCGAAGGCTCACCGAGTCCCTGCAGCTGCCGCGAGGCACGACCATCGAGACCCTGGCCGGCGCCGTGGCGGCCCGCACAGGACGCGACCCGCACGCGATGCTGGACCTGCTTGGCGACCCGGCGGTCACGAAGGACTCCCAGCTGGTCGAGCTCGGCCAGCAGCTGATCAAGCTCGAGAACGAGGTGCGAGGATCTTGAACGAACAATCCGGCTCACAGGTCTTCCCAGGGTCTGAGGGCATCTCACCGGGTGAGGCCCGCGAGGCGCTGGCCAGCGTCCGGTCCGAGGTCGCGAAGGCCGTGGTCGGACAGGATGCCGCGGTCTCCGGCCTCCTGGTCGCCCTGCTGACCGGGGGACACGTACTGATGGAGGGAGTGCCCGGGGTAGCGAAGACCCTGCTGGTGAGGACCCTGGCGGCCGCGCTCGATGTGGAGACCCGGCGGGTGCAGTTCACCCCCGACCTGATGCCCGGCGACATCACCGGCTCGATGGTGATCGAGGGCGGCGGCCGTGACCTCACGTTCCGGCAGGGCCCGGTCTTCACCAACCTGCTGCTGGCCGACGAGATCAATCGGACTCCGCCGAAGACCCAGTCGGCGCTGCTGGAGGCCATGGAGGAGGGCCAGGTCTCGGCGGACGGGCGCACCCACACGCTGCCGACGCCCTTCCTGGTCGCCGCCACGCAGAACCCGGTGGAGTACGAGGGCACCTACCCGTTGCCCGAGGCCCAGCTCGACCGGTTCCTGCTCAAGGTGAGCATGCCCCTGCCCGATCGCCGCGACGAGCTCGCTATCGTCCGCCGCCACGCCGACGGGTTCGACCCGCACGACATCGCGGCCGCCGGCGTCGGCAAGGTCGCCGACGCAGCGCACGTCCGCGCCGGCGCTGCGGCCGTCCGCTCCGTCCGGGTCTCCGACGACGTGGCCGGCTACATCGTCGACATCGCCCGCGCGACCCGGCAGTCGCCCTCGCTGAGCCTCGGCGTGAGCCCGCGCGGTGCCACCGCACTGATGCGCACGGCCCGCGCCTGGGCCTGGCTCAACGGCCGCGACTTCGTCACGCCCGACGACGTGAAGGCACTGGCACACGGAACGCTCGTGCACCGTCTGTCGCTGCGACCCGAGGCCGAGCTCGAAGGTGTCGCCGTCGGCCAGGTGCTCGCCACCGCACTCGGGTCGGTGCCGGTCCCCCGCTAATGGCCGAGTCCCCCGATCCCATGTCCTGCTGCGCGCGGGCCTGATGGCCATCACCTGGCGGGTCCCCGCGCTCGTGCTGCTCGGTATCGGCGCCGTCCTGCTCCGACCCGAGGCCAGCACGGTCTGGGCGTGGCTCGGGCTGGTGCTGCTGCTGGTCGCTGTGGACGTCGTGCTCGCCCCCTCGCGCTCCGCGCTGGACGTCGTACGACGCCCGGTCGGCCGGGCGCGGCAGGGAGAGCTGCTCTCGACCACGCTGGAGCTGACCAGCACTGCCCGTCGTACCGTGCGAGGAGTCGTCCGCGACGCCTGGCAACCCTCGGCCGGAGCCACGGGCAACCGCCACCGGCTCCACCTGGCGCCGTCGGGCAGCGTCGCCTTCACCAGCAGCCTCCGACCGACCCGTCGTGGCCGGCTCGTGACCGACCGCGTCACCGTGCGCACGCTTGGCCCCTTCGGCCTTGCCGGCCGACAGGGGGCCTTGGACGTGCCCGGGACGTTGCGAGTACTCCCGGCTTTCCCGTCCATCAAGCACCTGCCGAGCCGGCTGGCGCGGCTGCGCGAGCTTGACGGCAGGGCCGCGGTGCGCGTCCGCGGACAGGGCACGGAGTTCGACTCGCTGCGCGAGTACGTCAGCGGTGACGACATCCGAAGCGTCGACTGGCGGGCCAGCGCCCGCAGCCGGTCGGTCGTGGTGCGGACCTGGCAGCCCGAGCGGGACCGCCGCGTCGTACTCGTCCTCGACACCGGCCGCACCTCCGCAGGTCGCGTCGACGACGCCCCACGGCTGGACGCCGCGATGGACGCCGCACTGCTCCTGGCCACCCTGGCGTCGCGTGCCGGGGACCGGGTCTCGTTCGTGGCCGGCGACCTCGGCGTGCGAAGTCGTCTGCAGGGCTCACATCGGCGCGACGGCGTGGAGGACATGCAGGAGGCGATGGCCGGCCTCCAGCCGGTGCTCGCCGAGACCAACTGGCGCAGGCTGGTCGGGGCGGTCGACACGCTCGGACGACAGCGTGCGCTCGTCGTACTGCTGACCGCACTGGAGCCCTCAGCCGTGCAGAGCGGCCTGCTGTCGCTGGTCGGGCCGCTCACGTCGCGCCACCGGGTGCTGATGGCCTCGGTGCGTGATCCAGAGATCGACCGGCTCGCCAGGGATCGCAGCACCGCCAGGTCGACGTACGCCGCAGCAGCCGCCGAGCAGGCAGCCGCTCAACGCGACGCCACCGCGCGTCTGCTCTCGGCCCTCGGGGTCGAGGTTCTCGACGCAGACGCGGACACGCTGCCCGTGCGTCTGGCCGACCACTACCTCGCGCTCAAGGCACGCGGCTTGTTGTAGAGAGCTCAGCTCTGGCGGCTCAGCCGGCGGACGCGACCCGTGCCTCGAGCAGGGAGTCGTCGATGTCGCCCGTCCAACCGCTGCGACTGGCTCGGCGACCCGGCACGAAGACATAGGCGAGGAACGCGACCTCGGCGGTGACGCCGATGGCGATGCGTCCCCACGTCGGCAGCCCCGAGGGCGTGACGAACGCCTCGATGATCCCCGACACCAGGAGTACGACGGCCAGACCCATCGCCACGCCACCGGCCGCGCGGCCCTCGGCGGCGAGGGTCTGCGCGCGTGACCTGTCGCCCGGCGCGACCCACGACCAGAACAACCGCAGCCCGACCCCCGCGGCTACGAAGACGGCGGTCAGCTCGAGCAGGCCGTGCGGCAGGATCAGCCCGAAGAACAGGCTCCCCCGGTCGTGACGGATCATGATCGACGCAACCATCGCGACGCCCAGCAGGTTCTGCCACAACACGAAAAGCACCGGCGCACCCAGGACTCCGAAGGCGATGCAGATGGCCGCCACCCAGGCGTTGTTGGTCCACACCTGGGCCGCGAAGTGCGAGGCCGCCGACTCGGAGTAGTAGTTCTCGAAGTCGGAGTTGACCAGCTGGTTGATCTCGGCGGGATCGAGCATCGACTGCTCGACCTGGGGATGCCGCAGCAGCCACCAGATCATCAAGGCCGTCACCGCGTAGCTGAGGATCATGGTGGTCAGCCACCACTGGCGGCTCCGGTAGAGGGCTGCGGGAAAACGCCGCGCGAAGAAGTCCGCGACCCCGCTCCAGCCCGCTGTCCGGGTTCCGGTGGCGCGCGTGCGTGCTCGGGCGAGCACGCTGCTCAGGTAGGCGACCACCGCGGGATCAGGTGCGGTCGAGCGGATCACGCTCAGGTGGGTGGCGACCTCCTGGTACAGGTCGACCAGCTCGTCCGCCTTGGTCCCGTCCGCTGGACGACGCCGGCCAAGCCGGTCCAGACGCTGCCACGCGGGCTGGTGCGCGCGCACGTAGGCGTCGAGGTCCATGCCGCACAGGGTACGGCGATCGTGCCCGCGCCCAAGATGTTACGCAATAGCCTCTGCGGTGATGACGTCTTCGACATACGGCCCCAAGAACGGGCCCAAGAACGGGCACAGCAGCCGTGGCTCCTACGCCAACCGGGACCAGCTCGTCACCGGCGAGGCGGTCGCCCTCGAGCTGCCCCCGGCGTCGCTCGGACTGCGCCTCGTCTCCGGGCTGCTCGACGTGATCATCCAGTTCGCGATCCTCGTCCTCGGCTCGATCCTGGCGACGTCGCTGGCTCCGACCGACGCGCTGTTCGGCGTCGCCTCGGTGCTGCTCGTCGTGTTCACCCTCGTCCTCGGCCCCGCGATCCTGGAAACGCTCACCATGGGCCGGACCATCGGCAAGTTCGCGCTGGGCATCCGCACGGTCCGGGACGACGCCGGACCGATCTCCTTCCATCACGCCTTCATGCGACACCTGCTCTCGGTGATCGAGGTGTGGGCCCTGAGCGGCGTACCCGCTCTGGTCTGTGCGTTGGTCAGCTCCAAGGGCAAGCGGCTCGGTGACCTCGTCGCCGGCACGTATGTGGTGCGGGACCGGTTCACCCTCCGGCTGCCGTGGCCGGTGGAGATGCCCCCGCACCTCGCGTACTGGGCAGCCAGCGCCGACATCGCGCCCTTGCCTGACTCGCTGGCCCTGGCCTTGCGCCAGCTGCTGGGACGGACCGGGACACTGAGCCCACAGGCAAGGCAGCTGCTGGTCACCGACATCCTCACCGAGGTCCGGCAACACGTGTCCCCGCCGCCACCACCCGGCACCCACCCCGAGGACTTGCTGGCGGCCGTCGCCGCCGAGCGTCGCCGCCGCGACGAGCACCGGCTCTGGCGCGAGGCGGACCTGCGCTGGCGGCTGACGCGGCGCACGATGTGAGGGTCAGATCTGAGGTGACTCGTGACCGACCTGCTCGAGCGAGTCGACCGGCGTACCGCCCAGCCTCGGGATCGAGAGGCACATCACCGCCGCCAGGAGGCACAGGCCGCCAGCGGTGATCCAGGCCAGGAAGTAGTCGCCAGTCCCCTGCCGGATCCACCCGGCGTACGACGCAGCGACTCCGGCTCCGACCATGTGCGAGGCGAACACCCACCCGAAGACGACGCCCGACCTCTCCAGCCCGAAATGAGCGCGGCAGAGTGCCACCGTGGGCGGCACCGTGGCCACCCAGTCCAGCCCGTAGAACACGATGAACACGAACAGGCTCGGGTGCACGTGCGGGCCGAGCAGGACCGGCACCACCAGCAGTGAGAGTCCCCTGAGGAAGTAGTAACCGAACAACAGGTAGCGCGAGTCGACCTTGTCGGTCAGCCACCCCGACGCGACGGTGCCGACGATGTCGAAGATCCCGATCAGGGCGAGCAGGCCGGCCGACGTGGTCTGCGGCATGCCGTGGTCGTGGGCAGCCGGGATGAAGTGGGTCCCGATCAGTCCGTTGGTCGACCAGCCGCAGATCCAGAAGGTCAGGAACAGCGCCCAGAACACCCAGGTACGGCTCGCCTGCCGCAACGTGGTCATCGCGACCGTCGCGGCGCCCGGACCGGTGCGGTCCACGGGGGGCTCGACGTAGGACGGCGGCGCGCCGTACGGCACCTCCCCCACGTCCGAGGGCCGGTCGCGCAGGACCAGCAGGACAACCGGGACCAGCAGTAGCGAGAACACCGCGACCACACCGGCCGCCCATCGCCAGCCCGGACCGGCGGCAAGCTGCGCGATCAGGGGCAGGAAGATGAGCTGACCGGTCGAGCTCGCGGCCGAGAACAGCCCGGTGACCAGCCCCCGGTGACGGACGAACCAGCGATTGGCGACGATCGCCCCGAAGACGAGTGCCATCGCACCGGTGCCCATCCCGACCGGGCCGCCCCACAGCAGCCAGAGCTGCCACGACTCGGTCATCACCATGGTCAGCCCGGCGCCGAGCGCCACCATCGTCAGCGCAATGGCGACCACCCGTCGTACGCCGAACCGCTCCATCAGTGCCGCGGCGAAGGGTGCGGTCAGCCCGTAGAGGATGAGGTTCAGGCTCACGGCACCCGACGTGGTGGCTCGCGACCAGCCGAACTCCTGCTCGAGCGGCTCGAGGAGGGCACCGGTGGAGGACCGGAAGCCTGCGGCGGCGACCAGAGCCGCCATCGTCGCGGCGGCCACCCACCACGCGCGCACGCTCACGCGCACCTCGCGCGCCAGGCTTTCGGGCACCGATCGAGTCTAGTGAGCCGAGCCGCCTGCACTCGCCCGGTTGCTGCCGGATTGCGTCAGGTTCCCGCCATGAACGCCGCGGGCGATGCCTTGCCCGGTGCGCATTACCGGCCTAGCGTCAATGCATGGACAGCTCTGTCCTGGTCGGATTCCTCAAGGTCATCGGGATCTCGCTGGTCCCTGTGGCGATCATGGCCGCCTTCATCCATGCCCGCGTGCTGCTCGGCTGGTGCGTCACGGTCGGACAGCGGCTGCGCCTGCTCAAGACTCCGGATCCTCCGCCAGAAGGCCCACCGCTGGAGAAGCTTGCCTCCGACCTACGCCGACTGCGTCCTGAGGTGCGCTCACCCCGGCCGGGTGTGGCGATGGCTCGACAGCGCGGCATCGTGGCGGCGTACGACGGGGTGCTGGTCCAGGCTGCGAGAGCGCTGGGTGTCCCGACGACGCTCGCCGAGCTGCCCGAAGGCTTCGACCACGAGGCCGAGCGGCTGCGCCTCGAGCACGCCCTCGAGCTGGCCGGACTCAGCTGGCGGGTCCCCAAGCCCTGAGCGGGTTCCCCGGGGTCCAGGGCACTGCCGGCGCGAACGCCACGTCAGTCTCACTGCCGCCACCGGGCCTCCATCTCCTCCCAGGTCAGTGCCTTGCCTGGCAGGGCGGGGCCTCCCGGGCGGATGCCCTCGACGAGCAGGGCCAGCATTCGCTGCTGGAGCACCGACGTCCGCGCGGCATCGGGGACCCTCACGTTGGCGATCGCCTCCAGAAAGAAGCCGACGTCGTTGAAGGTGAGCCCGGCCCGGAATCCACCTGCCTGCTTGACCCGGTTGAACAGCCGCTCGCCGAGCCGCCGCATGGCTGTAGCGTCCGCGAACATCGACTCGGTCGGGGTGAACAGGCCCGCAAGCCTGTTGCCGAGTGCATGCGTGTCCTCGGTGACGATGCGGCGGAGGTACTCGGCGTACACCTCCCACGGCTCCCCGTCGCTGTCGAGCGCCCGACGGACCTCGCGCAGGTAGATCTGCTGGCCGTCGGCGCACAGCACCCGAAGAAGTTCCTCCTTGCTCTCGTAGCGGCGGTACAGCGCCGAGATCCCCACCCCGGCCCGCTTCGCCACCTCGGCGATGGGGGCCGCCGGATCGGCCAAAAAAACCTCGCGTGCCGCCTCGAGGATGCGGTCGTCGTTGAGCGCTGCCTGCCGCCGACGACCACTCAGTGGCGTCTGTTCTTCGCTCACATTTGGCACTCTAGCCTATGGAACGAATCATTCCGTTCTGGTAGAGTTGGAACAGAACGAACCATTCCGTTCCAACAAGGAGAACATACATGACCGACGCCCGGATCACGCCGTACCGGATCGACATCCCGCAGGCCCAGCTCGACGACCTCGCGACCCGCCTCGACCTCACCCGCTGGCCAGACGCCGGCCCGGGCGAGCCCTGGACCCGCGGTGTGGACCTCGACTACCTGAAGGGGCTGGCGGACTACTGGCGGAACGGCTACGACTGGCGCAAGGCCGAGGCTCGACTCAACGAGTACCCGCAGTTCACCACCGAGATCGACGGCCAGAACCTCCACTTCCTGCACGTCGAGTCACCCGAGGCCGACGCCACCCCGCTGCTGCTCATCCACGGCTGGCCGGGCTCGATCGTGGAGTTCCTCGACGTGATCGGGCCGCTCAGCGACCCCCGCAGCCACGGCGGCGACCCGGCCGACGCGTTCCACCTGGTCATCCCGTCGCTGCCCGGCTTCGGGTTCTCCGGTCCGACCTCGGAGGCCGGCTGGACGAGCAGCCGGATGGCCAGTGCACTGGCCGAGCTGATGAGCCGTCTGGGTTATGAGAAGTACGGCGCCCAGGGCGGCGACTTCGGGGCGTTCGTGGCGCCGGACCTCGGCCGGGTCGACCCCGATCGTGTGATCGGCATACATGTGAACGCAGCCACGATGGGGTTCATCCCGTTCGGTGAGGTCGACGAGGAAACCGTGGCGACGTTCAGTGACGTGGAGAAGGAGCGGCTGCAACGACTCGGCTGGTTCATGGCCGAGGCCAACGGCTACTTCCAGATCTCCGCGACCCGGCCGCAGACCCTGTCCTACGCCCTCACGGACTCACCGGTCGGCCAGCTGGCCTGGATCGTGGAGAAGTTCAAGGAGTGGACGAACTCGCGGCTGGAACTGCCCGAGGACGCGATCGATCGCGACCACATCCTCACCGACGTGATGATCTACTGGCTCACCGCGACTGCGGGCTCCTCGGCCAACATGTACTACGAGAGCATGCACTCGCAGGAATGGCCCGCGCCGGGCACGGTGCCCACCGCGGTGGCGTGCTTCGCCGAGGACGTAGCCATCCGGCAGTTCGCCGAGCCGGGCAACAACATCGTGCGATGGAGCGACTTCGACGAGGGCGGTCACTTCGCGGCCCTGGAGACTCCCGACCTCCTGGTCCAGGACGTGGTGGCGTTCTTCGCGTCCCTGCGCGACGCCTGACCCCCTCTGCCAGACACCCCCAATTCCGGATAGTCCGAGACGCATCCGTCCTCCCTCGGCCAGTTCGACGACGGAAACGTCTCGGACTATGCGGATTTTGGAGCAAGGGAGCTCGAGCCGGGCTGGCTCAGGCGGAGGACCCGGTGGAAGCGACCACCGCCAGGAGGACGAACAGCAGGACTGCCACCAAGGCGAGCCCCATGATGATGGTGGCGACCATGCCGAGGATGCGGCCGATGTTGACCATGTCCCGGCTGCCGAGCTGACCCTGTGACGCGTCGATCTCACGCAGCGCCTTGTTGCCCATCGACCACGCGAACGGCCCGAGGATCTGGCACAGCACCAAACCACAGATGCCCAGGATCAGGATCGTGGTGGCCTGCGGGTGATCCTGCTGGGGACGACCGACGGGGAACTGCGGCGGGTACTGGCTCATGACTACAGCCTGTCATGTCCTGCGGTAGGTGAGGTCAGTGATCGCGCGGCCGGCCGCGCGTCCCTTGCGCTCGAACTTCGTGACCGGGCGGTCCGTCCAGCGTTCTACCCGCCCGCCCTCGAGCAAGGGTTCCGCATCGAGCACGGCGCGCATCTGCCCGGCGTACTCCGCCCAGTCGGTGGCCAGCCGCCACACCCCGCCCGGCCGCAGGCGCGCGGCCGCGAGCGCAGCGAAGTCGCGCGAGACCAGTCGCCGCTTGTGGTGCCGCTTCTTGGGCCAGGGGTCAGGGAAGAAGGTCCACAGCTCCTCCACCTGGCCGGGCATGAACAGGTGCTCGAGGCTCCACACCGCGTCGACGGAGAGCAACCGGACGTTCTCCGCCCCTGCCTCGGCGACCAGGCCAAGTGTGTGCGCGACACCGGGTCGCCACACCTCCAGGCATACGACGTTGTACGCCGGACGCTGGGCCGCCAACACCGCGGTGGCCTCACCGATGCCGGACCCGATCTCGACGATCAGGGGTGCCTCGCGGCCGAAGACCTCGCTCCAGCGAAAGGTTGGCGAGTCGACAGCCTCGTCCGGCACCACCCAGTCGATGTGGTGGGCGTCCCACGACTCCTGCTGGGACGGTGTGAACCGACCGCCGCGCCGCGCGTAGCTGAGCACCTCGCGCATGCGCAGTCCGTCCTCGGTGTACTTCTGCCGAGGGCGAGTCGGAGTCACGGCGTTGTCCACGCCCGCCATTGTGTCCGACGCCGCGCCCCAGGCGCGCCGCGGCTGAGTGTCTGAGACTGCGTTTCAGTATGAGGCAGCGGCGTCGTGCTGGGCGGCGACGCAGAACTGGTTGCCCTGCGGATCGGCGAGGGTGACCCAGCGGAAGTTCTCGTCGCCGCGCCGTCCAACGATCGTGGCGCCCGCGGCGACCAAGCGATCGACCTCGCCATCGAGATCCGGCGCGGTGAGGTCGAGGTGCACGCGGTTCTTCCCTGGCGTCGGGTCCTCGACCCTCTGGAAGGCGAGCAGCGCAGGCAGTCCGCCACCCTTGAGCACGACGAACCAGCCGTCGTGGGTCTGGGCGATCTCCGCACCGGTCTGTGCTGCCCACCACTGCGACAACGACGTGGCGTCGCTCGTGTCGATGGTGACCATTCCCAATGTCAGCGTCATGGCCACGAAACTAGCGCGCCCCACCGACAGCCCAGACCCGCCGAGGCGTCGCAGATTGCGGTCTCGGAGGCGCCGAGGCGTCGCAGATTGTGCGGCCGGGGCGAGGGGCGTGCGGTGGGTTGAAGCGCCGAGACGTCGCAGATGTGCTTTCGACGCACCGATTGGGCACATCTGCGACGTCTCGGCTGAAGGTCAGTCACCAACAGAAAGACCCCGTAAGCCCTCAGGCTTACGGGGTCCTTCGTGTTGGTGACTGACTACTTCGTGATCTTGGTGACTCGACCGGCACCCACGGTGCGGCCGCCCTCGCGGATCGCGAAGCGGAGGCCGTCCTCCATGGCGATCGGCTGGATCAGCTCAACCGACATGTCGGTGTTGTCTCCGGGCATGACCATCTCGCGGCCCTCGGGGAGGGTCACGACGCCCGTCACGTCCGTCGTACGGAAGTAGAACTGCGGGCGGTAGTTGTTGAAGAACGGCGTGTGACGGCCGCCCTCCTCCTTGGAGAGGATGTAGACCGAGGCCTCGAAGTTCGTGTGCGGGGTGGTGGTCCCCGGCTTGATCACGACCATGCCGCGCTCGACGTCCTCGCGCTTGGTGCCACGGAGCAGCAGACCGACGTTCTCACCGGCCTGGCCCTCGTCGAGGAGCTTGCGGAACATCTCGATGCCGGTGACGGTCGAGCTCTGCTTGACGTCGCGGATACCGATGATGTCGACAGTCTCGTTGACCTTGACGATGCCGCGCTCGATGCGGCCGGTGATGACGGTGCCACGACCGGTGATCGTGAAGACGTCCTCGACGGGCATCAGGAAGGGCTTCTCGGTCTCGCGGACAGGCTGCGGGATGTGGTTGTCCACGGCGTCCATCAGCTCGAGGATCGACTCGCTCCACTTCTCGTCGCCCTGCAGCGCCGGGAAGGCAGCAACCTTGACGACAGGGATCTCGTCGCCGTCGTACTCGTACTCGGAGAGGAGCTCGCGCACCTCCATCTCGACGAGCTCGACGAGCTCCTCGTCGTCGACCATGTCGCACTTGTTCAGCGCGACCACCAGGGCGGGCACGCCGACCTGGCGGGCGAGCAGCACGTGCTCACGAGTCTGCGGCATCGGACCGTCGGTGGCGGCGACGACCAGGATCGCGCCGTCCATCTGAGCGGCGCCGGTGATCATGTTCTTGATGTAGTCCGCGTGACCGGGGCAGTCGACGTGCGCGTAGTGACGCGACTCCGTCTGGTACTCGACGTGCGCGATCGAGATGGTGATTCCGCGCTGGCGCTCCTCGGGAGCCTTGTCGATCTCGTCGAAGGCCGAGGCATCGTTCAGGTCGGGATACTTGTTGTGCAGCACCTTGGTGATCGCTGCGGTCAACGTCGTCTTGCCGTGGTCGATGTGACCAATGGTTCCGATGTTGACGTGCGGCTTGGTCCGCTCGAACTTCGCCTTAGCCACTGGGGCTCCTCCTGTTGATTGTTACTTGAACTCGTGTGTATGGAACTGGTGGTGCTGCCGAGAGACGGATACGAACCCTACTCGCCCCGAACCTTCTTGATGATCTCGTCGGCGACGTTCTGGGGAACCTCGGCGTACGAGTCAAACTCCATCGAGTACGACGCCTGGCCAGAGGTCTTCGACCGAAGGTCACCAACGTACCCGAACATCTCAGAGAGCGGCACGAGGGCATCGACCACGCGGTCCCCCGAGCGCTCCGTCATCGCCGACACCTGACCGCGTCGCGAGTTGATGTCGCCGATCACGTCGCCCAGGAAGGTATCCGGGGTCACGACCTCGACTGCGAACATCGGCTCCAGCAGGACCGGCTTGGCCATGCGGGCAGCTTCCTTGAAGGCCTGGTTGCCGGCGATCTTGAAGGCAAGCTCGGAGGAGTCGACGTCGTGGTAGGCGCCGTCCTCGAGCGTGAACTTCACGTCGACCATCGGGTAGCCGGCGAGCACGCCGAACTCCATGGCGTCCTGGCCGCCCTGGTCGACCGAGGGGATGTACTCCTTCGGCACCCGGCCACCGGACACGTTGTTGACGAACTCGTAGCCGGCGCCGTGGCCGGTCTCCGGGTCGATGTTCGGCTCGAGTGAGATCTGCACCTTCGCGAACTGGCCGGACCCACCGGTCTGCTTCTTGTGCACGTAGGTGTGCTTCTCGACCTTGCGGCGGACCGTCTCGCGGTAGGCGACCTGCGGCTTGCCGACCGTCGCCTCGACGCGGAACTCGCGCTTCATCCGGTCCACGAGGATCTCCAGGTGAAGCTCGCCCATGCCGGCGATGATCGTCTGGCCGGTCTCTTCGTCCGCCTTGACGGTGAACGTCGGGTCCTCGTCGGAGAGTCGCTGGATCGCGGTGCCGAGCTTCTCCTGGTCACTCTTGGTCTTCGGCTCGATGGCGACCTCGATCACCGGGGCCGGGAAGGTCATCGACTCGAGGATCACCGGGTGCTGGGAGTCGCACAGCGTGTGACCGGTCTTGGTCTCCTTCAGCCCCATCACGGCAACGATCTGGCCGGCGCCTACCGACGCGATCTCCTCACGCTTGTTGGCGTGCATCTGGTAGACCTTGCCGATTCGCTCCTTGCGGCCGTTGACCGAGTTGAGCACCGAGGTGCCCGCCTCGAGCTTGCCGGAGTAGACGCGCACGTAGATCAGCTTGCCCAGGTGCGGGTCGGTCGCGATCTTGTAGGCGAGGCCGGCGAACGGCTCGTCGTCGGACGGCTGGCGGACGATCACCTCTTCCTCGTCCTTGACCGAGTGGCCCTGGATGCCACTCACGTCGAGCGGCGAGGGGAGGTACTTCACGACAGCGTCGAGCAGGGGCTGGACACCCTTGTTCTTGAACGCCGTGCCGCACAGCACCGGGTTGATCTTGTCGGCCAGGGTGGCGCGACGGATGGCGGCCTCGATCTCGGCGGGGGTGAACTCGCCCTCGTCGAGGAACTTCTCCATGATCGCGTCGTCGGCGTCAGACAGCGTCTCGAGCAGCTTCTCGCGGTACTCGGCGGCCTGCTCGGCCAGCTCCGCGGGGATCTCCTCGATCTCGTAGTCCTCGCCCATCGTGGTCTCGCCGCGCCAGGTCAGCGCGCGCATGCCGACCAGGTCGACGACACCGATGAAGTCGCCCTCAGCGCCGATCGGCAGCTGCAGCACCAGCGGCGTGGAGTTCAGGCGCTCGACCATCATGTCGACGCAGCGCCAGAAGTCGGCGCCAGTGCGGTCGAGCTTGTTGACGAAGCACATCCGGGGGACGGAGTACTTGTTGGCCTGACGCCACACCGTCATGGTCTGCGGCTCGACTCCGGCCACACCGTCGAATACGGCGACGGCGCCGTCGAGGACGCGCAGCGAGCGCTCGACCTCGGCGGTGAAGTCGACGTGCCCGGGGGTGTCGATGATGTTGATCTGGTGGTCCTTCCACCAGCAGGTCGTCGCGGCGGACGTGATCGTGATGCCGCGCTCCTGCTCCTGCTCCATCCAGTCCATCGTGGCGGCGCCCTCGTGGACCTCACCGATCTTGTAGGTGATCCCGGTGTAGAACAGGATCCGCTCGGTGGTCGTGGTCTTGCCGGCATCGATGTGCGCCATGATGCCGATGTTGCGGACCTTGTTGAGGTCAGTGGTGATGTCGACGGCCACGGTAGGTCTTCGATCCCCTCGGGTTGGTAGTTCGGTGTGTCGGTACGGCGCCCCCGGTCCGGTGGCGCCGTACGGCGATCACCAGCGGTAGTGCGCGAAGGCCTTGTTGGACTCGGCCATCTTGTGGGTGTCCTCTCGCTTCTTCACAGCGGCACCGAGGCCGTTGGAGGCGTCGAGGATCTCGTTCATCAGGCGCTCAGACATCGTCTTCTCGCGACGGTCCTGGGCGTAGCCCACCAGCCAGCGCAGCGCCAGCGTGGTGCTGCGGTTGGGCTTGACCTCGATCGGCACCTGGTAGGTGGCACCACCGACGCGGCGGGACTTGACCTCGATGGCCGGCTTCACGTTGTCGAGCGCGCGCTTCAGCGTGACGACCGGGTCGGTGCCGGTCTTCTCACGGGTGCCTTCGAGGGCGCTGTAGACGATGCGCTGGGCAACCTGCTTCTTGCCGTCCTGCAACACCTTGGAGACGAGCTGGGAGACCAGCTGGGACCCGAACACCGGGTCCATGTCGATCGGCCGCTTCGGGGCCGGGCCCTTGCGAGGCATTAGCTCTTCTCCTTCTTCGCGCCGTAACGGCTGCGCGCCTGCTTGCGGTTCTTGACACCCTGGGTGTCGAGCGAGCCGCGGATGATCTTGTAGCGGACACCGGGAAGGTCCTTCACCCGGCCGCCACGCACGAGCACGATCGAGTGCTCCTGGAGGTTGTGGCCCACGCCCGGGATGTAAGCGGTGACCTCGACGCCACTGCTCAGGCGCACGCGGGCAACCTTGCGGAGGGCGGAGTTCGGCTTCTTCGGGGTGGTGGTGTAGACGCGAGTGCAGACACCGCGTCGCTGGGGCGAACCCTTCAGGGCGGGCGTCTTGTTCTTCGACACCTTGTCCTGGCGGCCCTTGCGGACCAACTGCTGAATGGTGGGCACCTGGTTGGTTCCCTTTCTTTTCTGCTCTCAGTGCTCGACGCCTTGCCGGGCACGATGATGACGCTTGATCTTGGTGCGGTGGTGTGCGATGCCATCAGGGCACGCAGACAGGCCTGGATCGCCCAGACACAAGGATTGAGATTACCGGCTGGTGGTTCGGCGGTCAAAACGGATTCCCTCGAGCAGCAACTCGGCGAGGTGCAGCGCCCGGCGGCCGGCGAGATCGTCGAGCTGGGTGCGGCAGGAGAAACCGTCAGCCAGTACGACGGCGTCCGGACCGGCCGCACGTACGGCGGGCAGCAGGTCGTGCTCGGCGATCGCGACGCTCGTCTCGTAGTGGCCGAGCTCCACCCCGAAGTTGCCGGCCAGACCACAGCACCCGCCGACCCGCGTCACCTTCGCACCAGTCCCGGCCAGCAGGGCGGCATCGGTCTCCCACCCGATGACCGCGTGGTGGTGGCAGTGCGGCTGGGCCACCACCTCGACCCCGCTCAGGTCCGGCAGCGCCCAGGAGCCCTTCTCGACGCGGTCGGCCAGGAACTCGGCCAGGGAACGGATCCCGGCGCTCACCTCCGTGACCCGGGGGTCGTCGACGAGCTGGGCCGCGTCCTCACGCATCGCGGCGAGGCAGCTGGGCTCGAGGCCGATGACAGGAGTGCCGGAGCTGACGTACCCGTGGAGTGTCTCCACCGCGTGGCCGACGATCCGCCGGGCGGCGGTCAGCTGGCCGGTCGTGATCCAGGTCAGGCCGCAGCACGCGGCCTCGGGGATGACCGCCGCCCGCAAACCCATGGTCTCGAGCAGCCGGATCGCGGCCCGGCCGGTGTCCGCGGCGAAACGGTCGGTGAAGGAGTCGGCCCAGATCCAGACGTCGACGTTCGCGACCAGCGGTGCCTTGCCGGAACGTAGCGGCTTCTGGGAGAAGCGGGGCAGGCTGCGGCGCTGGTCGACGCCTGCGGCGGCCTTGGCGATTCGGCCCGCGGTCCTGCTCCGGAGCACCGTGTTGGCCAGTCTCGGCGGGGTCATCCGCGCCCAGCGTGGGAGCTGGCCCAGCGCGTAGTGGGAGCGCGGTCGCTTCAGGAAGCCGCGGGCGCCAGCGTACTTCTGGGAGAGCGCCTCGGACTTGTAGGTGGCCATGTCGATGCCGGTCGGACAATCGCGGGCGCAGCCCTTGCAGGACAGGCACAGGTCGAGGGCATCGTCCACAGCCGGGTCGTCGAAGTCCAGGACCCCCATCGCGACGTCCTGCAGCACGTGGGCCCGGCCGCGGGTGGAGTCCTTCTCCTCGCGGGTGGCGAGGTACGACGGACACATCACCCCGCCAGAGGTGCCCCCAGGATCGAGTGCAGTGTCGGCGATGCACTTGCCGACACCCGTGCATCGATGCACGGCTCCGGAGAACGACCCGGCGTCGTGGGTGAGCCGGAGCATCGTACGCAGTGGGCGTGGGGGTGTCGCGAGGCGCAGGTCGGAGTCGAAGGGTGCGGGCGCCACCAGCACGCCGGGGTTCAGCAGGTTGTCGGGGTCGAGGATCCGCTTCGCCTGTTCCATCAGGGCGATCGCCTCCGGGGAGTACATCCGAGGGAGCAGCTCCGAACGGGCGCGACCGTCACCATGCTCGCCGGACATCGATCCGCCGTACGACGCAACCAGGTCGGCGGCATGCTCGACGAAGTCGCGGTACCTCCCCCGGCCACCGGCGTCCTCCAGCTCGAAGTCGATGCGCACGTGCACGCACCCGTCGCCGAAGTGGCCGTAGGGGACTCCATCCAGCCGGCACTGCCGCAGCAGCGCGTCGAAGTCGCGCAGGTAGGCGCCGAGCTTCGCCGGCGGCACGGCGGCGTCCTCCCAGCCGGCCTGCGCGGGCCGGCTCAGCGAGCGGGCGGCCAGGCCCGCCCCGTCCTCACGGATCCGCCAGAGCGCCAGCTGCTCGAGGGTGTCGGTGACGATGCGGTGCGGCACCCCCGCGGTGCGGGCGACCTCGCCGGCGAGGGAGGCTGCCTCCTCCGCCGTCGCGGCCGTCACCTCGCCGAACAGCCATCCCCCACCGGCGGGCAGCTCCGGATGTCCTGTGACCATGCCGGCGATTCGCTGGTCGAGGCCCTCGCATGCGACGAGCCGGTGCTCGAGGAGAGCTGGTACGGCGTCCGCGGCGTCCGCCATCGTCGGGTACCCGAGCACTGCCAGTGCACGGAACGGCGCATCCTCGACCAGGCGCACCGTGGCGTCGAGGACGATGCCCAACGTCCCTTCGGTGCCGACCAGGAACCTGTCGAAGCGGCGACCCCTCTCGGGCAACAGGTGCTCGAAGGAGTAGCCGGAGACCTGGCGGCCGAACCGGCCGAACTCCGTGCGCACCACGTCGAGGTGCTGGTCCACCAAGTCATTGAGCTCACCGATGGTGGTGGAGCGATCGCCGGAAACCGTCTCGAGCGCACCCTCCGACGTCCTGACGACCGTCCCATCGGCCAACAGCACGGTCAGCGCCTCGACGTTGTCGACCGTTCGTCCGTACCCCAGCGCCCGGGAGCCGCATGCGTTGTTGCCGATCATCCCGCCGATCGTGCAGCGGGTGTGAGTCGAGGGATCCGGGCCGAACCTCAGGGCGACCGGGACGGCCTGCCGCTGCAGGGCAGCGTGGACGACACCCGGCTGCACGAGCGCGGTGCGTCCCTCCCGGTCCAGCTCAAGCACCCCGTTGAGGTGCCGGCTGGTGTCGACGACGATCCCTGACCCGACGGCGTTGCCGGCGATCGACGTACCCGCACCGCGCATGGTGATCGGCACACCGGTCTCCCTCGCCACGTCGAGAACCGCGCCGATCTCGTCGGCGTCGCGGGGGCGCACCACCACCTGCGGCGGGATCCGGTACAGGCTCGCATCACTCGCGTAGAGGGACTTCGTGAGCGCGGAGTCATCGACGTCGGTCAGCCCGGTGCGACGCAGAGCGTCGACGACGTCTCGCTTCACTCGTCCTCCGGACGGTAGTTCGCCAGGTGGCTCCAGGCGGCGAAGCCGGCCACAAGCACTCCCAGACAGACGGCCAGGATCGTGATGATCGGACCCAGGTCTGGATCGCGCATCGACCCAGCCCAGCCGAGCAGCCCCATCCAAACGGCTAGGCACCACAGCATGAAGCCGCCGACGACCCAGCTCTCAGCCTTCAGCTTCTTGCGCAAAACGCGCTCACGCTCGGGGGTGGCCGTCCAGTAGCTCAGGTAGGGAGTGTGAACGGAGATCATCCACGACGGCAGACGTGGGTAGACCGCCACTACCGCCAGGCAGCAGAACACGAAGGCGCCTCCCAAACCGGCGAGGACGACGAGCGCTTCCTCTCTCGGCTGCCAGTCCCCCACGTCCCCGGAGAGACTCAGCTCCAACGGGAGCGTGTCAGGGCCGATCGCCGCAACGATGGTCCAGGCCACGACCAGAGCCACAACGCTCAGCACGAAGAACAGTGGTGCTCTCACCACAGCTCGAGCGAGCCGGCGAGGATCCCCGCTACGTCGTCCTCGGTCACCTCGCGTGGGGCGGTGGCGAGCAGTCGCTGTTGCTTCATCGTTCCCTCGACCAGGTCGTCGACGTCGCCCTCGTCGTAGCCCACCGCGCCGAGGCCGTTTGGGATCGAGATGTCTTGCATCAGGTCGGCGAGCACGGACGGAAGGGCGTCGGGGCCGTCGTACGAGTGGCCGGGCGCGAGCAGGCTGGCGGCGCGCAGGTGCCGTTCGGGCGAGGACTCGAAGGTCCACCGGAAGGCTTCCGGTGCCGTGAGTGAGACCGCCATCCCGTGCGGAACCATCGGCTCGTCGGTCGGGTAGCCGTCGGGGTGGAAGTCCTTGACCCGCCCGGCGATCGGGTAGGCGTTGGCGTGCGGGATGTGCACGCCCGCGTTGCCGAAGCCGAGGCCGGCGAAGGTGGCCGCGAGCGCCATCTCGTGCCTCGCGCCGGGGTCGTCTCCGTGCTGAACCGCCTGCCGGAACGCCTGCGAGAGCAGCGACATCGCCTTCTCCGACCACATGTCCGAGATCGGGTTGGCCCCGCAGTAGGGCACCCGCTGCTCCGGCTGCTTGCGGTCATAGGAGCTGAAGGGCCGGGCCGTGTAGCTCTCCAGGGCGTGGCACAGGATGTCCATGCCGGCCGCGGACGTGACACCGGCCGGCTGCGTCAGGGTCAGCGACGGGTCCACGACTGCCAGCGTCGGGCGCAGCCGAGGATGGCTGATGCCGGTCTTCACCTTCTGCGCGAGTACGTCGAGGACGCAGATCGTGGTCGACTCCGCGCCGGTGCCGGTCGTGGTCGGCACCGCCACCAGCGGCTTGAGCGGGTTCTTCGGTGCGCGCGCCTTGCCGACCGGGGCGTTGATGTAGTCCATCAGCTCACCGTCGTTGGAGGTGAGCAGGTTGACCGCCTTCGCGGTGTCGATCGCGGACCCCCCGCCCACCGCGACGTACGCGTCCCACGGGCCCGTGTCCCGTGCGTGGGCGATCGCCGCTTCCATGCTCTGGTCGGTCGGCTCGACGTGTACGCCGTCGTACACGCTGGCCTCGATGCCGAACTTGCCCATCTGGTCGGCGACCCGCTGCGGATGTCCGGTGGCGGCAACGCCCGCGTCGGTGACCACGAGTACCCGGCGGACGTCGTACTGGGAGAGGTCGTAGCCGATCTCGTCGGAAGCGCCCTCGCCGAACTTGAGGCCGGGTGCGCCATAGGTGAAGACCGACTCGTTCATGGGCTCAAACCTATCCACCGCTCCGCATCGCCAGCGCGGCCGTCACCACCCCAGACACGGGGACGCTCCCGGCGTCCAGGTCGGAGAGCGGGACCCAGGCCACCGCGTCGGTGGTGCCGGCGACCTCCCGCAGCTCAGGTTCCCCCGCCGACACCGTCGCAGCGAACACCAGGTGGATCCCGTGGAAGTCCTCCTCACGGCCGTGCGGTGCCGTGCCGGTGAAGTGTTCGTCGTGCACCCCGAGTAGCGCGCCGACCGTGGCTTCGAGCCCGGTCTCCTCCAGCACCTCACGTAGGACGGCGGCTGCTGGACGCTCGCCGTGGTCCACGCCGCCGCCCGGCAGGGTCCAGCTGCCCGGGTGGGGTCCACGGACCGAGTTGCGGGTCAGCAACACGGTGTCGTCACGCAGCACGAGTGCGTACGCCGCCAGCCGCTGCAGCGTCACAGGGCGATGGTTGGCGAGCGCCTGCCGGACCATCGGCACCGTCGGGACCAGTTCGTTCTCGACGTCGGCCAGCGGGTGCCACCGCGCGTCGACCGTGGAGCCGTCGACCTCGACGACACGTGGTTCGGGAGCGTCGGCGGCCACCCACGCGTCGTACACGATCCGCACGGAGTGCATCTCGGTGGCCTCCGGGTCCCCGCGGTCACCGGCCTCGAAGACCCGGTGCGCCGACCCGATCCAGATCGGTCGCCCGAGCTCGCAGGCCAGCCCGGTCTCCTCCTCGACCTCCCGCACCACGGCCGCGTCGGGGTGCTCACCGAAGTCGATCCCGCCGCCGGGCAGGGTCCACTGCTCCTTCTCTGAGATCGACGGCGCGATCCGCGCGAGCAGGATCTCCCCGGTCCGGACGATCACGGCGTACGCGGCCACTCGCTGCCTGCGAGGTAGCTGCGAGGACTCCGACATGGGTCGAGAGTCTAGGAGGACGAGGGCAAATGCCCGGTACCTTGTGCCGGTGCACGAAGCAGCCGCGCCACCCGCACCAAGCCCTGCACCGGCCGTCAAACGGCGCGACCCGTGGTTCGACAACGCCAAGATGACGCTGGTCGTCCTCGTGGTGATCGGGCACTCGTGGACGCTCCTGCCCTCCGAGAACCTCCTGGACAGCTGGACCTACGACTTCCTCTACGCGTGGCACATCCCGGCGTTCGTGATCGTCACCGGGTACCTCTCGAAGTCCTTCGAGTACACCCACAAGCGGATGTGGTCCCTGACCACCACCGTGGCCTTGCCCTACGTGCTCTTCGAGGGGATCTACGCGCTGTACCGGCACGAGGTCGGCGGGGTGGAGTTCGAGCGGCTGTGGGCCAACCCGCACTGGCCGATGTGGTATCTCGCAGCGATGTTCTTCTGGCGGCTGATGACGCCGGTGTTCAAGCGGATGCCCGGCAAGGTCGTGGTGGCCGTGGCGATCAGCCTGCTGGCCGGCCTCTACGCGAACGACATCCTCGACAACGCGCGGATCTTCGGCCTGCTGCCGTTCTTCGTCCTCGGGCTCAAGATGCACGACGGCCACTGGAACCTGCTCCGCACCCGGCGAGCGCGGTGGTACGGCTTCGCGGTGCTGCTCATCCTCTTCGCGGTGGCACGGTTCTCCGGCGACTGGTTCGAGACAGAGTGGTTCTACTACCGCACGCGGTACGACGCCCTGGACCCGGACAACGTGCGCGCGATCACGATCCGGATGTCACTGCTGATCACGGGCCTGGTCGGGGCGTTCGCCTTCTTCGCGGTGGTGCCCAGGACCAAGACCTGGTTCTCGGCGCTGGGCGGGGCGACCCTGGTCGTCTACCTGTTCCACGGCTTCTTCGTGCTCGGGGCGGAGTTCGCCGGGTTCCCCGGGTGGGCCGCCGACCACATGCCGATCGCGTGGGAGCTGACTAGCGTGGGCGCGGTGCTCCTCGCGCTGACCCTCGCCTGGACGCCGGTCTCGAGCCGGCTCAACCTGTTGGTGGATCCTGTTGGAGCTGTTCGTCGTAGGCGTCAAGGTCGGGGCCCCAGCTCGGGGTGACGGCGTTGAACGGCACCACGTCGAGTCCTCGCGCGCGTTGACGAGTGGGGGCGTGACCGCCGAGGTGTGCGGGGTACCACGTCGCCACCTCGCCCGGGCGCGGCCGGTGGTGGGGCAGCCGCTGGACTCCTTCGAGCAGTCCCGTCATCGCGTGCCCGAGCTCGTGGGTCTTCTCGGTGAGGTCATCCCCAGGGGCGACGTACAACGGAGGGCCGAAGGCCAGGTCGATCCGCCGCTTCCGGGTCCAGTCGATGGGTGGTGGTTCCGGGTCGCCGACGGAGAAGAGTCGCTGCGAACCCCAGATGGCGAGCGGTACGACGGGCGCGCCGGTCTGCTGCGCCAGCGCCACGAACCCGCGCATCAACGGGCGCACCGTGTACGAGTACGAGATCCCCGCCTCGGGGAAGCCGCCGACGACCTCCCCCTCCTCGAGCAGCCGCCTCGATCTCAGGAATGCATGCACCGGCGCCTCCCGGTTCACCGGGATGTGCCGCATGTTGTTCATGAACGGCGCCACGACACGCACGTTCCAGACGTCGTGGCGGGTCATGAAGCGGATGTACCTCTTGCGGCTCACGGCCGCTTTCTCGATGAACACGAAGTCCGGATAGGAGGCATGGGTCGAGGCCACGATCGCCGGGCCTTCGGTGGGCAGGTGCTCTGCACCTGTCCACCGGACGTCGAGCCCGAGCGACCACAGCGCAACCCGACCTGCGCCGTTGGCCATTCGGTAGACGGGGTCCACGCGGCACAACCTAGTGGTCATCGTCCTGGCTCCGGCACACGGTCGGCCGACTGGGGTCAGCTGAAGGGCGGGCGTTCGTCGAGGCGCACAGAGTGCCGGCCGGCCCAGCGCCAGATCCGCGCGGCTCGGTCGCGGTCCTCGTCGGTGACCAGGTTTCCCATCCAGCGCAATGCGAGGGTCATCAGCCAGTCCGAACGCATGCCTGCCGGGCCGAGCGCCGGCAGCAGCCGCGGCACGGTCACCAGGCCGGCCAGCCGGCGCGCGATCGAGAACGCCTCCCCGTAGTGCTCGCGGAGCAGGTCCGGCCAGGCCGTGGAGAGATCGTCGTACTCGGCCATCAGCTCGACCACGAGACGCCCGCCCTCGAGTCCGTAGTCGATGCCTTCGCCGTTGAGCGGGTTCACGCACGCGGCTGCGTCGCCGATGATGGCCCAGTTGCGTCCGGCGACATTGGACACGGCACCGCCCATCGGCAGCAGTGCCGAGGCCGGGGCACGGAGCTCACCGGAGAGCTCGAACTCGACGCGTCGCTCGTCGGCGTAGAACTGCATCAGCGGGCGCAGCGCCACGTTCGCAGGGCGCTTCTCGGTGGCCAGCGTGCCGACGCCGATGTTCACCTGGCCATCGCCCAGCGGAAAGATCCAGCCGTAGCCGGAGAGGATCTCGCCCCCCTCGCCGCGCAGTTCGAGGTGGCTGCTGATCCAGGGGTCGTCGTGCATGCCGGAGTCGACGTACGAGCGCGCGGCCACGCCGTACGCCGTGTCACGGTGCCACTCTCGGCCAAGCTTCTTGCCCAGGGGTGAGCGCACCCCATCGGCCACGATCAGCCGCTCGCAGGCGACCTCGAAGCGCTCATCGTCGCGCGTGAACACGACCGCCGCCACCCGCCCGCCGTCCCGGCGTACGTCGACGGCCCGGGCACCGTCCATGCCCACGGCACCGGCCTTGATCGCAGTGGTGCGCAGGTGGTCGTCGAGGTCGGTGCGCGCCACTGCCGAGCCGTACGCCGGAAGCGAGCCGCCGGGCCACGGCAACAGGAGGGTCTGCCCGAATCCGTGTGCGCGCAGCCCGTGGTTGACGGTGTGCGCGCGGACCCAGTCGCCGAGCGCGAGGCGTTCGAGCTCACCGGTCGCTCGGGGGGTGAGGCCGTCCCCGCAGGTCTTGTCGCGCGGGAAGACGGCGGCGTCAGCCAGGACCACATCGCACCCGGAACGAGCCGCCCACGCCGCCGCCGCAGAGCCGGCGGGACCCGCGCCGACGACCAGGACGTCGGTGCGCGCGGCGGCGGGGCTCATAGTCACCGGGACATTCTCGCAAGGAGTTGGTAGAGCGCGTGCCGACGGCCCACCGGTTTGACATGCGGGTGGCATGGACGATCTGGTGGATGGTCGTCAACCAAGGAGATGATGATGATCAGCCAGAGTGTGGAGCCCGACGATGTGGGTGTCCTGAAGGGTCTGGACGGAGCCGCAACGACGACCTCCTACTGGTACCTGGCGCTCCTCGCGTGCATCGGTGGGTTCCTGTTCGGCTACGACACCGCCGTGATCGGCTCGGTGCTGGACTTCATCCCCTACGAGCTCTCCGACCTCGCCACCGGCTATCTCGTGGCCGGTGCGTCACTCGGCGCCGCGGTGGGTGCCCTGGGCGCCGGGCCGCTGACGGACCGCTTCGGACGCAAGTCCTTGCTCATGGTTGACGCCGGCATCTTCGCTCTCGGGTCGATCCTCTCCGCCCTGACCGTCAACGCCGAGATGCTCCTCGTCTCCCGCACGCTGATCGGCCTGGCGGTCGGAGCCGACTCGGCGATCGCCACGGCGTACATCGCGGAGTTCGCCCCCTCGAGGAAGCGCGGTCAGCTCAGCATCATCCAGCAGTGGATGATCACCGTCGGAATCCTCGCGTCCTTCCTGATCGCCCTGTTCATCTTCAAGGTGGCGCCGGAGCACGCCGACGGGGCCGACTGGCGGATCATCCTCGGCCTCGGAGCCGTCCCCGCGCTGATCGCGGTGGTGCTCCGAGCCCGGATGCCGGAGTCCCCGAGGTGGCTGATGTCGAAGGGGCGGTACGGCGACACCAGGAACGCCCTGGGCCAGCTCGGGATCGACGTCTCCGAGGACGAGGTGCGCCGTACGGCCGACCGGATCGCCGAGCTCGAGGGCAGGAAGGAGCCGAACACATCGCAGTGGACGAAGGGTGTGAAGCGGGCGCTGGCGGTCGTCTGCGGCTTCTTCGTCTTCCAGCAGGTCACCGGCATCAACATCCCGTTCTACTACGGCCCCCGGCTGCTCTCAGACTTCTTCGACGGAGCGTCGAACAGCGACGTCGAGACGGCCATGGCCGGACTCCAGGCCGCGGCCATCCTCGGCGCCGTCAACGTGGTGGCGACGTACTTCGGTTTCCGCTACATCGACCAGCTCGGCCGGCGCAAGCTCGCGATGGGTGGGTTCGCCGGCATGGCGCTGTTCATGGTCGTTGCGGCCATCGGAACGGCGTGGCTGACCGGCACACCGAAGACCGCCATGGTGATGGTCGGGTTCTCGTTCTTCATCACCTCCTTCGCCATCGGGGTCGGCGGCACCGGTTGGCTCGTGCAAGGTGAGGTGTTCCCCACCGCGGTGCGCGGACGTGCCGCTGCCATCGCAGCGAGCGTCAACTGGCTGGCCAACTTCGCCCTGATCGTCTCCTACCCCACCCTGAACAGCGCCTTCGGCCTGGCCTGGGTGATGGTGCTGTTCGTGGTCCTCGCGATGCTGGCCATGGTGTTCGTCTGGCGGTTCCTGCCCGAGACGAAGAACCTGTCCGTGGAGGAGGTCGTCGCAGTCTTCGAGCGACAGGCCACCGGGACGAAGGCCAACGCACTCGAGCCCTGATCGTGTCGATCAGGATGGCGCGCGTCCGACTTCGTCGGGACGTCATACGACCTGGTCGCTACGACAGCCAACCCGCATGACGTACGACGGGACGTCATACGCAACGGCACCAATGGCGACCAGCTCGTATGACGGAGCGCCCCGCTTCGAGCATTAGGCTGCGCATCCAACAGCCCCAGACCCGCCCAGACGGCGCAACTGAAAGACGATGACGTGCTGAGACGGCGCAACTGAAATTTCAGATGCGCCGTCTCACAGTCATTTTCGGGTTTCAGACGCGCCGTCTCGGCGTCGTACGACGGGCCAGGAACGGGAACGGCCCCCGGCACAAGTGCCGGGGGCCGTTCTCGTGAGCGTCAGAGCCTGGTCGGGACAGTCAGTTCTGGTAGGACCCGAAGTCGAAGTCGTCCAGAGCGACCGTCTGACCGGTGCCGGAGCCGAAGTAGTCGTCTCCGTAGTTGTCGTACCCGGTGACGGCGTACGCCGCGGCGCGGGCCTCCTCGGTGGGCTCCACCCGGATGTTGCGGTACCGCTCGAGGCCGGTACCAGCCGGGATCAGCTTTCCGATGATCACGTTCTCCTTCAGACCCAGCAGCGAGTCCGACTTGCCGTTGATGGCAGCGTCGGTGAGCACCCGGGTGGTCTCCTGGAAGGAGGCCGCCGAGAGCCACGACTCGGTCGCGAGCGAGGCCTTGGTGATGCCCATCAGCACCGGACGACCCGAAGCGGGCTTGGTGCCCTCGGAGACCGCACGGCGGTTCTCCTCCTCGTAGCGCACGCGGTCGACCAGGTCGGACGGCAGCAGCTTGGTGTCACCCGACTCGATCACCGTGACCCGGCGCAGCATCTGCCGCACGATGATCTCGATGTGCTTGTCGTGGATCGAGACACCCTGGCTGCGGTAGACCTGCTGGACCTCGGCCACCAGGTGCTCCTGCGCCTTACGGACGCCGAGGATGCGCAGCACGTCCTGCGGGTCGGGAGTTCCCTGGGTGAGCTGCTGCCCGACCTCGATGTGGTCGCCATCCTGGACCGAGAGGCGCGAACGCTTGCTGACCGGGTACTCCTGCACCTCGGAGCCGTCGTCGGGGGTGACCAGGACCTTGCGGGCCTTGTCGGTGTCCTCGATCTCGATCCGACCGGCCGCCTCCGAGATCGGAGCACGACCCTTGGGTGAGCGGGCCTCGAACAGCTCGACCACGCGGGGCAGACCCTGCGTGATGTCGTCGGCCGAAGCCACACCACCGGTGTGGAAGGTACGCATCGTCAGCTGCGTGCCGGGCTCACCGATGGACTGCGCGGCAATGATGCCGACCGCCTCACCGATGTCGACCAGCTTGCCGGTGGCCAGCGAGCGGCCGTAGCACTTGGCGCAGGTGCCGGTCTTGGCGTCACAGGTCAGCACGGAGCGGACCTTGACCTCCTCGATGCCGGCCGCGACGAGGCCCTCGATCTGGATGTCGCCCAGGTCGGACCCGGCGCCGGCAAGAACCTCGCCGGTGTCGGGGTGGGTGATGTCGACGGCTGCCGTGCGGGCGTACGCCGAGGTCTCGGCGTTCTCGTCCTTGCGGACAAGGCCGTCTTCCCCGCGCACACCGATGACCTTCGGCATGCCTCGCTCGGTGCCGCAGTCGTCCTCACGGATGATCACGTCCTGCGAGACGTCCACCAGACGACGAGTCAGGTAACCCGAGTCGGCGGTGCGCAGCGCGGTGTCGGCCAGACCCTTGCGGGCACCGTGGGTGGAGATGAAGTACTCCAGGACCGAGAGGCCCTCACGGAAGTTCGCCTTGATCGGACGCGGGATGATGTCGCCCTTCGGGTTCGCCACCAGACCACGCATGGCCGCGACCTGACGCATCTGCATCATGTTTCCGGACGCGCCGGAGTCGACCATCATGTAGATCGGGTTGTTCTTGTCGAAGTTGGCTTCCATCGCCTTGGCGACCTCGTTGGAGGCCTGGGTCCAGATCTCGATGAGCTCCTGGCGACGCTCGTCGTCGGTGATCAGACCAAGCTCGGCCTGCGACTGCACCTTGGCAGCCTTGGCGTCGTACCTGGCCAGGATCTCCGGCTTGTTCGCGGGCGTCACGACGTCCTCGATCGAGACGGTCACACCCGAGAAGGTGGCCCAGGCGAACCCGGTGTCCTTGAGCGCGTCCAGGCTGTTGGCCACCTCGACCTTGGTGTAGCGCTCGGCGAGGTTGTTCACGATCCGGCCCAGCTCACGCTTGCCGACGTTGAACTCGGCGTACTCGTAGTTCGCCGGCAGCGTCTGGTTGAACAGCGCGCGACCCAGGGTGGTGTCGAGGGTGACGGCGTCACCCTCCTCCCAGCCCTCGGGCAGCTCGGTGCCGGCAGGAGGTACGACGCCTTCGAGGCGGATGCGGACCTTCGACTGGATCGTGATCTCACCCTTGTCGAGAGCCATGATCGCCTCGCCCACCGAGGAGAACGCCCGGCCTTCGCCGATCGCACCCTCGTCGGCGCGGGTCAGGAAGAAGATGCCGATGATCATGTCCTGGGTCGGCATGGTCACTGGGCGACCGTCCGACGGCTTCAGGATGTTGTTCGTCGACAGCATCAGGATCCGGGCCTCGGCCTGCGCCTCCGCGGAGAGCGGCAGGTGCACGGCCATCTGGTCACCGTCGAAGTCGGCGTTGAAGGCCGAGCACACGAGCGGGTGGATCTGGATGGCCTTGCCCTCGATCAGCTGCGGCTCGAAGGCCTGGATGCCGAGGCGGTGCAGAGTCGGCGCACGGTTCAGCAGCACCGGGTGCTCGGCGATGACCTCTTCGAGCACGTCCCACACCTCGGGGCGTACGGCGCGCTCCACCATCCGCTTGGCGGACTTGATGTTCTGCGCGTGCGAGAGGTCGACCAGACGCTTCATCACGAACGGCTTGAACAGCTCGATCGCCATGTACTTCGGCAGACCGCACTGGTGCAGCTTGAGCTGCGGACCGGACACGATGACCGAACGGCCCGAGTAGTCCACGCGCTTGCCCAGCAGGTTCTGACGGAAGCGCCCCTGCTTGCCCTTGAGCATGTCGGACAGCGACTTCAGCGGCCGGTTGCCCGGTCCGGTGACCGGACGGCCACGACGGCCGTTGTCGAACAGTGAGTCGACGGCCTCCTGGAGCATCCGCTTCTCGTTGTTGACGATGATCTCGGGCGCGCCGAGGTCGAGCAGGCGCTTGAGCCGGTTGTTCCGGTTGATCACGCGGCGGTACAGGTCGTTGAGGTCGGAGGTCGCGAAGCGGCCACCGTCGAGCTGCACCATCGGACGCAGGTCCGGCGGGATCACGGGGACGGCGTCGAGCACCATGCCCAGCGGGCTGTTCTGCGTCTTGCGGAACGCGTCGACGACCTTGAGGCGCTTGAGCGCACGAACCTTCTTCTGTCCCTTGCCATTGGCGATCGTGTCGCGCAGCGACTCGACCTCGGCAGCGATGTCGAAGGTCTCGAGGCGCTTCTGGATCGCCGTGGCGCCCATGTGGCCCTCGAAGTACTTGCCGAACCAGTTCTTCATCTCGCGGTAGAGCAGCTCGTCGCCCATGAGGTCCTGGACCTTGAGGGTCTTGAAGGTGTTCCAGACCTCCTCGAGGCGGGCGAGCTCAGCGTCCGAGCGCTTGCGCACAGCGGCCATCTCGCGCTCGGCGCCGTCGCGAACCTTGCGCTTCGCGTCGGCCTTGGCACCGGCCTCCTCGAGCTCGCCCAGGTCGTTCTCGAGCTTCTTGGTCCGCTCCTCGATGGTGACGTCACGGCGGTTCTCCAGGCTCTTGCGCTGGAGGCCGATCTTGCCCTCGAGGTCGGTGAGGTCCTTGTGACGCGCGTCCTCGTCGACGCTCGTGATCATGTACGCCGCGAAGTAGATGACCTTCTCGAGGTCCTTCGGCGCGAGGTCGAGCAGGTAGCCGAGACGGCTCGGCACACCCTTGAAGTACCAGATGTGCGTCACGGGCGCGGCGAGCTCGATGTGGCCCATGCGCTCGCGACGGACCTTGGAGCGGGTCACCTCGACGCCGCAGCGCTCGCAGATGATGCCCTTGAAGCGCACGCGCTTGTACTTGCCGCAGTAGCACTCCCAGTCCCGTGTGGGACCGAAGATCTTCTCGCAGAAGAGACCGTCACGCTCGGGCTTGAGCGTGCGGTAGTTGATGGTTTCGGGCTTCTTGACCTCGCCGTGGCTCCAAGCGCGGATCTCGTCCGCGGTGGCCAGGCCGATCTTCAGCTGGTCGAAGAAATTCACATCGAGCACGGTGGCTGCTTCCCTCGTTCTTCTTTTGAATCTGAAATGTGTGGGGACCGAGGTGCCGGGCGGCCCAGTTCAGCTGGCGGACCGCCCGACAGACTCAGACTTCCTCGACGCTGCTGGGCTCGCGACGGGACAGGTCGATGCCGAGCTCCTCCGCGGCGCGGAAGACGTCTTCTTCCGCATCGCGCATCTCGATCGCGGAGCCGTCCTGGGACAGCACCTCGACGTTGAGGCAGAGCGACTGCATCTCCTTGACGAGAACCTTGAACGACTCGGGGATACCGGAGTCGGGGATGTTCTCGCCCTTCACGATGGCCTCGTAGACCTTGACGCGACCGGGCACGTCGTCGGACTTGATGGTGAGCAGCTCCTGCAGGGCATAGGCGGCGCCGTACGCCTCCATGGCCCAGACCTCCATCTCACCGAAGCGCTGGCCACCGAACTGGGCCTTACCGCCGAGCGGCTGCTGGGTGATCATGGAGTACGGACCGGTCGAACGCGCGTGGATCTTGTCGTCGACCAGGTGGTGGAGCTTGAGGATGTACATGTAGCCCACCGACACCGGATCGGGGAACGGCTCGCCGGAGCGACCGTCGAACAGGTTGGCCTTGCCGTTCTCCCCGACCATGCGGTTTCCGTCGCGGTTGGGGAGGCTGGAGCCGAGCAGACCGACGATCTCGTCCTCGCGGGCACCGTCGAAGACCGGGGTCGCGACGTTGGTGTCCGGGTCTGCCTTGTCCGCGTGGATCTTGATCAGGCGCTTCTTCCAGTCGGACTTCGCCGGGTCGCCGTGCAGGTTGAGGTCCCAACCCTGCTTGGCGATCCACCCGAGGTGGAGCTCCAGGATCTGGCCGATGTTCATCCGTCGCGGAACGCCAAGCGGGTTCAGGATCACGTCGACCGGGGTGCCGTCCTCAGTGAACGGCATGTCCTCGATCGGCAGGATCTTCGCGATCACGCCCTTGTTGCCGTGACGACCGGCGAGCTTGTCACCCACCGAGATCTTGCGCTTCTGGGCGACGTACACCCGCACCAGCTGGTTCACGCCCGGGGGCAGCTCGTCGCCGTCCTCGCGGTTGAACTCGCGGACGCCGATGACCGTGCCGGACTCACCGTGCGGCACCTTCATCGAGGTGTCGCGCACCTCGCGCGCCTTCTCACCGAAGATCGCGCGGAGCAGGCGCTCCTCGGGGGTCAGCTCGGTCTCACCCTTGGGGGTCACCTTGCCGACGAGGATGTCACCAGTGGTGACCTCCGCGCCGACCCGGATGATGCCACGCTCGTCGAGGTCGGCGAGCAGGTCGTCGCTGACGTTCGGGATGTCGCGGGTGATCTCCTCGGGACCCAGCTTGGTGTCCCGGGCGTCGACCTCGTGCTCCTCGATGTGGATCGAAGTGAGCACGTCCTCCTGCACGAGGCGCTGGCTCAGGATGATCGCGTCCTCGTAGTTGTGCCCCTGCCAGGGCATGAAGGCGACGAGCAGGTTGGTGCCCAGCGCCATCTCGCCCTCGTCGGTGCACGGCCCGTCGGCGATCGGCGAACCGACCTCGACCCGGTCACCCTCCTTGACCAGTGGACGCTGGTTGATGCAGGTGCCCTGGTTGGACCGGGTGAACTTCAGCAGGCGGTAGGACTTGTCCCCGCCCTCGTCGGTCATGATCACGACCTCGTCGGCCGAGACCTCCTTGACCACGCCGGCCACGTCGGAGGTGACCACGTCGCCTGCGTCGACCGCGGCGCGGTACTCCATGCCAGTGCCGACCAGGGGGGCGTCGCTCCTGATGAGCGGCACCGCCTGACGCTGCATGTTGGCGCCCATGAGTGCGCGGTTGGCGTCGTCGTGCTCGAGGAACGGGATGAGCGCGGTCGCGACCGACACCATCTGGCGCGGCGAGACGTCCATGTACTCGACCTCGTTGCGCGGGATGTCGACGGTCTCGCCGCCACGGGTGCGGACCAGCACGCGCTCGTCGGTGAAGTTGTCGTCGTCGTCGAGCACGGCGTTGGCCTGCGCGATGACCCGCGAGTCCTCCTCGTCGGCCGTCAGGTGGTGTATCTCGTTGGTGACGTGACCGTTGTTCACCACGCGGTACGGCGTCTCGACGAAGCCGAACGGGTTGATCCGCCCGTACGACGCGAGCGAGCCGATCAAACCGATGTTCGGGCCCTCAGGCGTCTCGATCGGGCACATGCGGCCGTAGTGCGAGGGGTGCACGTCACGGACGTCCATCTGCGCACGGTCACGGGAGATACCGCCCGGGCCGAGCGCGGACAGACGACGCTTGTGCGTCAGGCCCGCGATCGGGTTGGTCTGGTCCATGAACTGCGAGAGCTGGGAGGTTCCGAAGAACTCCTTCAGCGCCGCCACCACCGGCCGGATGTTGATCAGTGACTGCGGCGTGATCGCCTCGACGTCCTGGGTCGTCATCCGCTCCCGGACCACGCGCTCCATGCGGGCCAGGCCGGTGCGGAGCTGGTTCTGGATCAGCTCGCCGACCGTGCGCATGCGGCGGTTGCCGAAGTGGTCGATGTCGTCCTTGCGGACGTCGATCGAGTCACCGTGGGCGTTCTTGACCTCGTTGCCGCGCGCGTCAACCAGGTTTTCCTTCTCGGCGTGCAGCTGGACGATGTAGCGGATGGTCGCCACGATGTCGTCGATGGTCAGCGTCTGCTGGTCGAACGGCTCGTGGGTGCCGAGCTTCTTGTTGATCTTGTAGCGACCGACCTTGGCCAGGTCGTAGCGCTTGGGGTTGAAGTAGTAGTTCTGCAGCAGCGTCTGCGCAGCCTCGCGCGTGGGCGGCTCGCCCGGACGCAGCTTGCGGTAGATGTCGAGCAGCGCGTCGTCCTGGGCCTCGGTGTGGTCCTTCTCGAGGGTCAGCATCATCGACTCGTACTCGCCGAACTCCTCGCGGATCTGCTCGTTGGTCCAGCCGAGGGCCTTGAGCAGCACCGTGACGTTCTGCTTGCGCTTGCGGTCGAGGCGTACGCCGACCATGTCGCGCTTGTCGATCTCGAACTCGAGCCACGCGCCGCGCGAGGGGATCACCTTGGCGGTGAAGATGTCCTTGTCGGAGGTCTTGTCAGCCGAACGCTCGAAGTAGACACCGGGCGAGCGGACGAGCTGGGAGACCACGACGCGCTCGGTGCCGTTGATGATGAAGGTGCCCTTGCGGGTCATCATCGGGAAGTCACCCATGAAGACCGTCTGGCCCTTGATCTCGCCGGTCTCACCGTTGGTGAACTCAGCGGAGACGTAGAGCGGCCGGGAGTAGGTGAAGTCCTTCTCCTTGCACTCCTCCTCGGTGTACTTCGGGTCGAGGAAGACAGGGTTCTCGAACGAGAGCGACATCGTCTCGGAGAAGTCCTCGATCGGGGAGATCTCCTCGAAGATCTCGTGGAGCCCCGACTTCTGCGAGAGCTCTTCGCCGGCGCTGCGGCGTTCCGCGACCTTCTGCTCCCACTTCTCGCTGCCGATCAGCCAGTCGAAGCTGTCGGTCTGGAGGGCAAGCAGCTGCGGAACCTCGAGTGGTTCGGCGATCTTGGCGAAGGAGATGCGGCGGGGGTTGTCGGCGTTGCTGGACTTGGGGCGCTTGGCGGCCAAGAGTGGTCCTTCCGAGGCTCACATGTGTGCGGCGCCGTCCCACCACAAACCAGGCCACCGGGTAGGCAGGAAGTATTTGAGGGAGGGCGCAAAGAGTCAGATTACAACACAGCCCAAGCCAGGGACAACCCGGGGTCATAAGTCTCGGGCCGTTCCTGGCGCCTCTGAGCCGACAGGGTACCCCCTTTGCGGCCTCAGTAACTATCAACCTTTGCGAGCAACCATCGTTTGCCCTCTTTCTCCATGGTCATCGCCACCCGGTTCTGGAAGATCTGCGGTTCTCCGCCGGCCTTCTGCGAGACCTGGTTGACATAGACCAGGACGCGCACCGACTCCTCGTCGGCGTCGACCACGCCTGAGGCCAACGCCGTGGAGGTGACCACGGCCTTGGTCTGGATGGCCAGGCCGGCACTGCCGTCCTTCTGCTTCTCCAGGGCTGTCGCAGCCTTGGCGTACTCCAACTTGTAGCTGCCCGTGAGGAAGCCCTCCGCACGCTTCCGGTCTGCCGCGAGATGCCGGTAGTCGTACTCGAACACCGACTTGGCGGCCCTTTCGGCGGCGCCCGGCGCCTCGTCGCGGGCCTCGGCGATGCGGGCGTTCTCGCGTACCTGCATCCCCAGCACCCCGGCGGCGACCACTGCCGCCACCGTCAGGAGACCAAGGACGAGCGCCAGGATGCCGGCACGGAGCGAGGCAGACTCCCCCTCTTCGGCTGTGCCCGCCGAAGAAGCCGCCCGCGAGCGGCTCCAGGGACCCCGTGGCTTTTCCAGAGCCTCCGGAGCGTCGGGCTCGAGGTCGGGAACGTCCTGCTCGAGCTCGGGAGCGACGGGAACAGGTGGGGGCGGCTCGCCTGTGGGCTCGACATCGTCGCGGGCCGGATCCCCCGGCGAGGGGGCCAGCGACTCGTCGTACGCCGCACGACGGGCCGGGTCAAGCAGCACGTCCGCTGCCTCGTTGAACATCCGGAACTGGCCGGAGCCGGAGCCCGGTTCGAACTTGTCGGTGGCGTTACGCCAGGCGGCCTTGATCTCCGCGGGGGTCGCGTCGCGGGAGAGGCCGAGGACGTCGTACCAGGTGGGGTTCGTGGGCGAGGTCATGTCAGTTCACCGGCTTGAAGTCGTCGACGAGCCAGGAGCCCTTGACCTTGACCACGTTCACGGTCCACCGGTAGTGGTGGTCGATCTTGCCCTGCGTCGTGGTCACCGCGGCGTCGTGGACGACCAGCACCGTGGCGGAGTCCTGGTCGGCGTCACCGACGGCGGTGAGCAGGATCTTGCCCGTGCCCTTCACCTTGGCGGCCTCGTAGGTCTGCTTCATCACGTCGAAGACCTTGTCGTTCTCGGTCTTCGCCTTGGTGGTGAGCAGCTTGTTCACGTCCTTGATGTAGCCGTCGAAGTCGGCGCCGTCGAACTTGTCCATCCGGAGTGCGAACTGGGAGGCAACGTTCGAGGCGGCGGCCCGGTCCCGTTCGCGGTCCTGCTCGACCTCGGTCTTGAGCCACAGCCAGACGGCTGTGACCGAAGCCGCGACGAGGACGACTGCCAGCACGGCAGTGAGAATCCGTACTGTCCGCGCGCGGACACGGAGGGCAGGGCGCTGCTGTCCGCCGGGATCGTCGATCCCGGCGCTGGTTGGCTCTGGCAAGTTCTACTCCTGGTTGCTGTCTGCCATCGACGGCTGCAGCAACATCCATTTCCAGGAGTCGTTGCCGAACAGCTGGGCAGCACCGCCGTCGTAGGCGATCTTGGCGCTGGTGTCCTGGTCGGACCAAGTCACCTTGCCGGTCGTCTGATCGTACGTCGCCACCGGCGAGCGGTAGGCCGCTCCGGTGCGCCCGCTGGGGGCCTTCTCCGAACCACGGAGGTTCGTGCCTCCCTCCTTGCAGCCGGCGCCGGTCGGCATCGGCTGGTCGGACGTCTCATGCGGATCGCGCCTGTCGACGTATCCGGCCTCACACACATGGGGGTCCGTGGTGAGGATCAGGCCGAACTGGGCGTCGTAGCGTCCCTGGGCGTTCTTCTTCGCCACTGTGAAGCCGCCGGCCACCACGTAGGGGTAGATCACCAGCACCTGCCGGATCCCCTTGAGGTGCTTGACCACCACCTCGTTGGTGGTGACCAGGTTGTTGATCAGCTGCCCGAGGTTGACGCTGTTCTGCTCCAGGAACGTGCGCAGCTCGTTGGCGGTGGCCGAGCCGTTGTCGATCATCGAGCGGAGGTACTTGTCGTTGTCGGCCACCGTTCCGCTGAACAACGCCAGGTTGCGGGTGAAGCTGCGGATCGCCGAGCCCTTGTCGACCTGGGTCTGCAGCACGACACGCGAGTCCCGAATCAGTGCCGTGGTGACCTCGAAGTTGTCGTCAGCGGTCTCGATGAACGAGCTCTGGGTGTCGATGATCTGGCCCAGGCTCGGCCCGGCGTCGTGGAACGCCGCCCCGGACTCTGCGACCACGGTGCGCAGGTCGGCCTGCGGGATCGAGCGGACCATGTTGCTGGTGTTGGTGAGGATCTCCGTGGTGGAGATAGGAATCTGCGTCTCGGGGGTGTCGATCTCCGACCCGTCCTTGAGGTAGGGCCCGTCGTCCGACTGCGGCTGGAGCTCGACGTACTGCTCACCGACGGCCGACTTGTTGCCGACCAGGGCGACGCTGTCCCTCGGGATCTTCTCGCTGCCCTTGTCGATGGACAGCAGGACGTCGACGCCCTTGTCCGTGAGCTTCATGTCCGAGACCTGTCCGATGCCGACACCGCGGTAGGTGACCTCGGCCCCGGTGAAGATGCCGCCGGACTGCGCGAAGTGCGCGTTCACGGTGTACGCCGAGTCGTAGAACAGGCGGTCCAGCCGTGCGTAGCGCGCTCCGACGAACGTGACACCCAGGAGCGTGATGATCACGAAGATGATCAGCTGTTTCTTGGTGCGTGCGGTGATCATCGGACTTCAGCCACCCCCTGGAGAAGCATGGTGCCGAGTCCGGGGTCCAGGCCATGAGCGGCGAGGCCGAACGGGTCGATCGGGTGCTGCCGCTGGTACCCCTCGCCCAGGTCGGCTCGTGGCAGGCCCAGGTCGGGAAGGATGCCGGGCAGACCCAGCGGGGAACCCGGGAGTGTGGGATCTGTGAGGAGGCCGCAAACAACGGGTCCGGCCGCCGGACACACGGTGCTGGTGATCCCGGTCCCCAGAGAGGCGAGACCTTTGGCAATCGCCGCCTGGATCTGCTCCTGGGTGATGTTGCAGTCGTTGTCCGCGATCTCGGCGAGTGCGATGTCCTTTGCGGCCTGCTTCTGCGCGGGGGACAGCAACGGCAACGCGTCGATCGCCGTGCGGACCTGCTGACGAGCCTGTTTCACTGCCGCACAGATTTCCGCGGGGACAGGGGGCAGCGGAGGGAGGCCTGGCAGAGGAGGTAAGTCTCCAACGTTGATGTCGAGGTTCACCGAGAGGTTGGTGTAGTCACCCATGTGCAAGTTGCGGGCTACCTGGGGGTCGCGGCCGATGGCTTCGTCCACGAACGGATAGGTCAGGAACACCTGGAAGGACTTGGGGAAGTTCTCCCCGGCCTTGGCAAAGCCCTCGAGGACGGGGGCCAGGTCGCGCAGGCTGTTGATCGTCGACTCCTTGGATGCCTGGATCACGCGGACGCCGACACCGCTGAGCCGCTGCAGCGCCTCGAGCAGCTTGACCAGGTCGTCGCGCTGGCGGTTCACCGAACGCAACGTGTCGGGGACGTCGTCCAGAGCGCTCTTGATGACCCCGTCCTGCTTGCGGATCTCGATGGCCAGCCTGTTGGTGTTCTCGATCGCGGCGACGACCGACTCCTTGTTCTGGTCGAGCTGGCTCATGAAGATGCGGATCTGGGTGAGGACCGAGCGGAACTCGGCCTCGCGACCGTCGAAGGCGTTGTTGAGCTCGGCGAAGATGGTCTTGAGCTGACCGACGCCGCCGCCGTTGAGCAGCAGCGAGAGCGCGCCGAAGACCTCTTCGACCTCGGGGTTGCGGCCGCTGCGGTCGAGTCCGATGACGTCGTTGTTCGACAGCTTGCCCGGGCCGGGCTCCGTCGGCGCCGCGAGCTGGACGAACTTCTCCCCGAGCAGGCTGGTCTGCCGGATCTCGGCGCGGGCGTTGTCCGGCAGGTCGAGATCCTTCGGCACCTCGAGCGCGACCTCGGCGACGTAGCCCTTGAGCTTGATCGACTTGACCTTGCCCACGGTGACGTCGTTGACCTTGACGGTCGACTGCGGAACGAGGTCGAGGACGTCGCGGAACAGCACCTTGATCTGCATCGGGTTCTCGCCGGTGTCCGCGCCACCGGGCAGCGGGACGTCGTAGATCGAGCAGCCGGAGAGGACCAGCACCGTGGAGAGGAGGCCGGCCAGAAGCCCTGCCCTGCGGCGACGCAGACGCGTGGACCTGGGAGATGACGTCATCGAGTCACCTCCACGAGCCCGCCGAGAGACCGGTCGATCTGCTCCGGAACTCGCGGCTGCGTCGAGGGGTCCCCAGGGAACGGAGTGGGGCGCGGAAGCCCCAAGGCGTCGTCGAAGGCGTCACAACCGGGCAGCTGCCCGATCAGGGTGCACAGTGCCACCTGTGGGTTCTCCTGCAACCCGCTGAGGGCCTGGTTGGCGTTGTTGCGGGTGTCCAGGGTGCCGTTCTTGACGTTGCCCGCGAGGAAAAGGTTGTTCAACGCTGCCGGGGCGTAGCGCATCGTGTCGTCGAGGGCGTCCCGACGCTTGACGAGGACCTTGGAGATCTGGTTCAGCCCGGCGATGTTCCTGGTCAGCGACGCCCGGTTCTCCTTGACGAAACCACGCACCTGCTGCATCGCGATGCTCAGGTTCTTCAGCACCGCGGCGAGTTCCTGACGCTCGTCGGCGAGCAGGTCGGCGCCGCCGGCGAGGGAGTCGTTGAACCGGCGAACCGTTCCGTCGTTCTCTTTCAGGGTCTTGGTGAAGTCCTCGACCTGCGCGAGCGTGCCGAACAGCTCGTCCTTGTTGTCGGCCAGCGTCTTGCTCAGCGCGGCGAAGTTCTTCAGGGTCTTGTTGAACTCCACTCCCTGGCCACCGAAGTTGCGTGCGGTCGAGTCGAGCAGGCGGGTCAGGGGTCCCACGCCCCCGGCGTCGGCCTTGTTGGCCCCGTCGGGACCCAGGGCGATGTTGAGGTCGTTGATGCTGCCGAATATCTCGTCGAGCTCCAGCGGTGTGGCCGTCCGGTCGATGCCCAGCTTCGCCTTGTCGGGCAACACCTCGCCGCCCTTGTACGCCGGGGTGAGCTGGACGAACCGGTCGCCCACGACCGAGGGCGAGACCACGACAGCCTTCGCGTCCTCTGGGACCTTGTACTTCGCGTCGTAGGTGAACTTGACCCGGACCTTGGTGCCGGACGGCACAACGGTTTCGACCTTGCCGACCGCCACCCCGAGGATCTTGACGTCCGAACCCTCGTAGAGGGACACGGTTCGCGGGAAGTCCGCCGTGACGGTCTTCGTCTCCGAGCCGGGCCAGAACGTGACGAGCAGCGCGACCACCACCGCCGCGACGGCGAGCGCCGCTATGAGGGGATTGATCCTGTTGAACACCTTCATCACCCACCTGCCGTTGGCAGCAGGGAGGGGACCGGCGGGAAGTTGGAGATCCAGGTGTCGAACCACGGACCGGAGCCGAGGGTGTTGGCGAAGACACGGTAGAACGGGGCCATCAGCCGCAGGCTCTCGTCGAGGTTGGCCTGGTTCTTGATCAGGAGGTTGACCACGCCCTGGAGGTTGTCGAGGGCGGGCTTCAGGTCGGCCCGCGACTGCTGGACGAGCAGGGTGAGCTCGGTGGAGAACCTGCTCGTGGATACCAGCAGCTGGTGGACGGCTTCTCGCCGCGCGACGAGGGCGCGCATCAGCACGTCGCTGTTCTTCATCAGGGCGACGATGTCCTGGTCCCGCTCGGCCAGCACGCCGGAGACGCTGTGCAGGTTCTGCAGGAGCTCGCCGATCTGGTCGTTGCGGCTGGCCACGGTCTCCGACAGCCGGGAGAGTCCACGCAAAGTGCTCTGGAAGGCAGCCGGGGTGTCCTTGGTCAACGCGGCGAGGGTGTTGATCGACTCAGCCAGCCGGTCAGTGTCGATCTTCTCGGCACGGTCGGCGAGGCCCGAGAACGCCTGGACGATGTTGTACGGCGACCTGGTGCGGGAGACGGGGATCGTCGAGTCCTCCTTGAGCTGGCCAGGTCCCGCGGGCTCCAGGGCGACGAACATCGCCCCGAGGAGCGTCTTCACCTTGATCGCTGCCCCGGTCTCTGTGCCGAACTGCGAGGGGGTGTCGACCTTGAAGGTCGCCACCACCTTGCCGTCGTCGAGCTCGACGGCCGTGACCTTGCCGACCCTGACTCCGGCGATGCGGACCTCGTCGTTCGGCTTGAGTCCCCCGGACTCCGCGAACGCGGCGTGGTAGGTGTCTCCGCCGCCGATGAGCGGCAGGTCGCCGGCCTTGAATGCGACGCCGATGAGCACGACGATCACGGCGATGCTGATCGCGCCGATCGGGACCGGGTTGCGTTCACGGAATGGAGTGCTCATCAGAGGTGGCACCTCGCATCGTTGGCTACGAGGCTGGTGTCGTACTTGATGGGAATCGTCTGCCCGCCGAGGATGACCTGGCCCTGGAACTGGCACAGGTAGAAGTTGAAGAACGAGCCGTTGATCGCTGTCCGGCCGATCTTCTTCAGCTTGACCGGCAGCACCTGCAGGGCGCGGTCGACCTCGTTCCTCCCCTTGTTCAGGTTGGTCGCCGCCTGGCGCAGACCCTTGACGTCGCGCACCAACGACGGCCGGATGCCGACGACCAGCTCGGAGGTCTCGTTGGCCAGGGCGGACACCGACTCCAGGGAACCCAGGATGGCGTCCTTGTCCTTGACCAGCCCGGCCATGAAGTTCTTGAACTCGATGATCAGCTCGCTCAGCTGCTTGTCCCGCCCGGCCAGGGTTGCCAGCACGTCGTTGAGGTTGGTGATCAGGTCGCCGATCACCTGGTCGCGGTCGGCCAGGGTGTTGGTCAGCGACGCGGTGCTCTGCAGCAGCGCGTTGAGGTTGCCGCCCTCACCCTGGAACACCGAGATCACCTCGGCGGAGAGCTTGTTGACGTCTGCCGGGGACAGCGCCTTGAACAGCGGCTTGAACCCGTTGAACAGCACTGTGAGGTCGAGCGCCGGCTGGGTGCGTTCCATCGGGATCGTGGAGTCCTTCGGCAGCCGGTTGAGGTCTCCGACACCTTGGGTCAGCTGGATGTAGCGCTGGCCGACCAGGTTTCGGTAGCGAACCGTGGCGGTCGAGCTATTGGTGACGATCGAGCTGTCGGCGACGTCGAAGTAGACCAGCGCGCGGGTACGGTCCACGATCTTCACGTCCTTGACGCTGCCCACCTTGACGCCGGCGATCCGGATGTCGTCGCCCTTGACCACGCCGGTCGCGTCGGAGAAGACGGCCTTGTAGCCACGGGTCGAGGTGAAGCTGAGGTTGCCGATCAGGACGACGAGCACGCCGGTCGCGAGCGTGGTCACCACGATGAAGATGACCAGCTTGACCAGGTCGCCGCTGGTCTTCTTGTCGAGGATGCTCATCGGGGCCCCCGCGGAAGTGTGAGCGACACGCTGCCCCGGCACTCGGGAAGCAGTCGCGACTGAGCGAGCACGCTGTTGATCAGGCAGGGCGTGGGGTGCTTCATCCCGCGCTCACCTCCGTGCCGGCCATGACCGGGCCGTAGAGGAGCGCGGCGACGTCGGACATCTCGTCCACCGGTACGTCGAGCAGCGGCGCAGTCAGCGAGTTGAGCAGTGCGTTCTGCGACGCGGTACCGGCGACACCGACCTTGAGACCGGGCTGCGTGGAAGCCGTGAAGCCGGGGGCGGTGCGCCCGTTCTTGCCCAGGCTCTGGTCGTTCACCCCGTCATTGAGGTCAGGGAACGAAGGGTAGGGAACCGGCGGGTTCGGCAGGCCTCCGCAGTTCGGGCCGTTGTCGGCGCCGTACACCTGGCGGTCGGCTCCGTTGTAACCACGGGGCTGGTGCGGCAGGACCTTGAGGTTGATGTGGAACACGAAGCCTCGGAAGGTGTCGCCCAGGCGCGGAGCCTGTCGCACGAGGCCCTCGAGCAGGCACGGGAAGGCGCCGGAGTACCTCCGCAGCAGGGCAAGGATCGGCTCACTGAGCTGCCCCAGCCTGATGATGTTGTCCCCGTTCTCGTCCAGGAAGGCCTTGGTCGTGTTGGAGAACGCGGTCATGTCCGTGAGGAAGGCGTTCAGCTTCTGCTCCTTCGAGACCAGGGTGTGGCCGGTCTTCACGGTGTTGCGCAGCGTCGCCGCGAGCGCGGGCATGACGTCGGCGTAGGTGTCGGTGACCGTGGCCAGCAGCTTGATGTCGTCGATCAGGGCGGGGATCTGGGGGTTGAACCGCTTGAGGTAGCTGTCCAGCGTCACCATGCTCTCGCCCAGCTTCTCGCCTCGTCCCTCGAGGGCGTCGGCCAGGGCGTTCAGGGTGTAGCTGAGCTCGGCCGGCTGCACGGTGCGCAGCAGCGGGTAGAGGTCGTTCAGCACTCGCTCGACCTCGACCGGCAGCTCAGTCTGGGTGATCTTGTCGCCGGCCTCGAGCGCCTCCGATGACGGGTCCCGCGGGATGTTGAGCTCGACGTACTTCTCACCGAACAGGGTCTTGGGCACGAGCGCCGCGGTCACATTCGCCGGGATCGACTTGATCTTGTCGGGGCTGATGCCGAGCGTGAGCTTGGCGCCCTTTCCGACTGACTCGGCCTTGTTGACCTGCCCGACGATGGCGCCGCGCACCTTCACGTCGGCCCTGGACGGCAGGTTCAGGCCGGCCGTGCTGGTCGTGAGCGTCACTTGGTCGAACGCCGTGAACTTCTGGGTGAAGACGGCGCTGACCAGCCAGACGCTGAGGGCCAGCAGGCCGATGAACACCACACCCAGGATGCGGTGGTGGTCAAGGATTCGTTGCATGTCTCAGCCCGCCAACCTGACCGTGGTGGAGGAGCCCCAGATAGCCATGGACAGGAACAGGTCGATGACGTTGATCGCCACGATCGAGGTCCGGACTGCATGGCCCACCGCGACGCCCACGCCCGCGGGCCCGCCACTGGCGTTGTAGCCGTGGTAGCAGTGGATCAGGATCACCACGACGGCGAACACGAGCACCTTGCCGAAGGACCAGAGGACGTCACCAGGCGGCAGGAACTGATTGAAGTAATGGTCATAGGTGCCCGAACTCTGCCCGTAGTACTGCGTCACGGTCAGCCGGGTGGCGAAGTAGGAGGAGAGCAGCCCGATGACGTAGAGCGGGATGATCGCCACCAGGCCGGCGACGATGCGCGTGGTCACCAGGAACGGCATCGAGGGGATCGCCATCACCTCGAGGGCGTCCACCTCCTCGGAGATGCGCATGGCACCGAGCTGGGCGGTGAAGCCACACCCCACGGTGGCGGCGAGCGCGATGCCGGCCACCAGTGGTGCGATCTCACGCGTGTTGAAGTACGCCGAGACGAAACCGGAGAACGCGGCGGTGCCGATCTGGTTGAGGGCGGCGTACCCGGAGAGCCCGACCTGCGCGCCGGTGAAGAAGGTCATCGCCGTGATGACGCCGACGGTGCCACCGATGACGGCCAGCGCGCCGGAACCGAGGGTGACCTCGGCGAGGAGACGCAGGATCTCCTTCGGGTAGCGCGTCACCGAGCGTGGAGTCACCCGGATCGCGCGCAGGTAGAACGCGAGTTCCTCGCCCATCTTGTCCAGGGAGGAGAGCGGCTTCTCGTAAGCCTGCTTGAGGTTCGCCATCGCCGATCAGCCTGTCTTCGGAGGGATGATCTGCAGGTAGAGCGCGCTGATCACCAGGTTGACGACGAACAACAGGAGGAATGTGATGACGACCGACTCGTTGACCGCGTCACCGACGCCCTTTGGACCGCCGCCCGCGGACATGCCCTTGTAGGCAGCCACGATCGCGGCGATGAGGCCGAAGACGAGAGCCTTGAGCAGACCGACCCAGAGGTCGGGCAGCTGCGCCAAGGCGGTGAAACTGGCCAGGTAGGCGCCGGGGGTGCCGTCCTGGAGGACCACGTTGAAGACGTAGCCGCCGCCCACACCCACCACGGTCACCATGCCGTTGAGGAAGACCGCGACCATCATGCAGGCGAGCACCCGCGGCACAACGAGTCGCTGGATCGGGTCGATGCCGAGCACCATCATCGCGTCCAGCTCTTCGCGGATCTTGCGGGCACCCAGGTCTGCCGCAATGGCGGAACCGCCTGCGCCCGCGATCAGCAGTGCAGTGGCGATGGGGGCTGCCTGCTGGACGACGGCGAGCACCGATGCAGACCCGGTGAACGACTGCGCGCCGAACTGCTTGATCAGGCTTCCGACCTGGAGGGCGATGACCGCACCGAACGGGATGGCCACCAAGGCCGTCGGAATGATCGTCACCGAGGCGATGAACCAAGCCTGCTGGATGAACTCGCGGGTCTGGAACGGACGCTTGAACAAGTTCCGCGCCACGTCGAGTCCGAACGCGAAGAGCTTCCCGGCGGTCCCGATCGGAGCGAGAACCCGGTTGGCTACGAGGGAGGACATCAGTCGATCAACCTCCGGTCGTCATGGACATGTTCTCCTCGAACGAGCCGGGAGGAGGCTCGACGCCGTTCTCCTTGCACCAGGCGCCGGGCTCTCGCTGACTGCGTCGGGGCTGGCCGTTCGAGGGTTCGAGCTGGAGCGGGATGGGAGGCAGCGGCGGAAGCTCCATGTCCTTCTCGGACTCCAGCTCGTCTGCATCCTTCTCCTCGGACATGCCGATCGGACCGACCACCTGGGCGTTCAGGAACTGGCGCACGACCGGCTCCTCGGAGGAGAGCAGCATCTCCCGGGGACCGAACATCGCCAGGTGCTTGTGGTAGAGCAGGCCGATGTTGTCCGGCACCTTGCGGGCCGTGTTGACGTCGTGGGTGACGATCAGGAACGTGGCGTCGATCTGCGCGTTCAGGTCGACGATGAGCTGGTTGAGGAACGAGGTGCGGACCGGGTCCAGGCCGGAGTCGGGCTCGTCGAACAGCACGATCTCGGGGTCGAGAACCAGGGCGCGGGCCAGGCCGGCGCGCTTGCGCATGCCGCCAGAGATTTCGCCGGGAAGCTTGTCCTCGGCACCGAGGAGCCCCACCAGGTCCATCTTCTCCATCACGATGGCCCTGACCTCGGACTCTGACTTCCTCGTGTGCTCACGCAGCGGGAAGGCCACGTTGTCGTAGAGGTTCATCGAGCCGAACATGGCGCCGTCCTGGAACAGCACCCCGAAGAGCTTGCGGATCTCGTAGAGCTCCTTCTCCGGGCACGTCGCGATGTCGACGCCCTCGATCACCACGCTGCCGCTGTCGGGCTTGAGGAGACCGATGATGGTCTTCAGCAGAACTGACTTGCCGGTGCCCGAGGGGCCCAGCATCACGCAGATCTCGCCTGCGGGGATGGTCAGGGAAACGTCGCCCCAGATCAGCTGCTTGCCGAAGCTCTTCGTCAGGTCCGTGATCTCGATCTCAACACCCATCGGGGCCTCCCTTGGCTTCTGGACTCGACGATCTTGGACTGGACAACGGCCGCATGCAGGGGTCTCCCCACCCGTTACGTACCAACGAGTACAAGACCGTCAAGTTACGCGGACTCGGCGGGTGCGTCACGCACTGTGGGCTGACTCACGTAAACACACGTGAGCGTGCCCGGGCGGAAAAATGCAGACGACGACGCACGACGGCCGCCCCGGACCGGAGGGTCCGACGCGGCCGTCGAATGGCCTCACGCCGTGGGTACGGCGTGCGACCGGGCAATCAGTGCAGGAGACGCGTCACTTGAGGGTGACGGAGGCACCGGCGCCCTCGAGGGACTCCTTGGCCTTCTGCGCGGCGTCCTTGGTGACCTTCTCGAGAACAGCCTTGGGAGCGGCCTCGACGAGGTCCTTGGCCTCCTTCAGGCCGAGGCTCGTCAGGGCGCGGACCTCCTTGATGACGTTGATCTTCTTCTCGCCGGCCGCCTCGAGGATGACGTCGAACTCGTCCTGCTCGGCGGCTTCCTCGCCGGCGTCGCCGCCGCCGGCCGCGGGGGCCGCGGAAACGGCAACCGGAGCGGCTGCAGTCACGCCGAAGGTGTCCTCGAACTGCTTCACGAACTCGCTGAGCTCCAGGAGGGTCATCTCCTTGAAAGCGTCGAGCAGCTCGTCGGTGCTGAGCTTCGCCATGGTGGCGTTCCTTTCAGTGATGTCCGGTGACGACCGCGATCAGCGGTGTGGGGCGGGCGCCGCCCGGACGGGGTGTCAGGCCTGAGTGCTCTCTGGGCCCTGTTCTGGGCCTACGTCTGCGGCCTCGGTGGTGGTGTCCTCGGCCGCGGGTGCGTCCTCGGGAGCAACGTCCTCGGCAGGAGCCTCGGTCGACTCGGTCCCGTTGTCGGGGGCCTCGTCCGCTGCGGAGTCCTCGGTGGCAACTGGGGCCGGGGCTGCCGGCTCGCCGGCACCGCCCTTGAGGATCGATGGGTCCTGCTGAGCCTTGGCTTCCAGGGCGCCGACAACTCGGGCGGCCTGTGAAAGCGGGGCGTTGAGCAGGTAGACGGCCTGGCTGAGCGAGGCGAGCATTGCGCCCGCCAGCTTGCCCAGGAGAACCTCGCGGGACTCGAGATCGGCCAGCTTGGCGATCTCTGCTGCGTCCATCGGGGCACCGTCGACATAGCCACCCTTGATCACAAGGGCGGGATTGGCCTTGGCAAAGTCACGCAGACCCTTGGCCGCCTCGACCATGTCGCCGTTGATGAAGGCGATGGCGGTCGGGCCGTTGAGGAGGTCGTCGAAACCGTCGACGCCCGCCTCCTTGGCAGCGATCTTGGTCAGCGTGTTCTTGACCACGGCGTAGTTGGCGTTCTCGCCGAGGGTTCGCCGCAGTTCCTGCAGCTGCTTCACGGTGAGACCGCGGTACTCGGTCAGCACAGCGCCCGTGGAGTCGTTGAACGAGTCGACGATCTCCGCGACGGCTGCTGCCTTGTCTGGCCGCGCCATGGGTCTCCTTCCAGCTGGTGCACAGAGCGTGCGCGGACGGCGCGCGGGTTTGCGCGACGCCTCCGAAGCCGGGACCGGAAAACAAAACGCCCTGTGCAGGTGCACAGGGCGTCGGACTACTGGTCGTCTCACTCGGTGTCACCTAGGCAGGTCGTCCGCTTGTCGCGAACCTTCGGATCACCCGGAACCTCACGGGACAAGATGATCGGCCGGCGGTCTTCGGCTTCGAGGGTCACGATACGGGCAGGATCTCGTCCGCGCCAAATCGTGGCGGACCCGAAAAGGCAAACCGAAAGGCACGAGGGCCCGGCACCCCCCGGCACCGAGCCCTCGCTGGTTTGGAAACCTCAGTCGTCGTCCTGGCTCGCGACGTTCTTGGTGCGGTTCGGGTCGACCTGGACACCGGGGCCCATGGTCGTCGAGACGGTGACCTTGCGGATGTAGCGGCCCTTGGAGCTGGCCGGCTTGAGCCGCAGCACCTCCTCGAGGGCAGCCGCGTAGTTCTCGGCGAGCTGCAGCTCACTGAAGGACGCCTTGCCGATGATGAAGTGGAGGTTGGCGTGACGGTCGACGCGGAACTCGATCTTGCCGCCCTTGATGTCCGAGACGGCCTTCGCGACGTCGGGGGTCACCGTGCCGGTCTTCGGGTTCGGCATCAGGCCACGTGGACCGAGGACACGGCCGAGCCGGCCGACCTTGCCCATCATGTCGGGCGTGGCGACCACGGCATCGAAGTCGAGCCAGCCGCCGTTGACCTTCTCGATGAGCTCGTCGCCGCCGACGACGTCGGCGCCGGCCTCGCGGGCTGCCTCAGCCTTGTCGCCGGTGGCGAAGACCAGGACCTTGGCGGTCTTGCCGGTGCCGTGCGGAAGGTTGACGGTGCCGCGCACCATCTGGTCTGCCTTGCGCGGGTCGACGCCGAGGCGCATGGCCACGTCGACGGTCTCGTCGAACTTCCGCTTCGCGCCGCTCTTGGCGATCTTGATGGCGGCCAGCGGGGCGTAGAGCTCTTCGAGTTCGAACGTGTCCGCGACCGCGCGGTATGTCTTGCTGCGCTGCATATCTGGTTCCTTTGCTTTCCAGTTGTGGTCTGCGTGGGCCAGCGCGGCCCTACCACTCTTGCTTGTTGGTGCGTTTTCGACCGGGGGTGAGGGTTCCCCTCAGTCGCCGGGTTAGTCGCCGGGTCAGTCGCCGGTCAGTCGGTGGTGATGCCCATCGAGCGGGCAGTGCCTTCGACGATCTTCATCGCGGCGTCGAGGTCGTTGGCGTTGAGGTCGGGCAGCTTCGTGGTGGCGATCTCACGCACCTGCTCCTTGGTCAGCTTGCCGACCTTGTCCTTCTGCGGGACACCGGAGCCCTTGGCCACGCCCGCGGCCTTCTTGATCAGCTCTGCGGCCGGTGGCGTCTTCGTGATGAAGGTGAACGACCGGTCCTCGTAGATCGTGATCTCGACGGGGATCACGTTTCCGCGCATGGCCTCTGTCTGGGCGTTGTACGCCTTGCAGAAGTCCATGATGTTGACACCGTGCGGACCGAGGGCGGTACCGACGGGCGGCGCGGGGGTGGCCGCACCGGCCTGCAGCTGCACCTTGACCAGGGCAGCGATCTTCTTCTTCGGGGGCATTTCTTCTTCTTTCTCTTCTCGTGGTCAGGACGAGGGCCATGTGCCCTCTGCCACTGGTGTTACTTCTTGCTCTGTTGCCTGGTGCTGTGTTGCTTGGTGCTGTCCCGGGTTGCGCTTGCTTCTCGGCTCACCGGGGTTTCGAGACGCATCGGGCACCCCATCGCTTCGCCCAGGGTGGCAGCTCAAACCTTCTGGATCTGGGTGAAGCTCAGCTCGACCGGAGTCTCCCGGCCGAAGATCTCGACGAGGGCCTTGACCCTCTGGCTCTCCGCGTTGATCTCGGTGATCGTGGCGTGGAGCGTGGCGAACGGCCCGTCGACCACCATCACCGAGTCGGACACGTCGAAGTCGGCGACGGCGACCTGCGAACGGCTGGCCGTCTTGGTGGCCGTGCGTCCGCCCGACTCGCCAGCGGCAGCGGCGGCATCCGCCTCGGCCTGCGCCTGGACGGCAGGAGCGAGCATGTTCTCGACCTCGTCGAGGCTCAACGGCACGGGCTGGTGGCTGTGGCCCACGAACCCGGTCACGGACGGCGTGTGTCGTACGGCGGACCAGGACTCGTCGGTCAGGTCCATCCGGACCAGCACGTAACCGGGAAGCACGGTGCGGCGGACCAGCTTGCGCTGACCGTTCTTGATCTCCGCGACCTCCTCGGTCGGCACGACCACCTCGTGGATGTAGTGCTCCATGTTCAGCGAGGTGATGCGGTTCTCGAGGTTGGCCTTCACCCGGTTCTCCATGCCGGAGTAGGTGTGCACCACGAACCAGTCACCCTCCTTCTCGCGGAGGGCGGTGCGGAACTCCTCGAGGGGGTCCACGGCGGGGGTGTCGATGGCCACGACAACGGCTTCGGCGTCGGCATCGGCGGTGGGCTCCTCAGTTGGCTCGCCAGAATCATCGACGGTCACCTCGGCGGGGTCCAGGACCTCTGCCTCGTCGGCCGGCTGCTCGTCGGCCGGGCTCTCGTCGGCCGCGCTCTCGTCGGCCGGCTGCTCGGCGCCGGCGAACTCCTCGGTGATCTCCACCGACTGCTGCAGGGTCACCGTCTCGCCGGTCGCCGGGTCGGTGAGGACCTGCTCGGTCTCCTCGACCGGCTCGTCGGCCGACTTCTCGTCGTACTGCTCAGACACGATTACTCCGTCATCTCATCAAACTTTGAAAAACCCGGGTGGCCCGGTCGGGCCGCACCCGGGGCTACCTGCCCTGGCGGCGCGCTAGCCGCCGAAGATCGCGAACACGGCCTTACCGAAGCCGAGGTCCAGCAGCGTCACATAGGCGATCATCACGATCACGAAGACCAGCACCACGATCAGATAGGTGACCAGCTGCTGCTGGGACGGCCACACCACCTTGCGCAGTTCGGCAACGACCTGACGGTAGAACGTGACCGGGTTGGTGCGCTCGCGAGCATTCTCCGAACGGACCGGTGACCTCTCTGACACGTTCTTCCTTCTTCCGATTGCCTGACTACATGCTTGGGCTACCTGCTTGCCTACATCATGCTCCCTGACTTCTCGCAGGGCACGAGGGACTTGAACCCCCAACCTTCGGTTTTGGAGACCGATGCTCTGCCAGTTGAGCTAGTGCCCTACGGCGCATTCCGGGCATGCAGAAGCATTGGCCAGAATCACCAAAGCGTGAGTCTACGGGGCCGGTCCGCGCAAAGTCGAACCGACGGCGAGCCCACACTGGACGCGGGTCCCCGGCTTCCCCCCGCCTCTGCGAACATGGAGTGCGTGACCGAGCAGAGCCAGCAGACCCGTCCCCTGACCGACCGTGGCCCCGAGGAGATCGAGGCCTTCCTTCGCGACCAGCAGGCGGCGTACGACGTCCTTCGCGGCCGAGGCCTCAAGCTGGACCTCACCCGCGGCAAGCCCTCGTCGGCGCAACTCGACCTGTCCGATGCGCTGCTCACGCTCCCCCGCGACGTGAAGGACCCCGACGGGGTCGACGTCCGCAACTACGGAGGTCTCGAGGGCATCCGGTCACTCCGCACCATGTTCGCCGACCTCCTCTGGGTCGAGCAGGAGCAGGTCGTGGCCGGCGGCAACTCCAGCCTGGTGATGATGCGCGAGGTGCTCACCTACCTGTGGCTCAAGGGCGGGGTCGACAGCGTCCGCCCATGGGGTGCGGAGGAGAAGGTCACCTTCATCTGCCCCGTCCCGGGCTACGACCGGCACTTCACGCTGCTGAACTGGTTCGGCATCGAGACGGTCACCGTGCCGATGAACGAGGACGGCCCCGACGCGGAGGCCGTGGCCGCGCTTGCCGCGAAGGACCCCAGCATCAAGGGCATGTGGGTGGTGCCGACGTACGCCAACCCGACCGGCTCGGTTGTCTCCCAGGAGGTTGCGGCTCGGCTGGCCTCGATGGACACAGCGGCGGCGGACTTCAAGATCTTCTGGGACAACGCCTACGCGTTCCACCACCTCACCGAGGACGAGGCCAAGAGCGCCGACGTGCTCTCCCTGGCGGCGGCTGCGGGACACCCGCACCGGCCGGTCATGTTCGCCTCGACCTCCAAGATCACCCACGCCGGCTCCGGGGTGGCCTTCCTCGCCGGCTCGGTCGAGACGGTCAAGTGGTACACCGGTCACCTCAGCAAGGGTGCGATCGGGCCGGACAAGGTCAACCAGCTGCGTCACCTGGAGTTCTTCGGTTCCCCGCAGGGCGTGCGCGACCACATGCTCAAGCACCGCGCGATCATCGCGCCGAAGTTCGAGGCCGTGCAGCAGGCCCTCGCCGGGCGGCTCGGCGGCCTCGGCATCGCCAGCTGGACCAACCCGAACGGCGGCTACTTCGTGAGCCTAGACGTGCTGGATGGCACCGCATCGCGCGTCGTGGAACTCGCGAAGGATGCCGGGATCGCGCTGACGCCCGCTGGAGCCTCCTTCCCCGACGGCAAGGACCCACGCAACCGCAACATCCGCCTGGCCCCCACGTTCCCCCAGCTTCCAGACGTGACCGAGGCGATGGAGGCAGTAGCAACCTGTGTCCTACTTGCAGCTGCAGAGAAGCTCAGCAAGAAGGACTGAGCACTGAGCACTGAGCGAAGCGAAGGAAGAGCCGAGGCGTCGCAATTGAAACGGGGGAGCGAAGCGGAGGAGTTTCGATTGCGACGCCTCGCGACCCCACGAGCGAAAGGCGAGGAGCCCGCGAACGCCAACCGAAGGGGGTTGGCCTGAACGGCGACCCGAAGGGGGTTGGCCTGAACGGCAACCACAAGAGGGTTGGCCTGAACGGCAACCACAAGGCCCCGACGTGAACCGCAATCTGCGACGCCTCGGCGACCACAAGGCATCGGCTTGAGCCGCAATCCGCGACGCCTCGACGAACACGGGTCACTCGAAGAGCTCCCCAAGGCTCACCTCCACCTCCACTTCACCGGGTCCATGCGGCACGCGACCCTGCTCGAGCTCGCCGAGCGCGACGGGCATCCTCTCCCGGACGCGCTGGTGGAGGACTGGCCACCACAGCTCTCGGCAGCCGACGAGAAGGGCTGGTTCCGCTTCCAGCGGCTCTATGACGTGGCCCGGTCGGTGCTGCGCACCGAGGACGACGTACGCCGCCTGGTGCGCGAGGCCGCGGAGGACGACAAGCGTGACGGTTCGCGGTGGCTGGAGATCCAGGTCGACCCGAGCGGGTACGCCGCCAGGTTCGGTGGGGTCACCGCCTTCACCGACCTGGTGCTCGATGCCGTCCGGACGAGCAGCCGGGACGTCGGCATCGGCATGGCGGTGGTGATCGCTGCCAACCGCACGCGCCACCCGCTCGATGCCCGGACCCTGGCCCGGCTCGCCAGCCAGTACGCCGGACGCGGGGTCGTCGGCTTCGGGTTGTCCAACGACGAGCGGCGCGGCAGCACCCGCGACTTCGCCCCGGCCTTCCGCATCGCCGAGCGTGCGGGCCTGCTCCTGACGCCGCACGGCGGCGAGCTGTTAGGCGCAGACTCGGCCCGGATCTGCGTGGAGGAGCTGCATGCGGATCGGCTCGGCCACGGGATCCGGGCCGTGGAGGACCCCGACCTGCTCGACCTGATCGTCTCGCGCGACATCGCCCTGGAGGTGTGCCCGGTCTCCAACGTCGCCCTGGGCGTCTACACCGACCTGTCCTCGGTGCCGCTGCCGGAGCTGATGGCGGCCGGCGCCACAATCGCCCTCGGCGCCGATGACCCGCTGCTCTTCGGCTCCCGGCTGGCCGGCCAGTACGCCACGATGAGGGCGGCACACGAGCTGACCGACGTACAACTCGCCGAGCTCGCTCGCGCCTCCATCCGCGCCTCCCGCGCGGCTGAGGAAGACAAGACGACCTGGATGAATGAGATCAACGAGTGGTTGGGGACAATGAGCGCATGAGCAGCTACCCAGGCGCTGGCCCCCAGCCTCCGGAGGACCAGCCTCCGGAGAACGAACCGTCGGAGAACCAGCCTCCGGAGGACACGCCCTCGGACAACCAGCCCCGGGAGAACCAGCCGGCGGAAGACCCGTCCGGAACCGAGCCAACCCAGCCCGTGGGCTACTGGGAGCGACAGGCGGCAGAGCGCGCACGGGAGCAGGCGCAGGGAAGCCCCGACCCGACGACCCCCTACTCACAGGGCCAGCCTCCCTACGGGCAGCAGCCGTACGCCGGCCAACCGTCCGGATACCCACCGATGCCGGGCCAGCCCGCGCCGTACCAACCTCAGCCCGGGCCCTACCAGCCTCAGCCGGGATCGATGCCCTACTACGCCTTCACGCCGCCGGTTCCAGACCACCCACAGGCAACCCTGTCCCTGGTCCTCGGCCTGGTCGGACTGATCGGTGCCCTCATCTTCTGCGGCCTGCCCCTCGTGGTCTCGCCGTTCGCCTGGGCTGTGGGCCGAAGCGCCCTGAAGGAGATCGAGGCGTCCTACGGCCGTCTCGGCGGCTCGAGCAACGCCAAGGCCGGCATGATCATGGGGATCATCGGCACCGTGCTTCTGGCGCTCCTCGTGGTTCTCGTCGTCGTCTTGATCCTCGCGGTCGTGCTCAGCGCGGACTCGTCCACGGGCGGCAGCTCGGTCTAGCGGACATCTAACTAGCTTCCGCGTTCAGAGCCGGCAGCCGACCAGCACCGGCTCGTTGACGAGGGTGATCCCAAACCGTTGCTCGACGCCCGCCTGCAGCTCGCGCGCGAGGTCGAGCAGCTCGGTGGTGGTGCCTCCCCCGCGGTTGGTGATGGCCAGCGTGTGTCGCGAGGACAACCGGACCCGGTCACTGCCGTAGCCCTTGGTGAAGCCCGCCTGCTCGATCAGCCAGGCGGCGCTGGTCTTGACGAGTCCGTCCGGCTGTGGCCAGCTCGGTGCGCCGTCAGGGACGACGTCCGCCGCCACCACCGGGTTGGTGAAGAACGAGCCCGTGCTCCACGTGTCGTGGTCCGCGGCGTCGAGCACCATCGCCTTGCGGCGACGCAGGGTGAGGACCGCCTCGCGCACGTCCTGGGCCGGAGCACGCTGACCCGTCTCGATGCCCAGAGCGCGTGCCAGCTCGGCGTACTGCACCGGAGTGCTGAGGTCTCCGAGACTGAACTGGTAGGTGGTGCTCAGCACGACGAAGCGTCCCGGGTCACGCTTGAACCGGCTGGTGCGGTAGCCGAAGTCGCAGTCGGCCGCCGCGAAGCTGCGGAAGCCTCCCAGCTTGCGGTCCCAGGTGCGCACCCGAGCGAGCGTCTGGCTGATCTCCTGGCCGTAGGCGCCCACATTCTGGATCGGGGTCGCGCCGGTGGTGCCCGGGATGCCGGAGAGCGCCTCGACACCGACCCAGCCGTTCGCCACCGCGGCCGCCACCACGTCGTCCCAGCTGTGCCCAGCGCCGATCTCGACGTAGGCACCGCCGCACAGGTCCGACTCGACCCGCAGGCCCTGGTTGCGTACGACGACCACGCGACCGGCGTACCCCTCGTCCGCGACGACCAGGTTGCTGCCGCCACCGACCAGGAGCACAGGGGTGTCCTCGGAGTCCGCGGAACGCACGGCCTCGACCAGGGTCGCCTCGTCATGGGCCTCGACCAGCTCCGCGGCTGGTCCGCCGAGACGAAGCGTGGTCAGGCCGGCCAAGGTCGTAGAGGGCGCGGTGTCCGGCACGGTCATGACGCTATCCGTTCAGGAGTTCTCCAAACGCAGAAGCGGCCCCGGCAGTGCCGGAGCCGCAACTTGGGATCGCCTGGATCAGCGGGTCTCGCGGTGATCGGTGTGCTTGCGGCAACGCGGGCAGAACTTCTTCAGCTCCATGCGGTCCGGGTCGTTGCGGCGGTTCTTCTTGGTGATGTAGTTGCGTTCCTTGCAGTCCACGCACGCCAAGGTGATCTTGGGGCGGACGTCAGAGCTCTTGCTGGCCACGTTCGTGCCTTCTTCCTGGCTTTGGGTGCTGCGTGTGACGATTCCGTAGCGGGGGCGGGACTCGAACCCGCGACACCACGATTATGAGCCGTGTGCTCTAACCACCTGAGCTACCCCGCCATTGAGAACACCCCTGAGCACCCGCACAATCCACGACAATGTCCGGCAGGCTTCGAGGAGACTTCCCAGAGCCCCTTTACGGAATCGAACCGTAGACCTTCTCCTTACCATGGAGACGCTCTGCCGACTGAGCTAAAGGGGCGCGACCCCGTCAAGCTCCGAGGGCCAGCGAGCAGAATACACAGCCGCGAGGGGATACCTGAAATCGGCCGGAGCCGGACTTGACCAACTCGCGATGATCGACAGGTGCACCCACCAGCCGAGTCCTACTACCAGCCCCTCGAGGGCGGCCGATTCCGCTCCACAGCGGCCACTTCGGGGCCTTGGGGCCCCGACGCCCAGCACGGCGGACCGCCCGCGGCGCTGCTCGCCCTGGGGCTGGAGGCGCTCGAGGAGGACACGGCTGCGGTGATCGGCCGGTTCACGATGGACCTGCTCGGACCGGTCCCCGTCGAGGAGCTCACGATGACGGCGTCGGTGCTGCGGCCCGGTCGGACCGTCTCGCTGCGCCAGGCCGAGCTCAGCGCGACCGGGCGCGTCGCCGCGCGTGCCCAGGCGTGGGCCTTTCCCGACTCGACATGGGCGGACGGGTCGGGTCCGGGACGGCCCGGCGTACCGCTGGAGCACCGGCCGGCCGACGGCCACCGCGAGGATCCACCGGCGACGTGGTCACGCGGCTACCTCGACTCGGTCGAATGGCGCTGGATCGAGGGATCGCTGGACCGTGCAGGTCCTGCCGTGGTGTGGATGCGGCCGCTGGTGCCACTGGTGCCGGGCGAGGAACTGACGCCGCTACAGCGACTGCTCACGTGCGTGGACTCCGCCTCCGGCGTATCGGCTGTCCTGGACCTGGCGGAGTGGAGCTTCATGAACACCGAGCTGACGGTGCACGTGGTGCGGCCGCCCGTGGGCGAATGGTTGTGCCTGCGCGCCGAGACCACGATCGGCACAGGTGCGGTGGGGCTGGCCGCATCCGAGGTGTACGACGAGAGCGGGCTTGTTGCCCGGTCGGCGCAGGCACTGCTGGTGACGCCGCGGGGTTGAACCCGGGTCGGCTGTCAGTCGACCAGGTGACGACCGACGAAGCGCAGCTGGGCAGGCGCCATCCGCCTCCAGTACGCCAGGTTGTGGCCTCCGGGCTGGTAGTCGACGCGGGGCCGGGCCCCGGGCGGGAAGCCGTCGACGTAGCTCTGCGTGGCGCGGTAGAAGGGATCACCCGTGCCACAGTCGATCCTTACTGGGACGCCGGTGAGCTCGTCCTGGTGGCCGAAGACACTGAACTCGGCGTACTCCTCGGCGTCACGGAACCCGGATCGCGACGCGTCCGCGCCGTCGGTCCACAGTGCCGGACTCTCGGCGACCACGACGGCGCAGCTTTTCGGGCCGAGGAGCGCGCCGAGACGGAGCGCGGCGTAGCCGCCCATCGACCAGCCCATCAGGCCGACCCGATCCGTGGCCAACTGCTGCTCCTCCAGGAGTGGCAGGAACTCGTCGAGCACCATGCGGCCCGCGTCCTCGCCGTCGGCGCGCCGGTGCCAGTAGGTCGTACCCCCGTCGACGGATGCGATCGCGAAGGGCGGCAGGCCCTCGCGAACTCCCGCGGCAAGGAAGCGGTCGAGCCCGAGGTAGAGGCCCATGGCGGTGCGGTGGTCTCCACCGAGGCCGTGCAGGGCTACGAGGACCGGCAGCACCCCGGAGGCGTCCGGAGGTCGCGCCACCGTCCAGCCGGCCCGGACACCGCGAGCCGCCGAGAAGAAGGATCCCGTCACGACCTGCCCGGGAACCGCGTTCGGCAACCGGCCCGGTTCGCCGTTCAGGCCGAGGGCTTCCTGGAGCGCCGGGCGACCGGGAAGGACACCCTGCTGCACTCCGACGCCCACGCCGGTGACCGCGACGGCTCCTGCTCCGGCTGCGCCGAGCAGCACGGCCCGGCGTGACGGTCGCCGGGGGGCCGCGTCCACGGGACTCAGTCCTGGATCCTCGCGAATGGCTGGGCTGCCTCCAGTTCATAGGCCACTTCGATCAGCCGCCGGTCGAAGCCCCCGGCCGCCGCCAGGTGTACGCCGATCGGCAGGCCCTTCGAGCTGGTCCCCATGGGCAGAGAGATCGCGGGATCGCCGCTGGCGTTCTGGAGTGGCGTGAACGCAACCCATTCCCGCAACCGCGCGATCACCGTCTCGTATGGCTGCAACGGGTCGAGCCAGCCCAGCTCTGGGGTCACCAGCGACAGCGTGGGGGTCAGCACGAGGTCGTGGTCGGCGAAGAAGCGATTGCTCGTGCGGTGGGCGAGGTTGAGACGCGCAATTGCCAGCGGCAACCTCCACGCGTTCTTCGCCGCGTGCCTGGCCAGCCCCTTGGTCAGGTTGTCGTTGCGGCTGCGGTCGTAGGTGCGGTTGAAGGTGTACCTGCCCGCCGTACTCACGGCGAGCGCGAGCGTGCTCCAGTACGCCAGGAAGTCCTCCTCGAAGGTGTCGGTCACCGGTGCTTCGGCGATCTCGATCGTGTGCCCGAGCTCCTCCAGCAGGCCCGCGGTGTGCAACACGGCCTGAGCGGTCTCGTCGTCGGTCTTGCGGCCGCCGATGGAGTTCTCGACCAGGGCGATCCGCAGCCGCTTCTTGCCCGGACCGGTCACGTCCCCCACAGGAGGGAGCTTGAGCTCGCGGTAGACGCGTTCGGACTCCCGGATGAATGCGGCGGTGTCGCGCACGGATCGCGTGACGACGCCGTCGTGCACGATCTTGACGGGCATCTCCCAGTTGAGCTTGTCGCAGGGGATGCGACCGCGCGTGGGCTTCAGCCCCACCAGGCCGTTGCACGCGGCCGGGATCCGGATCGACCCGCCGCCGTCGTTTGCGTGCGCCATCGGCACCGCGCCAGCCGCGACGAACGCCCCCGCACCCGCTGACGAAGCCCCGGAGGTGTGGCCGGTGTGCCATGGATTGCGCACCGGGGGGTCGTCCATGTACTCGGCGCTCGCATTGAAGCCGTACTCGGAGAGCCGGGTCTTGCCAAGCGTGGTCATCCCGACCAGGCCGAACATCCGCGCGAAGTTCCCGTCTCTCACGGCGGGTTGGGCAACGAAGGCGCGCGTGCCCAGCTGGGTGGGCAGGCCGGCGACGTCGCTGTTGTCCTTCACGAAGCTCGGTAGCCCGGCGAAGAAGCCGTCGTGCGGTCCACCTGCATCTGACTTCGCATCGGCGAACCGCTCTGCGGCCAGTCCCGAGAGCGTCTCGTCAAGCAGCTGGGTCCGAGCGATTGCCGCCTCGACCACTTCCAGACGCGAGACCCGACCGACGCGGATCTCCTCCGCGAGACTCACGGCGTCGTGGTCACCGAGGGCGTCGTCACCGAAGGCGTGCACGCGGATCCGTGGGGCGGGCTCGTCGTGAGGCATGACCTGAACCGTAACGGTCCGGCCGGTAGCCTGAATACACCGATGGCCGGCGTCGTGAGCGTCGCGAGGTGGGTGTGATGGCAAGGCGCCCGGCGCGAAGGCAGACTGGACGTCTTTCAAGCGTCGGCAACGCAGCCAGCGCGCCCGCATCGTGGCGCGCAGCAGGCGGAGATCGGTGGATTCAGGCTTAGGCGGGCCGGCGTACTCTCGAACACATGGCCGAGAACCCGGCGGCATCGATGTACGAGAGTCGGCTCGAGGTGCGTCCCAAGGCCCGGATCCTCCAGATTGCGGCCGTTGGCTTCTGGGTGGCGCTCAGTGCGCTGACCATGGGACGCCTCTCCGCCCCGGTCCCCGATGTCGTCGTACGCCGTCGGGCCGATGCTCGCGAGCTGCTGCGGCTGGACTCCGACTCGGAGCAGGAGGCCGCGGACCTTCTACATCGGGTGACGGCGGATCTCGAGAAGCTGGGTGCGGCCGCCTTCTGCACGCGCTGGAAGGTGGAGCAGCCGGTTTGAGCGGAGTCAGCGTCGCGCAATGCCGCGGCGATGGCAGCCCACGAGGTGGGTGTCGACCAGTCCGGTCGCCTCCATCAGCGCGTGCATCGTCGTCGGGCCGACGAAGCCGAACCCTCGCTTGCGCAGCGCCTTCGACAGCGCAGTCGACTCCGGGGTGATGGCCGGTACGTCGGAGGCGGTGAGTGGCTCCGGGTCGCGCTGTGGTCGGAACCCGCCGATGAATGCGTCGAGACCGCCGTCGGCACGCATCGCCATTGTCGTCTGCGCGTTGCGCCTCGTCACGCGGATCTTGGCGCGGTTGCGCACGATGCCGGTGTCGGTCATCAGGTGATCCAGCTCGTCGTCGGTCATGGCAGCGACCAGGTCGACGTCGAAGCCGTGGAACACCTCGCGGAACCGCTCCCGCTTGTTCAGGATCGTCGACCAGGAGAGCCCGGCCTGAAAGGCCTCGAGGCTGAGCCGCTCGAAGAGACCCCGCTCGTCGCGGACGGGAACGCCCCACTCCGTGTCGTGGTAGTCGCGCATGGTTCCGGGGCCGCTCGCCCAAGGACAGCGGGCGACGCCGTCCTCACCGGTAACGGCCCCATCCGTCACGCCAAGGCCCTGCTGATGGCCCGCACGTGGTCGGGGGTGGAGCCGCAGCACGCACCGATCAGGTCGATGCCCAGGTCGCGCAGCTCGACGGCGTGCCGAGCCATGTCGGCCGGCGTCGCGTCGTACTCGAAGTGATCGCCCACCACCTGAGGGAGGCCTGCGTTGGACTGCGCGACGAGCAGCAGGCCCTCAGGACGTACGGCGACCATCTGCGCGGCAATGGCAGCCATCTCGTCTGGACCCCGGCCGCAGTTTGCGCCGACGGCCTCGACTCCGGCGGCCGCCAGAGCGGTGACGGCGTCGGCGGGCCGGACACCCATCATGGAGCGCAGGTTGGTGTCGAAGCTGAGGGTGGCCACGATCGGGAGGTCGGGTACGACGTCGCGGGCCGCTGCGATCGCCGCCTCGACCTCGGACAGGTCGCTCATCGTCTCGATGAGCACCAGGTCGATGCCGCCGTCACGCAGGCCCGCGAGCTGCTCCGCGAAGATCGCCTGTGCCTCGGCAGCATCCATGACGCCGAGGGGCGCCATCAGCTCACCTGTGGGCCCGAGGTCCCCGGCCACGAGCCCGGCGTACTGGTCGGCAACCTCGCGAGCAAGTCGGGCTCCCGCCTCGTTGAGCTCGTGGACGCGGTCACCGAGGGCGTGCATGTCCAGCCGAGGGCGGGTGCCACCGAACGTGTTGGTGGTGAGGACCTGCGCACCGGCCTGGCAGTAGGCGCGGTGCACGTCACGGATGACGTCGGGGCGGTCCACGTTCCACAGCTCACCTGAACCCCCGTCGTCGAGACCGTTGTCCTGCAGCAGCGTGCCCATGCCGCCGTCGACCACGACCGGCCCGCGTGCGGCGAGGTCGGCGAGCACGCTGTGGGCCAGGGTCTGCTGTTCGTCAGTCACGCAGGGAGCCTAGGTCAGAGCTGTTCAGGGACCGCGTTTGACCATCCGGGCGTTGGGCAGCGGCGGGGAGTGCAGCGCTTCGAGGGGATCGCCCACCGGCAGTTGGAACCGGTCGCTCGTCCCGTTCGCCAACAGCGCCTCCCACTCGGCGCGGTAGGCCACGACGTCCTCGTGCTCGCGGCCGATGTAGTTCCACCACATGACGATCTTCTCCCCGAACGGCGGGCCGCCGAGGATCAGCAGCCTGGTCTCCTCCCCCGCGGTGAGCTCGAGGGACTCGGCGCCGGCATCCAGGAAGCCGAGCTCGTGGGCGTCCACCGGCTTCCCGTCGACTGTGACGCTGCCGAAGTCGACCAGCACGCCGAGCTCGTACGTCGGGTCAATGGGCACCCGGCGCGTCGTACCGGCCGCCAGCGTGAGCTCCGCTCCGAGGAGAGGGCTGTAGGTCTTGACCGGCGAGGTCGAGCCCAACAACGAACCGATGAACACCCGCGCCACCCAGCCCTCGCCGGACACCGCTTCAGGTGCGAAGTGCTCGAAGGTGGGGTCGACCTGCCGGTCGCCGTCCGGCAGCGCCAGCCACAGCTGCGCGCCGTGCAGCGTCGTGGTGCCAGGGGTGGAGTACTCGCTGTGGCTGATGCCGCGCCCAGCCGTCATCAGGTTGAGCTCGCCGGGGCGGACGAACGCGTGGTGGCCGGCGGAGTCACGGTGCTCGATCTCGCCGGTGAACAGCCAGCTGACGGTCTGCAGGCCGGTGTGCGGGTGGGGCGGGACGAGCATCCCGCCGGAGCCCTCGACGTCGTCGGGACCGTAGTGGTCCAGGAAGCACCAGGCACCGATGAGCGAGCGCTGCCGCTGCGGGAGGGTACGGCGTACGGTCATCGCGCGCAGGCCGCCGAGCGGGACGTCACGCGGGGTCAAGACCTCCATGACCCAAGCGTGCCACGGACCGCGAACTCAGCGGCCGGCGCGCGGACGTCATACGAACTGGTGGCGATTGCCGCCCCTTCGCATGACCTCCCGAGCAACGTCATACGAACCGGTGGCCATGGCCGCCACAACGTATGACGTCCCGCCGGGATGGATCGTTGAGACGGGCCGTCGAGGGCGGTGGGTCAGCGGCCGCGGCGACGGCTGAAGTCAGCCGCGCTGTGGTTGCCGCCTGACGATGACGCCGTGGCCGCACCTGAGCCGCCGCGACGTCCGCCCGGACGACTCCCCTGACCACCCTGTCCACTCCGGGACTGCCCTTGCGAGCGACCACCCTGGGGGCGACCGCCCTGCGAGCGACCACCGCCACGACGACCTCCGCCGCCACGACCGGAGGACTGGTTGTCGGAGTAGCCGGCACTGTCAGGAAGACCGCCAGCAACCAGGACGCGCTCGCCCGGCGCGAGCTTGCGCAGCAGCGCGTGGTCGGGGCCGGAGACCTTGGTCGTGGTCGGGTTGATGCCGGCAGCACGCGTCAGGGACCTGACGTCCTTGACCTGCTGGTCGGTCATCATCGTGATGACGGTGCCGGCGGCACCGGCGCGGGCAGTTCGGCCCGAGCGGTGCAGATAGGCCTTGTGCTCGGCGGGCGGGTCGGCGTGGACCACGAGGGCCACGTCGTCCACGTGGATCCCGCGGGCGGCGATGTCGGTGGCGACGAGAGTGCTGGCCTTGCCCGAGTGGAACGCCTCCATGTTTCGCGTGCGGGCGTTCTGCGCGAGGTTGCCGTGCAGCTCGACCGCCGGGACACCACGCGCGTTCAGCTGGCGCGCGAGTGCCTTTGCGCCGTGCTTGGTGCGGGTGAAGACGATGGTGCGGCCCGGGGCGCTGGTCAGGTCGACGAGCACCGGCACCCGCTGGTCGCGGTGCACGTGCAGCACGTGGTGGTCCATCTGCGAGACCGGCGACTGGGCGGAGTCGGCCTCGTGCGTGGCCGGGTTCGTCAGGAACCGCTTGACGAGGACATTGACGCCCGAGTCGAGGGTCGCGGAGAACAGCATCCGCTGGCCGCTCTGGGGAGTCTGGTCGAGGATGCGCCGGACGGCCGGGAGGAAACCGAGGTCGGCCATGTGGTCGGCCTCGTCGATGACGGTGACCTCGACGCCGCTCAGGTCACACGCACGTTGCTGGATCAGGTCCTCGAGACGACCGGGGCAGGCGATCAGGATGTCGACGCCGGCGCGCAGTGCCTGAACCTGGGGGTTCTGGCCGACGCCACCGAAGACGGTGCGGGTCTTGAGCCCGTGCACCTTCGCCAGCGGCTCGAGCGCGGCCGCGATCTGGGTGACCAGCTCACGAGTCGGGGCGAGGATCAGGGCGCGCGGGCGCTTCGGCGTACGACGACCGCGGGACGCCTCCAGCCGCGCGATGAGCGGCAGCAGGAACGCGATGGTCTTGCCGGAGCCGGTGCGGCCGCGGCCCAGGACGTCACGTCCGGTGAGCGAGTCGGGAAGCGTCGCGGCCTGGATAGGAGTGGGTTCGGTGATGCCGGCAGCAGCCAGCACGTCGGAGAGCTCTGCGGGCACGCCGAGCTCGATGAAGGCAGTAGACAAGGGGTTTCACTAACTGTGTGGGTGTCTCACCACAGCCATGACGATGTGTTCGTCGAAAAGATCGGGCGTCGTGGAGCACTGGTGCCCGCGAACGGGCGCTGATGCTGCAACACGCATCAGGATCGAGGTGAGACTGGACGATCCTTGTGGCTCCACTCTAGGGCACGGGGACCGTTTGGTCCGAATCCTGGGAGAGTTCGCAGTTGTGACGTACGACTCCCGCGCCCGGGGCTCTCGGGGCAGTCAGCGGAAGGCGTCCTGCCCGGTGAGCGCCTTGCCGAGCACCAGCTGGTGCACCTCGGTGGTGCCCTCGTAGGTCAGCACCGACTCGAGGTTGTTGGCGTGCCGCATCATCGGCCACTCCAGGGTGATGCCCGCGGCACCCATGATCGTGCGGCACTCGCGCGCGATCTTGATCGCCTCGCGGATGTTGTTGAGCTTGCCGAAGCTGACCTGTTCAGCTGTGATCCGCCCTTCGTCCTTGAGCCGCCCGAGATGCAGCGCCAGCAGCATCGACTTGCCCAGCTCGACCGTCATGTCGGCGAGCTTGGCCTGGGTGATCTGGAAGCCGCCAAGCGGCTTGTCGAAGATCTCGCGTTCCGCGGCGTACCGCAGCGTCGCCTCCAGGCAGTCACGCGCCGCGCCGACCGAGCCGAAGATGATGCCGAAGCGGGCCTCCGTGAGACAGCTGAGCGGGCCTCGCAGGCCGCGCACCTCAGGCAGTACGGCGTCCGCAGGCAGCCGTACGCCGTCGAGCACCAGCTCGCTGGTCACCGAGGCCCGCATCGACATCTTCTGCTTGATGTCGGGGGCCGAGAAGCCCGCCGTGTCGGTGGGTACGACGAACCCGCGGATGCCATCGTCTGTCTGGGCCCACACGATCGCCACGTCCGCGACCGAGCCGTTCGTGATCCACATCTTGGTGCCGTCCAGCACCCAGTCGGCGTCCTCTCCCGAGCCGTCCCGCCTGGCACGGGTGCGCATGTCGGCCGGGTTTGAGCCGAAGTCGGGCTCGGTCAGGCCGAAGCATCCGAGCTTCTCGCCCTTCGCCATCTCGGGCAGCCACTGCTCCTTGTGCGCCGCAGAGCCGTGGGCGTGGATCGCGAACATCGCCAGGCTCCCCTGGACCGACATCATGGAGCGGATGCCCGAGTCGCCGGCTTCGACCTCGAGGCAGGCCAGCCCGTACGCCGTCGTACTGGTGCCGGCACAGCCGTATCCCTCGAGGTGCATCCCCAGGGCACCGATCGCGCCCAGCTCCCGGGCGATCTCCCGCACGGGGGTGTTGCCGTTCTCGTACCACTCGGCGATGTTCGGGCGGATGCGCTCGTCGACGAAGCGGCGCACGGTCTGCTGGATCGCGCGGTCCTCCTCGTTGACCAGCGAGTCGGTGTCGAGCAGTCCCAGGGGTGAGCGATCGGCCATACGACTCAATCTAGGCCGTGCGTCCCTCGCGGCGATAAGCCCCTAGAGCGATCGGGTGCATCCGCCATCGGCCAGGCAGCCTCCGGTAGACGTGGTCGAGAGCCCGGCTCATCCGGGCGAAGCGCTGGTAGCGCCGTTCGCGGGTCTCGTCCCACGGCAGCTCGAGCATCTCGCGTGCGGCGGGAGGCAGGCCGCCGATCGTGATCGAGGAGCTGATCGCGTTCACCGGTCGCTTGACCAGCCACCACACCGGCCGCGGGATCCGCTGGGGTCGCGGCCAGCCCTTGGTCGCGTAGCCCACGCCGTACGACGCCGTCCGGTGCGCGACCAGCCGCTCCTCCAGCGCATGCCGGAAGAACGTCTCGAACTCCGCGTAGGTGCGCGGCGTACCGACCGAGCTGACGCCGTAGCGCTCGAACCAGGTGATCGACTCCGCGAAGATCTGCTCCTTCTCCTCGCGGCTGAGCCGTTGGATGAAGGTGTCGGTCGCGGTGATCAGGTGCTCCACGAAGCAGGCGTGCGCCCAGTAGTAGGTGTCCGGGTTCAGAGCGCTGTACGGCGTCCCGTCGGGCAGCCGGCCCTTGATCGGCCGGTGGAAGTCGCGCACCTTGTGACCGGTGGTCTCCGGCTCGGTGCCGTAGACCGTGTTGAAGATCGGCGGGATGCTGCGCCGCAGCCGGGCCAGCGTCTCGGCGAACCAGACTGAGTGGTCCTCCACACCCTGTCCGAGCGCAGGAAGCATGTTCTGCAGCACCGCGGCGCGAGGCCCGAGCAGCGCCATCCGGTTGTCACCGAAGAAGCGCCAGGTCAGCGAGTCCGGACCCAGGGGCAATGCGTCCTGGGTCGCGTTGTCCCGTCTGAGGGTGGCCATGGTGATACATTGAAACAGATTTGTCTCATCATTCCAATGCTCGAGGACGGTGATGACCGTGACGCCACCCGCAACGCTGAAGAGCGTCCGGGGGCCGGTGCTCGGCATCCCTCATCTGCTGCAGCTGCGCTACAACCCGATCAGCCACAACGAGTTCCTGCGCGAGGCCTACGGCGAGGTCTACCGACTCAGGGTGTTCGGCGTGCACATGTACGTCACGGCTGGCGCCGACATGGCCGAGCAGGTGCTGGTCAACCGCGACCGCACCTTCGCCAACGGTCCGGCCTGGTCACACTTCATCGGGCCGTTCTTCCACCGCGGCATCATGCTGCTCGACTTCGACGAGCACCTGCATCACCGCCGGATCCTGCAGCACGCGTTCACCAACGACGCGTTGCGCAGCTACCACGCCGTGATGGCGCCGCACATCCAGCCGCAACCTCGCGGAGTGGCAGCACGTGCAGCAGCCAAAGCTGCATCACCTGTTCAAGGCACTGACCCTCGACCTCGCCCTGGAGACCTTCGTCGGCGTCGACCTCAGCCCCGAGGAGCAGAAGGAGGTCAACAGAGCCTTCGTCGCCGCGGTCCGCGCCGGCACCTCGATCATCCGCAAGCCGATCCCCGGCGGCCCGTGGGCCCGGGGCCTGAAGGCCCGGGCGTTCCTCGAGAGCTTCTTCCGGCGGCATTTGCCGGCCAAGCGTCGGGACGGTGGCCATTCAACTGGAAGCCGGGACCTGTTCGCCCAGTTGTGCCGGGCCCAGAGCGAGGACGGCCACGAGTTCAGCGACGACGACATCGTCAACCACATGATCTTCCTGCTGATGGCGGCGCACGACACCACGACCATCACGCTGAGCTCGATGGCCTACCACCTGGCCACGCACCCGGAGTGGCAGGAGCGTGCTCGCGAGGAGTCCATCGCCGCGGGCGACGTGGACTACGACGGAGTGCTGGCGCTCGACGTGCTGGACCGGGTGATGAAGGAGTCGATGCGGCTGTGCTCGCCGGTGCCGACCCTCCCCCGGATTGCGGTACGGGACACGGCGATCGGGGGCTTCCACATCCCGGCCGGGTCGTTCGTGAGCGTGTCGCCGTACATGAACCACTATCTGCCCGAGCTCTGGCCCGACCCCACCCGCTTCGACCCCGACCGGTTCGCCCCGGACCGGCGTGAGGACCGCTCCCACCGGCTCGCGTTCGAGCCGTTCGGCGCGGGCGTGCACAAGTGCATCGGCATGCACTTCGCCGGCATCCAGGTGCGCGCGGTCTTCCACGAGCTCCTGCGCAGCTACCGGTGGTCGGTGCCCCCGGGCTACGTCTGGCCGCTCGACCTGACCGCGCTGCCGATGCCGCGCGACGGCGTACCCGTGAAGCTCGAGCGGCTGAGCCCCGAGGAAGTCGCGTCGTGACGGTCGCGATCCTCGATGCCGCCCAGCAGGTCTTCGAGCAGTACGGCGCCCGCCGCGCCAACGTCGAGGACGTCGCCCGGACTGCCGGGGTCAGCCGGAGCACGCTCTACCGCGCCTACCCCAACAAGGAGGTGCTGCTCGAGGCCGTGCTGCTGCGCCAGTTCGACGCGTTCCTCACCGAGCTCGACCGGGTGGCCGCCGACCTGCCGCCGCGCGAGGCCGTTGTCGAGTGCTTCACCCGCGGGATCGCGCTCACCCGGGAGATCCCGCTGCTGGCCCGGCTCGCGCAGACCGAGCCCGAGGTGGTGACAGCTGCCGGTGCCGCCTCGCAGAGCACCCTTGTGCTCGGCTCCGCGGACCGGGTGGCCGCCACCCTGCGCCGCAGTGGCGCGACGATGCCGGACGACGAGCTGCACGCCGTGGCCGAGCTGATGCTCCGGGTGTCGTGGACCTACCTCCTCAACCCGCGCGGTGGCCTCGACGTCGGGGACGAGGCGGCCGTGCGCGACTACGCCCGCCGCTACCTCGCCCCCCTCGTCCACTGACACACTCCCGAAATTGCGGATAGTCCGAGATGTTTCCGTTGTCATTCGGGTGATTTCACGACGGGAACGTCTCGGACTATCCGGAATTCAGGCGGTGCAGCTCGTTCGCCACGGTCGCGGCGACGGCGGTCGCGAGCGACTCGGCGTCGTCCTCGGGAAGCTCGGGTACGACGCGGTGCACGATGCCGGACGCCACAAGAGCGGCAGAACCGATGCCCTGCGACTCGGCCATCTCAGCCGCGTGGTCGAGGTCCCCGTGGCGGATGACGCTCGCCCCCTCGGGCGGCAGCGGCGAGAGCCAGGCGTTCTCGGTGGCGACCACGACCTGTGCGGGCAGTAGTGCGAGCGCGCCGCCGCCGCAACCCTGTCCCAGGATCACCGAGATGGTCGGGACCGTCATCGTGGTCAGGGCGGCGATGCAGCGTGCGATCTCACCGGCAATGGCACCCTCCTCAGCGGCTACGGAGAGCTCTGCGCCCGGGGTGTCGATGACGGTGACGAGCGGTAGGCCAAGCTCCTGGGCCAGCCGCATCCCACGTCGTGCCTGCCGCAGAGCTGCCGCACCAAGCGGCGTAGCAGGTGTCTGCTGCTCCCGGTCCTGTCCGACGAGCACGCAGGGCTGGCCGTCGAGCCGCGTCAGGGTCACCAGCACTGCGGCGCCACGCTCCCCCTCCTCGGTGCCGTTCAGCTCGACGGTGCCCTGGGCGCCGTACTCCAGCAGATCGCGTACGCCGAGACGGTCCGCGCGCCTGGTCAGCTCCACCGACTCCCAGACCGGCAGCGCTGAGCCGCCATCCGGGCCTCGGAGCGGCAGAGCGGGTGGCTCAGCACGGTCGACGAGCACCGCGAGGGTCCGGTCGATCAGTGACGGAAGATCCTCGTTGGCCACGACCGCATCGATGACCCCCTTCTCGGCGAGGTTCTCGGCCCGCTGGACGCCCTCGGGGAACGGGTGTCCCTCCAGCGCCGCGAACACCTTCGGCCCCAGGAACCCGACAAGCGCGCCCGGTTCGGAGACAGTCAGGTGACCCAGAGATCCCCACGACGCGTAGACGCCACCGGTCGTGGGGTGGCGCAGGTGAACCAGGTATGGAAGCCCGGCAGCCCGATGGGACATCACCGCGCGGGAGATGGTCACCATCTCGAAGAACGCCGGCGTGCCCTCCTGCATGCGGGTGCCGCCGGACGCGGTGGTCGCGAGTAGTGGCAGCCCCTCGGCCGTGGCACGTCGTACGGCGGACACGATCCGCTCCGCCGCAGCACGCCCGATCGACCCGCCGAGGAAGGCGAACTCGTTCACCACAACCGCAACCGGCCGACCACGCACCAGGCCACGGCCCGTGAGCACCGACTCGTCGGTCCCCGCGCGCTCGGCGGCCTTTCGCAACTCGACCTGGTAGCCCTCCGAGTGACCGCCGATGTCGACAGGCTGGTCCCACGACTCGAAGGATCGGTCGTCGAGGACCAGGTCGATGAGTCCCGCGGCGGACAGACGACTGCTCATCCGGACAGCCCGTCGGCTTTCCCGTCCTGTAGCCAGGCACGCACGGACGACCCGTGCTCGTCGAGCAGCGGCGGTGCCCGGTGGTCCTTGCGAGTCACCTCGGTGCCGTCGGCGTCGAAGAACCGCAGTGGTGGGCCGGGCAGGGTGAGCGGTCCGAGCACCGAGTGCTCCACGTCGACCAGCAGGCCCTGGCTCGCGGTCTGGTCCCAGCCGTACACCTCGTCGATCTCGCGCACCTTGCCGGCGGGAATGCCCACCTCGGCCAGTCGTGCGAGCAGCGGCTCGGCGTCCCAGTCCGTGAAGACCTGCTCCACGATGTCGATGACTCGCTCACGGTTGGCGACGCGTTCGGCGTTCGTCGCCAGCCCCTCGGTCAGCGGGTCGATGGCGAAGCCCTCGCAGAACCGGCGCCACAGTCCCTCGCTGCCCACCGCGATCTGCACCGCGCTGTCGCGGCAGTGGAACAGGCCGTAGGGACAGATCGACGGGTGGTGGTTGCCCTGTGCCTGCCCGACCTCGCCGGCGACGGTCCAGCGGGTGCCCTGGAAGGCATGTACTCCCACGGTGGCCGCGAGCAGCGAGGTCCGCACGATCGTGCCGACGCCGGTGCGGGCCCGTTCGTGTAGGGCCGCGAGCACCCCGTAGGCGCCGTACATCCCCGCCAGCAGGTCCGCGATCGGCACCCCGACGCGTTGCGGGTCCTCGGGACCGGAGCCGGTCAGCGACATCAGGCCGGCCTCGCCCTGTGCGATCTGGTCATAGCCCGCGCGCCCACCCTCAGGTCCGTCGTGACCGAACCCGGTCACGGACAGCACCACGAGGCGTGGGTTTCGCTGCTGCAGGAGCTCGAAGCCAAGCCCGAGTCGTTCGAGCACGCCGGTTCGGAAGTTCTCGACGAGCACGTCAGCGCGGTCGACCAGCTGCAGCAGCACGTCGCGATCGGCCTCGTTCTTGAGGTCGAGCGCGATGGACTCCTTGTTGCGGTTGGTCGAGAGGAAGTACGTCGACTGCCGGTCGTCCTCTGGCCCCACGAACGGCGGCCCCCAGCCACGTGTGTCGTCGCCGTGTCCCTTTGCCTCCACCTTGATCACGCGGGCACCGAGGTCGCCCAGCATCATCGTGGCGTGCGGGCCGGCGAGCGCCCGGGTGAGGTCGACGACGAGGATGCCCTCGAGGGATCCCCTGCCTGCCGCTTCGCTCATGCCGCTCACCAGCCCGGCAGCACGAGGGCTGCCCAGACGAGGAGTGGTCCGACGAGGGTCACGATCACGGCGTAGCCGAGGATCTGCTTGTAGTAGACCGGTTCCTCGATCGTGTCGGGCTTGTTCGCCAGCATCAGCGCACCGTTGGTCGAGAACGGGCTGACGTCGACGATGGTCGAGGAGACCGCGAGGGCCGCCACGAACATGGCGGCGCTGATGCCACCCTCGGAAATCAGCGGGACCGCGATCGGGATGATCACCGGCAGCAATGCCGTCGAGGACGCGAATGCAGAGACCACGCCGCCGACGTAGCACAGGATCAGCGCGCCGATCACGACCGCTCCCAGGCCGGCGGCCCAGTTGCCGACGAACTCCGGCGCCTTCGCGGTCGTGAGGACCGTCGCATAGGTGGTCACTCCCGCGACCAGGAGCACGGTCGGCCACGCAATTTGCTTCACGGCGTCCTTGTGCTCGTTCGCGTTGAGCATGGCCAGGATGACGGCCGCGGTGATCGCGACGAAACCGATGTTCTTGTCGAAGATCAGGGCGATCAGGGCGACGGCAAGGAAGGCGACCAGGGTGAACACTTGTTCACGTTCTACGCCGGTGCCGGTCTGGGTTCCGGTCTGGGTTCCGGTCTGGGTACCCGTCTTGGTGCCACCCTTGGTGTCGGCGGCGGCCGAGGTGCCGGGCCCACCCGCTGGAACGGTGGCGCCACCGCGGTCCGAGTCCTCCGAGAAGGTGTCCGGGTCGTCGGGGTCGAGTCGCCGGCTCATCAGCTTCCGGCCGCCGAGTACCACGAACAGGATCACCCCAAGCACGATGTTGACGACCAGGCTGGCGAGGAAGACAGCAATCTCGCTGGAGGGAAGACCGGCGTCCTCCATCACCGAGTTCGTGATCGTGCCGTAGATGCTGATCGGCGAGAACCCACCGGCCTGTGCCCCATGCACGACCATCATGCCCATCATCAGCGCGTTGATCTTGTATCGGCCGGCGAAGCCCAGCGCGATCGGTCCGATGATGGCGCACGCCGCGGGGCTTGCAGCGCCGATCGCTGTGAGCAGGGCGGTCACGAAGAACATCACCCACGGGATGAGCGCCACCCGACCGCCCACCGCCTTCACGGCACTTCGCACGATCAGATCGACCGTGCCGTTGTTCTTCGCGATCGCGAACAGATACGTGACCCCGATCAGGGTCAGCACCAGATCGCCGCTCACTCCGGCGAGGATCTCCTTCTCGTCGAGGTCGAGGGCGTACATGCCGACCAGCCACGCGGCGACGTAGGCCAGTGCCCCCATGTTGATCGGCAGCACGGTGCCGACGACGAACAGCGCTACCAGCGCGATGATTGCGACCCATTCAGGTCCCATGACAGTCCTCCCAATCTCCCGCCAATCAATCTAGGGGGAGCCAATGAGCCGGGCCGTATGACACCGAAGGGCCTCACTGGTTCAGTGGCCTAGCCAATAGCCCAATCAGCCATCTGTCAATAGGATGCGGCTCATGGATTCGACATCACGCGAGCCCGGCTCCCCGTTCCCGGGCAAGCTCGTGCGCACTCGGCTCTACGAACAGGTGGCCGAGCAGATCACCTCCTGGATCGCCGAGAACGACCTCAGCCCCGGCGACCGGCTCCCGGCCGAGCGCGAGTTGGCGCAGCGCCTGGGCGTCAGCCGCGCGACCTTGAGCCAGGCTCTGGTCGCGCTCGAGGTGATCGGTGTAGTCGCGGTCAGGCACGGGGACGGCACAGTCGTCACACAGTCGCGCACACGTCGCATCGTCGAGGCAATCCGCGCCCATGCCGACCGGCTCCCCGAGATCATCGACACCCGTGATGCGCTCGAGACCAAGATCGCCGCGCTGGCTGCCGTCCGTCGTACGGAGGAGGACCTGAAGCGCATGGACGAGGCCCTGGCCGCGATGGAGGCCGACATCGACGCCGGCGGCCGTGGCGTCGAGGGCGACGAACGGTTCCATGGGGCCGTGACTGCGGCAGCTCACTCGCTGCTGCTCGCTCGCCTGATGGACGAGATCGGCGACCTGATCAAGGAGACCCGGATCGGGTCGCTCTCCGAGCCCGAACGGCCACGCGCCTCCCTCGCCGGGCACCGCGCCATCGCCGAGGCCATCCGGGCAGGTGACGCCGACCGCGCCTCGGACGCGATGCACGCGCACGTGTCGCTCGTCAGCGACGTCGCACTCCTGCGCGCGCCCCAATGATGAACCCAGTGATGACCCCAGTGATGACCCCAGTGATGACCCCGTCGATCACCGCGGTGACGGGCTGGTGACCGGCGCTGAACAGCTCGCCGTCCTCGCGGCCGGCCTCGGCGCCGGCGTCCTGACCTCGACTGTCGGCGTCGCGTCGCTGTTGAGCTTCCCGGTCCTGGTTGCGGTCGGGCTTCCGCCGGTGGTGGCCAACGCGTCGAACACGATCGGCATGACCCCCGCCGGTCTCAGCGGGTCCTTCGGCTATCGGCGGGAGCTTCGTGAGCACCCACGCATCACGTTCCTGGTGCTGGTCCTGTGTGCCACAGGATCCGTCGGAGGTGCGTCGCTGCTGCTGGCGTTGCCGCCGGGAGTCTTCGAGGCCGTTGTCCCGTGGCTGATCCTGGTCACCAGCATCCTGGTCGGCATCCAGCCGCTGGTGACCAAACAGCTGCGCAGGCGACGTGGCTCGGACGCCCCCGACCGGGTGACGATGTCACCGGCCACGGCCACCTGGGCGACTCTGACGGGCGTGTACGGCGGCTACTTCGGCGCCGGCTCGGGCGTGATGATGGTGGCCGTCCTGGGGTTCGGGCTCGATCTCGACCTGCGCATCGTGAACGCGTTGAAGACCCTGGCGGTGATGGCCGCCAACGTGGTCGCCACCGTGATCTTCTTGTTCCTCGCCGAGCTCGACTGGTTGGCGATCGGCTTGCTCGCGGGGGGCTCGGTGGTGGGCGGGTACGTCGGTGCGCACATCGGTCGGAGGCTTCCGTCATCGGTGTTCCGGACGCTGATCGTGATCGTCGGAGTGACCGCCTCGATCCTCATGATGAGGTGAGGTCGGCCGTCACGGAACCAGTGACCTGGTGATCTCGGCGGCAGGGAGCGGGCGGGCCGCAGCGTGACCGGTCCCGGCCCACAGGTGCGCGACCTGTGCATCGCCCGCGGCAACGGCGGCCGCCCGGAGGGGTGCCGTGAGGTGATGCAGGTGCGGGTAGCCGGCCGGGGCGTCTGCGTGTTCGGCCATGAATCGGTTGGCCAGTCCGCGCGCCCAGCGACCCGTGTACGCGCGGGTCACGGCGGTGCCTTCGAAGGCCGGGTCGGCCAACGCCGCCCGATGGACCGGGTTGGTGCCGGCCTCGTCGGCCAGCAGGTACGCCGTACCGACCTGGGCTGCCGCAGCACCTCGTCCGAGGACTGCGGACACATCTCGCGAGTTTGTGACGCCACCTCCTGCGACGACGGGCACGCCGACCGAGTCCACGATCGCCTCGATGAGGTCGAGCAGCGGCGTCGCATCGGGAGCAGCCTCCAGATCCCAGGTGCCGCGATGTGCCCCGGCCGCCGGTCCCTGCACCGACAGTGAAGCCGCGCCCCGCGCCACCGCATCCCGTGCTTCGGCGACCGAAGTCACGGTCACCATCGAGAGGACCCCAACAGCCCTGAGACGGTCCAGCACGTCCGGTGCCGGGCAGCCGAAGGTGAACGACACCACGTCGGGTCGCAGGTCCAGTGCCAGGTCGACCTTGGCCTGCCAGTGGTCATCGTCCCAGCGCGCTTCGCCGAGGGCCGCGCCCAGCCGGGATGCCTCGGGCTCGAGTGCGCGGCGGTACCTGTTGAGAGTGTCCGGGTCGGGCTCGTACGGCTCGACCACGAACAGGTTCAGCCCGTACGGCGCCGACGTGGCCGCGCGAACCTCGTCGACCTCGGCTGCCACGGCATCGGCGGTCTTGTAGCCAGCAGCCAGGAACCCGAGCCCACCCGCCTCGGAGACCGCAGCCGCCAGCGCTGCCGTGGAGGCGCCACCTGCCATCGGCGCGCCGACGACCGGCGTCCCAAGGTCACGCACGTCGAACATGCGTCACCTCGAGATCAGGGAGCGATGCCGACGTACTTGACGGAGAGGTACTCCTCGATCCCCTCCGGGCCGCCCTCACGACCGAAGCCCGACTGCTTGACGCCACCGAACGGTGCGGCCGGGTTCGACACGATGCCCTGGTTGATCCCGACCATTCCGAACTCCAGGCCCTCACTGACCCTGATCGTCCGGCCCAGGTCGGAGGTGAAGGCGTAGGCAACCAGGCCGTACTCGGTGTCGTTGGCCATCTGCACGGCCTTCTCGTCGTCGGAGAACGTGGTGATCGGCGCCACCGGGCCGAAGATCTCCTCGCGGAACAGGTCGGCGTCGGGCGAGACCTCGGTCAGCACCGTCGGCTCGAAGAAGTAGCCCTTGTCGCCGGTGGTGGACCCGCCGGTCACAACCGAAGCGCCCCGCGAAGTGGCATCGGCCACCAGCTCGGCGACCTTGTCACGCTGCTTGCTGTCGATGAGCGGACCAACTGTGACGCCGTCCTCGGTTCCGCGCCCGACCGTCTCCGCCGCCATGCGCTCCGCGAACTTCGTCGCGAACACGTCGGCGACGGACTCGTGCACCAGGAAGCGGTTCGCAGCAGTGCAGGCCTCGCCCATGTTGCGCATCTTGGCGATCATCGCCCCGTCAACCGCTGCGTCGAGATCGGCATCGGCGAACACCAGGAAGGGCGCGTTCCCGCCGAGCTCCATCGAGACCCGCAGCAACTGGTCGGCCGACTGCTTGACGAGCTGCTTGCCGATGGGCGTGGACCCGGTGAACGTGAGCTTCCGCAGGCGCTCGTCGCCGATCAGCCGGCCCATCACCTCGGAGGTGTTGGCAGTGGAGATGACGTTGAGCACGCCCGGCGGCACTCCGACCTCGGTCAGCAGGTCGGCCAGGGCCAGCATCGTCAGCGGGGTCTGGGAGGCCGGCTTGACCACCATCGTGCATCCCGCGGCGAGGGCCGGTCCGATCTTGCGCGTCCCCATGGCGAGCGGGAAGTTCCAGGGCGTGATCATCAGGGTCGGACCGACCGGCTGCTTCATGGTCATCAGCCGGGTGTTGCCGTCCGGCGACGTCGCCCACCGACCCGAGATCCGGACGACCTCCTCTGAGAACCACCGGAAGAACTCCGCGCCGTAGGTCACTTCCCCCTTGGACTGGGCGATGGGCTTGCCCATCTCGAGGGTCATCAGCAGGGCGAAGTCGTCGGCGCGCTCGGTGATCAGCTCGAAGGCCGAGCGGAGGATCTCCGCCCGCTCACGGGGGGCGGTGGCTGCCCAGTCGTGTTGTGCCGCCACCGCGGCATCGAGCGCGGCCACGCCGTCTGCCTCGGAGGCCGAGGCCACACTGGTGAGGGTCGCGCCGGTGGCGGGGTCTTCCACGTCGATGGTCGACCCGTCGGAGGAGTCGCGCCACTCGCCGCCGATGAAGAGGCCAGTGGGGACCTTGTCGAGCAGTTCCTTCTCGGTCATGTGGACCAACCTAGCGGTCATCGACGGAAGGTCGTCGAGGGTATCCGTGGTCCAGGTGCGTGCAGCGCAAGGCGGCGTCGCGAAGGCAGACTGGGCGTCTTTCGAGCGATGCCAACGCTGCGATGTGCGTGCCTGGGCCGCGGAGACCCGACGAACAGACGGAGATGACCGCAAGGTCAGAAGTTGGGGTACGACGAGGCCGGGGTGGGCGGTACGACGAAGCCGGGTGCGGACGGCGCTGAGGACCCCGTTTCCCACTGGGTGGACACTGAGTGCAGACCCGCGGATCGGAGACGAAACACATGGCCCCCAGCACGGCTCCCGACAGCATCGATGTCGGCGTACCTCCCACTGGCACGGGCTGTGCCGACTGCGACTCCGCCACTCCCCCGGGCTGGTGGGTGCACCTGCGCCGGTGCGCGCAGTGCGGTCACATCGCATGCTGTGACACCTCCCCCGGCCAACACGCCAGCGCCCATGCAGAGGCGACCGGGCATCTCGTCATCCAGAGTTTCGAGCCAGGCGAGGACTGGTTCTTCGACTACGCCACGGGCCAGGCCTTCGACGGTCCCGTCCTCGCGGGACCGGACTCGCGCCCGGCCCAACAACCGACGCCGGGCCCGGCCGATCGAGTTCCCCGGGACTGGGTGCAGCACCTCCACCGCTAGCGGCCAGGCCGCGGCCTTGTGCCGTACGACGGCCGGGCCGATGCTGGCTCCATGACCGCACCTGGCGCCGACATCGACCGGGCGCTGGACGCGGTCGACTGCCTGCGCGGGCGCGAACGCCGGGTCGAGAAGCTCTCGGGTGGGCTGACGAACGTCAACCTCAAGGTGACCACCGCCGACGCCAGTGTGGTGGTCCGGATCCCCCAGCCGGGAAGCGAGCTGCTGCTGATCGACCGGCGTACGGAGCACCTCAACTCGCGTGCGGCTGCCACCGCCGGCGTCGGCGCCCCGGTCGTCCAGTACGTCGAGGATCCGGGCTTGCTGGTCGTCGGGTTCGTCCAGGGCACGACCTTCACAGATGACGACCTGCGCCGCAGCGCGAATCTCCCACGGATCGCGGCGGCCTGCCGGCAGCTGCACTCAGGGCCTCGTTTCGTCAATGACTTCGACATGTTCGAGGTGCAGCACACCTACCTGCGGAGCGTGCGCGAGCGCGGATTCCGGATGCCGCCGCGCTACCTGGAGTTCGAGGACAAGGTGGAGCAGATCCACCGCGTCTTCGCGAGCAAGCCGACTGCCACCGTGCCCTGCAACAACGACCTGCTGGCCGGCAACTTCATCGATGACGGCACCCAGTTGTGGCTGATCGACTACGAGTACTCCGGCAACAACGACGCCTGCTTCGAGATCGGCAACCTCTGGAGCGAGCCCAACCTGCCCCCGGAACAGCTCGAGGCGCTGATGGAGGCGTACGACGGGCGCCTGCTTCGCCACCGGGTGGCACGCGCCCGGCTCTGGGGACTGATGGCGAAGTACGGCTGGACGCTGTGGGGTTCGATCCAGCACTCCGTGAGCGCCATCGACTACGACTTCTGGTCCTGGGCCATGGAGAAGTACGACCGGGCGGTCGCGGAGTTCGACAGCCCGGCGTTCGAGCGCTTGCTCGAGCAGGCAGCCCGGGACGACTGAGCGAGCCGTCTGATGGACACGGAGATCCCGACGAGAGCGCAGGTCGTCGTCATCGGCGGCGGCGTCATCGGGACGAGCGTTGCCTACCACCTGGCCAAGCTCGGCCAGACCGACGTCGTACTCCTCGAGCAGGGCGAGCTCTCGTGCGGGACCACCTGGCACGCCGCTGGACTGGTCGGCCAGCTGCGCGCCAACCAGAGCGGCACCCGGCTGGTGCAGTACTCGACCCAGCTCTACTCCGAGCTCGAGGAGGAGGTCGGCCTGTCCACCGGGTTCAAGCGCTGCGGTGGGGTGACGGTCGCTCGCACCGAGGACCGGATGGTCCAGCTCCGTCGTACGGCAGCGACCGCGGAGGCGTTCGACCTGCAGTGCGAGCTGTTGTCGCCGCAGGAGGCACTCGCACGGTTCCCGGTCATGAGGGTGGATGACCTCGTCGGGGCGATCTGGCTCCCCGGCGACGGAAAGGCCAACCCCACCGACCTGACCTCCGCGCTGGCGAAGGGGGCTCGCCAGCTTGGGGCCCAGATCCTCGAGCACACCCGCGTCCTCGACGTACTCGTGGAGGACGGGCGCGTCTGCGGAGTGCGCACCGACGTCGGCGAGATCGAAGCCGAGGTTGTGGTCAACTGCGCCGGCCAGTGGGCGAAGGCGGTCGGCGCCCTCGCCGGGGTCAACGTGCCGTTGCACTCGGCTGAGCACTTCTACGTGGTCACCGATCCCTTCGAGGGCGTCCATCCAGATCTCCCGGTGCTGCGCGATCCCGACGGCTACACGTACTTCAAGGAGGAGGTCGGTGGTCTGGTGGTCGGCGGGTTCGAGCCCGAGGCGAAGCCGTGGGTGTCGCCGGACAAGATCCCCCATCCCTTCGAGTTCTCGTTGCTCGAGGAGGACTGGGACCACTTCTCGATCCTCATGGAGAACGCGGTCCTCCGCGTCCCCGCGCTCGAGGACACCGGCATCCGCAAGTTCTACAACGGACCGGAGAGCTTCACCCCGGACAACCAGTTCATCCTCGGTGAGGCTCCCGAAGTGCGGGGCTTCTTCGTCGGTGCCGGGCTCAACTCGGTCGGCATCGCTGTGGCAGGCGGGGCGGGCCGGGCACTCGCCGAGTGGGTTGTCGAGGGTACGCCGAGCATGGACCTCACCAGCGTCGACATCCGCCGGTTCGCCACGTTCAACGGCAACAACAGCTGGCTGCACGACCGCGTGGCCGAGGTGCTCGGGCTGCACTACGAGATCCCCTGGCCCAACCGCGAGCTGCGTACCGCCCGGCCGTTCCGTCGCTCCCCCGTCTATGCGCAGCTCGAGGCTGCCAACGCCAGCTTCGGCAGTCGGATGGGCTGGGAGCGCGCCAACTTCTTCGCCCCTGTCGGTGAAGCGCCGGAGATCGAGTACTCATGGGCGAAGCCGAACTGGCTGCCCTGGTCCGCGGCCGAGCACGCGAACACCCGCAGCAACGTGACCGTCTTCGACCAGACCTCGTTCTCGAAGTTCCGGTTGATCGGCCCGGACGCCGAGGCCGTCCTGCAGTGGCTGTGTACGGCGGACGCCTCCGTGCCGGTCGGGAGGACCGTCTACACGGGCCTGCTCAACGAGCGCGGCACCTACGAGTCGGACGTGACGCTCACCCGCGTCGCGGACGACGAGTACCTCATCGTCAGCAGCTCGGCGACCACCGAGCGCGACAAGGACCACATCGGGCGCCGGATCGGTCACCGTCGCGCCACCCTGGTCGATGTGACGTCGGCGTACGCCGTGCTCGGATTGATGGGGCCGAGGTCCCGCGAGCTGCTTGCGAGCCTGACCGGCGCTGACCTGAGCAACGAGGGCTTCCCCTTCGGCACCAGCCGGGAGATCGCCGTCGGCTACGCAATCGCCCGCGCCACCCGGATCACCTACGTCGGCGAGCTGGGCTGGGAGCTGTACGTGCCCACCGAGTTCGCCGTCGGTGTCTATGAGGATCTGCTCTCCGCGGGTGGCGATCTCGGCGTCGCCAACGGCGGCTACTACGCGATCGAGTCGATGCGGCTCGAGAAGGGATACCGCGCCTTCGGTCGTGAGCTCACGCCGGACTACAACCCGGTGGAGGCCGGGCTGCTGTTCGCCTGCAAGCTGAAGACCGACATCCCCTTCCTCGGCCGCGAGGCGGTGGAGAAGGCGAGGAGCGAGGGACCGCGCCGCAAGCTGGTCTCGTTCGTGCTCGAGAACAGCGAGCCGATGGTCTGGGGCGGTGAGCTGGTACGGCGCGACGGTGTTGCCGCCGGGCAGGTCATGTCCGCCGCGTGGGGCGAGACCCTCGACGCCTGTGTCGGGCTGGCCTATCTGTGGGACTCCTCCGGTGGCGTGGTCGACCGGGACTGGATCCAGCGCGGCGCCTACGAGCTCGACCTCAACGGCTCGCGCGAGCCCGTCTCGGTCTCACTCCGGCCCCCGTACGACCCGAAGGGCGAGAAGATCCACACCTGACGCACGGTCGAAACAGCGCTCCGCAACGGAGACGACCAACCATGATCGTAGGAGGCGGTCGGTGGGGCCGAGGGTGCTGCGGCAGTTGCGACCACCTCGGATGACCTCCGGCGGGACGTCATACGTTGCGGCGGCAGTTGGGACCACCTCGGATGACGTCCGCCGGAGCGTCATACGTTGCGGCGGCAGTTGGGACCACCTCGGATGACGTCCGCCGGAGCGTCATACGTTGCGGCGGCAGTTGGGACCACCTCGTATGACGTCCGGTCAGAAGCGCAGCCCGTTGACCACTGGCAGGTCGACACTGCTCTTGGCCGGGTTCAGGGTCAGCTGAGTGCCCGGGTTCGGGCGGACGGTGTACTGCTGGTCGGTCGAGACCACCACCAGCCCGATCCGGTGTCCGGCCGCGAACACGTAGTCGTCGGGCTCCAGGTTCCAGCCGAACGTGTACTCCTGGCCCTGCTGGATCGGCGTACTCCGATCGAAGCGCTTGCGGTTCTGCACGTCGGTCCAGCCACGCGTGACCATCACCGGCGCGGTGGTGCTGCCGACGGGCCCGTAGTCGACGAGGACCGCGGTCAGGTTGGCCGCGTAGCGGTTGTCCACGGACGCCCGCAACGACACCGACGGAGTGCCGGACAGATGGGCCGCACGGCGCAGCGGCGGCGAGAGGTAGGCCAGCCGGTTCGGGTTGGCGACGTCCGGGGCTGGCAGCAGGTCGGCGTCGGTGTTGAGCTCGCGACCGCGGTCGACGAACGACTGGCGCGGCCGGGGACCGCTGGTCTGCGGTCGAGTGCCGAGCGTGCCCGGCTGGCTGGCGTTGGTCGCCCCCAGGTGAAGACTCGCGTCGCGGGCACCCGGCACCGGCCAGTTGGCGTACTTCTCATACGTCCCGTCCGGGCGCTGTACGTCGGCCCGCGGCTCGGAGGTCACGCCGTTCTGGACACCGAAGAGCCAGTAGTCCATCCACTTGTTGAGCGTCTGCTGGTAGCCCGAGGTGGACGAGGGTCCACCGTGTCCGCCGTTGTGCAGCCAGATCTTGCGCGTCACGCCGTACGACGCCAGCCGCTCCCACCACGACGCGAACGCCTTGGGCATCACGTTGTAGTCCTCGAGGCCGTGCACCACGAACACGCTTGCCTTGACCCGGCCGGCGAGGTGGAGATAGTCACGGGCCTGCCAGTACGCATTCTCGTCGCCGGTGATCCGGTCCTGACGGGCCAGCATCTCCTCCACGATGTGGAGGCACTTCTGGGTGCGCGACGGCCCCTCGACGAACTCGGCCAGGACGTCGAGGTCCTCGCCCAGGAAGCCGTTCTCGCCCACACCGGAGCGGTTGGAGTGCGGCGCCCGGACGAGCCCGTTGGCGCGGTAGTAGTCGTACCAGCTCGAGATCGCCGAGACTGGCACGATGGTGCGCAGGCCCTCCACGCCGGTGGTGGCCACCTGGTTGGGCAGGGTGCCGTTGTACGAGACCCCGGTCATGCCGACGTCGCCGGTGGTCCAGTCGGCGCTGACCGGCTGGCCCTGTTCGTTCCACGCCGGCGCCCGGCCGTTGAGCCAGTCGATGATCGCCCTGGTGCCGAGCGTCTCCTTCTGGTCTCCCACCGTGGGGCAGCCGTCGGAGAAGCCGGTGCCGATGCTCTCGCCCAGGACCACGGCGTAGCCACGCGGCACCCAGTAGTTGTCGAGTGAGCCCGGGAGGTCCGGCGTCGCCTTCGACACGGGTCGGCCCATGGCCAGTGAACGACGATCGGCAGGCGTGAGCCCCTCCTGAGGCATCACGTCGAAGTCGACGTTGTGGTTCACCCCGCCGCCGATGTTGTAGCGGTAGGGGCTGTGCTCGAAGACCACCGGCACCTTGATGCCCGCGGTCTCGGTCTCGCCCGGACGTGACAGCTTCAGCCGCACCCGGTCGCGCTTGCCGTCCAGGTCGGAGTCGACCGTGGTCTCCACGAACAGGGTCTCTTCGATCGCGTCGGCGAGAGCGAACTGCGGCTGAGTGGCCCCGTTCTCGACCTTCAGCCACGCCGGTGGCGTGGGCCGTCCAGGAGCCTGGGCGGCCGGCGATGCCGCTGGCGCCACCCGCTCGGTCGCCGGTACGGCGCCTGCCGGTCCCGAGAGCGCGAGCCCCCAGGACGACAAGGACAGGGTCAGGACGAGCAGCAACAGCCGGCGCATACGAGCCTCCCGAGATCGATCGAGCCGTCTGACGGATCCTAGGTCCGTCGTGGCCCGGTGAACAGGGCTCGCCCAGTCGGGATGCCGGTGTTGCTGACTTCGCTCCCTCAGCCGACTCTCAGCCGACGTGGTGGTAGATGACCGTCGGGCCGTCCGCTCCAAGGGCCGCCGCCGCGAGCGGACCGATCTCATCCGCGCTCTCGGCAACGACGCCGTGCGCACCGATGGCCCGTGCCAGCGCCGCAATGTCCGGACGATGGAGGTCGACGCCCTGCGGCTCGATGCCTCGATCGACCATCTGGTCGCGGATCTCCGCGTAGCCGCCGTTGTCCACGACCACCACCGGGATGGGCAGCCGCTGCTCGGCGGCCGTGATGAGCTCCTGGATGCTGAACATCGCTGCGCCGTCACCGATCAACGCGACCACCGACCGCGTGGGCTCGGCAACCTTGGCGCCGATTGCTGCCGGGAGCCCGTAGCCGAGCGTCGCGTAGCCGGTCGGGTACAGCAGCCGGTTGGCGGTCGTGAACGGCCAGTAGTGCACCGTCCCGTAGTAGGTGACCTGAGAGCTGTCGCCGGCCACGACCGTGTTCGGCGGCAGCGCCTCCACGAGCACCCGCTGGATGTTCTCCCAGGGTCCCGCGTCGGCAGCGGCATCAGTCGCGATCTCGTCGCGAGCAGTGGTCGTGAGCTCTCGCGCTGCGAATCCCTTCTCCCGCAGTACGTCGACCAGGCCGCCCAGGACGAACGATGCGTCGCCCACCACGGGGAGGTCCGCGCTGACGTTCTTGTGCATCTGGGCCGGGTCGATGTCGATGCGTACGACGGTGCGACGACCCGGCTCGCCCGGAGCCACGACGCCTCCCCATAGGTCGGAGTCGCCGAGCTCGCTGCCCACCACGATGAGCAGGTCGGCGTCGTTCAGGGCTCGATGCGCAGCAGCCAGCCGGATCCCTGCGCTGAGCGCAGCCGGGTGGGACTCATCGAGGATCCCCTTGCCGTTCACCGTGGTGAGCACCGGCACGCCGTACTCCGCCAGCGCCAGAACGTGGTCGGCGGCCCCCCGGGCGCCACCTCCTGCGACGAGCAGGGGCTGGCGTGAGCCGTCCAGTGCCGCGGCGATCTCCTCGACGGTGGCCCGAGAAGGGCCGACCGGCGCCGGGATCGCGTTCACCGGCACCGGGCGGCGGTCCCACGGACCTTCGAGTACGTCGACCGGCACCTCGAGGTGAACCGGACGGGGGCGAGAAGTCGCGAACAGCTCGAACACCGAGGCCAGCGCCTCGGGGATCTCCTCGGCGGACTCCACCCGGATGCTCCGTCCGCACACGGCCTCGAGGGCGGCCTGCTGGTCCTTCACCTCGTGCAGCCAGCCCACATCGGCACCGACCTGGCCGCGCGGAGGACCAGGCGAGATCGCCAGGACCGGCACCGAGTCGGCGTACGCCGTGGCGAGCGCGGTGATCGCGTTGGTGATGCCCGGTCCCGAGGTCGTGATCAGCACACCCGGCCGGCCACTCAGCCGGGCATACCCGTCAGCGGCGTACCCGGCGCCCTGCTCGTGCCGAGTGACGACGTGGCGGATGCCAGACGCGGGAAGGTACCGGTACAGCTCGAGGTTGTGGGTGCCCGGAATCCCGAACACGTCCCGGACGCCATGGGCGACCAGTGCGTCTATGACTGCGGCGCCGCCGGTGACCGGCGCGGCTTCATTGGTTTCGAGCTCAGCCACGGGACACCGCCTCCGAAGACCGCGGAGCCATCGCGCTGACCAGCTCGTACGCCGCATGCGCGGCCGCAACGCCGGTGACCTCGGCGTGGTCGTACGCCGGCGCCACCTCCACGATGTCGGCGCCTACGAGGTTGAGACCGCTGAACGCGCGCAGGATGCTGAGCAGCTCGCGGCTGGTCAGCCCGCCGGCCTCGGGAGTCCCCGTACCCGGTGCGAAGGCGGGGTCGAGCACGTCGATGTCGAGCGACACGTACGTCGGCCGATCGCCGACCCGCGCCTTGATCTGCTCGACAGCACCGCGCCAGCCCATGTCGTCCATGTCGTGGGCGCCGATGATCTGGAAGCCGAGCACCTGGTCGTCGGTGAGGTCCTCGCGCGAGTAGAGCGGCCCGCGGATGCCGACGTGCATGCTGCCTGTCTTGTCGATCAGGCCCTCCTCACTGGCCCGACGGAATGGCGTTCCATGCGTGAGTGGAGCGCCGAAGTAGGTGTCCCACGTGTCGAGGTGGGCATCGAAGTGCACGACCGAGATCGGTCCGTGCGCCTCGTGCAGCACGCGCAGCAGAGGAAGCGCGATCGTGTGGTCTCCGCCCAGGGTGACCAGCTTGTCGCTGACGTCGAGGACCTCGCGCACTCCCTCGTCGATCTGCTTGACCGCATCCTGGATGTCGAACGGGTTGCAGGCGATGTCGCCGGCGTCGGCCACCTGCTGGACGGCGAACGGCTCGACGTCCTGGACGGGGTTGAACGTGCGCAGCAGCTTGCTCGAGGCGCGGATGTGTCCGGGCCCGAACCGTGCTCCGGGGCGATAGCTCACACCGGAGTCGAAGGGCACACCGACGATCGCGACATCGGCGCGATCGACCTCGTCGAGTCGCGGCAGCCGGGCGAACGTCGTCGGCCCGCCGTACCGAGGAAAGACGGTCGCGTCGACCGGTCCGCGGAACCCTGCATGGGAAACATCTGTCATGGGGGTGGTCATCAAGTCACAACACCTTCGAGAGGAACGACTGGGTTCGTGCGTGCTGGGGGTTTCCGAAGACCTCGCTGGGCGGACCCTGCTCGACGATCACACCGCCGTCCATGAAGACGACACGGTCGCAGACCTCGCGGGCGAACCCGATCTCGTGGGTGACGACGATCATCGTCATTCCCTCTTCGGCCAGACCCTTCATGACGTCGAGCACCTCGCCGACCAGCTCCGGGTCGAGTGCGGAGGTCGGCTCGTCGAAGAGCATCAGGGTCGGCTCCATGGCCAGGGCCCGGGCGATGGCGACCCGTTGCTGCTGGCCCCCGGAGAGCGTCGACGGGTAGGCGTCGGCGTGGTCAGCGAGCCCGACCCTGTCGAGCAGAGCCTTGGCCTGCTTGCGCACCTCGTCCTTGTCGCGGCGCTTGACGAACAGCGGCGCCTCCATGACGTTCTCGATGGCGGTGCGGTGCGGGAACAGGTTGAACCGCTGGAAGACCATCCCGACGTCGCGACGGGCGGCAGCGATCTCCTTGCGCCGCAGCTCGTACTTCTTGCCATGGGCGCGGCGGTATCCGACGAGGTGCCCGTTGACGCTGATCTCACCTCCGTCGACGCGCTCGAGGTGGTTGATGCATCGCAGGAACGTGCTCTTGCCCGAGCCGGACGGGCCGAGGAGCGACACGACCTCGCCCCGCCGCACTGTCATGTCGATGCTCTTGAGCACCTCGTTGCGGCCGTACACCTTGCGTACCCCGATGGCTTCGACCATGGGGACGGCGGTGGTGATGTCATCCGTGGTTTCTGTGGACGTGGTCATCCACGGCCTCCTATGCGGCTGAAGAAGTTGCGGCGTTCGGTGCCCGACCGGCCCACTCCGCGGCTCATGCGCTTCTCGAGCCGGGACTGGACGATGGTGAGCAGGGTGGTCAGGGTGAGGTACCAGATGCTGGCCACGAGAAGCATTGGGATCTGCTGCAGGTTGCGGCCGTAGATCAGCTGGACGGTCGTGGTGAGCTCGGGAAGCCCGATCACCAGGACCAGCGAGGTGAGCTTGAGCATCGAGATCGTCTGGTTGGCGGTCGGCGGCACGATGAGTCGCGCTGCCTGGGGCAGGATCACGCGTCGGTACGTCGTTGTCGGCCCCATGCCGAGAGCCTCCGCGGCCTCCTTCTGTCCCTGGTCGACCGACCCGATGCCTGCCCGCACGATCTCCGCCATGTACGCCGCCTCATTGAGGCCGAGGCCGAGGATCGCGGCCGTGAACTGGCTGATGACGGTGTTGGTGGCCCACGAGCCGAAGTCGGGACCGAACGGGATGCCGATCGAGATCGTTGGCAGGACCGTTCCGAGGAAGAACCAGAACAGCAGCTGGACCAGGATCGGGGTCCCGCGGAAGATCCAGATGTAGGCGCCCGCGACGGCCCGGAACACCGGGTTGTCGGAGAGCCGCATCACCGCGAGAACAGTGCCCAGCACCACGCCGACCACCATCGAGACCACGGTCAGCTTCACCGTCATCCAGAGGCCCCGAAGGATCGAGGTCTCGAACATGTAGCCCCAGACAAGGTCCCAACGCAGCTTGTCGTTGGTCACCATGAAGACGATCGCCTGGGCGGCGAACAGGGCGATGACTACCACCGCCACCCATCGCCACGGGTGTCGCAGGCGGACGACGGGTTCGTCCGCATGTGCCACCGGACTGTTGACTGCCGTGTCGGTACTCAAGATGATCACTTTCCCTGGTTGATCGGCGCACCCTCGAGCACCTGGTCGGTCAGGTTCCACTTCTCCAGCATCTCGTCGTACGCGCCCGCCTCCTGGACCTTCAGCAGCGCGGCCTGGACGGCGTCCCGCAGCTCCGGGTTGCTCTTGGGGACGGGGATACCGACGGGCAGCTTGTCGAACGGCTCGGCGGGAAGCTCGAACGCGTCCGGCTGCTGCTTCACGTTGTAGGCGAGCGTGAGGTCAAGGGCGAGAACCGCGTCCGCGCGGTTCGACGAGAGAGCCTGGAGCGTCGCGACCTGCTCGGGGAGCGCGAGCTCGTTGAGCTTGGCCTTGCCCGCCTTCACACACGCGGCGGAGATGTCGTCGGCGACGATGTCACCCGTGGCGCTCTTCTCGACCGCGACCGTCTTGCCGCAGAGGTCCATCTGCTCCTTCAGGCCCTTGGGGTTGCCCTTGGCGACCATGAAGGCGACGCCGGAGCTCATGTAGTCGACGAAGTCGACCTTCGCCTGACGCTCCTTCTTGTCGATCATCGCGGTGATGCCGAGGTCGTAGCGATCGGCCTCCAGCCCGCCGATGATCCCGTCGAAGTTCGTGTTGTGGAACTCGAACTTGACCCCGAGCACCTCGCCGAGAGCCTTGCCGAGATCGGCGTCGAAGCCGACCACCGTCTTGTTGTCCTCGGCGAAGTATTCCATCGGCGGGAAGCTGACGCCGGAGGCGACACTGACCACGCCGGCGGTCTTGATGTCGTCGGGCAGCATGCCCGCGGCCTTCGCGTCCTTCTTGAGCTTGCTGACCTCGGCCTTGGGCTCCTCGCCCCCGGATGCCGCCTTCTCGTCCTCGGGTGCCGCGGTTCCGCAGCCAGCGGTGACGAGGATGGCGATTGTGGCAAGGCCTGCGGTCAGGCGACTGTGTAGGGCGGTCGGATTGCGACGAAGCTTCATGATCTTCTCCCGGCGAGTTGCTTGTAGGACAACAAAGGTTGTCAAACAACCATCGGGGATGCATGATGTGTTGTCAAGGGTCTGAGCTAGATTGTTTGCAACAAATGTTGCCTGAGGAGGTACACAGTGCGACCGCTACCGGTGTCCCCCACCAACGACGTCCGGATCGGGTCGAAGCTTCGTGCCGCCCGCAAGGCGAACGGCTACACCCTCGACCAGCTGGCGCTCGCCTCCGGGCTGACCAAGGGTTTCCTGAGCCGCATCGAGCGTGACGAGACCTCACCCAGCGTTGCCTCGCTGATCACCCTCTGCGAGGTGATGAGCATCGAGGTCGGGAGTCTTTTCACTGCACCGGACGTCGCGCTCGTACGCCGGACCGAGGCGCCCGCCATCAACCTCGGCGGAACCGGCGTGACAGAGCAGCTGATGACGCCGCGCGGCCAGGCGAAGCTGCAGCTGGTGCACTCCTCCATCGAGCCCGGTGGCACCGGCGGCAAGGACCTCTACACGATCAACTGCCAGGTGGAGGTCCTCTACGTGCTCAAGGGATCCGTGGACCTGGCCCTCAGCGACGGCAGTCAGCGGCTCAGCGCCGGTGACGCCATGACCTTCGCCGGCAGCGAGCCGCACTCCTGGGTGAACGCCAGCCAGACCCGTCCCGCCGAGGTGATCTGGGTGCTCGTCCCAGCACCGTGGAGCGGCAGCGCCTGACCATCACGCCAGCTTGTGTGCGTGGCTCAGTCGCGCGAGGGGAAGATGCCTTGGAGCGCGATGCAGTAGTTGAGCGCGAGGTGGGGCGGCCTGTTCTCGTGCGGTTGGCTCCCGCCGGCACTGGCGATGGCCTCGGGGTTCAGCGTCCTGCCGTTGGTCGTGCCGGCGTACGCCGTCCCGGTGGAGACGCGGCCGAGGAACCTGTTGTTGGGCCGGTCTGATCCGCTCGATGGCCCGTTCACCGACATCTGGTGGTTGTGCGCAGGCATCTCAGTCTCGGTCAGTCCGACCGACTCCGCGCCGCCCACCTGGCCGACGTCGTACGAGCTGAGGCCCGGGCCCTGGCCTGACGAAACCGCCACGCGACCGCGGAGGTCGGGCAGGGCGAACGTGGTTCGACCATCCCCGCCATAGATCGTGCCGATGAGCGCGAACAGGGCAGTGTTCTGGGAGATGGGCAGGATCTGCCCGTTGCAGAAGGCCCATCCTCGCGGCTCAAAGGTGTAGGGAAACAGCCTGATCTCGCCGAGAAACGGGTCACTCATAGTGGCTCCAAAGGGAGTGGGAGGCGGTCAGATCCTAGCCCTCGGTCTTACCTGTTGCGAGGCCCGGCCGAGCGCCGTCTCGGTCCCCACCCGCGCTCACAGCTGCTGCCCGCAGGGGATGGCGATCGACGCAGTCCGAGAGTCGCGAGCGCGTACCCGAGCAGTGCCCTGCAGCGCCTCCGTGCCGTAGCCCTGGCCCTGTTGCGCGGGGCGCCCGCATTCACTGCCAGCGTGAATGCGTCTCGCCTTGTTTGCGTCGAACCTCGTCTCTAGGGGCGAAACCAGCGATGTCAGCGACATTGTGCTGGGGGTAGGTTGCCCCGGGGGCCCTGGAAGGTCTTGACCATGCCCAAACCTTTTGGCAGCCAGAGCTGGATGCACGCGCGTGCCGGCTCTGTGATGTCTGTCGCCGTCGCGTGTTTCAGCGCCCTGGCAACGGCCGGTGCCCAGGCCGCGACGACCAGCAGCCTGACGCTGCGGGCCACTGGCACGACGGGGACGACCGTGACGGGAGCTGATCAGTTCGCCGTCGACGGGGATACGACAGTGCAGATCTCGATCGCCCGCCTGAGCGGTGGCAACACAACGATCGTGGCCGGACCCGACAGCGCTCTGCCCAGAGCGGTGAAGTTTCCGTCGTACGTCAGCTCCGGGACCTACCCGCGCGCGGTCATGGGCCTGACGCAGACCTCTGGCAACGCCCTCTCCCCAGGATCCTCCGACTTCACCTACGGCGCCGTGTTCCGCCTGGACGCCACGTCGTCGGGACGGTCGATCGACAACGGGAACAATCTCTTCCAGCGAGGTCTCTACTCCAGCCCCTCCCAGATCAAGCTCCAGGTAGAACGCGGATACCCCTCCTGCCTGGTGAGGGGCTCCTCAGGGCAGGCCTACGTGGCGTCGAGCACCAAGGTCGCACCGGACAGGTGGTACCGCGCAACCTGCTCTCGCGTCGGCACCCGGCTCACCGTCCAGGTGATGCCTTACGGAGGCACAGCCACGAGCAAGGTCGCCAGCCACTCAACGGGGACCTTGACGTTCGGGTCAACCGTGCGAGCGTCCATCGGCGGCAAGCTCTCGTCTTCTGGAGCCGTCGTCTCCAGTTCGACCGACCAGTTCAACGGCGCCGTGGCGAGCGTATGGATTGCACGCACCCCGACGAGCTAGTGGTCGGCTCTGCTTGGCTCCGGACACCAGCTGCGCCGTCGCGCAGGCGCAGACGGAGCACCTGCGCACCGTGCGACCTCAGTCGCGCGTGTTCAGATGTCTCTCGATCGCGCTGATGATCTCCGGCCGTAACCTCGCCGCGGGAATCACCGCATCGACCGACCCGACCTCGACGGCGCGGTGGATGTCGTGGATGCCGTCGAACTCGGCGGCGACCTCGCTGATCTTCTCCGCCCGCGTCCCGGCACGCAGCTCGGACTGCTCGACCACCAGGCCGATCCGCTCCGACCCAGTCGCCTCGGCGATGCGGGCATCGAGGTCGCGCATGGCGGGGCTCGCAGCCGTGCGCTTGTCCACCTCCCCGGTGAACACCACGGCTGCGGCGGGCGCGCCTCCGATCACCGAGGCGAACGACCCCTCGAGCGCCAGCACCGTCATGTGCGGATTGAGAGCCTTGGAGAAGACGACGAAGGCGCCCCCGTGATAGCGGGAGACGACACAGAAGACGATCGGTCCGCGGAAGTTGACGATCGCGCGGCCGATCTCGGCGCCGTACTCGAGCTGCAGGTTGCGCATCGACTCAGGTGACCCGTCGAAGCCCGAGAGGTTTGCCAGCACGACCAGCGGCCGGTTGCCGCTGGCTGCGTTGATCGCACGCGCGGCCTTCTTCGAGGACCGCGGGAAGAGCGTCCCCGCGGTGTAGGTGTCCGGTCCGTCGCTCGGGGGGAAGCCACCGCGGCGTACGGAACGCGACTCGATGCCGAGCAGACAGACGGGGTAGCCACCCAGGTGGGCGTCCTGGACGACCGCAGTATCCGCGTCGGCCATGCTTGCCCAACGTTCGAGCGTGCCGTGGTCCTGGTCAGCGACTGCGCGCATCACCGTGCGGATGTCGAAGGCCTTCTTGCGGTCTGGGTTCGTCGTGGCGGAGAAGATCTCCCCGACCGTGTGGAAGTCACTGCCCTCCATCTCGTGCGGGTACGACGAGATGTCGCGGTCAACCTCATCGGTGGTTTCCATCCGGCGCGGAGCCTTCTCACCCGGAGCGACGTAGGTGTGCTCGTAGTGAGACATCAGGACAGCGACGGCGCCCGCGAGGTCGGGCGCCCAGTACTGCGCCTGACCGTTGGGCCCCATCACTCGGTCGTAGCCGCCGATCCCGTAGTTGTCCTCGGCCGAGACGCCACCGGAGAAGTCGAGCGACTGCTTGCCGGTGAGCACCATGGCGCTGTCCGGGGTCATCACCAGGATCCCCTTGGTGTGCATCAGCATCGTGGCTTCAGCGTTCCAATAGGGCTGGGCACCGACGTTGATGCCCGCGACCACGACGTTGATCTCGCCGCCCGCCTGGGTGAACTCCACGATCCGGCGCAGCGCCTTGGCGACCCAGTCCATGTTCTCGGTGCCGGAGTCCATCGAGATCCGGGCACCCGCGGAGAGTGCGAACCACTCGAGGGGCACCTGCATCCGTTCAGCGAGGTCGAGGGCCGCCATGACGCGCAAGCACTCCGGCTCGGCAACCGAGCCCAGCGACTTCGTGGGGTCGCCACAGAGCACCACCCTCGTGACCCCTTCGGGATGCAACAGGGTGGGTGTGGTCACCACAGCGGCGAGGATCCCGGCCTTGTTGAGGCCCCGAGGGCGATCCACCGGGACCAGCTCCCCCGTGTCATCGAGGTCGTACTCCACCAGCGAGCCACCGGGACCCGTCAGGACGGCACTGAGCTCGTAGGGGTAGACCAGGCCTCGACGACGCGACCGGACGACCTTCGAGGCATAGTCGTCGAGCGGATGCAGCAGCTCGGTCGGGGTTTCTTCGACGCTGGAGGCGACCCCAGCTCCCGGCTGGGCACTGAAACGCACCGCCACCGGTAGGGGGGCACCACCTGGGACGGCCACCCGTCCTTGGGCGACGACCTCCTCGATGCCGGCTCCGTCGGTCAACGGGCTGATCTTGGCGCCCAACGCGGTCAGTCCCACCTCGTCCACGTCGACCACCGGCCAGACATGGATCCAGACGTGGTTCATGTCCTGCTTCGCTCCCGCGGTCCCGCGAGCCACGCGGGCGCGACGGATCGCCTCCAGGCAGTTCTCCACCGCCCGCTCGGCGTGGGGTAGCGACGTGACCGTGCCGGCCTCGTCGCGTACGACGGACATCTGGCGCACCTGGGCGAGGGCCACGAGGCGCCGGTCGGCCGGATTCTCCCGGGCGACGCACTCATAGAGCAGGACATCCTCGGGTGCCCGCACGCGCGTGACGTGGAAGTTGCGCAGCCGCCACAGGTTCAGGCGTCGCCCGACCATCGGGTGCACCCCGCGCGTGAGGTCGTCCTCGATCGGCGCGCCGTCGTGGTCGGGTCGGAACACGTAGTAGCCGACTGGGCGGTCGCCGCCGGAGCAGACCGCCACGCAGATCCGTCGTACGTCCCGGGCCACCGGAAGCTCTGCGAGCAGCGTGCGGAGCCGCTCACTGGTGTCATCAGCAGCCTCGGGTGCCTCGGACCAGTGCAGGTAGAGGTCGACCACGGCCTCCTCGTCCTCCCCGCGCTCGCCGACGTGAGCTGTCACCGTGGAGACGAGCTCACTCGACGGGTCGGCCAGCTCGGCCACGGTGCCGACCGCCGAAACCAGCCGGGTCGGCCGCTCGTCCAGCGTGTAGCCCGCCACCACGACCGCTCGCTCCCCCGAATCGATCGACTGCAGGCCGTGCAGGTCGTACTCGCGGTAGTGACGCCGGGCGAGCACCTCGAGCATCGGCTCGCGAGCCGGGACTCCGTGCTCGAGCCGCTCGGCCAGGAAGCGCACCAGCTGCTCGGGGATGGCCGCCAGGGCATCGATGCGCCGCGCGCGGTCGCTGATGTCACCGTCGGTGGAGAGCGCCGTGAGCTCGTCGCGGACACCGAGGAGGATGTCTGCCCGTTCCGCGTCCACGGCCGGTTGGTCGAACCAGCGGAACCGCACGCTCCGAGCCAGGTCACCGACCACCGGGTAGCGCAGCTGGGTGATGCGACCGAGACGCTCGAGCAGCTCGCGCGCACGGACCGCGAGCTTGCCCGACGGCGGGGTCTCATCGATCCAGCACCTCAGCACGGCGGAGGCGAGGGCGACCTCGGGGGTCGAGCGCTGTTGGGCCAGGAAGATGCGGAAGACCGCCGCCTCCAGGGCAGGGGTGCGCTCCAGGTCCTCGACGCCATAGTGCTCGAGCACCCGCATCAGCCGGTCGCGGAAGTGCTCGGGCAGCCCCCCGCGTTCCACGTCGAGGCTCTGCAGGAAGGTGTGGAAGTGCTCCCGTGAGCTGTGCACCCGCAGCTCGGTGTGCCGCTCCTCCTCGACGGGCCGGTTACGGCTCAGCTCAGCGAGGTCGGCGAAGATCGCCAGGAGCGTGAGCTCGTCGGCCACGACGGACTCGCCGTCGGCTCGCATCTGGTCTCGCACGGCGAGGTATTCCGACAGTGCCGCATCCTGGTCCTCCGGCGGGACGTCGTAGCCCAGGACGACAGCCGTCAGAGCCGCCCTCGCCCGCGCTCCCCGGGCCTCCGGCTCCGACCCCACATCTGCTGCTGGCAGGTCCAGCGCGGGAGCATCCTCCGTCACCGCGTCTTCGACGCCTTCGCCCAGCGGTTCCAGCTTGATCAGGGCGGTGCCGGTCTCGACCTTGCTCCCGGTGATGACGAGAAGCTCCTTGACCCGCGCGGGGAAGGGCGCGTGCACCACCGTCTCCATCTTCATGGACTCGAGCACGATGACAGCGGCACCCGCTTCGACCTCGGTGCCCACGCCAACCGGTGTGGCGACGACCAGCGCGGGCGCGGGTGAGCGCAGCACACCTCCCTCGTCGCGACTGATCCGGTGGGCGACGCCGTCGACCTCGACGAACGTCGTCGGCCCGTGGATGGCGGTGACGAGGTGATACCTCCGGCCGCCGACGACCAGGCGCCGGCGTACGTCGTCGATCCGGTCCATTCCGACGTCGACGGTCTGCTCGGTGGTGCCGCAGACAACCGTCACCCGAAAGCGACCGGGTCCGGTGTTGACGGTCGACACCTGGTAGGAGACACCACGGAGCTTGAGCTCGACCGGCAGGCCGACCTGATGCGACGCGACCGGTCGGCCCCCGTGGGCGGTCTCGAGGAGCCTCGCCGTCTCGATCTGCAACCGGTCGAGGTACGCCTCGATGGCAGCTGCAACCACGGCAATGCCGGCGTGCGCATGGGCGACGAGCCGGCCTTCGCCGCGCACGCGGTCGATCCAGCCCGTGTCGGCCCAGCCGCCTGTGCCGTCCACGACCTCAGGCTGGGCGAGCAGGTCCAGCACGAAGCTCTTGTTGCAGGCGCCGCCCTCGATCACCACGGTCGTCGAGTACATCGCCCGACGCAGCCGGGCCAGAGCCTCTTCGCGGGTTCGGCCGTAGGCGATGATCTTGGCGATCATCGAGTCGAAGTCGGGGGGAATGGTGTCGCCCTCGGCGACCCCGGTGTCGACCCGGATGCCCGGGCCCGAGGGCAGGTCGAGGCGGACGATGTGTCCGGGGGACGGAGCGAAGTCGCGATCGGGGTCCTCGGCGTTGAGCCTGGCCTCGACCGCGTGCCCCGCCTCGGCGGGCTTCTCTCCCTGCAGGCGGCCCCCTTGCGCGACGTGGATCTGCGCCTTGACCAGATCGATGTCCGTCGTGACCTCAGTGATCGAGTGCTCGACCTGGAGCCGGGTGTTCACCTCGAGGAACGCGAACGTCTGGTCGCCCGGGTGGTACAGGAACTCGACGGTGCCCGCACCGACGTACCCCACGGCAACGGCGAGCCGCTCGGCCGACAGCTTGAGCTCGTCGGTCTGCTCACGGCTCAGCAGCGGCGAGGAGGACTCCTCGATGACCTTCTGGTTGCGGCGCTGGATCGTGCAGTCGCGTACGCCAACGGCCCAGGCGGTTCCGTGACTGTCTGCGATCAGCTGCACCTCGACGTGCCGGGCACCCGTCACCAGGCGCTCGAGGAAGACGGCGCCATTGCCGAACGCCCGCAAGGCCTCCTCGCTGGTGCGCTGGTAGGCGTCCTCGAGGTCAGCCGGCGAGGCCACCATCCGGATCCCGCGACCACCACCACCAGCAGTCGCCTTGAGCATGAGCGGATAGCCGATGTTCTCAGCGGCAGCCAGAGCATCCTCGAGGGTTTCCACGGCTCCGCGGCTCCAGGGAGCGACGGGGACGCCCACCTCCTCCGCGATCAGCTTGGAGCCGATCTTGTCGCCGAGCTTGCGCATCGCCTCAGCGCTCGGCCCGATGAAGGTCAAGCCGAGCTTGTCGCACAGATCGACGAATGACGGGTCCTCGGCGACGAAGCCCCAGCCGGGCCAGACGGCGTCGGCGCCGGAGTCCAGCATCGCCTTCTCGAGCACGGCAAGGTCGAGGTATGGCCGCGCCGAAGCCGGCCCGAGGTCATAGGAGAGGTCGGCCTCGCGCACGAACATGGCGGTGGCCTCACCTGTGGTGTGCAGTGCCACCGTCTGGATCGGGCCCGCACCGGCCGCATTGAGATCTCGGACTGCATGGATCAGCCGCATAGCGGCCTCACCACGGTTGACAATGGCAACGCGGCTGAACGACATGCTGACCTCCGACTGAAACACGAGGATTTTGCCGTGCTTGGTCACAGAATCTGTCATGCGCCGGAGGTTACGTGCGAGTCACATAGGGCGTGACGCCTCGCACAGCCGACCCAAACACCATGCGCGTCCGCTGATGTCGCCGCCAAAATACCTGGTGGGACCTTCGCCGACATTGTGGCTCTCCGGCCCAGATCAGCGTTGCCGGGTCTTCGCGGGCTGTTGGGGTGCAGACGTCGTCTGACCTGCCCACATCGAGGTTGGCGACGCAGAGATCAAGCAGCAATTCCATGCTCTGATACGCGGGCAAGTGCCGCGTCAGTGCCTCGACGACAGGAGCTGGTTTCGCAGCATCAGACGGTTCACGTTCCTGCCACAACGGGTGCAGTGGGTGCCCTTGCACACATCGAGGTTCTGACCACACCCGCATGTATCAAGGCCTGGTCGCGCGATTGATGTCCCGCGCTTCGTGGTGCCTGGCCACCAAGCCTGTTGTCCTTCGCTCCGTATGGGCGAACTCATGTCAGAGCCATGTCGTTCAGGCCGGCCGCTTCCAGCATCACCCGAATCCGTGCCAGGAGGCGCGCTCGTGTGGGTCCGATGCTCCCGTGCGGCATTCCAAGTTGCTCGCTGACCGACTCGTAGCAGACATCCGGAGAGCAGACCACTAGGTCTATGAGCCTTCGGTGCTTCGAAGGCAGCTCGGCGAGCGCGAGACGCACCAAAGCCTCGTGGTCGCGGCGTACGGCGCTTTTCTCGGGACAGCTCTGCTCGGCGTCACTCAGGCGCGAGTCGGTCGCGTCAAGGTGATCCGCCAGGGACTCGACCGGGTGTTCTCGCTTCGACTCGCCCAAGGACTCGAGGCAGGCCCGACGGACTGTGGTTGCGAGCCACCCCGCCAGTCGCTCAGGTTGTCGGATGTCGGCCAGGTGCTCGAACAGCCTCAACCATGTTGTCTGCACCGCGTCGGCTCGCTGGGCGTCGTTCATGCGGAAGCGTCGCGTGACGCCCCACAGCATCTCGGTGTATTCCTTCACGAGGATTGCCCAAGCCTCATTGTCACCGGCGTTCGCCCTGCTGATGAGGCCGACCAACTGCGTCGACTCCATCCTGAGCCGCACCTTCGCTCGAGCAGCGATTGGGGCATTTGTGGACATGGCGAACTCCTAGGGTGGTGCTGCTGCCAGCAGCGCCGGTGGATGAGGAAAGGCGTGGGATTTGCTGCCTTTCAGGTTCGTAGCCAGATTGGTGAGGCTCTGGCGCGAACCTGTCATTGAGTGTTCTCGCGACCGGCATTCGCTTCGACGGAGTTAGCCCGCGGATCTGTTGGGGTTATCCCGCATTTCTTCACCTGCCGAGCCGTCGGGGTTATCCCGCTTCCGTCAACGCGTGAGCGCCGACAGACTGGACAGGTGAATGAGCGGCTGCGCCACTGGATCCTTGCAGGGGTCTGGCTTGCCTCAGTGGCCGGCGTTCTTGCCTGGAGCGAGTCCAGGTCGACTGTCTCTGCACCCTCGCTTGCCATTGGAAACCTTCTGCTCGGTCTCGGCTTCGCCATGACTGCCGTGCTGCTGGCCAACCAGGAAGGTCAGGTGGGCAATGCCTGGCTGTTTGGGCTCTTGGCGGCAACCTGGACGGCTGGAGAAGCTGGACTCCGCGGCCCGGGTGTTGCCACGCCGGTGCTGCTTTGGATCGGCGGGTTCACACACGTGGTCGCTGCCGCCGTCCTTTTGCGATATCCCGGAAGTGGTCTCGATCGTGCGGGACGGCTATTTGTCATTGCCTTCAGTGCAGTGTTGGGGGTGATCCAGGCGGGTCTGCTACTGACGAGCACCCCGGGCTCCTGGGAGCAACCTGTCCCCGACGCGCCTTGGCTGACGCTGTGGCATGACGAGCGGCTGAACGAGTCCCTGTGGTTCGTGCGTTATGCGGTCTGGGGGGTCGGCGGTGCGTTGTTCCTTGTGCTGCTCTGGCGACGATGGGGAGGCCTCACCGCCGTCGAGCGGCGACCCCTGGCACCGATCCTGATAACGGCCGCGGTGACGGCCGTGTTCATTGCGCTGCGGCTTGTGGATGACTTCCTTCCAGACGACGTTGCCCTGGTGCTTGCCGTGACCCGAACGTTCTGCGCCACCGCTGTGTCAGCAGCCTTCGTACTCTCTGCTGTGCAGATGAAATTGGCTAGGGCGGGCATTGCCGAACTGGCGACGGAACTTGCCCAGTCCGCCACTGTTGAGCGCGTGAGCGATTCGCTTCGTCGCGCTCTGAGTGATCCCACACTTGAAGTCTTGTACTGGGTGTCGGAGCAGCAGGTCTACGTGGACGCCGAGGGCGTTGTGCGCAACCCATCACATGATTCGGACCGCCGCATCGCCACGACCGTGACTGCCGAGGGCGCCCCACTGGCAATCATCCTTGCTGACCCCGCACTGCGTCGGAACCGGTCGCTGGTCGACTCTGCGGTGGCCGTCAGCCGGCTGGCAATGGAGAACGCACAGCTGCAGGCAAGCCTCCGCTCGCAGCTCGTCGCGGTTCGGGATGCGCGGATGCGATTGCTGCATACGGGGCTGGAGCAGAGGCGACGCCTCGAGCGTGACCTGCACGACGGGGCCCAGCAACGCCTTCTTGCGTTGAGTATGCGTTTGGGCGTGATCCAGAACTCCACCACCAACCCAACCACTGCTGCCGCAGTCGAGCGTGCACAACATGAGCTCCAGCAGGCTTTGGACGAGTTGAGAGACCTGGCGCATGGGCTGTACCCCGCGGTTCTCAGCCAGGCGGGGCTAGGCGCCGCGCTGGAAGCGGTTGTCGAGCGGCTTCCCGTGCCCGTCAATGCCGATATAACTCGTTCTCGATTCCATCCCGATGTCGAGAGCGCCGCGTACCTGATCGCGTGTGAGGCGCTCACAAATGCCTGCAAGCACGCCGGCGAGTGCACGGTGCACCTCGCTATCGCACGGAACGGGGAGGACCTTGTGATTGATGTCAGCGACGACGGGCTCGGCTTGTGGCGCCTGGACGGTGCGTCACCTCCACGGGCAATCCGTGATCGCGTCGACGCCATGGGGGGATCCGTCTCGATCACGAGTGGCCCCGGTCTCGGGACCCGACTAATCGTGGAGATCCCATGCGAGTAGCAATCGCCGATGACTCGACACTCTTCAGACAAGGGCTAGCGGCACTCTTGGCAAGCGCCGGCGTCGAGGTCGTCCTGCAGACAGGGACAGGCGAAGAGCTGTGTGAGCAGATGTCGTCGGCTTCTCCTGACGTCGTGATCATGGACATCCGGATGCCACCGACATTCACCGACGAAGGACTGAGGTCTGCCCGTCGGGTGCGCCGAGAGCAACCCTCCGTGGGGATCCTGGTGCTGTCGACCTACGCGGAGACCGCCTACGCGGTGCAGGTGTTGGATATCGGCGAGCACTCGATGGGGTACCTCCTCAAGGACCGAGTGAGTGACACGTCGATGCTGCGAAACTCTCTGGATCGCATCATGCAGGGCGAAAGCGTGATTGACCCCGACATCGTCCAGCGACTTCTGAGTCGCCAGCGAACCACTCGCAGCCTTGATCGACTGACGGACCGCGAACGCGACGTCGTGAAGCTGATGGCCGAAGGGCGGTCCAACGCGGGTATCGCGAGTGAACTCTTCCTCCACACGAAAACAATTGAGCACTACATCGCGTCCGCATTCGCCAAGCTCGGCCTCCAGGACTCCTCCGAGGACAACCGACGGGTCCTCGCTGTGCTGACCTGGCTGCGGTCCGACATGTAGCCACATCGCTGCCGCATCGAAGTTTAGGGATATCCCCATTGCGAGCCGCTCCCCCCGCAGCGGATAGTGAGAGTTCCGGAACCATTTCATCGTCCATACCGAGCCCAGGTGATCCAAATGGTCTTTTCCGAGACGAAGTCGAAAATAGTACAACTATTGGACGAAGAGACCAGCGCGCCGGAGCGGCCGTCCAACCCAGAGACTGACAAGTACCTCAGAAGCTATCTCCGACTTCGGATCATGGTCGGGCTGATGGGTGTCGCTCTGCCAATTGTGCTTCTGCTCGGCGACGCCTTTCTGCGCGCCGACATTCACCCGCAACGGTCGTCGCTCAGTGCCTACTACCACTCGGGAATGCGAGACGCCTATGTCAGTGTCTTGCTAGCCACTGGAGTCGTGTTGCTCACGTACAAAGTCGCCGACCGCAGTCTGAGCAATTTCGCCACATCGGTCGCGGGTCTTTCAGTGATGGTGGTGGCCATTTTCCCGACCGGCTTGCCTGTAGAGTGCGGCGCCGAGGCCCCAGCCCCGATGCCGGGCTGCCCAACCCTTACGGGTCTGCAGGAACACTTGGGCGAAGCAGAACTCGCGAGCATCCACCGATGGGCATCGATTGTTTTCATTGTGCTCATGTGCTTTATGTCGTGGATTTTCGCAACACAGGAAGGCAAAAGGGGCAAGGGGCCAAACGGGCACGAGAGTCAAGACCAGCGATTCCCGCCCGTGTTCTGGAAGGGTTTCCATCGAGCCTGCGCGGTCGCGATCTTGGCCGTGGTGGTTTTCAACGCGTTCAGCGACGTGTTGGGCTTCTGGCGAGGATGGGCGCTCACGTTCACCGAGAGCGTCTGCGCTCTGGCCTTCGGGCTCTCTTGGTGCGCGAAGGGACTCGAGGAACCCTACGTCAAGTTGCGCCGACGCCGGCCTCTACCCATGGCGCGATCCGCGCGTTGATGTGGTCGTCGACGGACATGTTCAGGGTCGTTGGGAGGCCAGGACCCATCACAGCACCGCCCAGGTCGCGATGACGTTGTGATCGGCCCCTAACCGGAGGCCACGAGACGCTCCGCCAACCGTAGGCCACCACCAGCGCCACGTGCGCCACGAGACATGGACAAGGTTGGCACGACCCGATGGCGCGCCGTGCCGGAAATCCACAACGGGTTTCGACTTCGGCGAACGCGCTGCCGCCAGTGGGTCAGTGCTCACTGGAATCTCCAGGGTCCCGCTGACGTGAGTTTCACCTGCCCAGCTAGGAGAAAGTCCCGCGGATACCAGCGATCCCATTCGAATGCGTGTGTATCTGGCGGCCCCTAATCCCCGTCGGGCAGGTGAGCACCACCGTCTTGATCCGCGCTCCCGCGAACCGAAACCCAGGCAAAGAGGATCCGAAATGGACACGATCGCCCCCTCGTTCGACGAGTTCGGCCCGCGGGCAGGCGACGAGGCAGGCTCGGCGACAGACGGCGACGTCGCCGCGCTTTGCCGCTATCTACGTGTCAACCGCGATGGCTTTGAAGCAGCACAGGACGCATATTTCACGCGTCTGGGTGAGCTCCTCACTTTCCACGGAGTTGCCACGTCGGCCAGTGAGATCGACTCATCCAGCTTCCGGGCCGCCGTGCGCAGCTTTCAGCAGCAGAGCGGGCTCGCCGACGACGGCATCCCTGGCGAGAGCACCTTGTGGGAGCTGAACAGTTCGTGGGCGCTCGCAAACCAGCTCGATCTGGTCCGCCTGGAGATGGACGACGGCGCCCCGGCCGGTGTCACACACGTCGACAGCCACCACGGGTATCTCGCTATCAGGGTCCGTTCGGATGTCGCCGAAGCCGTGGATGGTTTGCGGGCAGACCTCAACGCTGCAGGTGTGCCGATGACCTCCTCCGGCGCCACCCGGAGTCTGGACGCAGCGGTGACTGCAGGGCGGTCAAGCACCTCGATCCACTACAGCGCGGCGGCCGTGGACCTCGCCACCACCTTGGGCATGACGACCCAAGGGCCGGTGAGCCCTGACGATCAGCCATACCTGGTCACCGAGGAATCCGGTCGTTGGCGAGTGTGGGCACGCTCCGAGGTCGGAGACGACATGACGTTGGACGTCGTCGAATGGTCCAGCGGCTCCACCAACACCCGTAGCGTCGCGGGCAGGTTCTTCGATGTCACTTCGGCCGCGGAGAGCCGCGGACTCGGTGCTATCGGCCCCAAGTCGAGCTTCCCAAGCAACTACCTGAGTGCCGAATGGTGGCACTTTCAGAGCACGGACGCGCTCATCCCCTGGGCCAGCCAGTTCGGCTCCGAGGTCTTGCGGCTGAGTGGACGCCGCGAGAGCGACATCGAGGCCCAGCAAGGACTGTGGGCCGCCCGGAAGCGGATTCTGCACCGCGGCACGAACGGCTGGTGGTGACCAGGTGGCGACCAACCAGATCGCAGCGGCCGAGAGCGTTCTGCGGGACACGAACGGCCACGCTACGGAGAAGTACACCGCCTATCTGGAGCACCAGGCGGCCTACCAGCACGCGAGAAACGCCTACGACGAGGCACTTGCGCTTGCGCAAGAGAATCCCGTCGAACTCCAGTTGTGGCCAGTGACCGGGATGCGTCACCAGCGCAACGTCGAAGCTGCGTACGACCGCTGGATCGCACTCGGTTCCAAGACCGAGATCGAACGCGCGCTGGGTGTGCTCGCAGCCGCGGACCGTCCGCCCCCCTCCACTACCCCACCGGGTGCGTGCGACTGACGCGCCTGAAGTACTGCAACGCCGAACACAGAGCCTGGATTGCGCACCCGAGATGCGTGACCAGAACCGATAGGAGTACGTCATGACTGATCCATTCAAGGTCCTCAAGGACCTGGAGCTCAAAGCCACCGGTCTCGACCCAGACACCATGAAGCAGCAGGAAGGCTACTTCGTCGCTTTCCGCGACATCGGCCTCCCCATCCGCAGGGAGGATTTCGACGACCCCTGGCACCCGAACCGACGAGCCGTGGTCACACTCAAGCCGAACACCGACCCCAAGGACGCAGACAACAGCGGCGCCGGGGCGGCCGGCCTCGACCCGGAGAAGGTGTACGACGACGCGTTGCTGGCGGAGATCAGCCGTTCTCAGCGTGCGTTCGTCAACACCCACATGATCACCAACGTCAAGCTGCAGATGAGCCCCCGATACACGGTGATGCCGGGAGCCACCAACGTCTTCGACACCTGGTGGGCCATCGTGACCGGCGCCCAGGGGATCCCCGGCGAACTCGAACTGTCGCCCGAGATCCAGCAGGCGTTCAAGGAGGCGGAGGCCCTCCTCTACGACGAGGAGGGTGAGCCGACACGCCGCTTCGAGCGCTACCTCGAGTACTCCGATGGCTACGACGAGGCTCTGCAGGACTACAACTCCGAGTTCGCCGACGCCGTGACTGACCCCAACAACCTGGCCATGTGGCCAATGACCGGCAACGTGCTCCGGAAGAGGATCGACAAGGCCTTCGACCGGTGGACTGCCATGGGATCAAAGGAAAGGGTCGAAGGTGCGCTGGCAACCCTCGCCGCGCAGGGTCGCGACCCGGCCATCGCCCTGATCGGCCAGGCGAAGAGGGATCTGGCCTCGAACCTGTTCGACTTCCCGGGTGTCGGGCCCCTGCCTATCACCAACATCATCCCGTCGAACTGGGCGAACGAGAGCGACGACCGGGGATGGAACACCTACACCAAAACCGATTTCCACAATGAGGTCCACTACACCGCGTCGAGTACGTCCATCAAGGCATCTGCGGGTCTCAACCTTGGGTTCTGGTCGGTCGGCGGCAACTTCGCTCACGGCAGTGCGCAGAAGGACATGGAAATCAAGGGCGAGAACCTGGAGATCTCGTTCAGCTACATGGTGGCCGACGTCCACAACGCCGTCGTGAAGCCCACCCTGTTGAACCTGAACAGCTGGTTCCTGTATGGCGACTACCCCAAGCACACCGTCTCCAACGGGCAGATGGGGCAGCTCGTGCCAACAGGCGGCAACGAGCCAGTGTTCCTGCCGTCCATGATCACCGGCCTGATCCTGGTCAAGGACCTGAAGATCAAGTGGGACGGCTGGAAGACCGAGTGGGACCAGAAGACCTCGAGTACCGAGGCCGGAGCCTCGTTCGGCTACGGACCCTTTGCTGTCAGCGGCAGCTACGGCAGCAAGAACCACTCCTTCGACACCTCGACCGACAACGACAGCGAAGGTCTGGTCACCAAGGGAATCCAGCTCGTCGGCTACGTCTCGCAAATCATGCCGGCGTCGCCGAAGGTCAACAGCGCCGACCACATGCAGAAGGTGACCCACGAGCCGGCGAACGAACCGGCCAACGGCTAGGTCGCGCAGAAACGAGAGCAAGGTGAGTTAGATGGCGCTGTCTGTCGGGTCGATCTTCCAACCGTTGAACGACTTCTTCCTGGCGCATTTCGCGACCCCGGAGGGGAGCCCGATCGTGTTCCGATTCGACAAGTTCGGATCCACCGTCTCGCAGGACGACTTCCGGTCCAACCCAATGGATCCCAACAGTGCGTTCAGTGCAGCAGTTGCACACGAGAAGGTGTCCGACCTGGTCAACCGGGTCCCCTCAGACGTCGGCGACGGGGCGCATGTCGTTTTGTTGAGCGACTCGATAGACAGCGTCTACCTTGACCAGCTGCTCCGCCCTGCGGAGCCATACCTTCCGGCCGGAACCGACCAGCAAACCCGCAAGTCGATCATGGATGACTTCAACGCGATGAAGTCAGATGCCCTACGACTGTGGGAGAACTCTGAGCTCACATCGGTCTCGGGCCGTCCCTTGGGCTTCCGGCCGACTGACGCCAGTCCCGGCAATTGGTGCGACCCTGCAAGCACAGACGTGTGGACTGCGCATTCGCTCACCGTCACCGATACCCAGTCGCCCGTACTGCAAGCACCACTGATCTGGAGACGAGCGCCGAGTGATCAACAACTCCAACTGATGTTGAGTTCCTCCGTGGTTGGGGAGGCCGTCCCTCAAGGATCCTTGACTGCCACGGCCATGATCCGGCCTCCTGCGCCGATGCGACCACGGCACGACTCCCACGCGCCGGGAGGGGTGGCGGTCCACGGGCTCTCACCCCGCCTCGAGCTTCGTCACAAGATGTTCGCGTTCGATGCTCGCCAACGCTTGCGGCTACAGGAAGTGCTTGCCGAGCGTGCGCCTCAGCAGCCGGTGACCACGAGCACGGTTAACCTCTCGTTCGAGTACTGCCTCGTCTCTCTCCGGCGATCGTGGCTCAAGGCCACTTTCATCAATGCCTCGACGTGGAAGATCCCAGGGCAGGAGCAGGGCGCGTCCAATCGTGCTGGAGCACACGGTGGCCTGACTCAGCTGCCGGTTGGCTTCGTCGCGGTACGCAACCTCAAGATCAGCGCATCATGGTCAGACACCGACCGAGCCAACTTGACCAACGCCATGTCATGGGGGCCGTTCGACGTGAGCTCCAGCGCCGGTGCCAGCGACGTGGCCCAGCCGGGTCTTCAGATCATCGGCTGGCTGTTGCAGGATCTGCCTCCACTGCCGCCGAACCCACCGGTGGACGGCCCGGCCGCTACGGGACAGGGTGGCTTGTCGCTACCCACTTCGACGACGCGCACCTACACGGTGAAGCAGGGTGACACCCTCCGGAAGATCGCCCAGAGATTCTATGGCGACCGCTCCAAGTTCAGGAGGATCCAAAAGGCGAACAGCCTCCCGGACCCGAACAACATCAGGGTCGGCCAAGTGCTGAGAATCCCCTAGGTCCAGGCAGGGTTGGGCGCCAAGGCAGGGTTGTGCGCGAGAGCGAAGGGTACGCCCTCAGAACGTGGCGCGTGCCCTAGCCGCACCTGACGCACGCGCCGGATGCGCGGACGTACGCTCAGAGGCGCGTGAGCCAACCGCACCAGCTGCTCACCGCCCTGCTCCTGTGCACGTCACGCCAACTGGCATCGACGGCCGTCCCGATGCGTTGCATGGCTGTCCGTCCGACGTTCTTGAGGCATGCAACAACTCCGAGGGGAATGACCCGCTACGTCGGTCCCCGGCGTCCTGAAGCGCGGACGCTCTTCGAATGACTCTTCGGTTAGGCAGCCGATCACGGTGCCCTGCACACGCGGCCGCGTGCGGGGCCGAAACTGCCCATCAACGCGTCCACCGAGTCGTCAGTCTCGCGGCACGGGAACGGAAGGCTCCCGAACGGCACGTGGAAGGAGGACACACCCACCCTCAGGTTGCTCGAGAACAAATGGCGCCTGCCTGTCCGGCAAACCGAGCTCAGGGGGCGACGACGACTGGCAACTGTGCCCACCAGTGCACGACATCTCGAAGAGTGTCTTCATCCTCGCCCGTGGCGACAGTCAGCAGGCCGGCGGACTCATCCGTCCACAGCACCGTCGCCAGGCCATCGTCATCGATGTAGCAGCCCACGGAGCCCGCCCCACCGTCCTGGCTCCATCCGCCCACCGCCGGCGCGTCGTCCGGACACTCTCCCTCGGGGGTGTCGATCGTGCGCTCCTCGAAGGCGTTGACTGCATCGGAGCTTGATCCGAACTTGTACAACCACACGGCGTCCGGAGTGCCGGCCGCTGTGGGAAAGCAGATCGCGACCACGGTGATCCCGGAGTACAAGTCGCCGAGTTCCGCAGTTTCGTCCACACATGTCCGCGCAAACCCGTAGGGCAGCGATGCGATGAAGGCATCGAAATCCTGGTCGGTGGCGTCCTCAGAAGGTGGCGCGGGCTCCTCGGGCGTCGGCTGCTCAGGCACGGGCTGCACCGGAGTCCCCCCGACCGGCGTCACATCGTTGCCGACGTCGTCGGGCGCCAGGATGCCGTTGTCGTTGGCCAGCACCAGCCCAACCATCACTCCGAAAGCCAGCACCAGGCCTGCCAGAACATCTGCGAATGGCATCAACGGAGCGGGGCCGCCTGTGACGCGATGCCGCGCACGGTGGGTCTCGAGGTACTGCGCTACGTCGGCATCGAGAGCACCCAGGAAGGCGCCGTACTGCTCATTGGTGCGTGTGGCGGCAAAGGAGAGCAGGTTGAGGTACCTGTTGGTCGGGTGCGGCGCCGGGGACATCAATTGAGATAGGCGCAAGATGAGGCTACGGCGCACGCTTCGCGCCTGGTCCAGTACGCCGTTGGTCTGAACAAATGGCGCCATACCCTTGCCGACGAGGCTCCGGAAAGCCACGGACAACGACACCTGCAGGTCGTTGCAGCATAGATAGGCCATCTGGTCGCCCGAATAGACCGTGGCGCGATACCACGGGTTGATCAATGGATTGACCACTCTCAGCACGCCCACGGCCTCCAGCGCGAGCAGAACGAGATTGAACCGGTCGTACTTGGCCTTGAGCGCCCCAAAGTACGTGGCAAGCAGGAAGGTGAGTTCGGCCTCCTTCTCGTCCGCGACGAGGTCTGCGACGAAGTCGCCCTTCACCAAGAGAATTCTGGAGCCGAGAAGGCTTTGCAGGACGATCGGTTCAGTGATCCGATCGGTCACGTACACGTCGGTTCGCTTGGTGTAATCCAGACGCAGGCGAACGAAGTCGACAGCGCGTTGGAGTTCCGGGGTCGTCCGACGGGAAACCTTGACGGCTGCGCCAAGCAGTCGGATGCGATGTATCTGGATTGCCAGCCAGAGAAACCCGAGCGACAACACTGCCACGCCCACCTGACGCAGGGCTTCGAAGCGGCCGACGATGACAATCCAGCCCAGGCTGAAGATTGCCAGCGCCACGCTCGAGGCGAGTACTGCCAACAGATAGCGCGATGGCTCGGTGGCGTGCCGCGCGAGGCCGATGTCGACAGCGGACGGCGTAACGTGAGAGTAGAAACTGGTGTCGGATCCTCGCTCGGTTCCGGTCGGAGTCGATGACAAAGCGCACCTTCTATCAATAGGGCTGAGCTGGGCTCCCCCTAACCGATTTTCGGCCAAACCCTTCGTTCAACGCGGGTCGTTCAAGCACCCGAGGGATGACTGCACAACGCGGATACATCCAGGTGCTCGCGGTCTGGACCGGGCCGTTCCGTCGACGTCAAAACAAACCCTGTGGCCTGTCGTGTGGCGGCCAGGAACAGCCAGTTCCTGCGAATAGGTCCCAAACTTTGAACCGCCGATCGACAACCTGCTTGCCCGCGGCAGGCGTGACGGCGTGGCCATGCAGGCGCACGATGGCATGTGAGGCATGGCCACGTGAATGGTGTGGACCTCGAGTTACGTCGACGCGGGCACCGCAGTGCCCATCAAAGGACTCGACAGGCGCCTATACGTATCAGCAGATGCTCCGCTTCCGGGTCAACCGTGGCGTCCCCGACAACGGCAGCGGACGGTTCAACGTGCATGTGACCCAACTCTGTCGCCGCTGAAGTTTCATGGTCGCCGTAGCCGTCGCGAGCGCACCTAGCCGACGTGGTGCCCCTCCACTCGCCACTCCCAACGCCGCTCCCCGTCGTGGAACTGCTCCGTTGGCACAAGGCGACAGGCACGTGCCACTGCCGCGGAGGCAGCATGGTCGGGGTGGATGTGGGCAGTCACCCACGAAACCCCCGCCTCGATGAGGGCATGAACCATGGCGGCGGCAGCCTCAGTGCCGTAACCGCGTCCCTGCCAGTCGGCGCCGATGACCCAGGCCACGTCGGCCCGACGGCCCGCCTGCGTTGCAGTCGCCTGGACCGTGCCGACCGCAGGCTTCTCGCTGTCCTTCAACCGCACGGTCCAGTTCAGCCATTCCTGAGTCCCGTCGAGCGAGCGCCCCTCCACCAAGCGGGAGTACCTCCTGCGCAGGGTGTCCAGCGCCGGTGGTTCGCCGCCGATATGGGTGTACAGCTCGGGGCTCGACAGGACCGCGACCATTTCCTCGGCGTCGTTCATGCGCAGCGGGGTGAGCATGACCCGGTCGGCATCGATGGGGTTGGGCAACCGTTCGGACAGTCTCACCTGGCAACCGTAGGCGCCGGACGATCGAAGAGGTGGTGCGCTCACGGCGAAGTAACCATAGGAGACCTATTCCCAATTGCGAGGTTACTGACTTAGGTTCAGCGGAGGCCCCATCGGGGCCGCTATCCGAAGTCGGGCCAGACGCCATCGCGATGGGCTCGACGTTCTCGAGCGGAGGAACACAGTGAAGAAGGCAATAGTGGCAACGCTCGGCGCCACGTTGGCCGTCGGGCTCGGCCTCACCATGGGCCAGACGGCAGTCGCGACACCGACGCAGAATGCAAGCACGGGGGTCGCACCTGTGTCCGGGGAGCCGCAGACCGTTGCTCGGGATGACCTTCCCAACCCGCTCGAGGCCAAGCGTCGCTCCCTGCGCGAGGAAGCGATCAGCCAGGTGCTCAACGGGGAGGCCACTACCGAGAAGCGCGGCAAGAGCACCGTCGTCAAGCTGGGCGGCGAATTCGGCCGTGGGGCCAGGGACAAGGGCCGCAAGCCCGCGCAGTACGTCGAGGTGGCCAGGCAGTCCACCGATCGCGTCTTCGTGATCCTGGCGGAGTTCGGCAACGAACGGCACCCGAGCTACCCCGACCAGGACACCGATCCGGACACGCCGGGCCCGACGCGCTTCGACGGTCCGCTGCGCAACCAGATCCCCGAGCCCAACCGGTCGGTGGACAACTCCACCGTCTGGAAGGCGGACTACAACCGAGCCCACTTCGAGAACACGTACTTCGGATCCGGCGCGAACACGGAGTCGCTCAAGACGTACTACGAGAAGCAGTCGTCCGGACGGTTCAGCGTGTCCGGCAAGGTGACCGACTGGGTCAAGGTGCGCTACAACGAGGCCCGCTACGGCCGGTCAGACGGGTTCCCGTGTGGTTCCAGCGTGTGCTCCAACACCTGGCAGCTCATCCGGGACGCCGCCAACCAGTGGTACGACGACCAGCTCGCTGCTGGCCGCACGCCCGCCCAGATCAAGGCCGAGCTCGCGACCTTCGACAAGTGGGACCGCTACGACTTCGACGGCGACGGCAACTTCAACGAGCCAGACGGCTACATGGACCACTTCCAGATCGTCCACGCCGGCGGCGACCAGGCGGACGGCGACCCGTTCCAGGGCGAGGACGCGATCTGGAGCCACCGGTGGTACGCCTTCCAGAACAACACCTCGGGTCCGCCCAGCAACCTGCGCGGCGGCACCGAGGTCAGCAACACAGGCCTGTGGATCGGCGACTACACCATTCAGCCGGAGAACGGCGGACGGAGCGTCTTCTTCCACGAGTTCGGCCACGACCTCGGTCTGCCTGACGACTACAACGTCATCTCCGGTGGCGACAACAACAACGAGCACTGGACGCTGATGGCCCAGAGTCGGCTCGGCGCCAAGGGTGAGCAGTTCATCGGCGACCGTGCGGGTGACCTCGGTGCGTGGAACAAGCTGCAGCTCGGTTGGCTCGACTACGAGACCCTCGTGGCTGGTGCGGGCGTGGGCGGCAACAGAACGCTCCAGCTCGGTCCGGAGGAGTACAACTCCAAGGACGCCCAGGCAGCAGTCGTCGTCCTTCCCAAGAAGGAGGTGGTCACCGAGCTCGGAGCACCGGCAGCCGGCACGAAGCAGTGGTACAGCGGAGGGGGCGACGACCTCCAGAACACGATGTCGCGTCAGGTGACACTGCCAGCCACCCCCGCCACGCTGTCGTTCCAGGCTCGCTGGGACATCGAGGACTGTGGTCCTGATCCGTGCGACTACGCCTACGTCGAGGTCTCGACCGACGGCACCACGTGGACGGCGATCCCGGGCACGATCGCCAACGCCGCAGAGGGCAACGGGATCGATGGCACGCAGGCGGCGTACACGCCGGCCACGTTCGATCTGTCGGCGTACGCCGGCCAGACGATCGGCTTGCGGTTCCGCTACTCCACCGACGGCGCAGTGGGGGGCAACGATGCCGACCTCCCGGACGGCATCTTCGTCGACGAGATCGCGATCACTGCTGGCGGCAGCACGGTGTTCTCCGACGGCGCCGAGGCCGGCGCCAACGGCTGGACACTCGCCGGCTGGAGTGCCGTGGAGGCACAGCTACGCACCCTCTACGACAACTACTACATCGCCGGTCACCGCTCGTACGTGTCGTACGACAAGTACCTCAAGTCGGGTCCGTACTACTTCGGGTACCAAAACACCCGACCGGACTTCGTCGACCACTACGCCTACCAGCAGGGCCTTCTGGTCTCCTACTGGGACAGGTCGTACGCCGACAACGACACCTTCGAACACCCGGGCTCGGGCAGGAACCTGTACGTCGATGCGCACCCGGTTCCGTTCTACCGGCTGGACGGTCAGCCGTGGCGCGCCCGCATCCAGGTCTACGACGCGCCGTTCAGCCTGACCAAGGGAGACTCGTTCACGCTGCACCACAACAGCGAGGCGATGTACATCCGGGGCCAGGCGGCGCAGCCTCTGTTCGACGACACGAAGACCTACTGGTACTCGGAGCTTCCCAACCACGGCGTCAAGCTGCCGGCGGTGGGAGTCAAGGTCCGCGTCCTTTCGGTCAACGGCACGTCCATGAAGATCCGCGTCACCTCCTGACCCCAATCACGGGAAAGGATCAGCGTGGTGCGGCGCCCGGGGACACCCCCCGGGCGCCGTCCGCTTTCACCGGAACGAGTCGAGCCTCCGGCGCGTCACATCGACGTGGAGGGCATGCTGGGTGTGAAGGCCGTTGCCGTATTGCTGACGGCGATGACAGCATTCGCAGGCTGTGGCGACCGCGCGCAGCCGGAGGGAGGTTCGGTGAGCACACCAGCTACGCCCTCAGACCGGCCGATGTCGAGCAACCCGCCTCCGACGCTGAAGCCGCCGAGCGAACCTCCGAAGTCACCCACCGACCCGAGCCCGCGCCACCTCTTCGTGGGCCGGATCGTCAGCGGCGGCTCCGGGCCGTGCTACCGCGTCGAGACCGATGACGGCAAGTTGTACGCCGTCCACAGCACTACCGCCGGAGAGCTGCCCGTGGGCACGACTGTTCGCGTGACCTTCGGCCCGCCCCCGGTCGATGTCGACTGCGGAGACGGGGAGCCAGTCAGCGGCACCCGGGTCGAAATCGTCGGCTAGGCACTCCGACTCACCCTCCACTGACGGAGTCGGACGACGGTTCACCGCATCCCCACCCGACGGGTCAACACGGTCTCCAGCGCTCGGTCCTGTTTCGCAGGAAGTTCCGCTCAAGGGTTAGCGCATCGCTAGCCGGGCGTCCCGTTGCGCTCGCGTCTCTGGGCGAGGCTCTGGAGTTGCCCTGCGTGTATGTCGCTCACCCATTCCCAGCCAGGCTTGGCCGATGGGCCGATCCGCGGGTCGTCGAAGCCACCGCCGTCACGCAGGGCTTGCACGTACACGCGGTCCAGTTCGATCCGTGCGTGTATCTGACCGACCCCGCCGACTGACCCGTGACCCGGGATGAGGACATCAACATCGTCTGCCACGCCCTCGAGCAGCCGCAGCCCTGCGAGGTATTCCTCGATCGGGTCATTGGTGCTGTTGAAGTCGTCGAGCATCGGAACAAAGACATCAGAGAGCATGTCGCCGGCAACGAGCACCCCGCGCCCTTCGATCAACAGTGCCGCATGGCCAGGTGCATGCGCCGGATGCTCGATGATCCGGACTTCAGGGCCATCCCAAGGAATCCGCGCAGTTCCGGAAGGCAGACCGGTGATGATGCCGAACGGGTCCAGCGGTATGTCCTCGGCGACTTCTGGCGGTAACCCCTCGGTGACGCGGGCCTTCCAGTCCGTGTTCGACCGCACCTCTCGCATTCGGGCCGCGCAGCGGGCTGTGCCGTAACGGGGCGCATCGCCCAGCTCGGCGTGCCAGAGCACGTGATCCCAATCGGGATGCGTCGCGAAGCCTGCCACAACCGGCTGGCCCAACTCGCGAAGGTCGTTCGCGATGCAGGCCATTTCTTCGCCGGTGATCCCGGGGTCGATGAGCAACACGCCGCCCCTTCCCTGTACGACAACGGCGTTGTTCTGGAGTAGCTCGCTCTGGTGGACCAGCACACCTTCCGCGACCTGCGTCAGCATGGGGCACCCATCTGCTCTTTCATCTGGAACTCCTTTTCGTGTGGCTCCCGCGATGCTGCGAGAGTTCTAGGGTCTCTTTGCACGTTTGACGGGGGCAAGGTGCGCGAAGATGAGCGGGTGTTTCCCCGATCGCGCGCCAGATCAGCCCATGGCCACCAGTCCGACCGATGCGCCGCAGACCAGCAGACCCAGGCCTTGGCTGAGCCGGAACGGCTCGCGAAGCACGGTGGCGGCGAGAAGCACGGTGACGGCCGGGTAGAGCGAGGCCAGGACGCCGGTCACGGCGAGATCGGCGCTGTGGCTGGCCAAGAGGAACGCTGCCGTGCCCGCCGTACCGAGCAGTCCGCTGAGGGCACCCCAGCCGGCCGCGCGGCGCCCGGTGCGATCCCGGGGGACCCAAGGCTGCCGCAAGAGCGCGGCGGCCATCAGCGTGAACACTGCCCCCACGCCCTGGTTGGCGGCCAGTGGCAGGACGCCGGCCGACTCCGGCACCTGGGCGAGCGCCACGAACAACAGACCGAACCCGAGGCCTGCCAGCGCTCCGTCTGCGATCCCGCCCCACGACCGTCCGGTTCTGTCCGCGACCTCGCGCGAGACGAAGTAGATGCCGGGCAGCGCCACGAAGACGCCGACCCAGGTGAGCGTGCCGAGGCGTTCTCCCAGCGCGACGCCGACGAACACCGGCACCAGTGCGGCGCCGACGCCGGACACCGGAGCGACCACGCCCATCCGGCCCCGCGCGAGGCCGCGGTACAAGAAGACGGTGCCGACTGCGCTGCCCAGGCCGGCCATCAGCGCCCACGCGAAGTCGGCGGGGCGGGCATGACCTGGCAGGGACAGTCCAACCGCCAGCATCGCGAGCGCGCCCGCAAGCTGACCAGCGAGGGCGACGGCCCACGGAGAGACGCGGCGCGCGGTGAGACCACCGACGAAGTCGGCTGCCCCATAGCCGACCGCGGCCATCAGCGCCAAGACGATTCCGATGCTCATGGGTTCATCGTGGGCCGGACACGGTGCACCCTGAAGGTCCAATTCGGCCTCGCTGCATCGGACCACTTCGGGTGGGTCGGATGAGCGTCACCTGGTCGGGGGAGGGGCCGGCCCTGCTCCTCGCATTGGACCGGGGGGACGGAATGCCCCTTGGACACCAGCTCCAGGACCAACTGCGCGCGGCGGTGCGCGGCGGCCGGCTGCGCGCGGGCGAGCGGTTGCCATCCTCGCGCCGACTCTCCGAGGACCTGCGAGTTTCTCGGGGCATGGTGGTCACCTGCTACGAGCAACTAATCGCTGAGGGCTACCTGGTCGGGTCGGCAGGCTCGGGCACGCGGGTGGCCGCCGGGATGCGCGAGCCGGCCGCCCGGTCACGACCTGCGGGCACCACCAGCCCGTCCGCGACCACAAGGCACCCGGTCGAGATCGACTTCGAGTACGGCGTGCCCGACCTGAGGTCCGCGCCACTGCCTGACTGGCTGTGGGCCCTGCACGAGGCCGGACGCACCGCGCCGACCGCGGTGATGGGCGACGAGACTGATGCCGGCGCCCTGAGACTGCGGCAGGTGGTGGCGGCGTACCACCGCCGCGTCCGCGCCGGCACCGCCGACGCGGAACACGCAGTGATCGTCAGCGGCTTCCGCCAAGGACTCGTGCTGGCCCTGGCCGCCCTCGCGCACTGTGGCGTCGAGCGGGTCGGCCTCGAGGATCCCGGGCCCCGCGAGCACGACGAGTTGGTCCGGCGCGCGGGGATGCAACCGGTTGCCGTGCCCGTCGGCGGTGACGGCCTCGACGTCGACGCGCTCCATCGATCCGGCGCCCGAGCCGTCGTCGTCACCCCGGCGCACCAGTGCCCGACCGGGGTGGTGCTGGCACCCGAGCGGCGCCATGCCTTGGCCGCATGGGCAGACGAAGTCGACGGAACCATCCTGGAGGACGACTACGACGCCGAGTTCCGCTATGACCGCCAACCCGTGGGCTCCCTGCAGGGACTCGCTCCCGACCGGGTCCTGGCACTGGGCTCGCTGAGCAAGACCCTGGCCCCCGGGATCCGCCTCGGCTGGCTGCTGGTGCCGCCGGCCCTGCTCGCTCGGGTGGTCCGGGAGAAGCTCTTGACCAGCCGCGGAGCCCCCGCCCTAGACCAACTGGCCCTCGCCACGTTGATGGAGTCGGGGCGCTACGACCGGCACGTACGACGGATGCGGGAGGTCTACCGCCAGCGCCGCGACACCTTGACCAGCGCCGTGACCGAGCACGCCCCGGGCCTGCGCCTCGTCGGTCTCGTGGCCGGGTGCCACGCACTCCTCGACCTGCCGGAGGGCGTGACAGAGGACGAGGTCGTGCACTCAGCACTGCGCCGCGGCGTCCGCGTAAACGGCCTGTCGCGCTACCGGGTCGATGCCCCGAGGGCAGGCGAGGCGGACGTGCCTCCGGCCCTGGTTCTCGGTTTCGGGAACGTCAACGAGGAACGGATCCGGCGCGGCGTCGAGGTGCTCGGGGAGATCTTGTCGCACACGCTCGCCTAGGGCAGGTGAGTTGATCAGAGCCGGTCAACTAGTCAGCCGCCGGCTGCTCTTGAACCGGCTCGTACTTCTCGGCACCGATTAGCTTCTGGGTCCAGCCCGGTAGCTCCCCAATGAACTCGGCAGCAGCGCTGTCAGGTGTCGATTTTGGCTTGACTTGCTTCGCGTACCCATCGGCATACGCGGCAAGCCGCTTGCGCTGGCTTTCGTCATTGAACTTCAGGACCGCGTCGGTCAGCAGCCAGTCCATCATCGCAATAGCGATCTCGATTCCATGGGTCTTCTGCTCCGCCTCGTTCAGGACGTACGCCTGCGTCCGGAACAATTGTTGGCCTACCGCGGGCCCGTAGTCCTTCCACAACCGTCGGTTCAGGTAGCCGCGCGGTTTCCTGGTCTGGTCACCACGGAGCACAGCCAGGGCCGCGAGGGCGGCACTCCTCTTTTGCGTGCCGCCTTCCATGTCAGCGAACGCGGATACGATCAGGTCCACGCTGCGCTGGCGGTGAGCAACGAGGACAGTGAAGTACGCTCCGGCGGCAGCCGCGACGATCGCGACCGAGCCGGCTATCACCGCAGCCGTCACGTCACCAGACACACTTCCATTGTTGTCCTCCCGTCAATGTCTGCGTGCGCTGCCGCGGGGTCGCGAAGCAGGGCTCTGTAGATAGCTGCCATACGGAGGGGTCGACGTGACGGGGTATGCGCACGGCATTGCTCGGGGTGTTGCGTACCGGATTCGACGGCCGTTGTCGGTCGACGCGTCGGGCATCTTCTCGACATAGCTTGATGCCTTGGCTTGGGCCAACACCCCGACCAACACACGGTCAGCGGCTAAGCCTGAATCCACCGATCTCCGCCTGCTGCGCGCCACCATGCGGGCCGCTGGCGGCGTTGCCGCCCCTCGAAAGACGCCCAGTCTGCCTTCGCATCGGCGCCTTGCCATCGCACCCGTCTGGCGTCGCTCGCGACGGCGGCCATCGGTGGATTCAGGCAAATCCAAGCGGATCGCGGCTGATCCGTGTGTCGGTGAGTACTGTTCAGGAACGGCAACTGGGAGGCACCGTGATCGCTCGTATTGCTGTGTGGGAGCCCATGCCCGACGACGATCGGCAGTGGGTGATCGACGCGGCCAAGACGGTCCCCGGCGTGCTGGACGCTTACCACCTGGTTGATGCCGTATCAGGGAACGGTCTGTCGATCGCCTTCTTCGATGACGAGGTAGACGTTGCTGAGGTGAAGAGCGCCATCTCCAAGAAGGCAGACGAGATCGGCTGGAATAACGTGCCGCGTCCGGCACCGACATCGGAGACGATCTATCGGGTGGTGCGCAGGGGGTAGCCCATCTCAGGTGTGCAGGCCCCGCCTTCTGCCCCTGATCGCCCACATCTCGGCCGGTCCGTGTACCTATCGGCGGCAGCCATTAGATGAGGCCGCCGCATGGCCTGGCCCGCGAGCTGCTGACCTTCCTTGCCATGGGAACGTTGCAGGTCCACCCCGGTCGGGAGCGGTTCCGCGGGCTAGGCAGGTTCGGCTCGAGCTAGAAGCGGAGTCGGGGCTGGTCATAGGTGATCGGCGGCCCGGAACCGAACTCGATTCCGGCGAATGCGCCTGGAGGCCCGGTGTGCGTGCCGGCCACGAAGCGCAGCACCGTCCCGTCCGGGTCGGCGATGTCCATCGCGATCCCGAAGTCTCCGCGGTCATGGACGTCGCCATGTTCAATACCGAGATCGACGCAGCGATCGATCACGGCCGACATTTCCTCTGCCGTCCGGAGCATGAAGGCACATACATCGAAGCCGGCTAGGACCGGGCTGCTCGCACAATATTCGCGCTCGCGCAGCCCGATCACGAACCCCGCTTCGTGATCGGCGAGGACGACACCTCTGACTGCGGCGCCCTCGAAGAACTCGTTGGCCAGTTCCAGATTGAAGAGGTCTGCGTACCACCGGGCGCTGATGGCGAGGTCACTCACAGGCAACTTGATCTGGCGGACACCAATGATGGGGAGCTTCACAACTGCAGTGTGTCAAAGGGCCGCCCGCGAAAGGTTCCTTGGAGCGGTCAGCATCGACCGGACACCAATGATGGCGGTCAAGCTCAGTTCGAGTCTGGTCGTCACCGCGGGTCCGGACACGCCGTGCGGACTAGATCCCCGCCAGCCACGACCTCACCGACGTCTCACCGGTCCCCGCAAGCGCTTTGCGCGTGCTCACCGTGCCCGCCTGCGGTGCCGTGGCGAGTATGGCGGGGCGCAGTGAATCGAACGGGCGGCCTCCCGGGGCGTGGCGTTGCTGGTAGCCGTCTACGCGGAAGAACGCCCAGATCCGGGGACCGTCCACGTCATTACCGGCCATGCGCCGCTGCACATGGACCTCACCGGAGGTGCTGGTCACGTCGAACTCGAACCTCACCTCTTCGCGTCCCACATTGGGGTCGTAGATGAAGAGCGTCACCTTCTGCCCGTCGCGTCGGTAGCCGTACGCCAGCACTTGATGGTTGGCGCCCACATCGAAGTTGTCCGTGTGAATGAGGCCGAGCGGCGAGAGTCGGCCAGCGTCGATGTCGTCCTGGATGCGGGGCCACTGCTCGCGGTAGCTGATCCAGGAACGGCCGAGGAACAGACCGACGAACTGACCGACTCCCTCGTCGCCGTTCGGATAGAGCGGCGAGGAGTACGCCAGGAAGCGCCAGCCGCCGCCGAGGATGTCGAAGCTCGCGAGCAGCCGCTCCCGGATGTGCTGAAACAGCGGGTCGTCGCGCGACGTGGGCGACGAGATCCCGTCCTCCATCACGTTCGGTGGTTGCTCGTGGGCGTAGTAGTAGTCCATCACCGTGTAGACCATCCCTCCGCACAGACCGGTTCCGGCTTTGGTGAGCGGGAGCCAGTCGTCCGGCAGCTTGGCGATGTCGAGTTTGCTCACGTGACCGGGCAGGCTCTCCCACAGGTCGTTGTAGAGCCGCCCAACCGTCACGACGGGGAGCTCGGGGTCCCACTTGTTGGTGAACGGCAGGGCCCGCCCGCGCGGATGGAAGCGCGGCACCTTCCGGTCGGCTGTCGGCCGGAGTCGCACGTGCAGCTCTCCCCGCTCGCCCTGGCCACCCCGGTCGGAGATCTCATAGCCGGGCGGGGCGAAAACGTTGAACGTGTTGTCGTACTGCGACTCGATGAGCGCGCTGTTGAATTGAATGTGTATGTAGGCGTCTCGGCCGTCCTCGATGTTGTACTCGACAGTCCCCTCGGTGCCGGTCACCGCGTCGACCACGAGGGCGCCCTCGCTCTGGAATTGCCCGGTCTGCCCAGCGAGGATTTTGGCGGGCGGGGTCCACCCGCCCGGCGTCCAGTCACCGTGCTCGAGCCCGGACCAGCGCAGCGCGAGGGTCTTGTCGGTCTCGTTGTGCACGTAGACCCGCATGTAGATGCGACCCACGACGCACTCAGCCCAGACCGACGAGAACGAGGAGGGGACCTTGTCCGTCGCGTAGCGGCGTCAGCGCCTTTCCGATGATGGCACCGACCGCCTGCATCCGATCGCTGACCCGCATGGCGTGCCCCGGCTCGGAGGCGGTTGTGAGCAGGTCCCCCACCTCGATCGGGTACTCGCGGGCGTCGGCGACGCACCAGGCCTTGCCGGTCACCGCCAGCGGGAGCCGCGGCCCTGACCCTGCATGATCGCGGTCGAGCACGAGCGCCGGCACGCGGTCGCCCGCGCCAGAGATGATCCCGGCGACGCGAGTGTCGTATGCCCTCTCGGACGGCGTGAGGTTGCCGTCGCGATCGAGCACAGCGACCGTACCGGGCCGTAGGTCACCGACGACCGGGAACTCCTCCGCAACGTCGGCGCCGGCTAGGCGGAGGTCACCGGTGACGGTGACGTTGCCCTCGAACAGGGCGGCGTTGCCGCCCTTGGTGTTGGACGCGAAGACGCCGGCACTGGTTGCGTTGTTGGTGATCGCGAACACCGCGTGGGAGCGCTCGCTCTCGGCGACGACGCCCGAGTTGTCGCGGCTCCAGCCGTAGACACCCTGGTAGGTCTCGCTCGTCCCGACTACGCCTCGGCGGCCGCGTCCGACCACGCCATCGCCGACCTTGCTGCCGCCCTCGATGCCAATACCCGTATCGCTCAACCCGACCACACCAGTCGACGAGGTGCTCGCGCCGTGGACACCGAAGCCGGACTCGCTCACTCCGAGCGTGCCAGTCGACGACGTGCTGATGCCGTGGACGCCGAACTGCGTCTTGCTCTGGCCGAGCACGCCGGTGTTGCTGTCGCTCTCGCCGAACACGCCGTGCCAAATGGGGCTGCGGCCGTAGACCCCCGATGCGCCGCCGTTGGACTCGCCCCAGATGCCCGTGTAGCGCTCGCTGACCGCGAATATGGCGGTCTCCTTGTCACCCGACACCCTGTTCTCGAAGGTCCCCATGCGCCCCATCACTCCTTCGGAGGCGGCGGCCAGACCGTCCGGCGGCGGCTCCATTCGAATCCTCGTCGCTCCAAGGAGGAGGCCGCAACTGGTGGGAGGCGGTTGCGGGTAGGAGCCGCTTCTCGGAATCGACGACCATCACAACGACGCCGATCGCGGCAGCTCGAGACGTTCTCGGGGGTGACACATTCGCGGAATGATGCGCGTACGCGCACGGATGGTGTTGAACGGTTGCGAGCGGGTCGCGATCAGCCGATTTGATGAAGGGTGAGGCCGGGCCGAGACGATGCCCGTGCGGTACGCCCCGCACCGCTGCCGGCAATCGATGTGGGTGCGAGTCCGACATATGCGCACGGACCTCTACCTGAATCACTCCGCGTTCTAGGGACTTCGTGTCCAGCGCGTCGCGATGGAGAGTTCGCCGTAAACCGTTTCTCATTATTGACGTTGGGAACTGAATGACTAAAATGAGAAACATGCCAGCCGCTAGCCCGTACACGAGCCCCGAACAACAGGCGGACCTCGAACGCCTAGGCGCCCGCCTGCGCGAACGCCGAAAGGCCCTCGGTGTCACGGTAGTCGCCTGTGCCGAAGCTGCTGGCGTGTCGCGCGTGACCATGCACAGGATCGAGGCAGGCAACCCCTCGGTCACGATCGGCGCCTACAGCAACGTCGCGGCCGCACTCGGGCTCCACCTCGTCGTCCCGATCCTCGACGCGCCAGCAGCAGAACCGGCGACGATCACGGTCGGCGACTACCCCGGCCTGCGCACGCTGGCCTGGCAGACCGACGCCGGCACCACCATCACCGAGACAGAGGCACTCAACCTCTACGAACGCGGCTGGCGACACCTCAACCAGGAGGCGCTAACCGATCACGAGAAGGCGTTCATCCAGCACCTCGCGGACACCTACAGCAACGGGAGGCTCCTTGTTTAAGCGGCTGCACCACCAACGGGTGGCCGAGGTGCTGTCGATGCTCGACGCACCGCTCCTGGCCGAGCACAACTGCTGGTTCGGCGGCGGCACCGCGATCATCCTCGCCAACGGTGAGTTCCGCGAATCGGTCGACATCGACTTCCTGGTCTCCGACCAGCAGTCCTACCGAAAGCTGCGCCAGATCGTCAGGGACCATGGGCTCGACGCTCTGGCTACACGCGAACTGGACCTCGGTCGAACACCCACTGTTGACGGTTACGGGATCAGGACCTCGGTGCTCGTTGCGGGGGTTGCGATCAAGTTCGAGATCATCCACGAAGGCCGCATCGACCTCGACACTCCCTCCCCAAGAGATCAGATCTGCGGCGTACGGATCCTGACGCGAACCGACCAGGTCGCAAGCAAGCTGCTTGCCAACGACGACCGCTGGGCAGACACATCGACGTTCAGCCGCGACCTCATCGACCTGGCCATGATGAAACCCGACACCGCCGCCCTGACGGCCGGCGCGCAAAAGGCAGTCGATGCCTACGGCAAGTCGGTCGGAGAGAGCCTCAACAACGCAGTCGCTTACCTTCACGAGCGCCCGCACCGACTCGACGAATACATCCGCGCAATCAAAGTCGACGCGCCCCGAGCAGCTGTCTGGCAGAGCATCCGCGACCTGGCCGCAAGATGCGCCAAGATCGAAGGTCTCGGCCCGTCAATCGTCAGTACTGCAAGCGCTGATGATGATCATGTTGGTGACGATGATGCTGAGCAGAAGATCGGCAGTACTTAGCCCAACGGCCAGGTCCGCGGAAAGACCTCTCCCAAGAGCAACAGCGGGTCGTTCGACCGCGTCACCGCGACGAAGCTGAAGGCTTTCTCCCCATCGAACACCGAAGCGACGACGACACCGCCATTTAGGACAACTGCCGCGGCTCAAGTGGTCGGCCCGGAACCACGAGTCTTATCCGGTTCGCGGCTACTAGACGAAATGACGCACCCGCAAGTGCGGTCAACGGACGATCACCTGGAGCCTCGTTTCGGCTACCGCTAGTTGACGTCGAACTCGTTGCCTTCAGGATCGGTCAGGGCAACCGCGTAGTGGTCCAGACCCTCCTCCTCGATGGTGTGCAGCCGAGAAGCACCGAGAGTGACGAGTCGCTCCACCTCGGCTTCTACTCGCTCGCGCCGGGTAGCGAGGGACGATCCGCGGCCACCGCTCGCGTTCACGTCGATTGGATGCGGTTCTTGACTGACTTCTTCTCGGGGACGACCTGAAACCAGATGCGCGGACCCTCGCCGTTCGGATCCTCGATGCGGTCGTTGCCGCTTCCAAGCTCCTCCTCAGGGTCACCGATCGACCTGTAGAAGTCCTCCCACGAGTCGAAGCCGGGCGGTGGCGGTGCGATGACGTAGTGCAACGCCTCGGCCCAGAACTGGGCGAGCAGTTCGGGTGAGGTGCAGTCGATCACCAGTTGGTAGGACACGGCCATCTGCCACCTCCAGGAGCATTGTGTGGGCCTCAGACTGGCACGCGCCACCGACATGCAATCACCCCCGGACGCGCCCGGTCGGCACGCAACGAATGACGCACTGCTCGACCGCGCCAATCGCGGCGGTTGGACTCAGGTGGAGCGTCTCCGTCGAGGCGGTGTGAGTGGAGCGGGTGACGGCCGCCAGATCAGGCGGAAAGACACGCGCACCAGCCAGTCAACGCTGCGGTCCGGCCGTACTGGGTCGGCAGTGATGTCAAGATGGTCGCGTGGCGTCGGACTCCCGCATGGTCGCTTTGGGCTTCGGCAAGTTCGCGCGTGCCGACCGCATCTTCGCGCTCGAAAGGATCACCGGCGAGGAGCGCGGCGACGGCCGCCGCACCCGAGTCTGGATCGAGGGAGTCGCCGACCCGTTGATCGCCTCGCGGACCGAGTCCACCATCCTTCGCGACATGGGCCAGGAGGCTGCCATCGCGGGGCCTGAGCTCGACGAAGCGCTGGACCTGGCCGCGCGTTTGGCAGCCGCGGCTGACGCCGGCCGGGTGGACCTGAGCGACCTTGGCCGTCGGGCGCGGCGCCTTCTGGCCTCGACGACAGAGGTCCAATAGGGATCACGCAGTAACTCAGCAGCCAGCCAGCGCTCGGTTGGCATGACTGTGATGCGAACCGACATTCGAGTCTCGACACGCGCGATTGGTCTGGGTGCCTCCCAAGATCAGACCCAGAGCCAGTGGCCTGCGCGCCTCCCGGTCGTGGCAGGTCTCGAACCCGTCGCTGGCGCGGCGAGATGACCCAACCAGCAGTCGGCCGATTTGTCGGCCGGATTCAGACGAAGTCTCGGCGTCTATCTCCGCCCGGTCACGATGAGCGCTCTAAGTCGGAGCGGGTAGCCGCCGGCCGTCTGGAGGGCATCCATCTCGCGGAAGCATGCGTCGCGATAGGCGTCCAGGGCCTCCGGCGCCAGTTGTTCAAGGAGTCCGCGCACGCTGAACGACCAGTGCCAGTCCCACCACTGCTGCTTGGAGGCGAAATGGATCTCGGTCTCTTCGTGATGCACCTGGAGGTCGGTGAAGGCCGCGGTGTCGAGCAGTTCCGTCACGTCTTCGGCGCGGTCGAAGGGCTGCTGGAGGGCCCGGAGACGCGGCGAGCCCGCGGCCGCGAGGAGGTCGTCCTCAAAGCTCCAGCGCTCGTCCTCCTCGCCCCAGGTCGACACCGCGACGACACCGCCCGGCCGAAGCACCCGCTGGAACTCGGCGGCCACGCGCGCCGGGTCAGGGAGGAAGAACAACGCAAAGGCAGCGGTGAGTACGTCGAACCGGGCATCCGGGAACTCCAGACGCTCGGCGTCCATGACCCGAAGGTCGACGTCGGTGATTCCCGCCGCGCGGAGATCCGCCCCCGCGAGCTCGATCATCGCGGGCGAGACGTCGATCCCGGTGAGGCTGGCGATCCCTCGCTCCGCGGCCGCGATGAGGACTGCACCTCGTCCGCAGGCGATATCGAGCAGGCGGGCATCACGAGGCAGGGCAGCAAGGTCGAGCAGCCGTCCGGCGAAGTACGCGTGGTACGCCTCGCCGATGCGGTCATACGTGGGCGCCGCCCGATCGAACACACCCGCCAACCACGCACTGTGGTCATCCACGCAGCCAGCGTAGTTCCGCGTCGCGCGCACGGCTGTCCAAGGGCCAGCGTCGCGTCCGCGGGCTACCCGTCCCTGACCCCGCAACGCTGCTTGGTCGTCCGAGCGCGCGCCGGCCTCACCAGACCCTGGACCGGCTCGGCTCGGGTCTGTCCAAAGGCACACTGCGCCAGTGGAGCGGCATTCCTGTGGATGCGCGCGAGGAGATCGTCGGGTTGAGAGGTGTGTAGTCGAACCGCGGCAGACCGTCGACGCAGGTGGTGTCGACGGGTGCCTTGGGGTGGGCGAGGAAGGCCGCCGCGAGGCGGCGCGAGCACTCGTTGGTGTTGTTGTACGACGCGAGCTGGAGGTGGTGCGACATCGGCATCTCGACGTACGTCGAGCGCTTGAGCGTTGGCACCATCTGCCGGACCATGTATGCCGGCAGGGCGCCGTCGAACTCTCCGGCAAGCACGAGGGTCGGGATCCTGCTCGAGACCGGCTGGTGGATCACGGGATCGGCCAGGCCTGCCTTCCAGAATCGGCAGCCCGCCGGCGAGAACGGGTACCACCAGCCATTGGCGAGGTCGTACCCCCGGTCGAGGTAGCGATGCCTGTTGGCAGGGATGTCGCGAGCCGCCTCCACGCGGTCCTTCCAGGTGACGAACCCGACGAAGTCCCGGCACAGGTACGACATCGACTTCCCTTGGGCGAGGAAGTCGTCCGTGTGCGCGTTCTCGACCGGACCAGTGCCGATCAGCGCGCGGTAGTACTCCTCCAGGCCCTCCCGGCCGCCGTTGAGCTGGGACCAGAGGATCTCGAAGAGGTCGTGAATCGACTCCGGCTCGAACGCGCTCCCCGGGAACACCAGGTTCTGGGTGTCCCACAGCAAGCCTGCCCCGTCGACCGGAATCGTGACCGGTTCCGGGTCGAAGTCCGCGATCGTGACCATGAGCGGCTCGCGGTCGAGCTGGCGCACCAGTCGGTAGAACTTGTGCCTGATGCCGGGGTACTGCTTGTTACAGGCATGGTTGGCCTTGCAGCCGGCGAACACCGTCTCCAGCATCTCGAGGCGGCCGCGGTCGTAGTCCAGTCCCCAGAGCGCAGTGTTGCTGGTGCCGGAGTCGATGATCGCGCTGCGGATGCCATGCGGGAACATCCGCATGTAGGTCAGTCCCAGCGAGCCGTCCGCTGAAGCCGCCAGGACGTTCCAGCTGCGTACGCCGAGGGCGTGACGCAACGCCTCGAGATCGGCCGCGCTCTCGGTCGTGTTGTACGACGCCGGGTGAACGCCCTCGCCGACGAGCCTCTGTCGGCACGCACGTAGTGCGTCCCCGGCGATGGGCACCGCCTGCGCATTGGCGTAGGGGTCGGAGTAGAACGCCTCCACCTCGGCCTCGTCCAGCTCGGGGCATCCGAGCCTGGGTGTCGAGAACCCGGTGCCGCGCGTGTCGACAAGCACAAGGTCGTGGTCTTCGGCGAACCCGGCTCCTGCGAAATATGCCCCGAGGCTGAAGTCCGAAATCGCGCCGAAGCTCGGACCGCCGCTCACAAAGACGATGGGGTCGGGCGCCGGATCGTCCGTGGGTGCGTGGACGTACGCCGCCATGACGCGGATCTGGCGGCCGTTCGGTCTCGCCCGGTTCTCCGGCACGACGACGTACCCGCAGTCCACCTGCACGTCTTCGGGGAACACACCCTCTGGGCAGACCACCACGTGGAAGTCCCGGCCCTCGTGGGCTGCGGAACTCTGGCCGATGCCGGCCAACATCGCGATGGTCGCGACAAAGGTCAGCAGAGCTGTGGCACGACGCATCATCGGATCCCCCTGACCCGAGAGGCTTCAGTATGCGCCACGCGGGCGGTCGCGGACACCCCTCACCGTGCCCTCTGATCCGGACAAGGCGTGACCCTGGACCCATGAACGACGTCCGAGAGCGCGGCAAGTTGGGCACGTCGAGCAGCGGCCCGCTCGAACATGGGCGTGGGACCGCAGGAGGACGCGGCCGCGCGGTATCGCGGTATCGCGGTGCCTAGTGCATCGCGGCGTGTTCGACGTCGCGGCGGGTGTGCTCGTTGGCAGGTGCGACGTAGACGTGCAGGACCGCGGGGATGTCGTGGTTGAAGACGGTCCGGACGAAGCGCGACCCCGTGCTGATGGGCCCCCGCTCGCCCAGCAGGTAGACGACCTGCTCAGTCTCCAGCGAGCTGCGCACTGGCGACACCGTCAGCACCACCGCCCCGGTCAGATCCATGAAGGCATCGATCACCTCAGCACCAACAGGAAGCGAGACGAGCTGCGCCTGCAGGTGCTCGCCGTCGGACTTGATGTCGTACGTCTCTACGTGAGCAGTCATGGCCCCACCTTGCCGTGGCCCGCGCGCAAGATCGACCCCTTTCGCGCGACGAACCAGGACTTCGACAAATCCAGACCCTGCCCGACGCCTGTGCCTAGCGCGGGCCGAGGCCGAGCGGCTGAACGATCCTGCCTCCCAGCTGACCGAGCACTGGGCACACCCGAGACGGCTTCACCACCATGCTGCAGCTGGTGTGCCGTCACGCCACCTCGGCTGGGCCGAGCTCACGGCCACGTCTGTGCAGTCTGCTCAGCGGGCAGCCGAAAGCACAGGCGGATCCCAGGCGCTCCCTTGCTCGCGATCGAGCGCCGTGATCCCCTTGTTCTTCAGCGCGAAGATGTAGACCAGCAAGCTCACGCTGATCACCACCGTGACGTAGACGATGAACCAGCCGGCGTGATCGCCCGACTTGGCCGCCTGGAACAGCAGCGGCGCTGTGCCGCCGAAAGCGGAGTTCGCAAGCGCGTAGCCCAGACCCACGCCCAAGGCACGGAAATCGGCGGTGAACAGCTCTGCCTTCACGATCGCGTTGACCGAGGTGTATCCGGTGAGGATGACGTAGCCGACCGCGGTCAGCGCGAACGCCATGATCGGCGACGTGGTCTTGGGGAGATAGGTGAGCAGTACATAGGTGTAGATGACGCCACACGAGCCGAAGAAGACCAGGAGTGGCTTGCGGCCGACACGGTCGCTGATCAGGCCGCCGACGGGCTGCAGCAGCAGCAGGAAGATCAGCCCCAGGAGGTTGATCCACGTTGCCGTCAGCGCGCGGTCCTCCCCGAAGGTGGACTTGACGATCGCCGGCGCGTTGATGCTGTAGGTGTAGAACGCGACCGTGCCACCCGCAGTGATGAGGAAGACGAGCAGCAGGGGGCGCCAGTGCGTGGTGAACAACGCCCTTATCGATCCCGCGTCCTGGTCCTTACCGTCGCGGATGGCCGCCAGGTGCGACTCGCTGAGCGACTCGTCCATCGTGCGGCGAATCCAGAGCACCACAAGAGCGGCTATGCCGCCGATGAAGAAGCCGATCCGCCATCCCCAGTCGCTCAGGGCCTCGACATCCAGGACGTTGAGCAGGATGAGGAGCGTGAACTGCGCGAGAACGTGACCGCCCACGAGTGTGACGTACTGGAAGGACGACAAGAAGCCGCGCCGATTCGCGGTCGCCGCTTCGGACATGTAGGTCGCCGATGTGCCGTACTCCCCACCCGTGGCGAATCCCTGCACGAGTCGAGCGAAGATGAGAATCACCGCCGCCCAGTACCCGATGGTCTCGCGCGTGGGCATGATCGCCACGAGGAAGGAGCAGGATGACATCACAGTGATGCTGAGAATCAGGGAGGCCTTGCGGCCGCGACGGTCGGCGTACCGGCCGAAGAACCAGGATCCGACCGGTCGCATGATGAAGGTGACCGCGAAGATCCCGTAGATGTACACCGTTGAGTTTTCGTCGTTCTTGTCGAAGAACTGCGCCTCGAAGTACGTCGCGAAGACCGTATAGACGTAGACGTCGTACCACTCGACGAGGTTTCCTGCCGAGCCTTTGAGGGTGTTGAGCACCGCCCTCCGGGTGCTCGTCTCGGTGCGTGTGGGACCCGTCAGGGTGGACGGCGAGGCCTCATCAGTCATTAATGCACCGTATTGCGAAGAAGGTCGACTTCACAATGCTGTGGCTTGCATGGTTCGCATTGTGAGGTGACACGCCGGTATGGGGCCGCTGGTTGGGCTCGGGAGTAATGGCGTGTGGGGGACCTAACGCTGCTCGAACTCCGTGGTCTGCAGCACGTCGAGGTCGAAGTACGTCGGCTCCCCGATGAGCAGACCGGCCGCTGCGCGAGCCATCTTGTCAGTCTCGGGCAGCGTCGAGTTCACCATCGCCGACTCGTAGGACTCGAACTCGTTGATGGTCACGAGGTGCATAGGGTCCGTCCGGTCGACGAGCACCGTCTCGCGGAGCAAAGTGCGGCGGCCCTCAGTCGCGGCCAACCACTCCTCCTCGATCTCACGCAACGCGGAGGGATCCTTGCACCGGAACGACACGATCTGAATGAAGGTCATCGGCGGCTCCTGCTCGGTTCGGGTCTCCCCGTGAGGCTACTTGGGCCGCTGACGTCTCCGTGGGCTCAGCGTCGGGGCATCTCGCCGGCGGCGCTCTCCTTCGGGTTGCCCGATGTGAGGATCGGGCAGAGAGTGGTCGCCATGGAGAAACGCAGACTCGGACGTCTCGAGCACCAGAGTTCGGTGCTGATCTACGGCGCGGCGGCTCTCAGCGATGTGTCGCAGGACGTGGCGGACCGCTCGATACAGCAGGCCCTCGAAGGAGGGATCAACCACTTCGACGTGGCGGCGGACTACGGAGACGCTGAGCTGAGGCTCGGGCCGTGGATGCCGGACATCCGTGAGCAGATCTTTCTGGCGACGAAGACCGGGCTGCGTGACCGGGAGCCGGCATGGCATCAGATCAACGCCTCCCTGCAGCGACTCCAGACGGATCGCGTCGACCTGCTGCAGCTCCACGCCGTCGGCGAGCTGAGTGATCTCGACCGGGCATCAGGTCCGGGCGGGGCGCTCGAAGCGGCGACCCGCGCGTTGGAGGAGGGCCTCGTCGGGGCCATCGGCATCACCGGCCATGGCGACAAGGCGCCCGCGACACACCTGGAGGCGTTGCGCCGTTACCCCTTCGCGACGGTCATGACGCCGCTCAACCGGGTGCTCTGGCGTGACGAGTCCTACCGTTCCGACTACGAGAGCCTCGTTGAGGAGGTACGCCGCCAGGACGTGGGTCTGATGACCATCAAGACGGTGTCGCGTCGCAACTGGCCCAAAGATGCTGACCCGTCGCACACGACGTGGTACGAGCCGTACGCCGACCAGGAACGCATAACTGCGGCGCTCTCCTGGGTGCTCTCTCACAACGAGGTGTCGGGCATCCCCACTGCCGGAGACGTCAGCTTGCTGGGCATGCTGCTTGAGGCTGAACAGAACCGCGTCTCGCCCGCCGAGGCCGACGGACCGCTGGGGCGCGACGGTGACTACTCATCACCCTTCATCGCCATGCCGTTCTAACGAACCCCGGGCCAGGGGTGAGAACGGTGAGACACCTCACAAGGCGGTTCACCGGGCAACCCTGCGGGTCTGGGGGCCTCACACGCTCGTGGCAGGTGGCTGTGTGACCCACCACCCGCTCCGCGACACATCTCCACGATTCACGCTCATTTCCCTAGGTTGGCCCAGGTTCCGCCCCAGGACGTCGGGGTCAGGGACGGCTGGGCTCGACAATCAAATCAACATTGGCGAGCACGACGTCTGCTCCGCGAATGTCATCCTGTCCCCCGGCAGAGACAGATGGTTGAGAGGGCGCAGGCACTCACATCACCGCGACGACTGACTGGCTCCCGAACCTGACCCTAGGAGCGGTACTTCACGGTCTGGCGGTTCCCGGTGAGGGCGGCTGCCTCGATGGTGTTGACGATCTCGGCGACCCGGTAGACGACGGTGCTCAACCTGTAGCGAGGATCCCGGACTCGATCCCGAGCCGATCGGTCTGCACGCCCGTGCAGATTAAACCCGTTTGCTGTCCTACGGTCGATCAGAACGGTGATAATCTGATCGAACTAGCAGATTAGCGAGGTTGACATGGCCAAGCAACGACATTCTCGCGTTCCACTGCACGAACGCGCATCTGAACGTGGCGAACTCGCTGCCGTGGTTCTCGGCCGTCGCGAACAGCTGGGCCTGCGTCAGGAGGAGTTGGCCGACCTGGCGGGATGCTCGCCGCGTTTCGTGCACGCACTGGAGAACGGCAAGGAGACCGTCCAGCTGGACAAGGTCCTCAGCGTCCTGGGCGTGCTGGGGCTGCGCCTGCTGGTGACCGAAGGACCCGGTGACGGAGTCCAGTCCGCACCCGCACTGCGAGCCGGCCTCGGGCTGACGCAGCAGGAGCTCCCATGAGCGAGCTCGACCCGGGACTCGACCCGGAAATCGACCCGGAAATCGACCCGGAAATCGACCCGGAGCTCGGGCTTGATCCGACGCAAGTGATGCGCGCTGACGTTTACAAGGACGGGGACCTGGCCGCACACATGACCCGCACCGACGATGGCGTCAAGTTCACCTACACCAGCAGTTGGGTGGCAAACGGCGGCCGACCGGTGGCGACCACGCTCCCGGTGATCACCGAGGCGGTACTCGCTGTGGGCGGCGCCGTCCCGCCGTATTTCGCTGGCCTGTTGCCCGAGGGACGCCGGCTCTCGGCGCTGCGACGCGCGGTGAAGACCTCAGGCGATGATGAGCTCAGCATGCTCTTGGCTGTCGGGTCCGACCCCATCGGTGACGTGCAGGTGGTTCCCGATGGTGCACGCCCCGAACGCGCAGGTGCCCGGCTCGAGGTGTCCTCATTCACTGAGGTGCGATTCGACGACCTGCTGGCCGACCAAGGCATCGTGATCGACCGGGTAGGGATCCCGGGTGTCCAGGCCAAGGCCAGCCTGGCCATGGTGAACCTTCCGGTTGCCACAGCGAGTCACAGCTACCTGCTGAAGCTGAGCCCGCCCGAGTATCCGCACTTGGTGGAGAACGAGGCGTTCTTCCTCGCCCGCGCACCTCGCAGCCGGGTCGCGGCCGCCCAGGGCCGCATCGTCTACGACAACGCCAACGTCCCCGGACTGGTCGTCACCCGGTTCGACCGCTACCGCGAACACAAGGTCTTGCGCTCGCTGGGGATGGAGGACGGATGTCAGGTGCTCGACGTGCACCCTGAGGCGAAGTACCGCAAGAGCACCGAGGACGTCTTGGGCGCGTTGGTGCGAGTGTGCTCTGCACCGCTGCCTGCCGCACTCGAGTTCCTGCGCCAGGCGGTGTTCGCCTACCTGACCGGCAACGGAGACGCGCACGCCAAGAACTTCTCTGTGCTTGCCGATCCCGCCGGCAGATGGTCTCCCGCGCCGGCGTACGACCTGCCGTCGTCCTACCCCTACGGCGACCACACCATGGCGCTGCGGGTCGCCGGCAGGAACGACGGCAACATCACCGGCGCACGCTACGTCGACCTCGGCCTGTCGCTGGGGCTGACGGAGCGAGCAGCCCGCAGAGCTGTGGTCGAGACCGCGAAGGGGGTCGACGGCTGGATCGAGGAGGTCGACGACCTGCCTTTCGATGGCGGTGTGCTCCGCAAGCTCAGGCGTGTCATCACCAGACGCCAAGGCCTGTTGCTCGAGCACTGAGCCCCGGGGGGTTCAGCGGCTCGAGCCCGCGCTTGACAATGTGTCGTCTGCGGTCCGGGCATTGAGCCAGCTCTCAAGTCTGGCCAGGTCTTCGCTGCTGAGGCCGACGGAGGTTTCGGGGCCGATCAGCACCTGCGCATACGCCTCTCGCAGCCCAGCATCGAACACGGCACCACTAACCCAAGTCATAGCGACGTCGTGCACTCGAGCACCCACAGCCCTCAGCGCGCCGCTCACCTCGCGCAGGTTTCTCGCCAACATCCACGTCCGCACGTGCACCGACATCACCGTCAGCGTCGACGTCGCCATCGGCTTCACCGCGTTCGTGCGCGGACGCCCCTGCTTCGCTCAGAGGTCGCCGACAGCGACACCTTTCGAACAACAGCTCGGACCTTTGGAGCACCCCCAACACGAGTTCGTGACGCCGTCCGCCGCACCGATTCCAACGGTAAAAACCACGAGAGGTCCCCGGCCCGGAGTGAAAGGGTGATGTCCGTGGCAACGGTCGACAACTTCCTCAAGCAGAAGGTCGAGCACCTGCTCCACATGCGCGGCGGCTAGTCCTCGACTACTTCAACGCCTCCTTCGCCGACTTCGTGCGCAACAGCATCGGCATCGGCCCGTACACCGTGCATGACGGGTCCAAGGCCCAGGTGCTGCGCCACCCGTGGTTCGCCCTCCCCGACCCGGAGTTCGCCCGGCTGACCATCGACATGCTCGAGTACCGGCGCCTGGCCGAGGACCTCGGCCTCGCGCGGAGAGCGCAAGACACTGAGCGTGGACTCCGCAGGGGATGATTAGCAGATCGCCGGAGGCCCGCACGGTCACGTGTGCGGCGCCATGGCGATTTACGTGGCAGGTGCAGGATTCGAACCTGCGTAGGCATACGCCGACGGATTTACAGTCCGTTTCCATTGGCCGCTCGGACAACCTGCCATGCGCACTGACCTACTAGGGTGGGCCAGCGGCGCAGCCGAGGATAGCGCAGCACTGACCCAAGACTTAAATCGGATGGAGGTCCTCACGATGGCCGACTCGTCGTTCGACATCGTCAGCAAGCTCGACCGCCAGGAGGTCGACAACGCCCTCTCCCAGGCGGCGCGGGAGGTGTCGCAGCGGTATGACTTCAAGGGCACCGGCGCCGAGATCAAGTGGTCCGGTGAGCAAGGCATCGAAATCACGGCCAACGCCGAGGACCGGGCGAACGCCGTACTCGACGTCTTCAAGGAGAAGCTGATCAAGCGCCAGCAGTCACTGAAGATCCTCGACGCCGGCGAGCCCCGCCAGTCCGGTCGCGACACCAAGATCAGCATCGCGCTCAAGGAGGGCATCTCCTCGGAGGATGCCAAGAAGGTCGGCAAGCTGATCCGCGACGAGGGGCCCAAGGGCGTCAAGGTCCAGGTTCAGGGTGACGAGCTGCGGGTGAGCAGCAAGAAGCGTGACGACCTCCAGGCGGTCCAGGCGCTGGTGAAGTCGCAGGACTACGAGTTCGCGGTGCAGTTCACCAACTACCGGTGAACCCCGGCCCTCCAGGACAAGGAGAAGAGCGGGCTCACCGTCCGGTCACCGACGCCAGGCTCCCGTCGACCTGCACGCCCGGCAGGCCGATCTCGCTCGCAAGCCTCGCTTCCACGTCGATCGCCAGCCGGGGCTCCGGGTCGCAGGTCGCCTCGACCACCGTCACCTTGCCGGTGGCTCGCTCCACGGAGCCCGACAGCTCGTTCCGGCCCTTCGAGTCGACCGAGAAGAGGACCACGTCCGAGGGCCCGGCGTCGTAGTCACGCTCCTGGAGCGGCAGCCTCCTGGTCCCCAGCACCCCCGGGACGACCTCCGCGTAGAAGAACGACCTTTGTGCGTCGCCCGGACCACCGTCAGCGGGCGCGGTGAGCCGCACGATCTCCACCCCGGGATGGTCCGGGTCCGTCCGGCACTGGGCCAGCGCGTCCTTCATCTCGTACGACGAACCGTCGGCCCGCGTGAACACCAGGCCGTCGGCCACCTTGCTCGGGTTCTCCGGCTCCACGGTCGCGAAACCGTCGCCGCCGCACGCCGCAAGCACGAGCGAGGACAGGAGCAGCCCGAGCAGCCGCATGGCTGGACGGGCCTACACCAGGTGTTGCCGGGTGCTGGCCGGGATGCCACCACCGGCGTGGATCTCCTCCACCAGCTCCTGCAGCGCGGTGAGGGCCACGCGCATGGGCTGGGGTCCGTATGAGATCCGGGCGACCCCGAGCTCGGCGAGCCGGTCCAGCGGAGTGCTGCCCGGGAACCCGATGACGGTGAGGCGCTGCGGCCCGAAGGCGTCGACCAGGGCAGCGATCTGCTTCTGGCCGAGGATCCCGGGCACGAACACTGTGGGGGCTCCGGCATCGAGGTATGCCTTGCCGCGCTCGACGGCGTCGGCCAGAACTTCGGCCTGGTCGCGCTTGCGTCCGAGGACGAAGGCGTCGGTGCGCGCGTTCAACACGAAGTCGGGGACGCCCTCGCTGATCGCCGCGTCCATGATCGCCGTTACGTCGGCGACCGCCTCGTCGAGTGGCTTCATCTGGTCCTCGACGTTGGCGCCGACCACGCCCACGCCGATCGCCTTGCGGACGGTCTCGGCCGGGTCGCCGTACCCGGCTTCGAGGTCAGCACTCACCGGCAGGGTCGTCGCAGCCACGATCCGGCCCACGGCCTCGATCATCGTGTCGACCGGGATGTTCTCACCGTCCGGGTAACCCAACGACGCAGCGATCGAGTGGCTGGCCGTCGCCAGCGCGGCCGTGCCGGGCGTCTCGGCGACGACCTTCGCAGTGACGGCGTCCCACACGTTGACCACAGTCAGCAGCGTCGGGTCCCGGTGCAGCCGCAGCAGTTCCGCGGCCTTGTTCTCCAGGCTCTCGTGCACGCTGTTCTCCTCGACACTCATGTTGCTGCTCCTGTTCTCCGGGTCGTGACCGACCACAGTGCAAACGCCAGGACAAGCACGCCCAACACGATGTCGGCGACGACGTGCGCCTGTCGCCACCACACCATGCCAGTCGCGCCGGGAACGGTGTAGTGCCCTAGCCCGACCAAGCCGCTCACGGAGTACGCCGTGAGGCAGGTCGCGGCCGGGACGACGCGGCGTCGTAGGAACAAGACGAGGCCCGCGACACCGAACGCCGTGAACACGAACCAGCTCGAACCGACCAGGGCGCGCGACGGCTCCGGAACACCTCCGGGGTCCGGGTGCGGGTAGTCCGTGTAGTTGACGTAGTTGTCGGTGTAGTGGATGACCGAGACCAGGAACGCGATGGCGAGCAGCGCCAGCAGGATCCGTTGTCCGCGCACGCGCCGAGTTTAGTGAGACGCCAGAACTCGCGGAGTAGCGGCTCTGCGGTGGGACCTAGTGGTCATGACCGCAAGTTCGTCGAGGGTGACCGTGGTCCAGGTGCGTGCAGCGCAAGGCGGAGGAGGGAAGTCGTAGTTGACCTTCTCCGACCGACTCCAACGCAGCGATGGGCGTGCCTGGGCCGCGGGACCCCGACGAACTAAAGGGAATGGCCACTAGTTCACGAGGCGCACAGGCGAGACTCCGCGTGCGCCGTTCGTGGGCGCGATCCAGACGCGGAGCCCCTCCACGATCTCGAGGTGACGCTGCGTCGCACGGGTCACGGTGACCTCGACATCCGGGTGGTCGGCTTCCTCGAGCTCGACGGTCAGGCGGACCTCGAAGCCCACCCGGAGCAGCCGGACAATCTTGCCGGGCTTGCCCTGCGCGTCCTCCGGAGTGGTGTGCACGTCGATGTCATGCGGCCGCACCAGTCGCCCGTTGAGCCTGGTGACCGGGCCGAGAAAACTCATTACGAAGTCGCTGGCCGGCTCGTCGTACAGCTGGTCCGGCGTGCCGACCTGCTCGATGCGGCCCTCGTTGATGACCACGATCTCGTCGGCGACCTCGAGGGCCTCCTCCTGGTCGTGGGTCACGAAGACAGTCGTCACGTGCACCTCGTCATGCAGGCGGCGCAGCCAGTCGCGAAGCTCCTTGCGGACCTTGGCGTCGAGCGCCCCGAAGGGCTCGTCGAGCAGCAGCACGGTCGGCTCGACAGCCAGGGCACGCGCCAGGGCCATCCGCTGACGCTGTCCGCCCGAGAGCTGAGCCGGCAACCGGTGCGAGAACTGCGAGAGGTGCACCAACTCGAGCAGCTCGGCCACCCGCTTCTCGGTCTCGGCCTTGGGCCGCTTGCGGATCTCCAGGCCGAAGGCGACGTTCTTGGCGACGCTCATGTGCTTGAAGGCGGCGTAGTGCTGGAAGACGAAGCCGACGTTGCGCCTCTGCGGCGGCAGGTGGGTCGCCTCGTTTCCCTCGATGGTCACCGTGCCCGAGTCGGCGTCCTCCAGCCCCGCGATGATCCGCAGCAGGGTGGACTTGCCACCACCGCTGGGGCCGAGCAAGGCCGTCAACTGGCCGGTGGGGAGGTCGACGCTGATGTCGTCAAGCGCGACGAAGTCACCGAACTTCTTGTTGACGCCTTTGATGTTGATACTCATGCGGGGCCCCCGGGGAAGCGTGCGGACTGGGACATTCGACTGTGGAGGCGCATCACCGCGCGCTTTCGTGGGGTGTTCATTCGTCATCCGTGGGACGCAGGAGGGACACAACGACCAGGCAAGCCATCGCGATGAAGGCCAGCAGGGCGGCTAGCGCGTAGGACGTCCCCTGCTGGAAGTTCTGGTAGGTCTCCTCGACGGAGAGAGTCGCCGTCTGGGACTGGCCGGCGATGTTGCCCGAGACGATCTTGACGGCGCCGAACTCCCCAAGTGACCGGGCAAGGCTCAATACGACGCCGTACACGATCGCCCACTTGATGGCGGGCAGCGTGATCCGCCGCAGGGTCTGGAGTCCATTGGCACCCAGGCTCCGGGCCGCCTGCTCCTGATCGTCGCCGAGTTCCTCGAGGACGGGCACGATCTCGCGGATCATCAGTGGCAACGCGACGAACACCGTCGCCATGATCATGCCGGGCGAGGAGAAGATGACTCGGAAGCCGGCCGACTCGAGCCCCGGACCGAACCACCCGTCGCGGCCGTTGTAGACGAGCACGAGCGCCAGTCCGACGACGACGGGCGAGACCGACAGGGGTACGTCGAGCAGGGCCGAGAGCAACCGCTTGCCAGGGAAGTCGTAGCGGACCAGCAGGAGCGAGATGGTCAGCCCGAAGACCAGGTTGATGATCACCGCGATGACGGTGATGTAGCCGGTGAGGTAGAGCGCGTGGCCGATCTCGGGATCCTGGAAGGAGTCGAACATGGCCCCGACACCGTCCGCGAGAGCGTTCTTGAACACCAGCGCAGTGGGCCAGGCGACGAGCAGGACCACATAGCCGATGGTGACGAACCGGAGGCCCCAACGAACGGAGGCGGGGTCGCGCGTGTAAGTGCTAGTCGCCACGGCGGGCCAGCCTCCTCTGAATCACATCGAGAACGATGATCACGACCAGCGCCACCAGCAGCATGATCGCGGCGACCGCCGAGGCAGCCCCGCGGTTGCCGTTTTCGATGAAGGTCAAGACGCGCACCGACGCCACCTCGGTCTGGGCGGGCAGGTTGCCCGAGAGCAGCACGAGGGAGCCGTACTCACTGATCCCACGTGCGAATGACAGCGCCGCGCCGGCCGCGATCGCGGGGATCAGCGACGGCAGGATCACCCGGCGAAACGTCATCAACCGTCCTGAGCCGAGAGAGGCGGCTGCTTCCTCGACGTCACGCTCGAGAGACTCGAGCACCGGCTGGACGGTCCGGACCACGAACGGCAGCGTCACGAAGGCGAGCGCAAGGAACACCGCGATGCGGGTGTTCGCCACGTTGACGCCCAGTGGCGACGACGGCCCGTAGAGGGACAGCAGCACCAGGCCCGCAACGATCGTCGGCAGCGCGAACGGCACGTCGATGACGATGTCGACCAGACGCTTGCCCCAGAACCGGTCCCGCACGAGGACCCAGGCCAACGCGGTTCCCATCACGATGTTGAGCGCAGTGACCGCGAGAGCCTCCACGACGGTCAGCCGCAGCGCGGCGGCCGTCTGGGGCTGTGTGACGACCTGCCAGAACTCGCTTGGCCCGAGGTCCGCCGCCGAGATGAGTACCGCCGTCAGGGGGATCAGCACCAGCAGGCTGAACCAGATCATGGTGGCGCCCAGCGCGATGGACGCACCTCCAGCCAGGGAGCGCCGGCGCCGGGTGCGGCGCGTGCGCGCCGCACCAACACCCGGAGCCGGAGCCGGGGCCGGAGCAATACCGACGGAGGCCATCAGGACTTGCCGGAGGCCGCGATCATCTTGGTGACGATGCCGGTCTTCTCGTCGAAGTACTTCGAGTTGGCCTCGCCCCAGCCGCCGAAGTCGCCATCGATGGTGAGCAGGGTCTTGGGTGCGGGGAACGCGTCGGCCGGGTCGTTGGCACCCTCGACGTCGACCTTGACGGTGTCGTCGAGCGGACGGAAGCCCTGCCTGGCGTAGTCGGTCTGGCCTTCCTTGCTCAGCTGGAAGTCCAGGAACGCCTTGGCCGCGTCGCTGGCGTCCTCGGTGACCGCGCCCGGGTTCTGGATGAGCAGGGTCTGCTCGGGGATGACGTAGTCGAAGTCCGCCCCGGCTGCCCGAGCCTGGATCGCCTCGTTCTCGTAGGACAGCAGCACGTCGCCGGTGCCGCCCTCGAAGGCAGTGGTCGCGTCCTTGGCGCTGCCCGGGAAGGCAGAGACATTGCCGAGGAACTTCTTCATGTACGCCGTGGCGTCGGCGTCGCTGCCGCCACCCGCGAGGATGTGGCCGTACGCCGCCAGGATGTTCCACTTGGCCGAGCCCGAGGAGCCAGGGTTCGGCGTCACGACCTTGACGCCGGGCTTGACCAGGTCGTCCCAGTTCTGGATGTTCTTGGGGTTGCCCTTGCGGACCACGATCGCCACCACGGACTGCGTGATGATGCCCTTGTTGGCACCGCTCTTCCAGTCGTCAGCGACGAGCTGCTCGTCGGTGAGCTTGGTCATGTCGGGCTCGAGGGAAAGGTGGACCTGATCGGCCTCGAGGCCCGCGATGACAGCTCGCGCCTGGTCGCCGCTCGCGCCGTACGACTCCTTGAACTCGACGTCCTTGCCGGCGTCGGTCTTCTGGAAGTCCTCGACGAGCTGCTTGTTGGCGGTCTTCAGGATCGAGAAGCCGACGATGCTGACCTGCTCCTTGCCACTGCCGCCACTGCGGCCGCTGTCGCCGCTGGCCGGGTCGGAGCAGGCAGAGGTGCTGGCCAGGAGGGAGAAGCTAAGGGCGGCGGCGCCGAACCACTTCACCAGGGGCGTGCGAGTCATGGGGGGCCTTTCGGTCATGTGTGGGCTCACCGCGACACGCGGTGTTAGTTCAGTAATTTACTACATTTTAGGGACCTGGGTGTCTATTTGGAGGGTGAGTCCGCTCACGTGGTCTAGCGCGGTGAGCGATCCCACCCCGTCTTAGCCGGGGAGACGCCGTGTCCCTGCTCGACTGGCCGACTATCGTGGCTCCTTGGTGGTGGGCCCACCTTGGAGTAGGACCAGAACCCGGTCTGCCGGTGCATAACCTCGTCACGATCCGGGCGTACGTTGGTCCGTACCATCAGTATGTGAAATCGGGGTACCCGCTCGTTGTCTAGGAGAGAAGGACAGGCACGGTGACCAAGCAGGTCAAGCAGCTCGACCGCGTGATCATCCGGTTCGCGGGGGACTCAGGCGACGGCATGCAGCTCACGGGTGACAGGTTCACCCAGGAGTCCGCGGCCTTCGGCAACGACCTCCAGACCCTGCCCAACTTCCCGGCCGAGATCCGCGCCCCGCAGGGCACGCTCCCGGGGGTCTCGTCGTTCCAGGTCCACTTCGCCGACCACGACATCCTGACCCCCGGCGACTCACCCGACGTCCTCGTGGCGATGAACCCCGCGGCGCTGAAGTCGAACCTGCCGGACATGAAGCCGGGCACCTCGATCATCGTCGACAGCCACGACTTCAGCGCGCGCAACCTGACCAAGGCCGGGTACGCCGGCAACCCGCTCGAGGACGACTCGCTGGCGGACTACGCGCTCAACGTCGTGGATCTGACGGGCATGACGGTCGAGGCGGTCAAGGAGTTCGGGCTCTCGCGCAAGGACGCTGCCCGGGCCAAGAACATGTTCGCGCTTGGCCTGCTCTCCTGGATGTACGGACGGCCGACCGAGACCACGACCTCCTTCCTGGAGAAGCGGTTCGCCAAGGCACCCGACATCCGCGACGCCAACATCACCGCGTTCAAGGCCGGCTGGAACTTCGGTGAGACCACCGAGGCGTTCGCCGTCCAGTACGAGATCAAGCCCGCACCCATGCCGGCCGGGATCTATCGCAACATCACCGGGAACCTGGCGCTGGCCTACGGGCTCGTGGCGGGCTCGGTGCAGTCGGGGCTGCCGATCTTCCTCGGCACCTACCCGATCACCCCTGCCTCGGACGTGCTCCACGAGCTGAGCAAGCACAAGCGGTTCGGGATCACCACCTTCCAGGCCGAGGACGAGATCGCCGGGATCGGCGCCGCCCTCGGAGCCTCGTTCGTGGGGTCGCTCGGTATCACCAGCACCTCCGGGCCCGGCATTGCGCTGAAGTCCGAGACCATCGGTCTCGCGGTCATGACCGAGCTGCCGCTGGTCGTGATCGACGTCCAGCGCGGCGGCCCCTCGACCGGACTGCCGACCAAGACCGAGCAGGCAGACCTGTTGCAGGCGATGTTCGGACGCAACGGCGAGTCCCCGGTGCCGATCGTGGCGCCACAGTCCCCCGGCGACTGCTTCGACGCGGCCGTCGAGGCCATCCGGATCGCAGTCACCTACCGCACGCCGGTGATGCTGCTCTCAGACGGGATGCTCGCCAACGGGTCCGAGCCCTGGCACATCCCCGACATCGACGAGCTGCCCGTCATCGACCCGAAGTTCGCCACCGTCCCGAACCACGAAGCCCCCGACCCCAAGAACCCCGACGGCGAGTCCATCAAGGACTTCTGGCCCTATCTGCGTGACGAGGAGACCCTCGCCCGGCCTTGGGCCATCCCGGGCGCCCCAGGACTCGAGCACCGCATCGGCGGCCTGGAGAAGGGCGACGGGCACGGCAACATCTCCTATGACCCGGGCAACCACGACTACATGGTCCGGATCCGTCAGGCGAAGGTCGACCGGATCGCCGAGTCGCTGCCGCCGCTCGAGGTCGACGACCCCTCAGGCCCCGCTGGAGAAGGCCGGGCCAAGGTGCTCGTGCTCGGTTGGGGTTCGACCTACGGCCCGATCGGAGCAGCGTGCCGCCGGGTGCGCAAGGCCGGCATGGACGTCGCGCAGGTCCACCTGCGCCACCTCAACCCGTTCCCGAAGGACCTCGGCGAGATCCTCAAGCGGTACGACGCGGTGATGATCCCCGAGATGAACCTCGGTCAGCTCTCGATGCTGATCCGGGCGAAGTACCTCGTCGACGTCGTGGGTTACAACCACGTCCGCGGCCTGCCGCTCAAGGCAGCCGAGCTCGCCGAGGCGATCACCGACCTGATCCACACCACGACCACAGACGACGTGAGCCCCCAGCACATCTCCGGACAGATCCCTGGACAGATCTCTGGACACCTCGACGCCACCGACGAAAGCAAGGAGGCCGTGAAGTGACCACGACCCCCAGAAATACGGCCGAGCCGCTCCCCTTCCCGGGGCTCAACGGCGTCCCCACGACTGAGGCGAAGCAGACCGGCAAGGACTTCACCTCCAACCAGGAGGTGCGCTGGTGCCCGGGTTGCGGTGACTACGCCGTCCTCAAGGCCGTGCAGTCGTTCCTGCCCGACCTGGGTCTGCTCCGCGAGAACATCGTGTTCGTCTCGGGCATCGGCTGCTCGTCGCGCTTCCCGTACTACCTCGAGACCTACGGCATGCACTCGATCCACGGACGCGCCCCGGCGATCGCCACCGGCATCGCGACCTCGCGGGAGGACCTGTCCGTGTGGGTGGTGACCGGAGACGGTGATGCTCTCTCGATCGGCGGGAACCACCTGATCCACGCGATGCGGCGCAACGTGAACATGACGATCCTGCTGTTCAACAACCGGATCTACGGACTGACCAAGGGTCAGTACTCCCCCACCTCGGAGCCCGGCAAGGTCACCAAGTCGACGCCCGCGGGATCGGTCGACCACCCGTTCAACCCCGTCTCCCTGGCGCTGGGCGCCGAGTCGACCTTCGTGGCTCGCACGATCGACTCCGACCGCAAGCACCTGACCACCGTGCTCTCGGCTGCCGCGGCTCACCGGGGCACTTCGCTGGTGGAGATCTACCAGAACTGCCCGATCTTCAACGACGGCGCCTTCGATGCGATCAAGAACCCCGACACCAAGGCCGACGCGATCATCCCGCTGATCCAGGGTGAGCCGATCCGGTTCGGCAACCCTAGGGAGGACGGCCAGCCCAGCAAGGGGATCGCCCGGTCCGCCACCGGCGGAGTCGAGGTGGTCGACACGGCCGACGTGGACGAGTCAGACCTCTTGGTCCACGACGCCCACGCAGACGACCCGACCACGGCCTTCGCGCTGTCCCGGCTGACCGACGCGGGTGTGCTGCACCAGTCGCCGATCGGCATCTTCCGTCAGGTCGAGCGGCCGACGTACGACGACCAGGCACGCGAGCAGATCACCACGGCCTCGCTCGCGCAGGACGACCAGCGCCAGGCCCTCGCCGGTCTGATCAGCGGTGGCGACACCTGGACCGTGGTCTGACCAGTTGATCCGGCTACGGCTGGTCAGGCGCTCGGCGAACCGTCGGTCTCCTCAGCCACCGCCTTCAGTCTGGAGAGGCCCTTCTCGAAGTCGGGGCCGATCATCCGTTCCATGCTGTAGAGCTTGCCGAGCACTGCCATCAAGCCCTTGTTCTCCCCCGTCATCACCCATTTGATCTGCGTCCCGTTGCCGCTGGGCGTGATGTTGAAGCGGGTCTCGTTGGTGGCCTTGAACGGCTTCTCGAAGTAGACGGTGACGTCGACCCCCTCGGGCGTCGACCCCTTGATCTCCATCGCGCCCTTCCCCGCCTTGCGGTTGCCCGACCATTCATAGCGGGCGCCGACGCCATCGTCCGGGCCGCTGTAGGAGCGCTGCAGCGCAGGATCGATGTCCTCCCACGGGGACCACTTGGGCCAGTTGTGGAAGTCGTTGATCAGCCCGTGCACCAGGTGTGACGAGGCGTTCACGGTGATGCTTCGTTCGACGGTGTACTCAGCCATGGGGTGAGCCTAATGGTCCGACTGCGGAGTGGCGCGGTCCACTAGACCGCTAGGTTGGCGGCGTGAATGACGAGCGCCGGGGGTTTCTTCTCGGCGTCGCGGCGTACGGTCTCTGGGGCCTGTTCCCGATCTACTGGACGCTCCTCGAACCCGCCGGTGCGGTCGAGATCCTGGCCCACCGGATCTGCTGGTCGCTGGTGGTGATGGTCGGGCTCACCTACGCGCTCCGCCGTACGCCACACCTGTGGGGGATCCTGCGCAACCCCCGGGTGCTCATGCTGCTCACGGTGGCGGCCGTGACGATCGGCGTCAACTGGGGCGGTTTCATCTGGGGTGTGAACAACGAGCGCGTGGTCGAGGTCTCGCTCGGCTACTTCATCAACCCGCTGGTCACGGTGCTGCTTGGCGTCGTCGTGCTCGGGGAGAAGCTGCGGCCGCTGCAGTGGATGGCGATCGGGATCGCGGGCATCGCGGTGGTCGGGCTGACCGTCGACTACGGAAGTCCCCCGTGGGTCGCGTTCTTGCTGGCCGGCTCTTTCGGGACCTACGGCCTGGCGAAGAAGAAGGCCGGGGTGGAGGCGGTCGAGAGCCTGACCTTCGAGACGCTGTTGCTCGCGCCGATCGCCCTGGGCTATCTGGTGTGGCTCTCGGCGAACGGGACCGCGAACTTCGGCTCCCACGGTGTGTCGCACATGCTGCTCCTGGCCTCCACCGGACTGGTCACGGCGGTCCCGCTGATCTGCTTCGGCGCGGCCGCGATCCGGGTCTCGATGACGACCATCGGGCTGCTGCAGTACCTGGCGCCGACACTCCACTTCGCCCTGGGACTGCTCGTGTTCCACGAGCCCATGACCCCGGTGAAGTGGACGGGCTTCGCCCTGGTCTGGCTCGCCCTGGTCATCTTCACCTCCGAGGCCCTGCGGCACCGGAGTCGCCAGCTGCGGCAGGCCGCGGAGTCGAGTGCGGTCTGAGGGGTTCGTGATTTCCCACGGTCCCGTGGGAACGCCAGCTTCGCGTCCCTTTGCAAGGCACGGGAGCTGATGTAACTCCACAATTGTTGGATCGGGACGCCGAGACTGGCGCACTGAACGTCCGAACCCAACATTTGTGGAGTCCGTGTGTGTGGGACCTGGTGCTGGAGGGACGCGATGCCTGGCAGCCCGACCCGGCGCGGCGAACTTGAGCCGGTCAGGTCCGTCAGAGCCGGGTCTCGGCCGCGGCGCACACCTCGTCGACGACCTCGGCCGTATGCGCGATGAGCATGTCGAGGCTCTCGGTCACGGGCTGTCCGCGGACAAGCTCCCCCTCGCCGATGACGATGCGGAGTGTTGACCTCAGCAGAGCCGCCGGATCGGTCTCTGCGGACGCTGACTCGTCGATGCTGACGACGCTGTTGTCCCGCAGGGGATACCTCGTGCCGGTGCCGGAGGTGGTCCCCTGGAGGACCCGCAGCACTGACGGGACCCGCACGGGTGCGAGTGGCACGTTCTGCCCGAGGTGGATCACGGGAAGTCGTCGCTCCCCCGGGGCGAGCAGGTGCAGCTCCCACAGCTTGTCGTCCGCCCCCTTCCACGGTTTGACAGCTCGGACCGCGCCTCGCGCCTGCGGATCGGCCCGGCGCAGGCAGGAGCTCAGCTCTTCGTCAAAGTGGTGCGCACTGCGGGCTATCGGGAACCGCGCGCCTCGCGGCGTTCGACCACCGGCGACGACGAGCGCAACCGCGAGCTCATCGAGTGCGCTTCGGGCAGCGTGGAGGGCATTGCCGACGAGGAGGGCGAACTCCGTCGGCAGCTCCTTCTCGATTCGGATGAGCCACCTGTCCTTGCCGTCTGGAGCGGGCGTGCTCTCGAACCTGATCGCGCCGGAGCCGAGGTACTCCTCCTGCATGGCTTCGAGCTGGCCCAGGGTCTGGCGCGCACGGTAGAGCTTCACGTCGGCGCCGAACCTCTGCACGTACACGGTTCAGAGCCGGGGGAACCGGCGGTTCGGGTGCTCGTCCGACTCGTACAGCTTGGCTGCAGCGCCGAGGATCAGCGGATCTGGCTCGCCGACGAGGTCTTCGTCCTTGTCTGCGTAGTCGAGGGTGTTCAGGACGTGTCGCAGGGCAGCGACGCGGGCGCGCTTCTTGTCGTTGCTCTTCAGGACCGTCCACGGCGCGTGAGCCGTGTCGGTGTAGAAGAACATGGACTCCTTGGCTTCGGTGTAGGCGTCCCACTTGTCGAGTGAGGCCAGGTCCATCGGGCTGAGCTTCCAACGACGCACCGGGTCGACCTGGCGGGTGACGAAGCGGGTGCGCTGCTCAGCGCGGGACACCGAGAACCAGAACTTGATCAGGTGGATGTTGCTGCGGACGAGCATCCTCTCGAAATCGGGCGCCTGTCGCATGAACTCCAGGTACTCAGCCTTCGTGCAGAACTCCATGACCCTCTCGACGCCGGCCCGGTTGTACCAGGACCTGTCGAAGAGCACGATCTCGCCAGCCGTCGGCAGGTGCTGCACGTAGCGCTGGAAGTACCACTGGTTCTCTTCGCGGTCAGTCGGCTTCTCGAGAGCGACGACGCGGGCGCCACGTGGGTTCAGGTGTTCGGTGAACCGCTTGATGGTCCCGCCCTTGCCTGCTGCGTCACGTCCCTCGAAGACGAGCACCACCTTCTGACCGGTCTCCTTGATCCAGCTCTGCAGCTTGAGCAGCTCGATCTGCAGTGAACGTTTGGTGCGCTCGTACTCATCGCGCGTCATCCGCTCGTCGTACGGATAGCCCTCACGCCAGGTCTGGATCCTGGTGCCGTCCGGACGGACGAGAAGCTGGTCATCGACGGCGTCGCCGGACTTGTCGTCGACGGACCAGCCTGCAAGATCCTCAGTCGGGTGAGGTGCCTCCAGCATCTCGTCGCTGTCCCTCCCCTTGCGCCGACCATTCGTGGTCGTCATGTCCTGCTCCTCATGGCGTTTGCGCGTTGCCCCGGTGCGGCTCCGCGTGTGCTCCGGACGGCCGTGATTCGGCCCGGCAGGATGATGCCCCGCTCATGTGAACTTTTGGTGAACCCGGCCGCGCAGGCCTGTCGGAACGAACCGGGCGATACCAGACTCACGCTGTGACCCCCGAGACCATCCTGCTCGTGCTGGTGGTCGTGACGGCACTTGGCTTCGACTTCACCAACGGCTTTCATGACACCGCCAACGCCATGGCCACCTCCATCGCGACGGGTGCGTTGAAACCAAGGGTCGCGGTCACCCTGTCGGCGATCCTGAACCTGGTCGGTGCGTTCCTGAGCGTGGAGGTCGCGCTCACCGTGACCAACGCCGTGGTCAAGATCCAGGACGACTCGGGTGCCCCGAGAGGCTCACTGCTCGACCACCACGGCTACGACCTGCTGATGATCGTGCTCGCGGGGCTGGTCGGCGGCATCATCTGGAACCTGCTGACGTGGCTCCTCGGTCTGCCCTCGAGCTCGTCGCACGCCCTGTTCGGCGGCCTGATCGGCGCCACGGTCGCCGCCCTTGGCTTCTCAGGAGTGAACTGGACCGGCGACGGCACCAAGCTCGACGGGGTGGTCGGCAAGGTCATCCTTCCTGCGCTGATGTCGCCGCTGCTCGCTGCCCTGGTCGCAGGCGTCGGTACCTGGCTGATCTACCGGATCGCCGGCGCGGTCTCCGAACGCTTCAAGGAGACCGGCTTCCGCTGGGGTCAGATCGTGAGCGCCTCACTGGTGTCGCTCGCCCACGGAACCAACGACGCGCAGAAGACCATGGGAGTCATCACGCTCTCGCTCATTGCCGCCGGAAGCTGGACGGACACCGGCTCCATCCCCTTCTGGGTCAAGCTCTGCTGCGCGCTCGCGATCGCCATCGGCACCTACCTCGGCGGCTGGCGCATCATCCGAACCCTGGGCAAGGGGCTGGTCGAGATCAGCTCCCCGCAAGGTATGGCGGCGGAGAGCTCCTCCGCAGCGGTGATCCTGGCGTCGAGCCATCTCGGGTTCGCGCTCTCCACGACCCATGTCGCCACGGGCTCGATTCTGGGGACCGGACTGGGCCGGCCCGGCGCGACGGTCCGCTGGAGAGTGGCCGGCCGGATGTTGGTTGCCTGGTGCATCACACTTCCGTCCGCGGCGATGGTGGGAGCGCTGATGTGGGGAGTTGGCCGCCTGGTCGGCGGCATCGCGGGTGGCGTGGTGATCGCGGCCATCCTGGTCACTGCCGCCGCCTGGATGTTCGCCCGGTCTCGGCGTACGCCGGTCTCGGCCGTCAATGTCAACGACGAATGGGACGACGCGGTCGCGCCGTCACCCAAGCCCGCGAGCGTCTGAGGAGTCGGACCCATGCTTGATCTCTTCTTCCAGGCCGCGTGGAAGGTCCTGGTCGCCAGCCTGGTCCTGGGCGCTGGCATCCCGGCGCTGTTCGCGCTCGGGGTGCGCCTGACGGCGACTGGTGCAGGTGGCGCCGCGATGGCCGAGGGGACACCGAAGGCCCGCGGCGGCTACACGACGGCCGGGGCAGTCTGCATCCTGGTCGCCGGCCTGGCTGTGGCGCTGGGCATTACCGTGATCGTGGCCTCCGGTTTCGGCAAGATGATCAGTTTCGAACACATCTTCCCTACCCTCGTGGACAAGGCCTGAAGATGTCGGCCACCACAGGTAACGAGGACAGGATGACCACACCTCCATCGGAAGGGATGGGCCTGGTCCAACGGATCGTGCAGTGGCTGCGCGCAGGCTATCCGGATGGCGTCCCTCAACAGGACTACGTCGCGCTGCTCGGCATCCTCCGGCGATCAGTGACCGACAGCGAGATGGCACAGCTGGTGGCCGAGCTCACGAACGAGTCCGCGAGCCAGCAGCTACTCACCCCCGAGCTGGTCGAGGAGCGCATCCACAACGTCGTCAAGGGACCCATCAGCCAGGGCGACATCTCGCGGGTATCGGCACGGTTGGCTGCCGCGGGTTGGCCGCTCGGGTCACCGACCTCGGCAGGAGCCATGACCGACGAGGAGTCTCGCCCCGGGCTGGTCAGTCGTGTCGTCGAGTGGCTTCGCGCCGGATACCCTGCCGGGCTCCCCGACCACGACTACGTGCCTCTGATCGCTCTACTCCGGCGTCGCCTCTCCGACGACGAGGTGCGAGAGGTGAGCCGTCTGCTGGCTGACGGCGGGACGATCTCGGCCGATCGTGTCGACATCGGAACAGCGATTGCCATGGTCACCTCCGAGATGCCCTCCGAGGACGACATCGACCGGGTCAGGCGCTACCTCTCGGAGCATGGTTGGCCGAGGGACTTCCAGGTCTGAGATCACGTCCCATGAGTGGCCGACACCCGCGTCGCGAGCCGTCCACCTTCTGTTCAACTTTCCACGCAAGACTGCCCGAGTGCCTGCGCTCCGACATCTGAGCCGAGCGCCGCGTTGACGCTCAGACGCGCCGCGATGGCGCCGCCTGCCCGCACGCTGGTCGACATCTTCCGGGAGACCGTGGCCGAGCACCCGGATGCCCTAGCGCTCGACAACGGCGCGGAGCTGCTCACCTACGCCGAGTTCAACGAGGCGGCGGACGAAGTCGCTTCGTCCCTGAACTCCATGGGAATCGGTCGGGGAGACTGTGTCGGCGTACGCATCAAGTCCGGTACGACGGATCTCTACGTCGCGATCATGGGCATCTTGATCGCAGGGGCGGCGTACGTGCCGGTCGACGCAGACGACCCTGACGAGCGCGCCAGGCTCGTGTTCGGGGAGGCGAACGTCGCAGCGGTGATCGGCAACAGCCTCGTGATCGCCGAGAGACGCCCCATGGGCGAGGCGCGCGAAGACCAGCACCCCGGCCCCTGCGACGACGCCTGGGTCATCTTCACCTCGGGTTCGACCGGCACTCCGAAGGGCGTGGCGGTCTCGCACCGGTCGGCAGCCGCGTTCGTCGACGCCGAGTCCCGGATGTTCCTCCAGGACGCCCCGCTGGGTGACGCCGACCGGGTGATGGCCGGGCTGTCGGTGGCGTTCGACGCCTCCTGCGAGGAGATGTGGCTGGCCTGGGCGCACGGGGGCTGCCTGGTGCCGGCCCCGCGCTCGCTCGTGCGCAGCGGGGTGGACGTCGGGCCCTGGCTCGTGGCCAACAGCGTGACCGTCGTGTCCACGGTGCCGACCCTCGTAGCCCTGTGGCCGACCGAGTCGCTGGACGCCGTACGCCTGCTGATCATGGGCGGGGAGGCCTGCCCACCGGAGATCGGCACCCGGCTGGCCCGGCCCGGGCGCGAGCTTTGGAACACCTATGGCCCGACCGAGGCGACCGTGGTTGCGTGTGGCGCCAAGCTGACCGAGGCGGGACCGGTGCGGATCGGCCTGCCGCTGGACGGCTGGGACCTGGCCGTTGTCGATGAGCACGGCGCTCCCGTGCCGCCCGGCGAGGTCGGCGAACTGATCATCGGCGGCGTCGGCCTGGCGCGCTACCTCGACCCCGAGAAGGACGCGGAGAAGTACGCGCCGTTCCCCTCCCTCGGCTGGCAGCGTGCCTACCGCAGCGGCGACCAGGTGGTGTACGACGAGCAGGGGCTGCTCTTCGCCGGCCGGGGCGACGACCAGGTGAAGCTCGGTGGTCGGCGCATCGAGCTGGGCGAGATCGACAACGCGCTGCTGGCACTCCCGGGGGTCGTCAGCGCCGCGGCTGCAGTGCGGCAGAGCCGAGCAGGCAACCAGATCCTCGTCGGCTACGTCTCTGTCGCGGACGGGTTCGACGCAGGCTCAGCGGTGGAGCATCTCCGAGAGGTCATGCCCGCGGCCCTCGTGCCCCGCCTCGCCGAGGTAGCCACGTTGCCGACCAGGACCTCGGGGAAGATCGACCGCGACGCACTGCCCTGGCCGCTCGCCAACGCGGAGACCGACACCAGGCGCCCCGCCGAGCTGGAAGGCACTGCGGCCTGGGTCGCCGAGCTGTGGCTCGACGTGGTGGGTGCGGTCGTCACCGACGAAGGTGACGACTTCTTCGACCTCGGTGGAGGCAGCCTGACCGCGGCGCAGATGGTTTCCCGGCTGCGTGGACGCTTCCCCGAGGTCACGGTGGCAGACCTCTACGAGAACCCGACCGTCCGAGCCCTGGCGACCACGCTCGACGAGATGAGCGCGCCGACGATGCGGACCAACCGCAACGTGCGGCCCACTCCGTCGAAGACGCAGATCGGGCAGATCGTGTTCACGGTCCCGTTGCGCCTGCTCTCCGGGCTTCGCTGGCTGACCTGGGTCGCGGCGGGCAGCAATTTGGCCGGCTCGATCCTGGGCTTGTCCTATCTGCCGACGGTCTCGTGGTGGTGGGTCCTGGCCGGCTGGATCACCCTGGTCTCCGCGCCAGGACGGATGGCGCTCGCGGCGGCTGGTGCGCGGATCCTGCTCAGGCAGGTCGTCCCCGGGGACTACCCCCGCGGTGGCCGGGTCCATCTCCGGCTCTGGCTGGCCGAGCGGCTGGCTGACGAGCTCGGGGCTGCGAACCTGGCTGGCGCGGCCTGGATGCCGACGTACGCTCGGGCCCTGGGCGCCAAGATCGGCAAGCAGGTCGACCTGCACTCGATCCCTCCGGTGACCGGGATGCTCACGCTCGGCGACGGATCCTCGGTCGAGCCGGAGGTGGACCTCTCCGGCCACTGGCTGGACGGCGACGTGCTGCACATCGGCACGGTCAAGGTCGGCGCCGGCGCCCGCGTCGGCACCCGGAGCACGCTGTGCCCGGGTGCATCCATCGGGCGCAACTCGGAGGTCGCCCCCGGCTCGGCGGTCATCGGCGCGGTGACGAAGGGCGAGTACTGGACCGGCTCCCCCGCCGAGCCCGTGGGTCGGACCCGCGGCCCATGGTCCGGGAGTCGCCCCGCCCACAAGCGTGGCTGGGTGCTGGCCTATGCGGCCATCGCCACCGTCATCTCGCTGCTGCCGATCGTGGCTGCTGTGGCCGGGCTCGCGGTGGCCCTGCCCTGGCTGCGAGGCACGGACTCGGTCAGCGAGGCGGCGCTCATGCTGCTGGCCTGGCTGCCGTTGGCCACGACTGTCGGACTCCTGGTGCTGGCGCTGCTCGTCGCCGTCCTCGTGCGACTGCTGGGGATCGGGCTCTCTGCGGGCGCCTACCCGATCCACAGCCGCGCCGCATGGCAGGCGTGGGCGACGATGAAGGTCCTCGACGAGGCACGCACCTGGCTGTTCCCGCTCTACTCGAGCGCGCTCACTCCGTCCTGGCTCCGGCTGCTCGGCGCCCGGGTCGGACGGCGGGTCGAGGCGTCGACGGTGCTCCTGATCCCGAAGCTGACCAGCATCAACGACGAGGCGTTCCTCGCTGACGACACCCTCCTGGGAAGCTACGAGCTCGGCGGCGGCTGGCTTCGCGTGGAGCGCACCAAGATCGGCAAGCGCGCCTTCGTCGGCAACTCCGGGATGACGGCGCCCGGACGGAAGGTGCCGAAGCAGTCCCTGGTCGCGGTGCTGTCGGCGGCGCCCCGGAAGAAGTCAGCCAAGGCGGGCTCGTCGTGGCTCGGCAGTCCGCCGGTGCTCCTGCGCCGACCTGCCGGGAGCAGTGACGACAGCCGGACCTACGACCCGCCGAGGCGGCTGCGGATCGCCCGCGCGCTCGTCGAGGTCTGCCGTCTGCTCGCCGTGATGGCGTCGGTTGCCTTGTTCGCGGGCAGCACCCTCGCCATGGTGTGGATCCTCGGCAGCGACTATCCGCTCTTCGCGCTGGTGGCTGCGGGGCCGATCCTGATGGTCGCCGGTGCGGTCGCCGCCGGTGTCACCTCGGCCGTCAAGTGGGCGCTGGTCGGCCGGATCGCTGCGACGGAGCATCCGCTCTGGACGTCGTTCGTCTGGCGCAGCGAGCTGGCAGACACGTTCGTTGAAGTGCTGGCTGCGCCGTGGTTCGCGCGGGCCGCCAACGGAACGGCCGCCCTGAACCTGTGGCTGCGGTCGCTCGGAGCCAAGGTCGGCCGCGGAGTCTGGTGCGAGACCTACTGGTTGCCTGAGCCGGACCTGGTGGAGCTGCGCGACGGAGTGACGGTCAACAAGGGATGCGTCCTGCAGACACACCTCTTCCACGACCGGGTGCTGAGCATGGACCGGGTGACACTGCGCGCCGGCTCGACACTTGGTCCCAACAGCGTGATCCTGCCCGCCTCCAGGCTGGGCCGTCACGCTACGGTTGGCCCCGTGTCGCTGGTGATGAGGGGTGAGTCCGTGCCCGACAAGACCCGTTGGATCGGCAACCCAATCGGTCCCTGGCTCGACGAGGACGCGCACTAGGTGAGCAGCCGTTCCGACGTCGATGACTACACACCAGGTCACGGCGATGCGTCGTACGACGTGACCCACTACGCCATCGATCTCAGCTACAAGGTCGTGGGCAACAACCTCGCCGGGCGCGCGGTGCTGACGTGTGTCGCACGCGAGGACCTCGCCCGGTTCCGGCTCGACCTGCACGGCATGCGAGTCGTCCGCGTCGCGATCGACGGCGCCCCCGCGAAGTACTCGCACAGGCACGGGGTGCTGAGTGTGCGGTTGGGGTCCGAGGTCCGGCGGGACCAGTCGTTCACCGTCACAGTGCAGTACTCCGGGCATCCCGCTCCGGTGCCGAGCAGGGTGCTCGGGGATGCCGGGTGGGAAGAGCTGACCGATGGCGTGATCGTCGCGAGCCAACCGCACGGTGCCCCTTCGTGGTTCCCGTGCAACGACAGGCCCAGCAACAAGGCCAGCTACCGGATCACGATCAGCGCACCGACCCCCTACCGTGTGGTGTCCAACGGCACGCTGGTCTCCACCACTCGCCAGGCGAGCTCGACCACCTGGACCTTCGACCAGCCCGAGCCGATGGCGACGTACCTCGCCACCATGCAGATCGGTCAGTACGAGCTCCTCGAGCTCGACGCGGTCGTCCCCCTGTACGCCGCTGTGCCCGGTGCACGCATCCCCGAGTACGACGCGGCTTTCGGGCTGCAGCCCGAGATGCTGAAGGTCTTCACGCGGCTCTTCGGGGAGTACCCGTTCGGCAGCTACACGGTCGTCATCACCGCAGACGAGCTGGAGATTCCGCTCGAGTCGCAAGGGCTCTCGACGTTCGGTGCCAACCACCTGGTCACCGACTGGGACGCAGAGCGGCTGATCGCCCACGAGCTGTCGCACCAGTGGTTCGGCAACAGCCTCACACTCGGCCAGTGGCGCGACATCTGGCTGCACGAGGGATTCGCCTGCTACGCCGAGTGGCTCTGGTCGGAGGAGTCCGGCAAGAGCACCGCGCACGAGCGAGCGGCCGAGCACTGGGACCGGATCTCCTCCGCGGAGCCAGATCTCGTCCTCGGCGACCCTGGCCCCGAGCTGATGTTCGACGACCGGGTCTACAAGCGAGGCGCGCTGCTGCTGCACGCACTGCGGCTGACCGTCGGTGACGACACGTTCTTCGGCATTCTCCGGGCATGGGTCAGCGGGAACGCACACAGCACCGTCTCGACGGCGGGGTTCATCGACCTGGTCGAGACCATGACGGACACCCCCGTCGCGGCGCTGTTCCAGGTCTGGCTCAACGAGCGGGCACTTCCAGAGCTGCCTGACGCAGGTTGACCTGCGGGGCCACGTCGGTGAGCACGGTCAGGCAGGCTGCGCACCCGTCGACCTCGAAATCCTGCATCCAGACGTTGCGCCCAGGCGGGTCCGGTGCGAACCAGTCGAGGAGGCGGGGCGGTTCGTTCGCGTCACTCAGCCTGATCAGTCTCGGGTCGACGCCCAGGCCGTGACCGGTCGCCTTCAGCAGTGACTCCTTGCGCACCCAGCTGACGGCGCGGGCCTCGATCGTCGAGGCGACCTCGCGCCCGTGCAGCGCAACCTGACCGAACCCCGCGAACCTCGCTGCGTCCAGCCGCTCGACGTCCACGCCCACCGGGCCGCAGTCGGAGACGGCAACCGCCACCGTGGCCCCCGCCCGGCTCAGGCTGACGAACGGTGGGTGTTGCTTGCCCTGCGGAAGCACGACGGGTCGACCGTGCTCCGAGCTCCCACACTGCACGCATGACCGGGTGAGCCGGACCTCGGCGGCAGGGATCCCGAGGAAACTGCCGACCTCGGCGCGCAGCAGCTCGTTCGCCAGTGTTCGGCCGCCGGAACCGCTGCCCCACACGACGCTGACCCGGCGGTTCGACCGCCGGTTGCTCACTGGAGCCAACGACGGTTCTTCTTGCGCGAGATCTTCGCCCAGCTGCTGGCGAAGTGGTCCTCCGCCTGCTCCGCGCGCAGGCGCTCCTGCGCGTGCAGGCCACCGAGGATGAAGGCGTCGTGCTCGTCGATGCCATCGGCGGTCGTCAGCTCGTAGAGCACCTTCTGGCAGACCACGCTGTCCTGGAGCTCGCCGAGGTCCGTCTGGACGCGTTTGGCACCGCGAACCAGGCGCGATGCGTCGTCGCCGTACGCCGGAACCAGGGCCTCGGCCGAGTAGCGGAGCCGCTTGGCGGCCTTTCGTACCTCATGCAGCGCCGCCCGGCGATCATCGCCTCTCGCTTCGTTGTTCGCGCGGTCCACCCGGCGCCGGAGCCGCTTCCAGTTTCGGCGTACGCGAAGCCGGAGGATGTCATCGCACGATCGCTCTGCGTCGGGGGTCCACGGTGGGTCGGCCACCAGGCTGTTCAGGTCGTGCAGGAGCTGTGAGTACCTCTCCGAGTCGAGCGTCTCGAGGGTGCGCTCCGCACCGGCAGACTCAGCCGAACCGAGCTCACGATCGATCCGGGCGGCGACGGAGCGCCTCTCGGGCCCCGTGGCGAGCCTGCTCAGGCGCTCGCGCACGACCTCGCGGTCGCGGGCCGCGCCCAGCTCCCCAGCGACCCACTTCACCTCCTCGCGTAGGGGACCGACCACATCGGCGTCGAACAACGGCCGGAACGTGGCGAGCAGGCTGCGCAGCCGACGAAGGGCCACGCGCATCTGGTGCACGCCACCGCGTTCGTGCCGGCGAATCCGGGAGTCGCAGACGGCGAGTCGCTCGATCAGCTCACCCAGACGGGCCTGGACCACCGGGCCGGCCGGGCTGCTGCGGTCGTCCTCCGGCGCGGAATCCATGTCGCTGTTTCTACCATCGCCGGGCCGGGTGTTCAGTGCCCGGTTCCTGCCCATGGATCGGGTCCCCCCGTTGACGGCGGCGGCGCCCCGCACGTTCACTTCGTGGTAACCCGTTGCTTGCCACCGCTCGAAAGAGTGGCGACTTCAATCACGATGACACGGAGACACGATGACGCAACGCACTCTCCTCCCCCTGCTCGACGGCGGCCCCCACGGCTCGCGCAGCCACATGACCTGCCAGTTCCGGTGTGGCAACGCATGCGACAAGCCGATCCCGAACGAGACCGACCACCCGGAGTTCCACGAGATCGCCGCCCAGGCCATCGCTCGACGTTCCGTGCTCAAGGCCGCCGGCGCCGGCGCAGGCGCCCTCGTGATCGGCGGGCTCGCTGCCCAACCGGCTGCTGCCTCGTCCGCTGCCGCCGGGCGCCCCGGATCCGGGGTCGGTACCGCCAACTTCACCCCCGTCGCCCCCAACGTGAACGACAGGGTGACCGTCCCGAGTGGCTACCGCGCGGACGTCCTCATCAAGTGGGGCGACCCGGTCACGCGTCGGGCTCGGCCCTTCGACGTGAACAACCAGACGCCCGAGTCCGCCGCAACGCAGTTCGGCTACAACAACGACTACGTCGGAGTGATCCCCACCGGCCACGAGCGCGCACTGCTCGTGACCAACCACGAATACACCGACGAGAACCTGATGTTCCCCACAGGACAGTACGACGCAGCAACGATCAAGCAGATCGAGATCGCCTCGCACGGCATGAGCGTTGTGGAGATCAAGCACGGCAACCACCGCGGCTCCTGGGCGACGGTCAACCACCGCCACGCGAAGCGCAACCGACGCCTTACTGCCGACTCGCCGTTCCTGCTGGATGGTCCGGCAGCCGGTGACGCCAGGCTCAAGACGAGCATCGACCCCTCCGGCCGGAGAGTCCGCGGCACGTTCAACAACTGCTCCGGCGGGATGACCCCATGGGGAACCGTCCTGTCCGGTGAGGAGAACTTCAACGGCTACTTCGACGCCAGCGGACCTCTGGACCCGCGGTACACCGCGTCGTACCAGCGTTATGGGATCACCGGCGTCGACGGTCGCGGGTGGAGCGAGGTCGACCCGCGCTTCGACCTGGCCAAGGAGCCGCATGAGCCGTTCCGGTTCGGCTGGATCGTCGAGGTCGACCCGCTGGACCCGACCTCGACACCGCGCAAGCACACGATGCTCGGCCGCTTCAAGCACGAGGGCGCCAACATCGCGATCGCTCGCAACGGCAAGGCCGTCGCGTACATGGGCGACGACGAGCGCGGCGACTACATCTACAAGTTCGTCTCGAAGAAGACGTTCGACCCACGGCGCGGGACGGCGGCCCGGCGGCACAACATGACGCTGCTGACCGAGGGCACCCTGTACGTCGCCCGCTTCACCGGCGACGGCACCGCGGACGGTGTCCACGACGGCACCGGCGAGTGGATCCGCCTCACGACCGACTCGACGTCGTACGTCCCGGGCATGACGGTCAACGAAGTCCTCATCGACACTCGGCTGGCGTCCGACAAGGTCGCGCCGACCCGGATGGACCGTCCCGAGGACATCGAGCCAAACCCCGTCAACGGCAAGGTCTACTGCGCGCTGACGAACAACAGCAACCGGGGCACGACCTTCCCGACCGACGAGGCGAACCCGCTCGCATCGAGCATGGTCCGCGACACCTTCGGTGGCCCACTGCACAGCGCGACCGGCAACCGCAACGGCTACGTTCTCGAGATCAGTCCGAATGGGGGCGACCACTCGGCCACCGCGTTCGCATGGGACCTGATGCTGGTGTGCGGCGACCCGGACGCACCGGAGACCTACTTCGCCGGATATCCCAAGCAGCTCGTCAGCCCGATCAGCTGCCCGGACAACGTGGCCTTCGACAAGGTCGGGAACGTCTGGATCTCCACGGACGGCTCAGCGCTCGGCTCCCATGACGGCCTGTTCCGGGTCCCGGTCGCGGGTCCGCGCCGCGGGCGAGTGGAGCAGTTCCTGACCGTCCCGATCGGCGCCGAGACCTGCGGTCCGCTGATCACCGAGGACCAGCGGTCGGTGTTCATCGCCGTACAGCACCCCGGTGAGACCGACGGAGCCAACTTCGAGAACCAGTCGAGCACCTGGCCCCACACCGACGGCTTCCCGCGGCCGGGGGTTGTGGTGGTCCACAAGGGCTGAGGGCGGGTCTCCGACGCACCAACCCCACAATTGTTGGGTCGTGACGTACACACCGGCCCCTCCGACGCACCAACCCCACAAATGTTGGGTCGTGACGTACAGATCGGCCCCTCCGACGCACCAACCCCACAAATGTTGGGTCGTGACGTTCAGATCGGCCCCTCCGACGCACCAACCCCACAATGTTGGGTCGCGACGTACACACCGGCCTATGCGACGCCCGAGTCCAACATTTGTGGGGTTTGGGAGCGCCCTGACTGACCCGACGCCGCTCAGCTGGACCGCGTGGCAACCACGTCGGCGAAACCCTCGAGGGCGGTGCGGACGGGGCTCTCGGGGAGGACCTTGAGCAGGGCCTTGGCCTCACCGGCCAGGCCGACGACGTAGGCGCGGGCCTCGGCCATCGCGGGGTGGGCCCTCAGGAGGGTGAGGGTCTCGTCGAGCTGGTCGTCGTCATGGTCCAGGTCGGAGTCGAGGAGCTCGAGGAGGCGCGCGTCCGCGGGGTCCGTGGAGCCCTGGGCGATCAGCACTGGCAGGGTCGGCACCCCTTCGCGCAGGTCGGTGCCGGGGGTCTTGCCGGAAATCTCGGTCTCGGAGGCCACATCGAGGATGTCGTCGGAGAGCTGGAAGGCCACACCGACCTTCTCGCCGTACTCCGTCAGCGCCTCCTCCACGTCGCGGGGAGCCCCGGAGAAGCGGGCGCCATAGCGGGCAGAGGTCGCGATCAGCGAACCGGTCTTGCCGGCCACGACGCGCAGGTAGTGCTCGAGCGGGTCCTGGTCATCCGTGGGCCCGAGCGTCTCCAGGATCTGCCCCTCCACGAGCCGGGTGAAGGTCCGCGCCTGGATGCGTACGGCGTCGGCCCCGAGGTCGGCGGTGAGCTCGGAGGACCTGGAGAACAAGAAGTCGCCAGTGAGGATCGCGACGTGGTTGTCCCAGCGGGCGTTGGCCGAGGCCGCACCCCGGCGCAGGTCGGCCTCGTCCATCACGTCGTCGTGGTAGAGCGAGGCGAGATGGGTCAGCTCCACGACGCACGCCGCGGTGAGTACGCCGTCGCGGGTCGCGTCCCCGGTCTCGGCGGCCAGCAGGACGAGCAGCGGCCGGAACCGCTTGCCACCGGCGTCCATCAGGTGACGCGCGGCCACCGTGACGAAGCCGGCCTCACTCTGCACGTGCTCCAGGAGTGCCTTCTCGACCTCGTCCATCCGCGTGCGCAGACGGGCTTCGAGATCCGTGTCCAGGATGGGCAGGGCCAGGGAGGAACTCACCTGATGAATACTCCCACGCGCCCGAGCAGGTCGATCAGGGCGCCCGGGACGACGCCGAGGAGCAGGGTAGCGGCGACGCCGACGGCGATGACGGTGCCGGTGAGCGCGCTCGGGCTGGTGACGCTGGGCCCGTCGCCGACGGGCTCGGAGAAGAACATCAGCACGATCACCTTGACGTAGAAGTACGCCGCAACGGCGGACGCCAGCACGGCGACGATGACCACGGGCCACGCGTCAGCCGAGAGCGCAGCGGCGAAGACCGCCCACTTGCCGGTGAAGCCGCTGGTCAGTGGAATGCCGGCCATCGCGAGCAGCAGGAAGGCGAACAGGCCGGCTACGAGGGGCGACTCCTTGCCCAGTCCCTGCCAGCGCGCGAGGGAGGTCGCCTCGCCACTGGCGTCACGCACGACGGTGACCAGCGCGAACGCAGCCATCGTGGTGAAGGCGTAGGTCGTCAGGTAGAACAGCACGGCCGAGATCCCGGTCAGGGTGCCGCCGGCCACCTCGTTGAGCGATCGGATTCCCAGGAAGCCGGTCAGGATGAAGCCGGCGTGGGCGATCGAGGAGTAGGCCAGCAACCGCTTGATGTCGGTCTGCGTCAGCGCCAGCACCGAGCCGACGACCATCGTCAGGATCGCCACCACCCAGATCATCGGCACCCACTCGGTCCGGTTGGCGCCGAACGCGACATAGAACAGCCGCAGGAGTGCGCCGAACGCGGCGACCTTGGTGCTCGCCGCCATGAACGCCGTCACCGCGGTGGGGGCGCCCTGGTAGACGTCGGGGGTCCAGGAGTGGAACGGTACGGCGCCCACCTTGAACAACAGTCCGACGGCGAGCAGGGCGATACCGCCGAGCAGCAAGGCCTCGTTCCCGGTCTGCGCGGCCACCGCTTCGGCGATCTCCGCGAAGCCCATCGAACCGGCGTACCCGTAGACCAGGGCGATCCCGTAGACGAAGAAGCCCGAGCTGAAGGCACCGAGCAGGAAGTACTTCAGCGCTGCCTCCTGGCTCAGCAGCCGCCGGCGTCGCGCCAGTCCGCAGAGCAGGTAGAGCGGGAGCGAGAGGACCTCGAGTGAGACGAACATGGTGAGCAGGTCGTTGGAGGCCGGGAACATCAGCATGCCGCCGACCGCGAACATCATCAGCGGGAAGACTTCGGTGTGCTCCAGCCCGCGGGTGGAGGCCTCTCGCTCCGCCTCGGTCCCCGGAAGGGCGGCAGCCTGACCCGCGAACGAGGTGACGCCACCCTCGAGGTGCCGCTCGGCGAAGAGCAGCACGCTGAGCACGGCGAGCACTAGCACGAGGAGCCAGCAGAAGAGGGCCGGCCCGTCGACGGCCAGGGCCCCCATGGCGACGACCTTCCCGCCCTTGGGTTCGTCGGCACCGGGGTTCAGCCGGCCGAAGACCATGACCGTGGTCACGATCGCCGCGACCAGACCGAGCAGGGAGAGCACGACCTGCACGAGGTAGCGACGGCCACGCGGGACGAAGGCCTCGATCAGTACGCCGAGCACGGCGACACCGAGGACGATCAGGATCGGCGAGACGGTGAAGTACTCGATCGTCGGAGCTTCGAAACGGGTCACTTGGCCGCCTCCCCCTCGGTCACGTTCGGCTGCGGATCCGTCGTACCGACCTCGGACATGGTGTTCTCGACTGCCGGGTTGATGATGTCGAGGAGCGGCTTCGGGAACAGCCCGAGCACGATGATGAGCACGAACAGCGGCGCGAGCGCGGCTATCTCGCGGACGTTGAGGTCCAGCATCCCCGCCACACCCTCACGGACCGGGCCGGTCATGGTGCGTTGGTACATCCACAGGATGTAGATCGCGACCAGCACGATGCCGGGTACGGCGAACGCCGCCGCCCACGGTGAGTGCACGAACGCACCGACCATCACGAGGAGCTCGGAGACGAACGGCGAGAGCCCGGGCAGCGACACAGACGAGAGGCCGGCGACCAGGAACAGACCGGCGAGGACCGGTGCAACCTTCTCGACGCCGCCGTAGTCGCTGATCAGCGCCGAACCGTGCCGCGAGATCAGGTAGCCGGTGACCAGGAACAGCGCCGCGGTCGAGAGGCCGTGGTTGAACATGTAGAGGTTGGCGCCCGAGAGTCCCTGGCTGTTCATCACGAAGATGCCCAGCACGATGAACCCGAAGTGCGACACGCTCGAGTAGGCGATCAGGCGCGGGATGTTGTTCGACCCGATCGCCATGAAGGCGCCGTACAGGATGCTGATGATCGCGAGCACCACCACCACCGGCGTGGCCCAGCGCGACGCTTCCGGGAAGAGCTCCAGGCAGAACCGGATCATCCCGAAGGTGCCGATCTTGTCCAGCACGCTGACCAGCATCACGGAGGTGCCAGGGGTTGCGCTCTCGGTGGTGTCCGGGAGCCACGTGTGCACCGGGAACATCGGCGCCTTGATCGCGAAGGCGATGAAGAAGCCGAGGAACATCCAGCGGCCGACCGAGGTGCCGAAGTCGATGTCGGCAAGCTCCGAGATGAGGTACGTCGGACCGTCGGATGTCTTCGAGGACTCGACGTAGAGCCCGATCACCGACGCCAGCATCACCAGCCCGCCCGCCAGGGAGAACAGCAGGAACTTCACCGCGGCACGCACGCGGTTCGGTCCGCCGTACCCCGCGACCAGGAAGTACACCGGGATCAGCGTCGCCTCGAAGAACACGTAGAACAAGAACACGTCGGTGGCGGCGAAGACTCCGACCGATAGGCCCTCGAGCGCCAGGATCCAGGCGAAGAAGCCCTTGGCACCCCACCTGCCGCCCTCGCCGTCGTTCCAGGACGCGAGCATCACGACCGGGGTGAGGATGACGGTGAGCAGGACCAGCGTCAGGCCGATGCCGTCGACGCCCAGCGCGTAGTGGGCCCCGAACAGGCGGATCCAGACGCTGTCCTCGGTGTACTGCATGCCACCGCCCGCGTCGTACCCGAGGGCGATCGTCACAGCGAGCGCCAGTGTCAGCAGGGAGAAACCGAGGGCGATCTGCTTGGGCGCCGCGGTGTTCGCGCGTGCGGGCAGGAACGCCACCAGCAGCGACCCGGCAATCGGGAGCGCAAGCAGGACTGTGAGCCAGGGGAGATTCATGCGAGGTTCACCACCACGAGCGCGAGCAGGACCAGGACGGCACCGGCGAGCAACGACAGGGCGTAGGAGCGGACGAACCCGTTCTGCGCGAGTCGCAACCGGCTGGACAGCCCGCCGAGGGCGGACGCCGTGCCGACGAAGCCTCCGTCAACGGTGCTGCGGTCGAAGGTGGCCAACCCACCGACGAGGCTCATGCCGGGCTCGACGATGACCACGTCGTTGAAGGCATCGGCGTAGACGTCGTTGCGACCCGCTGCGGTGAACACCGACACCTTCGTCGGCGCCGTCCGCGGTACGTCGTGCCTGCCGATCAGGAACCACGCCAGGGCGACCCCGACCGCGACGACCAGCACGGCAAGCGCACTGATCGCCAGTGCTGGTAGCGGCGGCTCTTCGTGCGCGTGCTCACCCACGACCGGCGCGAGGAAGGAGACGATCCAGTCGTTGAGGAGCAGGAAACCGCCGAGCACAGAGAGCGCGGCAAGCACGACCAGGGGAATGGTCATCACCTTCGGCGACTCATGCGGGTGTACGTCGGGCTCCCAGCGTTCCTTGGTGAAGAAGGTCAGCAGCATCAGCCGGGTCATGTAGAACCCGGTGACCCCGGCACCCAGCAGGGCGCAGATGCCGAGCGTCAGGTTCTGCGAGAGCGCGGTCTCGATGATCTTGTCCTTGGACCAGAAGCCGGCGAACCCCGGGAACCCGATGATCGCGAGGTAGCCCATCGCGAAGGTCAGGAACGTCACCGGCATGGCCTTGCGCAACGCGCCGTAGTGGCGCATGTCGACGTCGTCGTTGGTCCCATGCATCACCGAGCCGGCGCCGAGGAACATGTTCGCCTTGAAGAAACCGTGTGTCAGCAGGTGGAAGATCGCGAACGCGTAGCCGGCCACTCCCAGTCCGGCCGCCAGAATCATGTAGCCGATCTGGCTCATCGTGGAGCCCGCCAGCACCTTCTTGATGTCGTCCTTCGCGCACCCGATCCAGGCGCCGATCAGGAGCGTGATGGTCCCGACGATCGCGACGCCCAGACGAGCGTCTGCGCTGTACTCGAAGATGAACTGCGAGCGGACGATCAGATAGACACCGGCGGTCACCATGGTCGCCGCGTGGATCAGGGCCGACACGGGGGTCGGGCCCTCCATCGCGTCGAGCAGCCACGTCTGCAGCGGGAACTGGGCCGACTTTCCGCACGCGGCCAGCAACAGCAACAGGCCGATCGCGGTCATCACCAGGTGGGAACCGCCCGCGGTGAGCTCGGAGACCCGCTCGAACGAGGTGGTGCCGAAGGTGACGAAGATCAGGCCGATGCCGAGCGAGAGCCCGATGTCACCGACGCGGTTGATCACGAACGCCTTCTTGGCGGCGGCCGCAGCCGTCGGCTTGTACTGCCAGAAGCCGATCAGCAGGTACGACGCCAGGCCCACGCCCTCCCAGCCGAGGAAGACGCCGACGTAGTCGTTGGCGAGCACCAGGACCAGCATCGAGACGACGAAGAGGTTCAGGTACGCGAAGAACCGGCGCCTGCGCTCGTCGTGCTCCATGTAGCCGATCGAGTAGACGTGGATCAGCCCGCCGACCCCGGTGATCAACAGCAGGAACAGCGCCGAGAGCGGGTCGTAGAGCAGCCCGAGCTGGACCTGCCAGTCCCCGGTGCCGAACCAGGTCCACAGATCCACACTGACCTGCCGGTCCTCGGCTCCGCGGCCCAGGATCGAGATGAACAGCACCAGGGAGCAGACGAACGACGCGAGCACGGTCGCCGTACCGAGAAGGTGGCCGAAGCGGTCGGTGCGTCGACCGCCGAGCAGCAGCACCGCGGCGCCGAACGCCGGCAGCGCGATGACGAGCACCAGCGGCAGTGCCAGCGACCCCGCCGCGCCCGGGTCGACCACAGGCACGTGGCCGCCCTCCTCAGCGAGGACGGTGATGGCAGAAGGGATCACGTTATATACCTCAGTACTTCAGCAAGCTGGCGTCGTCGACGGAAGCCGACCGGCGGGTGCGGAAGATGGTCATGATGATCGCGAGCCCGACCACGACCTCGGCGGCGGCCACGACCATGACGAAGAACGCCGCGATCTGGCCCTCGAGGTTGCCGTTGACCCGGGAGAAGGTGACCAGCGCGAGGTTGCTGGCGTTGAGCATCAGCTCCACGCACATGAAGACCACGATCGCGTTGCGACGCGTGAGCACGCCGATCGCGCCGATCGTGAACAGGATCGCGGAGAGAACGATGAACGGGGTTGCGGTCATTCGGGGTCCCCGCTAAATCGGGAGCGAAGCGAGTGCCCTGCTCGATCGGTGGGGTGTGCGGTGATCAACGGCCTGCACCTCCGTGGTCGTCACGCGGAGGGACCGACTCGTCGTCGCCGCCGATGGCCTCGACCTGCTTCGCGCTCCCCGGGGCGTCCTTGACCGAACCGCGGGCGAGGAGCACCCGGGAGATCGATGACTGGGCCGGGGTCCCGTCGGGGAGCAGCGCCGGAGTGTCGACCGCGTTGTGCCGGGCGAAGACACCGGGTGGGGGCAGCGGGCCGACATGCTTGCCGTGCTCGGCGTAGTCGCGCATCCGCTGCGCGGCCAGGTCGGCCTGACCGAGCTTCGGCGTGAGGCGTTCACGGTGGGCCAGCACCATTGCGCCGAGCGCGGCGGTGATGAGCAGGGCGGAGGTCACCTCGAAGGCGAAGACGTACTTGGTGAACAGCAGCTGGGCGATGCCGGGGACGTTGCCGTTCTCATTGGCCTGCTCGAGCCCAGTCATCGCGCCAACCGACACCTGCGCGACGCCGAGCACGAGGGTGACACCGAACGCGAGGCCGATGAGCACCGCGAACAGACGGTGTCCGCGGATCGTCTCGACGACAGAGTCGGACGCATCGACGCCGACCAGCATCAGCACGAACAGGAAGAGCATCAAGATCGCGCCCGTGTAGACGATGATCTGAACCGCGAACAGGAAGGGAGCATCAAGTACGGCGTACAGCACCGCGAGACTGATCATGACGACCGCAAGGAGCAGCGCGCAGTGCACGGCCTTGCGCGCGAAGAGCAGGCCCAGGGCGCTGAGCACCATCACGGGGGCGAGGATCCAGAAGGCGATCATTGGGCGCCCCCGTTGTCCCCGACGCTCCCTGGCGCGCTTTCGGGCGCGCTTTCGGGCGCCACGTCATCACGACGCCGAAGCGATCCCCGGTAGTAGTCGCCCTCGTCCTCGCCCAGGCGCATCGGGTGGGGCGGCTGTTCCATCCCCGGCAGGAGCGGAGCAAGCAGGTTGGACTTCTCATAGATCAGGTCGGCACGGTTGTTGTCAGCCAGCTCGTACTCGTTGGTCATCGTCAGGGCCCTTGTCGGGCAGGCCTCGATGCACAGCCCGCACAGGATGCAGCGCAGGTAGTTGATCTGGTAGACGCGGCCGTAGCGCTCACCCGGACTGAACCGTTCGTCCTCGGTGTTGGAGGCACCCTCGACGTAGATCGCGTCCGCCGGGCAGGCCCAGGCGCACAGCTCACAGCCGATGCACTTCTCCAGACCGTCGGGCCAGCGGTTGAGCTGATGGCGGCCGTGGAACCGTGGCGCGGTCGGGAACTTCTCGAAGGGGTACTGCTCGGTGACCACCTTGCGGAACATCGTCCGGAAGGTGACGCCGAACCCGGCAACCGGGTCCCAGAACTGTTCTTTCAGGGACGCCATCAGCGTTCTCCTCCAGGATGGTCGAGGTCGGTCGGGACCGGTCCCGGAACGGGCATCGGCGGCACCGGATAGCCACCGGCGAAGGCGTCGAACTCCTCCGGCTCGGCCCGCTCGTCGGACTCGCTCTCCGGGATGAACCAGGTCACCAGGGCGAGCAGGAGCGCAGCGACGCCGAGCCCGATCAGCACCCGTCGGTCGAAGCCGCCACGCAGGTCAACGACACGGATCGTCGCAACCGCGACGATCCAGATCACCGAGCCGGGGATGAGCCACTTCCAGCCGAACGCCATGAACTGGTCGTAGCGCAGCCGCGGCAGTGTCCCGCGCAGCCAGACGAACACGAAGATGAAGAGCATCACCTTCGCCATGAACCAGATGAAGGGCCAGTACCCCTCGTTGGCGCCGTCCCAGATCGAGATGGGCCATGGCGCGCGCCAGCCGCCGAGGAACAGCGTTGTCGCCAGCGCCGACACCGTGGCCATGTTGATGTACTCGGCCAGGAAGAACAGCGCGAACTTCAGCGAGGAGTACTCGGTGTGGAAGCCACCGACCAGCTCGCCCTCGGCCTCGGGCAGGTCGAACGGCGCCCGGTTGGTCTCCCCGATCATCGCGATCACGTAGATCACGAACGACGGGATCAGCGTGAACGCGAACCACACGTCCTTCTGTGACTCGACGATCTCAGAAGTGGACATCGAGCCGGCGTGCAGGAAGACCGCCACCAGGGCGAGGCCCATCGCAACCTCGTAGGAGATCATCTGCGCACTCGATCGCAGGCCGCCGAGCAGGGAGTACGTCGACCCGGAGGACCAGCCACCCAGCACGATGCCGTAGATGCCGATCGAGGCGATGGCCATCACGAAGATGACCGCGACCGGCATGTCGGTGAGCTGGAGCGGAGTGCTGATGTCTGTCCAGGGGACCTCCACCACGGGCCCGAACGGGATCACTGCGAAGGTCACGAACGCGGGCACGGTGGCGATCACGGGCGCGATGATGAAGACGAGCTTGTCGGCCGCCTTGGGGATGATGTCTTCCTTCAGCGCCAGCTTCACCCCGTCGGCGAGACTCTGCAGCAGGCCGAAGGGGCCGTGCACGTTGGGTCCGATGCGGTGCTGCATCCGGGCCACCACGCGGCGCTCGTACCAGATGTTGAAAAGCGTCAGCAGCACGAGCACCACGAAGATCAGCACGGCCTTGACGATGACCAGCCACACGGGGTCGTGCCCGAACGCGCTGAGACCGGTGTCGGCGAGCGGGATCACTGATGACATCACTGGCGACATCACTTGCGACATCACTGGGCACCTCCGGTGATGGTGACGGTGCAGCCCGCCGGCCCGACCCGATGCCGGACAGAGGCGCCGGGAGCACTCGCAGGCGCCCAGACCGTGCCCTCGGCCAGGTCGCCCACTGCGACCGGGAGCTCGATCGAGCCGAGCGGACCGGCCAGGGTGACCGGGTCTCCTGCCGTGACCCCGAGGTCTGCCAACGTGGCTGGGCCGACCAGCACGACCGGATTTCGTGCGGTGCGACGCATGTCGTCGGCGCCGTCCTGCATCCGGCCGTCGTCGATCAGCTGCTTCCAGGACGCCAGGACGAGTTCTCCGGCGCTGTTCCCCTCGGTGGTCGCTGAGCGAGAGCCGGCGAGCGCCTCGAAGCCACCTTCGTCGCCAGAGCCACTCATGCTGGCGCGCTCACCGTCCCAGGGCCCGACCTGCGTCATCTCGGTCCAGACCTGCTCGGAGGTCCGCCAACCCAACGGGGTGCCCAGCTCCTCGGCGATCCCGGCCAGGACGCGGAGGTCAGGCAACGAGTTGGGGTTGTGCAGGACCGTGCCGAACTGGCGAACCCGGCCCTCCCAGTTGACGAAGGTGCCGGTGCGGTCGGTGACCGGCGCGACCGGAAAGACGACGTCGGCTGCGCGCGTGACGTCCGAGGCGCGCACTTCGAGGGACACCACGAACCCGGCGCTCTCGATCGCCTGACGAGCCAGGTCCGGCTCGGCCAGGTCAGCGGGGTCGACGCCACCGACGACCAAACCGCCGAGCTCACCCGCCGCGGCAGCAGCCACGATGGCTGCGCCGGCGCGACCGGGGGCCTCGGGCAGGTGCTCGACGCCCCAGGCCGTGGCCAGGTCGACGCGCGCCGAAGCGTCAGCGACGGGGCGGCCACCCGGCAGCAGGTTGGGCAGGGCCCCCGTCTCGACGGCGCCGCGGTCGCCTGCACGGCGCGGAATCCAGCCGATCCGGGCCCCAGTGGTCGCGGCGAGCCGGGCCACGGCGGTCAGCGCTCCGGGCACCGACGCCATCCGGTCGCCCACGAGGAGCAGGCTCCCGCTGTCCAGCGCGATGCTTGCGTTGTGCGCGAGCGCGTCGAGGGCGGCGGCCTCGTCACCGGGACGGGTCGGGATCAGGGTGCCCGACATCTTGTGCAGCCCACGCGAGGTGAACGGCGCAATCGAGTAGATCGGCAGCAGGCGACCACGAGCGGCCTTGCGCAGGCGCAGGAAGACGGTGCCGGCCTCGTCCTCGGGTTCGAGGCCGACTAGTACGACGGATCGCGCACTCTCGAGGTCGTCGTAGGTCACCGCACCGTTGCCGGGCCCACCAAGCACCACCTGCGAGGCGAGGAAGTCCGCCTCCTCGGCGGAGTGCGCGCGGGCGCGGAAGTCGATGTCGTTGGTGCCGAGCGCGACCCGGGCGAACTTGGCGTAGGCGTAGGAGTCCTCGGCGGTGAGCCGGCCGCCGGTCAGTACGCCGACACCGCCGGCGTCACGAGCGGCGGCGAGGCCGCGGGCGGCGACGACGAACGCCTCGGGCCAGCTCGCCGGACGCAGCTCGCCCTTGCCCGCGCCGCCATTTTGCTGAGCCTCGTCGCGCACCATCGGGTGGGTGAGCCGGTCACCCTGCATCGCGTAGGTGAACGCGAACCGGTCCTTGTCGGTGATCCACTCCTCGTTGACCTCCGGGTCGTCACCGGAGAGACGACGCATCACCTTGCCGCGGCGGTGGTCGACCCGGATCGCCGAGCCACACGCGTCGAGCTCGGCCACCGAGGGCGTGGAGACGAGGTCGAAAGGCCGCGAGCGGAAGCGGTAGGCCGAGGACGTCAGAGCTCCGACCGGGCAGATCTGGATCGTGTTGCCGGAGAAGTAGCTCTCGAAGGGCTCCTTCTCGTAGATGCCGACCTGCTGGAGGGCTCCTCGTTCGATCAGTGCGATGAACGGATCCCCGGCGATCTGCTCGGAGAAGCGCGTGCAGCGGGCGCAGAGCACGCAACGCTCGCGGTCCAGCAGCACCTGTGCGGAGATGTTGATCGGCTTGGGAAAGAGTCGCTTGCTCTCGGTGAACCGGGTCTCGCCGCGGCCGTTGCTCATCGCCTGGTTCTGCAGCGGGCACTCGCCACCCTTGTCGCAGACGGGGCAGTCGAGCGGGTGGTTGATCAGCAGGAACTCCATGATCCCCTGCTGGGCCTTGTCTGCAGAGGGAGACGTGGCCTGGGTGTTGACCACCATGCCCTGGGCGACGGTCAGCGTGCAGGACGCCTGCGGCTTCGGCATCCCGCGGCCGTTTCCGGCGTCAGGGATCTCCACGAGGCACTGGCGGCACGCGCCGACCGGGGCGAGGAGCGGGTGGTCGCAGAAGCGCGGGATCTGTACGCCGATGCGCTCGGCGGCGCGGATGACCAAAGTGTTCTTGGGCACCGAGACCTCGACGCCGTCGATGGTCAAGGTGACCTCGTCGGACTTCTCCGGCGCGGTCTCCTTCGACTTCTCGGGGGTGGTCGTCATGCGGGAGCCTCCACTTTTGGGAAGATCGTCGACGCCGTGCGGTCGAACGGGCACCCGCCGTGGGTGAGGTGCTGTCTGTACTCGTCGCGGAAGAACCTGATCGATGAGGTGATCGGGCTCGTCGCCCCGTCACCGAGCGCGCAGAACGCACGACCGAGAATGTTGTCGCACTGGTCGAGCAGCAGGTCGAGGTCCTCCTCGGTGCCGCGACCCTGCTCGAGTCGTGCCAGCGTCTGTGCCAGCCACCAGGTGCCCTCGCGGCAGGGAGTGCACTTGCCGCATGACTCGTGCTTGTAGAACTCCGTCCAGCGCAGCACGGCGCGAACCACGCAGGTCGTCTCGTCGAAGATCTGCAGGGCACGAGTGCCCAGCATCGAGCCGGCATTGCGTGGGTCGTCGTCCCCGGCCTTGAACTGGGGATCGTCCGGCTCCCGGTAGGGCTTCGAGATGCTCTCGAAGTCCAGCGGGATGTCCAGGTGGAGGTCGGTAAGGATCGGTGTGCTCGACCCACCGGGCGTCCAGAACTTCAGCTCGTGGCCGGCGCGCATGCCGCCGGCCAGGTCGATCAGCTCCCGCAGGGTGATGCCAAGGGGCGCCTCGAACTGGCCGGGGTTCGTGACGTGGCCGGAGAGCGAGAAGATGCCGTAGCCCTTGGAGTTCTCGGTGCCCATTGCGGCGAACCAGTCGGCGCCGCGGTCGATGATGCTCGGCACCGAAGCGATCGACTCGACGTTGTTGATCACCGTCGGGCTGGCGTAGAGACCGGCCACGGCGGGGAACGGCGGACGCAGGCGTGGTTGGCCACGGCGACCCTCGAGCGAGTCGAGCAGCGCGGTCTCCTCGCCACAGATGTAGGCACCGGCGCCGGCATGCACCACCAGGTCGAGGTCGTAGCCAGAGCCATGGATGTCCCTGCCGAGGTGACCGGCCTCGTAGGCCTCTTCCACCGCGCGCTGCAGCCGGCGTACGACGTGCAGCACCTCGCCGCGGATGTAGATGAACGCCGTGCTGGCGCGGATCGCGTAGGAGCTGATGATGACGCCCTCGACCAGGGTGTGCGGACTCGCCATCATCAGCGGGATGTCCTTGCAGGTGCCCGGCTCGGACTCGTCTGCGTTGACCACGAGGTACTTCGGGTTGGGGTTGTCCTGAGGGATGAAGCCCCACTTCATCCCGGTCGGGAACCCCGCACCTCCGCGGCCGCGGAGGTTGGATGCCTTGACCGCCTCGACGACCTCCCCGGGGGCCATCGCGAGCGCCTTTCGTAGCGCGGCGTACCCACCCTGGTCCTCGTAGGAAGCCAGCGTCCAGGCGCGGTGGGCGTCCCAGTTGTCCGTCAGGACGGGAGTCAGGGTGTCGGTCACTTGTCGTCACCACCGGTGTTCGCGGGGTTGTCCTCGTGCTTGACGTCAGCCGGGGAAGCCTCGACCTCGGCGTCGGCCTTGGTGTGCTCGGCCTCGTGGCTCCCTGCGGCCATTCCCGGGGACTTGTCCTCGGTTGTCGATCCCGCGGTGGCTTCCTGTCGCTGGGACGCCTGGGCCCGCTTGACGGACGGCGCGGTCCAGCCCTGCTCGCGGGCGATCTTCAGGCCCACCAGCGAGGCGGGTCCGGCAGCCGGTCCCTCGTCGGCAAGTCCGTCGGGGAAGCCGGCGAGCACCCGCTCGGCCTCACGCCAGGTGCACAGCTTCGGGCCGCGGGTCGAGTGCACCTCGGCACCCGCGCGCAGGTCGTCGACCAGCTGCACCGCAGACTCCGGAGTCATGTTGTCCATGAACTCCCAGTTGACGGTCATCACCGGGGCGAAGTCACAGGCGGCGTTGCACTCGACGTGCTCCAGGGAGACGGTGGCGCCGTCCCCTGCCCTCTTCTCCGCGGTCTCGTCGTTGCCGACGTCGAGGTGATCCTTGAGCCGCTCGAAGATCACGTCGCCGCCCATGATCGCGCACAGGGTGTTCGTGCACACGCCGACGTGGTAGTCGCCGACGGGGCGGCGCTTGTACATCGTGTAGAAGGTCGCCACGCCGCTCACCTCGGCGGCGCTGATCCCGAGGATCGACGCGCAGGCCTCGATGCCGCGCGAAGTCACCCGACCCTCGACGCTCTGCACGAGGTGCAGCATCGGCAGCAATCCGGACCGCGCCTGCGGGTAGCGAGCGGCGATCTCCTCCAGCTCGGCGTACGTCACCGCGTCGATCGGGGTCTCCTTGGTGACCTGGGTCGTCGACACGCCGGTCGCCGTCGTGTGGTCGTCGATGCCGGGGATGCGTTCGTCGCTCATTTGCATCCCCTCTTGGTTGTTCGCCGAAGGTGGCTCATCTGTCCACACCTCCCATGACCGGGTCGATGGACGCGATCGCCACGATCACGTCGGCCACCATGCCGCCCTCGCTCATCACCGAGGTGCCCTGCAGGTTCACGAACGACGGATCGCGGAAGTGGGCCCGGAACGGACGGGTGCCTCCGTCGGAGACGAGGTGGGCGCCCAGCTCGCCACGGGGCGACTCCACCGGCACGTAGGCCTGGCCTGCGGGGACCCGGAAGCCCTCGGTGACCAGCTTGAAGTGGTGGATCAGGGCCTCCATCGACTCGCCCATGATGTGCTTGATGTGGTCCAGGCTGTTGCCCATGCCGTCACTGCCGATGGCGAGCTGGCTGGGCCAGGCGATCTTCTTGTCGCCGATCATCACGGGGGCGCCCTCGAGGTCGGCGAGCCGGTCGACGGCCTGCTGGACGATGCGTAGCGACTCCCACATCTCGTTGACCCGGATCCGGAACCGTCCGTAGGAGTCCATGCTGTCCCAGGTCTGGACGTCGAAGTCGTAGTCCTCGTAGCCGGAGTACGGCTCGCTCTTGCGCAGGTCGTGGGGGTACCCGGTCGAGCGGAGCACCGGACCGGTGATGCCGAGGGCCAGGCAGCCGGCGAGGTCGAGGTGGCCGACTCCTTCGAGGCGGGCCTTGAAGATCGGGTTGGCGTTGCACAGGGCGGCGTACTCGGGCAGGCGCTTCTTCATCAGCGTGATGAAGTCGCGAATCTGGTCCAGGGCGCCCGGAGGCATGTCCTGCGCGACGCCGCCGGGGCGGATGAACGCGTGGTTCATCCGCAGGCCGGTGATCAGCTCGAACAGGTCGAGCACCAGCTCGCGTTCGCGGAAACCGATCGTCATCACCGTCAGCGCGCCGATCTCCATGCCGCCGGTGGCGATCGCGACGAGGTGGGAGGAGATGCGGTTGAGCTCCATCAGGAGCACCCGCATGACCTGCGCCTTCTCCGGGATGTCTGCCTCGATGTCGAGCAGACGCTCCACACCGAGGGAGTAGGTCATCTCGTTGTAGAAGGGGCTCAGGTAGTCCATCCGGGTGCAGAAGGTGACGCCCTGTATCCAGGTGCGGAACTCCATGTTCTTCTCGATGCCGGTGTGCAGGTAGCCGATGCCGCAGCGAGCCTCGGTGACTGTCTCGCCCTCGAGCTCGAGGATCAAGCGGAGCACCCCATGGGTGGAGGGGTGCTGCGGCCCCATGTTCACGACGACCTTGTTGTCGTGCTCGTCGGAGATGCCCGAGACCACGGAGTCCCAGTCCTGCCCGGTGACCGTGAACACCCGTCCCTGGCTGGTCTCGGCCTGGGGTGCGAAGGCGTCGTGCTCAGTCGTCATCAGAAACACCAACGTTGAGTCGTGGGAGTCATCAGTTGTAGGACCTCCGCTGGTCGGGCGGCGGGATGCTGCCGCCCTTGTACTCGACGGGGGAGTCCTCCATCGAGCAGAGCGTCCTTCCGCTGCGGAAGCCCACCCCGCTGGATCGCATCAGTTCAGTCGTGGGGGTCATCAGTTGTAGGACCTCCGCTGGTCGGGCGGCGGGATGCTGCCGCCCTTGTACGCGACGGGGGAGTCCTCCATCGAGCAGAGCGTCCTTCCGCTGCGGAAGCCCACCCCGCTGGATCGCATTAGTTCAGTCGTGGGGGTCATCAGTTGTAGGACCTCCGCTGGTCGGGAGGTGGGATGCTGCCGCCCTTGTACGCGACGGGGGAGTCCTCCATCGAGCAGAGCGTCCTTCCGCTGCGGAAGCCCACCCCGCTGGATCGCATCAGTTCAGTCGTGGGGGTCATCAGTTGTAGGACCTCCGCTGGTCGGGCGGCGGGATGCTGCCGCCCTTGTACTCGACGGGGATTCCTCCCAGCGGGTAATCCTTCCGCTGGGGGTGGCCGGGCCAGTCGTCGGGCATCTGGATGCGGGTCAGGGCGGGGTGGCCGTCGAAGACGATGCCGAAGAAGTCGAAGGTCTCGCGCTCGTGCCAGTCGGCGGTGGGGTAGGTCGCCACCACGCTGGGGATGTGCGGGTCGGCGTCGGGCGCGGTGACCTCGATGCGGATCCGGCGGTTGTGGGTCAGCGAGAGCAGGTGGTAGACCGCGTGCAGCTCGCGCCCCTTGTCGTCGGGATAGTGCACGCCACTGACGCCGGAGAGGAGCTCGAAGCGGAGCTTCTCGTCGTCGCGCAGCAGCCTGGCCATCGCGACCAGGTCCTCGCGGCGGACGTGGAAGGTGATCTCGCCCCGGTGCACGACCACCTTCTCGACAGCGGCCTCGATCCCGGCGGACCGGGTCGCCTCGGCCAGCGCGGAGGCGACGTCGTCCATCCACCCACCGAACGGAGGCTGGGTGGCCCCGGGCATCTCCACGGGCCGGGTCAGGCCGCCGTACCCGGAGGTGTCCCCGGTGCCGCGGACGCCGAACATGCCGTCGCGGCGGCCGATCAGCCCACCGGTTCCGTCGCCCTCGGGGACGTTCTCCGGCATCTTGCCCGTGGCGTCGACCTCGGTGCCGGGCTGGGTCGGTCGACCTGTCTTGACCTCTGGCTTGTCGCCCTTGTCGTCGGGGGCCATTAGCGCATCAGGCCCTTCATCTGGCTGGTGGGCAGGGCGTTGAGCGCGACTTCCTCGTGGGCCTCGATCTCGGTGAGCCGGTTCGGGCCGAGCTTGGCGTGCTGCACCTGGTCGTGCAGCTTGAGGATGGCGTCGATGAGCATCTCGGGTCTGGGCGGACAGCCGGGGAGGTACATGTCGACCGGCACCACGTGGTCGACGCCCTGGACGATCGCGTAGTTGTTGAACATGCCTCCGGAGCTGGCGCACACGCCCATGGCGAGCACCCACTTGGGCTCGGCCATCTGGTCGTAGATCTGGCGCAACACCGGCGCCATCTTCTGGCTCACCCGACCGGCGACGATCATCAGGTCGGCCTGCCGCGGGCTGGCCCGGAAGACCTCCATCCCGAAGCGCGCGAGGTCGTACTTGGGGCCGCCACTGGTCATCATCTCGATCGCACAGCAGGCCAGGCCGAAGGTTGCGGGCCAGAATGAGGCCTTGCGCATGTAGCCGGCGACGCCCTCGACCGTGGTCAGGAGTACGCCGCTCGGCAACTTCTCTTCTATACCCACGAGATGCTCCGCTGGATTGTTCGCTCACTTCGGTCGCTCACGGTGTCAGCCCCTGCTCGTCGGACGGTGCCCGGTAACTCCATGCGCGCCACGCTCAGTCCCACTCGAGTCCGCCGCGGCGCCAGACGTACACGTAGGCCACGAACACCGGCACGATGAACAGCACCATCTCGATCAGCCCGAACAGCTCCATCTGGTCGAACGCGACGGCGATCGGGTAGAGGAACACGATCTCGATGTCGAAGACGATGAACATCATCGCGGTGATGTAGTAGCGCACCGGGAACCGGCCGCCGCCGACCGGCTGCGGGGTGGGCTCGATGCCGCATTCGTAGGAGTCGAGCTTGGCCCGGTTGTAGCGCGCGGGGCCGGTGAGTGCGCTGACCCCGACCGAGAAGATCGCGAAGCCGGCCGCGAGGATCATGAGCGCCAGTACCGGCGTATAGAGCTCCATGATCCTCCTGAATCAGCACGTGTTCGTGAACATGTGAATGTCTTCACGAAGTAGCGACGGGAGTCAGCATAGAGGTCTGCGTCACATCGCGCGAACACCACCCCGAGGGCACCGAACATGCCTCTGACCAGCGGATTTAGAGCACGTTCGTGTTGGCTATTTGATCGCCGTCGCAGTTTCACCGGCCTGCCGGTGAAACCGGCGGTTGTACCCCAAGCATCGGCCGACAACGTCCGGGATCGGCAGCCAACCCCGGTCGAGTTGTCCCCCATGGCGTGCTCGTGCCCGTTCGAGCGACGTACGCCGGACGCGGCCGCCAGAAGTCGCGGCTTTCGTCCCTTGCCGCTCCAAACCGGGCGGGAGCAGGGTGGAACGGATCCGAGGAGGTGGGCACATGTCCCTCGCAACCAGCGCAGTGGCAGTGATGCTTCCGGTCGAAGACGTCGACCGTGCCAAGAAGTTCTACGTCGAGAATCTGGGGCTCGAGTTCCTGCGCACGAACGAGGAGGGCAGTGCGTTGTTCCAGCTCAGTGGCGGCTCGATCCTGATGCTGCTACCTCGGCCGGGTGGCAAGCGCTCGGACAGTACTGCCATGAGCTGGGAGGTCGAGGACGTCGAGGGGGAGGTGCGCGAGCTCAAGGACAAGGGCGTCGCCTTCGAGGACTACGACGTGCCCGGCCTCAAGACCGTCGACCACATCGCCACGATGGCCGGAGACAAAGCCGCCTGGTTCCTCGACCCCGACGGCAACGTGCTCTGTCTGCACACCGGGTCCTACTAGGCAGGCCGTTCCGCGCGGTGCAGGGCCACGATTCCGCCGGTGAGGTTGCGCCACTCCGGGTGGCCCCACCCGGCGGCTTCGATGCGCGCGGCCAGGAGCTCCTGGTCGGGCCACGCCCGGATCGACTCGGCGAGATAGACATAGGCGTCCGGGCTCGAGGAGACCGCCCGGGCGAGGGACGGCAGCGCCTTCATCAGGTACTCCAGGTAGACCGTCCGGAACGGCGTCCATGTCGGTGAGCTGAACTCGCACACCACCAGCCGGCCACCTGGTCGGGTCACGCGCAACATTTCGCGTAGTCCCGCGTCGGGGTCGACGATGTTGCGCAGCCCGAACGAGATGGTCACCGCGTCGAAGGTGGCGTCGCCGAACGGCAGCCGGGTGCCGTCACCGGCCGTGAACGGCAGGTGCGGGAGGTTCCGCTTGCCGACCCGCAGCATGCCGACCGAGAAGTCGCACGGGACCACGGTGGCGCCGCGGTCTCGGAACGGCTGCGAGGAGGTGCCGGTGCCGGCCGCCAGGTCGAGAACCCGCTCCCCGCGCGCGGGGTCCACGGCCGCGAGCACCTCGCGGCGCCAGCGGCGGTCCTGCCCCAGGGACAGCACGTCGTTGGTGAGGTCGTAGCGCCGGGCGACGTCGTCGAACATCGCCTGCACCTCGGCCGGCTTCTTGTCCAGGTGTGCTCGCGTCATCGAGGTCACCCTATGCAGGCACTCGACGACGGGTCAGCAGGGGATCTCGAGCGGGGCAGAACCGTATCTGGTCGCGGTGCGTCGTACTCAGTGAGGAACCTGAGGACGCGAGGATGAGCCCATGGGTGCAGGAGTGAACAGAGTGGCCACCGTGGCCATGGTCTCGGGCGTGCTCCTGGGCACGTCGGTCCTCGGGTACGGCGTTGCCCGTGCCGCCTCCGGGCACGGGTTCCTCCCCTCGAACACCGCCAGCGGTTCGAGCCAGACCACGCCCAAACCGGCACCGACCCCCGAGGCGACCGCGACGCCGGAACCGGTCAGGCGCCAGGTCAGTGCCCCGCTCCCGCGCGTCCGCCCTCAGGCAATTCCTGAGCCGGGCCCGCGAATCCTGGGTCCTGGCGACCATGGCCCCAAGGTGCGCGGCCTGCAGTCCAGGTTGCGCCAGATCGCGTGGTACTTCGGCAACGTGACCGACGACTACGGCCAGAGCACGACGGCTGCCATCAAGGGATTCCAGAAGAAGCGCGAGATCGCCGTCACCGGGTACGTCGACCAGCGGACGCTGAACCGGCTCAATGCCATGACCCGCACCCCCACGGCCGACGAGCTCGCCAACCGGTTCCCCGGAGACATCTCCACCAAGGCACCGCTCGACCCGCGCTGTACGACGGGCCGGGCGATGTGCATCGACAAGTCCAGCAGCACGATTCGCTGGGTCGTGGATGGCAGGGTCCAGCGCACGATGGCGGTGCGGTTCGGGTCGTCGTACACCCCGACGCGCGAGGGCCTGTTCCACGTGGGGTGGAAGTCGCGCGACCACGTGTCCAAGCTCTATGACTCCCCGATGCCGTTCGCGATGTTCTTCTCCGGTGGTCAGGCGGTGCACTACTCCTCGGACTTCGCGGCGCAGGGCTACTCCGGCGCCTCGCACGGGTGCGTGAACGTCCGCGACCGCGCGGGCGTCGAGTGGCTCTATGACCAGGTGCTTCTCGGCGACAAGGTGGTCATCTACTGGTCCTGAGCCGGGCGGAGGGCTGCTGGCGCGGTGGCAGGACTCGGCCATCCGGCCGCCGGGGCGGAATTCAACACGGCGTACCCTTCTCCGCGTGAGCAGCCCGAGTCCGACGAGCGACGTGCCCGTCCACCGGCTGATCTCCCGGACCGTCGAGGTGGCGTTCGCAGAGGGGCTCCCCGCGAACCTCCTCGACCTGCTCCCCGACGACAACCCGATGGCCTGGCTGCGCCGCGGCAAAGGGATGGTCGCCTGGGGGGAGGCCGCGCGCTGCCACACCTCGGGCCCCGATCGTTTCGCGGACGCCGTCGACTGGTGGCGCGCGACCTCGGCCGCGGCCGTCGTACGCGACGAGGTGATGGTGCCCGGCACCGGCCTTGTCTGCATGGGCAGCTTCGGCTTCGCCGACGATCCCGGGGACAGCGTGCTCGTGGTGCCGCGCGTGATCGTCGGCACTCGCGGTGACCGTTCGTGGGTCACCGTCATCGGCGACGACGAGCTGACTCCGCTCCCGGAGCTGGTCGTCCAGGAGGACGTCCCGGCACCACGCAACGTCGCCTTCGCCGACGGCGCCATGAGCGGCGCCGCCTGGGAGACGGTGGTCGCCGAGGCGGTCACGCGGATCGGGGGCGGTGAGCTGGAGAAGGTCGTGCTCGCGCGCGACCTGATCGCCACTGCGGACGCCCCGATCGACGTGCGTTGGCCGCTGCGCAAGCTCGCCGACGACTACGGGATGTGCTGGACCTTCCACGTCGACGGGCTCTTCGGCGCGACGCCCGAGATGCTCGTCCGCCGTGAGCGTGGCCTGGTCATGTCCCGGGTGCTGGCCGGCACGATCCAGCGCACGGGCGACGACGAGCACGACCTCGCCCTCGCTGGGCAGCTGGCCCGTTCCTCGAAGGACCTCGAGGAGCACGAGTACGCCGTCCGCTCGGTCGCCGAGTCGCTGGCGCCGTACTGCTCCTCGATGAACGTGCCCGAGGTGCCGTTCGTGCTGCACCTGCCCAACGTGATGCACCTGGCCACCGACGTGGCGGGCGTCGTACACGACTCCGACGGGGCGACGGTCCTCGAGCTCGCCGCCGCGCTGCACCCCTCGGCCGCGGTCGGTGGTACGCCCACCAAGGTGGCGGTGGAGATGATCGCCGAGATCGAGGGCATGGACCGCGGGCGGTACGCCGGACCCGTGGGCTGGATGGACGCGGGCGGCGACGGCGAGTTCGGCATCGCGCTGCGATCCGCGGAGATCGACGCCCACCAGGTGCGGCTCTTCGCCGGCTGCGGCATCGTCGCCGACTCCGACCCCGAGGCCGAGCTGGCTGAAGCTCAGGCGAAGTTCATGCCGGTGCGGGACGCGCTGACCGACTGAGTTCGCGGTTTCGTACGCGAAGCTGTTACAGGTCTTGTCCGGGCTGCAGCCGGACGTAGGTCTGCGCGCGCTCGCCGAGCATCCGCGAGAGGTGGGCGTCCACCATCTTGAGCCCGGCTTCGCTGTACACCCTGTCGTGGATCGCAAGCGAGCGCTGGGCCCCGACGTCTCGGGCGAAGTCGATGCACTCGCTGACCTTCAGCCAGGGTGCGCTGACCGGGAGCAGGAGCAGGTCGACCTCCTCCTCGGGCAGCGTCAGTGAGTCCCCTGGGTGAAACACCGTGATGTCCTCGACCTCCAGCAGGTAGCCGCTGTTGTCGAAGCGCTGCATCTCGGGGTGGATGACCGCGTGCTTCTCCCCCACCACGCGAGTGGGTACGCCGGGGTCGAACTTGCCCTCGACGACCGTGACCCGCTCGGCCACGTCGGGCGCCTCCTCGCGGATCTTCGCCGCGACGGCGCCGATGGTGTGGATCGGAGCGTCGGTGCGTCGCAGGTTGTCGGGCGAGTAGTGGTCGGCGTGCTCATGGGTGATCAGGACCGCCGTGGCGCCGTCCACCGCCTCCGGCTCGGTGAAGCTGCCGGGGTCCAGAACGATGGTGTGCTCACCGGTCTCGAGTCTCACGCACGCATGCCCGAACTTCGTGATTCGCATGGATTCACAGTATGGTGTCCCTATTGAACAATATTCAGCAGACAGGACTGGTGACAGTGACCGACCACGAAGTGACGATCATCGGCGCAGGATTCGGCGGGATGGGGGCCGCGATCGCGCTCAAGCGGCTGGGCTACGGCTCGGGCTCCCGTTCGAAATCCGGGGACCTGCTGATCCTCGAACGGGAGGACGACCTCGGCGGCACCTGGCACGTCAACCACTACCCCGGCCTCGCCGTCGACATCGCCAGCGTGACCTACTCCTACTCCTTCGAGCCGAACCCCCACTGGCAGCACTGGTTCGCCCGTGGCGCCGAGCTCAAGAGGTACGCCGAGCACGTCGCCGACACCTACGACCTGCGCCGGCACATGCGCTTCGGCGTCTCGGTCGAGGGCGCGCGGTGGGACGAGGACGAACAGCACTGGGTGGTCGCGACCTCCCCGGCGAATGGCGGCTCTGGTTCTCCGCACACCGGCCGCGTCGGGGACACCTTCACCTCCCGCTTCCTGCTGACCGCGACCGGCTTCCTGTCCCAGCCACGGCTTCCCGACATCGAGGGCGTGCACGACTTCACTGGCGAGGTGATCCACACGGCGAAGTGGGACGACGAGGCCGACCTCACCGGCAAGAGGGTGGCCGTGATCGGCACGGGCGCGACCGCCGTACAGCTGATTCCCGAGATCGCGGACGTCGCCGCGAAGCTCACTGTCTTCCAGCGCACCCCGATCTGGGTGACCCCCAAGACCGACTTCCGGATCCCGAAGCTGCTGCAGTTGCTGTTTGCACTGCTGCCGTGGACCCAGCGGCTCGCGCGCAAGGCCAACGGTGCGTGGCTCGAGGCGTTGATGGTGAGCGCCGTGCTGCACTACCGACAGGCGCGCATCTTCAACCGGGCCGCGGCCGCCCTGTCCCGACGACACCTTCGCAAGCAGGTCGCCGACCCGGAGCTGCGACGCAAGCTCACTCCCGACTACAGCTTCGGGTGCAAGCGCCCGACGTTCTCCAACGACTACTTCCCGACCTTCACCCGCGACCACGTCACCCTGGAGACGACCTCGATCGAGCGGATCACCGAGGACGGCGTCATCACGGTCGACGGGCGCGAGACGCCGATCGACACCCTGGTGCTGGCGACCGGCTTCAACCTCTGGGACGCCAACTTCCCTGCCATCGAGGTGATCGGCCGGGAGGGGCGCAACCTCGGCAAGTGGTGGCGCGAGCACGGCTACAGCGCATACGAGGGCGTCACCGTCCCGCAGTTCCCCAACTTCGTCACGCTGAACTCGCCGTACAGCTACTCCGGGCTGAGCTACTTCATGACGATCGAGGTGCAGATGCGCCACCTCGAGCGGCTCTTCGGCGAGGTCGAGGAGCGTGGCGCGTGCACGTTCGAGATCAGCGAACGGGCCAACGCGGAGTTCCTCGGGCACATGCTCGAGCGGATGGAGGACACCGTGTTCAACCTCGGCGCCTGCTCGACGTCACGCAGCTACTACTTCACCAACGAGGGCGACGCGGTGATCCTGCGCCCGACCTCGTCTGGGTCGGCTCGGAAGGCCGTCGAGCGCTTCCCGCTCAGCGACTACGAGTTCGCCTGAGCCCCGGCCCCCCGCATAGTCCGGAGCGTTCGGACCCTCCCGCGGACCAAACCAGGGTCCGTTCGCTCCGGACTATGCGGTACGCCGGAGCACCTGCCGGGAGGTTTCGCGATCTCACACAAAAGCGGTCGGCATCTGACCGCAGGGACTCCTAGGGTTGGGGCGAGGGCTCCCGAGAGGCGGGAGTCTCGCGCGAAAGGGCACCTACATGGACTGGAAGATCGAGCTCGTCCCGCTGGCCGTCAAGGACGTCGACCGTTCGATTGAGTTCTACGGCAACAAGGTCGGCTGGAACGTCGATCACGACCACAAGGTGCACGACGGGCTGCGGTTCGTACAGGTCACACCCCAGGGGTCAGCCTGCTCGTTCTGCTTCGGGATCGGGCTCGAGATGATGCCCGACGGGTTCTCGCAGATGATCCAGGTCGTGGTGGCCGACGCCGACGAGGCGCACGCCTATCTGAGTGGACGCGGAGTCGACTGCTCCGACATCACCGATGAGCCGTGGGGCCGGTTCGTCAGGTTCGAGGACCCGGACGGCAACCGGTGGGCGCTGCAGCAGCCCGTCGTACCCACCTCCTGAGGACGAGCCGATAGTCCCGATCGTTCGGCATCCACCGCACGCGGTTTGACGTGCCGAACGGTCGGGATTATCCGGTACGGCGCGTCACCCGGTCACCCCGTGACCTGGTCCACGAAGCACCAGCGCCAGTCCTCGCCGGGCTCGGCCGAGCGCGCCACCGGGTGACCGACCGTCTCATGGTGCGCGCTGGCGTGCCGCCGGGGTGAGGAGTCGCAACAGGCGATGTGGCCACAGCTGGTGCACATGCGCAGGTGCACCCACGCCGTACCCTCGCGCAGGCAGTCGCCGCACTCACCGGGGGTGTCGGGCTCGACGAGCGGGCGAACCTCCCGCAGGTGGTCGCAGTCGCCCTCGAGGGTGCCGGCGACCCCGGTCGACCGGACGCGGTCGAGCTGCTGCCCGGAGTAGTCGAGCATCGACTCCTCGACGTCGAGCATGGCGAGCACCTCATCGACCACCTCGTGCGCGACCTTCCCGGTGCTCCGGATCTCCAGGACTCGTTTGCGCTCTGCGTCGATCATCAGCTTGCGACGCCGGGAGTAGGTCTCGCTCGGAGTCTCGTCCGCTCCGGCGCCCACTCGCTCCCACGCGGCGAAGTCACGACGCTGCACCTTCTCGCGGATCGTGTCGCTCACCGAGTGGGGGTCCCCCTCCTCGAGCCGGTCGAGCTCGGCGAGACCGGCAAGCGAGGCCTGGTGCAGCAGGTTCGCCCGCGACAGCGCGTCGGCCCCCGGGTCCGGAGAGGGCACCTTGAGACGCCGGGCCACCCAGGGCAGCGAGAGTCCCTGCAGGAACAGCGTGCCGGCGGTGACGGTGAAGGCGATGAGGAGGAGTACGTCGCGATGCGGCGTGTCCTTCGGGATCACGAACGCGGCCGCCAGGGTGACCACTCCCCGCATCCCTGCCCAGCCGAGCAGGAAGGTGTAGGTCCAGGGCGGCTTCCTGCCGGTGACCCCGTCGGGACCGGGGCGCACGAGCAGGTAGCGGGCGAAGAACACCCACACGATGCGCAGCACGATGACGGCGACCAGGGTGGCAGCGCACACCACGAGCACCCTCGTGATCGTCACCTCGCCTCCGACCGCGTCGCCGATGATCGTCCGTGCCTGCAGGCCGATCAGGAGGAAGACGCTGCTTTCGAGCAGGAAGCCGATGCTGCTCCAGTTCATCCGCTCCGCGATCCGGGACTGGGCGGTCTGCAGGATCGGTGCCTTGTGCCCGAGCAGCAGCCCGGCGACCACGACGCTGATCACCCCGGAGGCGTGGATCTCCTCGGCCGCGACGTACGCCGCGAACGGGGTCAGGAAGCTCAGACCGCTGTCGATGACCGGGTCGGTGACGTGCTTGCGCACCAGGCCGACGACGAAGAAGAACCCGAGCCCGACGGCGAGGCCGCCACCCGCTGCGAGCAGGAAGTCGCCGGCCAGCACGTACCAGGCGACGGTGGCACCGAGCGCCGTACGGAGGGCGACCAGGGCCGTGGCGTCGTTGAGGAGCGACTCGCCCTCCAGGATCGTGACGATGCGCCGGGGCAGGCCGATCCGCCGGCCGATCGCGGTCGCGGCCACGGCGTCCGGCGGCGCGACCACGGCGCCGATGGCGAAGCACGGCGCCCATCCCAGATCGGGGAGCAGCGCATGAACGAGCACCGCCACGCCGCCGGTGGTGAAGGCGACCAGCCCGACGGAGAGGAGCAGGATCGCGCGCCGGTTGGCGTTGAAGTCGACCAGGCTGGTCTGCAGGGCAGCGGCGTACAGCAACGGCGGGAGCAGACCGAAGAGCACCACCTCGGGCTCCAACCGGATCTCGGGTATGAACGGCACGTAGGAGCCGATCACTCCCACGACGATCAGGACGAGCGGAGAGGGAAGGTCGAACCTCGCGCACAGGCCGGCCACCGCGATGACCACCGCGACGATCCCGACCAGCGTGAGCACGAGATGCATGCACACATCATGCCCAGCAGCCCCACTGCCCGTTCGGTTCGGCCACTTCCCGTGTGATGCAACGCGTGGGAAGTGGCGGCTTCACTGGGGACCCAGTGAAACCGCCAGCTCCCTGATCCGCTCGTCCAGCTCCCGCCGGTTGTCGCGCCGGATCACGGCCTCGATGACCTCGATCCCCCCGTTGGGGCTCGCCAGCGCGTGTCTGAGCTCGGCACGGTCGGTGACGCGCCAGTGCGGCGTACGGGTGGCCGCGCACAGGCTGGCCAGGTCCACCCCGTGCGGCGAGCCGAACAGCTTCTCGTAGGAGTCCGCGTACGCCGGGTCCCCCTGCTCAAGCGTCGCGAAGATCGAACCACCGTCGTCGTTGGCCACCACAATTGTGAGGTCGGGCCGCGCCTCGCCCGGGCCGATGATCAAGGCGTTCGAGTCGTGCAGGAAGGTCACGTCTCCGACGTACGCGATCGCCCGCGGGCTGTACGGCCGCCCGAGGGCGGCTCCGACTGCGCTCGAGAGGGTGCCGTCGATCCCGGCGAGCCCCCGGTTCGCGAGCACCATCCGGCGCTCCCCGACCGGGTGGGCCGTGGCCATCAGGTCGAGGTCGCGGATCGGGTTGCTGGCACCCACGAACAGCAGGCCGCCGGGAGGGTTGGTGGCGTTGACGGCCGCGGCGACGTCGTACGGCGTCAGGCCGGGCTGCTCCGCCACGAAGGCGTCGAGACGCTCACCCAGCGAGCGGTCCGCTTTCCGCCACTCCTCGAGCCAGCCCGCGTGCTCCGGGCCGGCCTCGGCGCTGACCTGGTCGTACTCGGCGGAGACCGGGAACGGCCGGTCCGGCCAGCGCCCGTGCGTGCGCACCGAGACGACCTCGACGTCGGGGCGCGACAACAGCCGGTTCACCGGCCGCGACAGGGTGGGGTGGCCGAAGACGACGGCGCGCTCGATGCGAGCGCCGAGCTCGGTGCCGAGGAGCAGCCGGTAGGTGCGGATCGGGTTCGCGCCGGTGCGCGAGCCGCTGCTGGGCTCGGCGAACAGCGGCCACCCGCCCTGCTCGGCCAGGACGCGCGCCGGTGGGCCGGCGTCGTCCCCGGCGACCACGACCGTACGTGGGCCGGGCGGGAGGGGGTGGGGCGCCAGGCTCGGGCTGGGGCTCGCGTCCTCGGGCTCCACAAATGTTGGATTGTGACGTCCTGAGCGGGCATCTGGACGGTCCGACCCAACATTTGTGGGGTTCGGGCGCGCCGGCGACGGGTTGAGGGGGTCGGGGATCAGGGGGTCCTCGAACTGGCAGTTGACGTGGATCGGGCCGCCGGGCAGCCAGGCTGCGACGAGGGCGTCATCGTCCGGTTCGGTCAGGTCCACGAAGCTGGCGGCGTCACCGAACAGCCGCACCTGGTCGGTCGTCTGGTTGGCGCCGGTCCCGCGCTGCCGGGCCGGGCGGTCGGCGGTCAGGGCGACGAGGGGTACGCCGGCATGTGCTGCCTCGAGGACGGCCGGGTGCAGGTTGGCCGCCGCGGTCCCGGAGGTCGTCAACACCGCCGCGGGGCGGCGCGAGCCCTTGGCGAGCCCGAGCGCGAGGAACGCGGCCGTCCTCTCGTCGATCCGCGTGTGCAGGGTGATCCCCTTCTCCGCCGAGAGGGCGAAGGACAGTGGCGCGTTGCGGGACCCGGGGCAGAGCACAACATCGGTCACGCCGCGCGCGACGAGCTCGTCGACCAGCCACCTGGCCAGGCGGGTGGAAGGCGCGGTGGAGCCCTGCGCAGAAGACGGAGTCACGGACGACGATCCTGCCGCACAGCCTCGACCTCGGCCATCCGGTGCCGCCAGTACTCCACCCGGTCAGGCATGGCGGCCAGCGCCTCGAGCTTCTCGGCGTCGACCACTGGACGGCGTACGGCGAGCGCCCCGTCGACGGGCAGCAACGGTTCGGCAACCACGTCGTCGCTCAGGAGCTGCACCGTCGCGAGACCGCAGGCATGCGGCAGATCCGGCAGCGCGGCCGCAAGAGCGACTCCCGCGGCGATGCCGATGCTGGACTCAACAGCACTCGAGACGACGACGGGCAGGCCGATGTCCTCGGCGATCCGGAGGCAGGCGCGGACGCCGCCGAGCGGCTGCACCTTGAGTACGGCGATGTCGGCCGCCTCCAGGTCACGCACGCGGTAGGGGTCGGCTGCACGTCGGATCGACTCGTCGGCGGCGATCGGGACCGCCACCCGACGGCGTACGACGGCCAGGTCCTCGACCGAGGCGACCGGCTGCTCGACGTACTCGAGTCCGCCGGCGGCCCGCGCCAGTACGCCGATGCGCCGCACCGCCTCCTCGACGGACCAGCCGCCGTTGGCGTCGATGCGGATCAGCCCGTCGGCTCCGAGGGCGTCGCGCACCGCCTCCAACCGGGCCTCGTCCTCGCGGGGATCCTGTCCGGACTCGGCGACCTTGACCTTGGCCGTCCGGCAGCCCGAGGACGCGAGCACGATCTCGCGTGCCCGCGCCGGGTCGCATGCAGGCACGGTGACGTTCACCGGGATCCGGTCGCGGACGGGCTCGGGCCAGCCAAGGTCGGCGGCTTCACGGGCGCAGTCCAACCAGGGGGCAGACGTTGCGGCGTCGTACTCCAGGAACGGGCTGAACTCACCCCATCCAGCCGCTCCGCGGACCAGCACTCCCTCGCGGACGGTGATTCCGCGGAACCGGGTGCGGAGCGGGATCGAGAACACCCTGGGCTCAGTCACGCGCGGCCAGCTCCCTGAGCCGGACCCGGTCCGGCTTGCCGTTGGGGAGCTCGGGGATCTCCTCGACGAGTACCAGCTGGCGAGGCGCCCACTCGCGCGGCTCCACCAGAGCACGGATAGTCGCCAACGTGATCGGGTCCTTGGTGGCGATGATCGCCACGACGCGCTCCCCCCACTCCGAGTCGGGCACGCCGACCACCTCGACAGCGCGCACCGAGTCGTTCGCCGAGATCGCCGAAGTCACGGCAGCGGACGGCACCTTCACCCCGCCGCTGATGATCACGTCGTCGGCCCGGCCGGTCACCCGGAGCCGTCCGTCCGCCTCGATCCGACCGAGGTCGTCAGTGTGGAACCAGCCGTCCTTCATGGCCTGCGCTGTGCGGTCGGGCTCTCCCTCGTAGCCGTCGAAGAGCATCGGGCCTCGGAGGAGCACCTGGTCGTCCTCGTCGATCTCGACCTCGACGCCGGGCAGCGGGCGCCCGTCGTACACGCACCCCCCGCAGGTCTCGCTCATCCCGTAGGTCTGGACGACGCGGATCCCCTGCCCGGTCGCCTCGTCGCGCACCGCAGGGTTCAGCGGGCCACCGCCGATGAGGACGGCGTCGAAGTCGGCGAGTGCGTCGACCTCGTACTGCTGATCGTCCCAGCGGTCGCGCAGCAGCCGGATGAGCTGGGTGGGCACCAGGGACAGGTACGACCGACCGGTCATCCCCCTCACCGCGGTGCGGAACGACCCCGCGAACACCACCGGCTCCGTCCCGGCCAGCACCGACCGGTAGAGCACCTGCACTCCAGCGACGTACGTCGGCGGCAGGTTCAGCACCCATTGTCCTGGCCCGCCGAGCCGCTCGTGTGTCGCGACGGCGGAGGCTCGCATGGCGTCGCGGGAGAGCAGCACTCGCTTCGGCGTACCGGTCGAACCGGAGGTCGCGATGACGAGCGGCTCGGGATCGGCGGCCGAATTCCACTCGCGCAGCAGCTGGAGGATCTCCGGGGCGGTGCCGCTGACCGGTCGCAGGCTGCTCACGGCGCCACGCTAACGGGCCACATGGACTCGCCCGGCGGTCGGATGAGCCAGGAGGTCGGCGCGCCCGACGCCACACCAGCCCCAGCTCCCCTCACGAAGGACCAGCTTCCCGTCCCTTGCAAAGCACGGGAAGCTGGCGTTTCCCACGGGACCGCGGGACCCTGGGAAACCACGAGTTGGCCCCCTGACACAATCCCGCCCATGCCAACCCCCGCCCAGTGGATCGCAGGCGCGCGGCCCCGGACCCTTCCAGCGGCGGTTGCGCCCGTCCTCGCGGGGACGGCGATCGCGCTGTGGGTCGAGGAGTCGGTGTGGTGGAAGGCCCTGCTCGCGCTGGCCGTCTCGCTGCTGCTGCAGATCGGGGTCAACTACGCGAACGACTACTCCGACGGGATCCGCGGGACCGACGACTCCCGCGTGGGTCCGCTCCGGCTCGTCGGCAGCGGGGTCGCCAGCCCGCGGGCGGTCAAGACGGCCGCGTTCACGGCGCTGGGGGCCGCGGCGCTGGTGGGTCTCGTCCTCGCCGCCACGAGCGCGTGGTGGCTGGTCGGCGTCGGGTTGTTGTGCGTCCTGGCCGCGTGGTTCTACACCGGGGGGAAGCGTCCCTACGGCTACTTGGGCCTCGGAGAGGTGATGGTCTTCGTCTTCTTCGGTCTGGTGGCGGTCCTTGGCACGACGTACGTCCAGACCCAGTCCTTCGAGCTCCCCGCGCTGTACGCCGCAGTCGGCGTGGGCGCCTTCGCCTGCGCCATCCTGGTCGCCAACAACCTTCGTGACATCCCCACCGACACGGTTTCCGGGAAACGCACGCTAGCCGTGGTCCTGGGCGAGGAGCGCACCCGCCTCCTGTACGGGCTTCTCGTCGGCGCAGCCGCGGTGGCGCTGGTCGGCGTAGCCCTGACGACCACCTGGTGGGTGTTCCTCGCGCTGGCCTCCGGGCCCGCGACCGTCCGCGCCACCACGACGGTGCTGGGCGACAAGGCCACCGGCCCCGGCCTGATCCCGGTGCTGCAGCTGACCGGCGTCGCCGAGCTGCTGTACGCCGCGGGCATCCTCGCGGGCGTCGGGGTCAGCCTGGGAGTCGCCGCGATCTGAGCACCCATGGCCCCGGTGTCACACTGGACGCATGTGGTTCTTCATCCTGCTCGGCATCGTCGCCATCTGCGCCCTCGCGTACACCAACCGGGTGCGCCTGCTCGCCAAGATGCTCGGCCAGTCCGAGACGCGGATCAACCGACAGCTCAAGCGCAAGCCCAGGGCATAGAGGTTTCCCGGCCAGCCGTCGGACCACGTCCGGCGGGGTGTCCTCAGTCGCTGTCCTCGCGTGCCTTGCGCTCCTCGAAGCGCTGCGACGCACGCTGCGCACGCGCCTCGATGACAGCCGCGAACCGCTCTCGCTGCGGGGCAAGCAGCTTCAGGGACAGCAGCGAAGAGCCGATCACCGCGAAGAGGAGTGGCACCAGGAGCAGGCCGTCACTGCCGAAGGTGAGTGCCCAGACTCCCGCGCACACGGCATACGTGGCGACGAACAGCAGCAGCCGCAGCAGGGTGTAGATGACGAACGCCTTCACCCGGCAAGGCTACAAGTGCGGTCACGGCACCCGTCGCCCGCGGTCCGCCTGCAACGAACCGGCGAAGGGTGACCGGGACTACCGCGCACCAACTACTCTGGAGGCATGCTGAAGGTCGTGTTCTTCCTTGCCCTGTTCGCTGGGGTGGTCTACGCGGCCTTCTGGCTCATCGATCGGCGCAGCAAGGGCGGCGGCAGCGGGAACACCGGCGGTCGTCCTGCCCCGCGGGGCCCGGTCGGCCCCGACGACGACGAGGACTTCCTGCGCGAGCTCGACCGCAAGAAGCGGCACAGCAAGGACGAGGAGTCCTAGGACTCCAAGAGCCCGGTTCGTTCAGGGTTCACTCGAGCGGGCGGATGATCGCCGTCGGCTCCGGTGCGGCGTAGGAGTGCTGGCTCCCGCTGCCGAAGAAGAAGTTGATCCCCACGAAGTTGAACCACAGCGTCGCTAGGCCGACCAGCGCGACGATCGCAGCCGAGCGGCCCTTCCATCCCGAGGTCGCGCGCGCGTGCAGGTAGGCGGCGTACACCACCCAGGTGATGAACGCCCAGATCTCCTTGGGGTCCCAGCCCCAGTAGCGACCCCAGGCGTAGTGCGCCCAGATCGGGCCCGCGATCAACGCGGCGAAGGTCCAGATCGGGAACGCGAACGCGTGCGTGCGGTAAGCGACCCGGTCGAGTACGGCGAGCTCGGGGACCCGCGCGAGGTAGCCGCGCGAGCCTGAGCCGCCCTCCGGCCGGGACCGTTGCCAACGTTCCTTGACCAGGTAGAGCACCGAGCACATGCCACCCAGGGTGAAGGCGCCGGTCGCGATGATCGCGGCGACGACGTGGATCACCAGCCAGGGCGACTGCAGGGCGTCGCGCAACGGCACGACCGCCGTGTAGAGCAGGAGTACGTCGACCATCAGGGTCACCAGGACGAAGCTCGTGACCACCGGTGAGAGCCACGACAGCGAGTAGCGGCGGTAGAGCAGCAGGTACCCGACGGTGACGACCCAGGTGCCGGTGAGGACGAACTCGTACATGTTTCCCCAGGGCACCCGCACCGGGTCCGAGGCCAGGCCGCGTGCCACGAGCGCGAGGAAGTGCACGAACGCCGCAACCACGGTGAGTGCGACGCCGATCCGGGCGAACTGCTGCATTCGCTCGGACTCGTCGAGCTCGACCCTCTCCTGGCTGGTCTCCGGCCCGGTCCCTGGGTTGGTCTCCGGGCCGGTGCCTGGGCCCATTGCGTCATACGAGATGTGGCCTGTAGCGCCCACTTCGTATGACGCACCGGCTGGCACACTTTCCGGCACCTTGCGCCCGGCCGCCCACTGGGCGAAGTGCGCCAGGACAGCGAAAAAGTAGACGACGGCACAGGCCGCGACGGCCTGGTTGCTGAACACCTCGAACTGGTCGTGGGTCACGACGACTCTCCTGCACTTGTGGCACCTGCTGGGGCCGGGTCCCGGTCTCGTGACCCAGTCGTCGGACGAAGCGCATCGGTGAGGGCATCGACCTCCGCGGAAAGGTCCCCACCAGAGCTGCGGTCCAGCCCGGCGACCTCGACGAGGGTACGCCCACCATCACGTCGCGTCCGGACCCAGATCCGCCGGGGCCTGATGAACAGTGACGCGAGCAGACCAGTCAGTGCGAGGACGACGCCACCGAGAGCGATCTTCTGCCCGGGGCTGTGGCTGACCTGCAGTTTCACGTAACGGCTGACCCCGTCGAAGGTGACCGTGCCGAGACCGTCGGGCAGACGGGCGCTGCCGCCGAGCGCGAGGTCGAGGCGAAGCGGCTTGCCGTTGGGCTGCTTGATCGGGTCGAGCCCCTTCTTCTGCAGCGCGTAGACCGACTGCGGCTCGCCGCCGTCGAGGCCGAGGTCACCGCGGTAGGCCAGCATGGACACCGCGGGGTTTCTCGCGTCGGGGAAGGCCGAGAAAGGTCCGCCGTTCTTGCCCTTGACGAAGCCGTACGTCGGGTAGAACTCGCCCTCTAGCCCGATCTGGGTCGACCCGTCCTTCTGGCTGGCGTCCGGCACCTTCACCACACCGAAGGAGCGGAAGGTGGCGTCCTCAGGCAGGAACACCACCGGACCGGAGAACGCGACCGTCTCGTCGGCGTTGCGCACTGTGATGTGCGGCGCGTAGCCGTGGCTGATCAGGAACACATCGGTGCCCTCGATGCTCAGCGGGTGGTTGACCGAGATCTTCCGCTCGCGCTCGGCCGCTGTCGGGGAGGTCCGGTAGGTCAGGTCGGCGGCGAACTTGTGCGCCATGCCGGCCTCGCGGCCCTCCCGGATGAAGGTCACGTCGAAATCGTCCACCCTGAACTCGAACGGGGTGAGCTCCGCGGGGTCGAACAGCGCGCCGGCACGGAAGTCGTCGTACTGGCTCAACGTGTTGGCGAAGCTGTCCTCGGTCACCACGATCACCCCACCCTTGAACCCCCACAGACCACCGACCGCGAACCCCACCAGGACGATGAGCACCGATAGGTGGAACAGCAGGTTGCCTGCCTCGCGCAGGTAGCCGCGCTCGGCGCCGACCGAGCCGTCGGTCTCTGCGGTCGAGACGCGGAAGTGCTTCTCCTTCAGCAGCGACCGGGCTCGATCGAGCGCGACCTCGGGCTCCTCGTCGGTCTCGAAGGTGCGGTGCTGAGGCAGTCGTGACAGGTGCCGGGGTGCGTCCGGCGGCCGCGCGCGTACGCCGCGCCAGTAGACCCGCATCCGGGGAACGAAGCAGCCCACCAGCGAGATCATCAGCAGGATGTAGATCGCCGAGAACCAGATCGAGTCGTAGACCGAGAACAGCCCGAGCTTCTCGTAGACCGGCGTCAGCTGCGGGTGCTGGTCACGCCACTGCGAGGCACGCAGTGAGTCCACCGCCTCCTGCGGGACCACCGACCCGGGTATCGCTGCAAGAGCGAGCAGGAACAGCAGGATCAGGGCCGTGCGCATCGAGGTGAGCTGGCGCCACGACCACCGGGCGAGCTCCCGTGGACGCAGGGGAGGAGCCTCGTAGCCAGTTGCAGGCACTAGACGCCCGCCTCGAAGTCGGGGAAGAACCAGGTCTGGATCCACCCGACCAGCACGTCCCACGCGCCGGTGACGAGCAGCAGCCCGACCACGATCAGCATGAGTCCGCCGATCGCGGTGACCCACTGCTGGTGTCGACGTACCCAGCCGACCGTGCCGAGCATCCGGCGGTAGGCCAGCGCTGCGGCGATGAACGGAAGTCCCAAACCGAGGCAGTAGACGACGGTCAGCAACGCACCGCGGCCGGCTGAGGCCTCGTTCACCGACAGGGTCAGTACGGCGCTCAGGGTCGGGCCGATGCACGGCGCCCAACCCAGCCCGAACAGCACGCCCAGCAGCGGAGCGGCAGCGAGGCCGACCGACGGGACCTTGTGCACGCGCCAGTCGCGCTGCAACCAGGGCACCACGCCGAGGAAGACCAGGCCCAGGAGGATCGTCAGGCTGCCCAGCACGACAGTGATCGGGCGCTGGTACTCGTGGAACCACTCACCCACCCCACCGATCAGCGCCCCGAACGAGACGAAGACGAAGGAGAACCCCAGCACGAACAGCAGCGACCCGGCGAACATCCGGCCGCGCCGGGCATCTGCCAGGTCGGCTCCTGACAGTCCGGTCGCGTAGGAGAGGTAGCCCGGCAGGAGTGGCACCACGCACGGAGAGAAGAACGAGACCAGCCCGGCCACGAGGGCCACGGGGACGGCCAGCAGCAGGGAGCCGTCGTATGCAGTGTCGGCGAACCAGTCGCCCAGATCGAGAGGAGTCACTTCTGCACGTCCCGCACCAGGTCGACGAGGGTCTGCCGGCTCGGGATCTCGCCCTGGATGCTGGCCGCGACCAGCCCGTTCTCGTCGAGCACGACGGTGCTCGGGATGGCGCTCGGGATCAGGGTGCCGTGGAAGGCGAGGAGCGTGCGACCGGAGGGGTCGAAGAGCGAGGGGTAGGGCACGTCGTAGCGCCGCTCGAAGGCCAGGCCCTGTTGTGGGCTGGAGTCCTTGGTGTTAACGCCGACGAACGCCACGCCGTCGGCCTCGAGCTCACGAGCGGCCGCAGCTAGGTCGCGCGCCTCCTGCCGGCACTCGGTGCACCACGACCCCCAGACGTTCAGCACGACCACCTTCCCGGCGTACTCGTCGAGGGAGAGGTCGTCGCCCTCGAGGGTGATGCCGGAGACCTCGCCTGGCTCCTTCCGTTCCTTCACGGCGAGACGGGTGACGAAGCCCTCGCCGTCGACGTACCCCTTGTCGCCTGTGCTCGCGCCACCACCGCAGCCCGACGTCACCGCACCCACGAGGAGTACGGCGAGCAGAAGTCCGACGGAGGCACGCACTTTCAGGACGGGGGCTTCCGTTCGGGATCGGCGCCACCGGCGGAGAACGGCGCGTTGCGATCAGCGACCGGGATCAGGTCACCGGCCGGCTCGGAGTAGCCCACGCTCGCCAGGTGCTCGTCGTCGAAGGTGAAGGACGTGAGGCTGCACAGCGTGCAGTGCCGCCGGCGCGGGTCGTGCAAGAACGGGCGACCCTCGGCCTTGAGCCGGGTGATCCAGATGGGCAGCTGGTGGGAGACCACGACGGCCTCGTGACCAGCCGCGGCCGAGCGGGCGTCGAGCACCGCCGGCCACATCCGGGCCAGCATCTGCTGGTAGGGCTCACCCCACGACGGTTTGAACGGGTTCCAGAGCTTGGTCCACACCTGGGGCCGGCGCAGGACCGATTCGCGGAGGTTGAACGGCCTGCCCTCGAAGATGTTGCTGGACTCGATCACCCGCTCGTCGAGCTTCACCGAGAGACCTCGCACTGCCGCGAGCGGCGCTGCGGTCTCCTGCGCGCGCTCGAGCGGAGAGGAGGCCAGGTAGGTGATGTCCCGCTCGCCGATGCGGTCGGCGATGCGGTCGGCCATCTTGCGCCCGCGCTCGGAGAGGTGGTAGCCCTCCGAGCGCCCATAGAGGATGCCCTGCGGGTTGTGCACCTCGCCGTGACGGAGCAGGTGGACGACAGTCTTCACTTGAGACCGCCTCGAGCTCCTCGATGCGTGTCGGCTCTGATGTCGTCTCTGGGCGCGTTCGTGCGGGTGGAGACCGAGGCGGCTGCCCGTGCGGCAGCGGGCAGTGCGTCGAGCACCTGCTGCAGCGCCCGGTCGTCGTGGGCGGCCGAGAGGAACCACGCCTCGTAGGCGCTGGGCGGCAGGTAGACGCCCTGGTCGAGCATGGAGTGGAAGAACGCCCGGTAGGCGCCGGTGTCCTGGGTGGAGGCCTGGGCGTAGTCGCGCACCGTTTCCCCTTCGAGGCCGAGGAAGACGCTGAACATGTTGCCGCCCGCCTGCACCACGTGGGGTACGCCGGCGCGGGTCAGCTCCTCGCCTGCCGCGGTCGAGAGGACGCCGGCCGCCGCGTCGATCTGGGCGTAGACCTCGTCGGTCGCGAGCCGGAGTGTGGCCAGCCCCGCTGTGGTCGCGACCGGGTTCCCCGAGAGCGTTCCGGCCTGGTAGACCGGGCCATCGGGCGAGAGCATCCCCATGATGTCCGCGCGGCCACCGAAGGCGGCTGCGGGGAACCCACCGCCCATCACCTTGCCGAACGTGACCAGGTCCGGGCGCCAGCCCTCGACCGCACCGTCGCGGCCCCACTGCCCCTGGCGTGAGACCCGGAAACCGGTCATCACCTCGTCGGAGACGAAGAGAGCGCCGTACTGCGCGCAGGTCTGGGCGAGGAACTCGTTGAAGCCGGGCTCGGGAGGGACCACTCCCATGTTGCCCGGAGATGCCTCGGTGATCAGGCAGGCGATCTCCGCTCCCCGCTCGGCGAACGCAGCCTCGACGGCCGCACGGTCGTTGAAGGGCAGCACGAGCGTGTCCGCGGTGCAGCCGGCGGTGACTCCGGGCGTCCCCGGCACGGCTCCCTCGAGGCGGTGGGCCAGCTCTGCGGAACCCAGGGACGGGTCGTCGCGGAGGGTGGCCAGACCCGACCCGGCCTCGGCGAGCAGGGAGTCGACATGTCCGTGGTAGCAGCCGGCGAACTTCACGATCAGCTCACGGCCGGTGAAGCCCCGGGCCAGCCGGATCGCAGACATCGTGGCCTCGGTGCCGGAGGAGACCAGGCGCACCTTCTCGATCGGCGTACGGGACACGATCTCCTCGGCCAGCTCGACCTCGCTCCGCGTGGGCGTGCCGTACGACGTGCCGCGGTTCACCGCCTCCACGACGGCCCTCTGGACCTCGGGATGCGCGTGGCCGAGCAGCAGCGGACCCCAGGAACAGATCAGGTCGACGTACTCGTTCCCGTCGACGTCACGCAGCCAGGCACCCGCTCCGGACGCCATGAAACGCGGGGTCCCGCCGACGGCGTTGAATGCCCTCACCGGGGAGTTCACGCCCCCCGGCGTGACCCGGTGTGCACGCCCGAACCAGTCAGCCGAGGCCGTCGTCGTCCGGGGCTGCGAGGTGCTCACTGTCTCCGACACAGTGGCATTCTCCCCGACCACCCTGAGCGCGGGTGAACCGGCCACCAGCCATCGGGGGCGCGGGGCTCTGAGATGAACGACAAACCCTTCCAACCGGGCCTTTCCGGGCTTAACCTGAAGGGCGCTGCGACGCTCGGGGGAGCTGGCGGCAGGGGCCTGTGGCATCGGTCACACTGCCCGTTTGCGCGTGACCCGGTGGGGGAAGGTTCGTTGAAAGGTTGTCCATCCGGTTCGGGGGAGCCGCGACAACCTTTAGGTAGCCCAGGGGAGAGAGCACACACATGACGAGGCCGTTGTCCCGCCGGAGCAAGGCGATCACCCTTGTCCCGCTGGCCTTGCTCTCAGGGGTGTGGACAGCCAGCCTGGTCAGCTCGAGCGCAACCGCGGGCAACGACAAGGGCGGCGCCCTACCGGACGGAACCACAGTCCCCAACGAGGCAATCGAGGCCCCGGCCAGCGTGCCCGTGCCCGGCGTGATCGCCCCCGCCGTGCCCGAGGGCTCGGCCGACTCGGTGGTCTCCGGAGCCTCGAGCAACGGCATCCCCTCCCCCGCTCTTGCCGCCTACCAGCGCGGCGCGCAGATCATCGACGCTGCCGACACGTCCTGCAACATCCCGTGGGAGCTGATCGCGGCCATCGGCCGGGTCGAGTCCGACCACGGCCGCTACGGCGGCAACACCCTCACCGAGGACGGCGTCAGCAAGCCCGGCATCTACGGCATCGCCCTGAACGGCAAGAACGGCACCCAGGCCATCAACGACACCGACGGCGGACAGCTGGACAAGGACACTGTCTATGACCGCGCTGTAGGTCCGATGCAGTTCATCCCCTCGACCTGGCAGGTCGTCAAGGTCGACGCCGACGGTGACGGCAAGCGCAACCCGCAGGACATCGACGACGCTGCGCTGGCCTCTTCGGTCTACCTGTGCTCAGGCAAGGACAACCTCTCCACCCGACAGGGCCAGGAAGCAGCCGTGTTCCGCTACAACCACAGCCAGGAGTACGTGAACCTCGTGCTGCGGCTGATGGAGGCCTACAGCCAGGGCGACTACACCGCGGTCCCCTCGGGCACCTACGGCGGCACCTCGTTCTCCCCCAGCTACTCCTCCGCGATCGACCGCTCCTACAAGGTGGCCAAGGAGCGCAAGGCGAAGGCCAAGGCAGTCAAGGCGCGGCAGCAGGCCGCCAGCGGCGGTTCCGGCAGCACCGGAGGCGGCTCGGGCTCGACCGGTGGCGGCACCAGCGGTGGTGGCACGGGTGGTCTGCCCAGCACCGGCGGTGGCGGTGGGACCGGCGGCACGGGCGGAGGCGTCCTCAACGATGTTGGCGAGGCCGTGGGTGACGCGATCGACGGTGCGACAGGCGGGGGTGGTGGCGGCACCGGTGATGGTGGTGGCGGCACTGGCGATGGCGGCGACGGAACCGGCGGCGGCGGACCAACCGAGCCGTTGACGAAGCTATGCCACGGGATTCCTATTCCTATCAACGCGGTCTGTCAGCTGCTGCCCTGACCCAAAGCGCCAGAACCCCCGGTCAACGACCGGGGGTTCTGCAATTTGCTGACTCAGGCCGGGACGCCCCCGAAGCCGATCTCGTTGCCGTCCGCGTCGCAGAAGGTCACCTTGCGGACGCCGTTCTCGTAGGTCTCACGAAGCGTCGGCTCCACACCCCGTGAGACCGCGCCGTCGACCCAGGTGTCCAGGTCGTCGACCAGGACCGTGAGGACCGCGTTGCCGGCACGGTCGGCGTTCTCCACGATGTAGAGCGACCGCTGCTCGGCGAGCTCCCAGACCGCCTCGGTGCTGTGGGGCAGGAAGCTGGGCGGAACACCGAGCAGCCGCTCGTACCACGCCTGCGCAGTCGCGAAGTCACGCACGCAGATGCCAGCGAACAGTTCGAGCGCCATGCCGCGATCCTACGCAGCGGCGCGTGAGTAGATTCGTCGCCGTGACCCCTCCCACGCGACCCTTCGTGCACAGGTTTCGGGTGCGCTACAACGAGTGCGACATGCAAGGCATTGTCTTCAACTCGCACTACTACACCTGGATCGACCTGGCGCACACCGAGCTCCTGCGCGAGGTGCTCGGCGCCCCGCTCGCCGTACTCCATTCCCTCGGTGTCGACGTGGTGGTCGCGGAGTCGTCGGCCCGCTTCTTCGCCTCGGCCCGCTTCGACCAGGAGATCGACATCGAGGTCCGGGTGGAAAGCCTCACCACGACCTCGATGACCACCGTGCACACCTTCCGCCACGGCGAGACCCTCCTCGCCGAAGGCAGGATCCGGCACGTCTGCGTGGACCAGACGTCCTGGGCGAAGACACCCTGGCCCGACGACGTCCGCTCCGCCTTCAGCCCACTGCTCGAGACAGCCGGATAATCCCGAACGATCCGCAGGTTCCTGGACACGAATAAGGTGCCGTTCGTTCGGGACTATCCGGTCTTGCGTGGCTCGGACGGACATCCCGGGTGGTGCGGTCGCGAGCTAGGCCGCGGCGTCGCTGCGGACGAGACCGACGATGTGCCAGGCCCTGCCGTGGTGGGTGAAGTCGGTACGCAGACCGCGACCTTCCGCGACCGCGACCATCGCCTCCGGCGGGTGGGCGAACGTGCGGAAGGACTTCCGCGTCACCTGGAACCAGGTGTTCTCCAGGCCGGTGAGCGTCCGGCTCACCCAGTTGCCTGGCGGATGACTGAAGACGAGCAGCCGGGCAGCGTGGTCGGCGGCCGCCGTCAGCAGGCGCTCGTAGTCGGGGTAGCAGCACACGACTCGGTGCATCACCACGATGTCGTGCACCTCAACCAACGCCGGGGTCGCCGCGATGTCCACACGGCGGCGGGTGATCCGCTCCCTGACGCCTTCGGCCTTCGCGAGAGCGAGCGCCAGCTCGTCGTAGGCGTCGACGAGCTCGAGGTTGGTGGTGCGCGCGGCACCATGCCGCAGCAGCTCGAGCTGCAGGTCGCCGACACCGCCGCCTATCTCGAGCACGCTGGCGCCCTTGAGGCCGCGCTCGGCGAGGTAGGCGGCCATCCGGGTCGCAGTCTTGTCGGTCCCGCGCTTGCGGTAGCGGGAGGCCAGCCGTCGGGCGAACCGGGAGCCGAAGATGTCGTCGTACCCGCGCGGCTCGCAGCACTCACCCATGCGAGCAGTATCCCTGCTCCCCCTGATCCGGATAGTCCGAGACGTTCCCGTCGTCGGACGGGCCCAAGAAGGACGGTTGCGTCTCGGACTATCCGTCCCGCGGGATGGGCGGGGCAGCGCCGGGCTAGGCGTTGCGGAGCATCTGGGCGGCGTCGAGCGCCCAGTAGGTGAGGATCACGTCGGCGCCGGCGCGGCGGATCGAGGTGAGCATTTCGAGTACGGCGGTGTCGCGGTCGATCCATCCGTTGGCGGCGGCCGCCTCGACCATGGAGTACTCACCGGACACGTTGTACGCCGCCACCGGGACGTCCACGGCCGCCCGAACGGCCTGCACCACGTCGAGGTAGCCCAGGGCCGGCTTCACCATCACGATGTCCGCGCCCTCCTCCACGTCCAGCAGCGCCTCGCGAACACTCTCGCGGTGGTTGGCCGGGTCCTGCTGGTAGGTACGCCGATCGCCCTCGAGCGAGGAGTTCACCGCCTCGCGGAAGGGACCGAAGAAGGCCGAGGCGTACTTGGCGGAGTAGGCGATGATCCCGACGCCCTCGTGCTCCTCGGCGTCCAGCGCCCGGCGGATCATTCCGACCTGGCCGTCCATCATCCCGCTGGGGCCGACCATGTCGATCCCGGCGGCCGCCTGTGCGAGTGCCATCTGCGCGTAGATCTGCAGAGTGCGGTCGTTGTCGACCCCACCGTCGGGGTCGAGCACCCCGCAGTGACCGTGGTCGGTGAACTCGTCGAGACACAGGTCCGACATCACGGTCAGCTGATCGCCCGCCTCAGCGACCACGTCGGTGATCGCAAGGTTCAAGATGCCGGACGGGTCGACCGCCCCGGACCCAACGGCGTCCTTGTGGGCGGGGAGGCCGAAGAGCATGACCCCGCCCAGCCCGGCCTCCACGGCCTCGTTGGCCGCCTTCTTCAAGGTGTCCCTGGTGTGCTGGAGAACCCCGGGCATGCTCGAGATCTCCCGCGGCTCGGTCGCGTCCTCGGCGACGAACAACGGCAGCACCAGCTGGCTGGGGCGCACCGCGGTCTCGGCGACCAGACGTCGCAGCGCAGGCGTACGACGCAGCCGGCGCGGGCGGATCTCGGGGTAGCCCATGCAGTCTCCAGCTACTTCGAGCTCGCCTTGCGGCGGGTCGACGGGCGGCGTTCCGAGGGCCTGGTGACCGGCTGGCCGGACTCGAGCATCGAGGCGCGCCGTGCGGCACCGAAGTCGGCAAGCGCGTCGACGAGCTCCTCCACCGACGGGTTCGGTGCGAGTACGTCGACCCGCAGGCCGTGCTCCTCCGCGGTCTTCGCGGTGGCCGGACCGATCACCGCGATGATCGTCGAGGCGTGCGGCTTGCCGGCGATGCCGACCAGGTTGCGCACGGTCGAGGACGACGTGAACACGACCGCGTCGAACTTGCCGGTCTTGATCGCCTCACGCGTCGGCGCGGGCGGCGGCGCTGCCCGGACGGTGCGGTACGCCGTGACGTCGTCGACCTCCCAGCCGAGGTCGACCAGGCCGGCCACGAGGGTCTCGGTGGCGATGTCGGCGCGGGGCAGGAACACCCGGTTGATCGGGTCCAGCACGTCGTCGTACGGCGGCCAGTCCTCGAGCAGGCCACGGGCGGACTGCTCACCGGACGGAACGAGGTCGGAGTTGAGACCCCAGTGGGCGAGTGCGGCAGCGGTCTTGTCACCCACCGCGGCGATCTTCAGACCGGAGAAGGCGCGGGCGTCGAGGCCGTACTCCTCGAACTTCTCGCGTACGGCGCGCACGGCATTGACCGAGGTGAACGCGATCCACTCGTAGCGACCCTCGACGAGACCCCGGACGGCCTTGTCCATCTGCTGGGGGTTGCGGGGCGGCTCGACGGAGATGGTCGGCACCTCCTCGGGCACGGCGCCGAAGCCGCGCAGCCGCGAGGAGAGACCGCCGGCCTGCTCCTTGGTGCGGGGCACCAGCACCCGCCAGCCGAACAGCGGCTTGGTCTCGAACCAGGAGAGCGTCTCGCGCAGGTCGACGACCGGGCCGACGACCGTGATCGCAGGCGGGGCCATCCCGGCGTCGTGGGCGTCCGCCGCGATGTGCTCGAGCGTCGAGACGACCGTCTGCTGACAGGTCAGCGTGCCGGTCGAGGTCATCGACACCGGGGTGTCGGCGGAGCGACCCGCAGCGACCAGCTGTGCGGCGATCTCGCCGATGGAGCCGACCGCCGAGAGCAGCACCAGAGTCGCGTGCGCCGAGTAGCTCTCCCAGTCGATCTTGGAGTCCTTGCAGGTCACCACGGCCACCTCGCGGTGGTTCTTGGTGGTCAGCGGGATGCCGGCGTACGTCGGGACGGCGCTGACCGAGGAGACACCGGGGACGATCTCGAACCCGATGCCGGCCTTGGTGCAGGCCTGGGCCTCCTCGGGTCCCGAGGCGTACAGGAACGGGTCACCCGACATCAGGCGCACGACGCGCTTGCCGGTCTTGGCCTGCTTGACGACGACCTTGGCGCGGGCAGCGTGGGTCAGCGGCTGGCCGTCCTCACCGAACCCGCCGTCGACGAAGACGGGCCCGACGTGCTCGGCCGGCTCGTCCAGGTGCTCGGGACCGTCGGTCTCGACAAGCGGGGGAAGGCCGAGCACGTTGCGGACCAGCTGTTCGTGGTCGGGCACCTCGGTGATGACGATCTCGGCCTGGAGCAGGAGCTCGACGGCACGGACCGTGAGCAGACCGGGGTCGCCGGGACCGCTCCCCACGAAGGAGACCCACTTCAACGGGCGTACCCCTGGGGTCGACCGCTTGGCGGGAGTGCTGGACGTGTTCTGGTTGGTCACGATCGCCTTCTTGCTACATCGGTGTGTGCGTTGATCAGTTCTGCCGCGCCGTCAGCCAGCATGTCTGCTGCGAGCTTCTGGCCCAAACCGGCGGCGTCGTCGAGAGTTCCTGACGCGGACCGCCGGATGGACAGCCCGCCGTCGTACGACAGCGCAACTGCCCGGATCCACAGTTCGTCACCGAGGTCCCCTTCCGCAACTTCGGCCAGAGCTCCGACCGGAGCCGAGCACCCCGCCTCGAGCTCGGCGAGCAGCGCCCGCTCCGCCTCGACACAGGCACGGGTCGCGGGGTCGTCCAGTGCAGTTCGTACGACGTCGGCCAGCTCGGCATCGGCCAGGCACTCCACAGCGAGTGCTCCCTGACCCGGTGCCGGCAGCATCTGCAACGGGTCGAGGACCTCGGTCGCCTCGTGCTCGCGGCCCAGGCGGGCCAGCCCGGCGCGGGCCAGCACGACGGCGTCGAGGTCGCCGGAGGCCACCTTGCCGAGCCGCGTGTCCACGTTGCCGCGCACGCCGACGAGCTCGACCCCCAGGCCGAGAGCCTCGATCTGGGCGACCCGGCGAGGAGCACCGGTGCCGACCCGGGCGCCGGCAGGCAGCTCACCGAGGGTGAGCCCGTCACGGGCCACGACGACGTCGCGAGGATCCTCGCGCATCGGCACGGCGGCGAGCGCGATGCCGTCCGCGGGTGCGGTGGGCAGGTCCTTCAGCGAATGCACGGCGAGATCGACCTCGCGGCGCAGCAGCGCCTCCCGCAGGGCGCTGACGAACACCCCGGTGCCGCCGATGTCGGCCAACGGCTTCCCAGAGGCGTCCCCCTCGGTGCGGACTGTCACCAGCTCGGTGGGCAGGCCCGTCGCAGCGGTGAGTGCGTCGGCCACCAGGCGGCTCTGGGTCTGGGCGAGCTTGGAGGCGCGGGTGCCGATGCGTACGACGGGCCCTGCGTTAGTGGTCGGGACGCTCATAGTCCCTCCGGCCGGGTGACGGCCTCGACGGCCTCGGGGTCGAGCGCGAACAGCTCTGCGAGCGCGGCGGCGTAGGAGATCGCGCCACTGTGGTTGGCCAGCTCCTTCACGCGGACGGTCGGCTGGTGCAGCAGCTTCTCCGCGACCCGGTGGATGGCCTTCTCGACCTCGGCGCGGCTGACGTCGTCCAGCTCGGGCAGCCGGGTGCCGAGCCGGGTCAGCTCGGCCTCGACCACAGCGGTTGCCATGCTGCGCAGTGCCACCACGGTGGGCGTGACGCTCTTGATGCTGCGGGCAGCGAGGAAGGCGGCGAGCTCCTCGGCCACGATCGTCCGCACCCCGTCGACGTCGGCGCCGCCAGGGGCCTGCGCGAGCTCCGCGGCGAGGGTGTCGAGCGTGATCAGGCGTACGCCGGGAAGGTCGGCCACGGCAGGGTCCACGTCGTGCGGCAGGGCCAGGTCGACCACGGCCAGCGGGCGCCCAGAGGTGCGTCGCGAGGAGACCTCCTCGGCATCGACGAGGATCTCGGCGGCCCCCGTGCACGAGACGAGCACGTCCACCGGACCGGACAAGGTGCCGAGCTCGGTGAGGGGGATCGCGCGGGCGTCGTACTGGGCAGCCAGCCGCGCCGCCCGCTCGGGGGTCCGGTTGGCCACGACGATGGATTTGGCACCGGCACGCGAGGCGATCGCCACGGTCAGGCTCGCCATGGACCCGGCCCCGACGACCACGAGGTGCTTGCCGGCGAGGTCGCCGACGTGCTCGGCGGCCGATGCGAGCGCAGCGCTGACCAGGCTCGGCCCGACGCGGTCGATGTCGGTCTCGGCGTGGGACCGCTTGCCCACGCGCAGGGCCTGCTGGAAGAGAACGTTGAGCGTTGGTCCGACGGTGCTGGCGTCCTGGCCCACACGCAGCGCCTCGCGGGTCTGGCCGAGGATCTGGCTCTCGCCGAGGACCATGGAGTCGAGGCCGGCAGCGACGTGGAACAGGTGGGACACCGCGCCGTCGTCGTAGTGCACGTAGAGGTGCTCGAGCACCTCCTCGGGCGCCTTCCCGGCCCGGTCGCCGATCAGCCGCGAGATCGCCTCGACGCTGCCGTGGAATCGGTCGACGTCGGCGTACACCTCGGTGCGGTTGCAGGTGGACAGCACGGTGGTCTCGGTGACGAACTCGCAGTCCGAGATCTCGCGGATCAGCTTGTGCACGCCCTCGGCGTCGAGTGCCACCCGCTCCAGGATCGGGAGGGGGGCGGTCTTGTGGGAGATGCCCACGACGAGAACGCTCATTCTTCGGGACCCCCGGCGAATGGGGAGCGCGGCGAGCAATTCGTTGGGGTGTTCATCCTGCGTCCTCAGTCAGTACGCCGGCTTTCATCGCCTGGTCTGTGGCCTTCCGCTGCTCGTGGTAAGCGAGGATCTGCAGCTCGCTGGACAGGTCGACTCGGCGTACGTCGACGCCATCGGGGACGGAGAGGATCGTCGGCGCGAAGTTGAGGATGCTGCGGATGCCGACCTCCACCATCCGGTCGCACACCGCCTGCGCAGCGACGGCGGGCGTGGCGATCACACCGATGCCGACGCCGTGCTCGGCGACGACTTCCTCGATGTCCTCGAAGCTGCGGATCTCCAGACCGGCGACGACCTCACCGTGCCGGCTGAGGTCGGCGTCGAGGAGCGCGACGGTGCGGAAGCCCCTCGAGGAGAAGCCGGAGTAGTTGGCGAGCGCGTGGCCCAGGTTTCCGATGCCCACCACGACAACGGGCCAGTCCTGGGTCAGGCCGATCTCACGCGAGATCTGGTAGCGGAGGTACTGGACGTCGTACCCCACTCCGCGGGTGCCGTAGGAACCGAGGTGGGAGAGGTCCTTGCGCAGCTTGGCGCTGTTGACGCCTGCGGCGGCCGCGAGCTCGAGGCTGGAACAGGTCGTGGTGGCCGCGTCGCTCATCGCGTTGAGCGCCCGGAGATACACCGGAAGACGGGCGACCGTCGCTTCGGGGATTCGGGAACTGCTCACGGTAAAGGCACTCTCCACAGTTGCGATCACTGCACTCTAAGAGTTTGTGAACGTGCGAACAAACCGAGCCCGGATGGTGGCTAGCACATGTGACATGTGTCATGGCGGTGGGGGTGGTGGTGAACCCCCGTCACGCATAGTCCGGAGCATTCGGACCCTGGTGTCGGCCCAAGGAGGGTCCGTTCGCTCCGGATTATGCGGGTCTGGAGGTGAGGGCTTGGCGTAGGCGGGCCTCGTCGACGCGCCAGAAGTCGTGTTGGCGGCCGTCGACGAAGGTGACCGGGATCTGTTCGCCGTACGCGCGCATCAGCTCGGTCGAGGTGCTGATGTCGACCTCGTCGTACGACGTGCCGACCTCGGCGCTGACCCGCTCGACCACGGCGCGCGCCTCGTCGCACAGGTGGCAGCCGGGCTTGGTGTAGAGGGTGATCCGGCTGATCCGGGGGGTCACGGGCGCTCTCCGGGGGTCACTCGAGGAGGCCGAGGGCCCGGCGCCGCTCCGCCGCACGCAGGCGACCCTTCTGCACCTTGCCGGTCGGGGTGTAGGGCAGCTCCTCGACCACGTGGATCACCGAGGGCTGCTTGAACCTGGCCAGCCGGTCCTGGCAGTGGCGGCGTACGACGTCCTCGAGGTTGTCGCTCGCTCCGGCGGCGGTCGGCCGCACGAACGCAACGACAGCCTCACCGGTCGCGTCGTCGTCGACACCGATGACAGCGGCCTCGGCTACGTCCGGCAGCTCGGTGATGACGTCCTCGACCTCGCTGGGATAGACGTTGAAGCCGGAGACGATGACCAGTTCCTTGAGCCGGTCGACGAGGTAGAGATCACCGCTCGGGTCGAGGTAGCCGACGTCGCCGGTCGCCCACCAGCCCTCGGCGTTCGGTCCGTCGGCGCCGTCAGGCCAGTAGCCGGAGAACAGGTTGGCACCGCGGATGTGGATCTCGCCACCGTCCTCGTCGCGCGGCTCCCGGCCGTTCTCGTCGACCAGCCGGATCTCGATCCCGGGCAACGCGGCACCCACCGAACGCGGCGTGGGCTCCGTGCTGCACAGGGTCGAGGTGACGACCGGTGCAGCCTCGGTGAGCCCGTAGCCCTGGTGGATGTCGACGTTCGTGCGCGCAGTGAAGGCCGCGGTCAGGTCGGGGTCGAGCGGCGCGGACCCGCTGAGCACCAGTCGAACCGGGCCGAGCCGGTCCTCGAGGCCGGGCACCTGCATCCAGTAGGCGAACACCGGTGGAGCCACGGGTAGCACCGAGATCGCCTCGTCCTCGATGAGGTCGAGCGATCCCTCGGGGTCGAATCCGTCGACGAGCACGAGGCGGGCCTTCTGGCGCAGCACCTGTCCCAGCACGGCGTTGAGACCGTAGACGTGGAAGAGCGGCAGCACTCCGAGCACCACGTCGCGGCCGGTGATCGTCTGCGGCTCGACCTGAGCCACCTGCTCGATGTTGGCGAGGAGCGCGCGGTGCGACAGCATCGCGGCGCGCGGGCGGCCCGACGTACCGCTGGTGTAGAGCAGAACGGCCAGGCCCTCCGGGTCGAGCCGTGTGGGCCCCTGGCGTCCGTGAGTCGCGATCAGCTGGTCCCAGCCGCGTTCACCGGGTGCGAGGGTGGTGCCGACGGTGACGATGCGCGGACGTGCGCCCGAATCGTAGCCGGAGGCTGCCATCGCCTCACCGAGCCCTCCGGCGGCCTCGCGGACCGAGGAGATGGTCCCGGGGTCAGCGATCACCATCCGGGTGCCGGAGTCGGCCATCATGCGCATCAGCTCGCCGGTGGCGCTTCGCGGGTTGACGGGTACGACGACCATGCCGGCCCGCAGCCCGCCAAGATAGGCAGCCACGAACTCGATGGTGTTCCCGGTCGCGACCATCACTCGGTAGCCGGCGACCATGCCCGCGTCGGAGAGGCCCTGCACCACTCGGGACACCAGGTCGTCCAGCTGACTGCACGTCACGGTGCGCCCTGTGGCCGCCTCCGAGAGGACGGTCTTGTCCGGCTCCTGTGAGGCCGCCCGGCTCAAGAGCTCGGCGACGTTGGAGTCCATCGGCCGAGTCTCCCACATCCCAAGTGGTGCCTGACGCCGCGTTTCATGAACCCGTTTGCCCAATGCGGACAGGGTTGTGGGCCAATTCCTGACGTAGTCGGCTGTTGCTTCGGCATCCAACCGTCGGTATCACCGGCCGGCCGGGGAAACCTGCCCGCTCGCCAGGCAGGTTCAGTGGCACGCCCTACGCTGGTGCCGTGACGCCACCTCCGCCCCGCAGCAACCCGGGGCGCCGGTCGCCCTCGCGACCTCCCAACCTGCAGCGGCGCTCACAGCTGGCCGGCGAGGCCGCGGCTGCGGTCGCGGAGGTCGAGAGCGCGCTGAGCGTGGAGGCCGACCCACAGTCCGCGGCTTTCTTCGACGTCGACAACACGGTGATGCAGGGCGCGTCGATCTTCCACCTCGCACGTGGCCTCCACCGCCGGGAGTTCTTCACCACCAGGGACATCCTCAGCGCCGTCTGGAAGCAGGCCTACTTCCGGGTGGTGGGGGTGGAGGATCCCGATCACGTCGCCGAGACACGGGCCTCGGCACTGTCCTTCATCGCCGGCCACACCGTGGCAGAGCTCGAGGAGCTCGGTGAGGAGATCTTCGACGAGCAGATGGCCCACCGGATCTGGCCCGGCACCCGCGCACTCGCCCAGATGCACCTCGACCAGGGTCAGCGGGTGTGGCTGGTGACGGCGGCCCCCATCGAGATCGCCACGATCATCGCCCGACGACTCGGGCTGACCGGGGCACTCGGCACGGTCTCCGCGCACGTCGACGGCGTCTACACCGGTGAGCTGGTCGGGGAGATGCTGCACGGTCCGGCCAAGGCCGTGGCCGTCAGCGAGCTGGCCGACCGGTTCGGGCTGGACCTGACCCGGTGCTCGGCGTACTCCGACTCCTACAACGACCTGCCGATGCTCGAGCAGGTCGGCGACCCGTGTGCCATCAACCCCGACTCCCGGCTGCGCGAGCACGCACGGGCCAACGGCTGGCGCATCCGCGACTACCGCACCGGGCGGAAGGCCGCCCGGGCCGGACTTGTCACCGCCGCCTTCGCGGGGGCGGTCGCCGGCACCGTGGCCGCCGGGGCTGCGATCCGCCGCAAGGTCCGCTGACCTGCTCCTTGGCCGAGCCGGCTGCCCTCGACAGGCGCCCCCGGAGTCACTGCGACCCCACGCGTCCCGGGTGCCGTGGCGTGCGTCACGAACAGGTTCACATGGGGGCTACCGGCGCGTAGCATCGACGAAGGTTGGAGGGCCGCCGACGGGTGTTTGGCGGGATTTGGCATGGGCACTCACGAATACCAGCGCGGTCTCGACGCGCTGCGACGTGCCCTCGCGGAACTCCTCGAACCGCAGGCCCTGGTTCCGGTCGAGGCCGGTCCCGGCACAACGACTCCCGCCGATGCCGTCCGCTGCGCCCCGTGGCTGCTGACCCAGACGAGTGAGCACGCCGGCCAGACGGCCCCGCCTCCCCGCTCAGGACAGCACGACGACTCGGCGCTGGCGACATCCTCGCTGGCCGATCATGCCGAGGGGAGCCGGCTGATCGCGCTGGTCGAGCTTGCCCGAAACGGCGACGCCGAGGCGTTCGGGCAGCTCTACGACCACTACCACGCCAGCGTCTACCGCTTCCTCTACTACCGCGTCGGCTCGGTGCCTCTGGCCGAGGACCTCACGGCGGAGACGTTCTTCCGCGCCCTGCGCTCGATGAGCAGCTTCCGCTGGCAGGGCAAGGACTTCGGCGCGTGGTTGATGACGATCGCGCGCAACCTGACGACTGACCACTTCAAGGCCGGACGCACTCGCCTGGAGAGCACCACCGAGGACATGAGCACCCTCGACACCACGACGGACGGCCCCGAGGGCGCCGTGCTCACCTCGTTGACCAACGAGGCGTTGTTGGCTGCGCTCAGCGAGCTGCCGACCGAGCAGCGCGAGTGCCTGGTGATGCGGTTCCTCCAAGGTCTCTCCATCGCCGAGACCGCCGACGTGCTCGGTCGCAGTGCCGGCGCGGTGAAGCAGCTGCAGCTGCGCGGCGTACGCAACCTGTCCAAAGTTCTGCCGGAGGGGATGCGCTGACATGCCGATCTCCACCATTTGGACAGCCATAACTCCGGCAACCGCCCCCTCGTTGACGTGGGTGACAGCGTGTACGCCGATCAGCCACATCCCGGCTGGTCGACACGGCACCACCTTCCATGACTCAGGGATGCTCCAATGACACCCCTCTTCCCCGCACAACGGGCGGCCGAGGAGTTCGACCAGGTTCTCGGCGGTACGGCGACCCGCGCCGTCGCCGATCGCTTCGCGCGGCTCATCGACACGGTCGAGGTGCTGCGCGCGCAGCCCGAGGTGTTGCCGCGTGCGGAGTTCGCGGGTGACCTCCGCACGCGTCTGATGACCGCGGCAGAGACCGAGCTGGTCGCGGCGCCCCACGTCGTACGTCATCTACCGCCTGAGCGTCCACCCCCGAACAGGCGCCGGCTGGGCACCATCGCGGCCTCCCTGGTCATCGTCGGCGGCAGCGCCGGCATGGCTGCAGCCGCGAACAGTTCGCTGCCCGGTGATGCGCTCTACCCGATCAAGCGGGGGGTCGAACAGGCCGGCACCGCCGTGCGCTTCGGCGACGTCAGCAAGGGCGAGGCCATGCTGGGCCAGGCCTCCGCTCGCCTCGACGAGGTGCGCGAGCTCCAGGCGAAGGGCTCTCCCGATGCCGAGCTGATCTCGGCAACCGTCGACTCCTTCCGGGCCTCTGCCGAAGGGGGCTCGGCCAGGCTGTTCGCGGCCTACCAGGACTCCGGCAACACCGCGAGCATCACGACGGTCCGTGACTTCACGGCGGAGCAGATGGGCACCATCGGCGACCTGTCCGGCACCTCGGCCAGCACCGACGCGTCTCTGCTCGATGCCGCCGACACCCTGGCTGACATCGACCAGCAGGCGCGCGCCCTGTGCGTGGCGTGTGGGCCGGCGAAGTCACTCGCCCCGCCGGCCGCACTCTCCGCCGGCGCCGGAGCGGCCACGGTCGACAACCTGCTCGCGCGACCGGTCTCACAGGCACAGCTCGACATCGACGCGGTCGAGGCGGCTCAGATCACCCGGCTGAAGAAGGCGGCCGAGAAGTCAGCCGGCGAGATCCCCAAGAGCGGCGTCACGGGCGCCACGGGCGGCACGGGGCAAGCGCCCAGCGCCACGGCAGCCGGCGATCCGCTGACCAGCACGCTCACACCGGACGGCACGCTGCTCCCATCGAGCAGCGGCGGCACGGTGTTGAAGGACGTCGTCTCAGGGGTGACAGGCAGCGTGGTCATCCCCCCGATCACCCAGCCTGAGTCGCCTCTCGACTCGACTGTGGACGACCTCACCGACACCGTCGACGAGGTGACCGACGGCCTGCTCCCCTAGGCTCGCCCAGCGCAGGCTCTGCTCCGTGGCACGCACACCACGTTCGAGCGGCAACTGTTTCTAGGAGAACACCGACTTGCGCTTCATCAGCAGCGTGTAGAGCGTCTGCTGGATCGACTCCCGCACCTGGTCGGTGACATTGAAGACCAGCATCGGGTCGTCGGCCGCGCCTGCGTCGTACTCATCGGTGCGGATCGGTTCGCCGAACTCGATCAGCCACTTGGACGGAAGCGGAACCAGCCCAAGGGGGCCGAGCAGCGGGAACAACGGCGTGATCGGCAGGTAGGGCACCCCCAGCAACCGGGCGAGTGAGGGGATGTTGCCCACCAACGGGTAGATCTCCTCCGCACCCACGACCGAGGTCGGGATGATGGGTACGCCGGTCTTGATGGCCGCCGAGACGAAGCCACCGCGGCCGAATCGCTGCAGCTTGTAGCGCTCGCCGAACGGCTTCCCGATGCCCTTGAAGCCCTCCGGCCAGACGCCGACGAGCTCGCCCCCGCGCAGCATGCGCTCCGCGTCCTCGGTGCAGGCAAGGGTGGCACCACCCTTGCGCGCAAGGTCGCCGATGAGCGGCAGCCGGAAGACGAGGTCGGCCCCGAGTGGGCGCAGGAACCGGCCGGTGTGGTCGCGGATGCTGACCGCAGTCACCATGCCGTCGACCGGGATCGTCCCCGAGTGGTTGGAGACGACCAGGGCGCCACCGTCGTCGGGGATGTTCTCCGCCCCGATGACCTCGACGCGGAACCAATTCCTCGCGATCGGCCGCATCGCTGCCAGCAGGAACTGCTCGGTGACCTCTTCGTCGAAGCCGTAGTCATCGACGGTGTACTCACCGGTGAGGCGGCGGCGCAGGAACGCAAGGAACTCGGCCAGCCGTGGTTCCCAGCTCTCGCCGAACACTTCCTTGGAGGCTGAGGTGAACGCCGAGAGCCACTCCAGCGGCGGGATGCCGGGGGTGGGGTGCCGGTGGTCGGCGGTGACCGGGGCCCGGGTGACCACCGTCGGCCGGTTGTCGGGCCGGCCCGGCTCGGCTCTCCCCGACTCCGTCGGGGACGTGGACGGTGTGGGCTTGGGCCTCGCCTTCCTCGTCGCTGCCGGCTTCGTCTTCGGGGCCGGCTTCGGGGTCCTTCGAGCGGTCTGGTCCCCTCCGGGTGTGGGCGAAGGCGCGTCCCCAGTCGTGGTCCCGGTCGTAGTTGTGGCCGCGGGAGACGGCGTCGACTGGGCCCGCGACTGGGCCGGGGGCTTCCGGGTGGCCTTTGTCGGCCCCTTGGCGGCGAGGCTGCGGCTGTTCGAGGAGGGCTTTGCCTCACCCGTGCCACGCCCCGGCTTGCCTCGTGTCCCGATCGGGATGATCTCCGCGTCACCCATGGGGGTTGCCCTCTCCGGGGGTCAGGGCACCGACGAGGGCCTTCTCGGTCGCTCGCACGCGGGCAGGGGCGAAGACCCCCGGAGCCAGCGACGCTGCGAAATCGGCGAACGCCTGGGCGGTGGTGTACGTCGGCTCGAAGCCGAGCATCGAACGCATCCGGCTGGTGTCCAGGCCGCGTCCGTAGGTCAGGAAGGCGACCTGTCCCGGTGAGAAGTCGGCGACATGGGTCTGCCGGATCACCGAGCCGAAGGTCGGCATCGCGAAGGCGGGGAGCGGGAGCGAGGGCCGGCCGATGCGGCGTACTGCCTGCGCGAGGGTGAGGACGCCGTCTCCGGCGACGTTGTAGGTCCCGGGCTGGTCCCTGGTCGTCGCGTGCTCGAGCACGTCGAGCGCATCCTGCTCGTGGAGGAACTGCAGCCGGGGGTTGAAGCCGAGCACGGTGGGAATCACGGGCAGCCGGAAGTAGCCGCTGATTCCCGAGGTGATCTTGGGGCCGATGACGTTCGCGAACCGCAGCATGGTGACTGCGACGTCGGGTCGGCGGCGGGCGAACCCACGTGTGTAGGCCTCCACCTCGTTGACGTCCTTGGCGTAACCGCCGCCGGGCAGTCGCTTGGCGCTCATGTCCTCGGTGAACATGGCCGGATCGCGGTTGGAGGCACCGTAGAACGCGGAGCTCGACTTCAGCACGAGCTTGCGTACGTCGGGAGCCTGCTGGCACGCGGCGAGGAGCTGCATGGTCCCGATGACGTTGAGCTCCTTGGTGGAGGTGCGGCCCCCTGCTGCGGCAGGAGTCGCCGACACGCTCGTGTGGACCACGGTGTCGACGCGCTCGCGCACGATCACCTTGGCGATCACGGGGTTTCGGATGTCGGCCCGGACGAAGTCAGCCCGGGCCAGGTCGCCCCGGGGCGGCAGCACGTCGACGCCGATGACGCGCTCGACCTCCGACGACTTGGACAGCTGTGCCGCGAAGCGACGCCCGAGATCGCCGGCAACGCCGGTGACGAGTACAACCTTGCCCATGGTGGTGACGGTTGGCCGGGGCCTACTTGCCGAGACGGCGGCGCTGTACGCGCGTCTTCTTCAGCAGCTTGCGATGCTTCTTCTTCGCCATGCGCTTGCGGCGCTTCTTGATGACAGAACCCACGTTTGACCCATCCGTATGTGCGAGCAGGAGCCCCCGATGGGTCCCCCGCCTGAAGGGCACAGCCTAACGGTCCTCACCGGCGCAGCCGAATCGGAGCAAGTGCTGGTAACCAGGTGGGCTCAACCGGCGTTGAAGAAGCTCGTCCTGAGGTACTCGTTCACGTCTTCCTCGCTGACTCGGAAGGAGCGACCGACGCGTACGGCGGGCAGCTCCCCGTTGTGGACCAGTCGGTAGACGGTCATCTTGGAGACGCGCATCACCGCGGCCACCTCGGCGACGGTCAGGAACTTCACCTCGGAGATGTCGTTGGTGGGCATGGAGCACCGTACTTTCTGCTCTCGCACGTCCTACGGCTTCCCCGCCATAGACCCAAGTGCGCGTTAGTGAGGTAAATATAGGTCCCAATGTGACCTATGTGCCAGAGATTCCCCAAAGTGAAGGGTGAGACTTCGGCGTGGCGGCTTGCCACACGCCTCGCAGAAGCCTCATAAGTGCGGATCCAGGCCGTTATTCGGGAACGCTACGTCCCGGGTGTCCTGAATCGCCCGGTCTAGCCAGGTGTCCGGGTCATAGCCGTGTGACCAGTCGCGGAAGGCGGCCCTGCGGCCGTCTGTCATCCGCATCGGGGCACGGCGACCGAGGCGCTCGAATATCTGCTGGCGCCAGGATGCCGGCGTCTCGATCGAGGTCTCGAGGGGTGCACCCGACACCGCCGAGAGGAGGTGCGTCCACGCCCGCGGCACCACGTCGACCACCGCGTAGCCGCCACCACCGAAAGCGACCCAGCGGCCGGACGCGACCTCGTGGGCCAGGTCGTGCAGTGCGAGGTAGCTGGCGCGCTGGCCGTCGACACTGAGCGCCAGGTGGGCCAGCGGGTCGTCGCGGTGGCTGTCGCAGCCCTGTTGGGTGACCAGGACGTCCGGTGCGAACTCCCGCAGCAACGGCGGCACCACCGCGTGGAAGGCGCGCAGCCACCCCGCATCGCCGGTCCCTGGAGGGAGGGCGACGTTGACTGCCGACCCGAGGGCATCCGGACCGCCGGCGTCGGCTGGGAACCCGGTGCCCGGGAAGAGCATCTGCCCGGTCTCGTGCAACGAGATCGTGAGCACACGCGGGTCGTCGTAGAAGATGTGCTCGACGCCGTCGCCGTGGTGCACATCGACGTCGACGTAGGCGACCTTCTCGGCACCGTTGGCCAGCAACCACCGGATCGCCGCCGCGACGTCGTTGTAGACGCAGAACCCGCTCACCCGGTCGGGCATCGCGTGGTGCAGGCCACCGGTGATGTTCGCGGCGTGGTTCACCTGACCGGTCCACACCTGGCGGGCGGCCTCGATGCTCGCGCCCACGACGTGGCGGGCGGCCTCGTGCATGTTGCGGAAGGTGGGGTTGTCCTCGCTGCCGAGGCCGAAGTCGGGCTCCGCCCGGGACGGGTTGGTGCTGGCGCGCATCACCGCCTCGATCATCGCGGGGCTGTGCACGGTGGCGAGGTCGTCCTCGGTGGCATCGGGGGCGGGTACGCGCGGCAGCCCCTTGAGTACGCCGATCTGCTCGGCGAGCGAGATCGTGAGGTCGACCCGGATGGGGTTCATCGGATGGGTTGGCCCGAAGTCGTAGGAGGTGAGCGACTCGTCGTACACCACGCAGCCACGGCAGGTCGGGTCGTCCATGCGGGTGACGCTACTCGTTCGTGTCGCCGATGCGTTGGGCCACGATCACTCCGCCCACTTCGGCCACCACCTCGAACGCACCGGTGTCCAGCAGCTGAGCGAACCCCTTCCAGGCCGGGGTCTGCGGCAGGTAGCTCAGGCGGTTGAAGGCCACCCACTCGACCTCGTCGAACTCCGAGGCGGGCAGCGGCGGACCGTCGGGGGCGATGGTGTCGCCGATGATGTAGAGCTCGGTACGCAGTGCGATCCGTCCACCCAGGTTGTCCGACGCCGCCACCCGGCTGCCTGTCGGGATCTTGTCCAGCGCACGGTCGATCGCTGCCACCTCGGGCGGCCTCTTCCAGAAGTCGGTGTCCCACGCCTGGGCCAGCGCCTGGCGCGGCACCAGCAGGAGCGTGCCCAGCAGGGCGGCGGCGAGTGCGATGCCCCGCACGAAGTCGGGCACCCGTCCCTGCAGCAGGCGCGCGCCCTCGATCATGGCGGCGACGGCGATCGGCACGAGGACGGCGTCGTACTGATACCACGGGTCCCAGTAGGTAGGCCGTGCAGAGAGGAAGCGCCAGCCGAACGTGGGCACGGCCACCAGCAGCAGCATCGGCGAGCGCAGCGCCAGCAGACCGGTAGGGATGAGCAGGAACAGCACAGTGCGCACCTTGTTGCTCGCGCCGTCGGCGAGGATCCGCAGCGCCTCCGACGGGCCGGACGGAGCGTACTTCTCGCCGAAGCCTCCGGCGTCTCCGTTCAGGGCCGGCAGCACCCACGCGACGATCAGCAGGAACGAGACCGCGCCGAACACCATGGCGAAGGCCCCCCAGCGCCGGGAGCCGCGCAGGAAGACCACCACCCCCAGGGCCGCGATCGTCAGGCCGAGGTCCTCCTTGACCAGGATCAGCGGCAGCGCCCAGAGCACCGCGGCCCGGTGGTCGGCGCGCAGCATCGCCGCCATGCTCAGCGACAGGAGGGGTACGGCGAGGGCGACCTCGTGGAAGTCGAAGCCGATCAACGCCCCGAAGCCGGGCGCCAGCCCGTAGCTGACGGCCACCACCCAGGCGAGCCAGCCGGTGCCCGCGGCGCGCATCAGGGGCACCACCCCGGCACCGACGGCCACCGCTTGCGCAAACAGGATCGTCAGCGGTGACGACACGAGCTGCACCAGCGGCGCCAGCAGTGCCAGGGCGGGGCTGAAGTGCAGCGCCGCGGTGGTCGTGTCGGTCAGCGGCAGCTCGGGCAGGTTCCCCTGCGCGAAGTCGCGGACCACGGACTCGAAGAACCCGAGGTCGAAGATGAACGAGTCCATCCGGTTGTACTGCTGGATCGACACTGCCGTGTACAGGGTTGTGAGCAGGACGAAGGCGAGGCCGGCCTGCCAGGCCGGGACAGGGCGCACGATCGTGGCGTGCAGCGGGCGGAGATCGGTGGATTCAGGCTCAGTCATCGCTGGCGGCGAGGGCGATCGAGCGGTCGCGCGCGGCCTCCATGGCCGTGATGAACGCCGCCCGGACCTTGTGGTTCTCGAGCTGGCGGATCGCGGCGGCCGTCGTACCACCCGGGGAGGTCACCCGCTCCCGGAGCACCGTGGGGTGCTCCCCGGTCTCGCGCAGGAGCTTGGCGGACCCGACCACCGTCTGGACGACGAGCTCGGTGGAGGTGCTGCGTGGCAGCCCGAGGTGTACGCCGGCCTCGATCATCGCCTCGACGACGAAGAAGAGGTACGCCGGGCCCGACCCGGAGATCGCCGTGACCGCGTCCTGCTGCTTCTCGGGGACGCGGACCACGCGACCAGTGACCGAGAGCATCTGCTCAGCCAGCGCGAGGTGCTCCTCGTCGCAGTGAGTGCCGGCCGAGATCGCGGCCATTCCCTCGTCCACGAGCGCCGGGGTGTTGGGCATGACGCGGATGACGGCAATCCCGTCGGGGATGTGTCTCTCGATGTAGTCCGTGGTGATGCCAGCGGCGAGGCTGATCAGCACCTGGCCCGCCCGCAGGTGGGGGGCGATCTCGGTGAGCACCTCCGCCATGTCCTGCGGCTTGACCACGAGCGCGACCGTGTCGGCTCGCGAAGCGGCCTCCGTGTTGGCGACCACCTGGACGGCGTACTTCTCCCGGAGCTGGATTGCCCGCTCGGGCCGCTTCTCCCCCACCATCAGGTCGTCGAGCTGGTGTCCGCCCCGGATGAGGCCCGAGAGCAGCGCCTCGCCCATCACTCCGGCACCGATGATCGCGACAGTCATGGCTGTCCCTTCTGGGGGGAGTCCCGGTACTTCTGGCGGGGTACTTCTGGCGGGGTACTTCTGGCGGTCTACTTCTGGGAGACGAGCGAACGCAGGAAGAATGTCAGGTTCTGCGGACGCTCCGCGAGCCTTCTCATCAAGTAGCCGTACCACTCCTGCCCGTAGGGCACGTAAACCCGGACCTTCTCGCCGGCCGCCGCGAGCCGCTTCTGCTCCTCGCCCCGGATGCCGTAGAGCATCTGGAACTCGTAGGTGCCCGGCATGCGGCCGTTGCGGGTGGCCAGCGCGGAGGCGATCTTCACCAGACGCGGGTCGTGGGTGGCCACCATCGGGTAGCCCTCGCCCGCCATCAGGATCTTCAGGCAGCGCACATAGGACTTGTCCACGTCGTGACGGTCCTGGTAGGCGACGTCCTCGGGTTCCTTGTAGGCGCCCTTGCAGAGCCGGACGCGGCTGCCCTCGTGCGCCAGCGCGCGACAGTCCTGCTCGGTGCGGTAGAGGTAGGCCTGCACCACGGCTCCGGTCTCGGGGAAGTCCTTGCGCAGCTCGTGCAGCGTCGACAGCGTGCTGTCGGTGGTGGTGTGGTCCTCCATGTCGAGGGTGACCGTCGTACCCGCGTTGCGGGCAGCACGACAGATCCGCCGGGCGTTCTCCTCGGCCATCTTGGGACCGATCTCGGGCAGCGCCTGTCCGATGGCGGAGAGCTTCACGCTCACCTCGGCGTTGCGCGCGAGACCAGCCTGGCTGAGGCCCTCCAGCAGGTCGAGGTAGGCAACCACGGTTGCCTCCGCATGCGCCTCGTCCAGGGTGTCCTCACCGAGGAAGTCGAGTGTGACGTGCAGACCGTCGTCGATGAGCACGTGGCTGGCGTCGACGGCTCGCGCAGTCTCCTCGCCGGGCACGTAACGGTTGACGATGCCGCTGCTCACGGGCAGACGGGTGACGATCTCCTTGATCTGCTGGCTCCGGGCCAGCAGCAGCAGGATGTGTCGCAGCAAGAGTTCCTCCGGAAGTGTGATTCCGGGTCACGGTACCGCCGCCCCGATCCTCCCAAGAAATCGTCGAGGCGTCGCAGATTGCGGTCCCAGGCCCGTCGAGGCGTCGCAGATTGCGGTGACCTGGTTGAAGGGACTCCGCAATACGCGACGCCTCGGCGGTTCTCAGGCCGCAAAACGCGACGCCTCGGCGGGGTTGTCAGGGGTTGTCAGGGTCAAGCTGACTGACGGCGCAGGGTCAGGGCACCGAGGGCGAGGCCCGCCACGACGTACGCCACGACCACGCTGATGTCCTGCCAGACGTCCCCGGTCTGGGTCGATGCCGCCACGGTCTGCATCGCGTCGACCGCGTAGGAGAGCGGCAGTACGTCGGAGATGACCTCGAGCACCCGCGGGAGTGCGTCACGCGGCACGAACAGACCGCACAGGAGGATCTGCGGGATCACCAGCAGTGGCATGAACTGCACGGCCTGGAACTCTGTGCGCGCAAAGGCCGAGACGAACAACCCAAGGGCAGTTCCGAGGACCGCGTCGGCGACGGCGACCACCGTCAGCATCCACACCGAACCGACGATCGTCAGGTCGAGCAGCCACACGCACACGCCGACCGCGAGGGCGGACTGGACAGCCGCGAGCAGGCCGAAGGCGAGCGCATAGCCGAGCAGGAAGTCGAGCTTGCCCATGGGCATGGCAAGAAGGCGCTCGAGGGTGCCCGAGGTTCGTTCGCGCAAGGTGGTCACCGAGGTGACCAGGAACATGATGATGAACGGGATCAGCGCGAGCAGCGCGGGGCCGAGTCGTGAGAAGCCGTTCCCGGGCAGTCCGTCGAACATCCACCACAGCAGGGACATCACTGCGCACGGCAGCACCAGCAGCATGGCCATGGTCCGGTGATCGCGGCGCAGCTGTGTCAGTACGCGTGCCGTGACCGCTCCCGTCGCCCGCGTCGTCACGGCGGTCATGCCGCCGCCTCCGCATCGTGGACGAGGGACAGGAACGCGTGCTCGATGTCCTCGGTGGCGGTGCGCTCGAGCAGACCAGGCGGGCTGTCGTCGGCGATCAGCCGGCCCTCGCGCATGAGCAGCAGCCGGTCGCAGCGCGAGGCCTCGTCCATCACGTGGCTGGAGACCAGCACCGCTGCTCCTTCGTCGGCGAGTCGATGGAAGGTCTGCCACAGCTCCACCCGCAGTACGGGGTCCAGGCCGACCGTCGGCTCGTCGAGCACCAGCAGCGGCGGTTCGCCGAGCAGCGCGACCGCGAGAGACACCCGCGAGCGCTGGCCGCCGGAGAGCTGGCTGACCAGGCTGTCCCGGTGGTCGTCGAGGGCCACGAGCGTGACGCACTCGGCGACCCGCTCGTCCGGAAGCCCGAGGATCCGCGCGAAGAAGCGCAGGTTCTCGGTCACGGTGAGGTCGTCGTACACGCTGGGCTGCTGGGTGACGTAGCCGACCTGGTCACGAAGTACGGCGGACCCGGCCGGTGAACCGAGCACTTCCACGGAGCCGGCCGTGAGGCGCTGGACGCCGACCAGGGCGCGCATCAGCGTGGTCTTGCCGCATCCCGATGGGCCGAGCAGCCCGGTCACCTGTCCGGACGACACCTCGAAGTCGAGGCCGCGCAGGACCTCGTTGCCGCCTCGGGTGACATCGAGGCCTCGTACCGTCACCACGTTTTTCATCATGTGTTGAATTATCCACGCTACGGGCTTCGAGTCAACCCGGTGCTTGCTCCGGGAGTGGCCCGAACAGGTAGCGCTGCAGGACCGGCGCGTACGTCGCCACGACCTGGTCCGTGCTCATGGACGCGACCGGCTCGAGTGCCACCACGTAGCGCACCAGGATCAGTCCGAGGACCTGGCTGGCCACGACGGGCATCCGTCGGTCTGGGTGGTCGACGCCGAGTCGCTCACCGACCGGGATGAGCACGACCGGGAGGAAGCCCTCGCGCAGCAGTCGCTCGCCGGTCGGTTCGAGCAGGCTGCGGAACAGCCCGATGAGGGGGAGCCGGTTCGCGGGATCGTCCCAGACTCCGAGGAAGATCCTGAGCATCCGTTCCGCGGCACCGTCCTGGCCCTCGTCCGTGACGTGCGCCAGCAGCTCCCGCGGGTCGACCGGGATCTCGAGGGCGGCCACGAACAGGTCGTCCTTGGTGCCGAAGTAGTGGTGCACCAGCGAAGGGTCCACCCCGGCCTCGGCGGCGATCGCCCGGACCGACGTACTCCCGAAGCCGCGTGCGGCGAACAGGCTCCTGGCGGCGGCCAGGATCTCGGCTCGCGTGTCAGGCGTGCCGGGCCGACGTCCACGGGCAGTGGCGCGGCCCGTGTCTCTGCCCGTTTCGCGGCCCGTGTCGCGGCCGGTGTCGCGGCCGGTGTCGCGGCCGGTGTCGCGGCCGGTGTCGCGGGTGGTCACGCGGGCAGTCTCCCACCCGGTCGGTCACCGAGGAGCCGACCGCTCTACCGGATGAAGCTGACCAACGTCTGGATCTCGCGGATCGGCAGCGTCACCGCAGGGCTGGGCGGCGACGTCAGGGGGATCGTCTGCGCTCCCTGTCCGGGCAGCACGAAGGAGAGGTTGTAGGTCGTCGTGGTCGTGATGTCGTAGCTGCCCTGACGGGCGTACGCGTGCTCGATCGCTTCCGGAGCGCCCATGGGGGCGCCCTCGACGCCGTCACCGGAGGCCGTTCCGCCGTCACCGAAGTTCCACGTGGTGCCAGTAGGCGTCCACGTCAAGGGGATCGTCTGGCCCAGGATGTTCACCGCGTCGGTCACCGTGTTGGTGTCGGTCCAGTAGTTGTTCGGGATGTTGACGTAGGAAACGGTGCCCGGCTCGACGTGCGGGGGATTCGTGGGCGCGGTCACCTTGGCGGCGTCCACCACCATCTCGGTCGTGATCACAGGCGGGGCCGGCGTCGCGTTCGGTTCGTCGCAGGCGACCGCCACCGGGCTCTTCGTGACGGGGTGGATTGCGGTGCAGGGAGGCTGGATGCACGGCGCCGGGACAGCGAAGTTCTCGCTGTAGCCGCCGGGATAGAGCGCGGGGTTGCAGCTGCCGGTGCCGGGGCCGGTCGCGACAACCGGACCCCCGCTGCTGCTGGTGCCGGACGAGTTCGACGTACCCGTGCTCCCGGGGGTGCCCGGGACGACGTGGGTCGTCGTCTCGCTGCCTGTGATCGTGGCCGAGCTGGGCCCGTCTGGAGTGCCGCCGAAGTGGTGCCCACGGTCGGCGTACGCCGGCCCGCCGGCGAAACATACGACCATCGCCGCCAACGCTATTGCGCCGAGGGAGTGGCCGAGACGGTTCCTGACGCGCGACATGTGACGAAATCCTCCGAGGCTGGACAGACAGGGCGAAAGCCCAACGCACCGTACATGCCCGTCTCAGGGAACGCGAAACTTCTCATCGATCCTTCTTCGGCGCGAAGGTGTAGTCGATCACCCGCCACCTGGACCCGTCCTCGTCCCAGAGCAGGTCGGCCGAGAACCGATAGGGCCCGCCGATCGCGTCGCCGTCCTTCTTCCCCTCGATCGTGACGAACTCCCCGTCGGGATAGGCGAAGGGCCCGGAGACAGTGAACCCGTCGGGGCGGGAGACAGTCCTGAACGGGCCCAGCTCGAGGTCGGGGCCGAGCACCCAAACTTCGTCCTTCTTGAGCTGCTGGATGAACTCGTCGAGCTTGCGGCACACCGTGCACTTCGCCTGGTCGAAGGCCTCGGCCTGGACGGGACGTGCGCTCCGGATCCGCACGGAGTACTGGACGAGCTGGGCGAAGTACTGGCCGTATTCGACGGCGCTCTGCTTCGTGTTTGCCTCGGGCGGCCGCTCGGGCTCGGTCGTGTCCAGGCCTGGCGGCTGCGATGGCGACGGCGAGGCGGGCGGCGCGGCCTTCGGTTTGTCATCCGACCCGCAGCCGGCGAGGCCGGTCAGCGCAAGGATCGCCGCGAGGATGAGGCAGAGGCAGCGTTGCGGCGTACTCACGAGGCCCCGGCAGGGACGAAGTGCAGCCTGGTGAACGCCAGCGCCTCGAGGAGCTCGGCCTCACGCACCTCACGGGTTCCGGCCTTACGGGTGTTGATCTCCGCGACGATGTGGCCCTGGAACCCGCGGGTCGCGAGCAGCTCCAGGAACGGGCCGCAAGGCTGGTTCCCTTGCCCCGGCACCAGGTGCTCGTCCTTGGCCGACCCGCTGCCGTCGGTCATGTGGACGTGCCGGAGCCGACTCCCCATCCGCTCGGCCATCGCGAGCGGGTCGGAGCGGGCCGTCGCCGCGTGCGAGAGATCGAGGGTGTTGTTTGCATAGGACTCCTCCGAGGGGTCCCACCCCGGTTGGTAGACGTTCATCTCGCGACGGGAGGTGGCCCGCCACGGATACATGTTCTCAACCGCGAACGCGATGCCGGTGCGCCGTTCGAGATCGGCGATGCCCTCCACGAACCCGATGGCGTAGTCGCGCTGCCAGCGGAACGGGGGGTGTACGACGACCACGTCGGCGTCGAGGGCGGCCGCCATCTCGGCGCTCTTCTCGAGCTTGCCCCACGCATCGGTACCCCAGACCCGCTGGGTGATCAGCAGGCACGGAGCGTGCACGGCACACACTGGAATCTGGTGGTACTCGCGCAGCGAGCGGACCTTGTCGATGCTCTGGCTGACCACGTCGATGCCGACCATCACCTCGACCGCGTCGTAGCCGAGCTTCTCGGCGTACGCGAAGGCGTGCGTTGTCGTCTCGGGGTAGACCGACGCGCTCGAGAGGGCGAACAGCGGTGCCATGTCTCAGCCGATCGCACTGAGCTGGTCGAGACGGTCCAGGATCACGCCCTCGCGCAGCGCCCACGGGCAGATCTCGAGCTCTTCGAGATCGAAGATGTCCATCACGGCCGATGCCACCAGTGCCCCGGCGACGACCTGGTGGGCCCGGTTCATGGAGACACCGGGGAGCTCGGCGATCTCGTCCTGGCTCATGTCCAGCAGCTTGGGGATCCACTCGTCGAGGGCCGTGGCCCGGAGGAGGCGGCGTACGAGCGGGCCCTCGCTCGACGCCGCGGCGCCGCAGATCCGCGCCAGCGAACGGAACGTCTTCGAGGTCGCCACGGCATGGTTGGGAGCGCCTCGGCGGAGCACCGTGCCTGCGTCGTGAGCGATGGAGGTCCGGATCTGCGCGCGCAGCTTGCGGAGCGCCTTGTCGCTGGGAGGTCTGTCCGCGAAGTGCTCGCGGGAGAGCCGACCTGCGCCGAGTGGCAGCGACCATGCCACTTCGGGGGACTCATCGTCGCCAGCCGCCACCTCGAGCGAGCCGCCACCGATGTCGAAGACGGCCAGCCGGCCCGAGGACCAGCCGAACCAGCGACGTACGGCGAGGAACGTCAGCCGGGCCTCGGCTTCACCCGTGAGCACCTTGATCTCCACGCCCGTACGTTTCTGGACGTGGGCCAGCACCTCATCGCCGTTGTCGGCCTCGCGGACCGCTGAGGTCGCGAAGGAGTAGATCTCCTCACACCCCTTGTCCTCCGCCAGCTTGAGGGCGTGCCCGACGAAATCGGTGAGCGCATCGACACCCTTGTCGCTGACGGTGCCGTCCCTCTCCAGGTGCTCGGCCAGGCGCAGTGGCTCCTTGTAGGAGGAGGCGGGCATCGGCGCCGCGCCGCGATAGGCGTCGACGACAAGCAGATGACCCGTGTTGGAGCCGATGTCGAGCACACCGAGGCGCATGACAGGAGGCTACCGGGGACGACCGGCCGGTTTCCCGCGCTGGTCACCCGCAGCTCCCGACCTACGCGCGCATAGGCTGGTCCCGTGCCCGAGGTCGATCTCGTTTTTCCCCGAGCCTGGATCGAGTTCCAGGACCCGGCAGACGATGGACAGATCTTCCGCTGCGACCTGACCTGGCTGACCTCGAGCTGGACGTGCATCTTCGGCAACGGCTGTCCCGGCATCTACGCCGAGGCGCCCGACGCCGGCTGCTGCACGCTCGGCGCGCACTTCTCCGACAAGGCCGACGAGAAGCGCGTCGCTGCCTGGGTCGATCGGCTCGACGACGCCACATGGCAGCGCCGACACGAGGCCGTGGGAAAGCGCGATCAGGTCAAGCGCTCGGGCTGGGTCGAGACCGATGACGAGGGCGAGCGCAAGACTCGTGTCTCCGGCGGCGCGTGCATCTTCCACAACTCCCGCGACTTCGAGGGCGGCTACGGCTGTGCCCTGCACGCGCTGGCGCTGAAGGAGGACGTGCACTTCGTCGAGACCAAGCCCGACGTGTGTTGGCAGCTGCCGTTGCGGCGTACGTTCCGAAACGTCGAGCGGCACGATGACACCACCTATCTCGAGGTGAGCATCGGGGAGTACGACCGTCGCGGCTGGGGTCCGGGAGGCCACGACCTCGACTGGTACTGCTCCGGCAACACCGAGGCCCATGTGGGTCTCGAACCCGTCTACCTCTCCAGTGCCACCGAGCTGATCACGATGATGGGACAGGCGGCGTACGACGTGCTCGCGGCGAAGTGCGATGCCCACCTGCGCTCGCGTTCGGCGTTGGCACTGCATCCGGCCTCGCCTCCCCCGCACCACTGACAACATGACTGCCCGTCGGTGACGGGCGGACCCCCGGTGTCAGGCGCCGATCCAGCTCGGGTGAGAATCAACTATGCGTCTCGACCACATCGTCTTCGCGGCCGGTCCTGGAGGACTTGCGGGAACGACGGAGCGCCTCTCGGCACTGCTCGGCGAGAAGTTCGCCGGCGGTGGCATCCATCCCCGCTTCGGCACCCGTAACTCGATCCTGCCCCTGACGGACGACACCTACTTCGAGGTAGTCGAGGTTCTCGACCATCCCGCCTCGGACAAGGCTCCCTTCGGTCAGGCCGTGCGAGCCCGCTCGGCGCTCGGTGGTGGCTGGCTCGGCTGGGCTGTCGCTGTGGACGACATCAGTCCTTTCGAAGCTCGCCTCGGTCGTGAGGCGGTCAACGGCAACCGTCACCGCCCTGACGGCATCGAGCTGCTGTGGAAGCAGCTGGGCGTCAAGGGCCTGCAGGCCGACGCACAGCTGCCGTTCTTCATCGAGTGGCACGTCGAGCCCGAGAACCACCCGAGTGCCGGCGCGACCGGGCAGGTCTCGCTGGAGTGCCTGGAGATCGCTGGTGACCCGGCTCGGGTCTCGGAGTGGCTCGGGCATTCCGTCGAGCAGCCGCTCGAGGACGTGAAGGTCGACTGGGTCGCCCCGAACGGCACCCCGGGCATCGTGGCCGCGAAGTTCCAGACCCCCAACGGACTCGTCCGCATCTGACGGTGGTCGAACCCGACCAACTCCTGGGCGTCATCCCGAGCCCCAACATCTGGCAGCACCCTGACGTCTACGAGATCGAGAACCGCGCGGTCGACCGCGCCGGAGCGATCACCGCGCAGATGAAGCAGCTCGGACCCTGGGCCGGGCGTGACGTCCTGGACATCGGATGCGGCACCGGCTTCCACCTACCCCTCTTCGCCGCGACGGCAGATTCGGTCATCGGCATCGAGCCGCACCGGGACCTGGCCGCGATCGCCCGACGGCGCGTCCGCCGGCTCGACCACGTGACGGTGATGCACGCGTCGGCCGCGGACCTTCCTCTGGGCGACTCCTCGGTGGACGTGGTGCATGCCCGTTGGGCCTACTTCTTCGGGCCCGGGTGTGAACCGGGCCTGACCGAGCTCGAGCGTGTGGTCCGCCCCGGCGGCCGCGCGTTCGTGATCGACAACGACCCGACCCGTTCCACCTTCGGCGAGTGGTTCCGGCGCGGCTACCCAGACGTCGACCACCTTGCGGTAGCCACGTTCTGGTCGGACCAGGGTTGGGAGCGACACCCGGTCGAGACGACGTGGACCTTCGACTCGCGAGAGGACCTCGAGTCCGTCGTACGCATCGAGTTCGCGGCGGACCTCGCGGGTGAGATCCTGGCCGGCCACGACGGCACGGACGTGGACTATGCCGTCAACGTGTGGAGCCGGGGCTACTGATCGCTCGGACTCCGGCGCCGCTCGGACTCCAGCGCCGCTCGGACTCCACAATTGTTGGGTTGTGACAGCCAGAACCGCCACTCCGACGTCCCCACCCAACATTTGTGGAGTTTGGGCGCCGCACCCGGCCCAGCGACCGCTCAGGTGCGCAGGCTCGATCCGCGTACGACGAGAGTCGGCTCGAGCATCCGGCCCTGGTCGCCGAACGGCTTGTGTGCCAGGACGAGGTGCAGGATCCGGACCAGCTCGACGGCCACCTCTTCCAGGGGCTGGCGCACCGAGGTCAGTCCCGGCCAGATGACCTGAGCAGCCAGCGAGTCGTCGAACCCGACGACGCCGATGTCGGCACCAGGCCGCACGCTGCGCTCGGCACACGCGTGGAGCACTCCGATCGCCAGGGTGTCGCTGGCGCACACGAACGCGGTGATCGAGGAGTCCTCCAGCAGTCGGTGGGCTTCGAGCCGGGCAGCATCCACGTTGTCGGTGATGCGTACGGCGAGGCCGGTCACGTCGACAGCTGCCGCACGCATGGCGGTCTCCCAGCCGCGACGCCGGTCCTGGCCGATGCGGGAGGTCTTCTCCCAACCCAGCCACGCGATCCGTCGATGGTCCTGCTCGAGCAGGTGCTCGGTCGCGATGCGGCCGCCATGGGCTCCGTCGACGTCGGTCCACGCATGGTCCGCGTCGGGCTCGTCCCATGGTCGACCGAACGCGACGAAGGGTGCGCCGCGCTCCTGGAGGAACCCTGACTGGGGCGTGCCGGCGTAGGTGTCGGTGACCACGAAGGCGTCCACCGCGGTCGATCGGAGCAGGTCGTCGTACCCGTCGAGCGGGTCCTCGCGATCACCGGAGAACAGCAGCAGGTGGTGGCCGGTACGAGACGCGGCAGCGACCAGGCTGTGCAGGAACCGGTCCATGAGCGCGTTGCTCGTGCCCTCCTGGGCGGGCTCGAAGCGCAGGCCGATCAGGTGTGAGGAGCCACTGCGCAGCTGGCGGGCCGCCCGGTTGGGCGAGTACCCGAGGCGCTCGATCACCGAGGTCACCCGCTCGAGCGTCTCCGGGCGGAGCAGGTCGGGGTTGTTCAGCGCGTTGGACACCGTCTGCCGCGAGACACCCGCCTCGTCGGCCACCGTCGCCAAGGTCGGTGGCACCTGGTGGCGAAGTCGATGTGTGTCGGGCCGGCTTCTCGGCTGGCTCATCACTCTCCCGAACTCTGGATCGTTCCAATCCTAGACCTGGCCGCCGGTTCGAGCACGTCGTACCCCCGATGTGTCGGCGGGCTCACCTAGCGTTCCGGTCATGGCGCAGAACAGCGGGCGGACCGCATCGAAGGCCCCCCGGGCGACGTACCACTGCAACGAATGCGGCTGGGAGGCGATGAAATGGGTCGGCCGCTGCACCGAGTGCCAGGCATGGGGCACGGTCGTGGAGAAGTCGGCGCCGAAGAGCAGGGTGCAGGCCGGTCCTGTCACTGCGCCGGCCCGACCGATCGGTGAGGTGCCGATCGAGGACTCGATGGCCCGCACCAGCGGTGTCCCGGAACTCGACCGGGTGCTCGGCGGCGGGCTCGTCCCGGGAGCGGGGATCCTGATCGCCGGCGAACCCGGTGTCGGCAAGTCCACCCTGCTGCTCGAGGTGGCCGCCCAGATGGCGCGCCAGCGGCAGCGGGTCCTCTACGTCACCGGCGAGGAGTCGGCCGCCCAGGTTCGGATGCGGGGCGACCGCACGGGCGCCATCCAGGACGAGCTCTACCTTGCTGCCGAGACCGACCTCGGTGCGGTCCTCGGACACGTTGAGGCGGTCAAGCCAACGCTCCTCGTCGTCGACTCGGTGCAGACGATCAGCGCCAGCGACGTCGACGGTGTCCCCGGCGGGGTCACCCAGGTCAAGGAAGTCTCGGCGGCGCTGATCCGGATGGCCAAGCTGCGCAACATCACGCTGGTGATCATCGGCCATGTCACGAAGGACGGCACCATCGCCGGCCCCCGGGTGCTCGAGCACTTGGTCGACGTGGTGCTGCACTTCGAGGGCGAGCGCGCCTCGCGGCTGCGCATGCTGCGCGCGGTCAAGAACCGGTTCGGCCCGGTCGACGAGGTCGGCTGCTTCGACCTCTCCGCCGAGGGCATCGTGGCGATCACAGATCCCACCGGACTGTTCCTCGACTCGCTGCGCGGACCGGTGCCCGGCACCTGCGTGGCCGTGGCGATGGAGGGTCGCCGGCCCCTGCTCAGCGAGGTTCAAGCGTTGGTCACCCACACCAGCTCCGAGCGTCCGCGCCGCACCACCTCCGGCGTCGACTCGTCGCGGGTGGCGATGATCCTCGCGGTCCTGCAGCAGCATGCAGGTGTCCGCCTGCACAACCACGACGTGTTCGTCTCGAGCGTAGGTGGCGCTCGACTGACCGAGCCGAGCAACGACCTCGCGATCGCCCTGGCCATCACCTCGGCCTGGCGACGAAAGGCCCTGGGCCGCAACGTCGCGGCCATCGGCGAGCTCGGTCTCTCCGGCGAGCTGCGTCGCGTGCGCGACGTCGGAGTGCGCCTCGCCGAGGCGGGCCGGATGGGATTCCGGTCGGCCGTGATCCCGGCGCATACCTCGGAGACCGCCGGCAGCAGCCGAATCCTTGACGGCATGCGAGTCGTCGATGTCGACAACATCGCCCGTGGGCTGACATTGCTGGGCATCGGCCAGGACGACGCTCGGGGAGACACCGCCTGACTGCATCCAGAGGGTCGGTGAGGCGTCGTCGAGGAGTCGCCGAGGCGTCGCAGATTGTGGCCGCACACTCGCTGAGGCGTCGCAGATTGCGGTGGGCGAAGCGTGCGTGGGGCCGCGAGGGGCAGGCAAGTCAGCCCGGACGGCGTATCAGTGTCTCGCGCCCGAAATAAGTTGCAGTGGTCGCAGCCCAGGCACGCACATCGCTGCGTTCTCGTCGCTCGGAGGGGCGCTGCCACACCTTCGCTCTTCGGCCTTGCGCTGCACGCACCTGGACCACGACCACAAGCAACAACTTCGGGCGCGAGCCACTAGGCTTCCTGCGTGGCTTCCCCCGAACGCCTCGACGACGAGGCTCGCCTGCGCGAGACGCTGGCGCGGATCGCGCCCGGCACCTCGTTCCGCGACGGTCTCGAGCGCATCCTTCGTGGTCGCACCGGCGCCCTGATCGTGGTCGGGCACGACAAGGAGGTCGAGGGGATCCTGACGGGCGGCTTCAACCTCGACGTCCCGTTTGCGCCGACGGCTCTGCGGGAGCTGGCCAAGATGGACGGCGCGATCGTGCTGGACCGCGACATCTCGCGCATCTACCGGGCCAACGTGCACCTGATGCCCGACCACACCATCCCCTCCGAGGAGACCGGCACCAGGCACCGCACCGCCGACCGGGTGGCCAAGCAGACCGGCGCCCCGGTCATCTCGGTGTCACAGTCGATGCAGATCATCGCGGTGTACGTCGGCGCCATCCGCTACGTCCTCGAGGACTCGGGCGGGATCCTCGCCCGGGCGAACCAGGCACTGGCGACCCTCGAGCGCTACAAGGTGCGCCTCGACGAGGTGTCCAGCACGCTCTCGGCACTCGAGATCGAGGATCTGGTCACCGTCCGAGACGTCGCCGTGGTCGCCCAGCGCCTGGAGATGGTCAGCAGGATCGCTCGCGAGATCGACGACTACGTCAACGAGCTCGGCACCGACGGCCGCCTGCTCTCGTTGCAGCTGGAGGAGCTCGTCACGGGAGTCGAGGCCGAGCGCGGACTCGTGGTGCGTGACTACCAGGCCGGCGCACGTCGTACCCAGCCGCCCGAAGACGTGCTCGGTGAGCTCGAGGCCCTCTCGCCGAACGAGCTCGTGGACATCGCCGCCGTCGCCAGGGCACTCGGTCTCGGTCAGGGCGAGCAGCTCGACGGCGCGGTCACACCCCGCGGCCACCGCCTGCTCGCGAAGGTCCCCCGGCTCCCCACTGCGGTGATCGACCGGGTGGTGGAGCACTTCGAGACGTTGCAGAAGCTGCTCTCGGCCAGCGTCGAGGACCTGCAGATGGTCGAGGGTGTCGGCGAGCTGCGGGCGCGCAGTGTGCGCGAGGGTCTCTCGCGACTGGCCGAGTCGAGCATCCTCGAGCGCTACGTCTGACCGCTGCCGACGCCCGAGCTTGCGAGGGCACGAAGAGGGCGGGAAGTTGAGGGCCGACGCGTCTCGAAACCCGGTGAGCCGAAACCGGCCTCAGCAGCTGCTCGCGGAGTTGTCCCCGCCGCACTTCGACTGCTTGCCCGAGACAGTTGTGCTCGGCGGAGTCGTCGTCGACGAGGGCCGACGGGTGCCCGCGCTCGCCGACGCACTCGCCCGCGGAGACGGTGTCTGGGTGACGATCCGAGGGGCCGCCTTGGTCACCTCGAACTGCACGTCGGTCGGCGTCGAGCCCAGGGCTGCCGCGTAGACGTGGTAAAAGCCCGGCAGCGCCCAGTCGAGCAGGTCGGTGCACTCTTCGTCGGAGCGACGGCCGCTCCAGATGACAGGGACGTCGACCGGCTGCCCACTGCGTACGACGACCGGTTTCGTCGGGATCGATGTCGGGCACTCCTGGCTCGACCAGATCCGGTCCCGGCCGGAGACGATCTTCACCACCATGCTCTCGGGCGAGACCTCGAACGTGCACGCGGGCTGGGTGCCCCGGAGCTGCAGCCGGATGACGATGGGAGCGCCTGCCCAGGCACGGGGGACCGAGGGCAGGACGCTCACCTCGTCGTCGCGGCACTCGCCATTGGGTGGGAGCAGCGGCACCGAGGCCTTGGTACGGATCTTGCGTGACGGCGCTACGGGTCCGATGGTTGCCGAGGAATCGGAGTCCTGCTTGGCCGAGCTGGTGTTGGCCTTGATCGCCGAGCCTGGGTCGTCCTCCCCGGTGCCACCGAGGAACTTGCCGACGCCGAAGACGAGGAGGAGGGCGACCACGAGCACGATGCTGCGGCGTACCCAGTAGACGCGCCGGGGCAGCCGTCCACGCGGATGCTTAACCGAGCCCATGCGCGCCACCGTAGTCAGCCCAGCTCGTCGATCCCGGTTGCAACGCCGAGCGGGCGCGATGACCCGCCCCCATCATCCTTGGGGGTCATCTTTAATGGGTGCCGATGAGCCACCTGCAAACGCCCGTACTCGACTGGTACGCCGAGAACGCTCGCGACCTTCCCTGGCGCGGCCCGGGCACCACCCCGTGGGCGGTGATGGTCTCGGAGTTCATGCTCCAGCAGACTCCGGTCGCCAGGGTGCTCCCGACCTTCGGGAGCTGGATGAGGAAGTGGCCCACACCGTCGGCTCTTGCAGAGGCGCCGAGCGGTGAGGCCGTCCGGGCCTGGGGCAGGCTCGGCTACCCGCGCAGGGCGCTGCGGTTGCACGCGGCCGCAACGGCGATCGTGGACAAGCACGATGGCGAGGTGCCACCCGGGTACGACGAGCTGATCGCGCTACCGGGCGTCGGTGACTACACGGCGAGCGCGATCGCTTCGTTCGCGTACGGCGCGAGACATCCCGTTCTGGACACCAACGTTCGCCGGGTCCTGGCGCGAGCGGTGAGCGGTTCGGAGTTCCCGGCCGCCTCGGTGTCCAAGGCAGAACGTGCCCTTGCCGACTCGCTGGTGCCGGACGAGCAGCCGGCCACCTGGGCGGTCGCGGTGATGGAGCTCGGCGCCCTGGTCTGTACGGCGGCAAACCCTCGCTGCGGGTCGTGCCCGATCAGCGACCGGTGTGCCTGGAACACCACCGGCCGTCCGGCGTACGACGGACCACCGCGCCGCGGCCAGGCCTGGGCCGGAACCGACCGCCAGGCCCGGGGCCGACTGATGGCCGTGCTCCGGGACTCAGCGGGCACAGTGGCCCGCCCCCGCCTGGACGCCGCCTGGTCGGACTCGGTGCAGCGCGAACGCGCCCTGCAGAGCCTGCTCGTCGACGGACTCGTCGTCGAGATCGAGGGTCGGTACGCCCTCCCCGACTGAACCCCAATTCGCCGAGACGGCGCTCGTGTCCCGGAAAAACGCGCCGAGACGGCTCGTGTGTCCCAACCGGGCGGACATGCGAGCCGTCTGGGCGATCAGTTGCGGGACATTAGCGCCGTCTCGGCGAGTTTCAGGTTTCAGCTCGGGTCAGGTCAGGTCAGGCCGGGTCGCCCTTGGGGATGTCGACGGGGCCGTCGCTGTCGTCGGGCCCCCCGACCGGCTCCAGGGGCGGGGAGTCCGGAAGCTCACCCTTGACGCTGCCCTTGAAGGAGAATCCCGCCTCTGCGCCCTCACCCTCGACACCGACCAGCACGATCTGGCCCGGGCCGACCTCGCCGAAGAGCATCTTCTCCGCGAGCACGTCCTCGATCTCACGCTGGATCGTGCGGCGCAGCGGACGGGCTCCGAGCACGGGGTCGAACCCGCGAGTGGCGAGCAGGTCCTTGGCGTCCTGGGTCAGCTCGAGGGACATGTCGCGGTCCTTCATGCGCAGCTCCACCGAGGCGATCATGTTGTCCACCATGGAGATGATCTGCTCCTTGGTCAGCGGCGGGAACACGATGATCTCGTCGACGCGGTTGAGGAACTCCGGGCGGAAGTGCTGCTTGAGCTCTTCCGTGACCTTGTTCTTCATCCGGTCATAGGTCCCCGCGTCGCCCTGCTGGTTGAAGCCCAGGCTGACGCCCTTGGAGATGTCGCGGGTGCCGAGGTTGGTGGTCATGATGATGACCGTGTTCTTGAAGTCCACGACCCGGCCCTGGGAGTCGGTCAGGCGGCCTTCCTCCAGGATCTGCAACAGGCTGTTGAAGATGTCGGGGTGGGCCTTCTCGACCTCGTCGAAGAGCACTACGGAGAACGGCTTGCGGCGTACCTTCTCGGTGAGCTGGCCACCCTCCTCGTAGCCGACGTACCCGGGAGGCGAACCGAAGAGCCGCGAGACGGTGTGCTTCTCGGAGAACTCCGACATGTCGAGCTGGATCAGGGCGTCCTCGTCCCCGAACAGGAACTCGGCCAAGGTCTTGGACAGCCACGTCTTACCGACGCCCGAGGGGCCGGCGAAGATGAACGAGCCGCCGGGACGCTTCGGGTCCTTCAGGCCTGCGCGGGTACGACGGATCGCCCGGCTGAGCGCCTTGACGGCCTCTTCCTGGCCGATGACGCGCTTGTGCAGCTCGTCCTCCATCTTGAGCAGCCGGGTCGACTCCTCCTCCGACAGCTTCACGATCGGGATGCCGGTCGCCACGGCGAGCACCTCGGCGATGAGCTCCTCGTCGACCTCGGCCACGACGTCCATGTCACCGGCACGCCACTGCTTCTCGCGCTCACCCTTGGCCAGGATCAGCTGCTTCTCCTCGTCACGCAGACGGGCGGCCGCCTCGAAGTCCTGGCCGTCGATGGCGCCCTCCTTGCGGCGGCGTACGTCGGCGATCTTCTCGTCGAACTCGCGCAGGTCCGGCGGCGCGGTCATCCGGCGGATCCGCAGCCGCGAGCCCGCCTCGTCGATCAAATCGATCGCCTTGTCGGGCAGGAACCGGTCGGAGATGTAGCGGTCGGCGAGCGTCGCCGCGGAGACCAGCGCCTCGTCGGTGATCGTGACGCGGTGGTGCGCCTCGTAGCGGTCGCGTAGTCCCTTGAGCATCTCGATGGTGTGGGCGATCGAGGGCTCGTTGACCTGGATCGGCTGGAACCGGCGCTCGAGGGCGGCGTCCTTCTCGAGGTGCTTGCGGTACTCGTCGAGGGTGGTTGCACCGATCGTCTGCAGCTCACCGCGGGCCAGCATCGGCTTGAGGATGCTGGCGGCGTCGATCGCGCCCTCCGCGGCGCCAGCACCGACGAGGGTGTGGATCTCGTCGATGAACAGCACGATGTCACCGCGGGTGCGGATCTCCTTGAGGACCTTCTTCAGGCGCTCCTCGAAGTCGCCGCGGTAGCGCGAACCGGCCACGAGGGCACCGAGGTCGAGGGTGTAGATCTGCTTGTCCTTGAGCGTCTCGGGGACGTCGCCGCGGACGATGTCCTGGGCGAGGCCCTCGACGATCGTCGTCTTGCCGACGCCGGGCTCGCCGATCAGGACAGGGTTGTTCTTCGTACGGCGGGACAGGATCTGCATGACCCGCTCAATCTCCTGGCCGCGGCCGATGACCGGGTCGAGCTTGCCTTCCTTGGCGGCCTGGGTCAGGTTGCGGCCGAACTGGTCGAGCACGAGCGAGCTCGAGGGAGCAGTCTCGGGCGCCGTACCCGCGGTCTGCTGCTCCTTGCCCTGGTAGCCGGACAGCAGCTGGATGACCTGCTGGCGCACGCGGTTGAGGTCGGCGCCGAGCTTGTGCAGCACTTGCGCGGCGACGCCCTCCCCCTCACGGATGAGGCCGAGCAGGATGTGCTCGGTGCCGATGTAGTTGTGGCCAAGCTGCAGCGCTTCGCGCAGGGACAGCTCGAGGACCTTCTTGGCGCGGGGAGTGAAGGGGATGTGGCCGCTGGGCGCCTGCTGGCCCTGGCCGATGATCTCCTCGACCTGGGCGCGCACGGCCTCCAGCGAGACGCCGAGGCTCTCCAGTGCCTTGGCCGCGATGCCGTCACCTTCGTGGATCAGGCCGAGCAGGATGTGCTCGGTGCCGATGTAGTTGTGCGAGAGCATGCGGGCCTCTTCCTGGGCCAGCACGACAACTCGTCGGGCTCGGTCGGTGAACCGCTCGAACATGGTTACTCCTCAACGTCTGCGGGGTCGACACGTGCGACCCGCACGGCCGGTACAACCCTCCTCACAGACTACGTGTTCCGACCCGAGGACCGCTTCGCTCTGAGCGAACAGGTCTCTGGACCGAGTGCTTTCAGCGCACGTCCCCGGGCGTCTGCGGCCTGGTCAGGCGGAAGACCTCCGGCGGCCGGCCCCACTCGTCGCGGCCGAGGCGCGAGAGCGGAAGTAGCTGCTCCATTTCGGGATGCCCGTCCACGAGTACGTCGTCACGCACCGTGATCGCCGTGACCTCGCCGAACACGACGAACGCCGAACCCACTTCGACGATGCGTTCGAGACGGCACTCGATCGAGGCAGGCGACTCGGCCACACGCGGCGGTGCGACCGTCTGCGAGGGCTCGGTCGCGATGTCGAGCTGCTCAGCCTCGTCGTCACCGTGGTCGAACGGTGCGCTGGTTGCGTTGACCTGCTCCAACAGGGACTCGGAGGAGAAGCTGATCACGAACTCGCCGGTCTCCTCGATGTTGCGCACCGTGTCCTTGCGGCCCAGGGAGCTGAACAGCACCACGGGTGGCCGGCCGCTCGCGACCGTGAAGAAGGAGTGCGGGGCGAGGTTGCCGCGCCCGCTCGCATCGAGCGTAGAGACCCACGCGATCGGGCGCGGTACGACCAGGGCAGTCAGCAGTCGGTAGGCGTTCACACCCTCCGCGGAGGGTTCGAAGACAGAGCGGCCGGCTGGTTGGGGCATCGGACCAGCCTAGTGTCCCGCGTCAGAAACTCCTTGGCGCTTCGCGCCACCATGGCACGCACATCGCTGCGTTGTCGTCACTCGCAGGAGGGCCAACTACAGCGTCGCTCCTCCGCCTTGCGCTGCACGCACCCTGCAGACGCCAAGCGGCAAAGGCCTTCAGACGCGGGACACTAGGAGAAGGGGCTGGTGGTCAGCGTCCCGCCTGCACCAGACCGTTCTCGTAGCACCACACCACCGCCTGGACCCGGTCCCGCAGGCGCAGCTTCCGGAGCACCTCGGCGACATGGCTCTTCACCGTCTCTGTGGCCACGACCAGCGACTGGGCGATCTCGGCATTCGACCAGCCACGCCCGAGAAGCAGCAGGACCTCCACTTCGCGTGCGGTCAGCCCATGCACCGCGGGGTCAGGCTCGGTCGCCTGACGCACCCCGAAGTCCTCCACGAGTCGGCGGGTCACTCCGGGGCCGATCAGCATCGAGCCCTCGCCCACCATCCGGACTGCCTCGACCAACCGGTCACCGCTGACGTCCTTGAGAAGGAACCCACTGGCTCCAGCGCGGATGGCGTCGAAGACGTACTGGTCGAGGTCGAACGTGGTCAGGATCAGCACCCGGGTGGCGTGCCCTTCCGCAATCACGCGGGTCGCCTCGATCCCGTCCATCACCGGCATCCGCACGTCGACCAGTGCCACGTCGGGCTGCTCGGCCGCCACCAGCGCGAGAAGCTGCTCGCCGTCGGCTGCGGTCCCGACGACGTCCATGTCTGCTTGGGCGTCGAGCAAGGCGGCGAACCCGGCGCAGATGATCGGCTGGTCGTCGGCGACCACCACCCTCACGACGTGAGTCCCTGATCGTGGCGATGCACGGCAGGCAGACGCGCATCCACCACGAACTCTCCTGCGCGCACCCCCGTCTCGAGCTCCCCGCCGACTGCGGCGACCCGTTCTGCCATACCGGTCAGCCCTCGTCCCGGCTGGGCGTCAACCTGCTGGGCGTCAACCTGCTGGGCGTCAACCGGCGGGGCGTCAACCGGCGGGGCGTCAACCTGCTGGGCGTCAACCGGCTGGGCGTCAACCGGCTGGCGCACGCGGTTGGTGATGAGAACCCGGATGCCACCGGCGCCGTCGCCATGGGCAGTCACGTCGACCGGCGCCCCGGGCGCGTGCCGGCGGGCGTTGGTGAGGGCCTCCTGGACGACCCGGTAGGCGACGTACCCAGGCGTGGGGCGCACGGTCTCGAGTCCCTGGAGTGACGCCGAGACGACGTCGGTCGCCGACTGCGCCTTGAGCACCAGGCCGTTGATGTCGATCGCGGAGGGCTGCGGCGTACGTCGGCCTGCGTCGTCCGACCGTCGCAGGACGCCGAGCACACCGCGGAGCTCATCGAGCGCCGTGCGGGAGTCACTCGCGATCTCCGAGAGGATCAGCCGGGCGTCGGCGGACAGGTCGGGATAGGTGTACGGCGCGGTCTCCGCCCGCACTGCGATCAGTGAGACGTGGTGCGCCACGACGTCATGCAGGTCGCGGGCCAGCCGGGAACGCTCGCCCACCAGCGCGGCGTCGCGAGAGACATCTCGGCGCCCGCGCTCCAGTGCCAGGGCTTCGACCCGATGTTGCGACTCTCGCTTCAACAGCCACGCAACGAACATCACCATCGCCGTTGCCACGACGTACAGCGCAATGACGAACGCCAGCTCGAAGGGGCTCTTGTGCACCAAGGGCGGTCCGAACTCCACGGACCCGCCCGGGATCATCAACCTTCCCCTGGCCGCGATCACGGCTGCGGGCAGGCAGGTGGCCAGCGCAGCCATGGCCCACGCCGCGCGAGGGCGTCGCCACGAGAGGCCGACCGCGGCGATGACGAGGGCGGCGTACGCCGTCCAGGCCAATGCGCCGTTGCTCAGTAGGCCAACGACGAGGCGCGGGACGACGAACAGGACTGCGAGCACGAGCGAGCGGAGGGCGACGAGCGGCGCCAGCACCAAGAGCACGCTCGCGATCTGTGCCGAGAGCTGCAGGCCGGCGAAAATGGCCGGGGACTCGTACGCGAAGGTGTTGTTCCCGAGGTAGCGGACCTGGATGTCGAGTGGTGTCCGGCTCTCCAGGAGCGCCAGCAGTACGGCGCCGGCCACAGCGATCACGATCTCGAAGGAGTGCAGGCTGCCCAGCCACAAACGGAACCGACCCAGTTGTTCTCTCATGTCCCCATGCTCACGGGTCCTCCGGACGCACGACCACCCTCGGGCGAGTGAACTGCGTCCCCCGCGCGAGGGTGGTGTGAACGGTCAGGTCAGTGGGCAGCCGCGTAGGCCTCGCGGACCGCGGCCGAGACCCGGCCGCGTTCGGGGACGTCCATGCCGTTGTCCCGCGCCCAGGCGCGGATCTCGGACGGAGCCGCGCCGGACGACTTGGCGGCGCCGCGTCGTCCTCCGCGGTTGCTCACCGAGCGCCCGTGCGCGACGTACGGCGCCAGTGCGTCGCGCAGCTTGCGCGCGTTCTTGGTATTCAAGTCGATGGTGTATTCCTTGCCATCGAGCCCGAACGTCACAGTTTCCACGGCATCACTCTGGTCGATGTCGTCGACCAGCACGATGTTCACCCTTTGCGCCATTGGATAGCCGTCCTACTACAGAATGGGTAACCGGGTATTTCCCGATTCCTGGGCATGGACACTAACAGACCACTATGTGAGAACCGAAACCTACTCCGGCCGGAGCAATGGGAAGAGAATCGTCTCGCGAATACCTGCACCAGTGAGCAGCATGATCAGCCGGTCGACGCCCAGCCCCACCCCGCCTGCCGGCGGCATGCCGTACTCCATGGCCTTGAGAAAGACCTCGTCGAGCTCCATCGCCTCCGGGTCCCCTTGCGCTGCAAGCATCGACTGCGCCTCGAGGCGTTCACGCTGCAGAACCGGGTCGTTGAGCTCGGAATAGGCAGGTGCCAGCTCGACGCCGTTGATGATCAGGTCCCAGGCCTCGTTGACGCCGGCTTTAGTGCGGTGCGGCTTGGCCAGAGGCTTGACCGCAGCGGGGTAATCCATCACGAAAGTCGGATTGAGCAGATGGTCCTCGACGAGCTGCTCGTAGAGCTCCACGACTATTTCGGCCGAACCCCATTTCGGCTGCAACTCGACATCATGCGTCGCGGCGTACTTGCGCAGCGTTTCCACGGACGTTTCCGCGGTGACTTCCGAGCCCACTGCGTCCGAAACAAGATCGTGGATCGAAGCCTGACGCCATTCCCCTTCGAGATCGATCTCCGACCCGTCGCGAGCAGGTACGACGGTCCGCCCGACCGCCTTCGCGGCGTCCAGCACCAGGGCCTTGGTCAGCTCCATCATCGTGAACTGGTCGCCGTAGGCCTCATAGGCCTCCAGCATGGAGAACTCGGCCGCGTGGGTGGAGTCGAGCCCTTCGTTGCGGAAGGTGCGGCCGATCTCGTAGACCTTGTCGACGCCACCGATCATGGCCCGCTTCAGGTCGAGCTCGAGGGCGATCCGCAGGAGCATCGGCTGGTCGAGGGCGTTGAGGTGCGTGCGGAAAGGACGAGCAGCCGCGCCGCCGTTGGTCAGCTGGAGGATCGGCGTCTCGACCTCGAGGTAGCCGCGCTGGTCGAGGGTCTCGCGCAGGCTTTTCAGAACCGTGGCCTTGGTGCGCACCATCTCGCGTGCCTCGGGCCGGATCATCATGTCGACGTAGCGCAGGCGGATGCGCGCCTCGTCGGAGAGTGGCCGGTGCTCGTTGGGCAGTGGGCGAAGGGTCTTGGCAGCCAGCCGCCACTCCGTCGTGGCCACGCTCAGCTCGCCACGACGGCTGGTGACCACCTCGCCCCGCACGGCCAGTAGGTCGCCGATGTCGACGAGCGCCTTGAAGTCCGCGAGCGACTCCTCGCCGACCTCGGCCAGGCTCAGCATCACCTGGATCTCCGCGCCGTTCCCCTCGCGTAGCCGCGCGAAGCAGAGCTTGCCGGTGTTGCGCTGGAAGATCACCCGGCCGGTGATCGCGACCGCTTCACCCGTGCGGGTGTCCGGCTCCAGCTCGCCCGCATCCAGCCGGGCGTCGTACTTCTCCCGGATCTCTCGGATCGTGTGGGTGCGTTCGACGGTGATCGGGTACGCCTCGCGACCGGAGTCCAGGAGCCGCTGCCGCTTCTCCAGCCGGACCTGCATCTGCTCGGGCAGGTCGTCGGTCGGCGAGGGCACGTCGGTCATGACGGTCAGCCTAGAAGAACCTGATAGTCCCGATCGTTCCGCACCCCTCCGGTGGTGTGGGAGCTGCCGAATGACCGGGACTACCCGATGTTCAGGAGTTGCGGGCGTAGACGAGCTCGAGGCCGAGCAGGGTGAGCCACGGCTGGTGGGCGGTGAGCGAGCGGCACTCCTCGACCACGATGGGAGCGAGGCCGCCGGTGGCAATGACATGCACCGACTCGGTCGGTACGCCGAGCTCCTCGATCATCCGGCTGACGATCCCGTCCACCGCGCTGGCGAACCCGAAGACCATGCCCGACTGGAGTGCCTCGACCGTGTTCTTGGCGATCACAGTGCGGGGGCGCAGCAGCTCGACCTTGCGCAGTTGGGCGCCCCGTCGTCCCAGCGCCTCCAGCGAGATGTCGATGCCGGGGGCGATCGCGCCGCCGACATACTCGCCGCGCGGGCTGACCACGTCGAAGGTGGTGGCGGTGCCGAAGTCGACGACGATTGCCGGCCCGTCGTACAGGTTGGCCGCCGCGAGGGCGTTCACGATGCGGTCGGCGCCGACCTCTCGCGGGTTGTCCATCAACACGGGTACGCCGGTCCGCACGCCCGGCTCCACCACCACGTTCGGCAGCGTCCCGTAGTGGCGGACCAGCATGTCGCGCCACTCGTGCAGGACCGCCGGCACCGTGGCGCAGACGGCGATCCCGACCACCCGGTCGGAGACGTTGCTCTCGCGCAGCAGCCCCTTCAGGAGCACCGCCCACTCGTCCGCCGTACGACGCTCGTCGGTCGCCACTCGCCAGTGGTCGAGCACCTCACCGTCGGAGATGAGCCCGATCACCGTGTGTGAGTTGCCGATGTCGGCGCAGAGGAGCGTCACAGCTCCTCCCGAAGGGTTTTCGGGGTCCCGGCCTGGCTGTAAGCGGAGCGAGCAGCCTGGTGGGGTGATAGATCCATGCCGAGGTCGAAGACCTTCACGGAGTGGGTCAGCGCGCCCACCGAGATGAAGTCGACCCCGGTCTTCGCGACGTCCCGGGCACGTTCGAGGGTGAGCCCGCCGGACGCCTCGAGAGTGGCCCGATCCGAGGAGCCGGTGGAGTGGTGGTCGTCGGTGATCCGCACCGCTTCGGCCATCTGGTCGTCGGTCATGTTGTCGAGGAGGATCCGCTTGCAGCCCGCGTCGAGCAGCGCGCGCAGCTGGTCGAGCTCGGTGACCTCGACCTCCACGGGGATGTCCGGGTGGGCGGCGCGCACAGCCTCGAAGGCGGGGACCACACCTCCGGCCGCGATTACGTGGTTGTCCTTGACCATCGCCATGTCACACAGGGAGAACCTGTGGTTCACGCCGCCGCCACAACGTACGGCGTACTTCTGCAGCGACCTGAGGCCAGGCAGCGTCTTGCGAGTGTCGAGCACTCGGGCGCTCGTGCCCTCGAGAGCGGCCACCCAGTGCGACGTGGCTGTCGCGACGCCGGACAGGTGGGAGGCGAAGTTCAGCGCGGTCCGCTCGGCGGTCAGCAGTCCGCGCGTCGGGCCGGACACGCGCATCACCACGTCACCCGCCTGGACGCGCGAGCCGTCGTCGATGCGGTCGCTCACGGAGGCCTCGGCACCGAGTACGGCGGCGAAGGCCAGCTCGGCCACACCAAGACCAGCCACCACGCCAGGTTCCCGGGCGGCGAAGTCGGCCACTCCCCGGGCGTTCGCAGGGATGGTCGCTGCGCTGGTGATGTCCTCGGCACCCCCTGGCCAATTCCCGGGCAGGTCCTCCTCGAGCGCCCTCACGACCTCGTCGTACACGGCCCGGGCGTCGAGCCCGCAGCCCTCGAGCTCCCCGACCAGGGCGGGAGGCAGCTGCCCGAACGGCGTGCAGGCCATCACAGGACGCCCCGGTCAGTCGGCGGTTGCCGGTGGAAGGACAGTTCGAGCCCGGCCGGACTCAACAGGGCATCGACGTGACCGGCCCAGCTCTCGTCGTCTCGAGCCGGGAAGTCCTCGCGCCAGTGCGACCCGCGGGTCTCCTCGCGCATGCCGGCCGCCTCGGCAAGGGCCGTGCTGATCGTCAGCAGGTTGGTCGCCTCCCAGGCAGCCGTGTCGATCTCGCCACCCTTGTGGGACAGGGCTGACAGCTCGTGCAGCGCGGCCGTGAGCCCCTCGGCGGATCGCAGCACTCCGGCGCGTTCGGTCATCACCGCCTGCAGGTCGGGCCGGATCTCCTCCGAGACCACACCGTGTCGACGGTCGTCGCGCGCCGGTTCGGCGTACGCGCGCAGCTCGCCGGGCAGCACCTCGGCGATACGCCGGGAGAACACGAGCCCCTCGAGCAGCGAGTTGGAGGCGAGCCGGTTGGCGCCGTGTACGCCGGAGCAGGCAACCTCACCGGTGGCGTAGAGGCCGGGCACGTGCGAGCGCCCGAACAGGTCGGTGGCCACCCCGCCGGATGCGTAGTGGCAGGCCGGCGCGACCGGAATCAGCTCGGTCACCGGATCGACGCCGTGCCGGCGGCAGGTGGTGAGGATGGTGGGAAAGCGCCGTTCCCAGAACTCGGCCCCCAGATGGGTCGCGTCGAGCCACATGTGTGCGTGGCCGGTCTCGTGCATCCGCCGGGTGATCGCCTTGGCAACGACATCGCGGGGCGCCAGGTCGGCCAGGTCGTGCTGGCCCTGCATGAACCGGTTGCCCTCGAAGTCCACGAGGAACGCGCCCTCGCCACGCACCGCTTCGCTGATCAAGGGTTGCTGGCCGCGGGACTCCGGCCCGAGGTACATCACAGTGGGATGGAACTGGACGAACTCCAGGTCGCGCAGCACCGCGCCCGCCCGCAGCGCGAGCGCCATCCCGTCACCCGTGGAGACAGCAGGGTTGGTGGTCTGCGAGAAGACCTGCCCGAGCCCACCCGAGGCGAGTACGACGGCCCGGCAGTGCACCGCACCGACACCGTCCCGCTGGCCCTCACCCATCACGTGCAGCGTGATCCCGGCGACCCCGCCGTCGGCAGCCAGGAGCAGGTCGACGGCCAGCGCGTGCTGCACGACCTCGATGTCGGGCGCTGCCTGCACGGCCGCGACGAGGGCACGCTGGATCTCCGCGCCGGTCGCGTCGCCTCCGGCGTGCGCGATCCGGTCGCGGTGGTGGCCGCCTTCGCGGGTCAGTGAGAGCACGCCCTCCGGGGAGTGGTCGAAGTTGGCGCCCAGCGCGATCAGCTCACGTACGGCGTCGGGGCCCTCGTTGACCAGGATGCGGACCGCCTCTTGGTCGCAGGCTCCGGCACCGGCCACGAGGGTGTCCCGCTCGTGTTGCTCCGGTGTGTCCCCCGGCCCCAGTGCGGCCGCGATCCCGCCCTGTGCCCATTGGGTGGAGCCGGCCGAGAGGACGTCCTTTGTGACGACGAGGATCTTGCCGACCTGGTGGCGAAGCCGCAGCGCCACGGTGAGGCCCGCGATGCCGGAGCCGACCACGACGACATCGGCGTCAGTGGTCCACCCAGGTTCACCAGCGGTCAGGCGCGCCGGAAGCCAGTCGGGTAGCCAACGTGGCGGCACGCCATCGGTTGAGGTCATCCGTGGAGGCTACCGACCAGCTACGCGGTCGGAAGGGGCGAAGCTGTGCAGGTCGCCGCGCACCAGCCCGGTGCCGGGCAGCGCCTCGGCCGGGTCCGACCCGGTGCCGATGATCTTGTTGTCCGCGTCGACGAAGACCACGCTCGGCTGGTACTCCTTCGCCTCGGCAGTGTCCATCTGCCCGTAGGCGATCAGGATCACCACGTCGCCGGGGTGCACGAGCCGGGCGGCCGCGCCGTTGATCCCCAGTACGCCGGAACCGCGCTCGCCGGCGATCGTGTAGGTCTCGATCCGGGCGCCGTTGGTCACGTCGACGATGTGCACGAGCTCGCCCGGCAGCAGGTCGGCGGCCTCGAGCAGGTCCTCGTCCACGGTGACCGATCCGACGTAGTGCAGGTCGGCCTGCGTCACCGTCGCACGGTGGATCTTGCTCTTCATCATCGTCCGCAACATCTAGTGGTCCTCTCCGTTAGTTCGTCGGGATCTTCGCGGCCCAGGCACGCGCATCGCTGCGTTGGCATCGCTCGAAAGACGCCCAGTCTGCCGTCGCAACGCCGCCTTGCGCTGCACGCACCTGGACCACGCATACCCTCGACGACCTGCCGTCGATGACCACTAGCTCAGCTCCTTGAGGTCGAGGGCCACGTTGTCGATGAGTCGGGTGGGGCCCACGCGTGCTGCGATCAGCAGCCGGGCAGGGCCGGTCTCCGGGGCTGGTCCAAGGTCAGGAGACTTCAGCTCGAGGTACTCCAGGTCCACGCCGCGGGCGTGTCGCAGCTCGTGCCGGGCCGCGTCGATCGCAACGGCCGCGCCGTACTTCGCGGCGTCACGTGCGGCGAACAGCGTGCGCGACAGCGCGCCGGCTCGCCACCGTTGGTCGGCGTCGAGATAGGCGTTGCGGCTGGATAGAGCCAGCCCGTCGGGCTCGCGCACGGTCTCTGCGCCGACCACCCCGACACCCATACAGAGGTCGTCGACCATGCGGCGCAGGAGCGTCAGCTGCTGGTAGTCCTTCTCGCCGAAGACCGCTACGTCCGGCCTCACCAGGCCGAACATCTTGGCGACGACCGTGAGTACGCCGTGGAAGTGCGTCGGGCGGGAGGCGCCCTCCAGCACTCTCGCGAGCGGCCCGGGGTCGATGGTCACCTGCGGGTCACCGCCGGGGTAGACCTCGTCCACCGGAGGCGCGAAGACGATGTCGACGCCGTGCTCAGCGCACAGCGCCTGGTCGGCCTCGAAGGTTCGCGGGTAGCGGTCGAGGTCCTCGCCCGGGCCGAACTGGAGCGGGTTGACGAAGATCGATGCCACCACCGGAGCATCAGGCCCGACCTCGTGGCGGGCACGGTCCAACAGCGCTGCATGTCCCGCGTGCAGGGCACCCATCGTCGGGACGAGGGCGACGCGCCGCGACGGAGCTTGACCATCCACGTCGCCCGAGAATTCGCCCGAGGATCTTCCCGGGAACTGGCACAGCGCACTGCGTAGCTCCTCGCGACTCTTCGCGAGGAGGGGCGGGGAGGTCATCGCTGGTCGCTCGGGTAGGTGCGCTGACGGTTGGCGAGCGCGCCGGGCTCGCCGACACGCACCAGTGCCTCGTCGAGCATGCGCACCAGTCTGTTTGCCCGGATCGGAAGCAGGCGGCCGTTGAGCACGGCCCGGTCGGCGGTGGCCTTCGCCATAGCGACGTACGACGGGATGGTGGCCGGTGCGTTCTCGGCGATGTCGTCCAGGTGGGCCTGCACCGTGCGGACGTCGCCACGGACGATGGGGCCGGTGAGCGCGGCGTCGCCCGAGGCGAGCGCGTTGTCGAGTGCTGCCGTGAGGAGCGGGCGCAGCGTCGCCGCGGGGTCCTCGGCACCGGAAGCGGCCAACAGCTCCATGGCCTGGCTGACCAGGGTGACCAGGTGGTTGGCGCCATGCGCGAGCCCGGCGTGGTAGAGCGTGCGCTTGTCCTCCGGGACCCACAGCGGGATGCCGCGGAGGTCGGCGACCAGCCCTTCGGCGTACAAACGCTCACGGTCGCCCGCGGTCATGCCGAACACGCAGCCGGGGAGGCGGTCGAGGTCGATCTCGGTGCCGGTGAAGGTCATGGCCGGGTGCATCGCGATCGGGCGGGCGCCGATGGCGGTGGCCGGGGCCAGTACGTCGAGGCCGTGGCGACCCGAGGTGTGGCACACGACCTGGCCCTCGCGGATCGCTCCGGCGCCCACCAGCGTCGTCACGACGTTGTCGAGCATGTCGTCGGGAACGGTCAACAGCAACAGGTCGCAGGCTCGCGCGACGTCGGTCGGCTTGGCGACTCGTACGCCGGGGAGCAGCGTCTCGATGCGCTGCAGCGTGGCAGGCGAATCACCACCGGCGGCCACGATCTCGTGACCGGCGGCGCGAAGCGCTGCGGAAAGTACGGCGCCGACACGGCCGGCGCCGACAACCCCGATTCGGGCCATCAGACGGCATCCCTTTCGTTCCAGTCCCAGGTGGGTACCGGACTACTCATGACTTCGTACGGATCAAGGCTACGCGGGAGGAGACACGATCGGAACGCACGGAGTGGGTTAGGTGTGTCACATGCCCTTCCGCGCCTGACCAATCGGCCCGCGGATCGCAAGTACGATCCAACGGATGAGCGCTACCACCATCGACTCCGGCGGCTCCGGAGTCGGCGACCCCACCGGAGCCAAGGAGGGGACCGCAGGGGCAGCTGGTGACGGCAGCCGCAGCGAGCGTGGAGCGGTGCTGCGTACCGACATCCAGGGCCTGCGCGCGGTAGCCGTCTCGCTCGTGGTGATCTACCACCTCGTCCCGTCGAGCCTGACCGGAGGCTTCGCCGGAGTCGACGTGTTCTTCGTGATCTCCGGATTCCTGATCACCCTGCACCTGATGCAGAAACCGCCATCGGGCGGGCGGGACCTCGCGAAGTTCTGGGGACGCCGGATCCGGCGCCTGCTGCCGGCCTCGCTGCTCGTGCTGGCGACGACCCTGGTGATGTCCCGGATCGTCGCTCCGGACACGCAGTGGGGCAACACCGCCAGTCAGGCGCGGGCCGCGACCCTGTACGTCGTCAACTGGCTCCTCGCGAGTGACTCGGTCGACTACCTCGCGGCGGAGAATGCCCCGAGCCCGGTCCAGCACTTCTGGTCACTCTCGGTCGAGGAGCAGTTCTACTTCGTCTGGCCGATCTTGATTCTGGGGATGGTTCTGCTCGCCCGCCGATACCGGTGGAACCGCGACCTCGCTGTCCTCGGAGGGCTGGGCGTCCTGGTGGTGGTCTCGCTGGGCTACTCGATCTGGGAGACGGTGCACAACCCCGCAGCGGCGTACTTCGTCACCCCCACGCGGATGTGGGAGCTCGGCATCGGAGGCCTGCTCGCGGTCGTGGTCGCAGTGCGCGAGCGCCGCGGCCTCGGCCACCTGCTGCCGGAGACCCCGCGCGTCGTACTCGCCTGGGTGGGCTTCGCGGCGATCGCCTGGACGGCGTGGGCCTACACCGGCAAGACGCCGTTCCCGGGCTGGCAGGCCCTGCTGCCGGTCCTCGGCACCGCGCTGGTGATCGGTGCGCACGCCCCGATGAGCAGACTCTCGCCGGGCCCCCTGCTGGCAGTGCGGCCGATGCAGTGGCTCGGTGACGTGTCCTACTCGGTCTACCTGTGGCACTGGCCACTGATCGTGCTGATCCCCCAGATCCGCAGCCACGAGATGGACAACCTGGACCGGGCCGTCGCGCTGGTCCTGACCCTGGTGCTCGCCGGCCTCACCAAGACCTACATCGAGGACCGCTTCCGTACGCCGCAGTGGGGCATCCCGCTCCGCAAGCCGTTCCTCCTCGGTGCCGCCGGAATGGTCGTCGTGGTCGCGCTGGCAGGGCTGCAGCATCTCGAGGTCGACCGCCGCGAGGCGAAGGCCGAAACCGAGCTGGCCCGTGCGCTCGCCGACGGAGGTCCGTGCCTCGGTGCCGCTGCTCTGGACGATCCCGACAAGTGCAAGCCGGTGCCCTACGACCGCATCGTGCCGGCCCCGGTCGACGCAGCGACTGACAAGTCCATGGCCTACCAGGCCGTGTCCGGGAAGAAGGACTGCTTCTCCTACCTGCCCAGCTTCCGCCAGGTGCGCTGCACGTTCGGCGACGAGGACAGTGACGTCGAGATCGCGTTGGTCGGGAACTCACACGCCGGCCAGTGGGTCACTGCGCTCGACCGCCTTGCAGACAAGTACCACTGGCGAGTCACCACCTACCTGGCTTCACAGTGCGCAGCCTCACAGACGGCCCAGACCTTCGGCGGCGCCGACTACAGCGAGGCGTGCGAGAACTGGGTACGCCGTTCGACCCGCGCGGTGGAGCGCAGCAAGCCCGACATGGTGTTCTACACCAACCGGATCTCGGTCGGTGCCGAGGGAAAGACCTACGAGGAGAGCCTGCCGATCTACGAGGAAGGCATGAAGACGGTCCTGCAGAGCTGGCACGAAGCCGGCCTGAAGGTCATGGTGCTGCACGACACCCCCGCCCCCGGGGAGTCGATCCCCGACTGCCTGGCAGCGAACGCCGACGACATGAGCGCCTGCGACGGCAGCCGAGAAGACTGGATCGCGCCCGAGCCCGCCAAGGGCGCAGTCCGGGACATCGACGACCCCAGGATCCGCTTCGTCGACCTCAACGACCATGTCTGTGGCGACGAGGTCTGCAAGGCCGTGACAGGCGGCGTGGTCACCTATTTCGACGGCTCCCATCTCACCGCGACCTACGTCAGCACGCTCGCCCGCTACCTCGGACCGCCGGTGCGGGACCTCCTCGCCGCGGGAAATGAATAGGCTCCCGACATGCACTCCGCGCCGATGCCACGCTTCTCGGTCGTCACGGCCGTCCACAACGTGGAGAGGTACCTCCCGGACTTCATCGCCTCGATGGAGCGGCAGTCCTTCGACCTCGACCAGGTCGAGATCGTCGTGGTCGATGACGGCTCCACCGACGGGTCTCTGCGCATCCTCGAGGAGTGGGCCGAGCGGCGACCCCACACGGTCAGGGTGATCTCACAGGTCAACGCCGGGCAGGGAGCCGCTCGCAACACCGGGATGGCGAATGCGCGCGGCGAGTGGGTCACCTTCCCCGACCCCGACGACGTCGTGGACGACAACTACCTGCAGACCGTGCACGACTTCCTCGTGCAGAACCCGCAGGCCGACATGGTCGCCGTCACCCGCTGGCTCTGGTTCGAGGCCACGGACCGCCTGGTCAACCGGCACCCACTCGAGACGTTCTTCCGCTACGACCGTCTGGTCGACCTCAACGAGGCAGACGGCCGCTTCCACGGAAGCGCCCCTGCGGCCTTCTTCCGGCTCTCGACGATCCGCGAGCACAACCTGACCTACGACGTGCGCATCCGCCCGAACTTCGAGGACGGCCACTTCTGCTCGCTGTACCTGCTGCACAGCGCCGACCCCAAGGTCGGGTTCCTGCGCTCGACCCGCTACCACTACCGGAAGCGCGACGACCAGAGCTCCTCCCTCGGCACCAGCCTGACCCACCCCGGCCGCTACACCGACGTCTTCACGTACGGCTATCTCGCCATCCTCGACCGAGCGGAGGAGCTGCGCGGAGAGATCCCGGTGTGGCTGCGGCACTTCATCTGCTACGAGATAGCCGGGTACTTCCAGGCCGCTCAGAGCAACGCGGTGTCCACCGTGAACGAAGGCCCGCTCGTCGAGGCGTTCCACGACCACGCGCGCGCCGTGCTGGCTCGCGTGGACCCGGAGAGGACGCTGGAGACCTTCGAGTTCGACATCAGCGGTCAAGCCCGGCTGGTCACCATGTACGGCTACCGGGACGCTCCCTGGCGAGACGACGCCGTGATCCTCGACAAGCTCGACAAGGCCCAGGGCCTGGTTCGTGCGCGCTACCGCTACACCGGACCCGCGCCCACCGAGGTCGTCTACAACGGCGACCAGGTCAGTGCACCCCGGCACTCCAAGACGCGCGACCTGACCTTCTACGGCCGCACGATGATGCGCGAACGCATCCTCTGGGTGCGCTACAAGCCGGACGTCCGGATCCGCATCGACGGAGCCTGGGCCAAGGTTGTCTTCGAGCAACAGAAGCCGGTCCCGCCCACCAAGGCGACCCCCATCATGGTGAAGAACATGATGGTGAAGAAGAAGCGCCCGAACTACGACCCGGAGCGCTACCTGCCCACGAACAGGGCGGACAGGGTCTACCGACGCCTTGCAGACGCCAGGCTCGCGCGCAGGAAGTACGGCGACGCCTGGGTCTTCCTCGACCGGATCCACGACGCCGGCGACAGCGGGGAGATCCTCTTCAAGCACGTCCGCGCGAACCACCCGACCATCAACGCGTGGTTCACCGTCGTCAAGGATTCGGCCGACTACGCGCGCCTGAAGTCCGAGGGACACGGCGACCGGCTCGTGGCGTACGGGTCGACCCAGTGGCGTCTGCTGATGGCCAACTGCTCACACGTCCTGTCCTCCCACGCGGATGCCCCGGTCGTCCAGCCGCCCGAGATCCTTTCGTTCCACGAGCCCACCTGGCACTTCACCTTCCTGCAGCACGGCGTCATCAAGGACGACCTGTCCAGATGGCTGAACTACAAGCGGATCGACCTCTTCGTCACCAGCACGGTCCCGGAGTACGCATCCATCGCCGGCGAGCACACGCCGTACCCGTTCACCACCAAGGAGACTGTGCTCACCGGCCTTCCCCGCTTCGACCGTCTGGTCGAGACGGGCCGGCGATTCCCGTCAGACAAACGCGATCTCGTGCTGCTCACCCCGACGTGGCGGCAATGGCTCGTGGAGAACCTGGCATCGGGGTCGCAGGAGAGGCACCTCGGTCGCACCGTGCTCGACTCCGAGTTCGTGCGCGAGTGGGTCGGGCTGCTCAAGGACCCTGCTCTGGGGCGTGCCTGCGCTGACGCTGGGCTCAAGCTGGCGTTCCTGCCGCACCCGAACCTGCAGAAGCTTCTCGAGCACCTCGACGTCCCTGACCACGTGACCACGCTGTCCTACGAGGGCAGCGACGTGCAGGAGTACTTCGCCCGTGCGCGGGTTCTCGTGACCGACTACTCCTCCATCGCCTTCAACGCGGCCTACCTGGAACGGCCGGTCGTCTACTTCCAGTTCGACGCCGACGCTGTCCTGTCCGGTGCCCACGTCGGGCAGCGTGGCTACTTCGACTACGAGCGCGACGGCTTCGGGCCGGTCGCACCAGACATCGGGACGACGGTCCGCGCCGTGAGTGAGGCGATCTCGCTGGGTGGGGCTCCACCTCCGGAATACCAGCGGCGCATCGAGGAGACCTTCCCCCACCGCGACGGGGGGTGCTCCGAACGGGTCGTGCAGGCCGTGTTGAGCGCGGCCGCCCCCGACACCGAGACGGAGCCGGTGCGCGCTCCGGTCGCGAGCGTAAAGGCCGAGGGATGAGCCACGCAGCCTCGGAAGAACGCGCACCGGAGACGGTGAGTGTCTTCGGCAGCTGTGTGACGCGGGACAACTTCAACTCGACGTTCAACCCGGGGTACAAGCGCTACTTCGAGGTCAAGCTGAGTGCCAACCAGACCTCGGTCATCGCCTTGATGTCGCCACCGATCGAGGAGGAGTTCACGCCTACGCGCGAGATGACTGACTACGACCGTTGGAACGTCTCCTCCGACCTGACCCGCGAGTTCCTGCCATTGGTCACCGAGCTCCAGCCGGAGTACGTGATCCTCGACTTCTTCGGCGACGTGCACATGGGTGTGGCTCGCCTGCCCGACGGCCGGTACCTCACCGACAACCGCTGGAAGACTCACCACACGGACTTCTACGCGCGGCACCGCGACGCCGGCGACCTCACGCTGATCAAGCACACCGACGATCCCGACGCCTACTTCGCACTGTGGACCGAGGCGCTGGACCGGTTCGCCGAGTTCCTCGCCACCAACTGCCCGACCACCCGAGTGATCGTGCACCGCGGCTACAACACCGGCCACGTCCTGGTGCCGGGACGCCCACGTCCCATTCCGCTGCACAAGCACTCGAAGGCCCCCACGCTCGACGTACCCGGGCTGAACGCGTTCTGGGGCCGGCTCGACGACTACGCCATCGACGCCCACAAGTGGGACTCGATCGACCTGCGCGAGCTCGAGGCGCCCTCGTATGCCGAGCACCCATGGGGTGCCTTCTACGTGCACTACACCCCCGACTACTACCACCGGTTCCTCGCCGAGCTGCACAAGATCTCTCTTCGCCACCGCCTCGACCCCGCGACATGGGCCGAGGTCGAGCTCATCGAGGCGGCATCGCGCGAGCCTCTCGAGCGCCTCCTGTCGGTGGAGACTGCTGCAGTGGCGGCACAGCGAGAGCGCCTCCAACGCAACCGCGCCCGGGTCAAGGAGCTCGAGTCCCTCGGCCTGCTCGGTGGCCTGCGGTTCGCCGTCGGTCAACGCGTCCGGGCGCGGCGTGCTGCTGCAGGGAAGCGTTGACCACCATGGTTGACGACTGCCGGGCGAGATAGGGCCGAGATGCCGATCCTGGACGCCGTACGACGGGCAAGGAACGCGCGAGCCGCATCGCGGCCCCCGGTGCTGAGTGTGGTGATGCCGATCTATCGGGTCGAGGACTACCTGGAGACGTCACTCGCCAGTGTCCGCGCCCAGTCGCTGCGGGAGTTCGAGGTGGTGGTGGTCGACGACGGCTCCCCCGACTCCTCGGCTGACATCGCCCGCGCCTGGGCAAAGAAGGATCTGCGGTTCCGGGTGGTGAGCCAGGAGAACGCCGGCCCGTCCGCGGCCCGCAACGCGGGCATCAAGCACTGCGTGGCGCCGTACCTGACCTTCGTGGACGGCGACGACACCCTGCCCCGCGACGCCTGGAAGCACATGGTCGAAACGTTGGAACGAACCGGCTCGGACCTCTGCGTCGGCAAGCTGGTGCGAGACAACGGCACTCGCCAGTTCGCGACGGAGCGGATGGAGGCCAACCACGCCGCAGACCGCGACGGCCTGCGGATCGAGCAGATGCCGCGGATCCTCGCCGACGTGTTCCCGGTGAACAAGGTCTACCGCCGCGACTTCTGGGACAGGCACGGGCTCGCATTCCCAGAAGGGGTGTTCTACGAGGACCAGCCCGTGATGACCAAGGCGTTCCTGGCCGGGACCTTCGACGTGCTCAGTGAGACCGTCTACCACTACTGGATCCGAGCCGACCGGTCCTCGACCACACAGCTGCGTCATCGCATCTCCGATCTCCACGACCGGGTCCTGACCAAGCGGATGACCGTCGAGAGCGTGCTGAAGCACGGCTCCGCCGAGGTGACCTCGACGTTCTTCGACTACGTCCTCCCGGTCGACATGTGGGAGTACTACCGGTCAGTGCCGCGGTGCACGGACGAGTACTGGGCAACGCTGCGCAACGCCGTCCGTGAGTTCTGGAACCCCTCGACAGTGCCGTTCGAAGAGGTGCTGGTGCCGGTTCAGCAGCGACTGATGGGATGGTTCGTCGCCCAGGACCGCCGCCGGGACCTCGAGGCGCTGATCACGTTCCTGGACACGCACGGGGTGGTGACGGCCGAGGTCGACGGTGTGGAGGTCTTCGACCACCCGTGGCGCTCCGAACCCGGTATGCCGCCGGGTTGCGTGCTCACCTAGTGCCCCACACGCGAAGCCCGCGGTGACCAGCTCGCCGGCGTAGGCGCCGCAATTGACGACGCGCACCAGGCCACCGGGCCTGGTGCGCGTCGGCGTCACTCCTCGCTGGTCAGCCCTTCTTTGCCAGGTCGGCGATGGTCTTCAGCTTGTACTTGTCGGCCGTCTCCTTGGTGACCACGACCGCGTCGCTGTCTTGTGCCTCCGCCTGGTCGAGCGCGATCAAGTGCGGTGGCAGCACCTTGGCGAGCTCGGCGTAGACGTCCTCGGGCGCGGTGGCAGTGGCGTCCTTGTTGAGGTAGGTCATGATCGTTCCGGTGTACTCCGGGAACAGGTCGAGCGAGCCGGACTCGAGGGCCGGGTAGTACTTCTCGCGGCTGCCGATGTTGAGCTTCGTCTTGATCGTCGCACCCTGGGCCTTGAGCGCCTCGGCGTAGATGTTGGCCAGGATCACGTTCTCGGGGAAGTTCGCCGAGCCGACTGTGAGCGAGGCGCCCTTGGCGGACGATCCGGTCGCGTCGAGCTCGTTGTCCGCGAGCCAGCCCTTGGCGACGTCGACGGGGTCCTCCTTGTCGTTGGCCACCTCGCCGATCAGCTCCCCCACGCCGTCGCTGGTCAGCTTGGCCGAGATCCCGTTCAGCACCTCCTTGACCCCGTCGGTGGCCTTGTCCTTGTTGATGATCGGCACGATGTTCTGGGCCGCGAAGTTGGCCTTCGGGTCCTCGAGGACGACGAAGTCGTTGGCCTCGATGGCCGGGTCGGTCGTGAACAGGTCGACTGCGTCGACCTGACCCTGCTTGAGGGCGTTGACCGTCACCGGACCACCGGTGTCAGTCACGGTGTACTTGCCGAACTTCACGCCGTAGTTCTTCTCGATCCCGGGGATGCCGTCCGCGCGCGTCTTGAACTCCGGCGGGCCGCCGAAGATCATCTGCGAGGCGATGGTGCCGTCACCTTCCGACGACGACGAGTCGCTCGACCCGCACCCGCTGAGCCCCATCGTGAGGCTCGTCGCGATGGCTGCGACGGCGATGAGCTTTGTCTTCATGGCTACTCCTGGTTTCGCTTGACGGTCGGATGTCTGGTCGAACTGTCTGGGTCTGGGTCTGGGTCGGGACGGGACGGGACGGGTGGGCGGGACTGTTCACTTCGTCTCGGAGACCATCTCCTCGGTCAGGGCGGCGACGCGGGAGTCGCCTCCGCCGTGTCGGCCGGTGATCCCGCGGGAGACGGTGTATCGCTGGACGGTGGCGAGCAGCAGGTCTGCGACCAGCGCCAGCACAGCGACGAGCAGTCCCCCGCTGATCATCTGGGGGTAGTCCTGCTGCGCGAGGCCGTCGTAGATGAACCTGCCCAGTCCGCCGAGGGTGACGTACGACGCGATGGTGGCAGTCGCGATCACCTGCAGGGTGGCGGAGCGGAACCCGGAGAAGATCAGCGGCAGGGCGTTCGGCAGCTCGACCCGGAGCAGCGTCTGCGGACCCGTCATACCCATGCCGAACGCCGCGTCCCGCACAGCCGGCGACACGTTCTGCACCCCGGCGAAGGTGTTGGAGAGGATCGGCGGAATCGCCAGCAGCACCAGCACGATCTCGGTGGGGATCAGGTATCCCGCATTGGTCCGGCCGAAGAAGTGCGGAGCAATGATCACCACCAGCAGCACCAGCACGCCGACGGTTGGCAGGGCGCGAACGGCATTGGCGACGGTGACAAGCCAGGTCAGCTTGCCGGTGTGGCCGATCCACAGACCGAGTGGCAGCGAGATCACGAGTGCGATGGCCAGCGCGATCACGGTGAACCAGACGTGCGAGCCGAGCTGGCCGAGGATGCCGGTGTCGAAGTTGGTGCTCTGCCAGTGAGCCGGGTCGGTCAGCCAGGCGAAGACGTCGCCGATCACGACTGCACCGCCCGTCGCCATGGGGTCAGCCATCGGCTGACCAACAGCACCAGCCCGTCAAGGAGCAGCGCCAGCAGGACGCAGAGGACGATGCCGAGCACGATGGGTGGGTAGTACGGCTCGGAGACCGACAAGGTGAACCCCTGGTCGAACAGCCGGCCCAGGTTGTCCATGCCGATCGTCCCTGCCACCGCCACGATGCTGACGTTGGCCACGATGGCGACCCGGAGCCCGGCTGTGATGACGGGTACGGCGATCGGCAGCTCCACCCGGAAGAAGCGGGCCACCGGCCGGTAGCCGAGTGCAGTGGCGGCCTGCACCGTGTCCTGCGGGACGGCAGCCAGACCGTCCGCGACGACACGCACCAGCAGGGCGGTGGAGTAGAGGCTGAGCGCGATCGGCACCTGCAGTGGGTTCAGTGGGTCCATCCCGAGGATCGGCGGGATCAGCACGAACAGTGCGATGGACGGGATCGTGTAGAGCAGCCCGCTGATCGACATCATCGGCGGGTAGACCCAGTCGTAGCGGCGCGCCAGCCAGCCCAGCGGCAGTGCAAGCAGAAGACCCACCACGACCGGGACGATCGAGAGCCACGTGTGGTCCCACAACCAGCCGAGGTCCTCACTGCGGTGGTCGAGGAAATAGCCCCAGAAGTAGAACGGTGAGGAGCTCGAGCTGTCGAGCGGGATCAGGCTCATGCTGGCGCCGCCTTGGCCTCGATCAGGTCGAGCGCCTCACGGGCGGTGAGCGAGCCGAGCAACCGTCCGTCCTCGTCCACGATCACTCCGCGGCCCGAGGGTGAGGAGAGACAGGCGTCGAGGGCCTCTCGCAGCGTCCCGCCCTGAGTGGCGAGCGTGCCACCGCGGTAGAGCATCCGGTCCTCGACCACCGCACCGCCCGGCTCGTCGCCCAGGTGCAGCCACCCCTGAGGGGCGCCGGACCCGTCGACTGCGAGCAGCCAGTCGTTGCCGCTGGGCAGAGGCTCGCCCATCGTCACCGTGGCTTCGTCGTGGGTCTGGATCGTGCCGGCGCTGGTGAAGCCGAGTGCCCGGTAGCCACGGTCGCGACCGACGAAGCCGGCGACGAAGGGATCCACTGGCCGCGCGAGCAGCTCGCTCGGCGAGGCCAGCTGCGCGAGCTTCCCGCCCACGCGGAGCACTGCTACCTGGTCGCCCAGCTTGATCGCCTCGTCGATGTCGTGGGTGACGAACACGATCGTCTTGCCGAGGTCTCCTTGCAGGCGAAGGAACTCGTCCTGCAGCTGCTCGCGCACGACCGGGTCGACCGCCGAGAACGGCTCGTCCATCAGCATCACTGGCGGGTCCGCGGCGAGGGCACGCGCGACGCCGACTCGCTGCTGCTGCCCACCTGAGAGCTGGGCCGGATAGCGCTTGGCGAACGCGGGATCCAGGCCAACCCTCTCGAGAAGCTCCATCGCCCGCTTTCGGGCCTGCTTCTTGTCGGTGCCGAGCAGGAAGGGAACCGTCGCCACGTTGTCCACGATGGTGCGGTGGGGAAACAGCCCGGCGTGCTGGATCACGTAGCCGATCTGCCGACGAAGCTCGTGCGCCGGCATGCTCGCCGTGTCGGTGTCGTCCATCCAGATCTTGCCCGAGGTCGGCTCGATCATCCGGTTGATCATCCGTAGCGATGTGGTCTTGCCGCATCCCGAGGGCCCCACCAGAACAGTGATCTGGCCGGAGGGTGCCTCGAGCTCGAGCGAGTCCACCGCCACGGTGCCGTCCGGGTAACGCTTGGTCGCTTGGTCGAACCGGATCATGCTCTGGACTCCTGTGCGTTGGGATTGAAACCGAGCAGGCTGCTCAGCGCGGCTGCCTCGCCGGCCACGATCCGACCGTAGGCGTGCATCGTTGCTTCGTCGATGCGGTAGGTGGGACCGAGGACGGAGAGTGCGCCGGCGATGCCCCCGGGGTAACGCAGCGGCGCCACGATCGCGGTGACGTCGGGCTCTATCCGGTCACGAGCTGCGACGTACCCCGCCTCGGGAACATCGCCTGAAAGGACGCTCCCCACAGCCAGCCCTCGCATCGGGACGCTGCGCCCGATCCAGCTCGTGTGCCGCACGGCGTGCGTCCCCTCCACGACGGCGATGTAGATCGCCGTGTCGCCGACCCCCCGCACCGAGAGGTACGCCGACTCCTTGGTCTGCGCGCCGATCCGGTCCAGAGCAGGCGCCGCCAGACGGGCCAGCTCGTTGCGACCGAGGGCGGTGGCGCCGAGCGACGTCATCACCGGCCCCGCGCGAAAGTTCCCCACGTCGTCCCGGGTCACGAAGCCAGCGGTCTCCAGGGTGCGCAGCAGGCGGAGCGCGGTGCTCGCCGGCAGCTGGGTCTCCTTGGCGCACGCCGTGAGGGTCACCGGTGAGCGAGTGCACACCTCGGAGAGCAGGGCGAGTGCGCGTTCGACCGTGCGGGTGGAGCCAACCCCGCCGGGCGCGACGATGGCAGCGCGGGTGCCGACATGGGCCTTCGACGCCATCGATGTCCCCTCGCAAGTCAGTCTCGGACTGGACCAAGGTGCACGCGGTGCGGTTTCACTGTGCAGCAGTCGACTGCCGCTGCGTGACACTATTGCACTCGCCCCCGCCAGTCGGGAAGGCTTGTCAACGTATCAATTTTCATCGTCGAAGCCTTGAGGAGTGCCGGTGTGATCACGCTTGATGGCAGTCGGCTCACGCTCGAGGACATCGTCTCGGTGTCCCGCCGCAGCCAACCGGTCCAGGTCGATACCGCGGCCCGCGACCGGGTCGCCGCGTCGCACGAGTTCGCCAACGGCGTGGCCGAGAACCGGGAGATCTACGGTCGCTCGACAGGTGTCGGCGCCAACCGCGGCATGGTGCTCCCGGACCCGGAGTCCCAGGCTCTCCCGCTGCTGCGCTCGCACGCCACCAGCTCGGGGGCGCTGCGCTCGTCAGAGCGCGTGCGCGCGATGCTGCTGGTGCGCCTCAACCAGCTCGCGGCCGACGGCAACGGCATCAGTCCCCAGGTGCTCGACGCGCTGGAGTCGATGCTCGCGACCGACGCCCTGCCCCCCGTGCGTGAGGGCGGGAGTGTGGGCACCGGAGACCTGCCGGCGCTCGCGACCACCGCGCTGGTGCTGTGCGGTGAGGTGTCCAGCACGCCGCCGGTGCCAAGCACGATCGAGTTCGGCCCCGGCGACGCACTGACATTCATGTCGAGCAATGCCGCGGTCCTCGCCGACGCAGCGCTGGCCGTCGCCGATCTCGATCGGCTCTCGAGGAGTGCCGTGGTCATTGCGGCCATGGACTTCGCAGCTGTGCGGGGAAACCCTGAAGCCTTCAGCCCGGCGGTCGAGGTCGCGACTCCCTTCCCGGGTTCGCGTTGGGTCTCTCGCACCATGCGGGAGCTGATCGAGCCGGAAGTCACGGCAGCGAGGATCCAGGACTCGTTCAGCCTGCGCGCATTCCCGCAGGTCCACGGGGCGCTGATGGATCGTCTCGACTACGCCGAGCAGGTCATCGTGACGATGTCGAACAGTCCTTCAGAGAACCCGATCGTCTCGCCCAGGCTGGGCGTGGCGCACCACGGCGCCTTCCACGCGGCGTACCTCGTGCAGTCACTTGATGCGTTGGTGCTGGCCGTAGCCCAGTCCGCCCAGCTCAGCCTGTCCCGACTCACCATGCTCGCCGACCCGTCGTACACGCGCCTGCCGCCATTCCTGGGGGACGGAACCCCGGGAGCATCCGGCGTGATGATCGTGGAGTACGGCGCCGCCTCGGCTCTCGCCGAGCTGCGTGCCCTGGCGACGCCCGCGGGGGTCCACTCCGTCACCCTGTCCCGGGGGGTCGAGGAGGATGCCTCGTTCGCCACCCAGGCCGCACGGCAGGCACTCGACGCGGTGGGGCGGTACCGCGCGGTCCTTGCCGCCGAGCTCGTGGCCGCCTTGCGCTGCCTGCGGATGCAAGAGGTACGCCCGGGGCCCCTGTCAGGCGCTCTGAGCCACCTCGACGAACGAGACGGTGGAGTCCACGACATTCAAGACCGCGACCTGACCTCGGACCTGCTGCTGGCCGAGAAGCTGGTGGATGCGCTGCCGGCCCACGTGGGTCCGGTGCAGCGCGGGTGGTCCGCTGGGCCTTGAGTCGTGTGCCTCACAACGCGGCTTGGCGCGTCCTCAGGCACTCAACTCGCGGTGGGGCGGCCTAGGCGCGCTTGCGCACCGGCTGCTTCTTCGCACCCTTCTGACCCGCCTGCTCTTCCCAGGCTACGAGGTCGACCACGGCGTCGCCGTCCTCTGACTTCAGCCCGGCAAGGCTCTCCTCGAGCGTGTGCACGCGGGCCTCGGCATCGACCAGCCTGTTCTCGGCACGCTTCGTGCGGGTCTCGTGGTGGGTCACGAGGCCCTCGAGCTCACGCTTGGACAGGTGGGCCTCGGCGAGGCGCTCGGTCATCGCGGTCGTGAACTCGGCGTGTTCGGCCGCACGCACGCTGAACAGGGTGCGGTAGGCAGCGGCCGCCGCAGCGCGGTCCGCGGCGTTCTCACGCCGGGACTGCAACACCTCGGTCCACATGATGCGCAGGGCGGCCCAGGCGAGCGCGAGCGCGGTCACCGAGGCAAGGCTGAGCCACAGAGGGGACTGTGCCGGTAGGGACGCGAGCACGGCGACGGTGCCCGTCGAGAGCAACGCGACCGAGACGGTGACACGGACGCTGCGTTGCCGACGGCGCATGGGGGTGCGTGAGGCTGCCATGTTGTGAGCGTAGGTGGCAGGGCGGGTCTTCCGGTCCACTGCCGTCGCGAGCGGCGTGTCGCGGAGTGCCTCGCACGTCGGGGTCCCTGCGGAATCGGGAGCGCAGCGACCGATTTCGTGGGGTGACATGCCGAGGAGGGAGGCGATGTGTCAGCATCGATGACTGACGAGAACGCGGCGAGGTGCCCGCGCCACGCCGCGCAGTAGGCAATGGGACCGGGAGACGCGCCCTTCACTCCGGCTCTCGCGGGACTCGACACGCGGCCTCGAGGAGGAGGGCGGCACCGGTGACCGTGCCGGCTGCGAGCGCTGCGACGCACGAACGCCAGAGCCGGGTGCTGGCGGCGGGATCGCCGACACCCAGCTGTGACAGGGCGTAGCCGACGTAGCCACCCACCAGCAACGCGCCCGCCAGGGCGCACGCCTTGCCGAGCACAAGCCGGTTGACGGCCTGGTGGTGGGCGAGGGCGAAGCGGTCTCTGAGCACCGTCCGGCGGGTGAGGTACGCCGATCCGCCGATGATCGCGGCCGCGAAGAACAGCACGCTGATCGAGAGCAAGGAGATGTCAGGCTCGGCGTACCCGAACTGGAGCCAGAGCGGGCGCACCGCCCAGCCCAGAACGAGCCCCAGCACCCCGGCCATCACCAGTGGACCTGGCCCGGTGACCCGGATCCGTCCCTGTAGCGGTTCGAGCTCCTCGTCGTCGTCGGAGCTGCTCACGGGGACGACCTCGAGCTGGGCTTGCCTCTGGGCACACCTCTGGGCTTGCCTCTGGGACTCCCCCTCGGGCCCACGAGCGTCAGTTGAGCTCGAGCTCGATGTCCTCGCGCACATTCACACCTTCGCGGCCGACCTTCTCGACGAGCTCGGCCACGAGGCCAACGCCGGGGATCTCCGCGTCGGGCTCGACGTCGAGCCAGGGGACGAGCACGAAGCCTCGCTCCCCGGCGCGCGGGTGCGGCAGCACGAGGTCGTCGTCGTTGGCCACACGGTCGCCGAGCACGATCAGGTCGACGTCGAGCGTGCGTGGAGCATTGCGCACCTCGCTGGGCTCACGCCCGTAGGCCGACTCGACGGCGAGCGCACGCTCGAGCAGCGTCCGGGCGGACAGGGTGGTGTCCAGCAACAGGATGGCGTTGAGGAAGTCCTTGGAGCCCTCGGGTGCATCCACCGGCTCGGTCTCATAGACGGGCGAGACTGCGGTGACCCAGACCTCGGGGGTGTCTGCGAGCGAGTCCACAGCCCCCTGAAGGTAGTTGCGCCGCTCGCCGAGGTTGGAGCCGATCGAGATCACGGCACGGCGAATCGGGTGCATCTCACCGGTCAGGCTGTCGGTGTCGACCACGTTGGGATTGGGTGATTCGGTCACTGGTGGCTCCGGTTCATGGTCGAGTCGTTGCGGTTGGGAGGCTGTGCGTGTCCCAAAGTCACTGACGGCTCCGGTTGATGGTCAGGGCGACATCGTCGAACGTCGCCTGGATCGGGGCGTGCGGCTTGTGCACGGTCACTTCAACGGCTGCGACCTGCTGGTGACGCAGACACACGTCTGCGATCCGCTGCGCCAAGGTCTCGATGAGGTCGACCGGGTCGTTCTCGACGGCGGACCGGACCTCGTCGACGAGGGTTCCGTAGTCGACCGTGTCATGCAAATCGTCCTTCTGCGCTGCTGAACGGGTGTCCATGCCCAGGACCAGGTCGATCACGAACTCCTGCCCGTCCCGGCGTTCGAAGTCGAACACGCCGTGGTGGCCGCGGACGACGATCCCGCTGACGCTGAGACGGTCCCCGAGATGGGGTGAGAGCTGGTCGGTCATGATGGCCCTGACCATACCGGCGGGCACACAGCCTCCCGAAACGGCCGGTCCAGCGTGAACCGCGAACCCGCCTCTGACCTGCGCGTACGCCGACATCACGCCTCTCCCCGGCCCTCTCCGCGCCCCTCTCCGCGCCCCTCTCCGCGCCACCGGGTGACCACCTTGATGGCGTCCAGACTGGCCCGGACCTCATGCACCCGGACCGCCCACACACCCTGGATGGCGGCAATCGTGGTGAGCGCCACATTGGCGTCCTCACGGTCGAGCACCGGCCGCGGAGATCCGTCAGGCCCAGCCAGCAACGTGCCCAGGAAGGACTTGCGGCTGGATCCGACCAGGATCGGTACCCCGAGCGCCTCGAGCTCGGGCAGTCGCCGCAGCAGCTGCCAGTTGTGCTCGGCGGTCTTGGCGAAACCGAGTCCCGGGTCGATGACCAGGCGAGCAGGATCGACACCGGCGGCGGCTGCCCCCTCGAGCCGTTCGGAGAGCTCGTTGCGGACCTCGACCAGCACGTCGTCGTACGACGCCAGCTGCTGCATCACCTCGGAGTGAGCCCGCCAGTGCATCACGACGTACGCCGCAGCGTGCTCCGCGACGACATCGAGGATGCGCGGGTCCGCCAGCCCGCCGGAGACGTCGTTGACCATGACCGCGCCGGCCTCGAGGGCGGCCTCGGCCACCTCGTGGCGCATGGTGTCCACGGACACGGCGACACCGGCGAGGGCAAGTGCGCGGATCACAGGTACGACGCGATCGAGCTCCTCGGCCACCAGCGGACGCGTCGCTCCGGGGCGGGTCGACTCCCCGCCGATGTCGAGCAGGTCGGCACCCTGCTCGTGCAAGGTGAAGCCGTGGGCGATCGCGGCGTCTGTGGCGACGAAGCGACCGCCGTCGGAGAAGGAGTCGGGGGTGACGTTGACCACGCCCATGACCAGGGGCCGGGGCTGCGCCGGCAGCCCGGCCTTCCACGACTGCTGGTTCATCGACGCTGGTTCATCGACTGGCGGTTATCTCGCGGCGTTGATCAGCGAGATGGCCTCGGCCCTGGTCGCCGGCCGGTGCATGATCCCCCGGACGGCCGAGGTGATCGTGCGGGCACCGGCCTTGCGCACGCCGCGCATGGTCATGCACAGGTGCTCGGCCTCGATCACGACGATCACCCCGCGGGCCTCGAGGATCTGGACCATCGCGTCGGCGACCTGGGTCGTCAGCCGCTCCTGGACCTGCGGGCGCTTGGCATAGACGTCGACCAGCCGGGCCAGCTTGGAGAGCCCGGTGATCTTGCCCTGCTCGTTGGGGATGTAGCCCACGTGGGCGACCCCGGTGAACGGCACCAGATGGTGCTCGCACATCGACCAGAGCTCGATGTCGCGGACAAGCACCATCTCGTCGTGGCCGATGTCGAACGTGGTGCTGAGCACGTCGTGAGGGGTCTGGTGCAGGCCCTGGGTCAGCTCGGCGTACGCCCTGGCGACGCGTTGCGGCGTATCGCGCAGTCCCTCGCGCTCGGGGTCCTCACCGATCGCGATGAGCAGCTCCCGCACGGCTGCCACGGCACGGTCGTGGTCGAACCCGGCGATGGCGCCGTGCCCGCCACCCATCGGGTCCACGGTCATGGGGTGGTCACGAGTCGGTCTGCGGGCTCGGAGGGTTGGGCGGCCTACCGCCGAGGCTGGGGTCACCGTGGACGTCGCCACCCGACCCAGGGGGCGTGAGGATGACCGCGCCCTGACGGTCATCGGGAATCGCTCCTTCGGCTGCGGCGGCCCGGATCTTCTCGGGGATCTCCACCGGCGGAATGCTGGAGGGGTTCCGGTCCGGCGATCCCGTCCACGCCGGTCGGCGCGATCGGCGTCGCAGCGGCTCGAAGATCTGCGCGATCTGCTCCTTGTCCAGCGTCTCCTTCTCCATCAGGGCGAGGACGAGCGTGTCCAGCACGTCGCGGTTCTCCTCGAGGATGTCGAAGGCCTCCTGGTGCGCGGTCGCGAGGAGCAGCTTGGTCTCCTCGTCGATGATCGCGGCGACGTCCTCGGAGTAGTTCCTGGTGTGCCCCATGTCGCGGCCCATGAACGGCTCGCCCTGTGCCTCGCCCAGCTTGATCGCGCCGAGCCGCTCGGTCATGCCGTACTGGGTGACCATTGCCCGGGCAAGCGTGGTGGCCTTGTCGATGTCGTTACCGGCGCCGGTGGTGGGGTCGTGGAAGACCATCTCCTCGGCGGCACGACCGCCCAGCATGTAGGCCAGCTTGTCGAGCATCTCCGAGCGGGTCTGGGAGTACTTGTCCTCGTCGGGCAGCACCATCGTGTAGCCCAGCGCGCGCCCACGCGGCAGGATCGTCACCTTGTGCACGGGGTCGGTGCCGGGGAGCGCGGCCGCGACGAGGGCGTGGCCGCCTTCGTGATAGGCCGTGATCATCCGCTCCTTCTCGCTCATCAGGCGGGTGCGCTTCTGCGGCCCCGCGATGACGCGGTCGATCGCCTCGTCCATGGCCTCGTTGTCGACGAGCTTGCCGTTCTGACGTGCGGTCAGCAGGGCGGCCTCGTTGAGCACGTTGGCCAGGTCGGCGCCGGTGAAGCCCGGCGTACGCCGGGCGACCGAGAGCAGGTCGACGCCGGGCGCCATCGGCTTGCCGCGCGCGTGGACGTTGAGGATCTGCTCGCGCCCTCGCAGGTCGGGAGCGTCGACGCTGATCTGGCGGTCGAAGCGACCGGGGCGGAGCAGGGCGGGGTCGAGGATGTCGGGACGGTTGGTCGCAGCGATCAGGATGACGCCGCCGCGTACGTCGAAGCCGTCCATCTCCACGAGAAGCTGGTTCAGGGTCTGCTCGCGCTCGTCGTGACCTCCGCCCATGCCGGCGCCGCGGTGGCGACCGACGGCGTCGATCTCGTCGATGAACACGATGGCCGGAGCGTTCTCCTTGGCCTGCTCGAACAGGTCGCGCACCCGGGAGGCGCCGACGCCGACGAACATCTCCACGAAGTCGGAGCCGGAGATCGAGTAGAACGGAACGCCGGCCTCCCCCGCGACGGCGCGGGCGAGCAGCGTCTTGCCGGTGCCCGGCTGGCCGTAGAGCAGCACGCCCTTGGGGATCTTGGCGCCGACAGCCTGGAACTTCGCGGGCTCCTGCAGGAACTCCTTGATCTCGCCGAGCTCCTCGATCGCCTCCTCGCAGCCGGCCACATCGGCGAACGTGGTCTTCGGCATGTCCTTGCTGATCAGCTTGGCCTTGGATTTCGCGAACTGCATCACCCGGCCGCCACCCCCCTGCACCTGGTTCATCAGGAACAGGAAGAGGCCGATGATGAGCACGAAGGGGAGCAGGGTGCCGAGGATCTGGCCGAGCAGGCTGGGCTTGGGGTTCTTGACGTTGAACTTCTCGATCTGCCCGTCGTCGACCTTGGCCTGCACCGACTTGACCAGGCCGCGCTGCTGTCCGCCGACCCAGGTGGCCATGACCTCCTTGCCATTGTCGAGGGTGGCCCGGATCTGCTGGTCGCCGCCGTCGACGAAAGTGATCTCCTTGACCTCGCCGGAGTTGATGTGGTCGACCATCTTCGAGGTCTCGATCTCGGTGTATCCCCCGTTGGGCACGAGGTACTGCAGGGCCAGCAGGACACCGACCACGGCCACTGGGATCCAGAGCCATGGACTACGCACGATTTGCTTCACCGCGCAATCCTCTCAGGTCGTCCAACAGCACAGGCGGTGTCTCCCCACTCACGCCTGACCACAAGGGCAGGGCCCGGCACGTTCTCGCGGCACTTCCCGGCCACCGCTGGGCAGGTACCGGGCCGTGTTCCGGCTCGTGTTCTGGGCCGGTGTTGGGCCGGCCGTCTCAGGTGTAGACGTGTGGGGCGAGGGTCCCGACGTCCCTGAGGTTGCGGTACTTCTCGTTGTAGTCGAGCCCGTAGCCGACCACGAACTCGTTGGGGATGTCCCAGCCGACGTACTTCGGGTCCACGTTCATCTTCTGGGCGTCCGGCTTGCGCAGCAACGTGCAGATCTCCACCGAGGCCGGGTTGCGGGATGCCAGGTTGGAGGTCAGCCACATCAGGGTCAGGCCGGTGTCGATGATCTCGTCGACGATCAGGACGTGACGACCGCTGATGTCGGTGTCGAGGTCCTTGAGGATACGTACGACGCCCGAGCTCTTGGTGCCCGAGCCGTAGGAGGACACCGCCATCCAGTCCATCTCGACGTGGCGGTTGAACGCCCGCGCCAGGTCTGCCATCACCATCACGGCGCCGCGCAGCACCCCGACGATGAGGAGGTCGTGTCCCTCGTAGTCCTGCTCGATCTCCTTGGCCAGCTCACCCAGCCGTTCGAGGATCTGCTGCTCGGTGAACAAGATGTTGACCAGGTCACCGTCGACGTCGGCTGCTTCCATGGGGTGCAGCCTGCCACAGCGCACGACGTGTGATCAGGGCCGGGCAGGACCACTTCTCGACCCGACAGCGACCCGGCCTGGAACCGGCACTCGAACCGGGAAGGCTGAGGCGTCCCCGGACGTTGGGCAGGGCATGCATCTCTCAGTTCTCGACCTCGTACCCGTCCGGGTGGACCAGACGACCAGCGACGCCCTGGCTGCCACCCGCCGGCAGGCGTTGGCGGCCGATGAATCCGGGTACCGCCGCTACTGGCTGGCCGAGCACCACAACATGCCCGCCGTCGCCGCCACCAACCCGCCTCTGCTGATCGCGATGGTGGCGGCGGTCACGGACCGGATCAGGGTGGGCTCCGGCGGGGTGATGCTGCCCAACCACGCGCCCCTCGTGGTCGCCGAGCAGTTCGCGCTGCTGGAGGCCGCCTACCCGGGACGGATCGACCTGGGCATCGGGCGCGCTCCCGGCACCGACCCGGTCACCAGCTATGCCCTCCGGCACGGCGCGGGCGGCGTGGAGGACGACGCGGTGGCCCGCTTCCCGACGTACGTCGACAACGTGGTCTCGATGATGAGCCCCGGCGGTGTCGGCATCCAGGTCGCCGGTCGGTCGCACCCGCTCTACGCGACGCCGCACGCCACGTCGACGCCCCCGGTCTGGCTGCTCGGGTCCTCGGACTACTCGGCCCGCCTGGCGGCGGAGCGTGGACTGCCCTACGTGTTCGCCCATCACTTCTCGGGCCAGGGCACGGCCGAGGCCCTCGAGCTCTATCGCTCGACCTTCCGTCCCTCTGAGGCGCTGGCCGAACCGCGGACCTTCCTCACCGTCAATGCCGCTGTCGCCGAGACCCAGGCGGAGGCGGACCGGCTGGCGCTTCCCCAGCTCCAGGCGATGGTCGCGCTGCGCACGGGTGGTCAGCTCCGCGCGCAACGGCTGGTAGAGGAGGCCGAGAAGGACCCGGTCGCCGACACCCACCTGGGTCTGGTGCGCTCGATGCGCAACCGGTGGGTGATCGGCACGCCAGAGTCCGCTGCCGCGGAGATCTCCGAGCTGGCCTCGACGTACGCCGTGGACGAGGTGATGATCCACCCGGTCGCCGGCGCCTTCATCGGCACCCCGCCCGACACCTCCCCCGCCCGCGAGACCACACTCCGCCTGCTCGCCGACGCCCTCCTCTGACTGACTGACTGAAATTCTGGATAGTCCGAGACGTTCCCGCTGTCCAAACGGGCGAATGACGACGGGAACGTCTCGGACTATCCGGAAATGGGCTCGAAACGCAGGAGCCCGTCGTGGCGGAGCGCTCGCAGGTGACCGGGGAGGTCGACCCATTTCTGGCCGTGCCAGTCGGTGACCAGCCGGTCGAGCTCGACGACATGCGTGTGGAACAGCTCGGCTGATGGGACGCCCGCCTCCATCGCTGCCAGTCGCAGCACCCGGCTGCGGATCGCATCGGCCATCGGCTCGAGTACGGCGACGGACAACGCGTCTCCCGCCCGGACCGACTCCAGCGCTGAGGCCGCCACGGAGTCGAGGTACGCCGTGTCCGCTCGCAGCAGGTCCGCCGTACGACCCAGCGTTGCCGCAACCCCGGGTCCCAGCTCCTGCTCGAGCAGCGGCAGCACCTTCGTGCGCACCCGCACCCGGCTGAACCGCGCCTCGTCGTTGTGTGGGTCGCTCCAGAACTCGATGCCCTGGACGAGGCAGGCGGTCTCGGTGTCGGCCCGAGGTACGTCGAGAAGGGGTCGACGATAGACCTCGAAGGACCGCCTCATCCCCTGCAGCGAGCGGCCACCCGATCCACGTGCCAGCCCGAGGAGCACCGTCTCTGCCTGGTCGTCGAGGGTGTGCCCGAGGAGCACGGCCCGGGCCGAGAAGCGCTCCGCGATCTGGGCGAGTACGGCGTAGCGCGCCTCGCGGGCAGCCGCCTCGGGGCCGATCCCCGGTGCCTCGACCCGGACCCGCGCGGTGACCGACTCGGCGACACCGAACTCACGCATCTGCGCCACCACCCGGTCGGCGTGCTCGGCCGACTCCTCCTGCAGGCCATGGTCGACGGTCGCGCCGATCACCTGCCACGACTCGCGAGCACCCTCGAAGACTGTTGCGGCCAGGAGGGCGAGCGAGTCGGCTCCGCCCGAGCAGGCGACGACGACCGTGTCACCGGGATCGAGGTCCGCCAGCGTTCGTCGTACGGCGAGACGCACCGCGGCGACCGAGGGGTGGAGCGTCACTGGGCTCAGCCGTGCACGCGAGCGACCCACACCGACGGGTCGAGGATCTCCGACTTGGTCGGCAGGTTGGCCGGCTCCGCCCAGACGGCGTTGAAGCCCTCCATCCCGACCTTGTCGACCGCGGCGCGGACGAAGATGGCACCGTCGCGGTACTGCGCCATCTTCTGGTCGAGCCCCAGGAGTCGCCGCAACAGGCGGTCGAGCGCACCGACGCCCTTGCGCCGCTTGGTGAACTTGCGGCGGATGTCGGCGACCGTGGGGATGACCTCGGGTCCGACGCCGTCCATCACCACGTCGGCATGGCCCTCGAGCAGGCTCATCACCCCCGTCACCCGCTCGATCACGGCCTTCTGCTCCGGGCTGGAGAACATGTCGAGCAGACTGCCGTCGGACTTGCCGGTGATCAGGTCGCCGGCCCTCCGGGCGGCGTCGGCGAGCAGTGCGGACGGATCCGTCTGCACCGCACCGATGATGTTGCCCATCTCCGAACGGAGGTGGTCGGTCATCCACGGCACCGCAGTGAACTGCACGCGGTGGGTCTCCTCGTGCAGGCACACCCACAGACGGAAGTCGCGGGAGTCAGCGTCGAGCTCGCGCTCGGTGTGCACGATGTTCGGCGCCACCAACAGAAGCCGCCCCTGCTCACCCGGCTGGTCATGGAACGGGTCGAACTGGCCGAGGACCTTAGAGCCGAGGAAGCCGAGCAGGGCGCCGAGCTCGACGCCGGTGATCCGCGAGCCGATTGCCTCGGTCATGGGCGAAGGAGCACCCTTCTTCTCCTGCAGCTTGTCGATGAGTGGCGCGATCACGGTGGCGAAGCCGTCGGCGTTGGCCTGCACCCAACCCGGGCGGTCGACGACGAGGACGGGCGCGGTGCGGTCGCTGGCGACGAGACCGGTGTACTCGCGGACGAGCGGGGTCGAACGCTCCGCGCCTGCGCGCAGCTCCTCGACGGCCTCGACCGCCTCGGAGCGGGTGACCTGAGGACCCTCGCCCACCAGCCGGGACCCCACCCTGACGGCGAGGTCCCAGTCGATCATGCCCGGCCGGCCCGGCGTCGCCTCTGAGCTCATTCCGGGCCCCCGCGGCCGTGGGAGCGAAGGGAGCAGCGTCGTGGGTTGTTCATGGGCTCGACCCTACGCGGCAGGTGCACGCACCCAGCGCCCCCGCGATGCGGTCGATCAGCACCTGTGCCTTGAAGTCCTTGAGCCGCCCCACGCCGTCGGCGACCACCACGAATGCCATCCGGCCACCACTGACGTCGTCGGCCACACCGGCCAGACCGTGTACGCCGGTGAGCGTTCCGGTCTTGGCCCGCACTCTTCCGCGCGCCTCATCGGGCCCCTTGTCGAAGCGGTACTGCAGGGACCCGGTGAAGCCCGCGACGGGCAGGCCGGTGAACACCTGGCGGAGGTGGGGGTGGTTCGGGCTCTCGGCAAGCCGCAGGATGCCGACCAGCGAGTCCAGGCTGAGCAGGTTGAGGCGGGAGAGCCCGCTGCCGTCGTACAACTGGTCGCCGTTGACGGGTACGCCGAGCCGGCGCACCACGTCGATCACGGCTGCCGCGCCCGCCTCGAACGACCCCTCCTGCCGCTCCGCCAGCCCCACGTGCCGGGCCAGCACCTCGGCGGCCTGGTTGTCGCTGACCGCGAGCGTGCGCTCCACGATCTCTCCGAGCGGTGCGCTGGAGACCTCGGCGACATCGACTGAAGCCGCGGGAGCAACCGCGCGGGTGACGCGTTGGGCAACCTTGAGGCCGCTGTTGCGCAGCGCGGTACCGAACACCGCTGCGGCACCCGCCGCCGGGTCGGAGAGGAAGCCGGACCCGTCCGGGTCAGCTCCCTGGTCGACCCAGAGCGAGCTGATCGGGGGGACCACGCCTTCGGGGACGTAGGTGGCGGGCCAGGCAGGGTTGACCGCCGGACCGGTGAAGTAGGAGTCGTCGAACGCGAGTCGCACCCGGGAGACCTTCAGGGAGCGAAGCTTGCGAACGGCCTGCCTGGCGAGGGTCTGCACGTCAGCGCGGTGGGGGTAGCCGGCCTTGCCGAGTCGGGGCGAGCTCGCCAGGAACGGGTCACCTCCCCCGGTCAGGACGAGCTGTCTGGTGCGGGGCGACCAGCGGACCGACGTACGGAACCGGACCATCGGCCCGAGCGCCTCCAGTGCGGCGGCCGAGGTGACCACCTTGGTGGTCGAGGCGGGAGTGACCGTCGTCGCGCCCTGCCGGTAGACCGGGCGACCCGTCGCCATGTCGGTGACCAGGACCCCGAAGTGCCGACCGAGCACCCGTTTTCGGAGCAGAGGCTGTACGACGGCAGCGACACGGGCCGGGTCAACGCGCGCGGGCTTGCCGAACTGGGCGATCGTCGGCACGACTCTCGCAGCGGGCAGCCGCAGGCCCTCGGGTGGCAGTACGGCGGCCGGGTTGGTCACCGGATCGGCCGGTCGCCAGCCGAACCAGCGCTCCCCCAGCTCGAACTGGTAGCTCGCCACCGCGCTCGCCAGCAGCACCAGGACCAGGATCTCTGCGGCGAATCGGGCCAGCCAGTGGCGTTGGTCACGCAAGGCCCCTCGGGCTCCCTTCGGTGTGCCGTTCCGTCGATTGTGCGCGAGACTATGCCCTGTCGCGCCCATGGGTGGGCGTTCCGGTGTCTGGTGGAAGGAAGTGCTGTGGAGTTCGACGTACTGGTGGAGATCCCGAAGGGTGAGCGCAACAAGTACGAGGTGGACCACCACAGTGGCCGGATCCGCCTGGACCGCACCTTGTTCACCTCGACCGCCTATCCGGCCGACTACGGCTTCATCGAGGACACCCTCGGTCAGGACGGTGACCCCCTCGACGCCCTGGTGATCCTCCAGCAGCCCACCTTTCCCGGCTGCCTGATCCGCTGCCGTGCCATTGGCATGTTCCGGATGACCGACGAGGCCGGAGGCGACGACAAGGTCCTCTGCGTCCCGTCACACGACCCCCGGCTCGAGCACCTACGCGACATCAACCACGTCTCGAAGTTCGACCGGCTCGAGATCCAGCACTTCTTCGAGGTCTACAAGGACCTCGAGCCCGGCAAGTCCGTCGAGGGCGCCAACTGGGTCGGCCGCACCGACGCCGAGGCAGAGGTCAGGGCGTCGTTCAAGCGCTACGAGGAACACCCGCAGGAGGCCGAGGTGAAGGGTGACGCCGCGCCCGACACAGGCCGGCACCCGTCGTACTGACGCACCCGTCTCACCGATCGTCGGCAGATCCCGGCCGACCACGGCTTGTGTGGTTGATCCCCTTCACCTGGTGGGTGCGATCAACCACGCAAGCCTTGCCGCGCGCCACACAGCCCTTAATCAGCAGGATGTTGACCGCCAACGGGTAGCAGCATCTCCGCCTTCATCATCTCCGGCGGGATCCCGAAACCGTCGACGAGGTCCTCGGCGATGGGACGCACTGCCCGGCACAGCGAGGAGACCTCACGGGTGATCGCCTTCGAGCGAGTGCTGGAGAGCCGGCCGTGCTCCATCCACCAGCCGCGGTCCGCTTCGATCGTGGAAAGCGCGTAGAGGTCACACAACAGGTTGAGCGCCACCTTGTTCTCGCCCTCGACCATGGCTGCTGTCTTCGCAACGAAGTCCTCCAGCACGAGCCGTTCGACGTGGGCCCGGCCTGCCGCGATCACGTGGTCCTGGACCTGGCTGAAGACCTCGACGGAGTCCGTCCCACTGTCCATGCCCCGCTTCAGGCGGCGAGCCACGCCGGCGAGGATGTGCTCCTCGCGCCAACGGAACATCGCCAGCTGGTACTCCGGGTCGAGCAGTCCGGCTTCCTGGTCCCAGCTGTCGTCGCCGCCGGGGAGCACGTCCTTGATCCGCTCGAGCAGCTTGTGCACGCTCGTGCGTTCCACGACGGTCTCCACGGCGAGGTTCGCGACGAAGCGCACCATTCCGAGCTGGTCGAGCTCGCCGAAGGACGACGAGTAGTCGGTGAGCAGCCCCTTGGCCACGAGCTGCAGCAGGATGTGGTTGTCGCCCTCGAAGGTGGTGAACACGTCGGTGTCGGCCCGTAGCGCGCCGAGGCGATTGGCCATCAGGTAGCCCGCGCCACCGCACGCCTCGCGGCATTCCTGGATCGTCCGGCTGGCGTGCCAGGTGGCGAGCGCCTTGGTCCCTGCGGCCCGCGACTCCAGCGCCCGGCGCTGCCGGTCGGGGGCGTCTGTCGTCGAGAGCACATTGTGCAGCTCGTGCACCAGCACCTCTTGGCAGAAGTGCAGCGCATAGGTCTTGGCGAGCAGCGGCAGCAGCCGGCGCTGGTGCATGCCGTAGTCCAGGAGCAGCTCCTCGTCGGCGTTTGGAGCCCCGAACTGCCGGCGCCGGTTGGCGTACTTGACAGCCACCGCCAGTGCCACCTTGCTGGCGCTGATTCCGGCGCCGCCCACGCAGACCCGGCCCTGGATGAGGGTGCCGAGCATCGTGAAGAAGCGACGGTCCGGGTTGTCGATCTCCGAGAGGTAGCGCCCGTCCTCGGTGACCTCTGCGTACCGGTTCAGCATGTTGGCCCGCGGCACCCGGACGCCGTCGAACCACAGCCGGCCGTTGTCGACGCCGTTGAGACCGATCTTCTCGCCGTCGTCCTGGATGCGTACGCCGGCCAGGGGGCGGCCCTTCTTGTCCCGGATGGGTACGACGAACGCGTGCACGCCCTGCGAGTCGCCACCGATCTCGAGCTGCGCGAACACGACAGCCATGCTGGCGTGCGCCGCGGCGTTGCCGATGTAGTCCTTGCGAGACATGTCGTCGGGCGTGGTGATCACGAACTCGCGGGCGTCGGCGTCGTACGTAGCGTAGGTGCCGAGCGCCTGCACGTTGGAGCCGTGACCGGTCTCGGTCATCGCGAAGCAACCCATCAGCTTGCCGGTGACCAGGTCGGCGACGTACGCGTCATGGTGGTGCTTGGAGCCCAGTTGCAGGATCGCGCCACCGAAGAGGCCGAACTGCACACCGAACTTCACCAGGATCGAGAGGTCTCCGAAGGCCATCGTCTCGAAGCCAGCGGCCATGGCGCCGATGTCGCCGCCGCCCCCGTACTCCGTGGGGAACCCGAGTCCGGTGGCTCCTGTCTTTGCCATCTCGCGCACCAGTTCGAGGACACGCTCGCGGAACTCCGCCGTGGGCAGCTCGATCGCGTCGTCGAGGACGTGGGCGTACTCAACGAGGTTCTTGCGGGCCATCGCGCGGATGTCGGAGTACTTGCCGTCCAGCAGTGCGATCAGGGCAGGGACGTCGACGTCGGGCGGTACGCGGTCGGCCATATTGGCACTCTGCCGCATCCGCCCGGACCCGTCACGCGGGTCGCCAACTGGTGGTCTGGGGACCGAACTGCTGGCCGGTCAGGGCCGGCCGAAGAAGTCCGGGGGGACCCAGTAGTACATGCTGTTGATCTGCACCGGCTGGCCGGTGCGGGGGGCGTGGATGATCTGTCCGCCGCCGATGTACATGGCCACGTGGTGGATCGTGCCGGGGGTGGAGCCCCAGAAGACGAGGTCGCCCGGACGCAGCGAACCCACACTGATCCTGGTGCTCTGCGCGAACTGGGCCACAGACCAGTGCGGCAATGACTTTCCGCCGGCGCGCCAGGCCATCATCGTCAGACCTGAACAGTCGAAGGCGTTCGGACCTTCGGCGGCCCAGAGGTACGGCTTGCCGAGCTGGGCCTTGGCGTAGGAGAGGGCGCGCTGCACGCCGGTGCCCGGAGCAGGCGGTGTTGCGTCAACCGCACCGGTGTAGCCGCCGCCCGCAGAGCTCACGGGGTCGAAGGCGCCGTCGTTCTCGGCCTGCGCGTGGTCCTGCTTGGCGCCCCGGGCGTCCTTGGCGGCCTCGCGGGCGGCCTTGCGCAGCTGAGCTGCCTTGGCGTCCTCGCGGGCCTTCGCTGCGGCCGCCGCGCTCTGCCGCGCGACCCGCTCGAGAGCCTTCTGTCGCTTGCCTGCCAGCTCGACCGAGATGTTCTGGGCCTCGGCCAGGGCGTTGATCAGGCCGGCCTGCTGCGACGCGATCTGGCCGGCCGTAACCGCGGCCGCGTTGGCCGCATCGCTTGCCGCGTCGCGCAGCACGAGGGCTTCCCGGGCGAGGGACTGCTGGTGCTTCTCTGCCTTCGCGGCTGTCTTGGTGTACCGCTCGGCGATGGCCGAGGCGGTTCGGAAGCGCTCGTAGCTCGCCTCCATGGAGGCACCCGCGCTCTCCACGACGCCGTAGCGGTTCATCAGGCCCTCGGGTCCTTCGTTGCTCATCATCGCCGTGGCGGTGTTGAGCTCGGTGCCGTTCTGGTAGCTGTCGGTGACCAGGGAGACGATGGCGGAGCGCTGCTGGGCCACGTCGAGCTTGGCCTGCTTCTCCTCGGCCAGGGCCAGTCGGTAGGCCTTGCGGGCCTCGGAGAGGCGCCACATCGCGCCGTTGTAGGCCTCGGCAGCGACGCTCGCGTCGAGCGCTGCCTGCGCGAGACGCGCGTTCGCGGCGGCGAGCTGGGACTCCATCTGCTCGACGCTCTGGCGCTTGTCGGCGACGGCTTCACGTGCGCGGTCGACCTGGGCCTGAGTGGGCACCGGGTTCGGCTTGCGGTCCGCGTTTGCGGCGCCGGCCAGAGAAACCGTGAGCGAGAGGGTGACTGCGACGGTGGTAGCGGCCGCCGTGGCCAGGCGAACTGCGGGACGCACCGGAAATAACCCTTTCGTTGTGGATCTCGCCCATATGGTCGGAGGAGACAAAACAGACGTTAGTGCTCACGAGCCCCACATTGAACAGTTTTCCCAGAACTACATGTCTGTAATCCGCGTGTCGCCTTGACATGACACACGTCCCACCACCCCCAGAAGCCCCTCCTGTCCCAAGCGACAGGCGCTGGACGGGCGCGCTAACCACTAGGAGTGGGCAGCGCCAACTGCGATACGCGTCCGTGGCAAAGCGGCGCGGGCGTCAGTCTTCGGTGGCCTCGACCGGTACGTCGCTCGTCGTCGTCGTCGGATGGGAATGTCGGCCGTGTTCGTCGAATCGCTGACCAGTCGCCAGGCCGCCGAGGTAGAAGGAGACGAATGCGATGACCGCGCCGGCGATGTCGTCGGCGATGTAGTGCCAGCCGAAGTAGGTCGTGGAGAGCACCGTGATGACCATGTACGACCACAGCGCGATCTTGATGATCCGGTGGCGCACGGTGTACTGCGCGACGAGCGCCATCAAGAGGGTCACCGCGACGTGCAGCGACGCGAACCCGGCCACCGACTGCACCCCGCCCGAGAACGGGTCGAACCGTACGTCGGTCCTTCCGTAGTACAACGCCTTCTGCAGCGCGGTGACTCCGGTGGTGTCGAGGTCGACGTAGAGCCAGGGGAACGCGAAGTTCGGTCCCAGAGTGGGGATCATGTAGTAGCTCGCAGTGCCCAGGGTCCAGCAGATGCACTGGGCAGTGACGTACCAGTATCCGAAGCTGACGTTGCGCGACCAGACCAGCCAGATTGTGACCGAGATCGGCACAATCGGCAGGAAGATCAGGTAGAACCAGGACAGCACGTGGGCGGAGATGGACGTGCCGAGCACGTCGTGCAGCAGGAGGGCGGGGTCGTTGCCGAACAGCAGCCACTGGTCGAACTTGTGCAGCTCGTAGTCACCCTGGTTCCTGCTCGAGATGCCCCGCACGAACGGCAGGAAGTTCTTCAGGTTCCGGTAGCTGACATAGGTGACGTAGAAGCAGACCAGCCCGATGACCACCAGCTGGATGCGCTCAAGCGTCCAGTGCTCGCGGATCAGCAGCCGTGCTTCACTCCTGAACTGGCCCACCCTGCCGCGCGTGCGCCACAAGGTGCGCGGCACGATGTCGGCGATGAACGCGCCGAGGCAGAGCAGGGGAATTCGCACGAACGCCGGGCCCAGGAAGCCCTCCGGATCGCGCAAGGGATATCCGAGCGACTGGCCGGTGATGATCGCCAGCACACCCATGACCACGGCGATCGTCACCATTGGTGCATAGGCGCGCCGCTTCACAAGGCGCAAGTCTAGGGATGGCCACCGACATGCTGGTCATCGGGCACGGGCGCGATCCTCGATGTGTCGATTGACACACGCACCTGCGCCCCGACTCGTACGTCGGTCCCGGGGTCGGCCACCGCTGGGAGTGAGCCAGCACCGTCGACGTCGAGCTGCACCCGGATCTGGTCAGGGGTGACGCGCGCTTCCTCGACCCGGGCCGTGAGCACTCCGGCGGGATCCACCCGCAGCGCGGAGCGTCGCAGCGCCACCGCCTGCCAGGTCGCGGTGGGGGCCGCGACCTCGCGCAGCCGCCGTGCCCGGTTGCCCGTGAGCACGGTGGCATAGCCCAGGAACTGGGCAGTCCACCCGTCCGCCGGCCGGCGCCACACCTCGTCGAGGGTGCCGCTCTGCACGATCCGGCCGTCCCGCATCACGGCCATCCGGTCGGCCACGGCGAAGGCCTCCTCCTGGTCGTGCGTCACCAGCATCGCGGTGGCCCCGGCGGCACGAAGGATGTCGTGCAGGTCACCGGCCAGACGCTCGCGCAGCCCACGGTCCAGGGCGCTCAGCGGCTCGTCGAGGAGGAGCAGCCGCGGGTCCACGGCGAGGGCGCGAGCGAGAGCGACCCGTTGGCGCTCACCTCCGGACAGGGTCGCGGTCATCCGGTTGGCATACCCGGGCAGGCTGACCAGCTCGAGCAGCTCCTCGGTCCGTGCCCGCTGGGCATCGCGACTCCGGTGGCGCAGCTTCAGCGGGTAGGCGACGTTGGCGGCAACGTCTAGGTGGGGGAACAGCTGCCCGTCCTGGAACATGAGCGCGAAGTCCCGCTTGTGGGTCGGTACGCCGGCCAGGTCGTGCCCGTCGTACCCGATGGAGCCGGAGGCCGGCGCCTCGAGGCCGGCCACAGCGCGCAGCAGCGTCGACTTGCCGCACCCGGACGGGCCGAGCACTGCGACGACCGAGCCGGCCGGGACCTCGAGGTCGACGTGGTCGACGGCAACCGTCGCCCCGAAGCGCACAGTCAGGTCGCTGACCTGCAACCCAGTGCTCATCAGAAGGCTCCCATCGACCCGACGCGCAGGCGCTGCACGGCGAACATCACGGCCGCGGTGGTGGTGGCCAGCACCACCGAGGCTGCCATCGCCATCCCGAAGTTGGCGGCACCAGGGTGGCCGATGAGGCGGTAGATGACCACCGGCAGGGTCGGGCTGTCGTCGCGGGCCAGGAAGCTGGTGGCGCCGAACTCTCCCAGAGAGACCGCGAACGCGAACCCGAGGGCGGCGAGGAGCGCGCGCCAGGCGACCGGCAGGTCCACCGTGAGTACGACGCGCAGCGGGCCGGCACCGAGTGAGGATGCGGCCTGCCGTTGGCGGTCGTCGATCGAGTGCAGCACCGGACCCACCGTGCGGACGACGAGCGGCAACGCCACCATCGCCTGCGCGATCGGGATGAGCAGCGCAGAGCTGCGCAGGTCCAGCGGCGGACGGTCGAGCGTGATCAGGAACCCGAAGCCCACGGTCACGGCCGAGACCCCGAGCGGCAGCATGAACAGCCCGTCGAGGACACCGGGCAGTCGCCCCCCGGCCGGGCGGGAGACCAGGAACGCCACGATCGACCCGAGCGACAGCGCCAGGATGCTTGCCATCAGGGCGATGCCGAGCGAGTTGAGCAGCCCGTCGGTCGCCGGCACGAGCAGTGCGTTGCGCTCACCCGTGGTGCCCAGTGCGCGGTAGTTCTGCAGCCCCCAGCCCTCCCCGCGGCGCAGTGAGGCGATCACCAGCGAGGCGAGTGGAGCCATCAGGAACAGCACCACCACCGCAGTCCAGAGCAACACCGGCACGTGGGCGCGCCGTGGCCGCGGAACGGGGCGGGTGGTGCGATCGATTGTGATGGCCGAGCGGCGTACACGTGCAGACAGCGCGAGCAGCCCGGTGATCACCAGCACCTGCAGCACCGACAGCGCCGCGGCGCCGGAGAGGTCGAGCTCCTGGGTGGTGAGCAGGTAGATCTCGGTCTCGACGTTGGCGTAACGCAGGCCGCCCATCGTGAGTACGACGCCGAAGGAGGTGGCACAGAACAGGAAGACGACGCTGGCCGCCGACACGATCCCCGGCAACAGCGCCGGGAGCGTCACCGTGCGCAGCACCTGCCAGGGGTTTGCGCCGAGCGCCGCTGCCGCCTCCTCGCGGCGTGGGTCGATCGTCTCCCAGAACGCGCCGACGGTGCGTACGACGACGCTGACGTTGAAGAAGACCAGGGCCGCCACGATCGCCGCGGCCGTGCCGTCCAGACCCAGTCCTCCGAGTGGCCCCGACGGTGCGACCAGCTGGCGGAACGCGACGCCCACCACGACAGTTGGGAGCACGAAGGGCACCACCACCAGCGCACGGAGCAGGTCGCGACCCGGGAACCTCAGCCGGTGCAGGGCGAACGCGACCGGGATCCCCACCACCACGGCCACCAAGGTCGCGCTGGCTGCCGACCACATGGTGAACCACAGGACCCGGTGCACCCGGGGGCGGCCGAGTACCTCGAGCACCTCACCCGGCGCGAAGGATCCCTCAGGCCAGAAGCCGCGGACGAGCATCCCTGCGACCGGGTAGAGGAAGAACAGCACGAGTGCGGTCAGGGGCACCGCGGCCAGGGCCACGGTGCCCACCCGGTGGGCTGGCGGTCGAGCCCAGCCCAGACCGGTCACTGGCTGGTGATGTCCCGCCACTCGCGCAGCCACTCGGTGCGGTTCTCACTGATCTCAGCGGGGTCGACCTCAAAGGGCTTCGGCGCGACCCGGGCGTACTTCGCCCACGCCTCCGGCAGGGCCGCAGATCGGTCGACCGGGTAGACGTACATATTGTCGGGCAGGGCTTCCTGGAACTCCCGGCCGAGCATGAAGTCGATGAACTTCTGCATCCCCTTCGGGTTCTGCGACCCCTCGATCACCCCGGCATACTCCACCTGGCGGAAGCAGGTGTCGAGCAGGGCATGCGTCGTGGGCTGCGTCTCGCCCTCGGGGATGGTGAACGGAGGCGAGGAGGAGTACGACGTCACGATCGGCCGGTCACCCTTCCCGCCGCCGGCGGTGAAGTCGACCTCGTAGGCGTCGGTCCAGCCGGAGGTCACCTTGGCCCCGTTGGCCATCAGCTTCTTCCAGAAGTCCTGCCATCCGTCGCCTTCGGCGCCGATGGTGGCCAGCATGAACGCCAGTCCAGGCGAAGAGGTCGTAGCTCCCGGTGTGACGAAGAGTCCCTTGTAGGCCGGCTTGGTGAGGTCATCGAGCGTCTTCGGCGCGGCGAGCTTCTTGGCCGCGAACCAGGTGTCGTCGACGTTGACGCACACGTCGCTGTAGTCCACAGGCGTGAGCATGTCGGCACCCTCGCCGGTCAGCCGGAAGGCCTTGGCAGAGTCCGGCAGCCCCTTCGCGTCGTACGACGACAGCACGCCCTCCTCGACCGCGCGCGAGGCGAAGGTGTTGTCGATGCCGTAGACACCGTCGGCGAGCGGGGAGTCCTTCGTCAGCACCAGCTTGTTGGTGAGCTGACCGGCGTCACCCTGCGGCTGCACCTTCACGGTGATCCCGGTCTCGTCCTTGAACTTCGCCAGCACCTCCTTCGACATGTTCCACGAGTCGTGAGTGACGACGACCAGTGTCTTCGGGTCACCGTCCTCGGAACCACTTGAGCTGCCGCAGCCGGCCACGAGGCCGCATGCAAGGAGAGCGCCCACGAGTGCGACCAGGCTCGGGCCGGGGAGGTAACGCAAACGCATCGGAAATCTCCTTCGACTTCCTTCGCCGGTACTAGCCGGATCAGGTTCAAGGGTCTGCGATTCGCCGCACTCTCAGCGCCATTGCAGGCGCTCCCCTGTCGGACCTCGCCACCCTAGCCCGCCGACTGTGCCGGAGGCCCGATGGGCCAACCTGACAAGAGTGCTACCCTGTGCTACATGGAGCGGGTAGGAGTGCGTGAGCTGCGCCAGAACGCCAGCAAGGTGCTTGCCCGGGTCGAGGAGGGCGAGGTCATCGAGGTGACCAACCACGGCCGGGTTGTGGCACACCTCATCCCCGCGCCGGCTCGCCCGATGTCGCGGGCCGACATGATTGCCCGCGGTGAGCTGATTCCGGGGCGCGGCAACATCCTGGACATCACACCGGTCAAGGCTCTTCCGGGAAGTCCGAGCAACCAGGAGATCCTCGACGAGCAGCGGGAAGAACGCCTGTGATCTATGCCGACACCTCGGCACTGATGAAGCTGGTGCGCGAGGAGGCCGAGTCTGATGGGCTCGCGCGATGGCTCGCTGACCACGCGCAGCACCATTCATCCGTCACCACCAACCTGATCGGGATCGTAGAGCTCCACCGCGCGGCGGCCAAGGTGAGTCCTGAGGCGGTCGCTACGGCAACTTTGCTGCTCGCGCGGATCGACAAGCGCGAGCTCACGCCAACCGCGGTGGCGCTGGCGTCCGAGATGCCTCCCCCGCAGCTGCGCACCCTTGATGCGCTGCACATCGCCTCCGCCGCCGAGCTTCCCGAGCTGAGCGCGTTCGTGACCTACGACGACCGGGTGGCCACTGCTGCCGCGATCTACGGCTTGCCTGTCGTCTCTCCTAGATGACTAAGTCCAGCGGCCTGAAACCGACGGTGGGGCCGTCGACGCGCCGGATCTTGCCCTGCAGGGCGAGAAGCTCCAGGTGTGCCAGCGTCTCGAATGCCGCGAGCACGGCGTCGAACGGGCCGAGCTCTTCGCGCCGGCGCGCGCGACGGGTCCAGGGCAACTCGCCGGCCACCTCCCACGCCGTACCCGCGCCGGACTCGACCGCATCCAGCGACTGCTTCAGTCGTAGGTCGTGGTGCCCCACCAGTTCGTCGACGCGGGCGTGCGACGACTCCATCACCGGGCCGTGCGCCGGCAACAGCAACATGTCGGGCATCGCACGCACCTTGGCCAGCGACTCGAGGTAGTCCCGCAACGGCTGCTGGACGTACGCCGGTTCGAAGCCGATCGACGGGGTGATCGTGGACAGCACGTGGTCGCCGGCAAAGAGCAGCGAGGCCACACCGTCGGCGAACACGTAGTGCCCCTGGGTATGGCCCGGGGTCGAGACGGCGTCGAGCCTGCGATCACCGAGGTCGATGACCAGATCACGGTCGAGCCACTCGTCCGGAAGCCCGTAGCTGTCCAAGGGAGGGTCCTGGGCCGGCATCATCCTGCGCCAGCCCGCCGCCATCTCCTCTGCGCCGGCGGCGCGGAGCCGCTCCAGGTTCGGGTCTTCGTTCAGAGCGTCTTGGTGCACCAGATCCATGCTCGCCTTGTCGCCCAGCCCGAGGGAGACCTGCGCGCCGACCTCGCGTCCGATGATCGAGGCCTGCGTGTAGTGGTCGCGGTGGATGTGGGTGACCAGGAACCTGCGGATGTCGCGGATCGAGTAGCCGAGCTGGCCGAGCCCGGCCTCGAACACCTTCCTCGACTCGGGGATTGCCCAGCCGCCGTCGATCAGTACCAGTCCGCCGCGGCTCTCGACGACGTAGACGTTGACCGCTCGAAGCGCATCCGACGGCAGCGGAAGGGGCAGCCGGTGCACGCCGGGAGCCACCTGGAAGGCGCCGGGCTCGGTCCACTCACCGCGTCTCGCCCGGTCCGTTGCAGGGTCGCTCACCGCAGCGACGCTACCAACCCCCGGCCCGTGACAGGCGGAAGATCCTTGGCGTAGACGAGCCCTGACGGAGCTGCGCAGACAGCATGCACGGCGTTGACCAGGCGCATCGCTGTGACGATCATTCCGGAGACGTTGTGGTCGCCGCCCTCACCGTGGTGGGTGAGGTCCAGGCGCATCATCGGCTCGCCCTCGACGTCCACCCGGTAGCAGCCACCACCCTCCGGTGGCTGCGGCCAGTCGGGCAACTGGTCGACGTGAGTGCGGGTCACATGGTCGAGGATCACCCTCGGCACCCCGTCCACCTTCCCGACCACCTGGAAGCGCACCGCCCCCATCGTGCCCTTGGCGATGTCGACGCTGGCTGTCTGCAGGTCATGATCTGAGGGCACCAGCTCGACGATCTCCTCGAGGTCCGCGTCGAGGGTCACCTCGAGGCCGGCCGCGATCTGTCGTACGACGGGGCCCCAAGCACTCGTGAGGATCCCGGGCTGCCAGAGGATGGAGCTGTGCGCCCGGTCCGGGCCGTCCATCGGCTTGCCGAACCCGTAGATGTCGCGCATCACGACAGGCTGGTAGTAGGTCGAGTAGTCGGCGATCTCGCTGACCCGGACCAGGTCGATCCGCTGAGAGAGCGACGTCAACGCGAGCGGCAGCACGTCGTTGGCCCAGCCGGGGTCGATGCCGTTGACGTGCAGGCTCGCCCCAGTCTTCTCGCCAGCGAGGTCGATCGCCTCCACGAGCTCGTCCAGGCCCAGACCCTGGGGGTAGCACAGCAGCACTGGTCCGCTGGAGACCACGTTGATGCCACGCTCGACCATCTCGGTCAGGTCGGCGATCGCATCGAAGATGCGGTCGTCGACCATCGCGGTGTGCACGATGCAGTCCGGCTCGAGGGCGAACAGCGCCTCCTTGTCGTTGGTGGCGGCGACCCCAAGGTCGCGCCCGAGGCCGGCCAGCTCACCCGCGTCCCTGCCGACCTTGTCCTGGCTGGAGACCCAGACGCCGACGAGCTCGAGGTCGGGGCGGGCGTCGATCCCGGCGATGGCATGGCGTCCGACGCTGCCCGTCGACCAGGCGACAACCCGCTTGGCCGCACGGCTTCTGGACCCTGTCGCTGACTGGGTCACCGGTTCGGTCACAGTGATGTCCGCGCCTCGAGGTCGGGCAGCCCGAGATCGAGGTTGGGGACCTGCAGTCCACCATCGACCTCGAGCACCTTCCCGGTCACGAACGCCCCGGCCGGGCTGCTCAGGTAGAGCACAGCCGCCGAGATGTCCTCGACCTCACCGACGCGCGCGAGTGGCGTCTTGGTGGTCATCTCGTTCATGGTTGCGGCGTCGCTGGCGACGTACTCCAGGGCACTCGTCATCACACTGCCGACCGCGATCGCGTTCACCCGGATGGTCGGGCTGAGGTCCTCCGCCGCGAGCCTCGTGTAGTGGGCCAGCGCAGCCTTGGCGGTGCCGTAAGCCAGGTAGCCGCGGCCGGCGACCCGGCCCACGACGCTGGTGATGTTGACGATGGAGCCGCCGTCGTTCTTCAGCATCTGCGGCACCGCCGAGAGGGTCAGCGCATGGGCGGTCGAGACGTTGAAGTGGAACGCCTCCTCGAGGTACGCCGGATCGGTGTCGAGGAGCGCGTTGGGAATCGTGCCACCCACGTTGTTGACCACGATGTCCAGTCGGCCGAACTCCTCATGGGCCATGTCCGCCAGGTCGGCCACCGCCTCGAGGTCCATCAGGTCCGCCGGTACGGCGTACGCCCTCCGGCCAGCCGCCTTGATCGCCTCGGCCACGTCCTCGAGCTGGTCCACGCTGCGAGCGGAGAGCAATACATCGGCTCCCGCCTCGGCCAGGGCGAGCGCGCTGGCTGCGCCGATCCCTCGACCGGCGCCGGTGACGACGGCAACCCTTCCGTCCACCTTGAACCGGTCCAGGATCATCCCGGAAATGTAACAGGTTCTAGTTTGTTGGGACAGGCGCGAACGGCAACTCTCAGGCGAGCTCGGCCAACGGCTCGTCGCTCGCCAGCGGCACCTGCAGCAGGAACGTCGAGCCGAGGTCCGGTTCAGAGCTCACGCTGAGGGTTCCGCCGTGGCTCTCGACGATCTGCTTGGTGATGAACAACCCCAGGCCCTGACCGGGAAGGTGAGCCGTGGGTTCTTCACGGTGGAAGAGCTCGAAGATCCGGACGCGTCCTTCGTCGCTGATGCCCGGCCCTTGGTCGTGCACGGCGATCATGGCGTTGTCCACGCCGCGGTCGAGGGCGACCGACACTGTGGACAGGGCGGGCGAGAACTTGATTGCGTTCCCGAGCAGGTTGCCCAGCGCCCGCTCCAGCTTGACGGCATCGCCGTCGACCCAGCAGCCCTGGTCGTCGGCCTGGTCGATGAGCAGCAACAGCTTCATGCCCTTCGCCAGTGTCAACACCCGGGTGCGCTCGACCACGGAAGTCACGAGCTCGACCAGATTCACCCGCGAGTAGACGGGGTTGGCGCTGGTGTCCGGGGAGGCACTGCTGCCCATCTCGGAGATCATCGCGCTCATCGTCAGCGCCGAACGATGCATCTGCTCGAGGCGTCGGCGTACGACGGGGTCGAGCGACTGGTGCTCCAGCAACAGCTCGCTCAGACCCACGATGACCTGCGTGGGGTTCAGGAGGTCGTGGGCCGTGATGGCGCTCATCCGGCGCTGGGACGCCAGCTCACGGTTGATCCGACCCAGCTCGCGCAGGAGCAACTCGTGACCGCGGTCCTCTACTGACACTGACTTTGTCCCCCGTCCAAGCCCGACACAGCGATCGTCTCAGAGAGCCGGGCGCCCACGTAGGCACCGAGCCGAACACTGGCGACCACCATGCCGTCGGCTTACCGAACAAGAGAATAGGACGGTTTGTTGCACAAAGCACTGTCGGACCATGACTGCGCAGGAATGCGCAATCCAAACCGCATCATCTGCGACTAATCGTCAGGGCGATCTCACATTCCGGCGCCCGTCAACGACACTCTGATCCCGGGCCGCCCACCGGTGACGGGGCCCCAACCAGCGTCTAGGCTGGCTACCTGGGCTCGTCGCGCGCGGCTCATGCAACGAGCAGTTGACTCGGGACCACGTGCGGAACGGTGCGACGCCCGCTCGGTGTGATGGGAGTTCGCGATGGCACGATCCATCGGTTCCTCGCTCCGGGACCAACACGCCCGGAAAGGTTCCCCCCAGTGACGTCCGGCACGGTCGACGACCAGCTGGTCTGGCTGTGCCGTGCCGCGGTGGAGGCCACAGGCGTGAGCAGCTGCGGTGTCACCATGTCGGTCAATGGCGGCCAGAGCGTGACGGCCCACGCATCCGACTCACGTGCGAGCGCCGTCGAAGACCTTCAGCACACCCTCGGTGAAGGACCTGGGGTGGCCGCGTCCAGCTCGGGTGCCGCTGTCCTGGTACCCAACCTCAACGACCTCGGGGCCGCTGCCTTCCAACGATGGCCGACCTTCGCCAAACAAGCTGTCGAACTCGGAGTCCATGCCGCCTTCGCGTTCCCGCTTCTCCTCGGCACGTCCAGCGTCGGGGCTCTCAGCTTCTACCGGAACGAGCGCGGAGACCTGAGCGCGGAGGAGTTGGTGCAAGGCTGGATCACCGCCGACGCCGTGACCCTGGCCCTGGTCGACCCAGCCGAGCAGGTCCCCGGCGGAGTGGAACAGCTTGACCCGCTGCGTGTCCACCAAGCGGCAGGGATGGTGACGGTGCAGCTCGGGATACCGATCGACCAGGCGTTGCTGCGCATGCGGGGCGCCGCCATTGCCGAGGGACTCAGCGTGGACGAACTGGCGGACGCGATCGTGCAACGCAGTCGTCGCCTTTCGAAGGAGGACTTATGACATCCGAAGGCATGCTGCGTCGACAGGCCAGCCTCGCCGAGAGGTTCGTGGCCCTGGCGGACACGCTGGTCGACGACTACGACGTCGTCGAGGTTCTGGACGAGCTGATGGGCACGTGCCTCGAGCTGCTCGATGTCGAGGAGGCCGGGCTCCTGCTGAACGACGCGCAGGGCAACCTGCAGCGGGTGGCGTCATCAAGCGAGGAAGCCCGCCTCCTCGAGCTGCTCCAGGTCCAGACCCGAGTTGGTCCATGCTTCGAAGCCGTGCAGACCGGCCAGATGATCATCGTCGAGGACATAGCCGTGTCCCGCGACCGGTGGCCGACCTTTGCCGACCGTGCAGGCAAGGGCGGCTTCAGCTCGGTCTACGCATTCCCGATGCGCCTGCGCGAGGCGACGATCGGGGGACTCAATCTCTTCGGCGTCCGCCCGAACTCGCTCGACCAGGAGTCTCGTGTGATTGCCAAGGCCCTGGCTGACATCGCCACGATCGGGATTCTTCAGCAGCGCTCCATCCATCGGACCTCGCTGCTCGCCGAGAACCTCCAGCGGGCGCTGAACACCCGGGTTGTCGTGGAACAGGCCAAGGGCATCTTGTCGGAGCGCGGAAGCCTGCCGATGGACGAGACGTTCAACGTGTTGCGTTCCTACGCACGCAGCCACAACCTCAAGCTGAGCGCGCTGGCGCACTCCGTGGTGTATCCACCGCACCTCGCCGACGTCGTACTGGCTTCATCGCGACGCACTTCCGGCTCTGACTGAGTCCCAGGCTCCAAGACGCTGAGCCTGACTATGGTCAATCCACCGCAACTGTCGTAACCTCGCCGAAGACGGGCCAGACCCGTTTTCGCGACCATTCGGTCGTGGCAGCCCAGACCCCGCTGCTCGGTACATCGGAGCCATCGTGGGGCAGCCGTGCGGAGCAGAGACAACAACCCGGTCGGGTCGCGGTCATCCGCGCGTCCAGACGGTTGCACGAGGGCTGGCACATCCCAAGACCCAACAGCCTGGGGACCCAGCGTGAGCCGCACACCCTCCAACTACGTGCGGTCTCGCCGACGGGGGACACAACCCTAGGTTCGGGGGCCCTCGGGCGAGCCACACACCCGCCAACTGTGTGGTCTCGCCCGAGGTGGTGGGTCGTGCTCATCTAGCGGCCATTCCCTCTAGTCATGACCACTAACGGAGCTCGGACCGAGGCTGGGACAGTGGCAGGCGTGATTCGAACTGCGGCCACGTTGTGCTGGATCAACGCCATCGGGTTCGGCGTGTTCACCATCCCGGCCATCGCGAGAGTCTGGGCCGGCAGGGACATCCCCATGGTGATGGGGTTTCCGGCGTACGGCCGCGGTCCCTTCGAAGCCCACGGCCTGAAGTCGACGGTCCCGCTGCAGGCCGGATTCCTGGTCGTGTGCGTTCTCGAGGGCGTTGCCGGCTGGCCGCTGTGGGGTGGCCATCGCAGTGGGGCGATCCTGGCCATCGCCGTACTTCCCTTTGGTGCGGTCTACTGGTGGGGCTTCGCGCTGCCGATCCCGCCGCTGTTCGCCCTCGTTCGCACTGTCCTGATCATCGCTGGCTGGCAAAGCCTCACCCGCTGACTGCGCTCGAGCGCACGCGCACGCCGATCGCGACCGGCCGGGCGGCCGGGTGTGATGAGTTTCTGCCCTGCCACCGGTCAACATGGCGGGACCCACCGACCGGGAGGACTGAGCCAATGGCAGACACCGAGATGCTGCGTCCGGGCGACGCGGGATACGACGCAGCGCGCCAGGTGTGGAACGCAATGGTGGATCGTCGCCCGGCGCTGATCGCCCGCTGTCGAGGGGTCCGGGACGTCGTGGACTCAGTGGCACTGGCTCGAAGAGAGGGCCTGGAGATCGGAGTTCGCTGCGGGGGGCACAGCGTCGTCGGGTTGGCGGTGCCCCAGGGAGGGCTGATGATCGACCTGACGCCGATGGGTGGGGTCCGCGTCGACCCGGAGCAGCGCCGGGCATGGGTTCAGGGCGGCGCTCTGCTCGGCGCGCTCGACGCGGCCACCCAGCCGTACGGGCTGGCCACGACGGCCGGCAACGTCTCGCACACCGGCGCGGCTGGCCTGACGCTCGGCGGCGGCATGGGCTGGCTCGCGCGCGAGCACGGTCTGTCCTGCGACAACGTGGTTTCCCTCGAGCTGGTCACTGCGGACGGCGACGTCGTCCGCGCATCAGCGGAAGAGAACTCCGAGCTGTACTGGGGACTACGCGGGGGCGGCGGGAACTTCGGCGTGGTGACCGAGTTCGAGTTCCGGCTCCACCCCACCGGCACCCGCGCGCTGAGTGTCGAGCTCGATTTTCGCGCCATCGACGCCGCGTCGCCGGCGGCACGTTGGCGTGACCTGAGTGTGGCCGCGCCCCGGCAGGCCACGTACGCCGCGACGGTGCACGACGGCGTCGCGACCCTCGGCTTCGTTTGGGTCGGCGATCCGGAGGTGGGTCGCGAGCACGCCCGGGTCCTCCAGACGCTCGGCCGTCCGCTCGGGCAACGCGTCGTGGAGCTGTCCTACCTCGACCTCCAGCGCCGGGAGGACAGCATCGAGGGCCATGCTCTGCGTCGCTACTGGAAGGGCCAGTACTTCCATGAGCTGACCGACAGCGCGATCGAGGTGCTCCTCGCGCACGACCCGTCGGTGGCCGCCAGCCTCCAGGCGTACGGCGGGGCCATCGCCGAGGTGCCGGACGAGGCGACTGCATTCAGCCAGCGAAGCACCGCCTTCGAGTACGTCGGCGCGGCTCGCTGGACCGACCCGGCGGAGGACGCAACCCGGATCGCAACCGCGCGGGAGAGCGCTGCCGGGTTGGAGCCGTTCGCGAGCGGCGCCTACGTCAACGTGCTCGGGGACGAGGGTGCGGCCGGCGTACGACGCGCCTACTCGCCGGCGAAGCTGGCAAGGCTCACCGCGCTCAAGGACGCCGTGGACCCCGACAACGTCTTCCACCTCAACCAGAACATTCCCCCGACCCGTGGGGGTCGCGCTTAGCCGTCAGATCACATGTCGTGTCGGATCCTCCGCCACTGAAGACACGTCGACAGCGGCGGCCGGCAGGCGGTTCCCGGAGGAACCTCAGGGCCCGAGCGGCCACCCCGGATCAACGAGGCTCAGAAGGTTTCCTCGGCGCCGGCAGCTCGGAACTGTCGGTCGTTTCGACGGCTGGAGGGGAAGCGGATGCTGAGAGCGCGGCCGCCGCCTCTCGCGCTGCGGTAGCAACGCCAGCGGCCCGCTCCTTGTTGTCGGCCGCGACTCTCGCGGCGGTCTCCGTTGTGAGGCGCAGCAGTGCCAGGGCCGTGCCGGCAACCTCGTTCTCAAAGGCTTCGTCGGCGAGTGCAGTCATGCGGGCCGTGTGGGCGGCAGCTGACGCAACGGCAGTAGCTACGACGCTGGCCGCGCGGGCGGTCTCCTCGGCCGTCGACTTTGCGGCCGCCTCGACAGTCGCGGCCAGGCGGACCGCCCTGAGCTCAGCTGCGCCGTCGTCATCTGCGCAGGGCGGGCCAACCTCCTGCTTTGCCAGTTCAGCTGCGCGCGCGACCTTGGCCGCGGCCTGGTCGGCTCGAATCTGCACTCTCAACGCCGTGCGGTCTGCGTCCCTGGCGACGGTCGCCGCCGCCTTGTCGGCGGCGTCCGCTCGAGCGTCCCGGGCTCTCTGTGCCGCGCGGGCAGCCTTCTCCGCCGCCGTTGCGACGGCCTCGGCGATCAAGGTGACCGCATCGGCAGTTTTCGCGGCCTCGGCCTCCAGCGCGACGGCGACCGCCTCCGCCACCACGGCGGCTGCAACCGCTTCCGCCTCGAGGGGAGCAGCCGGGGTCGCGCCCGCGGCACTTTCCCGCGGTGAGGGAATCCCCTGCGTCGGTTCGGGCTGGGGACCGGAGCTGCTGTCCGCCACCACCCCGGATCTCGGGTAACGCCGTTGTCCACCGGGGGTTCGGATGGACTCGAGCTTGCCCGATGCCGCCCACCGGGTCACCGTCTTGCGGCCGACGGACAGGAGGGCCGCTACCTCCGCAGTCGTCAGCAGCTTCGCCTCCACTGGGTGCTGCTCCACGTCGACCTCCCGAAACCGATCCGCGCAATGCGGGTTTGGTGTCCTCGTTAGCCCTGAACCTGGAGCTCCCACCAGGCAGCCAGGCAGTCACAGTCACTCGTCAGGCGGCCTCCGCGGCAAGATCAGATCCACCTGTCGAATCAGCGGCAGATCGACCGTGAAGGTCGACCCCACCTGGTGCTTCGAACGTACGGAGATGTCGCCCCCGTGGCTCTTCACGATCGAGTCCACGATCGTCAGACCGAGTCCGGAACCCTGAATTGCATGCTCATGTGAAGTCGAGGATCGGAAGAACCGTGAGAACAGGTCTCGCTGCTCCGCCTCGGGAATCCCAAGGCCATTGTCGCTGACCGCAAGACGTGCCTGCCCGGCGGCGACGAACAGCCTGCACAGGACCCATCCACCGTCCTCGGTGAACTTCATGGCATTGGTCAACAGATTCGTCACCAGCGACTCGAGGCTCTCCGCGTCTCCGCGCACCATCACCGGGGAAGCGGGTACGTCGAAGGTGACTTCCACGCGGCTGGCGTTGATGACCGGTTCGAACGTCGACTGCACGGTCGAGATCACCTGCGCCATGTCCACGGGCAGCTGCACGGGGGTTGCGGTTGCGTGCTCGAGGCTGGAGAGGGTCAGCAAGTCATTGGCGAGCGCGGTCAGCCGATCGCTGTTGCGCCTCATGGTGTCGAGGAACTCTCCTTGGGCGCTGGTCAGGGGTCCCGCGTCACCATCCTGGAGCAGCTCGATGAAGCCGGTGATGCTGGTCATCGGGGTCCGTAGCTCATGGCTCACCGCGGCAACGAAGTCGGTCCTGGCTTGCCGGGCTTGGGCGTTGAGCAGATATGCCGTGGCCACGTCCGCGAGTGTCTGCGCTGCGGACGTGTCGCGCTCACTGAGTGCACCAGCGGTCGTGCGGTAGAGGTCGAGAGCCCCCAGGCTCTTCCCGTCGTAGCGGAGTGGAAACGTGAATACCGCCACCAGCCCTTCGGCGAGCGCGCTCTCGGAGAACCTGGGGAAGCGGTCGTCCTCGGCCAGGTTCGGGATCGCGATCGGTGCATCAGTCTCGTAGGCAGCCCGGCACGGCCCCTCACCAAGTGCGGTCTGCAGACGCTCGTAGCGAAGCGCCGATTCGTCCGAGCCGGCGATGACCTTTGGATGCGTCGTGGCGGAAATCAGCGAGACCCCCGCGGCGTCGACCGGGAGGATGTCCACGATCCGTTGCACCAGATGGTCCAGGATTCCCTGGATCGGGAAATCCGTGACGAGGGTCCGTGCGAACTCGCTGAGGACCACGGACAAACGGTCGTCGATGGTCGAGCGCTGATCGAGGTTCACCGTGCTCCCACTTGGCGCGATTGTGGCTAGCCGCAGGATCTGGGCGGGGGGTCTCTTGCGAGGCTACGCCCGCGAAGGTGTCAGCAACGTGGTTTTGCACCAGCCTCCTCGCGAGCAGTGTGAGCGTTGCACTTGAGCTTGCGACCTGCGCCAGTGGTTGCCGTGACCTGCGATGAATCTGGTCTGTCTGGAATCAGGGAGTATCGAGTGATTCTGCGATCAGCTCGAGAGCCGTTTCGCGCACGGTTGTCTTGGCGTGTGCAGCATCCTGGACCAGCATTGCGGAGGCGAGCGAGTCGCTGACGTGGTGTCTGGCCTTGAGGATCTCGATCGCGCAATGAACCACATCCGGCGTTCGCTGGGTCGGGCAAGGCGTCGCGGTGGTGCGCGCAATGTCGTCCGATCGATCCATCTGGCCCATGGCTCTGTGCTCCCGTCTCGGACCCCGCCGGTCGTCGGGATCACGAATCACGCATACGGTCTTAACGACCCACAACGGACATAGTCACGCGGGTCGGAGAACTGACCCGTCAGCTGGACGCGTCGCTACGGTGATTCCTGGCCCGCGCAGACGGACGAGTCCGGCGCTACCTGCGGCCATCGACTGTCGTCGGCTCCAGCTGGGTCCAACCGGACCAGCCGCGCTCCTCCAGGAGCTGCATCAGCCGCCCGGCCGCCGGCACCATCTGGACGAACATCGAATCGAGGAGCTCGACGAGCCCGGCTGACATGTCGTCGTCGGAGTCGTACTCCTCCCACGCCTCTGCCTTGGAGATGGCGGCAGCCAGCCAGTCGGCAACTTCAGGAAGCCGTGGGTCGTCGGGCTGCCACTCGCTCACCTCATAGAGTCGCCGGTAGAGCTCGACGACTTCGGGGTCCTCGATCTGCTCGCGCTTGAGCGCCATCCACCTGGGCATCTGCTCCGGCGAGTGCGCCGCGACCAGGATCCAGGCGTCCCGCTCGCCCTCGATCATCGGCTCCGCCAGGCCGAGCTCGCGCAGTCGATCCAGGTACGCGACGGCCTCGGGCGGCAGCGCCAGGCTGTCGCCCGCGGCGAGCCGGGCGATCCGCTCCCGGTGCCGCTTGCGTTCCCGGATCTCGGCTCGCAGCCGCTCATCGATCTCGGCCACGGCTGACGCGAACTGCGCATCGTCAGCATGCAAGAGCTCCTCGACCCGCGCCAGTGGCACACCTGCCTCGGCCAGCGTGCGGATCTTGATCAGGTCCACCACGGCCTTGGCGTCGTACCGCCGGTAGCCGGAGGCATCGCGCTCCGGCTCCGGCAGCAGCCCCTTGACGTGATAGTGGCGCACTGCGCGCACCGTGACACCGGCGTGCGCCGCGAGCTGACCGATGGTGAGCATGCTCCCAGTGTCCCGCTACTTCGTCGGGACCTTCGTGAACAGACGGCGGGACCACAGATAGCCAGCCACTGCGATCAGCACGCACCAGCCGATCGCCAGCCACACGTCCGACCCGGCGTCCGCACCAGAGGTCAGGGCGCGGAGGCTGTCGATCATCGGCGTGAACGGCTGGTACTCCGCGAACTGACGCAGCCCCCACGGCATCGCGTCGGTCGGCACGAAGCCACTGCTCACGAACGGCAACATCACCAGGAACATCGGGGTGTTGCTCGCGGTCTCCACGCTGTCGGCGGCGAGCCCCATCCCGACGGTGAGCCAGGTGAAGGCCACGGCCATCAGGACCAGCAGCAAGAACGCGGCCAACCAGTCCCCCGAGCCCGGCACTGGAGCGGTAGCCCAGCAACAGCGCGACCGCGAGCGTGACCACCACGGCGAGCATCGTCTTCAGGACGGCGCCCAACACGTGTCCGGTGAGCACCGAGACCTTCGCGATGTCCATCGTCCGGAACCGGGCGATGATCCCGCCGGTCATGTCCAACGCCACCTCGATCGCCGTGCCGAGCGCCACACTGGCCACGGCCATGATCAAGATGCCGGGGGTGATGAACACCAGGTAGTCACTGCGGTCTCCCCACCGGGCACTCCGGGCAACCCCGCTCCCAGGGTCCCGCCGAAGACGTAGACGAACAGGAGCAGGAACGCGATCGGCTGGGCCACGAGCATGATGGCCAGCGAGGGATAGCGGAGCCAGTGCAGCAGGTTGCGGCGCAACATGGTGACCGAGTCGCGGATCACATAGCTCCTCGTCGACCGGGCCAGTGCTTGGGTACTCATCGGACTGCCTCCATCTCTGTCTCGTCCTCGGTCCCGTCCTGGGTCTCTGCCTGGCCTTCTGCCGCATGGCCGGTGAGCGCGAGGAACACGTCGTCCAGGTCAGCGCTCTGGACGGTCAGCCCGGCGACCGCATCGTCGTCGAGCCGGTCCAGGAGCCGGCGCAGCGAGGCCACGCCGTCGTTGGCCATCCGCAGGGTGAGCCCGTCCGGGTCCGCCGTGGCCTCCGGGAGTACGGTGGCCACCTCGCTCAGCGCGGCAGCATCGGTGAACTGCACCTCCACGTGGCCGCCCGGGACCTGGCTTTTCAGCTGGGCGGGTGTTCCCTCGGCGACGATCCGGCCCCCGTCGAGCACCCCCACCCGGTGGGCCAGCTCGTCGGCCTCGTCGAGGTACTGAGTGGTCAGCAGCACAGTCACTCCGTCGGCGACCTGTTCCCGCACGATCTGCCACAGCTCTCGCCGGCTGCGCGGGTCCAGCCCGGCGGTCGGCTCGTCCAGGAAGATCAGTCGCGGCGAGCCGATCAGGGTCATCGCCAGGTCCAGCCGGCGCTTCATCCCGCCCGAGTACGTCTGGGCCTTGCGGCCCGCCGCGTCCTCGAGGTCGAACCGCTCCAGCAGCTCATCGACGACCGTCTTGGCGCGACCGCGATCGAGGTGGTTCAGATCGGCCATCAGCTTCAGGTTCTCCCGGCCGGTGTGGAACTCGTCGATGGCCGAGAACTGCCCCGTCACGCCGATGGATCGACGTACGTCGTCCGACTGCCGCTGGACGTCATACCCCGCGACCCGGATCTCCCCGGCGTCGGGCGTGAGCAGGGTCGAACAGATGTTGACCGCCGTGGTCTTACCGGCGCCGTTGGGCCCCAGGAGGGCATACAGGCTCCCTCAGGCACCTCGAGGTCGACGCCCTTGAGCACTTCATTGTCGCCGTACCTCTTGTGGAGCCCGACGACCGAGATCGCTGTGTTTCTAGTCATGCACAGAATGGTCGAGGGTTGACGCTGCGTCAGGGTCAAGCCCTTTGGTTACGGAAGGAGCGCCCGTCGGAATCGAACCGTCGGCGCCGCCGACGCTGGGCCCCAACGGGCATCGTTCAGCTGGATCTCCCAACTGCCTGCGCAAGCGGTCCCGGTAGTGCTACCCGAAGGCAGCTTCCTGGAGGCGTTGCTGAGTAGCCTGACGCGGTGCCCTTCACCCTGAGTCATCCCGCAGCCGTGCTGCTGTTGGCCAGGACGGGGCTTCCAGTCGAAGCGATGGTGGCGGGGTCGATGGTTCCGGATGCGCCGATGTTTGTTCCGGTGCCAGGGTCGTATGCCGTGACGCACAGCCTTGTCGGCGTGGTGACGGTGGACGTGGTGCTCGGTGTCCTGGGGGTCGTCATCTGGTTCGGGCTGATGCGCGACGCACTGGTCGATGTGGCGCCGGCGGCGGTCCGCGAGCGGCTGGCGGCGACTGCCCAATACTCGCGGGCGCAATGGCTCCTGGTGCCCGTCGGGGTGGCTCTCGGGGCGTCGTCACACGTGGTGTGGGACGCATTCACCCATCCGAATCGGTGGGGTGCACAGAACGTCGGGTGGCTCCAGGAGATGCACGGAGGACTGATGGGGTCCGCGTGGGCGCAGTACGTCTCTGGCGTGCTCGGCGTCGTGGTCGTGGGCGCTTGGGCGCTCGGCTCGCTGCGGGTGAAGTCACGGCTGACACGTCCACCGATCGTGCCGCAGCTCAGCGTCAGGGCGCTGGCGGTGGTCGTGCTTGGCATCGCAGCAGTGACAGGGATCGCCATCATGACCCGCGCGGCCGACGGGCTGCATGCCATGGCCTTCCACGGAGCGGTCCTGGGCACAATCGCCACGGTCGTCGGCTCGCTGATGCTCGCGACGGTATGGCGACTGCACGCGCGGCGAATCCTCGCAACTCCCTGACCTCTCCCGGGCACACCGGGCCGGATTCGACCGTCTCAACGCGCTGGGCGCGGAGGGGGCTGCCGCCCTCCGATGTCGACCAGCGGTTCGAGCTGCGCAACAGACCCCCACGACAGCGGACCCGTGCTCAGTGGGGCACCCCCGGATTTCCACCGCCGCCCGATTCACCTGGCGCTTCGAACCTTTGAAGTAGACGTCGACATTTTCGCCTTCACCCGGGCGCCGTTGCCGCGCGCCGTTCACATCATCCCGGCGACGACGAGTGACGGCACAGCCGAGCCCGCAATCAGCATCGCGAACCTGTGCCCTTGTAACGCGGCTGGGACACACCCTGAAGGAGGCCTCGGCGTCGTCCTGGCAGGGGTCTGGGGATCGAGAGGAGTGCTCGCCCCGTCTGTCGATTCCCGGCGCGAGCGATTTTCGTCGTGCTCCTCGACGGTCTTGCGGCAGGCATGGTCAGCGGCGTTCCGGGCGAGGATTCCGACAGCGTCGAGTTGATTTCGATGTGGATGAGCCCTGCGGCTCGCGGCAAAGGCATGGGTGACTACCTGATCCATGCAGTGGAGCGGTGGGGTGCGGAGCGAGGTGCCAAGACGCTGCGCTTGTCCGTCATGCCGGGCACTGTCGAAGCGATCGCGCTCTACTAGCGGAATGGCTTCGCCGACACGGAGAGCCCGGCGGCCTCGGGCCCGACGGAATGAACCGCGAGCGGGTCCTGGCAAAGTGTCTGGCGTTGTTTGGTCCCTCCGCACGGCAACCGGATCTTCCGCGTCTACTCCCCGGCAAGGCATCACCCCAGTCACCCGGGCTTGATCGGCATCGTTAGCATCTTCGGACGCTCGACCCTCGACCTTCATCTATACGGAGAAATGGAGTATCCCTTGAGGACGAAGCTCATCTCGCTCGGCGCCGCCACACTCCTGGCGACGGCGACGCTGCCGTTCGCCGCCGCAACCGCATCTGCATCCAGAGATCTGCCGGGCTGGCTCAGGTGACACGTGGTCTGGCAATGACTTCGGCGGCACGAAGCGCACCGGCCGCCTCAACCCCTAGTCGGGATGCTATCCGTCGGGGCGGCCAAGAGCGTCTCCAACCAGACCACGAAGACGATCCGGGTCTACAGCGGCGCGTCGTGCTACGGCAAGCAGGTCGACATCGAGTTGCGCGGCCACTGGGGACAAACCAAGCCGGGGGCGACAATCAACTCCATCGCGGTTCTGGGGCAGTGACCCCCCTTGTCTTAACGACGGGGCCGGACGCCATCCGGTCGACTGGCAGTGGGGCCGAGTGATGGTCCAGCCCGACGCTATGACCGACCTCATGGCAAGCAGTCTTTCGAACATTCACTTTCGTAGGGCCCGGACTCTGCCTCGATCAGATCCTTATCGATAGTCACGTTGGCACTCCTGCATACGGCTGGCATTGTCTACCGACCCGATCACATTGGGTAACCGTGAGGATTCTCCATTGACTTCGGCGCGCGTGCGTCCTCGCACATGACGTCGAACCGGTCTTCGTGATGCGGGCGCGCCTTGTTCTCTGTCCCGGGGTGCGCGCGGACGGCGCGCAGCCTCGCCCGCAGCGCGCCCCCCGCGCCCGCGCCGGAGGCGCGCTTGAGCCAGCAAAGA
>CAVUNJ010000003.1:0-247786 GCA_963742815.1 uncultured Actinomycetota bacterium
ACCGGCACCTCCACCCAGGTTTGGGACGCGGCGGCGTCGACCACGGCCTGCGTCAGGACCGCGGCGCGTAACCCGTCCGCGAAGGTCGGTAAGCCGTCGGGCACCGGCCGTCATGCTGGCGTACACATCTGAGACGTAGGCGTTGAACGCGTCCTGGTAGCCCTGCGGGTGGCCGGCGGGCAGGCGGGAGTACGCGGACGCGGCCTTGCCGAACTGGTCGGTCCCGCGCATCACGACGAGGTTCTGGCTACGCGTGCCCACCCACAGCGCCTCCGGCACCTCCTGATCGAAGGAGTAGGAGGCGTCGGGGCCGTCGAAGGAGAACCACAACCGGTTCTTGCGACCGGGGGACACCTGGGAGACGACGAGCGAGCCGACACCGCCGAGATCTGTCTCGAACACGAGCACGACGCCGTCCTCGGTGCGCACGTCCACGAGCTCACCGGCGGACTTCGCTGCGCGAACGCCGAGCCCATGCGCGCGGCCAGCCGGACGATCCGGTGGCCGGTGGTGAACTCCATGAGGTCGCACCAGTGCACGCCGATGTCGCCGAAGGCGCGGGAGGCGCCGCCGAGCGCGGGGTCGACCCGCCAGTTCGTGAGGCTGGCGGACGACAGCCAGTCCTGCAGGTAGGTGCCGTGCAGGAGCCACAGCGGCCCGCCGCCGTCACCGCGCGATCCGCGCCCTGGCCTCGCGGACGGAGGCGTAGAAGCGGTAGACGAACGGCACGCTGCTCACGCACTCGGCCGTGCCGGCGAGGGCGGTGACGCCGCCGGGCGTCCTCGACGGAGGTCGCGAGCGGCTTCTCGCAGATCACGTGCTTGTTCGCGCGTAACGCCGCCTCGGCCATCCCGGCGTGGGTGCTGTTGGGCGTGCAGATGTGGATGACGTCGATGTCGTCGGCGGCGACCAGCTCGGCCAGGTCGGCCACGCCCCGGCTGGCCCCCATGGCCTTGACGCCGTCGGCGGTAGTCGCGGGGCGGCTGCCGAGCACGGCCGCGACCTCGCCACCGGCGGCCCGAACAGCGTGGGCGTGCACGCTCGCGATGAACCCGGACCCCACGATGCCCGCTCGGATGCGGCTAGGGGCTCAGGACGCACCCTCCGCTTCCCGCCCGGATTCTGGGGAGTGGCGGGACGGGGCTGTGCGTTCGACGATCGGCACCATGCTGTTGCCTCCGCCTAGAGGTGTGACCAGGATCACACCTGCGCTGAGAGACTATTGCACTGAAACAGCGAAAGTCAACCGGCCTGGTGTGAAAGACGTGGCCGACTGGCCGGAAAGGGCACGACATGGCCGGGCTACTTCTACCTGACAGAGATGTAAGACACACTGAGAGCTGGTCATCGGGTGAGTAACGCGAGAAAGGCGGGGTCCCACGCGATGTCGTCGCCGACGGAAGACCGACCCGCCACTGATCACGCCGAGACCCTTGCTCTCGTCCTCGCCGGGATTCGAGCAGGCGGCCTGCGCACCCGCCCCGAGCTCGTCCGCGAGCTGGGCCTCGGCCGCAACGTCGTGAGCCAGCGCGTCGCGCAGCTGATGGACTACGGCCTGCTCGACGAGGGCCGGCTGGCGCCGTCCACCGGCGGGCGGCCCTCCCGTGAGCTGCGATTTCGCGCCGAGGCGGGCCACCTGCTGGTCGCCGAGCTCGGGGCCTCGCGAGCTGCAGGCCGGTCTCAGCGACCTGCACGGGGAGCTGGTGGCCCAGCACGTCGAGCCGTGTGACGTCGCGGCCGGTCCGGACGCCGACCCTGGACCGGCTCGAGCAGCTCTTCGACGAGCTGCTGGCCAGCCGGCCAGGGGTGCGCCGCTGTGGGGCGTGGGCGCGGGCCTGCCCGGTCCGGTCGAGTTCGCGGAGGGCCGCCCCGTCGTGCCGCCGATCATGCCCGGCTGGGACGGCTACCCGGTGCGGGAGCGGCTCTCGGCCCGCTATCAGGTGCCGGCCTGGGTCGACAACGACGTGAACGTGATGGCGCTGGGCGAGCTGCGCGCCGGGATCGGCCGCGGCGAGCAGGAGCTGCTGTACATCAAGGTGGGCACCGGCATCGGCGCGGGCGTCGTCTCGCGCGGGCGGCTGCACCGGGGGGCGCAAGGCGCTGCCGGCGACATCGGGCACGTGTCCGTCCTGGACGACGACAGCGTGCTGTGCCGCTGCGGCAACACCGGCTGCCTGGAGGCACTGGTCGGCGGCTACGCCCTGGCCCGGGACGGCCTGGCCGCCGGCCGGACCGGTCGAAGCGGCTCCTCGCGGAGGTGCTGGCGGCGACGGGCGGGGTGACCGTACGCGACATCATCGCGGCCGCCCGCGGCGGCGACGCCACCAGCCTGGCGCTGCTCAACCGCTCCGGCCGGCTGGTCGGCCGCGTACTGGCGACCCTGGTGAACTTCTTCAACCCCTCGCTGATCGTGATGGGCGGGCAGGTGAGCTGGGGCGACGACGTCTTCCTGAGCGAGCTGCGGCGCACGGTATACGGCCGCTCGACGGCGTTGGCGGCCCGCGACCTGCGGATCAAGACCTCGCCGCTCGGCAACCATGCGGGCCTGCTCGGCGCCGCGTTCCTGGTAGCCGACCAGCTCTTCTCGCGCGACTGCCTGGCGCAGTGGATCCACAAGGGCTCACCGGTCGGGCTCCCCGGTCTCTCCGCCGCCGCATAGTGCACATCTCAAGGCACTCACTCTCCGCGACACGCGCCGGCAAGGACCACGGCTGGGTTCGGCCACTCTCCGCGACACGCGCCGTCGGCGTTGGTTGAGCATCGGTCCTCGGCAGTGGACGCCGAGGGAGCTGCGCCATTCGTTCGTGTCACTGAGGACATCTACCGCCTGGTGGCCACGGCGGAACGCACGTCCGGAACTGGTGTACCGACACGAGCTGCGCCCGGTGATCCCGACGGGCGCGACGGCGATGGACAGCCTGTTCGCCCTACCTGATGGTGAACCGGGCGATGCTTAGTCCCTCAGTTAGTCCATCAAGGGCCGTTTGACGCGGCCTCGGGAGGCAGGCAGACAGGCGCGGATCCGCGTTCTGCTGGTCAGTGGGGGTGGTGGGGGTGGGCCTAGAGGACTTGAACCTCTGACCTCTTCCTTATCAGGCGGGGCCAGTATGGCTCAGCGGTGGGCTGGGGCACCAGGGCCACGGCGTGGACGCTGTGCATGGACGTCCGGCACGGTATGCCGGTGCACACGTGGATAGGCCCTCAGTTGGGCCCTGGGACGTCGGGTGCGATCGGGCCGGCCAGAACCAGGCGCCGACCCGATAGCCAGCCCGCTGCTCGTCGGTTCCGGGGTCAAGGGTGGCCGTAGGCCATCGCGGAGCGACGCTCCGCGCTCTTGATGCCGGGGGCCGGCGTGCAAAACGTCGGGATCGGGTCGGCGGCTCGGTGTCCGTGGAGCTCCGGACCTGAGCACCTGGTGGTGATCAGCAGCTGGCGCGCTTCTCTCCCTCGGGGCGTCGGCGCTCTTCTGCTGCCGGTGCCGTCCGAGTTGGGGTGCGCGAGGACGGCGCGCCAGCGCCGCCCGCAGCGGCCCTTCGCGGCGGAGGCGCGCTTGATCCATAGAGAAGTCCTCACGTCAGCGAGCGCTGCAGTCGTGTCCTGTCCCGGTAGGTGCTTGACGCTCGTGTGTCAGTACCTGCTTGACACTCCGTCGCTGAGTTCGGCCTTCGGGTCGACGATGTTCCGCGGATGTCGTCGGGCAGGAGGCCGGGATTGGCACTGGTTGCGTTGTCGGTGGTCGAGCAGCGGTTGGACGCGGTTCGCGCGGTGTTGGCAGGTGCCTCGGTGAGCGAGGTGGCTGCCCAGGTCGGGGTCTCCCGTCAGTCGGTCCATGCATGGGTGGGCCGCTATCTCAGCGAGGGTGTGGCGGGGTTGGCGGACCGGTCGTCGCGGCCGCGGTCGTGTCCGCATCAGGCACCCGAGCGGGTCGAGCGTGCGGTGCTGGAGCTGCGGCGGGAGCATCCGCGGTGGGGTGCCAAGCGGATCCGGCTGGAGTTGTTGCGGCGTGGGTTGCCGTGGCAGCCGGACGCGCGGTTGGTCAGCGCAGGTGCCCTCGACCTCGACGATCAACCGGATCCTGCGGCGCCATGGGTTGGTGAAGGCAGAGGCCGCGGCAAGCGGCCACGGGATTCCTATCTCCGCTTCGAACGGCCCGGTCCGATGCAGCTGTGGGGCATCGACATCGTGGGCGGGATCCGGCTGGTCAACACCATGACCGGGGAGCTGCGGGAGGCCAAGATCGTCACCGGCGTCGATGACCACTCGCGGTTCTGCGTGATGGCGACGGTGGTCGAGCGGGCCACGGCGCGGGCGGTGTGCCTGGCGTTCGCCCAGGCGCTGGCCCGCCATGGGGTGCCCGAGGAGGTGATCACCGATAACGGCAAGCAGTTCACCGACCGGTTCAGCCGCTATGGGCCGACGCGCGGGGAGGTGCTGTTCGACAAGATCTGCCGCAAGAACGCGATCACCCACCGGTTGACCCAGCCGGCCTCGCCGAACCAGAACGGGAAGGTGGAGAGGTTCCACGGCACGTTGCGTCCCGAGATCACGCGAGGCCGGGCCGTTCGAGTCCGTGCGAGGCGGCGCAGGCGGCGGTCGATGCCTGGGTCGAGGACTACAACCGCCGAGCGGCCCCATCAGGGGCTCGATGAGCACCGGCCGGTGGTTCCTGCGGACCGGTTCGTGCCTGCTGACCAGGGCGGGGTTGGAGCTGTGGCTTCCACCCGCGCTCGAGGTCGCCGCGGAACCTGATGCCGCGGCCTGGTGCCGAGGTGGTCGAGTGACGGGACTCGAACCCGTGACTCCGCTGACGCCGATGCCGGTGGTCCGGCAGCCGGGCTCGGGTGAGCCCGATCGAGCTGGACAAGCCGGTGCCGGCCTCGGGGAACATGACGCTGCTGGGGCGGCAGTTCTGGCTGGGCCCGGCCCGGGCGGGTCAGGTGGTGCGGTTCTGGATCGACTGTGAGTGGGTGCACCTCTCGATCGGCGGGCAGCGGGTCAAGTCGCTGCGGTCACGGTTCAGCGTCAACGACCTCGACGCGCTGGTGGCGCAGGGAGCGGTGCCGACCACGGAGCCCGCGCCGGTCGCGTCACGGGGCGGTCCGGGCAGCCGCTCGTCGCGGACGGTCGTTCGAGGTGGAGCGGACCGTGGCCAAGAACGGCACCGTGTCGCTGGGCAACCAGTGGGTGATGGCCGCGGAGATCCTCGCCGGCCGGCGGGTCGGGATCTATATCGAGGAAGGCGCCCCGCTGCTGTTCTTCGACCCCGAGACCCGCGAGCTGCTGCGCAGCCGACCGAACCCGTTGCAACCCGGTGAGGCAGCCAAGCTGCAGCAGGCTCGTCCCGTCGGGCCGGTGCCCAGGCCCTCGACCGAACCGGTCCGGGTGCAGCGGCGGGCCTCGAACACCGGCGTGATCATGGTCGCCGGCCAGAAGGTCGCCCTGGGCCGCGGGCACGCGCACCAGACCGTGACCGTCGCCGTCTCCGAGACGACCCTGGCGATCGAGCTGCCCGACGGCGAGACCCGCGTCGTGCGCCGAACCACCGAGACCGCCGTGCGTAGCATCAAGGGACAGCGACCGCGGATCGCTGGAACCATAGTTTCCTAGGCGGAACGTCAAGCAGGTACTGACACAGATCCGTCAAGGACCTACCGCTTCAAGACAGCGAGCGCCCGGTGTGTGCTCCGTCGGGTGATGTGCATCAGGGTCTCCGCCAGTTGATGTGCATCACCGGCCGTGATCGGCACCCTGTGTCGGGACGTCTCCGTGGGGCGTCCTGGGCTCAGGGAGGCCGGGATTGGCACTGGTTGTCTTGTCGGTGGTGGAGCAGCGTCTGGACGCGGTCCGGGCGGTGTTGGCGGGCGCGGGGGTGACGCGAGGTTGCGGCGCAGGTGGGGGTGCATCGGATCGACGGTGCATCGGTGGGTCGGTCGGTATCTGGCCGATCAGGTCGGCGGGTCTGGCGGATCGGTCGCATCGGCCGCGGTCGTGTCCGCATCAGGCGCCGGAGACGGTCGAGGTCGCGGTGGCCGAGATGCGGCGGCAGCATCCGCGGTGGGGTTCTCGGCGGATCCGGCTGGAGCTGCTGCGCAGGCCGTTGCCGTGGGCTGATCCGTTGGTGGTGGTGCCGTCGGAGCGGACCATCGACCGGATCCTGATCCGGCAGGGCTGGTGCGGCAGCGCAAAGCGAAGCGGCCGCGGTCCTCGTTCAAGCGGTTCCAGCGGCCTGGGCCGATGCAGCTGTGGGGCATCGACATCGTGGGCGGTATCCAGCTGGTCAACCCGGTGACCGGTGAGCTGCGGGAGGCGAAGATCGTCACCGGTATCGATGACCACTCCCGGTTCTGTGTGATGGCGAAGGTGGTGGAGCGGGCGACCGGCCGCGCGGTGTGCCTGGCGTTCGCGCAGGCGCTGGCCCAGTCACGGCGTGCCGGAGGAGGTGATCACCGACAACGGCAAGCAGTTCACCGACCGGTTCAACCGGTATGGGCCGACCCGCGGCGAGGTGCTGTTCGACAAGATCTGCCGCAGGAACGGGATCACCCACCGGCTCACCGCAGCCGGCGTCTCCGAACCAGAACGGCAAGGTGGAGCGGTTCCACGGCACCTTCCGACCCGAGATCTCCGAGGCGGGCCCGTTCACGTCGCTGGCTGCGGCGCAGGCGGCGGTGGATGCCTGGGTCGAGCAGTACAACGCCAGCGACCGCACCAGGGCCTCGACGAGAAGAATGCCGGTGGTGCCCGCCGACAAATTCCGCCCAGCATCACCGCCAGCCACCGTCGCCGGTGATGCGGTGGAGCTATGGCTCCGCCCGCTCTCGAGCATCGCCGACACCCGGTCACCAGATCGTCGGAGGTGGTCGACGTGAGGCCGGGCGAGGTAGACCCGTCGCTGCGGTCGAGCTCGACAAGGTGGTGCCGGTCTCGGGGAACATGAGTCTGTGCGGGAACCAGTTTTGGCTGGGTCCTGCTCGGGCGGGTCAGACGGTGCGGTTCTGGGTCGACTGCGAGTGGGTGCACCTCTCGATCGCCGGGGTGCGGGTCAAGTCGCTGCGCTCGAGGTTCACCGTCAACGACCTCGCAGTGCTTCGGACTCAGGGAGCCGTGTCGGCGGGTCCGGCGCCGTGGCGTCACGCCCCGGTCCGGGCAGCCGCGCCGGCAGGACGATCGTGGAGGTGGAACGGACGGTTGCGCGGGCGGGAACCATCTGCCTCGGCGCTCACGTGCTGGTCGCCGCGGAGATCCTCGCCGGGCGTCGGGTCGGGATCTATATCGAGCACGGCTGCCCATTGTTGATCTTCGACCCCGAGACCCGCGTACTGCTGCGCACCCGACCCAACCCACTGACTCCCGGTGAGGCGGTGCGACTGCAGCGCGCCCGCCCCGTCGGACCGGTTCCACGGCCCTCGACCGAACCCATCACGGTCCAACGCCGGGTGGCCAGCAACGGACTGATCATGGTCGCCGGCCAGAAGGTCGCCCTCGGCCGCCGCCACGTCGGCCAGACCGTGACCGTGCATGTCTCCGAGACCACGCTGGCGATCGAGCTGGCCGACGAGAACGGCGACGCGGAGACCAAGGTTGTGCGGCGCACCACCGAGCAGGCAGTACGTAGCATCAAGGGACAGCGGCCACGGACCGCTCAGACCTCAGTTTCCTAGGCCGAGTGATGCACATCAGGTGGCGGACATACGTCGCGCATCAACTGTCGGATCACAGCGAGCGCCCGGTGTGGGAGCGTCTCTGTCGGGTGATGGGTGACAGGCGTCCGTCAGTTGACGTGCGACACCTAAGACGCACAGCGACGGCGAAGCCCGGCGCCCCTGATCTGATAGAGGCCAAACCGGCAGCTGGGTGCTGCAAATCCGCTCCGGGCAGACCCAACCCAGCACACACCGGGTGCGGGTACTCCATCCCACCGTAGGCGCTGCGGGGGCTCGCCAAGTCCTGGTCACGGCACGTGCGTTGAACGAGCTCGCCGGCCAAGAGGAGGCGGAAGCGGCTGTGGTGATGCGGCTCGGCTCACAGCTCGATATCCAAGGGATCATCGCCCCCTCAGGGGATGCGCACCCTTTTTTTGACGGCCGTCTCAGAATTTTCCCCCGCATCGTTGACAGGACGGAGTTACTGACGCAAGATATCTGCATGTCTGATCAAGAGCGCATAAATATTCAGGAACCAAGATACGGTGCGGGAATCTGGCATTTCGCCAGCTACGTCGACCGCTACGCGACCGAGGGGTACGGCGACCCGGTGACCACGCTGGAGGCGATCGAGCTGGCGGGCCAGGTGGGGGCGCTGTCGGTCGTCGACCTCAACTGGCCGTTCGCGCCGAAGGACGTGAGCACCGCCGACATCAAGGCGGCACTGGCGAAGGCGGACCTCAGGGCGATCGCCATCACGCCGGAGATCTACAACCGGCGAGTTCGTCAAGGGCGGCTTCACCAACCCCGATCCGGCCGTCCGCGCCGAAGGCCATCGACCTGGTCTCGCAGGCCGCCGAGCTGGCCGCGACCTGGGCTGCGACTACGTGAAGCTCTGGCCGGGCCAGGACGGCGTCGACTACCCGTTCCAGGCCGACTACGCCGAGCTGTGGAAGTACTCCGTCGACGCGGTGCGCGAGCTGGCGACCAACTTCCCGACCTGAGGTTCGCCATCGAGTACAAGCCGCGCGAGCCACGCAACCGGATGGTGTTCTCCTCCTGCGCCCGCACCCTGCTGGCGATCGAGGAGATGGGCTGCGACAACGTCGGCATCCTGCTCGACTTCGGTCACTCCCTCTACGGCGGTGAGTCGCCGGCCGAGGCCGCCAAGCTGGCCATGTCCCGGGACCGGCTCTTCGCCATCGACGTCAACGACAACTTCCGCGGCTGGGACGACGACATGGTCGTCGGCTCGGTGCACCTGCTGGAGACCTTCGAGTTCTTTCACGCCCTGCACACCGCCGGGTGGGAGGGCGTCTGGCAGCTCGACCAGTTCCCGTTCCGCGAGGACTCGGTCGCAGGCCGCCAAGGACGGCATCGAGACGATGCGCGGGTTCCACCGGGCGCTGCAGCTGCCTCGACCACGACGCGCTGCGCGCCGCCCAGGACGCGCAGGACGCGCTTGCTGGCCCAGCGGATCGTCAAGAAGGCGCTTTACGGCGCCATGGCAGAACTCGAGCGAGAGAGCGCCAGTGACCGTCACCGACCGATGGCCCCCGCGTCGTCCGGCCTCACTGTGGACACGCCGGCAGCCGCGGCCTACCGCGAGGCCGTCGGCTGCACGCAGGTCACTGAGCGGCGACGAGCTGCGGGCCGAGCTGGCCCAGGTCGCCACCGGCTGATCCGGCGGGACATCATCACCACCATCCAGGGCGCGCGGCTCGGCCACATCGGCGGAGACCTCTCGGTGACCGACATCCTGGTGACCGCCTACTGGCACACACTCCGACGTCGACCCCGCACGCCCCGGACGACCCGCTGCGTGACCGGTTCGTGCTCAGCAAGGGTCACTGCGCCGCAGCGCTCTACTCGACGCTCGCCTCCTGTGGCTTCTTCCCGCGGGCGCGAGCTGGCGACGTTCGCGAAGCCGCTCTCGCCACTCAACGGCCACCCGAACCGGGTCAAGGTCCCCGGCGTGGAGACCAACACCGGGCCACTCGGTCACGGGTTCCCGGTCGCCACCGGCTGTGCGCTGGGCGCCAAGGCTCAAGGGCGCAGACTACCGCACCATCGTCGTGATGGGCGACGGCGAGATGCAGGAGGGCAGCAACTGGGAGGCCGCGATGACGGCGGCCCACTACGGGCTGCACAACCTGACCGCTGTCGTGGATCGCAACCGGCTGCAGCAAGGGGCCCGGACCGAGGACACCAAGACGCTCGAACCGCTTCGACGACAAGTGGACCAGCTTCGGTTGGGAGACCCGTCGCATCGACGGCCACGACCATCTAGCCTCGTGGAGGCGATGGGGCCGTCCACGACCGGCAGGCCCGTCGCGATCGTCGCCGACACCATCAAGGGCAAGGGCGTGTCGTTCATGGAGGACCGAGTCGAGTGGCACCACAAGGTGCCCACGCGACGAGCAGGTCCGGCCGCACTCGAGGAGCTGTCCGCATGACCGCCACGACCCACCCCGGACACGGCGAGCACCCATGTGCAGACCCGACGCACCGACCGTCGATTGCCGCGTGGACTTCGCCGAAGAGCTGGCCGCAGCTAGCCCGCGCCGACGAGCGCATCGTCGCCGTGTGCAACGACTCGGTCGGCTCCAGCAACCTGGCCGGGTTCCGCGAGGAGTTCCCCGACCGACTGATCAACGTCGGTATCGCCGAGCAGGACCTGGTCGGCGTCGGCGCCGGACTGGCCAACGCCGGTCTGATCCCGTTCGTCTGTGCTGCCGCGCCGTTCCTCACTGGTCGCGCCACCGAGCAGATCAAGGCTGACGTCGCCTACAGCCAGCGCCACGTGATCCTTTGCGGGCAGAGCCCGGGCATGGCCTACGGCGAGCTCGGTCCGACCCACCACTCGATCGAGGACCTGTCCTGGATGCGGGCGGTCGCCGGTCTGCCGGTCGTGGTTCCGGCCGGCCCGCTGCAGACCCGCGCCGCCGTGCGCTGGGCGGCCGGCTCTAGGGCGCGGCGCCTACCTGCGCATCCCGCGGTTCAAGGTGCCGGAGGTCTTCGACGGCCGACGACGCGTTCGAGCCTGGCCGCGCCGTCGAGGTGCGCTCCGGGCGACGACGTCACGATCATCGCCGATCGGCACCATGGTCTCCCGGGCCCTGTGGGCGGCCGACACCTTGGCCGCTGAGGGTGTGAGCGCCCGCGTGCTCAACATGGCGTTCGTCGAGCCGCTGGACGCGAGCCGCCGTGACCGCGGCGGCTCGCGGAGACCGCGCGGCATCGTCACGGTCGAGGAGGCCACGCTCAGCGGCGGTCTCGGTGCCGCGGTCGCCTCGCGTCGTCAGCCAGGCGCAGCCGCTGCCGGATGCGGCTCCTGGGCATCGACAATGCGTTCGCGCCCACGGGCACTGCGTCCTTCCTGCTCGACCACTTCGGTCTGAACGCCGAGGGCATCGTGACGCGCTGCCCGGGACGTGGTGGAGCACCGTGGCTGACGGACCTGATCCTCGCGATCGACCAGGGGACCAGCTCGACGAAGTCGATGCTGGTGGACCGCAGCGGCGCCGTGGTCGCGCGAGGCTTCGCGTCCCGTTGGGTCAGACTCACCCCAGCCCGGGCTGGGTGGAGCAGGACGCTGGCGCGCTCTGGGCAGCGTGGTGCAGGACGCGTGCGCCGCTGCGTCAGTGAGCAGGCAGGACGCCGAGCGCGTGCTCGGCGTCGCACTCAGCGTCCAGCGCGAGACCGTCGTGCTGTGGGACCGCCGCAGCGGGCGGCCCATCGCGCCGGCGCTCAGCTGGCAGGACCAGCGGACGGCCGCCGCGCGCCGCCGAGCTCGAGCGGGCCGGACACGCCGAGGCAGTGCTCGGCGCGCACCGGGCTGCCGCTCGACCCGATGTTCTCGGCGCTAAAGGCATGCGCTGGCTGCTGGACGAGCACGACCCCGACCGTGCGCGAACCAGCGCGCGGCGACTGGTGCATTGGCACCATCGACGCCTGGCTGCTCTCCCACTTCGACCGGCGAGCCGCGTGACCGAGATCGGCAACGCGTCACGCACGCAGCTGCTCAACATCGACACCGGAGACTGGGACCCCGCGCTGCTCGAGCTCTTCGGCGTGCCGCGCGCAGTGCCTGCCGCGCGGTCGTGTCCTCAGTCGGTCCGTTTCCGGCCGTCCGCGGACTCGGCTCCGCTGCCCGACGGTCTGCCGGTGCTCGCCGTCATGGCCGACTCGCACGCGGCGCTGTTCGCCCACGCCGGCTGGCGGCCCGGCGTCGTCAAGGCGACCTACGGCACCGGGTCCTCGGTGATGGCCCTCGGGCCGCGCGCCGCCAGCGCCTCGCGGAGTCTGCGCGACCGATCGCCTGGCAGGTCGGCGAGCGTGGCGCATCGCTCTCGAGGCCAACATCCGCTCGACAGGGCGCACGCTCACCTGGCTCGCCGACCTCCTCGGTGTCGACGTCGACGTCCTCTTTGACGAGGCCGCCGGATCGCGACAGCCGGGGGTGTCACGCTGGTGCCGGCGTTCGGCGGCCTCGGCGCGCCCTGGTGGGACCGCGAAGCCCGGCGCCGGTGCTCAGCGGGTTCTCCCTCGGCACGCGCGTGAGCACCTCGCGCGTGCCGCAGTGGAGTCGATCGCCTTCCAGGTCGATGACGCGTTGGTTGCCTTCGCCGAGGTTGTCGGTCCACTAGCCGAGCTTGCCGGCGACGGCGGCATGACCCGATCACAGACCCTGATGCAGCTGCAGGCGGACCTCAGCGGGCTGCCCGTTCGGGTCAGCCCGACGCCAAACCTGTCCGCAATGGGCGTGGCCCACCTGGCCGGACTCCAGGTCGGCTGGTGGACGTGGTCCCAGCTCGAGAACGGGTCCGGCGCCTCGGCTCGACCCACCGTTATGCCCGCGGATCGACGCAGCTCGCAGAGCCGAACTGCAGGCGAACTGGGCGAGTGAGGTGGCCCGTTCCCGCGGCTTGGGAACCCAAACACATGACGGCGAAAGGGCGACCTCATGACCACCACAAGCAATAACGCTCCGTCCCCCTCCAGCAGACGGGTCAGCCCGCGCCTGGTCGTCGGTGCCCTCGTCGTGGCCCTAGTTGTCGCGATGGGACTCTCCACGACGTACGTATCGGCCTCCGCACCTGTTCCGGGAGAGCAGAAGAAGTTCGATGCCGCCTCCTACGGCAAGGAGAACTACTCCGCAAAGGTCAAGCCCGCCATCGAGAAGTCGCCGGTCGACCTGGCCACGCTCGTCCCGTTGCTGAACAAGGATGCGGCGGCAGCGGGAGAGAAGTACGGCACGCGGGAGGGCACCTCGCCATATGCGTACTCAGTCAAGCTCACCGGCACGGCCGGCAAGGCGCAGAGCGGGCTACTGCCGGTCACGGTGCCGGGCGTGCCGAAGGACACTCGCGTCTCGGTCCAGATCGGTCCCGCGATCAACGGCACCGCGCTGCGCGACGCATCCGGGCTGGTCGTCGTTCAACGACTTCGTCAACCAGGTCGAGTTCGCCAACGCGGCAACAGCGCTGAACACCGAGATGAAGGCGGATCTGCTCAAGGGGTTGGACCCGCGAGTCCTCGACGGGCAAGAAGGTCACCGTCGTCGGCGCGATCGCACCCCTCAACCCTGCGGTCATCACCGTGACCCCAGTGAGCATCGAGGAGGGCGACGTGAGTATCAAGGCGTCCGGCCTGGGAACAGGTGGTACCAGCACCGTCATGTCCGCGCGCGAGGTCACCAAGACCTACGGCGGCACCCACGCGCTGCGCGGCGTCAGCCTCGATGTCGCGCCCGGTCGTGTCACTGCGCTGTTCGGGGAGAACGGCGCCGGCAAGTCGACGTTGATGAAGATCCTGGCCGGGATCGAGACGCCCACTACCGGGCAGGTTGAGCTTGACGGCGACGTCGTCGGCGTTCAGCTCGCCGAGGCAGGCAGCCGACCACGGCGTCGTGATCATCCACCAGGAGCTGAGCCTGTGCCCCAACCTGTCCATCCAGGACAACCTGTTCTTGGCCCGGGAGCAGCGTGGCCGACTCGGTGTCTGTCGATCGCGCGGCCCAGCGCGAGGCGACTGAGAAGGTCATGCAGCGCCTTGAGGAGAACCTGGACCCCGACACGCTCGTCGGCGATCTGCGCATCGGCCAGCAGCAGCTGGTTGAGATCGCCCGGGCCCTGTTGCAGAATGCCCGGGTGCTCATCATGGACGAGCCCACCTCGGCGCTGAGCATGACGGAGGTGGACGTGCTGTTCCGGGTGATCCGCGAACTCAAGTCGCACGGCGTGGCGGTCGTCTACATCTCCCACCACCTCGAGGAGGCCCTGGAAATCGCCGACGACGTCGCAGTCCTGCGTGACGGCCGACTCGTCGCGACCGCCACCGCCGCCGATGTCGACCTCGGCTGGGTGGTCAAGCACATGGTCGGGCGCGACCAGGATTCGCTGTTCCCCAAGCGGCACGCCGAACCTGGGCGATGTCGCTCTGTCGGTCCGTGGCCTGAGGTGGCCGACCCGATCCAACCCACAACGTCTGGCGGTCGACGGGATCGACCTCGATGTGCGTGCCGGGCGAGATCGTCGGCGTCTACGGCCTCATGGCTTCGGGACGCACCGAGTTGCTCGAAGCGATCGCTGGTCGACTGCCCGTCGACGTCGGGACGGATCACGTTCGCCGGCGACGGCGCTGGATCGGGAGTCTGTCGCGCGAGCGCATCCGACGCGGCATGGCCCTCGTGCCCGAGGACCGTCAACGAGATGGCCTCGTCCAGACGATGTCGGTCGGGCAGAATCTGTCACTGAGCTCGCTTGCTCGAATTCGTGCGCCGGGGGCTGTGTCACGCCGCAGCGAGAGCGCGCGGCGGTCGAAGACATGATCACTGACGTCACGGTGAAGACTGCCGGTGACCTGCGCCCATCGGCTCGCTCAGCGGCGGCAACCAGCAGAAGGTCGTCATCGGCAAGGCGCTGCTGACCCGCCCCCGGGTACTGCTCCTCGACGAGCCCTCGCGAGGCGTCGACATCGGCGCCAAGGCCGACATCTTCGCGCTTGATGACCGAGCAGGCCGAGAACGGGCTCGCGGTGCTCTTCACCACCTCCGAAGCCGAGGAGGCGCTGCACATCCCTGACCGGCTTGCTCGTCCTCGAACGCGGCCGCCTGGTCGCCGATCTCGATCCGCATTCGATCGACCGCGGACGCCTCATGAGCTTGCGGACGGTGGCTCCCGCAGCAGAACTGGAGACGACATCATGAGTCAGACCTCGCTCCGCGCGCGCCGGGCCATCGCCCGGATGGGCGGCCGCACGCGACAAGGACGTGCGCCGCCTGCAAGATGCTGAACATGATCTTCGAGCTGCGCGCGTTCATCGCGCTCGCCGTGCTGATCGTCGTCTTCAGCCTGCTGTCGGACTCGTTCCTGACCGTCACCAACCTCATCACGATGACCAAGCACGTCGCAATCAACGCCGTGCTCGCACTCGGGCATGCTGCTCGTCATCCTCAAGGGCGGCATCGACCTGTCGGTCGGCTCGATCGTCGGACTGTCGGGTGTCGTCTGCGGTGAGCTGCTCGGCGGCGTCACGATCCCCGGCACCGACACCATCGCCTACCCACCGGTCTGGGTGGTGGTCGTTCTGCGCGATCGCGGTGGGCACCTTGTCGGCCTGGTCAACGGTATCCTGGTGACCCGCTTCAACGTGGCGCCGTTCATCGCCACCCTCGGCATGCTGTACGTCGCCCGCGGGACCGCGCTGCTGATCTCCGGACGGGACGACCTACCCCAACCTCGGCGGCGAATCCAGAGCTGGGCAACACCGGGTTCTCGTTCATCGGCAACGGTCGACCCCTCGGCCTGCCGATCTCGATCTGGATGATGATCGTACTCGCCCTGGCGGTGACGCTGCTGCTCACCAAGGCGCCCTTCGGTCGCTGGCTCTACGCCGACGGGTGGCAACGAGCGGGCCTCCGAGCTCTCCGGCGTGCCCGTGCGCCGCGTGAAGACGATCGTCTACATGGTCTCCGGGGCTTGCGCCGCGATCACCGGCATCATCATCGCCTCCGAGCTCACCTCGGCAGCACCCCAGGCCGGGAAAACCTTCGAGCTCAACGCCATCGCCGCCGTCGTCATCGGCGGCGCCGCGCTCTCCGGTGGCCGTGGCAACGTGCGAGGCACCCTCGTCGGCGCCTTCGTCATCGGATTTCTCGCCGACGGTCTGGTCATCCTCGGCGTCTCGACGTTCTGGCAGATCTTCATCAAGGGCGCCGTCATCATCCTGGCCGTGATGCTCGACCAGGGCCAGCAGCGCTTCCAGCGCAAGGGCGCTGCCGTGGCCGCCACCGTCGAGGCCGAGCACGAGCCGCACCGATCTCGGCGACAGCACGTCGACCGGCATCGACACACACACTTCGCGGAACGGGACTTCTACCCGGCTCAGAAGGCAACACAAAACCCACGGGTGAGACACCCACTTCAGGAGGTAACACACATGTTTAGGATAATCGACGCGAGGCACGGGCCTGCGGTTCGCCGCGGTCGCCGCCGCTGGCGCCCTGGTGCTGAGTGGGTGCGGCAGCAGCGACTCAGCCGACGACGAGCTCCAGCGGCGACTCGGCAGAAGAGCAGCAACTACATCGCCATCATCACGCCGTCGCCGGACAACCCGTTCTTCAAGGCGGAGGGCGACGCCGCCAAGGCCAAGGCCGAGGAGCTCGGCTACAAGGCGTACTGTCGCGTCCCACGACGACGACCCGAACAAGCAGAGCGAGCTGGTCGACGCCGCGATCTCGCGCAAGGCGGCGGCGATCATCCTCGACAACGCGGGCGCCGACGCGTCCATCGGTCCGGTGCAGAAGGCGAAGGACGCAGGCATCCCGGTCTTCCTCATCGACCGTGAGATCAACAAGACCGGCGTCGCCGCGGCACAGATCGTGTCCAACAACGCCCAGGGCGCCCAGCTCTCCGGGCAGGCGTTCGTCGAGGCGATGAAGGAGAAGGGCAACTACGTCGAGCTCGTCGGCAAGGAGTCCGACACCAACGCCGGTGTCCGCTCCGACGGCTACAACGCGGTGATCTCGCAGTACCCGAACCTGAAGCTTGTCCAGAAGGAGACCGCCAACTGGGATCAGCAGGAGGCCTTCACCAAGATGGAGACGATCCTGCAGCGCAACTCCAACATCCAAGGCGTCATCGCCGGCAACGACACCATGGCCCTCGGCGCGGTCGCCGCGATCAAGGCCGCCAAGATGAAGGACGTGGTCGTCGTCGGTTTTGACGGCAGCCCTGACGCCATCTCGGCTATCAAGGCCGGCGACATGTACGCCACCGCCCTGCAGCCCGCCGCCTTGGGCGCTGAGACCGCGGTGGAGCAGGCAGACAAAATGATCAAGGACGGCAAGACCGGCGAGGAGGAGAAGCAGTCCATCGACTGCGAGCTCATCACCAAGGACAACGCCGACCAGTACGGGGTGTTCGCCAAGAAGTGACGACAAAGCGGGTGCGGGCGGCGCGGGCGTTTCCGTTTCGCCTGCACCGCTGCGTCTCTCCGTCCTGACCCTGTGCGATCGATTTCGAGAGACGATGTGTTCATGCCCCCGCGTACGACGGCCGACCGCGACAAACTCCGCTTGCTGACCAAGGTCGCCCGGCTCTACCACGAAAAGGGTGTGCGCCAGCCTGAGATCGCCAACCAGCTAAATCTCTCCCAGGCCCGAGTCTCACGGCTGCTCAAGGAGGCCGCTGAGCGGGGGATCATCCGAACCGTGGTCGTGCCGCCACCAGGAGTACATGCCGACATCGAGGAACACCTGGCCGAGAAGTTCGCTCTCAGAGACGTCGTCGTCGTGGACGTTGAGGGCGATGGATTCTACGTAACCAGCGCACTAGGTTCTGGCGCGGCGGCATATCTCGACTCCACGTTGATCGGACGCGATGTCATTGGCGTTTCCTCGTGGAGTTCGACGCTGTTGGCTGCGGTCGAGGTGATGAGGCCCAAGCGCACTCAAGTCGCCGACAGGGTCGTACAGCTCATGGGCGGTGTCGGAAGCCCAGAGGTTCAGGTGCAGGCCACCAGGCTGACCGGTCGCCTCGCCGAGGTCACGGGGGCCTCGCCCGTGTTCGTCCCCTCACCCGGTCTGGTCGGGTCAACGGATCTGCAGCAAGCGCTGATGGCCGATCCTGGAGTTCAGGCGGTTCAAGAACAGTGGTCCCATGTGACTGTTTCGCTGGTCGGCATCGGCACGCTCGAGCCCTCGCCCCTGCTACGACGCAGTGGCAATAGTCTCTCCGAGAATGAGCAGGATGAACTGCGTCGCTCGGGGGCTGTCGGTGACGTATGCCTGCGGTACTTCGACTCCCATGGCGCCTCTGTCGAATCTTCGTTCGATCAACGCGTCATCGGCATAGGTCGAGAGGGCCTTATGCGGGTACCGCGTCGTGTCGGTGTTGCAGGTGGCACTGAGAAGACCCAAGCCATCCGGGCCGCCGTGCAAGGAGGCTGGATCAACATCCTCATCACTGACCTGGGAGTCGCCAAGGCGCTCGCGGCCGATTGAACTCATCAGGTGAGGTGCTACGAGTCACCCTCCGAGAAACCCCTGTGAGATGTGAGTCAATCGCGGTGGAATGACAACACTCGCGGTGCCGACGGGAGGGTGAGAGAGGAGACCGCTGTCGAACGGCCTCCAGTGCGCGGTGGGAAGTCGCGTTGCCAGGGATCGCCTGTTCGTCTGAACGGGTTGGTCATGCGCTGCTGATCGCAGTGCAGCGAAAGCCCGTGTCGTCGTCGCGCATGAAGTCGTTGGCGTCGTTGAAGGCGGCGGGCTTGCCGCGGAAGGCGGGGCTGGTGAAGGCGGAGCCTTTCAGCTCGTATCGGCCCGTGGTGCTGGGCGTGCTGGTCCACTCCCAGACGTTGCCGACCATGTCGTAGACGCCGTAGGGGCTGACCCCGGAGTGGTATCGGGAGACCGACGTCGTGGACCCGATACCGGTCTCCCGGGCGTTGCACTTGGCAGCGCTGGGTGGGTCGCCCCAGGGCCAGATCGTGCCGGTGGTGCCTCGTGCCGCCTTCTCCCACTGCTGAGCGGTAGGCAGAGCCTTGTCGGCCCATGTCGCGTAGGCGTTTGCGTCTGAGTGCGAGACCTCGACGACCGGGTGGTCGTAGATGCGGGGGTGGCAGCGGCCGCCCTCCCAGTGGCTCGGCGTCGGGTGTCCGGTGGCGGTGACGAAGCGGGCGTAGTCGGCGTTTGTCACCGGGAACACGTCGATCAGGAAGGCGTCGAGCCAGACCGGCTCGTCGGACTCCCCCGCGAGGTAGATGCCCTCGGGCACCTCGGCCATGTGTCGGCCGTCATTCGGGTGCTTGATGTAGGTGCCGCTCAGGATCGGGTTGTCGCCGGGCTCAACCAGCTGCGCGGGTGAGGCGTCGCCTTCGGTCAGGAGTCCGGCGAACCGTCCGTGCACGTCTCGATCCGAGATAGCGAGCAGCGTGTCCAGGGCGGCCTGATTGACCGGCCGGATGCTCGCCTCGACGGACTGAGCTTCCCAACGGGCCACGATCCGGTCGGAGACTCCGAGCTTGTCTCCGAGGTCGGCGGTCGTCATCCGTAGGGCCTCGCGCAGGGCCTTGGTCTCGCGGCCGGTCCACCTGGTCACCAGCGGCATCAGACCACCTCGCCGGGGATCGCGACGTACGCCTCATGCAGCGCGGTCAGGGCGGGGTGATCGCTCGGGAAGTCGACGGCGTCGATCTGGCTGATCGGTCGGACACCCACGCTGACGTTGGTGGCGAAGGCCGCTTGCATGTGGGGCAGGTCGTCGAGCTTCACGACGGCCTTGCGGCTCTCACGCAGCTGCTGGAGCAGATGGACGGTCGTGCTGGGCAGCGTGGGTCGCCTCGGGCCAGATGAGGCGGTCGTCGGCGTCGATGAAGCCGGCCGTCCAGGTGGCGCCCTCGGAGACGCTGTGGTCGGGCTCTACGAACAGCGCATCGTCGTACCCGGCCAGTCGGGCTTCGCGGCGGCGGCGCATCTGGCTCCACAGGCCGGTGTGCTTGATCTCGGCGCCATCACGGGTGAACGGGTAGGACTTGACGCGCAGCGGCGTCGTGGGCATGCCGGTGGTGGGGGTCGCGGTCACGAGCACTCTTGGATGAGCGGGGTTCCCGATCACGCCCATGGTCAGCTCGGGGTCGTAAACGGTCACGCGCAATGCCAGAGGGCCGGTGGCCTGGTCGATGACCTGGCGGACATAGACACGCACCCGGTCCGGATCGAGGGTCGCGCCGAACGTCGACTTGCAGTCGCTGACCAGGCGGTCAAGGTGGAGGACGAAGCCGCGCACGGTGCCGTCAGCCTCTACGCGCATCGAGGTGAAGTGGCCGAAGTTGGTCAACGCCAGCGGCATGAGCTCAGCGGCGGTGACCGGCTGCCCGTCCAGTTCCATGCGTCCGAGTCTGCCATAAGTTCGGTTTAGTTCGGTCAGACGACGTGCGGGCTTCATGGTGGACCACCGGAATCGGACCGACGCTCGTGTCATCAACCGATCGATGACATGGAGGTTCGGCAATGGCGATGCAACGGCGGTTCAAGGTGGAGCACCGAGAGGTGTTTCCTGAAGGTGCGTTCTTGAAGGGGGCGGTGGAGCCGGTCGCGGACTTCGACGCCCCCAAGCGGGAGGACGGGTCCCGGGTCCAGGCGGTGGATCGGGACAGCGGGTTGCTGCTGTGGCAGGCCGTGATTCTGGATGCGGATGCGGAGGCGTCGAAGAAGGACACGGCGCTGTCGGTGAAGTTCGCGGCGAAGGTGCAGCCGGTGCCGCCGGAGAACACGACGTCGTTTCCGTGGACGCCGGTGGAGTTCGTGGGGCTGACGGCGTTGGCCTACGTGGACGACTCGGGGAACCGGGCACGGATCGCGTGGTCGTTCCGCGCTGAGGACATGGTGGCCCCTGGCTCGACCGCGATCACCGGCATCGCACGGCAGCGACGGTGCCGGCAACTCGCGAGCGGGGCTGGGAAGGACGCGGCCTGATGAGCGTCGTGGCGGTCGCGCTGGTGCTGGGGGCGTTGGTGGCGTTGCTGCTGCGGACCTCGGCACTGGGTGGGGGCTCGGCGCTGGTGTGCATCCTGTTCGGTGTGGTCATCGGGCTGACCCCCGCTGGCCCGACCGTCCAGGGCACGCTGGACGCCTCGGGGGCGTGGCTGTGGGGCCAGGTGCAGTCACTGTGAGCGGGCTGGGCAAGACCCGGGCCGTGGGCGGCACCAAACGACACGAGGCCCCGGTGCGGCTCAACGTCGCACGGGTGCACGTGCCCTTGTCCGCGATCCTCGCGGCGTGGGTCGCTCGGCAGGTGGGGCGGTTCCTCGGGTGGACCGCGACTCGCAGCGTGGGTGCGGTGATCGCCCGTCCCTGGCTGCTGATCGTCCCGGTGGCACTGCTGGTGGTGGTCCGAGTCAGCGACGGCTACACGCTCGTCGTGCTGCTGGTGCTCGGGCTTCTCGCAGCTGTGGGCCTCGGGGTGTGGTGGTGGCGGTGGCCCGAGTCGTTCACCCGCCGCGTGGCGTGGAGAGCGCGTGGTGCATGGCGGGCTCGGATGGTCTACGGGTTCGCCTGGCAGCCGGCGATGGCCACCACCGGTCTGGCGGTCACCCTCGACGGCACCGAGTACCTGCCCAAACTCCTTCGGGTCTCCTCGACCGGATCGGTGGACCGGGTCACGGTGCGGATGCTGCCGGGACAGGTCTTCGAGGACTGGGCGAGCGTCGGGGAGCGGTTGGCGCAGACCTTCGGAGCCCAGGACTGCCGGGTGCGGACCACGAAGACCCGGCACAGCCTGGAGCTGTGGTTCCTCACCGATGACCCGCTGACCAGCCCGGTGACCCCGTTCGGATCCCCTTGCCCGGACGACGCCAGCCTCGGCACCGATCAGACCCGGTCGAGCCGGTGGACTGGTGGACCTGGCGCGGGTCCCGGTCGGGTTGTGTGAGGACAAGACGCCGTACCGGCTGAAGGTGCTCGGGACGCATGTCCTGGTGGTCGGGGCGACCGGGTCGGGCAAGGGGTCGGTGATCTGGTCGACCCTGCACGCCCTGGCGCCCTCGATCCGCGAGGGCCTGGTCTCGGTGTGGTGCCTGGACCCCAAGGGCGGCATGGAACTCGCCCCGGGCCGCGGGCTGTTCGCCCGGTTCGTCTACGGCGACCCCGACGAGCCGTCCTCGCTGGGCGCCGCAGGGTCGGCCTACGAGCTGGAGTTCGCCACCGTCCTGGAGGACGCCGTGGCAGTGATGCGACGCCGCCAGGCCGCTCTGCGTGGCCGGACTCGGCTGCACACCCCCACCGTGGACGAGCCGCTGGTCCTGGTGGTGGTCGATGAGATCGCCTCGCTGACGGCCTACGTGGTGGACCGGGAAGCGAAAAGGCGGATCGCCTCTGCGCTCTCGCTGCTGCTCTCCCAGGGCCGTGCCGTGGGCGTGAGCGTGATCGGTGCGGTCCAAGACCCCCGCAAGGAGGTCCTCTCGATGCGCGACCTGTTCCCCACCCGGATCGCGCTGCGGCTCACCGAATCCGACCAGGTCGGCCTGGTCCTCGGCCAAGGAGCACGCGATCGAGGCGCACGATGCGACCAGATCCCCGAGAACCTGCCCGGCGTCGGGTTCGTCGGCCTCGACGGTGTCGCGGAACCGGTGCGGGTCCGGTTCGCCCACGTCACCGACGCCGACATCACGACCCTGTGCCACACCTACGCACCCCGACCACGGGTCCACGTCGCTCGCCCTGTCGAGGCTGTCGCCACCGACGGGGGTGCGGTCGCATGACCAGCGGAGACAGGGGCTGGATGCGCCACGGGTCCTGTGTCACATCTCCGGGCCTGCCCTGGACCAGCGACACCGCCGACGTGCCTACCGTGCTGGTCGAGGAGATGACCGCCACCTGCGACAGCTGCCCCGTCCGGCTGGCGTGCACGGCCTACGTCCGCAGCGAACACATCACCGGTGGGTTCTGGGCCGGCGCCGACCGCGCCCCTGCCTTGCCTCCCGACGAGCTGGGCTTTGTCGACGGTCTTGGTGTGGCATGACCAGTCCGGCCGGGCCAGGCGACGCGCCGCGTGCTGCTTCGGCGAGCCGCTCGGGGTTTCCGGGGTTCGGTGAGGCCGCGCCACTGGACCTGTCCGACCTCTCCGAAGCGGCGGAGACGGCGGCGGTGGCCCGGCTGGTCGACGGCACCTTCGATGCCTGGTCGAGCACCGCAGCGGGCGTGAACCACTGCGCCCGCCCCGTCCGACTCACCGGCAGCAGCCAGACCATCGACGCCGCCACCGGGGAGGTGCTGGGCTCGTTCTCCTCGACCGATGCGCCGCTGGGGGTGCTCTACCGGCCCTGCGGCAACCGCCGCGCCGAGGTCTGCCCACCCTGTTCGCGGACCTACGCCCGCGACACGTTCGCGATGATCCGTGCCGGGATCGCCGGCGGCAAGACCATCCCCGACACGGTCGCGCACAACCCGCTGCTGTTCGTCACCTTCACCGCACCCTCGTTCGGGCCCGTCCACGGACCGCGACCCACCGCAGGACAACCCGCGGGCGGTCGGTGTCGTCCTCGTGACCGGGGCCGAGTCTGCGCCCACGGCCGTCCGATCGGCTGCCCTGCGATCCACGACCAGGACGACCCGGTGAACGGTGCCCCGCTGTGCTGGGACTGCTACGACTTGGACTCCGCCGTGATCTGGCAGTGGTGGGCACCGGAGCTGTGGCGCCGCACCACCATCGCCCTGCGCCGTGCCCTGGCCACCTCACTCGGCGTCCCTGAACGGTCTCTGGGTCAGGTGGCATCGGTGCAGTACGCCAAGGTCGCTGAGTACCAGGCCCGAGGGCTCATCCACTTCCACGCCCTGATCCGCCTCGACGGACCCGACGGACCCGGCTCACCCGCACCACTCGACGGCTCGCACGTTCGCCGCGCTGATTCACCAGGCCGCGCCCGCGGTGGAATACCTCGCCCCGGCCGTCGACGCCGACGACACCGCCCGGCTCCTGGCCTGGGGCAAGCAGCTCGACGTCCGTGTCGTCCGCGCCGGCCATCGACCCGACGACCCCGACGGGCCGCTCACCGCCGAGCAGGTCGCGGGCTACCTGGCGAAGTACGCCACCAAGGACGCCGCCAGCCTCCGCGCACCCGGCCAGACCCGGCCACACCTGACCCAGATGACCTCGACCTGCCACCAGCTGGCCGACCGCACTCGTGCAGCCGCGCGCGGGCAGGACGCCGAGCACCAGGGCGACGCCGAATGCGACACCTGGGAGCGATCGCCGTACCGGCTGCTGGGCAAGTGGGCACACATGCTCGGCTTCCGCGGCCACTTCTCCACCAAGTCCCGCCGCTACTCAGTCACCCTCGGCGCACTCCGCCGAGCACGGCACCGCTTCCAGATCCTCGCCGCCGAGGCACGCCGCACCGGCCAGGTCGTCGACACCCGCGACCTCGAGGCCCGGTTGCTCGCCGACGAAGAGGAGACAACGCTCGTGATCGGCTCGTGGAGCTACCAGGGCACCGGCTGGACCCAGCCCGGAGACGAGGCGCTGGCGTTGGCAGCTGCAGGCCGCGCCCGCGAGTACCACCAGTGGAGGGCCCAACAACAGCAGCGATGAGCAGGACATCGGACGAAGGGCGAGGGTGATGGATGGGAACGAGATACCTCCGGTTCTCTACCGGGTGGACGAGGCGGCGATGGCCCTCCGACTCAGCCGGTCGGTGATCTATGAGTTGATCCGGTCGGGTCGGCTGCGAACGGTGAAGGTGGGCCGACGTCGGCTGGTGCCGGTGGACGCGCTTGGTGAGTGTGTCGCCCGCCTGGTCGAGGACGGTGCGGCATGAGCGCAAGCGGCCGTCGACCACGCGGTGAGGCGGCTGTCTACTGGAACGAGGCACGGCAGCGCTACATCGCCGAGCACACCGTCGGGTACGACGCACGCGGCAAACGGGTCCGACGGAAGGCATCAGGGTCCACGGAGGCTGCTGCACTCCGGGCTCTGCGGAGACGGGTGCGGGACTACGAAGCCGGTCTGTCACTCGGGTCCGAGCACTACCGGGTCCGTGAGGCGGTCGAGGACTGGCTGGCCCACGGGCAGGCCAGCGGCCGGGGACAGCACCCGCACGCAAGAACCGGCACCTATGCGAGTCGCACGTGCTGCCACACCTCGGGGAGCGGAAGCTCCGCGACTTGAGCGCGGAGGAGGTCGACCAGTGGCTAGCGACCCTGAGTCGCACCCTGTCCTCGAGCTCGCTCGGTCAGGTCCGGTCATGTCTGAGCCGGTCGATCCGTCGAGCGATGAAGCGGAACCTGGTCGAGCGCAACGTCGTCGAGCTGTGTGACGTGCCGCGCGGTCGCGACGGGCGGCGGTCAAAGTCGCTCACCCTCGACCAGGCTCGGGCCGTGCTCACCGAGACACGTGACGATCCGTTGCACTGCTACATCGTGGTCTCGCTGCTGACGGGTGCGCGCACCGAAGAGCTGCGTGCGCTGCGCTGGGAGCACGTGCACCTCGATGGCACCCTCCGAGGGAGACGTGCGGTCGCTTCCCTATGTCGAGGTATGGCGGTCGGTGCGGGCAGGGGGCGACACCAAGACCCGCAAGTCGCGCCGCACGTTGGCCCTGCCTGCGCTGGCGGTCGCTGCGCTCGTGGAGCACCGAGCCCGGCAGGCACGGGCCCGGTTACGTGCCGAGTCGTGGATCGACGACGGGGTGGTGTTCGCGACCGCGACCGGGACGAGGATGGACGCGGCCAACGTGCGACGTGACTTCCGACGAGCGCTCAAGGCGGTTCCGGGCACTCGATCCGCAGCGAGTGGACGCCGAGCGAACTGCGGCACTCGTTCGTGTCGCTGCTCTCGCAGTGGGGTCTGGGGATCGAGGACATCTCCCGCCTGGTCGGCCACAGCGGTACTCACGTCACCGAGTTGGTGTACCGCCACGAGCTGCGGCCGGTGATCCAGACCGGCGCGACGGCCATGGACAGTCTTTTCGCCATCGAATGAGGATGGACCGCGCGATGGTGCTTAGGCCCTCAGTTAGGCCCTCAGCAGGCCGTGCTGCGTGGCACCGGCTGCTCGGCTGACAGCGTGCGGATTCGCGTTTCTGCTGGTCAGGAGGGGTGTGGCTGGGGTGGGCCTAAGAGGACTTGAACCTCTGACCTCTTCCTTATCAGGGAAGCGCTCTAACCGTCTGAGCTATAGGCCCGGGTGGGTGCACCCTCGACGCGCTGGCGGGTGGACCGAGAGGGAAGGCTACCCCATGCGTGGGAGCCCCCACAAAACGTCTGGCCTGCCCTCAGAGAAGGGCGTCAGCCGCAGTCTCAGTTGTCCTCGGCGAGGGTGACCTCGATGCCACCGAGGAGCGCGGCGGAGAGGTTGTAGAGGAAGGCTCCCAGGGTCGCGATCGCGGTGACGAAGATGACGTCGAACACAGCGACGATCATCGTGAACCCGAGGACGCGCGAGGTGCCGGCGTACTCCTCGATGTCGAAGGGCTTGCCGGTCTCACCGCCCACGGCCTGCTGGACGATCGAGTTGATCGACTCCCAGACCCCGGCCTGGCCGAGCACCGACCAGATGATCGCCACGGCCACGACGAGCACGATGCCCAGGGCGATCGAGAGCAGGAACGCGGTCTTCATCACCGACCAGGCGTCGATCTGCACCAGGCGCAGCTGGGCCCGGCGAGTGCGCGGTGCGCTCTTCTTCTTCGCGGGCGCCTTGGCCGGCACGGGTGGCTTCGTCTCGCGGGGCGGGCGCGCGCGTCGCGCTTCCTTGTCCAACCGCGCCTTCTCGGTCTTCGCCCTCTTCAACTCGGCCTTCTGCGCCTGAGCCGTCTTGCGAGCAGACTGCTTCTCGGCTTCGGTGCGCTTGGCCTCAGCCTCGCGGCGCTTTGCTTCGGCCTTGTCCGCCTCGGCCTTCCGGGCCTCCGCTTCCGCCTTGCGGGCGTCGGCGGCCAGGGACGGAGGCGGGGGCGGCAGGATCGGTCCGCCCAGGCCCCGGCGGGGCGCGATCGACCCGTCGTCGCGGCTCTCGGCCATCAGCGCTCGTCTCCCGTTTCGTCAGCGGTGTCACCGTTGCTGTCGGGCTCGATTGTTGCACTGCCGAGGTCATCGACCGGTTCGGCGCTGACCTCCCCGGTGGCGCTGTCTTGCTCGTCGACCGAACCCGGAGTCGCACCGTCCTCGGCATTTTCCTGGGCGTCTTCCCGGGCTTCTTCCTGCGCTCCTTCCTGGGCTTCCTCGGCCGCGATCGCCTCGTCGACGACCTCCTCAACTGTGGCGTCCTTCTCCACGCTCCGCGCAACAACCGCGACCGTGTCGTCGCCCTTGGGCGAGACGAACTTCACGCCCATGGTCGAGCGTCCGGTTGCCCGGAACTGGTCGTTGATCGGGCTGCGCACGACCTGGCCGCCGGAGGTGATCGAGAGGATCTCGTCGCCCTCGACCACGATGAAGGCACCGACCAGGCCGCCGCGGTCCTCGTTGGTCAGCGACATCGCCTTGATGCCGAGGCCGCCGCGCGACTGCGTGCGATAGTCGGAGATCCTGGTGCGCTTGGCGAAGCCGCCGTCGGTCATCGTGAAGACGTACTGCTCCACGACGTCGGGAACCTCACCCTCCGGGGCCGGCCCGTCCGCCTCGGAAGTCTCTTCCCCGGAAACAGCGTGGCCGGCCTCAGCTTCGGCGGCCACCTGCTCGGCGCGGATCACCGACATCGACAGCAGCGAGTCGCTGTCGCGGAACTTCATCCCCATCACGCCACTGGTGGCGCGGCCCATCGGGCGCAGCTGGGTGTCGTCCGCGGTGAACCTGATCGCCTGACCCCGGCGGGAGACCAGCAGGATGTCGTCGTCGGCGTTCACCAGCTCGGCGCCGATCAGCTCGTCGTCGTCCTCGCGGAAGTTGATCGCGATCACGCCGGCCTGCCGTGGGCTGTCGTAGTCGCCGAGACGAGTCTTCTTGACCAGGCCGGCCCGCGTCGCGAGCACGAGGTACGGCGCCTGCTTGTAATCGCGGATCGCCAGCACCTGCGCGATCTGCTCATCGGGCTGGAAGGAGAGCAGCCCGGCCACGTGGCCGCCCTTGGCGTCACGCGACGCCTCAGGCAGGTTGTAGGCCTTGGTCCGGTAGACCCGGCCAGCCGTGGTGAAGAACAACAGCCAGTGGTGGTTCGTGGTCGCCATGAAGTGCTCGACCACGTCGTCGCCGCGCAGCGCAGCGCCGCGCACACCCTTGCCCCCGCGCTTCTGGGTCCGGTAGTTGCTGGCCAGGGTGCGCTTGGCGTAGCCGCCCCGGGTGATCGTGACGACGAGCTCCTCGTCGGGGATCAGGTCCTCCATCGAGAGGTCGCCGTCGGCGGCGATGATCTGGGTACGACGGTCCTCGCCGTACTTCTCCACGATGGCCGCCAGCTCGTCGCGCACGATCTGCCGCTGGCGCGGCTCGTTGGCCAGGATGTCCCTGAGGTCGGCGATCTCGAGCTCGATCCGGTTGAGGTCGTCGACGATCTTCTGGCGCTCGAGCGCGGCCAGCCGCCGCAGCTGCATGTCCAGGATCGCATTGGCCTGGAATCTCGTCGATCTCGAGCAGCTCGATCAAGCCACGGCGAGCGTCGTCGACCTCGGGAGAGCGTCGGATCAGTGCGATCACCTCATCGAGCATGTCCAGCGCCTTGACCAGGCCGCGCAGCACGTGGGCCTTCCGCTCAGCCTCTGCGAGCCGGAAGCGCGTACGCCGTTGGATGACCTCGATCTGGTGGGCGACCCAGCCCTTGATGAACTGGTCGACCGTCAGTGTGCGCGGCACGCCGTCGACCAACGCGAGCATGTTGGCGCTGAAGTTGGTCTGCAGCTCGGTGTGCTTGAGCAGGTTGTTCAGTACGACGCGCGCGACGGCATCACGGCGGAGTACGACGACGAGGCGCTGGCCCGTGCGGCCCGAGGAGTCGTCGCGGACATCGGCGATGCCCTGCACCTTGCCGCCGCGCACGAGGTCGGCGATCTTCTCCGCGAGGTTGTCCGGGTTGACCATGTACGGCAGCTCGGTGATGGCCAGGCAGGTGCGGCCCTGCTTGTCCTCGTCGATCTCGATGACGGCGCGCTGGGTGATCGACCCCCGGCCGGTGCGGTAGGCCTGCTCGATGCCCTCGCGGCCCACGATGAGGGCGCCGTTGGGGAAGTCGGGACCCTTGATCCGCTCGACGAGCGCGTCCTGCAGCTCCTCGCGGGTGGCCTCCGGGTGCTCGAGCGCCCAGAGCGCACCGTCGGCGACCTCACGCAGGTTGTGCGGCGGGATGTTGGTGGCCATCCCGACCGCGATCCCCGCCGACCCGTTGACCAGCAGGTTGGGGTAGCGCGACGGCAGCACCGTCGGCTCCTGCGAGCGCCCGTCGTAGTTGGGCTGGAAGTCGACGGTGTCCTGCTCGATGTCGCGGACCATCTCCAGCGCGAGTGGGGCCATCCGGCACTCGGTGTAGCGCATCGCGGCCGCGGCATCGTTGCCGGGCGATCCGAAGTTGCCCTGCCCGTGGATCAGTGGAGCACGCATCACCCAGGGCTGCGCGAGGCGCACCAAGGTGTCGTAGATCGCGGTGTCACCGTGTGGGTGGTACTGGCCCATGACGTCACCGACGACGCGGGAACACTTGGAGAAGCCGCGGTCGGGACGGTAGCCGCCGTCGTACATCGCGTAGAGCACCCGGCGGTGCACCGGCTTGAGGCCGTCGCGTACGTCGGGAAGCGCACGCCCGACGATGACCGCCATCGCGTAGTCGATGTACGCGCGCTGCATGGAGGTCTGCAGCTCGATCGGCTCGATGCGGCCGCCGGGGCCGGGGCCGATGGGGCTGTCGGTGGGGGTCTCAGTCACGTTTCGTCTCTCTGGTCAGTTCTCGCACACATCCGGGCGGTGGGCGCCTAGATGTCGAGGAAGCGAACGTCTTTGGCATTTCGCTGGATGAAGCCCCGGCGGAGTACGACGTCCTCGCCCATGAGCACGGAGAACACCTCGTCGGCCTGGGCTGCGTCATCCAGGGTGACCTGGAGCATCAGTCGCTGCTCGGGGTTCATCGTGGTCTCCCACAGCTCGTCGGCGTTCATCTCGCCGAGGCCCTTGTATCGCTGGACGGGGTTCTCCTTGGGCAGCTTCTTGCCCTGCGCCAGGCCGTCGCGCATCAGCAGGTCGCGCTCGGAGTCGGAGTAGACGAACTCGTGCTCGACCGGCTTGTTCCAGCGCAGCCGATAGAGCGGCGGCTGGGCCATGTAGACGTAGCCGCCCTCGATCAAGGGCCGCATGAACCGGAACAGCAGGGTCAGCAGCAGCGTGTTGATGTGGTGCCCGTCGACGTCGGCGTCGGCCATCAGCACCACCTTGTGGTAGCGCAGCTTGTCGACGTCGAACTCCTCGTGCACCCCGGTGCCGAGCGCGGAGATGATCGACTGCACCTCGGTGTTGGCCAGCACCTTGTCGAGCCTGGCCTTCTCGACGTTGAGGATCTTGCCGCGGATCGGCAGGATCGCCTGCACCCGCGAGTCACGTCCCTGGCGTGCGGAGCCTCCGGCCGAGTCGCCCTCGACGATGAAGACCTCGCACTCCTCGGGGTTGGTCGACTGGCAGTCCGAGAGCTTCCCCGGCAGCCCGCCGCCGCCGAAGAGGTCCTTGCGGGAACGTGCCAGGTCGCGGGCCTTGCGAGCAGCGACCCGCGCCTGGGCCGCGGCCTGGGCCTTGCGGACGATGTCCTTGCCCTCGGCAGGGTTCTTCTCGAACCAGTCACCGAGCTGGTCGTTGACGATGCGTTGCACGAAGCCCTTGGCCTCGGTGTTGCCGAGCTTGGTCTTGGTCTGGCCCTCGAACTGCGGGTCGGCGAGCTTGATCGAGATGATCGCGGTCAGGCCCTCGCGGATGTCGTCACCCTTGACCCGGTCCTCGACCTTCTTCATCAGCCCCCATTCCTCACCCCAGCTGTTGACCAGGGTGGTCAGCGAGGCGCGGAACCCCTCCTCGTGGGTGCCGCCCTCGTGGGTGTTGATCGTGTTGGCGAAGGTGTGCACCGACTCGTTGTAGGTGGTGTTCCACTGCATCGCGAGCTCGAGGCTCATGTGGGTCTCCTGGCCGTCAGGCCCCCTGCCGGAGGCAGCACCGGTGGAGTCCGCCTCGAAGTTGATGATCGTCGGGTTGGCCACCACCTTGCGACGGTTGAGGTGGTCGACGTAGTCGACCAGGCCCCGGTCGAACCGGAAGCGTCGCTCCATCACCCCGTCGGCCGAGCGGTGCGCTGCCTGGCTGCCCTCGCCGCCGTCCTCGACCTCGTCGGAGACCGTGTCGTCGTCGATGGCGTCCGCGATCTCCATGGCCGACGCTCGCTCGTCGCGTACGACGATCTCGAGTCCCTTGTTCAGGAACGCCATCTCGCGGAAGCGGTTGGCGATCGTCTCGAAGGAGTAGTTCGTGGTCTCGAAGATGTTGTCGTTGGCCCAGAAGCGGGTCGTCGTACCGGTCTCCTCGGTTGGCTCCCCGCGCTCCAACGGGCCGGTGGGTACGCCCATCTCGAACGCCTGGAACCAGTGGTAGCCGTCGCGCTTGATCTCGACCTCGAGCCGGGTCGACAGCGCGTTGACCACCGAGACACCGACCCCGTGAAGTCCCCCGGAGACCTTGTAGCCGGTGCCACCGAACTTGCCGCCTGCGTGCAGCACCGTGAGTACGACGGTGACCGCCGGCAGCTCCTGGCCCGGCGGGATGTCGACGGGAATGCCGCGCCCGTTGTCCGAGACCTGGACGGCGCCGTTGGCGAGCAGGGCGACCTCGACCCGGTCGCAGAACCCTGCGAGGGCCTCGTCGATGGAGTTGTCGACGACCTCCTGCACCAGGTGGTGCAGGCCGCGCTCACCGGTGGAGCCGATGTACATGCCGGGACGCTTGCGAACGGCCTCGAGGCCCTCGAGGACCTGGATCGCGCTGGCGTCGTAGTTGCCTGCCTCCACTGAGTGGCCTTCGAGGATGCTGGCCGTGACCACGTCGGGTGCCTCTGGATGCTCGGCCAATGGATCGACCAGAGCGTCAGTCGGTGCGGCTGTGGGGAGGGCTTCGGAGGGTGTTGTGGTGGTGGGCTCGTCGGCCACTAAGGCTTCCTCTTCTGCTGTACGCCCCGTGCTGGACGTGGGGCGAGGACTGGTGTGCGAGGCACGCTCCGTGCAACACAATGGCCGCCTCGCGAGGGGTTTGGCGACCAAGCCTCAGTCTACCCGTCACGGCCGCACAATCACGCACCCCGTCCCGCGAATGTGGACAGCCGGCCCGGATAATGGCCCTCAGAGGCCCGGAACCGGGTCCGACAGGCTGTCCCAGGGGGCCAGTGGAGCCCCCATACGGGCGCGAGGGCGTTCAGGGCCCATCCTCGAAGCAGGTGGATGGGCCGGGTGGGAGCCGTCCCGCCCGGATCCCACAAATGTTGGAGCGTGACGTTCTGACGGCCGATTTCGATGTCCCAACCCAACATTTGTGGAGTTTGCGCAGCCGGATGGCCGTCACCCGTAGGTGTCTCTGGGCCCCCGCCCCTTGACCCGGAGACGGCCTCGTTTCCACGACGGTCCACGGGGTCCCTCCACGTCGATCACCTGGACCGTCCCCTCCCCGAGCACCTCGTTGAGACGGCGTACGACGTCGGGGGCCAGGAGCTTCATCTGCGTGGCCCACGCCGTGGAGTCAGTGCGTACGACGAGCCGGCCGTCGGCGTAGGACTGGGGGCTCACGTGCTGGCCGACGTCGTGCCCGAGGATCGCCTCCCAGCGCGAGAACACCCCGTGCACCCGCAGCTCGGTCTCCCAGCCCTGCTCGCTGACGAACCGGCCGAGCGTCTCGTCCATGGTCTGGGGATCGCGGTCGTCGGGATGTGCCCCGCTCGAGGCCGACTCCCGGAAGGCTCGCCACCGGCGGGCGGCCGCGCCGGCACCCCCTCTTGATCCCCCTCGTGTGCCGCTGCCTGCGGTCCGCGACGACGTCTTGCCCGCAAGCCCGCGGGCGATGGAGCGCGCGAGGTCCAACCCGGAGTCGTCGTGCTCCTCGGGGGCAGGTTTCTCCGGGGGCACGCCAGAAGACACCTCGGCCCCGGCCCCGGCGTCCCGTTGCTCGTCGGGTGGCAACTCGTCCTCTGAGAACGGGTCATCCGACAACGGGGGTCACCTCCCCGTGGGCCACGTCGAAGCGCCGTCCCCGCAGGCCCTCGGGAATGTCCTCGAGCACGGCAGCGGTGACCAGCACCTGCTCGGCGCCGGAGACGAGCTCGGCAAGCTGGGTACGCCGGCTCGAGTCGAGCTCGGCGAAGACGTCGTCGAGGATCAGCACCGGGTCGTCGCCCGTGGAGCGCAGCAGCTCGTAGGAGGACAGCTTCATCGCCAGCGCGAAGGACCACGACTCCCCGTGGCTGGCGTATCCCTTGACCGGGAACTCGCCCAGCGAGCACAGCAGGTCATCACGGTGCGGACCGACCAGGGAGATGCCGCGCTCCAGCTCGTCGGGTCGGCGGCGGGCGATCTCGGTGAGCATTGCCGCCTCGAGGTCCTCGACCGTGGGCGGTGCGTCTCCTGAGAGCTCGAAGCTCGGCCGGTAGGTCAGCGTCGCGTCCTCGCGGGCAGCGCCGCGAGCCACCGCCTCGTAGGCCTTGCCCAGCAGCGGGTTGAGCTCCTCGACCAGCCGGGCCCGGGCCTGCATGATCTCTGCGCCCAGCCGGGCGAGCTTGGCGTCCCACACCTCCAGCGTCGAGATCGCCGACTGGCCCGATTCCTCTCCCGGGTCCTCGGCGGGTTCCCGGGCAGGCATCCGGACAGATCCCCGGGCAGATCCCCGGGCAGATCCCCGGGCAGATCCCCGGGCGGGCGAGCCCCGTAGCCGGGCTGTCTTGAGCAAGGTGTTGCGCTGCTTGAGCACCCGGTCGTAGTCGCTGCGGGTGCCTGCGTAGCGAGCGCCCTGGTGCAGCACCAGCAGGTCGTCGGTGAACCGGCGCCGCTCGGTCGGGTCCCCCTTGACCAGGGCAAGGTCGTCGGGCGCGAAAAGGACCGTACGCAGCAGTCCGAGGAGCTCGCGCGGCCGGGGCAGCGGTGCCCGGTTCACTCTGGCCCGGTTGGACTTCCCGGGGGTGATCTCGATCTCGAGCACCGCACGACGGTCGTCGCGCATGACTGCGGCCCGCACCACCGCCTGGGTCGCGCCGTGCCGAACGAGGGGGAGGTCCGCAGCCACCCGGTGCGAGGTGAGACGGGACAGGTAGTCGATCGCCTCGACGATGTTGGTCTTGCCCTGCCCGTTGGGTCCGACGAACGACGTGACTCCAGGCTCCAGGTCCACCTCGAGGACGGGGTAGGAGCGGAAGTCGTGCAGCGACAGGTGGGCGACGTACAAGCGGTTCGACGGCTCCTGTCGGCTAGTTGTTCTTCGGTTTGTCAGCCGGTGAGTCGATGTCGGCGGTGGTCGGCGGACCGCCTGCCTGGACCGCGTGGCCACCGAACTGGTTGCGCATCGCGGCGATCGCCTTCATCGCCGGGCTGTCGTCCTGCCGCGAGCTGAACCTGGCGAACAGGGATGCGGCGATGACGTGCATGGGTACGGCGTTCTCGATCGCGGCCTGGACGGTCCAGCGGCCCTCGCCCGAGTCCTCGGCGTACCCGCGGAGCTTCTCCAGATGGGTGTCCTCCTTGATGGCGGCGACCAGCAGGTCGAGCAACCAGGACCGGATCACGGTGCCTTCACGCCACGAGTCGAAGACGTCGGTGACGTTGTCGACCACGTCGACCGCCTGCAGGAGCTCCCAGCCCTCGGCGTAGGCCTGCATCATGGCGTACTCGATGCCGTTGTGAACCATCTTCGAGAAGTGGCCCGCGCCGGGCCGCTTGCCGGCGTGGACGAACCCGGCCTCGCCTTCGGGCCGCAGCGCGTCGAACGCGGGCTGCACCTTGGCGACGTCCTCCACCGACCCGCCGCACATCAGTGCGTAGCCGTTCTCCAGGCCCCACACCCCTCCCGAGACGCCGCAGTCGACGAAGCCGATGCCCTTCTCGCCCAACGCCTCGGCGTTGATCACGTCATCGGTCCACTTCGAGTTGCCGCCATCGACGACCAGGTCGCCCTCGGAGAGGAGCCCACCGAGCTCGTTGATCGTGGCGCGGGTTGGGTCGCCGGCCGGCACCATCACCCAGACGACCTTCGGACTGGGCAGCCGGTCCACCATGTCGGAGAGGCTGTCCGCGTCGCTGAGCTCGGGGTTCCGGTCGAATCCGACCACGGTGTGCCCGGCATTGCGCAGACGGGTGCGCATGTTGCCACCCATCTTCCCGAGGCCGACGAGTCCGATGTCCATGCCTGGTTTCCCTTCTGCGGGCCGTCGAGGATGCAGGTGGGCTCGGCTCAGGAGAGCAGCCGGCGCGGCATCAGCAGGTAGCGGAAGTCAGCGTCGGCGTCCCCCTCGAGGGAGTCCACACCTGAGAGTACGACGGGCTTGGACGCCTGCGTGAAGGCCAGTTCCACGAACGGCGACTCGATGGCGGTGAGGCCGTCGAGAAGGTAGGCCGGGTTGAATCCCGTCGTGATGTCCTCACCGGTGACGTTGGCCTCCAGCGACTCGCTGGCCATCGCCTCCTCTCCGGATCCGGCGTCGAGGGTCAGCACGTTGTCGGAGAACGCGAGCTGGACGGCGGTGTTGCGCTCGGCCACCAACGAGACGCGTTTGACCGAATCGACCAGGGCCGCCTTGTCGACTCGGGCGACGGTCAGGTGCTGGCTGGGGAACAGGGAGCGGACCTTGGGGAAGTCACCGTCGAGCAGCCGGGTCGTCGTACGACGAATGCCGCCGCCGGCCGTGCCCTCGAAGCCGATGATGCCTTCACCGGCACCGCCGCCTGCGCTCGGCGTCGATAGGGCGATGGAGATCTCGCTGCCGCCGACCAGCGCCTTGGCCGTGTCAGCGAGCACCTTGGCCGGGACGAGTGCGGCCGCGTCGATGTCGGGTGCCGAGGGTGACCAGGTCAGCTCACGCTGGGAGAGCCGGAACCGGTCAGTGGCCAGCATCGCGATCGAGTCGCCCTCGAGCTCGAGGCGGACACCGGTGAGCACCGGCAGCATGTCGTCGCGGCCGGCAGCAGTGACCGCCTGGGCGACGGCGTGGGAGAACACCGAGCTGCTCACGGTGCCGCGTGCCTCGGGCATCTGCGGAAGGGTCGGGTAGTCCTCGACGGGCATCGTCTGCAGGCTGAACCGCGCCGAGCCACAGGTCAGCGTGACCTTGGTGCCCTCGATGCTCATCTCGACCGGCTTGTTGGGCAGGCTGCGGCAGATGTCTGCGAGCAGTCGCCCGGAGACCAGCGCGCGGCCTTCGTCTGTGACGTCGGCGTGCAGGGTGGCCCGGGCCGAGGTCTCGTAGTCGAAGGTGGACAGCTGTAGTCCCTCGCCTGTCCCGGCCCCGTCCTCGAGGGTTCCGGCCTCGATGAGCAGGCCGGCCAGGACCGGCGCACTGGGGCGGATCGGGAGCGCGCGAGCCGTCCAGGCGACGGCATCGGCGAGGACGTCACGTTCGACGCGGAACTTCACGGATGGTTCCTCTCCATCTGGTGCAACAAGCTGCGGTGGCCCGGTCTGGGAGCAAACGTTCGGGGGAGCAGTCAGGCCGGGTTGGCGACAAGTCTTCGAAAGCCAAGGTCTTTGTAGGCCCAGGTCAGGTACAGGGGCCGGGGTGAGCATCCTGCCACGCTCAGGCCAGTCCACAGACGAGCGCGTCCTCGGTTGTTGCTCGACGAGGAACCAATTGGGAATTCAGTCGTAGTAGTAGGCGCGGTGGATTCTGTGGACAACCGGTCTCCGCGCAGGTCAGCGGGCAGAAGTTGTGCAGGCGAGCCTGTGGATCCGACCGGTCCGAAGTACATGTTCCTGTGGTCTCGCAAGGCATCTGTGGGCGGCGTACGCGGGCTGTCCACACGAACTCCCGGGTGAGTCCACCGAATTCGATGCCTCGGACCACACCTTGCATCGTTGTGGTTCACCAGGATTCGAGACGCGTCGCTCAAGACTGCTTGGCCTGCTGCTTGATCCGGGTGGTGAGCTCGGTGACCTGGTGGAAGACATTGCGGCGCTCGGCGAGGTCCTTGCGGATGCGGCGGTCTGCGTTCATCACCGTCGTGTGGTCGCGACCCCCGAACTGCTGCCCGATCTTCGGCAGCGAGAGCTCGGTGAGCTCGCGGCACAGGTACATCGCTATCTGGCGGGCCGTCACCAGGGCGCGGGTGCGACTCGGCCCGCACAGGTCCTCGATGCTGAAACCGAAGTAGGACGCGGTCTGGGCGATGATCAGGCCGGCCGTGACCTCGGGCTCTCCGCCCTCGGGGATCAGGTCCTTGAGCACGATCTCGGCAAGGGTCATGTCGACCTCCTGCTGGTTGATGCTCGCGAACGCGGTCACCCGGATCAGCGCACCCTCGAGCTCGCGGATGTTGGTTTGGATCCGCGAGGCGATGAACTCGAGCACGTCGGCCGGGGCAGAGAGGCGGTCGGCGGCGGCCTTCTTGCGAAGGATGGCGATGCGCGTCTCGAGGTCGGGGGGCTGTACGTCGGTGAGCAGGCCCCACTCGAAGCGGTTGCGCAGCCTGTCCTCGAGCTGGGTGAGGCGCTTGGGTGGCCGGTCGGAGCTGATCACGATCTGCTTGTTGGCGTTGTGCAGCGTGTTGAAGGTGTGGAAGAACTCCTCCTGCGTCTGCTGCTTGCCCTCGAGGAACTGGATGTCGTCGACCAGGAGCACGTCGACGTCGCGGTAGCGGCGCTGCAGGGCGGCTGTGTTGGCGTCCTTGATCGCGTTGATCACGTCGTTGGTGAACGCCTCGGAGGAGACGTAGCGGATCTTGGCACCAGTCCAGAGGTTGCGCACATAGTGGCCGATGGCGTGCAGCAGGTGCGTCTTGCCCAGTCCGGAGTCGCCGTACACCAGGAGCGGGTTGTACGCCTTTCCGGGAGCCTCAGCCACGGCCACGGCTGCGGCGTGGGCGAACCGGTTCGAGGACCCGATCACGAAGGTCTCGAAGGAGTAGCGGGGGTTCAGCGGACTGTCCGGGATGCCGGTGGTCAACGAAGCACTTGAGCCTCTTGTCGACAAATCAGTTTGCCGACTTGTCTGGTGCTGGGGCCGGATGTCGGGTTGTGAAGCGCCCTGCGCGGCTCCGTGCGGTGCCTCAGGCATGGATGCTCCCCCGGCACCCGGCACGGACCCGGCGCCGCGAGTCACGCCCGGACCGCTGGTCAGAGCCGGACTGGAGGAGATCGGCTGGTCGGACAGCCCGGGTTGCTGGCCGGGTTGCTGGCCAGGTTCTTGCTGGGCGTCCTGGGTGTGCTCGAGGGCTGGCTCGATGCCTGGCTCGAGGGCTGGATCCACGCTGACTGCGAGTCGAACGGGTTTGCCCAGGCGCTCACTGAGGGTGTCCTCGATGCGGGTGCGCAGGCGTCCCTCGAGCTGGTTGCGGGTGAACTCGTTGGGCACCGCGACCACGGCGGTGCTCTCCGCGAGCATCAGAGGTTTGCTGGAGGCGAGCCACACACGCTGGTTGGGAGGAAGGCTGTCGACGATGCCTGGCCAGAGAACTTCGAGCTCGCTCGCCTGGTTGCTACCTGTGCTCTGTGGGTCCACGCTTGTCGCGCTCCTCTTCGATGGCTGTGCCGTAGTGCGAGACCCCAGGACTCCACACCTTTGTCCACAGGTTGTGCAATGTCGGCGGATGTCCCGGTAGGGGACAGTCCACAGAACGCCCGTGCTGACTGTTTGCTCCCGATTGGTCCCTCATGCCCAAGGTCAGGGGACGTCAATGAGGGGTAGCGACCGGGGTTGACCCGCTGAACACCAGACAAGGGTGGTTGGGAGTGCTCCCCGGACCATGGACGCTAACAACTCCTGGCCCCGCGGATCAACAGTTGTCCACAGGTATCGACATCGATCTCACGAAGTCCGCGTCGTGTCTGTGGAAAACTCGTCGGCGGCACCCAGAATGCCGGGTTCCGCCCGGCTGCTCAGGGGTTGGCACCACCTGGAACTGGACTCCGGCCGAATTGACCCTGTCACGGCGCAACGCGTACCGTTGGCAGGTCTAAACCGGCGTCGACCGGTGCCGCATGTCCATGAATGTTCTCGGGACAGTCCGCAGATCATGGGCGAGCGGTGCCAGTTGACTCACAACTGGCGACCGACTCGTCGCACGACCCGGTGATCGGACTGCTGTCCAGCCCCCTTGAGTGGAGTGAATACGTTGAGCAAGCGCACGTTCCAGCCGAACAACCGGCGTCGGCACAAGACCCATGGCTTTCGGCTGCGCATGCGCACCCGCGCCGGTCGCGCCGTACTCGCGTCCCGTCGTCGCAAGGGTCGCAACCGCCTCGCAGCCTGAGGCGTGCGCAGCCGGGCGTGCTCTCCCCCAGCAATCGCCTGACCTCACCCGTCCACTTCCGCGAGGTCGTGCGCCGAGGCCGGCGCAGTGGCGGTCCACTGATGGTGGTCCACCTGCTCACGCCCGGGGCCGAACGCACCCATGCGGGCTTCACCGCGGAACCCCGGGTGGGGTTCGTGGTCTCCAAGGCTGTCGGACAAGCTGTCACGCGCAACCGCGTGACGCGTCGGCTGCGACACCTGGCCCGCGAGCGGACCGGCTCGCTTCCCCCACATGGCATGCTCGTCGTACGTGCGCTCCCAGCTGCAGCAGACGCGACCTTCGAGCAGCTGGCGCGTGAGCTGGACCGGTGTCTGAGGAAGCTGGCCGTGTCCGCAGATCCTGCGGCATCCGTGGAGGTGGACCGGTGAAGTTCCTGTTGATCGGCCTCCTGCGCGGATATCGCTTCGTCATCAGCCCGTTGTACGGACAAGTGTGCAGGTACCACCCAACGTGCTCGGCCTACGCTCTCGAGGCGATCACGGTGCACGGCAGCCTCAAGGGCACCTGGCTCGCCGTACGCCGTGTGCTGCGGTGCCACCCCTGGGCGCTGGGTGGCTTTGACCCTGTCCCGTCCCGCCCTGCTGCCTCACAAACCGAGATGACTCGAGGAGTCTGAGTGTCCTTCTTCGTCGAAATCGGCAGCTTCATCATGAGGCCGCTGTACTTCGTGATCAGCGCAGTTCTCCTGGGCTTCCACACGGTCTTCGGGAACATCTTCGGGGACGCGTCCGGAGCCTCGTGGGCGCTGTCGATCATCGGGCTCACCCTGGTGATCCGGGCGCTGCTGATCCCGCTGTTCGTCAAGCAGATCAAGTCAAGCCGCAACATGCAGCTGATCCAGCCGCACGTGAAGGAGCTGCAGAAGAAGTACGGCCACGACCGGGAGCGTCTCGCCCAGGAGACGATGAACCTCTACCGGGAGACGAAGACCAACCCGTTCGCCTCGTGCATGCCACTGCTCTTGCAGATGCCGATCTTCCTGGCCCTCTTCCGGTTGCTGGACCAGGCCGCCAAGGGCAAGGCCCACGGCCTGCTCAGCAAGACCGACGCGGATCAGCTCGCGAACGCTGAGCTGTTCGGCGCCCCGATCTCCTCGACCTTCACCAAGTCCGGTGGGGACCCCACTGTCCAGGTGATTGCGATGACGCTGGTGGTGATCATGATCGCCACCACGTTCCTCACCCAGCGCCAGCTGATGAGCAAGAACATGCCCGCCGACGCCCTCACCGGCCCCTACGCCCAGCAGCAGAAGATCCTGCTCTGGGTGCTGCCGTTCGGCATGGGCATCAGTGGCTTCTTCTTCCCCATCGGCGTACTCCTCTACTGGACCACCTCGAACCTGTGGACCATGGGCCAGCAGTTCTGGGTGATCCGCAACAACCCGGCGCCCAACACCGAGGCCTTCGCGGCCAAGCAGCGGCGCGACGAGGCGAAGCGCAAGCGCAAGGGCGAGCCGCCGGAGGACACTCCTGGGAGCGGTACGACGCTCACCGACACGCCAGAGCCGCCCAAGCCGGCCCAGCGCCAGCAGCCCAAGAAGCTGACCCGCGAGCAGCGCAAGAAGTCGGGTGGCAAGCCCGGAGGCGCTGCTCCCCGCAAGCCCCCCAAGTCCGATGACAAGAACGACCCCCAGAGTGATCAGGGAGAACCCAAGTGAGCGAGCCCATGAGCGAGACCGTGAAGCACACCCCAGACGACGCTGCCGAGAACGACGCCGAAGCCGAAGCGCAGACCGACGACCACTCCGCTGCGGCGCCGGCCGCTGAGGCCAACGCAGACGCCGGATCGTCCGTGAGCGAGGCTGACGAGCTTTCGCAGGAAGCTGGGTTCGACGCACCCGCCGGACCCGGCGACGCCGACGACTCCGTCCGCGACCAAGACGAGAACAGCGACGAGAACAGCGACGAGAACAGGGACGGGGGGATCGACCTGGACGACGACGCTCAGCCAGCCGCTCGCCCAGCCCGCCGGGAACGCCTGGAGCAGGAGGGCGACATCGCCGCGGACTACCTCGAGGAGCTGCTCGAGATCACCGACCTCGACGGCGACCTGGACATGGACGTCGAAGGTGACCGCGCCACCGTGTCGATCGTGGGTGCGAACCTGCCACAGCTCGTCGGCGACCAGGGTGAGGTGCTCGAGGCCCTTCAGGAGCTGACCCGGCTGGCCGTCTACCGCGAGACCGGCGAGCGGTCACGACTGATGCTCGACGTGAGTGGACACCGGGCGGCGCGCCGTACCGCTCTCGAGCAGCAGGCGGCCCAGATCGTCGCCCAGGTCAGGGAGTCCGGCGAGCCGGCCTCCTTGGAGCCGATGTCCCCGTTCGAGCGCAAGGTCGTGCACGACGTGGTCTCTTCCGCCGGTCTCAACTCCGAGTCCGAGGGGGCCGAGCCGCGGCGCTACGTCGTGGTGCTGCCAGCGTGATGGTTGCGTGATCGCTCCGTGAGCGACGATGTTTCACGTGAAACACCCCCCGCGCCGTCGAGTGCGCAGGGGGTGTTTTCGCGTGCTCTCCCCACAGCTGAGCTGTTCGCCGACCTGCTGACCCGGGAGGCGACGGTCCGCGGGCTGATCGGGCCGCGGGAAGTGCCGCGTCTGTGGGAGCGGCACCTCTTGAACTGCGCGGTGATCACCGACCTGATGCCGGCGGACAGCACGGTGTGCGACGTCGGCAGCGGGGCCGGGCTTCCCGGGATCGCCCTGGCGATCCGACGGCCTGACCTCCAAGTGACTTTGCTGGAGCCTTTGCTGCGTCGCACCACGTTTCTGGAGCTCGCTGTGTCCACAATGGAGCTGACCAACGTGTCCGTCCATCGGGGACGGGCCGAGGAGCTCCACGGTCAGCCGGAGTTGGGACAGGGGTTTGATGTGGTGACATCGCGAGCGGTGGCCCCGTTGGACCGGCTCGCACGATGGTCGCTGCCGCTGGTGCGCAGTGGGGGACTGTGTCTGGCGATGAAGGGCTCCTCAGCGGCGGACGAGCTCCGGTCCGCAGAGGCGGAGATCCGACGCCTCGGTGGGGTCGATCCACGGGTGCAGACCGTTGGTACCGCCTGGCTCGACCCTCCAGTGACAGTGATCGAGATCCGTAAATCCGGCGGTACCGGGATGAACCGGCCACGTCGAGGAACACGATGACCACGGTGGTCCAGCGCGCGCTGGGCTGGCCGCTGCGAGACCGGTGGAAGTTATCCACCGACCTGGGGTGGCCACGTGAGCGTAGGAATCCACAGGCAGGGAGGGTTTATCCACAGGACCTCCCTGTTTCACGTGAAACAGACCATCAGGACGGCACGGTGAATCAGGTGGAGTCAGCAGCAGTCGGTGCAATTCGGCACTCAGGCGTCCGTACGGCGAGCGAATTGATGGGGGAGAGTGTGAAATACGACGACTCAACACCCCTGGCTCGCGCCATCGAGCAGAAGCTCCTGGTGCGTCAGCCACGACGCCCTGGATCTGCTCTGCCCCGTCCCGACCACACCCGGGTGATGGTCGTGGCCAACCAGAAGGGTGGCGTCGGCAAGACCACGACGGCCGTGAACATGGCCGCCGCCCTGGCGCAGCACGGCCTCCGGGTGCTGGTCATCGATCTCGATCCCCAGGGCAATGCCTCGACGGCGCTCGCGGTCGAGCACCACCGGGGCACGCCCTCGACGTACGACGTGATGGTGGACGGCACCGCCCTCGCGGACGTGGTGCAACCTCATCCAGAGATGGCGAACCTCTTCGTGGCGCCGGCCACGATCGACCTCGCGGGTGCCGAGATCGAGCTCGTCAGCGTGGTGGCGCGCGAGAACCGGCTGCGCAAGGCGATCGCGGCGCATCCGCAGGTCACCACCGGCGAGGACCACTTCGATGCCGATCAGCTCGACTATGTGCTGATCGACTGCCCACCCTCGCTCGGCCTGCTCACGCTAAACGCGCTGGTCGCCGGCGCTGAGATGCTGATCCCGATCCAGGCGGAGTACTACGCGCTGGAGGGCCTCGGCCAACTGCTCGAGACCGTGGAGATGGTGCGCACCCACCTCAACCACGACCTGCAGGTGAGCACGATCCTGCTCACGATGTACGACTCGCGCACCAACCTGGCGGCAGGAGTCGCCGCCGAGGTGCGCCAGCATTTCCCTGACCAGGTGCTCAAGACCGCGATCCCGCGCTCGGTGCGGGTCTCCGAGGCACCGAGCTATGGCCAGACCGTGATGACCTATGACCCTGGATCCCCGGGTGCCCTGTGCTATCTCGAGGCCGCGCGAGAGCTGGCGCACCGTGGTGCCGGCTCGACGAAGACCAGCCCGACGGACACCAGCCCGACGGACACCAGCCCGACGGACACCAGCCCGACGGACACCAAACCGACGGTGAGCGGCCCCGCCACGGGTGACCAGGGAGGAGCGCGATGAACAAGCCAGCCACGCGGCGCGGACTCGGACGAGGGCTCGGCTCGCTGATCCCCACCGGGCCCCCTGAACAGCCGCCCGCCCGGTCCGAGGAGATGGACTCCCCCACAAACGGTCAGTACGTCGGCGCGCACGCCGCACCAGCGGACGCGATCGCCCACTCTCCAGACGTGGCGGCGGAAGAGCGTCCGATCGGTGCAGAAACGCCCACGGCCACGATGGTGGAGGAACGCCCGAAAGAGGTTTCGGGTGCGTACTTCGCCGAGCTTCCCGCCGCGGCGATCGCCCCCAACGCCCGCCAGCCCCGCCAGTCCTTCGAGGAGGAGGCGATGGCTGAGCTGGTCCACTCCATCAAGGAGGTCGGGCTGCTCCAGCCGGTCGTCGTACGACGCACCGGTGAGGCGTCCTACGAGCTGATCATGGGCGAGCGTCGCTGGCGGGCCGTCCAGGAGGCGGGCCTCGAGACGATCCCGGCCATCGTCCGCGAGACCGGTGACGACGCCATGCTCCGGGACGCGCTGCTGGAGAACCTGCATCGCTCCGAGCTCAACCCGCTGGAGGAGGCGGCCGCCTATCGGCAGCTGCTCGACGACTTCGGGTGCACCCACGATGAGCTCGCCGGCCGGATCGGGCGCAGCCGTCCCCAGATCAGCAACACGTTGCGCTTGCTGAACCTGTCTCCTGCAGTTCAGCGGCGCGTAGCAGCGGGCGTTCTCAGCGCTGGACACGCCCGGGCCCTGCTCGGTGTCACCGAATCCGCGGCACAGGACCGGCTCGCGGGACGAGTCGTCTCCGAGGGCATCTCGGTGCGTGGCCTCGAGGAGCTCGTGTCTGTCGGCGAGCTGGGGGCCGACGATGAGGAGGGTCCCCGCGTCCGGCCCGCCCGTCCCACGGCACCGGGCCTCACCGAGCTGGGCGACCGGCTCAGTGACCGCCTCGACACCCGCGTCAAGGTCACCCTGGGCCGGAGTAAGGGCAAGATCTCCATCGAGTTCGCCTCCTTGACCGACCTCGAGCGGATCGTCTCGGTGATCGACCCGCGCAACCGGGACGACAGGCCGATCTAGCGATCCGCCGACAGGTCGATGTGGGCATTCATCGACTTGTCGACAAAGGTGCTCGTCGATGAGACAACACGCTTAGTCGACAAAGAGACGACCAGCGCTTCCGCCACAAATGTTGGATCGAGACGTCGTCAGCGCGCTGTCGGACGTCCCAAGCCAACAATTGTGGGCTCGGGGCGCCGCCATGGCCCTCAGCCCGCGACCGGGTCGCCGTCCTGGCCTTGGCGCCCATCCGACCGAGCAGCCTTCCGCGCTGCCCGGGCCGCCTTCTCCTCGATGTCCATCTGCGCCGCGCGCTCCGGGGTGGGCGCGGTGCCTCCGTGTGAGGCCGGGAGCCACCAGGAGCCGGGTGGCTGCTCCCTCTCGGGGTAGGCGTCGATGGCCTCGTCCACGAGCGCCTGCATCCGGGTGTGCAGCTCGGCAGTCTCGGCGATCGGGGCCTCACCCGTCGGGTACAGCGGCTCGCCGACCCGGATCCCGATCGTCTTCCCTCTGGACAGGTCGCGCGGGTGGTCCTTCGTCATGATCCGCTGGGTGCCCCACAAGGCCACCGGGATCAGCGGTACGCCGGCCTGGGCGGCGATCCTGGTCGCGCCGGACTTCAGCTCCTTGACCTCGAAGGACCGGGAGATCGTCGCCTCGGGGAAGATCCCGACCACCTCGCCGGCCTTGAGGTAGCGCAGCGCCTCGTCCATCGAGCCGGCACCGTCGGCTCGGTCCACCGAGATGTGGTGCATCGAGCGCATCACCGGTCCACCGATCGAGTGGTCGAAGACCTCGCGCTTGGCCATGAAACGGACCAGCCGCTTGGAGGGTTGCGCGGCGTACCCCCCGAGGATGAAGTCGATGTAGGAGACGTGGTTGAACGCGAGCAGGGCTCCGCTCCGGGTCGGCACGTGCTCGGTGCCGGCCATCTCAAAGCGCAGGCCGAGCGCCCGGAAGAGCACCCTGGCGGTGGCGATGATGGGCGGGTAGCTGATGTCACGCATGTAGGTCCTCAGGTGCGCCGGGTTCGTGCGCCCGATCGTGCCATGCCCCCCACCATCCGGGTACCGACCCTCCGCAGCGGTCGGCCTGCGACACTTGTCCCCATGCGACGGATTGTCCAGAGCCGCAAGCTCCAGCATGTGCGTTACGACGTACGCGGCCCGATCCTCGTCGAGGCCCACCGCCTCGAGGCGGAGGGACACAAGATCCTCAAGCTGAACATCGGCAACCCGGCGCCGTTCGGCTTCGAGGCCCCCGAGTCGATCGTGGCCGACATCGTGCACAACCTCCCCGACTCGCAGGGCTACTCCGACTCGCAGGGCATCTACTCCGCGCGCACCGCGGTCGCGCAGTACTACCAGTCGCACGGGCTCACCGAGACCACGGTCGAGGACATCTACATCGGCAACGGGGTCTCCGAGCTGATCTCGATGGTGCTGCAGGCCTACCTCGACGATGGCAACGAGATCCTGGTTCCCGCGCCCGACTACCCGTTGTGGACCGGTGCGGTCTCCCTCTCAGGCGGTACGCCGGTCCACTACCGCTGCGACGAGGAGAACGGCTGGGACCCCGACCTCGCCGACATCGAGTCCAAGATCACCGAGAACACCAAGGCCCTGGTGATCATCAACCCGAACAACCCCACTGGTGCGGTCTACAGCGAGGGCACGGTCAAGGGCCTGGTCGACATCGCGCGCAGGCACGAGCTGGTGGTCTTCAGCGACGAGATCTACGAGAAGATCCTCTTCGACGACGCCGTACACCTCCACACCGCGTCGTACGTCGGCGACGACGTGCTGTGCCTGACCTTCAGCGGACTGTCCAAGGCCTACCGGGTCTGCGGGTACCGCGCTGGCTGGGTGATGGTCTCGGGCCCCAAGCACCTCGCCGAGGACTTCCTCGAGGGGCTCACCCTGCTCGCCAACATGCGGATGTGTCCGAACGTCCCGGCCCAGCACGCCATCCAGACGGCACTGGGCGGCTACCAGTCCATCAACGAGTACATCCATCCCGGCGGGCGGTTCTACGAGCAGAGCAAGGCGGCCTGGCGGCTGCTCAACGAGATCCCCGGTGTCACCTGCGTCGAACCACGGGGCGCGCTCTACTGCTTCCCCCGTCTGGACCCGGATGTCTATGGGATCAAGGACGACGAGCAGTTCGTCCTCGACCTGCTGCGGGCCAAGAAGATCCTGGTCACCCACGGCACCGGCTTCAACTGGTTCGAGCCCGACCACTTCCGGCTGGTGACCCTGCCCGACATGGACACCCTGACCGAGGCGATCGGCCGCATCGCCGACTTCCTGAGCACCCAGCGCTGACCCCCAAGACCGGATAGTCCCGAGCATTCGGCTCCTCCAGAGCGCTTCGGAACGAGCCGTTTGATCGGGACTATCCGGTTCTAGGATGGGTCACGTGGGACGCAAGATCGAGCGGCTGACACTGGACCATCTCGACCAGCTTCCGGGTCGGTGTGGGGAGTGCGTGTTCTGGGAGCTCGATCCCGTACGCCGTGACGCGGTGCGCGGTCACGAGGCCGAGGAGAAGGCTGCGTGGGTCTCGAAGCTGCTACTCGAGTGGGGCTCGTGCGGACGGGTGGCGCTGGTCGACGACGTGGTGGTGGGCCACATGATCTGGGCCCCACCCGTGCACGTCCCTGCGGCGGACGGGTTCGCGACCTCTCCGATCAGCAGTGACGCAGTCATCTTGACCACGGCGTACGTCGATCCGGATCACCGCGGCGGAGGACTTGGCCGGATGCTCATGCAGGGCATGGCCAAAGACCTGGTCCTGCGGGGCGGGGTCAAGGCGGTCGAGGCGTTCGGTGACACCCGCGGCCGCAGCGGTCACTGCGTCGTACCCGCCGACTTCTTGCTGGCAGTGGGTTTCTCCACCCACCGCGCTCACCCGGTCAACCCCCGGATGCGGATGGACCTGCGTACGACACTGTCCATCCGCGAGGAGCTCGAGAGGGGCCTGGAGTCGTTGCTGGGTGCCGTCGCCGGGAAGCGCGCCCGGCGCCCGGTCCCCGGAGGCACCGGCCGGGCCACGCGCAGCCCGAAGCCGCCGACGGGTCCGATCACGTCGTCCTGGTAGGCCGCCGGCTCAGCCGATCGGTGGCGTGTCGGAGCATTTGCAGGTCCATAGCCGGCGGGATACTGACGTGCCCGGCGGACGAGCCCGGCGTACGACGGAGGTGCTCCGATGCCCGATCCGACCCCACCCAACCCTTGGGCTCCCTGGCTACACGATCAAGACCTACCGCTACCTGCGCCTGGCCATGGTGACGATGCTGGTGCTGCTCGGCGCCGGAGTGCTCATCGAGCGCTTCAACAACGCGGCGGGCTGCTTCCAGCCGTCCATCAGCGACTACTACTACACGCCCGCGCAGGCGGTGTTCGTGGCCGGCCTGGTCACCATCGGTATCTGCATGATCGTGCTCAAGGGCAGCACCGAGTGGGAGGACATCCTGCTCAACCTGGGCGGCATGCTGGCACCGGTGGTGGCGTTCGTACCGACGCCACAGGGGGCCACCTGCTCCTCGGTGCCGAACATCGCACCGGACATCGCGGCGAACGTCGCCAACAACATCCCGGCGCTGTTCGTGGCCGGCGTGGTCGGAGTTGCCACGGTCCTGGTGCTCGCCCGGATCGACCAGGCGCGTTCGGCCAGCAACTGGAACTCGCAGCACACGATCGGGATGCTGGTCGCTCTTGCCGTACTGGTGGGTGGGTTCGGCTGGTTCCTGTGGGGGCGCGAGAGCTTCATCGGCAATGCGCACTACGCGGCGGCGCTCCCGTTGTTCGGGGCGATCGTCGCGGTGGCCGTGATCAACGCCCGGGAGTTCACCCGCAAGAAGACCGGGGCCATGGCTGCGGGCAACGTGGCCCGCAACCGCTACTTCCTGGTCGCGGTGCTGATGGTGGTGCTGCCGGTCGTCGAGTTCCTGGTCTCGAGGGTCGTTACGTGGCACCACGTCGTGCTCTGGGAGGAGATCACCGTGCTCACGCTGTTCGCGGCGTTCTGGCTGATGCAGACCGAGGAGCTGTGGAGCGAAGGGGTGCGCAGGACCGAGGCGAGCGAGCTGTGAGTCTCAGGCGCCCTGGAAGCTGTCCCGGATCTCGCTGACCTTCAGTACGCCGGTGTGGGAGTCGACCTCGGGACTGAGGTAGAACCGCTGCACCGACACGACGATCGACTCGGCCAGGACGTCGCGGAAGTCGGGATCGGCCAGCCGCTGGGCGTCACCGGAGTTGGTCAGGTAGCCGGCATCGAGGCGGATCGCCGGCATCCGGGTGCGCCGCAGGAGGTCCCAGGTCTTGGGGTGCCAGCGCAGGTCGACGAGGTCGCTGCGCGCGATGATCTCGCGCAGCACCAGCCCCGCGAAGCGCTCACCGACCGAGGACCAGGTGTCGTGGTTGTCGTCGCCGAAGAAGTACGTCGAGACACCGCAGGCATCAGGGTTGGCCGACGCGTCGAGGGCAAGGGAGAGGAACAGGTCGGCGCCGGTCCGGTTGGCGAAGGCCGCTCGATCGATCTCCTCTCCGGGCGCGGCCCAGCGCGGAGTGGTCAGGTAGGCCTGGACGCCGATCGCGACGAGGCGCCCTTCCACGCGTTGGGCGAGGTCGTGCAGGATCGCGTCGGACTGGTCGGCGTACTCCCCGGGCAGGTTGTGCCCGCGTCCGACGTCGATGACCACGATCTTGCCGCCGAGGTGGGGACCGGCTTCGCGGATCCGCTCCTGGGCGCGCAATGCGTTGGGAGCGCCACCCCGGACCATCGGGCTGAGCCGGGCGAGGGCCTTGAGGGTGGCCGGGCCGCAGGTGCCGTCGGGTGGGATGCCGAAGTTGCGCTGGAACTCGCGCACTCCGCCCTCGGTCTCGGGACCGAAGTAGCCGTCGATGCGGCCGACGTGGAAGCCGAGGTCGAGCAGCCGCCCCTGCAGCGTGTAGACGTCGTCTCCGGCCATCAGGTTGCCGGCCAGATGCGTCAGGATCCGGTCGCCGAGCCGCCATCGGGCCTCGTCGAGACGGCGGAAGGTCAGCGGGCCGACCACGCCGTCCACGGTCAGACCGCGTTGCTGCTGGAAGGTGCGGACGGCGAGCTCGACACGATCGTCGTACACGGGATCGTGGGCTTCGGTATGGGGGGCGCTGGAGGCGACTCTCTGGGTCGGCGGTCCACCGGCATCGCCCAGAAGACCGATCCGCTCGAGCAGACCTGTGATCTGGGCGACCGCGGGACCCGAGTCCCCGAGCCTGAAGACTGCGTTCACGCAGCGACTGTAGCCCGCTGCGGAGCGCTGGTCAGGTTGCGCGCCCGGTTGCCGGACAGGAGATGGGACTCAGGCGATGAAGTCCTCGAGCTCCTTGAGCAGGGCAGCCTTGGGGCGGGCTCCGACGATCTGCTTGACGACCTCGCCGTTGCTGTAGACGTTCAGGGTCGGGATGCCGTTGACCCGGTAGGTGGAGGGAGTGACCGGGTTCTCGTCGACGTTCATCTTGACGAAGGTGACCTTCTCACCGTGCTCGGCGGCGAGCTCGTCGAGGATGGGACCAACCTGGCGGCAGGGGCCACACCACTCGGCCCAGAAGTCGACCAGCACGGGCTTGTCGGACTTCAGTACCTCGGCCTCGAAGGTGTCGTCGGTGACGGCCTGCAGGTCAGACATCTGTGCTCCTTGTTGTCTTTGATCGGTGCGTCTCATGCGCGGTGGTCCTCATTGAACACCCCTGGCCCGGCATTTCTTCCCGGGCTCGGGGTTTCCCCAGGGTCCCGTGGGAACCCCGAGCTTCCCGTGCTTTGCAAGGTGCGGGAAGCAGATGTTTCCTACGAGGAGCTGTGGCTGGTGGGGTCGGGCCGCGAAACCGCGGTCGACGTACGGCGAGCTCAGGCGCCCGCGCCGACGGTGGCTGCGCCGGCGGGGGTGGTGAGGGCGAAGTCGAGGTCGGAGAGGTAGCGCTCGGCGTCGAGGGCGGCCGCGCAGCCGGTGCCGGCGGCGGTGATCGCCTGGCGGTAGATGTGGTCGACGAGGTCGCCGCTGGCGAACACGCCGGGCAGGTTGGTGCGGGTGGACGGGGCGTCGACGAGGACGTACCCCTCCTCATCGAGGTGCACCTGGCCGTGCAGCAGCTCCGAACGGGGGTCGTGACCGATCGCGATGAACAGGCCGGTGGCGTCGAGCTCGCGGGTCTCGCCCGTCTCGGTGTCGCGCAGGGTGAGACCGGTCAGCTTGTCCTCGCCGTGGATCTCGGCAACCTCGGAGTTCCACGCGAACTCGATCTTCGGGTCGGCGAAGGCGCGCTCCTGCATGATCTTCGAGGCCCGCAGCTCCCCCCGGCGGTGGATCAGCGTGACCTTGTAGCCGAACCGGGACAAGAACGTGGCTTCCTCGATCGCGGAGTCGCCACCACCCACGACGGCGATGTGCTGCTCACGGAAGAAGAATCCGTCACAGGTGGCGCACCAGCTGACCCCGTGGCCGGAGAGGCGGTCCTCGTCGGGCAGGCCCAGCTTGCGGTAGCCCGAGCCCATGGCGAGGATCACGGACCGGGCCTTGAAGGTGCCCTCGGCCGTGGTGACGGTCTTGGTCTCGCCGCTCAGGTCGAGCGCGGTCACGTCGTCGGAGACGATCTCGGCGCCGAAGCGCTCGGCCTGGGCGCGCATCTCGTCCATCAGCACCGGTCCCTGGATGCCGTCACGGAAGCCGGGGAAGTTCTCCACCTCGGTCGTGGTCATCAGGGCACCACCTGCAGTGACCGAGCCCTCGAAGAGAAGCGGTGAGAGGTTGGCGCGGGCGGCGTACACCGCCGCCGTGTAGCCGGCCGGGCCGGATCCCACGATGATGACATTGCGGGTCTCACCCGCGGGCGAGCTGGTCTTCTCGGTCACTGCTGCTCCTGGCGCTGGTCCTGTTCGAGGGCTTCCCCTGTGGGTCGCCCGGGTGCTGATGCGTGTTGCCCTCGGTGAACAGATCCTAGGCACCGCTCATTCCGGGGCCGGTAACGGCGCGTTGGATGGGTCACGTGAGGGAGACGAGGCTGGTGAGGTCGTCCTGGGGGAGGTCCGGCTCCGCGGTCGCAGTCACGTCTAGAGAGACCAGGTCGGCGCGACCGGACTGCACGGTCAGGAAGGCCGTGTCGGAGGCGTCGCGTCCGGTGGAGATCCGTACCAGGCTCGGGCGCGGCGCAAGCGTGGTCGCGTCGACCGCTCGCCACTGCCCGTCGATGGCGGCCTCGACGACTGCGTGGAAGTCCATCGGCGACAGGCCGGGTGCGTACACCGCGACCAGCCTGGCGGGCACGTTGCGGGCGCGCAGCAGCGCGATCACCAGGTGGGCGAAGTCGCGGCACACACCCTGGCGCTGGAGCAGGGTCTGGGTCGCCCCGTCGGTGGGTCGGCTCGAGCCGCTGACGTAGTAGAGCTGGGTGCCCACCCAGGAGCTCACTGCGTCGAGCAGGTCCTTGCCATCGAGCGTGGAGAACTCCGCCCACGCGGTCGGCCCGAGCTCGTCGGACTCCGCGTAGCGGCTCGGGCGCCGGTAGACGATGTCGTCCAGCGGATCCACCTTCGCGGGAGTGGCCGGACCGACCACCTCAGCGGCGTACGACAACCTCAGGCGTCCGGGAGGGGCGCTGCAGACGTGCAGTCGGCCGCCGTCATCGACGCCCTGCTCCGTGACCTCGACCCGGATGCCGTCCACTGTGATGGAGAGGCTCTCGGTGCCCAGCGAGGGGCCGTGCGCCACCGCCACTGACCAGACGAGCTCGGCCTGCTCGTGGACGTCGACCTCGACCTGGCAGGAGACGGTCCGGGTGCGGTGGGAACTGCTCATGGACCCAGTGTTTCGCAGGTGTCGAAGGGCCGGCGCCTATGGGGTGATCGTGGTGCTGGCCAGCTTGCGGTCCCCGGCACAGGCCCAGGCTTCGACGAGACGACCACCGTCCTGTTCGGGGTGTACGACGAGAACGGACACCCGCCCGTCGTACCGCACCAGGTTGGGTACGCCGCCGTCTGTGATCTCCGGTGCTGAACAGCCCTTCGAGCTGAATCCGCTCAGCCCACCCCGCCCGGTGTCCTCCGGCGTGGCGAGGCGGCCCGTGCTCTTCTCGGCACCGCCCCCGCCGGGGTCGGATCCAGCGGTCGGGGACCCGGCAGTGGTGTCCGTGGACGGACGAGGCTGCAGCAGCGTCGTGACGTCGGCCTCGAACGACCTGGCGCTGATCTCCGGGAGAGCGGCCCCGGTGGTTCTCTCGGGGATGAGCGCGGTGTCACCCGAAGTCGGAGACGTCGGGGATTCGCCGGGGGCGGACCCCGTGTCACCCCCTGCGTCCTCCGGGGCCGCCTTCTCATCACTGGCGCGGCCTGCACTGTCCGAGGACACCGAGGTGCCGTTGCCGTTGCCAAGAATGCCGAAGTTGGCGACCGCGACGCTGCCTGCGCCCAGGACCACCACGGCGGCCGCGGCGGCCGTCGCCCGAGGCACCCAACGACGGCGGAGCGGTACGACGTTGCCCGCAGCACTCGCGTCTTCGCCGGAGTCTGCGCTGGATTCTGGGCTGGATTCTGGGCTGCTCGCTCGCTCGGCGACGAGCCGGGCGAGGGTGTCGTCGAGCCTGGCGGCGACCTCGCGCGGCATCGGTCGGCCATCCGGCCCGGAGCCGAGCTCGGCGAGCAGGGCGCGGATGTGTGCGTCCTCAGTGCCCTGCTCTTGGAGGGGCTCGTTCGTGGGGTCGTTCGGGGGCTCGTCATTCATGTCCGCTCACCTCCTCGCGCGGGTCTTGTGGGGCGTGTGGGGCCTGTGGTTCATGTGCGGCCCGCCGACCCGGGGGGTCTTCGGGCGGGTCACCTGATTGGGACGCATCGGGATCGATCGAGGTTCCGCGGCGACCGGTATCGCTGGCTGTTTCGCTGGTTGTTTCGCTGGTTGGGTTGCTGGTTGGGTTGCTGGTTGGGTCGCGCGAGGGTCGAGGGTCGAGGTCGGCCAGCAGCACCGCAAGCCGCGCCCGTCCGCGAGCGCACCTGCTCTTGATCGTTCCTGTGGGGACCTCGAGGATCTGACCCGCCTCCTGGACCGGATAGCCCTCCATGTCCACCAGAACCAGGGCGGCCTTCTGGTCGGGCGGCAGGTCCTCGAGGGCGGCCAGGACCCTGCGGCGGCGGTCGCCGGCGAGTGCGAGGCTCTCGGGGTCGTTGCCGCCGTCAGGTGAGGCGAGCACGGTGCCTCGCGCAGGGTGCCCGTCGAGGTCGTCCGGGAGCGGGTCGACGGCGCGTACCTTCGCCCGGCGCAGCCGGTCCAGGCACGCGTTGACCACGATCCGGTGCAGCCACGTGGTCACGGCGGAGTCGCCTCGAAAGGACTCGGCCCGCCGGAAGGCCGAGATCATGGCGTCCTGGAGGGCGTCGGCAGCGTCCTCCGGGTTTCCGGTCGTGCGCAGGGCCACCGCCCAAAGCCGGTCCCGGTGCCGCGCGAACAGCTCACCGAACGCGTGGGGGTCACCGGCAACGTGCGCGGCAACCAAGGCGGCGTCGTCGCGTTGGCCGTCGGGTCCTCCCCCCGGCTCGCCCTGCAATTCCGGGCTCACGACGTGACCGTGATGTCCGTGATCTCACCCCTGAAGCCCCCGGAGACGGGGGGCAGCTTTGTCAGCCAGACGAGCAGGTAGCGCGTCGTCGGACTCGGGTCGAGCTCGAGCGTCGCGCGTGCGGGTGAATCCGCCCGGGCCGCCACCTTGTCGAGCTCGTTGAGGCTCTCGGGGGACTCGGTCACACCGGCTGGGGCGGCGTGCACCTCGAATGAGGTGGGTTCGCCCTTGAACCGGACGGTCACGGACTTGGCCTCCACGTCCTTCCCGAGGTCGACCATCAGCCCGACGCCGGGCTTCAAACCGCCAAGGGCGGGGTTGCCGCGGTAGGTGCTCGTGGTCCACGACGTGGCGGAGTCCTTGTCGATCGCGTTGGGTGCGTCCTCAGGGTTCTCCTCCGGTGGGTCGGCCAGCGGGTCGAAGTCGCGTACGCCGGCCAGCTTCACCGGTGACCCAGCAGCCTTGGCGCCGCTGGTGCTGTCGCCGTCGGAGCCCGATGGTGTTTCGCCATCCCCCCGGCCGGCGTTGAAGGCGATGGCCATCGCGACCACCAGCACCAGGAGTACGCCGACCACGATCGCCACCCGCAGCCAGCCACGTCCTTCCTTGCCGGTGTGGACGTCGCCCTCCTCCGGCTCAGCGGCGAAGGGCCAGTAGTCGGGCTCACCGTTGCCCGTCGCCCTCTCGTGCTCGCCGCCCGGGTGGAATGACCCGCTGTTCGCCAAGGCATCAGAGACGCCGGCCTGCGTTCCCGTAGCGGAGTAGTGCCTAGAACCTGCTGCCGCCTGCGCCGCTTCGGCTTCTGCCTTCTCGGTCGCTCGATCGGCTGCTCTCTGGGCTGCTTCCAGGCCGGCCGCCCGGGCTGCCGCCGGGACCCGGCGTGCGGTCTCGGCGTACAACGGGCGCTCAGGGACGTCGGGGAACGGCGGCGGCGAGCTCTCGGACGGAGGAGCAGGGTTCGGGGAATCGTCGCGGTCGACGGGCACCCGGAAGGCCTGGGTGGCGCCCGGATCAGCCTGTCCCCGCTCGACCGGCACGGATGGGCTGATCTGCGTCGCCTCGGGGTCGGCCACCTCAGAGCCCGCCAAGCCGGACACAGGCCCGGACACCGGTTGGGCGTCGGCGTCGGTGTCCGCCTCGTCGCTCCCCAAGTGGCCCGCCGTTGCGTCTGCCAGGCCTTCCTCGGACAGGTCTTCGGGCGAATCCGCTGGCGCATCTTCTGACGCACCTGCTGGTCCGCCTTCTGGGGCGTCCTCCTGCTCTGGAGCGCCAGCGGCCAGGTGAGAAAGGGACGACGGCAGGGCGTCGCGGTGGAGCGACACGGTCGGCTCGGCGTGCATTCCGGCAGCGTCGACGGGTGCAGACAGAGCAGGATCGCCCACGTAGTCGGCCAGAGCCGCGGCGATCTCATGTGCCGTCTCGATCGGCAGCGCGTGCTGGGAGCCCTCCTTGTGGAGCACACGCTCGCAGATCGCATCGAGAGTGCGCGGTACGCCGGCGCGGACCTGGCGTGGTCGCAGCGGACGACGTGACTCTCGGGGTGCTTTGGGCACGGCCGAGCGCGCGACCCCTGGCCACCGGCCGGTCAGCGCCGCGTAGAGGATGCCCGCGAGGTTGATGACGTCGGCCTCGCGCTCGTCCAGCTCGCCGTACAGCGGGTCCGGCGGGCGCGACATCTCCAGGCTGGCATCCACGACGTACCCGATCAGCTTGACCGCGCCCGCGTGGGTGACCAGCACTGCTTCGGGGTTCAACCGGCCATGGGCCACGCCCTGGGCATGCCCCGCGGCGATCGCCTCGGCCACCTCGCGGGTCAACCACGCCGCCCGCGAGGGCGGGAGCGTGCCCTGCTGGAGCATCCGGTCGAGGGAGATGCCCTCGCCCCACTCGTTGACCACCCAGGTGATGCCGTCGTCGTCGTCGCAGTCGAGCACCCGCAGCAGATGCGGGTCGATGACGGTCGCCGAGACTCGAGCGGCCTCCATCAGGCCGGGAGCCCGCGGGTCGTCAGTGGGTACGGCGTGGATCGCCACGCTCCGCGCCAGGATCGTGTCGGTCGCACGCCAGAAACGGGCCCCCTCGCTCTCGCTGAGCAGGTCGTCGAGGCGGTAGCGGCCGGCGAGGACGGTACCGGGCCCAATGGAGCCGGTCGTCACGTCACACACCTCCCGGGTGCTCGTCGTCGTTCGTGCTTGCGGGCCGGTCGGTCCGAGCACCGACGATGTTCTCGCGCCCAATGGTAAAGGCGCGCGAACGCGGACCCGACGGGCGGTTTCGGGTCACTTCCTGCTCACGAGACGACTCGTGACCAACCTCATGACGTCAGTCACTTCGGAGATCCGCAGCAGCCGGGCCAGGCCGAGGTAGATCACAACGAAGCCCAGACCCACGACCGCCAGGTCCAGGAGCGCGTGCAGCTTTCCCTCCCCGGGGACCAGCTGCCCCATTCCTTCGCGCAGTCCCCAGGCGGCCGCCGCACCGATCCCGACCGCGATGAGCAGTCGGACCAGGAAGCGCACGAGGCGGCGACCGGCGAGACCTCCGACGGTGCGCGAGAGCATCGCGTAGGAGGTGAGCGCACCGACGGCGTACGACGCGGCGTAGGCGATGACCAGCCGGGGTGCGACCTCTGCTGGTGGGGCGTCACGGGTGAGCAGGACGGCAGCGACGATGTTGGTGACCGCGATGCCGCACTGGATCACGAACACCCGGCGGGTCTGCTCGAGTGCGTAGAACCCGCGCAGCATCAGGTAGTGCGCGGTGAACAGCACCAGCCCGACACCGAACAGGGCCAGCGACGGGGCGAAGTTCTCGAAGTCCGCGGCGGCGCTGCCGTAGCCCCAGATCACGTTGGCGATGTCCACCGACATCACCGAGAACATCACGGCGACCGGGATCACGAGTGCGTACGCCGAACGCAGTGTCGAGGCAACGGCGGCTCCGATGTCGGCGAGCCTCCCGTCGGCGGCGTACGACGAGAGCAGCGGCAGCATCGCCGTAGCCAGCGACACGGTGATGATGGAGTGCGGCACCATCGTGAGCAGGAACGAGTTGGAGTAGATGGTGTAGCCGGTGCCCTCGGTCGACCCGGCGTCGCCCCCGGGGACGAGGTCCACGGTGCCACTGCTCGCCAGGCGTACGACGACCGTGTAGGCGATCTGGTTGACCACCACGAACAGCACCGTCCAGATGCCCAGACGCAGCGTGTGCCCCAGGCCGGTCCCGCGGAAGTCGAACCGTGGCCGGTAGGTGACCCCGGCCGCCTTCAGGTAGGGCAGCAGCACCAGAAGCTGGATGACGATGCCGACGGTCGAGCCAATGCCCAACAGGGCCTCGGCACCCGCTTCGAAGCCGCCCTGCTTCTCCGCGCCCTTGGCCGGGCCGATCGTGAGCAGGTAGGCGGTGAGTACGGCGACCGCGACCACGTTGTTGGCGATCGGCGCCCACATCATCGGCCCGAACCGGCCACGGGCGTTCAGCACCTGCCCGACCAGCACGAACATCCCGTAGAAGAACACCTGTGGCAGGCAGTAGCGGGCGAAGTCGATGACTGACTCCAGCTGCGCCGAGCGCGACGGGTCGAAGAAGCGCGGGTCAAGGAAGAGGCGCATCAGCCACGGGGCAGCGACCACCAGGGCAATCGTCACGACGCCGAGAAAGAGCGTCGCGAGGGTGATGATCCTGTTGGTGAACGCCTCGCCGCCGTCCGCGTCGTTCTTCATGGCGCGCACCAGCTGGGGCACGAGCACGGCGTTCACCACGCCACCGGCCAGCAGGATGTAGAGCATGTTCGGGACCGTGTTGGCGATGTTGAACACGTCAGCGTGCAGTCCCAGACCCAGCGCCGCGGCCAGCAGGATGCCACGGACGAAACCGCTGAGCCGCGACACGATCGTCCCGGCCGCCATCACCGCGCTGGAGGACAGCAGCGAGCGGGGCCCGGCTCCGGGGGTGCCAGCTGTGGCGTTCACTCGCTGTCGCTCCGGCGCCAGCGTTGGCTGCTGATCCGCAACGCGATGCGTCGCACGATCATCACCGCCAGCAGCGTGCCGCCGGCGATGATGATGTACCAGATCAGGCGTCCGACCTGGCTGGTCCGCAGACTGAACGTCAACGGGGTGCCGGTCTCGTCACCGTCGATCGTCACCGGGAAGATCGTCACGTCGTGCACCCCCACCCCGCTGGTCACCTGCAGCCGCAGAGTGGTGCGCTGGCCGGGTTGCATGCTCACCGGCTCAGGGGTCTCGACCTTGACCTGGGGGCTGTCGGTGCGAGCGTTCAGGCCCACGGTGATGGGTTGCTCGAGGCCGTTGACAAGGGTCACGGTCAGCGAACCGGAACCACCTGAGAGCGTGACGAAGTCGGTGCCGGTGACCTCGACGCGCTCCATCTGTCCGCGCGTGGCCGCGTCCAGGGCGAGGACCTGCTCGCGCGCCAGCCTGAGGGTCGGGCGCGCGCTGTACGCCGATGCCTGGAGCGCGGCACCGGTGAGGTGGTCGGTCACCCCGTTCGGCTCGGCGAGCAGGTTTCCCAGCACCGAGCTGGTGCGTTGCAGGGTGCGTGTGGCCGCGACGTTCTCGTCCCCGATCTCAGTGGCAAGCTGCGGGCGGCCGTAGCTGAGCTGGCCGTCGTACGCCGAGGTCGGGCCGCGTGGCATCGCTGCCAGCCGCACCCAAGGGGTCTGCAGTCCGCCGAAGAAGTTCGCCCGTTTCCAGTTCACGCCGGGGTCCCAGCCGTAGGGGAGCGTCACCACGATCGGTCGCGCAGGCTCGTCGCCCTTGGCCACCTCGAGGGCGGCCTCGGAGAGGATGCGCTGACGGAGCGCGAGCGCTTCCCGTGGTGCTGCCGGCGCCGGTCCGCCCGTGCGCGCCCGCGCGTCGGTGAGCACCAGTTCCTGTCCGGAGGGGAGGCGCGACAGCGTCGGGTCCTGCAGTCGGCCCCGGTCAGTGAGCACCAGCAGGGCTTCCTCGGAGACCCGCGAGAGCAGGTCGGGGTCGAAGTAACCGCTTGGCGGCGCGACGGTCGGGGTGCCGCTCAGCCCCCAGGCCTTCATCCGGCGTGCGGCCAAGTCGTTGGCCCGCTTGATCAGGCTTGCTCGCCGACGCGCGAGTGAGGCGACGTCGGGGTCGGAGTACCCGAGCGTGAAGAGCGTGTGCGTCCGGGCGCTGGACAGGAACGCCTCCAGCACGGTGAGCGCGCGGAGGCGCTCCTCCTCGCTGGGCGAGCCGGCTTCGGACTCGGCCGGGGCGGTCGGGGACGGGTCCTCGCTCGGGTCCTCTCCCGGGTCGTCTCCCGGGTCGTCTCCCGGGTCGTCTCCCGGGTCGTCTCCGGAGGTGTCTCCTGGGGTCTCTGGGTCCAGCGAAAGCGGCCGGTTGCCGCGGCGGAAGTCATCGAGGGCGTCGAGAACGGCCGGGTCCACCACCCAGGAGATCGGCGCAGTGCCGGCGGAGGCGCCGAACTCGACGATGCGAGTCAGGCGTCCGGTGACCGCGGTGAGGTTCACCCAGCGGGTCGGGCCGTTCAGGCTGCCGTCCGCTGCCCGCCGAGCCCGTTCCCGGAGCGGGAGCACGATGGAGACCGGCACGCTTCGCTGGCGTGACTGCTGTGTGGTCACCAGTGGGATGAACGTGCGGGCTCGACCGTCGGCGACCAGGTCGCGACCATCGGCATTCGCTCCGAGGGCGTGTACGCCGACCCAGTAGACGCCGGGTGCGCCGGCGATTTTCAACGAGGTGACCGGCACCCGGATCGAGAACGACGCCTTGTCCCCGGCTTCGAGATCGCCGACCGACACTCCCTGGTCGGCGAGTCGCTCGCCGACGGCCGCGTCGGGCGTGGTGCGTGCGGCCTCGCCAAGCTCGTCCCTGGTGGTGATGGGCTCGAAGGAGGTGAACGGGGAGAGATTCACATCGACCCAGTCCTCCTCGGAGGCGTTCGTCACGACTCCGGTGAGCGTGATGGCTCCCTTGCGCGGGATCTCGGAGGGCGCCATGGAGGTCAGCGTGACCGAGAGCGGGGCGTCGTCTTCGACCGCGCCCGGAGCCAGGCCCGGAGCCAGGCCCGGAGACAGGCCCGGAGACAGGCCCGGAGTCAGGCCCGGACCAAGCTCCGGAGCCAGCTGCCGGGCTGTCGCGGGCGGACCGGCGACCGCCGTACCGACCAGGAACGGTGCCGCCAACAGGGTCACCGCGACGAGAACGGGGCCCAGCGCACGGGTCGTCCAGCGGGCGCGGCTCACAGCCGCGATCGTATCCAGCCGGGTCCCGGCTCCCCGAGAGGCCGGGCCGCACTGCTGGGATGCACCTCCGGCACCGGTCACACCTGGCGGAGGCCGCCCACATTAGAGTGATCTCTCGTGTCCGAGGAACCCCTGCTGATCACCGACGTCCAGGCGCGCGTGGTCGCGGAGCTGGCGCGGATCGCACCCGTCACCGACGAGCTGGGCAAGCGGTTCGCGGCCGCGGGTGAGGAGATCGCCCTCGTCGGCGGCCCGGTGCGCGACGCGATGCTCGGCCGGCTGCACAACGATCTCGACTTCACCACCTCGGCCACTCCCGAGGTCACCGAGCGGCTGCTCAAGGGCTGGGCCGAGGCCACCTGGGACATCGGTAGAGCGTTCGGCACGATCGGCAGCCGGCGCGGCGAGTGGCAGGTGGAGATCACGACGTACCGTTCAGACGCCTACGACGCCACCAGCCGCAAGCCCGCCGTCAAGTATGGCGACTCGCTCGTCGCCGACCTGGCTCGCCGCGACTTCACGGTGAACTCGATGGCGCTCTCGCTGCCCGACCAGCAGCTCGAGGATCCCTTCGGCGGCGTCGTCGACCTCGCGCACAAGGTGCTGCGCACTCCCGGGCGGCCCGAGGACTCCTTCTCCGACGATCCCCTGCGGATGATGCGGGCCGCCAGGTTCGCCGCGCAGCTGGGCTTCACGGTTGCGCCCGAGGTCCTCGCCGCGATGAGGGGCATGGCGGAGCGGATCTCGATCGTCTCCGCCGAGCGCGTGCGCGATGAGCTCGTGAAGCTGATGCTCGCACCAGACCCGGTCAGGGGGCTGCGCCTGCTGGTGGACACGGGTCTGGCCGCCCACGTCCTGCCGGAGGTCCCGGCCATGGCCCTCGAGCGCGACGAGCACCACCGGCACAAGGACGTCTACGAGCACAGCCTCACCGTGCTCGAGCAGTCCATCGGTCTGGAGGACCGGCTCACGGCGCTGACCGGCGGCGGACCGGACTTCACCTCGAGATTCGCCGCGCTGATGCACGACGTCGGCAAGCCGAAGACCCGCCGCTTCGTGGAGAACAACGTGGTCACCTTCCACCACCACGACGTCGTCGGAGCCAAGCTCACCCGCAAGCGGATGCAGGCACTGAAGTTCTCCAAGGACCAGACCGACGCGGTCGCCCAGCTCGTGGAGCTGCACCTCCGCTTCCACGGCTACGGGTCGGGGGAGTGGACGGACTCGGCGGTGCGCCGCTACGTCCGCGACGCCGGAGACCAGCTCGAACGGCTCCACGTCCTCACCCGGGCCGACTGCACGACCCGCAACAAGCGCAAGGCCGAGCTGCTCCGTCGTACCTATGACGACCTCGAGGTCCGGATCGCCCGACTCTCCGAGGCCGAGGAGATGGCCTCGATCCGGCCTGACCTCGACGGCAACCAGATCATGGAGATCCTGGGGATCGGTCCCGGCCGCGAGGTCGGGGAGGCGTACCGTCACCTCCTCGAGCTGCGCCTGGACAACGGTCCCATGGGCGAGGAGCGGGCCACGGCTGCCCTGCTCGAGTGGGCGGCGTCGCGCGCCTGACTCACCGGAGTCACAACAGCAACATCTCTAGCTGACCTGCGAGCCCCACCGCCGCAGGACCCAGCCGTCGGCATCGCGGTCGAGCTCCGCGGTCTCGGTGTTCGCCAGCTCGTTGTCCCGCACCCAGGCCGGGCTGAGGCCTCGCGCCAGAGCGGGTACGACGATCCCGAGCGCGGTCTGGTGTCCGACGACCAGCACGGTCTCTCCCCGGTGCAGATAGGCGATCTCCTCGAACTGCGCCCGATGCCGCTCGATCACCTCGGCCCCTGACTCGCCGCCTTCGCCCTCGAAGCGGATATCGAGGGACCCGGCGTACCACTGGTCGGTGACGGCATCGATCTCGCCGACGTCGAACGCCTGGCCGAGGAGCGCACCGATGCACACCTCTCGCAACGACTTGCACGCGGTGACCGCGACACCCAACCGCGCTGCCACGATCTCCGCGGTCTGGACGGCCCGCGAGACATCGCTGGAGTAGACGGCGACCACCCGACGTCTGGCGAGCGACTCCGCCAGCGCGTGGGCCTGACCCCGACCCTGCGGCGTCAGCGAGCCGCCTTCGTCGGAGAACCAGTCCTCGACGAAGGCGGCCTTCGCATGGCGTGCGACGACGATCGTCGCGGGACAGTGCAGGTCAGACACGTGCCCACGTGACCAGAACGGGCCTCAGCCCTCCTTGATCACCCGGGTGTCGGCGAACTTGTCGGTCCACGGCCTCTTCTCGGGGTCGCTGTTGATCTGCACGGCGATCATGATCACCGCCACCAGCTGCCCAACAGCGGCGATGAGGCCGCCGACGATCGGGACGATGCCGAGGATGGGCAGACCCATCCAGGCATTGCGCTTGATCGCCTGCTCCAGCGTCGGCTTACCGCCGCCAGGCCCCTCGACATGCAGCTTCATCAGCATCTTGCCGACGGTCTGTCCGCGGCTGGACTCCATGAAGCCGAAGTAGCCGAGGTAGATGACCGTGCTGAGCACCGCGCTCAGGGCACCCGCCGCGAAGCTGCCGCCCATCCCGTAGCCAGTCGCCCCGTCGATGCCCAGCGCACCGATGAGGATCGGCACCAGGATGACCAGGTTGACGACGAAGAGCAGGACGCTGTCGATCAGTCGCGCCAGGAAGCGGTCGAGCAGCTCACCGGGCCGGCGTCCGGTCGCAGGAGGCGGGGGCGGAGGTGCCGCTTGGTACCCGCCCGGCTGACCGGGAGGTGGCTGGTCGGACGGAGGCGGCGGCGGTGGCTGGCTCCCGCCCGCGCCGTAGGGGTTCTCGGGGGGAGGGGGAGGTGTGCCTTCGCTCATGGCCGAACCCTTAGAAAGTGCTGAGACGGATGTCGATGACCCGAGCGGGTCAACATTTCGAGGGTACGACACGTTGGCGCGGCTGCCGAGGCGACGCGGCGCGTCTCATGCCACGATTTCCCGCCTGAGGGCCCTGGCTGAGCGCCCGTTCGCAGGCTGTTCTCGCCGGGTACGCCGCGGCGCCTGACCGCCCCGAAGCGGGCGGGCGGTCAGGTCGTACGTCGGCTCAGCGCTCGACGTCGCCGCGGATGAACGCCTCGACCGAGGCACGACCCTCGTCGTCGGGCCGCTGCACGGGCGGCGACTTCATCAGGTAGGACGAGGCCGAGATGAGCGGGCCGCCAATGCCGCGGTCCTTGGCGATCTTCGCCGCACGGATCGCGTCGATGATGATGCCGGCCGAGTTGGGGGAGTCCCACACCTCGAGCTTGTACTCGAGGTTCAGCGGCACGTCACCGAACGCACGACCCTCGAGGCGCACGTAGGCCCACTTGCGGTCGTCGAGCCACTGCACGTAGTCCGACGGGCCGATGTGCACGTTGCGCGCGCCCATGTCGTGGCTCATGTTCGAGGTCACGGACTGGGTCTTGGAGATCTTCTTGGACTCCAGCCGGTCGCGCTCGAGCATGTTCTTGAAGTCCATGTTTCCGCCGACGTTGAGCTGGTAGGTCCGGTCCAGCACCACTCCGCGGTCCTCGAACAGCCTGGCCATCACACGGTGGGTGATGGTGGCGCCGACCTGCGACTTGATGTCGTCGCCGATGATCGGTACGCCGGCGTCCTCGAACTTCTTGGCCCAGACCGGGTCAGAGGCGATGAACACGGGCAGGGCGTTGACGAAGGCCACGCCGGCGTCGATCGCGCACTGCGCGTAGAACTTGTCGGCCTCCTCCGAGCCAACCGGCAGGTAGGACACCAGTACGTCGGCACGGGCCTCCTTGAGCGCCTGTACGACGTCGACCGGGTCGGCGTCGGACTGGTCGATGGTCTCGAGGTAGTACTTCCCGAGACCGTCGAGGGTGTGCCCGCGCTGGACGGTCACACCCGTGGGCGGGACGTCGGCGATGCGGATGGTGTTGTTCTCGGAGTTGTTGATGGCGTCCGAGAGGTCGAAGCCGACCTTCTTGGCGTCGACGTCGAACGCGGCGACGAACTCCACGTCGGAGACGTGGTACTCACCGAAGGTCACGTGCATCAGACCGGGCACCGCTGCCGAGCCGTCCGCGTCCTTGTAGTACTCGACGCCCTGGACGAGGGAGCTGGCGCAGTTGCCGACTCCGACGATGGCTACTCGTACCGATCCCATGGGGTTCTCCTCTTCACTCACGACTTGTGCTCTGGCTGGGTGGTTGCTGGTGCAGGGGGTGCTGCTCTCTTCGGCGGCTTCCCCGGCGGTTCGGCCGGGGGCCGCTTCGGCGGCCTCGCGGCCCGTGAGTCCGGCCCCCGTTCGGCGGCGATCAGGTCGGTCAGCCAGCGCACCTCGCGCTCGACCGACTCGATGGCGTGCCGCTGCAGCTCGCTGACGTAGCGGTCCGCGCCGGCGTGACCCCGGCTGCTGCGGGCACGGTCGAGTCGCTCCTGCAGGCGCGAACGGCGACCTTCGAGAATCCGCAGCCGTACGTCGGAGTCGGTGCGTGAGAAGAACGCGAACCTCATGTTGAAGTCCTCGTCCTCCCAGGCCGAGGGACCGACGTCGGTGATCTTCGCACCGAAGTACTCGGCCCCTGCAGGAGTGAGCTGGTAGACGATCCGCTGGCGGCGGGAGACGCCCGGAGAGGCCGTGGCCACCTCGGCGACCAGCCCGGCCCGCAGCATCCGCTTCAGCGCGGGGTACAGCGAGCCGTAGGAGAGCAACCGGGTCCATCCGAGCAGCAGGTTGAGCCGCTTGCGAAGCTCGTAGCCGTGCAGCGGCGAGTCGTGCAGCAGCCCGAGAACCGCCAGTTCGAGCGTTGCGCCCTTGCTCACCATCTGCTGCCCTCCCCGGTTGGCAACCCGCTCGTCGAGCCCAGGTGCCCAGGCTGCGTTCGATCGGTCGGATGTACTGATCTGTTCTATCGATGCAATCTATCGCATCGATATATCGAGTGCGAATCACATCGGGGAGTGTCGCGCCCTCGTGTCGCGGGCATCGTGAACCGGGCGTGGCGCGACGCCGTACCCTTCACCAGACCGGTTTCGCAGCGATCCGAAAGAGTGAGTAGTGAGCGGCAGCCGCAGCAACCCCGCGCCGAAGAAGAAGGCGAGCGCCGGATCTGGCGCTACCCAGAAGGGTGCCGGGAAGGGTGCCGGCAAGGGCGGCGGGGGCAACGGCGCCAAGGCCTCCGCCGGGGGCGAGGGGAAACGCAGGACGGCCGGTGCCCGGGTCAGGGCGGTGCTGAAGTGGATGCTGATCGTCGGCCTGGTCTGCACGCTGATCCTGGTGGGCATCGGCTACTTCGCCTATCGCAACACCACGATCCCCAACGCCAACAAGGCGTTCGAGGCCCAGGCGACCTACGTGTACTACGCGGGCGGCAAGTCCAGGATCGGCCGGTTCGCCGACCAGAACCGCGAGTCGATCCCGCTCGCGGACATTCCGCCGTCTATGCAGGACGCCGCCATCGCCGCCGAGGACCGCACCTTCTACGAGAACAGCGGCATCGACCCCAAGGGGATCCTGCGCGCCGCGTTCTCCAATGCGAAGGGCAACGCGACCCAGGGCGCGTCCACGATCACCCAGCAGTACGTCAAGATCCTCTACCTCAGCCAGGAGCGCACCCTGAGCCGCAAGGTGAAGGAGGCGTTCCTCTCGCTCAAGGTGCAGCAGGAGAGGCCCAAGGAGGACATCCTCGAGGGCTACCTGAACACCATCTACTTCGGCCGCGGCGCCTACGGCGTCCAGGCAGCCGCCAACGCCTACTTCAACAAGCCCGCCAAGCAGCTGACCGTGCCCGAGTCGGCCATGCTGGCGGCGGTCCTCAACTCACCGAACTACCTGAACCCCGACCCGGAGGCCGACGGGCACGATGACCTGGTTGAGCGCTACAACTACGTGCTCAACGGCATGGTCTCGATGGACAAGCTCGACTCGGCCGAGGCCGACAAGTACCTCGGGCAGCTGCCGAAGGTCGGCAAGCCAAGGACCAGCAACATGTACGGCGGCCAGCGCGGCTTCATGCTCACCATGGTCAAGGACGAGCTGGTCCGTCTCGGTTTCGACGAGACCGAGATCGATGCAGGTGGCCTACGGGTGGAGACGACCTTCACCCGCAAGGCGATGCAGGCTGCCGAGAAGGGCGTTCTCGAAGAGCGTCCGCAGGGACTGAAGAAGCTGCACGTGGCGACGGCGTCGATCGACGTGCGCACGGGTGGTCTGATGGGCTTCTACGCCGGGCAGGACTACCTGCAGAGCCAGCTGAACTGGGCCAAGCTGGGCGGCTCCCCGGGCTCCTCCTTCAAGCCGTTCGCGCTGGCCGCCGGCCTCAAGGACGGGTTCGCGCTCAAGGACACCTTCGACGGCAACGCGCCCTTCGAGCTCCCCGACGGGGGCGGTGAGGTCGGCAACCAGGGCGAGGGCCAGGGCCGCAGCTACGGCTCGAAGATCAGCCTGATCACCGCGACCGAGAACTCGGTGAACACTGCGTACGTCGACCTGACCACGGCGATGGAGGACGGCCCGCAGAAGGTGATCCGGATGGCCAACGCGCTCGGCGTACCCAAGAACGCGCCGGGCCTGAAGCCCTTCCCGGCCGTCGCGCTGGGGTCGGCCACGGTCAGCCCGATCGACATGGCGAACTCCTACGCGACCATCGCGAACGGAGGCGTGCACCACGACTGGTTCACCGTGAAGAAGGTGACGCGCGCGTCGGACAAGAAGGTGCTCTACAAGACGCCCCGCAAGACCAACCGTGCACTCTCAGGCGACCTCGCCTCCGACGTCAGCTACGCGCTGCAGCAAACGGTCCTGAACGGCACGGCCCGCACCGCCCTCAACCTGGGGCGAGACGCTGCGGCGAAGACCGGCACTGCGACCAACGACAACGAGGACGTCTCGTCCTCCTGGTTCGTCGGCTACACCCCGCAGGTGTCCACGGCCGTGATGTACGTGCGGGGCAAGGGCAACGAGGCGCTCAACGGCTACCTGGAACCCTTCTACGGCGGTTCCTACCCCGCCGACACCTGGACAGCCGTGATGGAGATGTTGATGGAGGGCGTGGAGGAGGAGACGTTCCCCGAGCCCGCGTTCGTGGACGGCGAAGCGCCCACCGACGGGCACGCGCCGTACACACCACCCCCGCCGAAGCCCCCCAAGACGAAGAAGCCCAAGCCCCCGCCGTCCACGACGACCCAGCCGCCGCCCGCTCCGCCGTCGCTCCCGGTGACTCCGCCGGATCCAGATGAGGGCCAGGAGGGCGGAGGCCAGGAGGGTGGGGGCGGACCACCCGAGTGCGAACCGACTGACCCGAACTGCCCGTGACTGCTGCACCGACCCGCGAGGACCCGTTCGCGCGCACGATGAGCGAGGTGGTCGGCGGGCCGGTGGGTCGGCACTCCCGGCCGCACCGGTGGTGGATCCCGGTGCGCGTCCTGCTGGCCCTGTTCGCCGTTGCCTTCGCCCTCGCGGTGGTGCAGCACCAGCCGTGCCTGAAGACCAACTGGGCCGACGACAAGGCCCGCTACGCGAAGATGTGCTACTCCGACGTGCCCTACCTCTACACCGGGCGGGGGTACGCCGAAGGACGCTGGCCCTACGCCGACTCCGGCGGGCGCTACGAGGTGACCGAGTATCCCGTCGGCATCTCCTACCTCGCGTGGACTGCGGCGAGGCTGACCCAGCTCAACCCCAGCGGGCCACCGATGGAGCAGCGGCGATTCGGTGACCCCGGGCAGCTCTGGTCACTGCCCGGGATGGCAGACGAGGTCGACACCTACTTCCTGGTCACGGCGCTGTTGCTGTGCGGCTTCGGACTGGTCGCGACCTGGTTCCTGGCTGGGACCCATCGCGGCCGGCCATGGGACGCGCTGTACTTCGTGCTCTCGCCGTGCCTGTTGGCAACCGGGCTGATCAACTGGGACCTGATGGCAGTGGCGCTCGTCGCCGGTGCCTTGTGGGCGTGGTCGCGGGACAGACCCCTGCTCACCGGCGTACTGATCGGGCTGGGTGCGGCGACCAAGCTCTACCCGCTCTTCCTGCTGGGGCCGGTCCTGGTGGTGGCCTGGCGACGCAAACAGCTGGGGGGATTCGCGCTGGCCGCGGGCGGCGCGTCGGTGGCGTGGGGTCTGGCGAACCTGCCGGCCTGGCTCACCGGCTTCGAGCAGTGGAAGGTGTTCTGGAGCTTCAACTCTGGTCGGGGCGCCGATCTCGGCTCGCTCTGGCTGGTCCTCCAGCACGCCGGTCACACGGTCACGCCGGAGACGATCAACACGTGGTCATGGGTGTTGTTCGGGGCGGTCTGTTTCGCGGTCGCGGTGCTCGGCCTGAAGGCGCCTGAGACTCCGCGCGTGGCTCAGCTGGCGTTCCTGGTGGTGGCCGGTTTCCTGCTGGTGAACAAGGTGTACTCGCCGCAGTACGTCCTCTGGCTGCTGCCCCTCGCGGTGCTCGCGCGGCCGCGGTGGCGAGACCTTCTGGTCTGGCAGGCCGGTGAGCTGGTGTACATGGCCGCAGTCTGGATGTTCCTCGGGGGGTGGCTCGAGTCAGCGGCCGGCGGGGGCTCCCCGGCGTACGACGCGGCCATCTGGGTGCGCGTGGTCGCACAGCTCTACCTGGTGGCCGTCGTGGTGCGCGACATCATGCGTCCGGAGCACGACCCGGTGCGCGAGGAACGGATAATCCGGAGCGATCGGACCCTCGCGGACGCCCCGGAGCGGTCGGTTCGCTCCGGATTATCGGGCTAGCAGATCTCGCTCAGCTGATCTCGACGCGGTCGAAGGCGGTGGCGGTGAACCGCACCCGGCAGTCGATCTCCTCACCCACCTGCGGCACGACGGTCCCGTTCGGGATGAACAGCATCGAGGCCTGCATGTGCGGAGGCTCCGCGAACAGGCGCTGCTTCCCGGCCACGGTGTACGGCGACCGCACCAGCCCGGCTGCGTCGAGTCCGCCCCGGGCGATCGAGGCCGCGCGGGACCTCATGCTCGCGTCCCCTGTCGGCGCCTCGAGGCCGATGCCGTGCGACGTGCCGCCGGAGACGACAAGGATCGTGCCGTGGCGCGGGGCCGTCCGGCCGCGGTAGCCGTAGGTGTCGCCCCGCTCCACCGCATGCGTGTCCAGGACGGTCGCCCGCACCGAGAGGGCGCCTCGGTCGCCCAGCCAAAGCGCGGTGCCGATGCGGGGCCGGAAAGTGAACTCGGGGTACCTCTGCCGCAGCAGCTCGAGCTCCATCTCGGTGAGGTGGGAGACGAAGATCGTGCGGCTGCCCTGTTGGTCGAGCTTGTCGAGACCGGAGGCGACGATGTCGTTCATCAGCCGCTCGACCTCGTTCATGTGTGCGGTCCCCCGAGAAGTCTGCCGAGATGTCTGGGCCAGGGGCAGGTGCAGCGCCACCCCAACCACTCGGACACCGCCACGACGCGTCACGAGCCGGGCTGCCTCGCGCAGCCCGGGAGCGGTGAACCCGTGCCTGAGCATGGACGTCATCCGCTCCAGGGCGACCCGCGGCCGCTCGCTGCTGGAGGAGCCATGCTCGGCGAGCGTCTTGAGGTCCTCGATCCGACCAACGGTGTGGATCACCCGCGGGTCGTCCGGGGCCGGGCTCCCGGGCCTCCACGGTGTCATCACGAGCAGCGAGCCGTCGAACCGCTGCTCCACGTGGGAGATCTCCTCGTAGGTGCCGACAGCCAGGGTGTCCACGCCCAGCCACTGCGCCTTGCGCGCGAGACGACCGAGCCCGAACCCGTAGCCGTTGCCCTTGGCCACTGGCACCAGCCCGGGGTGGCGCTCGAGGACGTCCTGGAGGTGGGCACGCCAGCGGTCGCCGTCGACCCGCAGGATCACGGCCACCCCCGTCAGCCCCGGCGCTTCATGTAGAGGGAGAAGGCCTGGTAGATCGCCCGGTTGGACAGTCCGCCGAGCGGGAGGTCCCACTCCCCGGCGTACTCCACGGCCTCGCCGCCGGTGCCGACCTTGAACTGGATCAGCCCCACATGGTCATCGTCCGCGTCGAGCGTGGCAGTGATGCCGCGCAGGTCGTAGATGTGTGCCCCGGCGGCGAGCGAGTCCCGGATCATCTGCCACTGGATGGCGTTGGACCCGCGCACCTCGCGCTTCTCGGTCGAGGAGGCGCCGTAGGAGTACCACGTATGGGTCCCGACCCGGATCCAGATCGTGCTGGCGACGAGGTCACCCTCGTGTCGGGCGAGATAGACCCGGATCCGGTCGGGTTCCTCGGCGCCGAGCGCCTCGAACATCGTCTCGAAGTAGCTCAGCGGACGCGGAGTGAAGTGGTCGCGGCCGGCCGTGTGCACGTAGAGCTCGTGGAAGGCCTTGAGGTCGGAGGCCTCGCCGCGCTCCACCTCGACGCCCTGCTTGATGGCCTTCTTGATGTTGCGGCGCCACTGCTGGTTCATCCCCTTGAGTACGTCGTCCTCGCTGCGCGGGTTGCCCTCGGCGTCGATGAGCGGGATCCAGAAGTTGTATTGCGGCTGCCCAGCGGCGAAGCCACCGTCGGCGGACTGGTGCTTCCAGCCGAGCTCCTGGAGCTGGGAGACCACCTGGGCACCGACCTGGCTTCGCTCGGTGGGCGGCAGCGAGGTCAGGTTCGAGATGGAGTCGTCGGCGATGCCCTCCTTGATCTGGGCGGCAGTCCACCGGCGGGTGACCACCGGGGGGCCGATCCGGACGCCGAAGGCACCCTGCGTGCGCAGGTGCGCTGCCATCGGGTCCAGCCAGGCGCTGAGGTCCTCGCTGTCCCAGTCCACCAGTGGCCCTTCGGGGAGGTAGGCGAGATAGCGCTTGACCTTGGGGAGCTGGCGGTAGAGCACCAGGGCGGCACCGACGATGTTCTCGTTGCCCGTGGAGCTGCGAGAGAACCAGCCGATGGACTCGGCCCGCCACTCCGGCTTCACTGCGGCCCAAGCGGGGGTCTGCAGGAAGCTCGCCGAACCTGCCGGCGTCCCGGCTGCGGGGCGAGACATGGAGCGGATCAGAGCGAGGTGTTCCTGGGCTGTGATCGTGCGCACGGTCAGGGCTTCGGAGGTCACATCAGGAGCCTAGAGCCGGTGGGGGAACTACTGCGAGCGAGTCGGGTGCCGGCGGACGTGCCAGCCGCATGCTGAGACCACGACGTCTGGTCAGGAGGCTGCCCTGAGGATCAGGCCCTGGATCATGGGGAAGCACGGGGCGTCGGGGTCGATGACGTCGACGTGGTCGCCGGGTACGACCGCGAGGTGCGCCGTCGCGCCGGCTGCCCGGGCGAGGGCGACGTACGACTGGCTCTGCTTGGCCGGGACCGTCTCGTCCCGGTCGGCGTGCACGGCCCAGACCGGGCAGCCGGCGGGAACCAGCCGGGCAGGGTCGGCAAGGGCGTAGTCCTCCGGGGCCTGCGTCGGCGAACCCCCCATGAACGCGCTGACCGGGACCGACGAGCCGGAGACGCTGCCGGCACGAACCAGGTCGAGGATCCCCGCGAGCGAGATCGCCCCCTGTGGCTGCACCTTCGGCTCGCCACCGGGTGTCCTGTCGTTGCGCGAGGCAGCCCAGACAGCGAGATGCCCACCCGCGGAGTGCCCCACGAGGACGACGTTGTCCGCCAGTCCGTCCGGAAGACCGTCGCCGGAGAGCCGGTCGACTGCTGCGGCGACGTCGGTGAGCGTGTTCGGGAAGCCGCCGCCGTCACCAGTGCGGCGGTACTCCACGTTCCAGGTCGCGAATCCGAGTTCGGTGAGCTCCATGGCCATCGGGTACATCTGCTCCAGGCCGTACTCCGGGTACCAGTAACCCCCGTGGAGAAGCACCAGCGTGGCCCGCGGGTCCCGGGCAGGCATCCGCAGCTCGGCGAACTGCGATGCGTGGCCCTCCCCGTAGGGGATCCGCGTCGATCCCTCCGGTGCCGAGGGTTCAGGCGGTGGCGATGCGGTAGGGGGGCCGCCGCAGCCGACGAGGAGCCCTGAGACGCCGGAGGCAACGAGCAGCCCGCGGCGGGTGAGGGTCACACGCCGTGTTCGCGCAGCCACGCGAAGTCGGCCTGGTGCTCGGTGGCGCCACCCGGCGTCTCGCAGATGACCGGTGCCCCGGCGTCGCGGACCACGCCGGCGAAGTCGTGCTCGTCGAGCTGGCCGTTGCCGAAGTTCGCATGGCGGTCGGCGCCGGAGTCGAACGCGTCCCGGCTGTCGTTGGCGTGCAGCAGGTCGATCCGGCCGGTGATCGACCGGACCTTCTCGACGGCGGTAGGCAGCTCGATGCCACCCGCCCAGGCGTGGCAGGTGTCCAGGCAGAAGCCGACCTGGTCGGCGTGCTCCGCGGAGGAGATGGCGTCCCAGACCCCGGCGATGCGGTCGAGGTGGCGGGCCATGGCGTTCTCGCCGCCGGCGGTGTTCTCGATGAGCAGGGGAATCTTGATGTCGGTGGCCTCGACCGCCTTGCGCCAGTTGTCGAACCCCTTGGCCGGGTCGTCCGCGTTGTTGACGTGGCCACCGTGCACGATCAAGCCCTTGGCGCCGATCTCGGCCGCGGCGTCCATGTGCTGCTGCAGCAGCTTGCGGCTCGGGATCCGGATGCGGTTGTTTGTCGTCGCGACGTTGACGATGTAGGGAGCGTGCACGTAGAGGTCGATGCCGGCCGCCTCAGCGTCCTGGCGTAGGCCGGCAGCGCCGCCGGCGTACCGGATCTCGGGGCCCTTGTAGCCCTGAGGGTCGCCGAGGAAGAACTGCACCAGGGTGGTCTGGCGCGCCTGCGCCTCGGCAATCGGGTCGGTCTGCTCGACGTGTGCTCCGATGGCGATCTGACTGCTGGAACTCATGATCCCAGCCTAGGCTTCGACCATGACAGTGGAGGCGGTGGAGGAGGACCGTTCGGCCAGCGAGAACACTCCAGGCTTCCTCGGTTATCTTCTGGCCGTCCTCTTGAGCTGGGTGCTGGCCACGCTCGGCATGACTGTCGGGCTGTGGATGCTGGGCGACGGTGCCGGTGACCGGTTCGGCACCTGGTGGGATCTGCAGATCGCGGCGGAACTGTCGCTCATAGTGGTGACACCGACTGCGCTCCTGGCGGGTCCTATCGGCGTCGCTCTCGTGGACTTTGCGTGTGACCGCTTTCCCCAGCAGTGGATACACGTCCTCGCGGCCGCCGTCGTCGCCGCCGGTGGGGCCTCCCTCGCAGCCTGGCTGCTCGTCGGTGTGCCCTGGGGTGCGCCGATCACCACCGTCGGGGTCGCCCTTTGTGCTGCTGTGGGACGCGCCGCGGTGATCCCGATGGTCCCCGCCGTACGCCGGAGGAAAGTGGCGAAGCAGTCCGTCGGCTGACCTGTGGACGACGATTTCCGTCCTGGCCGTACTGCTTGTTAACCTTGCGCGTCGCTCACCCCCGATGGGAGAGCCGACACCGCACAGCCCTCCTGCCACGGAAATGCCGTGGCCGCCGAGTCCGAAGGAGGTGGAGAACGCTATGCGTGCCTATGAACTCATGGTCATCCTCGATCCCAACCTCGAGGAGCGCACCGTCCAGCCGTCGCTCGACACTTACCTCAACGTCGTTCGCAACGACGGAGGCAGCGTCGACAACGTCGACATCTGGGGTCGCCGTCGTCTCGCCTACGAGATCGACAAGAACGCCGAAGGCATCTACGCCGTCGTGTCGCTCCAGGCCGAGCCTGCGACCGTCAAGGAGCTCGACCGCCAGCTCACGCTGAACGAGTCCGTGCTCCGCACCAAGGTCATCCGTCCCGACGCTCGCTGAGCTCCTCACCGACCTCACCCGTTGAACGCTCCACCCTCTGAACAACCAGGGAGACCCACATGGCAGGCGAGACAGTCATCACCGTCGTCGGCAACCTCGTCGACGACCCAGAGCTCCGCTTCACCCCCTCGGGTGCCGCGGTGGCCAACTTCCGGATCGCATCGACGCCGCGGACCTTCGACAAGCAGACCAACGAGTGGAAGGACGGCGACGCGCTGTTCCTCTCCTGCTCGGTCTGGCGCCAGGCGGCGGAGAACGTCGCCGAGTCGCTCCTGAAGGGGATGCGCGTCGTGGTCCAGGGGCGCCTGAAGCAGCGTTCCTACGAAACCCGTGAGGGCGAGAAGCGCACTGTCGTCGAGCTCGAGGTCGACGAGGTCGGTCCGAGCCTGAAGTACGCCACGGCCAAGGTCGCGCGCGTCCAGCGCAGCGGCGGAGGCGGCGGCTACGGCGGCGGAGCACAAACCGGTGGCGGCGACGACCCGTGGGCCTCCACCCCGGCCCAAGGTGGTCAGGGCGGCGGTCAGCAGGGTGGCCAGCCCGCCGCTCAGCCCGCCCAGGGTGGCGGCAACCAGTGGGGCGGCCAGCAGGGCGGACAGGCACCCGGCGGCCAGGCCCCGAAGAACGACCCGTGGGCGACCGGAAGCTCCGACGAGCCTCCGTTCTGACTCACAGCCTGATCAGACACAACTCAACAGCCCATCCGAAACCATTCCGGCCTCAGTAACCACTCTGGGCCGGGCTACTCACCACACTTGAGGCCTCCGGCCTCGGGAGGAGCACCACAATGGCCAAGGCAGTGATTCGCAAGCCCAAGAAGAAGGTTTGCCAGTTCTGCAAGGAGAAGGTGTCCTATGTCGACTACAAGGACACAAACCTCCTGCGCAAGTTCATCTCCGACCGCGGCAAGATCCGCGCCCGTCGAGTGACCGGCAACTGCGTGCAGCACCAGCGCGACGTGGCCACGGCCGTGAAGAACGCCCGTGAGGTCGCACTGCTTCCCTACACGTCCACGGCTCGCTGAGAGGAGACGGAGAGATGAAGCTCATCCTGACCCAGGAAGTGACCGGGCTCGGTTCCGCCGGCGACGTGGTCGAGGTCAAGGACGGCTACGGCCGCAACTACCTCATCCCGCGTGGCTTCGGCATCCGCTGGACCCGCGGCGGCGAGAAGACCATCGAGTCGATCAAGAAGGCCCGCGACGCCCGGTCGGTGCGCGACTCCGACCACGCCGCCGAGGTGAAGGCCAAGCTCGAGGACTCGACGTTCAGCGTCAAGGTCCGCGCCGGCGAAGGTGGCCGGCTCTTCGGCGCGGTCACAGCCGCTGAGATCGCGAACGCGATCAACGAGGCGGGTGCCGAGGTCGACAAGCGGACGATCGTGGTCACCAACCCGATCAAGTCGCTCGGTGCCCACACCGTCACGGTGCGGGTGCACGACGACGTCGAGGCGCAGGTCAACCTCAACGTGGTCTCTGCCTGACGCCTGAAGGTTTCGCGCGGGTTGGTCGTCCCCCTCATCGCGAGGGTGGGCGGCCTTCTCGCTTCTCCGGCTGCTTGCGCGGATGCACCTCCAGAGGCCCCGGTCCGCCGAGCCACTCCCGCCGGTGGACGCGGAACAGGAGATAGACGAAGGCGATGTTCGCCACGGACGAGATCACCAGGGTGGGCATCTCGAGCTGCTTGACGTCGCCGCCGATGGCGAGCACCGGGAGTACGCCGGCCAGGGCGAATGCCCACACCAGCAGGCCGAAACGCCTCGCGACGTACCCGTCCGCCGGGGTGCGCGTCGCACCTGTCAGGCCGATCTCGCGGGCCAGAAACAGGCAAAAGACGAGCTGTGGCAGCGAGGCGAACCACTCTCCGGACGCGTCGAGCCGGTGAGCGACCTGCGGGAACCACATGGGCACGCTCACTGCCGCGGCGATCAGAGCCAGCCAGCGACTCGAGGCGAACCTCTCGTCTGCCTTGGTAAGAGAAAAGACACCGAGCACGACGAGCACCCAGCCGAGGGGGTTGGGCAGCGCGTCGTACTTCTCCCACGAAGGGGACGGGTCAGCCGGGAACGAGGCCGTACCGATGACGATCACCATGCCCATGGCGACCCTCTGCAGCGGCGACATGGCGCAAGCGTAGGCTCCCCGCCATGGCAAGAGTGGCGGCTGTCCAACTGGCATCGGACGTCTGGCGGATCCCGCTGATGGGCGACTACATCAACGGCTTCATGCTTCGTGACGATGACGGCCAGGTGACCCTGATCGACATGGGGATCGGCTCCTCTGGCCGCAAGGTGATGGCTGCCCTTGAGTCCATCGGATCTGGCCCGAGCGACGTCACCAGGCTGATGCTCACCCACTGCCACCCCGACCACGCCGGCGGGGCGGCGTACGTCTCCAGAGAGACAGGTCGACCCCTCGACGTCCATGCCGACGACGCGGAGTACGTCCGCACAGGAACTCAGCCTGAGGTCGACCAGACCTCACGCATCGGCAAGCTCTTCCGGAAGCTGCCCGACCCGAAGCTGGAGAACCTCACGGTGGGCGAGGAGCTGAAGGATGGTCAGGTGGTGCCGTTCGCGGGCGGGATCCGGGTGGTGCACACGCCAGGACACTCGCCGGGCCATGCGTCGTACCTGCACGAGGAGTCCGGGGTGCTGATCACCGGAGACGCGATCTTCAACGTCCTCGGGATGCGCTGGCCTCCGAAGTTCCTCTGCTCGAACTACGCGATGACCCAGAAGACCGCACACCGGCTCGGAGAGCTCGAGTACTCGACCGCCGCGTTCACTCACGGGCCAGAGCTCCGGGAACGTCCCCGTGAGGCGATCCGGAAGTTCCTGTCCAAGCGGTGAGTCGAGTGCCCCATGACGCGCCATTGCACGTCCTGAGGCACACGACTCGGCGGGTCAGGCGCCCAGCCGCATCCAGCGGTCGCCGCGGGCGCGCAACAACAAGGTGAGAGCGCGGCCACCCATGAAGCAGACCGCGAACGCGGCCCAGAGCCAGGTCAGGCCGCTGTCCCCCACCACCCACGCCACCGGGGCGAAGAGAAGCAGGGTCACGAGCTGCGCCCAGGCCAGGTAGACCCCGTCGCCGGCGCCGATGAGGACACCGTCGAGGACGAACACGATCCCGGCCAGGGGCTGGGCAGCTGCCGCCACGAGCAGTGCGGGTACGAGGAGGTCGAGCACGACCGGGTCACTGGTGAACAGCCGCCCCAGCACTGGTGAGAGGGCGGCGAGCGCAAGGCCGGTGACCACGCCGCTCAACCAGCCCCAGCGCTCCATGCGGCTGGTCACGGCGCGGGTGCCTTCGACGTCGGCGGCGCCGAGGTAGCGCCCGGTGATCGCCTGGGCGGCGATCGCGACGGCGTCGAGGGTGAACGCCAGGAAGGTCCAGATGGCCAGGGCCAGCTGCATCGTGGCCAGGTCGTCCTCGCCGAGCCTCGCCGCGGCGTACGTCATCACGAGCAGGGACGCGCGCAGCATCAGCGTGCGCATGATCAGCGGTACGCCGGCCCGCCCGGCCTGCCGGATCCCGGGCAGGTCCGGTCGCAGCGACGCCGACTCGCGCCGGGCGCCGCGGACGACCACCCACACCAGAGCGCCGGCCGAGCCGAGCTGGGCGAGCAGCGTCCCGAGCGCGGAGCCGGCGATGCCCAAGCCGTCGAACGGTCCGACGCCGTAGACGAGGACGACGTTGAAAACAATGTTGGCGAGGTTGCCGACGACGGCCACGACGAGGGGCGTGCGCGTGTCCTGCAGCCCTCTGAGCACGCCGGTCGCCGCGAGCATCAGCAGGAGGGGAACCGTGCCCAGCAAGGCGATCCGCAGGTAGGTCACCGCGAGCTCCGCGACCTGGCCCCCGGAGCCGAACAGCTCGACGATCGAACCCGTCAGGGGCAGCACGACCGCCGTGAGAAGGGCACCGATCAGCGTCGCCAGCCACAGGCCGTCGACGCCCTGAGCCAGGGCGCCGCGGGTGTTTCCCGCGCCGACCTGGCGGGCGACCGAGGCCGTGGTGCCATACGCCAGGAAGATGCACAGGCTGACCAGGGTCCCCAGAACTGCGGTGGCGATCCCGAGCGCGGCCAGCTCGGGGGTGCCGAGATGCCCGACCACCGCCGAGTCGGCGAGCAGGAACAGCGGCTCGGCGACCAGGGCGAGGAACGCGGGTACGGCGAGTCGCAGGATCTCCCGGTCCTGGGCGCGGTTGCGCTCCTTGCGCTGTGTCCTCGCGGCCGCACGCACTCGCCGCCTGTCCTCCCGAGCCGTGACCACTGGGCGAGGCTAGTACCCCAGACCACCCGCTGGTGACCGCCACCACCGCCGGCAGCAGCGCCGGTTGCGCAGTCGCGACCCAGACGGACTACAACCTTGGTCCGGTCAAGCCGCAGCTGACCCAGCTCGTCAACATCCTCGGGCCGATGTTCGACATCAAGACCGTCGGGGGCTACCGCGAGAGCGCCACCGACCCCAACGGCCACCCGGCCGGGTTGGCAGCCGACTTCATTGTCCCCATGAATTCGGCGGGCCGTGCCCAAGGCGACGCCCTCGCTGCCTACGCCAAGCACCACGCTGCCGAGCTCGGCACCGACTACATCATCTGGTACCAGCGGATCTGGTCGACCAGCCACGCTGCGGAGGGCTGGCGGCCCATGGAGGACCGCGGCAGCGACACCGAGAACCACCGCGACCACGTCCACATCCGACGCCGCCGGTAAAAGGCTGGCACGCCCCCTCGACCTCGTCGACGGCGCGGCCCGGGTATACGACCCGGTCGGTGCTCGGCGAGTCCGGCGAAGACCTCTACGGCTGCTTCGTGAAGGACTTCAAGCCCTCGCCCTGGTGAGTCGGCGCGAACCCACGACCGAGTCGGCGCTCAGAAGATCGCGACGCCAGAGCCCGGTGCCGGCGTGTTGGGGGATCAGCCCGTCTCGGCGTACCCGTTCTCGGTCTCCGAGATCAGCTCGTTGGCGGCGTCGGCCTCGCCGCGGACACCGATGCTGAAGTGGCGCATCGCCACGATCCCCAGCTGGTAGCGAGTCTGGGCGTGGTGCTTGTCGGTCACCTTCGACAGGTGCCTTCGCAGTGTGCGGGTCGAGATGCCGAGCCGACGGGCAATGGTCTCGTCGGTGTGGCCGAGTGCCAGCTCCTGAAGGATCGCGACCACGATCTCTTCGGCGGCCGCCTCGCTGACGGTCGCCTCGGTGTCGAAGCCCTCGGCACCCTGCCAGAGGTTCTCGAAGGTCTGCCGGATGAAGGCGACCGACATCGGGTCACGCAAGATGGCGGCTCCGTGTTCGGCGTCGGGGCGCGGCACGATGGCGATTGCCTCGTCGATGAGGATGACGCGGAACGGGATCGACTGCGCCGTTCGGACGTTGCAACCGGAGGCCTGCATCGTCCGTAGGTGCTGGGAATGTATTTGGTGTCGGCGGGCCGCGTGGGGGTAGAGCCCGCGAATGTCGATTCCACGCGTGGCGTGCTCGACGTCGAGCTTGATGCCGACCTCCAACGCTTCGACGGAGGGCAGATTGGGATGCGCCGCCCACGCCGAGCGGGTCACGGTCGCCGACAGCTCCTTGATGCGCGAGCGGACGTCCTCACTGGACTCGATGATCTCGGCATGGGTGAGCGGGGCGCCGCGGTCGACGTGGGCCAGGTCGTCTGCCAGCTTGGCGTAGTCCTCCCGCATCCGGGCAAACCCCGCCAGCTGCTGGCTCGCATGCGCCTCCTGGATGCGGAGCAGCTCGTCCGCCGCGGCATGAGGCGGATTCGCGAAGTAGGTTCCCAGTTCGCTCCCCGGGCGGATCAACCGGACCCGGTCGAGCTCGGCCAGGCATGCGTTCTGATCGACCTCGGGAACCAGCTCGGCCAACTGTGCCCCGGAGAGCTGCCTCTCGGTGAGCAGCCTCAGAATTTCGAGCGCACCACACGAAAGTCCGAGGAGAGAACTCTCTCCGGACGGTGGCGTAGTCGTCTCGTGTGCATTGTTCATAATCCCGAGTCCCCGTATGCCGTGGCGGTGTTTCCGTGTGCCAAGAATGCCACGATCGTGGAGTCGGTCGAGGAGGCGGGGGTCCGGGCTGGCCGAACCACCCGGATCATGTTCAGCCCGTCACAGGCCTACGCACTGGCAAGGCTCAGGGGCCACTCGAAGGCGGAGCCGTCGGCCAGGACCGGGCCCGAGGTGTTGTTGGTGACATGGATTGCGTCGTCGGTGGGTCCCGACGCGTAGGTGAGCGTGAAGGCAGTCGAGGCCAGAAGGGTGGCTGCTGCTGCGCGGATCTTTGTCATGGTGGCTCCTCGTGAGTCAGTGCTGGGTTGGTGTCTGGGCGAAGAGCAGAGCGATGCCAACACGACGTCGGGACTCGACTTTCCTGTCCGGACTCGGCCAGCACCGGGAGTGGCCGCGGGTGGTCAACGCCTTCGGTCCGGTCATCGCCGGTCCTCAGCGAGTGACCCAGTAGCCCCTCGGCACCGCGAAGCTGCCTGGTGATCGCGACGATGCCCCACAAGAAGCGAGGGGGCGTGAACCGTGAGCGGAGCGGCAACCTCGAGGCAAAGACGACGGCCTGGGCCGTGGGTTCGGGTTCGGTGGCTGCTCCAGGCCCGGTGAGCCATGGCGTGGTCGGCATGCAAGTGCCTCCTGGTGTGGGAAGTGGTGGACGACAACAAGGCCCGAGCAGACGGCGTATCGGGCGCGGCGGCACCTGACCACGTGCGGCCATACGCAAACCGGCCACCCGATATCGGTGTCGTCGTGTCTGCTTCGACGGACCCCGCGGCTCCTCTTCCTCGACGTGGCGCACGCAAGTGCCCACCCCGAAACGAGGATCCAGGAGACCCATATGAGTCAGTCGGTTGCCGTTGTCGGCGCTGGCATCGCAGGCTTGTCGGCGGCGTACCAACTCGCGCCGGAGGCGGACGTGACGCTGTTCGAGTCCGCCGACTACGCCGGTGGTCACGCCAACACGATCGTTGTCGAAGAGGCGGGCCAGTCGATCGGAATCGACACCGCCTTTGTTGTCTTCAATGCACGCACCTACCCCCAGATTTCGCAGTTCTTCGCCGAGCTCGGCGTCACGGCCGAGGACCACCACGGTGGGTTCAACTTCTTCGACCTCGACACCGGTCTCGACTACGGCACTGAGGAACTTGATCTCGACGAAGTGGACGTCGTGGGTCGCTACCCCGACACCTTCGTGAACCTGTGGCGAGAGGCCCGTCGCTTCCACGAAGAAGCGCCGCGCGACTTCCTGCGCCAGAAGACGAACATCCCGTTGGGGCAGTACCTCGACGAGCGCGGTTACAGCGACGACTTCAAGTACGGGTACGTCGTGCTCCTCGCGACCGCTGTCTGGTCGGTTCCCGCCGAACTGATCTGGGAGATGCCGGCCACCACCGTCATCGCCTTCTACATGTCGCACGACCAGGAAGCACTGGGCGGTCGCACGATCGCCTGGAAGACCGTTGGCGGCGGCAGCCGGTCGTACGTCAACGCCGTACGCCGGACCCTCGGCGACGCGGTCACCCTGAATACCGCCGTACGCCGTGTGGTGGATCGGGGTGACCACGTCGAGGTCGTGACCGATGCCCGGGTGCAGACCTTCGACCAGGTGATCATCGCGACGCACGCGGACACCGCCCTCGAGCTGATCCAGAACCCGACCGAGCGCCAGCGCGAGATCCTCTCGACCGTTCGCTACAGCTCGACCCGCGCCATCCTGCACACCGACCCGGCGGTCATGCCGACCGCCCGGGAGCGGTGGGCGAGCTGGAACTACGGCCGCATTGCCAAGGACGGCAAGCCGCACGCCTGGGTCGCGTACTACATGAATTCCCTGCAGGGCTTCACGGCTGAGCAGGACTACTTCGTGACGCTGGACTGCCCGATCGAGCCGCGTTCGGAGACGGTGATCCGCGAGATCGCCTACACCCACCCGATCATCGACCTCCCCGTCCGGCAGATGCAGCGCGGCATCCAGTCGGTCAACCAAGAGAACCGGATCAAGCTCGCCGGCTCGTACTTCCACGCTCCCAAGATCGGCCTGGACCTCATCGGTTCGCACGAGGCCGGTCACGTGTCAGGGCTGCTGGCCGCTGACGCCGTACTCCGGGACAGCGACGTACGTCGTCAATCCGCCTGACCAATCCCCTTCCCTGCAAGACGAAAGTGAGTTTTCCCATGACCCACCCCAAGACCGTCACCGCCAAGGAGAGCCAGGACTGGCTCGTCGACAAGCTGGCGACCCGCCTCGAGGTCGAGCCGTCCGAGGTCGACGTCGAGAAGTACTTCGACGAGTTCGACCTCGACTCGACCGAGGCGCTGATCCTCGCCGGCGAGCTGGAGAACTGGCTCGGCTTCGAACTTGAGGCCACCGCGCTCTGGTACCACCCGACGATTGCCGCGCTGTCGGCCCACATCGCCGAGGTGCACGCCGAGAAGAACGCGGCCTGAGCCATGGCCTTCCCTCGATCCGTCGTCGTGGTGCACCCCGGTGCGCTCGACGTCCGCGTCTGGCAGCAGGTCACCACCCAACTGCCTGCCGACGTCGACGTCACCGTTGTCGACCTGCAACGCGTCCAGCGGTATGCCCTGGCGGCGATCCATCCGTCAGCCGGCCTGCCGACGGTCAACGAACTGGCCGACACCGTCACCGACGTGATCGACCGCGTGCGGCCGACCGTCGTGGCCGGCTGGTCGTTCGGTGGTGTGGTCGCCCAGGCCGCACTTTCCCGTACGACGCCTCTCCCACCGGACGCGCTGCTGCTGCTCGACTCGATCGCCCCGGTGTCCAGCTTCGTGATGGACGACGACTTCGATCGGGCCGTGCTGGCCGACTGGTTCGGGATGTACCTCTGTGCGAAGCAGGGCGTCGCCCGTCCCAGGGAGCCGATCCCCACCGAACCCGGCGAAGCGATGCTCGCCTGGTTCATCAAGGCCGGTGCCCTCCGGCCGGCCACCACCGTGCCGGGCCTGCAGAAGGTGCACGCGGCGTACCTCGGTGGCCTGAACCGCAACAACGAAATCGTCCGGGCGCACCAGGCCAGACCGCACCCGACGCCGACCGTGCTGATCCGTCCCGTCGACGGCTTGCTGTCGGGCCGCGACCACCTCGGTTGGTCCGAGCTCAACCCGGACACCACCACCGTCGCCTGTCCGGGCGATCACTACTCGATGTTCTCCGAACCCGTCGTGGCGCGCCTGCTCCTCGACCTGCTCGACTCCGCCGACCTTCCCGTCCCGTCCCTTACGTGAGGAACCCATGACTACCACCGCCAACACCGGGCCCAATCGCCTCGCTGACACGCCGGTCGCAATCGTCGGCGTTTCCGCGTTGTTCCCGAAGTCGCGCGACGTCCGCGAGTTCTGGAGCAACATCGTCAGCGGCACCGACTGCATCGAGGACGTTCCCGAGTCGCACTGGAACATCGATGACTACTACGACCCGGACCCTACGGCCGAGGACAAGACCTACTGCAAGCGCGGTGGCTTCCTCCCCCCGACGGACTTCCACCCGATGGACTTCGGCATCCCGCCGAACACCCTGGAGGTCACCGACGTCCTCCAGACGCTCTCGCTCGGCGTAGCCCGCGACGTACTCCGTGACGCCGGCGCCCCCGACTCCCAGTGGTACGACGCCTCGCGCACCGGCGTGGTCCTCGGCATCACCGGCGCCAACTCGCTGACCCAGCCGCTGTCGGCTCGACTCCAGACGCCTGTCCTCAAGGACGTGGTGCGCTCGTTCGGTCTCTCCGATGGCGACGCCGATGAGATTGCCGAGCGGTTCAAGCTGGCCTACGCGCCCTGGGAGGAGAACTCTTTCCCCGGCATGCTCGGCAATGTCGTCGCCGGCCGGATCGCGAACCGCCTCGACCTCGGCGGCATCAACTGCACCGTCGACGCCGCCTGCGCTTCCTCGCTGGCCGCGCTGCGCGCCTCGATCAGCGAGCTCGTCGAAGGCCGGGCCGACCTGATGATCACCGGTGGCTGCGACGCCGAGAACACGATCTTGATGTACATGTGCTTCTCCAAGACCCCGGCGTTCTCCAAGACCGGCAGCATCAAGCCGTTCGACAACGATGCCGACGGCACCCTGATCGGTGAGGGCATGGGCATGGTCGCCCTCAAGCGCCTCGATGACGCCGTCGCGCACGGCGACCGCATCTACGCCGTCATCCGCGGCATGGGCTCGTCGAGCGACGGCCGCTTCAAGAGCATCTACGCGCCGCGCGCTTCTGGCCAGGCGGTTGCGCTCCAGCGCAGCTATGACGACGCCCGCGTTCCCGCCACGTCGATCGGTCTCTACGAAGCGCACGGCACGGGCACCGCCGTTGGTGACCTCACCGAGATCTCTGCCCTGACCGGCGTACTCACTGAGGCGGGAGCTGCTCCTGCCTCGGCCGCCATCGGCAGCGTGAAGTCGCAGATCGGGCACACCAAGGCAGCCGCCGGCGCGGCCGGTCTGATCAAGCTTGCCCTTGCCCTGCACGAGAAAGTCCTCCCGCCGACCATCAACGTGACGGCCCCGAACCAGGCCGCGTTCGGCGACGGACCGCTCTACGTCAACGCCGAGACCCGCCCGTGGATCGCCCGTGCAGACGGTACGCCGCGGCGCGCTGCGGTCTCCTCGTTCGGCTTCGGTGGAACCAACTTCCACGTCGTGCTCGAGGAGTACGCCGGCTCCAAGCCGACCGGCACCATCGCTCCGGGACCGCGGGCGTTCTTCTGGCACGCCAACGATGTCGCGAACCTGCGTGCCCTCGTGGAGTCCGGTGCTGCGAACACCGAGCCCGCTGACGCTGCGGCCAACCAGCCGCGTATCGGCTTCGTCGCGACCTCGGACGAGCAGGCGGAGACGCTGCGTGCGCTCGCCGTGCAGCAGCTGGATGAGCGGGACTCGACGCAGGTCTGGGCGCACCCCAAGGGCATCCGCTTCCGTCCGTCGGGCATTGCTGCCGGGACTCGCGTTGCGGCTGCGTTCCCCGGCCAGGGCAGCCAGTACGTCGGCATGACCGCCGGCGCGCTGGTCTCGCTCCCGACGGCTCGCGCAGCCTTCGACGGCGCCAACGTGTCGTTGACCGAGGGCCTGTCGGTCGCCGACGTGACCTTCCCGCGGCCGGCCTTCGACGACGCCACTCGTGACGGCTACAAGTCGCGCCTGACCGAGACGCGCTTCGCGCAGCCGGCGATCGGCGCGGTCTCGGTCGCGGCGTACCGCTGGCTCGAATCGCTCGGCTTCACCCCCGACGGCGCCATCGGCCACAGCTTCGGTGAACTCACCGCGCTGTGGGCTGCCGGTGCCCTCGACGACGCCGCGCTGATCGAACTCGCCAAGGCCCGCGGTGCCGCGATGCACCAGGCAGCACAGGAGAGCGGCGCCAGCGGCATGGTCGCCGTCGCGCTCCCCGCTGCTGACGTCGCGGCCCGGATCTCTGCTGTCGAAGGCGTCTGGGTCTGCAACCTCAACGGCCCCACGCAGACAGTCGTCGGTGGCAAGCCCGAGGTGCTGGACCAGTTGCTCGCTGCCTGGAAGGGCGAGGGCCTTGCTGCTGCTCGGCTTCCGGTCGCGGCGGCCTTCCACACGCCGTACGTCTCGGCGGCAGCGGACAAGTTCACCGCTTCCGTTGCGGCTGCTGCCCTGCAGACGCCGCGCATCGCGGTGTACTCCGACGTCGCCGGCCACATCCACGGCGCCGACGTTGCTGCCAACCGCAGTGCGCTGGTCCGCCAGCTTGCTGAGCCGGTCGCGTTCGCCCCGCAGATCGAGCAGATGGTCGCCGACGGTTTCGGCGTCTTCGTCGAGGTCGGTCCGAAGAACACCCTGAGTGCCCTGATCAGCCGGATCGCGCCGAACGTCGAGACCGTCAGCATCGACGACGGCTCGGGTTCTGCCGAGTCGTTCGTGAAGGCGGCCGTGGCGCTCGGCGTCCTCGGCGTACCCCTTCGTGGCCTCAACTCCTGGACCGCTCCGGTGCCGGAACCCGTTGTACACAAGGGTCCTGCGATCCAGCTCAGCGGAATCAACTACGTCGCCCCGGAGCGCAAGGACGCCTTCGTTTCGGCGCTCGCGGACCGTCGTACGTTGTCGACGGCGGCGCCCGTCGCGGCGCCCGTCGCGGCTCCCGTGGCTGCCCCTGTTGACCTAGCTGGTTCGCTGGCTGCTGCCCTCGAGTCGCACGCCGACGCCGTACGTCGGGGCACCGAGCTCGTTGGCGCGGTCAGCCGCGGTGACGCTGCTCCGTCAGTGGCCACGGAGTACGCCGGCAACCTGCGTACCCAGCGTGCCGAAGCCGAGCCGCTGATCGCCCAGGCGCGTGAACTGCTGGAGGTGCCGGTGGTTGTCGAGGCGCCCGTTGTGATCGTCGAGACTCCTGTCGTAGAAGCACCGGTTGTTGTACCGGTGGCTGCTCCGGCTCCTGTTGTGGCCGAGGTTGTTCCCGAGGTCGACAGCGTCGTCTCCTCGGCGCTCCTGGAAGCGGTGTCCTCCAAGACCGGTTACCCGGTCGACATGCTCGATCTGGGCATGGACATCGAGGCCGACCTGGGGATCGACTCCATCAAGCGGGTCGAGATCCTTGGTGAGCTGGCTGCTCGGTTCCCGGCTGCGACGTCGGTTGCTCCTGAAGCGCTGGGTGAGCTGCACACGCTCGCTGACATCGTCGGGTTCTTGTCCGAGGCGGCTGGTGCGCCTGCTGCTCCGGTCGCTGCGCCCGTCGCCGGATCTGGACAGCGGTCGCAGAGCGACCTGCTCGATCAACCAGTGGTGGCGACTCCCTCTCCGGCTCCGGTGGTTGCGGCTGAGGTCGATGGTGTGGTCTCCACGGCGCTCCTTGAAGCGGTGTCCTCCAAGACCGGTTACCCGGTCGACATGCTCGATCTGGGCATGGACATCGAGGCCGACCTGGGCATCGACTCGATCAAGCGGGTCGAGATCCTTGGTGAGCTCGCTGCTCGGTTCCCGGCTGCCACATCGGTTGCTCCCGAAGCGCTGGGTGAGCTGCACACGCTCGCCGACATTGTCGGGTTCTTGTCCGAGGCGGCCGGTGTCGGGGCGGAAGACCCTGCCCCCGTTGCCGGATCTCGACAGCGGTCGCAGAGCGACCTGCTCGATCAATCAGTGGTGGCGACTCCCGCTCCGGCTCCGGTGGTTGCCGTTGAGGTGGACGGCGTGGTCTCCACGGCGTTGCTCGAGGCGGTGTCGGCGAAGACCGGGTACCCGGTGGACATGCTCGACCTGGGCATGGACATCGAGGCTGACCTGGGCATCGACTCGATCAAGCGGGTCGAGATCCTCGGTGAGCTTGCTGCTCGCTTCCCCGCGGCCACGAGCGTTGCGCCCGAAGCGCTGGGTGAGTTGCACACGCTTGCTGACATCGTCGTCTTCTTGTCCGAGGCTGCTGGTGCGCCTGATGCTCCTGTTGCCGCCTCGGTTCCGGTTGTGGCTGCTCCGGCTCCCGTGGCTGCGGCCCCGGCCTCCGTTGAGGTGGACGGCGTGGTCTCCACGGCTCTGCTCGAAGCGGTGTCGGCGAAGACCGGGTACCCGGTGGACATGCTCGATCTGGGCATGGACATCGAGGCCGACCTGGGCATCGACTCGATCAAGCGCGTGGAGATCCTCGGCGAGCTCGCGGCCCGCTTCCCGGCGGCCACAAGCGTTGCTCCCGAAGCGCTCGGCGAACTGCACACGCTCGCCGACATCGTCGGCTTCCTCTCGGAGGCCGCGGCTGGCTCGACACCAGCACCCGCAGCTGCCCCGGCGCGAGAACTGGTGGCCCCCGCTTTCCCTAAGGTGCCCGGCGTCGGTCGGGCGGAGGTGACTCGTGCACCTCTGGCGGCGCCGGACAAGTTGGTCGAAGCCTGGCCCGCGACCCGCTCTGCGGTCGTGGTCAGCAACGCTGCTGCGGAAGCCCAGGTGATCGCGGCAGCACTCGCGGCCGATGGCTGGTCGGCCACCGTCGCCCCGTTCGGCGGCGAGTTGCCCGACGCAGATCTCTTCGTGGTCCACCCGACCGTGACGAGTGACGTCGCGTCGGCCGAGCAGACCCTGGCTGACGTCGTACTCACGGCAACGGCTGCGCTTCCGAAGCTCCGTCAGAACGGACAGCGCACCGGTTTCGTGGTGGCCACCCGCCTCGACGGCCAGACGGGTACGGCGAAGGGCGCTCCCGCGGAGGTCCTCCTCGGAGGCCTGACGGGACTGACCCGCACGCTGCCCGGCGAAGTAGCAGGACTCTTCTCGAGGCTCGTCGACCTGCACCCGCAGCTGAACAACTGGGCCGCGCGACTCGTCGACGAACTCTGGGACTCGGCCACGTTTGCCGACATCGGCCTCGATGCCGATGGTCAGCGCAGCACGACCGTGGTCGCGGAATCGGTCGACAGCGAGATCGCCGGAACTGCTCCCGGAGTGGACGACGTGATCGTCGTGACCGGCGGTGCTCGCGGCGTCACGGCTGCCTGCGTCAAGGCGCTCGCGACGGCCCTGCCGGCGACGTACCTGCTCCTCGGACGCAGTCCGCTGGTCGGCGAACCCCCTTATGCACAAGGGATTCCGAGCGCCGGACTCAAGGCCGCGATCATCGGACACCTGCGTGAGCAGGGTGAGAAGCCGGTGCCGAAAACCATCGAGAAGGTGTACGGCGGCATCCTCGCCGAGCGCGAGATCCGTGGCACCCTGGCGGCGATCACCGAAGTCGGTGGACGTGCGGAGTACCTGCCGGTCGACGTACTCGACACCGCGGCGACCACGGCTGCGCTCGCTCCCTGGGCCGACCGCGTCACCACGATCGTGCACGGCGCCGGCGTCCTCGCCGACAAGAAGGTCGTCGACAAGACCCGCGAACCTGTTGAACGCGTTCTCGGCACCAAGCTGACCGGCCTCGACAACGTCCGCAAGGCGCTGTCGAACGCTCCGCTCAACCAGGTGGTCGGATTCGCCTCGATCGCCGGAGTCTTCGGCAACCCGGGGCAGGCCGACTACGCGGTCGCGAATGAGGCGCTCGCCCGCTACCTCGCGGCGTGGTCGCGCACCGAAGCCGTGCAGACCAGCGCGCTCTGCTGGGGTGCGTGGGACGGCGGCATGGTCACCGACACGCTGCGCGAGATGTTCGCCAGGAGGGGAGTGGTGCTGGTCCCGATCGAGACCGGCGCCGGGTTGTTCGTCGAGCAGTTCACCGCTGCCCGTCGTGGCGACCAGACCGTCCTGCTCGGCCCCACGACGCCCCTCGCGCCGGAGGAGCCGATCACCAAGAGCGAGGTCGTCATCGAACGGCCCCTGCAGCGGTTGCTCGACGACCCTGCCCTCGACGCTCACCGGATCGGTGGCGACATCGTGGTTCCGGTGGCCGCAGTGGTGGGCGCCGCATGGAGAATCGCCAACCAGGCTTTGGGATGGGCGCCGAATTCGCTGGCCGCACGTGAGGTCCAGGTCTTCCGGGGCATCACCATCGAGGTCGACGACGCCCGCTCCGCCCGCTTCGAACTCCGCCGTTCGGGGGCCGACGTGGACGTCACCATCACGCTGGTCGAGCCCGGTGGCCGTGCGGTTCCGTCGTACCGGCTGAAGCTGGTCGAGGCCGCCGCCGCACCATCGCTCAGCCAGGCTCCGACCCCGGCGCAGAACGAGGTGTCGGCGTACACCGACGGCACGCTCTTCCACGGGCCGCTGCTGCAGGGACTGCGCAAGGTTGACCCCAGCGGTCAGTCGCACGTCGCCACGGCTCCCGGCGGTTCGCTGCCGGCCTGGTCGGTCGCGGAGTACGACGCGGTGTGGGGAGACCTGCTCCTGCAAGGTGCCTTGGTCTGGGCCAAGTCGGCGTACGACATCAACACGCTGCCGATGGGTCTGGGCGAGGTCGACGTGTGGGGACCGATCCCCGACGGCGACGTACAGATCGTGATCAGCGAAGGCGAGCGACGTGCCGTCGGCGCCAGTTGCACGGTCACCGCCGTCGACACAGCAGGCCGGCCGCTGCTGCGCATTCGTGGCATCGACCTGGTCACCGCCCCGGACCTTCCCGAGCGCTTCGCGCGGCAACCCGTCGGCGCAACCGCGGCCTGACCGAACCCATTCAAGGAGGCATCTCCGCATGACCCGTACCGCGATCGTCTCCATGTCCTGCCTCTTCCCGGGGGCGACATCCCCCGAGGAGTTCTGGCAGGAGCTGTTGGCCGGGACCGACCTCAGGACCGAGCTCGAGGAGCTCCCCGAGGTCGGCCCCGAGGACCGGCAGCACCGGATCCGCACCCGCAGGGGTGGCTTCGTCAGGGAGCCGCGACTGAACCTGGACGGTCTCGCCCTGCCGCTCGCTGAACTGGCCGGGCTGGACCGGGTCTTCACCTGGCCGGTGCACGTCGTCCGCGAAGCCCTGGAAAGCGTGGCCAAGCTGGACCGTTCGCGCACCGGGGTGGTGCTCGGCAACTACACGTTTCCCACCACCACCTCGCGGTCGTTGATCGACCCGCTCTGGCAAGGCGCGGTCGCCGACGGCCTGCGTGCCGCTGGCCTCACTGAGGACCTGTTGCCGCCGCTGGTGCGGGAGGTCGTGTCCGACGCGGATGCCGGTCTCGAACTCGCCCCGGGAGGGCTGCCGGCTCGCGTCGTCAGCGCCGCCCTCGGGCTCGGCGGACCGAGCTTCTGCCTCGACGCCGCCTGCGCGTCCTCCTTGTACGCCGTCAACCTGGCGATCCGCCGGCTGGCAGCTGGAGAGGTCGACGCCATGGTCGCGGGCGGGGTCTGCGTGCCCGACGAGGAGTTGATCCACCTGTGCTTCTCGGACCTGCAGGCGTACCCGACCGACGGTCAGTCGCAGCCCTTCGACGCCGGTTCGCGCGGCATCCTCACGGGCCAGGGTGCGGCGGTCGTCGTACTCAAGCGGCTCGAGGATGCGCTCCGTGACGGGGACGACGTACTCGCTGTGATCGAAGGGGTCGGCGTCTCCAACGACGGCCGCGGGCGGCACCTGTTGGCGCCTTCCCTGGCCGGACAGGTGCGCGCCTACGAGGACGCGTACGCGAAGTCCGGCAGCTCGCCGGACTCGGTCGCCTACGTCGAATGCCACGCCACCGGCACTCCGCTCGGTGACCGCACCGAACTCCAGGGACTCGGCGACTTCTGGGTCGACCGGCACGGCACGTCACCGCTCTACGGCACCGTGAAGCCGAACGTCTCGCACCTGCTGACCGTGGCTGGCATGTCCAGCCTGATCAAGGTCGTGCAGTCGATCCGCCACGGCGTGATCCCTCCGACCATCGGGGTCAACGATCCGCTGGAGGACCCGCGCCTCACCGGCCGCCTCGTTCGCGAAGTGACGGCGTGGCCGGGCGACGGCATCCGCCGGGCAGGCATCTCTTCCTTCGGTTTCGGCGGCACCAACGCGCACCTGGTGCTGTCGAACGACACCACACAGTGGCCTGCGGAAAACAAGACCCCGCGGCCCCGCCTCGCCCTCACCGGCATCGGTCTCGCCACCGGCAACCCGGACGCGATCACGTCGCTCCGGACTGCTCAGCGGTCCGGCAAGCCGGTCGCGAGCGAGGTCGCCGAGACCCGCCTCCGTGGCCTGGTTCCCCTTGTGGACAAGGCGGATCGCGCGATCGACGAGTTCGCCGCCGACCCGTTGGGCATGCGGATCCCGCCCAAGGACCTGACCGACTTCAACACCCAGCACCTCACCCTGATGAACGCCGCGCGCGACTGCCTGATCGACGCCGGCCTCGACCCCGACGTCGCCGAACCTCGCCGGATCGCGGTCGTGATCGCTTCCGAGATGGAGCTCGACGCGCACGGCCACGGCGTCCGTTTCCGACTGGGCGAGCAGCTCCGCTCGTGGCTGGTGGAGGCGGGTGTCGAGACCGACGAGGTCGAACGCATCGTCACCGCTGCCCAGGACGGCATCCATGACGGCCTCTCCGCCAACGAGGTGCTGAGCTACATCGGCAACCTGATGGCCAGCCGGATCGCATCGCGCTGGAACCTGATCGGCCCGACGTTCACCGTCTCCGGCGACGCCACCGTTTCGATCGACGCGATCGAGATTGCCGGCGACCTGCTCCGCGACGGTGACGTCGACGGCGTACTCGTCGCTGCTGTCGACCTCGCCACCACCGTCTCCGCGTTGGGTGGCAGCTTCCTCCCGGCGTACGGCGCGGCCGACGGAGCCACCGCGATCTTCCTGACCGAGGACGACACCACGGCGCGCACGTACGCCGTCGTGGAAGCCACCGCCCGCACCCCTCAGGCAGCGCTCGATCAAGCCGGCTGGAAGGCCGACGCAGTCGGTTTGCTCGACGTGACGGATGCGGCATCCCTCAAAGACGTCTTCTCAGAAGAAGTGGGGGAGACCGGCCTCACCAGCACCGCAGCCCTCAGCGGCGACAGCCGGATCGCGCTGCCGCTGACCGCGATCGCCGCCTCCGCGCTGGCGATGTACGACGCCACCTTGCCCGCCACGCCTGCTCAGCTGGACATCGAGAATCTCCCTGCAGGCTTGAGGGTTGGCGCGGATTCCCGTCCCTGGCTGCGTACGTCGGACGAGCTCGGCCGTCGCGCATTGGTGGTGAGCACGGGCCACGGGACCACCTCGGCGGTTGCGCTCTCCGGAGCCGACGTCCGCGGTGACGACCCCGCGCTCGCAGCCTGGGGCGGCACCGACGTACCCCTCCTCGTGCCCCTCATGGGCAACTCCATCGAGCAGGTCGCGTCGCGCGCCGCCAAGGCCGCGGAAGACCTCAAGGCCGGTCGAACGTCGGTCGCGGAACTCGCCCGCGAAGGCAAGGCCGAACTCGCCGCTCCCACCCGCCACCGGCTGGTGGTGATCGGTCGCGACGCCGACGAGGTCGCCCGCGAACTAGAGAGCGCCGGCAAGGGACTCGTCGAACGGGTCGCCGGCGGCCACGACTGGGCGACTCCGGCCGGCAGCTTCCTTGCTGCGCAGCCGATCGGAGCCGGCAAGGTGGCCTTCGTCTTCCCCGGCGCCTTCAACTCGTACGTCGGAATGGGTCGCGACCTCTTCGACGCGTTCCCCGCGCTCGTGCCGGAGTTCGAGACCGCGACGCGTCGCCCGGCCGGCGTACTCCGCGTCGACCAGCTCCACCCGCGCGGCCAGAAGCCACTGGAACGCCGCGACCTGATGCGACTCGACAACGAACTCCTCGAGGACATCCCGTTCATGCTCGCGAGCGGCACGAGTACGTCGCTCCTGCACACCATGCTGCTCGAGAAGATCCTCGGCGTTCGCGCCGACGGCGCCTTCGGCTACAGCCTCGGCGAGAGCAGCATGATGTTCGCGATGGGCGGCTGGGATCCCGCTGCCCGCGACGACGGCCGGATCTCCGACACCGAGCTGTTCCGCACCGGTCTGACCGGCCCGATGAGCGTGGTGAGAAACGCTTGGGGGCTGGACCAGAACGACGACCAGGTCTGGGCGACGTACGTCGTGCTGGCCGACCCAGCCGAAGTGAAGAAGGCCCTCGAGACCGAAGCCAAGGTCTTCCTCACCCACGTCAACAGCCCGCGCGAAGTGGTCATCTCCGGCGACCCGAAAGCCGTTGCTGCGTTGATCGAACGGCTCGGAGCGCGTGCCGCGAGAGCACCGGCGAACCACGTCATGCACTGCCCTGTCGTTGACCCGGTGCTCGACGAACTCGCCGAGCTGAACCGCTATCCCACCCAGTCGATCGGGCCGGAACTGCTCAGCGCCTTCGACTACGAACGCGTGCCGGATCTGGGCTCCGACGAGGTCGCCGACCGGATCGCGCACACGCTGCGCTCGACGATCGACTTCCCGCGGCTGATCAACACGGCGTACGACCGCGGCTACCGGTACTTCATCGAGGTCGGTCCCGGCGGCAGTTGCACTCGCTGGGTCGGCGACTCACTCTCGGGCCGTCCGCACGTCGCGGTCGCACTCGATCGAAGAGGTACGCCGGCCGCCCGCTCGGTCGTCGCTGCCGCTGCCCGACTGCTCTCCCACGGCGTCGATGTCGACGTCTACCAGTTGCTCGACCGGATCGATCCGCCCGAGCCGCGACCGTCCGTCCCGCTCATCTGCGGGGGCGCTCCGGTGCCGGCCGCCGTACACGCCAACGCGGGCGACCTCTCGTCCCTGCGCCGCACCATCTCCCTCATCCCGATTCAGGAAGGCCCGCCCGTGAACAGCGAAGCCAGCCCACCCCTCCGACGTACGGCGACCGCGAAGGCGTTGCCCCTGCGCGTCAACGCACCAGCAGCCACCGAGACGATCCAGGAGACGCAGGTCGACGAGATCGAGGAAGCCGTTGCCCTGTTGAGGAAAGAGCTCGAAGCCTCCGAGGAGTTCCTGCGTCTGGCCGGCCTCCCGGTCGAGGCGACCTGGGGCGATGGTGGCTCGCCACAAGAACCCGCACGCAGCCCGAAGCCCGAAGGCGTGATCTTCGACCACCACGACCTGACCACCTTCGCGGTCGGTGCGATCGCCGACGTCTTCGGTCCGGAGTACGCCAAGATCGACACCTTCTCCCGACGCGTGCGACTCCCGGCAGCGCCGTACCACTTCGTCACGCGGGTGACCGCTCTCGACGCCAAGCTGGGCGAGCGTGGCACGGCCTCGATCACCACGGAGTACGACGTCCCGGCCGACGCCTGGTACGCCACCGACGGCCAGGTCCCCCCGGCGGTGACCATCGAGGCCGGGCAGTGCGACCTGCTGCTCGCGAGTTTCCTCGGCATTGACCTCGAGAACCGTGGCGAGCGCGTCTACCGGCTGCTCGACTCGAGCCTGACCTTCCATGGCGACCTGCCCAAGGTCGGTCAGACGCTGCGCTACGACATCGTCATCGACAAGTGGATCAAGACGCCCGGGCCGACGCTCTTCAACTTCCGCTACAAGTGCTACGCCGACGGCGAGCTGATCGTCGAGCTCACGAATGGTTGCGCGGGCTTCTTCACCGACGCCGAACTCGAGGCTTCGTCCGGCGTCATCAAGCCGAAACGCCTTGATGACAAGGTGAATCAGCGTCGCTTCACTCCGCTGGCCCGTCCGGCGAAGACCACCCTCAATCGTGACGACGTACGCCGGCTCTCGGCCGGTGACATCGTCGGCGTCTTCGGCCCCGACTACGCCCAGGGCGAGGGCATCAACCCGTCGGTGCGACTCGCTCCCGAAGAGTTGTTGATGGTCGACGACGTCGATCAGCTGACCACCAGCGGCGGTCGCTTCGGCCTCGGCGGGATCGTGGCGCGCAAGCAGTTGCAGCCCGACGGCTGGTACTTCACCAGCCACTTCACCGACGACCACGTCCTCCCCGGATCGCTCGTCGCAGAAGGTGCCGTGCAGCTGCTGCAGATCCACGCGATGGCGCTCGGCCTGCACCTGGTCTTCCCGGACGCGCGCTTCCAGCCGGTCGGCGGAGTCACCACCGCCGTACAGGTTCGCGGGCAGATGCTGCCCAAGCACCCGGAACTTCGCTACGAGGTCGACATCAAGGAGGTCGGGCTGCTGCCGCGGCCGCACATCGTCGCCGACGTGACCGTGTACGTCGAAGGCAAGGCGTCCGTCTCGATCGTCGACCTGGCCATCGGTGTCGCGGAGAAGCCGGGGACGCCGTACGCACCTGGAGACGGAGGCGTCGTCGAACACTTCCTCGGCCGCCGCAACCGCAACGGTGAGGCCGCGCTGCTCTCCGAGTTCCACATGGCGCACGCCGCGAAGGGCGATCTCGCCATCGCGATGGGCACCGAGTTCGGGGTCTACGCGAACTCGCGGGCGCCGTACATCCCCAACGGCGACTTCCTCTTCGTCGATCGCGTGATGGCCCTCGAAGGCACTCGCGGCGACCTGAAGCCGGGAGCCGTGATGGAGACGGAGTACGACGTCCCGGTCGATGCCTGGTACCTCGCCGATAACGGCGCGGACATCGTGCCGAACTGCGTGCTGATGGAGTCGAGCCTGCAGTCCGCGATCCTGCTCGGCTACTACCTGGGTGCCACGCTGCCCTTCCCTGAGCAGTCCTTCCGGATCCGCAACCTCGACGGCACCGCTTCGTTTACACGCTCGGTTGACCTGCGTGGCAAGACGATTCGGCAACGCTCGGTGCTGCTCGCCAGCATCCCGATGCCCGGCTCGGTCCTGCAGAAGTTCTCCTACGAGCTGAGCACCGAGGGTGAGGTCTTCTACCGCGGTGAGTCGATGTTCGGCTACTTCGTCGACGAGGCGCTCACCCAGCAGCTCGGTCTGGACAAGGGCGGCTTCGTCCCGCCGTGGATCGAGGGCCGCAAGACCGTCGGCGTGCGGTCTCGAACGCTGGCCAACTTTGCCAGGACGACGCCGGGAGCCAAGACCGGCAATCTGGACGTGGCTGGTGCGATGGACCTCGTGCTTGACGGTGGCGCCGAGGGCCGCGGCTATGTCTTCGGGACCCGCGACATCGAGACCGAGGACTGGTACTTCCGCTGTCACTTCCACACCGATCCGGTGATGCCCGGCTCGCTGGGCGTCGAGGCCATGATCGGCGCGCTGGAAGCCTTCGCCCTCGAGTTTGGGCTGGCGGACGGGATCACCGATCCGGTGTTCGCGCCAGCCGTCGACGTCCCGTTCACCTGGAGCTATCGCGGCCAGATCCCGCACGAGGCCATGGAGATGTCCTACGAGCTGCACGTGACCGACGTACGTCGTGAAGCCGACCGGGTGGTCGTGATCGCCCGCGGCAGCCTCTGGCGCCCCGGCCTCCGCATCTATGACCTCGACGGACTCGCCATCGAGATCCGCAGCGCTGGAAAGGAACTGGCGTGAGCGCCACGACTCACCAAGAGGTGTCGGCTGCCCTGCACGACACCGGTACGACGTACGTGGTGGTCGACGACGGCACCGGACTCGGACTCGCGAAGGAAGCCACCGTGGGGGACGGCGAGATTCTCGGGGTCGTCCCCCCGGTCCGGGAGGAGACGCTCGGTTCCGACGACTTCCGCGCCGCGCACAACGTCCGCTACTCGTGGATGACCGGCGCCATGGCCGGCGGCATCGCGTCCGAAGATCTGGTCGTATCCCTTGCCAACAACGGGATTCTCGCTGCCTACGGTTGCGCGGGCCTGCTCACCGAACGCGTCGACAAGGGGCTCGCGGCGATCCGCGAACGCACCAACGGAGCGACGTACGCCGCCAACCTGATCCACTCGCCCAGCGAACCCGCGCTCGAACGTGGCGCCGTCGAACTCTTCCTCAAGCACCACGTGCCGGTCGTCGAGGCGTCCGCGTTCATGAGCCTGACGCCGACGATCGTGCGTTACCGGGTCTCGGGTCTGCGTCGTGGTGCGAACGGTGATGTCGTCGCCGACCACCGCGTGATTGCCAAGGTGTCGCGGGCCGAAGTGGCCGAGAAGTTCCTGCGTCCCGCGCCGGTCGAGCTGCTCGACCAGCTCGTCGCCGAGGGCCACATCTCTGCTGAGCAACGCGATCTGGCGCTTCTGGTGCCGGTCGCCGACGACATCACCGTCGAGGCCGACTCCGGTGGCCACACCGACAACCGGCCGTTGCCGGCGATCTTCCCGTCCATCGCATTGCTCCGTGAACGCGTCGCCGTCGAGTCGCCGGAACTTCCCCGCGTGCGGCTCGGCGCCGCCGGCGGAATCGGTACGCCGTACGCGGCAGCTGCGGCGTACGCCATGGGGGCGGACTACGTCGTCACCGGCTCGATCAACCAGGCCTGCCGTGAATCCGGCGCCAGCGACATCACCCGCAACCTGCTCGCGCAGGCCGGCGTTGCCGACTTCGCGATGGCTCCCGCGGCCGACATGTTCGAGCTCGGCGTCGACCTGCAGGTGCTGCAGCGAGGCTCGATGTTCCCCCAGCGCGCCAAGCTCCTCTACACGACGTACGTCGGCCACGAGTCACTCGACGACCTCGCCCCGGCGCTGCGCAACCGCCTGGAGACCCAGGTGTTCCGCGCGAAGCTCGACGAGGTGTGGGGCGAGGTCCAGACGTACTTCAGCCGCCGCGACCCGTCCCAGCTCGAGCGCGCTGAGGGCAACCCGAAGCGCCGGATGGCGCTGATCTTCCGGTGGTACCTCGGCATGTCCTCGCGCTGGGCCAGTGTCGGTCAGGAGGACCGCGCCGCCGACTTCCAGATCTGGAGCGGCCCGGCGATGGGCAGCTTCAACGAGTGGACCGCCGGCACCCACCTGGCCACCCCCGAAGGCCGCTCGGTCGTCGAGGTCAACCTGCAACTCCTGCACGGTGCAGCCGTCGTTGCCCGCGTTGCCGCCCTTCGGAGCAGTGGCATCGACCTACCCACGTTCGGGTACGCCGCACCGTGGCGCGAACTGCGCCGCGAGGTGGGAGTCGCGTGAGCCAGACAACGGCCCAATGGGGCGCGACCGCGGTGGAGGACGTCCTCGGGGACGCCTTCGATCTCGACAACCCCTACAGCGTCTGGGCTCCGGGCACTGCCCTCGACGCCGCCGCCCGAGAAGCGGGACTCCACCTTGCGGTGGTTCCTCCCGAGCTCGGCGGCAATCTCACCGACCTTGCCCAGGTGATGCTGGCGGTCCGCAGTGCTGCCCGTCGCGACCTCTCGGTCATGCCCGCAACGATGATCAGCGTCACCGCGCTGACAGTCGCGCTGGTCGCCGAGGACGACGTGGCTGCCACCAGGATTGCGGACGCGATCGTGGCCGGCGAGACGGTCGGCTTCGCGATGTCGGAGGAGGCGAGCGGGAGCGACGTACTCGCCACGACGGCTCGGCTGACCGACACCGACGACGGCTATTTGCTCAACGGACACAAGTGGTTGATGGGTGGCGGCAGTCGTTGCCGGCTGGCCGTTGTGGTCGCCGCGCATGAGGGTCGACGCGGTCCGGGGGCCTCCTCCGCGGTCCTCGTTGAACTTCCCCGCGAAGCCGTGCAGGCTGCAACGCCCACGATCGGCATGGCCCGCTGCGAGTTCAGTGACCTGCTGCTCGTCGACGTACCGGTCGCCAAGGACGCGATCGTCGGAGCCGTCGGACGCGGCCTCGAATTGGCGATGCGCGCGCAGCAACTCGTGCGCACGTTGAGCACGACTGCCAGCGTCTCGGCCATGGACACCGGCCAGCGGCTGGCGGTCCGGCACCTCGACGCAGCCCGCGCAGCGGGACGTCGTACGGCGGACGACCGGGCGACCACCTCGATGCTCGGAGCGTGCTCGGTCGAACTCGTCCTCGCCGACGTGGTGACCAGCACGGCCGCGCGGCTACTGCAGCTCTCCCCGGAGAGTGCTGGCTTGTCGAGCTCGATCGTGAAGCACCTCGCGCCAACCCTCGCGCGCCGTCACCTGATCCGTGCCGGCGACCTGCTCGGTGCGCGCAGCGTGCTCGCCGACGGCCCCGGCGGCGTACTCGAACGGATGCGGGCAGACGCCGAAGTGGTCCGCTACATCGACACCTCCGTGGCGGCGAACCTGCGCACGATCGCGCTGCACCTCTCGACGTACGACGGCACCCACCTGGTGCCCTCGCCGGACCGCTCGGCCGAGATCGGCGACCTGCTCCAGCAGGCCTTCGACCTCGAACGCACCCCTCCGCCGCTCGACTTCACGAAGCTCGCGTTGCGTCCGGCGCCGGACGACCCGGTGGTGCTCGGTCTCGAACAGGCCGCCCTCGGAGTGGCCAATCTGCTCGAGGAGACCGATCCGGCGTTGTCATCCCTGGTGCTCTGGGTCTGGGACATGCTGCGCGACGTCGTACTCACCCAGGCGGAAGCGCGGGCCGACTGCAAGGGCCAGCTCGTCCTCGCGCCGAGCGTGATCAGCGACCTGACCTGGATCTGGGCCGCGGCGTGCTGCGTGCACCTGTGGTGGACCAACCACTCGCGCTCTCTGTACGGCGGCGTCCCCGGCTGGACCGGCTGGCTGCGCGCCTCCCTGGAGTACGTCCACGGCCAGGTCCAGGACCCCCGCGACCCCGAGATCTTCGAGGCGCCCGCCCACGAGGACCACAGCCACGACGCCACCCGCGAACGGGTGGTCGCGCTGACCCGACAGGGCAAGCCCGTCAGCTGGCACACCTTCGATCTGGCCGACCGTCAGACCGGTGAACCCGAGCAGGAGACCTGACATGACCCGACCCAGCCACGTGCCCTCCCTCGACGAGGCGGTTGCCTCCCTCGAGGCCTTCCTCGGCGACCCCCGCGACCCGGAGTCGACGTTCTCGCATGCGCTGGCGCTCGAGTACGACGAACGCAGCGCCTACCCCCACCCGGAGATCGCGCTGCTCCGCCAGTGGGGGCTGCAGGAGTGGTTCGTGCCCGCTGAGTACGGCGGCAAGGCGGTCAACGTCGAGGACGGCGGCCACCTGATCCGGATGGTGGCCAGGCGCGACATCACCGCCGCCACAGCGATGAGTATCAACGCCATCGCCTACACCGCGTTGTGGGCCGGGGCGCGTGACGAGCAGAAGGCGGAGTACGCCGACCGGTTGCTCTGCGGCTCCCGCCTCGCCTGGGCGCTGAGTGAACGCACTCACGGCAGCGACCTGCTGGCCAACGAGACCCGTGCTGTGAAGACGGACAACGGCTGGGTGATCAACGGCGAGAAGTGGCTAATCGGCAACGCCACCCTCTCCGACGTGGTCGTGCTCCTCGCCCGCACCAGCGACCGCGACGGACCGGCAGCCCACTCGCTGTTCGTCATCGACCGCCGCAAGTTCCCGGCGACCCAGCTCGCCGATCTGCCCAACGAGCCCCCGGTCGGCCTGCGCGGCTTCGACCTGAGCGGCTTCGCGTTCAACGACTGCCTGGTGCCCGACGACGCGCTCGTGGGTTGCGTCGGACGTGGGCTCGAACTGGTGCTCAAAGCCAGCCAGATGGCCCGGATCAATCTGAACTTCCTGGCCCTCGGTGCGCTCGACACCGGCCTGCGGCTGGCGCTCGACTTCGCCCGCGAGCGGGAGATCTTCGGCGGCACGGTGTGGGAGATCCCGTACTCCCGCACCCAGCTCGTCGAGTCCTTTGCCGACCTGCTGGCCATGGACGCCTTCACCACCGCGGCCGTCCGCGCGCTGCAGATCGCGCCCGACCAGATCAGCTCGTGGTCGTCGATGGCGAAGTACCTCGTACCCACCGTCGTCGCCGAAGCCATGCCCCGCACCGCCGTGGTGCTCGGTGCCCGGCACTTCCTGCGCACCGGTCCCTGGGCGATCTTCCAGAAGATGGCCCGCGACCTCGTCGTCACCGACTTCGCCGACGGCAACACCGTGGTCAACCTCAAGAACATCGTGGCCCAGCTGGACCAGGGCCTGAACGGACTGCTGAGCGATGACGACCTGCAGCAGCAGGCCGCTCAGGACCGGGTCGCTGCGATCTTCGGGTTGGGCGACGACCTGCCGGCGTACGCACCGGGGAAGCAGGCGCTCTTCAGCCGCCGCCCCGACGACGTACTCGTTGCGCTGCCGGACACCATCGCCGCCCTCGAAGCCCGTGGCGGGGACTGGGTGCGCGTGGCCGACCTCGGTCGCGTCGTACTCCAGCGCTGCGACCAGGCCCGCCTCGCGCTCGACCGGCTCAAGACCGAACACGGGTCGACGTACACGAACACGAACGCCGCCTTCGACCTCGCCAAGGACCACTGCCACCTGGTGGCGGCCGGTTCGTGGCTGCACCTGCAGAGGTACGCCGCCCAGCGCGGCCACCCGCTCGTCAACGTGCCGGCGCTCGCTGCCCTGATCGTGTCGCGCCTCCTGCGCCGAGGAGGTACGGCGCCCCAGCCGACCCCCGAGGACGTCGAGGTCGCAGCCCAGGCGCTCGAGGCGCTGCACGACGCCGGCCAGCTCTTCACGCAGCGCGCTCCGACTCTCGGGCGCAGTCTGGAATGTGCGGCATGACCAGCGACCGGATCGACCTGTGGCTGCTCCCACCGGCCCATGTCGACCGCATCACAGGTGGAGCTGCGGCGCTCTCCAGCCAGGAGAACGACCGGTTTGGAAGGCTGATCCGACCGAGCAGCCAGCGGCAGTACCTCGCCTCCCGGGTGCTGTTGCGGCACGCGCTCTCGAGGTACGCCGACCGCGCACCGGGGGACTGGCAGTTCGACAAGGAGCCGCACGGACGGCCCCGCATCATCGACCCACCGGGCGGCCTGGACTTCAACCTCGCGCACACCCAGCACCTCGTGGTCGTGGCGATCACCAGGTCGCTCAGGGTGGGTGTCGACGTCGAGCGCAGCCCGGCTCCGGTCGACCTGTGCAGCATCCGCGAGAAGGTGCTCACCCCGAGTGAACTGGCCGCGATCACCCCGCTGAACGAGCTCGCCATCCGCGAGCAATTGATCCGGCACTGGGTGGTCAAGGAGGCCTACACGAAGGCGATCGGACTCGGCATGAGGCGGGGTTTCCACACCTTCGAAGTGGACCTTGACGGGGCCCTTCCGGTCCTCAAGGACCCCCTGGCCGACCGGCCGTGGCACCTGCGGGAGTACCCCGTCGGGGACCACCTGCTCGCCCTGGCCAGCCCCGACCGAGGCCTCCCCATTGACCTCAGAACGGTCAATGCCGTCCGTGTTCTGAGGGGGCGTCAACTCCCGGACAGGCCACTGCCAGCCACCCCTCAGTCCTTGCGCAGCGCGTGCACGCCGCGTGAGCGTTGAGTCAACAGCCGCGAATGAGAAACGAGAAGTCTCATATGACTACATCGAGACACGCAGTCCATGCCCAGCTATCGACCACCGATCTGGTGGCCCGTTGCCTTGAGGGCGACCAGGACGCGTGGGATGACATGGTGCGCCGCTACGGCCGGCTCGTGCACTACGTGGCACGGCAGTTCCGGCTCAGCACCGACGAGTGCGATGACGTCGCCCAGCACTGCTGGCTGCAGCTGATCCAGAAGCTGCACACCCTCCGCGACCCCGAACGGTGCGGGGACTGGCTGGCCGCGGTGGCCCGCAACGAGTCCATGAAGGTCCAGGCCCGTGGCCGTCGTGCGGTCCCGACCGACCAGCCGATCCTCGACATCCATGTCGACCCGTGCCGCGGCACCGAGGAGCACGTCTTGAAGACCGAGCTCCACAGCGAGCTGTACGACGCCATCGCTGAACTGCCCGAGCGTGCCCAGGAGTTCGTCGGGCACTTCCTGTCGGAGGAGGACCTGTCGTACGCCGAGGTCGCCGACCTGATGGGCATGCGACCGAACTCGGTGGGCCAGACCCGCACCCGCTACCTGCGTCGCCTCCGGGCGGCGCTGAATGAACGCGGCGTGACCAGCAGCCAAGAACTCCTCGGCTGAAGGTGTCCCGATGACTCTCGCCATGACTCTGGTTCATAGAGATACAGCGAGACTGGAGGGTGGTGACACCAGTGGAGAACAGCCGCCGGTGCTACGGCCCCGTTCGGATCGGCAGTGCAGCGACCAGCGACCGGAGTCCAGAAGGTCTTCGCCGTGCCGTCGTGCGATCCGTGCTCAAGGCGCTCGATGCGCCCGGGGTACAGCGGGATGAAGAGACTCAGGTGGCCGTCCTGATCGATGTGGAGGAGCACTCCACGAAGGCCCGGGTCGCCCTCCAGGGAGAACTTGCAGAGTTCGCCAAGGAGCGGGGGTGTCGGCACATCGACATCGAGCTCCGGGACGCGGGCGATCGCACGGTGGTGACCGCCGTACTCATTCGGCGCGGAGAGGACCACCGGCTCTACAACGACGAGGAAGAAGGGAATGAGCAATGAACAGTCTGGACCTGCTCGACGAGGCCGTCGCGACTGCTGCCGACGCGTCTGTCGGATGGCGGAACCGCACCGACCGTGCCGACGTACTCCGTGCGACTGCTGCTGCCCTTCGCGATCGCCTCGACGAGATCGTCGAGATCCTGGTGGCCGAATCCGGCTCGATCCCGGCCAAGGCGATGTTCGAGGTGTGGGGTGCGGCCGACGAGTTCGACGTTGCCGCTGACACGGTCGCGCTGACCGACGCGGTCGACGTACCGACTGCCGATCCCAACCGCACGGCCCGCGTCCAGCGCGTTCCGCTCGGTGTCATCGGGGTCATCTCGCCGTGGAACTTCCCGCTGCTGCTCGGTGCCCGTTCGCTGGCTCCGGCTCTTGCCGCCGGCAACACCGTGGTGCTCAAGCCCGACCCCAAGACTCCCCGCTCAGGTGGCGACGTACTCCTCGAGGCGCTGGCGACCGCCGGCCTCACCGACGGCGCACTGACCCTCGTGCAGGGCGACGCCGTGGAGGGACAGGCGCTGGTCGCCCATCGCTCCATCGGCGGCATCAGCTTCACCGGTTCGACCGAGGTCGGTCGCGAGATCGGTGCCCTGGCCGGACGGTTGCTCAAGCCGGCCTCGCTCGAACTCGGCGGCAACAACGCGTTCGTCGTACTTTATGACGCCGACCCCGCCGAGGCCGCTTCGGCCGGCGCGTGGGGTGCCTTCCTCCACCAGGGCCAGATCTGTATGGCGTCACGGCGGCACCTCGTGCACCGTTCGGTGTACGACGAGTACGTGCGGGAACTGACCGCTCACGCAGCGGCCCTGCAGGTCGGCGTGCCGGGCAAGAACGAGTGCCAGCTCGGACCGGTCATCACCGACGAAGCCGCCGACCGGATCACCTCGGCCGTCGCCGACGCCGCCACCCGCGGCGCCACCGTCGACACCGCCGAACGCTCAGCCCTGCAACGGCTGCTGCCTCCCACCGTCATCACCAACGTCAAGCCCGACGACGCGATCGTCACCGAGGAGACCTTCGGCCCGGTGGCCGTGGTGATCGCGTTCGACGACGACGACGAAGCGGTCGCTCTGGTCAACGCCGTCGAGCACGGCCTGGTGGCCGGCGTCTACACCTCCGACCTGGCCCGTGGTCAGGCGATCGCAGACCGACTCGATGTCGGCACGGTCCACCTGGGCGACCAGAGCGTCAACCACGACCCACGGGTGCCGTTCGCGGGCGCCAAGGCCTCTGGCAACGGTCACGGCTTTGGCGGCAGCGCCGGCATCGAGAGCTTCACGCGGTGGCAGACCATCACCAGCTCCGCCCCCCGCACCTACCCCTTCTGATCAGTCGCGAAAGGAACAGTCATGGCTCGCGCCCCCCTTCCCGGTCCACACTCGGCCACGCCGCCTGACGGTGCCGTGCTCTTCCTGATCGGCATGCGCGTCAACCGGTGGTGGCGCCCCGACCAGTGGTTGCCGACCTTTGCCTCCGCATTCCCCATGCTCAAGGAAGTACACCGTCAGGCCGACGACCTGGGTTTCATGGGCATGCACGTCTGGTTCGCCCGGACCGTGATCATGGTCCAGTACTGGAACAGCATGGACGAGCTACTCGCGTATGCCAGGTCCTCGGAGCTGAACCACGTGCCGGGCTGGCGAGCCTTCAACCGGCGCGTCGGCTCCGACCCGTCGGTCGGCGTCTGGCACGAGGCCTATGTGATGTCGCCCGACCGGACCCACGTCGTCTACCGCAACATGCCGCCCTTCGGGCTCGGCCGCGTGACCGAGATGCGTCCCGGTCGTCTCTTCGACCACCAGCCTGCGGACGGCCCGAATGAGGCTCCGAAGAAGGCCGCGCAGAAAGCCGAGGTCCTCTGATGAGCAACTCCCGCCGTACTCTCCTGATCTGCTGCCTGGCGGTCTTCTGCAGCTTCTTCGGCATCACCGGCTGTCTGGTGATGTTGCGGGGCATGCAGGAGGACTTCGGTGAAGCCATCCCGACCATGACCTGGGTACCCAGCACCTACACGCTCGTCGTGGCGATGTTCGTGGTCCTCGCCGGAGCCCTGGCCGAACGCTACGGGCGTCGACGGATCTTCCTGAGCGGTTGCTTCTGCATCAGTGTCGGAGCCGGCGCGGTGGCCGTCTCCTCCACCATCGGAGTCGCCATCGCAGGACAGGCCGTCTCCGGTCTGGGTGCTGCCGCCGTCATGGCGACCTCCCTGAGCCTGGTCACCACGCGCTTTCCCGATGCCCGCGAACGCAACACGGCGATCTCGATCTGGGTCGCCTCGACCGGGGTCGGCCTCGCTTCCGGACCGGTCGCCTGCGGGTTCCTCGTCGACCACACCACGTGGCGGATCCCCTTCGGAGCGGTCTCGATCTCGATGCTGCTCATCGGTCTTGCGGCCTTCGCCATTCACGAGACCGACAGGTTCCCGCGCTCGATCGATCTGTCCGGTCAGGTGCTGTCCGCACTGACGGTCGCCCTGCTGGTCGTCGGCCTGCTCCGAGGCGGAGCGCAGGGCTTCAGCCACGTCGAATCTCTCGCCCTGCTGGGCGGCGCCCTGGTCACCGCCATCGCCCTGGTGATCGTCGAACGACGGGTCACCCAGCCGATCATCGACGTCCGACTGTTCGGCAACCAGGCCTACTCGGCGTCGCTCCTGGCTGGTTTCGCCGGACTCTTCGGGTTCGTCGGTTCGATCATGCTCCAGTCACAGTTCGCTCAGCGAGGCCTGGCGATGACGCCGACTGAGACCGGCGTACGACTCCTCCTGCAGGTGGTCCCCTTCGCCATCGTCTCCTACCTCTCCGCCCGGATCGTCGCGGCGTACGGTCCGCGGCGCACCATCGTCGTCGGGCTCACCGCGGCCGCGGCCGGTGCGGCAGGACTCGGTGTGCTCGGGCCGGATCGGCCCGCCTGGCAGCTGGCGATCATGCTCGGGGCCGTGGGCGCAGGCAGTGCGTGCGCCGTCGCGCCCTCTACGTCGGCCGCGCTGTCCTCGGTCGACCTCGAACACCTCGGCCAAGCCACGATCGTGGTCTCCGCCGTACGCCAGATCGGGGCGGTGCTCGGCACCTCCCTCCTCGGCTCGATCATGTTGCTGAGCAGCTTCGGACGCCTGCGCGAAAACCTCGAAGCGCACGGACTTCCCGAGCAGGCCGTCGGCTCCATCGTCGACGCCGTACGCCGGGGCGTCTCCGGCGGAGGACCAGACACCCCCGAATTCTCCTCGGTGCTGGCCGATGCCTTTCACGACTCCTTCGGATCGGGCGGCGGACTTGCCTATGTGGTGCTCGCGGCGACGCTGGCCTTGATCGCAGCGGTCGGCCTGCTGACCCTCCCGAAGGAACTGTCCCCCATCCTGGCGCCCCCGCCGAAGGTTGCGCCCGAGCCGATCCCCGTCGGGGACGCGTCATGACCGCCACGGTCTGGCCCACCGTCGAGGGCGAGGTCCGCTGGAGCACCTGCCGTGCGTGCCAGAGCGCGATCTACAACCTCCGGCTCGAGGACAACGCCGGCGTCTGCCCGACCTGCGGGCACCACGGCCGGATCGACGTGGCAACGCGCTTCGCCGGCCTGGTCGACGCGGACTCGTTCACTCCGCTCCACGTCACGGTGGCGCCCAGGGACCCGTTGGGCTTCGTCGACACCGAGGCCTACACGGACCGGCATGCGAGGGCGCGCCGACGGACCGGTCAGGACGACGCCATCGTGGTCGGAACAGCGACCGTCGCCGGTCTGCCGATCACCCTGGCTGCGCTGGACTTCGGGTTCATGGGCGGCAGCATGGGCACCGCCGTCGGCGCCCTCTTCGAGGCAGCCGCCGAGCAGTCCCTGGCCACCGGGCATCCGCTCGTGATGGTCGCTGCCTCCGGTGGCGCCCGTATGCAGGAGGGCTGCCTCTCGCTGATGCAGCTGGCGACCACCGCCCAGGCCGTCGGACGGTTGCGCGAGGCCGGGATACCGACGGTGAACCTGAACGTGAATCCGACGTACGGCGGCGTCACCGCATCATTCGCCATGCTCGGCGACGTGATCATGGCCGAACCTGGTGCGATGATCGGCTTCGCCGGACCCAACGTCATCCGCAACACGATCCGGCAGGAGCTTCCGCCGGGCTTCCAGACCGCCGAGTTCCTGCTCGAGAACGGCATGGTCGACCTGGTCGTGCCGCGCGACGAGCTCCATCACCGACTCGGCCAGGTGCTGCGCTGCCTGCGTCGCGATCACGGCCCGGCCGCCGTACCCGAGCGTCCGGACGTCCCGCTCGGCGTGCTGCGCGAACCGGTCGAGATCGTTCGACTGGCGCGCGAGATCGATCGGCCGACGGTCAACGATCATGTCGCGCACCTCTTCGACGAGATCGTCGTGCTGGCTGGGGATCGTTGCTTCGGTGAGGATCCCGCCCTGCTGGGCGGTATCGGGCGGATCGGCGACCAAGGAGTGGTCTTCCTGGGGCACCAGAAGGCACACGACACCGCCGGCCTGGTGAAGAACAATTTCGGCATGCCACGTCCCGAGGGCTACCGCAAGGCGATCAGGTTGATGAAGCTCGCCGAGCGCCTCGGACTGCCGGTCGTCACGTTCATCGACACCCCCGGCGCCTACCCCGGCATCGACGCGGAAGAGCGCGGTCAGGGCACTGCGATCGCGGAGTGCATCATGACCTCGATCCGCCTGCGCGTCCCGGTCGTGGCCGTGGTGACCGGAGAGGGTGGCTCCGGCGGAGCCCTTGCCCTGGGCGCCGCTGACCGGGTCCTGATCGCCGAGAACGCCTACTACTCGGTGATCAGTCCGGAGGGTTGCTCGACGATCCTGTTCGGCAGCGCGGAGCACGCCCGTCAAACGGCGCAAGCACTGCACCTGCGATCCCACGACCTGCTCGAGCTCGGCATCGTCGAGGAGATCTTGCCCGAGCCGGAAGGTGGCGCACACACCGATCCGTCTGCCCTTTCGGCGGCGGTCGCCGAAGCCGTCACCCGCACGTTGCTGGCCCTGGGCGGCCTCGACGCCGACACCCTCGTCGAGCAACGCCGTCTCCGCTTCACCCGGTTCACCGACCCGAGAGTGAGTTCCTGATGTCCGAGCAGCCCCCTCCCGCTGAGGCGACCCCGGCCGATCTGAGTGCCGTGGCAGCCCAGGCACGTGAGCTGGCCGGCCAGCTCCCGGGCGGCCTGACCCGGCTCGCCGTGACGACCAACGGCATCGAGATCGCCATGGAGTGGGCGGCCCCGAGCACCGCAGCACCAGCGCCGGCCCAAGCCCCTGGCCCCACCCCTGCTGCCGCCCCTGCTGCCGCTCCCTCGGTGATCCCCGCCGCGCCCGAGCCGCAGGTCGAGGACGGGGTGGCCATCACGGCCCCACTCGTCGGCACCTTCTACACCGCCAAGTCACCCGATGCACCGGTGTACGTCGAGATGGGCGACCGGATCGAGGTCGGCCAGGTGGTCGGCATCGTCGAGGCGATGAAGCTTCTCAACGAGGTGCGCAGCGAGATCGCCGGCACGATCATCGAGATCGCGGTCAGCAACGGTGAGGCCGTCGAGTTCGACCAGGTCCTCTTCCGGGTGGAGGCGTGATGAGCGCCCGCCCGATCGAGAAGGTGCTGATCGCCAATCGTGGCGAGATCGCCGTCCGGATCATCCGCGCCTGCCGCGAGCTGGGGCTCCGCTCGGTCGCCGTTCACTCGCGCGACGACGTTGACAGCCGACACGTCCAGCTCGCCGACGAGGCGATCTTGGTCGGGCCCGGGCTTGCGGCTCAGAGCTACCTGCACGTGCCCAACATCGTGCAGGCGGCGATCATGACCGGGGCCGACGCCATCCATCCCGGCTATGGATTCCTCTCCGAGGACCCGTACTTCGCCCGGATCTGCCAGAACGAGGGAATCACCTTCGTCGGCCCACCGCCGGAGGTGATGGCCGACATGGGCAACAAGGCCGTCGCACGCCGATTGATGACCGAAGCCGGCCTTCCGTTGCTCCCGGGCACCGTCGAGTCGGTCGATTCGCTGGACGTGGCGCGCGAAGCGGCCGCGGGCATCGGCTACCCGGTGATCATCAAGGCCGCCGCTGGTGGAGGTGGCCGGGGCATCACCGTGGTGCACCGCCCCGATGACTTCGATCTGGCCTACACCTCCACACGCACCAGCGCCCTCGCCGTCTTCCGTGACTCCAGGGTGTACGTCGAGCGATACCTCGCCCGCGCTCGGCACATCGAGATCCAGGTGCTGGCCGACAACCACGGCAACGTCATCCACCTCGGCGAACGCGACTGCTCTGTCCAACGCCGTCACCAGAAGCTGATCGAGGAAGCACCTTCGTCGCAGGTCGACGCCGAGCTCCGCGAGCGACTGGGCGCTGCCGCCGTACAGGGCGCACGCGCCGTCGGCTATCGCGGCGCCGGGACGGTCGAGTTCCTGCTCGACCCCGAGGGCGGGTTCTGGTTCATGGAGATGAACGCCCGCATCCAGGTCGAGCACCCCGTCACCGAGCTGGTGACCGGCATCGACCTGGTCCACGAACAGCTGCGCATCGCCGCCGGCGAAGCCCTGTCGGTCAGCCAGTCCGACGTCCAGCTTCGAGGGCATGCCATCGAGTGCCGGATCAACGCCGAGGATCCCGACCGGGACTTCGCGCCGACACCCGGCACGGTCGACCGGCTCTGGTGGCCGGGCGGACCGGGGGTGCGCATCGACAGCCACATGTCGAGCGGAGACAAGGTCAGCGCGCACTACGACTCGCTGATCGGGAAGCTGATCGTCTGGGCTCCCGACCGTGACACCGCCATCGACAGGGCGCTTCGTGCGCTGAGCGAACTACGTGTCACGGGGGCTCGCCTGGCGACCACACGTGACTTCCATCTGGAGGTGCTGGCCCACCCTGCGTTCCGCGCGGGCGACGTGGCCACCGACTTCCTGACCCATCACCTGCGGGGCGCTGCCTAGAGCAGTCCCTGTTGACCACCAAGAACGGAGAGGAGGAAAACCATGGACATCGACATCATCGACATCGACGCCGAGCTGCTGCACCACCCGACGCTCTGATCCTGGAGCACCAAACGGATCGCGCCGGGGCCGATCGGAATTCGGCCCCGGCGCGCTCTCGAAGCATCTACCGGAAGGAGTGTAGGTCGTGAAGCTGATGCGCGCACCCGACCTGGTCAGTCGATGGGCTGACGACGGCGAGCTGCTCGGCCTTCCTGGCACGCATGCGTGGCTGCGCCTCACGCCGCCCCTGCGGGCGCTGCTCGAAGCCGCCGAACACCCCGCCGAGGAGGCGGACCTGGCCAGGGCCGACCTGATCGACGACCCCGACGCCTGCGCCACCGCGATCGCCCGACTGGTCGAGCTCGCCGTCCTGGTCCCGGCCGATGAAGGCGTCCCTCCGCTCTGGGAGCGGTGGGGGTCGGTGGCCAGGAGGTTCCACACGGAGTGCCGCGACGCGAACTATCTCGTCAGCGGCCAGCGTCGAGCCGATGTCGCCGACGAGATCCTGGCCTCGTCCGAGGAGCCGGCGGCCTTCAAGACCTATCCAGATGCCCCGGTGCTGATGCTTCCGCGGCTGCCGATGCGACTCGACCGTCCTTTCGACGAGGTGTTGGCGGCTCGTCGAACCCATCGGGTCTTCACCGGCGAGCCGCTCTCCCTGGACGAGTTCAGCACCCTGATGTTCTACACCTTCGCGCCGCTGCGGTTCCTCGGCGGCGGCGCCTTCGGAGCCCAGCAGGGCCGGAGCAGTGCGTCGGCCGGTGGCCGTCACGAGGTGGAGGCCTACGTCGTCGTGCACGAGGTGGAGGGCGTCCCGAGCGGCCTCTACCACTACGCGGCCAACCGGCACTGCCTCGAGCTTCTCGACGCCTCGGTCGGTCGGGCCCGACTGGCCGATCTGGTGCACGACCAGGACGCCTCCCTCGACGGTGCGGTCACCATCTTCACCACCGCGGTGGCCAACCGGATCGCCTGGAAGTACCGCCACCCGCGCGCCTATCGCCTCTGGATGTACGACGCCGGGCACTACGGGCAGACCTTCGCCCTCACCGCCACGGCCCTGGGCCTGGGTCCCTTCCAGACCGTCGCCTTCCGAGACTCCGCGGTCGAGCAGCTGCTCGGCGTCGACTCGGACGAGGAGTTCGCCGTCTACCTGTTCGGGGTCGGAGTCCGCGCCCCCTCCGAGACCGGTCTGCCCGCTGGGCTCGCTCACCCGGAGCCGACCTGATGACCACTGTCCTGGATCCTCCGCCGACCGCGACCGCGACCTCGACCTCGACCATCGGCCTGGCGGCGCTCGTCCCAGACCCGTCGAGGTTCCATGCCGATGCATGGACGGTCTCCCCTGTTCGGCTGGACCCGCCGGCTGCTCCGTCGGCCGTGTTCTCCATGGCCGACGCCGTTCGACTGCTGACCCAGCCGCTGTTGGGGCCGCCGCACATCCGGATGGTGCTCGCCGGTCGAGCGGTGGCCGAGTCGTCGTACACCGAAGAGCGTCACGTGGGGCACACCACGCTGGTGGACTGCATCAACCCGGACGCGGTGATGGACTACTTCGCTCAGGGTGCGACGGTCGTCATCGACGCGCTGGACCTGCTCGACGCCCGGGTCCACGACTGGTGCTCGGCGCTGGCTGAGGACCTGGACCATCCGGTCGGTGCCAGCGGGAGCGCACGCTCCTCGGCTCGACCCGGAATCGGTCGAGTCCTTGCCGACCTTGAAGCCCTGCACACCGGTCGCCTCCACGACGTGTGGTGCCCGGACGGCGTCCACCTCGAGGAGGGTGCATCCGGGAAGCTGCTGGCGACCTTCGCCGGCGTACGCGTCGGATTTCCTGTCTCGCGGAGGGACGCCTTGGAACGCCTCGCGTCCGGATCCTTCGTCGAGGTGGGCGAACTGACGGCCAACCCACCATCGCTCGCGCCGTTGGTGGCGCGGGGGATCGTCAGCTCCGGAAGGAAGATCCGTTGAACCTGGCAGCGTTGGTCGGCGAGCCCGACGTGTTCCTCCGGGACGTCTTCGGACGGCACCGACAGGTCTTCCGCGGGGCGGCGGGAAGGTTCGGCGAGCTCCTGGTCCTCGAGGACCTCTCAGCACTCGTGGCGACGATGAACCCCGCCCTGCTGCGGCTGGTGCGGGCCGGCAAGGAGCGACCCCTGTCCGCCGTACGACGACACGGCGATCCGGAGGACGACGCGTTGCCGCCGACGCGCGGGATCCGGGCCGCCATCGACGACGGGTTCACCCTCCTGATCCGGTCCCTGCACCACACCCACGGTCCCGTCCGTGACCTGGCGCAGCAGCTCTCGGCAGAGGTCGGGCAGCCCGTGCAGGTCAATGCGTTCATCACACCCCCGGGCCAGCAGGGGGTGAGCATGCACTACGACGTCCAGGACGTGTTCGTGTTGCAGGTCCGCGGGAGCAAGCGTTGGGAGTTGGCGCAACCGGCCCGTGCGTTGCCACGTGAGGAGGATGCGTTCTTCTCCCTCACCTCGCAGGGGCGCGCGGACGCGATCCGATCCTCGACACCGCTGGATCCGGTCGTCCTCCGCGACGGGGATGTGCTCTACCTCCCGCGGGGCACCTTCCACAGTCCGTCGACGATCGACGAGGAGTCCATCCACCTCACGATCGCCGTACCGGTGCCGAGAAAGCATGACGTCCTGCTCGAGCTGCTGAGCGTGTCGGACATGCCATGGCTGCGTCAGCACGTGGATCTGGACGCGGTCGCCGGAGACGTCGCCGCCCAGGAAGAGCTCCGTTCCGGTCTCCTGGCCGCGGTCCGCGACGCCCTCGGGGAAGCAGACCTGAGCGACGTGCTGGCCGCCGTGCGTGGACGTGCCTACGCCAATGCCCCGAGCCAACCCGTCGAGGTGCTGGTCGCATGACCGCCGCCGTCGTGACTCGTCGCGAGCGTTTGCTCCAGCACCCGGCGTTCGTCCGCGTCTGGGGTGGACAGGCGGCCGGGGCGATCACCGATCAGCTGATCCCGGTCGCGCTGAGTGTCTACGCCGTCTCCAGGGGTGGAGCGATCACCGACGTCGGGCTCGTGCTCGGCGGGCGCGCGTTCGCGCTGGTCGTCTGCCTGCTCATCGGCGGCCATCTCGCCGACCGGTTCTCGCGCACCCGGTTGCTTCGTGCTGCCGACTGGATGCGGTCGGTCGTACTCCTTGCTGCTGCCCTGACGCTTCCGGTGTTGCCGCTGTGGTCGTTGGCGCTCGTGACCGCAGTCCTGGGCGCCGGCGAGGCAATCTCGCGACCGGCCTTCCGGGCGCTGGTGCCGAGCCTCTTGCCGGGGATGTTGTGGCAGAAGGCGAACGCGCACGTGGCCATGACCCAACGCGGTGCCGCGGTGGTTGGTGCGCTGGTGGGGGTGCTGCTGGTCACGTGGCTGGGTGCCCCCGGAACCCTGATCGCGTGCGCCGCGCTGTTGACCTTCGCTGGTGCGCTGGTCGGAGGAATCGACGACCGCCGCCAGCGTTCCTCGACCGCGACGACCGCCGTCGGGGCCTACCGGGAGGCGCTCGGCACGATCGGCGCGCGACCCTGGGCGGTGGCCGTGATGGGCATGACGTGTGTGCACCTGTTGGCCGGCTCCGCACTGGCGTTGGCCACGTTGCCGGTCGTCTCCGAAGAACGGTTCGGCAGCTCCGGTCCGTACGCCGCGGCGCTCGCCGCCATGGCAGCCGGCGCGTTGCCGGGGGCGTGGTTGACGAGTCGATGGCAGACGAGGCGGCCGGGCCTGGTCGGCGTCGGCAGCCTGCTCCTGTTCACGCTGGTGCCGCTCGGCGTCGCGTTCGCTCCCGAACCATGGCTGGTCGTCGTCGCCTTCGCGCTCGGCGGCTTTTCGATCGAGGTCTTCTTCGTCCATTGGATCTCCGCTATCCAGCGGACCTTCTCGGGTGACCTTCTCGGCAAGGTCTTCGCCCTCGATCAGCTGGCGGCGTATGCCATGTTGCCCGTGGGGCTTCTGCTCGCCGGACCGCTTGCCGCCACCTTCGGCGTCGTCCCAACCCTCAGCGCGGGAGCCGGACTCGTGCTTGCCTCGACAGTGCTGTGCCTGTTGGTGCCTGGGGTCGTACGACTCGGCGGCGCGGAGCACGACTAGCGCTCGGTGACAAAGCGCCCCACCACGAGACGCTGCGGATCGCCGCCGAGGACTTGCACGCGCCGCTCGACCTCATCGACGGTGCCGCTCGCGTCGACGACCCGGTCGTGCTCTGCGTGGCCGGCGAAGACCTCGACGGCTGCTTCGTCAAGCGCTTCAAGCCCCTCCCTGCCGAGTCGGCGCAAACCTGCTGCCGAGTCGGCGCGAACTGGGGCGGCAGGGCCAGGTCTCAGTCCCGCAGCATCCCGGCCGCCACGGACCCTGCCAGTGGCGCGAAGGGGATGAGGGTGGCCTGCAGGGCGTGGTAGACGTCTGGCTTGCCCGGCCCTGTCGTTGCGCTGGGCTGGTAGGTCGGCGAGAGCTCGTGCCACCACGACCCACCCTCCGTATCACGGATGTCCGCGACGACGTGGTCCCACCACCACCACGTCGCATATCAAGCGTAGTAGGCGTCGTCCCCGGTCGCCTCGTGGAGGGCGGCCGCGGCGGCGATGGCCTCGGCCGCGACCCAGTGCATCCGCTCCCGGACGACGGGCCGGCCGTCCCAGTCGACGGTGTAGACGAAGCCGTCGGCACCGTCGAGGGCCCACCCGTCGGCCAGCGCCGTGGAGAACAGGGCGACGGCGTCTGGCACCACCCAGTCCGGCGCGGCGGCACCGAGGCTGGCCCGCAGCTGGACGGTCAGCCGCGCCCACTCGAACGAGTGGCCGATCGTCGATCCGAAGGGCCGGGAACGGGTCGCGGGGACACAGCGGTTGTAGTCGAGCAGCGGGCGCCACTCGAGGTCCAGGTGCTCGGGGATCCGCCCGTGGTGGGCCGGCGCGAGGTGGTGGACCGCCTGGGTGACGATCCGCAGCGCCATGTCGCGCAGCCGTCCGTCCCCGAGGGCGTCGGCCGCGGCGGCGAGCGCCTCGACGGCGTGCATGTTGGCGTTGAGGCCGCGATAGGGGTCGAGGGTGGTGAAGTCGCGGTCCCACTCATCGAGGATCATGCCCGCGTCGTCGTCCCAGAACCGGTCCGTGAACACGGTCAACGCCTCGTCGAGGAGCCCATCGGCTCCCGGGCGCCCGGCCACGACGCAGCTGGAAGCGGCGAGGACCACGAACGCGTGGGCGTAGGCGGACTTCGTCTCGCCGGACGGCGCGTCGAGCGAGGTGAACCATCCTCCGGCGACGGGGTCGTGCATCGGCCCGCGCAGGGCCGCGAGCCCGTGGTCGGCCAACGCCTCGCACCCCGGCAGGCCGGCGATGGTCCCGAGGGCGAAGCAGTGCGTCATCCGACTCGTGATCCACAGTGCCGGCGGCCGATCGGGCTCCAGACGTCCTTCACGGTCAAGCCAGCCGAAGCCGCGCGGCTCGGACGAGGCCCGCGCGAATTCCGCGTACCTGCCTCACCCGCCCTAGTGTCCTAGACGACGCTCGCGGCAGGACAAACCTCGCACCGAGGCAGTGGCGCTGCCAGAACCTGTGCAAAACCCGGAGTTTCTGTGGGTATCCCCGAGTGAGAAGGGCTTTGTCGACAAACTCACTGGGCTGTCCCAGATGGCGAACTGGTGAACACCAGTGAACAAGAAATCTTCCGTCCACAGGCTGTGATCACGCGTTTTCGCAGGTCAGACGCGGTATTCGCCGGCAAACTATTTCGCCGTCCACAGCGGGGCCACCAGGCACTGCACACCACCGGCGGCGTGTTCCACACGATCAACAGGGTTATCCACAGGTGCCTGTGGATGACGCGGTGGTGATCGCCGCTCAGGAGGCCTACTGTGCGGCGTCCGGGTCTGTCGAACGGTAGCGGTACGGCGACCCGGGCACACCATTCGGGCTGTTACCGGCGTGCCCAGACGGTTGTCGGTGCGCACCCCTATTTTCGTATTACGGGAGCGATTGGAGGGCCGCGCGATGAGTATGACCGAGTCGAGCGGTGACTCCACCCAGGGTCCCGGCAGCGGGTCGGCCGGGGTCGCGACGAGTGAGTCCTGGGCCGGTGAGGCGTTCTCGAGCGGATACCCGGGCAGTTTCGCGGATGACCCGGCCGGCAACCAGGAACACTGGTCCGGCCGGATGCCACCGCAGGACTCCGATGCCGAGCAGAGCGTCCTCGGCTCGATGCTCATCTCCAAGGACGCCATCGCCGACGTCAACGAGCAGATCGGCGGCGGTGACTTCTACCGTCCGGCGCACGAGACCATCTACGACGCGATCGTCGATCTCTACGGACGTGGCGAGCCCGCCGACCCGGTCACCGTTTCGGCTGAGCTCCACCGTCGCGGGGAGCTGCAGAAGGTCGGCGGTGCGCCATACCTCCACACGCTCTCGGCCAGCGTCCCGATCGCCGCCAACGCCGGCTACTACGCCACCATCGTGCGCGAGAAGGCCATCCTGCGCCGGCTGGTCGACGCCGGCACGAAGATCGCGCAGCTGGGGTACGCCGGCGAGGGCGACGTCGACCAGACCGTCGACGTGGCCCAGCAGGAGATCTACGCGATCGGGGAGAAGCGACAGCAGGAGGACTACGCGCCACTGTCCTCGATCATGGAGGCCACTCTCGACGAGATCGAGGCGATCTCCAGCAACGACGGCACCACAGGTGGTGTGCCGACCGGCTTCGCCGACCTCGACGAACTGGTCAATGGCTTCTCGGGCGGCCAGATGATCATCGTTGCCGCGCGGCCAGCAGTCGGGAAGTCGACGCTGGCCCTGGACTTCTGTCGTTCGGCGTCGATCCACAACAACCTGACCAGCGTGATCTTCAGTCTGGAGATGTCCAAGAGCGAGATCACCATGCGGCTGCTGTCGGCGGAGGCGAAGATCCCGCTGAACAACATCCGCAAGGGCCCGATGACCGACGAGGACTGGAACAAGCTCGGTCCCAAGATGGGCCAGGTCTCCGGGGCGCCCATGTTCATCGACGACAGCCCCAACATGACGATGATGGAGATCCGCGCCAAGGCTCGCCGGCTCAAGCAGCGCCACGACCTGAAGCTGATCGTGATCGACTACCTACAGCTGATGACGAGCGGCAAGAAGGTCGAGTCGCGGCAGGTCGAGGTCTCGGAGTTCTCCCGGCAGATCAAGCTGCTGGCCAAGGAGCTCGACGTCCCGATCGTCGCGCTCTCCCAGCTCAACCGTGGTCCCGAGCAGCGCTCGGACAAGCGGCCGATGATGAGCGACCTGCGCGAGTCCGGCTCCATCGAGCAGGATGCCGACATCGTGATGCTCCTGCACCGCGAGGACATCTACGAGAGGGAGTCTCCCCGCGCCGGCGAGGCCGACATCATCGTCGCCAAGCACCGCAACGGCCCGACCCGTGACGTCACGGTCAGCTTCCAGGGGCACTACTCGCGCTTCGTGGACATGGCCCACTGACCGGCGTTGGACGTCAGCAGAGAACTGGGAATGGCCGCTTCAAATCCGCTCTGAAGGTGCATCGCCTCTCGATTGTCCGACACACCCGTGAGATCACGCGAGGCGTGCTCGAGTCTGGTCGTCTCCCCGTCTGTTGAGTGTGGACCTTGAGTCACCAGGTGACCCAAAGTCCACATCATCATCTCGTCGTCACACTGCGGCCCCGACGTACGCCGCTCGTCGTCACCGCGGCGTCGACGTGCTTGCGGTGTCGAGGCGTTCGAGGTCGTCCGCGGAGAGCGCGAGCTCGGCGGCAGCGATGTTGGCGTCGAGGTGAGTGATACGCGTGGTCCCCGGCAGCGGCAGCACCGTCAGGTCCCAGCGCCGGGACTGATGATGCACCCAGGCGAGTGCGACCTGACCAGGTGTGACCCCGTGCGAGGCGGCGAGGTCGGCGAGGGTCGCCTCCAGCGCGGCGGGCGCCCCACTCTTGGAGGCCACGCTCTCCGGAGAGTGCAGCAAACCATGGCCAGTGGGCGAGTGCGCGACGGCGATGACGCCCAGCTCACGAACGGTTGGCACCATCTCCTCGAACTCCCGGTTCACGAGTGACCACGACTCCTGCACGGCGGTGATCGGGTGCACCGCGCTGGCCCGGCGTACGTCTTCCGCGGTGACGTTGGACAGGCCCAGCGCGCGGACCTTGCCCTGCTCGATGAGTTCGGCCATCGCCGTCACCGTCTCCTCGATGGGCGTCTTGTCGCTGCGGTGGTGGAGGTAGTACAGGTCGATCACGTCCGCACCCAGGCGGCGCAGGCTCGCCTCGCACGCCTGGCGGACATAGGCCGGGTCCGCCCGAACGCTCCAGTCGTCGCCGTCACCCCAGACCACGCCGAACTTGCTGCACAGGGTCACCTCGTCGCGTCGGCTCGAGATCGCTCGCCCGACCAGGGCCTCGTTCCGGTAGAGGTCAGCCGTGTCCACCACCGTGACACCGGCGTCCAGAGCATGGTTGATCACCGCGACCGGGTCCCGGTCGGAGTCCTCCACGGGCTTCTCGCGCAGCCGCATGGAGCCGAAGCCCTGCCGGGGAAGGGTGTCCGGGCTCAGCATCGCGTTGTCCACAAGTGGTTCATCCCCTGACCGTAGGAGGTGAACTTGGGTTGAGGTCAACCGCGTCCCCTGCCCGGGTTGGCGCCACTGACTGGCTCAGCCCACGGCTCCCGGCGGGGGGAGTGGTGCGGGCAGGTCGGTGCGCGCTGCTTCGGCGCGATGGGTCCAGGCAACGGCCGGTAGGAGCAGCAGAGCGAGGAACCCGCTGGCGAGTGAGAGGACCGCGAAGCTCGACCCGGCCACGATGAAGCCCGACAGAACGCCACCCGAGGCCCCGGCGAAAGCGATCAGGACATCGACCGAGCCCTGCGTCCTGGCGCGGGTGCTGACCGGGGTGGCGTCCACGATCACCGCCGTACCGCTGATCAGCCCGACGTTCCAGCCCAGCCCCAGGAGAGCGAGCGAGAAGGTGAGCCACCCGAGGGAGTCCGCTGGCGCGAAGGCCGCGACCACACCAGCGGCAAGCAGGGTCGCCCCAGCGATGAGCGTCATGGTGGAGCGACCGAGCACGTCGACGAGGCGGCCGGTGACCAGGGACGGGAGGAACATCGCCCCGACGTGTACGCCGATCACGAAGCCGACCTCTCCGAGAGAATGGCCGTGGTGCCGCATGTGGACAGGCGTCATGGTCATGATGGCGACCATCGCGATCGTGGTGAGGACCATCACGGCTGCGCCGAGCAGCACCCCGTGGTTCGTGCTCGCCTTGCTGGTTGGGCCGGCGTCGGCGTTCGATTCCGGCGAGGCATCGCTCGCGACCCGGCGTGCGAGCGCAGCCGCCACGAGAAGGGGATCGGGCCGGAGGAACACGAACAGGATGGCGCCGGCCAGTGCGTACGCGGCACTGGCGAGGAGGAACGGCCCGGCCAGCGGCGGGATGCCGAGCGAAGTGGCCATCGTTCCCATCGGCTCGACCAGGTTCGGGCCGGCAACGGCTCCGAGGGTCGTCGACACCATCGCGATGCTCACCGCGGTTCCTCGCTGGTGGACTGGCGCGAGGTCGGTGCCGGCGTACCTGGCCTGCAGGTTGGTCGCCGTCCCCGCTCCGTAGACGAACAACGAGACGAACAGCAGTACGACGCTGTCCGTGACCGCCGCGACCACGACGCCAGCTGCGCCGAGTGCTCCTCCGAGGAACCCGGCCGCGAGCCCAAGCCGTCGCCCTGCTCGCTGCGAGTGTCGACCGACCAGGTAGGCGGCCAGCGCCGATCCGAGCGTGAACAGGAGGATCGGGAGCCCGGCGAGACCTTCTGTGCCGAACATGTCCTGCGCGAGGAGGGCACCGACGGTGATACCCGCAGCGAGTCCCGCTCCACCGAAGATCTGTGAGATCAAGACGACAGTCAGGGACCTGCGATACAGCGCTGTTCGAGATTCGGGTGAGTCGACGAAGGACTCCGCGTTGTTCGCAGTCGACTCAGGACGAGCCATCGGGTCTGGACGCATGCCGCAACGTACTCGATGACCCCGCGCGACTCGGTCAGGGGGCCATCACATTCAGGTCTGCCGGTAGGGAGATCCCGTCGATGCTTGCGCGGTCGTCGCGTTGCCAGATCCACCACTCGCGGGTGGGAGGGATGCTCCCGATTCGGCGTACCCACTGGCGGCGCTCGAGGACGGTCGCGATCTGGTAGCGGGACTCGAACTCGGGGTAGGCGTAGACCACGATCCGCTGGTCAGTGCGCTGCTCGACGACGTCGATGAACGCGCGGACCTCGCGGAGGAGGTCCTCGCGAGGTGGTGGGTCGGAGCAGTTGCCGAGCAGCTCGAGGTCGATCGCCGGAGGGAGGGAGCCAGCATCGGCGACTTCGAGAACCTCGGCGAAGTGCTCGGCCTGAGGCGCACCAGCGGAGCAGAGAGTGAAGTAGTGGTAGCCGCCGACACGCAGACCGGCCCGTCGTGCCGAACGTGCGTGCTCGACGAACCGCGGATCGGTGAAGGAGCTGCCCTCTGTGGCCTTCACGTAGGCGAACGAGATCCCGTCGCGGCGTACCCGCTCCCAGTCGATCGCTCCTTGGTGGTGCGAGGCGTCGACACCGCGGGCCAGGCGTGCCCGGGGCGTGGGCGTCGACGTTGCCGCAGGCCTCGGCGAGGACACCGGTGGCTCAGGGGCCGAGGTTCGTTCGTCGGGGGCGGGCGCGGTCGCGGACCTCGTTGAGGACGGCCGCTCATTGGCAGCCGGCTGCGCACCGCAGGCCGCAGCCAACAGCGCAGCCAGCAGGTACGGCGCGAGCATGCGACGCATCTGGACCGTCCCGCTCAGCAGCCGACGCAGTTGTCCACCGACATGAGGGTGAGACTAGTGGCCACTAGGTGGTCGACCGACATCATCGCCTGTGACTGAACGCAGGATCGTGGTCAGCGCGCGGGCCGCATCTCGGCGCGCAAGGAGACGGCGACGCGCTCCATCTCGATCGTGAGGCGGCGGAGGAGCGCATCACCTGTGTCGAGGCGACCGGTCCTGCTCAGCTCCCCGAGTTCGTCACACAGGGCCACCACGCCGCGCGCCCCGAGGTTGCCGGCTGCCCCGCGCAATTCGTGGGCGGCGCGGTCCGCGGCAGGACCGTCGGAGTCGGCGACGGCTCCACCAATCGTGGCGAGGAGCGCCGGCGCCCTGGTGAGGAACGACTCGACCAGCAGCGACAGCATCGAGCCTGTTCCCAGGCCCATCTGACGAAGCTCCGCGAGACGGCTGGGGTCCAGCACGTCGTCGGCTGACCCGCTCACCGCTGTTGCCGGGGCCTCAACTGGGGCGGGCTCGTCTTCACCGAGTTCCTCGGTCTGCTGGGTCGACCTGGTGAGCCCGGTCGGCGAGCTGTGGTCACTCCAGGAGTTGAGCACGTAACGGGCACGGCCGCAATCGAACACCGACCCGGCGTGCAGCCCGCTGCCCTGGTCAACGGGCACGGCTCAGTGGGTGCTCAGCCCCCAGCCGTATCGGTACAGCGGGTCGTAGCCCGGGTCCCCGACGTTGATCGGCTCCTGGGCCATGCTCCTCGGCCACGAGAACGACAGCTTGCCGGTGAACGGGGCCTTGCCGAAGAGGGTGTCGGCCACGCCGCCACCCTCACTACCCGGCAGCCAGGCCGCGTCGAGGGCGTCGATCTGTGCCAGCAGGGCGGGCTCGATCACCATCGGGCGACCCGAGACGACCACGACCGTGCACGACGTCGCTGCGGCGCACACCTTCTGCACCGCCGCCTTGTCGGCGTCGGAGAGCTGCATGGTCTTCTCCGGTCGCGGCACGTTGTTGTCACCCGGGTCGAAGGCCCAGAGTGGACCGCCGACGTCACCGAAGCCCTCGGCGTACGGCGTCTCGCCGACGACCACGATCCCGGCCGCTCCGGCCGGAACCGGAGCTGATGCGTCCTTGCTGAACGTGACCCTGCCGGCCCGCTGCTCGACACCGTCCCGAATCGTCTGGCCGGGGATCACATTCGTCGACCCGCCCTGCCAGGTCAGTGTCCAGCCGCCGGCCTGGTTACCGATGTTGTCGGCGTTGCTGCCGGCGAGGTATACCTTCGAGCCGCGACGAAGTGGAAGGGTGCCGTGGCTGTTCTTCAGCAGCACCTGCGACTTCTGCACGGCCTTGCGGGCGAGCGCCCGGTGCGCCCTGCTTCCGATGTCGTCGATCTGGCTGCGGTTGGTCCACGGGCGTTCGAAGAGGCCGAGGTCGAACTTGGCGGTCAGGATGCGCGAGACGGCGTCGTTGATACGGCTCATGCGGACCTTGCCGGTGTTCACCAGGCCCACGAGCGTGTTGACGAAGTCCTTGTAGCGAGCAGGCTCCATGAACATGTCGACACCGGCGTTCACCGACGTCTGCACCTGGGTCGGGTAGTCGCCCGGCACCTGGCCGATCGCCAGCCAGTCCGAGATCACGAATCCCTTGAACCGCATGGAGTGCTTGAGCACCTCGGTGATCAGCTCCTTGCTCGCGTGCATCTTCACCGGGTTGCCCAGGCCGTCCTCCGTCCAGTCGACGCTGGAGAACGACGGCATCACGGTGCGCACGTTGTGCTTGGTGACGGCCGGCCAGAACGGCGCCAGCGCCAGCTTGTCGAAGGTGGCGCGGTCGACCTGGTCGACCCCCTGGTCGATGGGGTAGGCACCCGGGGCGGCGTCGTCGTCGTACTCGGTGAGACCGTCCCCGGCGAAGTGCTTGGCCGATGCCAGGACGTGCGTGCGGTCGATGCGCTTCCCGCTTCCGCCCTGCAGTCCCTCGATCGCGACCGCCATCCTGCTGACCAGCCGGGGATCCTCGCCGAACGACTCGTACGTGCGACCCCAGCGGTCGTCCCGTGCGACGCAGATGCAGGGCCCGAACGCCCACTGCGGGCCGGACGCGCGGGTTTCCTGCGCGGTGACGTCGGCGATGCGCTTGACCAGCTTCGGGTCGCGAGTGGCACCTAGACCGATGTTGTGCGGAAAGACGGTGGCACCCAACAGGTTGGCGTGCCCGTGCACCGAGTCCACGCCGTACAGCAGTGGTATGCCGAGCCGGGTGTCCATCGCCGCGTCCTGGAGGTCGTCGACCATGTCGGCCCAGCCTTCCGGCGTGTTCGGGGTGGGCACCGACCCACCGCCTGAGAGGACGCTGCCAAGGTGCCAGGTGCTCACCAGCGACGGGTCGCCGGCGACGTCGCCGCGCTCGGCCTGTGTCATCTGGCCGACCTTCTCCTCGAGAGTCATCCGCCCGACCAGGTCAGCAACCCGCTGCTTCGTGGGCAGCGAGGTGTCCTGATAGGGCAGCACGCCGGGTCGGCGTTCGTCGGCGCTGGCGGTCTGGGCCGGCACCAGTGCTGTCGCCGTGAGGGCGAGAGCGAGCCCGGCGAGCGTCACGACACCCTGCCAGCTTCGGGGCCAGCTTCGGGGCCGGCTTCGGGGCCGGGTCCGGGATCGCGGTGGCCGTGCGGAATGGGTGTGAGTGCTCATGCTGTCTCGTTCTCCGTCCACGAGGACCCGGGAGTGCCGCGGTGCGGCTCCGAGGTGGGCGCCGGAGAGGACGCCGTTCGCGCCAACCTAGAAAGGCCCTTATGTCGCGTCAAGGTAAAAAGATGGACACATGACTTCTTATTAGTCCCATGCCGGGACGAACGGCTAGTCTGCGTGGATGGTGACCACACCCCCGACCAACGGCCACCCCGGCTCTCTGGAACGGATGCGAGCGGCGAACCGCCGCGCGCTCGTCGCAGTGCTTGCCGCCGAGGGACCCACCAGCCGGGCCCAGCTCAGTCGAGCCACCGGGCTGTCCCGGACAACGGTCTCGAACCTCGTGCACGCCATGATCGAGGCCGGCCAGCTCGTGGAGACGCCCGACCGGGGAACGCCGTACAAGGGTGGGAGTGGGCGCCCACCAGTGCTCGTGACGCTGGCTGCGCCGTCGGGTGGGGTGGCCGGTGTCGACATCGGTCACCGGCACCTGCGGGTGGCCATCGCCGACCGCTCGGGCCAGGTGCTGGTCGAGGAGGAGGCATCGCTCGACGTGGATGGTCACGGCGAGCGCACGCTGCGACGTGCAGCGGCGATGGTGACCTCCCTCCTCGACAGGAGCGGCCTGGAGCAGCTGCACGGTCTCGGCATGTGCGTGCCCGCCCCGATCGACCGCCGCTCGGCCAAGATCACCTCCGGCATCCTCCCCGGCTGGCGTGACCTGGTGCCGGCCTCGGTGCTTGAGGGCCTGCTCGGCGTACCAGCGACCGTCGACAACGATGCCAACCTCGGGGCCCTCGCCGAGCTGCACCACGGCGCGGCCCGCGGGGTCAGTGACCTCGTCTACCTGAAGGTGGCCAGCGGTCTGGGTGCCGGAATCGTGCTGGGTGGACGCCTGCACCGCGGGGCAACCGGCATCGCCGGTGAGATCGGGCATGTCCAGATCCGCGAGGACGGCCGGGTCTGCCGCTGCGGCAACCGGGGATGCCTGGAGACCGAGGTGGCGATGCCGCAGTTGCTGGCGCTGCTCGAGCCGGCGTACGACGAACCGCTCGACGCCCCGCGGGTGCTCGCGCTCGATGCCGACGGCGACGCGGGAGTACGCCGAGTCTTGCGCGACGCTGGGACGACCATGGGGCGAGCGCTTGCGGACCTGTGCAACAGCCTCAACCCGGAGCTGCTCGTCGTGGGTGGCCCACTCGGCAGTGCGCCCTCACTCCTCGAAGGTCTGCGCGCCTCGGTCGACCGCTACGCCCAGCCGAACACCGCCGCGGCGGTCCGGGTGGTACCCGGAGAGCTCGGCGACCGGGCCGAGGTCCGCGGCGCCCTGGCCCTGGCCCTCGCCCGGGTCGCGAGCGCCGACTGACGTCCATCGTGTCGGAGTGCCTCACTACGCTCGCGCCATGACCGAGGCACCGACTCCTGTTCTGTTCATCAGCGGCGCGGGCCTTCCGCCCTGGATCTGGGATGACGTACGAGCCCGGCTGACCGAGCGCCCGACGCACGTCGCACCCCGACCGGTTGGGAAGCATGCGTCCCTGGCAGACCATGCCTCGGCGGCACTCGATGAGGTGCCCGGCGGCCGGTTCGTGGTCGTTGCGCACTCGGCCGGCGGGACCGTCGCGACGAAGATTCTCGAGCAACAACCGGAGCGGGTCGCCGGCGTGCTGGGCGTTGCGGCCATCGTCCCACCGCCCGGAGGCTCATTCGTGGGGGCCATGCCCTTCCCGAACCGCCTCTTTCTCAGCCTCGCCATGCGCGTGCTGGGCACCAGACCACCGGAGAAGGTGCTCCGCAAGTCGTTGGCAGCTGGACTGCCCGACCCGGTCGCCGACGACATCGTCCGCGGGTTCACGCCGGAGTCCCAGCGCTACTACCGCGATCCGGTGGGAACAGCGGCGGTCCCGTCGCACACCGGCTATGTCTGCACGACGAGCGACCGCGACTTCCCGATCGCGATGCAGCGGTCCTTCGCCCAACGCCTGGGCGTCGACCGGGCTGACGAGCTCGCCACCGGTCACCTGCCGATGCTGCAGGAGCCGGACTCGCTGGCCCGCATCGTGCGGGAGTTCGTGGGCAGCACCTCCAGCTGATCCCCTCCCGTGTGGGACCTCTGGTATGAGTCAGCCCGGTCGGTCAGCTGTGGGCTCGCAGCCAGGCGACGACGTCGACCGTGATCTGGTCCCGGTTGACCTCGTTGAAGATCTCGTGGCGCGCCTCGGGGTAGACCTGGGTGGTCACGTCGATCAGACCGGCCTCCCGGTAGCGCTGGCCCAGGAGCTCGACCAGCTGTCCACCCCCGGCCAGCGGGTCGGCCTCACCGGACACGATGAGGATCGGCAGGTCCACGCGGATGCCGGCCAGCGCCTCCCGTGCTGCGAGTCGCTCTGCATCGGCGAACAGCTGCGGGATGGCGTCGTCCGGTAGGTCGAAGCCACACAGCGGGTCTGCGACGTAGGCATCGACTTCCGACTCGTCGCGGGAGAGCCACTCATACCCGGTCCGGTGCTCGAACCCGGCGTTGAAGGCCTCGAGGCCCGCCGGTCCCTCGGACTGGGCGAGGCTCGCGGCAAGGACGTCGACGGCCGTCGAGGCGGACAGCACCACGCCGGCGTACTGCTCCGAATGGTCGAGCAGGACCGACTGTGCCGCGAAGGAACCCATCGAGTGCGCGACCAGGAAGAGCGGCAGGCCCGGGTGCTGAGGGGCGATGCGCGCGCCGTACGCAACCACGTCTTCGATGAGTCCCGCGAACCCGGCGAATCCGAAGTTGCCCAGGTCGTCCTCGGAGACCACCGACCGGCCATGACCCCGATGGTCGTTGGCGTGGACCAGGTAGCCCGCCGCGTTCAGCGCCTGTGCGAGTCGGTCGTAGCGGGAGGCGTGCTCGGCCAGCCCGTGCGCGATCTGCACTGCCCCGCGAGGGTTGGTCACGGAGTCGGTCCATGCGTAGGTCGCGATCCGCGTCCGGTCGGACGAGGACTGGAAGGACGACGGCGTGAAGGGCATGGCGCGATCGTGGCACCCGCGACCCCGCTCGCCCGCGCGCGCCGCGCTGCTTGAGGACTCTCAGGCCGAGAGGATTCGCGGCAACGTGTTCTGCAGCGTGTTCTGGGTCTGCTCGGTGCCCTCGGTCACAGAACCGGGTCGCTGGCCTGGGACCTGACCGGTTCGTTCACCGGCCACGCGGTCGCCGAGGAGAATCACTGCCCGACCTCGTCGCGCCGACGTTGCGACTCGACGACCAGTCTGCGCGATCCGATCCAGGTCATCTCGTTCCTCCTCCTGGGCCGTCAACTCGACCGCCCAGCGGTCAGGAGCACCCCGGGCGCCAGTAGATACCCGAGCGGAGAGATTGGACACGGCGACACACAGACAAACCCCACAAATGTTGGATCAAGACGTCGAAATCGTTCGTCCAGGCGTCACATTCCAACATTTGTGGGGTTTGGCCTTTGGGAGCAGTCCCACCCCGCGTTCAGCCCTCAGGTCACACAGGTACGACGGCCACGGGGCAGGTCGCGTGCTCGACCACGGCGACCGAGACAGAGCCGCCGAACAGCATCCGGGACACAGTGCCGGACTGGTGGTCTCCGACCACGACCAGATTCATCCGGTCGCCGAGGCGGACCAGAACATGCTGGGGAAGTCCCGTCGCCATCCCAGTACGGACGGCGACCTCGGGGAACTTCTCTTCCATGCCGCTCATCGACTCGGCCAGCAACCGCCGCTCAGACTCTCGGTCGAGGTTCGGCTCGGCCACGGCGTACGCCGCCGAGGTGGCCGCGTAGATGTCCCAGAAGCAGTGCACGACCGTGAGCGGCAGGTCGCGCAGCGACGCCTCGCGATAGGCGAACTCGAGCACCGCCAGCGACTCCTCGGACCCGTCGGCACCGACGAGGATCCCGTTGCGGACGTTGCCGGGGTTGCTCGGCCGGTGGACGACCACTGGGCAGTGCGCATGCCGCACGAGCGCCACGCCTACGGACCCCAGCAGCAGGCTGGTCACCCTGCCTCGACCCCGCGAACCAACCACCACCATGGAGGCCTCCCGGGACAGCTCCAGCAGCACGTTGCGTGGGTCGTCGAGCCGGAACGACTCGTGCACCTCGAGGGCGGGGGCTGTCCGTTGGACCTCGGCGCGTGCAGCGGCCAGGATCTGGTGCCCGTCCTCGCGCAGCGCGACTCGTGCCTCTTCGGGGAACACGGCGGATGCAGGGGAGTATGCCGGCAGCACCGCGTTGACCGCGTGCACGAGTGTCAGTTCCCGGTGCTCGATCTGTGCCTGCTCGACGGCCCACGAAAGGGCTCGCATCGATGACTGCGAAGCGTCGACTCCGACGACGATGGTTCCTGCCTTGGTGCCCATGGTCCCTCCCAGGGTCCGGAGACAAGCGCTGTGCCGCCTCGACCCCCAGCGTCTCCCGGAAGCCGGCGCCAGGTCAGGGCGCAACGGTCCAACGTCAAGGACCAAAGCCCCTGACCCAGCGCGAGCGCGACGAGGCAGGATTGGGGAACAACCAAACGGTTTGCGGAGGTGAACAGCATGGCCGAGACACGGGAGCTGAGTGTTCAGGAGTGCCTGGTGTTGCTGCGCGCGGGTGTTGCCGGGCGGATCGCCCTATCGACACCCACAGGACCGCACATCGTGCCGGTGAACTACTCCGTGGTGGACGACGCGATCATCGTGCGGACCTCGCCGTACAGCGTGCTCGGGACCTACGGGCGCGAGACGACGTTCGCCTTCGAGATCGACTCATTCGACCGGGTGGAGGCGCGCGGCTGGAGTGTCCAGGCACGCGGCCGCACCGAAGCGGTCTCAGACCGTACCGATCTCCAGCAGGTCCGTGAGGCAGCCGAGCCCCAGCCCTGGGCGGGCGGCGCCCGGCCGCTGTACCTGCGGCTGCGCTGGACCGAGCTCACCGGCCGCCAGGTCGGTGCCCGCTGGGATCCGCTCCAGGACCTGCCGGTCGCCACACGCGTCTGAGTTCGACGCCTCCGGTGCCGCACACTGTCTGAGTGAGCCCCCACGAGCACCGAAGACTCGGCGGTGCCGCTGAGGCACTGCTCGAGGCGGTCAGCGCCATCTCCTCCGACCTCGACCTCCGCAGTGTGCTGACCAGGATCGTCGAGGCAGCCACCAAGCTGACCGATGCGAGGTACGGCGCTCTCGGCGTGATCGGCGCCGATGGTTTGCTCGTGGAGTTCGTGACCATCGGGATCGACGAGGAACAGCACCGCCTCATCGGCGATCTCCCCCGTGGACGCGGGATCCTCGGTCTGTTGATCCATGATCCGCAGGGCATCCGGATGGCCAAGCTGGCGGCCCACCCGGCGTCGGTCGGCTTTCCCGCCAACCATCCCCCGATGGACACGTTCCTCGGCGTGCCCGTGCGGATCCGCGGCACGGTGTTCGGCAACCTCTACCTGACCGAGAAACGTGACGGTGCCGAGTTCACCGAGCAGGACGAGCAGCTGGTGGAGGCGCTCGCGCGCGCGGCCGGTTTCGTCATCGAGAACGCCCGCGCCTATGGCCTCAGCGAGCTGCGACGTCAGTGGCTGGAGGCGTCGGCTGAGCTGACCGAGACCCTGCAGCCACCGATCGAGCTCGACGAGGCGCGGCGGGCGATCACCGAGATGGCGCGCTCGGTCTCAGGTGTCCGGGCGACGGCCCTTCTCGGGCGATCGGATTCCACCGACGAGGGGTCGGTGCTTGCCGTCTCGTGCGCCCAGCCGGACGTGGAAATGGTGAACTCCGCCCTGGCCCAGATCTCCCACGACTACAACCCGTCGGCATCCCACCCCGTCGAGCTGGAGCTGGACGATCTCGGGGCCATCGTGGTCCCACTGCGTGCGCACCTGGCCCGGGCCGGCGCACTCGTAGCCCTGTTCGACCCGGTGCCCGCTCCGCCCGGCATCGAAGAACGCGAGCTGCTGGCGTCGTTCGCCGACCAGGCGGGGCTCGCGCTCGACCGAGCGCAGGCGGTGGTCGACCGTGGAGAGCTCGCCGTCATCTCCGACCGCGAGCGGATCGCCAGGGACCTGCACGACGTGGTGATCCAGCGGCTCTTCGCCACCGGGCTGCAGCTGCAGGGCGTTGCCTCCCTCGTCGGTGACCCGGCGATCGGCACTCGTCTCGAGCGTGCGGTCGACGAGCTCGACCTGACCATCAAGGCGATTCGCGGCACCATCTTCGAGCTGCAGCTCCGGCACACGGACTCCCTGCGCGCCGAGATCCGCAGCCTCGTCCGTGAGTACGTGCCCGTGCTGGGCTTCTCACCTGCCGTGCTCACGAGCGGGCCCGTCGACACGGCAGTGCCGGCGCCAGTACGCGATCAGCTGCTTCCGGTGCTGAGGGAGGCGGTGTCGAACGTGGCTCGGCACGCGCTCGCCGACCACGCCCAGATCGAGGTCCACGTGAGTGACCACGATCTTCGGCTCTCGGTCCTCGATGACGGCATCGGCGTTGCCGGGGACGCGGCGGAGAGCGGACTGCGCAACGTCCGCCGCCGGGCAGCCGGCCTCGGTGGCTTCGTGGAGCTGACCCCCAATGAACCGCGGGGAACTTTGCTGGTCTGGCAGGTGCCGCTCGTGCCTACAAGGCTTTCCGGGACGCCTTCCGGCAGCTCCTCCGGACGCACACGACGGCCAGACACACCCACCTAAGGTGCCCGGCCGCCGCGTGTTGAATTGTCGTGTGCGAGGTACTGAATTCCAGCGGTTGGTCAGCGGAGCGCCGGGTACCGCGTGACCGCGTCGGTCTTGGACCACCAGTGACCCAGGCCCCAGGTGTTGCCGGCGTGGAGCATTCCGAGTGCGACGAGGGTGAGGGCCCCGATGAGGTGGTCGTCGAGGAAGGGGTGGTTCTCCGGGGGAAGCGCGACGGTCCACATGAGGACGTACATCAGCGCTCCGGCGGCTACGGCGATCCGCATGCCCGCCCCGAAAGTAAGGGCGATGCCGATGCCGAGCAGACCGAGCATGAAGCCCCAGTCAGCGAAGGCGGTGCCGCCGATCGAGTTGTAGAACTCCTTGAACGGCCCGTCAGCACCGAACTTGAGGAAGCCCTCGGTGGGGCTGCCGCCGTTGATCCAGGCAGCGTCGCCGAAGCGGTCGAGCTTGCCGTCCTGGCCATACCCGGTGTGGAACCCCAGGGCGAAGACCTTGTCGAAGAACGCCCAGAGGAACGTGAGCCCGAAGCTGATCCGGAGCACCGCGAGGACGCGGGCAGTGGGAGTGTTGACGTGGTTCGCAGAGGTGCCGGTTGCGGCGGCCGGGCTGCTGCTCGCGCCCCCAACCTGAGTTGAACTCTTGTGCTGGGTGACAGACATGACAGCGACCTTTCTGAGTCGGATACTTCTTCTGACCTCAACCTCCCGTGCATGGGAGGACTGAGTCAGGGGAGATGTCCCCGCATGCAGAGGTCCAAAGTCCTCAATAGTCCCAACCCGGGTGCGGGCGGTCGCTGGCAGCGGCCGGTGTCAGCGGCTGGGCGGCGGTGCGAGCAGCTTCGAGGCGAGCACGGCTGCTTGGGTACGTCGTTCCAGGCCCAGCTTGGCCAAGATGTTGGAGACGTAGTTCTTCACCGTCTTCTCGGCCAGGAACATCTGCTCGCCGATCTGCCGGTTGGTCATTCCCTCGGCGATCAGGCCCAGCAGCTTCAGCTCCTGCTCGGTCAGCTCGGCGAGCTCGGGTGCGGTTGCCGGCCCGTTGCGCAGGCGGTCGAGCACCCGTGCCGTCAGCGCGGGGTCGATCAATGACTGGCCCGCCGCCACTGTGCGGATCGCGCTCACCAGGTCGCTGCTCCGGATCTCCTTGAGCACGTAGCCCGAGGCACCAGCCATGATCGCGGCGAACAGGGCCTCGTCGTCGTCGTACGACGTCAAGATGAGGGCCTTGATGGACGGGTCGACTGCCCTCACCGCCCGGCACACCTCGATGCCGGAGCCGTCCGGCAGCCTCGCGTCGAGGACCGCGACGTGCGGTCGCAGCGCTGGGATACGTGTCGTCGCCTCAGCCGCGGTGGCGGACTCACCCACGACCTCGATGTCCTCAGTGCGCTCGAGCAGGAACCGAAGTCCCTCGCGGACGACGTCGTGGTCGTCGAGCAGGTACACGCGGATCGGGTCGGCCATGCGGTCTTTCTACACGCTCACGCGTTGATCTGCTTGTTGCCTTTGCCCCCCGTCACGGCCTCGGCGACACCGACCAGCAACACGGACGCGACCACCGCGAGCACGAAGCCGAGGATGTTGAGCTCCCAGATGTCGCCGGTGCCGATCAAGGATGCGATCAGCCCGCCGATGACGGAGCCGACCAGACCGAGCCCGAGCGTGGCCAGGATGCCGAGGTTCTGCTTGCCCGGCTTGATCAGACGTGCCAGCGCACCAATGATGAGTCCGGCGATGATGAAACCAATCATGACGAGTCCTCCATAGCGTCGGTAACTCAAACGCTAACCGCAGGGTGGTTGCGAATCGCGCACCCGGACGTCCGTCGCTTGGAGTCGTTCCGGACACTGGCCCGATGGAGACTGGCCAGCTGGTGGGTGGCGACGAACCGAGTGCTGCCCCCCGGGTGGCCTGGGCCGTGGCCGCCCTTGTCGCACTCGTTGTCCTGGTGGCGTCCCTCGTGATCGTCATCGGAGTTCCTCGATGGTTCCCGGGACCCGACTGCACGGTGACCTCGGGCGACCGGACCGTCGAGCTCGGCACCGACGAGGCGGAGCGTGCCGCGTCGGCCGCGGCAGCGGCGGTACGTCGACGTTCTCCCGCCGGGACGACTTCTGCCGCTGTGGCCGAGGAACTGGACTCGTCCGACGCAGACGCACGCATCGTCGCGTCTGCGCTGACCGGCCGGTCGCCGCACGCCCTCACCTGCGAGCACGGTGGCGCTGACGACGAGGAGTCGAACCGGCTCAACCGAGTGGGGTTGACCGGCAGGGCTGCCGGCGTCCGCAGCGACATCGAGCGCGCTTTCGGCCCGCAGAAGGTGGGCGGCTTCGCTCCCGGCGGGGTCACGACCGGGCACATGCCCGGGTCGGCCCACTACGAAGGTCGGGCCGTGGACGTGTTCGTGAGACCCGTGACCAAGAGGAACAAGGTCAGGGGATGGGCGATGGCGCAGTACCTGGTCGCCCATGCGGACCGGCTGGAGGTCACCACGGTGATCTTCGACGGCCGCATCTGGACCTCACGGCGCGCCACCGATGGCTGGCGGAGCTACAGCCCCGACACAGCAGGCAGATCGGCACCAGTCGCTGCGATCCTCGAGCACCGCGACCACGTCCACGTCGACGTGGCCGACTGAGCGGTCTCGACTGATCGCTCGCTTCGCTCGCTGCTCGACCACCTAGGGGCGCGGCTGCTAGCCGTTGCCGGACAGCCGCTCGAGACGCGCCTCGAGAGCTGGCCGGCGCTGCGTGTTGCCGCGGAGCTCGACGTAGGCGGACCCGTAGGCGGCGAGCAACGCGTCATCGAGCCTGCGAACAGCACCGGGCGGGTAGCGGTAGTCCATCCGGGTGCGGATGGCCTCCTCGTCACCCGCGCGCAGCACTTCGCCGAGCTCGTCGAGTGAGGTGATTCCGAGCTCGAGCAGCAGGCCGGAGATCCAGGCGTAGTGGTCAGTGCGCGACCAGCCCGACTCGGCGTACTGCCCGGCCAGGAAGGCGGCGAGCTCGCGCGGGTCGATCCGCGGGTCGTCGTCGGGCGTCACCTCGGTCTCCCCGTGGCTGTCGGGGGCGTTCGTGGCCGAAGCTCGCAGGGTGTCGCGGATCGTTGAGAACTCGCGGTCAGCCAGCTCCAGCAGCCCGGCGGCCAGGGTGAAGCGACGGTCGAAGTCCCGCGCGTGCTCGTCCGGCATCGTCCCCTTGTAGCGGATGTCGTGCTCGAACTCCGCCCACGCGTGCTGCAGCACGGTTCGGATCTGGATCTGGGCGGTGTGGCCGCGCATCAGCTCGTACGACGGATGGCCCTCGCGCGCCGCGTCCAGTCCGATCAGCAGGTGTCGGCTGGCGTAGCCGAACCGACCTTCCTGCGCGGTCTCACGGCCCATGTCGCGATCGTCCTTGACCACCACCTGGTCATGCATCAGGTCGGCCACGGCGGACACGTCGCTGTGCACGTAGGTGATGACGCGGATGCCGATCGTGTCGGTGATCTCGCTGATGGGGTCGCTGTAGATGAGTACGCCGTCGCGGGTGCGCCGGGCCTTCTCGGCGAACGAGGCCACAGTCTTGGTGCGCCCGGTGACGCTCAGGTAGTTGATCCCCGCGTCATCGAGGATCGAGGTCACCATCGCGAGGAACTGGTCGCCGGCGGCGACCCGCGAGGGGTGACTCAGGGTGTACTCCCGCACCGGGTCCGGCACCGCAGCCGGGGGCCGGGGTTGCCGAGGGCTGGGCGAGAGGTCGGCAGGCAGTGCAGGAGTGACGATGTAGCCGGACTCGAAGTCGCCGTACGTCGTGGTGTCGGCGGGCCTTCGAGCAGCGAAGAGAGCGACGTAGGCACACACCACCGCATCGACCTGGTCCTCGACGACCCGGAGCTGGCTCTTCCGGGTCGCGGTCTCGACCTTGGTGCGGAGCGCGGCCCAGCCCGCTCCGGGATCGTCCGCCGGCGAGACATGGAGCTGCGGGTCCGCGGTGGCGAGCCGTTCCAGGAGGTCCATCAGGGTGAGCAGCTCCGACCGCAGGCCGTAGAGGTCGCGACCCTGCTTGTTCTTGTACTTAAGCGTGCGGCCGAGACGGAACAACGACACGGTCGCCGGATGCGGGTAGACCTCGATGGCCCGGCGCGGGCGACCCGAGCGCGGGTTCATGTCCAGGCCGAGGGCCAAGCACAGGCTGGCACCACGTGGGGTGTCCCGGAACTCCGGCTTGGCGGTGTTCGCCGGGTGCGCGCCGGCGTCGAACCTCGCGAAATCCTTGTTCAGCGCCGCCTCGGCCGGCCGGTTCCCGGCCGCGTTCGTGACGATGAGCGGTGCGTCGATCGCGACCAGGCATGGCGCATCGGCGTACGGCGCCAGCGCAGCGAGGATCTCCTGGTCCGTCCGCACCGCCGAGAGGTGTACCAGCCGGCCATCGTCGTCGACCACGGCAAGACCGGTGGGTCGCCTCGCACGCCAGGAAAGGTCGATGCCGATGTGGAACACAATGCCCAGCCTGCCGCATCGGGACCAGTGGCGCGCCGTGCGGGGTCGAGAGGGCTACCGGGCCAGCTTGGCCTGCAGCCGCAGCATCGTCGGTACGCCACGAGAGGTCACCTTCACCCTCAGGAGCTTCTCGAGAACCCAGGTGGCACCGCTGGTTTCGTCGAGGTCGTCGACACAGACGGCATGCCGGCTGTCCGCTCGGATGACGGTGAGGCCTCCGAGCGGGGCGACCCACGGGAGCGGCTCGGGAAACGGGTCCGGGCCGTCGAAGAACGAGACCTCCGCGTTGGTGGGCACCTGCTCGAGGTCGAGCTCGCGCAACCATTGGACCGGCCGGGCGGGCGCGATGTCGTCGTACCCGCAGACGGGCGTGAGCAGGCGGACTGCTTGGTCGACGAGGGCCTGCGGGTCCCCGTCGCACTCGAAGATCACCGTGCCGTTCGTCTGGAACGACACTGCGTCGGTGGCACCGGCGCGCTCGAAGGCCTCCAGCAGCTCGGGCCGGGTGGGGCTCCGACTGCGCCGCTGCCCGAGGTTGAGGTTGCGGAAGAACGCGACGGAGGAGCCCACCGACCAGAGCGTACGACGGGGTGCGGCCTACTTGACCTCGGCCCTGATCACGAGTCCGAGCCCGACAGCCAGGGGCCGTCGGAAGGCATTCGTGTGCAGCGCGTCGTTCGTGTTTGGCCTGGCGATGTTCGCGATCGCCGTCGCCAGCAGCTTCAACGGCTTCCTGGTCGGCATGGCTATCGGCGGTCTCGGGTTCGGTCTCTACATGGCTGTCGACCTCGCGCTCGTCGCCGACGTGTTACCTGACCGGGACAACGTCGCCAAGGACCTTGGCGTGCTCAACATTGCCGGCGCTCTGCCCTCGTCGATCGCACCCGCGATCGCTCCGGCCATCCTGGCGATCGGCGGCGGCAGCTACGGCGTGCTCTACGCGGTCGCAGGAGTCTGCGGAGTCGTCGGAGCCATCGCCATCCTGCCCGTGAAGCGGGTCCGATGACGGCAGCAGCAGTGGGGTCTGCAAGTCCCTGGCTGAGCATGTCCGCCGCAAGCCCTACGGTGGCCGTCAAGAACTGAGAGGGGACTGCTCATGGACGAGGTCCACCCTGCTGTCTACTGGGCGACGAGCTCCTCGACACGCGAAACGCGATGACGCGTGTCCTCCTGGGCGGCGGCGCCACGGGATTGAGCTGAGCCCGGGCTACCGGGCCACCGTCGAGAACATCCCCTGACCCACCCACCGCGGAAAGGATCGACGGACATCTGCCGGCCCGTCCACGACGACCGAGCCGTCACGCATCGCCTGCTCCCAGGACCGATCCCCCCGCCACACCTTGACGAACGCCCGCAGACTTGTCCGCACCGACGCCGTCGTCTCGAAGCCCGGGTCGAAGTCACAGATGTCGACCTCGCCCGCCGAGCTGACCATCCACCACCCCGCGACGCGTGCCGGCACGTCGTCGAACCTGATCGCCAGGACGGTGCGCGAATCTGGCCACTCCTGCACGGGCACGGTCCGCTTCATGTCCCACATCAGCAGGTGCGGGTCGAGGTCCTCATCGCCCAGCTCGCCGATCCAGCGGACCCCCCAGGCGCCGAGCGCCATCACGATGTCGTTGAGTTCCTTGCCGCTCTCGGTGAGGGTGTACGACGCGTGCGAACCCTCCATCTCCCGTCGTACGACGCCGACGCGCTCGAGCGTCCGCAACCTCTTCGACAGCAGCGCCGGCGACATCCGCGGATTCCCCCGCCGCAGCTCGTTGAAGCGGGTGCTGCCCGCGAGCAGCTCGCGCACGACGAGCAGGGTCCAGCGTTCGTCGAGGACCTCCATCGCCTTCGCGACCGGGCAGAACTGGCCATAGCTGGACATCCGGTCCCCCTCTCCCTGGTTGGGACCAGTACACCTGAGCAGCACCGACCAGTACAGATCCGGAACTGGATCGCACGTCTTGATCGGCGGACGCTGTGTCCGTCCAACCAGACGCAAACAGGGAGCAAGCATGAGCACGAGCACTGAACGCATCACCGACACGGCGGCTGACCGCGAGCTGAAGGCCAAGCACCGCGGCATGTGGGGGCTCGGGAACTACCCCTCCTTGGCGCTCGAGGTGGTCCCCGGGGTCGGTCCAGTCCTCGCCGAGGCCGTCGCCCCGGCTCCTGGCGACCGGGTGCTGGACATCGCCGCGGGCAGCGGCAACGCCTCGATCCCGGCAGCCGAGACCGGAGCCGAGGTCGTGGCCACCGACCTGACACCCGCCCTGCTCGAGGCCGGCCGAGAAGCGGTGGGTGACCGGCTGCCGATCACCTGGCAGGAGGCGGACGCCGAGGCGCTGCCCTTCGAGGACGGCTCGTTCGACGTGGTCATGTCGTGCATCGGTGTCATGTTCGCCCCGCACCACCAGGTCGCCGCTGACGAGCTGCTCCGGGTATGCCGCGCTGACGGCCGCATCGGCCTGCTGAGCTGGACGCCGGAAGGTTTCATCGGCCAGATGTTCGCCACCATGAAGCCCTACGCCCCCCCGGCCCCTCCGGGTGCGCAGCCGCCTCCGCTGTGGGGGTCAGAGGCGCACGTGCGAGAGCTGCTCGGTGAGGGGGTCCGCGATCTCGTGGCGACCCGTCGGATGTTGCCCGTGGACCGATTCGCGACTCCCGCGGACTTCCGTGAGTACTTCAAGGCCCGCTACGGACCCACGATCGCGGTCTACCGCGCGAACGCGGAGAACCCCGAGAAGTGCGCGGCACTGGACCGTGAGCTCGAGGAGCTCGCCGAGCGCTTCGGCGGCGCCACCGGGAAGATGGAGTGGGAGTACCTGCTGGTCACGGCCACGCGCGCCTGACGCGCGCCGTGTGACGCCCAGGCTCTTCCGTGGCTCTTCTGGGGCCCGTCAGGGGCTGGGGACCAGGTCGTTCAAGGTTCCCAGCCACTCGGCGAGGGCCAGGGAGTCGCCGAACGCGGTGTCGAGGCCGACGTACCGCAGTCCTACGAGCGCGAGCGTGGCCAGCGAGAGCACCATGCCGACCGAGGCCAGCAGCCCCCCTGCGACACCGGGACGGCTCGCCCGCGCCATCCCGATGACGGAGGTCACCAACGCCACAACGGACAGGCCGAGGCAGAGCGCCACCGTCAGTGAGAACGGCATGGCGAGCATTCCCAGCAGGCCCGCGAGGAGCGCAGTCTCGGCTGCGGCCGAGGTGTGCACCGGGCGCGCCGGGGAGAGGTCGAACAGCGCCTCGAGCCCACTCTCCCCAGCTCCGGGGCCAGCACCGGGGCCAGGTCCCGGACCGGCACCCAGGTCGGGTCCCAGGTCGTGCCCGAGATCGTGTGTCGTCATGGGCAAATTCTAGGTCGGCCGACCACACTTCGACCCATCTCGGAAGCGTGTCTGGACCAGCAGCCCGGGGCTCAGCTGTCGAGACGCTCCTCGAGGTGTACGACGACCGAGTCGCCGGCCTCCTTGCCGATCCGTTGCCGCACGGCCCCCTTGACCGGCAGCTTGTGGGTGCCGTTGCCCAGTGCCATGAACGAGCTCGCGAACGGTTCGCCGTCGACGCTGCCGCGGACCTTGACCAGACCGGCGGTGCCGAAGAACCCGGCCGAGCCGGGCATCACCACGTAGGTCCAGCCACCCTTGGCAGGACTCTTCTCGAGCACTGCCTCGAACTCGTGGTCGAGTGGGCCCGGGGTGTGCGCCTGTTCGGTCATCGTGCAGCCTCCTGTCACCGGCGGCGAGGTGCCGTCAACATCTCGACCAGTGCCGGTTCACGAATTCATCGGTCGGCAGAGAGCCCTGCCTTTCGCTTGCTGTCTCGCCGGCTGTTTCGCTGGCCCTCATGCACGGTTCAGGTCAACCACGCGAGCACGGCGCCTGCCAGGACGAGTCCGGCCAGCCGCCACGCGAAGAGCCAGACCCAGCGACCGGTCTCGGGCGTTGCGCCGGTGATCCCGCGTGCTGCGGTTCCCGGGGCGGCCTCGGTGGTCGGGTGTGGAGCAGGCATGCTGAGCTGTCGGGCCCGGGCAGGTCGCTCGCTGGCCACGATCGATGCGAGGTACCGCCGGCCCAGGGTGGCCTGCCGGTGCGGCAGCGCGATGCCGGCATCCGCTGCCACCCAACGGGGCCGTGCGTGGGCGCCGGGGCCGGTGTCGAGCCACGCCTCGTGCACGACCAGCCCACCCTGCGTCGAGAGCAGGGCGTCCCGCCGGGCGTCGCAGCGGTAGACAGCCTCCGCTGGTGGCAGTCGTCCCTCGACGTGGGCCGGCTCCTGGGTCCAGACCCCGAGCAGGGGACGCGACACCCGGGGGTTCGGGTCGCGCAGCAGGAGCACGTGCGCACGACGGGGCTCGGTCACCGCGCGCTCGAAGTCGCGCAGGGCCCGCCACAAGCCGATCAGCCGCCGGGAGACCCAAGCCAGAGCGGCGAGTCCGAGGAGCACGACGCGAAGCACGACGTCACCGGGTATGTCCGAGGCCAGGCCGCCCACAGCCACCACGATGGTCGCTGCGGCCCAGGCCAGCGACCGGTCCCGGGTCTCGGTGAACGTCTCGCGCAACACCGCACCGACCTGGGGAACGCGTCCGGCTCGGACCGGTCGGTCGGGAGTGCCCGAGGCGGCATCCAGGGTCTCCTGCGTCTGCCGGGTCTCGTCCTCGTACACCAGGCCACGGCTGACCCTGGCGTACCTGATGGTCGAGGAGGTGGTCACGAAGACACCGGCGAGGAAGCCGAACAATCCGGCTGCGCCCATGGCAGGGCCTCCGGCGAACGCCAGGAAGGCGAGCAACGCGATCGGCAGCTGCATCAGCCAGGTTCGCACGGGGACTGGTTGGGCCTGCAGCCACGGTCGCAGCGCGTCGAGGTACACCGCCCCCTCGACGATGGCAAGGAGGACGAAGACAGCTGCCAGCTCGGCGGCATGCCTCACCGAGTCGGCGGAGGCCACCAGCGAGGCAGAGCCCACGAGCGAGCCGAGACCGCCCGCGAGCGAAACCGCGAAGGCCCCTCGGGGCAGTACGCGATCGTAGCGAGGGAACGCGGCGACGTCGCTCACGATCGCAACTGTGCCACGCGAACGCGTAGTCAGCGCCCCACCAGATGGTCGAACAGCGAACGGAGTGAGCCGATGGACGAGACCACGCTCCACAAACGACGCGAAAGACCTCAGATCGCAGAGCCGACCAGGATCTGGCCCAGGGCGATGCCTCCATCGTTGGGAGGCAGCAAGTGGGGGCGGAGCACGGTGAAGTCGGCTGCCTCCAACCGACGCACCGCAGCGTCGAGCAGCCACGAGTTCGCGAAGACACCGCCGGACAACACGACGAGAGCAAGGCCGGTGCGCTCGCGCACGTGCTCGGCGAACTGCACGATCAGCGCAGCGACGCCGGCGTGGAACCGCGCAGCGATCTCGCCGACCGACACCTCGCGGCGCAGGTCCGCCACCACGGAGAAGATCACGCTGGCAGGGTCTGCCTGCAGCCGTCCTTGGCGCCGCTCGAGGAAGAAGGAGTACGGCGCCGCGTCCCCGAACCCGCGAGCCCGGGACTCCAGCTCGATGGCGGCCTCGGCTTCGTGGTCGACCTGGTGGTGTACTCCGATGAGCGAGGCGACGGCGTCGAAGAGCCGGCCCATGCTTGAGGTGGGCACACAGCCGAGCCCGGCCTCGAGCTGGTGCGCCAGCAGGTCGCGCTCCGGGATCGGGCAGGCAGCCACTGCGGGGATGTCGTCGGACCAGGCGATCCCTGCGGAGCGTAGGTGCGAGAGGGCCATCAGGTAGTGGTTCTGTACCTTCAGGTCGCCACCGGCCATCGGAACGTAGGTCAGCTGGCCCACCCGACGGAACGACCTGTAGCCCGCCACCAGGACCTCGCCACCCCACACCGCGCCGTCCAGCCCGTAGCCGGTCCCGTCGAACGCCACACCGATCACGGTGTCATCGAGGCCCAGGCCGTGCTCGCCCATCACCGAGGCCACGTGGGCGTGATGGTGCTGGACCGTCCGAACCGGTCTGCGACCAGCATGTGCCCGCGCCCAGGCGGTCGAGCGGTAGCCGGGATGGTAGTCAGCCACCACCAGCCCGGGCCGCACGCCGGTGAGCTCCTCGAGGTGCCGTGCGGACGCGGTCAGGGCTCCTTGGGTGGCCACGTCGTCAAGGTCACCGATGTGCTGGCTGAGCCATGCATAGCGCCCGGAGGCGACGCCGCAGGCGTTCTTCAGGTCTGCCCCGGAGGCCAGCACCGGTTCGACTGCGAACGGCAGGGCCAGCGGAATCGGCGCGTGTCCTCGCGAGCGTCGAATCGGTAGCTCGACGCCGGCGACGATGCGCACCACAGAGTCGTCGCAGGGGACCTGGATCGGCCGATCGTGCCGCAGCCAGGCGTCCGCCACACCGGTGAGGCCGTGGAGCGCCTCGTCGTCGTCGGTGACGATCGGTTCACCCGAGTGGTTGCTGGAGGTGATCACGAGCACGTCCGGACCGGCTTCGCCGAAGAGCAGGCTGTGCAACGGCGTGGACGGAAGCATCACGCCCAGGTCGGGATTGCCCGGCGCCACTGACTCGGGGAGGCCGGTCGCGGCAAGGCGCGGGAGCAGCACGATCGATTTGCGGAAGTCGCTGAGCAGCGCCCGGCCGGTGTCGTCGAGCGCCACCAGGCCCGCCGCGATTGCCATGTCGGCCGCCATGACCGCGAACGGGACGACGAACGGTGTGCCGCCTCGCCGTCTGCGGCGGCGCAGCTCAGCCGTGACGGTCTCGTTGCGCGCATCGCAAGCCACGTGGTAGCCGCCGAGCCCCTTGACGGCGATGATCGCTCCATCGGCGAGCAGCTCGCAGACCACGCGTAGTGCAGCGTCTCCTGATTCGTGGAGATCAGCACCCAGCAGCTCCAGCGAGGGACCGCACTCGTGACACGCGATCGACTGGGCATGGAAGCGCCGACTGCCCGGATCGTCGTACTCGGCGCGACAGGCCCCGCACATCGTGAATCCGGCCATCGTCGTCGCTGACCTCTCGTAGGGCAGCGCCGTCATGATCGTGAACCGTGGGCCGCAGTTCGCACATGAGATGAACGGGTGCCGGTAGCGCCGGTCCTGAGGATCGGCCAGCTCGGCCAGGCAGTCGTCACAGACCGAGATGTCGGGGGAGGCGAGGGTGCGACCCGGGTCCTCCACCGTCCGTCCGAGGGTGAACCCGGTGCCGCCCTGAGGTGGGAGGTCGGATTCGTCGACCCTCTCGACCTCGGCCAGGGGTGGGATGTTCTCGAGCAGCAGCCGACCGAACTTCTCGACCGCCTCAGGGCCACCCTCGACCTCCACGACAGCTCCCGTCCGGGAGCTCGCGACCATGCCGGTCAGCCCCAGCCGGGATGCGGTCACGTAGGCGAACGGACGGAAGCCGCCGACCTGTACGAGGCCGATGACGTTGAACCGGCGACGTACGCGGTCCGTGGCGCGACTCGTGACGCGCCCCGTTCTCTGCCCGCCGAACATCGCTTCTTCGGTCCGAGACGTCGACCACATGGGACCCACCATTCCCAGGGCGGGGTCCAGGCCCGTGTCGGGCGCCGTGACCAACTGATTCGGTCGCGCGCGCCACCTCTTTTCATTTAGCGCGCCGGATCGAGCGTGTGTCAAGGCTCGGCTCCCGGCTTTCCGAGCGCGGGCGGAGGCTGGTGCCGAACGACGACCAGTCGCCCCGATTCCAAGACGCGACATCTTGGTGAAACCCACCCATCGGCCCTTGGTTGGCGCCTCCCGTGGGAGGTGATCTGGGTGAGCAGCTGGTCGACCATGCCGAAGGGGCATGACACCTGTCATGCCACATCGCTGACACCGGGCATGGGTGCAGCAGCCCGCAGGGCGACACAGTCGTGGACGTGGATACGACAACACCAGCCATCGAGCTGGCCGGCCTGACGAAGACGTTCCGGGCGCCCGGCGGCGAGAGGGTGCGAGCAGTGAACGCCATCGACCTGACCGTCCGTACGGGAGAAGTGGTCGCCTTCCTCGGCCCCAACGGCGCCGGCAAGACCACCACCCTGGACATGGTCCTCGGACTCACGGTCCCCACCGAAGGGACCGTCGAGGTCTTCGGCCAGCCGCCGCGCCGGGCGGTGGACGTCGGCCGGGTCTCCGCGGTGCTCCAGACCGGTGGCTTGCTGCACGACCTCACCGTCCGCGAGACGGTCCAGATGATCGCCTCCACCTTCCGCGACCCGGCTCCGGTGGACGACGTGATCACGCGGGCCGGCCTGGAGGGACTGCGCTCCCGAAAGGTGGGCAAGTGTTCGGGCGGCGAGCAGCAGCGGCTGCGCTTCGCCCTGGCGCTCCTTCCCGACCCCGACCTGCTCATCCTCGATGAGCCGACTGCCGGCATGGATGTGACCGCGCGCCGCGAGTTCTGGCGCACCATGCACGTCGAGGCAACCGCGGGGCGCACCATCGTCTTCGCGACGCACTACCTCGAGGAGGCCGACGCCTTCGCCAACCGGATCGTGCTCGTCTCAAACGGTCGCGTCGTCGCCGACGGACCGACCGCGGAGATCCGCTCCAAGGCTTCCGGCCGGACGGTCTCCGCGGACGTGGACGCGGACGGGGACGGGGACGGGGACGGGGACGGGGACGGGGACGACGACAGCTTCCTGCCGAGACTTCGGGACCTCCCGGGTGTCACCGGCGCCGTGTTGGCCGGCAACCGCCTGACGGTGGATGTCACCGCCGACGGCTCCGACGAGGTCGCACGCCTGCTGCTGAACGGACTCGGGGCGTCCAACCTCGAGATCACCACCGGGTCGCTCGAGGCAGCGTTCGTGGCCCTCACCAGCACGACACCTGCAACGAGCCCAACAACTGGCCCGGCAACTGGCCCGGCAACTAACAAGGAGAACGCCCGATGAACGCCACCTTCCTGGGACTGGAGATCAAGCGGGTCCTGCGCGACTACGCCTCGATGTTCTTCATCGTGGTGCTGCCTGCGTTCTTCTACGTGATCTTCGGCGCGGCCCAGGAGTACTCGAACGAGGATGCCGGCAACGGCAACGTCGGCATGCTGATCATGATCTCGATGGCGGGGTACGGCGCAGCCACCGCAACCACCGGGATCGGCGGCCGCGCGGCTGTCGAGCGGATGCAGGGATGGGGTCGCCAGCTCGGGCTCACCCCGCTCCGCGACTCCGCGTTCGTGTCGATGAAGACGGTGCTCGCGGTCGTCATCGGGGCGGTGCCGATCGTGATCACGTACGCATTCGGGGCAGTCAGCGGGGCCGAGGGCTCGGCCGGCGCCTGGTTGCTGAGCGGCGCGGCCCTCCTGTTCGGCGCCATCGTGTGGGCGCTGTACGGACTGTGCGCCGGCCTGATGTTCAGGTCGGAGGCGGCGGTGGGGGCGGCGTCCGGCCTCCTGGTGATCCTCGCCTTCCTCGGCAACATCTTCATCCCGCTCTCCGGCACGATGCTGACGATCGCCAAGTTCACCCCGCTCTATGGGTACATCGCTCTCGGCCGCTACCCGCTCACCGGCGGCGACGTGCTCGACGGCGACACCGTCGTACACGACGCGCTGTGGATCCCGCTGGCTAACGTTGGTGCGTGGACCGCGATCTTCGCCGTACTGGCGACCTGGCTGGTGCGCAGGGGACGCAGCCGGCAATGAGCCGGGGGGCTGAGCCCGGCATGAGCGGGGCCACGTCGTCGGTCGAGGACCCGCGCGACCCGTGGGACCGATTCGGCTGGGTGATGGGCACCGTCTGGCTGGTGTTCCTCGGCTTCCCGATGGCCGGGATCCTGTTGAGCGACCTGCCGACCGCGACCAAGGTCGCTGCTCTGTCCTGCGTGGTTGCCTTCGGGGCCGTCTATGTCGTCGGACTCGTCAAGATGCAGCACGGCGACGGGTGGGGCGGCCTGACCGGAACGGGCGTGCGCTTCGTCGTTGTGCTCGTGGCACTGAGCGTGGTCACGGTGGCGTTGGCGGGCGAGAGTGCGCTGGGGATGACGGCGTTCGTGGTGGCCTTCTCGATGTTCGCCCTGCCGCTGCGGGTCGGCGTCGCCGTGGCAGTCGCGACGCTGGGCGTCACGATCGTGCTGCCGTTGATGCTGGACTCCTTCAGCAACGGCTGGTACGGCGCCCCCGTCGTCCTCACCGTGTCCCTGTCCACCGCGGCGGTGCGGATCCTGGAGGCTCGCGGGGCGGCCCATCGCATCATGAAGGACGAGATCACGATGGCCGCGGAGCGGGACCGGGTGGCCCGCGACGTACACGACGTACTCGGCCACTCCCTCACGGTGATCACGGTGAAGGCCGAGCTTGCCGAGCGACTCGTCGACGTCGATTCTGCGCGGGTCAAGGCAGAGCTCGCGGAGATCCAGTCGTTGACCCGGCAGGCACTGGCCGAGATCCGGGCCACCGTGGCCGGGCTGCGGGTCGCCCGGCTGACCGACGAGATCGAGGCGGCCGCCACGGCGCTCGGCGGAGCCGGCATCGAGGCCGACCTCCCGGCCGAGCCAGCCGTGGTCGACCCCCGACACCGGATCGTGCTGGCGTGGTCGCTGCGGGAGGCGGTCACCAACGTCGTACGCCACAGTGAGGCCGGGCGCTGCACGGTCACGCTTGGCGAGAACTGGCTCGAGGTCGCAGACGATGGCCAAGGGATGGATTCTCACCAGGAGGGCAACGGGCTGCGCGGGCTGCGCGAACGGGTCCGCCGAGCGGGTGGCACGGTCGAGGTCGGTGCCCCGGCATCCGGACCCGGCACAGCACTGCGGGTGCGGCTGTGACGATCAAGGTGCTGCTCGCCGACGACCAGGCGCTGGTGCGGGGGGCCCTGGCTGCGCTGCTCGCCCTGGAGCCGGACATCGAGGTGGTCGCAGAGGTGGGCCGCGGTGACGAGGTGCTCGACGCCGCCCGCGCCGGTGGTGCGGAGGTCTGTCTCCTCGACATCGAGATGCCCGGCGCCGACGGCATCCAGGTGGCCGCCCAGCTCGCCGAGGAGCTCCCCGCCTGCCGGTCGCTCATGGTCACCACGTTCGGCAGGCCCGGCTACCTTCGCCGCGCGCTCGAGGCGGGCGCGAGCGGGTTCGTGGTCAAGGACACTCCTGCCCGTGAGCTGGCCGAGGCGGTACGACGTGTGCACGCGGGTCTCCGGGTGGTCGACCCCTCGTTGGCGACCGAGTCGCTGCTCGGCGGACCCAACCCGTTGACGGAGCGGGAGCGCGCCGTACTCCGCGAGGCGCTCGACGGGGCCACGGTCGCCGTCCTCTCCTCCCGTCTGCACCTGTCCCAGGGGACGGTGCGCAACTACCTCTCCTCGGCGATCGGCAAGACAGGGACGACCACCCGTGCCGAGGCGGCCCGCAGCGCAGAGGAGCGCGGCTGGCTCTGAAGCGGCTCGACGGGCGCTCCGATGTCATCCGACCACTGGCTACGGTGACAGCCATGAGCGCGTTGCCCGAGATGCTGGCCCGCGGCCTGGACACCCTCATGGACCGGACGGTGGCACCCGGGTACACCAGGATCGGTCCCGCCGTACGACGACACCTTCCCGGATGGCCGCCCGACCCACCGCCGGGTGCGCTGGCCGGGCGGACGGTCGCGGTGACCGGCGCGACCTCGGGACTCGGGCTGGCAACCGCCCAGGGTTTCGCCCGTCTGGGTGCTGACCTGCGCCTCGTCGTGCGCGATGTCGAGAAGGGTGCCCGGCTCAAGTCCCGGCTGGAGGCCGAGATCCCCGGGACGACGGTCCACGTCGACCGCTGCGACGTCTCCGACCTCGACGACGTACGCCGCTTCGCCGATGAGCTGACCGGTGAGCTGACAGGTGAGTTTGCCGGCGAGCACCTCGACGTACTCGTCCACAACGCCGGCGTGATGCCGGCGACCCGCACCGAGTCCGCCCAGGGTCACGAGCTGACCATGGCGTTGCACGTTCTCGGGCCGCTGCTGATGACCGAGCTGCTCCGGCCGGCGCTGCGCAGCCAATCGCCGGACTCCGGCGCCCGGGTGCTGCTCGTGACCTCGGGCGGGATGTACGGACAGCGGCTGCGCGCCGACGACCCGGGCTTCACCCGGGGCGAGTACTCGCCAACGGCTGCCTATGCCCGCAGCAAGAGGGCCCAGGTCGAGCTGCTGCCGTTGCTTGCCGAGCGGTGGTCTGCCGACGGCATCGGCGTCCACGCCACCCATCCCGGCTGGGCCGACACCCCTGGCGTGGTCGACTCCCTGCCCAAGTTCCACAAGCTCACCGGGCCCTTTCTACGCGACGCCGAGGGCGGGGCGGAGACGACTGTGTGGTTGGGGGCAGTCCAGCCACAGCCGAGCTCGGGCCACCTGTGGCACGACCGGCGCCGCCGCCCCACCCATTTGTTGCGCCGAACCCGCACTGGCGCGGCCGAACGCGCCGAGCTGTGGGACTGGGCGCGGGACCAGACGGGAGTCGACGAGTTGTCCCGCTGATTTACGGACGCCCCAGGTATGCAACTGGAGTCGCATCACGGGGCTACCGTGAACAGATGGAAAGCAGTCGCGACGAGACTGACGCGGAACGCTACGACCGCAACTGGCTGGACCTGGTCCAGGAGCTGCGAGTCGCGCAGACCGGTGTCCAGGTGCTCGCCGGGTTCCTGCTAACCCTCCCCTTCAGCTCGCGGTTCGGCGACCTGGGGGACGGGCACCGCACCATCTACCTGATCGCGTTCAGCCTTGCGGTGCTCACTGTCGGCCTGATGACAGCACCCGCGGCGTTGCACCGGGTTCTCTTCGGTCGCCACGAGAAGGACGTCGTCGTCCGTGCCGGAGACCTGTTCGCCAAGGCCGGACTGGCCGCGATGGGCCTGACCCTGGTCACCGTGGTGTTGTTGATCTTCGGGATCGTGCTCAGCGATACGGCTGGCATCGTCGCCGGGATTGTGGTGCTCGCGTTCTACGTCGTGGCCTGGCTGGTTGTCCCGTTGAGCCTGCTGCGCCGGGGTACGAAGCCCGCATGAGCACTCGGTCCCACTCCCAGCGAGCAGCCCAGAAGAGCTCCGACGAGGAACTGGTCATCGCCGAGAACCGTGGCGCCGAAAAGGTGCGCGCCCAGGTGCGCGCCGTGATCGCCGATCGCCGGCGCGTGGTTCGGCTCGGTGACCACCAGATCGAGGTCGTCGAGGTCTCCGCCCTCGCAGAGGTGGTCTCGGAGGACTCGCACTAGTGCCCCACACGCGAAGTCCGCGGCATAATTCGCGCACCCAGCACGCACCTCGCTGCGTTGGCGACGCTCGAAAGACGTCCAGTCTGCCTTCGCGCCGCCGCCTTGCGATGCACGCACCGGGAGCACGACTTATCTTGCGAACTTCGCGCGAGGGACACTAGCGCTCATCTGGCATGTTGGCCACGTGCCCGTGGCCCGACGGGGTCCGATGGGAGGGGAGGCATGCAGCACACCGACTGGCTCCTGACCGCATCAGAGCGTGCCAACTCCCAGACCCAGCTGGACGACAGGCACCCGGGCAACGTCGCCTGGTCCGAGGGCAATCTTGTCCGTCCCCTGATCCACGGCGCGACGTACTTCGCCGAACTCCGGGAGAGGCTCGAGGAGACCGGGCCCGGCGACCTGGTCCTCTTCACCGACTGGCAGGGGGACGCAGACGAAAGGCTCACCGGCGAGCCCGGCAGCGAGGTCGCCGAGGTGCTCGGTCGTGCCGACCAGCGCGGCGTCGACGTCCGCGGCCTGATCTGGCGCTCGCACTGGGAGAAGCTCAGCTTCAGCGCCAGTGAGAACCGGCTTCTGGGCAGGCAGCTGCAGGATCGTGGCGCTGAGGCACTGCTCGACATGCGCGTGCGCACCGGTGGCTCGCACCACCAGAAGCTGGTGGTCATCCGCTACCGGGAGCACCCCGAGCGCGACGTCGCGTACGTCGGTGGCATCGACCTGTGCCACTCGCGGCGTGACGACGCGCAGCACCTCGGTGACCCGCAGGCCTTCGAGATGGCCTCGGAGTACGGCGAGACCCCGCCCTGGCACGACGCGATGGCAGCGATCAGCGGGCCGGCCGTGCACGACGTCGAGACGGTCTTCCGGGAGCGCTGGGAGGACCCAACCCGGCTCACGCGGCACCCGGTCTACTGGACCCAGGACAAGGTGCTTCGGATGGACATGGAGCCTGACCCGCTGCCCGAGCAGGCGCCACCACCGCCGCCGGTCGACGGGGGCACCCACGTCGTGCAGCTGCTGCGCACCTACCCGAACCTGCGCCGCGGCCGGGACTACCCGTTCGCCCGAGGAGGGGAGCGCAGTGTCGCGCGCGGCTACCGCAAGGCCATCCTGCGGTCACGACGCCTGATCTACATCGAAGACCAGTACCTGTGGGGACGACACGTCGGTGAGCTGTTCGCCGATGCGCTGCACCGTCATCCTGCTCTCCACGTGATCGCGGTGGTCCCCCTGTTCACCGATCAGGCCGGCTTCACGGCGCGCACACCGCAGTTGCTGGGCCGGGCGCGAGCGATGGAGCCGATGGTGGCCGCCGCGCCCGACCGGGTGGCCATCTACGGGATCGAGAATCACGAGGGCACCCCGGTCTACGTCCACGCCAAGGTCTGCGTCATGGACGACATCTGGGCGACGATCGGCTCGGACAACTTCAACCGCCGCTCGTGGACCCACGACTCGGAACTCTCCGCCGTGGTCGTCGATGCGAGCGCCGAGGACCACAGTCCCTACGGCCGCGCGCTGCGACTGACCCTGGCCGCTGAGCACCTCGACCGGGAGGTGGACACGCAGGACCGCGAGTCGCTGCTCGAGGTGATGGAGGACTGCGTCGACGCGGCCGGCATGTTCGCGGCGTACGACGAAACAGCTAGTCGCCTCGACGAGTGGCACCGCGGTGGCCGGGTGGGGGAGCGGCCACCCGGTCGTCTCCGCAGGCTGGACCCGCCCGCCCTCAGCCGGCTGACCCGGGCGGCCGCGTTGGTGCCCTACCTGCTCCTGCACGACCCCGACGGACGGCCCAAGCCGTTGCGTCGAAAGGACGGGTACTGATGTCCTCGACCAGGTCCAACGCGATTCGCAAGTCGGCCGTCCTCGCACTGCCGACCGCGGCACTGGGAGTCACCTTCGGCCTGCTGGCCTCATCGATCCTCGGCGTCCTTCCCGCCCTGGTCATGTCCGCACTGGTCTGTTCGGGAACGGCCCAGTTCGGTGCGGTGAGCGTCCTGACAGCTGGTGGGTGAACTTGCGCAGACCTCTCGGTTGGACGCGTGGGCGACGATGGGGACATGGCAGCTGTGGAGACCTGGAAGAACGAGTCCGAGAACCGTTACGAGGCGCTCGTGGAGGGTGAGGTCGCGGGTTTCTCGGCGTACCAGCTGACCGACCTGCTCGTCGTGTTCACCCATACCGAGGTGGACGATGCCTACGAGGGACATGGCGTGGGTTCGGCGCTCGCGCGTGCGGCGCTGGACGACGTACGCGCTGACGGCTCTCGCAAAGTGCTGCCGTTGTGTCCGTTCATCAAGTCCTGGATCGAGAAGCACCCGGACTACGCAGACCTCGTCTACGGCGCACCCAGGAGCACCGCCAAGGACTGACCCTGATCCCGGATAGTCCGAGACGTTCCCGTAGTCGTTACGGGTGACGAGCAACGGAAACGTCTCGGAGTATCGGGTCGTGCGGGGCGGGACCGAGCGATGGCTCAGGTGAGCTCGGCGACGAGCTGCTCGACCCGGCGGCGGATCTCGTTGCGGATCGGGCGGACGGTTTCGATGCCCTGACCGGCCGGGTCGTCGAGGACCCAGTCCTCGTAGCGCTTCCCCGGGAAGTACGGGCACTCGTCTCCGCAGCCCATGGTCACAACGACGTCGGAGGCCTGAACCGCATCCGGTGTGAGCACCTTGGGGTGGGAGGCCGCGATGTCGATGCCCTCCTCGGCCATCGCCTCGACCGCGACCTGGTTGATCCGGTCAGCGGGCTGCGAACCCGCGGAGAGTACGTCGATCCGGTCGCCCGCCAAGTGCTGCAGGTAGCCGGCCGCCATCTGCGATCGGCCGGCGTTGTGCACGCACACGAACAGCACGCTGGGGCGTTCAGAAGGGCTGGGGGATCGATCAGGCACTGGCGACCTCCTCGACGGGGACGGGGAACAGGAGGTGGACCAGGCCGAGGGCGGCAGTTCCACCGATCAGCTGCATCCCGACGAACATCGGAGCGGACGCCGGCGAGATCCCGGCGAAGGTGTCGGAGAGCATGCGGCCCACCGTCACCGCAGGGTTGGCAAAGCTGGTGGAGCTGGTGAACCAGTAGGCGGCCGCGATGTAGCCACCCACAGCGAATGCGACCGTCTCCCCGCGGCCTGTGCGCAAGGTCCCGAACACCACCAGCACCAGACCGATGGTCGCCACGACCTCACCCAGCCAGAGCCCGGCGCCGGAGCGTTCCTGGGTGGAGAGCGTGACGGCCTCGAGATCGAACATCAGGTTGGCGACCACGACTCCGACCACGCCACCGACGACCTGTGCGGCGCAGAGAGCCAGTGCCATCCGGGTGCTGATCTCGCCGAGTGCCAGCTCCACCAGCGTGACCACCGGGTTGAACGACGCTGAGACCGGGTGCAACGCAAGGATCAGCGCGACCAGGACGGCCCCGGTGGCCAGGCTGTTCTCCAGCAGCTGCAGCCCGACATCGCCGGGGGAGAGGCGGGCGGCCGCGATGCCGGAACCGACCACGGCCATGACAAGGAACGCGGAGCCGACGAGCTCGGCGAGCGCCCTCCGGGGGCCGAGCTGTTCGACAAGCCGTTCTCTGCCCACGTTCACGCCGCGACGCCACCGAGCAGGGCGCTGAGGGCAGCCAGTGCCTCGGCGCGCACCCGGTAGTACACCCAGACCCCCCGCTTGCTCCGGTCGAGCAGCCCCACCTCGTGTAGCACCTTGAGGTGGTGGCTGATCGTGGGCTGGGAGAGGTCGAAGGCGTCGTTCAGGTCGCACACGCACGCTTCCTGGCCGGCGTACGACGCCACCAGTGAGAGCAACCTCAGCCGGACCGGATCAGCGAGCGCCTTGAGGAGAGGGGCGATACGAGTGGCCTCGTCCCTGCTCAACGGCTGCTTGAGCAGGGGAGAGCAGCACTCGACCGTCTGCGTAGGAGTCAGCAAGGGCAGGGGCTTCGGCACAGAAACATATTGACAGACGTCTATGTCTGTGGCAACTTCAGCACATAGACATTCATCAATATCTCCCGGAGGTTCCCATGTCCCGCGTGCAGCTCGCCCTCAACGTCGACGACCTTCAGGAGTCGATCGGCTTCTACAGCAGGCTGTTCGGCACCGAGCCGGCCAAGATCCGGCCCGGCTACGCCAACTTCGCCGTGGCCGAACCGCCGCTGAAGCTCGTGCTCATCGAGAACCCCGGCCGAGGCGGGTCGGTGAACCACCTCGGCGTCGAGGTCGTCGACACCGACACGGTCGATGCCGAGCAGCGCCGGCTGACCGAGGTCGGCCTGGCCTCCGTCGACGAGCGGGACTCGACGTGTTGCTACGCGCGTCAGGACAAGTTCTGGGTCGAGGGCGCCCCCAACGGTGAGCGCTGGGAGATCTACACGGTTCTCCAGGACAGCCAGGAGTTCGGCAGCCATGCGGGGGAGAACGAGATGACCGTGCAGCAGTCAGGGTCGGTGTGCTGCGGCTGAGTCAGTGTGAGCGACCTGTCGCGGCAATGACGCGGTAGCGGATGAAGGCCGGGAATGCGACGGCTGCCAGCACGGTCAAGACAATGACCAGGAGGCCGCCGCCTGCCGCCGTTGCCGCGGCTCCGATCGAGACCGCAACGGCACCATGGGCCACGTCTGCGATCCGGGGGCCACCCACGACGACCACGGTGAAGACGCCCTGCAGCCGACCGCGAACCGCATCGGAGGCAGCGCTCTGCAGCATGCTCATCCGGAATGCCGCCGAGGCCATGTCAGCAGCCCCGCCGACCACCAGCATCAGTACGGCGGCCAACAGCATCGGCCATCGCCAGCTGTCGGCCAGGCTCACGGCAAGTCCGAACCCGAGCATCGCCAGGCCCCAGACGAGGACCGAGACGATGACGGCAAGACCGTGTCGCTCCACTCGGGAGACCCATCCGGAGAAGACGCCGCCCAGCACCGCCCCGATCGGAATGCCCGCGAAGAGCAGTGCGAACGCCAGCCCACCACTCTCGGGACCGCCGAATTCGACGTGCGCGATCTCGGGGAACAGGGCACGCGGCATCCCGAACACCATCGCGATGATGTCGACGAGGAACGACATCAGCAGCACCGGCTGTCCGCGCAGGTAGCCGAGTCCGTCGAGCACGGCCTTGATCCCCAGGCTCCCCGTGACGCCCTCGATCGGCAGCGGTGGCAGCCTCAGCACGGCACCCAGGGTCGGCACCAGGGTGAGGGTGTCGATCAGGTAGAGCCACGAGAGACCGAACACCGGGATCAACGCACCCGCGATCAGCGGTCCGCCGATGGCTCCCGCCTGCATCACCGTCATGTTCAGCGAGTTGGCGGCAGGCAGCAGCGACAGCGGCAGCAGGCGAGGCAGTACGGCGCTCCGGGTCGGCTGGTTGACCGCGAAGAACGCCTGCTGCACCGAGAACAGTGCGAGCAGCAACCAGACGTTGGTGCCTCCCGACCACGCCTGCAACCAGAGCAGCGTGCTGGTCCCGATCAGGCCGAAGGTCGTCCAGATCAACAGGGTGCGCCGGTCGACCACGTCGGCGAGCACGCCGCCCCAGAGACCGAAGACGACCAGGGGTACCAGCCCGAAGACACCCGTCAGGCCGACGTACGCCGAGGAGCCTGTCTGGGCGTAGATCTGGGCCGGCACCGCCACCACGGTGAGCTGTGCCCCGACGACGGTGATGATGTTGGCGGTCCACAACCGCCGGAAGTGCGGGTTGCGCAGTGGCCGGGTATCGGCCATCCAGGACTTCAAGTGAGCAGCTTCAAGACTCGTCGACGAGCGCGCGCACCTGCTCCAGGCTTCCGCAGCCCTCGTCGAGCATGCGGTTGCGTTCAGCCAGCCAGGCGGCCCCGAGCTGGGCGCGGTCCTGCTCGCTCACGTCCTCGCGAGCCGGGTTGAGGATGTCGCGCTCCTCTTCGTCGAGGTGGTGCAGCAGCGTCTCGCTGAGCTCGTGCACGAGGTTGCTGAACTCCTCGCCGTAGAGGTCGGTCGCCTCCAGCACCGGCAGCAAGCTCTCGTACCCCTCCTGGTGCTCCTTCTCGCCGTGCTCCGCCTCCTCCTCGTCGATGGCGTTCCTGCCCTCGAGCTGGGGATAGACCTTGCTCTCCTCGGCCTCGCCGTGCGCCACCAACAGCTCCGCGAGCTGGTGACGCAGCGCGTCGCGGTCGTTCTGCTCGTTGCGAAGCTCGCGCAGCAGGTGCTCGAACAGGCGGTGGTCCTCCAGGATCATCTCCACGACGTCGCCGGAGTCAGGTCGCGGGATCGAGGTGTCGGTCTCGGTAGACATGCGGCCAACTCTAGGCATGCACGACCTCTCACGTTCGCCTGGCGAATCGGATCGATCCGTCGGGCATGGATTGGTGGTTGTAGGCGGTGTCGTGGATGTACTGGTGATGCCGATGACAGAGCGGGAGGGCGTCCGCGAGGTCGGTGCGGCCGCCGCGGTGCCAGGGATTTCGATGGTGGAGTTCGCACCAGGCGTAGGGGCGTTCGCAGCCGTCGGCGGCGCAGGTCGGGTGTTGTAGGCCGACCGCGATCCGTCCGGTGGTGGCTGAGGAGCGAGCGTCAGCGAGCGTCTCGAAGCCACGCTGGTGTCCGGTGATGGTTGGCCCCTTGGGCTCAGGCGACGTCAAGGGTCGGGCGGGGTGCGTGGGGTCGCCGAGGCGTCCCAAGCCGAACATCCCCCGCTGCGCTCCTCCTGTTCATTTGTGACGCCTCGGCTCCTCCTCCGGCTGCCGCCGGAGTGCAGCCGGTCGGTGGGGAGGTGTTCGAGGAGCTCGGTGAACGCGAGGCCGCGGCGGTGGTCCCAGTCGAAGACCCGCCCCCGGTCCCGGTCCTGGTTCGGCTGTCCGGGTTCGCGGGGGTCGCGGGGGTCGCGCATCCGTCGTGGTGCGGTCATCGACTCGATGACCTTGCGCAGGATGGCGGCGGCCAGGGCGGGGATGGTGAAGTGGCCGGTGACGGTGCCGTCGGTGTTGTCGTGGAACGAGAGCCGGGTCTTCGAGCGGGCGGTCTCTTCCTCGGCGCGCAGCAGCTCGTTCTCGTGGGCATCAACCGCCTGCTGGTCCGGCTCGACCGCCTCGATGGCGCGGCGGGCGATCCGGCGCAGCTGGTCGGGGTCGAACCGCTGCGCCTTCTCCACCAGGGACGCCTCGACGACGCGGCGCTGCTGGTCGCTGACGGTGTCGGGAAGCTGGCTGCCGGCACGGAGGATCACCGCAGCATGTGCCGGGGAGAGGAGTCCCTCATCGAGCGCAGCGGCGGTGGCGTCATGGCCGCCGGTGTCGAGCTCGGTGGCCAGCGCCACCTCACGCGCCGCGGTGCTGCGGGAGACGGTGGTCTGTCGGGCGACCCAGGCCTCGGTGCCGGTGAACCCGGCATCGGCCGCGGCCCCGGTCCTGTCCGCGGCGGCGAGTAGCTTGAGCTTGTAGGCCTCCAGCCGCCGGATCGCGCGGTCCACCTCGGCCACAGCCGCTGCTGGGCGGTCCGACTGGGCGGGTGTCGCGTGCATCCGGTCGAGCACTCCGTGGACCTCCGCGACAGCCGAGAGCACCGCATCAGCGGTGTCGGTGTGCAGATCCAGGAGGGTGGCCATGCACTAATTCTCGTGGGAACCTATGTGCGAATCAATAGGAAATCTGAATCTGTGCGTAACTTTTCGCGCCCTCGCGACCACGGCCAGGACCGCATCCACGACGGTCGAGCCAAGCAACCGCGAGCAACAAATGTGCTGGGGGAACACCAGCGCAACCACCGCCGACAGCAACCACGACTATCGAAAAATCATCATCACTCGCGATAGGCACGATCACTCATGGTGAGTGGCTGCTGCCGCTCCCGGCGGCTCAGTCGGGAACACGCGCGAACGTCGCGCAACCCATCACCGCAAGCGACGCGCTCTCCATCACCGCAAGCGACGCGCTCTCCAGTCCGTAACCTCATCCCATGACCCCCGAGGACATGCTGGCCCACTGCCTCGCCAAGCCCGGGGCGTGGCCGGACAACCCGTGGGGACACGAGCACCCGGTGGTCAAGGTGCACGACAAGATCTTCGCGTTCGTCGGCGGCGACGGGGTCGGGGTGAAGAGCGGGGTCAACCGCGAGGTCGCGGACGAGTGGCTGCATCGCTTCCCAGACGACGCGAGCGTGATGGCCTACATCGGCCGGTCGGGCTGGAACGACCTGCGGTTCAACGGTGCCATCGACGACGACGAGCTGTGCGATGCCGTCGACGAGTCCTACGCCCTGGTCGTGGGCAAGCTGGCCAAGAAGCACCGGCCGGCCGGTTGGAACGACTCGACCTGACCTTGTTGGCGCCGGTTTCCGCAGGGCGTGGCAAGATGTCGAGAGCAGTCGGACTCAAGAATTCGGGGACGACCCTCTGGCCGCTCCACTGAGGATGTCTCGATGCCCACCCCGTTTCCCCCGGAACTGCAGACCACGTTCCGCGCCCTGGCCGAGATCGTCTACTCGGGCGAGTCCTACGAAGCTGTCTACGATGCCATGTGCGCCAGCACCGTCGAGTTCGTCGACGGCTGTGACCACGCCTCCCTGATGCTCCGCCGCAAAGGCCATACCAGGACCGTTGCCGCGTCCGACGACGTCGCGCGCGAGATCGACGCCATGGAGAACGCCCACGGGGAGGGGCCGTGCCTGGACGCCATCGACGAGTCAGAACCCGACCAGCACATCTGCTCGGACCTCACCACCGGGAGCAAGTGGCCCACGTTGGCCGCCACCATCCTCGAGCAGACCCAGGTGCGGGGCATGGCCGGGTTCCGGATCCGACAGGACGGCGAGAAGGTCGGCGCGCTCAACGTGTTCAGCGACACCCCCGGAGCGCTGACCGACCACTCACTGGAACAGGCGATCATGCTGACGGCATTCGCGTCGGTCGCCATGGCGGCGCTGGATCGTGGTGAGGAGGCCACCACCCTGCGCCGCGGGCTGGAGAGCAACCGTGAGATCGGCAAGGCGATCGGCCTGCTCATGGCGATGCACGAGATCGACGACGACGAGGCCTTCCGGATGCTGTCCAGGGTGTCGCAGGAGATGAACATCAAGCTCGCCCAAGTCGCAACCCAGGTCATCGCACATCACCGCAAACAGGGCGCCTGAATCTGGTGGGTCCCGCCCGCGGCCCGACCCAGCGGACTGACCCAGCGGACTGACCCAGCGACCCGATCAAAACGGCGTGTGCTGCCGGCGTACGGACTGGCCGCATCGGTGGTCCACGATCGGAACTGGTGCTGTTATCTCGTCATGGATGCGGGTACACATAGGGCCGGATCGTCCAGAACAGGGCGCCCCCGACCGTGCGGCGTACGCCTCGGTGGCTCTCGGACACGCTCCGCAAAGCTCCAGCGTCCGTCGCACGACCGGTGGTCATCGGAATCGATCGAGGAGCGGACCTGATGGGTATTGAAGACAAGGCCAGCAACCAGGCAGAGGACCTCAAGGGCAAGGTCAAGGAGTCGACGGGCAAGCTGACCGACGACGAGTCGCTCGAGGCGGAAGGCAAGGCTGACCAGAGCAAGTCCTCCCTCAAGCAGGCTGGCGAGAACATCAAGGACGCCTTCAAGAAGTAGGCGCGCCTCCAGACCTGTGTCGCGCCGGCTGCCTATCCGCCGTTGGCAGTCTGGCGCGGCACAGACCACCGCCTGACAAACCGATTTGTCTGCCTCCGCTGGGCATGGTCGGATCGACCGCATGCGCCTCTCCGCAGCACGTACGTCGATCTCCTCATTGGCCGCCGGAGGCATCTTGGTGCTCATCCTGGGTGCGTGCAGCGTTCCCGGGTCCGGCCCCGATGCCGACGACGCGGTGGACGACCTGGCCAATGCCCTCTCGGCCGGAAGCCTCAAGGGCGTGGACTTCGCCGCCGACGACACGGTGGCAGCCAAGGAGTACGACGCGGTCACTGACGGAGTCGGCGAGGCCAAGGTCTCCGCAGGCAAGGTGTCCACGGAGGGGGACTCCGCCACCGCCCGGCTCGACTGGCGCTGGCAGGTCGGCTCGAAGACGTGGACCTACGACACATCGGTGGAGCTGAGCAAGGGCGACACCGGCGACGGCGAAGGGTGGCTGGTGCGCTGGGTACCCACGATCGTGGAACCCTCGCTCGAGGCCGGCGAGAAGCTCGCCCAGAGCACCATCAAACCGGAGCGCGGCAACATCCTGGGTGCCGGCGACCAGCCGATCGTCTCGCCTCGACCGGTGCTGCGCGTCGGCCTCGACAAGACGGGGTTGGCGCCTGCCCAGGTGACCCAGTCCGCGACGGCAATTGCCCGGTTGATCGACATCGACGGCCGCGACTTCGTCAAGCAGGTCACGGCCACTGGTCCCAGGGCGTTCGTCCAGGGCATCGTCTACCGGCGCAATGAGGTGCCGGCCGGGGTCTTGAACGGGCTGGGCGGGATCCGCGGGGGACGCACGATCTCCGACCGGCTGCCCCTGGCGCCGACGAAGGACTTCGCCTCCGCGCTCCTGGGCACGGTGGGATCGGCGACCGCCGAGCTGGTCAAGGACAGCGAAGGGCGCATCAAGGCCGGTGACGACGTCGGTATCTCCGGTCTCCAGAAGCGGTACGACGAGCAGCTGTTCGGCACGCGCGGCGCCACCGTGGTCGCTGTGGACGACAAGGGGCAGCGGCGCACCTTGTTCACCGCGGACCCCGAACCCGGCACGCCCCTGCGCACCACCATCGACGTCGCGACCCAGCAGGTGGCTCAGCGAGTCCTTGCGGACGTTGGACCGGCGAGTGCGCTCGTGGCGATCCGGCCCTCGACCGGTGACCTCCTCGCCGTGGCGAGCGGGCCCGGATCGAAGGGCTACAACACCGCCACGGTCGGTCAGTACCCGCCCGGCTCGACCTTCAAGGTGGTCAGCGCCCTGGCGTTGCTCCGAGCCGGCGTGAAGCCACGGACCGAGGTGCCCTGCCCGGAGACGACTGTGGTCGATGGCAAGACATTCAAGAACTACGACGACTATCCGTCGTCGGGGCTGGGCCGGATCAGCTTCGAGGACGCGCTCGCCAACAGCTGCAACACAGCCTTCATCTCCCAGCGCGACAAGCTCGGACCGCAGTCCCTCGCCGAGGCGGCCGCGGCGCTCGGGCTCGGAGTCGACCACGACACCGGCTTCTCGTCGTACTTCGGCGAGGTGGGCGAGGCCGGGAGCGAGACCCAGGCCGCCGCCAACATGATCGGGCAGGGCAACGTGCTCGCCTCCCCGATGGCGATGGCCACCGTCGTGGCCTCGGTGGTCAAGGGCGCCGCCGTACTGCCCAGATTGCTGCCCGACCACAAGGTCCAGCAGAAGGCGCCGGCCAAGCCGATGACCGGCCCTGAGTTTTCGCAGCTCCGGTTCATGATGTTGGCCGTGGTCGACCGCGGCAGCGGCACCGTGCTGGGCGATCTGCGGGGCGAGCCTGTGATCGCCAAGACGGGAACTGCGGAGTTCGGCGACAAGCCGCCGCTGCCCACGCACGCGTGGATGGTGGCCGGCAAGGGGGACCTGGCGGTGGCCGTGTTCGTCGAGCGCGGCGACTCCGGCTCGGGTACGGCCGGACCGATCCTGCGCCAGTTCCTGCAGGACGTGCGGGCGCCATGACGTGTCCGTCTCCGACCACGGCCTTGACGGAGCTCGATGAAGGAGCCCGGTGAAGCAGCCTCCTGAGTCCGTCGCCCATCGGGGCTCGACGCGCGACCTGCTGGCCGTCGCCGCCCTCTTCGTGACCAACGGGCTCGCAGTGGGCGTGTTCGGGGGGTCGCTGCCAGGACTGCGGGCGCAGCTGTCCCTCGAGCCGGGACACATCGTCGGCGTACTCGTGGCGGCGGGGATCTTCGCGGTGGCGTCCATGAACCTCAGCGGGTCGCTCGCGGACCGCGTGGGTGCCCGTGGCCCCTCACTGGTCGGCGGCGCCGGGATGGCCGTGGGAACCGTCGTGATGGGGGCCGCTGGTGACTACCCGGTCCTCGTGGTCGGGGCGGCGATCTTCGGTCTGGGCAACGGTGCGATGGACGTGTCGATGAACGCGCTCGGGGTCAGCGTCGAACAGGCGCGGGGGCGGTCCGTGATGAGCCGGCTGCACGCCTCCTTCTCGATCGGCAACATGGCCGGCGCCCTCGTCGTCGTCGTACTCGGACAGCTTCTCGTGGCCGACGTGGCCCCACGGTGGTCCCTGTGGAGTGCCGCGCTGGTCGTGTGCCTGCTGCTGGCCGCCCTGGTCACGACGACTCCGCAGTCGCCACCTCGCGCCGGCAGTGGTGTAGGCGGGCGCCGGGGCAAGGTGCCTGCTGTCGCGTGGCTGCTGGCCGCCATGGCGGTCTGCTTCGGGCTCACCGAGGGCACCGCCATCGACTGGTCCTCGCTGCACGTCACGGACGTGGGTGACGTGCGCCCCAGCTCCGGTGCCTGGGGCCTGGCGTGCGTCGCCGGGTTCATGGTGGTGATCCGGCTCGCGGGGGACGCGGTTGTCGAGTGGCTGGGTCGCGCGACGGTGGTGCGCGGTGGCTCGGCCTGTGCGTTGTTCGGGTACCTGCTCACCGCCTTCACCAGTGGGTTGCCCATGATCCTGATCGGCTGGTGCCTGGTCGGCCTCGGCGTGGGACTGATAGCGCCGCAGATCTACGGGCTGGCCGGTCACATCGGCGGTGCACGCGGGCTGGCGCTGGTGGTCAGCTTCGGGTACGCCTCCTTCCTGGTCGGCCCCGCGCTGATCGGCTTCGTGGCCGCTCACTCTGATCTCCAGCAGGCGATGCTGGTCCCCGTCGTCACGGCTGTGGGCCTGATCCTCATGTCCGCCCGGCTGCCCGACGACCCGACCGACTCCAGGGACTAGCCGGGACGTCATACGAGGTGGTCACTACTGCAGCCGCAACGTATGACGCCCGGCAGCACGTCATACGAGGTGGTCGCTACCGCAGCCACAACGTATGACGCCCCGGGCCGGTTCTAGGGTGGCCCCCATGCCGAGCATCCAGCATGCGATCGCCAGCTGGGTGATCCCGATCATCCGGCGCAACATGTCGCCGGACGACATCCCAGCCATCCGGGCGTCCATGGCGCGGGACAACCGGATGAACCAGGAGGGTCCGCCGCAAGACGTGCGCCGAAGTCACGAGGAGTCGATCAGCAACGTCCACGGGTTCCCGGTGTTCACCCTGTGGCCGGCGGGGACGGAGGCGCCCGGGCGCACCGTGGTCTACCTCCACGGCGGCGCCTACGTACGCCCGTCGGACCCCAGGCACTGGAGGTTCGCCACGCGGCTGGCCGACGCCATCGGCGCCCGCGCGGTGCTGCCGGCGTACCCACTCGCTCCCGAGTTCACCGTCGATGACTCCTTCGAGCAGTTGGTCGAGCTCCTCGAGGAGGTGTCCGCCCAGTCACCGGAGGGCGTCGTACTCGCGGGCGACTCCGCAGGCGGTGGCTATGCGCTGGCACTGGCCGAAGCGCTGCGGGACCGCGGCGGTGCGCAGCCGGACCGCCTGGTCCTGATCGCTCCCTGGCTCGATCTCACCGGCACCACCCCGGGAACCCTGGAGGCGGCCGAGCGCGACCCGTGGCTGTCATTCCGGCACCTGTCGATCTACGCGACCTTCTGGGCCGGGACCGCAGATCCCGAGCGTCTTGCCGACCCGCGCGTCAGCCCCGGGCTCGGGGACCTCGCTGGCCTGCCGCCGACCCAGATGATCTGCGGGACACGGGACCTGCTGCAGCCGGCATGCGATGCGCTGTTCGAGAGGGCGGAGGAGGCCGACTGGTCGTTGGAGTACGTCGTGGCTCCCGGCCTGATCCACGTCTACCCGTTGTTGCCGATCCCCGAGGCCCGCCGGGCGATGGACCAGATCGTGCAGTTCTGCAGGCACGGCTGAGGCCTCGGCCCGCGACGGACGCCCGGCCCCAGGCTGCCGGCCGGGCATACGGTGGTCCATACCAACGGATTGTCCCGCTCAATACGGAACGCACCTTGGGGTGATACTCACCGCAATGGACGCCACCGACGTGGCCGTGATCGGCGCCGGAGTCGCCGGGCTCACCTGCGCGCGGGCGTTGGAAGAGTCCGGAATGTCGGTGCGCGTCCTCGAGCGGTCGGCCAGGGTGGGCGGCCGGGTCGGCACGGACGTCATCGACGGCTTCCGGTGCGACCGGGGCTTCCAGTGGCTCAATGCCGGTCATCCCGACGTACGGCTGTCCGTGGACGTCGCGGCGCTCAACCCGAGGCCGATCGAGCGGGGCATGGTGCTCGCCAGCCCCCACGGCTACCGGGTGCTGGGCGGTTCGCAGCCGGCCCTGATCGCCGCGATCCGGGCCGGGATCGGTCAGCCCCAGGACATCGCACGGTTGATCCGGTGGACGGACCCCTTGCGCAAGAGCACCGAGCGGCTTCTCAGCGGCCCCGACATGACCCTGGCGGAGTCGCTGGACCGCGAGGGGATCTCGGGCCGAGTCCGCGAGGAGATGCTGCGGCCGTTCTTCCGCTTGGTCTTCGCCGACGAGGATCTGACCACCTCCTACCAGTTCGCGATGCTGAGCATGCAGTCGATCCTCCAAGGAATCCCTGCCCTGCCCGCGCTCGGGATGCAGGCGCTGCCCAACCAGCTATCGATCGGCCTCGAGCAGCCCGTCGAGCACGGAGTCGATGTGTTGGGCATCGTACGGAGCACCGGCGAGGGAGTCCGGATCATGACCGACGAAGGAGAGCTCCAGGCGCGCGCTTCGGTGGTCGCGACCGACCCGGTGAACGCTGCCTCGATGCTGGGCCTCGGCACTCCGGCGATGCATGGGCTGGCGACGTGGTGGTTCTCGACCTCGGTCCCGCCCACGACGATGAAGATGCCGTTCGTCAACCCGGTCGGCCCGTCGACCGGGCCTCTCTCGCACGCGATCGTCGTCTCCAACATCGCCCCGCGCTATGCCCCGCCGGGCAGCCACCTGGTGGCGGCCTGCTCGGTCACCATGCCCGGCGCGGACGCAGGCACCGAGACCGAGGCCGAGGTGCGTGCCCAGCTGGGTCAGGTGTTCCGCACGAACACTGCGACCTGGGACCTGGTCACCCGGCACGTCAGGACGGCAGCCATACCGGCGTCGAAGCCGCCCCTCATCATCGGCCGGGAGGTCTCCCTCGGGGACGGCCTCTTCGTGGCCGGAGACCACCGGGAGGTCCCGGGCATCCCAGGTGCTCTGCGCTCGGGGCGTCGGGCCGCGGCGGCCGTGCTCGAGGAGCTTGGCCTGCCCGCAACGCCCTGAGCTGATCCAGCCATCACTCGTCCGGCAGCAGAAGTGCCAGCGCGCGTTCGGCGGCCGGCCGGGCCAGCTCCCGGTCCTCGGGCACCAGGCCGATGCGCGTACGACGGTCCAGCAGGTCATCGACCGTCGTGGCCCCCTCGTGGGTGATCGCGAAGACCAGCTCCGCCAGCGTGGCCTGGACACCACGAGCAATCGGGGCCAGCAGCTCCTCCTCCGAGAGACCGGTCACCGACACCGCACCGGCAAGCACCGAGGCTGCCTCCGTGCCGAATCGACGCACCAGGCGTTCGGGTGCGTCCAGGCTCGCGAGCTCCTGGCGCGGCGCGGCGCCGAGTAGCGGAAGCGCTCGCGTGCGGCAGGGGCCCGCTTCCAGGCCGGCCTCTTCGACAGCCCGGTCGACTGCGTCCTGCGCCATCCTGCGGTAAGTGGTCAGCTTGCCGCCGACGACGGTCACCACCCCGCTGTTCGAGCGGAGCACGGCATGCTTGCGGGAGATGTCGGAGGTGGTGGTTCCCGTGTCGAGCAGGGGCCGCAGTCCGGCGTACGCCCCGACGACCTGGTCGCGGCGTACGTCGACCTCCAGCACGGTGTTGATCACCTCGAGCAGGAAGTCGATGTCCGCCTCCGGCGGCTCGGGTACGTCGGGAATCTCGCCGTCGACCTCTTCGTCGGTCAGGCCGACGTAGAAGGTCTGGTCCGGCTGGGGGAGCGCGAAGACATAGCGGTTGCTGGCTCCCGGCACCGGCGCCATCACCGCGCACCGGACTCCCGGCAGGGTCTCCTTGCGCAGCACGATGTGGGTGCCTCGGCTGGGGCGCAGCCGGATCTCCGGCACGAGATCCCCCGCCCAGACGCCAGTCGCGTTGATGACTGCGCGGGCCCGGATGGAACGGGTCTCGCCGCTGCGGGCATCGGTCAGCCGGGCGCCGTCGCCACGGGCCTCGCTCACCCTGACCCGCGTGTGCATGCGCGCTCCCTCTGCGGCAGCCGTGCGAGCTACCGCGAGCACCAGGCGTACGTCGTCCTCGAGCTGGCCGTCCCAGGAGAGCAGCGCGCCTCGCAGGCCCTTGCGTCGTACGACGGGAGCGAGCGTCAGCGTCTCGGTGACCCCGATCAGACGGGGCTTGGGGAGGATCTCGCGGCGGGTGCGGGCGGCCAGCCGCAGCACGTCGCCGGCGCGGATGCCGGCACGGGCGAGCGCAGCCTGCCGCCGTCCGATCGCCGGTGTCAGGGGCATCAGCATCGGCAGCGCGTGGACCAGGTGGGGGGCCGTGACCTGCATCAGGGTGCCGCGCTCAACGGCGCTCTCGTGGGCGATGTCGAGCTTGCCCTGCGCCAGGTAGCGCAGCCCGCCGTGCACCAGCTTCGAGCTCCATCGGCTCGTCCCGAACGCCACGTCCTCGGCGTCGACCGCAACCACGTCGAGGCCGCGGCTGGCTGCGTCGAGGGCGACTCCGGCCCCGGTGATGCCCAAGCCGATGACCAGGACATCGGTCGACTCGGGGATGCCGGTCAGGCCGACGTGGATCTTCCCGGTCATGGCTGCAGGTACCTCTCGACGAGATGGGCGAGTTCGCGATCGAAGGCGGTGACGTCTGAGTCCCGGGAAGGCGCGGCGTTCTCCTTGGTCGGGTCGGCCCCGGGGTCGAGCATCGTATGGGCCGAGAGCGCGAAGCCGTGGCATGCCAGCAGCAGCGAGCGCGCCATGGTGTCGGCGTCGCCGTCCCGGACCGCGCCATGGCGCTGGCCCTTGCGGATCAGTCCCGCGACGGCGGCCGCGAGGAGGTCCTGACTGCGGCCGCGGCGGTCGAGCAGGTAGGGGACCAGCAGTTCGGGGTCGACGTCGATGATCCGCCGGAGGAGCTCGTCGGCACGGAGGGCCTGGACCGTCGCGACGACGCCGTCCGTGATCCGGCGCAGCGGGTCCGCGCTCGAGTCCAGTGAGTCGGCCGCCTCGTCGACGACGCGCCCCCACTCCCTGGTCATCAGGTCGGCGAGCATGGCCTGCGAGTCCGGCCAGCGGCGATACAGCGTCATCCGGCTCACGCCGGCCCGGCGGGCGATGTCGGTGAGCGTTGTACGGCTCCAGCCGACTGCGAGGATGGCGCTGCGCGCGGCGTCGAGGTAGGCGTCGTCGCCCGTCGTTGGGGTGATTGAGTCCTTGTGACGAGTGGACGTCATGTGTCACACTGTAACACGTGAACCCACCCACTCCGGAGATGCCCCCAGAAATGCACTGGTCCCGTTGGGGCGACCCGGCCGAGGCCACACCGCTGCCGCAGAGCGCGTTCGACCTCGTCGAGGCCTTCATCGGTACGACGGACTCGCCCGCCGTCGACCCCGCCGATGTCCGACTCTCCGAACCCCTTGCCGAGGACCTGCTCGCCGAGCTGGCCGGCATCGTGGGCGCCGAGCACGTGCTCAGCGACCACGAGACCCGGCTGCACCGCACCCGCGGCAAGTCCACACCGGACCTGCTCAAGCTCCGTGGCGGCGACGGCTCGGACTCGCCCGATGCCGTCGTCCGGCCGGGCACCCACGAGGAGGTGGCCGAGGTCATCGCGTGGTGCGTCGGGCAGCACGTCGCGTTGGTCCCTTTCGGTGGTGGCACCTCCGTCGTTGGCGGCCTTGTCGCCCGCCGGGAGGGCTACGCCGGTGTCGTCTCACTCGACCTGATCCGCTTCGACAAGCTGCTCGCTGTCGACACGGACTCGATGACCGCAACGCTCGAGCCGGGGCTGCGCGGGCCTCAGGCCGAGGCGCTGCTGGCCGAGCACGGACTGACGCTCGGCCACTTCCCTCAGTCCTTCGAGTACGCCTCGATCGGCGGGTTCGCCGTCACCCGTTCCTCCGGTCAGTCCTCGGCCGGTTACGGCCGGTTCGACGCGCTCGTGGTCGGCCTCCGCGTCGCCACTCCACAGGGCGAGCTCGTGCTCGGCAGCTCGCCTGCCAACGCGGCCGGCCCTGACCTGCGGGAGGTGGTGATGGGCTCCGAGGGCGCGTTCGGCGTGGTCACCGCAGTCACCGTGCGCGTACGCCGGGTGCCGGACGTGAAGGTCTACGAGACCTGGCGCTGGGACTCGTTCAAGGATGGCGCCGCTGCGATGCGCACGCTCGCCCAGACATTCACCGGGTCCGGCGTACTCCCGACCGTGCTGCGTCTCTCCGACGAGGCCGAGACCTCCATCAACCTGGCCACACCTGACGAGGTCGGCGGGGAATCGGGGAGTGCCATGAACGGGGGCTGCCTGATGGTGACCGGCTACGAGGGCACCGAGGAGGCCGTCGACGCGAAGCGCGCCGCGTGCACCGCACTGCTCTCCGGGCTGGGCGGCACCTTGCTCGGGGAGGACGCCGGCTGGTCGGCGGGCCGGTTCCACGGCCCCTACCTGCGCGACTCCATGCTCGACGTCGGGGTGCTGGTCGAAACCGTCGAGACGGTCACGTTCTGGGCGCGCCTGCACCGGGTGTACGACGAGGTCAAGGCCGCCCTGACGGCCACTCTCGGCGAAGGGGCACTCGTGCTCTGCCACATCTCCCACGTCTACGAGACCGGTGCCTCGCTCTACTTCACGGTCGCCGCCAAGCAGTCGGAGGACCCGATCGGCCAGTGGATGCAGGCGAAGGCGGCTGCCTCGGACGCGATGATCGAGCACGGTGCCTCGATCACCCACCACCACGCCGTCGGCCAGGACCACAAGCCGTGGCTGGCCCGCGAGATCGGCCCAGTCGGAGTCCGCATGCTGCGGGCGCTCAAGGACGAGCTCGACCCGACAGGCGTGCTCAACCCCGGCGTACTGATTCCCTGAACGCCCACGCCAGGAGCTCGGTGTCCCCCTCGGCGGTGACGTGGCGACCGCCTTCCTCGACCAGCCGGGCGCTGTCACCGGGTTCGAGCAGGCGGTCGCCGAGCATGGCTCGTCCACGGGCGACGAACACGTGCACCCTGGGGGCTTCGGGCAGTGCGAGCCGTTCGCCTGCCCCTAGGTCGGCCGCGTGCAGCGAGGCGCTCCGCGCCGAGATGGGTACGACGCCCTGTCCGTCCCCGTCGGCGACACAGGTCCATCCGTCGTCCAGCGCCACGGAGGCGGACACGTAGTCCGGCACCAGGCCGGGTTCGTCGGGACGCACCCAGGCTTGCAGGAACTGGGTGCCCTGCTCGCCGTCGGCGACCTCGGAGTGCACGACACCGCTGCCTGCGGACAGCCGCTGCACCTCGCCGGGGCCGACCACTCCGGAGCCGACCGAGGACGTGTGCCGCAGCGCACCGCTCAGCACCCAGGTCACGATCTCGAGATCGGCATGCGGGTGGTCGGCGTACCCCGTGCCCGGCGGGAGCAGCTCGTCGTTGTGCGCGACCAGGCTGCCGAACCCCACATTTGTTGGGTTGTAGTGCGCGCCGAACGAGAACGAGTGCCACGTCGTACGCCCCCCGTCCCGCGTACGGAACCTGTCCCGCGCCGGCCGGTGCTCGATCACCCCGCCCATGCTGTCACCCAAGCCCGGATAGTCCCGAACGAACGGCATGCTTACGGGGCCACCCGAGGCGCCGAACGTTCGGGACTATGCGGAATTGCGGTCGCCTTGTTTACTCACCATGCATGGGAGACAACTTTGCGAAGCTGCCGGCCGGGTTCGTGTTCGGGACCAGCACTGCGTCGTACCAGATCGAGGGCGCCTGGGACGAGGACGGCAAGGGCCCGAGCATCTGGGACACGTTCACCGCCGAACCGGGGCGGATCAAGGACGGCAGCAGTGGCCAGGTCGCTTGCGACCACTATCACCGCTACGTCGACGACGTGGCGCTGATGCAGCGCCTCGGCATTGGCGCCTACCGGTTCTCGATCGGCTGGCCGCGGATCCAGCCCGACGGCCAGGGGCCGGCCAATCCGGCGGGTCTCGACTTCTACGACCGGCTCGTCGACGAGCTCGTCGGCGCGGGCATCGAGCCGATGGCGACGCTCTACCACTGGGACCTGCCGCAGGCTCTCCAGGATGCAGGTGGCTGGGAGTTACGCGCGACGGCGGAGCGCTTCGCGGAGTACGCCGCACTCTGCGCGCAGCGACTCGGTGACCGGGTGGGCAAGTGGGCGCCTGTCAACGAGCCCAACGTCGTGACCATGCTCGGGTACGGAATCGGCGAGCACGCGCCGGGTCGCAGCCTGGCCTTCGACGCCCTACCGGTCGCGCACCACCTCGACCTGGCCCACGGCCTCGCCGTGCAGGCGCTGCGAGCGAACGGTGCACGCGAGGTCGGCGCGGCCACCAACCACGTGCCGGTATGGGCCGCCTCGGACAAGCCCGAGGACGTCGCAGCGGCCCACCTCTTCGACGCCCTCTGGAACCGGATCTTCGCCGACCCGATGCTGCTCGGCAGCTACCCCGAAGGATTCGGCGAGGTGATGCCGATCCAGGACGGCGACCTCGAGGTGATCCACCAGCCGCTCGACTTCTACGGGTTCAACTACTACAACCCGATGCGGATCTCGGCTGCCCCCGAGGGCTCCGACCTGCCCTTCGAGCAGAACGACATCCCCGGTTACCCGAAGACCGAGTTCGGCTGGCCCATCGTGCCCGACGGTCTGCGCCAGGTGATCCGCCAGCTCATCGAGCGCTACCCCGACATCCCGCCGATCTACATCACCGAGAACGGCTGCTCCTACGGCACGGGCCCCGACGAGCACGGTGTCGTCGACGACCAGCCACGGATCGACTACCTCGACAGCCACCTCCGTGCCGTCGCTCACGCAATCGCGGACGGTGCCGACGTACGCGGCTATTACTGCTGGTCGCTGATGGACAACTTCGAGTGGGCAGAGGGCTACACCCAGCGCTTCGGGCTGGTGCACATCGACTACGAGACGCTGGTGCGTACGCCGAAACGCTCCTTCGACTGGTACGCCGGGATGATCGCGGCCAACCGCGGATGAGCCAACTGCAGCACCCGGCCCTCGCCGAGCCGACGCGCCCGGTCAGCAAGGTCTGGGTGCTGTGGCTGGCCCTGATCAGCATTGGGGTCTGGTCGGGTTTCTTCGGGCCGATCCAGGTGCTGCTCGCCCAGCAGGCGGAGGCGCTCAACCCCGCCCACAAGGAGGCGACGCTCTCCCTGGTCACTGGTGTCGGTGCCGCGGTCTCGACCGTCCTCAACCCGCTGTGGGGTGCGTTCAGCGACCGCACCGTGCTGCGAGTGGGCCGCCGCCTGCCGTGGGTCCTGGGTGGGCTTGTCGGCGGAGTGATCGCGATGGTGATTCTCTCCGACGCCGGGTCGGTGCTGGTGATGGTGCTCGGCTGGGCGCTGGCCCAGGCCTCGCTGAACGCGATGCTCGCCGCGATCACCGCGACCATCCCCGACCAGGTGCCGAGCGGTTCACGCGGGACGGTCGGCGGCTGGCTCGCGATCGCCCAGACCCTCGGGGTCGTGGCCGGATCCGGGATCGCCGATGCCACGGGCAGCATCGCGGCGGGCTACCTCGCGACGGCCGGCGTGCTCGTCGTACTCGCCCTGCCGTACTGCTTCGACAGCCGGGACATCGCGCTCGGCCCGGCCGATCGCGAGCCGTTCGTGCTCCGTCGGTTCGTGCGCTCCTTCTGGATCTCGCCGCGGCAGCACCCGGACTTCGCGTGGGCCTGGATCACCCGGTTCCTGATGAACATCGGCAACGCGCTGCTCATCCTCTACCTCCTCTACTACCTCAAGGACGCGGTGCAGCTCACCGACGACGAGGCGGAAGAGGGCGTGTTCCTGCTGACGGGCGTCTACGGGCTGTGCACTGTGCTGACGGCGGTGGTCGGCGGGTACTGGTCCGACCGGCTGGGTCGGCGCAAGGTGTTCGTGATTGCCTCGGGCCTGGTCGCGGCGTCGGCGCTGCTGCTGCTGGCATTCGTGACGACGTTTGCTGCCGCGTTCGTGGGCGCGGCGATCCTCGGCGTCGGGTTCGGCATCTACACCGCCGTTGACTTCGCGATGATCACCCAGGTGCTGCCGTCAGCCGACGACCGTGCGAAGGACCTCGGCGTCATCAACATCGCCAACGCTCTGCCACAGGTGCTCGCCCCGGTGGTGGCAGCGGGCGTACTCGGCCTCGACCTCGGCTACTCCACGCTCTATGTGCTCGCCGCTTGCTTCAGCGTGCTCGGCTCGGTGCTGGTGGTGAACATCAAGTCGCTCGCCTGAGCCGCCTGCGACAGCCCGCGCGGCCGGGACCATGGGCTCTGCCCGAGGCCGCGAGCGTGGGGCGTGGGCGAGGGTGACGGCTCGATGAAGCGCGTGATTCAGGCGGCCGACGTACCGAACCGGAAGCTGGCGAGGACCACGTCCTCCGGCCCGAGCAGGACGGCCTCCCGGGCGTGCACCTGGAGAGGTGTCGGTACGGCGGCGGTCGCAGCGTCGCTCAGGGCCAGGTGCGGGATGGATCCGTGCAGGGAGGTGGGGTGCCCGACGACCTCGGGGAAGGTACGCCGGAGGCTCTGGGTGATCCTGCGGAAGATGCCCACGGGTTGGGGCGGGAGGTATGCCGCGCCGCTGGGGAAACGGGCCGCCTCCCCGAGAACGAACGCGAACGGCACCAGCTCGGAGAAGATCTCGCGGAGCTCACTGATGACGCCGTCGTCCACTGCCGATGCCGGAAGAAACGGGTCCAGCAGAGCGATGTGCGCGCCGGACACGGCGTCTGAGACCTCGGGCACGGGGATCACCAGCCGGGTGAGGTCGCCCTCGGGCTCGTCGGTCACGGAGGTCACGCTAGGGCACTGCGAAGGACGATGCTCGCGACGGACGAGGCTCGCGAGACGCCCTACGCTTTCCGCATGGGATCCGGCCACGATCACGGGCACGAGGCAGGCCGGGCGGTGGACCGTTCCCGCCTGCGCCTGGTGCTACTGGTCACCCTCGGCGTCGCGGTCGTCGAGCTGGTCGGCGCCTTCCTGTCCCGCTCGCTCGCCCTGTTCGCCGACGCCGGCCACATGTTCACCGACACCGCGGCGATCGTGGTGGCCCTCTCCGCGTCGTACGTCGCGACCCTCCCGGCCTCCCCACGGCGGACCTTTGGCTACCACCGCGCCGAGATCCTCGCGGCTCTGATCAACGCGGTCGTGCTGCTGGGTGTCTGCGGCTACCTGGCGTACGCCGGCATCGCTCGCCTGCTCGACCCGGTCGACGTGCATGCCCCACAAATGTTGGCCTTCGCGGCGGTCGGGCTCGCCGCCAACCTGGTGTCAGTCGCCCTGCTCGCGGCCCGGCGCTCGCAGTCACTGAACATGCGCGGAGCGTTTCTGGAGGTGCTGGGCGACACCTTCGGCTCGGTCGCCGCGATCATCGCCGGTCTCGTCGTCATCGCCACCGGGTTCGACCGGGCCGACTCGATCGCCTCGCTGGTGATCGCAGCACTGATCCTGCCGAGGGCGTGGTCGTTGCTTCGCGCCTGCGTGGGCGTGCTCCTCGAAGCAGCGCCCCCGGGTGTGGACATGGAGGTCGTGCGCCAGCACCTCGCCGGGGCGGACGGCGTCACCGACGTACATGACCTGCACGCGTGGTCGATCACCAGCGGGATGCACGCGCTGTCCGCGCACGTCACCGTCACCGACGACGCCCTCCGGGACAGGGGCGTCGGCCAGATCCTCGACGAGCTGGGCGAGTGCGTCGCGAGCCACTTCGGCATCGACCACGCCACCTTCCAGGTGGAGCCGGAGAGCCACCGCGAGCACGAGCCGGGCGAGGTCCACCGATAGCGACCCGCGGGAATGAGTACGAACGCTCATGCGGATTGGCACGCGCGTCCGTCACCATCGACTCATGAACACACCAATGGCGGACCGCGTGGTCGACGCGCTCATCGCGGCGCGGTTCGTCGACCCGGGCGCGCGCCAGGACTCCATCGCGGTCGTTGGCGGCGTGCTCGACTCACGCAGTCCTGCGCCCGTCGACGCACCGGCCGAGCCCGGCCGCCGCGGCCTGCCCCAGCTCGTCGAAGTGGTCGCCTACCTCGGCGGTGCACTGGTGCTCGCGGCAGGCGGCCTGTTCCTGTTCCAGGAGTGGGAGGAGCTCGGCTTCGGCACCCAGGTGACGCTGCTCTTTGTGGTCGCCACAGTCCTGGCGGTCGCAGGCGGTGTGGCCTCGCGGGCGCCCGCCGGAGCTCCGCGGCTGCGTGACGAGCTGAACGACTCGCGGCGGCGACTGTCCGGCACCCTGCTGTCCGGGGCGGCACTGACCGCAGCGTTCCTGGTCGGTCGTGTCGTCCACGAGGTGATGGACTACGACTACCCCGGCGTCTACTGGCCCGCCGTGCTGGGCGCTGGCGGCGGAGTTCTTCTCGCCACGGTCACCTACCGGGTCTCCCCGACCGCGGTGGGCGTGGTCGCCCTGATGGCCGGGGTCATCACGGCAGTGTCGAACCTGGCGAGTGGTGTGGACAGGTACGACGGGGACGCGATCGGGGTCGCCCTGTTCCTGGCCGGCACCGCCTGGCTCGGGCTCACCGAGATGGGCTGGTTCCGCGAGACCACCGTGGCCCGCACGCTGGGTGTCGCGACCGCCCTCGTCGGGGCCCAGGTGCCGGTGATGGACGGCACTCATTCCTGGCTCGGCTACCTGCTGACCGGGCTCGTCGCCGTCGTCGGCATCGCGGTCTACCTCGGTAAGGTGGCCTGGCCCTACCTGGCTGGTGCGGTGATCGCAGTGACCCTCGTCGTACCCGAGTCGGTCTCGGACTGGACCGACGGCTCGCTCGGCGCAATCGGGGCCGTGCTGGTCGCCGGCGTCACGCTGCTGGTCGCCTCGTTCGCCGGCTACCGGGTGCGCGCCGAGGCCATCGACTGAAGCCGCCCACCGCGCGTTACGACCCGATCGACATCCGGCCGGCCTTGTCCTTCACCGTGATCTTGATGGGCTTCTCCTGGGCACCGAGGGTCATGGTGCACGGGAGAGAAGCGCCGACCTTCGCGACCACGAAGGCTCCTCCGCAGTCGACGTCGGCGGCGGCCGAGCTCTTCGGGAGGGTGCCGCGCAGGTAGTCGCGCAGCTTCGTTGCCGACACGAGTACGCCGTCCGGCGCGGCCGAGATGGTCATCTTCTCCTCGCTCACGTCGGTCAGGCGCACCTTGTACGGGAGCTTGGCCCCAGAGACATCGAGCTTGCAGACGAAGGTCATCCCTTCCCGGAGGTCCAGGTCGCCGGGACAGGTCGCCTTGCCGATCTCACCAGCGCTGCCGAACGTGTCGGCCTGGCTCGTGCTCAGGTATGCCTCGACGGCCGCATCGTCGTACCCGGGCCGGTCGCCGCCGCATCCCGCGAGCAGCAGCACGCCGACGCCGGCGAGCGCCGCTCTCGAGACCGAGGCCCGGATCACGGGAGGTCCTCGTCGACGGGCCGGGTCTGCGCAGGCACCTGTTGGTCGCCCGTGCCGCCGGTGGCGGGGACCCCGACCTGCGTCGTCGCGGCCGGGGGCAAGGTGCCGACCGCCGAGTCAACAGGGCCGCCGGGCTCCGCGACCCCCTCGGCGGCCGGCACTTCCTGCTCGAGATCCACCTGAGGTCGGCCGCAGCCGGAACCACAGCCAGAACAACCCTGAGGTGAGGCCGAAGGCCAGGAACAGCGCCATCGTGACGCGCACCGAGGCGACGGTCGACCGGCCGAGGTAGCCGGCCTCCGGGAGAAGCAGGACATGCACGAACGCGAACAGCACGATCGCGGCCATGGCACCCCAGGCGAGCCAGTTCCAGCTCCTGATGCGGTAGCCCGGAAGGAACCTCAGGGGGATCAGGCCGAACATGAGCCCCTCGATGCCGCCGATGAAGAGGCTGCCCAGGAAGGCGTCCGTGCTGAGCAGCCAGAACGCCGGGTCGGCGCCGTCGGCCGCCTGCGCGACAGGGGCGAAGGCGACCCACGCCAGCACGGCCAGCACCAGCATGGTTGCCGTGACGGCGACCTCGGCCTTGCCCTCCGACCGACGGTCCAGCGCGGCGGCGAAGACCGCCCCACCGAGCACGCCGTACAGGTAGCCGGGCTCGAAGTGCGTCAGCCGGGAGACGACGACGCAGACGACAGCGACGAGCAGCGCCGACGGGATCGCCCGGAGGTACCAGCTGTGGCCGCTGTGCGTGACGGAGCGGAACGTCCTTCCGGTGAACGCACCCACGAGCACGGCGAGCACCATCGAGGCGAACAGTCCGAGGGCCAGAGCGTACGACGCGGTGTTGGCGCCGAAGTTCGGGTCCAGCAGACCGCCGAGCAGGGTGCCGGCGACGGCGCACCCCAGGAAGATCGCGATCCGCTTCCCGCGGGGCGGAGATCCGGACGTCGGGGGCCCGGCCGGACCCGGCACGTCCGGCGGCATGGGCTGAGCCGGGATGACGGGAGCGACCCGTCTCCGCAAGCGCAGCCTGACCAGCTGCTTGTCGATCCGCTCGTGGTTCTCCTCGTAGGTGCTGTTGAAGATCTGGGCGGGGAAGATCATCAGCAACCCGAGCAGGGCGACCAGCATGAGCCCCTCAGGCAGGCGGTCACCGATGTTGCGGAACGCCTCGGCGGGAGTGACCAGGGCACCCGGGACCGAGGAGCGGCGCCCCTCGGCCACGGCCTCGGCGCTCGCCTGCTGGCGCTCGGTCTGAGGCAACTCGAAGGCCGGCATGGTGCCGCTTGCGGCAGCCTTTTCCTGGGCTGTACCCGGGTCCACGGCGAGAGGCGGCGTCAGCGGTGCCGGCGGGGGAGCGGCAAGTGGCACCGGCGTGGCGGTGAGTACGGCGTGCTGTCGCTCGACGCTGCTGTCGTTCGGGGGGATCGTGCAATCCGTTGCTCGACCTGCGGCGTTGATCTTGTCGAGTGCGTCCATGGTGCCGCGCATGGCGGTCACGTAGGTGACCCCGTCGCGCACGGCGGTCGCGCTCGGCATCAGCTTCACGCTCAGTGTGTAGTCGGCGCCGTGCTGGACGCTGACCTGCCCTGTGGAGGTGTCGATGCAGGAGAGCGCAGTCGTGGTTTCCCAGGCGAAGCCGTTGCCGGACGGCTTGAGCGGCTGGGGCAACGTGTCGCCCTCCGCCGTGACCCGGGAGATCTCGCACGCCGAGCCGACCGTGCAGCCGGCGCCAAAGAAGTAGGTGCGATTTCCCGGCTGGATCTTGAAGTTGTCAGGCATCGTGCTCGGCTGCGGGTCGACCCGCACGTTGAACGTGCCTGCTATTACGGGCTTCGAGTCAGCACTGGTGGCGGGCGGGACCCCGATGGCGACGAAGAGCAGGCCAGTCCATCCCCCCGCAATCAGGAATCCGGCAGTTCTTCGAGCCATCAGCGTCCCCCCGCTCATCGATGACCGTACGCGCGAGATATCCGCTATGGCCCTGCCCCGCCCGGGTCATTGACAAAGGCCCGCGCGGGTCATCGCCGGGTGGTCCGGAGGGACTACCGCGTGCCGCCGAAAGGTCACGCGCCGGCGGCCAGTCGCATCCCCTGTTCGATGGCGCGCTTCGCGTCGAGCTCGGCGGCAACATCCGCCCCGCCGATCAGGTGAACCGGTCGGCCCGCGGCCACCAGGTCGTCGTACAACCCTCGGACCGACTCCTGACCCGCGCACACGACAACGTCGTCGACCTCGAGCAGCAGCGGCTCGCCGTCGACGGTGAGGTGCAGGCCGCGCTCGTCGATCAGGTCGTACGACGCTCCGCTGATCTGCTCGACACCCGACTGCCTGAGCACGGCCCGGTGGGCCCAGCCGGACGTCTTGCCGAGGTCCTTGCCGATCATCGAGGTCTTTCGCTGGACGAGGTACACCTCGCGTGCCGGTGTGCGCGCCTTGCGCTCGGTGAGGCCGCCCACGTGGAGAGACGGATCACCGACGCCCCAGTGCGCCAGCCACTCGTCGAGGTTCTCTTCCGTATGGGTCAGCCAGTGCGCGACGTCCACACCGATGCCGCCGGCTCCGATCACCGCGACCCGCCGACCCGGGGTGGCTGAGCCGTTCAGCACCTCGGCGTAGGAGAGCGCGCGCTCGACTCCCGGGATCGCCGGGATCCGCGGCTCGACCCCGGTGGCGACCACGACGTCGTCGAACGCCTCGAGGGTCTCTGCCGTCGCCGCGACTCCCAGCTTCACGTCTACTCCGAGGACCTCGAGGCGCCGGGTGTAGTAGCGCATCGTCTCGGCGAACTCCTCCTTGCCGGGGATCTGCATGGCCAGCCGGAACTGCCCGCCGAGGTCCGGGTCCTTCTCGAAGAGCGTCACCGCGAAGCCTCGTTCGGCGTACGCCGTCGCGGCACTGAGCCCGGCCGGACCCGCTCCCACCACCGCGACCGTCGGCTGATGCTTCGCAGGCACGGTGGTCGGGAGCGGAAGCAGGACCAGCTCGGTCTCGCGGCAGGCCCGGGGGTTGACCAGGCAGCTGGCCCGCTGGTTGACGAAGGCGTGGTCGAGACAGGCCTGGTTGCAGGCGATGCAGGTGTTGATCTCGTCGGCGCGACCGCTCGCGGCCTTGTTCACGAAGTCCGGGTCGGCCAGGAACGGACGGGCCATCGAGACCAGGTCGGCGGTGCCGTCGGCGATCAGCTGCTCGGCGAGCTCGGGGGTGTTGATCCTGTTGGAGGCACAGACCGGGATGCCGACCTCCTTCCGCAGGCGCTTCGTCGTCCAGCTCCACGCGCCTCGGGGGACCTGGGTGATGATCGTCGGGATGCGGGCCTCGTGCCAGCCGATGCCCGTGTTCAGCACCGTCGCGCCGGCCTGTTCGACGAGGAGCGCGAGCTCCACGACCTCATCCCAGCTCTGGCCGTCCTCGACGAGGTCGAGCAGGGAGATGCGGTAGATGATCGGGAAGCCGTCACCGACGACCTCGCGGGTGCGGCGCACGACCTCGACGGGGAAGCGCATCCGGCGGCTCGGCGTACCTCCCCACACGTCCTCGCGGTCGTTCGTGCGTGCGGCCAGGAACTGGTTGAGCAAGTAGCCCTCGGAGCCCATGATCTCGACCGCGTCGTAGCCCGCCTTCTGTGCCAGGCCCGCCGTCTCGGCGAAGGCCGTCACGGTCCGGTCGACCTGCTTGGCCGACATCGCGCTCGGCCTGAACGGCGTGATCGGCGACTTGATCTTGCTCGCCGACTGCGAGAACGGGGTGTATCCGTAGCGGCCGGCGTGCAGCACCTGCAGGGCGATCGCACCCTCCTCCTCGTGCACCGCGTCCGTGACCTGCTTGTGCCGTTCTGCCTGCAGCCGCGAGGTGAGGTCGCTTGCGAACGGCTTGAGCCAGCCGCGCCTCGTCGGGGCGTAACCGCCGGTGATGACCAGCCCGGCCCCGCCGCGGGCTCGCTCGGCGAAGTACGCCGCGAGCTTGGGCATGTCCCAGGCCCGGTCCTCCAACCCGGTGTGCATCGAGCCCATCACCGCCCTGTTGCGCAGCGTCAGGTTGCCGATCGTGATCGGGTCCAGCAGATGGGGGTAGTCGTTCATCTCGTCCCTTCGGTGGGCATGGGTTCCCCGGCACGGGTCCAGGAGTCGACGTACTCTCCGAGCCACTCGACCCAGAACTGCTCCTGCTTGATGCCGCCGCGCAGGACCAGCCAGGTGTCGAGCTGGTGGCCGCTGAGCGTGCCGGGATCGGGGAACTGGGTGCGCTCGAGCTGCTCGAAGTGCGCCTGCCGGGTGCGGTGCTCGGCCACCAGGTCTTCGAGGTGTGCGACCAGCCGAGCACGGTCGCCGTACGACGCACCACGCATCTTCACGGCCACCTCGGAGCGCAACGCCTCGGTCGGAGTCGGAGCTGCGATCCAGTCCGACAGTGCTGCCCGGCCTGTTGCCGTGACGGCGTACCGACGCTCAGTGCTTCTCGAGTCCCCGGAGCCGGCGCTCAGCCAGCCGTCGGCCTCCATCCGCCGCAGGACCTTGTAGATCTGCTGGTGCGTGGCCTGCCAGAAGAAGCCGATGGAGCGGTCGAAGCGCCGGGTGAGCTCGATGCCGGTGCCCGGTCTCTCGCTGAGCGAGACCAGGAGGGCGTGCTCGAGGGCCATGCGAGGAGTCTGCGTCAGTCCCGGCCTCTGTGCAACTAGTTGCACAAGTGACCTGAGCCACGCCGGAATACCCCTAGGGGGTATAGGGTTGCCGCACCATGAGCACGAACGGCACGTCCTGGGCAACGGCAGTCAGCGCCACCCTGCACTGCCTCACCGGCTGTGCGATCGGTGAGGTGCTCGGGATGGTTCTCGGCACCTGGTGGGGCTGGGAGGACCTCCCCACCATCGTGCTCGCCGTGGTCCTGGCGTTCTTCTTCGGCTACCTGCTGACCTACGTGTCCCTACGCCGTCACGGTGTCTCCCACCGTGAAGGGGTCCGGCTCGCACTGGCGTCGGACACGGTCTCGATCACCTCGATGGAGATCATCGACAACCTGCTGATGATCGCCATCCCCGGCGCGATGATGGCCGGCCTCACCTCGGGTCTGTTCTGGCTGAGCCTGGCCGTCGCGCTGGCCGTCGCGTTCGTACTCACGGTGCCGGTCAACCGCTGGCTCATCGCACGCGGTCGCGGTCATGCCGCCGTCCATGAGCTCCACGGTCACGACGTGAACGGTCACCACTGACGGCTCCGTTGCTCTCGACCGGCTGCCTCCTGCGATCGCCGCATCCGGCTGCGAGACTCGGGGGCATGACCTACGCACTCGGGCAGGGCAGCGGACCTCTCAGCGGCCTCAGGGTCGTCGAGATCGCCGGCATCGGCCCGGGCCCGCATGCCTGCATGATCCTGGCCGACCTCGGCGCCGACGTGATCCGCGTGGAGCGCCCCGGTGGGCAGCTGTTCACCGGCGGCCCGACCGACCTGCTCAACCGCGGCCGACCGAGCGTGGCGCTGGACCTCAAGGATCCGGCCGCGATCGCCACCGTGCTCGACCTGGTCGCCGCGGCGGATGTGCTGGTCGAGGGGATGCGGCCCGGCACCGCGGAGCGGCTCGGTGTCGGTCCCGAGGAGTGCTCGGCCCGCAACCCGCGCCTGGTCTACGGCCGGATGACGGGGTGGGGTCAGAGCGGTCCGCTCGCGAAGTCGGCCGGGCACGACCTCACCTACATCGCGGTCACCGGCGCCCTGTTCGGGATGGGCCAGGACAAGTCGCGGCCGCACTTTCCGGCCAACCTGGTCGGCGACTTCGGTGGCGGGTCGACGTACCTCGTCATCGGCATTCTCGCGGCGCTGCTCGAGGCACGGCTCAGCGGCAAGGGACAGGTGGTCGACGCGGCGATCGTCGACGGCACCGCGCACCTCAACGCCATGGGTTCGGGGATGCTCGCCGGGGGCAACCTCCGCGAGGAGCGCGCGGCCAACCTGCTGGACGGCGGGATGCCGTTCTACGACGTCTACGAGACCTCAGACGGTCGGCACATGTCGGTGGGGCCGCTGGAGCCCCAGTTCTACGACGAGTTCGTGACGCTGCTCGGCATCGACGAAGCACCCGATCGCTTCGACCTCACGACGACCGACGAGCTGCGACGCCAGATCGCCGACTCGTTCGCGCGTCGTACCCAGGCCGAGTGGGCGGAGGTGTTCGAGGGCACGGAGGGATGCGTGGCGCCGGTCCTTCCGCTCTCCGAGGCCATGGAGCATCCCCACATGGCGGCGCGCGAGGTGTTCGTGGAGCATGCGGGGGTGCGACAGCCCGCGCCCGCTCCGCGTTTCTCCCGTACGACGGCCAGCCTGTCCTCCCCGCCGCCACCCAAGCCGGGAAGCGACACGCGCGAGGCCCTCACCGCGTGGGGCATCGAGAACGTCGAGGAGCTGCTCGAGCGCGGCGTCGCGGTCCAGGCCTGAGGTGGACCGCCCGAACTCGTGGGCCGCCCGAACTCCACAATTGTTGGGTCGGGACGTTCCTGGGACGGTTCTGGACGTCATAACCCGACATTTGTGAGGCTGGGCCGGGCGCTGGTCCGGCAGGCGGCCCGAACTCCACAATTGTTGGGTCGGGACGTTCCTGGGACGGTTCTGGACGTCACAACCCAACATTTGTGCGGCTGGGCTGCCGCGCGCCGGGAACCCTCCCGCCACGCGGCGCGTTGAAAGTACGGCCCCCAACCCCCACCCGCAGGAGTCGCTATCCCTACATTCGCTCAGCCCTCGTTCCAGCAGCAGGTCGACCGCCTGGTCGATCTCGGCTACCCCGATCTCGCCGGCCGTTCCGAGCCGGAGTTCCGCAAGCTCGCGGAACCGCTCCGGGACGCCGCCGCGGCTCTCACCGAAGCCGGCATCGAGCCAGAGGCCTCTTCCTCGCACGCACCCTTCGTCCTGGTGGTCACGCGTGACCTGGTGGCGCCCGAGAGGACCGTCCCGCTCCTGCGCCTGTGGGGCCCGCGCGGGCTGGGCACCAAGCCCGGGCGGGTCGACCGGAACCACGGCGAGGGTGAGCTCGCCGGATACCACCCGATCGAGGGCTGCGAGCCACCCGGACCGGCGTACCTCCTCGTGGACGTCGAACGCGGCGAGGAGTTCTGCAACGTGCGCCCCGAGGACGCCTCGAAGGTGGTGCGCACGCGAGGTCGGTCGCAGCTGACGATCGACGAGGGGATCGCGCTGGTCACCCAGGTGCCGCAGGTGCTGGAGAAGAACAAGTGCTTCATGCTCGCCGGGTCCCGAAGGCACGACCAAAGAGTCCCGGCGATGTGGATCAGCGAGCGGGCACCGAAGCTCGGCTGGTGCTGGGACGGCAACCCGCACACCTGGCTGGGGATGGCCTCCGCCGGGGCCCGCCTCGGGGGTTGACGGCGGCCCCTCAGGCAGCCCCCGACCAGGTCGTGCCCGCCGGGTGCAGCTCGAGCCGGAGTACGTCGGGCCGTGCGTAGTGGCCGACGACGTCGAACTGACGCCGCGCCTCGGCCAGCTCGACCAGGTCGATCGTGGTGACGAGCATCCCCGACCTGTCGAACAGCGGCCCCTCGAGCACACGTCCGTCGGGTCCGATGATCGTGGTGCCTCCTCTCGACATCAGGTCGTCGCAATCGCCGTACATCGTGTCCACACCGGGAAGTGTCCTCGGGACGTCGGCCCCGGTGAGGAATGAGTTGGTGCCGATCACGAAGACCCGTCCTTCGCGGGCGACGTGACGCAGTGTGGAGAGCCACACCTCGCTGTCGTCCCACGTCGGTGCGAGGAAGATGTCGACGCCTTGCTCCCACATCGCGGCCCGCGCGAGCGGCATCAGGTTCTCCCAGCAGATCAGCCCGCCGACCCGGCCGAACGGTGTCGGTACGACGGTCAGGGTGGGTCCCACCCCGTTGCCCCAGACCGACCGCTCACCACCGGTCGGCACCAGCTTGCGGTGTACGCCGGCGACCTGTCCGCTCGGGTCGAGGTAGAGGAGGGCGTTGTAGACGGTCCCCGACGTGCTCCGCTCGGTGACGCCGACGGCGACCCAGACCCCGGCGGCGCGGGCCGCCTCACCAAGCCGTTCGGTGACGGGACCGGGAATGTCGACTGCCTGGTCGTAGAGGCGTCCGTACAGTCCTCGATCCGCCCACGCGTGCTTGCGCCAGACCCAGTCGGGGTACCCGGGGACCACCGCCTCCGGGAAGACCACGAGCTGGGCCCCCTGCTCGGCCGCCTGTGCGATGTCGGCGACCAGGCGGTCGACCGTGGCGTCGCGGTCCAGGAACACCGGGGTCGACTGGACCGCAGCGACCCTCAGGCTCCCATGGGCGGTCATCGGGTGCCACGGGCCACGAGCAGCTCGCAGGGGCCGACGAAGCCGTCCGCCGTCTCGTACTGTCGAAGCTCGTCCTCCACCTCGGCCCAGACGCCCTCGCGCTCCGCCTCGGGTACGCCGGCCAGCATCTGGTGCAACGCCCCGAAGGACTCACGCTCGAAGCGGAGGCACTCGGCGGCCGATGACAGCCGGAGCGGGGCGTCCACGGTCTCCACCGCGACGTCCTTGAACCCGGCCGACTTCAGCGCACTCTCCAGGACGCCCGGGGCACCCATGCTGAACGGGCCGGGCATCCCCGGTCCGGGTGTCGGCAGACCTGCCCGTCGCCGGATCACGCCCACGGGGCCGGAGAAGAAGCCGTTGCGGTCAGGCGTCGAGTACACGATCGCGGACATGCGACCCCCGTCCCGCAATGCCGAGTGGAAGCCGGTCAGCGCTGCCGCCTGGTCGGGGAAGTAGATCAGCCCGAGGCGCGAGATCACCGAGTCGAAGTCATCGCCGACGCTCTCCTCGAGGCGTTCTCCGTCGGCCTCGACGGTCTCGAGCGACAGGCCGAGCTCCGCCGCCTGCTTCGCGGCGTACGTCAGGATCGTCGGCGAGATGTCGGTGGCGACCACCTTGCCCTCTGTCCCGACCCGTCGGGCCGCGGCGATGCTCTGCCCGCCGGCGCCCGCGGCGACGTCGAGCACCCGGCTGCCGGGGCCGACCCCGGCTCCGTCAAGCATCAGCTCGGTGGCCTCGGAGAGCCACGTCGTGAGCGTGGGGTCCCAGCCGTGCCAGGCCTCGGCTGCGTCCTCCCACTGCTGGCGGGTGGTGCTCTTGTACTGCAAGGGGTCGAAGCTCATCGGGTCCTCCTTGATTGGTTCTGCTGTCACCCCTACGGCGCCAGATCGGGGCCCGACTCCGGAAGATTCGATCTGGCGGATCGCCAGACCATCGGCGGCGGCCCCAGAATGGGCCGATGGACAGTGCCCCCGCGAGGTGGCTGGTGGGACGCGACGACGCGTTCGCCCGGGTCTCGGGCGCGCTCGAGGCCGCCCGCAACGGGAGCGGCGGCATGCTGCTGGTCAGCGGGGTCGCTGGCATGGGGAAGACCGCCCTGCTTCGCGCGGCCGTGGAATCGGTCTCCGATCTCACGCTCACCTGGGGGGCCGGCGTCGAGGGTGGGGGAGCTCCCGGGTTCTGGCCGTGGACCCAGGCGTTCAACGGACTGGTGCGCCAGGTCGGGGTGGAGCGCGCGCGGGCACTGGCCGGTGACGACTGCCGCCTGGTGGCGACCCTTGCCCCTGCCCTGGGCGAGTCCCGGGGCGAATCCCGGGGTGAAGCGGTGTCGGGCGAGCAGTCCGAGCGCGGGCGGATGCTGCTGCTCGACGCAGCCGTCGCATGGCTCCAGGCCATCGGCTCGGTCCGTCCTGTAGCGGTCGTGCTGGACGACCTGCACTGGGCCGATGAGTCGACGCTGACCCTGCTGGAGCTCCTGGTGCGCTCCCCGCGCCCTGGGTCTGTCTGCATCCTGGGAGCCTTCCGGCCCGACGAGGCGTCACGGGGGGTTCAGGCGAGGCTCGCCGCCCTCGTCGAGCATGCCGACCACCTGGCGCTCACCGGCCTCGACCGCGACGCGGCGGGGCTCCTCGCGGAGGCGACGATCGGCAGGTCTCTTGCTTCGGAGGATGTCGACAACCTGTTCCGGCGTGCCGGCGGACATCCCTTCTTCACCCGCGAGCTGGCGCGGGCGCAGGTGGTCGCGCATCCTGCCGAGGAAGTGCCCGGTGCGGTCCGCGAAGCGATCGAGCGCCGGGTGCAGCGCCTGGGTCAGCCGACGCAGCAGCTTCTCCGGGTGGCGGCGGTCACGGGCCTGCGGCTGCTTCCCGATGTGCTCGCCGCGGTGTCGGGTCGTACGCCGGGCGAGGTCGAGGCTGCGGCCACCGAAGCGGCGGCGGCGGGCCTCGTCCGGCCCGTCGACAGCCTGGGCGACGGGCTCCAGTTCGCACATGACCTGTTCCGGGAGACGCTTGCGCAGGGCGTCGACCCGTCCGACCGGCAGGCGATGCACCGGGCGATCGGCTCGGCCCTCGTCGCGCGGGCCGAGCGAGCGGACGTCGCGGCAGCGGAGATCGCCCGGCACTTCCGGGCAGGCCTGGCGTCAGATGGGCTGGCCTCAGGTGAGCTGGCCTCGAGTCAGCTGGCCTCAAGTGGGCTGGACGAGGCGGTGTCGTGGACGCTGCGAGCAGTCGACGCCGATGTCACGAGACTCGCGCTCTCGGAGGCAGCTCAGCACCTGCGTCGGTTGCACCGAGCGGTCGCCGATGCCGGGCTCGCGCTGGACCCGTCAGTTCTGTTCGGCGTACTGCTGACCGAGGCGGACGTGCTCGTGCGCAGCGGGCGCACCGAGGAAGCGCGCGGGCTGCTGCTGACCACGCGGTCCGCAGCTCTGCGCGCCGGCGACCGGTCGGGAGTGGCGCGGGCCGCTTTGGCGACTGCCGGTCTCGGCTCGCGGTTCGCGACCCGCCGTGACGAGGTGGTCGGCGTACTGCGGGAGGCGCTCGACGTACTGGGTGAGGAGATCCCGGCGCTGCGGGCCAAGGTGACCGCGACACTGGCGCGCGAACTGACTCATTCGGTCGCGGAGCAGCGCGACCTGGCCGGGCCGTTGAGCGAGCGCGCGGTCGAGCTGGGCCGGGCGACCAGGGACCCCGACGTGATCGCAGCCTGCCTGCTGGCCCGCCACGACGTGCTGTGGACTCCGGGCCAGACCGCCCGCCGGTCGGAGGTCACCGCGGAGCTGGTCGACCTGGCGCACGCCTCGGGGGATCGCGAGCTGCGGGCCCAGGCCCTCCTGCTGCACGCCAACGTGCTGCTGGAGAGTGGACGAGCGGGCTTCGAGCCGGCTCTGTCCGAGTGCATCCAGCTGCTGGAGGACCTGGGCGAGCTGCGGCACCGGTACACGGTCGAGACGCGTCGGGCATGCCTGGCGCTGCTCCGGGGAGGCCTCGACGAGGCCGCCGTGCGCATCGACGCGGCCGTCGCCATCGGTGAGAGGATGCGTGAGCCGGACACCGGGAACGTGCGGATGTCACAGCAGCTCGAGCTGGTCCGGGCCCGCGCAGTCCCCGATGAGCTCGTGGCTTTTGCCGCGCAGGCGGTCGAGCACTGGACCGGCGCACCCGTGCACGCGAATGCAGTGGCAGCCGGTTTCAGCGCCCGTGCCGGCGACCTCTCGGCTGCCCGGCGTCACGTTGCGGCGGTTCGCGACCTCGGCACCTGGCGGGCGGATCGCTCCTACCTCTGGTCGGTGTTCGTCCGCGAGCTGGCTTACGCCGCCATCGAGCTAGATGACCGCGACCTGTGCGCGGAGCTGCTCGCCGAGCTGGATCCACTTGCCGGAACCTGTGGCGTCAACGGTGCGCTCGTGGCCTTTGCCGGCTGCCACTCGCACACGGCCGGCAACCTGGCCGCTGCCCTTGGTGACACGACCCTCGCCCGGCGACTGCTGGAGGACGCGTGTGCCGTCTACGAGCGCCTCGGCGCCGCGCACCTCGTCGACGCGCAGGCAGACCTCGCGGCGTGCCCCACGGACACCCGACCGGCCGCAGACTGGGCGCTGCGCTTCCACGGGGACACGTGGGAGGTGACCTTCGACGGCCAGACGGCCAGCGTCCGCGACTGCAAGGGCCTGCACGACATCGCAGCGCTGGTGCAGCGACCGGGGACCGACGTGCACGTCCTCGACCTCGTCGCATCGCCGGTCGTCTCCGACGCGACGGGTCCGGTGCTCGACCGGACCGCCGCGGACCAGTACCGGCGTCGCCTCACCGAGCTCTCCGACGAGCGGGAGGCGGCGACGCAGCTGGGTGACGCCGCCGCCCTCGACGCGGTCGAGGCGGAGCACCGGGCCCTCGTCGCGGAGCTGCGCGGCGGCAGCGGTCTCGCAGGGCGTGCGCGGCAGTTCGCCAACCACCCGGCTGAGCGCGCCCGGAAGGCGGTCACGGGGCGCGTCCGCGACGCCGTACGTCGTGTCAAGACAGCGCTCCCTGAGCTCGGCGCCCATCTGGACGAGCACCTCGTGACCGGTATCCGCTGCCGCTACACCGGCGAACCGCGCTGGCGGGTGGAGGTCCGAAGCGACAGACCGTGATCTGTCGCACAGCACGGCCAGATTCACGATGACAGCGTTACTGTCACAATGAACATCTCATCGCCGGCCCCTGGTGCCCGCGTGAATCCGCCTGAGAATCCGCCTGAGAATCCGCCTGAGAATCCGGTCGCTCGATCGAGAAGTTGGGAAACACATGAGCTCAGAAGCGTTCGTGTACGACGCGCTCCGCACGCCCCGAGGCAAGGGGAAGAAGAACGGCAGCCTGCACGAGGTGAAGCCCGTCGACCTGGTCGTCGGGCTGCTCGACGCCATCAAGGACCGCAACCCCTCACTCGACGTCAACCGTGTCGACGACGTCGTGCTCGGCGTCGTCTCACCGATCGGTGACCAGGGTGGCGACATCGCCAAGACGGCCGTGCTCGCGGCCGGATACCCCGACACCGTGGCCGGCGTACAGCTGAACCGCTTCTGTGCCTCTGGCCTCGAGGCCGTCAACCAGGCTGCGTCCCGCGTCCGCGGTGGCTTCGAGGACCTGATCCTCGCCGGCGGCGTGGAGTCCATGAGCCGCGTCGCCATGGGCAGCGACGGTGGCGCGTGGGCCACCGATCCCGCCACCGCGTTCGCGACCAGCTTCGTTCCGCAGGGCATCGGCGCCGACCTCATCGCCACCATCGAGGGGTTCTCGCGCGAGGACGTCGACACGTTTGCGGTGGAGTCGAACCACCGTGCCGCCAAGGCGTGGGCCGACGGCCGGTTCGCCGGCCAGATCGTGCCGGTCACCGACAACAACGGCGTCGTCGTACTCGACCACGACGAGTTCATCAAGCCGGAGTCGACAGTGGAGGGCCTCGCCAAGCTCAAGCCGTCGTTCGCTGCCATCGGTGACCAGGCGGGCTTCGACTCCGTGGCACTGGAGAAGTACCACTGGATCGAGAAGATCGATCACGTCCATCACGCGGGCAACAGCTCCGGCATCGTCGACGGCGCCGCGCTGATGGCGATCGGCAACGAGCAGGTCGGCAAGGACCTCGGACTCACCCCACGGGCACGGATCATCGCCACCGCAGTCTCCGGCGCCGACCCGACGATCATGCTGACCGGCCCGGCGCCGGCCAGCCGGAAGGCGCTGGCGAAGGCCGGCCTCGAGGTCGAGGACATCGACCTGTTCGAGATCAACGAGGCGTTCGCTGCGGTGGCCATGCGGTTCATGCGCGACATGGGCATCGACCACGAGATCACCAACGTGAACGGCGGCGCGATCGCGATGGGTCACCCGCTGGGCGCGACCGGCGCGATGATCCTCGGCACGCTGATCGACGAGCTCGAGCGCCGTGATCTCAAGCGCGGCCTCGCCACGCTGTGTGTCGGTGGCGGCATGGGTATCGCCACCATCGTCGAGCTCGTCTGACCGCCCCGAACTCTCAAGCGAACCCCAAGGACTGACATGACTGACCCTGCCATGAAGAACGAGGCCGTGAAGAACGAGGCCGTGAGGTACGAGAAGGGCGACGACGGGATCGTCGTACTCACCCTCGATGACCCCACCGCGAGCGCCAACACCATGAACGACCTCTATCGCGAGGCCATGGGCAACGCGATCAACAGGCTGTACGCCGAGAAGGACGACCCGGACGGCGGGATCGCCGGCGTGGTGATCACCTCGGCCAAGAAGACCTTCTTCGCCGGCGGCAACCTGCACGCGATGCTGCAGGCCACCCCGGCGGACGCACAGACGGTCTTCGAGCTGAGCGAGGGCATGAAGGCCGACCTGCGCCGGCTCGAGACGTTCGGCAAGCCGGTCGTCGCTGCCATCAACGGTGCCGCCCTGGGCGGTGGGCTCGAGATCGCTCTGGCCTGTCACCACCGCATCGTGGTGGACGACGACAAGGTCGAGCTGGGTCTGCCCGAGGTCACCCTGGGACTGCTTCCCGGCGGCGGCGGCGTCACCCGCACGGTCCGCATGCTCGGGATCCAGTCCGCGCTGATGGACGTCTTGCTCCAGGGGCCACGCTTCAAGCCCGCGCAGGCCAAGGAGAAGGGCCTCGTCGACGAGCTCGTGAAGAGCCGCGAGGACCTTGTGCCTGCGGCGAAGAAGTGGATCGAGGCCAACGCGGACGACCCTGATGCGGCAACGAACCCGTGGGACCGCGACGGCTTCAAGATCCCGGGCGGTACGCCGTCCAGTCCCTCCCTCGCGGCGTTCCTTCCGGCCTTCCCGGCAATGCTTCGTAAGCAGACCAAGGGCGCGGTCTACCCCGCGACGCGGGCGATCATGTCGGCAGCCATCGAGGGTGCGCAGGTCGACTTCGACACCGCCTGCCGGATCGAGTCGCGATACCTCGCGCAGCTGATCACGGGCTCGAACAGCAAGAGCATGATCCAGGCGTTCTTCTTCGACCTCTCCGCCATCAACTCCGGGCTCCTTCGCCCCGAGGGCGTTGCGAAGTTCACGGCCACCAAGGTCGGCGTACTCGGCGCGGGAATGATGGGCGCGGGCATCGCGTACTCGTGCGCGCGCGCCGGCATGGAGGTCGTGCTCAAGGACGTCACCGCGGAGTCGGCCGAGAAGGGCAAGTCCTACAGCGACGGCATCCTGAGCAAGGCCGTTCAGCGCGGCAAGATGGACGAGAAGAAGAAGAGCGAGATCCTCGACCGGATCACGCCGTCCACGGAGCCGAACGACCTCAAGGGCTGCGACCTGGTGATCGAGGCGGTCTTCGAGGACCCGACACTCAAGGCGAAGGTCTTCGGTGAGATCCAGGACGTGGTGAACCAGGACGCGCTGCTCTGCTCGAACACCTCGACGCTGCCGATCAGCGAGCTGGCGGAAGGAGTGAACCGGCCCGACGACTTCATCGGGCTGCACTTCTTCTCACCCGTAGACAAGATGCCGCTGGTCGAGATCATCCGTGGCGCCAAGACCTCCGACGAGGCGGTCGCCAAGGCGCTCGACGTGGTGATGCAGATCCGCAAGACACCGATCGTGGTCAACGACAGCCGCGGTTTCTACACCAGCCGCGTCATCGGCACGATGGTCAACGAGGGGCTCGCCATGCTCGGCGAGGGCGTGCACCCGATGTCGGTGGAGCGTGCTGCCACACAGGCGGGCTACCCGGTGGGGACGCTGCAGCTCTCCGACGAGCTGAACATGGAGCTGATGGCCAAGATCGCCAAGGCCACTGCTGACGCTGCCGGGGACCACTTCCAGCCGCACGCGGCCTCGGCTGTGGTGGAGACCATGCTCAAGGAGGGCCGCCCGGGCCGACTGCACGGAGCCGGCTTCTACGAGTACGACGAGAACGGCCGCCGTGGCCCTCTGTGGCAGGGGCTCTCGAAGCTCTTCCCGTCCAACGCCGAGCCGGCCGACATCGAGGACCTCAAGGACCGCTACCTGTTCATCGAGGCGATCGAGACCGCGAAGTGTTTCGAGGAGGGCGTCATCGAGTCATCGGCGGCGGCCAACATCGGCTCGATCATGGGCATCGGCTACCCCGCGCTGACCGGCGGGACGGTCCAGTTCATGCAGGGCTACGACGGCCGCACCGGCCGTGGGCTGCCCGGGTTCGTGGCCCGGGCCGAGGAGCTCGCCGAGAAGTACGGCGAGCGCTTCAACCCGACCGAACAGCTCAAGGAGATGGCCCAGAAGGGCGAGACCTTCCCCGCCTGACCCCCTTTCCGCGAGACGGCTCATCTGAAAGACCAAACACCCCCGAGACGGCTCATCTGAAAGGCCAAACACCCCCGAGACGGCTCATCTGAAAGTTTCAGACGCGCCGTCTCGGCGGTGGTGCGGGCTGCTGGAGATTCAGTCATTACGGACACAAGGCACAGGGTCTCGGCGAGAATGGCTCGCGTGGAGGACAGGACGAACGCGCCCAGGAGCGAGCCCGGGCACCGGCGCACGCTGGTCGACATCCAGGGGCTCTGGGTCCGGTTCGGTGTCGTGGCCGCAGTGCGCGGCATCAACCTGAGCGCTGAGGCCGGACGCGCGACTGCGCTGCTCGGTCGCAACGGGGCCGGCAAGTCCACGACGATGCGCGTCCTGGCCGGGGTGATCCCGCCGACCGAGGGGATCGTGGAGGTCAACGGGATCGACATCCGGCACGACGTCCTGGCCGTCAAGCGGCTCACTGGCTACTGCCCCGACGTCGGCGGCCTCGTGCCCCGCGCCACTCCGTGGGAGCACCTCCAGCTCTCCGCCCGCCTCCGACGGCTCGAGGACTGGGAGGACCGCGCGCAGGACCTCCTCGAGCGCTTCGAGCTCGGCGACGCTGCACACCGGGTGACCTCCGGGTTCAGCCACGGCATGGGCCGACGCCTCTCCGTCATCCTCGCGACCTTCCACGACCCGCTCGTGCTCCTGCTCGACGAGCCGTTCGACGGTGTCGACCCGATCGGGGTCGAGGCGACCCTCGAGGCGATCGCCGACGCGCGAGCGCGCGGGGCCGCCGTACTCGTCTCGACGCACCTGCGCGACATCGCGATGCAGGCCTGCGAGAACGCCCTCGTGCTGCGCGGCGGCGCGAACGTTGCGGAGCTCCACGCACACGAGCTCGTCGGTGAGGAGGGCGCAGGTGTCTACCGCGCTCTCCTGGACTGAGCTCCGGGCCAGCCAGGAGGACCTCGGCTCGCTGATGGCGTTCCGGAGCTCCGCCCTCTCGAGGGCCGGGCGGCTTCGGTTGCGGGTTGCCGGCGCGATCGTGCTCCTACTGACGATCGCCGCGGTCATCGGACCGGCCTACCTCGGTGGCGAGGCACCCCGGGTGAAGAGCGGGTCCTTGCTCGCCCTGCTGCCCTCCCTGTGCCTCGGCTTCCTCGTCCTCTCCGTCTTCACCGCGGTGGCCTCCGCGGGGGGCAGGGAGATCATTCCTCGCGAGGAGGCGGTCACCTTCCCTGTCTCCGCCACGACCGACCATCTCGGGGCGCTGCTGCTGGCCCCCCTGAACATCGCCTGGGTCTCGCAGGCATGGGCGCTGCTGAGCATCACCTCCTATGCCCTCGGCCCCCAGCGACTGTTGCTCTACATCGCTCCGGTCGTGCTCTGGCTGGTGGTGGCCACCGCGATGGCCCAGGTGGTGGGCTGGATCGCGGAGGGAGTACGACGCGGCCCGTACGGCATCGCGATCTTCCGCACCTTCGTCCTCCTGCTCGCCCTCGGTGCCGGTGCCCTGTTGGTGACCAACCGGATCACGCCGTTGCTCGACCGGATTCCCACGCACCGGATCCTGCTGATGGTTCTCGACGGCCAGGCCGGGCGATGGACCTCGTGGGCCATCGGGCTCGTGGCGCTCGTGCTGATCGGGATCGGTGCAGTCGTCCTGGGAGCGCTCCCGGCTCGCTGGGCGCTGAACCGCCCGATGCGCGAGGAGCTACGCCTCGAGTCCGGTCACCGCCCGCCCCGTGCCATCGCCAGGTCGAGCTTCACGATGATGCTCCGCATCGACCGATCGGCCATCTGGCGCTCCGTCCCGCTGCGCCGAGGCCTGATGGTGCTGGCCCTGACGCCCGGCGCGGTCGCAGTAGCCGGCAACCTGGAGTGGCGGATGCTGACGATCCTCCCGGGTCTGGTGGCCTCCGGCTGCGCGTTGCTCTTCGGCGTCAACACCTGGTGCCTCGACGGCCGTGGCGCCCTGTGGCGTGACAGCCTGCCGGTCTCGCCGAGGGTGACCTTCTTCGCCCGCGGGACCGTCCTGCTCGAGGTACTGCTGTGCTCGGCGGCCGTGACGCTCGTACTCGCGGCGCTGCGCGCCGGTGAACCAACCGCTGCGGAGCTGACCGCCCTGATCTGCTCCACGCTGGTGGTGTCCATGCAGGTGGTGTCGGCGAGCATGCGCTGGAGCATCGCCCGTCCGTTCTCGGTCAACCTGAGAAGCGCCCGATCGACCCCGGCGCCTCCGGTGGTGATGGCCGGCTACAGCGCCCGGCTGGCGATCGCCACGACCGTCACCGGGCTGATCTTCTCCGGGCTCGCGCAGCTCGAGGACGTCCGGTACGCCGTGTCGATCGCCGTCGTCCTGCTGCTCTGCTCGGCCTGGCGCCTCGAGCGGACTGCGCAACGCTGGGACGACCCGGCGATCCGTTCCCGGGTGATCTCCGTGGTCTCGGGCGGCTAGTTCTAGAGGAACGCCACCCGGCCGCGGCGGGAGCCCCCGCTGGCGTCCGTCTACCCCTCGGTAGGGTCGGCCGCATGGATTTCTCCCCGTCCTCGGCGTCTCGCAAGGTTCTGGTCACCGGCGGAGCATCCGGGCTCGGCGCCGCCCTCGCTTCCGCGTTCCTGGCGCTCGGGGACGACGTGCTCATCGCGGACATCAACAGGCCCGAAGGTGAGCCGTACGCCGGCGCAGACTCCGCGGCCACCGATGGGGCACGGTTCATCAAGCTCGACGTCCGCTCCGACGACGACTGGGCCGCCGCGCTCGACTGGGTCGAGCGGGAGTGGGGTCGTCTCGACGTCCTGGTGAACAACGCCGGCGTGGCCGGGGGCGGGCGCATCGATGTCGCCAGCATGGACGAGTGGCAGTGGATCACCGAGATCAACCTCTTCGGCGTCGTGCGCGGCACCCGGACGTTCGTGCCGATGTTCAAGCGGCAGCGGTCCGGCCACGTCGTCAACATCGCGTCACTCGCCGGGCTGGTGCACCCGGCCGGCATGGGCTCCTACAACGCAGTGAAGGCGGGCGTGGTCGCGTTCAGCGAGACCACCGGGCACGAGCTCGCGGGTTGGGGTGTGCGCTGCTCGGCGGTGTGCCCCTCCTACTTCCGCACCCGTCTCATCGAGAACATGCAGGCACAACAGCCGCCCGGGAGCGACACCGCGGTCGGCCAGATCGTCAGCGGGCTGGTGGCGGCAGCTCCGCTCGGTCCTGAGGAGATCGCGGCCGCCGTACTGAAGGGCATGGAGCGTGGTGAGGACCTGATCCTCCCGGACGAGGCCGCGCGGGCGGCGTACAACCTGAAGCTCACCGACCGGGCGGCGTACGACCAGCTGATGCGCAAGCAGGCCGCGCGCCTCAACGCGTTGGACCCTCTCGACGCACCTGCACGATGACTCTCGAGACGAAGCCGCTGGACAGTGAGCAGCTCGACACAAAGCCGCTCGACCCGAAGACTCTCGACACGAAAAGCAGGGACGGTGACTGAGTTGAGCCAGCCCGACGGCGCCTCCGAGGTGCGCGAGGAGGACCGGTTCGACCTCGAAGCGGTCGTGAAGTGGCTGGCCGGCCTGGGCACGGAGCTGACCGGTGAGGTCGAGGTGCGCCAGTTCGGTGGCGGTGCCTCGAACCTCACCTACTCGCTGCGCGACAGCTCCCACGACCTGATCCTGCGGCGGCCACCGAGCGGGCGGAAGGCCAAGGGGGCGCACGACATGGCGCGCGAGTACCGCATCCAGGACGGTCTCGCCGACGTGTTCCCGCTCGTGCCCGAGATGGTCGCGCTGTGCCAGGACGAGTCCGTGATCGGCTGCGAGTTCTACGTGATGCAGCGGATCGACGGGATCATTCCGCGCCGCGACTTCCCGCCGGGAGTCAACCTCGACGAGGCGCAGGCGCGGTCGTTGTGCACCAACGCCCTCGACGTGCTGATCGACCTGCACCGGATCGACGTCGACGCGACGCCGCTCGTCGCGATGAACAAGGGCGTGGGGTACGTCGAGCGCCAGATCAGCGGCTGGTCGCGGCGGTTCCGCAACGCGCGCACCGACGACATCGGCGCCGAGGGGATCGGACAGGGCGAGACGGTGATGGCCTGGCTGGCCGAGCACCAGCCCGAGGACGTCGCGAGCTGCCTGATCCACAACGACTTCCGGTTCGACAACCTGGTGCTCGACGGTGAGGACCCCACCCGTCCCGTAGGTGTCCTCGACTGGGAGATGGCCACGGTCGGGGACCCGTTGATGGACCTCGGGGGCACTCTCGCCTACTGGGTTCAGGACGACGACGACGAGTTCTTCAAGCAGTTCCGGCGCCAGCCCAGCAACCTCCCGGGGATGCTCACGCGCGAGGAGGTCGTCGACTTCTACTGCGAGCGGATGGGCTTCTCGGTCACTCCGGAGCAGTGGCGCTTCTACGAGGTCTACGGCCTGTTCCGTCTCGTCGTGATCGCCCAGCAGATCTACTACCGCTACTTCCACGGCCAGACCACCAACGAGGCCTACCAGCCGTTCGGGCCGGCGGCGCGCGCTCTGGAGGACCGCTGCAGCCGGATCATCGGGCGCACCGCATGACCGGCGCGCTCTAGTGGGACAGCTGTTGCTGGTACGGCACGGCCAGGCGTCCTGGGGTTCCGAGGACTACGACGTGCTCTCCGAGACCGGGTGGGAGCAGTCGCGCCTGCTCGGCAAGGCGCTCGCCGCCCGCGGGATCATCCCCAGCGTCGCCTTCCAGGGTGGGATGCGCCGGCACCGCGAGACCGCGGAGGCCTGTCTGGGTGAGCTGACCGGTGGCCTCGGGACGCACGTCGACGAGGGCTGGGACGAGTTCGACCACGTCGCGATGCTGGAGAAGCTGAAGGCTCCGTTCGAAGGACGCCAGCCCACCAAGACGGAGTTCCAGGAGTGGTTCGAGGCAGCGACCGACCGCTGGACCGGTGGGGAGTACGACGACGAGTACACCGAGTCGTTCACCGCGTTCACCGACCGGGTCGGATCCGCGCTGCGTCGTACGGCGGAAGCGGCCGGGTCGGGCACAGCCCTCGTCTTCAGCAGCGGCGGTCCGATCGCCTGGGCCACCGCCAGCCTGCTCGCCGACGAGGCCGTGGCCGCCCAGCGTCTCTGGCGCAAGCTCAACCCCGTCTGCGTCAACACCGGCCTGACCCGCCTGGTCACCGGCCGGCGCGGCACCACCCTGGTCAGCTTCAACGAGCACGCCCACCTCGACGGCGTACCAGACGTGCTGACCTACCGCTGACCCCAAGAAACCGGATAGTCCCGAACGTTTGGCACGTCCCAAGCGCCGGGACAGGGGCCGTTTGATCGGGACTATCCGGGAATTGGCAGGATGAGCGGTATGGCGACCCCCAAGCGGCAGACAGTCCTGATCACCGGTGCGAGCAGCGGGCTGGGGGCGGAGATGGCCCGGCAGCTGGCTGCCAACGGGCACGACCTGGCGCTGTGCGCCCGGCGTACGCAGAAGCTGGAGAGCCTCAAGGCAGAGATCTCGGCGGCCCACCGCGACCGCCGCGTCGAGGTCCGCGAGCTCGACGTCAACGACGACGACCAGGTCTTCGAGGTGTTCCGGGCGTTCAAGAAGGACTTCGGCACCATCGACCGGGTGATCATCAACGCGGGCGTCGGCAACGGGGCACCCCTGGGCAAGGGTCACTGGGCAGCCAACCGTGAGACCGCGATGACGAACTTCGTCGCCGCGCTCGCCCAGTCCGAGGCGGCCATGGAGATCTTCCGCGAGCAGAACGCCGGTCACTTCGTGATGATCAGCTCGATGTCCGCCATGCGCGGGATGCCCAAGGCCATGACGACATACGCCGCCACCAAGGCAGCCGTCGCCCACATCGCCGAGGGACTCCGCTACGAGCTGTACGGCAAGCCGATCAAGGTGACCGTGCTCTACCCGGGGTACATCTCCTCGGAGATGAACGAGGGCATCCCGCAGAAGACCCCGGGGATGGTGTCCACGGAGAAGGGCGTGCGAGCGATGGTCGACGCGATCGAGAAGGAGAAGGACTCCGCCTGTGTCCCGTCGTTGCCCTGGGGCCCGATGAGCAAGGTGATGAAGCACGCACCGATCCCGGTACTCAAGCGCATCATCTGACCGTGCCCTCTGTGTCCCCGGAAAAGCACGCCGAGACGGCGCTTGTGTCCCGGGAATTGACGCTGAGACGGCTGGTGTGTCCGCAACCTGTGAACGGGCGCTGTCCTGGGGGCAGCCCCGGGGGGACAGACGCGCCGTCTCGGCGACCTCGCGTGGGACACACGCGCCGTGTCGGCGGATCCAGGTGGGACATACGAGCCGTCTCGGCGACCTCGGGTGGGACACACGCGCCGTCTCGGCGGGGTTCTCAGGCGAGGAAGGGCGGAATCAGGCCGGGGACCGCCTCCTCGGCGAGGGCGATCGCCTCTGCCTCAGGGATGTCGATGGCGGCGTACGCCTGTTGGCCGGCGGCGGTCGTCGCCACCAGCGTGACCAGCCCGACGCGCCGCTGGAACCAGGACTGCTGGACGTTCCAGCCGATGATTCCCGAGCGTTGCAGCACGTCGCGCCGCCCGCGCAGGGTGCCGGAGCGTACGACGAGATAGTCGTCGGTCAGCCCGTGGCCGAGCCGGCGGTAGCGGTCAGCGGCGAGTGGCAGCACGGCCGGCACCGCCAGCAGCGCCGGAAGCACGGGCCACCACGGCAGCGGCGTGGCGAGAGCGAGGACGAGCACCAGCGCGGGCAGGACGAGCGCACCCATGACGGCGCGCGTGAAGCGTCGCCGCCGTGCAGCCGGGCCATGTCGCGTGAGTGCCACGTGGAGCGGCTCGGAGCTGTCGAGCACCTGCGCCCCGGTTGCGTCGATGATGCCGCGCGGTGCCGGTGGCACCAGCTGGGACCTGCTGGACTCGCTGCGGGAGACCCCGGTGACGATGGCGGCCAGCCTTCCGGCCCCCGCAAGGCGCAGACCAAGGGGCTCGATGACCTCGAGTCCCCGCACCCGTTCGCGCTCGAGGCTGGTCTCTGACGTGGTGAGCAGCCCGCGACGGACGTGGTACGAGCGCCCGCGCGCGTCACGCGACAGCGCGAAGCCCCAGTTGCTGACCAGATAGCCGACCACCGCGAAGACAGCACCAAGGATCAGGAAGAGGACCACGAAGACGACCACGGCGACCGGAATGGCCGTGGCCAGCGAACGATCGGTGATCCAGCCGAACAGGTCGATCTCGGTGAAGAAGCGGTCGCCGAGGCTCTCGCCGAACTGCCCGAGGAGTGCGAGGATGCCGGCCGCGACCACGTTTCCCGACGAGGTGAGCGGGGCGTACCGGACCCAGCGCCTGTCGAAGCGGAGCAGGACGACGTCCTCCTCCAGTGAAGGGGCGACCCCGTCCGGCGTACTTCCTCCCGACGACTCGGGCTCTGCCCGGTGCAGGAGGGCGACCCGCATCTCGCGTGCCTCTTTCTGCGGCAGGCCGTCGAGCACGAACTTGTCCCACGGCTCCTTGGCGGCGCTCGCGGTCCCGATCTCGACCTTGGCAAGACCGAGCACCCGGTGGATCGGCGACGAGGTGAGCTCGACTGCGCGCACCCGGTCCAGGCGCGCGGTGAGCACCTTCCTGCTGAGCAGGCCGCGCTGGAGCTCGACCTGGGCAGGCGTGATCCGGAAGGTGGTGGTGAGGAAGCGCAGTATGCCGAGGGCGATGGGGATGCCGACACCGGCGAACTGCCACCAGTTGACGCCACTGGTGCTGCCGACCACGAAGGCGCCGACGATGACGGGCAGGAACCGCATCATCTCCTGGACCGGGTGGACGAGCAGCATCCGCGGGTCCAGTCGCCGCCACGGCACAAACTCGACCCCGGGTGCGCCGTGGGGCGGCAGGTCCTGCAGGCCCAACTCCTGACTGCGAGGCTCCTGGCTCCTGGTTTCCCGGGTGCCGGGCTCCTCCTGGGGTGGCTCGGTCACGTGGCGTCCCCCGCCTCAGCCTCGGTACGACGGGTGAGGTCCTCGACGAGACGGTCCGCCACCGGCTTGTCGATGGCGCTGATCTCCAGCGGACCGGCCGCGGACGCGGTCGTCACGGTGACCGACGCCAGCCCCAACAGTCGACCGATCGCGCTCTGCTGGAAGTCGACGGTCTGCACCCGCGACATCGGGGCGATCCGGCGCTCCCGGGAGAGCCATCCGGTCTGGGTGTACACGGCCGTGTCTGTGCTCTCCCACCGGTGGATGCGGTAGCGCACGCGAGGCATCGCGATCACGTAGGCGATCGACACGACGGCGTACGACGGCCAGACCCAGATCGGCACCGGGAACCAGTCGAAGATCACAGCCGCGATCAGCACCCCGAGCAACACGATCGAGCGCGCGGCCGCACCGAACGCCCACAGCATCGGGGCCTTGGCCGAGACCTGGTTGGCGGGGTCGCGCAGCGCCGGGTTGTCCTGAGGCGCGAGGAAGGTCTGGGGTTCATGCGCTGGCTCGGTCACGGCTCCAGCCTGCCACCCGGCTGGTCCCAGAACCGGATAGTCCCGAGCGATCGGCTGGTGATTCAAGGTCCGAGGGCTGCCGAATGATCGGGACTATCCGGTTCCTCGTTGCGCGCTATCGGCCAGATCCGACGGGCGGTCTAGGCTCGGCCACATGAGCGGAAAAGTTGTGCACTTCGAGATCCCGTTCGATGACGGGGACAGGGCCCGAAAGTTCTACGCCGAGGCGTTCGGGTGGCAGGTCACCGAGATGCCCGAGATGCATTACACGATGGTGCAGACCGGCCCCACCCGCGAGGATGGCTATCCCACCGAGTCCGGCTACATCGGTGGCGGAATGATGAAGCGAGAGAGTCCGACCGACCGGCCGGTGATCGTTGTCGACGTCGAGGACATCGACGAAGCGCTGAAGAAGGTCGAGGCGCTGGGCGGGATGACGGTGCTGGGACGTCAGGACGTGGGCGGCATGGGTTGGGCGGCGTACTTCAAGGACGTCGAGGGCAACATGATGGGGCTCTGGCAGTCCGCACAGCCCTGACCCGACCAGCGGTCAAACGAGCATCGAGGCGATCACCTTGCGCAGCCGCGGCAGCTCGTCGACCAGTCCGAGCGGTCGCGCCTGGTCCTCGACCATCGCGCGGAACAGCAGCGCGTGCTCCACGATGCGCGGGTCGATGTGCCCGTAGACCTCCAGCGTGACGGTGCCGTAGAGCGCTGCCCAGGCGCGCTCCAGCAACCAGATCAGCGGCCGCATCTCATCCGGTACGCCGGTCAGGTCGGCCGGCACCTTCGGGTCGCGGAGGATCTCCACCAGATCCGGATCCAGATCCTCGAGCCGGGGCACCGGGAACTGGTAGCGCGCCCACACCTGGAACAGCAGCTCTGAGAACAGCAGCCCGGTCTTGGACTCGGTCTGCAGCTCCTCGATGCAGCTCACGTCGAGGTTGGTGAACACCAGGGAGAACTCCTCACGGTGGCTCAGGGCCCACTGCCGGAACTCCACGGCGGAGGCGACCATCCGGGCGGCCGGGTCGTCCTCGGGCTGGGTGTCGCGCGCCTGGGCGATCTGGGCGGCGGCGCTCGCGTCGATGTCCATCGCGACGATCCGCACGAGCTCCTCGCGGCTGTCCACGTAGCGGTAGATCGCGGGCGGGGTCATCCCCACCTCGTTCGCAACCGCCCGCAGCGTCATCTCCCCGGTGCCGGTCACGAGTCGCCGCGACGCCTCGATGATGCGTTGCATGGTGTCGGCGCGGTTCTGTTCGCGGGTGGTGGTCACTGAACGGCTCACTGGGTGGGACACCTTCTCGTCCGGCGGGGTTGACAGGATTCGAGTTTACACCGTTAACTGTTTACACCGTTCACTTCGAGTCCCGCAGGAGTTCCCATGTTGCAACGATGGTCAGGAGTCCTCATCCGCAGGACCCGGGTTGTCCTCGGCCTCGGTCTGCTGGTGACGGTACTCGCGGGCGGGTTCGGGCTCGGTGTGTTCGACTCGTTGGGCCAAGGCGGCTTCGAAGACCCCAGCTCCGAGGCGGCCCGCGAGCTCGGCCGCGAACGGGAGGTGTTCGGCAACAAGTCAGTCGACGTGGTCGCCATCTACCGCAGCCCAGACCTCGAGGTGAGCGACCCCGCCTTCAAGGCAGAGGTCGACGAGACGCTGGCCAGGATCCCGGACGGGACCACCACCTCGGTGGCCACCTTCTGGGACACCCGGGACCCCTCGATGGTGAGCACCGACAAGCACGCCACCACAGTGGTCATCTCCCTGGCCGGTGGTGGCCAGTCGGAGATGGCCGAGAAGAACGACGCCCTCGTGCCCACCCTCGAGGCGGACGATCTCGAGACGCACATCGCTGGACCCTGGGCGGTCTACAAGGACGTCAACGAGACCGTGAGCGAGGACCTGGCGCGCGCAGAGACGGTGTCGCTGCCGCTCGTGGTGATCCTGTCCCTGCTGATCTTCGGCTCGGCGGTCGCGGCCCTGATGCCAGCCTTCGTCGGTGCGATCGCGGTGCTCGGCGCGCTGGCCGTGGTGCGCCTGATCACCGGCTTCACGGAGGTCTCCGTGTTCTCGATCAATGTGATCACCCTGCTCGGCACGGGCCTCGCGATCGACTACGCGCTGTTCGTCGTCAGCAGGTTCCGCGAGGAGCTGAGCAGGCTTCCCGAGGACGACCCCGGAGCGCCCGCAAAGGCGATCCGGGTGACGATGTCGACCGCTGGGCGCACGGTGCTCTTCTCCGGCCTGACGGTCGCTGCTGCGATGTCGTCGTTGTTGATCTTCCCGCAGAACTTCCTGCGTTCACTGGGGTACGGCGGGATCGCGGCTGTCCTGGTCGCCATGCTGGCCGCGACCACAGTGCTGCCAGCTGTGCTGCTCCTCCTCGGACGCAGGATCGACGCCGGCCGGATGCCGTGGCGCCGGCACCGTCCAGTGTCGGTGAACAGCGACCACGGCGCCTGGGCACGTCTCGCCCACGCGGTCATGCGCCGTCCGGTGCTGGTGATGGTCGGCGTGGTGGCCGTGCTGCTGGCTGTGGCGTCACCGTTCCTCGGGGTGAAGTGGGGCTCGGTCGACTACCGGGTGCTGCCCCCTGACACCCCCGCCCACGTGGCCGCGGTCGAGCTGAACGACTCCTTCGGACAGGAGCGGTCGACTGCGAACCTGCTCGTCGAGAGCACCGACCGGGCCGAGATCGCGGCGTACACCGAGAAGGTCAGCCAGGTCGACGGCGTGCTCGACGTACGACCGGTCGCTCAGGAGGAAGGCGTCACGCTGCTGCGAGCGGCGTGGACCGGCAACAGCCAGACCCAGACCTCCCAGGACGCCGTCTCTGCGATCCGCGATATCCCCGGGCCCGGCGGCGGCGAGTCGGTGCTCGTCGGTGGCCTCACCGCGGACACCGTCGACCTGCTCGCGTCCCTCGAGAGCCACCTGCCGTGGATGGCCGTGATCATCGCAGCGGTGATGCTGGTGCTGCTGTTCCTGGCCTTCGGCTCACTCGTGCTGCCGCTGAAGGCGATCGCGATGAACCTGCTGTCGATCAGCGCCTCGTTCGGGGTGATCACGTGGATCTTCGCCGACGGCCATCTCGAGGGCGCGCTGGGCTTCACCTCGCCCGGCTTCCTGGACGCGACCCAACCGATCTTCATGCTGGCGATCCTGGTCGGGCTGTCGATGGACTACGAGGTGTTCCTGCTCTCCCGGATCCGCGAGCAGTGGGACCTGACCCACGACAACACGCTGTCGGTGGCGACGGGCGTGCAGCGCACGGGCCGGATCATCACGAGCGCCGCGCTGCTGCTGGCCGTGGTGATCGGGGCCTTCTCGACGAGCGGCATCGTGTTCATGAAGATGATCGGGATCGGCATGCTGGTCGCCCTGCTCGTCGACGCGACCGTTGTCCGCTCGATCCTGGTGCCCGCCACGATGAAGTTGCTGGGTGACTGGAACTGGTGGGCTCCGCGAGGGATGCGGCGTTGGTGGGAGAGGTACGGCGTACGCGAGACCGAAGCCGCCCCACCCGTCGTACCCACGGAAAGGGTCGAAGCCCCCGTCGGCTGACCGCGAACTGTGTCCGACCCCTGCGTTAGGTTGACCGAGACCTGAAGTCCGGGCGCGGGGAGGCACGAAGCGGTGAGCTTGATCCTCCACCGTGCCCCACGCGCGGACCATCTCGCCGCCGGGCTTGCCCAGCTGTTGCGGGACCCGCTGCCGGACCCGTTCGAGCAGGAGCTGGTCCTGGTGCCGGCCAGGGGCATCGAGCGATGGCTCAGTCAGCAGCTGTCCCACCGGCTCGGCCACGGCGAGGGCCGCGACGACGGGGTCTGCGCAGGCGTGCAGTTCCGGTCCCCGGCCAGCCTGGTCGCGGAACTGGTCATCGGGAGGGCCGGCACCCGAGAGAACGACCCGTGGGCACCGGACGCCCTGGTCTGGCCGCTGCTCACGGTGGTTGACGCCAGCGCGGGTGAGGCCTGGTCGCGCACCCTGAGCACCCACCTCGGCCACGGCAAGGAAGGCGAGGAGCACGAGCTGCGGCGCGGGCGTCGTTATGCCGTCGCCCGGCGACTGGCTCGGCTGTTCGCGTCGTACGCCGCGCAGCGCCCCACGCTGCTGGCCGGCTGGGAGCGCCACGACGACACCGACGGCGCCGGCCGTGCTCTCCCGCCCGACCTCACCTGGCAGCCCGAGCTCTGGCGCCGACTGGTCGCCGAGGTCGGGGAGGCGACGCCCTCGCAGCGGCACGCCCGCGTGGTGGAGGTGCTGCTCGGGGGTGCGGGAGCGCCGGATCTTCCGCCGAGGCTCTCGCTGTTCGGGCACACCCGCATCGCCGTGACAGAGGTCGAGCTCCTGGCAGCGCTCGGTCAGCACCGTGACGTGCACCTGTGGCTGCCCCATCCATCCGAGGAGCTGTGGAACTCGCTGTCCGACCTGAGGGGGGCGGTGCCGCGCAAGGCCGACGACTCGCATCTGCGTGTGGGCCATCCGCTGCTCGCCTCGCTCGGTCGTGACGTCCGCGAGCAGCAGCGCACGCTTGCTTCGGTCGACTCCACGGTGGCTGAGCCGAGGGTCGAGGCGCCGCCAAACCAGCGGACCGACAGCCTCCTTACCTGGCTGCAGTCCGACATTGCGGCCAACGCCCTGCCGGACCGATCCGCGCGGACCATCTCTCCGGACGACCGCAGCGTCCAGGTGCACGCGTGCCATGGCCCGGCGCGTCAGGTGGAGGTGCTGCGCGAGGTGCTGCTCGGTCTCCTCGCCGACGACCCGCCTGCCGGCCAGCCGCCCCTCGAACCGCGCGACATCCTCGTGATGTGCCCTGACATCGAGTCCTACGCTCCGCTGATCGAGGCGGCGTTCGGCATGGGTGAGTCCGTCGCCGGAGGGCATCCCGGCCAGCTGCTGCAGGTGCGTCTGGCCGACCGTGCTCTTACCCAGACCAACCCGCTGCTCGGGGTCGTGGGCAAGCTGCTCGACCTCGCGGGGGGCCGCATGGAGGCCAGCGCCGTGCTCGACCTGATCGGCTCCGAGCCGGTGCGACGCCGCTTCGGGTTCGCCGAGAACGACCTCGAGACGATCAGCCGCTGGGTGGAGCAGGCCGGTGTGCGCTGGTCCTACGACGAGCAGCACCGTGCGCCGTACGGGCTGCAGGGTTACGTCCAGAACACCTGGCGCTTCGGCCTGGACCGGGTCCTCGCGGGTGTGGCGATGTCCGACGACGCCGAACGCTGGATCGGGACGACGCTCCCGCTCGACGACGTGGGCTCGACCAGCATCGAGCTCGCCGGACGGCTCGCGGAGCTGGTGGACCGGCTGCAGCACGTCACCGACCGGCTCACCGGCAGCCATCCGGTCGGACACTGGCTCGAAGCCCTGCGTGAGGGCATCGACTCGCTCGCGGCGGTCGCTCGCGGCGACGAGTGGCAGACGGGACAGGTGCAGCGTGAGCTCACGGGGTTGTCCGACGACGCGGCGCGCCAGGGGTCCGAGCTCGAGCTGCGGCTGCCGGACGTGCGCGCGCTGATGTCCGAGCGCCTCGCCGGCCAGCCCACTCGGGCCAACTTCCGCACCGGCACTCTCACCGTCTGCACGATGGTCCCGATGCGCTCCGTGCCCCACCGCGTGGTCTGCCTGCTCGGCCTCGACGACGGCGTCTTCCCCCGCGCCCCGGCCATCGACGGAGACGACGTGCTCGCGCGCACCCCGCTCACTGGCGAGCGCGAGCTGCGCAGCGAGGATCGCCAGTTGATGCTCGACGCGATCCTGGCCGCGAGCGAGCAGCTGGTCGTCACCTACAGCGGCGCCAACGAGACGACCGGCCAGCTGCGGCCACCCGCCGTACCTCTCGGCGAGCTGCTCGACGCCCTCGAGGACACCGTCGAGGGCGGGCGTGAACACGCGCTCGTGCGGCACCCGCTCCAGGCCTTCGACCCACGCAACCTGCAGCCGCCAGTCCCGTTCTCCTTCGACCGGGCGGCCCTGGCCGGCGCGCGAGCGGCCGCGAGCACCCGCGTCCCGGCGCCTTCCCTTGCCGGTGCGCCACTGCCTGCCCGGGAAGCGGCGGACGTCGAGCTCGGATCGCTTGTCGCGTTCTTCCGGCACCCGGTCAGGGCGTTCCTCCGCGACCGCCTCGGCGTCTCGCTCCTCGACGAGGGCGACGAGGTCGCCGACGGGTTGCCGGTCGAGCTCGACAACCTGCAGGAGTGGGGGGTCGGTGACCGGTTGCTGCGCGACCAGCTCCGGGGCCGCACTCCCGAGCGCGCCCTCGAGACCGAGTGGCGGCGCGGCGTGCTCCCGCCCGGACGGCTCGGATGGCGGCTGGGCCAGCGGCTCACCCGGGCTGCATCCCCGGTGGCCGAGATGGTCGAGTCGGTCACCCAGGGGAGGGAGCCGCGAGCCGTCGACGTCGATGTCGACCTCGGGGGAGGTCGCCGGCTCCGCGGCACGGTCACCGGGTTGTACGGCGAACGCATCGTGATCGCGACCTTCTCGCGGCTCGGCCCACGGCAGTGGCTCGAGGCCTGGATACCGCTGCTTGCCCTGTGTGCCACGCATCCGGGCCGGCACTGGTCCGCAGGTGCGATCGGCAAGGGCGAGAAGGGGCGCTACGGCGCTCCTGACCAAGAGGTCGCCCGAGTGGCCTTTGCCAGCGTCGAGGGCGCGACCGAGTTGCTGCGTGACCTGGTGGCGATGTACGACGCCGGCCAGCGCGAGCCGCTCCCGCTCCCGCTGAAGACCGGCCATGCCTGGGCCGCGCGCCGCCGGCCGGGCAACGACATGGCCGTGCGCAAGGACGCCGAGTTCAAGTGGCTCTCGAGCAGGTTCCCCGGCGAGAACGATGACGCCGCCCACGTCGCCGTGTGGGGTGCCGGTGCTCCGCTCGAGGTGCTGCTCGGTGAGCCGCGCCCCGGCGAGGAGCACGCCGGCGAGACCACCCGGCTCGGCGCCCTGGCCATGCGGCTGTGGCGCCCGATGCTCGAACGGGCGAAGCGATGAAGCGACCCGCCAACCAACCCCGGGCCGACGACCCGGCGCCCTTCGACATCCTCGGCCCGCTGCCCGAGGGCCGGTCAACGACCGTCCTCGAGGCCAGCGCAGGAACCGGCAAGACGTTCACGGTTGGTGCCCTGGTGGCGCGCTACGTCGCCGAGGGCATCGCGACTCTCGACGAGATGCTGGTGATCACCTTCGGCCGCGCCGCCAGCCAGGAGCTGCGCGAGCGGGTGCGTGAGCAGCTGGTGGCAGCGGAGCGAGCGTTGTCTGATCCTTCGACGGTCACCCCGGACGACGTACTCCTGACACATCTGGTGAGCGCCGACGTCCCGCTGCGTCACAAGCGGATCACCGACGCCCTGGCCGGCTTCGACGGCGCCACGATCGCGACCACCCACCAGTTCTGCCAGCTGGTGTTGCGCTCCCTGGGCGTGGCAGGCGACACCGACTCCCACGCCGAGCTCGTTGACAGCCTCGATGACCTGGTGGTCGAGGTGACCGACGACCTCTTTCTCCATCGCTTCGGCTCCGAGGCCGAACCGCCGCCCTTCGGACGTTCGGTCGCCCTGCAGCTGGCTCGCGCAGCAGTCGGCGATCCGCAGGCCGATCTGGCTCCCACCGATGCAGAGGCGGGCAGCACGCCTGCGGCCAAGGTTGGGTTCGCCAACGCAGTGCGTGACGAGGTGGAGCGGCGCAAGCACCGCCGTGGCGTGCTGTCGTACGACGACCTGCTGAGCCGGCTCGCGAACGCTCTCGTGGACGACGACGCGCCCGCCCGCGAGCGGATGCGACAACGCTGGAAGGTGGTCCTGGTCGATGAGTTCCAGGACACCGACCCGGTGCAGTGGGACGTGCTCGACCGGGCTTTCACCGGGCACGCGACGCTGATCCTGATCGGAGACCCCAAGCAGGCGATCTATGCGTTCCGGGGCGGCGACGTGGTCGCCTATCTACGAGCCGCCGCCACGGCAGCGACGCGCATGACCCTGGCCACCAACTGGCGCAGCGACGCGCCGCTGGTCGATGCCCTCCAGAACCTGAGCCGTGGCGCCGAGCTGGGCGACCCCCGGATCACCGTCCTCGACGTCGAGGCCCACCACGAGCACAGCCGGTTGGTGGATGCTCCCGCACCTGCCCCGCTTCGGGTGCGTCAGCTGCGCGCGGCGGACTTCACGACCGGCCGCGACGGCACGGTCCGCATCGACACGCTGCGCGAGCACATCGCCGTCGACCTGGCTGCGGACGTCGCGCGGCTGCTCGGCTCCGGCGCGACGTTCGAGGGCCGGCCGATCGAAGCCGGCGACGTCGCGCTCCTGATATCGAGCGTCAAGCGAGTCGACGCGATCCGTGCGGCACTCGCCGCACACCACATCCCTTCGGTCGTCGCGGGTGGCAGCAACGTGATGCTCAGCAGGGCCGCCGACGAGTGGCTGGCCTTGCTCGAGGCGCTCGAGCAGCAGCGCACCAACCGGGTCCGCGCGGTGTCGTTGACCTCGTTCGTCGGGCACACACCGCAACTGCTCGACTCCGGCGGCGATGCACTCGCCGACGAGGTCGCCGAACGCGTGCGTGGCTGGCTCGACCTTTTCCGCACGCGCGGTGTCGCGGCAGTCCACGAAGCCGCTCGCGCTGCCGGCCTGGCGGGTCGGGTGCTCGCGCAGCCCGACGGCGAGCGGCTGCTGACCGACCTCGAGCACCTCGGAGAGATGTTGCACGAGACCGCACGCCGCAACCGGCTCGGCCTCCCGGCGCTGCTCGAGTGGTTCCGCGTCGAACGCCGCGACGCCCTGGCCTCCAACGAGCGCACCCGGCGGCTCGACACCGACGCGGCGGCCGTGCAGATCCTGACGATCCACGGGAGCAAGGGTCTGCAGTACCCCGTCGTCTACCTGCCCCACTTCTTCGACTGCTTCGTGCCCGAACCCACCGAGCTGCTCTTCCACGACGACGAGGGTGCTCGCTGGCTGGACCTGGCTGGCTCAGCCGACGCGGTCCGACGGGCGCGCGCAGAAAGCGCGGGCGAGGAGCTGCGCCTGACCTACGTCGCCCTCACCCGCGCGCAGTGCCAGGTGGTCACCTGGTGGGGGCCGAGCCAGAACGCCGCTCACTCCGGACTCAGCCGGCTCCTCTTCGGCCGGACGGCCGGAGAGGCGGCGGTGCCGGAGCGGGTGCCGGTGCCGACCGACTTCGAGGCGACGGCCGCACTCGCGGCATGGGCCGGGGTGGGCGCGCTCGCGCACGAGCTGTCCGGGCACGAACCGGGACCCGTCCTCCCGGTCAGGGGAGACGCGGATCGGGTCGCCGTACGCCAGTTCACCCGCACCATCGACACCGACTGGCGGCGCACGTCGTACTCCGGCCTGATCCGTGCCGAGGAGAAGGTCGCGACGACCGCCGTCGACGTGGAGCCCGAGGTTCCGGGCACCGTGGACGAGGAGGGAGACGAGGAGCGGGCCGAGGAGCCCGTCGAGACCAAGGGGTACGAGGCGGTCGCGGGCGCTGGCTCCTCGACCACCGGAGGTGACATCCCCTCGCCGATGGCTGAGCTCCCGGCCGGCGCAACGTTCGGCTCACTGGTCCACGGCGTGCTCGAGCACGCCGACCCGCAGGCCTCGGACCTCCACACCGAGCTGCGCCGCCACGTCGAGGAGCAGCGGCGCTGGTGGTCGGTCGAGACTGGCAGCGACGAGCTGGCCCAGGCGCTCCTACCCATGCAGCACACGTCGCTGGGACCGCTGGCCGGCGGTCTCCGCCTCGTCGACATCGGGATGCGCGACAGGCTGCGCGAGCTGGACTTCGAGTTCCCCCTGGTCGGGGGCGACCGTCCCGACAGGGTGCTCCCCGAGGTGCGCCTGGATCTCATCGCTGACGTGCTCCGCCGACACCTCCCTGCCGAGGACCCGATGCGGAGCTACGCCGACCGGCTGGAGGCACCGTCGCTCGGCAGCCAGCTCCTGCGCGGCTACCTCAGCGGCTCGATCGACGTCGTGCTGCGGGTGCCGGACAGGCCCGGCGGTGACGGCCACCGCTACGTCGTCGTGGACTACAAGACGAACAAGCTCGGCGACCCCGAACGCCCACTGACAGCGCTCGACTACACGCCAGAGCTGATGACCGACGCGATGCTGCACTCGCACTACCCGCTGCAGGCACTGCTCTACTCCGTCGTCCTGCACCGCTACCTCCGCTGGCGCTTGCCCGACTACGACCCGCAGCGTCACCTGGGCGGGATCCTCTACCTCTACGTCCGCGGCATGTGCGGCCCGGACACCCCCGTTGTCGGAGGCCAGCCGTGCGGGGTGTTCGCGTGGCACCCTCCGGCCGCGATGGTGCTCGAGCTGTCTCACCTGCTGGCGGGAGAGGTGGTCCTCCCGTGATCGACGACCGGCACGACCGCCGTCTCGCTCTGCAGGCTCACGGTTTGCTCGCGACCTTCAACCAGGGCGAGGTGCTCACCGCCGCCGACGTCCATGTCGCGACCCGGCTCGGCACGATGACTGGCGAGACCGACGAGCAGGTGCTGCTGGCGACCGCGCTCGCGGTCCGCGCCGTACGCCAGGGCTCCACCTGTCTCGACCTCGCCACCGTCGCCGACCTGCCCGTCGAGGACGAGCCCGAGGCGCAGGAGCTGCCATGGCCGGACCCCGAGCCCTGGATGGCCGCGGTCGCCGCGAGCCCCCTGGTGGCGCAGGAGGTCCTCCGGTTCGACAACGCCCTGCTCTACCTGGACCGCTACTGGCGCGAGGAGGTGCAGGTCTGCCGCGACATCATCGCCCGCCTCGACCGCCACGCCCCTGAGGTCGAGGCAGCGGTCCTCGAGGCCGGTGTGCTGCGGGTCTTCCCCGAGGAGGGCTACGACGAGCAAAGGGCAGCCGTCCGTGAGGCTGCCCGGCGGTGGACCACCGTGCTGACAGGCGGACCCGGCACCGGCAAGACCACCACCGTCGCGGGCCTCCTCGCGCTGCTGGCCGAGCAGGCCGAGCAAGCCGAGCACGGACGCGCGGGCACCGGCCGCAACCTTCGGATCGCGCTGGGTGCCCCCACCGGGAAGGCGTCGGCCAGGCTGCAGCAGTCGGTCGAGGACGAAACCATGAAGCTGCCTCAGGCCGACCGCGACCGGCTCGGCGACCTGCAGTCCTCGACGCTGCACCGGCTGCTCGGCTGGCGTCCCGACAGCAGCATCCGGTTCCGGCACAACCGCAACAACCGGCTGCCGCACGACGTGATCGTGGTCGACGAGACCTCGATGGTCTCGCTCACCATGATGGCCAGGCTGCTCGAGGCGGTTCGCCCCGACACCCGACTGGTCCTGGTCGGCGACCCGGGTCAGCTGGCCTCCGTCGAGGCCGGCGCGGTGCTGGCCGACCTGGTCGACGGCTTCGGTCGACGCTCCGAGTCGCCGGTGGAGCCCCTACGCACGTCCCACCGCTTCGGCGGCGGGATCGCCGAACTGGCTCAGGCGCTGCGCGACGACCTCCCAGACCGGGCGATCGAGGTGCTCCGGGGAGGGGGTGACGTCGAGCTCATCGACCCCGACGACGAGCACGCCATGGCCGAGTTCCGTGCGGTGACCACCCAGGCCGCGCTCGCCGTACGCCTCGCTGCGGAAGCTGGTGACGCCCAGGCTGCGGTCGATGCCCTCGACCAGCACCGGCTGCTGTGTGCCCACCGCGAGGGTCCATACGGCGTCGCCGGGTGGAACCGCCAGGTCGAGCGAATGGTGGCCGAGCGCACGGGCGTCACCCACTACGAGGAGTGGTACGCCGGGCGCCCGGTGCTGGTCACCGCCAACGACTACGGCCAGGGGCTCTATAACGGCGACATCGGGGTCACCATCCGGGCGGGCGACGGCCGGTTGCGCGTCGTCGTACCCGGTGCCGACGGCCTCAAGGACTTCGCCACCACCCGGCTTGCGGGCGTGGAGACCGTGCACGCCATGACCGTGCACAAGTCGCAGGGCTCGCAGGCCCACGAGGTCAGCGTGATCATGCCGCCGGAGGATTCCCGCCTGCTGACCCACGAGCTCTTCTACACGGCCGTGACACGCGCCCAGGACAAGGTGCGGGTCATCGGCACCGAGGAGTCCGTCCGCGCAGCCGTGGCCCGCAAGGTGCAGCGAGCGTCGGGGCTGGCGCGTCGACTGGAGGTCGGGTGACCGCGTCCAGTGGCCCCTAGTGCAGCCCTGACTCCGCCTCGCTGATCTGCGCGAACTCCTCCTCCGGTGCGCTCGCGACTAGGTGGTGCCGGCTGTAGAACCAGAAGTACGCCAACGCCGCGGCGAAGACACCCGCGGTGATGCCGGCCGCCAAGATGTCGACGAAGAAGGTTGCGACCACGGCGACCATGCTCAGCGCCAATCCGACTCCGGTGGTGACAACGCCGCCAGGCGTGCGGTAGGCGCGCTCCAGGTCGGGCTCGCGACGCCGCAGCATGATGTGGCTGAGGTTGAGCAGAACGTAGGACGTGGTCGCACCGAAGACGGCGATATTGATCAGAAGAGCGCCGTCCTTGGTGATCGCGGCCAGCAGGAACCCGATCGTGCCCGGCACGATCAGCGCCACCCACGGAGTGTTCCGGCCACTGGTCAACGACAGCGCCTTGGGCAGGTAGCCGGCGCGGGACAGCGCGAAGAGCTGACGGGAGTAGGCGTAGATGATCGAGAAGAAGCTGGCGATGAGCCCGGCCAGGCCGGCGTAGTTGACGAAGTCCGCGAGCAGCGAGTTGTCGCCGTACACGGCGCGGATCGCTTCCGGCAGCGGGTTGTCGGAGCTGCGCACTGCCTCTGACCCAGCCGCCCCGGGAACGACGAGCAGCATCAAGGCCGCGAACACAAGCAGAATGAGCATCGCGGTGATGATGCCGCGCGGCATGTCCCGCTTGGGGTCCTCGGTCTCCTCAGCAGCCAGAGGCACGCCCTCGACCGCCAGGAAGAACCAGATGCCGTAGACCAGCGCGGCCACGATGCCGCCGATGCCGAAGGGCAGGAAGTCGCTCGACAGCGTCGACCCGTCCGAGGCGATGTCGAAGAGGTTGCTCGTCGAGAACTTCGGGACCAGGCCGATCACGGCCGCGATCAGCGCGACGACCGCAATGGCCGTGATGCCGAACATCACCTTGAGGGCCTCGCCGACGCCGTACAGGTGCACGCCGATGAAGGCCACGTAGGCGATCAGGTAGACCAGCCAGCCGTTGGTGAGGCCGAAGAGGCCTAGCGCCTCGACGTACCCGCCGATGAAGACAGCGATGGCTGCCGGGGCGACGGCGTACTCGATGAGGACGGCCGTGCCGGTCGCGAAGCCGCCGAGCGGCCCCATCGCGCGCCGGGCGAATCCGTAGCCGGCGCCGGCGACCGGCAGCGCCGAGGACATCTCGGCCAGGCCGAAGACCATACAGCTGTACATGATCCCCATCAAGATCGTGGCGATCATCAGGCCGCCCCAGCCGCCTTCGTTCAGGCCGAAGTTCCAGCCCGCGAAGTCGCCGGAGATGACGTAGCTGACGCCGAGGCCGGCGAGCAGGATCCAGCCGGCGGCGCCCTTCTTCAGGGAGCGATGCTTGAGGTAGTCCTCGTCGACATCCTGGTAGTCCACGCGGGATCTGGCCATGTTTTCTCCTCCTCCGGTGCGGCTCAGGGTGCTCCGAGTCTGGAGCGGCTCTACTCGACGGTCAATGGATGCTCTTGTACCCCGATCGTCACCAGCGTCTCGCGTCGGTCGCTTGACGTGCGTGACCTGGGTGTTGTTGACCTGTCCGACATTCTCTGACTAAGGTCAGAGAATGCCCTCGCTGGTCGGCGACGTACGCCGCTTCAACCGCACCGTCACCGAGCACATCGGCGTGCTCGACGACCACTACCTCGGTGGTGGCCTCACCGCGGGTGAGGCCCGCCTGCTCTGGGAGATCGGACCCACCGGAAGCGAGCTGCGGTCGCTGCGGGCGCGCCTCGACCTCGACTCCGGCTACCTGACCCGTCTCGTGCGGACTCTTGCCGACGCGGGGTTGGTGACCACTGTCCCGAGTCCGGCCGACCGGCGCAGCCGTCTGGCCAGGCTGACGAAGAAGGGCCTCGCCGAGCGGGCCAAGCTCGACGAGCGGTCGGACGGCGTGGCGCACGCGGTCCTGGAGCCGTTGACGCAGCCGCAGCGCGAGGAGCTGGTCGCGGCCATGCGGACGGTCCAGCGCCTCCTCGCGACGGCCACGGTGGAGATCCTGGCCGTTGATCCCGAGCACCCGGACGCACGACGCTGCCTGGCGGCGTACATCGCGGAGCTGAACGCGCGGTCCGAGGTCCCCTTCGACCCGGCCACCGGCTCGACCGCGGAACCGGACGAGCTGCGCGCGCCTCGCGGCGTCATGCTGGTCGCCTATCTGCGGGGTACGGCGATGGGTTGCGGTGCCCTCAAGCATCACGCCGACGGGTCCCCCAGTGACATCAAGCGCATGTGGGTCCACGAGGGTGCGCGCGGCAGGGGCGTGGGGCGGCGCCTCCTGGAGGAGCTCGAGCGGCATGCGGTCGAGCACGGGGACAGCGCCGTACGCCTGGAGACCAACGATCTGCTGGTGGAGGCGATCGGGCTCTATCGCAGTGCCGGCTTCGTCGAGGTGTTGCCCTTCAACGAGGAGCCGTTCGCAGACCGCTGGTTCCGCAAGGAGCTGTGACGCGCGCCGAAGATAGGTGGTGGGCGGGGTGGGCAACCACGTAGGTGGTCGAGCAGCGAGCGCCAGCGAGCGGCCAGTCGAGACCACCGATCGTGACCGCGCAACCGCCCGATGGCGGATCAGCGGAGTCCAGCACGTACCAGGTGCAGGACAGACTCCGCTGATCCGCCAGACGAGCATGTGGCGGGATTTGGTGACACCGGAGTTCCATAGGTGGTCGAGTAGCGAGCGCCAGCGGCGGCCGCCGACTGTTGAACAGGCAACAACTTCTGGAGGAAACCTGATGGAGTTCGGCATCTTCACCGTGGGCGACGTCACCACCGACCCCACCAACGGGCGTACGCCGACCGAGCACGAGCGCATCAAGAACACCGTGGCGATCGCGCTGAAGGCCGAGGAGGTCGGTCTCGACGTCGTGGCGGTCGGCCAGCACCACAACCCGCCGTTCGTGGCCAGCGCTCCCACCACGACGATGGCCTACATCGGCGCGCAGACCGAGCGGATCAAGCTCTCCACCAGCACCACGCTGATCACCACGACCGACCCGGTGCGCATCGCCGAGGACTACGCCACCCTCCAGCACCTGCTCGAGGGCCGGATGGACCTGATGCTCGGCCGCGGCAACACCGGCCCGGTCTACCCGTGGTTCGGCAAGGACATCCGGGATGGCATTCCGCTCGCGATCGAGAACTACGCGCTGCTGCGCCGCCTCTGGCGCGAGGAGAACGTCGACTGGGAGGGCAAGTACCGCACACCCCTCCAGGGCTTCACCTCCACGCCACGTCCCCTCGACGGCGAGCCGCCGTTCGTCTGGCACGGCTCGATCCGCAGCCCCGAGATCGCCGAGCAGGCGGCGTACTACGGCGACGGCTTCTTCTCCAACCACATCTTCTGGCCGGCGTCACACACCGCGAAGATGGTCGAGTTCTATCGCCAGCGCTTCGAGCACTACGGGCATGGCGCGGCCGAGGACGCGATCGTCGGGCTCGGGGGCCAGGTCTACATGGCGAGGAACAGCCAGGACGCCGTCCGTGAGTTCCGCCCGTACTTCGACAACGCACCCGTCTACGGCCACGGCCCGTCGCTGGAGGAGTTCAGCCGCGAGACGCCGTTGACCGTGGGTACGCCGGAGCAGGTCGTCGAGCGCACGCTCTCCTTCCGCGAGTACGCCGGCAACTACCAGCGCCAGCTCTTCCTGGTCGACCACGCCGGCCTGCCGCTGAAGACCGTGCTGAACCAGCTCGACCTGCTCGGCGAGGTCGTCGCCGAGCTGCGCAAGCACGACGCGGAGGCAGCGGCTTGAGCACCCCAACGAACGCCTCGCTTCGCTCGCCCTTCGCCGCGGACCCCGCATGACGAAGCTCAGGCTCGCCGAACCGTCCCGGATCGACGGCGTACGCCGTATCGCCGTGGTCACCGCCGGACTCTCGCAGCCGTCGTCCACGCGGCTGCTGGCCGACCTGCTCGGCGAGGCAACCCGGACCGCGCTGGTCGAGGGTGGCCGGGACGCCGAGGTTGAGGTCATCGAGCTGCGTCCGCTCGCCCACGGGATCACCGACGCTCTCTTGACCGGGTTCCCGACCGGCGACCTGGCCACTGCCGTCGAGACCGTGTCGGCCGCCGACGCGGTGATCGCAGTGACGCCGGTGTTCAGCGCGTCGTACTCGGGTCTGTTCAAGAGCTTCTTCGACGGGCTGGAGCCGGGCACGCTGGAGGGCAAGCCGGTCCTGATCGCCGCGACGGCCGGGACGGCGCGTCACTCGCTGGTGCTCGACCACGCGCTACGCCCCATGTTCGGCTACCTGCACGCGGTCGTGGTGCCCACCGGTGTCTTCGCCGCGAGCGAGGACTGGGGCGCCAACGGGGCCGACGGTGCCTTGCGCCACCGCATCGACCGCGCGGCTCGTGAGCTGACGGATCTGGTCGAGACCCGCCCCGCGCTCAACCGTGCCGACCCCTTCGGCGACGTACCAGACTTCGCAAACCTGCTCGGCGGAGCCTGACCTCCGGCGGGACGTCATACGTTGTGGTGGCAGTGGCGACCAGTTCGTATGACCTTCGGCGGGACGTCATACGTGGCGGCGCCAGTGACGACCACCTCGTATGACGTCTGGTTCAGCCGCGGCGAGCGACCTGGCCGGCGAGCTGGTCCGGCATCAGCTCGTAGTGCGCGAAGGTCCGGGTGAACGTCCCCGCCCCATGGGTCGTGCCGCGGAGGTCGATCGCGTAGCGCACCAGCTCGCTCTGGGGTACGGCGGCCCGCACCGAGGCCCGGTCCCCGCCTGCCTCACCTGTCACTTCCTCGGTGCCCATCAGCCGGCCCCGCCGTGCTGAGAGGTCACTCATCACTGCTCCAACATGGGCACTGGGTACGACGACCGTCACGTCGTCGTACGGCTCGAGCAGTGCGACCTCGCCGGACTCCGCCGCCTCGCGCAGGGCGAGCGCACCCGCGCTCTGGAAGGCGGCATCGGAGGAGTCGACGCTGTGCGACTTGCCGTCGGTGAGCGTGACCCGGATGTCCACGACCGGGTAGCCACGGCTGACGCCGCGCTGCATCTGGGCCCGCACCCCCTTCTCGACCGACGAGATGAACTGCCGCGGCACCGCACCGCCGACCACCTTGTCGACGAACTCGAAACCGCCGCCCTGCGGGAGCGGCTCGACCTCGACGTCGCAGATCGCGTACTGGCCATGGCCGCCGGACTGCTTGACGTGTCGGCCGTGGCCCTTGGCGAACGCGGTGAAGGTCTCCCGCAACGGGATCACCACCTCCTCGGGCGCCACGCCCACGCCGTACCGGCTGCGAAGACGATCGAGCGCCTGCTCCGCGTGCGCCTCGCCCATCACCCAGAGCACCACCTGCCCGGTCTCGGCGTTCATCTCGACCCGCAGGCTCGGGTCCTCCGCGCGGAGTCGGGACAGGGCCGGGGACAGCTTGTCCTCGTCCGAGCGCGAGAGCACCTCGATGGCCACAGGCAGCAGTGCCGTCGGCATCGTCCATGGCTTGAGTACGCGCGCTTGACCCGGGCTGGACAGCGTGTCCCCGGTCTCGGCGCGGCTGAGCCGCCCGATCACGCCGATGTCTCCCGCGACCACCCGCGAGGCCGACACCTGGTGCTGGCCGAACGGGTGGGCCAGGGCTCCGATGCGCTCGTCCTCGTCATGGTCCTCGCGGCCGGTGTCCTCGGTGAAGAACGCGGAGAAGTGGCCGGAGACGTGCACCGCCGAATCGGGTGCGAGTGTGCCCGCGAAGACCCGTACGAGGCTCACCCGGCCAACGTACTGATCACTGCTCGTCTTGACCACCTCGGCGACCAGCGGGGCGTCCGGGTCGCAGGTCACCGTTCCTGCCTTGGCGCCGCTGGGGGTGAAGGCGTCCTGGGCGGGGTGCTCGGGCGGTGACGGGAAGCCACGCACACACAGGTCGAGCAGCTCGAGGCACCCGCGGCCGTCGTTGGCGCACACGGCGATCACCGGGTGGAGCCGGGCCAGGGCGACAGCCTTCTCGAGGTCGCGGACCAGGACCTCCTCATCCACCTGCTCGCCGCCGAGGTAGCGCTCCATCAACGTCTCGTCCTCGGACTCCTCGATCACGGCCTCGATCAGCGTGTCCCGTCGCTCGTCGGCCGCGGACCCGTCGAGCAGCGCTGCGACCTTGCCGCCCTCGGGTACGACGACCGGCAGCACCCCGGCACCGAACGCGTCCCGGGCCGCGGCCACGGTGGCGTCGAAGTCGGCTCGAGCGTGGTCGAGCTTGGTCACCACCACAGCGCGGGGCATGTCCACCGCGTCGCACTCCCGCCACAGCTGGCGAGTGCTCTCGTCGACGGGTTCGTTGGCGGCCACCACGAAGAGCGCACAGTCGGCCGCCCGGAGGCCAGCCCGCACCTCGCCGACGAAGTCGGCGTAGCCGGGAGTGTCGATCAGGTTGACCTTGCAGCCGGCATGAAGCGTGGGCGCCACGGCCAGCGAGCTCGACCGCTCGTGCGCGCGTTCGCTCTCGTCGAAGTCACAGACGGTGTTGTGCTCCACCACCGAACCGGCGCGGTTCAGGGCGCCCGAGGCGAGCAGCAAGGCCTCGACCAGAGTGGTCTTGCCGGCCTGGCTCGGCCCGACCAGCACGACGTTGCGAATCTGGTCGGGGGACGAGACATCCAGTCGGTGACTCGTGAGCCGGCCACCGTTGCGCTCCACCATGGGAACCAACCAACCCCGATCCCGGCCCGCGCACAACCCCTTGGTGTCCTTTCGCCCGATCAGTCAGCGTCCGTTGCGCGAGAAGTGCTGGTAGTCCTTCAACGTCCGCCAATTCCCGCCCCACTTCCAGCCGATCACGGCGAAGGCGCTGACGACCGCTGACTTCGGCGTGATGACTCCGGGGCGGACCCTTTCCCTGTCGAGGTACGACGACGCGAGCTCCGGCAGGACCAGCCCGCCCTTCTCGTAGGGGTTCTGGAACGGGTTCACGTCGATCGCCAGGCCGTAGGCATGCTGGGAGTACGACGACCCGCCGGTCGTCGGCCGGCAGACGAACCCGCCGGTGTTGTTGCCGTCACCAGTCGGAGGAGCATCCAGCTCGTCGCGACGGGTGATCCGCATCTCCTCGATCGGGTAGCGCGCGGCGTAGAGCCGGCGGAAGACAGCCACCATCTTCCCGGCCGCCGATCTGTGCACGATCAGCTCGCCGGTGTGCCGCCGTTGGTCGAAGCCCCAGAACGTCACCCTTACCCAGGTCAGCTCCGCGGCTGAGACCGGACAACCCCGCCTCCAGGTCGAGCGGGCCAGGACTGTCGAGGGAGGTGGCGAGGTGACCCGCGAGGCAAAACCATCCCCGGGCAGGGCCGGAAGCTGGTCGGACAGGGTGAACCGTCGCTCGACCAGCTCTCGTGGCGTGGGACGTACCTGCCCGAAGCCGTCCGCCGTGCGCGGCAGCAAGCGCGTACCCAGCCAGCGAGGCGGAACAGTGCCGAGGGCCGGAGGATCGCTCGGCTGTGATGGCCGCGGGCTCGGCGATGCCGTCGGTGACGTGGGGGGTGTGGGCGGTGTGGCGACCGTCGAAGCCGCGCTCGCGGTAGTCGAGGGCTGAGTGCCCGGCGACTCGGCAGTCGGCGAGACGCCATCTCCCTGACCACACGCGGCCAGCGACGCAGCGACAAGCACAGCGACCGTCCCGACGCAGACCCGACGGACGCGTCCGCGCGTGTCCACACCAGGACGGTCCATGCAACGACACTAGGAGGTCACCTCAGCGGCAGCCGGTACACCGCGTTCACGTCATGAGCCGTCACCCACATGGCCGATGCGTCCGCGGCCACGCTGCCACTGCCGCCGGCCGGGCCGTAGCGCGCCACCACAGTGTTCGTGCGGGGGTCGATCTTGCTGACGAGCCCACCGCTGATCCGGGCCCACACGAAGCCGCCCCCGACCGCGAGGTCCCCTCCTCGGATGCGGCCCTCGTCGACCTTGATCGTCGCGACCACCTTGTTCGTGCGGGGATCGACGCGCGTCACTGTGCCGTCGGTGTTGTTCTGCACCCAGACCCCTCCCTCACCGACGTCGAAGAACCGGGCCCCGGCACCTGTCTGGACCGAGCTGATGGTCTGGCCGGTCGCCGGGTCGAGCCTGATGAGGGACCCGTTGCCGGGGTCGGTCAGCCACAGTCCACCGAGCCCCGCGCGCGCTCCTGCGACCATGTCGGGTGCTGGGAACGTCGAGACGACCCGGTTCGTCGCCGGGTCGATCTGGAACAGGGTCCTGCCCGCCCCCCGGTCCGGTCCCATGGTCACCGCCCACACCGATCCCAACCCCGCGCCCACTGACCCCTCAGGAACCAGCAACCGCCCGGTGAGCCTGATCGAGGCCAGCACATTCGCGGTACGTGGATCGATGCGCAGGATCGTCGCCGGGCCCGTGCAGATCCCGACCCAGACCGAGCTGAAGGCCCTGTCCATCGAGAGGCAGGACTGCGCGGCAGTCGGGATCCTCGCAGTCTCCCTGCCGTCCTCCGGAGACAGCCGCACGGTTGCTGAACTCGCAAGTGTGGTCCAGGCCGATCCTGCGACGACCTGGATCCAGTCCGCTGCCGGGACCTCGAATCGCGATCCGCCGGCATCGACGGTGTCCTCGATGGCCGGCAATGCATCGTCGGTGGTGGACGTGTCCTGCGGTGGGCTGCCGGCCATGGCTCAGGGTAGGGCGGCCCGGGGTCCTCAGGTCGACCTGGGACTAGACCACGGACGTCGGTGACGCGAGCAGTGCCCCCGCGTGCGCCGGCAGTTCGAGCCGTCCCGCCGAGAAACGGGGGAGGCTCGGCGTACGGAACACCAGCTGCAGGTCCTGGTCCACGTCGACCTCAGCGGGCCGGTCACCGAAGTTCACTGCCACCAGGCACTCGTGTCCGTTGGTGCCTCGTCGCATCGTGAACAGCCGTGACTCCTCGTCGGCCGTGCAGCTGGTGGCGTCGAACGACGGGTCTGTCAGCGCGGGCAGCGAGCGTCGCAGCTCGATCAGTCGTTGGTACGCCGCCAGCACCCGGGCGTGCAGGCCGGACTCCGGCTCAGACCAGTCCAGCTTCGAGCGCTCGAAGGTCTTCGGGTCCTGTGGGTCAGGGACGACCGCCGGGTCCCAACCCATCGCCTCGAACTCCGTGATGCGTCCCTCGGCCGTGGCCTTGCCCAGGTCCTCCTCGGCGTGCGAGGTGAAGAACTGGAACGGCGTCGAGGCGGCCCATTCCTCGCCCTGGAAGAGCATCGGCGTGAACGGGGCCGTCAGGGTGAGCAGCGCGGCGCAGACGAGCTGGTCCTCGTCGAGGTGTCCATGAGCTGGATCCGAGGGGCGGTCGCCGGCAGCCCGGTTGCCGACCTGGTCGTGGTTCTGGCTGTAGACCACGAACCGCCACGTCGGCACGTTCGCGGTGTCGATGGGCGCTCCGTGGTCGCGACCCCGGAACGAGGAGAAGGTGCCGTCGTGGAAGAAGCCGCGCTCGCACGCCTTGGCGAGCGCGCCCAGCGGCTCGAAGTCGGCGTAGTAGCCGCTCGTCTCACCCGTCAGCGCCACGTGCACGGCGTGGTGGAAGTCGTCGCTCCACTGCGCGTCGATCCCGAGGCCGCCAAGCTCGCGCGGCGTGACCATGCGGGCGTCGTTCAGGTCGGACTCCGCGATCAAGGTCAGCGGACGGCGAAGGTCGGCCGAGAGTTCCTCCACCTCGGTCGCCATCTCCTCGAGGATGTGCGTCCCGGAGCTGTCGGCGAGTGCATGCACCGCGTCGAGGCGCAGGCCGTCGACGTGGAAGTCGGTGAACCACATCTGGACGTTGTCGAGGATGTAGCGGCGTACGACTTCTGAACCCTCACCGTCGAGGTTGACCAGCGAGCCCCACGTGCTCGAGCCCTCGGTCTTCAGATAGGGACCGAAGATCTCGAGGTAGTTGCCGGATGGCCCGAGGTGGTTGTGTACGACGTCCTGGACCACGCCGAGCCCGGCGGCATGGGCGGCGTCGACGAAACGCTGGTACGCCGCGGGCCCGCCGTAGGGCTCGTGCACGGCCGACCACAGCACTCCGTCGTACCCCCAGTTGTGGGTGCCGTTGAACGCGTTCACCGGCAGCAGCTCGACCAGGTCGACACCGAGCTCCACCAGGTGGTCGAGCCGTGCGGCAGCCGCGTCGAGGGTGCCCTCGGACGTGAACGTGCCGAGGTGCAGCTCGTAGAGGACCGAGCCGGCCAGCTCACGACCGGTCCATTGCTGGTCGCTCCATGCGAACGTGTCGGGGTCGAAGGTCCGCGAGCGTTCGTGTACGCCGCGCGGCTGGCGCCGCGACCGCGGGTCGGGAAGCGGCTTGTCAGAGACGTCGACGAGGTACCCGTAGTCGACCTCCCCATATGGGACGGGATCCACCGGACTCCACCAGTCGTCGGCGCCCTTGGTCATGTCGACGACCTCGTCACCCACGGTGAGGCGGACCTGTCCAGGACGCGGTGCCCAGACGTCGAACCGTCCGCGCATCAGGCCTCCCGGACCAGGAGCGCCACCGGCAGGTCGGCCAGCAGGTCGGCAAGGCGGACGCGTTTCCCGAAACTGGGCCCAGGAATGTCCCCACCCGTGCCCATCAGGTTGACCCACTCACCGGCGGGCAGGTCGAGGGTCGTGTCTCCCCAACCTCCCCGCTGCGCCAGTCCGTGCGGCAGTCGGGTGACGACGGTGACCGCCCCGCCGCGGTCGAAGCCGAGCACGTGGTCAGCAGCCGGGCCGCGCGCATTGAGGGCCTCGTAGGTGTCGAAGAGGTCGGGCCGGTCACGGCGCAGCCGCAGAGCGGTGCCGGTGACGCGCTGCTTGTCCAGCGACCCGTCTGCGAGTGTGACGGCCGCCGACTCGAAGTCCACCGGCCGTCGGTTGTCGGGGTCGACCAGGCTGAGTTGCTCGACCTCGCTGCCCTGGTAGACGTCAGGCACACCCGGCATCGTGATGGACACCAGCTTCAGGGCCAGGCTGTTGCTCCATCCGGGGACCGCCACAGCGCGAAGTACGTCGTCGAGCACCTCGCGAGCCTCAGGGCTGTCGATGGCCGCGTCGACAGCGGCGTGCACTGCGTTCTCGTAGTCCTGGTCCGGGTCGGTCCAGGTGGTGTGGTCGCCCGCCTCGCGCATCGCCTTCTCGGCGTACCCGTGCAGGCGCTCGCGCAGGTCAGGCGGCGGCGTCTCGCCCGCACCAGCTGGCCAGACTCCGAGAATCGCCTGCCAGAGCAGCGATCCGAAGGCCGGGCCCGGGATCGGTACGAGGGCCAGCAACCGGTCGAGAGCCTGCTCCCAGATCCCCGGGATCTCGGCAAGCACGGCGATCCGCGCGCGTGCGTCCTCGCCCCGCTTGGTGTCGTGCGTGGTCAGCGCGGTCATGGCATGCGGCCAGTCGCGCTGGCGGGCGACCATCGCCTCGTGCCACTCGTCCGGGGTGATCGCGAAGACGCTCGGGTCGGCACCGACCTCGTTGAGCGAGGTGAGCCTTGACGAGCGGTAGAACGCGCAGTCTTCGACGCCCTTCGCCATCACCATGCCGCTGGTCTGCTGGAAGCGCAGAGCGGCTCGCGCCTCCGGGTCGCCCAGCAACGGCGCGAGCTCGTCGAAGACGTCTGCCAGGTCAGGGCGGGTACGCCGTGCGAGTGCGAACGCCTGATCGAGGTGCTCCCGCCCCCGCGGAAGGTAGGAGCGGTAGACGGGGAACGTGGCGAGCAGCTCGGCGACCGCGTCCTGAAGCTGGTCGATCGACGCGAGGAGGAGGTCGGGCAGCTCGCGGACGATCCGGTTGGTCTCCGCGCGAAGGGCGACGTCGGCCACCGCCCGCTTGCGCTGGTGGACCAGCTCGTCCCAGTCGAGGAGAGCCCCGCGCAGACGAGTTTCGAGCGCGTCCAGTGGTGCCTGGCCGGCCGGGTCGGTGAGCACCCGGTCGAGGAGCGCGAGGGCGTCGTACCCCGTGGTGCCGTCCATCGCCCAGCTGCGGGGGAGCTCCTCACCGGGCTGGAGGATCTTCTCCGCCAGTGTGTAGGCGCCGCTTGTGAGGCTGGCGAGGTGGTCGAAGTAGCCCTCCGGGTCGCGGAGTCCGTCGGGGTGGTCGACCCGGAGCCCGTCGACGAGGCCGTTCTCGAACCAGCGGCGTACCTCGATGTGCGTCGCCGCGAACACCTCCGGCACCTCGACCCGGATCCCGGCGAGGGTGGTCACTGTGAAGAAGCGGCGGTAGTTGAGGTCGGTGTCCCCGCGCCGCCAGCTGACGAGCTCGTAGTGCTGACGCCGGTGCACCTCGTCCGGGTGGCCGTCCGACGTGCCGGGGGCGATCGGGAAACGGTGGTCGTGGTAGCGCAGCTCGTCGTCGACGACGGCCAGGTGACCGATCTGACCACCGTCGACGGGCAGGTCGTCGTCGCCGAGCACCGGCAACAGCAGCTTCCCGTGGCCGTACTCCCAGTCGATGTCGAACGCCTCGGCATGCACAGAGCCCCGACCGTGCTCGAGTACGTCCCACCACCACGCGTTGGTCGCCGGGGTCGCTACGCCGACATGGTTCGGCACGATGTCGACGAGCACACCCATGCCGAGCCGGTGCGCTTCCGCGCACAGGGCCGCCAGGCCGTGCGCTCCTCCGCGCGACGGGTCGACGCGGTCGCAGGCGACCACGTCGTAGCCGTGCGTGCTGCCTGGTTCGGACTCGAGCAACGGGGACAGGTAGACCCAGTCGACGCCGAGGTCGTGCAGGTACTGCAGGCGCCGGGTGGCCTCGAGCAGGTCGAAGTCCTGGCTGATCTGCAGCCGGTAGGTGCTGGTCGGCCTCGAGTGCGCGGGGCTCACTGGGTCTCTCCGTCATACCCCGCCAGCGAGGCGGCAACAGAGTGGTCCGGCTCGCGTTCGGGTTCGCGGTGCTCACGAAGGACGACGGTGGAGTGGTACCGGAGCTCGAACTGGTCCCCAGCCGCGTAGGTGCGGGCATCGTCGGCCACGCCACCCGTGTCGATGACGACGTCCCACCCCGTGGCGTACTCCGCCGCGGGCAAGGTGAGCTGGACGGTGTCGTCGGCGTTGAAGAACAGCAGGAAGTGGTCGTCCATGATCCGGTTGCCACGTGCGTCCAGGCCGGCGATGCCGTGGCCGTTGAGGTACATCCCGAGCGTCTTTCCGCCCGCTTCCCAGTCGCCGTTCTCCATGGCGTGACCCGCAGGGTGCAGCCAGACGATGTCGTCCAGCTTCTGGCCGCTGCGCACCGCCGTGCCCGTGAAGAACTGCTTGCGCCGGAACGTCGGATGGTTCCGGCGCAGGTGCATCAGGGCGGCGGCGAACTCGGTCAGCGGCCGGTCCACCTGGTCCCAGTGCACCCACGAGATCCCGGAGTCCTGGGCGTAGGTGTTGTTGTTGCCCTGCTGCGTGCGGCCGAGCTCATCCCCGTGCAGCAGCATCGGAACGCCCTGGCTGAGCAGCAACGTGGCCAGGAAGTTGCGTTGCCCCCGCGCGCGGAGCGCCCGGACCTCCGGGTCGTCGGTCGGGCCCTCGGCACCGCGGTTCCAGGAGCGGTTGTGGCTCTCGCCGTCCAAGCTGTCCTCCCCGTTGGCCTCGTTGTGCTTCTCGTTGTACGACACGAGGTCGCGCAGCGTGAACCCGTCGTGAGCAGTGACGAAGTTGATGCTGGCGAACGGGCGCCGGCCGGAGTTCTCGTAGAAGTCCGACGAGCCGGACAGGCGTGAGGCGAACTCGCCCAGCGAGGCCTCCCCGCGCCAGAAGTCGCGGACCGTGTCGCGGTAGGCGCCGTTCCACTCGGTCCACTGGGGCGGGAAGTTCCCGACCTGGTAGCCACCCGGGCCGACGTCCCAGGGTTCCGCGATCAGCTTCACCTGGCTGACGACCGGGTCCTGCTGCACGAGCTCGAAGAAGGTCGCGAGTCGGTCGACCTCGTAGAAGTCGCGGGCCAGCGTGGACGCGAGGTCGAACCGGAAACCGTCGACGTGCATCTCGGTGACCCAGTAGCGCAGCGAGTCCATGATCAGCTGCAAGGAGTGCGGGTGGCGCACGTTGAGGGAGTTCCCGGTGCCCGTGTAGTCCATGTAGTACTTGGGCTCGTCCTCCATCAGGCGGTAGTACGCCTGGTTGTCGATCCCCTTGAAGCTCAGCGTCGGGCCGAGGTGGTTGCCCTCGGCGGTGTGGTTGTAGACGACGTCCAGGATGACCTCGATGCCTGCCGCATGCATCGACTTCACCATCCCCTTGAACTCCTGCACCTGCTGGCCGAGGGTGCTCATCTGGTTGGCCGTGGCCGAGTACGACGCGTGCGGCGCCAGGAACGCAATGGTGTTGTAGCCCCAGTAGTTGCGCAGCCCCTTCTCGAGCAGGGTGTGGTCCTGGACGAACTGGTGCACCGGCATCAGCTCGATCGCGGTGACGCCGAGTCGGGTCAGGTGCTCGGTGATCGCCGGATGCGCCAGGCCGGCGTACGTGCCACGGAGGTCCTCGGGCACGTCAGGGTGCAGCTGGGTGAGTCCCTTGACGTGGGCCTCGTAGATGATCGACTCGTTGTAGGGGACTTCGAGCGGGCGGTCGCCCTCCCAGTCGAAGAACGGGTTGATCACCACGCCGTGCGTCATGTGTGCGGCCGAGTCGGCGTCGTTGCGGGAGTCCGGGTCGCCGAACTCGTAGCCGAACAGTGAGGGGTCCCAGTCGATCTCGCCGGCTGTCGCCTTGGCGTACGGGTCGAGCAGCAGCTTGGCCGGGTTGCACCGGATGCCGTTCTCGGGGTCCCACGGGCCGTGGACCCGGAATCCGTAGCGTTGCCCCGGCTGCACCGAGGGCAGGTAGCAGTGCCAGACGTAGGCGTCGACCTCGGTCAGCTCGACGCGGGTCTCCTTGACCTTCCCGCGGGCCTTCCCGCGCGCGCTGACGTCGAACAGGCACAGCTCGATCCGCTCGGCGACCTCACTGAACAGCGCGAAGTTGGTCCCGCTCCCGTCGAACGTGGCCCCGAGCGGGTACGCCTTGCCGGGCCAGATCTCCACAGCTGTCTCTCCTCGTGATGGACGACTTTTAACGATCAAAATACCGGTTCGGTGTTCCCGGCTGGCGCCGGTCCCAACCGGAGCCGTCTCTGGCCACCGGCCCGGGAACGCACGAAACCTACGATGCTGCCATGAAGCGCACGCTGTTCGACGACGACCACGAGGCCTTCCGTTCCTCGGTCCGCGGGTTCCTCGACCGTGAGGTGACTCCGCACTGGGAGGACTACATCGAAGCCAAGCAGTTCCCCCGGGAGATGTGGAAGGCCTTCGCCGCCCAGGGTCTGCTGGGCCTGGAGATTCCCGAGCAGTACGGCGGCTCCGAGGCCGGCGACTTCCGCTACAACGCGGTGCTCGCCGAGGAGCTCGGCCGGGTCTCGATGTCGCTGGTGTCCTGCCACGGCGTCCACGCCGACATCGTGGCGCCGTACCTCGTCGAGCTGACCACCGAGGAACAGCGCGAGCGCTGGCTGCCCGGCTTCGTCAGCGGCGACATCCTGTGCGCGATCGGGATGACCGAGCCCTCCGGTGGGTCCGACCTCGCGAATCTGAGGTCGACGGCCGAGCGCGACGGTGACGACTGGATCCTCAACGGCTCGAAGACCTTCATCACCAACGGCTACTCGGCCGATCTCGTCGTGGTCGCGGCGCGAACGTCACCGGAGAAGAAGGCCAAGGGCATCTCGTTGTTCGGCGTCGAGAACCACATGGACGGGTTCAGCCGCGGGCGCAAGCTCGACAAGGTCGGCCAGGACGAGTCCGACACCGCCGAGCTGTTCTTCGAGGACGTCCGCATCCCCGGCACCAATCTGATCGGCGAGCTCGATCAGGGCTTCATCCACATGATGAACTGGCTGCCGCAGGAGCGCCTCTCGAACGCGGTCGGCAACCTGGCCCAGGCCGGGCAGATCCTCGACGAGACCCTTGCCTACATCTCGGAGCGCAAGGCGTTCGGCCAGGCGATCGGCTCGTTCCAGTACAACAAGTTCATCGCCGCCGAGCTGGTCACCAAGATCGACGTGACCCAGGCCTTCATCGACCAGGCCGTGCTCGCCCACAACGCCGGAGAGCTGACCGCGGTCGACGCCGCGAAGGTGAAGTGGTGGGCGGCCGACATCCAGAACGAGGTGCTCGACGCCTGCGTGCAGCTCTACGGCGGCTACGGCTACATGAACGAGTACCGCGTCGCCCGCGCCTGGCGCGACGCCCGCGTCTCGAAGATCTGGGCCGGCTCGAACGAGATCATGAAGGAGCTCATCGGCCGCGACCTCGGTCTCTGATGCGGATGTTCGTGGCGGTCGTCCCGCCGGAGGAGGTGGTCGAGCACCTCGAGGAATTCCTGGAACCCCGACGGGAGGCGGCACCGTTCCGCTGGACCTCGCCGGAGCAGTTCCACCTGACGTTGGCGTTCTCCTCGCATGTCCCCGACCGGTCCTACGACGACCTGGTGGCCCGGCTCGAGCGGGCCGCTCGCAAGCGCAGTCCCATGCAGGCACGGATCGCGGGCGGCGGAGCGTTCCCGAACGTGGGACGGGCCAGGGTGCTGTTCGCCGGAGTCGAGACGCACGGCGAGGAGCTGAGCCGAGCTGCTACGGGTGCACGCGCCGCGCTGTCGAAGGCCGGCGCCGACGTGGACGGGCAGCGGTTCAGGCCACACCTGACGCTGGCGCGGATCAAGAGGCCGGTCGAGGCGACGAAGTTCGTGCGCCTGCTCGACGCCTACCGCGGCCCCACCTGGACCATCGAGGAGATCGCGCTGGTCGCCTCGCACCTCGGCGAGGGCCCTCGCCGCCGCCCCCGCCACGAGGTCGTCGAGACCTTCAGCCTCGGCCGCGCTGGTAGCGATCGAGGGCGACCTGACGCTCCTCCGCGTGGTCGATGATCCGCTTCGGGTAGCCCTGGTCGTAGCCACCGTCGGCGTCCCACGGCTGATGCACGGCCTTGCCGGAGAGATGCGTGAGCTCCGGCACCCACCGGCGGACGTAGTCGCCCTGCGGGTCGAACTTGAGTCCCTGCGTCACGGGGTTGAAGACCCGGAAGTACGGCGCCGCGTCGGTGCCGGTGCCGGCGACCCACTGCCACCCGTGGTTGTTCGAAGCGAGGTCGCCGTCGACGAGGTGGTCGAGGAAGTGACGTGCCCCCACGGGCCACCACACGTGCAGGTCCTTGGTCAGGAAGCTGGCGGTGATCATCCGCACCCGGTTGTGCATCCAGCCTTCGGCCAGCAGCTGGCGCATGCCCGCGTCCACGATCGGGAAGCCGGTCGCGCCCTCCTTCCAGGCCTCGATCGCGTCCTCGTGGTCGTCATACGTCAGGCCCGGGACCGGTCGAAGGTCCTCCCACGCCGACCTCGGGTTGTGGTGCAGTACGTCGGCGTAGAACTCGCGCCACGCGAGCTCGGTCTCGAAGGTGCGCGCATCGATGCTGCTGGAACCAGACGTATGGGCGAGCACCTGGCGCGGGTGCAGCACGCCGAGCTTGAGGTACGGCGAGAGCCGCGACGTGCGGTCGGCACCCGGGTCGTTGCGCTGGGCGTCGTACCCGCGGAGGTCTCGGTCCATGAAGCTGCGGAGCCGACGAGAGGCAGCGTCCTCACCGGGGGCCGGCATCCCGGCCGGGGCACTGCGAAGCGCTCCGTCCAGCATCGTCGTGACGCGCTTGTCGTCATCGACCGCGACCCACTCGACGACGCGCGGCGCCGGGACAGGGTCGTCCCACCCGGTGGCGCGCCAAGCCTTGCTGAAGGGCGTGAACACCTTGTAGGGGTCACCCGACCCGTTCCGCACGGTCCCCAGCGGCACGGCGTACGGCGTCCCCGTGGCCACTCCCGCGACGCCCTCAGGAAGAGCCTCGACCACAGACCGGTCGCGCGCTCTGGCATACGGAGTCGAATCGTTGGAGACGTGCACCTGATCGGCCGAGACCCGGCTGGCCATCGCCGGCACCACGGACGTCGGCCGGCCGAGGCGGATGCACAGGTGTCCGTCCATGGACTCGTCGAGGGACCGCAGGTTGGCGGCCAGCCACGCTCGTCTGGCCGGGCCCGCGCCGCCCCACAACGCGGGGTCCAGCACGAACAACCCGAGCACTGGCCCGAGGTCGCTCGCCGCCCGCAGCGCCGGGTTGTCCCGTAGCCGCAGGTCGCGCCGGAACCACATGATCGAGCCCACGCCACGACCCTACGAGCGGGGTGTGTGAGTCCGGCCACGAGCCGGTTGGGCCGGCATCTCCGCGGCTAGGGTCTGAGAGATGCGACGCCTCGTCCTCCAGCTGCGGCACACGCTCTGGGTCATGACACCCCGGGACCACAGGCAGTCGGATCGGGACTTCCGTCGTCGCCAGCTGGTCAGCGCCGTGGTCGTCGTGCTCGGCGCCATGGTCCTGGCATTCGCGTTGCGCGGAACCGACACCGGCAGCGTGGAGTTCTACGGCGCGACGCTGGCACTGGCACTGGTGTGGACGGTCGGGGCCTTCGCATCCGGCCCCATCCACCTCGGTCGCATCGGCATCGACAAGACCGCTGCCGCCAGACCGATCGTGCAGCCGATCCTGATCGGGGCGGCACTCGCCATCGTCTTCGTGGTCGGCGCGTTCGTCGTACGACTGATTCCGCCCCTGGCCGACCAGGTGCGCAACGTCCTTGAGTACGCCGGGTCGGAGTCGTCCGCGCTGCCCCTGCTCATCGTCACCGTGCTGAACGGGATCGCCGAGGAACTGTTCTTCCGAGGTGGGCTCTACGCCGCGATCCGCAACCACCAGGTGGCGTTCACGGCCGTTGCCTACTCAGTCGCGACCGCTGCCACCGGCAACGTGATGCTCGCCTTCGCCGCACTCGTGCTGGGGGTGGTCGTGGGCCTCGAACGCCGCGCCAGCGGGGGCATCCTCGCCCCGGTGCTCACCCACCTCGTGTGGTCGGTGACGATGCTCTACGCCCTGCCGGCGATCCTGCCGCCGTCCTAGTGTCGCTAGCTCTCGCGCTCCTCGAGCGCCCGGCGCACCGCCTCGGCGTACGTCAGCGGTTCGCCGGGCGAGATCTCGCGGATCCGCTGCTCGGTGACCACGACCTCGACACCCATCGAGTCAACCAGGTTGCGACCAGTGGTGACGTCGACGTCCGTGACCAGTGCCAACCACCATGAAGACAGACCCGGGGTGAGGACCGGGACCTGGAGGATCGGCACCCTGCGGCCGTTGGCCTGTACGCCGGCGACGCGGAGCATGTCGACGTAGGTGAGCCGATCCGGCCCGCCGATCTCGAAGACCTGCCCCAGGGCAGCGTCGTTCTGACACACCGCGACGAGATAGCGGATCACGTCGTCGAGGGCGATCGGCTGTGTCCTCGTGGCCGCCCACCTGGGCACCACCATGGCCGGGAGGTTCTTCACCAGCTGACGGGTGATCTCCCACGAGATGCCGCCCGCACCGACCACGATCGCGGCCCGTAGCACCGTCACCGGTACGCCGCTTTCCACGAGCAGGGACTCGACCTCCCGGCGTGAGCGCAGATGTGCTGACAGCTCGCTGTCATCGCCGAGCCCGCCGAGGTAAACGATCTGCTGGACGCCCTGCGCCTTTGCGGCGCTTGCGAAGGCGCGCGCTGCCTCGGCGTCCTTGCGCTCGAAGTCGGCATCGTCGAGTGAGTGCACCAAGTAGTAGGCAACCTGCACGCCCTCGAGCGGTCCGGTCAGGGAGGCAGGGTCACTGACGTCGCCTGCCACCGCCTCACCGGGCCCGTCGTACGACTCAGGCCGCCTCGTCATCGCGCGTACATCGTGCCCCGCGTCGACCAGGGCAGGGACCAGACGGCGACCGATGAACCCGGTGGCACCTGTGACGAGGAGGCGACTCATGACGCAACCATAGGAGGGCCACAAGCTGTAGCTCCCGTGGACGGCGGCGCGGACCTACGCTCGTTGCATGAGGATCGCGATCATCGGCACGGGCATCGTCGGACGCACATTGGCACGAGGTCTGCGAGGAGTGGGACACGACGTGGTCGTGGGCACCCGGGACCCCGAGAAGACGGGTAGGCGTGAGGAGTGGGCCGGCGTGGACGTGGCCCTCCGGTCCCTCGAGACGGTGGCGTCCGATGCGGACCTCGTCGTCAACGCCACCAACGGGCTCTCCAGCCTGGCCGCACTCGGGGAGGTCGGCTCGGACCATCTCTCCGGCAAGGTGCTCGTGGACGTGTCGAACCCGCTCGACTTCTCCCACGGCTTCCCGCCCACCCTCGGCGTCAAGGACACCGACTCACTGGCAGAGCAGATCCAGCGTGCCTTTCCCGAGGCCCGGGTGGTCAAGAGCCTCAACACCATGACCGCATCGGTGATGATCGACCCGGGCTCCGTCGGTGACGGGGACACCACGGTCTTCGCCGCTGGGGACGACCCGGACTCGCGCCAGCAGGTCGTCGCCCTGCTTCGTGAACTCGGGTGGAAGGACATCATCGAGCTCGACGGGCTTCAGAACGCCCGGGGGCTGGAGATGTGGCTGCCGTTGTGGGTGCGGCTGATGGGTGCGCTCGGGACCAACGAGTTCAACATCAAGGTCGTCCGCTCAGCCGAAACCACGTAGTAACACCCGTTGGCTAGGGTCGCCCCTATGTCGTACCTGCTCCGCGTCGAGCTGCCAGACGTTCCCGGTTCCCTGGGACGGCTCGCCTCGGCGATCGGTTCTGTCGGGGGCAACATCGACGCGATCGAGATCGTCGAGCGCTACAGCGGCCGCGCGATCGACGACGTGTTCCTCGCCGCCGAGGCCGGGGTGATGCCGGACACCATCGTCTCTGCGTGTACTGCCCTGGAGGACGTCCAGGTGCTCTGGATCTCGCACTACGGTGCGGGTTCCAACCTCACTCGTGACCTCGAGGTCGTCGAGGCGATGACATCGGACCCCGCGGCCGCGCGGGACACACTGGTCGACCTGCTGCCGGCGACCTTCGTGGTCGACTGGGCCTTGCGCGTACGTCGCGCCGGCGAGAGCGCCAAGGTCGTGCACGGCTCGGCGGCCGCTCCCACCGAGATCCCGGACGACATGTACTGGCCCCAGGATCTCAAACGGGGCCGACGGATCGATGTCCCCGAGCGGATGTCGGAGATGCTCGTGGCCGGGTGCTCGTTCGAGGAGGACGAGCTGATCGTCATCGCCCGGCGCGGCGGCCCCGAGATCCTCGACTCGGAGATCGCCCGCCTGTGTCACCTGGCGGCGCTGGCCACCTCGATCTCCACCTGACCAGCGAGTCGCTCAGTCGGTCAGTCGGTCAGTCGGTCGGTCAGTCGGTCGGTCGAGGTGCTCAATTCCGGATAGTCCGAGACGTTCCGGTTCCCTGCAGGCGGTTTTGACGACGGGAACGTCTCGGACTATCCGTCCCGAACGTTGGGGTCAGTCGATCGGGGTCAGCTTGAACACCGGGATCTGCCGGTCGGTCCGCTTCTGGTACTCGCCGTACGTCGCCCAGGTCTCGACCGCGAGCTGCCAGAGGTCGGCTCGCTCGTCGCCCTCGACAAGCTCGACGCGGTAGGTCTTCTTGACGTCGCGGTCCTGGAGGTCGACCTCGGGGTGGGCGAGGAAGTTGTAGTACCACTCCGGCTGGTCGTCGGAGCCGCCCAAGGACGCGACCGCGACGTACACACCGTCACGCTCGACCCGCATGACCGGGTTCTTGCGCAGCACGCCCGACTTCGCTCCACGCGACGTGATCACCACGATGGGGTCGCCTGTGGCTCTCAGGGTGTTGGCCTTCGCGCCGTCTGACGACTCGAAGCTATCCACCTGGTCGCGCACCCACTTGGCCTTGCTGGGGACATATTCACCTTGAAGGGTCATGTGGGGGCCAACACCGTCCGCAAGGGAGAGATTCCCGCCGCTCCTGATTGCAGGAAGGCTGACGGATAGCCTCACCGCCATGAGCGCGATCGACGGAGTCAGCGAGATCTTCGACCCGGCCGACTGGGAAGACATCCCGGGCTTCCAGGACCTGACCGACCTCACCTATCACCGGGCACGCGAGCACGGGACCGTCCGGGTCGCCTTCGACCGCCCGGACGTGCTCAACGCGTTCCGCCCGCACACGGTCGACGAGCTGTTGCGGGTCCTGGAGCACGCGCGTACGACGAGCGACGTCGGCTGTGTGCTCCTCACCGGCAATGGACCGAGCGAGAAGAACGCCAAGTGGGCCTTCTGCACCGGCGGGGACCAGCGCATCCGTGGCAAGGCGGGCTACCAGTACGAGGACGAGACCGGTGGTGATCGGCGCGACAGCCGGGCCCCGGCGGAACAGGCACGCCTCGGCAGGTTGCACATCCTGGAGTGCCAGCGGCTGATCCGCTTCATGCCCAAGGTGGTCATCTGCCTGGTCAACGGCTGGGCCGCTGGCGGGGGCCATTCACTTCATGTTGTGTGCGACCTCACCCTGGCCAGTGCCGAGCACGGCCGGTTCAAGCAGACCGATGCCGACGTGGGCAGCTTCGACGGCGGCTTCGGGTCGGCGTACCTCGCCCGCCAGGTCGGCCAGAAGTTCGCGCGCGAGATCTTCTTCCTCGGTGAGGAGTACTCCGCGGAGGACGCTCACCGGATGGGCGCGGCGAACAAGGTGGTGCCGCACGTCGAGCTCGAGAAGGTCGCCCTCGAGTGGGGCGCGAAGATCAACGGGAAGAGCCCGACGGCACAGCGGATGCTGAAGTACTCCTTCAACATGATCGATGACGGCCTGGTCGGGCAGCAGCTCTTCGCGGGCGAGACGACGCGTCTGGCGTACATGACCGACGAGGCGCAGGAAGGTCGCGACCAGTTCCTGGAGAAGCGCGACCCCGACTGGTCGCCGTACCCCTGGTACTACTGAGGAGGGTGATTGCGCATGTCGAAACCGCCGGAGCGCGACCTGGACCGGATTCGCCTCTACTGCGAGACCCAGGTGCCGAAACGGCTCCGCGATCTGGTTCGGGTCGAGCATCGTGTGCGCGGCAAGACGGTGACGATCTTCGAGCTGCAGCCGCTCTTTCCCAATGACGACAAGTCCGAGTGGATGGAGCTCGAGCAGGCGCGGATGAAGTACGACGAGTCGACCGGCGCCTGGACGCTGTACTGGTTCGACCGGAACTCAAAGGCCCATCGCTACGACCTGCTCGAGCCGCACCAGCCGATTCAGCGGATCCTTGCCGAGATCGACGAGGATCCGACCTGCATCTTCAAGGGCTGACTTTCTCGTCCGTTGGCGCCACAGGTGAGGCGCGGCGGTGGATAGCCTGCGGCGATGAAGGTCGTCGTACTCACTGGAGCCGGGATATCGGCCGAGAGCGGATTGCCCACCTTCCGCAACGGCGAGGGTCTGTGGGAGGGCCTCGACCCGATGAGCGTGGCCAGCCCGGAGGCCTTCGCCGCCGATCCGAACCTGGTGCAGCGGTTCTACGACGAACGCCGTACGGCGCTCGCACGGGCTGAGCCCAACGCAGCGCACGTTGCGCTAGCGACGCTGGAGGAGCACCTCGGCGAGGATCTGCACCTGGTCACCCAGAACATCGACGACCTGCATGAGCGCGGCGGGTCTCAACGCGTGCATCACATGCACGGTCGTCTCCGCGCCGCCTGGTGTACGACCTGCGACCGGCGCCACGAGTGGACCGGCAGCCTTGTCGACCGCCCAGCCTGCCCCGCCTGTGGGCAGCCGACGCTCCGGCCCGACGTCGTCTGGTTCGGCGAGATGCCCTACGACATGGACGCCGCCCATCACGCGATCTTCGAGTGCGACCTGTTCGTCAGCATCGGCACCTCCGGACGTGTCTATCCCGCGGCTGCGTTCGTGCACTACGCCCTGGGTGCTGGCGCGAACACCCTGGAGCTCAACCTGGCTCCCGAACGGTTCAGCGACTTCGCCGAGGTCCGAGAAGGACCGGCCACCGAGATCGTCCCCGCCTGGGTCGAGGAGATGCTGCGAGGAGCCGACTGACCCCATCGCGACTGTGGAGCGTCATACGTTGTGGTGGTTGTGGCGACCGGTTCGTATGACGTCCCGCGGAGCGTCATGCGTTGTGGTGGTGGTGGCGACCGTTTCGTATGACGTCCCGGGTGGGCCGCAGCACGTTTGGCGCCGTGGTGAGCGCAGCCTGTCCTTCGTTGCGGGGGTCGGGGTGAGGCGTGACGATTGAGCCATGACTTCCCCGACCGTGCCGAGCTTCCCGCCGATGGGCGAGCACGCCGACGAGCCACACTCGGACTCGTTCAGTGGCAAGCTCAACTCGCTGAGGGCCGGGGTGCTCGGTGCCAACGACGGCATCGTGTCGGTCGCCGGCCTGGTGATGGGGGTGGCTGGGGCCACCAGCGATCGGCAGACCATCTTCGTCGCGGGCCTCGCCGGTCTGGTCGCGGGAGCCCTGAGCATGGGTACGGGCGAGTACGTCTCGGTGAGCACCCAGCGCGACAGCGAGCTGGCCCTGATCGCCAAGGAGACCCGCGAGTTGAAGGAAGAACCGGAGGAGGAGCTGGCCGAGCTGGCGGAGCTCTACCGGCAGAGGGGCCTTTCCGAGGGGCTCGCGAAGCAGGTCGCCGTCGAGCTCACCGGCAACGACGCCCTGCGGGCCCACCTGGACATCGAGCTCGGGATCGACCCGGACGCGCTGGTCAACCCGTGGCACGCAGCCAGGGCCTCGATGGTCGCGTTCACTCTGGGCGCGATACTGCCGCTCGCGACGATTCTGCTGTTCTCGCCGAGCCTGCGGGCGGTCGTCACGCTTGCCGCCGTGGGGTTGGCCCTGGCCGGCACCGGGCTGGTGAGCGCCCGCATCGGTGGCGCGCCGTCCCGACCGGCCGTGGTGCGCAACGTCCTCGGTGGGGTGCTGGCGATGTCGATCACGTACGGCGTGGGCTATCTCGCCGGCCTGGGGATGGCCTGAGCAGATGGCCTGAGTCACACCACACCGAGCAGCTCGCGCCCGGTTTCGATGGAAACGGATGAGACGGTCATCTCAAAGTCTGGAAGCGGCGGACACTTCCACTAGGTTCTGACGCGTGAAGATCGCAGTAGCAAGGGAGACCCGTGAGGGCGAGGCCAGGGTCGCGATGGTCCCCGAGCTCGTCACCAAGCTGACCGACCTCGGCTACGAGGTGCTGGTCGAACCCGATGCCGGCGCCCGGGCGGAGTACGCCGACGAGCTGTACGTCGAGTCCGGAGCAGCCGTCACCGACGGTGCCCTCACCGAGGCCGACGTCGTACTCGGCGTCAACGCGCTCGGCAGCGACCGGGCGCGACGACTGCGTGAGGGCGCCGCGGTGCTGTCCTTCCTCCCGGTGAACTCCTCCCACGACCTCGTCGTCGACCTTCGCGACCTCAACATCACCTCCTTCGCCATGGAGCTCGTCCCACGGATCTCCCGCGCGCAGTCGATGGACGCGTTGTCCTCGCAGGCGCTCGTCTCCGGATACCGCTGTGCGATCGTGGCGGCCGGGCTGCTGCGCCGCTTCTTCCCGCTCAACATGACCGCCGCCGGCACCGTCCAGCCGGCGCAGGTCGTGGTGCTGGGAGCCGGTGTGGCCGGCCTGCAAGCCATCGCGACCGCCAAGCGGCTGGGCGCGGTCGTCTCGGCGTACGACGTCCGCGCCGCCGCCGCCGAGGAGATCCGCTCGATGGGGGCGAAGGCGATAGATCTCGAACTCGAGACCCTCGAAGGGGCGGGCGGCTACGCCCGCGAGATGACCGAGGACCGAGCCGCCCGTCAGCGCGAGATGCTTACGCCGTACATCGCGAACGCGGACGCACTGATCACCACCGCGGCTGTGCCCGGTCGACAGGCGCCGATGCTGGTCACCGCCGAGATGGTCGAGCAGATGAAGCCCGGCTCTGTCGTCGTCGACCTCGCTGCCGAGACCGGCGGCAACGTCCAGGGCTCGGTGGCCGGGAAGGTGGTCCGGATCGGCCATGCGCAGGTGTGGGGCGGCGACAACGTCCCTTCGCAGATGCCGGGGCCGGCTTCGAAGCTCTACGCCCAGAACCTCGTCAGCCTGCTGACGCTGATGACCAGCGAGGGTGAGTTCGCCCCCGACTTCGACGACGAGGTCGTCGCCGGAGCCGCGGTGACCCACGCCGGGAGGATCGTGCACGAGCCGACGCGGGAGGCCATCGAAGGGCCCGTCGAACCAGACCCGCAGCCCGATCTCCCCAACGACGCGGAGGCCGAACAGTGAACGACGCAGTGGTCTGGCTGACGATCTTCGTGCTCAGCGTGTTCGTGGGCATCGAGGTGATCTCGAAGGTCTCCTCGACCCTGCACACCCCGCTGATGTCTGGCGCGAACGCGATCCACGGGATCATCCTGCTCGGCGCGATCATCGTGACCGGCACGACCGAGAACAGCGTGGCCGTGGCCGTGGGTCTGGTGGCGATCGTGCTGGCCGCGGTGAACATGGTCGGCGGTTTCGTGGTCACCGACCGGATGCTCCAGATGTTCGTGCGCAAGAAGAAGAAACCCACGGCTGACGCCGGAGCGACTGGAGGGGCCGCCAAGTGACCGGCATTCCCATCTGGGTCCAGCTGACCTACCTTGCCTGCGCGGTCTGCTTCATCCTCGCGCTCAAGGGCCTTTCCGGTCCGAAGACCGCGCGCACAGGCAACCTGGTTGGCGCCGCTGGTGCGGTCGTGGCATGCGTGGTCCCGTTCTTCTACCTCGACCTCTCCAACATCCCGCTGATCCTGGGCGCCATTGTGATTGGCACCGCCGGTGGTGTCTTCGGAGCCCGGCGGGTGCAGATGACCCAGATGCCGCAGATGGTCGCGCTGTTCAACGGTGTCGGTGGCGGCGCCGCCGCGCTGGTCGCGCTGCTGGAGATGCGCGAGCTGGCGGCGCTGCACTATTGCTGCCCAGAGGACGCCGATCCCGGCTGGTTCATCCTCGCCGCGACGGCGTTCACGATCTTCGTCGGAGCGGTCTCGTTCGCCGGCTCCGTGGTGACCTTCGCCAAGCTGCAGGAGCTGATGACCTCGGCTCCGGTGATCTTCCCCGGTCTCGCGTTCGCCTTCGCCGCCGGACTGCTCGGAGGCGTGGGCCTCTCCACCCAGCTGGTGCTCGACGTGGCGATGTGGGTCGGGCATCGTGCTCGGTTTGGTGGGCCTGGTGTTCGGGCTGCTGCTGGTGCTGCCGGTGGGGGGCGCCGACGTACCGATCGTGATCTCGCTGCTGAACGCGTTCACCGGCCTGACGGTGGCGGCGGGTGGCTACGTGCTGGACAACGTCGTGCTGCTCGTCGCCGGCACGCTCGTCGGTGCCTCCGGTACGTTCCTGACCCTGCTGATGGCCAAGGCGATGGGCCGTTCGGTGGCCAACATCTTGTTCGGCGCCCTCAAGGGCGGCTCCACCCTGGGCGGCGGCGTGGCCTCGGACCGGCCGGTGAAGTCGGCCAACCCCGAGGACGTCGCGATCATGCTCGGGTACGCCGACCGGGTGATCATCGTCCCCGGCTATGGCCTGGCGGTCGCGCAGGCGCAGCACACGCTGCGTGAGCTGGTGGACGTGCTCGCCGAGCGAGGCACCCAGGTCGACTACGCGATCCACCCTGTTGCGGGCCGGATGCCTGGCCACATGAACGTCCTGCTCGCCGAGGCTCAGGTGCCTTATGAGCAGCTCAAGGAGATGGACGACATCAACGGCGAGTTCAAGGACGCCGATGTGGTGCTCGTGGTCGGTGCCAACGACGTCGTGAATCCCGCCGCGAAGACGACGCCGGGTGCCCCGATCTACGGCATGCCCATCCTCAACGCCGACGAGGCCAAGCAGGTGGTGTTCATGAAGCGGTCGATGCGACCGGGCTTCGCGGGCATCGAGAACGAGCTGCTCTTCGAGGAGAACACCACCCTGCTCTTCGGCGATGCCAAGGACTCCATGGGCAAGCTCCTCAACGCCGTCAAGAGCCTCTGAGTCGTCCCGCGCCGCTCAATTTTCGGGTTTCGGAAAAACGGCACGCCAGTGGGTGAATAACCCATACTGGGACATTGGTGGCACCGTGTCGCCGTTGTTCCGAGTGGGGGTCCTGTGCATCTGGGTGTCTCCTCGTCCAACCCGGATTCGCGGCGGGCGACCAGAGGACCCATGGCCAGCAACCCGGGCGGCAACCCGGGCGGCAACCCGGGCGGCAACCCGGAGGCCGTCCCGGACACCATCCGAGTCGCCGAACGGGTCACGCAGGGCGCCAACCCTGCCCGCCCGGTCCGGATCTCGCTGCTCCTGTTCGCGCTCTTCGCGGCCGCGTGGGTGGAGAACGCCGTGGGTCAGGCTCCCAGCCAGACCCCGACCATCTGGCCCGCCGGCGGTGTGCTCGCCGGGCTGCTGCTCACCTCGTCGAGGCGGCTGCGTCCCTGGCTTCTCGGTGCGAGTCTGCTGTTGATCCTCGTCGCCTACCTCGGCAACGGCTACGAAGCCGTGCCGGCGATCGGTTTCACCCTCAGCTTCGTGGCCGCCGCGTGGCTGGTCCGCCAGCGGCTGGTGGCCGGCCTCGAGGGTCGCCGTGCTGCCCTGCGCGACTCCGGCGACGTCTCCCGGTTCGTGGGCGCGATCGCCGCGGGTTCAGTGGTGGCCGGCCTCGGCTGTGGGCTCACCGTGTGGGCGACCGGACACGGGAACCCGCTGCTCGGCGCAGTGGGGTCGTTCGGGGCCAACGCGGCGGCCATGATCGTGCTGCTCCCTCTGTTCCTCAAGGCCGTCATCTTCGAGCCGGTCGCCGGGCGACGCGAGCGCATCGTGCAGGCCACCCTCACCCTCGGTACGACGCTCACGGTCTTCGTGATCACCGATGCACCGCCGATCGTCTTCGCGGTGATGCCGATGTTCGCCTGGCACGCGTTCCGCGGCACCCTGCGTGAGGCCACGATCCTGCTCAGTCTCGTCGCGGTGATCGGCTCCCTGGCGACCGCGCTCGAGATCGGACCCGTCTGGGCGCTCGGTGAGCACTACGCTCTGCCCACGGAGCTGGTGAGCGGCGTACTCCAGCTCTTCCTTCTCGACTGTGGCCTGATCCTGCTGCCGCTCTCGGTGATCGTCACCCAGCAGCGGATCACCGGCGCTCGTGCCGACGCCGAGCGCGAGACACTGCAGTGCCTTGTCGCGTCGGCCACCGGTACAGCCATCATCGCGACCGGTCCGGACGGTCGCATCACGGTGTTCAACCCGGGTGCTGAGATCATGCTCGGCTACTCCTCCGACGAGGTTCTCGGGAAACGGCCCGACATGTTCCACCCCGACGACGAGATCCGGCACCAGGCCTCCCGGTTGCAAGCGTTGCCCAACTTCGCCGACATCTGCCGCGCCGCGGTGGCAGCCGAGGACCCGAACCGCACGTGGCTCTTCCGTCGCAAGGACGGCGAGGAACGCATCATGAGGATGACCCTCACCGCCCTGCCCGGTGGTAGCGGCGACGCCTCGGGCTACCTCGCGACCGCCGAGGACGTGACCGAGCGCGAGGCGGCCCACCGGGCCATGCTGCTGACCGTGCAACACCAGCGCACGGCGGTGGAGCGGTTGCAGGAGCTGGAGCGGGTGAAGGGTGACTTCGTCGCAACAGTCAGCCACGAGCTACGTACGCCGATCACGAGCATCATCGGCTACACCGAGCTCCTCGAGGACGGCCTGGTGGGCGAGCTCTCCGAATCGCAGCGCGATGTGGTCGACCGGGTCGACCGCAATGGTCGCCGGTTGCTGCTGCTCGTCGAGGACCTGTTGACGCTGTCCCAGATCGAGTCCTCGGCACTGAAGATCGAGCCGGTGGTCACCGACATCCGCTCGGTGGTGACGAACGCGCACGAACGCCTGGCGCCCGCCCTTGCCGCCCGATCACTGAACGTTGTCGTGACGACGCCGTCCGAGCCGGTGGTGCACCACGGCGATCCCGTGCAGCTCGAGCGCATGGTCGCCAACCTGATGACCAACGCGGTGAAGTTCACACCGGACGGCGGGACGGTCGAGGTGGCGCTGCTCTCCGACGGCGAGGTCAGCGAGATCATGGTGAAGGATGACGGGATCGGCATCACCGAGGACGACCAGGCCAAGCTGTTCACGCGGTTCTTCCGGTCGAGCTCGTCCACCGAGCAGGCGGTCCCGGGCACGGGACTCGGGCTGACCATTGTCCAGGCGATCGTGGCCCTGCACGGCGGGAGGATCGGCATCACCTCGGCACACGGTCAGGGCACGAAGGTCACCGTGACGGTTCCGCGGGTGGCGACGTCCTCCGCGCTGGCCGGGTCCGGCTCTTTCGACTCACCCAGCGACTGACCCGAACTCACCGGGGAACTACTGGGCCCACTACTGGGTCAACTACTGGGCGCTCTACTGGGCCAGGCCGTAGAGGCGGTCGCCGGCGTCGCCCAGCCCCGGCACGATGTACCCCTTGTCGTTGAGCTTCTCGTCGAGCGCCGCGGTCACCACCGTGACCGGCACGTCGACATCCGCCAGCCCCTGCTCGAGGTTCTGCACACCCTCGGGTGCGACGAGCAGGCAGATGCAGGTGATGAGGTCTGCACCGCGGTCGGTGAGGAAGCTGATCGCGGCGGCGAGCGTGCCCCCGGTGGCCAGCATGGGGTCCAGGACGTAGCACTGCCGTCCGGACAGGTCGGCCGGCAGCCGTTCGGCGTACGTCGAGGCCAGCAGGGTCTCCTCGTTGCGAACCATGCCGAGGAAGCCCACCTCCGCGGTCGGCATCAGGCGCATCATGCCCTCGAGCATGCCGAGCCCGGCCCGGAGGATCGGTACGACCAGTGGCCGCGGCCGGCTCAGGATGGTCCCTTCGGCAGGTGCGACGGGCGTCGTGATGCTGACCGGCTCGACACGCACGTCGCGCGTGGCCTCGTAGGCCAGCAGGGTCACGAGCTCCTCGGTGAGACGACGGAACTCCGGCGAGGCCGTGCCCTCGTCCCGCAGCATGGTCAGCTTGTGAGACACGAGTGGATGATCGACGACGTGCAGGCGCATGGCGTACACCGTAGTGGCCATGGTTGTCGGTGGTTCTTCCTGCTGGGTTCTGCAACGATGCGAGTGAGCATCTAGGAAGGCGGTGCGTGATGTCGGAGATCACGGACGCCGAGGTCGGCGAGATCGACCTCGCCGTCGTTGCCTACCGTGACGAGGGCGACTGGAACGTCGCCGAGCTGCCCGACCGCTCCCTGGACACCGTCGACACGATCGCCAAGGAGCTGCGCCGATATCCCGGCGAGAACGGGGCGATGGCCCTGATCTCCGTGGCCGAGGACTTCGTGCTGATGGTGCGGGCACAGGGCTCACTCGTGCGGGTCCTGCTCTCCGACGCCACCGCTGCGACCGACTGGAGCCTGGCCCGCTCCGCCGTCGACCACATCGGCGTCCACGTCGATGACGAGGACGACCAGGCCCCGGCGGGAGACCTCGCGATCTTCGAGGACGTGGGGATGTCGGCGCGGGACATGGGTGCGCTTCTCGACGACTACGAGCTGTACCCCGAGGAGATCCTCAGCGACGTCGCCACCAACGTGGGCTTCGGCTCGAAGTTCGACGACCTGGTCGGCATCTCGGAGTGACCCGTCCCGGCGGTCGGGCCCAGTCGAGTGGTGGTCGAGCACAGTCGAGACTCTGGGAGCCCGCGATGCGGACTGCCCTCGAGGAGGCTGTTCTGGCTGCGTCGTCGGGCGATGTGCCGATCGGCGCAGTGGTTGTCTCCGCTGCCGGTGACCTGATCGGGTCCGGCCACAACGTCCGCGAGCGCGACGGCGACCCGACGGGGCATGCCGAGGTGGTGGCACTGCGGGCGGCTGCTGCGTCGGTCGGGGCCTGGCGGCTGACCGGCTGCACCCTGGTGGTCACCCTCGAGCCCTGCACGATGTGTGCCGGCGCGGCCGTCCTCTCCCGCGTCGAGCGCATCGTGTTCGCGGCGTACGACGAGAAGGCCGGCGCGGTCGGCTCGCTCTGGGACGTCGTACGCGACCGCCGGCTGAACCACCGACCCGAGGTCATCGCAGGGGTACTCGCCGCCGAGAGCACCGCCCTGCTTGACGGCTTCTTCGCCACCCACCGCCAGTGAGGTTCGTGTGCCTGAGGACGCGCCCCAGCGCGTCCTCAGGCACACAACCCTCTGATTTCTTGGCACTGGAAGTCGTCCGGTAACCTTCCCGGCGGTGGCGTGTCCGAGCGGCCTAAGGAGCACGCCTCGAAAGCGTGTGTGGGTGCAAGCCCACCGTGGGTTCAAATCCCACCGCCACCGCCAACCACCAGCGGAAACGCCGGTCCACCCGTACGGGTCGGACCGGCGTTTTCGGCTCTAGTCTCAGTTTCAGTCTCATTTGACGCTCAGCCGCCCTCAGTCTGGCCGGGTTCGGCTCCCGCGTCCGTCTGCTCGAGCGGGGCCCACAACAGTCCGTCGATGCGTCTCGCGGTCTCATGCCGGATCGGGTCCACCATGTGCGCGTACCGCCGGGTCATCGCGGGGTTGGACCAGCCCATCAGACCCATGATCGTCTGCTCGCTGACCCCGAGCATCAGGAGCACCGTCGCCGCCGTGTGCCGGGCATCGTGGAGTCGGCCATCCCGGATGTCGGCGGTCTTGAGCAGCTTCTTCCACTCGTCCCAGTCAGTCCGCGGATTGATCGGTGCCCCGATCTCATTCGTGAACAGCCAACCGCCATCCACCCAGAGCTGCCCAGCATGTAATCGCTCCCGAGCCTGGGCCACTCGATGCTCCTCGAGGATGCGGCAAAGGGCATCCGGCAGCCCGACCACTCTTCGACCAGCCGTCGACTTGGTCTCGTCCGCATCTGCGCGAATCTGTTCACGCTGCGGACAGTGACCCGCGTACTTCCTTCCACATGGCGGCCCGCAACCGTGCGCATATTTTGGACGTAGCCGGTTCCTGCGCACGACAAGCAGCCGCGTCTGGAGGTCGACGTCCGACCACTGGAGACCCAGCGCCTCGCCCTGACGCAGCCCCAAAGCGAGAGCCAGCGCCCACCGCGCGCTGTTGCGGCTCTTCGAAGCGGCTAGCAGCAGCTTCTGAACCTCGACGACCGTGAATGGCTCGACCTCTTCCTCAACGACGCGCGGAGCCTTCGCCAGCTTGGCCGGGTTACTCGTCGTGTACCCCCGGCGCACTGCCTCGTTCAGCGCCGCTCGCGCAGTCCGATGCACCTGATGCACCGTCGCAGGCCGGGTCAGAGTCCCGCTCCTGGTCTTGGTCTTCAGCATCCGGACGTACAGAGCCTCCAAGTGCTCCGGACGCAGGGCAGATAACCGGTGGGCACCCACCCCCGGGATCAGGTGCCTGTTCACCGCCACTTGATAGCCGGCCAGGGTGTTGTCGCGCACGAACGGCGCGGCGATGTACTCCAGCCAGTGCGTTAACCACTGCTCCACAGTCCAGTTCTCACCGGCCTTGCGGACCATGCCCACGTCACGAGCTCGCTCCAGCTGGCGGACCTTCTCCAGCACTCTTGTCTTGGTCTTCGACATGACGTGGCGGCGGTCGGAGCGGCCGTCCTCACGCACCCCCACCGTCACCCGGCCGTGCCAGTAGCCGTCGCTTCCCAGGTAAACCGTCGACGCCCCATTGCGCTGCCGGTGAGCCATCAGGCCACACCTCTCCGTTGCTTCGCCCGCAGCTCCTCGACAAAGTCCGACAAGGCGTCGGCCGGAACCCGATGCAACCGTCCAATGCGTATCGACTCCACTGCCCCACTGTTGACCAGCGCGTACATCAGACTGCGACCCACGCACAGTCGCTCAGCGGCCTCCTCGATCGTCATGACCAGCCGAACCTCCTGCGGCGGCAACGACATCGGCAATGACTCACCGATGACGGGACCGAGACCCACATCACTCTCATCCATGTCAACTCCAGACTCTCTGTGGCTGGGGCCGCGGCCTCCCGCCTTTGGATGGTTCGGTCGCCTGCCTGCCCGTCAAGGGCACATCCGTGTCACTGCGTGATTCGCTGCGCTCACCCTGGACGGCCAGTCAGGCGACCTTGGTTGGCTGGCTATCGGGTGGCCGCGGGGTGTGGTCGGCTCTGTTGCCGAATAGTTGTCCACAACCCTCATGCCGTCATCGGGCTGGCCCTGGCTGCTGCCAGCTCCTTCGCTGCGTGGTATTCCTGCCGCCAGCGCTTGGCCTCGAGCACCGAGGCCATCACCACGGTGACGTAGTCCCGTTCTTGGACTGGGACGTCTTCCCAGACGAACCGGGGAAGCCCGTCCTCAGCGAGCACGTCGGCGGCCATCCGGTCCGCGTCGGGGGCATCGATCCCCGCCTCCTTCAGGACTTCTCGCACCACGGTCGCGCGGTCGGCCTTGTGTTCGGAGAGGGTTTTGCCTGACCAGGCTCGGCTGACCTGGACACGGCGGCCTCCGAGGCCGAGGTTCTCCCGGTGGTGTGCCTTTGATGCGCAGCCGCCGGGGACCAGGCCGGGGCCGGCGTCCTTGGGTTGCACTCCGTACCGCAGCCAGTTCGCGCAGGCCTCAGAGCACGGCAGGTAGAGCACCTGTTCGTGCAGCCGGTCGATGTGCGCCTCATACGCCGGATCGACGTGCTCGGGGTCGACGTAGGTCTCCGAGACGGACTTGGTCAGGTACTTGGTCAGGTAGCGGATCGAGCGGTCAGCATCAGCCGACGGCGCGATGATCCCCGCGATGTCGAGCTGCGACCCGAACCGCATCACCACCGCCGGTTCCGCGTCATCGTCGTCGGCCAGGTCGTCCAGCGCTTGCTCCCAGGTCGGCAGCGGGAACCCGGTCTCCATGTCTCGATATGACTCGGAGTCCGGATCCCAGTGTGGATAGCGTTCCGGGTCGGTGTGGACGGGATCTTCGAAGCTCGGCCACCACAGTTGCAGATAGGTCGCCTTCGTGACCTTGCGGATCACCTGCCGAGGGATCGCGCCGCGCATCGCGACGTGAATATGCGGGGCCAGCCGGCGTTGGGGCTCGATCGCGCCGAAGTACTGCACCTTGTACCCGGCGCAGCGGCGCAGGTTCTGCATCCAGCGGTCGAACAGTCGCGGGAAGAACAGCGCCTCCACCGCGGCCCGCCGGTAGTCATAGGCCGCCGGGTGCACCGGGGCCCCGGCACCAGGAACGCGAGCATGCTTCTGGCCCGGGATGACTTTGCCGTAGGAGCCCAGCGTCAGGGTGACGAACATCGAGGGCCGGTACGTGGTCCCGTCTGGGGCGCTGAACGTCCGGCCCACCGACCTGTGTTCCTGGGGCACCTTCGGCAGCTCGCCTGCGTCTGAGCGTCGTCTGGTGGACCGCACCCGCCGCGCCGAGCCCCCAGCCTCAGCTGGCTCACACTCGTCCTGGTCGACCTGGTGCTGGTCGTCCTCATCGGGGGAGGGTTCGGGTGGCAGGGGGTCGTCTTCGAGGTGCCAGCCCTCGGCGCACTGCTGCATCCGCAAACGCCGTGCCTTGTCCGCGCACGGTGGGCATCTCGACTCCCGCGTCGATCCGCAGGCGATGAGCACCGTGGTCGACTGCCCGGTTGCTCGGTCGGTCACGGTTCGCAGCACCGGCCGCACGCAGACACCCGCCTCCGCGGCGTAGTCGCGGACCACCTCGGGAGTGACCTCCGGGCTCGGTACGGCGGTTCGCGTCGAGGCGTTCACGCGGCCTCCTGCCCACCGGACCCGCCATCACGGGGCAGCTCTCGTGGATCGGGCGCAGACCTGAGGGGCGATGCTTTCCCGGACCGGCCGCACGTACCCGAGCGCCGGGGCTTCTGCTGGGTGAGCAGCAGCTCGACCACGGCGGCCACCGAGACACCACGCCGCAGGAGCCGGTATCCCTTCGTGCGTTCACCCGGGTTGGTGCCGGCCCAGGTCCCGTCCTCGTCCCACAGCATGGCCACCGCCAGGCAGGACCGGTTCACCGGGCAGGCGGCGCAGATCCGGGTCACCTGCCGCACCGAACCCTTCTCAGGGAACCATGCCTCCGGGTCCGCGGTGGCGCAGGCAGCCCTTTCCTGCCACCGAGGCTCCACCAGCGCCCGCAACTCCTCGCGCACTTCCTCAGAGGGCAGGCGCGGGGTGGGCTTGGCTGCGACCAGTCGCAGGATCCATGTCACCGGGTCCATTTCGGACTCGTGGTCCGCCCTGGTGCTCGGGTCGCTGCTCATGCGACACGCTCCGGGCCGGGCGAGGTCAGCTGACCCACTGGCAGCGACCTGGGCGCGTACTCGCGGACCAGTGAGGCAATGTGCTCGTCGCTCAGGAGGCTGAACCGGACCCGGACCGGTTCGGCGACTCCGTCCAGCCCGACGTAGCCGACCCCGGGGAGGGATTCGGGGATCTGGTCGCATCGCGCGCCGCGGTCACGGGCACCCTGGCCCAGCGCCAGGCCGACGTGTTCGGGCTCAGAAAGCCGCAGCGCCACCCGGGTCGGGAACAGGTCGCGCACCGTGAGGACCTCCTTGCGTGGGTCCTGCACCGCCCCCACCACCGACACCCCCACGGCACGGCCTTGGGAGAGCAGCAGCGACAACGCGGCAGCGATCCGTCTCTTCGCGTCCCGGTCGGTGACATACGCGGTCAGCGACGCGAGTTCGTCGACCAGCACAACCACCAGCGGTTCGGCCACGCTCGGGGTGTGCAGCCGGGTCCGGCCACGCAACGCTGACTGACGGCGCCGCATCACCGAGACCGCGTCCTCCAGCACCCGGGCGAACTCGGCCTCATAGTCGCTGCCGTCGTCGGGGTCGCCGTAGACGAACCGGGCGAACAGCCCCCGCCCCGGTGCCAGCTCCATCCCACCCTTGGGGTCCAGGCACCACACCCGCACCAGCCCGTCGCGGACCGCGGGACCGAGTGCCGCCAGCAACGACCACACCACCGAGGACTTGCCCGCACCCGTCGCGCCGACCACCAGAACGTGGGTGCCGAGCAGCCGCAGCCGGTAGGTCACCCCGTCCTCACCCATCCCCACGGGCAA
>CAVUNJ010000004.1:0-57453 GCA_963742815.1 uncultured Actinomycetota bacterium
TGGCCAGGCGGGGCTGACGGCGGTCGTTCTGAGCGGTTGACCGTTCAGGGGCCATCCGGTCGTCGTACGGCGCACAGCGGACGGGTTGTCGGGCAATCCCGGCCGGGGAAACCTGCAGGGTTCCCAGACGCAGCGCTAGGCCGGCCGACGAACGGTGGCCAGCGTGCGCTCCATCTCCCAGTACGCCGCCATCGAGACGAGCTTGCCCTCGTCGTTGACCCGGTAGACCGCGATCAGGTCGGTGTCCGCGAGACTGCCGTCATCCAGCTCGGTACTGAAAGTGCCGATGTTGGCGCACGCGTTGCCGTTGGCGAAGGAGTCACGGATCGTGAACCGGAACGACTTCACCGGCGCGATCGCGAGGTCCCAGAAGGCACTGACGCCTTCGAGCCCGTGGTGACCCTTCCCCTCGGGGTCGAAGAACGACGGACCGACCGGGTCCTCGATCACCGCGTCGTCGGCCCAGAGAGTGAGCCACTCGTCCTTCTGCTTGCGCGAGACGAGGTCGTAGGAACGCTGGGAGAGGCGGCGCACCGGGTGCTCGCCATCAGGCGCATCCCAGGTGATGAAGTCTGATTCGATCATCGCAGAACTGTAACGTGTTTCAGTTCTGCCCACTATCGAGCCGGTGAGCTCGCCTTCTCCTTCTTCAGCCGGCGCTTGAGCTTGCGCCGCTTGCGCTCGAGCCGGTCCCGGTCGGCCTCCAGCTCGCTCGTCGCGGTTCGCAGCCGGGAGTTCTCGGCCATCGCCTCCGCGAGCGCGTCGACGGCCACCGCGAGCTGGTCGCGGTGGCCGGGGAGCGCCGTTCCCTCGCCCGCGTCCAGCAGTCTCGTCAGGTCGCCGCATACGTCGTGGCCGGCGCTCGCCAGGAAGCCGGTCCACTCCTCGACGCGCGGCCCGAGTGAGCTGGTCGGGGCCACCGGCATGGCAGCGCCTTCGTGGTCCAGCGCCGTCAGCAGCTCGGCCGTGCTCGCGGCGATCGGCTCGTCGAGCTGACGGTTCACCTTGCGGAGCACAGCGACGCCGGCTGGGTCGGCGTACGAGGGAACGACCGGATCGAGGTCGTCAGCTGAAGCCTGGGCGATGTCGAGGTACTTCAGCCAGTGCTGCGCGACGTCATGCTCGGCCACCACGTGCAGCCGATCGGCGTGGAAGGTCCATCCCCACCTGCCCAGGACTGCCGGGAGGTCGTGGCCGGCCCAGAACTGCTCGGCTTGACGGTGTTCCGGAGTGGGCGCGAGTACCCGGGCGACGTACTTCTCCCACCCGGTCGTCCGCCCCGAGCGCAGCTCGGCCAGCCAGCCGCCGTAGATCTGCTGGGAGAAGGAGTCGAGGGTGACCACGAGGTGCGCCTCGACGCCGATGAGCGGGTCCAGGGCCAGCCGGATCTGGTCCTTGTCGGCCGTCGACAGGTCCGGGGTGGAGAGCAGCGAGACACCCTTGTGCTTCCAGACCCGGTCGCAGATCCGGGCCCAGCGACCCTCGACCTCTGAGCGTGACAACCCGGCCCCACGGTGGGTGCGCAGCAGCTCGTGGGTGGCCAGCCCCGCCTCGTCGGCGCTGGCGGCAACCAGGATCCCGGCTGCCTTGAGAGCCTCGTCGTGCGCCTCGAGGTTGGCCGCGATCAGCGGGCGCGGGGCGTGCGCGAGTCCGATGTGCCAGATGAGCTTTCGTCGTGCCATGGCCCGATCGTGAACCAGGCACACGACCCGCAGGTGAACGGCAGGCGACCGCGCGGAGGCCTTGCGCAGCCCGTCGGCTACCCCGTGGGCGCCTGTGTGGCGGACGCCACATCGCTCAGTGCGGCTGCCAGGCGTCTTCGTCCGTGGTCATCGCCTGGATGTCATCGGGCAGCCGCCTGGCGGCGAGCGACTCGATGGTGACGTTCTCGAAGACCTCACGCAGGCTGCTTCGGGCGGCGATCCAGACATGCTGCAGGATCTCCGCGGACTCGTTGTAGGAGACCGCCTCGGGACGCAACCCGTAGACGCTGACCAGGGGTCCGTCGACTGCCCGGATGACGTCCGCGACGCTCACGTCGGCAGGCTTCGCGGCCAGGCGCCAACCGCCGGACTGGCCGCGCTGGCTCACCACGATCCCCGCGCGACGCATGTCGGCGAGGATGGCCTGGAGGAAGCCGTGGGGGATCTCCTGGAGCTTGCCGATCTCCTCCGCGCTCACCGGTCGACCGTCGTGACGGTTGGCGATCTCGATGAGGGCCCGGAGGGCGTAGTCGGCCTTGGCGGAGACGCGCATGGGGGAAGTCTGTCAGATCGCTCGGATTACCTGACCTGATCGACTCTGGCCGCGCGAGCCTCGGATGACGCATCTCGCCCGCAGATACAGGAATTTGTCGTTCGTCACAGATCTGCCGAAGTGCTTGCGTGCGCCGGGCCCGGGACCGATACTTGTTGTTACTGACCGGTAGCAACGCGCAGCCGGGTCCGAATCGCTAGCGAAGGTGGGTCCGTGAGCCACTACAAGAGCAACATTCGCGACATTGAGTTCAACCTCTTCGAGGTGCTGGGCCGGGACGAGGTCCTGGGCCGCGGTCCATTCGAGGCGATCGACGGTGACACCGCCAGGTCGATCCTGACCGAGATGGAGCGGCTGGCTCGCGAGGACCTCGCTGCGTCGTACGAGGACAGCGACCGCAACCCACCGGTCTTCGACCCCGAGACCAGCACCGCACCGCTGCCCGAGTCGTTCAAGAAGAGCTACCAGGCGTGGCAGGACGCGGAGTACTGGCGGCTACAGCTCAGCGAGGAGCTCGGCGGCACCCCTGCCCCCTCCAGCCTGATCTGGGGAACGGCCGAGATGGTGCTCGGCGCCAACGCCCCCGTCTGGATGTACGGCGCGGGCCCGGGCTTCGCGGCGATCATGCACCGCAACGGCAACGACCGTGACAAGCGCATCGCCCGGCTGATCGTCGACAACGCCTGGAACACCACGATGGTGCTCACCGAGCCCGATGCAGGCTCCGACGTGGGAGCCGGCCGCGCCAAGGCCACGATGAACGACGACGGTTCCTGGGACATCACCGGGGTCAAGCGGTTCATCACCTCCGCCGAGAGCGACCTCTGCGACAACGTCATCCACCTCGTCCTCGCCCGTCCGCAGGGAGTCGAGGGCAAGGGCGGGCCCGGAACCAAGGGCCTGAGCCTGTTCATCGTGCCGAAGCACCACTTCGACTTCGAGACCGGCGACCTGACCGGTGAGCGCAACGGCGTCTACGTCACCAACGTGGAGCACAAGATGGGCATCAAGGTGTCGAACACCTGCGAGCTCACCTTCGGTGACCCCGGCGTCGGTGGCGGCGAGCCTGCCAAGGGCTGGCTGCTCGGCGAAGTGCACGACGGCATCGCCCAGATGTTCCAGGTCATCGAGAACGCCCGGATGATGGTCGGCACCAAGGCCATCGCCACGCTGTCCACTGGCTACCTGAACGCACTCGAGTACGCCAAGACCCGCGTGCAGGGCTCCGACCTGACCCAGGCCGCGGACAAGACCGCACCGCGGGTGACGATCACCCACCACCCCGACGTCCGCCGCTCCCTGATGGTGCAGAAGTCGTTCTCCGAGGCGATGCGCTCGCTGGTGCTCTACACCGCGTCCTGGCAGGACCGCGTGCAGATCGCCGAGCACGACGGCGAGACCGACGACCTCGCGATGCGGGTCAACGACCTGTTGCTGCCGATCGTGAAGGGCTACGGCTCCGAGCGTTCGTGGGTGCTGCTCGGCACCGAGTCGCTGCAGACCTTCGGTGGCTCCGGGTACCTCCAGGAGTACCCGCTCGAGCAGTACGTCCGCGACGCCAAGATCGACACCCTCTACGAGGGCACGACCGCGATCCAGGGCCAGGACTTCTTCTTCCGCAAGATCGTCAAGGACCAGGCCAAGGCGCTGGGTCACCTGGCCGGCGAGATCCAGGCCTTCATCGACAACGAGGCCGGCAACGGTCGCCTCAAGGTGGAGCGCGAGCTGCTGGCGAAGGGGCTCGAGGACGCCCAGGCACTGGTCGGCCTGATGATCAACACCTTGATGAGCGCCGACGAGTCGGCAGAGGGCGGTGACGTCCGGAACATCTACAAGGTCGGGCTGAACACCTCCCGGCTGCTGATGGTCCTCGGCGACGTTGTGTGCGCGTGGCTGCTGCTCCGGGGAGCCGAGGTCGCACTCGAGAAGCTGTCCGGCGACGTGTCCGCCAAGGACAAGGCGTTCTACGAGGGCAAGGTCGCGGCGGCGCAGTTCTTCGCGGCGTACAACCTGCCGAAGCTGAGCGCCGAGCTGGCGATCGCCGAGGCGACCGACCTCTCCTTGATGGACCTCGACGAGGCGTCCTTCTAGCCCGCCCTCTGGATCTTCTGGGTCGAAGGACCAACCGAGCAAGGCATGGCCGAGCGTCGGGTGGGGAACACTCAGACGAACCGAAGGGAGCATTGCCATGGGAATCGGACTTGGAGTCGTCCTCCTGCTGATCGGGCTGATCCTCGCTCTGGGCGTGATCGACCTGCCCGCGAGCATCGATGACGTCGTCGCCACCAGCACCCTGGGCTGGATCCTGATCATGGTGGGGGCACTGGCCATCGTGCTCGCTCTCGTGATGAACGCACAGCGTTCGCGCACCACGACTCGCGTTGTGGACGATCGTCAGGCGGACCCGCCCGCCTAGTGTCCCAGCGCTCCCGGCGGCCCGTCTCGCTCCCCTCGATCGGGGCGGACGGGCCGCCGTACGCTGTGCGCCATGACTCAGGCTGCGGGGAAATCACGGTGAACGAGGCTGGCGCCGGGGTGGATGAACGACTGGTCCGGTGGGTCGAGATCTGGCATCGAGCATGCACCGACTTCGTCTCGCTTGCCCGGGCGATCCCGCGCGAGCAATGGGACCTGCCTACCGACCTCGCGGGCTGGTCGGTGAAGGACAACGTCGCGCACACCGCCCATCTGGAGGCGGTCCTGGCGGGTACGCCGGAGGAGACAATTCACGTCGAGGAGGCCCCGCACCTGAAGGGCCCGATGAGCTACTACACCGAGCAGGGCGTCCTCGCCCGGCGCGATCGCGACATGGAGTCGCTGGCCGACGAGCTCGAGGACGCCGTGGCCACCAGGTACGCCGCACTCCGGGCGAACCCGCCCACGGACGGCTCGGCCGCGCCGCCGAAGACCCCGGGTGGCATCCCGTGGGACACGCACACCTTGCTCCGCAACCGCCCGCTCGACGTGTGGATGCACGACCAGGACATCCGGCGGGCGATCGACCGGCCGGGGGGTTACGACTCCCCTGTCGCCGAGCACGTCCTGGGTGTCTACGGACTGTCCCTGCCGATGGTGGTGGGCAAGCGGGTCGCACCCCCGCCCGGCACGACTGTCCGCGTCGCGGTCCCCGCCGCCGGGCGGACCTGGACCGTGGCCGTCGGCGAGGACGGCCGCGCCGCCCCGGTCGACGACCCGGACGACGATGGGGTCCCGGCGACTGCGACAGTCACGCTGAGCCCTGAGGACTTCGTGGTGCTCGTCGGCGGACGGCGGCCTCCCGAGGCAACCCGACCTTCGTTCGAGGGCGACGAGGACCTCGGCCGGCGGCTGATCCAGGTGTTGTCGGTGACTCCGTGACTCGAGGCCGTGGTGGGTCTGGGCTCTGGACGTCGGCCGACATCCCCGACCAGACCGGCCGTCGCGCGCTGGTCACTGGGGTCACCAGCGGCATTGGCGAGAAGACCGTGATCGAGCTCGTGCGGCATGGTGCCGAGGTCATCCTCGGCGCACGCAACCCGGCCAAGCTGGAGGCCTCGATCCGCACGATCAGGCAGGAGGTGCCGCACGCCGTACTGCACTCGCTCTCCATCGATGTCTCCGACCTCGCCTCGGTCCGCCGGGCAGCGAGCCAGGTGCAGGGTGAGCTCCACCTGCTGGTCAACAACGCCGGCGTGATGGCGACGCCGCACGCGGTGACGGCCGACGGGCTCCAGCTGCAGATGGCGACCAACCACTTCGGCCCGTTCGCGCTGACCGGTCTGCTCATGCCCAACCTGATCGCCTCGGGCGACGGACGCGTCGTGGCCGTCGGTTCCCAAGCCAGCAGGGTCGCGCGGACACCTCCTCTTGAAGACCCGAAGGGCGAGAGCGGCCACTACGGACGGTGGAACGGCTACGCCAAGTCGAAGCTCGCCGACCTGATGTTCGCCTTCGAGCTCGACCGACGTGCGCGCGAGCAGGGTGTTCCCGTGAAGGGTCTGGCTGCCCACCCCGGATACGCCGCGACCTCGCTTATGGGCACCGGCCGCAACACCGGCAACACTCGCGAACGCCTGCGAAGGAGCGCGACCATCATGCAGGCCGTGTTCGAAGTGGCCGGCCAGCCTGCCGAGCTCGGCGCCCTGCCGACGCTGATGGCCGCCACGGCGGACCTGCCGGGGTCGACGTACGTCGGGCCGAGCGGACTGCTGCAGATGAGGGGCCACCCACGGATCGTCAGCCCGCGACGGCTGGCCCTCGACCGGGAGGCCCAACGGCGCCTCTGGGAGGTCAGCGAGGAGGCCACCGGCGTGAGGTTCCTCGACGCGTGACGCTGCGACCGATCACCCCAGAGGACCACGTCGAGGTGCTGGCGCTCAACGCGCGCAACGTCGAGCTGCTGGCCCCGTTGGGCGAGGCCCGCCTCGTCGAGCTGGTGGCACTGGCCGACCGCGCTTGCACCATCGACGTCGAGGGATCCTTCGCCGGCTTCGTGATCACCTTCGCTTCCGGGTCGGCTTACGACGGGGAGAACTACGCCTGGTTCTCGGAGCGCTACCAGGACTTCTGCTACCTCGACCGGGTCGTCATCCACGAGGACTTCCGCCGCCGCGGGCTCGGCTCAGTTGTGTACGACGAGCTGGAGTCGTCGTGTGGCCGGCCCGTGTTCGCCCTCGAGGTGAACCTGGACCCGCCCAACGCGGCCTCGCTCGCCTTCCACCGGGCGCGTGGCTACTCCGAGGTGGGCCAGCGTCACTCCGGTGGACACCTGGTCTCGATGCTCGTCAAGACGCTCAGGACACTGGGACCCGACGGGCGCTGACGCAGCACCGCCCCGGCGATGGTTCGAGACTGACCTGCAGGTCGGTGCAGCGCAGCCCGGCAGCCATGCCGGTCACGAAGTCGAGGTTGAGCCCGCACACCAGCGCGGTGTGGTCGCGGGCGACCCGGTCGAACGGGCAGTTCTCCAGCACCATCCGGTCGCCGTCGATCCGCGGCTCGAAGCCATGGGGGTGCAGGCTCACCGCGAGCCTTCGCAGGGAGTCAGCCTCGGGAACCTGCCCGGCTGAAGCAGTTCCGAGCGCATGCCCTTCACGTTGCGACACACGCGAGGCCACCTGGTCCATCGGTGCGCCGCCGGCCACCGCCACCTCGGCGGCCTGGGCAAGGATCTCGCTGAGCAGGTCGTAGCGCCGTTGTGGCAGCGAAAGCGAGATCTCGCGGTCCGAGCGCCGGTAGAGCTTGGCCGGGCGCCCGGCTCCGGGACCCGTCCGCCCGGTCAGCCGACGGAACTCCACGTCGAGCAGTCCCTCGTCGACCAGCCGGTCGAGGTGGAACTTCGCGGTGTGGGCGGGGACCCCGAGTCCTTCGGCCGCCTGCTCCCTGCTCACCCAGTCCTGCTGCCGCGCCACGAAGCGGTAGAGGCTGCGACGGGTCGGGTCCGCGAGGACGGTCAGGTTGGACGCTGCCTCGTCGATCGCGTCGGGAGGGTCGGGAGGGTCGGCGTGCGACATCTCTAAAGGATAGAACACTTGACGAAAGACAACAGGGAATCCTAAAGTAGAGATTCGTCTCCTTTAGAAAGGCCTCACGTCATGACCCTGCACGCACCCTCACTCCTCCGCCACTCGGCATCGGGCTCCCACCGCGGCGCCCACGAGGCCTTCATGCTGCTCCGGACGGTGTTCACGATCGCGCCGATCGCGTTCGGGCTCGACAAGTTCTTCGGACTGCTGACCGACTGGGAGCAGTACCTCGCTCCCTGGATCAACGACCTCGTGCCCGGCAGCGCTCACCAGGCGATGGTGCTCGTGGGCGTCGTCGAGATCGCTGCCGGAGTCCTGGTCGCCGTACAGCCCCGACTCGGTGGGTACGTCGTCGCGCTCTGGCTGGCCGGCATCATCCTCAACCTGGTCACCCTCGGCGACTTCTACGACGTCGCGCTGCGGGACTTCGGCCTGCTGGTCGGCGCGCTCGCCCTGGCCAGGCTGGCCACGCCCGACGCCACAACGCCGACCTCGACGCCAGACTCGGCCGGGGGCTCAACTCAGGTCTCGACTCAGGGCTCGACTGGGGCCTCGACTCGGGGCTCGACGCTGCCTAGTGTCGAAGGGTGACCAACGAGCCGATCGTCATTGTGGGCGGTGGCCTGGCCGCCGGCCGTGCCGTCAGGGAGCTCCGGGAGGCCGGGCACGAGGACGAGGTCGTGCTCTTCGCCGAGGAGCCAGATGTGCCCTACGAGCGGCCGCCGCTCTCCAAGGGCTACCTGCAGGGCGAGGAGAGTCGCGAGTCGACGTACGTCCAGCCACAGGAGTGGTACGCCGAGCACAACGTCGACCTGCGACTCGGTGAGCCGGTCGAGGCACTGGACCTCGACGCGCAGACCGTGCGATCCAGCCAGGGGTCGACGCCCTTCCATCGACTCCTGCTCGCCACCGGCGCACGCCCGCGCAGGCTCGACCTGCACTCGACGGACGAGATCGACGTGCGCTACCTGCGCACGCTCCCGGACTCCACCGGCCTGCACGAGCGACTCGGTCCGGAGCACCACCTCCTCGTCCTCGGCGGCGGGTGGATCGGCATGGAGGCGGCGGCCACCGCACGCACCCTGGGCTCCACGGTGACCGTCGTCGAACCGGCCGAGCTGCCGCTGCTCGTGGCGCTGGGACCCGAGGTGGCCAGTCGGTTCGCCGAGGTCCATCGCGCTCACGGCGTCGACCTCCGGACCCGCACCAGCCTCGACCGGCTCGATGGCGCGGCCGCAGTGCTCAGCGACGGGACGCAGCTCGAGCCGGACACGGTGCTCGTGGGCATCGGCGTGGTCCCCAACGTTCAGCTCGCCGAGGCCGCAGGCCTGTCGGTCGACAACGGGATCCTGGTTGACGCCGGTCTGCGCAGCAGCCACCCTGCGGTCTTCGCTGCCGGCGACGTGGCCAACGCCGAGCACCCGGTGCTGGGCGAGCGGGTCCGCGTCGAGCACTGGCAGAACGCCATCAGCCAGGGCCGCGCTGCTGCACATGCGCTACTCGGGGAGCAGGTCTCCTACGCCGACCTGCCGTACTTCTTCAGCGACCAGTACGACCTCGGGATGGAGTTCTTCGGGCACGCCCCCGGCGCCGACGACGTACAGCTCGAGCCCGGCGACAGCGACGATGCCTTCTCCTGCTGGTGGCGACGCGACGGGCGACTGGTGGCGGCTATGCACGTGAACCAGTGGGACCGCAGCGACGAGCTCCGGGAACGCGTCGCGTCAGGTTCCTGAAAGAAGGTCAGTTGACGACGCGCAGGACGACTCGATCCTTCGGGTAGCGCACACCCGCGGCGAAGTGGCGCTGGTAGAGGCCGACCAGCTCCGCCAGGTGACCGGGTGCGAGCTTGATGCAGCCGGCGGACTTGTAGTCGTTGTAGCGCGGGAACTCCCACCTGCAGACCTGGTCACCCCGGCGGTTGGGGCACTGCCGGTTGCCGGCGCCCTGCTCGGTGTGGAGGAACAGGTTGCGGCGTACCGTCCCGTTGCCGCAGCGCTTGTCCTCGAGCCGCAGGGCACGCCCCCTGATCAGGTTGCCGGGGTAGTTGCCGTACAGCTTCACCGCGTAGGTGCCGTTGGGCAGCCAACCCTTGTTGCGCACACACGAGTTGCGACCACGTTTCCCGAGCATGCCGGCGCCCGCACGCCAGGTCCGCGTCTCCACGACCTTCCACTTGCCGTCGCCTTGGCGCTGGTAGAGCTGCCAGACCACCCTGGAGTTGGACGGGCTCTGCCAGTTCTTGTCGAAAGTGATGACGCCACGCCAGGGCGGCGCAGCCGATCCCGCCGGAGCTGCCAGGAGCAGGGAGGCTGTCACGACCGCGAGGGTCATCAGCACGGCCGTGAGTCTGTTCACGGGCTGAACCATAGACCCGCTGGGTCGTCTGCCGATGGCGAACAGCGGTTGCGCCCGCGACGACCAGGCCACAGGTTTGACACATGCGACTCCTCGTTCTCGGTGGCACCGTGTTCCTCTCCCGCGCGGTCGCGGCCGACGCTGTCGCCCGAGGACACGACGTCACCTGCACTGCCCGCGGGGAGTCCGGAGCGGTGCCCGACGGCGCCCGCCACGTCGTACTCGACCGCGCGGCGCCGGACTGGTCGGCTCTCGACGGCGAATGGGACTCCGTGGTTGACGTCGCCCGCACGCCGTCCTGGGTGGCCGGCGCGCTCGACGCGCTGGGCGAGCGGGTTCCGCACTGGACGTTCGTCTCCTCCATCAGCGTGTACGCCGACCACTCGACCCCCGGAGGCAGCCAGGACACGCTGCCGCTGCTGCCGCCGATCACCGAGGACGTCGATCAGGACACTCCGGAGAAGTACGGGTCGAGCAAGGTCGGCTGCGAGCAGGACGTCCAGGTGCGGGCCCGTCAGTGGCTGGTCGTCCGACCCGGTCTGATCGTGGGCCCAGGTGACCCCAGCGGCCGGTTCAGCTACTGGCCGGAGCGACTGGCGGCGGGCGGAGACGTGCTGGCCCCCGAGTCCCCCGACCGGCCCGCCCAGGTGATCGACGTACGCGACCTGGCGGCGTGGATCGTCAGCAGCGCCGAGCAGCGGCGAACGGGGGTGTACGACGCCACGGGGCACGTCGTGAACCTGGGCACGCTGCTCGACGAGGTCGCCCGGACGGTCGGGGGTGGCGCCGAGCTGGTCTGGGCCGATGCCGAGTTCCTACGGGAGCAGGACGTGCGCCACTGGTCGGGGCCTCGCTCACTGCCCCTGTGGCTGCCCGAGGACGCGGTGGGAATGACCTGCCACGACGTGAGCGCGGCGTTCGCCGCCGGCCTGACCACCCGCCCGATCACCGAGACCGCGGCGGACACGCTGGCCTGGCTGCGCACCGAGCCCGACGCCCGACGTACGGGACTCACCCTGGCCGAGGAGCGGACCGTCCTCGACGCCTGGCTGACGACTCGAGCCTGAGCGGGACGTTCACCGCTCTGACCCTGGCGCCCCACGTGTCACAGGTTCCCTAGCGAAACCTGGGCTCCCCTCGAATTCCCGGAAAGTCCGAGACGTTTCCGGCCTCATCTGAGGCTGGTGGGAACGGAAACGTCTCGGACTACCCTGCCTACCCCGGAGAGCGGCGCGTGGCACCACCAGCAGTCGCGCTTGCGAAACTGCCGGCCGCAGTTCGCGCGATCACCGACTTGTCACACCGGGGTTACTGGGCGAGCTCCCGCACAGCTCTCTGTGTCAACGAGCAGGTATCCGCGGTCGACCCGGGGAACCTGAGGTTCGTGATGCACCCCAGGGCTCAGAACACCAGCGCGGTCGCCGGGTCTTCCATGATCGCGGCGACGTCGGAGAGGAAGCGCGACCCCTTCTCGCCGTCGACGTGCCGGTGGTCGAAGCTCAGCGCGAGCTGGGTGACCTGCCGCACCACGATCTCGTCGTTCCCGCTCTCGGAGACGACCCATGGCTGCTTGCGCACGGCCCCGAAGCAGAGGATCGCGGACTCGCCCGGGTTGATGATCGGCGTTCCCGCATCGACCCCGAAGACGCCGACGTTGGTGATGGTGAAGGTGCCACCCGACATCTCCGCCGGCTGGGTCTTCCCGTCACGAGCTGTGGCAGCGAGCTGGTTGAGGGCTCCGGCCAGCTCGACCAGCGGCAGCTGCTCGGCATCCTTGACGTTGGGTACGACGAGCCCGCGCGGCGTGGCCGCAGCGATGCCCAGGTTCACGTAGCTCTTGAACACGATCTCCTGGGCCTTCTCGTCCCAGTAGGAGTTGATCTCGGGTGTGCGCCGCATCGCCAGCATCGCGGCACGAGCGAGCACGAGCAGCGGCGAGACCTTGACGTCCTTGAAATCGCGCCGCTTCTTGAGCCGCTCGACGAACTCCATCGTGCGGGTCACGTCGACGGTCACCCACTCGGTGACATGTGGCGCGCTGAAGGCCGAGTCGACCATGGCCTGGCCCATCATCTTGCGCACGCCCTTGATCGGCTCGCGGCGCTCGCGCTCCGCCGGCGACGTGCCCACAAACCCGGCCGTCGACGTACCCACGGCCCCGATCGGCCGGGGACCGGACGACACCTCACGTTCGACGTCCGAGCGCGTGATCGACCCCTGCGGACCGCTGCCGGTCAGCCGGGTCAGGTCGACGCCGAGGTCCTTGGCCAGCTTGCGCACCGGCGGCTTGGCCAGCGCGCGCGCCTTGGCGCCGCTGAGCGCCTCCGCGGGGACGAACTCGGAACGGGCGGCCTCCTCAACCGGCGCGGAGGTGGCCGGCACCGCAGGCTCATCGGCCGGGGCGACCTCGTCGGACTGAGCACCACCGGGCGCGAAAGCACCCTGGAGCTGCATCTGGGTGGCGGCGCCCGCGGCTGTGCTCGGTGACGCCGACCCCTTGCGCGCGCGGCGCAGCGGACCACGGTCGGCCTTGTTGCGGCCGACCAGGCTCTCGCCCTCACCGCCACCGCTTGCTGCCGGGTTGGAGAGGTCGATGTCGCTGAGGTCGGCGGGCGCGGCCTTACCCCCGGGCGCGGGCTCGGCGGGGGTGGCGGAGGGATCTCCGATCGAGATGATCGCAGTGCCGACCGCGACGGTCTCGCCCTCGGGTACGAGGAGCGCCGTCACCGTCCCGGCGTACGGCGAGGGCAGCTCGACCAGTGACTTGGCGGTCTCGATCTCGACGACGATGTCGTTGATCTCGATGACATCGCCCTCCTTGACTCGCCAGGAGACGATCTCGGCCTCGGTGAGTCCTTCACCGACGTCAGGGAGCAGGTAGTCAGCCACGTGAGTACTCCGGTCAGTATTCGAGGGATCGGTCGACGGCATCGAGCAGCCGGTCGAGGTCGGGCAGGAAGTCCTCCTCGATCCGGGAAGCAGGGTACGGCGTATCGAAGCCGCCCACCCGCAGCACGGGGGACTCCAGTGAGTAGAAGCACTCCTCCTGGATGCGCGCAGCCACCTCGGACCCCATGCCGAGGTTGACGTGGGCCTCATGGGTGACGACGGCCCGGCCCGTGCGGCGTACGGACTCGAAGACCGGGCCCATGTCGAGCGGGCTGAGAGTGCGCAGGTCGATCACCTCGAGCGAGGTCCCGTCGGTGGCTGCCGCCTCGGCCGCAGCCATGGCCGTCTTCACCATCGGGCCGTAGGCCAGCACCGTCGCGTCGGTGCCGCGCCGCAGGACGCGGCTCGCGAACAGCGGCTCGGGAGTCGCTGAGTCGTCGAGCTCGGCCTTGTCCGCGTGGTACTGGCGCTTGGGCTCCAGGAAGATCACGGGGTCGTCGCACTCGATGGCCTGCTGGATCATCCAGTAGCCGTCGATCGGGTTGGAACAGGCGACGACCTTGAGCCCCGGGGTGTGCGCGAACTGGGCTTCCGGGCTCTCCGAGTGGTGCTCCACGGCACCGATGCCACCCCCGAACGGGATCCGGATGACCATCGGCATCGGCGATCGGCCCTTGGAGCGGTAACACATCTTCGCGACCTGGCACACGATCTGGTCGTACGCCGGGTAGACGAACCCGTCGAACTGGATCTCGACGACGGGACGGTAGCCGCGCAGCGCCATGCCGACCGCGGTTCCGACGATGCCGGACTCGGCGAGCGGCGAGTCGATGACCCGCTCCTCACCGAAGTCCTTCTGCAGGCCGTCGGTGATCCGGAAGACACCGCCGAGCTTGCCGACGTCCTCGCCCATGATGAGGACCTTGGGGTCGTCTTCCATCGCCTTGCGCAGGCCCATGTTGAGCCCCTTGGCCAAGGTGATCTTCTGCAGGTTGCTGCTCATGTCAGCGCGCCTCCTCAAACGTCTCGAGGTAAGCCGCATAGCCCTCGCGCTGCTGACGCAGCTCGTCGGTCTCCTCGGCGTAGACGTGGTCGAACATGGCCATCGGCTTGGGGTCGGGAAGGGCCTTGCACCCCTCACGCAGGTGGTGGCCGAGATCGTCGGCCTCCTGCTTCAGCGCAGCCACGAAGTCGTCGTCGACCAGGCCGTTGCGGCGCAGGTAGACCTCGAGCCGGGCGATCGGGTCCTTGAGCTTCCAGTGCTCGACGTCGTCGGAGAGCCGGTAGCGGGTCGGGTCGTCGGTGGTGGTGTGCGCGCCCATCCGGTAGGTGTAGGCCTCCACCAGGGTGGGCCCGCTGCCCTCGCGCGCCCGTTGCAGGGCGGCCTGCGTGACGGCGTACGTCGCGAGGACGTCGTTGCCGTCCACGCGGACGCCGGGGAACCCGAACCCGAGCGCCCGCTGGTAGAGCGGGATCCGCGACTGGCGTTCGATCGGCTCGGAGATCGCCCACTGGTTGTTCTGGCAGAAGAACACCACGGGGGCGTTGTAGGAGGCGGCGAAGATGAATGCCTCGTTGACGTCGCCCTGGCTGCTGGCGCCGTCACCGAAGTGTGCGATCACGGCTGCGTCCCGCTCCGGGTCGCCGGTGCCGACGGCTCCGTCGCGCTGGATGCCCATCGCGTAGCCGGTGGCGTGCAGCGCCTGGGCGCCGATGACGATCGTGTAGAGGCCGAAGTTGTTGTCGTTGGGGTTCCACGCGCCGTGGTCGACGCCGCGGAACAGGCCGAGCAGGTTGAGGGGGTCCACGCCGCGGCACCAGGCGACGCCGTGCTCGCGGTAGGTGGGGAAGACGTAATCCTGGGGACGCAGGGCACGTCCGGCCCCGATCTGTGCGGCTTCCTGGCCCAGGAGCTGGGCCCAGATGCCGAGCTCCCCGTGGCGCTGGAGCGCCGTGGCCTCGGTGTCGATGCGCCGGGTGAGCACCATGTCGCGGTAGAACCCGCGCAGCTCGTCGGCGCTGAACTCCCGGTCGAACTCGTCGTGATGAACCCGCTCGCCCTCGGGAGTGAGCAGCTGGACGAGGTCGGGACCTCCGTCGGCGTGCGAGGGGCCGAAGACCTCCGCGAGGTCAGGACCGAAATCCGGCATCGATGACTCCTGTGTCCGGGCGAGTGCGGGGTCTCCGCGTACGCGTGGCATGCAGCGGGCCGGTGGTCGCATGGGTGGCGCGACGGGACCCGATGGCTTGAGACAGGCCAGTGACCAGCGCCACAGGCCCTCCCAAAAGGTAGCGGACGAGATCGATCCCGCCCAATCGAGGACGAGACACCGACCGCCCGCAACCCGAATCCCACAAATGTTGGCTGAGGACGTCGAACCCGACCGAAATGCCGTCACCGCCCAACATTTGTGGAGTTCGGGCGCGCCCGGACGAGCCGCCCCGGTCTGCTTGACTCTGGCCCATGAGCGACCCCCGAACCGAGGACACCCATCCCCGGATCATCTCCGAGTACGTCGACATCTTGGCGCCGCCCGAGGTGGTGTTCGGAATCCTGGTCGACCCCGGTCAGCACAGCCGCATCGACGGTTCGGGGTCGGTCCGGAAGCTGCTCAAGGGACCCGAACGACTCAGCAAGGGCGCCACGTTCGGCATGGACATGAAACTGTTCGGCCTGCCGTACAAGATCCGCAACACCGTGGTGGAGTTCGAGGAGGACCGCCGGATCGCCTGGCGGCACTTCGCCGGGCACCGCTGGCGCTATGTCCTCGACCCGATCGCGGACGGGACGCGGGTGACGGAGTCCTGGGACTACAGCCGGCTGGGCCTCACAACGAGCCTCGTCATCTTGTTCACGGGCTTCCCGCAGCGCAACCGCGAATCGATCGCCAGCACACTGGCCAACCTCAAAGAGGCGGCGGAGTTCGACGCCAAGGGCACCGCTTGACGGCGGCAGAGGAACGATCAGTTCGCCGCCCTCGGCTCAGCGCTTCGCCTGAGAAGTCCGGCCACTGGACGAACTGATCGTTCGTCGGTCGGGCACCTCACCGTTCGAGCGCCCAGGCGCCGGTCACGCCGAGCAGCACGTCATTGGCCGCCGGTTCCCCGATGCTGACCCGCACCCCGTCTCCCGCGAAGGGGCGCACGGTGATGCCCTCCTGCTCGGCTGCAGCCGCGAACTCGAGGGTGCGCTCGCCGAGCGGCAGCCATACGAAATTGCCCTGCGCGTCGGGGATGCTCCAGCCCTGTCCGACCAGCGCGGTGACCACGCGCTCGCGCTCCGCGACGATCGCATCCACGCGCTCGAGGAGCTCGGCCTCGGCTGCAAGGCTGGCCACTGCCGTCGCCTGGGCGACCGACGAGACACCGAACGGCAGCGAGCAGGCGCGGACCGCGGACGCCACCTCGGCGTGGGCGACCAGGTAGCCGACGCGCAGGCCGGCGAGCCCGTAGGCCTTGGCGAAGGTCCGCATCACCGCGACGTTGGGGTGCGATGCCTGCAACGCCAGGCTGTCGATCGGGTCCTCGGCGCGCACGAACTCCCGATAGGCCTCGTCGACCACGACCAGTACGTCGCCAGGCACCTTCGCGACGAACTCGCTCAGCTCGGTCTGCGTCAGCGACGGACCGGTCGGGTTGTTCGGCGTACAGACGATGAGGACCTTGGTGCGGTCCGTCACGGCGGCGGCCATCGCGTCGAGGTCGTGCCGGCCTTCGCCCGTGACCGGGACCTGCACCGATACCGCACCGGAGGCCGAGACCGCGATCGGGTAGGCCTCAAACGAACGCCAGGCGTAGACGACCTCGTCGCCTGGCTCGCAGAAGGCCTGGAGCAGGTGGTAGAGCACGGCCACTGAGCCCGTGCCCAAGGCCAGTTGCTCAGCGGGTACGCCGAACCGGGTGGCCAGCGCGTCGTACAGGGCGGTGTTGCCCATGTCGGGGTAGCGGTTCATCGCAGCGATCGCGGCTTCCCCCGCCTCCACCACACCGGACAGTGGCGGGTAGGGGTTCTCGTTGGAGGACAGCTTGTAGACCTGGCGGCCCGGCCGGGGGGCGGGTGGCTTGCCGGCGACGTACGCCGGGATGGCTGCGAGGATCGCCCGGGGGCGTGGAGGGTTCTGGTTGCTCACGCCTGCACCCTAGTGTCGTGAGTCAGAGTCCTTCAGCGGATGCCGTGTCCGAGGCCGAGCCCATTAGTGACACGTCACTACGCTGACGCCATGAAGCTCCTGACCTCGCTCGCGGTCAACACTCTCGCCCTCGGCATCGCGGTGTGGCTCTTCGACGGCATCACCCTGACTGGCGGCAGCGACACCGACAAGGTCGTGAAGCTGATCGTGGTCGGGGCCATCTTCGGGCTGATCACCGCAGTTGTGCGGCCGATCGTCAACTTCTTCTCGCTGCCGCTCATCGTGCTCACGCTCGGCCTGATGCTGCTGGTGGTCAACGCCCTGATGCTGCTGCTGACGAGCAAGATCGCCGAGGCAGTCGACCTCGGCTTCCACGTGGACGGCTTCTGGGTCGCCCTGTTCGGAGCCATCGTCATCTCTCTGGCCTCGATGTTCCTCGAGGCGGTCTTCCCCGACCCCGCCCGTCGCAGAGCCAGAACCGCGTAGGTTTGGCGAAACGATCAGGGGTAGGGAGCCCGCTCGCAGTGCGTTCGAGGGAGACAGACCGACATGACCGATGCACAGCCCGCACCGTTGCAGCCCCCGGCCGCAGCTGAGTCATCCCTGGCACTGCAGGCGCCGCCTCCACCCCGGCCCGTGGCTGCCACGTCGGCCCCCGCGATGGCCCCGGCTGTCGAGGCCGCAGCCCTTCCGGGTCTGGACGCCAAGGTGGACAGCTACCTCGAGTCGTTGATGAACGCGAAACCGCGGTCGCCCGAGTTCGCCGCCAAGGCCACCGACGTACGCACCATGGGCGACAGCGACATCCGGCAGGCTGCCGAAACCTCCAACCGGCTGCTGAAGTCCCCCGTGAAAGCCCTGACGGAGGGTGGTCTCTCCGAGGGCTCGAAGGTGGGCGCCACCCTCCTCGAGCTCCGTAGGACGGTCGAGGACCTCGACCCAAAGGAGGCCACCGGAGCCAAGAAGCTCCTGGGGATGATCCCCTTCGGTGACCGCGTCACCGACTACTTCCGCAAGTACCAGTCAGCCGAGAAGCACCTGGACGGCATCCTGCACGCCCTGCGCGAGGGTCAGGACGAGCTCGGGAAGGACAACGCCGCGCTCAACCTCGAGAAGCAGCTCCTCTGGGATGCGATGGCGCGCCTGAACCAGTACGTCTACGTCGCCGAACGTCTCGACGCCCGGCTCGCCGCGGGGGTCGCCGACCTCGAGGCCACCGACCCGGAGCGCGCCAGAGCACTGCGTGACGACGTCCTCTTCTATGTCCGGCAGAAGCACCAGGACCTGTTGACGCAGCTCGCGGTGTCCATCCAGAACTACCTGGCCATCGACATCGTCATCAAGAACAACGTCGAGCTGATCAAGGGGGTCGACCGCGCGTCCACAACCACCATCTCCGCCCTTCGCACTGCGGTGATCGTGGCCCAGGCGCTGGGCAACCAGAAGCTCGTGCTCGACCAGATCACGGCCCTGAACACCACCACGTCCGGGATGATCGAACGGACCAGCGAGATGCTCCGCGACAACTCGGTGCGGATCCAGGAGCAGGCGGCTTCGGCCACCGTCGGACTCCCCCAGCTGCAGGCAGCCTTCGAGAACATCTACGCCACGATGGACGCCATCGACACCTTCAAGGTGCAGGCGCTGGACACGATGGCAGCCACGATCGGAACCCTGGAGAACGAGGTGACCAAGTCGCGCGAGTACCTCGAGCGCGTCGAGCGGCAAGACCAGCGCGTGGCCCATGGTTCCCTCGACCTGGGCGATTCCTCCAGAGCCGAGCGCTGACGAGTCGCGACGGGAGATAGTGGCGGCATGTCGGGTGGTTTCTTCGGTCGCCTCTTCGGTCCCATCTTCGGGCGGGGCGAGCAAGAGAAGCGCGTTGACCGCTTCGCCGCGCCGACCGTGCCGACGAGCGAGGACCTGCTCGCGTCCCTGACCCGCGTAGAGGCGATGGTGGCGGCCGGAGCCGTCCCTGCACCGGTCGCGTCCCGCGTACGCCGCGTCGACCGGGTCGTCAGAGACACGATCCCCAGGCTCGCCAACCTCGGCACGGGGAGCCCGCAGGCCTACTCGGTGATGGCGACCGCCACCGACTACCTCCCGGAAGCGGTCGGGGGCTACCTGCGGCTGCCGCGGCAGTTTGCCGACAATCGCCCGGTCGACCGGGGCAGGTCCTCCCTGATGCTCCTCATCGACCAGCTCGACCTGCTCGCTGCGACCATGGACAAGGTCTTCGATGCTGTGTGTCGCGACGACGCGGCGGCGCTGGTGGCCCATGGCCGGTTCCTGGCCGAGAAGTTCGGCACGGCTTCGACGGGTGGGGTGCTCAACGTCGGGTCGGGCAGCTCCCTGCCGCCGATGCCCACCGGGCCGAGCGCCCATGCGCCGGCTCATGAGGCTGTCCCGAAAGAGGGGCAGGACGAGGGACCGGACACAGGGGAGCTGCGCCTGCAGCCCCCCGCCGGACGGGACCTGTGATGGGCATGGACAGCCCACGATCCGCTCCTCGCCGGCCTTCGACACGTGAACTGGCCGAGGCTGTCGACACGCTCGCGTCGCTCGCCGCGACGGCTGGCGCCGATCCGCAGGCCGCGCGCGACGAGGGACTCATGCTCGCCGCCGCAGTCGCCGAGTCCGCACCCCGGGCGGCAGCGGACTGGGCTGACGCAGCCCGGGGCACCACCACCCAGGACTTCTTCGACGCGGCCAGCCGGGGACGCCGGTGGCGCGGCTCGCCCACAGCGATCCTCAGCGCCCTGACCGCTCAGGGCTCACCGCACGCCGGGGCCTACGCACGAGCCCTGGCAGCAGTTGCCTCCGCTTCCTGCCAGCTCGGGGAGCCAACCATGCGCGTCATCGGAAATGCGTCGGTGGCGGCCGCGGCGCAGCTGTCCGCGGTGGCCGAACCCCATGCTCCCTGGAGGGCATCGACTCTGCTGCCAGACGCAGGAGCGATGCCGCAGCACACCGGCCATTCCTCTCCGCACACCGAGGGGCTCCCGATGCGGGCCATCGAGACCGACGACGCGAACCCCGAGCAGATCGAATCCGATCAGCCGGAGCGGACTCTCGAGCAGCTGCTGGCCGAGCTCGACGCCTTGATCGGCCTCGAGCGGGTCAAGCGCGAGATCCACCGCCAGGTGGCCGTGCTCCGCGTCGAGAAGCTGCGTGGCGAGGCCGGCCTGAAGAGCCCCACCATCACCCGCCACCTGGTCTTCACCGGGAATCCCGGAACGGGCAAGACGACCGTCGCCCGGCTTGTCAGCGGCATCTACCGGGCTCTGGGCCTGCTCTCCAAGGGCCAGCTCGTGGAAGTGGACCGCTCCGAGCTCGTTGCCGGCTACCTCGGCCAGACGGCGACGAAGACAGCCGAGGTCGTCGCGTCCGCGGCCGGTGGGGTGCTGTTCATCGACGAGGCGTACAGCCTGACCGGGATCGGTTCACAAGGCGACCAGTACGGTCAGGAGGCCGTCGACACCCTCGTCAAGGAGATGGAGGACCGCCGCGACGATCTGGTTGTCATCGTGGCCGGCTACCCGGCGCCCATGCGGGCGTTCATCGCCGCGAACCCTGGCCTCGCCAGCCGCTTCCGGACGACCATCGAGTTCGCGGACTACACCGACGACGAGCTCGCGGCGATCCTTGCGACGCTGGCGGCGGGGGCCGACTACGAGCTCCTGCCTGAGGCCGCTGAGCGATTCCGCGAGGTCTTGGCGCGCACCCCCAGGGGCGACACCTTCGGCAACGGACGGTTCGCGCGCAACGCCCTGGAGGCTGCCATCGGACACCACGCCTGGCGGCTGCGGGAGGTCGACGCACCTACGCTCGACGATCTGCGCCAGCTGGTCGCCAAGGACTTCGACGAGGATCCCCTAGAAGCGGCTGCCGTCGCAGCCGAGCCTGGGAGCGATGGAGCACCCGTGACCACGGACCAGGAAGCGCCGGACACGGCCGTTCCGTCAGTGGGCACGTCGTGACGACCGGAAGGGCGGCCGCCAGCGCAGGTACGGCGGCACCGGCTCGCGCAGCGACGCCCGCCCCCACCCCCGGTTCCGGGTCACGACCGGGAACGGTTGCCACGCCAGGCACCGCGAGCCGACTCGCGGCAGTCGCCTCGTCCCTGCGCTCCAGCTTCGAGGGCACACCCGGCCGGATGAGAGGGGTCGGCGCCCTCGCTGTCGCGGCGGCCCTGGTCTTCGGCCTCGCAGCCGGGTACTCCTTTCGCGCGGCCGACGGCGCACTGACGCGGGCCGGGGCCAACACCGACCAGCTCGTGCGGGTCCAGGCGATCCAGACCCGCGTCATCCAGGCCGATGCCGACGCCACGAACGCCTTCCTGGTCGGCGGCTTGGAACCCCCGGCCCAGCGCGCCGAGTACAACGCCGCCATCACGTCCGCCTCGCGGCTCATCGCCGAGGCCGCGCAGAGCCAGCCTGCCGACGGGCCGGCCCTGGGCGCGCTCAACGAGGCCCTGTTGGGCTACGCGACCGAGATCGAGCAGGCGCGCGGCAACAACCGCCAGGCACTCCCCATTGGTGCGCAGTACCTCAAGAACGCGAGTGCTGACCTCCGCGCCGATGCCCTGCCCGCGCTCACGAACCTCGTGAACGCCAACAACGAGCGGGTGGCAGAGGAGTTCGACAATGCCGGAGCCGCCGCGCTGTGGCTCGTGCTCTGGGGCTTGCTGACGCTGGCGGTCCTGGCGTTCGCGCTGGTGTGGCTCGCCCGCAGGACCCGCCGTTATGTGAACGTGCCCCTGGCGGCAGCAGCAGCGATCGTCCTCGTGACCCTGGTTCTCGGAACCCTCGGGCTCGCAGGCATCGGCAGCAAGGTCGACATGGTTCGCGACGGCGCCTACGCAGCCACGCTGTCCACGGCGCAGGCGCGGATCGCCGGATTCGACGCCAAGTCGAACGAGAGCCTTTCGCTCATTGCCCGCGGTTCCGGCGCTGCCTTCGAGGAGGCCTGGCAGGGCTCCGACGCCGTCGTACGACGCGAGCTGGGCAGGCTGGGCGGCAACGCGGCGTCCGAAGACATGGCCATCCTGCCCTGGAGCGGCTACGCCTCCGTGCACGAGCAGATCCGCAAGCTCGACGACGGCGGCGACTGGGACGGTGCCGTGAACCTGGCCACCGGCACGGGTGCGAGCTCGGGCAACGGCACGTTCGCAAACTTCGACACGAGCTCGGGCGAGCAACTCTCCACCCTGGGCAAGGACACCGCGTCCCAGCTCGACCAAGCCGGTGGATGGCTTCCGTTCGCCGCTGTACTGGGACTCATCGCGGGCATCGCCGCCGCACTGTTTGCCTGGTGGGGCGTCACCCTCCGGCTGGAGGAGTACCGGTGATGCGCCGACGTCCTCCCGTTCCGCTGGCAGCGGCAGTGGTTGCCTTCGGTTTGCTGATCGGCGGGTGTGCGTCCGCGGGCGACTACGAGACGACACCCATCCCCACCCGCAGTGCGGCTCCCTCTCCGACGGCGCCACCCGCACCCGCGCCCACCCCCGCCAATACCGACATCGAGACGGCCAACTGTCTGAAGTCATATGCGCCTCAAGGAGCACTGCCGCCCCCCGGCAACATGCCCGCCGGGTCGTACATGAGCAAGATCGAGAACCGTGGCCGCCTGATTGCGGGTGTCTCGGCCGACACGCTGCTGCTGGGTGCACGCAACCCGATCTCGGGAAGGATCGAGGGCTTCGACATCGACATGCTGCACGCGATCTCCCAGGCAATCTTCGATGATCCGAACAAGATCGAGCTACGCGTCGTCACGGCTGCGCAACGGCTGCCTGTGCTGCAGGAAGGCAGTGTGGACGTCGTTGCTCGCAACATGACGATCAACTGTGTGCGATGGAAGGACATCGCCTTCTCCAGCGAGTACTACCGGTCCGGGCAGAAGGTCCTCGTCCGGCTCGGTGAGAAGACCTCGACGGGCGGTCCGATCACCGGCATGCGTGACCTGACGGGCAAGAAGGTCTGCGCGCCCAACGGGTCCACCAGCATGGAGAAGTTGAGGACCTTCGAGGGTCTGGAGCCGGTCGGGGCCGACGCCCACACCGGGTGCCTGGTGCTCTTCCAGCAAGGCAAGGTCGACGCGATCACCGGCGACGACACCGTGCTGGCCGGTCTGGCTGCCCAGGACCCCTACGCGGAGGTGGTCGATGCCCCGGCGTTCACGGCCGAGCCCTATGGCCTGGGAGTCAACAAGGCGAACGTGGGCTTCGTCCGGTTCATCAATGGCGTCATCGAGGAGATGAGGTCAAGCGGCCAGTGGACCAGGAACTACAACACCTGGCTGGCCGAGGCGCTGGGCAAGGCGCCCAACCCTCCCGCCGCTGTCTACGGACGAGCACCGTGATCGCCGCCGATGCCACCGCGCCCGTCGCGCCGGGTCGACTCGGCCAGGCCATCGCGCCCCGCGACGCGGTTCGCTACCTCGAAGAGCTCGGCGCTTGGCGCGACCGGCGCAAGACCGAGCTCGACCAGCTCGACCAGGCGGCGCTGCAGGCAGCCGAGCAGTCGGCGTACACAGACGACATGCTCCTCTCGATGGCCCTGTGGAAGGCGGTCGCGGACCGCTACGACCTGCTCGTGGCGACCTGGGACTCCGGCCGCGTCGGGCAGGCCGAGCAGGAACGGCTCTCCACTCTGGTGTGGGGCAGGCTGGACGCCAGCCGCCACCTGCCGGCCGGGGTCGGCGTGACTTCTGGTTCCACCGGTGCCCTCGCCGTCTCGTTGCCAGAGGCCTGTCGGCTCTCCGACGCCCTGGCCGCGTCGCTGCGAGCACGTCTCGGGTTCGTCGCATCGGAGGCCGACATCACCGCCCGGATCCGCCAGCTGCGCGCGGCGGTCGAACGCGTTCGCGACCTCGTCCACCGCGAGCCGGCGTCGGCCCGTGAGGCCGCCGAGTCGGTGCTGACGAGTCTCGACTCCCGTGTCTCCGACGCGATGGCGAGAGTACGACGCGGCGCCGATGCCGGTGGACTGGTCGGCCCACTCGAGAGCGACGTCGCCCGGGCCGAGCGTGACCTGATCGTCAGCGCCGCCAATCGTCGCGCGGACGCACACGACGCAGCTCGCGCCCGCGCGCTGCGCGTCGAGCTCGAGGCGCGGGGTGACGCGCTCCGCGACCTCGCGGCGCGGTGTGTCGACGAGGTGACCCCCGCGCCGAGGTTCGCCGTACCTGACGTGTCGGCCCTGGGAGCCGTGCCGACCGAGCCCAAGGCCGTGGACGCCTATCTGATCAGGCTCGACGCCGTCGGACGTGCCATGGCCATGGCCCAGGAGGCCTACGGCACCGCCCTGTCCGAGCGTGACGAGCTGAGAGGTCGCCTGCAGGGCTACGTCGCGAAGGCCACGGCCTTGGGGGTGCCCGCGAGCCTGGCCGGCGATCTCGATGACCTCGAGCGACGCACCGCTGCTGTCCTCGATGCCAAGCCTGCAGATCTCACGCGGGCACGCGCCCTCCTCGGTGCCTACCAGGCTTATCTGGCCAGCACGCAGGCCGAGTCTGGCCAGCCGACACAACCAAGCCTGCGAGGAACGTCATGACCGCCACCGCCTGCAACCAGGCCGGCTGCACCGGCAGCATCCTCGACGGGTACTGCGACGTGTGCGGCTCACCCGCCGCTGCATCGGGCGCCCCTTCAACGAGCGTGCCCATCGGGGCGGCCGTCGGGAAGTGCGCGCAGCCCGGCTGCACGGGAACGATCCTCGACGGGTACTGCGACGTGTGCGGTTCCCCCGGCGCGGACGCCTCCCGGGGCACGAAGGCCTCTGCGGTCGCCGGCCTGGGCGAAACCCCTTCGACCGTGTCGCGCGCATCGAACCGGCTCGCCTCCACCGCCCTGGGATCCGCGCGCGCCGCGGCCGGCGGCACCAAGATCACGCGACGAGTCGGCACGTCCTCGACCAGGCTGCGAGGTGCCAGGCTCGGTGCTGGCCTGACGTCGATCCCTCCGGTCCCGGCCGTCGACGCAGGCAAGGCGATCATCGAGAACCCGATGGTTCCCGAGGATCGCCGCAACTGCCCCACGTGCGAGGCGCCGGTCGGGCGGTCCCGTGACGGGCAGCCCGGACGCACGGAGGGCTTCTGCCCCAAGTGCCGCACACCCTTCTCCTTCGCTCCGAAGCTCCAGCAGGGCGACCTGGTGGGCGGCCAGTACGACGTGGCCGGAGCCATTGCCCACGGAGGTCTTGGGTGGATCTACGTGGCCCGTGACCGGAACGTCTCCGACCGCTGGGTCGTCCTCAAGGGGCTGCTGAACTCCGGAGACCCCGACGCCCTGGCCGCCGCCATCGCCGAACGACAGTTCCTGGCACAGGTCGAGCACCCGCTCATCGTCGAGATCTACAACTTCGTGACGCACGAGGGCGCCGGCTACATCGTGATGGAGTACGTCGGCGGCACGTCGCTCAAGCAACTGCTCAAGGCTCGAATGAAAGCAGCGGGCGGAACGTACGACGCCCTCCCTGTCGACCAGGCAATCGCGTTCGTCATCGAGGTCCTGCCCGCCTTCCAGTACCTCCATGACCTCAACCTGATCTACTGCGACTTCAAGCCGGACAACATCATCCAGGTCGGGGACGCGGTCAAGCTGATCGACCTCGGCGGGGTGCGCCGCCTCGATGACCTCGACTCGGCGATCTACGGAACGACCGGCTACCAGGCGCCGGAGGTGCCCGTGGTGGGGCCATCGGTGGCCTCCGACATCTACACGATCGGACGCACCCTGACCGTGCTCGCGATGGAGTTCCGTGGCTACCAGAGCACCTATGTCGCCTCCTTGCCCCCTATCGACCAGACGCCGCTCTTCCAGGCACACGACTCCTTCTACCGGCTGCTGCTGAAGGCCTGTGCGTCCGACCCTGCGGACAGGTTCGTGTCTGCAGACGAGCTGCGCGTGCAGCTCCTCGGCGTACTCCGAGAGGTGGCGGCCCTGGGTCGCGAGGGAGCAGCCGAGCACTCCACGTCCTCACTCCTGTTCTGGTCGCCGACCGTCTCCGACGACAAGCTCGACTGGAAAGTCCTGCCTGCTCTCCGGGTTGACGAGGGCGACGCGCAGGCACCGTGGTTGCGGACCATCAGCATCGAGGACCCGACACAGCGGCTGGCCGCACTCCAGAGCGCACCCGAGAACAGCCCAGAGGTGCTGCTCGCCAGGTCCCGCGCTGCACTGGAGGCGGGCGACCATGACCAGGCGGACCAGGCGGCCCAGGCACTTCTGGTTGATGACCCTTGGGAGTGGCGCGCCGCCTGGATGACGGGACTGGTTGCCCTCGCGCGGGGGAAGACAGCCGATGCGCAGGGCGCCTTCAACGCGGTCTACGGCCAGGTGCCCGGCGAGCTCGCGCCGAAACTGGCTCTGGCCCTCACCTGTGAGACCAGTGGCGAGGCAGACGTGGCCGAGTCCCTCTACGTCACCTGCGCCCGCACCGACGCCAGCTACATCGCACCCGCAGCCTTCGGCCTCGCGCGGATCCGATCCGGGCGGGGTGACACCGAAGGCGCCATCCGCGCTCTGGACCTGGTGCCGCCGACGAGCCGCGCCTACACGCCAGCCCGACGGCGGCGAGCCGGGCTTCTCGCCGAGTCGGATGGTGGTCTCGGCGCTCTGGCTGCGGCACTCGAGAGCATCGACAGCCTCACCATCGATCCGGTCGACAGGTCCCGCTTCCGCCTGGACGTGCTGCAGTCGGCTCTGAAGCTGGTCGAGTCGAAGGGTGCGGACCCGAAGGTCTCCATCGCAGGCCGTCCTGCGTCCGAGCCCGGCCTGCGCGACGGGCTCGAGGCGGCGTACCGGGAGCTCGCGCTGTTCGCCACCACTCGCGAGGAGCGGATCGGGCTTGTCGACGCGGCCAACGCCGTACGCCAGTGGAGTCTGCGATGACGCCCGGCACCGCGGTGACCTGCCCCGCCTGCGCTGCACCGGTCAATGCCGAGGAGCAGTACTGCGAAGCCTGTGGCAACGAGCTGGGCCCGGCGGCCACGTCACCGACGAGCCACACGACCGGCAGTGACACGACCGCTGTGGGCACGGGCGCAGCTGTCTCCGGTCCCGAGACTCGATGTCACGAGTGCGACGGTGCCGTCGCTGCTGACGGCTACTGCACCCAGTGCGGAGCCAAGGCTCGCACTCCGCGCGACCACTTCACCGAACAACCCGCAACCTGGGTGGCCGCCGTGTGCGACCGGGGTGTGCGTCATTCACGCAACGAGGATGCCGTCGCGCTCGACGCCCGTGCCGAGGCAGGCAGTCACGCCATCCTCGTCGTCTGTGACGGCGTGACGAACTCGATCGACTCCGACGTCGCCAGTCTGGCCGCAGCCCGAGCCGCGCGGGACGTCCTGGCCCGCTCGTCCCCCAGTGGGATCGGAACCGTCGCCGGGCGCGTGGCTGCCACCTCCCACGCGCTCGATGCAGCAGTCGACGCGGCCAACGATGCAGTCATCAGCAACACAGCCGTAGGGTCGGGCAACCCCGCCTCCTGCACGTTCGTGGCGGCCGTCGTGGACGCAACGCTGCTCGTCGTCGGCTGGGTCGGCGACAGCCGCGCGTACTGGCTCCCCGACTCGGGCGAACCGCAGATGCTCACCATCGATGACTCGTCCGCTGCCGAGCAGATCGCGAACGGGGTTCCGCGGAAGGACGCCGAGAGCGGGCCGCAGGCGCATGCGATCACCCGGTGGCTCGGGGTCGACGCACCTGACCACACGCCCCACACGGACTCGGTCGACCTCGCGAGCCCGGGGTGGGTGCTGGTGTGCTCGGACGGGCTCTGGAACTACTGCTCCGAGGCGAGCGACCTGGCGAGGTTGGTGCGGGAGCTGATCGACGGCGGCCCCAGCGACCCGCTCGGCCTCGCCGCTGCGCTCGTCGACTGGGCAAACGCCCAGGGCGGTGCCGACAACATCACGGCTGCGCTCGCCCGGATCGACCCGGCCGGAACGACGACGAACCCACCGCACGCCGCAGAGTCCGGGCAGCCCGCGGAACAGACGGAGAAGACACACATGAGGGAAGGCGCGCACGATGGCAACGTTCTCAGCTGAGGTCTACCAGAACGAGTTCCTGCCGGACGGTGGTAGCGACGTGCACGCGATCGTCACGGTCGCCTGCACGGGAGCCGGCGAGGCCGGCAAGTCGGGCTCCGGCGACGCGGGCGAGATCGTCGTCGTCGACACCTCGGGGTCGATGGGTGCAGACAAGATCCTGGCCGTCCAGCGGGCGGCGGCAGCAGCCCTGGACCAGATCCATGACGGGGTCTGGTTCGCGGTCATCGCCGGCAGCCATGAGGCGCGGCTGGCCTACCCGGCCGCCGGGCTCGGCATGACGCGGATGGACGACCACACGCGCGCGGCAGCGAAGTACGCGATCGGCGACTTCGAGCCCAAGGGCGGCACGGCGATGGGCACGTGGCTGCGGCTCACGACCGAAGTCTTCGCCTCGGTGCCGGGCCTCGCGCAGAAGCACGCGATCCTGCTCACTGACGGCATCAACCAGCACGAGACCCCGGAACAGCTGACCGAGGCGATCGAAGGCGCGCGTAGCCAGTTCCAGTGCGACTGCCGCGGGGTCGGCTCCGACTGGCAGGTCGCGGAGGTACGCCGCATCGCGACCACCCTTCTGGGCAGCGTCGACCTGATCGCCGCCGCTGACCAGATGGCCGCCGACTTCGAGCAGATCATGCGGCAGTCCATGGGTCGCGGCGTCGCCGAGGCCTGGCTCCGCGTGTGGGCGCCCCAGGGTGCCGAGGTGCTCTTCGTCCGGCAGGTCTCACCCACGGTCGACGACCTGACTGCTCGACGTGCGGAGGTCAACGCCTTGACGTCGGCGTACCCGACGGGCTCCTGGGGTGATGAGTCCCGCGACTACCACGTCGCCGTACGCCTTCCCGCCAAGGCCGTCGGCCAGGAGCAGCTCGCGGCCCGGGTGCAGCTGGCACTCGGGCAAGAGGTCGTGGCGCAGGGGCTGGTGAAGGCCATGTGGTCCAGCGACGACACCCTCACCACGCGGATCGACCCGGCGGTCGCCCACTACACCGGGCAGGCCGAGCTGGCCGAGGCGATCCAGGACGGTCTCGCCGCCAAGGCGTCCGGCGACACGGCGACCGCGACCACCAAGCTGGGGCGTGCGGTCCAGCTGGCGGCCGAGACGGGCAACGAGGAGGCCACCACTCGGCTACGGAAGATCGTCGAGATCGATGACGCCGCGACCGGCAAGGTGCAGCTGCGCCGCGCAGTGGACAAGCTCGACGAGATGGCACTCGACACAGCCTCGACCAAGACAACCCGGGTGAAGAAATGAGCACCTGTCCCAACGGCCACCAGTCCAGCTCGAGCGACTACTGCGACACGTGCGGCGTACCCATCGTGGCCCAGGGATCCGGTGAACAGGGCGAGTCCGCGGAGGCAAAGCGGTCGGCCGGTGCGGGTGAAGGCGGACCGGCAACAGTCATCGCGGAGCCCCAGACGTGTCCCAGCTGCGGTTCGCAGAGCAGTGCCACCGCGCTCTTCTGCGAGGCCTGCGGCTACGACTTCACCACCGGCTCCATGCCCCGTCCACCGGACCCCGCCACTGCCACCGGGAGTCCGTCGTCGCCGTCCGCCTCACCTGCTCCGCTGTCCAACCCGATCGCACCGGAGTGGGTCGCCGAGCTGTGGGTGGACCCGGACTGGTACGCCGCACAGGACAGCGACGACCCGTGTCCCTCACCCGGCCTGCCCGTCGTCGTGCCGCTGACGATGCAGAGCGTGCTCGTCGGCCGCCCTTCAGTCAGCCGCAACATCCGCCCGGACGTCGACTGCTCGAGCGACACCGGCGTGAGCCGTCGACAGGCCCAGCTGACCACGGACGGACAGCGTTGGTGGGTGGAGGACCTGCAGTCCTCGAACGGCACGTACGTCGGGCCCGCCAGCGGACCACTGCCCACCGAGCCCGTGCCGCCGGGGCAACGACGCGAGCTGGGCGAGGACGACCGGGTCTACGTGGGCACGTGGACCAGGCTCGTGGTTCGGCGGGCGACCCCCGAGGAGCAGGCTGCCCAGACCCCGGGGGCGACCTCTTGAGCGTCCCCGCGCCGGGTGGCACGCCGTACCGCGTCGGGTTCGTGTGCCTTGGCAACATCTGCCGCTCACCGATGGCCGACGTGATCCTCACCGAGATGGTCAACGGCGTCGGCCTGTCGGCGAAGATCAAGGTGACCAGCTGCGGCACCGGCACCTGGCACCTCGGCGAGGAGATGGACCCCCGCGCGGCGGGCCGGCTGTCGGCGGCTGGGTACGACCCGTCCCTGCATCGGGCCAAGCTGTTCAGCCAGGAGTGGCTGGACCAGGACCTCCTGCTCGCCATGGACGAGAAGAACCTGGCGGCGATCACCGAAGGGAGGACCCGCGATCACGTGCGGATGTTCCGGTCCTTCGACCCACTCGCACCGGCAGATCCGGGGCCGGGCGACCTCGACGTACCGGACCCCTTCTACGGCGGCGACGACGGCTTCGTCGAGGTCATCGACATCGTCGAGCGCACCTGCCGGAGCCTCCTGGCCGAGCTCCAGACCCTGGACCTCTGACCCCTGCCACCCCCCGCTCGAGACGAATCCTGGGCGAACCGATGAGTTCTGGACCTCCCGCTGGTCTGCATTGGTGCCTAGAGTTGGGATCCGCAAAGGAGCTGCCATGCCGACGCTCGACACCGCCAAGCACTCCCCGGCGCAGCGCGCCGCCACCAAGACCGCCGAACCCCCTCCCCAGCCTGCGCCGGAGGACTTCCCGCAGGTCGCCGAGGAGTACCGCCGCGAGCTGACCGCGCACTGCTACCGGATGACCGGCTCGGTGTACGACGCCGAGGACATGGTGCAGGAGACCTACATCCGCGCCTGGCGCGCGTACGACGACTTCGAGGGTCGCTCGTCCGTGCGTACCTGGCTCTACCGGATCGCCACGAACGTCTGCCTGACCAACCTGGAGAGCAAGTCCCGGCGTCCCCTGCCCACCGGGCTCGGCATGCCCGGAGCACAGGCCAGTGACGAGCTCGTCCAGGCCACCGAGGTCCCGTGGCTCGAGCCGGTGCCCGACGTGATGGTGGACGTCGCCAACGTCGACCCCGCGAACGTCGTCGGCAACCGCGACTCGATCCGGCTCGCCTTCGTGGCAGCCCTGCAGCACCTGCCGGCCCGCCAGCGCGCCGTACTCATCCTTCGTGACGTACTCCGCTGGTCGGCCAAGGAGACGGCAACGGCGCTCGAGACGACACCCGCGGCCGTGAACAGTGCCCTCCAGCGCGCGCACTCCCAGCTCGCCGAGAAGCAGCTGACCGAGGGAACGGTCGAGGACGACCTCACCCCCGATCTCGAGGCCATGCTGGACCGCTACGTGCAAGCCTTCTGGCACAAGGACGTCAACGCCCTCGTCACGATGCTCGCCCAGGACGCGGTCTGGGAGATGCCGCCGTTCACCGGGTGGTACTCCGGCGCCCAGAACATCGCCGACCTGATCGACATCAACTGCCCGGGCGGCGCCCAGGACATGCCGATGGTGCGCACGTCGGCCAACGGCCAGCCCGCGTTCGGGCTCTACATGCGTCAGCCGGACGGGCACTTCGAGCCGTTCCAGCTGCAGGTGCTCCAGCTGGTCGACGGCCGGGTCCAGCACGTGGTCGCGTTCTTCGAGCTCGAGCTGTTCGAGAAATTCGGGCTGCCGGAGACGTTGCCCGCTTCCTACACGATGGCCTGACATGTCCACCACCTCGCCGCCGAGATCGGTGGCGGTGCTGGACAGCGCCGTCACCTGGACGCACAGCTGCCTGCAGCAGGCGCGGACCAGCTCGCTGTCGCTGAGAACGCCCTGTAGTGAGTGGGACCTCGGTCAGCTGCTGACGCACATGGACGAGTCCCTGGCGGCCTTCGCGGAGGCCGCGGAGCTCGGTTACGTTCGACTCGACCCGCCGCCGATCGCGCCGGATCCCAACCAGCTGGTCGACCGCATCGTCCAGCGCGCGTGCAAGGTGCGAGCGGCCTGGCAGCAACGTCTCACCTCGGCACCGATCGGCGTGGGCGACCTCGCGCTCGGCCGCCACACGACCGCGCTGGTCGGCGCGATGGAAATCGCCGTGCACGGCTGGGACGTCGCCCGCGCCACCGGGCAGGACCGCCGGTTGCCGGAGGACCTCGCTGTCCGGCTGTTCGACGTGGCGCTGGCCGTCGTACCCCCTGGCGAACGCGGTCGCCGCTTCGCCCCGGCGGTTCCCGTGGCGGCCTCCGCGCCCGCGAGTACTCGCCTCCTGGCGCACCTCGGACGCACCGAGTCCTAGCCTGCTGCACTAGCGCGGCAGCCCCCGGACCCGGCAGGGTGGAGCGATGGCGCGCATGCGTGGGATCGCTGAGCGGGTCGAGCAGCTGCTCGCTCAGGCGGTTGTCGCCACCACCCCGGTCGCGGGCGGGGACATCTGTACGTCGACGCGGGTGCGCCTCAGCGACGGCAGCTCCGCACTCGTGAAGACGCGCGCCGGAGCGCCTGAGGGGTTCTTCGCGGCCGAGGCGCGCGGGCTGGCCTGGCTGGCCGAGCCCGGGGTTGCCGACGTCGCTGAGGTGCTGGCGGTCGAGCAGGACTGCCTGGTGCTGCGCTGGATCGAGCCTGCCCGGCCGAGTCCGGAGAGTGCGGCAGGGCTCGGCCGGTCACTGGCGCGGCTGCATGCCAGCGGTGCCGACAAGTTCGGTGCGGACGATGAGGGGTTCATCGGATCACTTCCGCTTCCGAACAAGACGGCCCCCACCTGGCCGGACTTCTACGCGACCCGGAGAGTGCTCCCCTATCTCAAGCTGGCTGCAGACCGAAGCCATATCGGGAGTGCGGACGTGCAGGCCGTCGAGGGGTTGATCGGCCGGCTCACCGAGCTGGCCGGGCCCGAGGAGCCGCCGGCCCGGATCCACGGAGACCTGTGGTCCGGCAACGTGGTGTGGTCGACCGAGCACGGCACCCTGATCGACCCCGCGGCGCACGGTGGTCATCGCGAGACCGACCTGGCGATGCTCACCCTGTTCGGGCTCCCCCACCTGCAGCGGCTCGTCGATGCCTACCAGGACGAGCGCCCGCTGGCCGAGGGATGGGAGGACCGCCAGCCGTTGCACCAGCTGTTCCCGTTGCTCGTGCACGCGGCCGTGTTCGGCGGGCACTACGGTGAGCGCGCCGGCGACGCGGCCCGCCGCCTCTAACCCCTCCCGGCTCCTTTTTTCGCCGAGGCGTCACAGATGCGGCCCAAAGCACGCCGAGGCGTCACAGATTGCGGCCGAGAACATGCCGAGGCGTCGCGTCTTGCGGGGGCTGCGGCCGACGTTGACGTCATACGCACCGCAAACTGCGACGCCTCGGCAGGTCTGGGACCGCAATCTGTGACGCCTCAGCGGAATGAGGTTCGTTGCAGCAGTCTCAGCGATTGCTCAGGGCTGGGTGGCACCCTTGTCCCGTGACCGCCGCCGACTCGCCCGCCGCTGCCCGGCAACACGTTCTGGTGGTCGAGGACGACCGCGCGGTGCGGGAGTCGCTGAGGCGGTCGCTGGAGTTCAACGGCTACCAGGTCTCCACTGCGTCCGACGGGGCCGAGGCTCTGGCCGGCATTGGCGGGATCAACCCCGACGCCGTGGTGATGGACGTGATGATGCCGCGGCTCGACGGGCTCGAGACGACGCGTGCGCTGCGCAAGGTTGGCAACGGCGTGCCGATCCTGGTGCTCACTGCCCGCGACGCCGTCGGTGACCGGGTCGAGGGGCTCGACGCGGGCGCAGACGACTACCTCACCAAGCCGTTCGCGCTCGAGGAGCTGCTGGCCCGACTGCGCGCGCTCTTGCGTCGCGCGACTCCGGGTCCCGGGGACCCCGAGGAGCACCTGGCCTTCGCCGACATGAGCATGGACCTCGCCTCGCGTGAGGTACGCCGCGGCGAGCGGCTGATCGAGCTCACGCGCACGGAGTTCAACCTGCTGGAGCTCTTCCTGCGCCGGCCGCGCCGTGTCCTGGAGCGCTCGTTCATCCTCGAAGAGGTCTGGGGCTTCGACTTCCCCACGACCGCCAACAGCCTCGAGGTCTACGTGGGCTACCTGCGCCGCAAGACCGAAGCCGCCGAGGAACCCCGCCTGATCCACACAGTTCGCGGGGTCGGCTACGTGCTCCGCGAGGGTCAGTAGTGGGCCCACGAGTCTCCTGGGGTCCGATCTACTACCGGCGCTCGCTGGCCAGCCGCGTCACCCTGCTCACCACGATGGCCGTGGGCATCGCCGTGACCGGAGTCGCGTTCGCGGCCTTCGCCACCGTGCGGATGCAGAGCATGAGCAGCCTTGACGAGTCACTGCACACCCGCGCGGCGCAGGCCGCACGAGTCGACACTCTCGACGCGCTCTCCCGCGAGAAGATCCCGCCTTGGGCACTGGGTGCCGCAGACGTGCGCATCATCTTCCTGGACGCGAACAACGGCACGGTCCGAGGCGTCACCGGCGGTTCTGCTGGACAGATCGGGACGCCGGAGTGGCAGGTAGCGCTCGGCGACCGGGAGTGGTCGGCACGCACCGTCTTGATGGACGGCGAGCGCTACCGGGTGGTCGCAGTCCGTGCCGAGGAGGGGCGGGCTCTGATCCTCGCCCAGTCACTCGCGGCCAACGACCAGATGCTCGACCGTCTCGGCCTGGTGATGCTGCTCTTCGGTCTCGCCGGGATGATCAGCGCCGGGCTGGCGGGATGGGGTGTGGCGCACAACGGGCTTCGGCCCGTACGCCGGCTCACCACCGCCGTCGAGAAGATCGCACGCACCGAGAGACTGGACCCGATCCCTGTCGAAGGTCGTGACGAGGTCGCACGACTCGCGGTGGCGTTCAATGCCATGCTCACCGCCCTCTCCGCCTCTCAGGCCAGGCAGCGGCAGCTGGTCGCCGACGCTGGCCACGAGCTGCGTACGCCGCTGACGTCCCTGCGCACCAACCTCGACCTGCTGGCCCAGGCAGACACCTCCGCGAAGCTGTCGGCGCAGTCACGCAAGGAGCTGCTCGCAGACGTCCGCGGCCAGATCTCGGAGATGACCACGCTGATCGGCGACCTGGTGGAGCTGGCCCGCGAGGATCCGTCGGCTGCGCCGGCGGTCGAGGTGGTCGAGCTGGCCGCCGTGGTGGGGCAGGCGGTCACGCGGGTGCGCAGGCGCGCTTCGACGGTCGACTTCGTCGTACGCACGGAGCCGTGGTGGGTGACCGGGGACTCGGCCGCGCTCGAGCGGGCGATCACCAACCTGCTGGACAACGCCGCCAAGTGGAGCCCCGAGGGCGGCCAGGTCACGGTGGAGCTGACCCAGGGGACGGTGATGGTGGCCGACCAGGGCCCCGGCATCTCCGCGCAGGACCTGCCGCACGTCTTCGACCGCTTCTACCGCTCGAGGGAGTCTCGCGGCATGCCCGGGTCCGGACTCGGCCTGTCCATCGTGAAGGCCGTCGCGGACCGGCACGGCGGCAATGTGCGACCCGGCAACCGGCCAGAGGGCGGCGCCGCGTTCTGGTTCCACGTCCCCGGAACCATGGCCCCGCCCGAGGTTTTGGCGCGCTCGTAGCGGATACAAAGGGCGCTCTCAGGATCATTGTCGAGACTGGTGCCATGGACGATCAGCCCCGTTACCCGCACGCCCCCTCCGGCGATTCCCCCGGCAATTCTGCCTGGCAATTCTTCTGGCGAACCCGCCACCCATAGCCCATCTGGCGACGAGCACACCCGCCAGCTGCCGCCGTACCAGCCGGACCCGGCCGCGCCGCCTCCCGTCATCGGCCCGTTCTACGGGTCCGCCGCCCCCGCGCAGCCCCCGATCGCCCAGCGCAGCCGCGGACTCACCGCCGGAGTGCTGGTCGCGGCCCTCGTCCTCGGTGGTGCCGCTGGGGTCGGCGGCTCTGCTGCCTACCGCGAGTTCGTCGATGAGCCCGCCGGCACCGGCGTTTCCGACACGTCGGGTGAGTTCCAGGCCACGAAGACCGCCCTCGTCGAGGACGGAACGGTCGAGAAGGTCGCCAACGCCGTACTCCCGTCCGTGGTGAAGGTCAATGTCAGGGGCGAGTCGGGTGCGGGGTCCGGCTCCGGCATCGTGCTGAGCAAGGAAGGCAACATCCTCACCAACAACCACGTGGTCTCCGGTGCAGGCGACAACGGGTCGATCTCGGTGAGCTTCAACGACGGCACCTCCAAGAAGGCGACCGTCGTCGGAACCGACCCGCTGACCGACGTCGCGGTGATCAAGGTCGAGGCAAGCGCAGACCTCGTCCCCGCTTCGCTCGGCAAGTCGGGAAGCATCAAGGTGGGCCAGGCAGTGGTCGCGGTCGGGTCGCCGTTCGGGCTCAACGCGACAGTCACCTCCGGCATCGTCAGCGCCCTCAACCGCCCGGTCTCGGTGTCGGCCGAGCAGGAGCAGACTCCGCAGGATCCGTTCGGGCAGCAGCAGCCCCAGGACCGGGACCTGAGTTCGACGTACCCGGCGATCCAGACCGACGCGGCCATCAACCCCGGCAACTCTGGTGGACCCCTGGTCGACATGTCGGGCCGCGTGGTGGGCATCAACTCCTCGATCCGCACCGCCTCCAGCGGTGGTTCGATCGGGCTGGGCTTCGCGATCCCGATCGACGAGGTGCTGCCGATCGTCAACCAGATCACCGAGGGTGACAAGCCCACCCACGCGCGCCTCGGCGTCTCGGTCTCCGACGTGAGCGGCGACACCCTCACCCAGGGTGCGCAGCTCCAGTCCATCGAGGACGGTGGCGCCGCCGCGGACGCCGGGCTCAAGAACGGCGACGTGATCACCAAGGTCGGCGACCAGGTCATCGACGGCTCGGAGTCGCTCGTGGCCACGATCCGCGGGCACCGGCCGGGCGAGCAGGTCGAGGTCACCTACCTGCGCGGCGGGAAGACCGAGACCACGAGGGCCACTCTGGGATCGGACGAGAACAACACCGCGAGCTGACAGGGGCTACTTCAGCACCGACAGGATCGAGGAGTAGTCGTCGGTCCAGTGGACCCGACGAGGACCGAGATCTCGCCACCCCGGAAGTGCGGCGAGACGTGCGACATCGGACGAGTCCGCACCGAGAGCGACCCAGTCGCTGGGAGTGGACCCCTTCGAGCCCCCGTCACCGTGGCGAGTCACGGCAGAGAGCCCGAGCCGCTCCGCCGCGCTGGCGAGCACGGGCTCGAGATCGAAGACCCGGTTGCTGATGTGTACGACGAGCAGACCGCCGGGCGTCAGCCGGTCCAGGTAGGTACGCATCGCCTCCTCGGTCAGGAGGTGCACCGGGATCGCGTCGGAGCTGAACGCGTCGAGGACGATCATGTCGAACGATCCGTTCGCGGCCTTCGCCAGACCGAGCCGCCCGTCGCCCACGACGGATTCAATCGTGGCGTCGCTGTCCGCCAGGTAGGTGAACAGCTTCTGGTCCCGGGCGATCCTGACGACCTCGGGGTCGATCTCGAAGAACGTCATCCGCTGGCCCTGCTGTCCGTACGCCGCGACCGTGCCCGTGCCGAGCCCGACGAGCGCCACGTTCTTGCGAGCGGGCCCGGCGAAGACGTCACCCAACGGGCCGCCGCGCGAGTAATAGGTGGTGGGCGTGCCCCGCCGGGACGGTTCCCGGAACTGCGTCCCATGCGTCGTCGTACCGTGCACCAGCTCGTTCGCTTCGCCTCGGTCCACCACGGTGTAGCTGCCGAAGAAGGTACGGCTCCGCTCGAGGACACCCTGGGTCTCACCGATCGCGGCCAGCACGAAGAAGACCACGAGGGCCACGGCCATCGCCTTCGGTAGGTGAGCCAGCCACCAGCCGAGGACCACCGCGAGCACGATCAGCGGCACGGTACGCACCAGCTCGGATCCCGCGGCGTCGAAGACGACCCGGAGACCCAGTGGCAACAGCACCACCATGATGCAGAGGGCCACGGCACGGACCCGGTTGGTGTCGACCTGGCGCGCCAACCAGCTGTCCCGGCCGCCCAGGATCCCGACGAGCAGGAGCGGCACCACCATCAGGGCCAGGGAGTACTCGAGGACCCTGTCGAAGACCATCGGGGCGACGAGGCCGTTGAGCAGCCCGCCGAGGGCACCACCGGTGGCGACCACCAGGTAGAAGCCGGTCAGATGCTCGGTGGGCGGTCGTTCGGCGGCAAGGCGTGCATGGGCGGCGTACGCGACCAGGGCGAGCATCACGAGGTTCATGCCGATCGTCAGGACGACTGGCATGCTCATCGACCCCAGCGAGGTCACGGCGACCGTGAACGCGGCGGCGACAGCCGCCTGCGTGGCTCGCCGCGGCGGGATCCGCGAGGTCCGGCCGAACGCGAGCACGAAAGTCGCCAGGTAGATCGCCAGGGGGACGACCCACAGCAGTGGGATGGCCGCGACGTCAGTGGAGATGTACGCCGTGACGCCCAGCATCAGCGAGGACGGAAGGAAGGCGAGCGCCGCCCAGGTGAGCACATTGGCCTTGCCGAGCCTGCTGGTACGACGAGCCGTCGGCACAGCGGGGAGCCCGACCTGCGTCGGGTCCGGCCTCGCGGGGCGGCGTACCGACAACGCACAGGTGGCAGTGAGCACGACGAACACGAAGAAGCCTGCGGACCACCACGCCCGCTGCGACGCAAGCGTGAGATTCGGCTCGATCAGCAGCGGGTAGGCGAGCAGGCCGCCGAAGCTGCCGAGGTTGCTGGCGGCGAACAGGAAGTACGGGTCATCGGAGCGACGATGGTCGCCCCAGGAGTACCACCGTTGGAGCAGCGGCCCGGTGGTCGCCACCACCGCGAACGGCAGGCCGATCACCAGGAACAGCGTCCGCAGCAGCCACAGCACGGGTGACGCGTCCGCCGCCGGCGCAACGTCGGCGGGGATCGCCAGCGGCAGCGCAACGAACGGCAGGAGCAGTACGACGAGATGCGCCTTCGGCTGCCAGGCCGCCCCGAGCCGGGACGTGGACCAGTGTGCGTACGCGTACGCAAGGAGCAGCAGTACCTGGAAGAACAGTGAGCTCGTGCTCCACACGGTGGCGGACCCGCCGTACGACGGCAGGATCAGCTTCGCGACCAGCGGCTGCACCACGAACAGCAGGCCGGCACCGACGAACGCGGTGGTCCCGAACAAGGCGGTGCGAACCAACGTGGACCGACCAGCGTGGCCTTGCGGCTCCAGGTCGATCGCGTCGATGGCGACCACGCGCTGGCTGATCGCCATCGTGGTCTCCTTAGTGGTCAGTGGTGACCAACGATATGAGTGGATCAGGCGATGTGTCCCGGAAAGCCGCGAATAGCAGCCGATTCTGCTCGCCGGAGGGCCGGTGACATGCGCCTGACACCGGCGTACGTTCAAAGGTGCGGCTCCAGAGCGGGGCAGCCTCTCGGGAGAGGGAGTCACGATGTTCATCCAGATCATTCAAGGCAAGTGCCGCGACGCCGACCGGGTCCACCAGTTGAACGACGAATGGCGGGAGACGCTGGGTGCGTCGGCCGAAGGATGGCTCGGCGCGACCTACGGTGTCACCGACGACGGCGAGTTCATCGGCGTCGTGCGTTTCGAGTCACGTGAGGCTGCAGCGAAGAACTCCGCCCGCCCCGAGCAGGGTGAGTGGTGGGAGAAGATGGCGGCCTGCTTCGACGGCGAGGTGACCTTCCACGACTGCGACAACGCGATGTTGTTCCTCGGCGGTGGTTCCGACGACGCCGGCTTCGTGCAGATCATCCAGGGTCGCATCTCCGACCCCGAGAAGTACCGCCACTTCATGGAGCAGCCGATGGACGCGCTGCAGGAGGCGCGGCCGGAGATCATCGGCGGCACCATCGCCATGGAGCCCGACGGCTGGTTCACCCAGACCGTCTGCTTCCGCAGCGAGGAGGAGGCCCGCGAGGGCGAGCAGAAGGAGCTGCCCAGCGACATCCAGCAGCAGTACCAGGATGAGATGTCCGCAATGGAGGACGTGAAGTATCTCGACCTGCACCACCCGTGGTTCTCAAGCGCCAAGAAGACCACCTGATCACCGGGCTGGATACTCCCTGACCTTCTGGCCGCTGGATGTCTGCCTCGGGGGGCCAGAAGGTCAGGGACTGTCCGGAAGTACGGCGGCTGCCGCGCGCAGTCGCTCGGCCTTCCAGAGAGTCTCCGCCCACTCCTCGTCCACGTCCGACTGCACCGTGATCCCGCCTCCGGTGCCGATCGACCAGCTGCCGTCAGGAGCGCCGTACAACGACCGGATGACCACGCCGAGGTCCGCGCGGCCATCGGCGCAGATCCACCCGAAGGCCCCTGCGTAGAGGCCTCTCGGCGTCGCCTCCACGTCGTCGATGACCGCCATCGTGCGCAGCTTCGGGGCACCCGTCATCGACCCGGCCGGGAACAGAGCCCGGAGTGCGCCCAGCGTCGACACGTCGTCACGCAGCCGGCCCCGCACCGTCGACACCAGCTGGTGCACGCTCGGGTAGGACTCCACCGCCATCAGGCTGGGCACCTGCACCGTCCCGACCTCGCACACCATCGACAGGTCGTTGCGCAGCAGGTCGACGATCATCAGGTTCTCGGCACGGTACTTCGGGTCGCGGGCGAGCTCCTCCCGCAGGCGCTGGTCGTCGCGCTCGTCCGCTCCCCGCCGGGTGGTGCCCTTGATCGGCTTGGTCTCCAGCCACCGCCGCCGGTCGATGGTGGCGTAGCGCTCGGGCGAGCTGCTCAGCAGGTGCGTGCCCAGGTGGCTCAGGAGTCCGGCGTACGGCGCGGGGTTGCTCGCCCGAAGCCGCAGGTAGGTGTCCAGCGGGTCGGTGGCAGCCCCGAGCTCCTCGCGATAGGTCAGGTTGACCTCGTAGGAGTTGCCTGCGTGCAGCTGCTCCTGCACGTACGCGAAGCCCTCGGCGTACCAGTCAGGCGTGCGCGTCGTGTGCCCCTCGACGCGCCCGGGCGCGTGCTCAGGCACTCGACCGTGGTCGAAGAAGCGGATGTCCCGCGAGCGCATCCAGATCCCGTCGGGCCCGCGGCCCCAGGGTCGCGCAGGCAGGTCGGGACGCGCGGCGTAGCCGAAGCAACCCACCCAGTGCACATCCGGGTCCCCGACGTCTGGGGCGATCTCGTCCTCGAGCACAGCGAAGAGGTCCGTGCCGACGACTTCGGCGCGGCCTCCCTGGTGTCGGGTCACCTGCCGAAGACCGGCGTCAAAGCTCAGGGAGACGTCGTCATCATCGAGTACGCCGACCAGCGACCGACGTCCCGACCAGTCACGGGATCCGCCTCCGTCGAGCCAGAACACCCTGTCGCTACAGGCGAAACCGCGTCGCACCGCCTCGACCACCTGCTCAGCCATGGCTGGCCGGCCTCATGTCGAGGAACGTCCGGACGATCGCCTCGCCGTGTCGCGACAGGATCGACTCGGGATGGAACTGGACACCCTCCAGTGGGAGTGCCCGGTGCCGCACGGCCATCACCACGTCGCCCGTCATCGCAGTCACCTCGAGCGAGTCGGGGATGCGCACCGCCGCGAGGGAGTGGTAGCGCACGGCTTCGAACGGCGAGGGGACACCGCTCAGCACACCGGCCCCTTCGTGGGTCACCGAGGCGACGTCACCGTGGGCGGGCTCGACGCGGGCCACCGTTCCGCCGTACGCCGTGACGAGGGCCTGCATGCCGAGACAGACACCGAGCACTGGCACCCCGAGGGTGAACACGGCGCCGCCCAGGGCGAAGTCGGCGTTGTTCTCCGGATGACCGGGCCCGGGTGAGAGGACCAGGTGCGAGTAGCTGCGTGCCCGCTCGAGGACGTCCGGCTCGTCGTGCTCGAAGACGTCCGGCAGCTCCCCGGTCACGGAGGCGATCAAGTGCACGAGGTTCCACGTGTAGGAGTCGTAGTGGTCGACCACGAGCACCCGCGAGCTCACGGGCTCGTCACCCGATTAGTTCCAGCAGCAGCTGGCGCAGCAGGGCGAACCCGTTCTCGGTGAGGATCGACTCGGCGTGGAACTGCACTCCTCGGAAGGTCGGACCCGCGACCAGGTGGATGTCGCCCGTGGCCGGGTCCGACTCGGCCCTGATGCCGTCCGGGAGGTCGCCCTCGCCGAGGCGCGCGACGAAGGTGTTGTAGAAGCCGACGCGCTCCTGCCGGCCGTCGATGTCGACCGAGGACTGGGTGCCCTGGAAGACGATGTCCTTGTAGTCCAGGGCGATCCCGAGCCGGTCGCACAGGACCTGGTGGCCCAGGCAGACCGCCAGGAACGGCTTGTCTGAAGCGAGAAGGGCGTCGATCGCCATGCGATAGGCGGCGATCTTCGGGTGGGCGTGGTCGCGCGGGTCACCGGGCCCGGGGCCGACGACGACCAGGTCCACGTCGTCGAACGTCCCGTCCAGCCCTCCTCCCGTGAGCAGGGCCTCGTGCCGGACCACGCGGGAGCCCATGCCCAGCACCGAGAAGACGTGGGCGAGCATGTTCACGAAGTCGTCCTCGCCGTGCAGGATCGCGATGGTCCTGCCCGCCAGGGACGGCGCGGGTGGGGCACCTTCCTGGTCGGTGAGCCAGAACTTCGCGAGCCGGCGGTTGCGGGAGTTCAGTGCGATCAGGACGTCCTCGTCCTGGGTGAGGTCGGCGATGTCCGAGGGTGCACCGCTCGCGCCCGGGACCAGTCCGAACGCCGAGAGGATGCCGCCGGCCTTGGCCTGGGTCTCGGCCACCTCGTACGCCGGCACGGAGTCACGCACCAGGGTGGCCCCGGCAGTCACCTTCATCGCTCCGTCAGGGCTCACATCGGCCGTGCGGATCACGATCGGCGAGTCCGCGGTCGGGGCGCCGTCCTCGTCGCGCCCGATCAGGGCGAGGGCGCCGGCGTAGTAGCCGCGGCCCTCCGACTCGTACTCGTGGATCAGCCGGCACGCGTTCTCCACCGGGGCACCGGTGACGGTGGCCGCGAACATCGTGTCCCGCAGCACGTCGCGCACGTCGGCCCGGGTGCGCCCGGCGAGGAGGTACTCGGTGTGCACCAGGTGGGTCATCGGCTTGAGGAAAGGTCCGAGCACCTGGCCACCCTCGTGGCAGATGTCGCACATCATCTTCAGCTCCTCGTCGACCACCATGAAGAGCTCGAAGATCTCCTTCTCGTCGGCGAGGAAGTCCAGCAGCCTGGCCTTGCGCTCGGACGGCTCCAGCCCGCGCAGCCGGAAGGTCCCGGAGATGGGGTTCATCCGCACGTGCCCGCCGTGCACGCTCACGTGCCGCTCGGGCGAGGCGCCGATCAGGAACCGGTCGCCGGTCCAGAAGCAGTAGGTCCAGTAGGCGCCGCGTTCACTGGTCAGCAGCCGGCGGAGCACCGTCAGGGCCGTCGCTGCCTTCCACTCACGCAGCTGCGCGCGGTAGTGCCGGCCGACCACGAGGTTCGCGCCCTCGCCGTTGCCGATCTCGTCGCGGATGATCCTTTCGACGACGCTTGCGTAGTCCTCGTCCGAGGTGTCGAAGCCGCCCTCGTCCTCGAAGGCGACCTCTTCGTCGGGGAGCGACTCGATCAGCTCGTCGAGCGGCACCTCGCGCTCGGTCTCGATGGTCACGACTGCGAGCGGCGTACCGTCGTCATGCGCCACGAACCCGCGCTCGCTCACCTGTCGAAACGGTACGGCGACGAGCCGGTCGAAGCGCCGACCCGGCTCGGGGGCTCCGTTCTCGAGAGGGATGTCCGCGAGCTTCTCCAGCCGGTCCAGCGATCCGCCCACCAACGTCGCCGTCGGGCTCTCCCGCAGCCGGATCACGGCCCATGCCTCATGTCCCAGCAGCTCCTCGAGGGCGGCGCTGGCGGACAGGTCATCAGGCATGTCCGGAACGCTACTAGGTGTCTGGGGGGTGCCGGGTGGACGCCCAAACCCCACAAATGTTGGAACAGAACGCTGGAAATGGGGATCTGGACGTCCCGCCCCAACATTTGTGGGATTCGGACATCGCTGAACGAGCCAGTCACACAATTGTTGGGCCACGACGTCGAGAGCGGCGATCTCGACGTCCAAGTCCAACAATTGTGCGGTTCGGCGGGCAGATCAGTCGTCCAGCCGTCGCAGCAGGTGCTCCCGTGCGGCGGAGTCCAGCGGGCCGTCCCGCTCGGCGAGGTGGTCGGCGATCTCGCGGCGGTGCTCGGCGGTCTTGTTGCCGCCGTACTTCATCTTGGCCCGCACCCCCTCCAGGTGCAGTCGAATGCCGCGGATGCCGGGGAGCTGCCGGCGGTCACTCTCGTTGGCCGTGCTCGGTGTGATGCGCTCGGAGTCGTCCGGCTCGAAGTGAGCGAGCTGCCTGGCCAGGATGCTTGCCTTCTCGTCCGGGTCGTCGACGACCTCGGCTCGACACAGCAGCTGAACGGCGGTGTAGTACGACGTGGGCACGCCGTACGCCGGGTCGGTGCCGGGGTTGGCGTTCCACTCCGCCTCGACGTAGGCATAGTCGCCGGTGAGCGCGAGTACGACGTGCGGATCAGCCGCCAGCGCGTGCCAGACCGGGTTGGGTCGGGCGAGGTGGAGCAGCACGGTGGAGTCGCCGTCGTACAGGAAATGGGTGGGTACGACGACCGGGAAGCCGTCGACGTGCCCGGCGGTGACCAGCTGCCCGAAGTCGGCGCTGGAGAGAACCCCCTGCCACTCCGCGCGGGTCGCCTCGTCCCAGGGATGGATCAGCATCGGTAGCGAGTCACTAGGCGGTGCCCGTGGAGGTCAGGGTGACCATGCGCTGCGTGGCGCGGGTGTAGACGACATAGAGGGTGGACTTGCCGGTCGGCGCCTCGGCCTCGATCTCGTGCGGCTGCACCACGACGATCCCGTCGAACTCGAGGCCCTTGGTGTCCAGCCCGGTGAGTACGACGATCCGGGACTCGGGGCCACCGGTCTCGTCGGCGTGCTCGGGCCACGACTGGACCCAGCGGGTAATCTCACCGTGGCGCGCGGTCGGCACCACGATCCCGATCGTGCCCTGCAGCGAAGCAGCGAGGTCGGACAGGTGCTCGTGCACAGCCGACTCGAGATCGTCGACCCGCAGCTCAGCCGGCTGCACCCCGGTCGTGCGCACTGCGTCGGGCAGGTCGGCATCCAGACCGGCCCGTCCGGCGTACTCCGCAGCGAACTCGTAGATCTCGGCGGAGTTGCGGTAGTTGGTCGAGAGGTGGAAGTCGTGCCGCGGCTTGTCACCCAGAGCCTTGGCGCGGGCCAGTGCGGACTCCTCCGGGACCGGCCACGACGACTGGGCCAGGTCGCCGACGATCGTCCAGGTCGCGCCGCGTCCACGGCGCCCGACCATCCGCCACTGCATCGGGGTGAGGTCCTGTGCCTCGTCGACGAGCACGTGGGCGAACGCATCGTCCTCGACCCGGTTGGTCGGCGGCGTCCAGCCCCCGGGGCCGGCGTACTCCCGGTCGGAGGCGGTGAACACCTCGTGCAACGAGGCGTCCTCGGCACCGAGGTACTCATCGTCCACCGAACCGGTGTTCACGATCGGCGGGTCACCGAGCAGGTAGCGCAGCTCGTCCAGCAGCGCTACGTCATCGACCGAGAGCCCTCTGCTGTCTCCGTGCGGGCTGTCCTCGTGTGGGCCCCACGACTTGTGGAGCAGCCGGACCGACTCGTCGTCGAGCACACCCTCGCTCACCCGGGCGAGCAGGTCGGGATCGCGCAGCCAGCCCAGCACCGTCGCGGCGTCCAGCACTGGCCACCACGCGGCGGCGAACTCGAGGAAGGTGTCGTCGGTGCGGATCTCCTGGGAGAACTCCTCCTTGGTGCGCTCGCGGCCGCGCTCGCTGCGGACCTGGCGCCACATTGCGTCGATGAGCGTGGAAGCGACCCGGATCGTGGAGCGGTTGCGCATTCCCATCGTCAGCAGCTGTCGCCGCAGCGCGCCCAGCTCGCGCGGGCCCAACGTGATCACGTCGTCGCGGTAGAAGATGCGGAACTCGCTGGGTGCGTCGGGCGCGGCCTGTCGCGCCGTACGCCGAAGCACCTCGGCCATCGCAGCCGAGCCCTTCACCTCCGCGACCGCAGGCTCGTCACGTCGGCTGGCGCGGACGCCGTCGACGACCTCACCCAGCGAACGCAGGGCGACGGCCGTCTCGCCGAGGGAGGGCAGCACGCGCTCGATGTATCGCATGAACACCCCCGACGGACCGACCACGAGAACGCCACCGCGCTCGTAGCGCCGGCGGTCGGCGTAGAGGAGGTACGCCGCGCGGTGCAGCGCGACCACGGTCTTCCCCGTGCCGGGACCACCGGTGATCGACACGACGCCCTTGTTGGGCGCCCGGATCGCGCGGTCCTGCTCGGCCTGGATGGTCGCGACGATGGTGTGCATCGAGCGGTCCCGGGCGCGCGACAGCTGCGCCAGCAGCGCACCCTCTCCCACGACGGGCAGCGTCTCGGCCGCGGGGTCCTCCGGATCGAGCAGGTCGTCCTCGACTCCGAGCACGTGCACGCCCTTGCTGCGCAGGATCCGGCGGCGTACGACGCCCTGCGGGTCCGCCAGCGTGGCCTGGTAGAACACGGCCGCTGCCGGTGCGCGCCAGTCGATCAGCAGCACGTCGTAGTTCTCGTCGCGCAGTCCGATACGGCCGATGTAGCGCGGGATCGAGCTCACCTGCGCGCCCATGTCGAGGCGTCCGAAGACAAGCCCCTCGTGGGCAGCGTCGAGGGTCGCCATCCGCCGGGCTGCCTGGAACACCATCGCGTCGCGCTCGACGAGGCCGCCCTCGTTGCCGATGCGGCCGCGCGCGAGACCCTCCTTGGCCAGTTCCTGCGCGGACAGGGCGGCCTTGTCGAGCTGGGTGTAGACGGTGTCGACGTACTCCTGCTCGCGCGCAACCTCGCGCGCGGCCACGTCACTGCTCAACCGATTCCTCCGTGGGAAACGTGCGAATGGGAATCGTCAACTCTACCGGGCCACGATGCGCCCGCGCACGAACACCCCCACGCCCGCTGCGGTCGCCTGCAGCTTCGCTAGATGCAGCTGCGCGAGCCGCGATCGAGGATCCGGCCGGTGACCTCCTTGAAGGCCCAGGAGTACCAGCCGGCGTGCAGATTGACCACGAGCACGCCGAAGAGGCGGTTCTGGAGATACACCGACCCGGCCTTGCGGGTGCCGTAGGGGTACAGGTCTTTGCCGCCGGTGCCGACGATGAAGCTCTGCATGCCGCGCGACGGCTCGATGCGTCCCGCCCCGTCCATCGGCTGGAACCGCTCGTACAGGTGCTCGTGGCCGGAGAGCACGAGATCGTTGTGCTGCTCGTAGGCGACGTCCCACAAGGGCTTGACGAAGGCCTGGTTCCCATAGCTTCCGGAGGAGAACCGCGGGTGGTGGATCGTCACCAGAGTGCAGCGCGCTGGCCTCGCGGTCATCTGCTGGTCGAGCCACGTCGCCTGGGTGCGGCAGTTGACGAAGGTGCAGTTGCTGTTGAGGTGGTAGAACACCCAGCTCCCAGCCGTCGTGCGGTAGTAGCCGGGGGGACCGGGCTGTCGGCCCCGGAAGTACGTGAAGTAGCCGCGTGCCCCGGGGTTTTCGTACTCGTGGTTGCCAATGGTCGGGCGTGTCCGGGAGAGCAGCTTGCCCCACGTGCGGGCATAGGAGCGGCGGTACTGCCGGAGGGTGCCCCGCTCGTACTGCGTGTCGCCCAGGGGAAGAACCACGTGGGGACTCATCCGCACAGCGACCTTGGCCGTGGCGGCGTGACGACACCTCCTCGGGCGCACCCTGGAACGCGGCTTGCAGGCGATGTCACCGGCCGCAACCACGCGGACAGTGCCCGCCGACGCGTTGGGCTGCGCGCGGTCGACCCTGGCCCGGCGATCGTCGCCGGCAACGATGGCTTGTTCCTCGGCACCGCAGCTTGCGATCATCAGCACGCCCGCGATGGCGAGGGCGAGCAGACCGCCTGACCTGGTTCGCATGCCCGAGTGGGCCATCCCAGGAGGTTGCGTCCGGGAAGCTCGTCAGGCCAGATCGTGCACGAACTCCCCGAGCTGGGTGAGGTTTCGGCACTCGACCATCGGAACCAGCGCGCCGTACTCCCGGGCCGCCGAGTCGCCCGTGTTCCAGTTGCGGGAGTGTTCCGGGTTCAGCCACCAGCTGTGGCGGGCGGCGTACACGAGGTCCTTCACGACGGGCAACGCGAGGTCCGTGTGGTTGGAGCGGGCGTCGCCCAGCACGAGCAGGTTGGTCTTCGGGGTGAGCGCATCGGGGTGCAGGTCCGCGAACCGGGTGAACGCCCTGCCGTAGTTGGTGCGTCCCCACAGCGTTGCGTAGCGGGCGCCCGCGGCCAGCTCGCTCATCGTCTGCGCCGGATCGGCACCCGCGGTGAAGCGGTCGGTGACCTCGTGGATCTCGTCCACGAACGTGAAGGCGCGCACCCGGTTGAACTGCTCACGCAGCGCGAAGACCAGCATCAGTGTGAAGCTCGCGAAGTTGGCCACCGAACCGCTGACATCACAGAGCACCACCAGGTCGGCGCGTCCCGGGCGCCGGGGCTTGTGCCGTGTCTCCATCGGGACCCCACCACTGGACATCGAGGCGCGGACCGTACGCCGGAAGTCGAGCGGGCCACGCGAACGTGAATGGTGCTCCCGGCTGAGCCGGGTGGCCAGCCGACGGGCCAGCGGCTGGATCTCACGGCGCATCAGCTCGAGCTCGGCCTTGCGTGCCGAGGTGAAGTCGACCTGCTCGATGGCCGGCCGGATGGTGTGCCGCGCCACGTGCTGGGGACCGCGGACCTCGGCTGCGCGCCGGCGTACCTCCTCATCCACGCGGCGCTCGAACTCCCGCACCTGCGCCTCCACCAGCCGTCGCAGCGCAGGGTCGTCACCGGTGTCCACGCCCATTCCCCGCAGCGCCTGCTCGACGAGCTCGTCGGGAGAGACCCGGTTCATCACGTTGTACGACGACCACCGCTGCTCACCCGGCCCGCGCCCCCGGATCAGCCCGAAGCGTTGCACCGCCTCCCGTGACAGCATCGTCATCGCGTCGGGGTCACCCATGGCCATCGCGGTCGTCAACGCATCCCGGAAGTCGGCGAGTGCCTGGGGCCCATCCTCAAAACCGGATAGTCCCGAACGATCGGCATCCCCCGGGGCGCCTTCGAGGTGCTGTTCGTTCGGGACTATCCGGTCTTGGGAGTGTCCGTCGCCGACGAGCAACGGGAAGTAGAGGTCGAAGACCTGGTCGAAGCCGGGCCGGTGGTTCTGCCGCTTGACCAGCGTCGCGGCGTACGCCGCCCGCAGGGTCTCGCGCCGGTCGAGGCCGAGCGCGTCGATCGCGTGGATCGCGTCGAGACCCTCGGCGAGCGAGACCGGCAGTCCGGCGTCGCGCAAGGCTTCGACGAACCCGATGTGCCGGTCGAGCAAGCTCATGGCTTGTGGTCGGGCCCCGTCGAGACCCGCAGCCTCAGCTCGCGGACGGCACGGTCGTGGTCGCTCGCGTGCTTGAGTACGACGCCCAGCGTCCGGTCGATGGCCGCCGGGTCCAGGGTGCCGGTGCCCAGCGCCACCAGGGTGCGCGCCCAGTCGATGGTCTCCGCGATGGACGGGGCCTTCCGAAGCTCCATGCCGCGCAGCTTGCCCACCACCTCGACGATCTGGCCGGCGAGGTCGTTCTCCACCTCCGGCACCTGGGAGACGACGATCTCCCGCTCCCGCTCGGCGTCGGGGTAGTCGATGTGCAGGAACAGGCAGCGGCGCTTGATGGCCTCGGACAGCTCACGCGTGGCGTTGGAGGTGAGTACGACGAGTGGCCGGCGTACGGCGGCGATCGTGCCCATCTCGGGGATGGTGACCTGGAAGTCGCTGAGGATCTCGAGCAGCAGGCCCTCCACCTCGACGTCGGTCTTGTCGACCTCGTCGATGAGCAGCACGGTCGGCTCCTCGCGGCGGATCGCGGTCAGCAGGGGCCGGGTCAGCAGGAACTCGTCGGTGAAGATGTCGTCGTGCGTCTCGTCCCAGGACTGGTCGCCGGCAGCTTGTATGCGGAGGAGCTGCTTCTTGTAGTTCCACTCGTAGAGCGCGCGCGCCTCGTCGAGGCCCTCGTAACACTGCAGTCGCACCAGCTCCGCCCCGGTCGCGCGGGATATCGCCTTGGCGAGCTCGGTCTTGCCCACGCCAGCCGGACCCTCGACCAGCAGCGGCTTCTCCAGTGCTCCGGCGAGATAGGTCGTGGTGGCGGTGGCCGTGTCGGAGAGGTACCCCACCGCGGCCAACTGCTTCTCGGCATCCGCCGGGGACTCGAACCATCTCGACTTCGGGGTCACGCTCGTGATTGTGCCGCAGGCATCCGTACGACGAGCAGGCCAGCCCCGACCAGTCCGGCCACCGAACCCGCGACCACAAGGGGCAGCTGCCCGTCGCCTCCCCACGCCAGACCCGCCCACACCCCGGCGACCAGGATGCCGCCGCCGAGGACCCCCTGGAAGATGCCCTGTCCGGTTCCCTGCGACCCAGTCGGCAGCAGGCCAGAGACCCACGCCTTCCCGACCCCGTCGGTGAGCCCGGTGTAGGCGCCGTACCCGGCCATCAGTAGCCAGGCCGCGAGGTGGTCGGTGGTGAGCCCGAGCCCGGCGTACACGACCGCGAAGACGAGCAAGCCCGCCGCGACGACCTGCTGTGCGCTGAGCCGGTCTGCGACGACCCCGGCCGGGTAGCTGAGCACGGTGTAGACGAGGTTGTAGGCGACGTACGCCAGGATCACCTCAACGACCGAGAACCCGATCTCGTGCAGCCGGAGCAGCAGCAGCGCGTCGGGGAAGTTGACCAGGCTGAACACACCGAGGACGCCGACCACGCGCCAGAAGTCGCGGCCCAGCGGTGCCGTCGCTTCCGGCGGACGTGGTGTGGCAACGGACCGCACGTCGGCACGCGCAGGCTCCCGCAGCACGAACACCAGGGCAGTGCTCAGTACGGCGGGCACGACCGCTACCCACAGCAGCGGGCGGAGCTGGTGGTTGAGCAGCTCGTAGCCGACCAGCGCGATCAACGGCCCGATCACCGCCCCCGCAGTGTCCGCTGCGCGATGGAAACCGAACGCCCGGCCGCGCTGCTGTGGAGGAATGCCGACGACGAGCAGGGCGTCGCGCGGTGCTCCGCGGATGCCCTTGCCCAGGCGGTCGACACTGCGGCCGAGCAGGACGACCGGCCACACCGTCGCGGCTGCGACCAGCACCTTCCCCACAGCGGCGAGCCCGTAGCCGAGCCCCACCAGCGGAACCTTCCGCCACCGGTCGGAGAGCCGGCCGGCGACCACCTTCGTGCCGGCGGCGACACCCTCCGCGATCCCCTCGACTGCGCCCACCACCGCAGCCGGGGCGCCGAGCACCGTGGTCAGCAGGATCGGCAGCAACGGGTAGAGCAGCTCGGACGCCGCGTCCTGCAGCAACGAGACCGCCGAGACGATCTTGAGGTTGCGGGTCAGCCACGGACGCCGGTCACTCACCCATCCATCATGTCGGCCGTCATCATCTCGGCAGCTGCCACCCGACCGTCACCAGCGGTCGTGGACGAGCTCGCGAACCCGCTCGTCGTAGATGCGCTGCACGCCCTCGATGAACTCCACGCCGAGGTTGCGGGCCTCGCCGGCGGCTGCGTTGGATCTGGCCTGCTTCTCGCTTCGGGCGCCGGGGATCACGGTGCTCACGCCCGCCTGCTGCCAAGCCCAGGCGATGGCGGCCTGCGACGGGGTCAGGCTGCCGGGTGAGGAACCGCTGACCAGCCGGGTGAAGTCCGCTGCGGCCTGCAGGCCGACCTCGTACGGCACCCCGGAGAACGTCTCCCCGACGTCGAATGAACTGCCGTCGCGGTTGTAGTTGCGGTGGTCGTTCTCGGCGAAGGTGGTGCTCTCGTCGTACTTGCCCGAGAGCAGGCCGGACGCGAGCGGAACCCGCGCGATGATGCCGACCCCTGCCGCCTCGGCCGCGGGGAGCACCCGCTCGAGGGGCTTGAGGCGCAGCGCGTTCAGGATGATCTGCACCGTGGCGACGTGAGGCCGCGCGATGGCGGACAGGGCCTGGTCGCAGGTCTCGACGCTGACGCCGTACGCCGCGATGGCACCGTCCTCGACCAGGGCGTCGAGCGCGTCGTAGGTGGCGTCGTCCTCGATCACGGCACTGGGCGGGCAGTGCAGCTGCACCAGGTCGAGGCGGTCGACAGCGAGGTTCGACCGAGAGCGGTCGATCCAGGCTCGGAAGTTCTCGGGCGAGTAGTTCTCGGGTGCCTGCTCCTTGCGACGTCCCATCTTGGTGGCCACGGTGAAGCCGGCGTCCGGGTGCGCGGCGGCGAACCCGCCGACGATCTGCTCGCTACGTCCGTCGCCGTAGACGTCGGCGGTGTCATAGAACGTCACGCCCTGCTCGGCCGCCGTCTCGAGGACCGCACGTGCGTCTTGCTCGCTGACGTTGCCCCAGTCGGCGCCCAGCTGCCAGGTGCCCAGACCCACGACGGAGACGGACCGCCCGGTCCGACCCAGAAGACGCTGCTCCATCGACGATTCCTCCTCTGCGGGGAGCTCGTGCTCCCGCCCAACTCTGACAGGCCCGCTGACGGGCCCGCCCACAGGCTCAGTCCACGTACGGCTCGCCGAGCGGGACGAACCGCCACTCGAGGCGGGCATAGTAGGCGTCCTCCGGACGCAGTACAGCCGAGCCGAACTCCGGGCGGTTCGGGGTGTCGGGGAAGAGCTGTGGCTCCAGCGCGAGTCCGTCGCCCTTGGCGTAGGGCCGCCCCGTCGTCGAGCGCCGCGATCCGTCGAGCCCGCCGCCTGTGTAGACCTGCAACCCGGGCTGGTCGGTGGACAGCTCCAGCCGGGTGCGCGTCACCGGGGAGTCGAGCGTTGCCGCGAGGCGCCAGCCGGAGCCCTCGAGCGTGAGGCTGTGGTCGAAGCCGCCGGACTCCGCGATCCGCGGACCCAGGCGAGTGGGCGCACGCAGGTCGAACGCAGTCCCCTCGACCGGTGCCGGGGTGAGCGGGATCCCGCTGGTGTCGGTGGGCAGGTACTCCGCGGCACGCACGCAGAGCAGCTGATCATCCACCGGACCAGACCCGTCGCCGTCGAGGTTGAAGTAGGCGTGGCTGGTCAGGCTCACGACGGTGGGGGCGTCGGTGATGGCTCCGAGCAGCACTCGGACCGAGTCCTCGGTGACCTCGAAGGCTGCCATCGCGGTGACGTGGCCGGGAAAACCCTGGTCACCGTCAGGGCTCTGGAGTTTCAGGGTCAGCTGGTCCGCGCTGAGGTGGGTCACCTCCCAGACCTGACGGTCGAAGCCCTCCGGGCCGCCGTGCAAAGAGTTGCCGCGCTCGTTCGTCGCGAGCTGGACGATCCGCCCGTCCAGGGTGAACCGGCCGTCCTTGATCCGGTTCGCAAAGCGGCCGATCGTGCCTCCGACGTAGTCGACGGAGTCGAGGTACTCCTCCGCAGTCGCATGCCCGAGCACGACGTTGCGTCGTACGCCGTCACCGCCGGTCACCCACAGCCGGTGCACGGTGGCGCCGAGATCGAGCACCTCGATGACCGGCCCTGGTTCGGACCCGATGCTCAGCACCTGCACCGGGCCACGGGATGACTCCCCGAAAGGGTGCGCGCGCATGGGAGAACGCTAACGCTCAGGACGAGGGCCGTCCGGGGAGCGCAATGGCGGAGGGACACGCTCCCCGGACGCCCTCAATCGATGGGTCGCAGCTCGTCGGCGTACGAGAGCGAGACCCGACGCAGGACGCCGGCGTCATTGACGGCGTACTGCCCCATCCGCCACAGCGGAGGGCTGTAGGCGTGCACGCTGACCGAGCCGTGCACGGCTCCGTTGAGCCGGTGGATGTGGTCCGGCCCGAAGGAGAAGACGCGGCCCGCGCCGACGCGAGTCTCGCGCGACCCGTGGGCCAGGGTGAGGTTGTTCTCGACCAGCTCCCCGGACACGACGGCGACCGCGCCAGAGGAGACGTCATGGTCGTGCCAGCCGGTGTCGTTCTCCGGTGTCCAGCAGAGCAACCAGACGTCCACATGGGCGTCGCGATGCAGGGAGGCGTAGACCCTCTCCTCGTCACCGAAGCCCACATGATGCACCCACGCATCCGGCTGCTGGGCGATGGCCGCAGCGAGCTCCTCGAGCTCGGTCTGGGTCAGGTCGCGGTCTGGAAGGTCCGCGACTGCGTGGTCGACCGGGTAGGAGGCCAGGTCTGCGGCCCGCTCGGCCGGCACCCCCGACGCCGTGGACTCTGGCTCGGTGGGGTCGAGGACCATCAGCTCGCCACTGCCCATTGCTGCTCACCTCCCCGTCGTGTCGGATCCGGGTCGAGCAGCCGGCGCGGGTTGGTCACGCGCACCGCGCGGGTGGCCGCGTCTCCGAGGAACTCGTGCAGCGGATCGCCGTACGGGCGGTCGCTGCCGAGCACGAGGGCGTCAATGCCCAGCACGCGTACGACCGCCTCGAGTGCACGCTCGCCGGTACCGGAGGTGTCGACGAAAACGTCCGGGTCGATCGTCGTACGAGTTCCGCCGCGCAGTGCGTGCCGCTCAGCGAGTACGGGCGCCAGCCCGGCGCCGGCAGCGAAGACCAACTTCAACCGTGGGAACAACGTGCGGCCCCCCAACGCGTTCCAGCCCCACCACGCTGCCTGCAGCTGCGCGGTGTAGCCGACGACGGGTGCCCACCAGTCCGGCAGGGTGCCCGAAGGGTCGCGACGCGGCCCCGGACCGGGGTGGACGAACACCGGCTTGCCCGCGAGCTCGGCGGCGAGCAGGAGATCTGCTGCCTGCTCCCATGCCAGAGGGGTGAGCAGGTCGGTGGCCGGAAGCTGCAGGCCCACGAAGCGGTCCTCTGCCAGCAACCGGTTCAGCGCGACGATGTCGACGTCGCCGCCGTGGACTGAGGCCCAGGCCCGGAAGTGGTCCGGCAGGTCGCGCACCCCGCGGTGCCAGGCGTCGATCAGTGGTTGCGCCTCAGGCCGCCGAAGACGCTCGATCCCGAGCGGGGCAGAGAGGCTCAGGCAGGCCGTACGCACCTCCGACTCGTGGTTCGCCGCGATTCGGGTCGCGACGTCATGGGCCGTGGGTTCCACGTCGTACGGCGGTTCGCCGGGCGTGTACAGCGTCCAGCCGCGCAGGTACGGCACCCGCGAGCGCGCCCGCAGCCGGTCGACGAGCTCGTCGGGCCACAGGTGCTGGTGCACGTCGACGGCTCCCGTCTCCGTGCGCGCTTCGGCGCCGGGGTCGCTCTGGTGGTGATCAGGCATCTGACTCAGCCTCCCTTCAATGTAGTAAGTGGAGTGACTTTATCGTATTAACACAGCCCAGCGCGAACCGCGTCCCCACCGGCGCGTCGTCGGCGATGGCCGCTGCGCGTGACTGGCTGGTTCGCCCGCGAGTAACGTGCGCCCCGAGGAGGATCCGATGCCCGTAGACGTGCTGACGGAGACCGTGGTCAAGCGCACGCTGGCGGAGGTCGCGGACTACGCGATCGACCCCGGCAACGCCCCGGAGTGGTACGCCAACATCGTGCGCGTGGAGTGGGAGACGCCTCCTCCCCTGGCCGTGGGCTCACGACTCGCGTTCGAGGCCCGCTTCCTCGGCCGCAGGCTCGCCTACACCTACGAGATCGTCGACCTGCAGCCCCGTCTGCGCCTGGTGATGCGCACCGCGCAGGGCCCCTTCCCGATGGAGACCACCTACACGTGGGCGAGCGAGGGTGCCGACGCAACGCGAATGACACTACGCAACCGCGGGGAGCCGTCCGGCTTCGTCGGCATCGCCGCCCCCGCGATGTCTCTGGCGATGCGACGTGCCAACACCAAGGATCTGGCAGCGCTGAAGTCGTTGCTCGAGTCCCGTTGACCGACGTCGCGATCAGGGATGGCCGAGGCCGGCTGGTGTCCTAGGTCGTCGTCCCGGGAGCGAGCCGCGATCCCGCCGGCAGCGTCGAGTCGACCCGGCTGTCGCGGCCGACGATCGGGATCGCGTCCGGGTCGTCGAGGGCGACCGAGTCGTCGCCGACCCGGGCGCCGCCTGCGATGGTGCAGTCGGCGTCGACGATGGCGCGGGTCACCCGCGCGCCGCTCATGACGACGGTGTCGGCGAACACGACGCTCTCGACAACCTCCGCTCCGGCCTCGACCACGACTCCGGGCCCCAACACGCTGTGCCTCACCACGCCAGCAACCACGCACCCGGAGCTGAGCAGACTTTCGCTGATCTCGGCACCCTCGCGCACTCGGGCGGGCTCGCGCTGCGGCTGCTGGGTCCGGACCGGCCAGGCGCTGTCGAACACACCGGACTCCTCGTCCAGCAGCTCGAGATGGGCGTTGAGGTAGTGGTGTGGCTGCCCGAGGTCGCGCCAGTACCCGTCGAGGGGATGGGCGTAGGCCTTGCCCCGGTCGACGAGGCGAGGAAGCAGCAGGTCGCCGAAGTCGCCCAGACCCGAGTCGCCCTCGTCCCCTCTGTCCTTGTCCCCTTCACCGGACTGTTCGTGGTGCAGCTCCTCGAGGACCTCGATGAGCACCCGCGGCTCGTAGAGGAAGACCTCGGTCGCGACCGTTGTGGACGCCGGCTCGTCGGGTTTGTACGCAAAGGACGTCACGCGACCGAGCCGGTTCACCTCGACGACGGCGTGCTCCCCCGCGTCCTCGGCATACGTCCCCTCGAGGTCGGTGGTGACCATCGTGACCTCGGCTCCCTTGTCCTGGTGCGTGCGTACGACGTCGCGGTAGTCGAGCCGGTAGACGTGGTCGGCACTCATCACCAGCACCAGGTCGGGGTTCGCCCTCCTGATCTGGTCACGGAGCCGAAAGAGCTCGTCGGCGTTGCCCTTGGCGAAGCCTTCCTCGTCCAGGGAGCCGGTCCCCTCCTGCGGCACCAGCAGCCGGAGCCCTCCGTGGGTGCGGTCGAGGTCCCATGGCCGACCGTTTCGAACCTGTTCCTCGAGCGCCGATGCCTGGTACTGCACGGAGAGCCAGACATCATCGATCCCGGAGTTCACCAGGTTGGAGAGCGGGAAGTCGAGCAGCTGGTAGCTGCCGGCAAAGGGCAGCGCTGGCTTGGCGCGCTCGAGGGTCAGCACGTCCATCCGCCCACCTGAACCACCCGCCTGGATGATCGCCAGGATGTTCATGGTCTCCATGGGCGCCATCGTGACACCCGGTGTGGCGAGCAACTATGGACGACGCCGCGTCGTGCGCCTGCATCACTGCTGTTTGCGTTGGCGATCTGTTCTCCGGGTCCGCTGAGCGCGGGGTCAGCGTGACCTTGGCCGCGCCTTACCGAAACGACGAAGACCGGACCCACATGGATCCGGTCTGTCGCTGATCGTGCGATCGAGAAT
>CAVUNJ010000005.1:0-249944 GCA_963742815.1 uncultured Actinomycetota bacterium
AGGACCGGCATGTGGTTCGGAAGGATGCCGATCTCGCCTCCGACCGTGCGGGCGTTGACGACCTTGGCCTCGCCGGACCATACGAGCCGGTCAGCAGCGACGAGCTCGACGTGGAGGGTGTCGTCGCTCACGACTCGTCGCCACCCTGACCCGTCTGCTTCTGGATCTCGCTCCACTTCCGCTCGACGTCGTCGAGGCCGCCGCACATGAAGAACGCCTGCTCGGCCACATGGTCGTAGTCACCATCGGCGATCTTGTTGAACGCCTCGACAGTGTCGCCAATCGGGACGGTGGAACCCTCGAGGCCGGTGAACTGCTTGGCCACGTAGGTGTTCTGCGAGAGGAACCGCTGGATCCGGCGCGCGCGGGACACGATGACCTTGTCCTCCTCGGAGAGCTCGTCGACACCGAGGATCGCGATGATGTCCTGGAGCTCCTTGTTCCGCTGGAGGATCTGCTTGATCCGGACCGCGCAGTCGTAGTGGTCCTTGCCGATGTACTGCGGGTCGAGGATCCGCGACGTCGACGTCAGCGGGTCCACCGCCGGGTAGATGCCGAGCGACGCGATCTCACGCGAGAGCTCGGTGGTCGCGTCGAGGTGCGCGAACGTCGCGGCAGGGGCCGGGTCGGTGTAGTCGTCGGCCGGCACGTAGATCGCCTGCATCGAGGTGATCGAGTGACCACGCGTCGAGGTGATCCGCTCCTGGAGCGTGCCCATCTCGTCTGCAAGGTTGGGCTGGTAGCCGACGGCGGACGGCATCCGGCCGAGCAGGGTGGAGACTTCCGAACCAGCCTGGGTGAACCGGAAGATGTTGTCGATGAAGAGCAGCACGTCCTGGCTCTGCACGTCACGGAAGTACTCCGCCATCGTCAGCGCCGACAGCGCGACACGCAGCCTGGTGCCCGGCGGCTCGTCCATCTGCCCGAAAACGAGAGCGGTCTGGCCGATCACGCCGGCCTCTTCCATCTCCACGATCAGGTCGTTGCCCTCACGCGTGCGCTCCCCGACGCCGGCGAACACGGACACACCACCGTGGTCCTTCGCGACGCGGGCGATCATCTCCTGGATCAGCACGGTCTTGCCCACGCCGGCGCCGCCGAACAGGCCGATCTTGCCGCCCTGGACGTACGGCGCGAGCAGGTCGATCACCTTGATGCCGGTCTCGAACATCTGGGTCTTGGACTCGAGCTGGTCGAAGGCAGGGGCCTGGCGGTGGATCCCCCAGCGCTCCTGGACGTCGAGCTTCTCGCCCTCCTCGAGGTTGAGGCACTCGCCGAGGGTGTTGAACACGTGGCCCTTGGTCACGTCGCCGACGGGCACCGAGATCGGGCCGCCGGTGTCACGCACCTGCGCGCCGCGGACGAGTCCGTCGGTGGGCTGCAGCGAGATGGCTCGGACCATGCCGTCACCGATGTGCAACGCCACCTCGAGGGAGAGGACCTTCGTCTCCCCGAGGAACTCGAGCTCGACCTCGAGCTTGTTGTACATCTCCGGCATCGAGTCCACGGGGAACTCGACGTCGACGACGGGGCCGATCACCCGTGCGATGCGACCGCTGGTGCCGCCCTCGGTCTTCTCGGTTGTGTCACTAACGGTGGCAGTCATGTTCTCTCACTCACTCCCGGCGTTGGCGTCGGCGAGCGCGTTGACGCCACCGACGATCTCGCTGATTTCTTGGGTAATTCCGGCCTGGCGGGCCTGGTTGGCGACTCGGGTGTACTTCTTGATCAGCTCGTCGGCGTTGTCCGTCGCGGACTTCATCGCCTTCTGACGGGCGGCGAGCTCGGAGGCTGCAGCCTGCAGCAGCGCGAAGAAGATGCGGCTCTGGACGTACTTGGGGAGCAGCCCGTCGAGCACCTCTTCAGGGGACGGCTCGAACTCGTAGAGCGGCAGCACCTCGTCGGTCTCCGGCGCCTCGGTGCCCTCAACGACTTCGAGCGGGAGCAGCCGGATGTCGCGCGGCTCCTGCACGAGCATCGAGCGGAACTGCGTGAAGACCACGTGCACCTCGTCGACCCCTGGCGGAACCTCGCGTTCCTCGCCGCCTTCCTCGATGGTCTGCGGTTGCTCCTGGTCGTTCAGGAACGCCCCGATCAGGGTGTCCCCGATCTCCGCGGCCACGTCGTACGTCGGCTGGTCGCTGTGCCCGGTCCACGCCCTGATGATCTTGCGGCCCCGGAACTTGTAGAAGGCCTCGCCCTTGCGACCGGAGATGTAGGTGTCGACCTCCCGGCCCTGTTCCTCGAGCTTGCTGCGCAGCCGCTCGGCCTGCTTCAGGACGCTGGAGGAGTAGGCGCCGGCCAGCCCGCGGTCGCTCGTGATGACGAGGATCGCGGCCCGCTTCGGGTCCTCCGGCTCGGTCGTCAGCGCGTGGTCGACGTTGGAGTACGTCGCCACCGCGGAGACGGCGCGGGTGAGCTCGCGGGCGTAGGGCGCCGCGGCCTGTGCCCGCTGCTGCGCCTTGATGATCCGAGACGCCGCGATGAGCTCCATGGCGCGCGTGATCTTCTTCATCGACTCGGTCGACTTGATCCGCGCGCGGTACTCGCGCAGAGATACGGCCATGGGGGTCAGGCCTTCTTCTGCTTGACGATCTGCTCCTGGTCGATGTCCTCGTCCTCCAGGGGCTCGGGCTCCTCGTGGCCGGCCTTGATGCTCTTGCCCTCGCCGGTCTCGAACTGGTCCAGGAAGTCGTCGTAGGCCTTCTCGACCGAGCTCACGGTGTCGTCCTCGAACTTCGTGGTCTCGGCGATCGTCTCGAGGATGTCCTTGTGCGAGCGACGGATGTAGTCCAGGAACTCCTGCTCGAACCGGAGCACGTCCTCGGTCGGCACCTTGTCCAGGCGCCCGGAGGTGCCCAGCCACAGCGAAACGGCCATTTCCTGCACCGGGTACGGCGAGTACTGCGGCTGCTTGAGAAGCGCCATCAGCCGCTGGCCACGGTCGAGCTGCTGCCGCGAGGCGGCGTCGAGGTCCGAGGCGAACATCGCGAACGCCTCCATGGCGCGGAACTGCGCCAGGTCGACCTTCAGCGAACCGGTGACGGTCTTCATGGCCTTCGTCATGGCCGCGCTTCCGACCCGCGACACCGACACACCCACGTCGATGGCCGGACGCTGGTTCGAGGCGAAGAGGTCGGACTGCAGGAAGATCTGGCCGTCGGTGATCGAGATGACGTTGGTCGGGATGTACGCCGACACGTCGTTGGCCTTCGTCTCGACGATTGGCAGGCCGGTCATCGACCCGTGGCCGAGCTCGTCGGACAGCTTCGCGCACCGCTCCAGCAGACGGCTGTGCAGGTAGAAGACGTCGCCCGGGTAGGCCTCACGACCCGGCGGGCGGCGCAGCAGCAGCGACACGGCGCGGTAGGCCTCGGCCTGCTTGGTCAGGTCGTCGAACACGATCAGGACGTGCTTGCCGTCGTACATCCAGTGCTGGCCGATGGCCGAACCGGTGTAGGGCGCGAGGTACTTGAAGCCCGCGGAGTCGGACGCCGGGGAGGCCACGATCGTGGTGTACTCCAGCGCGCCTGCCTCCTCGAGTGCGCCACGCACCGCGGCGATCGTCGAGCCCTTCTGGCCGATGGCGACATAGATGCAGCGCACCTGCTTGTCGGGGTCCTGGGTGTCCCAGTACTGCTTCTGGTTGATGATCGTGTCGATGGCGATCGTCGTCTTGCCGGTCGAGCGGTCACCGATGATCAGCTGGCGCTGACCTCGGCCGATCGGGGTCATCGAGTCGATGGCCTTGATGCCGGTCGCGAGCGGCTCGTGCACGGACTGGCGGGCCATCACGCCCGGAGCCTGGAGCTCGAGGGCGCGCCGGCCCTCGTCCTCGATGTCGCCGAGGCCGTCGATCGGGTTGCCGAGAGGGTCGATCACCCGGCCCATGAAGTTGTCACCCACCGGAACGGACAGGATCTCACCGGTGCGGCGGACCGTCTGGCCCTGCTCGATGCCGGCGAAGTCACCGAGGATCACGACGCCGATCTCACGGGTGTCGAGGTTCAGGGCGATGCCCTGGGTGCCGTCCTCGAACTCGAGCAGCTCGTTGGCCATGGCCGAGGGGAGGCCGCTGACTCGCGCGATGCCGTCGCCGGCCTCGGCAACGGTGCCGACCTCTTCCTTGGTGGCGGCGGAGGGCTTGTAGTCCTCGACGTACTTCTGGAGCGCGTCCCGGATCTCCTCCGGGCGAATCGAAAGCTCCGTCATCTCTGTGCCTCTTCCCTGGTTTCTCGGGTGTGTCAGTTGTCTTGGGTGTCGCTGGTGCCTGGGGGCAGGTCAGCCGACGAGCCTTCGTTGTGCGTCCTCGAGCCTGTTGGCAACAGTTCCGTCGATGACGTCGTCACCGATCTCAACCCGGAGCCCGCCCATGACCTCGGGATCCACGACGACCTGCAGGTGGATCGAGGTGTCGTACTGCGCGCCGAGGGCCTCTGCCAGCCTGGCCCGGTCACCCTCGGAGAGCTGGCGAGCCGTGTGCACGGTGGCGATCTTCTCGCCGATGGCGTGGGCCGCGCGGTGCTGGAATTCCTCGAGCGCACCGTCGATGGCACCGTGGGTGCCGGAGGATGCCTGCTCGAGCAACAGCAGCGTCGCGGGGAGCACCTTCTCGCCGAAGAGACCTCGCAGCAGCCCGACCTTGTCAGCTCCGGACCGAGAGGGGTCGGACAGCGCCGCCCGCAGCCCGGCCGCCTCGTCGATCAGCTGACGGACCTCGAAGAGCTCGTCGGTGACCCTCGGGCCGTCGTCCCCGGCGGAGCGGACCGCGGCCACGACCCCCAGGTCCTCGATCACGTCGGCGAGGTCTCGTGAGCCAGTCCAGCGCTGCCTCACAGCCGACTTGACCAGCTCGAGCGCGTTGTCTCCCAGGGCGTTGCCGAAGACGTTTCCGACCAGGTCAGCCTTCGCCGCCGGCTCGATCGAGGCGTCCGTGACGATCCTGCGCAGCGCGGGCTCGCCGCGGAACAAGGCGGCAACCCCGAAGAGCTCCTCGCCCAGCTTCGCGGTGTCGCCGCCCGTCGAGCTCTCGAACTGCGAGATCAGCTCGGTCTGGGCCTCGGCGGATGCCCCGCGGAGCATCAGCGGTCCCCGTCCGCGCGGCCAGAGGCCTCAGCGGTCTCCATCGTCTCGAGGTCGGCCAGGAACCGGTCAACGACGCGGTTGCTGCGCTCGTCGTCCTCGAGGCTCTCCCCGACGATGCGGCTTGCGAGCTTGGTTGCCAGGGTGCCGACCTCGGCACGCAGCGAGGCGACGGCCTGCTTGCGCTCGGCCTCGATCTGCGTGTGCCCGTGCTCGATGATCCGGTCAGCCTCCGAGTGGGCGCGTTCACGAGCCTCGGCGAGGATCTGTGCACCTTGCTCGTTGGCCTCCTCGCGGATCTTGGCGGCCTGCTTGCGGGCGTCCGCGATCTGCGCCTTGAACTCGTCCTCGGCCTTGTGCGCGTCGCCCTTGGCCTCGTCCAGCTCGGCGAACTCCTTGCGGATCGCCTCCTGTCGCGCCGTCATCGCGCGGTTGATCGGAGGGATCACGTAGCGCGCGAGCAGGTAGAACAGCAGCAGGAACGCAGCCAGCTCTACGAAGAAGGTCGCGTTGGGCACGAGGAAGTTCTGGGTCTCCTCGTGGCCCCCTCCGCTGCTCGACGCCGGGGTGAGCGCCGCGATGCCGGCAGTCATGGAGGTCACCCGAGAACGAAGACGAACAGCGCCATGAAGGCGAGGTTGATGAAGAACATCGCCTCAACCAGACCGACGGTCAGGAAGAAGATGGTCTGCAGGCGGCCCTGAGCCTCCGGCTGACGGGCGACACCCTCGATGTAGGACGAACCGGCGAGACCGTCACCGACACCGGCGCCGATGGCGCCACCTGCGAGGGCAATGCCCCCGCCGACGAACGCACCCGCCAGCGTGACGGCTTCATCTGATACTGCCATTGTTCTTCTCTCCTCATGTCATGCGTCTTGGCGGACGCCTGGGTTGTGCTTCTTTCGGTCTAGCGACCGACCGGTCAGCTCGCAGGAACAGACGCCGGCTCGCTGGGCTCGGAGTCGCGGTCCTGCTCCTCCTCGTGCTCCTCGTCGCCGTGTCCGGCGCCGGCCATCGCGAAGTAGAGAACGGCGAGCAGCGCGAAGATGAACGCCTGGATCACGGCGATGATGCCGCCGAAGGCCTTCCACAGCATGTTGGGGGCCCACAACGCGTAGAGGGGGATCAGCGTGATCAGCGAGAGCATGATGCCCCCGGCGAAGATGTTGCCGAAGAGTCGCAGGGCCAGCGTGACCGGCTTGATGAGCTCTTCGAGGACGTTGAGGGGCAGCAGCACGGGGAATGGCTCGGCGAAGTGCTTGAGGTAGCCCTTCAGGCTCTTCTGCCGGATCCCGTAGACCCACACGCTGATCATCGTGAACAGCGCGAGCGCGTAGGTCAGGTTGGTATCGGCGGTCGGGACCGACAGGAGGTGGAACTCCTCGTTGATCTTGAGCGGTAGCAGCTCGATCCAGTTCGCGAACAGGATGAAGAAAAACAGGCAGACCGCGAGCGGGGCAACGAACGGGTGGACCTTGCCGAGGTTGTCCTCGACCTGCGTCTGCACCTGATTGACGATCACCTCCCACAGCAGCTGGATCTTGCTGGGGACGTGGTCGTCGGGGTTCTTGGTGAGGTGGTTGCGCGCCGCGAAACCCAGGATCAGCACTATTGCCCCGGCGACGAGCGTCGAGATGATCGTGTCGATGTTGAACGTCTGTCCGGCGAAGGTGCGGGTGACGTGATGGCCGATGGTGATCTCCGGCGCCGCACCGGACTCGGAGAACGACAGCACGACTCCGACCACGAAGCTCACGGCTGCCAGCACCAGGGCTGCATTGCGAACCCGACTCAACGTCATTGGCTCCTCAGCTCCTTCAGGAGGGTCAAGCTGGTCATCAGTAGGGAGATCAGTCTGTAGACGGCCAGACCGAGCAGCACCCCGAAACCGTCGGGCCAGAAGGCGATGGCGATGCCCAACGCCACGACGGTCAGGAGGCCGAGGCGCACCAGTGTCGCAGTGATCATCTGTTTGCGGGTGGGCTGGTCCCCCGCGGTGATGACCCGCAGTAGCCAGAGCTCGGTGGCCACGTGGTTGACCACCCCCAGCAGGACACCGATCGCGAGGCTGGTGCCGAGGGCCCAGCGATCGAGCTGGCCGAGCACCCAGAAACCGGCGACCACCAAGACGAGCGCCACCCACAGCGCCTTGCGCTGGTCCTTGAGCACCCGCCAGATCGACGGCTTCTCGCCGGAGGCCAGCGGGGACACCAGCTCGGGTGACTGCTCATTGTCGCGAGGCGGGAGCTGGGGCTCGAGTCGGGGATCGAGCTCCGGCTCGGCGGCCCGGACGGGGTCGTAGGTCATCGGAGCCCCTCAGTCCCGCAGGGCTGCACGGACGCGGACCCAGAACCCAGCGACTCCGACTGCGACGCCCACGGCGATGCCGATGAGAGTGGCGATCGGTGAGGACCCGGCCTGGTTGTCCACGACAAGTCCGATGACCATGCCGCCGACCACGGCGCCGACCAGGAGCCCGCCGAGGCCTGCGAGGTCACGCCCCCGAAAGGCGTTCTCGGTGTGCTCGTCGCCCATGTAGCCGGTCTGCTTTCGTGGAGTCTCTGCGTGGGGGATTCAGGACTGCCGAACTCGCTGCACACCTGCCGCTTGGCAAGGGCAGTACCCGACCCCGACCGCGCGAAACTACCACAGCGCTCGGAGGCGAAGAATCCCGCGCCGGCCGACGAATCGGTGCTCGAGTCGGGGGTGCTCGAGGTGGGGGTCGTCATCATTGGCGGCCTCGTCGGATCGTCGTCGTGCGGCGGTCTTGTGAAAAGTAGCACAAAGTCTGTCCGGCGTGGAAACCGGGGTCCCTCAGCGGAGCAGATGGTCCTGAGTTCGGGGCTCGCCGGGTCGCTGGACCCGCGGCAGGATGAAGGTCAGGACCACGGTAGTCAGGAACCCTGCGCCCAGCAACGCCCACGTCAGGGTCCCGGAGTAGAGACTGACCAGCACCCCGCCGAAGGCGATGAGCCCGGCCCAGAGCCACATGATCAGCACCGCCCGTCGCTGGCTATGGCCGATCTCGAGCAACCTGTGGTGCAGATGCTCCTTGTCCGGCTGGTAGAACGCCTGGCCCCGCCGGGTGCGGCGTACCACCGCCATGACGAGGTCCGCGAGCGGGATGATCAGGATCGATACCGGCAGCAGGATGGGCAGCAGCATCGCGAATGAACCACCACCACCGCCGCCCTGCTGGATGGAGACATCTGCGAACTGGCCGGTGAGGGTCAGGGCGGAACCGGAGAGCACCAGCCCGAGCAGCATCGATCCGGAGTCGCCCATGAAGATGCGGGCAGGGAAGAAGTTGTGCGGCAGGAAGCCGGCACAGGCGCCGCCGAGCGCGGCGCACAGCATGGCCGCGGTGATCGCCAGGGTGTAGCCGTTGGCGTCTGCCAACACGTAGGAGAACACGAAGAACGCCATCGCCCCGATCAGCACCACTCCCCCGGCCAGCCCGTCGAGACCGTCGACGAAGTTCACGGCGTTCATCGTGCTGACCACGAGCAGCACGGTCAGCAGGACTGCCTGGGAGGGGTCGAGCACGAACTGGCCGACACCCGGGAGCCGGAGCGACCACAGCTGCACGTCGTTGAGCACCATGAACCCGGCGGCAACGAGCTGACCGCCCAGCTTGGTCAGCGCGTCGAGCTCGATCAGGTCGTCGACGACACCCACGACGCAGATCATCGCCCCGGCGATGAGCACAATGCCGGAGTCGTGGAACACCGCCGGCTGCGAGGTGCTCAGGAACGGCAGGTGCCGGGCGACAAGGAGACCGGCGCCGAGGCCGCCCAACATCGCCACGCCACCGAAGTACGGGATGGGGGTGGCGTGCACGTCGCGGTCGCGTACGCGGGCCACGGCGCCCGACCTGATCGCCAGCTCGCGGGCGAAGACGCACAGCAGATAGCTGGCGACGCCGGCCACGAGGAAGACGAGCAGGTACTCACGCACCGGCCGGATCCTCGTCCAGCTCGATGCCGAGATCCTCAAGGAGGGCTTTCAGCTCCTGGGGGTCGAGGGCGCCCTCGCGCAGGACCCGTGGCTGGGCTCCGGTGCAGTCGAGGATCGTCGAGGATGCGGTGCCCGACCGCGGGCCACCGTCGAGGAACACCTCGACCGACTCGCCCAGCATCCGCTCGGCCTCGTCCGCGTCGGTGGCCGCGGGCTCGCCGGTCACGTTGGCCGAGGACACGGCGAGCGGGCCGGTGCGCCCCAGGAGGTCGAGCGCCGCCTGGTCGTTCGGCATCCGTACGGCGACGGTGCCGCGGGACTCCCCGAGGTCCCATCGAAGGGACGGCTGTTGGCGGCACACGATCGTCAGCGGACCGGGCCAGTAGCGCTCCGTGAGCTCCTGCGCCCAGTTGGGAAGGTCAGTCGCGAGTGCGTCGAGGGTGGTGGTCGCCGAGATCAGCACCGGCGGCGGCATGTCGCGTCCGCGGCCCTTGGCGTCGAGGAGACGTTGCACCCCTTCTGCGTCGAAGGCATCCACACCGACGCCATAGACCGTGTCGGTCGGTAGCACGACCAGGAGTCCACGGCGTACGGCGGCAACGGCGGCAGCCAGTCCCTTCTCGCGGCTCTCCGGGTCGGAGAGGTCGTAGCGGGTGCTCACCGCCCCCTCCTCATCGCCCGAACTTCATGGGTCTGCCCTCACCGGGTCATCGTGCCAGCCGAGCCGTCACATAGCGCGCACGACCTGCCAGGTCGGGGTGGTCACGCACCTCGGCCCAGCGACCTGCGGCCACGAACACCTGCACGGCCGAGTCGCCCTGTACGTCGGCATGCTCGGTGCCGACCCAGCCGCCTGGCCGGAGCAGCCGCGCCGCCGTCGACTCGACCACGCGAATCGCGTCCAGGCCGTCGTCGCCCGACCACAGCGCGAGCGCCGGGTCGTGGTCGCGGGCCTCAGGGGCGACGCTGGCCCACGCCTCGAGTGGGATGTACGGCGGGTTGCAGACGACCACATCGACCGTGCCGTCCAGCTCCGGGAAGGCCTCGACCATGTCGCCCCGGCGTAGGTCGACCCCTGCGTCATCCAGGTTTCGGGCGGCCCACGCATGCGCGCCGGGGTCCAGCTCGACTGCGTGAACCTGGGCGTCAGGCACCTCGTCGACGACGCTCAGGGCGATGGCACCGGAGCCGCAGCACAGGTCGACCACGACCGGACTCTCGCCGGTTGCGCGGCCATCCTCGCGGCCAGCCTCGCTGGCACGGTCGATCGCCCAGCCCGCGAGCAGCTCGGTCTCCGGACGGGGGACGAAGACCCCTGGCCCGACCAGCAGCTCGACGTGGCGGAACGCAGCGGTTCCGGTCAGGTGCTGGAGGGGTTCGCGGGCAGCCCGTCGGGCCAGGAGCTCCTCGAAGGCGGCCTCCTGCTCGACTGCGATCGAGTCGACCAGCGGCAGCCGGCTCCTGGTCGTGCCCAGGACATGGGCAAGCAGCTCGGCCGCGTCGTACTCCGGACTGGCGACGCCCGACTCGGTGAGCCGGGCAACAGCGGCGCGCAGCAACGCGCGGGGCCCGTCCTCCGGGGAGCTCACTCGGTGAGGGAGTCGAGCCTGGCGGCCATGTCGGCGTCGACGCAGGACGCGATCACGTCGTCAAGGTCGCCGTCGAGGACCCGGTCGAGGTCGTAGGACTTGTAGCCGGTGCGGTGGTCGGCGATCCGGTTCTCCGCGTAGTTGTAGGTGCGGATGCGCTCAGAGCGGTCCACGGTGCGTACCTGGGAACGTCGCGCGTCGCTTGCCTCCGCGCTCGCCTCCTCCTCGGCGGCGGCGAGCAGCCTGGCTCGCAGGATCCGCATCGCCTGGTCGCGGTTCTGGAGCTGCGACTTCTCGTTCTGGCAGCTGACCACGATGCCGGTCGGCACATGCGTGATCCGCACGGCTGAGTCCGTGGTGTTCACGCTCTGACCGCCAGGGCCGCTGGAGCGGAACACGTCGATGCGCAGGTCCTTGTCCTCGATCTGCACCTCGACCGGCTCGGCCTCCGGCATCACGAGTACGCCGGCCGCGCTGGTGTGCACCCGTCCCTGGCTCTCGGTCACCGGCACCCGCTGGACGCGGTGCACGCCGCCCTCGAACTTGAGCATTGCGAACGGCGCGTCGCCCGGTGCGGGGGTGCCCTTCGCCTTCACCGCGACGGTCACCGACTTGTAGCCACCGAGGTCGGACTCGTTGGCATCGAGCACCTCGGTCGACCAGCCCCGGCGTTCGGCGTACCGGGTGTACATGCGGAGCAGGTCGCCGGCGAACAGTGCGGACTCCTCACCGCCCTCGCCTGACTTGACCTCCAGCAGGACGTCCTTGCCGTCGAGCGGGTCGCGCGGGATGAGCAGCTGGCGCAGCCGCTCCTCCGCGGTGGCGCGGGCAAGGGCCAGCTCCTCGGCCTCGACCGCGAACGCTTCACCGAGCTCTGGATCCTGCGCCAGCTCGCGGGCAGCCTCGAGGTTCTCACCGAGCTGGAGCCATTCATCGTGTGCGCGAAGGACGGAGCTGAGCTCGGCGTACCGCTGACCGAGCTTGCGGGCCAGGGCCTGGTCGGAGTGGACCGACGGATCAGCCAGCCTGCCCTCGAGCTCGGCATGCTCGTCAGCGAGCTGCGAGACGGCTTCGAACATTGGTGGGCTCCTGGGTGGTGAAGGCCCGGGAGCTACTTCTTGTCGGCCTTCTTGGCGTAGCGGGCCTCGAAGCGGGCCACGCGGCCACCGGTGTCGAGGATCTTCTGCTTGCCGGTGTAGAAGGGGTGGCAGTTGGAGCAGACCTCGGAGCGGATGGAGCCGCTGGTGGAAGTGCTGCGGGTCGTGAACTTGTTGCCGCAGGTGCAGGTGACCTCGGTCGTCACGTACTCGGGGTGGATGTCCTTCTTCATGGTGTCCTCTCGGGGTTACAGCCGCCGGGTCGCCCTCGATGAGGTGCGTGAACCGGAGCCAGCGTCCAAGTGTGCCACCGAGGGACTCGCAGGAGCCAATCGGCCGGCACTGCACACAACACAAGAAGCCCGCCGGGTGTTCCCAGCAGAGGAGCCCACAGACGGGCCATCCACGAAGAGGGCGGTCAGCGGCCTCTTGCCAGTACGGCGGAGACCCTCGAGGCCAGTTCGCGCGGGCTGAACGGCTTGACGATGTAGTCGTCCGCTCCGGCCTCGAAGCCCTGCTCGATGTCGGACTCCTGTGCGCGGGCGGTCAGCATGATGATCGGCAGGCTGTCCATGTCGGAGTTCTGCCGCAGCGCACGCGCGGCGTCGAGACCGCTCATGCCGGGCATCATCACGTCCAGGATGACCAGGTCGGGCTTCTCGGCTGTGCAGGCCTCGACGGCGGCAGCACCGTCGCCCACAGGCACGACCTCGTGTCCGCCATGCCGCAGCTTGAACACGACGAGTTCGCGGATATCCGCGTCGTCGTCAGCAATCACGATGCGAGCCATGTGTTTCCCCTCGAATAATCAGCGCCAACCAAACTTGAGCATATCCACAGGAGTGGGTATGCGCGTGCATATCGGGCTAGTCGCCCTCTTAGTCGCCGTGTTAGCCGCCCCGCTAGTCGCCCTGTCCGCCTGCTGTCGGCGTCGTCTTTTGCACCTGCATCAGGAACTCGAGGTTGTTCTGCGACTTCTTGAGCCTCTCCAGCAGGAGCTCCAGCGCCTGCTGTCCGTCCAGACCCGAGAGCACGCGGCGAAGCTTCCAGACGATGGACAGCTCCTCCTTGCTCATCAGGAGCTCCTCGCGACGGGTTCCCGACTGCACGGCGTCGATGGCCGGGAAGATTCGCTTGTCAGCGAAGTCCCTGCGCAGGCGGATCTCCATGTTCCCGGTGCCCTTGAACTCCTCGAAGATGACCTCGTCCATCTTCGAGCCGCTCTCGATCAGCGCCGTGGCGAGGATGGTCAGCGAGCCGCCGTCCTCGATGTTGCGAGCGGCACCGAAGAAGCGCTTGGGCGGGTAGAGCGCCGCGGAGTCGACGCCACCGGAGAGGATCCGGCCGCTCGCAGGTGCGGCGAGGTTGTACGCGCGGCCCAGACGGGTGATCCCGTCCAGGAGTACGACGACGTCGTGGCCGAGCTCGACCAGGCGCTTCGCCCGCTCGATCGCGAGCTCGGCGACGATGGTGTGGTCGCTCGCAGGACGGTCGAACGTCGAGCTGACCACCTCACCCTTGACCGAGCGCTCGAAGTCGGTGACCTCCTCGGGACGCTCGTCGACGAGCACGACCATCAGGTGACACTCGGGGTTGTTGGTGGTGATCGAGTTCGCGATCGACTGCATGATCATCGTCTTGCCGGCCTTGGAAGGCGAGACGATGAGGCCGCGCTGGCCCTTGCCGATCGGGGAGGCGATGTCGATCACCCGCCCGATCAGGTTGGTCGACGTCGTCTCCAGACGGAGTCGCTCAGAGGGGTAGAGCGGTGTCAGCTTGCTGAAATCGACGCGCGCCTTCGCGTCCTCGGGATCGGTGCCGTTGACCGCGTCGAGCTTGACGAGCGGGTTGTACTTCTCCTTGCGCTCGCCCTCGCGGGGCTGTCGTACCTGACCGGTGATCGCGTCGCCGCGGCGTAGCCCGAACTTGCGCACCATCGACATCGAGACGTAGACGTCGTCGCTGCCCGGCAGGTAGCCGCTGGTGCGGACGAACGCGTAGTTGTCCATCAGGTCGAGGATGCCGGCGCAGGGCGCGAGGACGTCGTCGTCGAGGATCTGCATGTCCGGCTCGTTGCGGCTCCCGCGGGGTTGTCCGCCGCCCCCGGGCTGGTTGCCGCCGCCCTGGCTGCGGTCTCCGCGGTCGCGACCGCGCCGACGACGGTTGCGACGACTTCCGTCACCGTCCTCGTCGCTGCGGTTCGCGCCCTGGTTGCGTTGGCCGCCACCCTGGGTGCGGTCGCCGGTTCGCTCGTTGGACCGGTCGTTGGTTCGCTCGTTGGTCCGGTCGCTGGTTCGGTCGTTTGCTCGCTCGTTGGACCGGTCAGCACCGCGGTCGTTGCCTCGATTGGCGTTGCCGCCGCCCTGGTTGCGATCGCCCGAGCGGTTGGACTCTCGGTTGCCGTCACCCTGGGTGTCGCCGCGGGTGTCCCCAGACCTGTTCTCAGACCTGTTCTCAGACCTGTTCTCGGACCTGTTCTCCTGGGGCCGGTTGCCGTCGCGGTCGCGGTCGCGGTCGCGGCTGCCGTCGCGGTTCTCGGCGCGGTTTTCGTTGCGGTCCCCGCCCCGGTCATTCGGTGCGTCCTGCTTCTGGTCACCGTGGCGCTCGCGCTGCTCGCCCTGGCGGTCCTGCTGTTCGGTGGACCTTTCCGCGCTGCGGTCCGGACCCCTGTCCCGGCCGTCCGGCTGCCGTCCTGGCCGCCGTTCTGGCCGCCGTCCTGGCCGCCGTTCTGGCCGCCGTCCTGGTTGCCGTCCTGGCTGTCGTCCCGACTGGCCACCTTGGCGGCGCTCTGGCCGGCCCCCTTGCTGCTCTGGCCGCTCTGGCCGCTCTGGGCGTTCTTGATGGCCTCGATGAGAGCGCCCTTGCGCAAGCCAGTGGCCTTGATGCCGAGCCCGCCGGCGAGCTGCTTGAGCTCCGGGAGCAACATGGCGTTCAGACCGCCGCCGCCTTTGCGCGCACCCGATGCGGGGGCGTCTGCCGTGGCAGCGGTTTTTGTGGTTTCGGTCATGCGGGGGTCCTTCCCCTTGTCGGCTGTACGGCGGGGCCGCCAACTGAGCTGTTGCGTTGGTGCCGATACCGGCTGGGGGACTCCGGACACACACATGTGTCGGGTTCCAGGAGGAGGTGATCGGCTGGGTGCGCCGCCATTCATCGGCTCCGGTGGTTCTCCCCGGGGGGCCGGTCGTGACGCTTTGTCACATTAGCACGGCGGCTCCGGGCCCACCGAGCCGCTGCCGCAGGGTCCGCCAGCCGGCGCGGACCGAGCCCGGCGACGACCTCCGCATCGTCGGTCACGAAGGCCAACACGGTCGGACCGGCGCCGGAGACGACGGCTGGAATTCCTCGAGCCCGGAGGTTGTCGACGAGCGCGAGTGACTCGGGCATGGCGGGCTCGCGCTGCCGCTGGTGCAGGAAGTCCTCGGTGGCGCGCAGGAGGTGGGCGGGGTTGCCCGCCAGGGCGGCGACCAGCAGGGCACCGCGACCGGTGTTGGCGGCGGCATCGGCGTGGCGCACGGTCTCTGGGAGGAGTCCGCGAGCCACCTCGGTCCGCACGCCGTACGGCGGCACGAACACCACCGCGGACACCGACGGGTGGACCGGGGAGTGCTGGGCCCACACGACGTCACCGGCGCGGCCACTGATCACGAACCCGCCGAGCAGGGCGGGAGCGACGTTGTCGGGATGACCCTCGAGCCGGTTGGCGAGCGACAGCGCTTCTGTGTCGTCGAGCCGGCGGTCATCGTCCTCCACGAGGGCCCGGGCCAGCACGATTCCGCCCACGATGGCGGCCGAGGAGGAGCCCAGTCCCCTGCTGTGGGGAATGCGGTTGGTGCACGCCAGGTGCAGGCCCGAAGGACTGACATCCATCGCCTCGAACGCGGCGCGCATGGCACGCACCACCAGGTGCTTCTCATCGACGGGGACCTCGCGCGCGCTCTCCCCGGCGACGCGCACCTCGAGCCCCTCGGGGACGACCTCCGCGACCAGGGTGTCACTGAGCTCGAGAGCGAGCCCGAGGCAGTCGAAGCCCGGGCCCAGGTTGGCGCTCGTTGCCGGCACCTCGACCGTCACGGTTCCCTCGACGAACCCGGCGTCAGGCCCTTGACCACCCCCGGCCATCACACGAGACCGGCGGCCCGCGCCGCCGCTTCGACGTCCGCGTCGCACACGGTGTCGACGAGGTCGGTGAAGGTCGACAGGGCGGTGTCGATGTCCTTGAGGCCGTGGCCGGTCACGGTGACGACGACCTGCTGGTCGGCGTACCGGATGCCCTCGGAGGACTCGAGAAGGAGGCCGGCGACCCCCGCAGCAGAGGCAGGTTCCACGAAGACACCGTCGCGTCCGGCCAGCTCGCGCTGTGCGGCCAGGATCTCGCTGTCGGTCACCTGCCGGAACTTGCCACCCGAGCTGTCGGCAGCCTCCATCGCGAGGTCCCACGACGCCGGGTTGCCGATCCGGATCGCGGAGGCAACCGTCTCGGGGTCAGGCACCGGCGCGCCGATGACGAGCGGTGCCGCACCGGCGGCCTGCCAGCCGCGCATCACCGGGAGCCTGGTGGCATCACCAGCCTGGTGCGCCTCGCGGTAGCCGAGCCAGTACGCCGAGATGTTGCCCGCGTTGCCGGTCGGCAGCACGTGTACGTCGGGAGCATCGCCGAGGAAGTCGACGATCTCGAAGGCAGCTGTCTTCTGGCCCTCCAGCCGCATCGGGTTCACCGAGTTCACCAGCGCCACGGGGTAGTGCTCGGCCAGCTCCCGGGAGATGCGCAGGCAGTCATCGAAGTTGCCCCTGACCATGATCACCTGGGCTCCGTGCAGGATCGCCTGGGCCAGCTTGCCGGCGGAGATCTTGCCCTGGGGCACCAGCACCAGCGGCTTGATTCCTGCTCGGGCGGCGTACGCCGCCATCGACGCCGACGTGTTGCCGGTGGAGGCGCACACCACGGCTTCGGCGCCCTGGCCGACTGCTACGGAGAGGGCGACGGTCATCCCGCGGTCCTTGAAGGAGCCTGTCGGGTTGTCCCCCTCGACCTTGAGCCACACCTCCGCACCGGTCAGCCGGCTGAGCCATGCGGACTCGACCATGGGCGTGCCGCCCTCGCGCAGGGTGATGGTCGGTGTTCCCTCTGGCAGGTTGAGGCGGTCGCCGTACTCCTCGATCACGCCGCGCCACTGCCGCGAGGCCGGGCTCAATCTGTTTCGCCCTCCACCCGCATCACCGATTGGACTTCGCGGACGTTGGCCATGGCACGCAGGGTCTCGACGGTGGCGGCCAGGTCGGAGTCACTGGCGCGGTGCGAGACGACGACCAGCTGGGCGTCGTCGCCCCGGCCCTCCTGGCGGACGGTCTGGATTGAGACGTTGTGCTCGGCGAAGGCCAGCGCGACGGCTGCGAGCACACCGGCCTTGTCGTCGACGTCGATCTGGATGTGGTAGCGAGTCTGGGTCTCCCCCATCGGCAGCACCCGGAGAGCGGCGTACGACGACTCCCCGGCGCCGCGCACGTCGGAGAGGCGGTTGCGCGCCACCGTGACCAGGTCGCCCATCACGGCGCTCGCCGTGGGTGCGCCCCCGGCGCCGGGGCCGTAGAACATCAGCTGACCGGCGGAGGCGCTCTCCACGAACACCGCGTTGAAGGCCTCGTGCACACTTGCCAGCGGGTGGCTGCGGGGGATCATCGCGGGGTGCACCCGCGCGGACACGGCCGGACCGCCAGGACCGTCCTCGAGCGCGCAGATCGCGAGCAGCTTGACGACACAGCCCATCTCGGCGGCCGAGGCGACGTCACTGGCGGTGACCTCGGCGATGCCTTCACGGTGTACGTCGGCCGCGGTCACGCGGGTGTGGAAGGCGAGGCTGGCAAGGATCGCGGCCTTGGCCGCAGCGTCGAACCCCTCGACGTCGGCGGTGGGATCGGCCTCGGCGTACCCGAGCTGCTGGGCCTCCTCGAGGGCATCCTCGAAGCCGGCACCCGAGGTGTCCATCCGGTCGAGGATGAAGTTGGTGGTCCCGTTGACGATGCCGAGCACTCTGGTGACCTGGTCGCCGGCCAGCGACTCGCGCAAGGGCCGCACGATCGGGATGGCGCCGGCGACGGCCGCCTCGTAGTAGAGGTCGCGACCGGCTTTCGCGGCGGCGGCGAACAGGGTGCTGCCGTCCTCGGCCAGCAGGGCCTTGTTGGCCGAGACCACGCTGGCTCCGTGCTCGAGCGCGGAGAGGATCAGCGATCGGGCGGGCTCGATGCCGCCGATCACCTCGACCACCACGTCGATGTCGCCGCGGGCGACGAGCGCCTCTGCGTCGGTGGTGAACAGGTCATCGGGCAGGTCGACACCACGAGGGATTCCGAGCCGGCGTACGGCGATGCCGACGAGCTCGACCGGGGCGCCGACGCGCGCTGACATGTCGCCGGACTGCTCCTGCAGCAGCCGGGCGACCTGCGAGCCCACGACGCCGCAGCCGAGGAGGGCGACCTTGACCGGTCGAACCGGATTGGGGGATTGCTCGTTCATCGCGGTCCATCCTCGCACCGGTCAGCCGCGCACGTGACACCTATCCGGGTGCTGAGTGCGGGAAGGCAGCCCAGGTCGCAGCCTAGAAGGCCGGGTCTGCGCAAACAGCGATGTCCTTCGAGAGCGGCGCACGTGGGAAGCGACACACACCGTGGCAGATCCCGCCCAGCCCATCCACGGGAAGCGACACACACCGTGGCAGATCCCGCCCAGCCCATCCACGGAACGGGAGTTCGCCTTCAGCCGAGGTCGGTGGCCAGGAGGTCGTCCAGCGTCTCTCGTCGTACGACGAGCCGGGACTCGCCGTCGCGCACGGCGACCACCGGCGGCCGCAGCGAGTGGTTGTAGTTGCTGGCCATCGACCGGCAGTAGGCGCCCGTGCCGGGAACGGCCACGAGGTCCCCCGGGGCGACGTCGCCGGGAAGGAACTCGTCCTTGACGATGATGTCGCCGGCCTCGCAGTGCTTCCCGACGAGGCGCGTCATCAAGGCGGGGGCATCAGAGGTCCGGTTGGCCAGGGTGCAGGAGTAGTCGGCGTCGTAGAGCGCCGTCCGGATGTTGTCGCTCATCCCGCCGTCGACAGAGACATAGGTGCGCACCGCGCCGCCGTCGAGCTCGACGGCCTTCACCGTGCCGACCTCATAGACCGTGCACACCGCCGGACCCGCGATCGCCCGACCGGGTTCGATGGAGAGCCGGGGGACGGCCAGGTCGCGTGCCTTGCACTCGTCGCGCACGATCTTGGTCATCTCGATGGCCAGCTGGGCGGCATCGGAAGGGTCGTCCTGGGTGGTGTACGCGATGCCGAAGCCGCCGCCGAGGTCGAGCTCGGGCAGCTCGACGCCCACCTCGCTGGAGATCTGCGCATGCAGCGCGAGCACGCGCCGGGCTGCGACCTCGAAGCCCGAGGAGTCGAAGATCTGCGAGCCGATGTGGGAGTGCAGGCCGAGCAGCTCGAGGCCGGGGGCTTCGAGGATGCGGTGTACGGCGGCGAGTGCGTCGCCGCTGCTGATCGAGAACCCGAACTTCTGGTCCTCGTGGGCGGTGGCGATGTACTCGTGCGTGTGCGCCTCGACACCGGCGGTCACCCGGACCATCACCCTGACCGGCGCCTTCACCTTGTCGGGACCGCTGGTGATGTCGACGAGCCGCTCGATCTCGTGGAAGGAGTCGACCACGATCCTGCCCACGCCGAGCTCGACGGCACGGCTCAGCTCCGCGACCGTCTTGTTGTTGCCATGGAAGCCGACGCGGCCCATCGGGAACCCGGCGCGCTCGGCCACGGCCAGCTCCCCGCCAGAGCACACGTCCAGGTTGAGCCCCTCCTCGGCGATCCATCTGGCGACCGTCGTACACAGGAATGCCTTGCCGGCGTAGAAGACGTCCCAGTCCGCGAAGCCGTCGCGGAAGGCGCGGGCGCGGGAGCGGAAGTCCTCCTCGTCCAGCACGTATGCCGGTGACCCGTGCTCGGCGACGAGGTCGGTCATCCTGACTCCCCCGACCTCCAGGGCACCTTCGACCTTCGCTGCGGTCAGGGACCAGAGCTCAGGGACGAGGGCGTTGGGATCATCCGGCTCGCGCAGCCACGCCGGTCCCCGGACCGAGACGGCGGCGTGCGCCCAGCCGGCCTCGTGCGCTCGCATGGTCGGCCCTCACATCCGTTCGGGCGCGGAGACGCCGAGCAGGGCGAGGCCGTTCTCGAACACGACCCGGGAGGCCTCGACGAGCTTGAGTCTCGTGCTGTGCAGCTCAGTGACCTCCTCGTCGCCCATGGGCAGGACGCGGCAGTGGTCGTAGAACTTGTGGAACGTGGACGCGGTCGCCTCCAGGTAGCGGGCCACCCGGTGCGGCTCGCGCAGGGTGGCCGCCGCCGCGACTACTCGCGGGAACTCGGCAAGCGCGCGGAGCAACGAACCCTCGTCCTCGTGCGCGAGCAGGGCTGGGTCGAAGGCCTTGGAGTCGAGACCAAGGTCCTTGGCGTTGCGCTGGATCGAGGCGGTCCGCGCGGCGACGTACTGCACGTAGAAGACCGGGTTCTCCCTCTCCTGACGGGTCATCTCGGCCACGTCGAGGGTCAGCGGGGAGTCCGCCGGGTAGCGCGCCAGGGTGTAGCGCAGGGAGTCGACCCCGATCAGGTCCACCAGCTCCTGGAGCGTCACGATCGTGCCGGCGCGCTTGGAGAGCTTCAGCTCCTCGCCGTTCTGCAGGATCTTGACCAGCTGCCCGATCAGCACCTCGACGTTGTACGACGGGTCGTCGCCCGCACAGACCGCAATCGCCCGGAGCCGGCCGACGTAGCCGTGGTGGTCCGCACCGAGCAGGTAGATGCAGACGTCGAAGCCACGTGAGCGCTTGTCGAGGTAGTAGGCGGTGTCGCTGGCGAAGTAGGTCAGCGCTCCGTCGGAGCGGATGAGCACCCGGTCACGGTCATCGCCCGCGTCCGTCGTACGCATCCAGAGGGCGCCGTCGGCCTCGAACAGGTGGCCCTGGCCGCGGAGCTTCTCGATGTTCTCGGAGACCGCGGCGTTCGCGTGCAGCGAGCGTTCGGAGAACCACACGTCGAAGTGCGTCCTGAAGTTGGCGAGCTGCTGTTGCTGCTCGGCCAGCTGGATGTCATAGCCGGCGTCACGGAAGGCGACCATCCGCTCGCCCTCGGGGAGGTCGGTGATGCCGGGGTTCTCGGCCACCACCTGGCGGGACAGGTCGCTGATGTAGTCCCCGTGGTAGCCGCCCTCCGGCACCTCACGTCCTAGCGCAGATGCCTCCAGGGACGCACCGAACAGGTCCATTTGGTTCCCGCGGTCGTTGATGTAGAACTCCCGGGACACCGTCGCCCCCGCCGCATCGAGCACCCGAGCGAGCGCGTCGCCGACCGCCGCCCAGCGCGTGTGGCCCAGGTGGAGTGGGCCAGTGGGGTTCGCGGAGATGAACTCGACGTTGACCGAGGTGCCCTTGAGTGCCTCGCCGCGTCCGTAGGCCGCACCCGCGGCCACCACCTCGGCCGCGACCCGGCCCTGCGCTCCCGCGGCGACAGTGATGTTGAGGAATCCGGGTCCCGCGATGTCGACCTTGGCGATGCCGTCGGTGGCCGCCAGCGCAGTGGCCAGTGACTGCGCCAGCTCACGCGGCGCCATCCCCGCCTTCTTGGCCAGCTGGAGGGCGACGTTGGTCGCGTAGTCGCCGTGCTCCTTGCTGCGCGGCCGCTCCACGACCACCTCGGACGGCACCCCATCAGGCAGGCGCAGGTTTCCCGCCTCGACCTGTGTGGTGAGGGCGGCAACGATGGCATCGGAGAGCTGGGCGGGCGTCACCGCTCAAGCCTAACGGCGACGTGCCGCCTCCCCCGCAGGCGTCCGGACGTCATACGAACTGGCAGCCGGGGCGACCACCTCGCATGACGTTGCACGGGACGTCATGCGAACGGGCAGCGGGGGCAACCGGTTCGTATGACGTCTCGCGCTGGGGTAACCTCGCCCCCGCACCCCGAGCCCCTGTAGCTCAGGGGATAGAGCACCGCCCTCCGGAGGCGGGAGCGAAGGTTCGAATCCTTCCAGGGGCGCATTCCCCCTCACGACCCTTCGGCGCGGCCGCCGACAGAGCACCGCACTCCGCTGAACGCGGGAGCGAAGGTTCGAATCCTTCCAGGGGCGCATTCGAATCCCTCCAGGGGCGCTTGGCCCTCACGACCCTTCGGCGCGGCCGCCGACAGAGCACCGCACTCCGCTGAACGCGGGAGCGAAGGTTCGAAACCTTCCAGGGGCGCATTCCCCCTCACGACCCTTCGGCGCGGCCGCCGACAGAGCACCGCACTCCGCTGAACGCGGGAGCGAAGGTTCGAAACCTTCCAGGGGTGCCTCCCCCTGACGATCCCAACCGCTCGCCGCACGCCGCCCACCACTCGCCGTACGCCGCCCCCGTCACAGGTCTGCCGGTCTCGGGTTCTCGCGCCGGTGGGTCTAGCCTTGTGGCGTACTACCCATGACGCGCACTGGAAGAGGCGAAACTGGCCGTGCCCGAGCCAACTGAGGACAGCTCAATGTCGGGATTCGGAGCCAATGAGTGGCTCGTGGACGAGATGTACGAGCGGTACCAGAAGGACCCCAACAGCGTGGACAAGGTCTGGTGGGACTTCTTCGGCAAGGACCAGCGCCAGGGAAGCAGCGCCAGCAGCTCATCCTCCACTTCCCCCTCCGCTGGCACCTCCAGTGGCACCTCCACTGGCACCTCCACTGGCACCTCCACCGCGTCGTCGACATCGACCGGTGGCAACGGCGGCAGCACCAACGGCAACGTGACCGAGTCCACCGGGGCCCCGAAGCGCCGACCGGCAGCCGCTAGGTCAGAGTCCGGGTCGGACACGAAGACCGAGACCAAGACCGAGCCCACTTCCAAGCCCACCTCCAGCAACGACCAAAAGCCCACCGAGAAGAAGACCGAGAGCTCCCAGAGCGTGCAGTCCCAGGACAAGAACAGCGGCAAGGGCGCCACCAAGAGCGCCGCCACCAGCAACGACAGGCCCACGCCGAAGGACCCGGAGAAGAAGGCCGAGGTTGAGGCCCGCGACGAGCCGCAGTACTCCGTTCTCAAGGGCGCGCCTGCGCGCACGGTCGCGAACATGGAGGCCAGCCTCACCGTGCCCACCGCCACGAGCGTGCGGTCGGTGCCGGTCAAGCTGCTGTGGGACAACCGGATCGTGATCAACAACCACCTCGCCCGCGCCCGAGGCGGCAAGGTGTCCTTCACCCATCTGATCGGCTTCGCCCTCGTTCGGGCACTCAGGACGATGCCCGCGATGAACGTCGGGTACGACGAGGTCGACGGCAAGCCCAACCTGATCACGCCCGCCCACGTCAACCTGGGCCTGGCCATCGACCTGCCGAAGGCCGACGGCACCCGCCAGCTGCTGGTGCCGTGCATCAAGGCCGCCGAGTCGATGGACTTCGCGCACTTCTGGACCGCCTACGAGGACGTCGTCCGCAAGGCGCGCGCTGGCAAGCTGCAGGTCTCTGACTTCCAGGGCACCACGATGAGCCTCACCAACCCCGGCACGATCGGCACCAACCACTCGGTGCCGCGGCTGATGAAGGGCCAGGGCGCAATCGTCGGGGTCGGCTCGATGGAGTACCCGCCAGCGTTCCAGGGGGCATCGGAGGACACGCTCACCCGCAACGCCATCAGCAAGATCATGACGCTCACCTCGACCTATGACCACCGGGTGATCCAGGGCGCGCAGAGCGGCGAGTTCCTCAGGCTCGTGCACGGGCTGCTGCTCGGCGAGGACAACTTCTACGACGACATCTTCCGCTCGCTGCGCATTCCCTACGAGCCGATCCGTTGGTCGAACGACATCTCCACCAGCCACGACGACGAGATCAGCAAGCAGGCGCGCATCCTCGAGCTGATCCACGCCTACCGCGTCCGCGGCCACATGATGGCCGACACCGACCCCCTCGAGTACAAGCAGCGCAGCCACCCGGACCTCGAGGTGGAGTCGCACGGCCTGACCCTGTGGGACCTCGACCGCGAGTTCGCCACCGGCTCCTTCGCCGGCGAGCGCCGGTTCATGAAGATGCGCTCGATCCTCGGCATCCTGCGTGACTCCTACTGCCGCACCGTCGGCATCGAGTACATGCACATCCAGGACCCCGAGCAGCGGCGCTGGATCCAGGAGCGCGTCGAGCAGCCGCACCAGAAGCCGCCCCGCGAGGAGCAGCTCCGGATCCTGCTCAAGCTCAACCAGGCCGAGGCTTTCGAGACCTTCCTGCAGACCAAGTTCGTCGGCCAGAAGCGGTTCAGCCTCGAGGGCGGCGAGACAACTGTCCCGCTCCTCGACGAGATCTGCGAGGCGGCCGCCGAGGCGGGCCTGGACGAGGTCACCATCGGGATGGCCCACCGCGGCCGGCTCAACGTCCTCGCCAACATCGTGGGCAAGAGCTACAGCCAGATCTTCCGCGAGTTCGAGGGCAACATCGACCCGCGGACCGTTCAGGGGTCCGGCGACGTGAAGTACCACCTCGGCGCGGAGGGCGAGTTCCTCTCCGACGGCGGCGACAAGATCAAGGTGTCCGTCGCGGCAAACCCCTCGCACCTCGAGGCGGTCGACCCTGTGCTCGAAGGCATCGCCAGGGCCAAGCAGGACGTGCTCAACCAGGGCGAGGTGTTCCCAGTGCTGCCCCTGCTTGTGCACGGCGACGCCGCGTTCGCCGGGCAGGGTGTGGTGGCTGAGACCTTGAACCTCTCCCAGCTTCGTGGCTACCGCACGGGCGGCACCATCCACGTGGTGGTGAACAACCAGGTCGGCTTCACCACCTCACCGGCCGCGTCGCGTTCCTCGCTCTACTGCACCGACGTGGCCCGGATGGTCCAGGCGCCGATCTTCCACGTGAACGGCGACGACCCCGAAGCGTGCATCCGCGTCGCCCGGCTGGCCTTCGAGTACCGCCAGGCGTTCAACAAGGACGTGGTCGTCGACCTGGTCTGCTACCGCCGGCGGGGCCACAACGAGGGTGACGACCCGTCGTACACCCAGCCGCTGATGTACGACCTGATCGAGCAGAAGCGCTCGGTGCGCAAGCTCTACACCGAGTCCCTGATCGGGCGAGGCGACATCACCCTCGAGGAAGCCGAGCAGGTTCTCAAGGACTACCAACAGCAGCTCGAGCGCGTTTTCACCGAGGTCCGCGAGGCCAGCAGTGTCCCCGAGAGCTGGACGACGGTTCCGGACTACCCGGTGAAGAGCCACGAGGACTTCACCACGGCGATCCCGCGGGAGACGCTCAAGCGGATCTCCGACGCCTACGTCAGTGCACCCGAGGGGTTCACGGTGCACCCGAAGGTGCTGCCGCAGCTGCAGCGCCGGGCGACAGCCATCAACGAGGGGCCGATCGACTGGGGCACCGGCGAGGTGCTCGCGCTCGGTTCGCTGCTGATGGACGGCCGACCGGTGCGGCTGGCCGGGCAGGACTCGCGTCGTGGCACGTTCGTGAGCCGCTTCGGCACGATCATCGACCGGACCAACGCCAACGAGTGGACGCCGCTGGCCAACCTCTCCGAGGACCAGGGCAGCTTCTACCTCTACGACTCGCTGCTCTCTGAGTACGCCGCCCTCGGGTTCGAGTACGGCTACTCCGTGGCCCGGCCGAACGCACTCACCATCTGGGAGGCGCAGTTCGGCGACTTCGTGAACGGCGCGCAGACCGTGATCGACGAGTTCATCAGCTCGAGCGAGACAAAGTGGGGACAGGCCTCGGGCGTCGTACTCCTGCTGCCGCACGGCTACGAGGGCCAAGGCCCGGACCACTCCTCTGCTCGCATCGAGCGGTTCCTGACGATGGCTGCCGACGACGCGTTCGTGGTGGCCCAGCCCTCGACGCCGGCCAGCTACTTCCACCTGCTGCGCAGGCATTCGCTCGGGGATGCGCACCGCCCGATGATCGTGTTCACCCCGAAGTCGATGCTCAAGCGCAAGGAGGCTGCGTCGCAGCCGGACCAGTTCACCGAGGGCACCTTCCTGCCGCTGATCGGCGATGGAACGGTCGACCCCGAACAGGTCGACACACTGCTGCTGTGCAGCGGCAGGATCACCTGGGACCTGATGGTCCAGCGCGCCAAGCAGCAGGCCGACAAGCTGACGACCGCGATCGCCCGGGTCGAGCAGCTCTACCCCCTCCCCGAGGACGAGCTCAAGGCCGAGATCGCGCGCTACCCCAGGCTCCGGGAGGTCCGCTGGGTGCAGGACGAGCCCGCCAACATGGGTGCGGGCCCCTTCTTCCGGCTGAACCTCTTCCCGACGCTCGACCGGCCGGTCCGGGTCATCTCGCGGCCCGCGTCCAGCTCTCCGTCGGTCGGCCAGCACTCCCGCCACGTCGAGGAGCTCAAGGGGATCATGAGCGACGCGTTCGCCGAGGTCGAGGCCAAGGCGGAGGAATCCTACTAGTGTCCCTCGCGCGAAGTTCGCAAGATAAGTCGTGCTCCCAGTGCGTGCATCGCAAGGCGGCGGCGCGAAGGCAGACTGGACGTCTTTCGAGCGTCGCCAACGCAGCGAGGTGCGTGCTGGGTGCGCGAATTATGCCGCGGACTTCGCGTGTGGGGCACTAGGCCGTGTACTTCACCGATCGCGGCATCGAGGAACTGCAGAAGCGCCGGGGTGACGAGGAGGTGACCCTGGGCTGGGTCGCCGAGCGGCTGCAGGAGTTCACCGACGTACATCCGGACTTCGAGACCCCTGTCGAGCGCCTCGCCACCTGGCTGGCCCGCCTCGACGACCCTGACGACGACTGAGCTAGGGAGTTCGCGCCGCCGGGTTCAGGAGTGTCCCCGCGTGGAGCATCGACTCGACCGGGCCCGAGAGGTCGACCATCTCAAGGGTGTTGCGCAGCTGCAGCCGGTTCAGACAGCTGTGCCGGAACTCAGGACGCAAAAGGTCATAGCGCTTCGCGGCCTCGGCCAGTTCGGGGTGATCGGCCTCGTGGTCTTCGATGCACGCGCGCACCGCCGCCCAGAACCTGCTCTCGACCAGCAGGCCGTCCTCGTCGAGGATGCCGGCCAGGTGCCGCAGGAAGCCGTCGAAGACGTCGGTCAGGATGGGTAGCGGCAGCTGGTCATCCGGGATCTCGTGCCGGATCCGTTCCGCGACTGCCGGGAGCGGCTGGTCACCGAGTACGGCGACCTCCTCACCGATGTCCTTCATCAGCATCCGCAGCGGCACGCCGTCGCGCAGCACCATGATTAGGTTCTCGCCGTGCGGCATGAAGGCCAGGTCGTGGGCCAGCAGACAGTGCACCAGCGGGCGGAGATGCGCTCGCAGGAAGGTCTGCACCCATTCCAGGGGACCCATCGCCGACCGCTCGATCAGGCCGGCGACGTACGAGGATCCGTCGAAGTCACGATGGAGCAGCGCAGCCAGCGTGGCCAGCTGCTCGCCGGGCTCGAGCCGCGTGACCGGGCTCTCCCGCCACAACGCCGCGAGCATCTTCTGGTACGGCGAGGTGCCTTCGAGCTGGTGGAAGACGTCGCCGGTGTAGCCAACGGCCGCCCGTTCGCGGAGGATGCCGAAGCCGCACCGGCGCAGCGTCTGGTCGGCGGTGACGACCTGCCACACCCAGTCGTTGATCGCGGGCGTCCCGGTCATGTACGCCGGCGACAACCCACGCATGAAACCCATGTTCTGGATCGACAGCGCAGTCTTGACGTAGTGCCGGTCGGGCCGCGTGACGTTGAAGAACGTGCGGATCGACTGCTGGGGCCGATACGCGTCCGGCCCCGTCCCCAGGTAGACCAGGTCGCCGCGCGCGAGGTCGGGCGCGAAGGTGATCGCCACCTTGTTCGTCCATTGCCATGGGTGCAGCGGCAGCCACAGGTAGTCCGAAGGATCGAGCCCACGCTCACGCAGCAGGTCGGTGAAGTACTCGCGCACCGACTCGTCGAGCTCACCCCCGTAGAGCTCGGCCTCGTCGATGCCCTCCCCGCAGCTCAGCTCACTGACCTCGCGCCGACAGGCCAGCCACACCAGCCTGACCGGGCGGCCGGACTCCGGTGCCCACCGTTCGTAGTCGTCGATCCCGAAGCCGATGCGGCCGTTGTTGGCGACGAAGCCGGGATGTCCTTCAGTCATCGCCGCCTCGACGTCCTGGTAGTCGACGTCGACCAGGTCGCGCGCGCGAGTGCCGTGGTGCTCGAGCTTCCACGCCGTTGACGCCAGCGTGCTCCCGATCTCCTCGAGGTAGGTGGGCAGCAGGGCCGGCGGAATGCCCAGCACGCCGGCGAACTCGACGACGAGCTCCTGGGCGTCGAGGTCCGCGGGCTCGCCTACGCGCTCCCGCGACAGCGTGTCGCGGTCGATGAGCCAGTGGTCCAGGGCCATCTCGCGCGCGCGAAACCGGTAGCGCGCCAGTCGGTCCGGCGTCTCGACCACGTAGCCGTCACCCTCGCGGACGGGCTGCAGGATGCGCTCGTGCGCGAACTCCGCGATCGCCTTGGCGACCAGGGCGCGCTGGGCCCGGGCGAGGTTCTCGGGCGTGAGGTGGGCTGTTGCCCCAGGGGCTCTGCGGGCGGTGGCGGTGGCGGTGGCGGTCATGCGGTGAGCTCACTCTCGAGGTCGGAGCCGGCGAAGGACTCGCGGGTGGCGACGGACAGGGCCGCGGTCTTGGTGGGCAGCTCGACGTGTCGGAGTACGACGAACCCTGCCGCGGTGTTCAGGGACGCGATGCCCGAGTTGTGGACATCGGGTTCGACCACCACCCTGCTGACCGCAGGGTCGGCGAGGCAGAAGCGCATGACCATGCGCATGACGGCGCGCGTGAAGCCGTGCCTCGGCCTGTCCGTCGGGGCCACGAGCACGTGCATGCCGATGTCTCCCTCCCGGATCTCCGGGAGGACGGCGAGCGGACTGTGCCGAGGGTCGTAGCGCTCGACGAGGAACTGGGGGTGCCCGTCGGCCAGGCCGATGAATGCCTCGTGGTGGTCGCTGGCGACGATCGCGGCGTACTCATTGGCGACGTCGTCGCGGCTCGTACCCAGCATGTCCCAGTAGACCGACCGCGGATGGGTGACCCAGTCGTGCAACAGGTCGACATCCCGATCGACCACCAGTGGCCGGATCTGCAGGTCGAAGGTGCTGATCTTTGGGGTGTTCATCTGGCGTCCTCCATGACTCGCAGGTGGTCAGGCACGCCGAAGTGCTGGAAGGCGACCCGCTTCTCGATCGGGTAGACCTCGCGGCCCAGCATCGCGGCGATGATCGTTGCGTTGCGATGCGCCCCCATGCCCAGGTCCGGGGCGACGAACCCGTGAGTGTGCTCCTCCGCGTTCTGGACGAAGATCTCCGAGCCCGACAGGTCGACCGCGAAGGACGACGACGCGGCGAAGCGCCCACGCCCGTCCCAGTCGATCCGGTGCCGGACCGGGTCGAGGAACCGAGGCACCTCGGGCGCATACCCGGTGGCGAGCACGACGCCGTCGGTGCGCATGGCGAAGTCCTCGCCTGACTCGTGGTGATGCAGGTCCAAGACGTACGACGGACCATCGGCGCGCGCGGCCACCAGCTCGGAGCAGGTCACCATCGTCGTCTCGACACCACCGGCCAGCCGCTTCTCGTAGAGCCTGTCGAAGATCTGGTCGACGAGATCGGAGCTGATGCCCTTGTACAGACCCTTCTGCCGTTGCAGGAGTTCCTCGCGGGTGGGCTCGGGCAGAGCCTGGAAGTAGGCGGTGTACTCCGGTGAGGTCATCTCGAGGGTGAGCTTGGTGTACTCCATCGGAAAGAACCGCGGCGAGCGTGTCACCCAGTTGAGGGCCTGGCCGGGGGCCAGCGAGTCCAGCAGGTCGGCGTACACCTCGGCTGCGCTCTGGCCGCTGCCCACCACCGTGACCGACGCCAGACCACGTAGGGCGTCGCGGTGCTGCAGGTAGTTCGCGTTGTGCAGCGCGACCCCCGGCCGGACAGAGCATTCGCTCGCGCCAGAGTCGTCGAAGAGCTGTCGAGCAGCGTCCGGGATGGCTGGCCTGGTGCCGACGCCGAGGACGAGGCGACGTGCCCGGAAGGACGATCCGGCGCTCGTGTGCACCACGTAGCACGCGCCGTCGTGCTCGATGCGCTCCACCTGCTGCCCGAAGCGCAGTGCGGGCAGCCGCTCGGCGGCCCAGCGGCAGTAGTCGTTGTACTCCCTGCGCAGCGGGTAGAAGGACTCCCGGATGTAGAAGGAGTAGAGCCGCCCCGTGTCCTTGAGGAAGTTCAGGAAGCTGAACCTCGAGGTCGGGTCCGCCATCGTGACGAGATCGGCGAGGAACGGCACCTGCAGGGTGGCGTCATCGAGCAGCATCCCGGGGTGCCAGTCGAACTCGGGCCGCGCCTCCAGGAAGACCCCGTCGACGTCGAGGGGGTCGGTGAGACAGGCCAGGCCAAGGTTGAACGGACCGATGCCAACGGCCACGAAGTCGTGCACGTGCATCACGCCACCTCCGCGGCAGGCAGCAGCTCGGCGCCGATCGAGCAGATCTCGGCGAGGATCCCGGTGATGTCCGAGACCTCGGCCATCGGGTTGAGCAGGGTGAGCTTGAGCCACGTGCTGTCGTCCAGCTTCGTCGCCGCGACCATCGCGTTCCCGCGCCGGTAGAGCTCGGACCTGATCCGCGCGTTGAGCCGGCCCACGTCCTCCGAGGGTGACTCCGGTGGCCGGTAGCGAAAGACCAGTGTGCTGAGGCCGGGTGCCACCGCCACCTCGATCGAGGGCATGGCCTGCATCTCCTCGTGGACCTGCTGCGCGAGGTCGATCGCCGCATCGAAGTAGTCACCGATGCAGTCCGGACCCATGATCCGCAGGGTCATCCAGAGCTTGAGGGCGTCGAAGCGCCGGGTGGTCTGGAGGCTCTTGTCGACCTGGTTCGGGTCGGTCGTCTCCCGGGGGTTGAGGTAGTCGGCGTGGTGGGTCACGTGCCGCAGCGTGTTGCCGTCGCGGACGATCACCGCGCTCGCCGACACCGGGAGGAACCACGTCTTGTGGTAGTCGATCGTCACGGAGTCCGCGAGCTCGATGCCGTCGAGAAGGTGTCGGCGGCGCCTCGAGGCGAGCAGGCCGCCGCCGTACGCCGCGTCGACGTGGAGCCAGACGCCGAACCGCTCGCAGACAGCCGCGACCCGTCGCAGCGGGTCGATCGCGCCGAAGTCGGTGGTCCCCGCCGTCGCGACCACGGCCATCGGGACCAGGTCGTCCTGGAGGCACTTCTGAACTGCCTGTTCCAGCTCTCCGACGCGCATCCGACGGGCGTCGTCACAGGGCACCCGGACCACTGCCTCCGGCGGCAGGCCCAGGAGCCGTGCGGACTTCTCGACGCTGAAGTGGCCGTCGGAGGAGACCAGGACGCGTAGCCGGTCGGGCTGCACCTGGTGGCGGGCGACTGCGGTGTCACGCGCCAGCAGCAGGGCCTGGAGGTTGGACTGGGTGCCACCGCTGGTGAAGATGCCGTCCGCCCGGATGCCCACCTGGGCCTGGCTCGGTTCCGCCGAGGTGGGCAATCCGATCCGGCGCGCAGTCCAGTCCACGAGGCGGCGCTCGATCTGGGTGCCGCCGACGCTCTGGTCGAAGGTGTCCAGAGAGGAGTTCACAGAGGAGACGAACAGCTCGGCGAGCAGGGCCGGGATGACGACCGGACAGTTCAGGTGCGCGGCGTAAGTCGGTTCGTGGAACCAGATCGCCTCGTCGAGGTAGACACTCGACAGTTCGTCGAGCGCGTCGGCGAGACCGTCCGTTGGGACGTCGAGGTCGATGTCGGCGACTGGCCCGGCCGCCTCGTCCGGGGTGGTGCCGGCGCTGGGACCGGCCACCTTGGCCATCGTGGCGGCGAGGTGGTCGGCGCCGGCGCCGATCGACTCGAGATACTCGTCGATGTTGACTGGATGGAACAGATGGCGCAGGGATGCGTCGAACACCCGGGGTCCTCCTGGCTTCCGAGATGAGCACGGTGAGACTTAGGTAAGCCTAACCTTACTCAACTCGTCGGCCATGTCGACCCCAGCACGTCATGCGCGACGGGCCGCACCCAGGTCGTGGCGCACGCGCCACAGGTCGCTGTCGACCTCGACCTTGCCGCCGGTGGCGACATGGGGCAGGCCGGCCGTACGGCGGTGGTTGCGCTCGAGGAGCACCCAGACGCCCGCTAGCAGGGACAGGATCACGAGAGCTGCGATGTAAGTGGTCATGGCAGTAAGTTTGCCCCCCAAGATTTCCTGCCACCAGTGGCAGCAATGTCACTCCCCGCACATTTTCTGCCATACTGTTGCCATGGCACTTTCCAGCGTGGCTGTGGTGGTCCCCCAGCGTCCGGGGTTGTTCGAGCTCGGAGTGGTTCAGGAGGTCTTCGGAGTCGACCGGACTGACGACGGTGTACCGCCGATCGAGTTCCGCATCTGCTCAGAACGGCCCGGCGAGCCGATCGCGCTGGCGAACGGGATCTCGATGACCACCACCTACGGCCTGGCCGATGCCGAGCACGCCGATCTGGTCGTGGCTCCGGCGTACGACTACGACGAGCCGCCCTCCGAGGCGCTCGTCGACCTCTTCCGTCGCGCACACGCCCGTGGCGCCTGGGTGCTCTCGGTCTGCTCCGGCGCCTTCCTCCTCGGTGAGGCCGGCCTGCTCGACGGGCGGTCCTGCACCACCCACTGGCGGCACACCGGTGAGCTGAAGCGACTCTTCCCGAAGGCGACGGTGAACCCCGACGTCCTGTTCGTCGAGGACGACCGGGTGATCACGAGCGCCGGCACCGCCGCCGGCATCGACGCCTGCCTGCACCATGTCCGGTGCGAGCTCGGTGCGGCCGTTGCGAACCGGATTGCGCGCAGGATGGTCGTTCCCCCTCAACGGGACGGCGGTCAGCGCCAGTACATCGACCTGCCCGTGCCGGACTGCGAGGCCGACAGCTTCGCCCCGCTGCTGATCTGGATGCGCGAGCACCTGGCCGAGGAGCAACCCGTGCGAGTCCTCGCCCGGCGTGCAGCCATGTCCGAGCGCACCTTTGCCCGGCGGTTCGCCGCGGAGACCGGAACCACCCCCGGCAAGTGGCTGCTGGCCCAGCGACTGCACCACGCGCGCACTCTCCTGGAGAGCAGTGACCTCCCGGTCGAGACGGTGGCCTCGCGGGCCGGGTTCGGCTCCGCCGCGCTGCTGCGCCACCACTTCGGGACGCACGTCGGCGTCGCGCCCGCGGAGTACCGCCGCACGTTCCGCACCCCGGACGAGCGCGCGGGCTGAGAAGAACGCGGCCATAGTCTCGGCGCCATGACCTATCCCCCGGCGCCATGGGACATGCGCGGCCAGTTGTGGCTGTCGCTGTTCCGCGTCCGTCAGGGGGACCACCCCGACCGCGAACCCGGGGTGTACGGCGCCGCGCTGGTCTCCTACGAGCAGCCGAGCCCGCTCACGTACTCCGAGCTGCTCGTCGCCCGGCGGGTCGACAGGTTCGTCACGATCACTGACATCTGGGTGGACTCGACCGACTCACGTGACGGAGGCCGAGAACTCTGGGCGATCCCCAAGGACCTCTGCGACTTCCACGTCGAGAACACGGGCGGCCGACTCCAGCGCACGTCGTGGACCGCCAGCCTCGACGGCCGCCCGATCGCGCGGGCATGGTTCAGCGACATCTCGAACCTCACGTTGCGCAGTCCGTTCAAGGGCGCGACGCGTCAGCAGCGCCCCCCGGAAGACGACAGACCCGGCGAGGAGGTGACGGCCTCGCTCAAGGGGAGCGCAAAGGTGCTGCCCTGCCGAGGGTCATGGGAGTTCAACGACGTGGGGCCACTTGCCTGGCTGTCCGGCAAGCGTCCACTCGCTTCGTTCCGGATGGCCGACTTTCAGCTGTCCTTCGGCTGACCGTCCCCATCCTCGACCCCGTTCACGATCCCGTCCACGATCGGGTCCACGACAGCCGGCTCCGCAGGTTCGGCCAGGACGTGCTGGTGGTCGTGCTCGTGGTCTTGGTCGTCGCTCGCCTGGCGGGCCGCGTCCCGGATCTCGAACACCTCGGTCGCGAAGGCTCCGAGTGTCCGGGCGATGTCACTGACTGCTGTCGTGACGATCGTCGCCACACTGCCGACGACCTGGCTCGCCGCCGTGACACCCTCCTGCAGCGCGTCCTTGCGGATCTCGGCCTTGCTCAGCCTGTCCTTCATGTCCTCAGTCTCTCAGGGTCGCGCTTCACGCAGCGAGCGAGGTCGGGACCGTGGTCCCGTGCTCCGGAGCGGACGTACCTCCGCCGGGCAGGGCCAACCGGCAGATCTTCCTGGCCACGCTGAGCAGCTGTTTGCCCAGCGGGCCGGTGTTGTAGTCCAGCCCGTACCGACGGCAGATCTCCTGGATCTCACCGGAGATCTGGGGGTAGCGGCGCGCGGGCAGGTCGGGGAAGAGGTGGTGCTCGATCTGGTGGGACAGGTTGCCGGTCATGACGTGGAACAGCTTGCCCCCGGTGATGTTCGCTGAGCCGAGCAGCTGCCGGTAGTACCAGTGCCCGCGCGACTCGTTCTCGCACTCCTCCTCGCTGAACGTCGCAACGCCGGCCGGGAAGTGACCGCAGAAGATGATGTTGAACGCCCAGATGTTGCGCACCAGGTTGGCCGTGAGGTTGCCGGCGAACGTCAGCGGGAACAGCGGGCCGGTGAGAGCCGGGAACAACAGGTAGTCCTTGAGCGCCTGCTTGCGGATCTTGCGCATCAGGCCGGTGTGCAAGGCCTTGTTGTCTGCGATCTTGCGCTTGCCCTTCACGATGTTCTCGACCTCGAGGTCGTGCATCGCCACGCCCCACTCGAAGAAGAGCATCAGCAGCGTCGCGTAGAGCGGGTTCCCCAGGTAGTAGGGGTGCCACTTCTGGTCCTCGTCCATGCGCAGGATCCCGTAGCCAATGTCACGGTCCTTGCCGAGGATGTTCGTGAACGTGTGGTGGATGTAGTTGTGCGAGTACTTCCACTGGTCGCTGGGGCACACGTTGTCCCACTCATACATGCGGGAGTTCAGCCCCGGGTCACCCATCCAGTCGTACTGGCCGTGCATGACGTTGTGGCCGATCTCCATGTTGTCGAGGATCTTGGAGATGCTGAGCGCGGCGACGGCCAGGGGCCAGGCGGGCGGGAGGTACATCAGCGCGCGCCCCGCGACCTCGAACTGGCGTTGACGCTTCACGATGCCGCGGATGTACGTCGCATCTTCCTCGCCGAGCTCCGCGATCAGGCGCTGCCGGATGGCGTCCATCTCGTTGCCGAACGCCTCGAGCTGGTCGGGGGTGAGGGTGTTGGTCTTGGATGATGTTGGGGCTGCTGTGGTTGTGGTCATTTGATTCCTTTCGGTCGTCTCTTGTGGTCGCCGAGGTCTTGCAGGTTGCGGTTGGCTTTGGTCTCGCCGAGACGGCGCAAGCCGCCCCTCCTCCGCTTCGCTCCCCCGGTGCATTTGCGCCGTCTCGGCTCCATCGATCAGAGCTCGATTTCGCAGTTTCCTAAGGGGGCAGAGACGCAGATCCGGATGTCCTCGTCGGGGAGGGAGGACTCCTCGCCGGTCAGCACGTTGCGGACGGTGCCCTCGGTCTTGCGGGAGACGCAGGAGAAGCAGATCCCCATCCGGCAGCCGTACTCCGGCCTCAGACCCTGGGCCTCGGCCTGCTCGAGGATCGAGGCGCCGGTGTTCGTGGCGCTCGTGCCGGCTCGTGTGAAGCTCACCTCGCCCTCGGCCGACCCCGTCGAGATCGTCGGGGTCTTGAAGAACTCGGTGCGCAGCCGCGGCGACCCGGCGTACGCCTCGGAGACCAGCGCCATCATCGGCGCGGGTCCGCAGGCCCAGGTGTCGGTGTCGCGGAAGTTCGGGACCAGCCTCGCCAGCGCCTCGGCGCTGAAGAGCTCGCCGCCGTGGCGCAGGTGCACGTCGATGCCGTTGTCCTGCCACGAGATGCGGTTGAGCTCCTCGGCGAAGATCTGGTCCTCCGCGGAGCGCGCGTAGTGCAGGAACGTCACCTTGCGGTTGGCCTTTCCGTCGAACCCCTCGCGCAGCAGCGTGCGGATCTGCGACATGACCGGCGTGATACCGGAGCCGCCGGAGATCATCAGCAGGTGGTTGTTGGTCGGGGTGGCTGGGCTCTCGGTGAGCGTGAAGTCGCCCTGCGCCTGGCTGAGGTGCAGGACCTGCCCGGGCTGCGCCTCCCGAACCAGGAACCTGCTGACGCGTTGCTGTCCCGGCCTGGCTTCCTCGTGGGCGCGCACGGTGATCGAGAACCGCTCACCGGGGTTGGACTCCGCGGAGGAGATCGAGAAGCACCGGGTCGTACGACGGGCGCCGTTGATCTCCACGCCGACCTGGACGTACTGCCCGGCTCGGTGGCCGCGCCAGGTGCTCGTGGGCTGCAGGGTGAGCGTGGCGACGGGGTGCTCACCCGATGTCTCGCGCGAGATGCCGACCACCCTGGCCCGGACCTCCGTGGCGGCCCACATCGGGTTCACGGTCTCCAGGTAGCGGTCGACGCCGTGGGGCGAGGTCAACGCCGCGAGCGCTCGGGATCCGAGGATGCGTTGTGCCAGTGGTTGTTCCATCAGCGTCATGGCTGCCGCCTCTCGAGTTTGAGTGAACACATGTTCACTCAAAGCATGCTGGCGGCCGCAACCATGGTCAAGGCGAAACCTCCGTGACGCCCACCACGTCCAGCGCCGTTGCGACTGAACGGCTCGCCAGGACTTGGCTCCGGTGCACGATCGTTCACCGTGCAGTCCGTGGCAAGTACCCTCGTCCGCATGGAGCGGTCCTCGCACCCCCGTTCGACCGGCGGCACTTCGGTCAGGCCACTCGCGGAGTCACGCGGTGAGCGCAAGGAGCGCACCCGGCGAGCGATCCTCGATGCGACGCTCGACCTGTGCGAGGGGAGCAGCCTGGTGGCCCTGTCCCTGCGACAGGTGACCAAGGAGGTCGGCATCGTGCCGACCGCGTTCTACCGGCACTTCGCCTCGATCGAGGACCTCGGCCTGGCGCTGGTGGAGGAGTCCTTCGCCTCGCTGCGCGAGATGCTGCGCGAGGTACGCCGCAGCGACCCCAGCGACCAGGACGTCGACTACCGGGCGATCGTCGACAGCTCGGTGAAGGTGCTCGGCGAGCACGTCCAGTCCCAGCGCGACCACTTCGCGTTCATCTTCCGGGAGCGGGTGGCCGGTCCGCCGGCAGTCCGGGCCGCGATCCGCCACCAGATCGAACTCGTCGAGCGCGAGCTCGCCGCCGACCTCGCCCGGGTCACGGATCCGGCCAACTGGTCGACCGAGGACCTGCGGGTGCTCTCCAACCTGATCGTCACATCGATGGTCGGCACCGCGGAGGCCATCTTGACCTCGCGCCCGAAGGCGGAGGAGGCGATCGCCGAGCAGGCCCGCACCCAGCTGCGGATGCTGCTGGTGGGGGCGCTGCGCTGGCGATCGAGCGGCCCGGACTAGTGTCGCACTAGCGGTCAGGCGCCGACGCAATCCTCGCGTGAGTCCTGGTCGAGCTCGTCGAGCTCGTCGTCCAGCTCGTCGAACTCGTCGAGCTCGTCGTCCAGGTTGTCGTGAGGCTCTTCCACCTCGTCGTTCGAGGAGTCGTCGTCGAGGCGGGCCGGCATCATCGTCACCAGACCGAGTACGACCACGCACAGCGCCGCGCCTACGGCGAACGCCCATCGCATGCCGCCCAGCGACGCCGCCATCGGCGCCGCGCCGCCCTCGGCCAGCGAGACCGCACGGCTCGTCATGACCGTCACGACGAGCGCCGTGCCCAAGGCTCCCGCCACCTGCTGGACAGTGCCGAGCAGCGAGCTGCCGTGGGAGTACAGCTGGGGAGGCAGAGCGCCGAGGCCCATCGTGAACACGGGGGTGAACAGCGCGGCCAGGCTGATCATGAGCACGACGTGCACGATCAGGATCTGCCAGGTCGGGGTGTCCTGGCCCAGCGCGACGAAGGCCGCCATCGAGGCCAGGAGGGCGACGGCACCGGGAAGGACGAGCACCCGGGCACCGTGTGCGTCGTACACCCGCCCGACCCTGGGACCGAGCAGGCCCATCGCCAGACCGCCGGGCATCACGAGCATGCCGGTCGCCAGCGGGCTCATCCCGCGCACGTTCTGCAGGTAGAGCTGCAGCAGGATCATCGAGCCGAGCATGGCCATGAACGCGAAGGCCATCACGCCGAGCGAGACCGTGAAGGTCCGGATGCGCAGGGTGCGCAGATCCAGCAGCGGTCGGTCGCTGCGCTGGAGCACCAGCTGGCGCCAGACGAAGCTGGCAACTCCGACCACACCGACGACCAACGAGGCGTACGCCACCGTGTGGTCGCCCGGCACGCCGACCTCGCTGAGGCCGTAGACGAGACTGCCGAAACCGAGGGCTGCGATGACAACGCTCCACCAGTCGACAGATCCGGCGACCGGCTCACCGACGTCGATCAGGCGACGCAGACCCTGGACACCGATGGCGGCAGCGATCGGCAGCACGAAAAGGAAGATCCAGCGCCAGGAGAAGGAGTGCAGGATCACGCCGGAAACGGCTGGCCCGAGCGCCGGGGCGACCGAGATGGCGAGCGTGACGTTGCCCATGACACGGCCGCGATCATGCACGGGTACGACGGCCATCAAGGTCGTCATCAGCAGGGGCATCATCACCGCTGTGCCGCCGGCCTGGATGACCCGCGCGACGAGCAGCACCGGGAAGGTCCAGGCCACCGCCGCCAGCAGGGTGCCGGCGCAGAACGTGCCCATCGCAAGCCCGAAGGCGAAGCGCGTGGTCACACGCTGCAGGAACCAGCCGGTGATCGGGATGACCACCGCCATGGTGAGCATGAACGCTGTCGAGAGCCACTGCGCAGCGCTGGCGTTGACGTCGAAGTCGACCATCAACCGCGGGATCGCGTTGATCATGATCGTCTCGTTGAGGATCACCACGAACGTGGCGCCGACGAGCCACCGAAGGACGGCGTAGTCAGGGGCGGCCGCGTTCTGGACCGGACTCTGAGCGGACTGCATGAGGGACCTCGTTCGTCGTGGGATGCGCCAAGCCTGCCGCCCAGGGAAGGGCGCTTGCAATTCATTTAGACCCGGCTCGTCAGTCGAACTCATCGGTCACCGGGAGACAATGCAGGCGCACTTCGTATCCATCGGGTCCGAGGGGCCCTGACCGAAGGGAGCACCGTGGCAACAGGGACCGGCACCAAGGACGACCCGTGGCAGCTGACGACGGCGCCGGGATCGTCGTCGTACACGATGTACCGCGACGAGGCGGCCGACCCGCCGCTGCTCGTCTGCCAGGTCGGTTCGACCCGGCTCACCTACCTGCTGAGTGCGCTGGACGACCTGCCGGCATGGCTGCGCGAGCAGGACGGGTGGGTGCCGCTCGGAGCCGCGGATGAGAAGAAGACTGCTCCCGACGGCTCGGTCGAAGCGTGGGGACGGGACTCCGACAACCCGGTCGGTGGGTGGTACGGCCAGCGCAACGGCTACCGAGGGCGCTTCGGGATGTACCTGCCGCCCCTGCTCGAGGCGCTGGGCCAGGTTGAGCTCACTCACGACGCCCGGAACAACAGCGTCCGCGCGCTCTGACTGAACCGTCGCTCAGGGGCCTGGACTCACCGAGATGTCGGGGATGGTGGCATCGCTCGGCAGGTCGAGGACGTGCACGATCGCATCGGCGACCGTCTCGGGGCGGATCCAGTCGCGGGCGTCGTACTCCTTGCCCTCCTGGTCGTGCACCCGCTCCTGCATCGGCGTGGCGGTGCGGCCCGGGTAGACGCTGGTGACACGCACGCCGTGTTCCTGCTCCTCGGCGCGCAGGGCGTCGGCGAGCGCTCGCAGGCCGTGCTTGGACGCGGCGTACGCCGCCCACTGCGGGTTCGCGCGCAGGCCTGCGCCCGAGTTCACGAACACCACGGTCCCCTTGGCAGCGCGCAGGGCCGGGAGCGCCAACCTGGTCAGCTCCGCGGGCGCAAGGAGGTTGATGTCGATCTGCTCGCGCCACTGCCGAGACGTCAGGTCGGCGACTGCCCCGAGGTCCACGGCACCCGCGGCGTGGACGACAGAGTCGAGCGACGCGGGCAGCGTGAGGTCGTCGAGGGCCCCTGCGACAGCGAGGTCGGCGACCAGCGTCTGCGCCCCGTCCCACCGGGAGGCAAGCTCGTCGGCCCGCTTCTGTGAGCGTGCGAGGAGAACCAGCGTGTCGCCTCGCGCGTGCAGGGAGTCAGCGACAGCCGCCCCGATACCCGACCCGGCACCTGTCAGGAGGTGCGTCGCCATCAGCAAGTGAAGACGATCTTGCCGAAGACGTCGCCGTCGGCCATGGCGGCGAACCCGTCTTTGGCCTGGTCCATCGGCAGCGTCCGGTCGATCAGGGGCCGCGCCCCACTCGCGTCGAGCAGGTTGACGAGCGCGGCCAGCTCGGTGCGGGTGCCCATCGTCGACCCGATCACGCGCAGCTGCAGGAAGAAGATGCGGGTCAGCTCGGCATCGTCGAGCTTGGGCCCCGAAGTGGTGCCGGAGATGACGATCGTTCCCCCGGGGCGCAGCGCCCGGATCGAGTGCGACCAGGTGGCCCGGCCGACGGTCTCCATGACCGCGTCCACCTTCCCGGGCAGCCTTTCGCCCGACTCGAAGACTTCGTGCGCCCCCAGGTCGAGTGCCTTCTTGCGCTTCTCCTCGTCCCGACTGGTCGCCAGGACTTTCAGTCCACCGGCACGAGCGAGGCTGATCAGCGCCGTGGCCACGCCTCCGCCCGCACCCTGCACCAGCACGGTGTCACCGGCCTTCAGCCCGCCCTGCGTGTACAGCATCCGGTACGCCGTGAGCCATGCGGTCGGAAGGCAGGCGGCCTCCTCGAACGACAGGGACTCAGGCTTCGGGACGACGTTGACCCTGGGAACCGCGACCCTGTCGGCGAACGTGCCCTGGTAGCGCTCACTGAGCAGCGAGCGCTTCGGGTCGAATGTCTCGTCCCCGCGCCACGAGGGGTCGCTCACGACGGCGTGTACGACGACCTCGTTGCCGTCCTCGTCGAGGCCGGCTGCGTCGCAGCCCAGGATCATCGGCAGCGACTCCTCCTTCAGGCCCACGCCGCGCAACGACCAGAGGTCGTGGTGGTTCAGCGCGGCAGCCTTGACGGTGACCGTGGTCCAGCCTTCGGGCACCTCGGGGTCTGGTCGCTCACCGACCACGAGGCCGTCCAGCGGGGAGTCGGAGGAGAAGCTCTCGGCGTACACGGCAAACATGGTTCGACCCTAGCGACCTGCCAAGTCGACGAGATCGTCGACCACTGCCCACGCAGGACTGCCGCTCACCGCCGAGCGACCCCGTCCCGCCGGGCGGCCTCGGCCACCGCTGCGGCCACGGCTGGGCCGACTCGGGGGTCGAACGGCGACGGGATGATCAGGTCCTCGCGCACCTCGTCGGCCACGATCGCCGCGAGGGCGTCCGCTGCGGCGAGCTTCATACCTTCGGTGATCGCGCGTGCCCGCGCGTCGAAGGCGCCCCGGAAGATCCCCGGGAAGGCCAGCACGTTGTTGATCTGGTTCGGGAAGTCCGAACGTCCGGTCGCGACCACCCGCGCGTGCCGGTGGGCCACCTCGGGGTGCACCTCCGGGCTCGGGTTGGCCAGGCCGAAGACGATCGCGTCCGGCGCCATCGTCGCGACCACCTCTTCGGGCACGGTGCCACCGGAGAGGCCGATGAAGACATCAGCTCCATCCATCACGTCCGCGAGCGTGCCCTGGCGACCGGTGAGGTCCGCAGTGGACTCCGCGATGGCTCGCTTGGAGTCGTTCAGAGGGCCCCGCGCGGAGTTGAGCACGCCGGCGCGGTCGACGACGGAGACGTCGCTGATCCCCGCGGCGAGCAGGATCCGGGTGACAGCGACGCCGGCGGCTCCGGCACCGGAGACCACGACGCGCGTCTTCTCCATCAGACGACCGGTCAGGAGCAGCGCATTCTCCAGCGCGGCGAGCACGACGACCGCCGTACCGTGCTGGTCGTCGTGGAACACCGGGATGTCGAGAAGCTTCTTGAGCCGCTCCTCGATCTCGAAGCACCGGGGTGCGGAGATGTCCTCGAGGTTGATGCCGCCGAAGCTGGGTGCGAGTCGTACGACGGTCTCGATGATCTCCTCGACGTCGACGGTGTCGAGACAGATCGGGACTGCGTCCACGCCGCCGAACTGCTTGAACAGCACCGCCTTGCCCTCCATCACCGGCATGGCAGCCCGGGCGCCGATGTCGCCGAGCCCCAGGACAGCGGTGCCGTCCGTGACCACGGCCACCGTGTTGGCGACCCAGGTGTAGTCGTCCACGAGGGCCGGGTCGGCTGCGATCGCCTCGCACACCCGCGCCACACCGGGCGTGTAGGCCATCGACAGCTCCTCAGGACCGCTGAGTGCGACGCGTGACGCGATCTCCATCTTGCCGCCGACGTGCAGCGCGAAGACCGGATCGCTGGCGCGGGAGTTTTCGATTTCTGACATCGGGTCCGATGCAACCATGAAAGTCATCCCTTGGGCAGTCGTTGTCGGGGAGGCGACGCTGGTTCAACGCTGGTTCAAACGCTGGGCCGATGGTGCGGCTGCGGAATCGCGAACGCGGTTTCTGGGGGTTGCCCGACACTCACTTTCCCACAGACGGCGGCGTGCCCACAGACGGTGGTCCCGGCAGACGGCCGGGCCGTGGCCAGATCCGCGCGAGCACCACGGCCAGTACGCCGTCCGGGGCGATCGCTCCGCCGGACCACGAGTCCCGACCCTCGAAGGCGTTGTCGCGGACCACCCACCAGCCGTCGCGTGACTGGTGGTCGAGCCGCTTGACCGCGACCACGCCGTCGGCGAACCGCACCACGGCCAGGTTTCCGGCCCGCGGCGTCGCCCCGTAGCGGACGAGCAGACGGTCGCCGTCGAGCAGCGTCGGAGTCATCGACCTGCCCCGGACCAGCGCCATCCCCAGGCGGGGTGCCAGACCTGTCAAGGCCCGCTCACCCGCCTCCTCACCCGCATGTCGGGCACGTCGACCTCCCTCGTGGAGCCCCGGTCGCGGTCGGTTGTAGTGTCGCAGGAAGCCAGGCGCTGGAGCAGTCGGCGCCGCGCCAGTCACTTCTGCGAGAGGACCATCCGGATGCTGAAGAACAAGCTGTTCGCCCCCACCATCGAGGTCTCCGCCCACTGCGACCTTCCGTGCGGCGTCTACGACCCGGCACAGGCACGCATCGAGGCCGAGTCGGTGAAGGCGATCATCGCCAAGGTCGCTGACAATGACGACCCCGACTTCCGCACTCGCGCGATCCTGATCAAGGAGCAGCGTTCCGAGCTCGTCAAGCACCACCTGTGGGTGCTGTGGACCGACTACTTCAAGCCCCCGCACTTCGAGAAGTACCCGCAGCTGCACACGCTGGTCAACGAGGCCACCAAGCTGGCCGGTGCCAGCGGCACCAAGGGCGAGCTCGACGCGGGCAAGGCCGACGAGCTGCTGGCCAAGATCGACGAGATAGCAGAGATCTTCTGGGCGACCAAGAAGGCCTGAGCGAAGCGAAGGCCTGGAGGTCTGAGGAAGCGCTGAGCCCGCGAAGCGCTGACGCACGGCTGAAACCCCAACCCAAAGCGAACCCAGGTCTGAGGAAGCGCTGAGCCCGCGAAGCGCTGACGCACGGCTGACGTGCGGCTGAAACCGCAACCCAACGCGAACCTCGAACCGACGCAGGGCTGAGGGGCACGTAGCGCAACACCAGCGAATCGTCTCCAGGGAAGAGGGACGCGCAGGCGCCCCACGCCCCCGTGCACGGACATTCCGGACCGCCCACGCGCCATCGCGTTCCGCACTAGTCTTGATTCCACTGACCCGACCCTTGCCTCGAGGACACCACCGTGAGCCACCCTGATGTCGAACTGCGCCTCCCCGCGGAAAGGGCGTACGTCGCGGTGCTGCGCATGACCACGGCCGGACTGGCCGCTCGTCTCGACTTCACCCTCGATGACATCGAGGACCTGCGCATGGCCGTCGGCGAGGCCTGCGCCCTGGTGCTGGAGCACGCCGATCCGGGTGGCGACCTACGGGCGAACTTCGACCTGAGCGACGGGTCGATCACGGTCGCGGTGGCGGCCGACACCAGCACGGACGACGATCCTGACGAGGACAGCTTCGGTTGGCAGGTGCTCACGGCCCTGACGAGCGACGTCCTGATCAGCCGCGAAGGGCCCCTGCACTGGCTCTCCTTCACCGTACGATCGACTATCGCAGCGTGACCTGTGTCCGGCCATGAGTCCGGCGCGGCGCCCGGAAACGAGCCCACGCCCACGCCCGCACCGGACCCCGCGAACGGGGAGGCCTCGGGTCACCGACGCAACCAGCGGCGCCCGCCGCTGACGGAACGCCAGATCTCGACCCGCGAGCTGAGCCACGCCCTGTTCGTCGAGCTCGCCGACACCTCCACCACCGAGCTGCGACGGAGCGCGTGCCGCGAGGAGCTCGTGCGGCTGCACCTCCCGCTGGTTGAGCACTGCGCTCGGCGGTTCACCAACCGGGGTGAGCCACTCGACGACCTCATCCAGGTCGGCACGATCGGGCTGATCAAGTCCGTGGACCGGTTCGACAACGACCGCGGCGTGGAGTTCTCGACCTACGCCACCCCGACCATCATCGGCGAGATCAAGCGCTACTTCCGCGACAAGGGCTGGGCCGTCCGGGTACCACGGCGGCTGCAGGAGCTGCGGATGTCCATCAGCGCGGTCACCGGCGACATGTCGCAGGACCTCGGTCGGTCACCGACGCCGCGCGAGCTCGCCGTGCAGCTCGGGGTCTCCGTCGAGGAGGTGATGGAGGGCATCGAGTCCGCCAACGCCTACTCGACGCTCTCCCTTGATGCCGGCGACAACGGGGACGAAGGCTCGAGCAACACCATGCTGGACAGCCTCGGCATGGACGACGAGGCACTGGCGCACGTGGAGATCCGGGAGTCGATCAAGCCCCTCATCGAGGCGCTCCCGCGGCGTGAGAAGCGCATCTTGTTGTTGCGCTTCTTCCGCGGGATGACGCAGTCGCAGATCGCGGAGGACATCGGGGTCTCGCAGATGCACGTCTCCCGGCTGCTGAACCGCACGCTCGAGCAGCTCAGGGACTCGCTCAGAGAGGTCAGCTAGGAGCGCTCCAGGGCGTCGATGGAGCGCGGGTGCAGCAGCCCCGCCAGCACGATGGCGGCTACAACTGCCAGCACGATCGCGACCGGGCGGGTGTCCCCGGTCCGGAAGTTCCAGGCGAGTCCCAGCCAGATCAGCTGGGCGAGCAGCACCGGCCCCCGCGACCACGGGCGCAGAGTGTTCATCCCCCAGGCGCAGGCCACCAGGCCCGCGCCGTACACCAGGAAGAACGCGCCGGTGGTCACCCCCATGGCCAACCGGTCGCTGTCCAGGCTGACCACCTCGGTGATCGCGAAGGCCACAGTGAGCAGGCCCTCGATCAGGGTCAGCCCGGCGGCGACCGCGAGGGGAGCCGGCGTACCGTACCGGGAGTACGGCGACCTCGTCGGGTCCGGCTCGGGCCCCTCGTTCCGGGGGTGGAGAGGGTCAGCGCTCACGCGGCGAGCCTATTCCGTCTCACGTTGTGACTAACGTGACGGTCCGTTGGGGTTGTCATCGGACCATAGAGTTGCAACGATCGACCGGTTGCGCCGCAGCACGACATGTGTGCGCCCCACAAACACCCCGGCATTGGCTCTCACCTGGCTGTCGGGCCAACATCGTGAATGAGTTCACTAGTACTCCGGAGGGTTACCCCAGCCATGGATTGGCGTCACCGTTCCGCGTGCCTCGACGAGGACCCGGAATTGTTCTTCCCGATCGGCAACACCGGTCCCGCGATCTTGCAGATCGAAGAGGCCAAGCAGGTGTGCCGCCGCTGCGACGTGCGCGAACAGTGCCTCGCATGGGCCCTGGAGGCCGGGCAGGACCACGGTGTCTGGGGCGGGCTGAGCGAGGACGAGCGCCGCGCCCTGAAGCGTCGCAACGCCCGGGCACGGGTACGCACCGCCTGAGCCTGAATCCAAGCTGTCAGCGCGGCTGAACGGTCACGTTCGGGACCTGTACGACGACGCGCGTCCCGCCGCCCGCCACACGGGGCCCGAGGCTGAGCTGTCCCCCGAGCTCGCCCACCAGCGTGCTCACGATCGAGAGCCCGAGGCTCGGTGCCAGATCGAGGTCGAAGCCGGCCGGTAGACCCATCCCGTCATCCTCGATGCTCAGCAGCAACGCGTCCCCGTCACGGGCGCAGTGGATCTCGATCAGGCCGCCGCGGTCCTCGTCGAACGCATGTTCCACGGCGTTCTGGACCAGCTCGGTGAAGACCATCGCGAGGGGCGTCGCCGCATCTGAGCTGATCGCGCCGAACGAACCGGTGCGGCGGGTCCGGACCGGGACCCCCCGCGAAGCCACCTCGGTGACCAGCCTGGTCAGCTGATCCGTCACGTCGTCGAAATCGACGTTCTCGTCGAATGCCTGGCTCAGCGTCTCGTGGACGACCGCGATCGCGCCGACGCGGCGTACGGCCTCCTCGAGCGCCACCCGCCCTGCGGGAATGTCCATCCGCCGTGCCTGCAGGCGCAGCAGCGCCGCCACCGTCTGCAGGTTGTTCTTCACACGGTGGTGGATCTCCCGGATCGTCGCGTCCTTGGTCACCAGCTCGCGATCTCGACGGCGCAGCTCGGTCACGTCGCGCAGGAGGACCACTCCGCCGGTGTGTTCCCCCGCCGGCCGCAAGGGAATCGAACGCAGGATCACCGTAGCCAGGGAACCGCCGAGCTCGGTGTCGCGCGGCATCCGTGCGCCGAGCACCGCGCTGAACGTCTCCTCGTCAGGTCTCTTCCCCGCCGGCACCAGGTCCCGGGTGATCCCGGCGAGCGACATGCCGGTGAGGTCGCCGGTCAGGCCGAGCTTGCGGTAGACCGAAAGGGCGTTCGGGCTGGCGTAGATGACGTTCCCGATGTCGTCGACGCGGATGAACCCGTCACCGACCCGTGGGGTGTCGGCGTGGTCGGAGCGCTGGCCCGGGAACGGAAAACTGCCGTAGGCGATCATCTGCGAGAGCTCACTGGCGGTCTGCAGGTAGGACAGCTCGAGCCGGCTCGGCGTACGCACGCCCTGGAGGTTGGTGTTGCGTGCGACCACGGCGATCAGGCGATCGCCCCGGCGTACCGGGATGGCCTCGACCCGCACCGGGACGTCGTCGCGCCACTCCGGATCCCCCTCGCGCGCGATCCGACCCTCACGCAGTGCAGAGTCGAGCAGCGGCCGCTTCCCCGCCCGCAGGAACGAGCCGACGATGTCGTCGACGAACGCGGTCGGTCCCGTCGTCGGGCGCATCTGCCCTCCGGCCCAGTAGCCCGACCCGTCGCTCGCCGGCAGCCACAGCACCAGATCGGCGAAGCTGAGGTCGGCGATGATCTGCCAGTCGGCGAGCAACATCGAGAGCCACTCCACGTCCTCGGTCGAGAGGTCGGTATGGGCCCGGGCGAGGACCCCGAGGGTTGGCACCCGGCAAGCGTAGTGCCGCCCCGGCGACGCTGACGTGCCGAGGGCCGAGGGCTAACCTCGCGTCATGACGCAGGCACCCGAGCACGCCACCGACCAGCCATCTGAGAGTTCCCCCGTGGAGGCCCACTCAGGTCAGCACGCCGTCGCCGTGGCCCGCGCGCACGGCGTCGAGGTCATGTTCACCCTCTCGGGCGCCCACGTCTTCCCGATGTACGACGGGGCGGTGACGGCTGACCCCCCGATGCGCATCATCGACGTACGTCATGAGCAGACCGCCGCCTTCGCCGCCGAGGCCATTGGAAAGCTCACCCGCACCCCGGGTCTGGCCGTGCTGACCGCGGGGCCCGGCGTGACCAACGGGATGAGTGCGATCGCCCAGGCGCAGTTCAACGGCTCACCGCTGGTCGTGGTCGGCGGCCGGGCACCGGCCAACCGCTGGGGCATGGGCTCGCTCCAGGAGCTGGACCAGCCCCCGATCGTGGCGCCGGTCTCCAAGCTGGCCCGCACGATCCACTCCGCCGGCGAGGTCGCCGAGGGCATGCACCAGGCGTTCACCGTCGCGGGCTCGTCGCACCGCGGACCCGCGTTCGTCGACATCCCGCTGGACGAGTTCTTCAACACTGCCGCCGCGACCCGGCCGGTCGTGGGTGAGCGGCGGCGCAACGAGCCCGATGGCGACGCGATCTCCGAGGTCGCAGAACTGCTCGGCCAGGCCGAGAGACCCGTGCTCATCATGGGCACCGACGTCTGGGCAGACGGTGCGGAAGAGGCCGCCCTCCGCCTCGTCGAGGAGACGGGTGTTCCGGTCATCACCAACGGCATGGGCCGCGGCCTGATCCCCGGTGGCCATCCCCTTCTCGTCACCAAGGCACGCGGCGCCGCGCTCGGTGGTGCCGACCTCGTGGTCGTCGCGGGAACACCGCTCGACTTCCGTCTCGGCTACGGCGTGTTCGGCGGCCACAACAAGAACGGGGATGGCGCAACGCCCGCACGCGTCGTACACCTCGCCGACTCACCCGGCCAGGTATCGCAGCACGCCGACCTCGCGGCTGAGGCATCCGGCGACCTCACCCTGGTCCTCGACGGGTTGCGTGACGCGATTGCCGGCCTGGTGCGCCGGCCCGACTGGTCCGGGTGGGTCACCACGCTGCAGGACAGCGTGAAGGCCGCCGTGGAGAGGGACAGCGCGCTGCTCAGCGCCGAGGCGGATCCGATCCACCCGGCCCGCATCTACGGCGAGCTCGTCCCCCGACTGGCCGACGACGCCATCGTGATCGGCGACGGCGGCGACTTCGTGTCCTTCGCCGGCAAGTTCGTCGAGCCGAAGCGGCCGGGCGGTTGGCTGGACCCAGGCCCCTACGGCTGCCTCGGTGCCGGTCTCGGCGCAGCGATCGCCGCCCGCATCACGCGCCCCTCCGCTCAGGTCGTGCTGCTGTACGGCGACGGCGCGGCCGGGATGTCGCTGATGGACGTCGACACCCTGGTCCGCCACAACCTCCCGGTCGTCATGATCTGCGGCAACAACTCCGCCTGGGGGCTGGAGAAGGGGCCGATGCAGATGCTGTACGGGTACGACGTGGCCGCAGACCTCGCGCCGCAGACCCGCTACGACGACGTGGTCCGGGCCCTGGGTGGCGGCGGTGAGACGGTCACCGACCCCCGAGAGATCGGTCCGGCCATCGACCGCGCCTTCGCGGCGAACGCCCCCTACCTGGTCAACGTGATCACCGACGTCAACGAGGCCTACCCGCGCACAACGTTCGGCAACTGAGCCCGGACCGGAGAGCAGGAGGCAGGGTGCGAATGGAGATCCGCCGAGTGCGCCCCGAGGAGCTCGAGGAAGTGGGACGGCTCACCAGCGAGGTCTATGTGGGGGATGGCTACGTCGACGAGGGCGACGGCTACGTGGTCGAGCTCGTCGACACCCCGCGGCGCGCGCGTGAAGCCGAGATCTGGGTCGCCGTCGAGGACGGCCAGGTTCTCGGTTCGGTGACGTTCTGCCCCGTCGGCTCGGTGTACCGCGAGATCGCCCGCGCCGACGAGGGCGAGTTCCGGATGCTCGCGGTGAGCCCCTCCGCGCGGGGGCGCGGACTGGGTCAGCAATTGGTTGCGCTCTGCCTGCAGCGCTCACGCGAGCTGGGGTACGCCGGAGTCCGGATGTCCACCATGGACGAGATGACCTCCGCCCACCGGATCTACGGACGGCTCGGGTTCACCCGCGCGCCCGAGGACGACTGGTCACCCCAACCCGGGGTCAACCTGCTCGCCTATGCGGCCTCTACGGCACCCGCGACATGAAGCGCTCCGCGTCCACGACCACTCGAGTCACCTCGCCCGAGGCGACCAGCTTCCCGTCCTGACGCGCCCCGATGCTGAACCGCACCAGCCGGCCATCGACATGGACCGTGGTCGCCGTGACCTGCACCGTCGACCCGACGGCGGATGGGGCCAGGTGCTCGAGCGTGACCCGGGTGCCGACGCTGGTCTGAGCGGCCTCGAGGACGGGCGCGATCGCAGCGCAGGTGGCCGCCTCGCACCAGGCCAGCAGCCGCGGCGTCGCCAACACCGGCAGGCTGCCCGAGCCGACGGAGGCAGCGGTGTCGTCCTTGCCTACGCTGCGCTCGATCGTTGCAGTGAGACCCGAGACCAGAGCTGAGGGGCTCACGGAGCTGCCAGGTCGAACGTCGAGGTGCGCCCACCGGACTCCTCGATCGTGACGGCGCCGAACGCGATGTAGCTGCACAGCCGACCGTCGACGGGTTGGAACAGACCGGTGCACCGACCGGCGACGAACGCGAGCGCCATCAGGTCACGCACCTGCTCTTCGTTGATCGTCAACGGCGAGGAGCACAGCGCCGGTACGTCGCCCTCGACGCCGAAGGCTCGGACCTCCTCAGCGGTCACGCAGAGGGGAGCCTGGATCGTTTCGTTGGCCCACGACCACACGAACGTGTTCACCCGGGAGTTCCACGAACCGAGGATCTGCGCCTGAGCCGTTGCGACGTGATCGTCGAAGGACCACACGATGCGTCCGCTGTCCTGGTCGAGGACCCACCGCTTCGCCGTGCCGAACCCCCAGCGCTCGGTATGAGCAGCGGAGGTCTGCTCGATCAGGGCGCGGCCCTGCAGCAGCGTCGAGTCGAGTTCCATGGATCGTCCGCGGCCGAGCGAGGCTCAGGCGTTGGGGCGCTTGCCGTGGTTCGCGGCCTTCTTCTTGCGCGCGCGGCGCTTGCGGCCTGTCTTGCCCATGAGGTCCTCCTACGTCGTCGCTCCGGGAGATTCCCTCGAAGCCGACGCACATCATCTCAGGTACGCCGCAGCACACGAAATCGTGTCCCTCGCCGAGGTGCCCCAGCCGGCCCCGGGTGTCGTCGGGGCGTCAGTCGCGGGGGGAGATCTCGATCTGGATCTGCCGGATCGACAGCTGCACCCGCTCGCGCAGTCCCTCTGGAGCTACCTCCGAGCAGGATCGGGCCACCAGCGTCTTCACGGTGCGCTCGAGGTCGTAGCGGGCCAGGCACGGACCGCACTCGTCGAGGTGGTGCTGGATCTGGGCACAGTCAGCCTGCTCGAGCTCGTTGTCGAGGAAGAAGAAGACCCGGCCGAGAACCTCGGAGCAGTCGGTGTCGGTTGCGTGGCTGTGCGAGGAGCGGTCGTCGGTCATCACGAGCCCGCCTTCGGGGCTGCTCCGCTGGGGAGGAGGTCGTTCTCGCGTACGTATCCGGTGAGCATCTCGCGCAGCTGGCGTCGCCCGCGGTGCAACCTGGACATCACCGTGCCGATGGGTGTCTCCATGATCTCGGCGATCTCCTTGTAGGGGAAACCCTCGACATCGGCAAGGTAGACAGCCAGTCGGAAGTCCTCTGGGAGTCGCTGCAGGGCGTCTTTGACGTCGGAGTCCGGGAGGTGCTCCAGCGCCTCCATCTCCGCGGACTTCAGCCCGCTGGAGGAGTGCGACTCGGCGCGCGCCAGCTGCCAGTCCTCGACGTCCTCGGCCATCGACTGCTGCGGCTCGCGCTGCTTCTTGCGGTAGGTGTTGATGAAGGTGTTCGTCAGGATCCGGTAGAGCCAGGCCTTCAGGTTGGTGCCGGGCCGGAACTGGTGGAAGGAGCCGAAGGCCTTGGCGAATGTCTCCTGCACCAGGTCCTCAGCGTCGGCCGGGTTGCGGGTCATCCGCATGGCGGCCGAGTAGAGCTGGTCGAGGAACGGGAGCGCATCGCGCTCGAACCGCAGCTGCCGCTCGGTCTCGCTCTCAGTGGCGGGATCGATCTCGGCCGGTTCGATTTCGGCGGGGTCGACAAGGCCCAGGGCCTCGGATTCGGAGTCACTCATTGCGCCCAAGACTACCCAAGGGTCCACAGACGTGGACCTATCGAGTGTGGCGAGCACGGGCCGTCCTCCGGGTTCAGCTGGTCAGCGGTGGATCTACTGTGCCCAACACACGATCAACCGTTTCGATTCCCGGTGACCTCGCGGACTACCCACTCCAGAGTTGCCTCGAGCACCACGGCCAGTGCGTCTGACTGGCTCAGCGGGGCGGACTTCGGAACCCTCATCGAGTGGTCGGCCGCCGGTACGACGGTCAGGTCGATGTCACCCGGGAACTCCTCGGGCGTGCCGAACGGGTCACGCTCGCCCTGGATCACGAGCGTTCGCACGCGCGACCGCTGGAGCTCGGCAAGGCGGGACTTCTCCGGCTGGCCCGGCGGGTGCAACGGGAATGAGAGCGCCAGGACACCGCGTGCACCGACGTCGCGGGCGATGCGACATGCCGACCGGGCTCCGGCGCTGCGCCCGCCGAGCACCAGCGGACTCCGGGTGCGCATGTTGTCGAGGACGGCGAGGTAGCACTCGTCGATCACGGCCGGTGCGGGGGCGATCTTCTTCCCGGCAACCCGCCAGGGCATCTCCACGAGGGTCACCGAGATGTCCTGCTGGGGAAGCGTCCGCGCAAGCCGGACCAGGTCGCGCGCGTCGACTCCTCCCCCTGCGCCGTGAGTGAGCACCAGCATGGCGATCGGCCTCTTGGCCCGTCGTACGAGCAGCCGGGCGTCGCCCTTGGGGGTGGGCACCATCCGTTCGATGGGCATCAGGCCTTCCCTTCGCGCGACACGTCCTCAAGAGGACGAGTCTCCAAAGACGGATTCTCCAAACGTAGGGGCTCAAGCAGCTCCGGCCCGTTGTTTCTCACGTTGGAGACCAGCGTGGAGACCGGGAACGCCTCCAGGCGACCGGGCGCGGCCGGTTCGAGAAGCGCCAGCAGGTCGTCCTTGCCGGCGTGCCGGGGATCGAGCCACGCGTCGTAACGGTCGGGGGCGAGCATGAGTGGCATCCGGTCGTGGATGTGACCGAGTGAGTCCTCCGCGCTGGTGGTCAGCACGGTGCAGGTCCAGCGGAACCGCGTCGGGTCGTCCTCATCCTTGGTGGGGTCGCGCCAGATCTCGTAGAGACCGGCCATCGCCAGGACGCCACCGTCGGCGGGGCGGATGAAGTAGGGCTGCTTGCGCGGCTTCCCTGACTTGGTGAGCTGCTCGGTCGGGTACCACTCGAAGTAGCCGTCCGCCGGCAGGATCGCCCGGCGCTTCTCGAACGCGCGGCGGAAGGCTGGCTTCTCGGCGACCGTCTCCATCCGGGCGTTGATCATCCGGCTGCCCACCTTGGGGTCCTTGGCCCAGAACGGCACCAGCCCCCAGCTGAGAACGCGCAGCTGACGCTCGGGGGCCGACTCCTTCTCGCCGCTCGGCGGACGCTCGACGACGGCGTAGACCTCCTTGGTGGGGGCCACGTTGAAGTCGGGCTCGAGGTGCGGGAGCTCGTGGTTGCGGATCTCGAACTCTTCGACGAGGTCCTCAGGCTGTCTGCTCGAGGCGTAGCGGCCACACATGTGGCAAGGCTACTGATGCCTGATCGGCAGGAGTCAGTCGCGCGCGATCTCGTCGAGGAGGAGGCCGGCGCCGTGGTTGTACGGCGGCAGCCCCTCGATCCAGACCCGCGCCCTCCCAGACCGCGGGCCAGACTCCGGTCCGACCCCCGGGACCAGATCCTCGGCGAGATCGCGCAACAACCCGACTCGCTCAACGAGCAGGTCTCCACGGCGGGCCAGCACGACCACCTTCCTCGGGCTGGCCTGAGCGATGGTCTCCGCTCCGGGGAAGGCCATCCGCGCGCTCTCGGCCAGACGCACCAGTCGCAGCGTCGACTCGAACACGTCCCTGCCTGCCGTGGGCTGGCCGAGCAGGGGGAGGTCGAGGACCACCAGCGCATGGCTGGCGGGCGTTGCCGACCCCCCCTGCTCGTCGCTGCGATAGACCTCCGAGAGCCTGGCCCGCAGGTGCGCAAGGCTGGCCAGTCCCGTCATCGGGTCTTCGCACGAGAGTTGATGGAGGTAACCGAGCGTCTCCTCGCTCCACGCCAGACCCAACGCGCGCACAGCCCGGAAATCGGGCTCTCCCCCCAGAACGCTTGCGTAGGTGGCTCTCAGCCCGTCCAGTGCCTCTCCCAGATCGGCACCGTCTCGGGCCATCTCCCGGCCCACCATCGCGCACGCGTCACACGCGTCATGTCCAGCGGCCAGACGTTCCCCGACAGCCTCGAAACGCGCAGGATGGAATCCCCGCGCGTCCGCGACCGCCTCTCCGTCCGAAGCCACCTCGGCTTGCGCGCCTCTGCGAGTCCTCGTCGCAAAGATGCCCATGCCACTCCTCATCTCTCTTCAGGCCACCCCCCTCGCGGTGGCCTTGTAGAAGTAACGGGCCGGGCCACGTTCCATGACGGGAAAATCGGACTAAACTCATCGCGCGCCTCACTCGACACCAAAGGCCCCACCAAATGCCATGAGCAACACCGACGTCCAGGCACCTGAGCTGAGCGACCCCGAGCTGATCTCCCGGGTGCGCGAGGGTGACGTCGCGGCCTATGGCATCTTGTTCTCACGCCACGTCGATGCGGCAAACCGGCTCGCCCGGATGCTGATCGGTCCCTCTGATGCGGACGACCTGGTCTCCGAGGGCTTCGTGAAGGTGCTCAACGTGCTGCTCGGGGGCGGTGGACCCGATGTCGCGTTCCGCGCCTACCTCCTGACCGCCGTACGCCGTCTGCACATCGACAAGATGCGCAGCAACCAGCGCCTGACGACGACCGACGACCTGACGCCCTTCGACCCGGGGGTGCCGTTCACCGACACCGCGGTTGCCGGGTTCGAAGGGGGTGCCGCCGCGAAGGCGTTCGCCTCGCTGCCCGAGCGATGGCAACTGGTGCTGTGGCACCTCGAGGTCGAGAACCAGAAGCCCGCCGACATCGCGCCGTTGCTCGGCATGAGCCCGAACTCTGTCTCGGCACTGGCCTACCGGGCACGCGAGGGCCTGCGACAGGCGTTCCTGACGATGCACGCCAGCGACCTGGTCAGCGACGCATGCCGGGACACGAACGACCTGCTGGGCGGATACGTTCGCGGGGCGCTGTCGCGTCGCGACGGTGCCAAGGTCGAGCAGCACCTCGACCACTGCCGACGCTGCACGGCCGCCTACCTCGAGCTGAGCGAGGTCAACTCCTCTCTCGCGGCTGTTCTGGGGCCTGTCCTCCTCGGCCCGGCAGCGGCCGCCTATCTCGGCGGGGGCGCCACCACCGGGATCGGTGCCGGAATCCTCGTCCTTCTCGACCGCGGCAAGGACGCCGCGCTCGCCCATGTCGCGGCGACCGCGGCAACGGCAGCCGTGGTCGGCGCCGCAGGCATCGCGACCATTGCGGTCCTTGCTCCCGACTCCCAGGGACGACCAGCCTCGGTACAGCGGCCGACAACGGACCGCGGGAGCTCTTCGGTCGCGCCGCCGGCGAAGCCGGACCCGAACTCCCGCTCACGGACCGACGGGACGCAGCGGGGCTTGACCGGGCCTTCGCCGACCGAGGGCCCCGGCTCGCTGACCGCCGGCGACGCCGAGCTCTCAACGACCCAGGACGACGAAGGGGCACAGGACGACCAGGGCGACACCCAACCGGGCGACAATGCCGGGTCAGGCAAGGGTGACCAGCCCGGAGACACCACCAATCCTCCCGGCACCCAGGGCCCGGGCGGCGGCACGGGGTCCTCGACACCGACTCCCACGCAGCCGCCCACCCAGCCACCCACCCGGCCACCCACTCCCGACCCGCCGACGCCGACGCTTCCCACCCCCACGCCTCCGACGCCCACGCCACCGAACCCCACGCCGCCCACCGGTCGCGAGGTCGACGTCGGTGTCCGGGCCTGGCTCGACTCCCGCGGCAACCGTTCGATCGCGAAGGTCCAGGTGACCGGCATTCCGCTGGGCAGGCACGTCCGCCTCAGCGCCACGTCCACCAACGGCGACTTCCATCAGCTCGGCATCAGCTGCCGGCGCTCGGGCCAGGGCTACACCTGCGTCGCATGGCGCTGGCACAGCCTGTTCGCCTTCGAAGTCCGCGGGCGCGCGGGCGCCACGCTCAGGTTCTCGGTCTCGCCTCCCGATGGCTTCCGGGATCCCTCCATGGGCAACAACAGCGCGACCGTGCACGTGCCCGGCAACCAGGAGGGCAAGAACGCCTAGGCCGGAAGGTCGGTCGGGTCGCGACGGGACCGCGGTCTGGTTGAGCCACACCTGATCGGGTTTGATGTACCCATGACAGCCACCCGACTGATCGCCCGTCCCCTGCTCGCGTCCACGTTCCTGGTCGGTGGGGTCAACGCGCTGAGGAACGCATCGGCTCTGGCCGACAGGGCCAAGCCGGTGGCCGATCGCCTGCGACCGATGGTGCAGAAGGCCGTCCCCCAGGTGAAGATCCCCGAGGACACTGCGACCCTCGTCCGGATCAACGCGGTCGCCCAGATCCTGGCCGCCGGGGCACTGGCGCGGGGCCGGGCTCCCCGGCTCTCCAGCACGGTGCTCGCTGTCTCACTGATGCCGTCGACCGTCGCGGGACACCAGTTCTGGACCGAGACCGACCCTGCGACCAGGGCAACCCAACAGGCCCACTTCTTCAAGAACCTCTCCATGCTCGGCGGGCTGCTACTCGCCGCTGTGGACACCGAAGGCCGTCCCGGCGTCGCCTGGCGGGCCAGGAACGCCGCGACCGGCGCACGCCGTCAGGCCAAGCACCTCACCCGCGAGGCCAAGCTCGAGGCACGGCTCGCCGCCAAGTCGCTGACCTGAGCGGCGGCGCTGAGGACCCCCGAGGCGGGGATTAACCTCAAGGCGTGAAGACCCGGCCGAGGACAGGACCTGTGCTGTGGCCTGCGCCAGTGGCGCAGGAGCCGGTTGACGCGCGGGTCGAGCTGCCCGGTTCCAAGTCCTTGACCAACCGGGCGCTGGTCCTCGCAGCGCTGTCCAACGCGCCGTCGGTCGTACGACGTGCCCTGCGGTCTCGGGACACCGAGCTGATGGCGGCCGCCCTGTCGGCCCTGGGTTCCACCGTGGTCACCACCCAGGCCGACTGGCTGGTGTTCCCCAGCCCGCTGCGCGGCGGGGCCGTCGACTGTGGCCTGGCCGGAACGGTGATGAGGTTCGTGCCTCCCGTAGCTGCTCTGGCCAAGGGCCGCGTGCACTTCGACGGCGATCCGCACGCCCGCACGCGCCCCATGTCCGGGGTGCTCGATGCCCTGCGAGAGATCGGGGTCTCCATCGATGACGGGGGCCGCGGCACGCTGCCGTTCACCGTCGCCGGGCGTGGTCGTGTCCGCGGCGGAGCGGTGACGATCGACGCCTCGGCGTCGAGCCAGTTCGTCTCGGCACTGCTGCTCGCGGGGGCGTCGTACACCGAAGGGCTGGTCGTGCGCCACGAGGGACCACCCGTGCCCTCGCTCCCGCACATCGAGATGACCGTGGCGTGCCTCCGCGAACACGGCATCGAGGTCTCCGTCGAGGGCCAGACCTGGACGGTTCCCCCGGCGCGCATCCAGGCCACCGACGTCACGATCGAGCCTGACCTCTCCAGCGCCGCGCCGTTCCTGATGCTGGCGATGACCAGTCGCGGACGCGTGAGGGTCCCGGGCTGGCCGCGTGTGACGACCCAGGCGGGCGACAGCCTCCGTGACCTGCTGGGCCGGATGGGGGCCGAGGTGGTGCTCGACGACGACGGGCTGACGGTCACGGGCGGGGAGTCCATCCTCGGGATCGACGCAGACCTGCACGACGTCGGCGAGCTGACGCCCGCCATGGCCGCCCTCTGCTCCCTGGCCTCGACGCCCTCGCGGCTGCGCGGGATCGCACACATCCGCGGCCATGAGACAGATCGGCTGGCCGCCCTCTCCACCGAGCTGCGCGCCCTCGGGGCCGCGGTCACCGAGCACCCCGACGGACTCTCCTTCGAGCCGGCGGCTCTGCACGGCGGCACCTTCCACACCTACGCCGACCACCGGATGGCGCATGCAGCTGTGGTCGTCGGCTCGGCCGTGCCGGACGTGCTGGTCGAGGACGTCGCCACCACCTCGAAGACGTTCCCCGGATTCGCGGAGGTCTGGGCGGGGCTGGTCACTTGATGAGCGGGCGCTACGGGGAGCACGACCCGGAGAGCTACGAACGTCCCCGCCGGCGCACGCGCCCGCGCACCAAGGACCGGCCCAGCTTCGAGGACGCCGTTCCCGCGGTCGTCGTGACCGTCGACCGGGGGCGCTACACCTGCCGCCTCGGCGAGACCGAGCCGATCGTGACCGCGATGAAGTCCCGGGCACTGGGCCCCAAGGCTGTGATCACCGGCGACCGGGTGCGTCTGGTCGGCGACACGTCCGGTGTGGACGGGTCGCTGGCGCGAATCGTCTCGGTGGACGAGCGCAAGACCGTGCTCCGGCGTACGGCCGATGACGACGACCCCGTCGAGCGCGTCATCGTCGCCAACGCCGACCAGCTGGTCATCGTGACCGCGCTGGCCGACCCGGAACCGCGACAGGGACTGATCGACCGGGCCCTGGTGGCGGCGTACGACGCAGGGATGGACCCTCTCCTGTGCCTGACCAAGGCCGACCTCGCCGACCCCGCGCGGTTGCTGTCCAGCTACAAGCCACTGGGGGTGCCGTACGTCGTGACGCAGCGTGGAGCGGACCTCACCGACATCGTCGAGCGGCTCGCGGGCCGGACGAGCGTGTTGCTGGGCCACAGTGGAGTCGGCAAGTCAACCCTGGTCAACGCGCTCGTCCCGGACGCGTTCCGGGAGGTGGGCGTGGTCAACGCCGTGACCGGGCGTGGCCGGCACACGTCCGTGACCGCGCTGATGCTGGCGCTCCCAGGCGGGGGCTGGATCGTGGACACCCCGGGCATCCGGTCCTTCGGGCTGGCCCACGTCGACCCCGACCAGCTGATCGAGGCGTTCCCAGACCTGCACGAGCTGACTCACCTCTGTCCGCGAGGCTGCACACACGGCGAGAGCGAACCCGAGTGCGGCCTCAGCGAGGCCACCGGCCAGCAGGCTGAGCGGGTGAGCTCGTTCCGGCGGCTCCTCGCCAGCCGCGAGGCCGGCGAGGCGTACTGAGGCGCTCCTTGGGGCGCCTCAGCTCCAGACCGCCCTGGCACCCGCGTCGCCGGTGAGGACCACCAGGACGAGCGCCACCACCGCTGCCAGCGGGACGACCACCATCAGCGGCTTCTCCAGCACCGCCATCCTGGTCAGGCGGTCCTTCCCGCCGCTGAGGCGGGTGACGTGCGGCAGCACCCAGAAGGCCACGACGACGACGGCCGCGAGCACCCACATGGAGATCATCAGCCGGTCACCCCACTCCTGGTGGGTCTTGACCAGCGGCGACGTCTGGAGCTCGGGGCGGTCCTCCTTGAGCTGAGCACCGGTGAGCGTGGCGACATAGGTGGCCGCGGTGGCCCCCAACGTCAGCAGGAGGGCGGGCCAGCGCGCGAGCCATCGCCACCTCGGCAGCGACATGGCGATCGCAGCCATGGCGGCCAGTGGCACGAACACCACGACCGCGTGAATGATGAGTGGATGGAGCGGGACGCCGTTGATCTCCATGGAGTGCATCGTATTCGGTCACCTGTGCGTCTGGTCCTGTCCTTTGGTCCTACGACCCGGACAACTACAGGGGCGCGCCGGTTCCGCAGTACGGAACGAGTGCACGATTCCGGGGCTTACCCTGTGCACCATGCCGTCCGACTTCACCGACGACCTCCGCCTGGCCCATGTGCTGGCCGACGACGCCGATGCCCTTTCCGAGGCGCGGTTCAAGTCTCTCGACCTGCACGTGATGACCAAGCCCGACCTGTCGCCGGTGACCGATGCCGACCATTCGGTCGAGGAGGGCATCCGTCGTACGTTGTCACGCGCGCGGTCACGTGACGCGGTGGTCGGCGAGGAGACGGGGTCCACCGGCCACAGCCAGCGACGCTGGGTGGTCGACCCGATCGACGGCACCAAGAACTTCGTACGCGGCGTCCCCGTGTGGGCCACGCTCATCGCGTTGATGGTCGACGACGAGGTCGTCGTTGGGGTCGTCTCCGCGCCGATGCTCAACCGGCGCTGGTGGGCGATGAAGGGCGGCGGTGCCTGGACCGGCAGGTCGTTGCTGCGCGCCGTGGCATGCCAGGTCTCCGACGTCTCGCGGGTCGAGGATGCGTCACTGTCCTACTCCTCACTCGCCGGCTGGGACGAGCGGGGCCGGCTCGACGACTTCCTGTCCCTGTCCCGGCGTTGCTGGCGCACCCGGGCGTACGGCGACTTCTGGAGCTACATGCTCGTGGCCGAAGGGGCGGTCGACATCGCCACCGAGCCCCAGCTCGAGCTCTACGACATGGCGGCCCTCGACATCATCGTGCGCGAGGCCGGCGGCTTCTTCACCTCGCTCGACGGCGAACCCGGCCCGACCGGGGGCAGTGCGCTGGCCACCAACGGCAAGCTGCATGACCAGGCGCTGGCGTTCCTCGGCGCGCTGCCTGACCACGGCGAACCCCGCCCAGGCGGCACGGTCCACGACCTCAGCTCCAAACGTGGCGAACCGGCAGATAATCCCTCCTGAAAACTCTGTCCACACAGGCCCGGTGCACACTAGATTCAGGGGCGCGAAGCTCGACGAAGAGTGAACGGAAGGGGCTGACCATGAAGATCAACGACGTGATCCGAGGCAAGTCGATCCACAACGTGATCACGATCTCTCCGACCGCCACTGTCCGGGACCTGCTCGCACTGCTTGCCGACCACAACATCGGTGCGGTCATCGTGAGCGAGGGCGGTGCCCGCGTCGACGGAATCGTCAGCGAGCGCGACATCGTCCGCAAGCTGAACGGGGACGACAGCGTCCTCGACGCGCCCGTCAGCCAGATCATGACAGCCGTGGTGCAGACCTGCGAGCCGGGAGCCGACGTCGACGAGCTGATGGCGCAGATGACCGAGCACCGGATCCGCCACGTGCCCGTCGTGGACGACGGCGAGCTGGTGGCCGTGGTCAGCATCGGCGACGTCGTCAAGAGCCGGATCACCCAGCTCACCTTCGAGCGCGACCAGCTCGACAGCTACGTGCACCAGACCTGAACGGTGCCGCCGGGCCCGCCGTGGGACCCGTCAACGCAGGCGTGGCAGGGTGGAGCCATGATCACCCCACGCAATCGCTCGCTCCGCTCCCGATTCCACAGGGACCCCGAATGAGCGCGGCAGAGAAGCCCGAGATCGAGTTCCCCGACGGCCCGCCACCCAGCGACCTCGAGGTCACTGAGCTCTCCGAGGGCGAGGGCCCCGAGGCCACCGCCGGCAGCACCGTGTCGGTGCACTACGTTGGCGTGGCCCACTCGACCGGTGAGGAGTTCGATGCCTCCTACAACCGCGGTGAACCTCTGGACTTCCGCCTCGGTGTCGGCCAGGTCATCTCCGGCTGGGACCAGGGCGTGCAGGGGATGAAGGTCGGCGGCCGCCGCCGGCTCGTCATCCCGCCCCATCTCGGGTACGGCGACCGTGGTGCCGGCGGCGTCATCAAGCCCGGCGAGACCCTGATCTTCGTTGTCGACCTGGTGGACGTGCACTAGGCGGACGTTACGAGGCGGACGTCACCCGGGCCCGCAGGCCGCCCAGGGCGACGACGTCACCCGCGACCAGCTGGCGGCCACGCCGGGTCTCGACCTCAGCGTTGACGGTGACCGCGCCCTGGATCATCAGCTCCTTGGCGTCTGAGCCGGAGTCGATCATGTTGGCGAGCTTCAGGAACTGACCGAGGCGAATCGAGCCGTCCCGGATCGGCACGTCCTGCACCTGGTTCTCCATGACCCCTCCCTCAGGTCTCGTTCAAATCGCCAGTGAGACCGCGTGGATGACCACGCCGACCAGACCGCCGACCACGGTGCCGTTGATCCGGATGAACTGCAGGTCACGGCCCACGTGCAGCTCGATCTTCGCGGCCGCTTCCTTGCCGTCCCACCGCTCGATGGTCTGCGTGATGACAGCCGTGAGCTCGCTGCCGTAGCGGCCCACGGCCCAGACCGCGAAGTCAGCGGCCCACGCGTCCAGCTTGCGGCGGAGGGCGCCGTCTCGAGCGACGGTCTCACCGAAGGAGGCCAGCTCCCGGGTGGCGCGCTCGCGAAGGGGCCCGTCCTCGTCATCCAGGGCCTCGAGCAAGGCCTTGCGGAACGCGATCCACAGCGAGATGCCGGTCGTGACCATCTGCGGCTGCTCCAGCACCCTGATCTTGAGCTTCTCGGCGCGAGCCTGGGTGGCTTCATCGTGGAGTAGGTCGTGAGCGAGCTGGCGCAGCAGGCTGTCCAGTGCCACGCGGGCGTGGTGTTGGGGATCGCGCCGGATGTCGGCCAGCCAGCGCACCGCCTCGAGGTGCAACCGCGCGGTGACAAGCTCGTTGAGCCGGTCCGGCGCCCACCACGGCGCGCGCTCACCGACCACGTCGGAGAAGGTCGCCTGGTTGTGGACCAGCCAGCGGTGTCCCTCTTCCAGCGCCAGCTCGACGAGTCCGTGGTGCGCGTTGTCCGCGACGATCTCCTGCAGCAGACCACCAGCCACGGGGGACACCGGCTCGTCCATGAAACGTGGAATCAGGACTTCCTCCACGAGCGACGCGACGTCCTCCTTGCGCAGCTTTCGCAGGCCGATCGCGGTCACGGTCGCCGCCTCGGCCACCACTCGGCGGGCGTTCTCGGGCTCGGAGAGCCAGACGCCGAGCCTGCGCGAGATGTCTGCCGCAGCGAGACGCTCGCGGACCACGTCCTCGTGCAGGAAGTTCTCGGTGAAGAACTCCTCGAGGCTCTTGCCGAACTCGTCCTTCTTGCGCGGCACCAGCGCCGTGTGCGGGATCGGCAGCCCGAGCGGGTGCCGGAACAGTGCGGTCACGGCGAACCAGTCGGCGATCGCTCCCACCATGCTCGCCTCGGCGCCGGCGTTCACGAACCCCAGGAACCCGTCCTGGTCCAGCGTGACCAGGTACACGAGCGCGGCAAGGAGCAGCAGCCCGCCGGCGACACCCTGCATCCGCCTCAGGCGGGTACGCCGGAACGCGTCCGCCTCCGGGTTCGGGGTCAGCAACGAAGTAGTCATCGCTCCAGAAACCTATCCATAGCCCCGAGAGCCCGGGTGAGAGACAACACATTGCGCTGTGGGAACAAAGTGCCCACCATCATGGCTTCCCAAGGGACACCCCAGCCACGCCATGACTTCAGGAGACCCCACGTGCCGACGCTCAGCGACTTCACCGCCACCACGATCACCGGCGAGGAGCAGCCCCTCGATGCCTACGCCGGCAAGGTCGCCCTGGTGGTGAACACCGCCTCGGAGTGCGGCTTCACCCCGCAGTTCGCGGGCCTGGAGAGCCTCCACGACCAGTACGCCGACGATGGCCTCGTCGTACTCGGCTTCCCCTGCAACCAGTTCGGCAACCAGGACCCGGGCGACAACGAGGAGATCGGAGCGTTCTGCCAGAAGAACTACGGTGTCTCGTTCCCGATGTTCGAGAAGGTCGACGTGAACGGTGACGACGCACACCCCGTCTTCGAGTGGCTGCGCGACGAGAAGGGCGGCCTGCTCGGCGACGCCATCAAGTGGAACTTCACCAAGTTCCTGATCGCGCGCGACGGCACCGTCCTCAAGCGCTACAGCCCGACCACCGAGCCTGAGAGCATCGCCTCGGACATCGAGAAGGCGCTGGCCGCCTGACTCCGACTACTGACTGGGCTCCTGACGGGCCGCGCCTGACCGCGGGTCGCGACGTACTGCACGGTAACGTGGCGCACGTCACCGATGGCCCGAACAGGAGCACAGATGCAGCTTGCCCTGACCGAGGAGGAGGCCGCGTTCCGCGAGGAGATGCGGACCTTCTTCACCAGCAAGATTCCCCAGGAGATCCGCGACGCGGTCGCCGCCGGACGCCACGCGGGCAGGGATGGGCTCGTCGAGACCCAGCGCATCCTCAACGCGGCCGGTCTCGCAGTGCCTAACTGGCCGGTCGAGTGGGGCGGCCAGGACTGGACGCCGCTGCAGCGCCACATCTGGCACGAGGAGATGCAACTCGCCAGTGTCCCCACCCCGTTGGCCTTCAACGCCAACATGGTCGGTCCGGTGATCGCGAACTTCGGTTCGGAGGAGCAGAAGCAGAAGTTCCTGCCTGCGACGGCCAACCTGGACATCTGGTGGTGCCAGGGCTTCTCCGAGCCTGACGCCGGATCCGACCTCGCGTCGCTGAAGACCAAGGCCGTTCGCGACGGTGACGAGTGGGTGATCAACGGCCAGAAGACCTGGACCACCCTCGGCCAGCACGCCGACTGGATCTTCCTGCTCTGCCGCACCGACCCGTCAGCCCAGCGCAAGCAGCAGGGCATCAGTTTCATCCTGTGCCCGATGGACGCCGAGGGCGTGACGTTGCGCCCGATCCAGCTGATCGACGGCGGTCACGAGGTCAACGAGGTGTTCTTCGAGGATGTACGCGTCCCGAAGGAGAATCTCGTCGGTGAGGAGAACGCGGGCTGGAGCTACGCGAAGTTCCTGCTCGGCAACGAGCGCGTCGGGGTCGCCCCGGTCGGCGCCACCAAGCGAGTGCTCGCCACCGTGAAGCAGAGGGCGCAGGAGACCGGCCAGATCGAGGACCCGCTGATCGCAGCGCAGATCATCGAGCTCGAGAACGAGCTGCTGGCGCTCGAGCTGACGGCGTTGCGCGTGGTGGGCAGCTCCTCCGACGGCAAGCCACACCCCGCCTCCTCGGTGCTCAAGCTGAAAGGCACCGAGCTCCAGCAGGCCGTCTCCGAGCTGATGGTCGACCTCGGCGGCACGCTCGCACTGGCCTCGGGTGCCGGTGAGGGCTCCGACGTACCCGAGTGGGCGCGGGTGTCCGTGCCGACCTATCTCAACCTCCGCAAGGCCTCGATCTACGGCGGGTCCAACGAGATCCAGCGCCAGATCATTGCCGGCACGATCCTCGGCTTGTAGGAAGGACTGACATGGACTTCACACTTGATGGTGAGCAGACCGCCCTGCGCGATGCCGTTCACGGCCTGCTCAAGGGGTACGACTCCGAGCACCGCCGCGAGGTCGTCGGGGAGGACCCCGGCTTCGACGAGAAGATGTGGGGCCGCCTCGCCGAGATGGGTGTCCTGGGCCTGCCGTTCACCGAGGACGACGGTGGCATGGGCGCCGGACCGGTCGAGGTGTCGGTCGTCGCCGAGGAGCTCGGTCGGGTGATCGCCCCCGAGCCGTTCGTCGAGGCCGTCGTACTCGCGGGAGGGCTGGTCGCGGCGCGCGGGAGTGACGAGCAGAAGAAGGAGATCCTGGGAGGTCTGTCCGCCGGGGAGCTCATTCCCGCGTTCGCCTACTCGGACCCGTCCGGCGGCGAAGCCGGGGTCACCGTCGACGGCGACACCCTGAGCGGCGTCAAGGAGCCCGTGCTGAACGGGGCTCGCGCCGATGTGCTGGTCGTCTTCGCCGAGGGACAGCTGTTCCTCGTGGACCCCAAGGCTCTCCCCGACGACGGGGCCTCGCGCACGTCGTACCGGACCTTCGACGGCGGCCGCGCCGCCCGGATCGTGTTCGACCGGACCCCGGCGACCCCGCTGGGCGAGGGGGGCGACGCCACCGAGGCGACCAAGGACGTCATCGCCGCGGCGACCGTCGCGTACTGCCACGAGGCGCTCGGAGCGATGGACTCGGCGCTCACGCTCACCACCGAGTTCCTGAAGACCCGCGAGCAGTTCGGTGTCACGCTCAACCGCTTCCAGTCGCTGACCTTCCGCGCGGCCGACATGTACACCTCGCTCGAGCTCACCCGCAGCATCGTCTTGTGGGCCACGATGGTGCTCGCGGACGAGGCGTCCTCGGCGGAGAAGAAGCGGGAGGCGGCTGCGCGGGCGAAGCTCCAGGTCAGCAAGGCGGGGCGGCACATCGGCCAGGAGGCGATCCAGCTCCACGGAGGCATCGGCATGACGGCGGAGTTCTCCGTTGGCCACCTGACTGCGCGCTTGACCGCGATCGACCACCTGCTGGGGGACGGGCGTCAGCAGGTGCGCAATCTCTCGCGGCGCCTCACGTCGTACGGCGTGGTCGAGGCGCTGCCCTGACCCTTGGGTCACGCCGGGTCACCGCACGCGACGAACCACTTCGAGTCGTTCGCGCAACCGTTCCGTCGAACTCGCCCGGGGTGCCAGCGTCCGACCGGGCAGCCGCGTCTCTTCCTGGGCCGCAGTGACCGACTCGAAGTGCTTCATCGCAGTCGCGGCGACCAGACCTGCCCCGAAGGCGGACACCTCCGTCCGTGGGGGTAGGCGCACGACTGCCCCAGTCGCATCCGCAACGAGCTGACACCACAGCTCGCTGCGGGCCCCTCCGCCCGCGAGTTCGAGGTGTTCGATAGGCCCAGCCTCGAGGGGCCCAGCATCGAGGGGTAGGGCATCGAGGGGTAGGGCATCGAGGGGCAGGGCGCTGTCGGCGAGATCGGCCACGGCGAGGGCGACCCCCTCGACGACGGCATGGGCGATGTCGGCCGGGCGGTGGTCGAGGGTGAGCCCGCGCAGCTGTCCTCGTACGCCTGGATCGTGGAACGGCGCATGTTCCCCGGCGACCGAGAGATAGGGACAGAACAACGGCGGCGCCTCGCTGGTCGAGGTCTCCGCGAGGGCGACGAGAGCCGGCACGCTCGGCAGCCCAAGGAGCTCCGTGGCCCAGTCGAGAGCCTCCGTGCCGGTCAGCGTCGCCCAGGTGACCAGCCACCTGTCGTCCAGCAAGGGCAGGCTCATCCCGCTCATCGCCCTGTCCAGCATCGGGTCCTCGCAGGCGAGCCCCACACACAGCGTGGTGCCGAGAATCGCGAGCGCACTCCCCGGCCGCGACACCCCGGCACCGAGCGCCGCCGCGACGACGTCGTAGGGCCCGAGCACTACCGGGGTTCCGGCTGGCAGCCCGACCCGCTGCGCCACCTCGGGCACCAGAGGTGCCACGGCGTCCGCACCGCTCACGATCGGCGGAAGCAGGTGCGCGAGGTCGGCCAGTCCGAAGAGGTCGATCAGGTCCTCGTCGTACTTCCCCGATGCGGCGGCGCAGAACGGGTTGGCGGCGTCCGAGCGCTCCACCACCCGTCGCCGGGTCAGGTTGGCGAAGACCCAGCTGCCGCAGCTGAGCAGCGACTTCGCTCGGACGAGTCGCTCGGGCTCGTGCTCACGCAACCAGCTCAGCTGTGCGTGCGCCACGCCGGGGGGGCCGACGTGTCCCGACCTGCGAAACGCCCGCTCGAGGGTTCCGTCGCGACGCCAGGCGGCGCTGGATGAATCGGCCCGGTTGTCGTTCCAGAGCAGTGCGTGGCCCACCGGGCGGCCGACAGCATCGACCAGCCAGCAACCATCGCCCTGGCCCGTGACCGCAAGCGCGTCCACCGGGTCGGGTGAACGGCTGACGACCTCGCGCAGGACGTCCTCGACATCGGACCACACCTGGTCCATGTCCTGCTCACGTCGGTTCGTCATGGCACTCGGGTTCGGGGTCGCCCGGCGGGCGATGTCGGCCTCGCCCCACTCCTTGTCGAACCGGACTCCCTTGACACGAGAGCTGCCGACGTCGACGACGACCAGGCTCACCCGCCGAACCAGGATCCTCGGCCGCCGTACCAGTCACTGAGGTACCCGGGGCCGGGACCACCGCGTCCGCCGAGGTAGCTGCCCACGACGGCAGCCCCCAGGTCGTCCAGTTCGGGCGACACCACCCGGCCGCCGACGCGGGCGGCGAGCTGGTCGAGGAACCGAGCCAGCCCCGGGTCATCGCCGAGCCGGAAGATGGTGGTCTGCGCGCCCAACCGAGCGGCGTTGTCGAGCTCCCGGACCGAGCAGGCAACGGTGAGCGGGTGCGGCGGGTAGGAGAACCACACCTCGCCGTCGGGCTCGAGGTGGCTGGTCGGCTCGCCGTCGGTGACGATCAACAGCACCGGCTGGGCGTTGGGATGCTTGCGAAAGTGCCGGTTGGCGAGCAGCAGGGCGTGGTGCAGGTTGGTGCCCTTGTCCCACAGCGCCTCGAGGCCCGTCAGTTCGTCGATGTCCATCACCCGGGCCGAACGCCCGAAGCCGATCAGCTGCAGGTGGTCGCCGCGGAAACGGCTGCTGATCAGCTGGTGCAGCGCAAGCGCCGTGCGCTTCATCGGCACCCACCGGTTGGCTATGGCCATCGAGAACGAGGTGTCCACGAGCAGCGCGACCGCAGCCTGGGTGCGGGCCTCGGTCTCGTTCACCTCGATGTCGCGTACGTCGATGTGGACGCGTGGCCCGTCAGTGGCTGGCCCGAGGTCCCCATCCGCTGCCGTCCTGACCACTGCGTTGGTGATGGTCCGGGTCACGTTCCATGGCTCGGTGTCACCGAAGGCCCACTCCCGGCTGGCCCCGCTCTGCTCACCAGCAGCCCCGGCCTGTCGCAGGTCGCGCTGGCCCTGGCGGCCCGACATCCGGTTGGCGACGTCCTTGAGCAGGGCCTTGCCCAGCTGCCGCATCGCCTTGGGTGAGAGCTTCAGCTGGCCGTCGGGTCCCCTCTTGACGTAGCCGGTCTCGTTGAGCGCGCGTTCGAGCTCGGCCAGCGTCTTGGCGTCCACTGCGGCCCGGTCACCGAGCTGGCGCGCCAGCTTGTCCAGGTCGACGTCATCCATCCGCGCTCCGCCGTAGGACTGTGAGAGCTGCTCGGAGAGGTCGTCGAGGTCGGCCAGGTCCTGGAGTACGCCGGTCCCGTCGCCCAGCCCGAGTCCCTCCTGGCCACCGAACTCCTCCGAGCCGCCCCAGTCCTCCCCGGGCCGCAGGGCGCGCAGGTTGTCGTCGAGCCGGGAGAGCGACTGCATCAGCTCGGGGCTGCCGAAGGCCTGGGCCGCGAGGGCGTCCAGCTCGTCGCGCTGCTCCTGGGTCATCGAGTTGCGCATCCGCTGGGCGGCTGCCGCACGCTGCGCCAGGGCATCCATCAGCTCGTCGATGTTGCGCGGGTTCTCCGGGAAAAAGTCGCCGTGCTTGTCCATGAAGTCACTGAAGTCCTGCTCGGTGTCCGCGCCGCGACGATGCTTGTCCAGCAGCTCATTGAGGTCTCTGAGCATCTCGTTGATGGCGGCGCGGTCCTCGTCGGTGGCGTTCTCGAGCGCCTGCTTCATGCCCTTGAAGCGCTGGTCGAGCAGCTCGCGTCCCAGGAGGTCCTTGATCTTCTCGTAGTCGGCCCGGGCCTCGGAGCTGCGCCAGTCGTAGCTGCCGAGCTCCTTGACGGCCGCGGCCGTGCTAGGTGGCAGGTTCTCGATCTGCATCTCGGCGAAACGGGCCTCGTCGTCGAGGTCGCGCGCCAGCTGCTGACGCTCGCTGAGCACGGCCCGGTCCAGGAGCTCCCGGATCTCCTGCATGGTGCCGTCCAGGCTGTGCTTGCTGAGGAGCTCGCGGCGCTTGGCCGCGACCTGACGCGCAAGGTCATCTAGGCCCCGCTGGTTCCGCCCACCACGGCGCAGGAACTCGCGCATCGCGCGCTCGGGCGAGTACCCCGCCATCACGTCCTCGCCGATCGCATCCAGCGCCTCGGCCAGGTCGACCGGGGGCGCCAGCGGGTCCGGGCCACCGGCATAGCGCCCGTAGCGGGAACGCCGGCGATCAGCCATAGATCGTCTCTCCGTCGGCGGACTCCTTGCTCACCTTCTGGGCGAGGTAGAGCCCTTCCAGGGCCAGCTCGATGGCACTGGCTCGCTCGCCGTCGTTGGTGGCGTCGAGCCGGTTGCAGACCTTGTCGTACAGCTCGGACTCTCCCAGCACCGGCAGGCCGCTGAGGAAGTCGATCGCCGTGATCTGCTCGCCGGTGGTGACGCTGGCGCCGAGCTCCATCGCCTGCACCAGGAGGCCGAGGTCGAGCCCGGCCAGCCGCGACCGCACGGTCTCGGCGGTGGCCTTGCGCAACAGGTGCTCGAGGATCTGGGACTCGCGACCTTCCTCCCCGGTCTCGAACTCGACCTTGCCGCCGAGTACGTCAACGGCCGTCGCGAGGTCGACCACCCGAGCCACGGCTTCGTTCTCCCCCTGCGCGGTGGCGCGGTGCAGCGCCGCCGCCGCCACGGTCTCGGCTCCCGCAATGGAGAAGCGCGCGGAGACGCCGGAGCGCTGGTCCACGCTGCTGGACTCGCGGAGCGCACGGGTGAAGCGCGCCAGGATCTCGGTGATGTGCGCGGGTACGCCGGCCACGAGATGCGCTTCCTGCAGGATCACCGCGATCTCTTCCTCGAGCTCGACCGGGTAGTGCGTGCGGATCTCGGCACCGAACCGGTCCTTGAGGGGCGTAATGATCCGACCACGGTTGGTGTAGTCCTCCGGGTTGGCGCTGGCGACCACCAAGGTGTCGAGCGGCAGCCGTAGCACGTAACCCCGGATCTGGATGTCCCGCTCCTCCATCACGTTGAGCATCGCCACCTGGATGCGCTCGGCGAGATCCGGGAGCTCGTTGATGGCGACGATGCCGCGGTGCGATCGAGGGATCAGCCCGAAGTGGATCGTCTCCGGGTCCCCGAGGCTGCGACCCTCGGCCACCTTCATCGGGTCCACGTCGCCGATCAGGTCAGCGACACTGGTGTCCGGGGTGGCGAGCTTCTCGGCGTACCGCTCGTCGCGGTGCCGCCACGCAACCTCGACGTCGTCGCCCTTCTCGAGTGCGCGCCGCTTGGACGCGTGCAGGATCGGCTCGTAGGGGTGCTCCCCGAGCTCGGACTGGGCGATCACCGGAGTCCACTCGTCCAGCAATCCGACCAACGTCCGCAGCACCCGGGTCTTGCCCTGCCCACGCTCACCGAGCAGTACGACGTCGTGCCCAGCAAGCAGCGCCCGCTCCAACTGGGGGATGACCGTGCTGCCGAAGCCGTGCAGGCCAGGCCACGCGTCACGGCCCTCGCGAAGGGCGTCGAGCAGGTTGCTGCGCAGCTCCTCTCGCAGTGACTTCTGCTGATGGCCGCTCGCCCGGAGCTCGCCCAAGGTGTTGATGGCAGGTGGGGTCGTCGTCACTTCTCCACGCTACTCATCGGCGCAATCAGGTCCCTCACGTTCGCCTGGCGAATCGGATCGATCCGTCTGGCATGGACTGGTGGTTGTAGGCGGTGTCGTGGATGTATTGGTGGTGCCGATGACAGAGCGGGAGGGCGTCTTTGAGGTCGGTGCGTCCGCCGCGGTGCCAGGGATTTCGGTGGTGGAGTTCGCACCAGGCATACGGTCGTTCGCAGCCGTCGGCGGCGCAGGTGGAATGGGCGAGTCCTTTCGCGATCCGTTGGGCTTCGGTGAACAGCCGGTTCTCACGTCCCAGGTCGAGGGCGACGGACCCGGTGCCGAGGACGGCGGGCAGGATGGCGGCGTTGCAGACGAGCCGGCGGGCCTCGCCGGCGCTGAGGCTTTCGCCGGTGTCGAGCCGGGCTGCTTTCAATGCACCTTGGAGGGTGTGGTGGTCGATGGTGACCACCACGGTGGCGGCGCTCTTGGGGTGCAGCCGGTCGGTGGGGAGGTGTTCGAGGAGCTCGGTGAACGCGAGGCCGCGGCGGTGGTCCCAGTCGAAGACCCGCCCCCGGTCCCGGTCCTGGTTCGGCTGTCCGGGTTCGCGGGGGTCGCGCATCCTTCGTGGTGCGGTCATCGACTCGATGACTTTGCGCAGGATGGCGGCGGCCAGGGTGGGGAGGGTGAAGTGGCCGGTGACGGTGCCGTCGGTGTTGTCGTGGAAGGTGAGCCGGGTCTTCGAGCGGGCGGTCTCTTCCTCGGCGCGCAACAGCTCGTTCTCGTGGGCGTCAACCGCCTGCTGGTCCGGTTCGACCGCCTCGATGGCGCGGCGGGCGATCCGGCGCAGCTGGTCGGGGTCGAACCGCTGCGCCTTCTCCACCAGGGATGGCCTCGACGACGCGGCGCTGCTGGTCGCTGACGGTGTCGGGAAGCTGGCTGCCGGCGCTGAGGATCACCGCCGCATGGGCCGGGGAGAGGAGTCCCTGATCGAGCGCAGCTGCGGTGGTGTCATGGCCGCCGGTGTCGAGCTCGGTGGCCAGCGCCACCTCACGCGCCGCGGTGCTGCGGGAGACGGTGGTCTGTCGGGCGACCCAGGCCTCGGTGCCGGTGAACCCGGCATCGGCCGCGGCCCCGGTCCTGTCGGCGGCGGCGAGTAGCTTCAGCTTGTAGGCCTCCAGCCGCCGGATGGCGCGGTCTACCTCGGCCACAGCCGCTGCTGGGCGGTCTGTCTGGGTGGGTGTCGCGTGCATCCGGTCGAGCACTCCGTGGACTTCCGCGACAGCGGAGCGCACCGCATCAGCGGTGTCGGTGTGCAGATCCAGGAGGGTGGCCATGCACCAATTCTCGTGGGAACCTATGTGCGAATCAATAGGAAATCTGAATCTGTGCGTAACTTTTCACGCCCCCTCGAACCAAGGTCCCTGAACCGCAACCACGAGGGTCGAGCCAAGCGACCGCGAGCGGGCAAAGTGCTTCGGGAACACCGCCGCAACCAGCGACTACAGCAACCACGACTCCGAAAAATCAACAACCCTCCCTGAACCGCCCCGGGATGTCCGGAGACTTCATTCGTTGGAAGGATGAAGTCCATGGCACGTCCCTCGAAGTATCCGCACGAGCTGCGTGAACGCGCGGTCCGGCTGGTGATGGAGTCGAAGGGTGAGTATCCGAGCGAGTTCGAGGCGATCAGGTCGATCGCTGGCAAGCTCGGGATCGGCTCTCCGGAGACTCTGCGTAAGTGGGTCCGTCGCGCTGAGATCGACGGTGGACATCGACCTGGGAAGACCAGCAATGAGCTCGCTGAGATCCGGGAGCTGAAGAAGGAAGTCGCAGAGCTGCGGCGGGCCAACGAGATTCTGAAGTCCGCGTCGGCTTTCTTCGCGGCGGAGCTCGACCGCCCACACAGGTTCTAGTGCACTTCATCGACGAGCACCGCGGGGTGTTCGGGGTCGAGCCGATCTGCACCGTGCTCACGCAGCACGGCTGCAAGATCGCCCCGAGCACCTACTACGACGCCCGGTCCCGGCTGCCCTCCAAGCGGGCGTTGCGTGACGCCGAGATCCTCGCGCTGATCGCTGCGGCCAGGGACCACAAGTTCCGTCGCCGGTTCGGTGCCCGCAAGATGTGGCTGCACCTGCGCACACAAGGCCACGACGTGGCCCGGTGCACGATCGAACGGCTGATGGCCGCCCAGGGCTGGGCCGGGGCGCTGCGCGGGAAGAAGATCCGCACCACGGTCGCCTCCGAGCACGACCAGCGGCCAGCTGATCTGGTCGACCGGGACTTCACCGCGACCCGCCCCAACCAGCTGTGGGTCGCCGACTTCACCTACGTGGCCACCTTCACCGGTGTCGTCTACGTGGCGTTCGCCTTCGACGTTTTCTCCCGCCGCATCGTCGGCTGGAGGGCAGCCACACGAATGACCACCGATCTCGTTCTGGCGACCCTGGAGATGGCGATCTGGACCCGGGGCCGCGGCGGTGTGAGCGACCTGAGCGGGCTGGTCCATCACAACGACGCGGGCAGTCAGTACACCTCGTTCGCGTTCACCAGCCGGCTCATCGAAGCCGGTGTGGATGCCTCAGTGGGTTCGGTGGGCGATGCCTACGACAACGCCTTGGCCGAGTCGCAGATCGGGATCTACAAAACCGAGCTGATCAGCCCCGAAGGACCTTGGCGAGACCTCGAGCACGTCGAGTACGCGACCTTGGAGTGGGTCGACTGGTTCAACCACGAACGCACCCACGAGTCCATCGACGACCTGACACCCATCCAGGTCGAAGAGATTCACTACGCTGCAAGAAACCGTCTCCACCCAACCGGGTAGCGACACCAAACGAAGCCTCCGAAAACTCCGGGGCGGTTCATGTCGAGCCAAGCGACCGCGAGCGGGCAAAGGGCTCCGGGAACACCAGCGCAACCAGCGACTACAGCAACCACGACTCCGAAAAATCAACAGCACTCTCGCCAAGCAGAGCCCTACAGGTGAGCGGTCTCCAGCCGCTACGCGCGAGCGTTCCTCAACCACGAATGAGACGCCGCGTCGCGCGCCCGCAACCACCGCATCAAGTCCGGACACACCACGGACCTTGCGGGTGGTGGGTGGGGTCGCCGAGGCGTCCCAAGCCGAACATCCCCCGCTGCGCTCCTCCTGTTCATTTGTGACGCCTCGGCTCCTCCTCCGGCTGCGCCGGAGTCCGAGCCTTGTGCTGCCTCGCAGTACTCCCGAGACTGATGACCTTGAAAGGAGCCCCATGTCCACTCTGATCGTGCACATCGAAGTACCTCCCGTTGGTGACCTTGAGCAGACAGGCGATGGCACCAGTCCCACTGATGAACAGATGGCCGAAGAGACGGCTGCGCGCGAGAAGATCGTCGAGGCGTTGAGTCCCTACCTCGCTTCGCTGCCGGAGCGACCGGACCGCCGATCGGGGAATGTCAGCCGCGTGAGGTTGCTGGGCGGGAACGTCTGGTCGACTCTCAACCACTACGCGGCGATTGTGACCGTGGACATCGGCGATCCGGGTCTCGAGGAGGGGCTCCGCAAGGTTCTGCCTAAAGGCTCCACGATCGAGGTCACCGGCAACTTCGCCGACCTGGACGAGTGGCCGCGCACCTCAGAGGAGTGAACGCGCCGTGACGTGAGTCAGCCGAGCAACCGCTCGCTCACGTACCCGTGCCGGATCCGCTGCGGATGGTCGCCCACCGGCAGGTAGGCGAGCTCCTTCTTCGTCTCGAAGCTGAGCACAGCGACCGAGTCGGGCTCGCTGAGGGAGACCCAGCAGGTGTTGTTCAGCCCTTCGGTCGTCCAGTACGGCTTGGCGTAGGAGTGACCCGTCGTCGCGGTGTCGAAGATCTTGTAGGTCATCGTGGTCCGGTCGACGAGCGCCGCGTAGTCGTCCATCGTGCCCGCGGCACACAGAGTCTTGCCGGCCCTGTCGATGGACAGCCCGTGGTGGGCTGAGTCGTTGACGTACTGCTCGAGCGGCATCGTCGGCACCCGGTTGGGCAGGTTCACGACCCGTCGTACGGCGCCGGTGCGGGGCTCGGGGATCCCGCCGGCCGTGTAGCCGACAATGCCGTCGATGTCAGGAGCCTGCGTGTCGAACTCGACCAGTCCGTGGAAGTAGGACACCTGGAAGTAGACGAAGCGCTCCCCCGGCGCCAGTGCCATCGGGCGCACCGCCGAGCTCATGTCAGGGTGGCCGGCCTCGGCCAGTTCCTTGCCCATGTCCCACCGCTGGGTGATCGCGAGGTCGGAGTTGCGCACGATCTGGAACCAGCGGTCGCCCTTGAGCGCGTCATGGATCGGCCCGATCTTCACCGGTCCCGCACCCTGCGCGTCACCAGGCGTGTAGACCTTGCCGATGCTGGCGTGGAAGACCCGCTTGCCGTCCCGGGCGTAGTTGCTCTCGTGTGGAGTCTCCCCCGACTCGAAGGAGCGCAGGCGGTCACCCATCCTGATCGGCGTGCCGGACACGGTCTCGTTGACCATCGAGTACTCGATCACCTGGCGCTCGGTGGAGTCACTGACCAGCAGCCTCCGGCCGTCCGGGGAGAGCCCCATGTGGTCGGTACGGAAGCCGTCCATCTGCTGCTCGCGTACGACGCTGTCGCTGCGACCGGCGATGGCCTTCGCCACGTCCACCCACACCACATCGGCGAAGCTGGGACGCGAGACGGCGAGGTAGCGGCCATCCCGGGTGCTGAACATGTCGTCGACGTACTGGTCGTGACCTTCGCCCGGTCCCTGCTGGATCGCGAGGTAGAACACGAGCTTCTCCGGGTCGGCCTGGATGTCCGCGAGCTCCTGCGCCTTGTCCGGGATCAGGTTGACGCCGCCCTTGAGCACCCGCAGGCGCTTGGCGTCAACGATCGTGGCGGTTCCGGCCCAGTTGTTGCCGACCCACATGACGTCGCGCAGACCGGAAGCGGCGCCGGCCGACGACACGGTGCTCGCGCCCGCGAGCAGCGCGGTCGGGAGAGCAAGCAGGGCGGCGAAGAGTGCTGTACGTCGCATGGCGGGTCAACGAGTCAGCACGGCTCGCGTCACGTCAGACGGTGAGCAACACCGAGGATCCGTGACCGAAGAGACCCTGGTTGGCGGTGATCCCGACCCTCGCGTCGTCGACCTGGCGACCCTCTGCCTGACCACGCAGCTGCCAGGTCACCTCACACACCTGGGCCAGGGCCTGCGCCGGCACCGCCTCGCCGAAACAAGCCAGGCCGCCGCTCGGGTTGACCGGGATCCGCCCGCCGATCGTGGTGTCCCCGGCCCGCAGCAACTGCTCGGCCTCGCCCTGCTTGCACAGCGCCAGGTCCTCCATCCAGTCGAGCTCCAGCGCTGTGGACAGGTCGTAGACCTCGGCCAGGCTCACGTCCTCGGGCCCGATGCCGGCCTCCTCGTAGGCCGCGGCCCCGATCGACTGCTTGAAGGTCAGGGTCTCAACCGGCGCGACCGCCGATGGTGGCACCACAGTCGCCGGGTCCGTCGAGAGCAGCGGCATGTCGATGACCGTGTTCGGGAAGGTCGGCGTGAGCGTCGAGATCGCCCGGACGCGCACCGGCTGGGCCAGCCCGTGTCGTCTGGCGTACTCCATCGAGGTGAGTACGACGGCCGCGGCACCGTCGGACGTCGCGCAGATGTCGAGCAGGTGCAGCGGGTCGGAGACGACGGCGCTGTTCAGCACATCTTCGGCCGTCACCTCCTTGCGATAGCGCGCGTTCGGGTTGTTCAGCCCATGGCGCGCGTTCTTGACCTTCACCAAGGCGTTGTCGGCCTGCGTGGCGCCGTACAGGTCCATCCGGCGACGCGCGTAGAGCGCGAAGTAGCCGGGGTTGGTCATCCCGAGGAGGCGGAAGCGGAGCCAGTCCGGGTCGTCCCATCGCTCCCCCGCGTTTGGCGCCAGGAAGCCCTTCGGGGTGGTGTCCGCACCGACGACCAGCGCCACGTCACTCAGGCCGGCGAGGATGCGGGCCCGGGCGGTGTCCAGCGCCTGGGCGCCCGTGGCACAGGCGGCGTACGACGTGGCGACGCGAGCGCCGTTCCAGCCCAGCGCGTGGGCGAACGTGGCGCCGGCGACGTATCCGGCGTACCCGTTGCGGACCGTCTCGCCGCCGACGATGTAGTCGACGTCCTTCCAGGCGACCGAGGAGTCCTTCAGCGCTGCCCGGGCGGCGTGCACGCCGTAGCTGACGAAGTGCTCGCCCCACTTGCCCCAGGGGTGCATGCCGACACCGAGTACGGCGACATCGCGGCCGCTCACTGGTCGGCCTCCTCCCCCAGCTCGGTGAGAGCCCCGGAAGTCGGGAGCCACCGCCAGATCGTGCGCTCGCCGGTCTCGTCGGTGTACAGCGTCTCGACGACCAGTTCCACCTCGGTGCCCACCCGAACGTCGGTGACTCCGTACCCCTCGGCGAGCTGGCCGAGGACGACGATCCCCTCCGGCAGCTCGACGGCAGCCAGCGCGAACGGAACGTAGGGATCGGTGGCCGGGATGTAGGGCGGAGGCGGCTGGTACTGCGCGTCGGTGTAGCTCCAGACCTTCCCGCGCCGGGAGAGCTCGATGACCTCGAACTCCTCCCCCTCACAGCGGGGGTTGCGACAGAAGCCCTCGGTTCGCGGGAAGAACACGGAGCCGCACGTCGTGCACTGCGAGGCGAGCAGGGCTGGCTCGGCTCCAGTGGTGAACCATCCGTCGATGACCGGCGTCGCTGACGTCGCGGCAGCCTCGCTCATCGACCCTCCTCGAACTAGAACAGGTTCTCATTCTCACACAGTCGCAGGGTGGGGCCCAGAGCGCGTTCGCTGCCGAGGTTCAGCCGGGGGGCGGTGCCGTCGGTGGCGTGAGCAGTCGCCGGCGTACGGCCCGCTCCAGCTGCTTGCGCGCCTGGCGCAGGGTCGGGCCGCCCGCGCCCGCCGGGTACGGCGGCACGATCGCCACGCTGATGGCCACCAGGTCGGTGTAGGCGTCCTGTCTCATCCGGGTCACCAGACGCTGGGCCGCGCTCTGGCCCCTCGCCAACAGCCCAGCGATCGCGAAGGCGCCGAAGCCCCCGGTCGCCAGCACGGGCGAGACCCAAGTGCTTCCCTTGAGGTCGGTGACCGCGAAGAAGGCCGCGACGAGGCCGAGCGCAAGGAGCGCGAGGAACACCTGCGGCCAGAACGTGCGGGCAGCTCGCACCAGGTAGCGCGTGTTGGTCAGCCGGGCGTAGGGCCGGATCAAGGTGGTTGGGTCCTGGCCCAGGATCAGCAGTTGGTACCACTGCCGCACCTGTTCGTGCAGCAGCGCCCGCATCCGAGGGTCCCGCGACCAGGTCTCGTCGGCGGCGACGTCGCCCCATGCCTCGAGGCTCCCGGAGATGCCCGCCGCGGACAGCGGATGGATCGTGTCCGGGGCCAGCCGTCCGAGCATCCGGGTCAGCTCCCGGCGCCGTTCGTCACCGAGCAGGAACGCCGGCGACACGGCAGTCAGCTCACCGTCGTGGGCCCAGGCATCCTCGGGGCCGAGACCCCAGTAGCACTCCGCCACGCCTCGGCCGAGCAGGTAGGCGTTCGCGAGGTGCTCGCCACGCTGGGTCAGCTCGTCCTGGATCCGTCCGTCCCAGTCGAGGAAGAAGGCCGCGATGCGGGCCCAGTCGGACGACGGGAGCACCACGGCCAGGTCGGCCTCGAACTCCTCGGCCTCCTCGAGCCCGATCTGCCGCGTCACGGACAGCAGGGTCTTGACCGACTCGCTGCGCGACGCCGACCCGGTGCGTTGGGAACGTAGGGGCAGTACGTCCCCGGGGACTCGCGGCAGCGACGTCGCGGTGGGCCTCGGGCCGTCGGGCCAGATGCGGCCACGGACCTCGGCGACCGCCCATCCCAAGCGCAGGGCGGTGGCCACGGTCTGCTCGGTCTCGCTGGTGACGGTCATGAAAACGCCTCCCGGGCGCTGGCGGCCCGAGTCCGCGACGAGTGTCGTCACGCTACCGGGTCGACCGGCCCACGAGGGAGAACACGGAACACTGACCTGCGGCTGGGTGCTGCTTCCACCCTGCCGCAGGTCAGCGCCTGGTCATTCCTGTTGGTGCCTGGTTGGTGCCTGGTTAGTACCGGGGTCAGTACCGGGTCATCGAGCCATCACGGCGTTGAAGTACGCACGCTTGGGGCTGTTGGCCGCTCCGAGGTACCAGGACCGCTTCGAGTTGTACTGGGTGTCGAAGTACGAGACACCGAGCAGCTTCTTGGCCTTGGCCGAGGCGATGAACCGGTCGAGCCATGTCTTGTCCTTGGCAAAGGCCTCGTCGGAGAACCCGTACTCACCGATACCAGCCTTGACCCCGAGAGACGCTGCACGGGCCGCCAACTTGTCGACGTAGACCGAAGCCTCGGTCCAGCCGGTGTCCATGGTCGTGGTCTTCACGCCGTTGACCCACTCGTAGCCGTACTTGAGGTAGGGAGCGTCGTAGGCGATGCCGTAGATCGGCGCGCCGGTCGGGTAGAGCGTCGACCACTGGTTGGCGGTGTCGGACGGGTTGAACTCCTGGGTCCAGCCGGTCACGATCAGCCAGAACTTGATGTCGCCGGCAATTCCGCCGGGAACCATCCGCGAGAGACGGTCCTGCATCTTGCGCCAGTCGGAGGTGACGCCGTCACCCTCGGGCTCGTGATGGAACGCGACCCAGACCTGGAAGTTGAGCGCGTCGAGCTTGGCGAACACGGCCTTCGCCCATGCGTCGCCGGTGCCGCTGGCCATCTGTGCCCACGTGTAGGGCAGCTTGAAGCTCAGCCAGGTGCGGACGCCTGCGGCCTGGTTCGCCTTGGCCCTGGTGATCGCCTTGTCGATGTCACCGGAAGCGCCGTACCAACGGTCGATGTCGACCCCGGTCGTGGTGCGGTCAACGTTTCCGCCACCGGCACCCATCAACATCGGGGAAGGTGCCGGGGTGGGCGTGGGAGTCGGCGTCGGTGTCGGTGTCGGAGTTGGAGTCGGAGTCGGTGTGGGAGTCGGTGTGGGAGTCGGTGTGGGTGTCGGTGTGGGAGTCGGAGTCGGCGTGGGAGTCGGCTCCAGTTTGGCCACCCGCTCCTGGAGAGCCACCATCTGGCACTCGAGGTAGGTGATCCTCTTGGTGTCGGTGATCGGGCTCGTGGGTGCAACACACGCAGGTGCCGCTGCAGCAGCGGTTGCGCCACTGACGGCTGAGGCTCCTGTGCCCGCGAGGGCGAGGAGCATACTTGCTAACAAACCAGCCTGGACGAGGCGGGACTTGGGGGGTTGAAGTTTCATTTATCCATGCTGCACTCAATCATGACAAAATATGGCAAAACGGACTAAACGGGCATTCGCAGTAGACACATCGTGTGCCACGCTTGCCGCGTGGACGCTGTCGCAGTGATCGCGATCGTCCTCGGGCTCATGCTGGTCGCCTCGGTTGTGGCCGTCGGCCTACTTCTCCACCAGGCGAGCCAGCTCCGCGCTCAGGTGGCCGAGCTGCACGCGGCGCTGGAGGCCGAACACGGCGTTCCGCGCGGCCCGCGGACGATGCAAGCCGCCCAAGCTGCCGGACTGGCGATGCGGACCGTAGTGGAGACCGCAACCAGGATGCGCGAGCAGGGTGTGCGGGGGATGCTGCTCACCTCGATCGACGACCTGGCTGCGTGGGCCATGGAGGACCACACCGAGATCGCCAGGATCGCTGCGCCAGACGGGACCGTGACGATGATGTTCTCCGACATCGAGAACTCAACGAGCCTGAACAGCGAGCTCGGCGACGAGCAGTGGGTCAAGCTGTTGGAGGCGCACGACCGGTTGCTGCACACCTACATCGACAGGCACCGGGGACATGTGGTGAAGAGCCAGGGCGACGGCTACATGGTGGTGTTCTCCACCCCCGACCTCGCTCTGGGAGCCTCGCTAGGCATCCAGCGCGCGTTGAGTGCCAAACGGCAACGCAGTCGCCGGTTGCGGCGTACGCCGATCCGGGTGCGCATCGGTCTGCACACCGGCACCGCGATCGAGCGCGAGGGCGACTACTTCGGGCGAAACGTGGCGATGGCGGCACGGGTCGCCGCGATGGCCGACGGTGGCGAGATCCTGGTGACCCGTGTGATCGCGGAGTCCCTCGCGGAGTCGACCGAGTTCCGCTTCGTGGAGGACGACACGGTGGAGCTCAAGGGTCTCCCGGGGGAGCACCAGCTGTGGTTGGTGGAGGCGGCGTGACCAAGCTGCGGATCCTCGTCGTCGACGGCGCCAACGTCGTCGGCTCCCGCCCAGACGGGTGGTGGCGTGATCGGGCCGGTGCGGCAGCGCGGCTGCATGGCAGGTTGGCGGTCGCCGACACGTCGTACGACGAGATCGTGCTCGTCCTCGAGGGAAAGGCGAAGGCGGGGGTCCCGCACGGTCGTGACGCCCACCTGCGCACCGTGCACGCCACCAAGGACGGCGACGCCGCCATCGTCGAGGAGGCCGCGGCCGCGCGCGAGCGAGGCCACGACGTCGTCGTGATCACCGCCGACCGTGCGCTCGCGCAACGAGTCGAGTCGCTCGGCTGCCAGATCATGAGCCCCAGCTGGTTGCTCGCCCACATCGAGGGGTGAGCGCCGGTCAGTCAGTAACCCTGGCTGCGCCTGAGCCGGATCACGGCGTCGAGGTCGAGATCGTGGTCCTCACGCCACTGCACCAGCCGACGCCGGTCACGGTCGAGCTCTGCATCCGCGGATCCGCGACCCTCGTGGTGCCACCGGAGCGCATCCTCAGCGTAGGCGATCCAGGCGATCGGTCTGGCTGAGCGGATCGCGTCGAGTGCCTCCACCATGTCCCAGTCCTGGGCGAGCAGCACGGCGAACCCGAGCGAGGGGCCGCGGTTGATGCCCATGTGGCAGTGGGTCAACACGATGCCGCCCTGCTCCATGGCCTCGATCGCCCACGAGACCCCGGCGTCGAACCAGGACCCCGGCACCTGCTGTCCCGCATCGTCCATGCCGTGATGGAGATAGGCGATCGCGGGTGCGGTCTCAGTAACCCACTGCTCGTCGCTCCACTCGATGCGCGCGTCGACAATGTGGGTCACGCCGGCCCCGATGAGCTCGTGGAGCTGGCTCGTGGCGAGCCCGATGTCTCGCGTGTCGAGGTCACCGCCGACCACCAGATCAGGGGTGACGAAGGCGGCGTCGGCCAGGTGCAGCGCCGGTGCGGCTCGATCGTCCATCAGGACCGAACCTAGGCCCTGCCACCGACAGGCGACAGGTTCACCCCGCAGCCGCTGCCCCAGCAGCTCCGATGCGACGCCTCAGCGGCTTGGTCGCCGGACCTTCCAGCACCGCCCCGTCGGGGTCGAACCTGGATCCGTGCAGAGGACAGTCCCACGAGCTCTCGGCGTCGTTCCAGTGCAGCAGGCCACCGAGGTGCGTGCACACACCCAACACGTCACACGAGCGCTCACGACGCAGCCCCTCGACCACGGATCCCACGGCTGCGACACCCACCTTGGCGTTGATGGTGGCTAGGTTCGCCACGCCGCTCGGTCCGATGGATCGCCTGCTCATCGGCTTCGCCCACTCCGGTTCAGTGCCGAGGATCCGGCCCGAGATGGAGCGAGCGGCGGCTACGCCGTTGGTCATGCCCCACTTGTCGAAACCTGTGGCGACGTAGATGCGCCCGCGCCCACGAGGCATCAGGCCGACGAAGGGCACACCGTCGTGGGGCGAGTAGTCCTGAGCAGACCACTGATGGGTCTCCACGGCCCCAGGGAAGTACTTCGCAGTCCAGTCCCGGAGCGCGTCGACGTGTTCCAGCTCCGAGCGGATACGTCCCACAGAGTGCCCGCTGCCGCCGACCAGCAGGTGGGTCCCACCATTTGCGGGGGCGTCGCGGATCGATCGAGTGTCCGAACCGGCAGAGAGATACATGCCGTCAGGAGCGCCGGTTGAGTCGAAGGCCAGCGCATACGAGCGTTGAGCCTCGACCTTGGAGAAGTAGAGACCGCGGTCCAGGATCGCGGCACCGGTGGCGAGGACCACGTGCTGTGCCTGAAGGGTGGTCCCGTCCTCGAGGGTCACCTCAGGCGAGCCGGTCAGGGACGCGCCCACGACGCGATGTCCTTGATGGAGGGTTCCGCCGTGGGCGCGTAGCTGCACCGTCAGCGCAGCCAGGGCGTCCATCGGGTCGAACTGTGCCTGGTCCTCCAGGCAGGCTGCGCCGTGGTTCGGGAACGGCACGTCCAGGCTGTCGCACCAACTCACCTCAAGACCCAGAGACCGGGCGGCGTCGTACTCCTTGCGAACTGTCGGCACCTCGGACTTGCTCGCCGCATAGGTGAAGGCGGGCCGGCGCTGAACGTCCACGCCGTGGTCATCACAGAAGCGCAGCAGCCACTCCATCCCCTCGCGGTTGGCCTCGACGTAGGCCTCGCCCACGCTGTTGGGCTGGTAGCGGAGCAGCCGGAGGTACTTGGTGCCCTGCAGCAACGAGATCTTGGCCGTGGTGTTGCCGGTCGCCACGGCACCGACGTGGCGCGCCTCCACGACGGCGACCCGTCGGCCGGCACGGGCAAGCAACAGGCCGGTGACGAGGCCCGTGATCCCGGCACCGACGACGAGCTCGTCGACGGGACCTTCGGGGAGCGGGTCGCTGGGCAAGCTCGGCGCAGTTTCCAACCACAGGGAAGTCACCGTCGTACGGTGCCCCATCTTCGGCAGTTCATGCTGGTCAGGTGGAGCGGGTCAGCGGTTGAAGCGCCTGTCCCGTTGCTCGGCGTTGATGTCAGCCTTGTTCTGGTAGTGCATCACGACGTCGGTGAACACCTTCCAGTCGACGTCGCGCGAGCGTACGACGACCCACTTGTCCATGTAGTGCGCGAACGCGATCTGTCCGTCACTGACCCGGATCTCGACGGCCGGATCCTCGAGATCAAAGCGGTCCACTCGACCATCCCGACGGATCTGGATCATGGAGTCCTCGACCGTGATGCGCTGGGGGATCTTCGACTGGAGCAGGGCCCACAGGGCGACCAGCACCACGACGGCTACAGCGGCGATCGTCATCGCCGCGTAGTTGCGTTCGGTGACCGTCAACGTGGCGCCGACGCACAGTGCGATGAGCGAGCCGAGCATGCCGCCTCTGATCACCCATCGACCTCGATCAGGTGCTACGAACACATAGCTGGTCGAGGGGGATTTCCGCATGTGTTTCGCGTCCACGCCACGCCTCCCTTCGCTGTCGCTGGCCGAGATGCTCCGGGCACACTCTGAGAGTGCCACGCGGAGCGACTCCGTACACCGAGAATAGGTCAATTTCGGGCGGGAACGGGCTCTGGGGCTGCATTGGTGGGGTTAGTCGAGCGGGGACGCCGTCAGGCGTCGGGGTAGAGGTTCTGCAACCGGACCTGGCCGCGGGAGGCGAGCTTGCCGCCGTCGTCGATCACGGTCTCCACCAGCCACACCTGCTGGGACCTGCCGCGATGAAGCGGGGTGGCCGTCGAGGTAAGCCCTCCCTCGCTCAGGGCACGGTAGAAGTCGGTGTTGTTGTTGACGCCGACAACCCTGCCTCGATCACCGAGCCACACGCTCGCACCCATGCTGGCCAGGGTCTCGACCACGCTGCAGTGCGCGCCGCCGTGCACGATGCCGTGCGGCTGGTGCAGGTGGGGACCGGCCTGCCACGACGCGACGACCTTGTCGCCGGTCAGCTCGAGGTACTCGAGCCCGATGTAGCTGATGAACGCGCTGGTGTCGGCGGCCGACAACGGTGCTCCGGGCCCGGCGACCTCGTGGGCAATCTCATCCATCGCGCCAGTCTCCCAGCGCACGACGCACGGTGTCAGCCCGGGCTGGAGGCGTCGATCTGCTGGGCGAGGTACTGCGGGGCGCCGACCCGATCGAGGGCGTCGAGCTGGCTCTCGAACCAGTCCGCGTGACGCTCCTCGTCGCGGACCATGTCCTCGAAGACGGCCGCGGTCCCGTGGTCCCCCAGGTCGTGACACTCCTGCGCGGCGGCGTTGAACTGAGCGACGGCGGACCGCTCGCTGTCCAGCGCGAGGCGCAGCATCTCCTCGGGAGTCTCCCCCACCTGGATGTTGCCCAGGCGCTGCACGTTGGGGTGGCCGTCGAACAACAGGATTCGGTTGATCAGCCCGTCGGCGTCCTTCATCTCATCGATGGACAGGTCGTAGTAGACCTTGCCGAGCCGAGAAAGGCCCCAGTTGTCGAGCATGCGCGCATGGAGGAAGTAGGTGTTGGTGACGGTGAGCTCGAAGGTGAGCGCGTCGTTGAGCAGTTCTACGACTCGTGGGCTAACCGGCTGCAACGTCGACCTCCAGTGCGGGAGCGGGTGATGCCACATGCTGGCACACCACGCGTCGCACGGAGAATATGCAGTTCCCACACTGCTGGCCGGCTCCGGTTGCCTTGCAGACCTGGGCGACCGTGCGCGCGCCGGCGTCGACGGCCAGGGCGACGTCTCGGTCGCCGACCACGGCACAGTGGCAGAAGATCACGGCCCGCCCTCCCAGGTAGCTCGAAGAATCAATAGGTAAGCCTTGCCTTAGTGTGCCATGGCCCGGCAGCGGCTGGCGAGGTGTGATGCGTCTCAGTGATCGTAACTTTACCGACCGTACGGTATAGTTAGAGCCATGCGCCCCAGCAACCGCACCGCGATCATCGAAGCCGCCCACCGAGTGGCCGAGCGCCAGGGCGGTGCCGACTTCTCCTACGAGACGACCGCCACCGAGGCAGGCCTCACCAAGGCCGGGGTCCTCTACCACTTCCCCAGTCGCGAGGACCTCGTGCTCGCTGTCGTCCAGTACGTCGCCGAGAGCTGGGAGGAAGCCATGTTGGCCGTGCTCGGCCGCCCACTGGCCGAGGCCTCGGCGTCCGAGCGCATCCGCGCGTACGTCGAGGTGGCCGCCGGGGACGAGGTGTCCCGCGCGGACTTCGCGGTCTACGCCGACGCCCTGTGCCGACCGGCTCACGTGGGGCCCTGGAACGAGGTCTTCTCCCGTTGGTTCGACCTCGAGGGGTGCAGCCCCGATCAGCGCGCGCGGCTGACGACCGCACGGTTCGCGGCGGACGGCCTGTGGGTCGCCAAGGCCACTGGGACGTTGCCGCCCTCGGCCGACGAGTACGACGGGCTCGTCGCCCACCTGCTGTCGCTGACAGCCGAACAGTCCTCGAACGGCGAGGAGGGCACTCCATGAGCAAGTGGACGATGCTGGCAGTCGCAATCGTCTCCGAGGTCGTGGCCACACTCGCTCTGCGCGCCGCACTGGACGATCGCGGGTGGTTCGTCATCGTCGCGGCCGGCTACCTCGTGGCGTTCGCGCTTCTCAGTGCCGTCCTGGCCGCCGGCATGCCTGTTGGAGTTGCCTACGGCATCTGGTCTGCCAGTGGCGTCGTCCTGACCGCCGTCCTGGCCGCAATCGTCTTCAGCGACCCACTCACGTTCCGGATCGGCCTGGGCATCGCAGCGGTGATCGGCGGCGTACTGCTCGTGGAGCTCGGGTCTCACCCGGCCACCCGACCTGCGGAGGAGGCAACCGCATGACGTGGGTGTTCCTGAGCGGAGCCATCCTCTTCGAGGTGGCCGCGACGCTCGCCCTGCGCCAGTCCGACGGCCTGCGCCGGAAGGTCTGGATGGCCCCGGTGGTCCTCGGTTACCTGGTGGCTTTTGTACTCCTGTGGCTGACGCTGGACTCCGGACTGGCGGTCGGCGTCGCGTACGGCGTCTGGGCGGCCATGGGCGTCGCGCTGACGGCGATGGCCGCGCACGTCCTGTTCCGGGATCCGCTTACCCCGATGATGCTCGTCGGGATCGGAGCCATCGCAGGAGGCGTGCTGCTCATCGAGCTGGGTGCGCAATGACAGCTCAGCCCTCGACCACGATCACGTGCAGCTGGCGGGGACCGTGTACGCCTTCGACGCGGTTCAGCTCGATGTCACTGGTCGCCGACGGGCCACTGACCCAGGTCAGCGGCCGCTGAGGGTCCAGCGCGGCGACGGCATCGGGTACGTCGTCCACCACCTGGTCAGCTCGGACCACGCACACGTGCCGGTCCGGCACCAGTGTGATCGCGCGGCGACCCTGGCCCGGCCTGTGGTCCAGCACGATGGTGCCGGTTTCGGCGATGCCGAGCGTCGCCTCGGTCACGACCGCATCGATCGAATCCAGGTCGAGTGCATGGAGCCCCTCGTCCACCACGGCTCCGGCGACCTCGAACGCCAGCCCGTCCGGTACGACGACCGAGCAGTCCGTGACGGCGGCCGCAACCCGCTCCTCGAGATCGGCGGCCGCACATCGTTCGACGACCGCCCTGTAGTCCTCGACCCGTCCGACGAACAAGTCGACCGATCCGACTCTCGCTGCTCGCACGGGCGCGACGTACTCGATCGCCGGCGCGCCGGCTGTAGCGGCACGGACCCGGGCAAGGATGTCATCGCGCGCATTCATCGGCGGCCCCCGTCCGTGCGCCGCCACCAGGCCCGGAACGACTCGACCGGACCCTTGGGCAGGTCACGGGCATCCGTCCAGGGAGACGCGATCGGCAGCCGCCGCGCCAGCCCCGTGCCGAGCCGGACGAAGCGCTCGGCGAAGCCGAGACGCCTCGAGGAACCGAAGGTCGCAGCCGCCCCCTTCATGGCGACGGCTTCCGGCTTGGCAAGACCTCCCCGGTGGGCGTCCACGACCTGGGCGCGAAGGTCCACGAGCACGGACGGGATGTCGATCTTGACCGGGCACACCTCGAAGCAGGCTCCGCACAGGGACGAGGCATAGGGAAGCGAGTCGATCTGGGGGTCCGTCCCCACTCCGTGCATCAGCGGGTTGAGGATGGCGCCGATCGGGCCCGGGTAGACCGACCCGTACGCGTGTCCCCCGACCCGTTCGTACACCGGGCACACGTTGAGGCACGCGGAGCAGCGGATGCAGCGCAGCGCCTGCCGACCCACCTCGTCGGCGAGTGCGCGGGTGCGGCCGTTGTCGATGAGTACGACGTGCACCTCCTGCGGGCCGTCACCGGGGGTCACGCCGGACCATGTCGAGGTGTAGGGGTTCATCCGCTCCCCGGTCGATGACCGCGGCAGTAGACGCATGAAGACGTCGAGGTCTGCCCACTTCGGCACGACCTTCTCGATTCCGACGACGGAGATGAGCACCTCCGGCAGGGTCAGGCACATCCGTCCGTTGCCCTCCGACTCGACCACCACCAGGGTGCCGGTCTCGGCCACGGCGAAGTTCGCTCCCGAGACGCCCACCTTGGCGCGCAAGAACTTCTCGCGAAGGTGCAGCCGGGCGGCTCCTGCGAGCTCGGCTGGGTCGTCGGTCAGGTCGGCCGGTGCTGGACGACCGGCGGACGCCATCCGGTCGAGGAAGATCTGGCGGATCTCGGCTCGGTTGCGGTGGATCGCCGGCACCAGGATGTGCGAGGGCAGGTCGTCACCGAGCTGGACGATCAGCTCCGCGAGGTCCGTCTCCCACGCCGAGATCCCCTCGGCGGCCAGGGCTTCGTTCAGACCGATCTCCTGGGTCGCCATCGACTTGACCTTGACCACCTCTTCGACGCCGTGCGACTTGGCGACGTCGACCACGACCTGGTTGGCCTCGGCCGCGTCACGTGCCCAGTGCACCGTCGCGCCGCGCTCGGTGAGCGCGGCCTCGAGCTGGACGAGATGGTGCTCGAGGTCGGCCAGGGTGGCGTCCTTGATGGCGGCGCCGGCGCTGCGCAGGTCCTCCCAGTCCGGGACCTCGGCGACCACGCGGGCACGCTTCTCGCGGATGGTGCCGGTCGCGTGCGCGAGGTTGTGCCGCAGCTGGGTGTCCGCGAGCGCCGCCCGGGCGGCAACGGGAAAAACCGGCATCCCGACGAAGGTGGCACCCATCAGGCAACCGCCCCAGTGGCCGCCAGGATCTCGGCGAGATGCATGGTGCGCACCCCTGAGCGCTGTCGCGACAGCAGGCCTCCGATGTGCATCAGGCAGGAGTTGTCTCCGGCGACCACGACCTCCGCGCCGGTCTCACGAATGTGGCGCGCCTTGTCCGAACCCATGGCGATCGAGGTGTCTGCGTTCTTCATCGCGAAGGTGCCGCCGAACCCGCAGCATTCCTCTGCGGCAGGGAGGTCGACCAGACGCAGGCCACGGACCTGCTCGAGCAGCATCCGGGGCCGGTCGCCCACGCCCAGCATCCGCAGCGAATGACAGGTCGGGTGGTAGGTGACGGTGTGCGGGAACGATGCCCCCACATCAGTGACGCCGAGCTCGTCGACGAGGAACTCGGTGAGCTCGAACACGCGTGGAGCCGTCTCGGCCACGGCCGCGACGAGGGATGGGTCACCCGACCGGCGCGCGACGATCTGGTGCTGGTGGCGCGCGGATCCAGCACAGGACCCCGACGGCGTGACGATGGCGTCGTACCCGGTGAACGCCTCGACGAAGGACCGCAACGCCGGCACGGCTTCGTCGAGGTAGCCGGTGTTGACCATGGGTTGTCCGCAGCATGTCTGCGCTGGTGGGAACTCGACGTCGACCCCGAGTCGGCGCAGGAGCGTCACCATCGCCTTCCCGGTGTCGGGGAACAGCGCGTCGTTGATGCAGGTCACCTGCAGTGCTACTCGCATGCTCAGACTCCGCCCGCGAACCCGGCTCCCCTGTGACTGGGGACCGTCTGTGCCGACCCTACGTCGATTCAGTCCGGGGAGGCGTCGCGGAGCAGGGCTTGTTCGGCCGCTGCGGCGTCCCGGGTGATCTCGCGAGAGAAGGTCGCCAGCTGCTCGACCCCGGCGACGACCTCGTCCTCGATCCGGAAGAGCGCGCTGGCAGGCGGCAGCTCACCTCGGTTCGCCTTGAGCTCGATGGCCTCGCACAGCCCAGCCAGGCGGACCAGCCCCACGTTGGCAGCACCACCGCGCAGGCTGTGCGCGAGTCGGCTGACCTCATGCGCGTCGTCGGCCCGAACGGCCGCGGCCAGGTCCATGATCGCGTCGTCTGCACGACGGCCGAAGCGGTCGAGGATCTTCGACAAGAGGGCAAGGTCGGCAGCACCACTCTCGAGCAGGTCCACGAGCCGGCTCCGGTCCAGAATGTCGAGCTCCCCGGACCCCTCATCGAGTCTCGATGACGATGGGGCCGACGCTGGAGCGGGGGTGGCTTCTGCGGTCTCGGGGGACCGGATCCAGCGGTCGAGGGTCTTGGCGAGGAGTACGACGTCGACAGGCTTGGACAGGTAGTCGTCCATGCCTGCGTCCAGGCAGCGCTGGCGCTCACCTGACTCCGCTCCGGCCGTCATCGCGATGATCGGGATCCGGGAACCGGCCATTGTCATGGCCCGGATGGCCCTCGTGGCGTCGTACCCGTCCATCACCGGCATCTGGCAGTCCATCAGGATCGCGTCGAAACCGGTCAGGTCCTTGGCCACGACAGTCACACCGGCTGCGCCGTCGTCGGCCATCACGACGGTGTAGCCGAAACCCTCGAGCACTCCCACGGCCACGAGCTGGTTGACGGCGTTGTCCTCGATCACGAGGATCCGGCCCCGTCCCGAGGCCAAGGCCGGGACCGCATTGGAGGCGTGGCGCAGCCCGTTCAGGCGCCCGGGCGCCTGAGACTTCGCTCGCTCGTCCGGTCCCATGCTTCATGGTCTCCCAGAAATCCGGAAGAATGGGAGGAATTGTCGCAAATGTCTAGGTGGTGTCGTCCAGAGTTGATCCGCCGAGGGGCATCGGGTCGAGGCCGAGCTTGCGGTGGTCCCAGGAGCGGGTGCGGGTGACGTCCAACCGGACGGCAACCCGCTTGTGCAGCGTGACCTCGACGAGCGGCCTGAGATCCTCGGTGTAGGCGCCGTGATAGCGCTCCCAGACGTTGACTCCCACTGCCCACAGCGCCTCCGGATCGTCCACGATCTCGGCCCGCCCCTCGAAGGAGACACCGCGCAGCGTGTCGTAGGTGAGCCCGTCCTCGAGGAGGAGGGTGGCGCGAGGGTCGCGACGCAGGTTCAACGCCTTCTGCGCCTTGGCCTTCGTCTCGAACCAGATGACGCCGTCGATCAACGCGAACCACATGGCGACCAGGTGCGGCTGCCCCGTGACGCCGATGGTGGCGAGGTTCGCCGTACGCCGGCTCGCAACGAACGTGCTGATCTCGTCGGGGGACATCTCGATCTGTGATCGCTGGTTGGTTCCCATGTATGGCTCCGATGGTGGCTGAGGTGATCGGGCACTCAGGCGGGCGCTCGGCTGTGGTCAGTCCCGGAAACAGGATCGCGTCCCTCCCGGCACGTATGAGCGCCAGTATGTCGGGGGCCGGCCCGGGCACATCGGCAGACCTTGCGCCATCGGTTCGCGGGGGTGGAGGATCGAGGACGGTTCGGCATCGCGCCGCGTACCTGCTTCAAGCCAAGGGTCAGCACCACTCGCCGCAGGGTAGGTCGGAGACGCCCACAGCGCCCCGACACCTTGCGGCTCGACAGTCTGGAGGCGTCATGCGGCGACGCTCGGTCACCCGCACGCTGGCACGGCCAGTGGGACTGCTGATGGGAATGCTGGTCGGCTCGCTCATGCTGACCTCCTGCGGAGGAGTCACCAGCGGAGACGAGAGCCGCGATCTGCACATGCTCATCCCGAACAGCCCTGGTGGTGGCTATGACCTGACCGGCCGGGCAGCAGTGGACACGATGAAGAAGCTCGGCACCACCGGAGGCAGCTTCGACGTCACCAACGTGATCGGCGCCGGCGGTTCGGTCGCCATGACCGAGCTGATGAACGAGAAGGGCGACGAGCACGTGATGATGACGGTCGGCCTGGGTGTGGTCGGCTCGCTCTACTCCTTCGGCAACGACTACAAGCTCCAGGACGCCACTCCGCTGGCTCAGCTGATCGAGGAGTACGAAGGTGTCCTGGTCCCGGCAAACTCACCGTTCAAGACGATCGGCGACCTCGTCGCCGCGTGGAAGAAGAATCCGGATGACGTCGTAGTCGGGGGCGGATCCTCCCCCGGTGGCCCGGACCATCTCTTCCCCATGCAGCTGGCCGGCGCCGTCGGCGTCGAACCGAAGGACGTCCGCTACATCCCCTACGACGGCGGAGGACCGCTGACCAGCGCGTTGCTGGGCGAGAAGATCCAGGTCGGGTTCTCCGGACTGAGCGAGTTCACAGGTCAGATCGAGTCCGGCGACCTGAGGGTGCTTGCTGTCTCTGGCGAAGAACGGCTCACGTCCGATCTCGTCAAGAACGTGCCGACCCTGACCGAGTCGGACATCGACCTGGTCTTCGTGAACTGGCGCGGGGTGCTCGCCCCGCCCGGAATCTCGGACAAGCGTCGTGAGCAGCTCATCGGTTACCTGACCGACATGCACGACAGCCCGGAGTGGCAGTCGGAGCTGAAGGCGAACGACTGGATCGACACCTTCCGCACTGGCGAGGAGTTCGATGACTTCCTCACCGCACAGGACGAACGGGTGTCCAGCACCCTCGAGGAGTTGGGGCTGCTATGAGCGCTTCATCAGGGCCGCGGGAGCCGGTCGCGACGGACCCGTCGCCGGTTGAAGATCAAGGCGTGGACGCGGCGCAGTACGGTCTGGCCGCACTGTTGCTGGTCTTCGGCGCCTACACGGTCTACGACGCGACCACACTGAAGGTCGGGTTCGGCGATCCAGTGGGTCCGCGGGTGTTTCCCTACATCATCGGGGCCGTGATGGTGGTGCTCGGCGTACTGCTGGGGCTGGCGACAGCAAGGGGTGACCGCGGCGAGCCCGAGGAGGGCGAGGACGTCGACCTCAGCGTTCGTCCCGACATGGTCACCGTCCTGAAGCTCGTCGCCATCCTGGTGTTCAACATCGCCACGATCGACTTCCTCGGCTGGGCAATCACCGGGGCCATCCTGTTCGCCGGATGTGCCTGGGCTCTCGGCAGCAGGACGCTGCTGCGAGACATTGTCGTCGGCGCGGTGCTCTCCGTCGGGTCGTGGTACTTCTTCTACTCCGGTCTCGACATCCCGCTCTCGCCGGGCATCCTGGACGGGATCCTCTGAGATGGAGAGCCTCGAACTCCTGTGGGGCGGCCTCGAGGCCGCGTTCACTCCGACCAACCTGATGTACGCGGTGATCGGCGTCATGCTGGGCACGTTCGTCGGCGTGCTTCCGGGTATCGGACCGGCGATGGCGGTCGCGCTGCTGTTGCCGGTGACGAACGGGATGGAGCCGACCCAGGCGTTCATCATGTTCGCCGGGATCTACTACGGCGGCATGTACGGCGGCTCGACCACGTCGATCCTGCTGAACACCCCCGGCGAGTCTGCCTCGGTGATGACTGCCATCGAGGGCAACAAGATGGCCAAGAAGGGTCGAGCCGCACAAGCACTAGCAACGGCTGCCATCGGCTCGTTCGTCGCCGGCACGATCGGCACGCTGTGCGTGGTCTTCTTCGCGCCGCCGATGGCCGAGATCGCGGTGAAGGTCGGCGCCCCGTCGTACTTCGCGATGATGCTGCTGGCGGTGGTGCTGGTCACCAGTGTGCTCGGATCTTCGAAGCTGCGCGGGTTCATCGCCCTGTTCATCGGCCTGACGATCGGGCTCGTGGGCCTCGACCTGAACACCGGACAGCCGCGGCTGAACTTCGGCAGCGACCTCCTGGCCGGTCGCATCGACGTGGTCGTGGTGGCGGTCGGCATCTTCGCACTCGGTGAGGCCCTCTGGGTGGCCGCGCACCTTCGCAGCAGACCGCACACCATGATCCCGGTCGGTCAGCCGTGGATGGGGCGCGAGGACTGGGGACGCTCGTGGAAGCCGTGGCTGCGCGGCACCGCGATCGGGTTCCCGTTCGGCGCCATCCCGGCTGGAGGCGCCGAGACCCCGACGTTCCTGTCCTACCTGCTGGAGCGACGGCTGACGAAGAACAAGGACGAGTTCGGCCACGGCGCCATCGAGGGCGTCGCTGGACCAGAAGCCGCCAACAACGCCTCGGCAGCCGGCACGTTCGTCCCGCTGCTGGCGCTCGGTCTTCCCGTGACGGCGACCGCGACGATCATGCTCGCGGCCATGCAGGGCTTCGGCATCCAGCCCGGCCCGCAGCTGATGGAGGCCGAGCCCGACCTCGTCTGGACGCTGCTCGCGAGCCTGCTCATCGGCAACACGCTGCTGCTGGTGCTGAACCTGCCGTTGGCTCCGTTGTGGGCCAAACTGCTGCGGACCCCGAGGCCCTACCTCTACTCCGGCATCCTGTTCTTCGCCTCCCTCGGGGCCTACACGGTCAACCAGCAGCCGTTCGACCTGTTGCTGCTCCTGGTGTTCGGTCTGCTGGGCTTCGCGATCCGCCGGTTCGGGATCCCCGTTCTGCCGCTGATCCTCGGCGTCATCCTCGGCCCGCTCATGGAGCTCAAGTTCCGCGAGGCACTTGCCCTCTCCGACGGGGAGGTCTCGGGGCTGTTCAACGAGACCCTCGCGATCATCATCTACGTGATCATCGCCCTGTCGCTGCTGCTTCCGATGCTGCTTCGGCGGTTCCGCGGCGACCCCGACACTCCCGCACGTGAACGAGAGAAGGCGATGAGCGACTCATGACGATCGTGGTTGGCTTCATTCCGAACAAGTTCGGCAAGGCAGCCCTGGCTGCCGGCATCTCCGAGGCCAAGCTGCGCGGCCTGAAGCTGGTGGTGATCAACGCGACCAAGGGGGATGCCTGGGTCGACACCCACTTCGCCAGCACGGACCAGGTCACGGAGCTGGAAACCGAGCTCGCGGGCCTCGAGGCCGGCCATGAAGTTCGCCAGACCGACGGGTCCGACATCGCCGACCAGATCCTTGCCGTCGTCCACGAGACCAGCGCCGCTCTGCTCGTGATCGGTATCCGACACCGAAGCGCAGTCGGGAAGATGTTCATGGGCAGCACGGCGCAGACGCTCATCCTCGACTGTCCCTGCCCGGTGCTCGCCGTCAAGGCGGTTTAGCTCAGGCTCAGCCTGGGTCAGTGGCTCCGAGCTGCGCGCGGAGTGTGTCGATGTCGCCGAGGACGAAGCCCTCGAGGATCCGCTGGTCCCGCACCTTGAACCACGCGATCCCCTCGTACTCGACGCGGTTGTCGGTCGGCGCGAGCCCGAGAACCGTGCCTCGGTGGGTGCCGGTGTAGGTGAGGCGCGCGACGGCCTGGTCACCGTCCACGAGTACGTCGCGCACGTGGTTGTGGAAGTCGGGAAACGCCGAGCGCACGTCCGCGACGTACCCGAGGAACTCCTCGACGCCGGCTGTCCGACGGCCCAGCGACCCCCGAAAGCTGAGAGAGACGTCGAGCACGTCCCGCGCCGCCTGCTCGTCCCATCGGTTCCACACCTGCGAGTAGAAGCGCTCGATCAGCTCATGCACGACCTCACGTCGTTCGTCGTGCATGGCTCTCCTCGGTCCGGGGAGCGAGCGTAGCGCCGAGCAGTCGTTCCCGACGACGGCAGAGCCGTGACATCCTCGGCACATGCCAACGGTGTACGAGGCCGCAGGCGGCGACGAGGGCTTCATCCGTCTTGCCGGGGCTTGGCATGCCCGAGTCATCGACGACGACGTGGTCAGCCACGCATTCCGCCATGGCTTCCACCCGGACCACACCCAACGGCTTGCTGCCTACTGGGCGGAATCTCTCGGAGGCCCGACGACCTATTCCGACACCTACGGTGACGAAAGCTCGGTCGTGCGCATTCACAGCGGCAATGGATCGCACGAAGAGATGGATCAGCGAGCCATCGCATGCTTCGACCAGGCGATGACGGATGTCGGGCTCTCCGAGAACGAACCCGTGCGTCGAGTCCTGCACGACTACTTTGCGTGGGCCACCACGGTGACGATGAACAGGTATCACCGATCTGCGGACGATGTGCCCGAGGGCCTGCGTATCCCGCACTGGTCGTGGGACGGACTCCAGAGCTGAGCCCTGTCTGCACTTCATGGTCCGGCCTAGCTGGCGAGGACCAGGTTGGCGAATCGGGCTTCGAGCCATGACGTGCCGGCCGCCGTGGTCTCGACTGTCCGCTCGCTGCGCTGGCTGCACGATCACCTATGGCGTACCGCACGTGACCCCTGGCCGATCTGCGGAGTCTGGCGTGCACCTGGTGCGTGCTGGACTCCCCTGATCGGCGTGTCCGTTCTGGATCGACCACCTATCGAGCGCCGGCCTCCCCGAGGCCCACTCAGGCGCGGTCAGGCCAGGACTCCGCCGTCCGTGAGAGTGAAGCGGGTGACATGGTCTGCCTTGAGCAGCTCTCGCAAGCTGTGGGTTGCTTCGATGACTCGTGGGTATGTCGCCGTGTCCGTCGTGAGTAGCCCACTGACACCAGCGACCTCGAAGATCGGGGGCTGGGGTTCCGGGTCCGGCGCGGGGTCGAGCTGACGGGCGAGTCCGGTGACGACGTTGATGAAGTCCTCTCCGCTGAGCAGCACCGTGTTTCCTTCTTTGAAATGGTCCATCCCCAGACGGCTGTGGCGGCGGAGCGTGCCAACCAGACCGTGTAACCACGCGGGGAGCAGCGGAAGTGATATCTCCACGGGCAGGATGAGGAGCCGGCGGGGCACCAGGATGGTGCCTCTGCTGTCGGATGATCCGAGTGCGACGGACCCGTGTTCGGCGAGGTCGACGTTCCGGTGCTTGCCCAGCTTGATTCGCTGCTGGGAGGCCGATCCAGCTGCCGTGCCGGCGATCCAGAGCCGCGTTTCCGGCGCAGCGATGACGTGGGCACGGTCCAGTCGTGCCCACAGGGTTCTGTCAACGGTGAGTCGTCGGGCGGGCCGGTTCGTCGCCAGGGCGGGATCGGCCGCACTGCCGACCGTGTTGGGGCGTTCTTTCACCACCCTGGCGGCGACGTACGTGGGCAGGCTGGCCTGGAGCTCCGCCTCGGTCGCCGGCCGGATGCGCGCTGGGCGTGCGGTCACGCGGGCTGCAGGGAACGACCGCTTCTCGTGCACCGTCCGCGCGGCTGGGGGTACGGGCGCGGCCTTGTCCGGGCCGGTTTCTGGCTCCGCCGGATCGGTGTCGTCGGAGTGATCGAGTGCTCCGGTACTGCGGATCACCGACGACGGTCGTCCCTCGTGGTCCACGAGTGCTCTGCCCTCCATGCCTTCGGACGAGACGCCCAGCAGCGAGAGCACAGTGGGCGCGAAGTCGACCAGGTCGGCGGTGTCCAGCGTCTGGCGTCCCGTTGGCATGCCGGGCCCGCAGAAGACCATCGGGATTCTCGAGGTCGGGTACGCGAAGGATCCGTGGGTCGACGGGGAGGAGGTGAAGCTGCGCCCCTCGGGCGCGAGCAGGATGATGTCCGGCATCGACCGGTGCTCGGTGGGGCCGAACCCGGCCACCCGACGGGTGATCCCGAGCAGGTCGAAGATGGCCGGGGTGTTCAGCTGCTCGCGCAGATTGCGCTCGTTGAAAGGGTCGGACCCGTCATCCAGGGCGGCCGCCTCGATGTCATCGGTCGAGACCGGTGGTGGGTCGAGCCGCGGCACGACGACGCGCCGCGCGGCAGGACTGTTGAGCAGCACCGGCTGGTTCTCGCCCCGAGCGAGGAACCGGTATCGATTTTCGAAGAGCACCAGCGCGCCGTACGGTTCGGTGTTCATCGGGATGGACAGCAGGCGTCGTGCCACATCGACGGTGTCGAGGCCCGATCCGGCGCGCAGGTAGACGTAGAGGTTCATGGCCTCGGCCCAGGCGGCTACCTGCTCTCGAAGGACGTCGGCGTACACCGCGGTCAGTGACAGGTGGTTCGCCTGCACGATCTTCCGGATGCGCTCCGTCTCGGCCTCACCGAAGCGGATGTTCATCAGTTCCTCGCGGACCAGCAGCACGTTGTCCGAAGACAGGTCCGGCGTCGAGGGCGGATTGGTGATCGCCCGATGCCCATGATCGGCGACGAATGCAAAGACCGTATTGGCGAAGACATCGGGGTCGGCCGCGCGTAAGACGCTGACGAAGCGAGCCAGCCGGTGGTCGAACCATGCCATGTACGTCTCCTGCTGCCGGGGCCCGGCCCGGTGACTGGACTCGTCGACCGAGGCCATGTAGAGCGCCATCAGGTCAGGAGGACCGTCGGGATGCGGCTCGCCCTGGATGCTCCAGCCGCTGGCGGCGACGCCGTCTCGTCGGGTGAAGGCGAGCCCCACGGAACGAGCGAAGTTCGGGTTCGGCGGGACGACCGACACCGTCGAGGGCATGTATGACACGGCCACCTCGGCCTTGGCGAACGCACCGTGGTCGGCGACCTCGAGCTGGTCGAGGTCCTCGTCGGAACAGATGTCCTTGACGCTGCGCAGCTCGACAGAGTCGTAGTGCCACCACTGGTCCTTGCCGTAGTGCTCCCACGGCTTGCGTGCGCCGTGGTAGAACGCGTGCACCACGGTGCTGCGCTTCCCCGCGTCCTCGACTCGGTGGAACAGCGTGTCCGCGCGCAGGTCGGAGTTCAGCCCGCGGTTGCGGTTTCGGCAGTCGTCCTCGCTCACTTGGTCGAACCCGCCCCAGACGTGGTCCCAGAAAGCACCCCAGGACCCCTCGGCGTCGGTGCAGTAGCCCTGCAGCGACAGCGCCCGCGGCAGCGCATCCCACTGATGGTGGTCCCACTCAGGCGGCGCGTCCCGGACCACGAACTTGTGCCCGCAGATCCCATGTCGGCGTGGCCACGTGCCGGTGTACATGGTCGCGTGCGTGGGGAACGTGAAGGTCGGGTAGCTGGACAGCGCCAGCCGAACGTCGACCATCCCGTTCTCGGGGCCGAAGCACAGCTCAGCCAGCGCGCTGTGCAGGTCCAGGTCACCGTCGCCGAGCAACGTGTCGTCGGACGCTCCCGGCGGAAGCAGGAAGCGGTAGGTCGTCTCCGTCGAGGCGCCCGCATTCTTCACCCGCTTGAGGTGGCGGTAGAAGCTGTCCCAACGCACGCCGTCGATATCGACGATGATCACCCGCCGGGTAGGCCGACTCACCAAGGCACCGTCGGAACTGGTGTGCCACAGCGTGTCCTCGGAGTCACCGGTGTGCACCATGTGCAGCACGAACACCGTACGTCGCCAGTGCTGGAGCCTCTTCGGCCAGCTGGTGCGGAACCGGGACGTTCGGCGCCCACGTCGCGCCGTCGAAGGTCGAGTGCCAGATGGTGTTCGAGGAGTCGCCGAGATGGGTGAGCTGGAGCAGACCGTTGGCCACGGCCAGGGCGGGAGGCGATTTGCTGAGCTGGTCCGGAATCTTGTCGTTGGTCGTCCACGTCGCGCCGTCGAAGGTCGAGTGCCACAGCTGGTTCTCGCTGTCGCCCTGATGCACCAGGTGAAGCAAGCCGCCGTACACCGCGACTGCGGGTGCCCCCTTCGACAGCTGGTCCGGGATCTGCATCAGCTGGGTCCAAAACTGGCCGTCCCACGTCAGGTGGTAGAGCCGGTTTGAGCTGTCCCCGTTGTGCACCATGTGCAGCAGGCCGCCGAACTCGGCCATCGCAACCGGCGAATGCGCCTTCTCCCCCGAGATCGTCGCGTTGACCGACCACCGTTCACCATCCCAGGTCGAATGCCATAGTTGGTTCTCGCTGTCGCCCTGGTGCACGACGTGCAGCAGACCGCCGTACGCCGCTAGCGCCGAAGCCCCCTTACTCCGCTGATCGGGGATCCGCTCGTTGGGCCGCCAGGCCGCACCGTCGTACCAGCTGTGCCACAGGTCGTTGGACGATTCGCCCTGGTGGACCAGGTGCAGCAGTTCATCGAACTCCGCCAGCGCGGGCGAGTCCTTGGACTGCTGGTCTGGGATCGGCACGTTGGGTGTCCAAGACATACCTGCTCCTCACGCCAGTGGGTCTTGTGAGTCTAAGACCGGGGAACCTGCATGCGGATTGGCCGCGGAGGCTATTGAGCACGGACCAACAGATCATGCGTTCTGCGGCAGCTGACGAACCCAACCGAGTTTCCGATTCCCGCTCTCCCAGCGATGACTCCCGTTGAGTCTGCCGGTCTGAACGTCGAACCGAGCCAATGACAGTCGCATCAGATTTCCTGGAGCGTTGTCGTATCCGACCCCAGCACCTGCGTGGATCGGATGAAAGGCTGCCAAGCACGCGAACTGCCGAGACCCAAGGAGAAAGATCATGACGCAGTACTTCCTGAGCCTCCCGCACGACTCCGCCGAGGAGCCGACCATGGCGGAGATGGACCCAGCCGAGCTCGAGGCGGTGTTCGCCGCGGTGGACGCGTTCAACACCGGCCTCCAGGACGCGGGAGCGTGGGTTTTCGCCGGCGGTCTGAACCCGCCTTCGACCGCGACCACTGTCGACAACACCGGCGAAACGCCGGTCCTCACTGACGGCCCGCTCACCGAGGCGAGCGAGTACCTCGGCGGCTTCTGGATCATCCAGGCGGACAACGACGACGCGGCGATCGAGTGGACGAAGCAGGCTTCGGCGGCCCTGCAGAGCAGGGTCGAGGTGCGCAGCCTGCAGGAGCGGCCCGAGTGAGCCTGCCCTAGTGGGCAGGGAGAGACGGCTCAGTCATCGGAGAGTCGGATCTCGACCATCAGCTCATGGGCGAGCCCCTCGAGCATCTTCCGTAGGGCATCGGTGCTCGTTGCCGGCGGGGCGTTGAGCACCGCGCGCGCCTCGAAGAGGGTCCCGCCGGCCATGGGAGCGTCGCGCACGTCGGTGCTGAGCTCCTCGATGCTCACGTTGCGGGCGGCGAGAGACGCGGAGATCTCTGCCACGATGCCGGGGTGATCTGCCCCGAGCAGCTCGAGGTGGAGTCGCTGCGACTCGCGCTCAACGGGCACGTCAGTGCGCTCGACGGCTACCTGTAGACCCTGGGCGCTCAGCGCCGCGAGGTCTGCGACCAGCGCGTCGAGCTTCCCGTCGGCCACTGTCACCAACACGATGCCGGCGAACTTGCCAGCCAGCCGTGACATCTGACTGCGCTCCCAGCTCGCGCCGTGGGCCTTGATCGGGGCCGAGAGTGCTGACACGAGACCTGGCCGGTCATCGCCGATGACCGTGAGGATGAAGGTTGCCATTCACGCAGGCTACGAGACGCGCTGCACGGGAGTCCCGTACGGGGGTCCGTCAACTGCGAAACTCCCGTTGAGGTCATTGACCGACGGCCGCCCGCAAAGCGCGGTAGGACGCCAGCAACGCCTCGCGCTCCCTGGCCAGCAGCGGATCCGCGAGATCGCAGCCCGCCTGCACCCATGCGTCGGAGTGCTCCATGGCCAGCACCCGCTGCCGTGCCGCCTCCCGGACCGCGTCACCGGGCACGCCGTAGACGTAGGAGTACAGGTCCACCAGCGAATCAACCAGCGGCTCCTCGTCGCCGATCACGCCGTACTGGTGCTCCCGGTGCAGCCGCCACCACTCGACCTCGCGCCGTGATGCGTCCACGGGCTCGAGCCCGAGGTCGCTGTTGCGGACCACCAACTCGTAGAACCGCCGCATGTACTCACGCGCCGCGGCCGGGTCGTTGTCCGGGTAGGGGGCCCACTTCTGGTTGGCCCGGAGCACGTAGTACGCCCCTTGCACGGTGCGTAGCCTCCCCATCCCGAAACCTTCACGCACCATCGCGACCGCAGCCTTGAGGAACGGCCACCACTCCCGTCGGTAGTACGACGCCCACGCGTCCGTCTCCGCGTTCCCGACCGCGTCCGGGTCGAAGGTCCGCGGTCCCCTCCGGTTGCTCACCGCCTCACTATGACGCTTCGCGCGGAACGCGGCATGCGCCCCGCGACAAGACAGGACAGGACAGGGTGGACCGCTCACCACGTGGCGTGAGAGAACGGAACCCCGAGCAGGTTGGCCGGTGTGAGGAAGGGCGGACGAAGATGCCAGTCCAGCTGAACCACACGATCGTGGCTGTGCGCGACAAGCACGAGTCCGCGACTTTTCTTTCCGAGATTCTCGGGGTCGCCAAGCCGGTAACGTTCGGCCCCTTCCAGGTCGTGGAAGTCGACAACGAAGTCTCCCTCGACTTCGCCGACGACCATGGCTCGGTGCATCCGCAGCACTACGCCTTCCTGGTCGACGAGGACCGGTTCGACGAGATCTTCGGCCGGATCCGTGAACGGGGGCTGACCTACTGGGCGGACCCGTTCAGACGCCACGAGGGCGAGATCAACACCAACGACGGCGGCCGCGGCGTGTACTGGGAAGAACCGAGCGGCCACTTCCTGGAAATCATCACCCGCCCCTACGGCAGCGGAAGTTGACCTCGAACGACATGCAGGAGCACCGAATGCGCGCCACCCGCATCATCCCCAACCTTCGAGTTGCTGACGTTGAATCGACGAAGACCTTCTACACCGACTACCTCGGGCTGAGCACCGAGGAGTTCAACCTGGGATGGGTGGCCCGCTACACGTCTCCGGACAGCGGGGCGAATGTCCAGCTCGTGACGCGGGACGCATCTGCACCCGAAGACTCAGTCATCTCCGTTGCGACCGATGACCTCGATGGTGCCTACGAAGAAGCCCAGGAGCTCGGCTACGAGATCGTGCACCCGATGACGACGGAGCCCTGGGGTGTACGCCGGTTCTTCGTCCGAGCACCGGACGGCAACGTCATCAACATCGTGAGCCATCAGGACTGAAAACAGCGCGGCGTATCGTCGACGCGGGAGGAGCCAACATGGCGACTATGAGGGTGGCCGCTGTGCAGGCGGCGTACGTGCTGATGGATCGCGAGGCGACGCTCGCCAAGGTGGAAGCGCTGCTGACCGACCCCTCAGTGAAAGCGGCGGACCTGGTCGTGTTTCCCGAGGTCTTCGTGCCTGGTACGCCGATCTGGATCGACGCGACGCCGATCTGGGACGGTGACGAGCAGTGGTTCGCGATGCTCGTTGACCAGGCCGTCGTCGTACCGAGTGAGACCACCGTTCGGCTCGGAGCCGCGGCCCGCGAAGCGGGCGTCTACCTGGTGATCGGGGTCGAGGAACGCGAACCCACGGGGAGCACGATCTACAACACGCTGTTGTACTTCGATCCACAGGGCAATCTCCTCGGCAAGCACCGCAAGCTGATGCCGACCGGCGGGGAGCGCACCGTGTGGGGAATGGGTGACGGTTCGACGCTCGAGACCTACCCGACCCCCTTCGGTCGCCTTGGCGGGCTGACCTGCTGGGAGAACTACATGCCGCTGGCTCGGTTCTTCATGTACTCGCAAGGTGTCGATGTGTGGGTGGCGCCCACGCTGGCGCCTGGTGACGCCTGGGTCGCGACCATGCGACACATTGCCAGGGAAGGCCGTTGCTTCGTGATCGGTGTGAATCCATGCCTTCGTGTCGACCAGATCCCCGCGGACTTCCCGGACCGGGAGCGATCGTGGCGGACCGACCCGGATGACCCGGACTGGGTGGAGCCGGGCAACACGGTGATCGTCGGCCCGAACGGGGACATCCTCGCCGGTCCTGCCCGGCACGAAGAGACCGTCCTCGTCGCCGAGCTGGATCTCACCAAGGTGCATTCGGAGCGGCGGAAGTTCGACCCGGTCGGCCACTACCACCGTCCCGACGTGTTCCGGCTCGCCGTCGACACTGCGGCGCGGCCTGTTGTCACCACCCTGCGCAACGGCTTTGCCGACGACTGATCGGCAGAGTCAACGCACCTCCGCGGCGCCCAGCGCGATCTTGACGTCGATCACCGGAGTCCCGTCGATCGCCTCGAGCGCGGCTACCCGCAAGGTCCGTGGACCTACCTCGAGGACCTTCACCGTGTGCAGGCCGATTGGGTTCGGACGGCTGGATGAGCGAGTGGCAAAGACACCGGTCATAGGCTGAGTGACGTCATCGCGCGGTCGGCACTGCAGAGTGTCCCGGCTGGCGAGGTGCAGCCAGGTAAGCAGTTCGATGACCGCTCCGGCCTCGATCCCCTCCAGTGCCGCGACAACGTGTTCGTCGAAGACCAGCTCGGCTTCGGGCGCGCCCTCGTCGGCCTGCCGCGGTGCCTGTTCCAGATCGCGCAGCGGCGAACGCACCTCGCCGATCCCGCGAACGACATACGTCTCCACGCTCACCTCACCACCCATCGATCGGCCGATCAGTCCTTCCGGTCACGAGATGGCCGTCTTCACCAGATCGACGACCATCTTCTCCACCGCGGGGCTCCACTCCTTGAGCGCGTAGGCCACGGGAAACAAGTCGCCGTCGTCGAGGTTCGCCGCGTCCTGGAAGCCGAGGGTGGCGTACCTGTACTTGAACTTGGCGGCGTCCTGGAAGAAGACGACGATGTCGCCGTCCGAGTTCGTGTAGGAGGGCATTCCATACCAGGTCTTGGGCGACAGCTCGGGGGCCGTCGCGGTCACCGTCACATGCACTCGCTCAGCGAGCACACGATCCTCCGGAGCCATCTCCGCGATCTTGTCCAGGACCGCCTGCAGGCCGTCGGCCTTCTTGGCGCCCGTCTTGCCCTCGGCGCGCAGCTCGGCGGCGCGTCCCTTCATCGCGGCTCGCTCATCGGCGCTGAAGCCGCCGGAGTCCTTCTTGGCATTCGTCCCGGACATCTCTTCGATTCCTTCCGACTCTCGCGGCCTAGGCTGGGTGCCGGCCTTCCGATGAAGGCTAGGGGCGCCGACATCGTGGCGCTTCTCGATTCCGGACCGGTTCGGCGTCACTCCCTGTGCCGGAGAGCCTGCTTCACCTCGCGGGCCCACGCCCACGCGTCCGTCACGGGACCCACATGCGCGAGCTTGTCGGGGTTGACCACGGAGCGGATCGTCTGGATCTGCCCGCCGAGCACGTCCAGCGTCAACGTGCCGACGACCTTGCCGTCCCGATCGCGGAGGATCGCGCCCGGCTGGCCGTTCACCTCGCATGCCTCCACTCTCGCGTCGACCCGGACGAGCGCCGGGGACACCGAGGCCAGCAGGCGAGCCACGTTGTCGGCACCGATCACGCTCCTGGTGAAAGCGGCGGCCTTGCCTCCCCCGTCACCGACCATCTGTACGTCGGCAGCGAGCAAGTCCCTCAGCTCGTTGACGTCGCCATCCCGGAGCGCATCGAAGAACCGCGCCGCCAGCTCCTCGCGCTCGCGGAGGTTCGCCTCGAAGCGGGGGCGGCCGTCGTCCATGTGGCGCCGTGCCCGGACCGCGAGCTGGCGGCAGGCAGCCTCGGATCTACCGACGGCCGACGCGATCTCAAGAAAGCCGAACCCGAACACGTCCCGCAGCACGAAGACCGCCCGTTCGAGCGGGCTCAGACGCTCGAGCAGCAACAGGGCCGCCATCGACAACGAGTCGGCCAGCTCCGCAGACCGCGCCGGATCCTCATAGGGGTCGGCGAGCAGCGGCTCGGGCAACCATGGCCCGACGTACTCCTCACGCCGGACGCGTGCCGATCGCAGCACGTCGATCGAGACCCGCGTGACCACGGCTGAGAGGAAGGCCTTGGTCGACGTCGGCTGTGTCGGAGAGGACTCGTAGCGCAACCAGGTCTCCTGGACCGCGTCCTCGGCCTCTGCCACGCTGCCGAGGATCCGGTAGGCGATCGCGAACAACAGCGACCGCAGGTCCTCGAACTCCTCGCCCCGAGTCATGCGCGCCCGTTTGGTGACAACTCTGCCTTGAAGCCCTGCCGCCACGACGGGTAGCGCAGCTCCCAGCCGAGCTCGCGCTTGGCCTTGGCGTTGGAGAAGCCACGCCCCTGGGTCATGATGCCCACTGCCATCTCGCCGGCCAGCAGCCGCGCCAGCCATGCCGGGACCCGACGGGGCGGTTTTGCGCCGACGCACTCCGCGAGATAGGGCAGCCACTCGCTGACAGGAGCCGGCTCGTCGTCGACGATGTTGAACACGCCCGTGGCCTTCTGCTCCATCGCCAGGACGGTAGCGCTCACAGCGTCGTCGACATGCACCCACGAGACGTAGCCGGTGCCGCCCCCGATGAGCGGGATCAGCCGCTTCCGAACGAGCTTGACCTGATCGTCGTGGGCACCGGGTCCGTAGAAACCGCCATAGCGCAGAACAGCGCCGCCAGCCCTGACCACCACGTCCTCGAGGTGGTTGATCGCCTTGGTCCCCTCCAGCACCTCCAGCGGGTCCTCCTCAGTCTTGACCCATCCGTCCGTGCGGATTCCGTTCATGCTGGCGTGGCCCTGCGCGACGACGTGAGAGACACCGGTCGCCTCGGCCGCGGCCAGCAGGTGGTCGATCCCCTCGCTGCGGAGCCGGTTGGTGGAATTGAAGAAGCGCTCTGGCTTCCGAGGGTTGGGCTTGCCGGAGTGGCGCTCGGAGAGGCCCGTCATCTGATTCACGATCGTGTCCGGCCGGGCTGCGGCCACGGCCTCGCCGACCGACGCCGCTTCCAGCCCGTCCATCACGACGCCCTCGGCACCCAGCTGTGTCAGTAGCCCCAGCTTGCCCGGGCTCGTCGTGGTCGCGGTCACCTCGTGGCCACGGGCCACCAGCCGCGGCACCAGACGACGCCCGATGACCCCGGTCCCGCCTGCAACGAAAACTCGCATCACGTCATCCTCCCAATCCGGTACTGACTCCTGCTACCAAGACGAGACAGCCCGGCAGACTGTGACATGGGAGTCGGCTCCGACCGGCGGTTGCGCTCCTGGCCCGTCTCAGGAGATCAGGACGATCCGCAAACCTTGCGGATTCGGGCCAAGGCCCCGGTGAACCTGGCGTCGATCTTGCCCGCCTCGACAAACTGGGAGGGGTCGTCCAGGAAGTCGACCAGCTCGCCCGTCGAGTTGTAGAGCTTCTTGCGGTTGGTTGACCTCCCCGCTGCGTACGAGGAGAACACCACGGTGGAGAGTCTGGTCTGGATCTCGTCGCGGAGGCCCTTGTTTGCGGCCGATTCAGGCTTCCTCGGGAACGTCAGTGCCTGCTGTGCCAGATCGTCTGTGCCGACCAGGATCTCGCAGGTACCGGCGAGAGTGGTCGGATCGGCGGACTTCGGCTCCCCGTCGGCTTCGCGCTGCCAGGTGCCGCACTCCATGCTCGTGAAGAATTCGCCATTGTGGAGCACGATCCGGTCCACATCACGGACTCGCATCGAACCCGCCAACCACGTATCCATGTCCATGTTCTCGATGTCGGGCTCGGCCTTGGACGCCGTGAACCCCGCGCAGCCCAGGTCCTGCGTCGTGTAAACCCCGGGGACGAGATCCACACCGACCTCGTAGACACCGGGCTTGTTCACGCTGTCCGGTCGGGAGTTCACGCTCGTCGCCGGCACCTCCGCAGACGGTTCGGTATCCGCGCGGCCTGGCTCCCCGAGGTCCCCGCAGGCGCTGACCATGAGTACGAACATCGCCGCAGCCGCCGCCATCCGTCTCATGGCTAGATCGTCGCACCGCTACGCCCGGGAATAGGACGATCCGGAAAGCTTGCGGATCGGATCGCGGCACTAGATCGTGAGTGCGCGATCGACGGCGGCCGAGTCCAGCAACTCGCGGATCGCCAGGGCCGCGCAGCCGACCACGCCCGACTGGTCCCCGTGGGTGACCGGGACGATGACCAGCTCGCGGGTCGCGAGCGCGGATGCCTGCGAGTAGAGGGACTCTCGCAGTCCCGCGACGAAGATGTCGTAGACCTGCGCGAGGTCACCGCCCACGACGACTGCCTCGGGGTTGAGCAGGTTCACCGCCGAGGCCACGACCTCGCCGATCCTGCGGCCCGCGACACGGACCAGGTGGCGGGCGTCGGTGTCGCCCCGGACCGCGAGGTCGACAAGGTCGCGCACGTGCGTCACCTCGTGGCCGCCCGTACGTGCGGCCTGCACCAGCGCCCAGCCGCCGGCCACCGCCTCCACACAGCCGGTGTCCCCACAGCGGCACGGGAGCCCCTTGGCCGCGGGGATCTTGGTGTGCCCGATCTCGCCGGCGGCGCCCAGCGCCCCGCGAAGCAGCTGTCCCCCGGTCACGATGCCGACCCCGATGCCGGTCGAGGCCTTCACGAAGACGAGGTCGCGGTGGTGTTCGAGGTGGCCTCGCCGCTCGGAGAGCGCCATCACGTTCACGTCGTTCTCCACGTAGACCGGCGCCGTCGTCAGTGCCTGCACGAAGGGAGCCAGCTCGACCCCGTCCCACCCCGACATGACCGGTGAGTCCAGGCTCGCCCCGCGGACGTGGTCCACGGTGCCGGGGATGCACAGCCCTACTGCGCGTACGGCGTCGGCAGGACGCCCGAGACGTTCGAGCAGCTCGGCGAACCCGGCCACCACCTTCGGCATCAGCTCCTCGGCAGCAGACCCCACTTCCTGGTCCAGGTCGAAGCTAGCGACAACGCCCCCGTCCAGGTCGCACACGGCGAGCTGGGTGCGGCTGCGACCGATGGCGCCGGCAAGTACGACGCCCGCGTTCACGTCGAACCGGAGCCGCACCGGTGGGCGCCCCCCGGAGGAAGGCGGCCGCTCCTCGTCGGCTCCCTCGACGACGAGACCCGACTCGAGCAGCGCACCGATCCGGGCCGCGACCGCGGTGCGCGAGAGCCCGGTGACCCGCCCGACCTCGCTGCGGGTGACCGCGCGCCCGTCACGGATCAGGGAGAAGACCTGACCGGCCGTAGCTGGTCCCTGTCCGAACGGCATGCGCGCCATTCAACCACTCGTGCGCTTCGGAGAACCCCGATCGTTAACCTTTTTGTATCTTGAAAGACATAACTAAGCCTTGCACGCACGCATATGTCGCTCTACGGTTGAGGCTCGCCCAGCACCTCTCTTGAGAGAACTGCCATGTCTCAGCTGCCCGGCCCCGTACCTCCCGCCGACTTCGTCGTCTTCGGAGGCACCGGAGACCTCGCCGCCCGCAAGCTGCTCCCGTCGCTCTATCTGCGCGACCGGGACGGCCAGCTCCCGCCGGAGACCCGCATCATCGCGCTATCGCGGGCCGGGCTGGACGTCGACGGCTACCGCGACAAGATCCGCGGTGAGCTGTCCCGCTTCGTGCGCACCGGCGAGCTCGACGAGCCGACCCTCGACCGGTTCATCGCCCGCCTGTCCCACGTCAGCATCGACATCGAGAGCGGTGAGGGCTGGTCGAACCTGGTCGAGATGTTCGACGACCACGACCGCGTCCGGGTCTTCTACCTCGCCATCGGCCCTGCGCTCTTCGGACCGGTCAGCGAGCGCCTGGCCGAGCACGGCCTGGTCACGCCGAACTCGCGCCTGGTCCTCGAGAAGCCGATCGGCCGCGACCTGGCATCGGCGCTCGAGATCAATGACGCAGTCGGTGCGGTGTTCGAGGAGCACCAGATCTTCCGCATCGACCACTACCTCGGCAAGGAGAGCGTCCAGAACCTGCTCGTGACCCGCTTCGCGAACACCTTCCTCGAGCCGCTGTGGAACGCCAACTGCATCGACCATGTGCAGATCACGGCGTCTGAATCCTTGGGTGTGGGTGGTCGCGGTGGGTACTACGACAAGTCCGGTGCGTTGCGGGACATGATCCAGAACCACCTGCTGCAGCTGCTGTGCCTTGTCGCGATGGAGCCCCCGACGTACGTCGGCCAGGAGAACGTCCGTGACGAGAAGCTCAAGGTGCTGCAGGCGCTGAAGCCGATCACGGGCGAGGCCGTCGATCGTTGCGTCGTCGCCGGTCAGTACGGCCCCGGGCTCGTCGACGGAGAGGTCGCGCCGTCCTACCAGGCCGAGGTCGAGCAGCCAGGATCCACCACCGAGACGTTCGTGGCGATCAAGGCCGAGGTGCAGAACTGGCGCTGGGCGGGCGTGCCGTTCTACCTGCGCACCGGCAAGCGGATGGATCGTCGCGTCTCGGAGATCGTCATCCAGTTCAAGGCCGTTCCCCATCCCATGTTCCCCGGCAGCGAGGGCGCCAACGAGCCCAACAGGCTCGTCATCCAGCTGCAGCCCGACGAGGGAATGCGGCTGCACCTGACTGCCAAGGAGCCCGGTCCCGGTGGGATCCGGCTGCGCCCGGTGTCGCTCGACCTGAGCTATGCGCAGGCTTTCAACCGCCACTCCCCCGACGCCTACGAACGGTTGCTCATGGACGTCGTGCGAGGCAACCCGACCCTGTTCATGCGTCGCGACGAGGTGGAGGCGGCATGGAGGTGGGTCGAACCCGTCCTCGACAGGTGGTCGAGCCCCGACCACCGACCCCGCCCCTACCCGTCCGGCACCAACGGCCCTAGTGCCGCCATCACACTTCTCGAGCGCGACAGTCGCTCCTGGCCCGAATGAGGTTCCCCATGAGCACCAACAGCAACCGCATGCACTCGGTCGTCGACGAGGTGACCAAGCGCATCACCGAGCGAAGCCGTCACGATCGAACCGCCTACCTGCAGCGAATCGACGCTGCCGCAGAAAATGGTCCGGTGCGTGGCCGCCTTGCGTGCGCCAACCTGGCGCACGGCTTCGCCGCGTCCGGCCCGGTCGACAAGGCCGCGCTCCGCGGTTCGGTGAAGCCCAACGTCGCCATCGTTTCGGCGTACAACGACATGCTCTCCGCGCACCAGCCCTTCGAGTCCTTCCCGGCACAGCTGAAGAAGGCGGTGATCCGCTCCGGTGGCATCGCCCAGTTCGCCGGCGGCGTACCGGCAATGTGCGACGGCATCACCCAGGGCCGCGACGGCATGCAGCTGTCTTTGTTCAGCCGCGACGTGATCGCCATGTCCACCGCGATCGCGCTCTCCCACGACATGTTCGACGCCACGATCATGCTCGGCGTGTGCGACAAGATCGTTCCCGGCATGCTGATCGGCGCACTGTCGTTCGGCCATCTGCCGACCGTGTTCGTGCCGGCAGGTCCGATGACCTCGGGGCTGCCGAACGACGAGAAGGCCGCACTCCGACAGCAGTACGCCGCAGGGGAGATCGGTCGAGACGAGCTTCTCGAGGCCGAGTCCGCGTCGTACCACTCGGCCGGGACGTGCACGTTCTACGGCACCGCGAACTCCAACCAGATGCTGATGGAGGTGATGGGGCTGCACCTGCCAGGCGCGAGCTTCGTCAACCCCGGCACGCCGTTGCGCGCGGCCCTCACCGACGCAGCGGCCGCGCGCGCGACCGCCTTGACCACCTGGGGTGAGCGCTACACGCCGGTCGGCCACATCGTCGACGAGAAGGCGATCGTGAACGGCTGCGTCGCCCTGCTCGCCACCGGCGGGTCGACCAACCACACCTTGCACCTCGTCGCCATCGCGCGTGCCGCCGGGATCACACTCACCTGGGACGACCTCTCCGACCTCTCGGCCGTCGTACCACTGATGGCGCGGGTCTACCCCAACGGCAAGGCCGACGTGAACCACTTCCACGCCGCCGGCGGCCTGGCCTTCACGGTGCACTCCCTGCTCAAGGCTGGCCTGCTGCACGACGACGTCCAGACCGTCGCGGGCCACGGACTCTGGCGCTACACGACCGAGGCTCACCTCCACGGATCCGAGCTGACGTGGGAGGAGGGCACCAAGCGCAGCCACGACACCGACGTACTGCGTGGCGCCGACGACCCCTTCTCGGCCGACGGTGGCCTGCGGATGATCGAGGGCAACCTTGGACGCGCCGTCATCAAGACCTCGGCGGTCAAGCCCGAACACCGGCAGGTCAAGGCACCCGCTCGCGTGTTCGACGACCAGGCCGACTTCCTCGCCGCCTTCGGGGCAGGCACGCTCGAGGGCGACTTCGTCGCCGTGGTCCGGTTCCAGGGTCCGGCGGCCAACGGGATGCCTGAGCTGCACAAGCTCACCCCGGCGCTGGGTGTTCTCCAGGACCGCGGCCAGCGGGTAGCGCTGGTCACCGACGGTCGCATGTCCGGTGCATCCGGCAAGGTTCCCGCAGCCATCCACCTGACACCCGAGGCGTCGGTCGGGGGACCCCTGACGCGAGTCCGGGACGGCGACCTGATCACGCTCGACTCCGACACCGGCGTACTCGACCTGCACGTCGCCGACTACGACCTCGATGCCCGCGACCCGGTCCAGGCCGACGACTCACGCGTGTTCGGGACCGGCAGGGAGCTGTTCCACGCCTTCCGCACCACCGTCGGGCCCGCCGACGAGGGCGCGAGCGTCTTCCCGTCGCCCCACACCCACCCCACCACCTCTTGGGAGAACCCCGATGAATGAACCCGTCTCTGGGCCCATTCCTGGGCCCATTTCTGGGCCCAGCCCCATCTCCCTCATCGACCGCGTTCCGGTTATTCCCGTCGTCGTGCTGCACGACGTCGCGCATGCGGTGCCGGTCGCCGAAGCACTGGTGGCGGGCGGCGTGCCGGTGATCGAGCTGACCCTGCGCACCCCGGTGGCACTGGACTGCATCGAGCAGATCGCCGCCAACGTCCCCGAGATCATGGTTGGCGCCGGCACCATCGTCACGCCCGAGCAGGCTGAGGACGCTGCCTCCGCGGGCGCCAAGTTCCTGGTCTCCCCCGGTACGACGGACGCGCTGGCTGACGCCATGCAGGAGACCGGCCTGCCGCATCTTCCCGGCGCCGCCACAGTCAGCGAGGTCCTTCAGCTGTTGGAGCTCGGCTACTCGGAGATGAAGTTCTTCCCAGCCGAGGTCTCGGGTGGTGCCGGCTTCCTGAAGGCGATCGGCGGTCCCGTCCCGCAGGCCCGGTTCTGCCCGACCGGCGGCATCACCGAGTCGAACGCCGCGTCCTACCTGGAACTGCCGAACGTCGGCTGCGTCGGAGGCACCTGGCTGACCCCCGCCGACGCCTTGGCAGACAAGGACTGGGGCCGGATCAGCCGGCTGGCGAGCTTCTCGACGTACGTTCCGGCCTGAGTTCGCAGAAGCCCGGGTGCCGAGGTGGGAGTATCCGTGCATGGCTGGTACTCCGCCCGACACGGTCGCGCTGGGTCGCGCGGCGCTCCGGGCGGGTGATGCCGTGGGTGCGCGGTCGGCGTTCGACGAAGCCCTGGCCGCGGGAGCCTCAGGTGCGGCGCTCGAAGGCTTGTCTGCCGCGTCGTACGTGCTGCTGGAGTTTCCGCGCGCCATCGACGAGATGGAGCGCGCCCACGCTGCGCACCGGGCCGATGGCGACGGCCCGGGTGCCGTGCGGACCGCACGCACCCTGGGCTACCTGCACGGCAGCACCACAGGTGACTGGGCCATCGCCAGCGGCTGGATCGCCCGGGCGAAGACGCTGCTGGTCGACCAGCCAGAGTCCTCCGAGCGTGGCTGGGTCGCCCTGACCGAGGGCATGTTCGAGGATGTCCGGACCGTCAAGGAGCGGCACTACGCCAGCGCTTTGGACATCGGACGGAGCCGGTCCGATGCCGAGCTGGTCTTCGCCACCCTGGCCTACCTCGGCGCGAGCCTTGTGCACGACGACCGCTTCGAGGAGGGCATGATCCTGCTCGACGAGGCACTGGCCGCGGTCGCCGGCGGTGAGGTCGAAGACTTCATCGTGGTGGAGGAGATCTTCTGCCAGCTGTTCTCCGCGTGCGAACGTGCCCAGGACGTGGAGCGCGCAGAGCAGTGGATCCGCGTGGGCGAGGCGATTGCCGAACGCCGTCGCCTGCCGGCCGTGTCGGCGTACTGCCGCACTCATTACGGCGGCATCCTCACCGCCGCAGGGCGATGGCCGGAGGCCGACGATGCACTGACCGAGGCAGTCCGCCTGTGGGCACTGGGCCGGCGCACCCTGAAGGCGGGGGCACTCGTGCGCCTGGCCGACCTGAGGGTCAAGCAAGGGCGACTCGAGGAGGCCCAGCGACTGCTCGACGGGATGGGCAGCGACCCTGAGGCGACGTTGCCCTTGGCTTCACTACAGTTCGCCCGCGGTGAGGCGGCTGTCGCGCGCGAGACGCTCGAACGTGCCTTGCAGCGGGCCGATCCGGCCAGCAGCAGCGTCGTGCCGTTGCTCGCACTCCTCACCGACATCCATCTCGCCGGTGGCGACGTCCCCGCGTCGGAGACCTCGATCGGCACCTTGGCGGCCTGCGCCAAGCGCCATCCGAGTGTGTACGCCGCGGCCGTGCTCGCCCTTGCCCGGGGCCGCCTGGCACTTGCCACTGGCACCGGCGACCCCCGCGAGTCGCTGCGCGACGCGCTCGAGGGCTTCACCAACGCGCGGCTGCCACTGGAGGCCGCGTTGTGTCGGCTCGACCTGGCACGGGCATTCGGTCAGGAGTCACCCGAGGTCGCCGTCTCGGAGGCCCGGGCGGCACTCCTCGAGTTCGAGCGGCTCACCGCCGCCCGCCAGGTGGATGCCGCCCAGTCGTTGCTCCGCCGTCTGGGCGCGCGGGTGAGCCCGGCGAGGTCGGGAGGCAGCATCCTGACCCGGCGTGAGCAGGACGTCCTCACCCTGCTCGGTGAGGGGCTCAGCAACCCGGAGATCGCCGAGCGGCTCTTCATCAGCCGCAAGACCGTCGAGCATCACGTCGGCAACGTCCTCGACAAGCTCGGACTCCGCAACCGCTCGGAGGCGACGGCGTACACGCTCCGCGCCGGTCGCGCCCAAAGATAGGCCAAGAAATAGGGGAGTTCCCGGATCCCTCCCGGCCCGCCGAGCCACAGTCTTGGCGGACACCTACAGAGGAGCTTCCATGGACACGACCTATGACGCCATCGTCGTCGGAGCCCGTTGCGCCGGCGCGCCGACCGCAATGCTGCTCGCACGCCAGGGTCACCGCGTGCTGATGGTCGACCGGGCCGTGTTCCCGAGCGACACCATCTCCACACACGTCATCCACGCACCGGGCGTGGCGGCGTTGGCGCGCTGGGGCCTCCTCGACCAGGTGGTGGCCACGGGCTGCCCGCCGATCGAGACCTACTCCTATGACTTCGGGTCGTTCGCGATCCGCGGCACTGCCCGGCGAATTGAAGGACAGAGCAGTGGCTACGCCCCGCGGCGCACCGTCCTGGACAAGATCCTCGTCGACGCGGCAGTGGCATCAGGTGTCGAGGTCCGGGAGGGTTTCAACGTCGACGCGTTCCTGATCGAGGACGGCACAGTCGTCGGCATTGCAGGTCACTCGGACGACGGCGAGCGTGTCGAGGCACGCGCCCGGATCGTCATCGGCGCGGACGGCAAGAACAGCCACCTCGCCAAGGCGGTCAACGCTGCGGAGTACGAGACGCGCCCGCGTCTGCAGTACTCCTACTACACCTACTTCAGGGACCTGCCTCTCGACGGCATGGAGATCTACAGCCGCCCGGACCGGGGCTTCGGCGCAGCGCCGACGAACGACGGGCTGACCATGGTGGTCGTCGGTTGGCCGTACGCCGAGGCAGCGGCGTACAAGGCCGACATCGAGGCGAACTACCTCAAGACCCTCGAGCTTGCGCCCGAGTTCGCCGAGCGGGTGCGCACGGCGACACGCGTCGAGCCGTTCCTGGGCGGCGCAGTCCCGGGCTTCTTCCGTACCCCGTTCGGCCCCGGCTGGGCACTCGTGGGTGACGCCGGCTACAACAAGGACCCGATCACCGCGCAGGGCATCAGCGACGCCTTCATCGACGCCGAGCGGTGCTCGACCGCCATCGACGCATGGATCAGGGGTACGTCGACGTACGACGCCGCCATGGCGTTCTGGCACCGGATGCGCGACCACGGCGCCATGCCCATCTATGAGTTCACCAGCCAGCTGGCCACCATGGAGCCGCCGCCTCCTGAGATGCAGCAGCTCCTCGGAGCGGTGTACGGCAACCAGGAGGCGATGGACGGGTTCGTCAGCGTCACAGCAGGCACCGTGTCTCCGGTGGAGTTCTTCTCACCTGAGAACATCGGCCGCATCACCGAGGAGGCCGGACAGGCTGCTGGTCGCGGAGCGGCGGCCGTCGCCTGACCCCCACAGCCCGATCAGAGGAGTCCAGCATGCACCAGGTGCAGGACAGACTCCCCTGATCGGGTTGTTCGTGCACGATCGACCACCCCGGGGAATCTCGACTGATCGCTCGCTGCTCGACGCAGGGCTGGCGCTCGCTGCTCGACGCACCGCGCTAGCGGGTCATCGCAGTCGTCAGCAGCACGGCCGAGTCCTCCTCGGCCTCCAGCCTGTGTCTCTCGTCGGGCACGATGATGAAGTGGCCCGCGGCTCCCCGCCAGGCGGTGTCCCCGGCGACGAGTCGCACGCGTCCGTGCAGCACGTAGACGGTCGCCTCGCCCGGGTTCTCGTGCTCGTCGAGCACCTGGCCCGAGGCGAGCGCGATCACGGTCTGGCGCAGCGTGTGCTCGTGCCCGCCGTACACCGTCCGGGCGCTGCGCCCGCTGGACGCGGTGCGAGCGAGCTCGAGCTGCTCACGGGTCAGCGCCTTCAGTGAGATGTTCTCCATACGGGTCCTTCCTCCTCGAGGCATGGCCACCGGGGTGGTCGACCACCCGCCGCAGGTGGCGCAACAGACGGCGGTGCCCCGTTGTCGGCTGCGCCGCGTGATGCAGCTTCGCGGCGAACTGGCTAGAACAACAGCTTCGCCTGCTCGATGAGCAAGATGATGGAGAAGCCGCCGTAGAACAGCACTGCCCATCCGATCACCGCGAGTCGTCCACCCCTGAGTCCGATCTCACGCGGCAGCATGCCCCGGTTCAGCTGGATCAGCAGGCACGAGTACACGAACATCACGAGCCCGTTCAGGGAGGACGCGATGACCAGCAGGACGATCGGCTGCGTGACGCCCGAGAGGAGGATGATCGAGCCGAACGCGATCTCCAGCCACACGGCGGCGAAGTAGAGCTTGCTCTCGCTCCAGGTGGCGTTGTCCTTGAGTGGCCCGGTCTTCAGCACGTCGGCAGTGATCCGGCCCACCATGTCGAGCACAGCCAGGTTGGTCGAGAACAGCACGACACTGCCGATCAGCCAGAACGTCGTACCCAACCAGGAGCCGCTCTTGTCACTGAGCGCGTCGCCCTGGACCTTGATGAAGTCGAAGCTCTCCTCGGCGACGCCGGTGCCCACGGTGACGAGGGTGAGGGTCATGAACACGAACAGAGTGATCGCGCCGATCACGAAGAACGTGGTGAACTGCTCGCGGTCGGCGACCTTCCACCACCCGTTCCATCGACGCATGTTCTCCGCGTCGCGCTTGAAGAAGTAGCCCGTGGTCGGTGCAGCGACCTCCTCGCCGGTGAACGGTGAGACGACCTTGGGTAGCCGCGCCCCCATGCCAAGGCCCTTGTCGCGGACCCAGTTGGACTGCACCAGGTTGAGCGCGCCGCCGGCCCCTGCGAACGCGATCGCGCCGAGCAGGGTCGCGGCCCCGATCTGACGCACTCCGTCGGGGATCTTGTTGACCTCCACGAACCCGCGACCGAGAGCGGCATACCCGTCGCCACCGAGCAGGAACACCGCCGCATAGGCGATGAACAGGACGATCAGCGCCACCATGAAGAACTGGATCTTCTCCACGGTCTGGTAGACCACGGGCGACACTGTCAGGATCACGCCGATCAGGAAGAGGACACCGATCGTGATGTAGGGGATCGCATCCTCGGAGAAGCCGAGCGCGAAGCTTAGTGTCGTCGTCCCGCCGGTCGCCCAGCCGGGCCAGGCCCACGGGACGATCGTCATCAGCACGAACAACAGGCCCCATGGCTTCCAGAGACGGGTGAAGCCGGTGACGGCGGTCTCGCCCGTGGCCAGGGTGTAGCGCTCGATCTCCATGTTCAGGAAGTACTGGGTAAGCACCCCCAACAGGGTGAGCCAGACCAGCGCGAGACCGACCTGCGAGGTGATGTAGGGCCACAGGACGAACTCCCCGGACCCGATGGCACCGGCGAGCAGCAGCACGCTGGGACCGATGACCTTCTTGATCGGAAGGGGCTCGGGAAGGTCGGCGTACTCGACCGGAGCGACGTTCTTGCTCCGGATCTCCGTCGCCAGGCTCGCGCCGTCTCCGCGCCGTTCTGTGGACTCGGACATGATCGATCAATCTCCTTTGTGAGGTGAACCGTGGAGGCCGGCACCCCGGATCGAGGCATCGAGCACCTCGACGGTGTGCGCCATTCCCATCGAGTGACCGGAGCGCTCGATCGCGGAGGTCACCTGCATCAGGCATCCGGGGTTGGCAGTGACCAGCACTTGTGCGCCGGTGGCCACGATGTTCGCCGCCTTTCGCTCGCCCAGTTCATTGGCAGGCTCGGGGTTGAGGATGTTGTAGACCCCCGCGGAGCCGCAGCACAGCTCAGCCTCGGCTATCTCCTTCAGCTCCAGGCCGGGAATCGCCTGGAGCAGCCGGCGCGGCTGGGACCGGACGCCCTGGGCGTGAGCGAGGTGACACGCGTCGTGGTAGGCGATGGTCAGCTCGAGCGGGTGTCGCGGGGCGACCGGGCCGAGCTCGTCAAGGAGCTCCGCGACGTCGCGGACCTTCGACACGAAGGCACGAGCGCGCTCGGCGTACGCCGGATCGTCCTCGAGCAGCCTGGCGTACTCCTTCATCGTCGAGCCACAGCCAGCGGCGTTGACGACGACATGCTCGACCGAAGTGGCCTCGAAGGTGTCGATGATGCGCCGCGCGAAGTCCTGGCCCTCGGGCTCACGACCGTTGTGGACCGACAGCGCACCGCAGCATCCCTGCGCCTTCGGGACGACCACGTCGCAGCCCTCGGCCTGCAGCACTCGCGCGGTCGCGGCGTTGACACCTGGGAAGAAGGCGCCCTGCACACAGCCGGTGAGCAGCCCGACGACGGTCCGTCGCTCGCCCGCTGCCGAGATGTACGGCGGCAGCGGCTGGGCCTTGCCCAGACGCGGCGCGAGACGCTCCATCGCGGCCAGCTGCGGGGCCATCCGGTCCAGAAGTCCCGTGCGCCGCATCGCCCGGTCGAGGCCCGTCAGCTGCATCGCACGGAGCGGCCCGCGCAGCAGCTTGAGCCGCCTGGGGTAGGGAAACAGCGCGAAGATCAGCCCGCGCAGCGCCTTGTCCTTGGCCGACCGCTCATGGCGTCGTTCGACCTGCGCGCGGGTCTGCTCGATCAGGGTGTCGTACTGCACCCCGGACGGACACGCCGTGACACACGCCATGCAGCCGAGGCAGGCATCCCAGTGCGACACCATTGCGTCGCTCATCGGCTCGCCCTCGAGACCCTCCTTCATCAGGTAGATCCGGCCGCGCGGCGAGTCCATCTCCTCGCCCCACAAGACGTAGGTGGGACACGTCGGGAGGCAGAACCCGCAGTGGACGCAGTCTCCGATCAGCGCGGCGTCCGGCGGGTGGTGCTCGTCGAACGCGCCGCCGGGCGCGGGCGCGCCGAGGTCGACGATGCTGCCCATCTCCCCCAGGGTGCCCCCATGACGGGCACCGGTGTCGTGCTCAGGTGTGCCGGTCATCTTCAGATGCCTCCAACGAAGCGGCCCGGGGCGAGCCGGTGGTCGGGGTCGAACTGGTGCTTCACGCGCTGCATCAGGTCGAGCGCCGGGATCGGTCCCCAGACGTCGACGCCCGCCTTGACCTCTGCCGGTGCGTCGACGACGACGGCGGTGCCGCCGTGCTGCGTGCAGGCGCGCCGAAGCCGGTCGACCGCTGCTCTCACGTCGGCGACCGGAGTGCCGGCGGGGATCCCGGCGTACGCCACCCCGGAGCCTGCCGAACCGCGCAGCGGCACGCCCACCTCGGTCGCCGCCCCCAGTACGCCGGCAAGTCCCGAGAGCGCGAAGGTCAGCTTGAGAGCGGTCGCGCGCCGGTCACCCGAGGCGCCGAGGTCCCATGGGTACGCCTTCCCTCCGGCCGGTTCGTCGCCGGACTCTGTCGAGGTGTCGCCGAGCAGGGTGCGGACCGTCGCGGTGCGGCCGGCGACACCCTCCTCACGGCCTTCCAGGAGCACGCTCACAGACCCGTGCCCGTCGGCCCAGTCGACCTCGATCGCCGCCGGGACGGCCTGTGCGTGCAGCACGGACTGGACGAGGTCCTGCGCATGCCCCGGGTCGGTTGCCTCCGCGCTCACCCAGCAGTGCGCGACCGGCAAGGGGTGCAACCGGAACGTGGCGTCGATGATCACGGCCAAGGTCCCCGCGGATCCGATCATCAGCTTGCCGAGGTCGTATCCCGCGACGTTCTTGACCACCCTTCCTCCGGCCTTGGCGACCACCCCGTCGGCGCGCACGACCGTGATGCCGATCAGCAGGTCCCGCGCGGTGCCGGTGGCGACGCGACGCGGACCGCTCGTGTTGGCAGCCAGAGTGCCCCCAATACTGGCGCCCGGAACGGTCTCGTCGAGAGCGAGCCGCTGACCGGCCTCGGCGACGACCGACTGCACCCCAGAGAGCCGGGTGCCGGCCTGGGCAGCCACGATCAGGTCGCCGGCCTGGTGGTCGAGCACCTCGTCGAGCGCGCTCACGTCGAGCAGGACGTCCGCACTCGTCGGAGCCATCCCCCACGACATCTTGGTGCCGCGCCCCCGGGGCACCACGGTGAGGCCATGTGCCGCCGCCGCGCGCATCACCTCGGCAACCTGCGCAGTGTCCGTCGGCCTAGCGACGAGCCCTGGTGTCACGGCATCAACCAGGTCGCCCTGCTCCGCGTCGTGGACCTCGGCGCAGGCCGACGCGATCGCTTCGCGTGCCGTGCGGTCGATGGTCCCGGTCGACATCAGAACACCTCCGCGACGCCGGCTTCCTGCAACGGGTGGGCGCCCTTGTGTCGGCCGGGCACCTCCCCGCACAGCCGCGGCGTTGGAAACACCTTGCCGGGGTTGGAGATCGTGTCCGGATCGAACGCGCAGCGGACCAGCTGCATGGTGTCGAGGTCCTCGTCGTTGTACATCCGCGGCATGTACTTGGACTTGTCCATGCCGACGCCGTGCTCGCCCGTGATCGATCCGCCGTGCTCGATGCAGAGGTCGAGGATCGCACCACTGACCTTCTCCGCTGCGTCGCCTGCACCCTCCTCGGAGTCGTCGAAGAGCACGAGCGGATGCAGGTTGCCGTCGCCCGCGTGGAAGACGTTCGCGACGCGGACACCCGACGAGCTCGACAGGTCGGCGATCGCCTTGAGCACCTCCGGCAGCGCGGTGCGCGGGATCACGCCGTCCTGGACGATGTAGTCCGGGCTGATCCGGCCAACCGCTGCGAACGCCGACTTGCGGCCCTTCCAGATCAGCGCCCGGTCGGCCGGGTCGGTTGCGAGCCGCTGCTCGAAGGCGCCGTTCTCGTTGCACAGGCGCTCGACCTCGACGTACTCCTGCTCCACCTCGATCGATGCCCCGTCGAGCTCGATCACCAGCACCGCCCCCGCGCCGTCGGGGTAGTTGCAGTGCACCGCCGCTTCGGCCGCCTCGATGGCGAGCGCATCCATCATCTCGATCGCCGCGGGCACGATCCCGGCGGCGATGATCGCCGAGGTGGCGGCGCCGGCCTGGTCAGTCGTCTCGAAGCCGACCAGGATCGTCCGGACCTCCTCGGGCAGGCGGACCAGCCGGACCGTGGCTGAGGTGACGATGCCGAGAGTGCCCTCGGAGCCGACCACGGCACCGAGCAGGTCGTAGCCGGGACTGTCCGGGGCGTCCCCACCGAGCGGGACAGTCTCCCCCTGAGCGGTGACGAAGTCGGCACCGATGACGTGGGTGGTGGTGAAGCCGTACTTCAGGCAGTGGGCTCCGCCGGAGTTCTCCGCGACGTTGCCGCCGATCGAGCAGATCTGCTGGCTCGACGGATCAGGCGCGTAGTAGTAGCCCTCGGGTGTGGCGGCCTTGGTGACGTCGAGGTTGATCACCCCCGGTTCGACGACGGCGCGCTGGTCCTTGCGTCGTACGGCGGAGATGGTGCGCATCTTCGAGGTCACGATCAGTACGCCGTCCGCGTGCGGCAGCGCACCGCCGGAGAGGCCCGTGCCGGAGCCCCGGGCGACGTACGGCACCCGGTGCTCGGCGCACGACCTGACCACCGCGGCCAGCTGCCGCGCGTCCGCCGGGATGACGACCAGCGCCGGCGTCACCCGATAGTGCGCCAACCCGTCGCACTCATAGGTGCGCAGCCGGGAGCGATCGGTGATCACCCCATCCGCCGGGAGCAGTCTCCGAGCCACCTCAGTGACGGCCGAGAGCCCCGCGCCGGTGACTCCACCGGCCTCCGGGTTGGTTGCTCTCGTCGCGGACACGGCGGTCCTCAGTCGACCTGGGCCATGAGTCCGGCGCTCGCGATGCCCGCCACCGCGGCCGATTCGTCGTTCTCGGAGGTGTCACCGGTGACGCCCACCGCCCCGAGCAGGATGCCGTCAGCGTCGCGGACCAGCACCCCGCCGGGCACGGGTACGAGGGCCCCGCCGACGGCGGAAGTCACCGCCGCGATGAAGTACGGCTGCTGTTCGGCCCGGCCCATGATCGAGCGGGAACCCATCCCCAACGACAAGGCGCCATGGGCCTTGCCGAAGCCGATCTCGAAGCGCTTCATCGACGAGCCGTCCTCGCGCTCGACGGCAACCACGTGACCCCCGGCGTCGAGCACGACCGCGGTCAGTGGCTTCAAGCCCTCGGCGTGGCCGTGAGCCAAGGTGCCCGCGATGATCGTGCGGGCGGCCTCCAGACCCAAGCCGGATGGCGCGGTCACGAGGCGCCCCCCTCGGTCGACTTCCGGTGGGCGCGGTGGCGGTGCAGGATCGGCTCGGTGTACCCGCTCGGCTGGCCGAGCCCATCGAAGACAAGCGCACGGGCGGCGGCGAAGGCGTCGCCGTCGAAGTCGGGCGCCATCGGGGTGTATGACGCGTCGCCGGCGTTCTGCTCGTCGACGACCTTTGCCATCCGGCGCAGGGTTTCCTCCACCTGCTCGGCCGTGACGATGCCGTGGTGCAGCCAGTTGGTGACGTGCTGCGCGGAGATCCGGCAGGTGGCCCGGTCCTCCATCAGCGGCTCACCGGTGATGTCCGGGACCTTGGAGCAGCCGACCCCGGCGTCGACCCAGCGGACGACGTACCCGAGCAGGCTCTGCAGGTTGTTGTCGATCTCCTGTTGCCGATCATCGTCGGACCAGGCAGCCGGGTCGCCGACCGGAACCCGGAGCAGCTCGTCACGCTCACGGCGACGTCCGGCTGCGGCGAGCTCCTCCTGGCGGGCTCGGACGTCGACCTGGTGGTAGTGCAGCGAGTGCAACGTGGCGGCGGTGGGCGACGGCACCCAGGCACAGCTGGCACCGGCCTCCGGGTGGCCCAGCTTGGCCTCCATCATGGCGGCCAGGCTGTCGGGCGCGGGCCACATTCCCTTGCCGATCTGGGCACGGCCGAGCAGCCCGCACTCGAGGCCGATGTCGACGTTGAGGTCCTCGTACGCCGAGATCCAGGTCTCGCCCTTCATGCCGTTCTTGCGGACCATCGGCCCGGCCTGCATGGAGGTGTGGATCTCGTCACCCGTCCGGTCCAGGAAGCCGGTGTTGATGAACGCGACCCGCTCGCGGGCCTCGGCGATGCAGGCCTTGAGGTTGAGGCTGGTGCGGCGCTCCTCGTCCATGATCCCGACCTTGATTGTCAGTCGGGGCAGGCCGAGCAGTTCCTCGACGCGGGTGAACAGCTCGACGGCGAAGGCGACCTCGTCCGGCCCGTGCATCTTCGGCTTCACGACGTACATGGATCCGGTGCGGGAGTTGGGGAGCTTCGATCGGCCGTGCAGGTCGGCGAGGCTGCCCAGCGCCGTCATCACCGCGTCGAGGATGCCCTCGGGGACCTCGTTGCCGTCACGGTCGAGCACCGCGTCGGTGGTCATCAGGTGCCCGACCTGCCGGATGAACAGCAGCGAACGACCGGGCAGCGTGGCCTCCTCGCCGGAGGTGGTGGTGTAGCCCCGGTCGGGGTTCATCGCCCGGGTGAAGGTCTCGTCGCCCTTGGTGACCTCCGCGGCGAGAGTCCCCTCCATCAGGCGCTTCCAGTTGCGGTAGCCGAGCACCTTGTCATCGGCGTCGACGGCGGCAACCGAGTCCTCGAGGTCCATGATCGTGGAGACGGCCGCCTCGACCAGCAGGTCCTTGACACCGGCGCCGTCGGTGGCGCCGATCGCGTCGTCACGATCCACCTGGACCTCGACGTGCAGGCCGTGGTGGATCAGGATGACCGCCTCGGGCGAGTCGGGTCGTCCACGGTGGCCGACGAGCTGCCGTGTGTCGGAGAGCCGCAGGACGTCGTCCTTCACGGTGACCGCGAGCCCCTTGCCGTCCACGGCGTACAACGATGCGTCGGCGTGCGAGCCCCCCGCCAACGGGAAGTGCTCATCGAGGAGGGCCCGGCCTCGGGCGATGACCTCGTCGCCGCGGACCTTGTTGTAGGAATCACCGGGAGCGAGGTCGCCTTCCCGGGAGACCACGTCGGAGCCGTAGAGCGCGTCGTAGAGAGAGCCCCACCGGGCGTTCACGGCGTTGGTGGCGAACCGCGCGTTGAGCAGGGGTACGACGAGCTGCGGCCCAGCGATGCGGGCAACCTCGTCGTCGACGCCGGCCGTGGTCGCCGCGACCTGCGCGGGCTCATCACCCAGGTAGCCGATCTCGCGCAGGAACGCGATGTAGTCCGAGCCGTCGGGCGCACCGGGCTTCTCGCTGTGCCAGGCGTCGATGAGCGACTGCAGCTCCTCGCGGCGGGCGAGCAGCTCCCGGTTGCGCGGCGCGAGGTCGTGGACCATCGCGTCCACACCCTCCCAGAAGGCCTGCGGCTCGACGCCGGAGCCGGGCAGCGCCTCCTCCTCGACGAACTGGTGCAGGCTCGCCGCAACGCTGAGCCCGCCGATCTGAACGCGCTGGTCCATGTCCATCCCTCGCCGTGTTTTCCGTATGGCGGAACTGCAGGTCGCTGATCCTTGACCTTTCCGCTCCCGTCAACGCGTGTCAAGAGCCGCTAGGCTGAACATGTTCCGCGATGCGGAATCGCGGTCGGGGAGGCACTCGTGAGTCACGTACCCAGCGGGAGCGGAGAGACACCCGTCTCCGGGGCACCTACCCGCTCGGGCGGCGTGCAGTCGCTGGAACGGGCCTTCGGACTGCTCGAGCTGGTCGCTGCCCACCGAGGAGCGATGTCCCTCTCGGAGCTCGCCACGGCCTCGGGCCTGCCACCTCCGACCCTGCACCGGCTGGCGCGCACGTTGGTCGACCTCGGCTACCTGCGCCAGGAGCCCTCACGCCGCTACGCGCTGGGAACGCGGCTGTTCTTGCTGGCCGAGAGCTCGACCACGATGCTCAACGCGGCGGCGCTCCCGCACCTGGGCCACCTCGTGGACGAGATCGGTGAGACCGCGAACCTGGCGATGCTGGACGGAGACCAGGTGGCTTACGTCGCGCAGGTTCCCGGGCGGCACTCGATGCGGATGTTCACCGTGGTCGGCCGGCGCGTGAGCCCGCACTGCACGGCCGTCGGCAAGGCCTTGCTCGCCAGGTCGTCCGACGACGAGGTCCGGGCGCTCCTGGCCCGCACGGGGCTCCCCCGCCACACCCCGCACACCGTCACGCGGCCGGAGGAGTTCCTGGCCCAGCTCGGCCGGGTGCGGCATCAGGGGTACGCCGTGGACGAGGGTGAGCAGGAAGTGGGCGTCCGGTGTGTCGCCGTCGTCGTACCCGGCTCCACCCTGCCGCTCGCGATGTCCATCTCCGGCCCTGCTCCCCGGATGACCGACGAGTTGCTCGTCGACGCAGTCCCTGTCCTGCAGGAGTCGGCGAGAAGCCTCGGTGCGGAGCTGTCCTGAGCTGTCAGGCAGAGGCCCCCGAGAGCATCGCAAGCACCATCTTCCGTACGTCATCGGCATCGGCCAGGGTCAGCGCCACCTGCGCCAGAGCAGCGCACCGCTCGACATCGAGCTCCCGAACGGCCGCCTTGACCCGTGGTACGGCCGGCGGCGAAACGCTCAGCTCGCGCACTCCAAGTCCGACAAGCACCGGGATGGCCAGCTCGTCCGAGGCAGCCTCACCACAGACACCGACGTCGATACGGTCGCGCGCTGATCGACACACGTGATCGATGAGGCGGAGCACCCCTGGATCGAGGGCGTCGGCCAGGTTTGCCACGGCGCCGTTTCCCCGTTCCGCCGCGAGCGTGTACTGCGTCAGGTCATTGGTGCCGATGCTGACGAAGTCGACGTACGGCAGGAAGGCCTCGATCTTGAGCGCCGCGGACGGAACCTCGATCATGGTGCCGATGTGCAGGTCGGGAGGCAGGCCCGCGGGGCCGGCAGCTTCGTTGAGGACCTGCCGAGCCTCGATCATCTCCCCGGGCGTCGAGACCATCGGAATCATGATGCGGGTCGGGAAGTGCCGCGCCGTGTGGCAGATCGCGGCCATCTGGTCGCGCAGGAGGTCACGGTGCTCGAGGCTGAGCCGGATACCGCGCTGACCGAGGAACGGGTTCGCCTCCTGTGGCATCGGCAGGTAGGGCAGCGGCTTGTCTCCCCCGACGTCGAGGGTCCGCAGGGTGATCCGCCTGCCCCCCATCGCCCTGGCGATCGCGTCGTACTCGCTCTTCTGCTCCTCGACGTCGGGAGCCTCGCTTCGCTCCAGGAAGAGGAACTCGGTCCGGACCAGTCCGGCGCCGTCCGCACCGGCCGCGAGCGCGGCCCGTGCGTCGCTCACCGATCCGAGGTTGGCTGCCACGACGAGGGATTCGCCGTCGCGGGTCACGGCCGGCTCTTCGGCGCGGGCGAGCTCTCGGGTTCGTTGATCTGCCGCCGCCGAGGCGCGACGCCGGTATTCCTCCAGCAGTTCCGGGGAGGGATCCACGTGCAGCTCACCACAACCACCGTCGATGATGATCGTGGTGTCCTCAGGGATGCCCAGCACCTCGGGTCCAGCCGCCACGACGACCGGTATGTCGCGGGCCCTGGCCAGGATGGCCGCGTGAGACGACGGGCTCCCATGGGCGAGGACCACACCAGTCACCAGCTCGAGATCAAGTCCAGCCGTCTCAGCGGGCGTCAGGTCAGCGGCCACCAGGACACCCCTGGCGGTGATCTGCCGAGCGGCTCCTCCCGTCAGCGCTCGCAACACCTGGTCGGCTACCGCGTTGACGTCTGCGGCCCTCTCCCTCAGGTAGGGGTCGGGCAGGTTCGCCCACTCACGCTCGACCTCGGCCAGGCACGCAGCCCAGCCGGCCACGGCCCCGGTGCCGGACGCGATGCGGGCCTTGACGTCGGCGAGCATCTCGGCGTCGTTGAGCAGCGAGAGGTGTGCATCGAAGATGCTCGCCTGTTCGGCGCCCACCTCTCGCGCGGTGATGACCCGAACATGCTCGATCTCGCGTCGCACGGCAGCCACCGACCCCACGATGCGTCGCCACTCCGCTGCAGGTTCGCCCACCGGGTGCTCGCCCACGTCGATGGGTACGGCGGCCAGCCGCCGAACTTGGCCGATGGCAATGCCCGGCGAGGCGGCCAGCGGTCCACTGGTCGTAGTGGCAACGACGGGGGGCTGAAGCCCGGTGACCTCCTCGGGCGCCTCGTCGAAACGGCGCCTCGCGAGCGCCACGACATGCTCGACTGCCTCCTGCGCCTGCCGTCCGGACGCACGAACCTCGACCTCGTGTCCGCGCAGCGCCGCCAGCGTGGCGACTCGGCTCAAGCTCCCGGCCGGCACCGGTCCTGCTCCGGTCGTGAGGTTGCGAAGCTGGACAGACGCGTCGAGTGCGCGCACCTCGCTGACGAGCCGGGCCGCCGGTCGTGCGTGCAACCCGTGTGGGTTCTCGACGGAGAAGACTGCGACGATCTCCTGCCCGTCGACCTCGCCTCGATCGGGGGTCGTGTCGCTCCCCGGCGTCGACAGGTGAGCGGCCTTGCCCATCAGCGCGTCCCGCGCCTCCGTCGCGACCTCAGCCCTGGTAGCCCCGCCCGCGGCCGCCACCGCAGCGACGATGAGCCCCTCGACGACCGGTGCCGGCGAGAGAGTCACGCGATCTCGTAGTGCCGGGTCACTGAGCAGGTCGAGGGCCAGCTCGGCACTGAGCACGGCACTGCCGAGGTCCATGAGTACGACGACGCCGTCCGGGCCGTCCGCGCGCTCGATCGCCTCCATGATGCTGACCGCGTCGGTCCCGAAGGTCGTCTCGTCAAGGCCGGCCGCCACCTCGATCCGCAGCGCCCGACCGTGCAGCATCTCCGCCGCGAGCGCCACCGCGGCCCGGGCGAGCGAGCGACTGTGGGAGACGACGACCAACCCGACATCGCTCTGGGCGCCCGAGGCGGGCGACTCTCCTGAAAGGCCGTCTGTCATGTCAACTGCGCTCCGCTCGAGTTCCAGGTCAAGTTTCCGGATGGCTCAGAACGACGACTCGGTCGCTGCTTCGAGCAACAGGGCCACGGTCGTGGCCCCGGGGTCCTGATGCCCCACACTGCGTTCGCCGAGGTAGCTCGCCCGGCCCTTGCGGGCCAGCATCGGCGTCGTCGCGTCCCGACCCGCCGCAGCGGCGTCCCGTAGCGGCCGTGAGCCCGGCCACCAGGGACGCTCCCTCGCTCACGGCAGCGTCCAGAGCATCGGCGGCGGGCGCCAGGGCGTCGTACATCGTCTTGTCGCCGGGCCCGGCCTTCCCGCGGTCGACGGTGCCGACAAGGCCTGCCCTCAGGGCCGCGGCTAGGTCGGCCGCCGAGTGCGTCTCCGCATCTCCGAGCGAGCCGCCCATCCTCAGGAAGAGGGTCCCGAACAGTGGCCCGCTCGCTCCCCCGACCGTCGAGACCAGCGTCATGCCCACCTTGGTGAAGAGCGCGCCGGCCGTTGCCGGCGCGCTCTCGTCTATGGCGGCGACGGCTGCCTTCATGCCCCGGTCCATGTTCGACCCGTGGTCGGCGTCGCCGATCGCTGCGTCGAGCTCGGTCAGGTAGTCGCGGTTCTCAGCAATCAGCTGGGCAAACCTGCGAACCCACCCCTCGAGGGCCGTGCTGGTCACCGTCTCGTCCATTCTCAGATGCCCCATCTCAACGCCGATGTCTTCACAGGAGCGTCCCAGAGGGAGAGCTGCTCGTCATCGACCTTGAGCAGGGTGACCGAGGCTCCGGCCATGTCGAGCGAGGTGATGAAGGAGCCAACGAGCGAACGCGCGATCGGCACGCCGTACCCGTTGAGGATCTTGTTGACCTCGTTGTACAGCACGTACAGCTCGATCAGCGGCGTGCCGCCCAGACCGTTGACGAACGCGATGACAGGATCGCCCTTGCCGAACGGCAGGTCCGCAAGGATCGGCTCGACCAGCAGCGTGGCGATCTCACTCGCGGTCCCCAGCGGCAGTCGCTCCCGGCCAGGCTCGCCGTGGATGCCCACACCGAGCTCCATCTCGCCCTCACCGAGCTCGAACGTGGGCTTGCCGGCAGCGGGCACCGTGCACGAGGTGAGCGCCACGCCCATGCTCCGGCCGTTCGCGTTGACCTTGTTCGCGATCGCGGCGACCTGGTCGAGGTCGCGACCCTGTTCCGCCGCAGCGCCGGCGATCTTCTCGAGAAGCACGGTGACGCCGACTCCGCGGCGCCCCGCCGTCCACGTGCTGTCCTGAACGGCAACGTCGTCGTCGGTGACCACCGAGACGACACGAGCGCCGGTCTCGGCCGCGGCCAGCTCGGCAGCCATCTCGAAGTTCATGACGTCGCCGGTGTAGTTCTTCACGACGTGCAGGACACCAGCGCCGCCGTCCACCAGCTTGGTGGCCGCGAGCATCTGGTCGGGCACGGGCGAGGTGAACACCTCACCGGCGCACGCGGCGTCGAGCATGCCCAGGCCGACGAAACCGCCGTGCAGGGGCTCGTGCCCCGAGCCACCCCCCGAGATGATGCCCACCTTGCCCGTCTTCGCGCCTCCACTGCGGTAGATGACCTTGTTGTGGTGGTCGACCTGCAGCTCGGGATGAGCCGCTTCGATTCCTTGCAGGGCGTCGACCACCACATCGTTCGGGTCGTTGATCAGCTTCTTCATGAGATTGCCTTCCGGGTTGGATGTGTGCAGGACGGGTCGGGCGTTGCTGGGCTAGCGGGTCGCCTTCTCGAGGTCGGGATCTCCGAGGTCCAGGCCCACACCGGCGGACGCGCGGTCGGCCGGGGTCCGGGCGAGTGCGCCGAACAGGAGAGCAGCGACCACTCCGGCGAGAAGCTCGGCGAACAGGTACACCGGCAGCTGGCCCCACTTCACGTCCCCGCCGGCGATCTGCTGGACCAGCATCGGGCCGAAGGTGCGGGCGGGGTTGATGGATGCGCCTGTCGCCGGTGCGACTGGGATGATCGCCGCGAAGACGACCAGCCCGATGGCCACGCCGGCGAACCCGGCGGCGGCCTTGCGGTGGATGACGCCGAAAATGGTGAACACCAGGATGAACGTGCCCACGAACTCCGCCGTGAAGGCCTGCAGCGCGCTGACGTCGGGGCCGTAGGAGGCAACGCCGAGACCGACGTCGCTCGCCTTCATCCCGAGTACGCCGATGATCGCGGTCGCCCCGATGATGGCGCCGACGACCTGGGCACCGATGTAGGCCGGCACCTGGCTCCAGGGGAACTTGCCCGTGGCTGCCAGCCCGATGGTGACCGCCGGGTTGATGTGGTTGCCACCGATGTGTCCGAGGGCGTAGACGGTTGCGATCACGATCGTGCCGAACGCAAGGGAGATCATGCCCAGGTCAGCCATCGTGAACGGCGCATCTCCGTTGACTATCAGAGTGGCGGGGACGGACCCCACCCCGATGAACACCAAGAATGCCGTCCCGATCGCCTCAGCACCTAGGCGCTGGAAAAGATTCGTCTCATCAAGCATGCCCATGCCCCTTGTCTAGAATCCGAATGAGATTCGGTATAGTCGAATGTGATTTGGACGTTACACCTATGATTCACTAGTGCGCAAGAGTTTTCGTGAAACTCGTCACACCGAAGGAGATGTCCGTGATCCAGTCGATAGATCGGGCTATCCGGGTCCTCACCGCTCTCCAAGGCTCGCGGCGGATGAGCCTCTCGGAACTGGCCGCCGGCCTGGACCTCGCTCCGTCGACCATGCACGGCATCGTCCGCAGCCTCGTGGAGCACGGGATGGTGGTGCAGGAGCGTGGCTCGAGTCGCTATCAGCTCGGCCCTGCCGTGCTCCGGCTCGGCAACGTCTATCTCGACACCCTGGAGCTGCGGTCCAGGGCCGTCCCCTGGGCGGAGGATCTCGCCCGGCGTACCGGGCTCGCCGTACGCACCGGTGTGCTGCTCATCGACGACGTCGTGATCATCCACCACGAGCAGCGACCCGACGGCAGCCGGCAGATGCCTGAGGTCGGCATCGTGATCCCCGCACACGCAAGCGCCCTCGGGAAGGCCATGCTCGCCTTCCTTGCCGAGGACGAGTCGCGGATCCTGGAAACGGACGAGCTTCGCAGCATGACTGGCGAGACCATCACGACACCCAAGGAGCTTCGCGCGCAGCTGGATGGCGTGCGGAGGAGCGGAATCGCCGTCGAGCAGGACGAGGCCGTGCTTGGCGAGAGCTCGCTCGCGAGCCCGGTCTTCGATTCCTACGGTGAGGCTGTTGGGGCTATCGGCGTCGTGATCCCTTCCGGCGCCGACCTCGCAAGCCACGAAGCCAATGACCTCGTCCGCGACACCGCCCGAGCGGTCTCACGTGAGCTGGGTGCGCAGGCCTGGCCGCCGAGGCCGCTCCGCGGTTGACCGCGAGCGGTCAGGGCACTACGGGGAGCTCTTCAGCAGGATGCTGAAGCTCGCACCGCGCGAGCTGTCTCCGTTCGCAGTAGCGGTGAGCTGGCCTCTGGCACCTGCGGCCACTGGCCCGCCGCTGTCCGCGAGCAGCCCGATGACGTGTGCACTTCCTGTGTCGGAGGCCTGCCCCGGCCACCTGACGGACTGTCCTGCCGGCGCAGCCCACCCGGTTGTGGTGTTCGACCTGTCCGCCCAGTACGTCACGAGCCAGTCAGTGTCCCCCGTCGCGGTGACGGCCGGACTCGTGTGCGCGGCACCGGCGGCGTTGTCGATCTTGGAGGCGGAGCTCGCGATCGGTGTGGTGCCGTGCGTGCCGCGGTAGACCGCGACGGTCAGGTCGGACTTGGTGATCGCCGAAGATGTGGTGGTCACGCTGACATTCCCGAGCCTGTCCGCCGCAGTCGCCGTCTTCGTCCAGACTCGCGCGCCCATCGCTGTGGTGCCATCCCCGCTCGCCAGCAAGGTCCACCCCGCCGGGTCGGTGTAGGTGCGCCCAGTGCTCGCCGCGCCGAGGAACAGCAACATGGTGTCGCCGACATTGATGCCGTTGACGCCACCGGGGAGCGTGACCCGGTGGGTCGTGCGGTTGCCGACCGTCGAGGCGGTGCCGACGAAGGCAACGTGGCTGACGGGGTCCGCGTCCGGATCGATGGGGTTGACCTCGACGGTGTCCGTGTCGGTGTGGCCATGGCCGTCGTCGACCGTCAGGGTGACGGTCCTCGCGCCACCAGTGGCGTAGGTGTGTGTCGCGTCCTGGGTCGTGGCATCGGTGCTGCTGTCACCGAAGTCCCAGTTGTAGGTCAGCGTGTCGCCGGCATCCGGGTCGCTCGAGGTCGACCCGGTGAACGAGCAGGCCAGGTCGGTGCAGGTCGGGTTGGTGATGTGCGCCGTCGGCGCCGCGTTCACCGGCGGCGGATTAGTCGGGTTCACCACGACGCTGTCGGTGTCGGTGTGACTGTGCCCGTCGTTGACCGTCAGGATCACGGTCTTCGCTCCAGCCGTCGCGTAGGTGTGCACCGGGTTCGCCGTCGTAGCGGCCGGCGTACCGTCCCCGAAGTCCCAGCTGTAGGTCAGGGTGTCGCTGTCCGGGTCACTCGACGTCGACCCGGTGAACGAGCAGTCCAGGTTGGTGCAAGCCGGGGCCGTGATGTGAGCCGTCGGTGCCACGTTCACGGGCGGCGCGACCGGGTTCGCGACCACGGTGTCGACGCCGGTGGCGTCGTCGGGGTCGGACACGGTCAGCGTCACGGTCTTGCTGCCCCCGGTGAGGAAGGTGTGCGACGCGGTCGCAGTGGTGCCGTGCGCCGTGCCGTCACCCCAGTCCCAGTCGTAGGTCAGCGCGTCGCCGTCGCCGTCGGTCGACGACCCACCGTCGAACGAGCAGGTCAGGTCGGTGCAGCCAACGAGGCTGGCGTGTGCCACCGGGGCCTGGTTGGCCGGAGGCGAGCCGCCGTTGAGCAGCACACTCATGGTCATGCCCTGGGCGCTGCTGTTCGCGGTCGCGTTCATGCCGCCCTGCGCACCGGTGTTGACCCGCCCGTCGCTGTCCATCAGCAGCGAGGACATGTGGCTGGTACCGGTGGCCGTGCCCAGTGACCGCTGCGTCTGGTTGGCCGGACCGGTCCAGGCGGTCGTCGTCGACGACTTGTCGGTCCAGTAGCTCACCAGCCAGCTGGTCCCGTCCGGTGAACTGACGGTCGGCGTCTGGTGCACCGCGCCGGCCACGTCCTGCGTGGTCACGCCCGAGGCCCTGACCACGGGCGCTCCGACGCCGCGGTACGCCGCCATGGTCGTGTCGGACTTGACCAGGTAGGTCGCGCCGGCGGTGGTCCGGCTCGTGACGGTGGCTGACGATCCCAGGTCAGCAGCGGTGGCCACCTTGGAGTAGAGGCGTCCGACGAAGCTGGAGCCGTTCTCAGACAGCACCTGCTGCCATCCTGCGGGACCGGTGTAGACGGGGCTGGTCGAGTTGCTGGAGAAGAACAGGAGCAGCGTGTCCCCGGACTGGGTGCCGGCCGGGACCGGCGTGGTGTGGTTCGACCGGTTGCCGTTGGTGCTCGACTTGGCGACGAACGAGATGTTGTCCGGCTCCGCGACAGGGCTCGCGGTCTTGGTCACGCTGGACGTGGCGCCCAAGTTGTCGGTGACCGTGAGGGTCACCGGCCGGTTGCCGGCATCGGCGTAGGTGTGCGTCGCCGTGGCAGTGGTGCCGTGCGGCGTGCCGTCGCCGAAGTCCCAGTCGTAGCTGAGCGGACCGGCCTCGGGGTCGGTGGATCCGGTGGAGTCGTTGGTGCACACGAGCTGGTCGCAGGAGATCGTTGCGGCCGCCAGCGGAGCTTCGTTGAACGGAGCTGGGACAGCCTGGTAGGCGAACATTGCGCGCCCGCCCCACCCGGTGCCGGCGGTCGAGATCACCACCGAGGTGCTCACGACCGGCGAGTGTGCTGCCTGGTTCCAGGTAGTTGAGAGCATCTGTCCAAGAGTGTTGGAGTAGTAGAGCTTGCCGTTGGCGACGAAGCCACCACGGACGTTCTGCCAGTTGATGCTGGTGACCGTGGTGGAGAACCGCTGCTGGCCGATGATGCCGCTCTCGACCTCGAAGCCTCGGCGGTAGAGGGCGTTCTGACCGGACTTCGTGTAGTAGATGTAGCCGGCGGAGTAGAAGATGCTGGTGATCGTCTTGGCGTCGTTGTGCCAGTCGGTCTGGAAGGTGAGCGCGTCGGCGGTGTTGACGGCGCTGGCGGTGCCGTAGGTGGTGCCGTTGAAGGTCATCCTCGAGAGCGAGCCGTCGGAGTTCGTCTTGTAGAGGACGCCGTTGACCATGAAGGCGCCGGTGCTGGTTCCCCAACCCGGGCCGCTGGGCACGTTGACCGCCGCCGTTGCGGTCGTGCCGTTGAAGTTGCGCCGCGTCAGCTGAGAGGCGCCCGTAGCGACCCGGTAGACGTCGACGGGCAGGTTGTTCGCCTGCAGCTGCGGCAGTGTCGTGCCGGTGGCGAGGGGCAGAACCGCGATGCGCGCGTGGTAGGTGTTCCCAGCGGTGTGCCCGATCAGCTCGGTGTCGGAGCCGACGTACAGACCACTGCTCGTCGCCAGCATGTCCTCCACGCCGACACCACGAGCGCGTGTCGGGTTCCAGGAGAGCGGCATTCCGTTGACGGAGTTCAGTGCGGCGATGCCCTCTCGGCTCACGGCACCCTGACCGGCCTGGTCACCGATGGTGGCGTTGTTCTGCCAACGCTGGTGTCCTCCGGCGTACACGACGTTGTCGGTCACCTCGACGGTCCACGTGGTGTCGCCGCCGGGGTAGGCCGTCCAGACCGGGGACGACAGCACGGTGGAACTGCTCTCGAAGCGGGCGACCACGTCGCAGCCGGACGTCCCGGCCATGCTGGTGTTGTAGCCCCCGTAGGCCCCGGTCGTCGAGACGACGAAGAACTGGCCGTTCGGGGAGTACTCGACGTCGGTCATGTAGGTCTCGAAGTTGTTCGAACACCCCTCGTTGAACTGGTTCGTGGTCCAGGTCGTCACGGCGGGGGCGACGCCAGTGATGTCGAGCTGCACGATCTGGTGGCGGGGGAGGCCGTCGACGGTTCTGAAGTTGCCGACCGCCATCAGGCGGGTGTTCTGCTTGTTGATGGAGATCTTGAGGACGTTGGTCAGATCTTCGGGGTGGTTGGTGCGGTGCAGCCCGGCGAAGACGCCGGCCATGAAGGGGTCGCGCTTACCTGTGAGCGCGTTGAGAGTGCCAAGAGCCTGCTGCGGCACGCCGTTGATGTGCGTGAACTTGCCGGCTACCCAGAGCCGGGTGCCGACGACCTCGAGGTCACGGATGTCACCGCTGATGCCCGGCGCCGTGAAGGCCGGGTCGAGTGCGCCGTTGTTGACGTCTATCTTGAACACGCGGCCCGGCATCGGGGTTCCTGCCGCAAAGCCGAACCCCCCTGCGACGTACACCGAAGTGCCGTCGGCGGCGGGCAGGACCTTGTAGACCTCCCCGAGCGGGTCGGGCGCGAACACCGTGGAGACCTTGCCGGTTGTGGCGTCGAACGCCAGCAGGTTGCGGCGGGTCAGTGTGGTGGAGGTGTTGTAGTTCTGCACCTGGGTGAACGAACCGCCGACCACGATTGTGTTGCCGACCTTGGCGATCGAGTGGACGGTGCCGTCGAGGATGTTGGGCGCGTTCTTGCCCGGCTCGTCGCTGACGACCTTGCCGGTTTGGGGCGCGGCATTGCCCGTGTCGGCGGCCTGAGCGGCGGTGGACGTCACCGTGAGACCTGCCGTCAGCAGAGCGACGAACAACACCAGATGCAGAAACCTGCGCACTCGAACCAACCCCAAGGCAAGTAAAGGGACCCCGTCGCGCCATCAATGGGCGCGTGAACGGTTTATTGTTCACGAAGTTCCCCCAGACCGGGCATGGCTCGATGAACCGGTCTGGTCCGGTTGGCTCTGGTTGAGACGAACGGTTGACGAATCCGGGATCTTCGGTACAGACCGGGACACATAGTGAGCCGGAGCCCCACTGTTGCTGGGCGTTCTGGTCTACACCGCACGCCCCCGCACGCCGTTCCACAATCGCCTGATTCCACCCGAGATGACATGGTCATCGTTCTCGCGTCGACGGAGGCGACGGTCACGACGGCCGCACAGAGGTCGGCGCGGGTGCTGGGGGAGCAGCGTGAGACCAGGTCGCACCAGTCATGCCAGGCCGGGCCTGCGAGGGTTCTGCGTGGTCATCGCTGCGCTCGGACTCGCGGCGTCAGCGTGGGCGCTGCAGTCACCGGAGGACACGCAGACCGGGCTGCAATCCGCGCAACCCGACCCGAGCGCCCACCTCGGCCGCACGCCCGAGCAGGTGCGGCTCAGCTTCGGACAGGCACCGGCCACCGGATCGCGAAGCACGGTCGTGGTGCTCGGCCCTCAGGACGAGAACCTCGCCCGCGGACCAGTGGCTTTGAGTTCTACCGCGGTGTCGCAACGGGTAGCTCCGCTGCGCGAGCGCGGCGCCTATCAGGTCTCTTATGAAGTACAGCTCGTCGACGGCAGCGTCTCCAGGGGGCAGTACTGGTTCTGGTACGCACCCAAGGCGTCCGCGTCGAGCTCCTTGCTCGGGTCGACCGAGCTCTCGGCCCTCTCCCTGGTCGCTGCTGCGGCCTTGCTCGCCCTGGCACTCGCTCGCAGACGGACTCGGAGGACGATCGACGCCATGAGTTCCAGCCCGGTGCCCGCTCAGCGCAGTCGCGACCACCACGAAGGGGTGTCTCCTCCGGGACGCCGCCCTCGACCCAGCATCAGCGCTGCTCGGAAACCGCAGCGCACGAGACCAGACCGTTCCCGGAGGCTCTGACTGCGTAGCCTCCCGGCTACTGCGACGCCGCCAATGCGTTGGTCAACAGCGCCACGAGCGCTTCGAGCTGTACGTCGGCCGACGAAGCCAGCTCCTCGTCCGAACCGTCGAGCGCCCGGGCCGCCAGACCCGCCTTGCTGTCGATGAGCTCCGCGACCTCCGTGTCGATGGTCTGCGCCGCGATGATGCGCCACGCAGTCACGGGCTGGTCCTGTCCGATGCGGTGGATGCGATCGATCGCCTGGGTCTGCTCGGCGTCGGTCCACGAGAGCTCGGCGAGTACGACGTTGGAGGCAACCTGCAGGTTGAGCCCCACGCCGGCGGCCGTCAGCGAGCAGACCACGACTGCGACGTCGGGGTCGTTCACGAACGCGTCGATGTTCTTCTCGCGCGACTTCGGGGTCTGGTCACCTCGGATCGAGGAGTACCGGATCCCGCGCTTGGCGAAGGTTTCCTCGGCGATGTCCATCACGTCGATGTGCTTGGCGAAGAAGACGACCTTCCCGACGCTGCGCGCGAGCTGGGCGGCGTAGTCGGCCGCGAGACCTGCCTTGGCCTGGCCGATGCGGCGCATCATGCTGAACACATTCTCGCCGTCCGGGGTGGTCGAGTCCTCCCGCTCCCACCCGGCGACGCGTCGTACGAGCTCGTGGTCGATGCCCTCGACGACCACTCCCGACGTGCGAGTTGCGAGTGCGCTCTCGTACCGCGACACCAGTCGACGTGCGAGCTCCTGCTCGGCCTCCCGGATCGAGCGGCCCGCCTCGTCGTCGAGCTCGACAGGAAGGTCGGCTATGCGGCGGGCGGGGATGTCGGCGGCCACGTCGATCTTGCGGCGACGAACGATGCCGAGGTCGATCACGCACGCACGGGCCGCCGAGTAGAACCCCGGGTCGACCGGGGACAGTTCCGTGTCCTCGAGCGCCTGCATCAGCTCGCCGCGCGGCTTCTTCTCGTCGATCCAGCCGAGGAACTGCCAGATGGCCCGGAAGTCCTCGATGTCGTTGATCAGCGGAGTTCCGGTCAGCGCCATCAGCAATGGACGCGCGATGCGGGCGCGAATTCGCTCGGCCAGCTGCAACACGTGCTGCGAGCGCTGCGACGACCTGTTCTTGATGAAGTGCGCCTCGTCGACGACCATGCCGCGAAAACCGTGGGCACCGAGCCAGCCGACGTGCCGGTCGAGCACCTCGTAGTTGACGATGACGATGTCGGCGAACCCGTCGATGCTGTGGCCGTCTCCGTGGATCACGGTGGCGGAGCGGTTCGGCGTCCAGAGGCCGGCCTCGCGCGCCCAGTTGGTCTTCACCACGTTCGGCACGACCACCAGCAGCGGATAGGCGTTCGCAGCCTTCGCCGCGAGCAGGGCCTGGGCGGTCTTGCCGAGGCCCGGCTCGTCGGCCAGCAGGAACGTCCGGTGCCCGGACCCGGCAGCAGCGACGACCTGCCCCTGGTGCGGCATCAGCTGCCGGCCACCCGGTGCGTTCAGCGAGCCCGGCTCGGGCAGGTCCATGCACGCGGAGGCCCCACTGGAGGCGCGCTCGAACGACGTGAGAAGGGGTCCCAGCAGCTCCCAGGTCGCGAGTCGACGAGGTTGGGCCTTCGTCTGCTCGGCAGAGGCGAAGTCGGGGGCAAGGAAGGGGTTGGCCAGCTGTCGAGAGACGACCGATCGAGGCACGACCCGGCGCTCGGGGGTGGCGGAGGCGTCCGCCGGATCCGTGGGCGGGGGCTCTTCCGGTGCGTCGACACCGGCGGTACGCAGCATCTCGCGCTTGAGTGACCGGGCGGCGTCGGAGACCACGGCGTCCTCGGCGAGCAGTGAGAGGAGCGAGGTGTCGCGGGCTGCGGTCTTCGCCAGGATCGTGGCGATGCCGTCGAGGCGTTTGAGCTCCGCCGCGCGGTGGGCATCGCTGCTGGCCTCGTCCGTCTTGACTCGGGCGCGCTCCTCGCGCACCAGCAGCGCGACGACCTGGAACTTCGTGCGCACCGACATGGCGGCGCCGCGCTGGACGGCCGTCTCGATCTCGCGCACGGCACGGGCGAGCACGGGAATGATGCCCTCGTTGTCGAGGTCGCGAACGCGTCGCTTGTTGCGCGCAGGTGTACGGCGAGCGCGCGACTGCCGCGTGCCTCGTCGGGCCACAGACTCCTCCTCCGGAGTACCCGTCACGTGCGGAGCGGGCCTGATTGGCTACTCCGCGAATGCAAGATCAGCCCCACGGATCTGCAACAGATCAACGCGTCGGGCCCGACGGCCCGCCTACGGCGTGGAACCCACGACCATCAGTCGATGACCGAGACACCGTCCGCCGAGATGAAGTCGTAGCTGCACGAGCCGCACAGCGGAGTGTGGTGCGTGTCCAATAGTAAGGCATCCCTCGACCCCAGGCGGCGAACCCGCCGACGTGACAGCGAGGTGGAGACGGTTCATCCTGAGCCGTGACGCCCGGTGACCACGAGAAGGAGCTCACATGACCCACGGCACGCCGCTCCCCCAGCTCGCCGACCGGATCTTCCTCACCGATGGCGGCCTCGAGACGACGTTGATCTTCCACGACGGGTTCGAACTGCCTGACTTCGCCGCGTTCGTGTTGCTCGCCGACAAGGAGGGGCGCGACGTCCTGCGCCGCTACTTCGAGTCGTACCTCGCCATCGCGGCCGACGCCGGGCGAGGCATCGTTCTCGAGTCCGCGACCTGGCGGGCCAGCCGCGACTGGGGCGAGCGGCTCGGCTACTCGGCGGAGGCGCTCGCTGCAGCGAATCGGGCGGCCGTGGACCTGTTGCTCGAGCTGCGCGAGACGCACCAGACCCCGCAGCTGCCGGTAGTGGTGAGCGGCTGTGTCGGCCCGCGCGGAGACGGATACCACCCCGACTCCCTGCTGACGCCGGATGAGGCGGAGAGCTACCACGCGGAGCAGGTCGGTGTCTTCGCCGGCTCCGGCGCCGATCTGGTCACGGCGATGACGATGACCCATACCGGCGAGGCGATCGGGTTTGCGCGTGCGGCGGCTGCAGCCGGGATTCCAAGCGTCGTCTCGTTCACGGCCGAGACCGATGGCCGCCTTCCTTCTGGCGAGTCGCTGGCTGGGGCCATCGAGACCACTGATGCCGAGACCGGTGCCGCCCCGGCGTACTACATGGTCAACTGCGCTCACCCGACGCACATCGACGACACACTGCTCGCGGGCAACGACCAGCTGTCGCGCATCCGTGCGCTGCGTGCCAACGCCTCGACCATGAGCCACGAGGAGCTCGACGCGGCTGAAACGCTCGACGCTGGTGATCCAACGGACCTCGGCGCTCGTTACGCCGACTTGCGGCAGGCCCTGCCGCATCTCACCGTCCTGGGTGGCTGCTGCGGCACGGACGCCCGGCACATCCAGGCAATCAACGACGCCTGTCGGGATTGACGACGCGACGCCCGGGCTCCGTCCTCGACCACTGGATGCGCTGCGTCGTCACGCTCCTCGTGGAGTGATCACGACTCTTCGAGGCGCAGATGCAACCACGGGCGTGACAGCGAGAACTCACGACCGGACACGACGGCAGGCGCGATCTCCACGACGTTGTACTTCGAGGTCGGAACCCACGACCTCAGCCGCGTGTTCTCGGCACGGTGCGCTTCGTCCTCCGGCAGCAGCCGGGCCCTGCCACGGATCACGACACTGCGTGCGGTGTCTTCGCTGTAGCGGTCGATCTCGAAGGCCACGTCGGACCCCATGACGACACCCAGGAGCTTGCTGCCCTCAGCCGTCCGGAACAGCAGAGCCTCGCCGTCGACTGCGTAGTTGACCGGGGTGATGTGGACCTCATCGACGAGACGGAAGGCGAGCCTCCCCAACTCCTCGGAACGCAACATCTCCCAGCACTGCTCCGAGGTGAGCTCGGTGATCACGTCTTCCTCGATCATGACGACTCCGTCCGTTGCGGCAGATGCTCTGCCTTGTGTAGACGCTAGGCAGCCAGGCATGCCGCCGCCTAGGGTCGGTGGTCCCGACTGAGAAGGACCTCGGCACTGAGCAGCTCGTGGGCTGGGGAGTGCCCTACCCCGCGAACTCCAACCCCCGGGAGCAGCCGGGCGATAGAGTCACACGCCCCGAGCAGCCGGGTTCCCGGAGAGGTCTGACGGTCATGCCGGATCGCGTGCGTGTGTATGAGTACCGATGGGTGGTGCTCGCCGCGTTCATGGCCGTCAACCTGACGATCCAGGTGCTCTGGATCAGCTACGCACCGATCTCGAGTCTGGCGCAGGGGTACTACGGAGTCTCCAGCGCGGCCATCGGCGCTCTCGCGATGTCCTTCATGGTCGCCTACCTGCCGTTCTCCTTCATCGCCTCACACCTCATCGTCAGCCGGGGGTTCCGGTTCGCTTCGGGACTCGGAGCGCTCCTGGCGGGGGTCTCCGGGGTAGCGCGCGGACTCGTCGGTCCACACTTCGCGCTCGCACTGGTCGCCACGGTGGGTGCTGCGATCGCCCAGCCCTTCCTGCTCAATGCGTGGACCACGTTGTCCTCGCAATGGTTCCCTCGCTCGCAGCGCGCGACCGCCGTCAGCCTGATCACCCTGGCGAACCTCATCGGTGCGGGCCTCGGAATGGCGCTGACTCCTTCCCTGGTCAAGTCGATGTCGATCTCGGAGGTCCAGCTGATCTACGGCGGATGCGCGTTGGTGGCCGGGGTTGTCTTCGTGCTGGTCGCCCGCGACCGGCCCCCGACCCCTCCCGATCTCGAGGCGGTCAGCTCTCCGACTCCCACACTTGTCGGCTTGCGCCAGGCGATGAGCGTCAGACCGTTCGTGACGTTCCTGGTGATCGCCTTCGTGGCCATGGGCGTCTTCAACGGCCTGTCCACCTGGGTGGAGGAGATCGTCAGACCACGCGGGTTCTCCTCTGGCGACGCCGGCAACCTGGGCGCTCTGCTGCTACTCGGCGGTCTCATCGGGGCAGTCGTGCTCTCGACCCTCTCTGACCGGTTCCACCGGCGCGTGCCCTTCCTGACTGTGGCCTTTGTCGTGTCGGCACCCGCCCTGCTGTGGTTGACGTTCGCCGACTCGCTCGCGGCGCTGAACGCCGCGGCGTTCCTCCTCGGCTTCTTCATGATCAGCGCGTTGCCGATCGGGATGCAGTACGCCGCCGAGGTCACCGCTCCCGTGCCGGAGGGCACGTCCAACGGCCTGATCCAGCTCTTCGGGCAGGCGTCTGTGGTGATCGTCTACCTGATGAGCCTCACCCGCACTCCGTCGGAGTCGTTCGTCGTGTCCCTCTCCGTGCTCGCCGGGCTGCTGCTCGTGAGCGGGCTGGTCGTCTCACGGCTGCCAGAGCCCGCAATGCTCACGGCGACGGGCCCGGCGCCGGTCGCCGCCGAGCCGCGAGGTCAGTGAACGACGCCCAACGCGTGGCCCTGCCACGCCTTGGCCGCCAGGTAACGGCCGTTGGCCGGAGACAAGTGCACCCCGGTCGGCACCTGCCGGTTCACCCGGATCCCCGCGTCCTGCAGCTGCGCGACCTTGTCCGGGTTGTTCGTGAGCAGGTCCAGCTGGTCCACGCCGAGTGCCAGCAGCATCTGGGCGGCGACGGTGTAGTCCCGCTCGTCCTCAGCGAAGCCCAGTGCCAGGTTCGCCTCGTAGGTGTCCAGGCCGGTGTCCTGCAGCGCATATGCGTCGAGCTTGTTGTACAGGCCGATGCCGCGGCCCTCCTGCCGGAGGTACAGCAGGTACCCACTGGCCTCGGAGATGCTCTCGACCGCTTCTCGCAGCTGCGGACCGCAGTCGCAGCGCTGGCTGCCGAGGACGTCTCCGGTCAGGCACTCGCTGTGCAGCCGCACCAGCGGGACCGCTTCCGGGTCGCTGGTGTGGATCGTGGCGCACTGGCCGAGTGCGAGTGCCACGTGCTCGCGACCGTCGCTGAGCCCGTCGAAGGTGAAGACGCGCGCTTCGGTGACGTAGCCGTCGTCGAAGCGCAACGGCAGCAGGACCTGTCCGCGGATCGTGGCGGAGGTGACGTGTGACGACAAGATGTGCTCCTTCTCAACAGGTCGCGGCGAACCGTGACGACAACGCGTAGCGCAGCAGCACCACGTCTCCGATCTGGCGGGTCTCGGCTAGATGAGCCCGGCGTTCGGCGTTCCACGGGAACGCCCCGTCCCCGACGAACCGGGGCGCTCGTGAGTTCCCGACGAAGAACGGGGCGACGACCAGGTGCAGCTCGTCGGCGAGATCGGCGGTCAGGAACTGGGTGTGCACCTTGCCGCCGCCTTCGACCATCAGTCTCCGGACACCTCGGTCGTGCAGGTCCGCCATCATCCGCTGCAGGTCCACGGGCTGGCCGCCGTCAATGACGGTCGCCACGGTGTCGAGCCGGCTACGCGCGTCCGCAACGGCCTGGCTCGAGCAGTAGACCAGCTTCTCGCTGTCGCCGGTCGAGAAGAAGTTGCAGCAAGCGTCCAGGTCTGCGCCCTCGGTCAGCGTCACCTTCATCGGTGTCTCCCGGCAGCCGCGTGCGAGGCGCTCCTGGCGGAGGGAGGGCTTGCGCACCACCAGTCGCGGGTTGTCGTTGCGGATCGTGGCAGCGCCTACGAGGATCGCGTCGCAGCCCGCTCGGACAGCGTCGACCCGCTCGAGGTCTGCATCGTTGGACAGCACCAGCCGGTCTGGCGTGGCGGCGTCGAGGTAGCCGTCCAGCGACATGCCGCAGCTCAGGATCGTGTACGGGCGCCGATCCGACTCAGCCACGCGACACACCTCCTTGGGCCAGCTGCGGGAGCATCGACGGCGCGGCGAACGTGCGTCGCACCTCGCGACCGCGCAGCGAGGTGACGATCAGCACGACGGCACCCGGCAGGCTCGCCACCGTCACCATGGCGCCGTACGCCACTGCTGTCGCGACCCCCTCGCCGGCGCCAAGGCCCGCGGCGGCGAACGCCCAGGCGGCCATCCCCTCGCGCGGCCCCCAGCCGGCGATGTTGAGCGGAATCGCCATCGCGAGCAGCACCAGCAGCACGAGCGGGAGCAACCGGGCGGGCGATGTTGTGACGCCGACAGCCCGTGCTGCCACGACGTACGTCGCGACGTGACCGGCCAGGGCCACCGTCGATGCGAGCACCACCCCGGGCCAGGCTCGCCGGGACAGGACGCCGTGGCGGAGGTCCTCGCGTGCCGCGCGCAGTACCCGCGTCACCCGTGACGACCCGTCCGTCGGCAGGCCGTTCCGGAGCACCAGCGCAGTCAGGACCACCACGAGAAGTACGCCGAGCAAGGTATGCGCGGAGATGTGCACCGGCGACGGGAGCAGCAGCAGGACCACGACGGCGATGGCTGCCTGGACAACCTGGCCGGCGACCCGCTCCCACGCGACAGAGCGCAGCCCGAGGCCCGCGTCTCCCGTAGCCCGGCCGTGTTGCAGCCCGCGGTGCACATCACCCAAGATTCCAGCAGGCAGAGTCGTGTTCAGGAACTGGGAGCGGTAGTAGGAAGCCACTGCCGGAGCCACGCCGACCCCTACGCCGAGGCCGCGGGCGACGAGGTGCCAACGCACGGCGCACGCGACAGTGGTGGGTACGGCGATCGCGGCACCGAGGGCGAGGGTGCCACCGTCCAGTGAGCGGAATCCGTCGACAAAGGGGTCCGCTCCGGTCCACCACAGCACCGCACCCAGCACCATCAGACTCGCGAGCAGGCGCATCGAGCGCCACGACCCCGGCGTCATGCCGCGACCTCCATCAGGACGCGGGCGATCCGGTCGGTCGTCTCCGACCAGCTGGTCAGCCCGATGCGACGCTGCCTCGCGGCCTCCCGAAGCGACTCGCGTAGGTCGGCGTCGGACAGCCATCGGCGCAGCGACGCGGCGAGTGATTCGACATCGCCGGCCGGCATGAGCAGACCTGGCCGGGTCCCGTCCGGGGCGCGGCCGAGCGCCTCGGAGACCCCGCCCACGTCTGAGGCCAGCACCGGCAACCCACGTGCCAGCGCCTCGGTGACGACCATGCCGTAGGTCTCGGCGCGGCTGGCAAGCACGAGCGCGTCGGCCGCGGCGTACGACGCATCGAGCGCGGCTCCGGTGCGTGGTCCACCTACCACCATCCGGTCGGCCACGCCGGCCGCGTCAGCTCTGCGGCCGAGCTCCGCGACGAAGTCCGGTGCCCGGTCGAGGGCACCGACGCACTGGCAACGCCACTCGAGGTCCGCGACCTGCGTCAACGCGGCCAACAAGACGTCGTACCCCTTGGCCGGGGTCACCGAGGCCACGCACAAGAAGTTGCCTCCACGGTCACTGCCGTTCGCCCGGTCCGCGTCGTCCACCCCCGGCTCGGCCACCCACACGCGCGTCGGGTCGAGCCGGTACGCCTCCAGCACCCACGCCCGGCACCACCTGCTGGTGGTGACGACGGCGGCCGCGGCCGACAGCACCGCGCACTCGTGCTCGCGCGAGCTGTTTCCAAAGGCCTGGTGCCCGAGCGGCATGTGGAGCAGGACCACCAGCCGCAGTCGCCGTGATGCCGGCACCATGAGCTCCGGGTTGGCGGAGGCGACGAGACCGTCGACCAGCACGACGGAGCCGTCGGGAAGCGAGCCAAGGACCTCGTCGAGGGCGCAACGGTCCGCCTCGTCCGCCTGCGGCCAGGCCCCTGTGACAGGTCGTGTCCGCACCGACCAGCCGGCGGCACTCAGTCCCTGGCAGACCCGCCGGTCGTAGGTGTTGCCGCCGCTCGGCCGCAGCGGGTCGTCGAAACTGGACGGCACCACCACGTGCACCGTCCCTGCCGAGTTCACAGTCGGGTTCGCAGTCGGGTTCGCAGCCGGGTTCATAGGACCAACTCGTAGCTGGCCCACGCGACATGGGACTCGTGGAGGGTGACGACGATGCCGGTGACGTTGCGCGCGGACGGACCGAGAGCCCCTTCGGTGAGCCGCTCGAAAAGCCGGTCGGCCACGTGCTTCGCGAGCACCTCGGTGGTGGTGTTGGTGCCTGCGAACACCGGCTCGTCGTCGAGGTTGCGGTAGCTCAGGTCCGACACGACTGCGCCGAGCACCTCGGTTGCGCGCCCGATGTCGACCAGGATCCCTTCCTCGTCCAGGGATTCGCCGCGGAAGGTCGCATCCACCACGAACGTGGCTCCGTGCAGCCGCTGCGCGGGGCCGAAGACCTCGCCGCGAAAGCTGTGCGCGACCATCATGTGGTCGCGGACCGTCACGCTGAACACGGCATCTCCCCGTTCTCTGTGTGCCCGGTTGTTGTGGGCGCGCGCTTTGTTGGCTGGTACCCATACGTCAGCGAGTGGCACAACGCCGGCAGGTCGCCGGACGCCAGCCGCGGCATGACGTCGGGCAATGTCTCGAAGGGGGACTCGCCCGTCAGCAAAGCATCGAAGGCCTGGTCCCGCAGCAGGTCGAGAGCCAGCGTGAGCCGGTCGGCATGAGTACGACGCCCGCGTCGTGCGGAGGAGACTGTGCCGACCTGGCTGGCGCGGACCGCGAGGCGACCCGAGTGGAAGGATCCGCCGAGCCGAAGGGTCGTCTCGTCATCGCCGTACCAGCTGAGCTCGATGACCGTGCCCTCGGGCGCGAGCAGCTCCAGGGACTGCTGGAGGCCGGCGGAGGTGGCGCTCGTGTGCACGACCAGGTCGCGACCACCAGGTGCCTGCCCGGGAGGGGCGAAGTCCACGTCCAGCGCCGACGCGATGTCCGCGCGAGCGGGGTCGATGTCGACCAGCGTGACCGAGACTCCGGGGATGCGTGCGAGCAGCCGGGCCACGCAGCAGCCGAGCGTGCCTGCCCCGACCACAGCCACCCGGTCGCCGACCAGCGGTGCGGCATCCCAGAGCGCGTTCACGGCCGTCTCGACGATCCCCGTGAGCACGGCCCGCTCGACGGGCACGTCCGGAGGTACGACGGTCACGGCCGAGGCCGGCACGACGTAGCTCGTCTGGTGTGGATGCAGGCAGAACACCGCGCGACCGACCAGCTCGTCCGGACCCTCCTCGACCATCCCCACGTTGAGGTAGCCGTACTTCACCGGTCCCGGAAAGTCCCCCTCCTGAAAGGGAGCCCGCATGACGTCGTACTGGCTGGCCGGAACGCGCCCGGTGAACACCAGCGACTCGGTGCCGCGGCTGACACCGGACCGGAGGGTGCGGACCAGCACGTCGTCGCGGCCGCGCGCGGTCAGCTCAACGGGCCGGATCTCGCCGGCTCCGGGTTCCCGAAGCCAGAACGCCGAAGCTTCCTGCGACATCTACCCACCCCATCCGGCTCCGGGTGAACCGGAGCAGTGACTTCCTCGTAGGAACAGACATGTACCAACCTAGTGACCTGATGAACGGAGAGACCGTGCGCATGGTTCAACGTGGCCCCCAGGCAGGCTTGGTCTGGCAGCTCGGCGTACTCGCCGGACTGCACGCAGTCGTGGGCCTCGACCTTGCGGGATGGATCGTGGGCATCGGCTGTGGGTTGGTGACGACGGTGTGCCTCACCTCGGGACTGGCGAGACGAGGATCGAGCACCCTCGGGCCGGCGGACCTCGTGACTCTGTTCCGCGCCACGCTCGTCGGTGGGGTGGCGGCACTGACGGCCGACTCGATCGGCAACAGCCGCCTCAGCCAGGAGCTGGTGTGGACACTCGTCGCGATGACAGCGGTGGCCCTGGTGCTCGACGGGGTGGACGGACAGGTGGCGCGCCGGACGGGCACCTCCTCCGAGCTCGGGGCGAGGTTCGACATGGAGGTCGACGCGCTGCTGATCCTGGTGCTCAGCATCTTTGTCGCCAGCTCAGTCGGCCCGTGGGTGCTGCTCATCGGAGCGGCCCGCTACCTCCGGCTGTTCTCCGTGCTGCCGTTGCCCTGGATGCGCGGGGAGGCACCCGCGCGCTACTGGGGCAAGGTGGTCGCGGCCACGCAGGGCGTCGTGCTCACGGTCACCGCCGCCGGGGTGCTGCCGGCGGCAGTCTCGGGAGCCGCTCTTGGACTTTCCCTGGGTTTGCTGGCCGAGTCGTTCGGGCGTGAGGTGTGGTGGTTGTGGCGCCAGCACGTCGTACCGGCACAGGAAACGGTCCCAGAAACCACCCCAGAAACGACGCAGGTCAGGACTGCCGCGCCGGCACGGGACCGCGCGGTGGCTCAGCACAGCGTTGAAGGTGTCGCAGCATGAGGACGCCGTCAGGGGCGCGCAGCGCCGGGACCTGGGTTCTCACCACCCTGGCTGCGCTCCTGGTGCTTCTCGCTCTCACCGCTCCCCACCGGGTCCAGGATCTCGCGCCGACGACGTTCCTTCGGCTGCCGATCGAGGCCCTGGTGTTCCTCGGCGTCGTACTCGCGCTGCCGCCGCGCCTCGGGCGGGTGCGTGCCCTGCTGGCTCTCGCGATGGGGGTCGTGCTGGGCGTGGTCGCTGTCGTGAAGCTCCTCGACATCAGCTTCTTCGAAGCCCTCAACCGCCCCTTCGACGTGGCGGTCGACTGGCGCTATGCAGGTTCGCTCGTCGAGCTTCTGCGGGACTCCTTCGGCAAGGGGTTCGGCACGGTGCTCCTCGTGGCAATGGGACTGGTCTGCGTTGCGCTGTTGGCGCTGACACCGCTTGCGGTGTCAAGGCTCACGCGCCTGGCAGCCCAGCACCGGAGGCCCTCGGCCCGGATCGTGGCCGCGCTTGCCGCGGTCTGGCTGGTGCTCGCCGTGCTGGACGTGCGCGGCGGCGGGACGCCGCTCGCGTCGAGCGACGCCGCAGGCTATGTCCACCAGAAGGTCAGCGACATCCCGTCCGATCTGCGCGACCAGCGTCGGTTCGCCGAGGCTGCGGAGGTGGACCCACTGAGCCGCGTGCCCGCGGACGACCTGCTGACCGGGCTGCGGGGCAAGGACGTCCTGTTCGTGTTCGTCGAGAGCTACGGCCGGGTCGCGCTTGAAGGGTCCTCCTTCGCACCCGGCGTCAACGAGGTGTTGGCCTCGGGCACGAAGCAGCTCAACAGCGCCGGCTTCTCCAGCCGCAGCGCGTTCATGACCTCGCCAACGTTCGGTGCCATCAGCTGGCTCGCGCACTCGACGCTCCAGTCCGGCCTGTGGGTCGACAGTCAGCAGCGGTACGACGTCCTCATGAAGAGCAGTCGGCACACGCTGAGCCAGGCGTTCGGTCGAGCCGGCTGGCGCACCGTGGGCGACGTCCCGGCGAACACCCGTGACTGGCCGGAGGGCAAGTTCTACGACTACGACCACATCTATGACTCGCGCAACGTCGGCTATGAGGGTCCGCGGTTCGGTTATCCCACGATGCCCGACCAGTACACCCTCGACGCGTTTCACCGTCTCGAGCTCGCGCGCACAGATCGCCGGCCGGTGATGGCGGAGATCGACCTGATCAGCAGCCACGCCCCGTGGTCACGCACACCGCGGATGGTGCCCCAGGCATCAGTGGGCGACGGTTCCGTGTTCGACGGGATGGTTGAGCAGCTGCCCTCGGAGAAGGACATCTGGCCATCACCCACACGAGTGCAGGCGGCGTACGGCGACTCCATCGAGTACTCACTGAGCGCCTTCCTCGAGTTCATGCGCACGTACGGCGACGACGACCTGGTCGTGGTCCTCCTCGGCGACCACCAGCCGGCCACGATCGTTTCGGGAGACGACCCCGGTCACGACGTACCGATCTCGATCATCGCCCGCGACCCGGCCGTACTCGACCGGATCGACAGCTGGGGCTGGCACGAAGGCTTGAAGCCCCCGTCCGGCGGCCCGGTCTGGCAGATGGACGCCTTCCGCGACAAGTTCCTCGCGGCGTACGGGCCAGCAGGCCAGACTGAGTCCTCATCCGGGACCTCAGCCGGGACTTCATCCGGTGAGCGTTGAACCGACACGGTCATCAGCACGTATCACGAGGAGGAGGTGGGAATGTCTGACAACGAGGTCGCGCTCATGCAGCAGCTGCATGACGAGTACGCCGCCACGCTGTGGCGCTTCTGCCTGCGCCTGGTCGCCAACGACCGTGGTCGGGCCGAGGACGTCGTACAGGAGACGATGCTGCGCGCGTGGCGGAACCGCGCAATCCTCGACCGCTCCCCGTCCGCAGTCCGCGCCTGGCTGTTCACCGTCGCGAGGAACATCGTGATCGACGAGTGGCGCACCAGTCGGTCCCGGAGTGAGCTGTACGTCGCCGACGTGCCGGAGCACGGCGACGCAGACGACCAGAGCGACCAGATGCTGATGTCGTGGGTGGTCGCCGAGGCGGTGACGCAGCTCTCGCCCGAGCACAAGGCAGTCCTCCTCGAGTGCTACTACCGCGGCCGGTCGGTCGCTGAGGCATCGCGGCGGCTCGGCGTCCCGCCGGGCACCGTCAAGTCGCGCACCCACTACGCGCTGCGCGCGTTGAAGCTGGCTTTGGAAGAGATGGGGGTGAGCGCATGAGCTGTCAGTTTGCCCATGATGACGGGGCCTACGTGCTGGGTGCCCTGTCGCCGGCGGAGAGGCTCGAGTTCGAGCGGCATCTTCCCGGCTGCGACGAGTGCACGCGCGCGGTCGGCGAGCTGGCCGGGCTCCCTGGCCTGCTCGGCCGCGTCGACGCGAGCGACCTCGAGGACCACCTGGTGGACGAGCCGGTCCCGGACACCCTGCTGCCGGCGCTGGCCCGCGAAGTACGACGGACGCGGTTCCGGCGGAGCATCGCGACCGTGGCGTTGGCCGCGGCCGCCGTGGTGGCCGCCGTGACCGTTCCCCTGGCCGTGTCGCAGTTCACGGACGACCCGAGGCCTCCGATTGCCATCCCGACCGCCACCCCTCCTGGGCCCGCGTCCCAGACGATGGCCCCGATTGGCGACGTGCCGGTGAAGGCGAGCATCACCCTTGAGCAGGTCGGTTGGGGGACCAAGCTCGGCCTCACCTGCACCTACGACTCGAAGTGGGTCGATGACCCGCTGCCCACCGCGCCGACGTACGGGCTGTACGTGCATACCCGCGACGGACATGACGAGCAGGTGGGCACGTGGCGTTCGGTCGAAGGAAAGACGATGGAGCTCTCGGCCGGCACTGCTGCCAGCCGCGAGGACATCGAGTCGGTCGAGATCCGCAACGCCAGCGGGAAGGTGCTGCTGCAGCTGGACGCGTGACCGCTGCGGCAGTTCCGCAAGCGCGAACCCTCGGAACCGCGCCCTAGACCAGAGCGCTGCCACGACGCTACGCATATTCGTATGAATGCGGCAATGGGTTCGCGTCGCCCAGAGTGTTGACTGCAATTCGACAGGAATGGTCATTAGATGACTCCCCGATCGCGTCAACATCACTAGAGTCGGCGCAGGCTCAGCAATTGGCCGCTTCTGCGTAGGAGTCAAAATGCGAGGACTACTTCGGTTTGCCGGCAGGTTCGGCCGTTGGGCTATGGGATTCTTCTATGTCGTGGTCCTCGCGCTTGTCCTGCTATTCATGACGGTCATCGACGTATCACCGGCCACTGGCTTCGGAATACCGTCCGCCACTGCTCCCGGTACAGCGGACCTCTTGTGGTCGGCGCTAAGAATCGCGTTTGCGACCGGCGTTCTGGCGGCGGCACTGGTGGAGGTGTTCAAGCGTCTGACCGGTGTCCGTGGCGTCTTCCATCTCTTCGAGCTTCGGGAATACCTCCGCGAAGGAGTGATGCGCACTGATGGCGGCGCGGAAAAATCTCCGGGCGCTGCAACGTCTCCGAGCGGCGGTTCGAACGGCCCCCCAGACGATGCTGTCAAGGAGGCGAACTTCCGAGAGGCCTGGACTCAGCTGGAACGCGGATTCGGAGAGGTGTGGTTGACCCGCGAGGTCAAGCAGTCCGAACACCAGCGTTTGAAGGGATATCCCCGACGGGACGCTCGCTACTTCTTCGACCTGCCACTCGAGCAGTTGATGGGCCAGATAGGCGGAGCGGTCGAGACAGCCGTGACGAAGCCCGCATCGAACCGCCAACTCCTTGAGTGCTTCGCCGGCCAGGGCGCGGCAGCCGAGCTCGGATACATCGTGTCGAATGCTCAGACCCCAGAAGCGCCCCAGGTGGATGCCCAATACGTGCGCAACCAGGCGATCGTCAGCGAACGAGTCCAACGCGGGCTGGACGCCCTGCAGGTCATAGTTGGCCATCGATGGAGATGGTTCATTCGTGCAGTTGCGGGCGCGGTCTGTGCCCTCCTGGGAGTGGTGGCGGTGGAGATGACTGGTACCACCGGGTTCACTGCGATTTTCATCTGGGCGATGTGCGCTGTCCCGGGGACCTTCTTCTCCTGGCTCTCGCGCGACCTGACGGCCGTGGTCGAGCGATTCCGGCGATAAAGTGGCGACCCCACGTCACGGACGGGTTGGTCAGATCAATCTCCGCAATGGCCGCGGCGGATTCAGCGAATCCGTCGTCGTCAAGGGCTATCCGGAACGGCACCGTCGGGTAATCCTGTTCATCCATGGCTATGCGAATAATCGGAAGGCTGCCTGGACGAGCTATACGAAAATGCTGTCCCACCTTGCGCGAACACCTGACTTGCCGATCACGTGGCTAGAAGATGTGTTCGTTGTGCACTGGCCCGGGGACTTCGGGCCGAAACTGCTTTCGGCGCCAACCTATTCATTTCAGATCGGCCGAGCCACCAAGGCGGGTGAAATCCTTGGTGACTCGCTGGCCGGGTGGTCACAGGGTGGTGGCCTCAGAGAAGTAGTGCTCGTGGCGCACTCGCTGGGCTCTCGCGTGGCACTCGAGACGATCCGGCAGTTGAGGAGACACAAGCAGGCTCCCGAGGTCTTGGGTTGCGTCTTGATGGCGGGCGCTGTCCCGGAGCACGAGGTGGTCGACCAGGAGTACTTCGCTCGCCTCGAGGCGGCTTACGGGAGACCGGTGGAAGTGGTCATGTACTCGGGACACGACTGGGTCCTCCGGTTCACCTTTCCTCTCGGACAGACGCTCAGAACCGACCAGTGGACGAGCCCAGTGCTCCCCCGTGCGATCGGGCTGAAGGGCGGCCCAGTTGACCGCTGGCGCGCCGGCAACCGACTGGACATGGCTCCCTACGGCCACGGCGACTACTGGAAGAACCGGTACACCGCCGAAGTGGTCTCGCGCATGTTCGGCCGTTCGTCTGTCCGATACTTGTCCGGCAGACACGTGCCGGCGTGGGTCCCAGAGCCAGCAGAGTCGCTCGACGAACGGAGGTTGGAGGAGCATCTGTTGTTCGACTACTGAGGCCCGACTTCGACATCGTGAAAACGGACTGGGGTCGTCGCGTCCGCGAGCAGTGCTCAGGCGACGCTGAGGGTGACGTCCATGTTGCCGCGGGTGGCGTTGGAGTAGGGGCAGACCTGGTGGGCCTGGGCGACGACCTGCTCGGCGGTCTCCTTGTCCACCGCGGGCAGGCTGACCTCGAGGTGCGCGGTCAGGCCGAACCCGCCGGTCTCGAGCATGCCGAGGGAGATGTCGGCGACGACCTCGGAGTCGGAGGTGTCGACCTTGGCCTTGCCGGCCACCAGCTTCAGCGCGGAGTGGAAGCACGCGGCGTAGCCGGCGGCGAAGAGCTGCTCGGGGTTGGTGGCGCCGCCCTGGCCGCCGAGCTCCTTGGGAGCCCGCACGGGAGCGGCGAGGATGCCGTCGATGGTCTCGACGTGGCCGTTGCGGCCATCGCCGGTGGCAACTGCTGTGGTCGTGTAGAGAGGAGTCATGTGCACAACTGTATTGGGCACGATTGAATACTGCAACTCAGGCTCACGTGACATGCGCCGCACCTCTCACATGCGCGGGTCGAGCATGGTCATGCCGACCGGCGAGGCGGAACCCATCAGAGGCAGCAAGCCCGCGGCCTCGTCGAGGTCGACGACCCGGCCGACCAGGTCCTCCGGGGCAAGCGACCCGCCCTCCACGAGGGCGAGAAGCGCTGGATAGTCGCTGCTGGACATGCCATGGCTGCCGAGCACGTCGAGCTCCCAGGCGATCACACGTTCCATGGGCACCGACGGCATCCCCTCGACGGAAGGGAGCAGCCCGACCTGGACATGCCTGCCACGTCTACGCAGCGAGAGGATGCTGTCGGAGCAGGTGCTGTTCGAGCCGACGGCGTCAACGGCGACGTGGCTGCCGCCACCTGTCAGGTCGTGGATCGCTTGCGGAACATCGGCCGCCCCTCCGGCGGAAGCGGCCAGCACCGTCTGCTCGGCTCCAAGCTCGGCCGCGAGCTCCAGCGAGCGCGGGTTGGTGTCGACCGCGATCACCCGGCCGCCCAGCGCAACCCCGATCATCACGGCGCTGAGCCCCACTCCGCCCGCGCCGACGACCGTGAGCCACTCACCCTCACGGACCGATGCCCGTCCGGTCAGCGCGCGGTACGACGTGGCGAACCGGCAGCCCAGGCTGGCGGCGGCCCCGTCCGTGACTCCAGGCGGCACCTCCACGAGGTTGGTGTCGGCCGCATGAAGTACGACGTACTCGGCGAACGATCCCCAATGGGTGAAGCCCGGCTGCGTCTGGTCGGGGCAGACCTGCGACTGCCCCGACAGGCACCACTCGCACCTCCCACAACCGCAGACGAAGGGTGCGGTGACCCTGTCGCCGGCGCGCCACCGGGTGACACCCTCCCCCGTGCCCGTGATCACGCCACACAGCTCGTGGCCCGGCACGTGCGGCAGTCCGACCCCGGAGTCGTGACCGGCCCATGCGTGCCAGTCGCTGCGACACAATCCCGTGGCATGCACTTCGACAACTACCCCGCCCGGAGGTGGCTCCGGGTCGGCTACGTCCCGGACCTCGACGGGTCCGTTGAAACTTTCGAACATGATGGCTCGCACCGGGCCATCATCGCGGAATCCGCCCTGGATCGAGAGCTGGCGGCGCGGCTGCACTCAGGCGGAACAGCGACTGCCGATACGTGACGCGTCGGACCAGCACCTCGAAAGGCCCGCGACGTCCCGTCCGTCGCATCCAGTCGGCCAGTACCACCGTGATCAGCCACGTCAGGCATGCGAGGAGCGCTGTCGTCGTGACGGTGAGGTTGTCGGAGAGGTCGAGCAGGAACGGGGTGAAGACGACGGCCCACACGACCGACTGGGCCAGGTAGCAGGTCATCGAGCGCTGCCCGACGGCCGCCAGTGCGTCGACCACCGGCCGTGGGCGTGCCTGGAGCCTGACCGCGACGAGTGCCAGCAGGGCGGCGTAGCCGAAACCGCCCAGGACCCCGCTCGAGTCGTGCAGCGGGCCCAGCAGCTCGAGGGTCGACGGGTCCGGGGTCCTCACGCCAGCGAGCATCAGCGAGACCGGTTGGGCACCGAGCACCGCTGCCCCGATCCCGGCAAACGCTGTGACGCGCAGCAGCCTCCGGTGGCGCTCCGGCTGTTCCAGGATGCGCCGGCGCCCCGCCCACAGGCCGACCACGAACGGGCACATGAAGCCAATGGGCCCAAGGAAGGAGACGAAGGCCGACGCAACGGCCCGCGCGACGAGCATGGTGCCGACGTCCGGCGGAAGCATGGAGATGTCCGGCTGGTCGCTCGCGATGCTCAGGGAGTCCCCACTCGGGAGAGCTCCCAGCACGAAGAACAGGAAGGCGATCAGCAGCAGCCATCCGTCCTTCCAACGCACCACCCACGCGCCCAGGAACAGCAACACGCCGTACGCCGCCAGGATGTCGCCGGCGTAGAGCAGCAGCGCGTGCAGGACACCCACGATCACCAGCACCAGGCTGCGTCGCCACAACAGCCTGCGTACGCCGCGCCGCCCCAACCCCTCCTGTCGCCGCACGATCTGAGCGACGCCGTACCCGAACAGAAGCCCGAACATCGGGAACGCCCGTCCGTCGACGAAGCTCGAGATCAGCCAGATGGTGGCCGAGTCGACTGCCGAACCGTCCTGCGGGTAGCCGCCGAGGACGGAGGACCCAGGCAGGAAGTAGTGCGAGTTGGCCAGGGCGATGAACAAGAGCATGAAGCCACGCGCGAGGTCAGGCCCCAGGGCGCGCGACGTGAGAGCGGTAGGTCCGAGCGGCTCCGTTGTCATCGCACAAGTGAAGAGTGCACACGTGGGTCAGCACATCGACCCAAGGTCGCGCGGCTCTCGACTTTGGTCTCAACACGAGACGTTATGCGTCGCGGAGCTCGCAGTTGCCGGCGGAGCAGTTGGCCAGGACTGACTCGAGCGCTCCCTGGATGGCGGTCAGCTCCTCCATCTTGGCCGTGATCCGGTCACGGACGATCTCCAGCCTCCATCGTTCGGACTCGCACGTCGCATCGGGTTCGTCGTGGGCACGCACGCTCGCAGCGATCTCCTCGAGGGTCATGCCGAGTGTCTGCAGCCGCTTTGCGAGCCGGACCCGCGTGATGGTCGATTCTCGGTAGACGCGGTAGCCCGACGCCAGTCGGCCGGCGGGGCTGAGCAACCCGCGTCTCTCGTAGAAGCGGATGGTGTCGATGCTGACCCCCGACTGCTCCGCAACCGCACCGATCTTGAGTAACGACTCTTGACTCTGGTCCATGGTCCAGAGTTTACGGTCTGCTCGTAGCCCTTTGAGGACGAGACTGGAGGAACCTTCGATGACTGACCAAGATGCAGCCCCCGCGGTCGTGTGTGACATGACCGGCGCGCCCGACACAGGCGAGGAGCGGGTCGCGGAGTACGCCCGCTTGTTCGAAACCGCCTTCGTGGCACGTGAGCGCACGAGTGCTCGCGTCACCTGGCGACTGCGCGCCGACGACGGCATCGAGGCGTGGGCTCGCGATCTCGCCGCTCGTGAGAACGCCTGCTGCGCGTTCATGACCCACACCATCACCGTCGTCGGGACGCACGTCGTCTGGGAGGCGACCACCATCGACGACCCGTCGGCACGTGCGGTGCTGGACCTGTACTACGACCTCCCCGAGTCAGCCAACGCGGGCGCCAAGTCCGTCTGGGAGCAGTACGAGACGACGGGTGTCCCGATCGTGATCAAAGATGGTCCTCGGACCCGCCCCGCCACCCGAGACCGGTCCACCCCGTAGGTGGTCGAGCAGCGAGCGGTCAGCCGAGACGAGCGCTCAGTCGCGACCGCACTCCGCACGCCGAAGAGCAGCCGAGCCCATCAGGGCTTGATCCTGCACGGACAACCCGATCAATGGAGTCCTGCACGCACCACGCGCAGGACAGACTCCACAGATCGGCCCGCGGGGCCACGTGCGGTCCACGCCCGTCCCGTCACCGACCCAGCGCGAGTCCAGTGACGAGCATCGGCAGCGCGCCGGGCAGCCATCCTCCCCGAGCCCTTCGCCGGCCTGAGTTGGAACCACGGGCATCAGGATCCTGGCCGACGGTGCTCATCGCACCATCGGCCTCACCGGCGCGCCGACCGATCGCTCGGCGCCCCCACACGCAGGTTTCGTGACGTAGTACCCGCCGCCAGGACGCATAGTCCGAGACGTTCCCGTTGCCTTGGAGGGCTCCAAGGGACGGAAGCGTCTCGGACTATCCGGAAGCGGAGACCGGAAGACGTCCAGGTCGGCCGAGCTGCGGCCGACCCGGACGTCGGGATCAGGCCAGGTCGAACCGATCGAGGTTCATGACCTTGTCCCACGCCCGGACGAAGTCGCGGACGAACTTCTCCTTCGAGTCCTCGGTCGCGTAGACCTCCGCGATGGCTCGCAGCTGGGAGTTGGCCCCGAAGACGAGGTCGACAGCCGTGGCGGTCCAGATGACGTCGTCCTTGCCACGAGCCCGACCCTCGAAGACGTTCTCGTCCGAGGCCGATGCCTTCCACTCCGTGCTGTCGTCGAGCAGCTTGACGAAGAAGTCGTTGGTCAGCGTCTCAGCGTTGTCGGTGAAGACGCCGTGCTGGGACTGGCCAATGTTCACGTTCAGCCCGCGCATGCCTCCGACCAGGACCGTCATCTCCGGGGCACTCAGCTCCAGCATGTTGGCGCGGTCCAGCAGCAGAGTCTCCGGCTGGAGCTTCTCGCCGGCCCGGAGGTAGTTGCGGAACCCGTCCGCCCTCGGCTCGAGCACCGCGAACGACTCGACGTCGGTCTGCTCCTGCGAGGCATCAGTACGGCCGGGCGTGAACGGGACCGTGACGTCGTGGCCGGCGTGCTTGGCCGCCTGCTCGACGCCTGCGCAACCACCCAGGACGATCAGGTCCGCGAGCGACACCTTCGCACTGCCGGACTCGTTGAAGGTCTGCTGGATCTGCTGGAGCTTCTGCAGCACACCGTCTAGCAGACCTGGGTTGTTGACCTCCCAGCTCCGCTGCGGCTCCAGGCGGATCCGTGCGCCGTTGGCGCCACCACGCTTGTCGGTGCCGCGGAAGCTCGCCGCTGACGCCCACGCCGTGCCGATCAGCTGCGGGATGGTCAGGCCGGAGTCGAGCAGCTTGGCCTTGAGGGAGGCAATCTCCTCGTCGCCGATCAGGTCGTGATCCACGGCAGGGACGGGGTCCTGCCACGGCTGCGGCTCCGGAACCCACGGACCGAGATAGCGGGTGACAGGTCCCATGTCGCGGTGGAGGAGCTTGTACCAGGCCCGGGCGAAGGCATCCCCGAGCTGGTCCGGGTTCTCCATGAAGCGCCGCGAGATCTCCGCGTAGACCGGGTCCTCCCGCAGCGCGAGGTCCGTCGTAGCCATCATCGGGGCATGCCTGACAGAGGGGTCGTGCGCGTCGGGTACGGCGTCTGCCGCGGCGCCGTCCTTCGGCTTCCATTGCTTCGCGCCTGCAGGACTCTCGGCGAGCTCCCACTCGTGCCCGAAGAGGGTCTCGAAGAAGCTGTTGTCCCATGTGATCGGGGTGGGCGTCCACGCACCCTCGAGGCCACTTGTGATCGTGTCCTTGCCCTTGCCACTGCCGTGGGTGTTCTGCCAGCCGAGGCCCTGCGCCTCGAGCGGTGCACCCTCGGGCTCGGGGCCCACGAGGTCCGGGTTGCCTGCGCCGTGGGTCTTTCCGAACGTGTGGCCGCCCGCGATGAGCGCCACCGTCTCCTCGTCATTCATCGCCATCCGACGGAAGGTCTCCCGGATGTCGCGCGCGGCGGCCACCGGGTCCGGCTTGCCGTTGGGACCCTCCGGGTTCACGTAGATCAGGCCCATCTGCACGGCACCCAGCGGACCGGAGAGCTCGCGGTCTCCGCTGTACCGCTCGTCCCCGAGCCAGGTGTCCTCCGATCCCCAGAAGACCTCCTCCGGTTCCCAGACGTCCTCTCGCCCGAAGCCGAAGCCGAAGGTCGGCAGGCCCATCGAGTCGATGGCACAGTTGCCGGCGAAGACCAGCAAGTCGGCCCAGGAGACCTTCTGGCCGTACTTCTGCTTGATCGGCCAGAGCAGCCGGCGGGCCTTGTCGAGGTTCGCGTTGTCGGGCCAGCTGTTGAGCGGGGCGAAGCGCTGGGCGCCGTCGCCGGCGCCGCCCCGGCCGTCCTCGATGCGGTACGTGCCCGCGGCGTGCCAGCTCAGCCGGATGAACAGCGGTCCGTAGTGGCCGTAGTCGGCCGGCCACCACTCCTGTGAGGTCGTCATCACTTCGAAGACGTCCCGCTTGAGGGCGTCGACGTCGAGGGTCTTGAACTCCTCCGCGTAGTCGAAGTCCTCGTCCAGCGGGTTGCCCCTGGGCGAGTGCTGGTGAAGCACCTGCAGGTTCAGTTGGTTGGGCCACCAGTCCTGGTTCGACCTGGGCCGACTCGCCTCGGGGGTCGGGGCGTCAATTACCGGGTTCTCGCTTTCGCTGCCGTGCTCAGACACGTCGGTCGTGCTCCTATCTGGCTGTTTGCTTCTGATGGCTGTTCGGATGCAGTGAGCCGCTCGTCGCGGTCTCGGTTGTTTCGACACACTCGGGGCACAGAGCCCAGTACGTCACCTCGGCCTCCTCGATCACGAAGCCGTGGTCGTCGGACGCGTCCAAGCATGGCGCGGCGCCCACTGCGCAATCCACGTCGGCGATCAAACCGCAAGACCGGCAGACGACGTGGTGGTGGTTGTCACCCACCCGGACCTCGTAGCGTGCGACCGAGCCCGAGGGCTGGATACGCCGCAGCAGTCCGGCAGCCGTCAACGCTCGAAGCACGTCGTACACGGCCTGGTGTGACACCTCGCCGAGGTCACCGCGCACGATGCCGATGATCGAGTCAGTCGCGGCGTGCGGGTGATCGTGCACTGCGGACAGCACCGCCACCCGAGGGCGCGTCACGCGCAGGGCAGCTGCGCGCAGCATGCGCTCGAAGTCAGTGCGTGGCACACCCCGGAGTATTGACCATTCTCTGGAATGAGTAAAGATCAGGCAGGCGGTGCCGTCAGGTGAGAGCCGAGAAGAAGGCCGTGGCGTACTGAGCCGACCGCTCCGAGCCGAGCAGGCCCGGTCCCATCTTGTTCATCACGTAGGCCAGGGTTGCCCGCCGTTCGGTGTCGATCACGACCTGGGAGCCGCCCCAGCCGCCCCAGAACGCAATGCGCCCTTCGGGAATGAACGGCACTGCTGCGGGGGACGGCAGTCCGTACCCGATGCCGAAACGGAGTGGTTGACCGAGGACGAGATCGACTCCATCGGACTGCTGCTCGAAGATCAGCCCGACAGTCTCCGGGGAGAGCAACCGGACCCCATCGACCTCGCCACCGCACGCGACCACCGACAGGATCCGTGCCATCGCACGCGCGTTGGAGTGACCGTTCACGGCCCCGATCTCCGCTCGACGCCATTCGGGTGTCCACGAATCGGCCGCATCCGGCGCCGGGCCGGTGAAGGTCTTGACCATCGCGCTGGCCGGGTCCAGCGCCGCCATGTCGATCGGCAGGGGCGGCGGCGGAACGACATTGGACACGCGCGCGAAGTCCGTCTCGCTCAGCCCGATGTGAAAGTCCGCGCCGAGCGGACCAGCGATCTCCTCGGCGACGAACCGGCCGAGCGAGCGCCCATCGACGCGTCGTACGAGCTCCCCGACCAGGTGGCCGTAGTTGAGGGCGTGGTACCCAGACGCCGTGCCGGGCTCCCACCACGGCGCCTGGGTGGCTAGTCGCGCCGTCGATGCGGGTACGTCGTACATGTCGGCCGTGGTGATCGGCTGGTCCCACCCGGAGACCCCGGACATGTGGGAGAGCACGTGCCGCACGAGCACCGACTCCTTGCCGGCTGCCGCGAACTCCGGCCAATACGTCGCCACCGGCTCGTTCACGTCGAGCAGTCCGCGGTCGACGAGCATCAACGCCGCCAGCGAAGTCACCGTCTTGGTGCTCGACCAGATGTTCGTGATGGTGTCCCTCAGCCAGGGGCTGGCGTATTCGGGATCTCCCCACCCTCCCCAGATGTCCACGACCGGCACTCCGTCCACCGTCACGGCGATCGAGGCACCCAGCTCTTCACCGGAGGTCAGGTTCTCCAGGAGCAGGTCATGCAGGTCCTTGAAACGGGAGTCGCAGTTCCCGGCGATGTTCGCGTCCCTTGTGCCGACGGCCAGATCGTTCATGACGGGTCTCCAATTTGCTAGGGCGACGTACACGCTGTGCTGACGACAAGGAGAATCCCACCACTCGGCGGCGAATGCAACACTTTCTTCAAATGTTGCAGGATGAAACATTATTGAGAGTCGTTGCACGATCGGTGTACGGTGGTGGCGTGCCAATCCCGTCCGTCGTCGCCGACCTGCCGCAGTGGCTCACTGAGCGGCCCACCGGGTCGCCCAGACAGGCGCTCGAGCTCGCGCGCACACGCATTGTCGAGGGCCAACGGCTGGACATGAGCGCCCTCGCCGATGAGCTCGGGGTCAGCCGGACGACCCTGTTCCGTTGGGTGGGAAGCCGCAACTCACTGCTTGTCGAGGTGTTCTGGTCAATGGCCGAACCGGCGCTGCATGCGGCCATCGCGTCCGCATCCGGGAGCGGTGGTGCCCGGATCGCCGCCGTCGTAGGTCACTACCTGCGCGGCGCCGTCGACACCCCGTCCCTGGGGCGCCAGCTGGCGGCTGAACCGCAGAACACGCTGCAGCTGCTCACCGGCGCCGGCAGCGCCGTACAGCGACGAACCATCGCCGTCGTCGCCGACCTGCTGGAGCAGGAGATCGCCGCTGGCACGCTGGAGCCGCCGTTGCCGGTCCCGGACCTGGCCTATCTGGTCGTCCGGATCGGCGAGTCCTTCCTCTACACGCCGCACATCACGGGCGACCCTCCCGATCCGGAGAAGGCCCAGGCCGCGATCGCGGCCCTCCTGCGGTGACGCGCCTCAGGCCCCGGCCGCAGGCAGGTCGACCAGTCCGGCTAGCCGCGCCCGATGGGCACCAGAGGTGCCGAACGCGATCTGGTCGGTCTTCGCACGCTTGAGGTAGAGGTGGGCCGGATGCTCCCAGGTCATGCCGATGCCGGCATGGAGCTGCACTGCCTCCTCGGCGGCGTACACCGCGACCTCCCCGCAGTACGCCTGCGCGATGGCCGTGGCCACCTCGGTGTCGGGGTCCTGCTCGGCGAGCGTCGCCGCTGCGTAGCGCGCGGCGGCCGCGGCCGACTCGACCGCCACGAAGAGGTCCGCGAGCCGGTGCTTGATGGCTTGGAACCCGCCCACGGCGCGGCCGAACTGCCGGCGCTGCTTCAGGTAGGTCACCGTTGTCGTCAGGCACCACTGGGCGACGCCGACCTGCTCGGAGGCGAGCATCGCGGCGCCCGCACCGAGGGCACGGCGTACCGCGGCCTCACCGTCCGCGGCCTTGACCACCAGATCACCGGTCGCGCCGTGGAGAGTCACGTCCGCCAGCTGCCGGGTCATGTCGAGGGACACCACCGGGTCGACCTTCGCCTCGATCGCGGGTACGGCGACCACCTCGACGCCGTCCGCAACCGCGACGGGCACGAGCAGGATGTCTGCCTCGAGCGCGCCGGCAACGCTGGTCACCGTGCCGGTCAGCCGGCCGTCCTCGCCGCGGCGTACGTCTGACAGCCGGGCGTTCGGCGCCGTGGACAGCGGCACCACGAGCGCGGCGGTGTGGTCCCCGGCAGCGAGCGAGCTCAGCAGGTCGGTGTGCAGGTCGGGTTCAGAGCCCAGCAAGACGGTCGTGGCGACGACCGCGCTGGTGAGGAAGGGCACCGGCGCGGCCGAGCGGCCGAGCTCCTCGAGCACAACTGCGGCCTCGCGGACGGAGGCCCCGGAGCCGCCGCGGTCCTCGGGTACGAGTAGCCCGGCGAGGCCCAGTTCGACCGCGAGCGACTTCCAGAGGCCGGCCACCAGAGACCGGTCCCCTTCAAAGGTCGCCAGGACGGCGGCGGGGTCGCACCGGTCAGCAAGGAGGTGGCGCACGCTCGTGCGCAGGTCGGCCTCGACGTCGGTGTCGAGCAGGTTGAGGTCGTTCATCGGGGCAGGTCCTTCCACGCGATGTCCTTGTCGACGCGGGGTTCGGCGGGGAGTCCCAGCACCCGCTCGGCGACGATGTTGCGAAGGATCTCCGAGGTGCCGCCCTCGAGCGAGTTCCCCTTCGCGCGCAGGTAGCGGTAGCCGGCGTCGCGGCCGGTGAAGTCGACATGCTCGGACCGGACCATCGTCCAGTCGCTGTAGCGCAGCGCTTCCTCGCCGAGCAGCTCGACCTCGAGACCGCTCAGCTGCTGCGCGAGCCGGGCGAAGGTCAGCTTCATGGCCGACCCCTCCGGTCCGGGGTGACCGAGCGCGATCTTCTGCCGCAGCCGCTGCCCGGTGAGCCGGGACACCTCAGCCTCGACCCAGAGCCGCATCAGCCGGTCATGCAGCTCCGTCGTACGTCGTTCGGGGTGCTCGCGCCAGGTGTTCGCGACGACGCCGACCATCCCTCCCTCGCGGGCTGCGTTGCCGCCGATGGCGACGCGCTCGTTGTTGAGGGTCGCGTTGGCCACCTTCCAGCCTTCGCCCTCGGCTCCGAGCCGGTAGGTGTCGGGGATGCGGACGTCGGTGAGGAAGACCTCGTTGAACTCCGCCTCGCCGGTGATCTGTCGCAAGGGACGTACGTCGACCCCGGGGTCGGTCATGTCGCACACGAAGTACGTGAGGCCGCTGTGCTTGGGGACCTCCGGGTCGGTGCGGGCGAGCAAGATCGCGAACCGGGCGACGTGGGCGCCGGAGGTCCACACCTTCTGGCCGTTGACGACCCACTCGTCCCGGTCCCGTACGGCGCGGGTGGCCACCGCGGCGAGATCCGACCCGGCGCCGGGCTCGCTGAACAGCTGGCACCAGATCTCCTCGCCGGTCCACAGCGGCCGGAGGAACCGCTGCTTCTGCTCCTCGGCGCCGAAGGCGAGGATCGTGGGCGCGGCCATGCCGAGGCCGATGCCGTTGCTGCGCGGGTTGTTGTCGGGTGCGCCGGCCTCCGCGAGCTGGGCGTCCACGTCCGACTGCAGTGCGCGGGGCAGGGCGAGGCCGCCGTGACCCTCCGGGAAGTGCACCCAGGCCAGCCCAGCGTCGTACTGGGCACGGAGGAATGCCTGCCGGTCGGTGGAAGCCGGGTCATGGGTGGCGAGGAAGTCTGCGACGAGCTGCCGCACTTCCTCGCGTGCCGTCTGCTCGTTCATCGTCCCTCCCGAGCAGCGGCCTGGCGGCGGAGCTCGTTGCGGGCCAGGGCGTTCTTGTGCACCTCGTCGGGGCCGTCGGCAAAGCGCAGCGTGCGGATGCCGGCATACGCCGCAGCGAGGGGGAAGTCCTGCGACAAGCCGCCCGCGCCGTGCACCTGGATCGCCTTGTCGAGGATCCACTGCACCGTGCTCGGCGTGGCGATCTTGATCGCCTGGATCTCGGTGTGGGCACCCTTGTTGCCGACGGTGTCCATCAACCACGCGGTCTTGAGCACCAGCAGCCGCAGCTGCTCGATCCGCACCCGCGACTCGGCGATCCACTCACGGATGACGCCCTGGTCGGAGAGCGGCTTGCCGAACGCCACGCGCTGTTCGGCGCGTGCGCACATCAGCTCGACGGCCCGTTCGGCGATGCCGATCGAGCGCATGCAGTGGTGGATGCGTCCCGGTCCGAGGCGGGCCTGGGCAATCCCGAACCCGTCGCCCTCGGCACCGATCAGGTTGCCGGCCGGCACCCTGGCGTCGTTGAACTCAATCTCGGCGTGGCCGCCGTGGTCGTGGTCGTCGTACCCCAGCACCTCCATGCCCCGCTTGATGATGACCCCCGGGGTGTCGCGCGGGACCAGGATCTGGCTCTGCTGACGGTGCCGGTCCGCGGTCGGGTCGGTCTTTCCCATCGCGATGAAGATCTGTGCGTTCGGGTTCATCGCCCCGCTGATCCACCACTTGCGCCCGTTGAGGACGTACTCGTCCCCGTCCCGCTCGATCCTGGTGGAGATGTTCGTGGCGTCGGAGGACGCGACGTCCGGCTCGGTCATCGCGAACGACGACCGGATCTCGCCCTGGAGCAGCGGCTCGAGCCACTCCTTCTTCTGCTCAGGCGTGCCGAACATTGCCAGGACCTCCATGTTCCCGGTGTCGGGAGCGGAGCAGTTCAGGGCCGGGGGCGCGAGGTGCATGCTGCGTCCGGTGATCTCGGCGAGCGGGGCGTACTGCAGGTTGGTCAGCCCGGCGCCGTGCTCACCGGGCAGGAAGAGGTTCCACAGCCCACGCCTCCGCGCCTCGACCCTCAGCTCTGCCAGGACGGGTACCTCGCTCCACGCCCAGCGGTCCTCCAGCTTGCCGAGCTGCTCGGCGAAGACCGGCTCGGCCGGGTAGACGTAGTCGTCCATGAAGCCCTGCAGGTTCTGCCGCAGTTCCTCGGTCACGTCGTCGTAGTTGAAGTCCATCAGTGGTGCTCCTTGCTAGTGCCGGTGAGTCGGAGGTCGAGGAGGGGGTACGCCGTCATCCGAGCACCCCTTGCTGCTCGAAGTGCTGCTGCAGATGGTTCATCCGGTCCAGCCATCGGTCGGTGTGGCCCGCGCGGGTCTCGTAGTACCCCTGGACCTCGGGGTGGGGAAGGATCAGGAACCGGTCGTCGGCCATCGCCTGCCAGACCGACTCGGCGACGTCTTCGGGTTCGAGGGCCGCGTCACGGCTGATCAGCTCCTGCAGCGCACCCGTGCTCTCGAGCATCCGGGTCCGCACCCCCTGGGGGCAGATCGCCTGGACGACGACACCTCGGTGGCGATAGGTGACCGAGAGCCACTCCGCGAACGCGACGGCTCCGTGCTTGGTGACGGAGTACGTCGGGCTACCGAGCACGGTCAGCAGGCCAGCCGCAGAAGCGGTGACCACGAACCGGCCGCGACCGCGCTCCAGCCAGTCGGGAACCAGGAGCCGCGCGGCCCGAACGTTTGCCATCACGTTGACCTCGTTGGCGAACACCCAGTCGTCCTCTGGGGCGTCGAGGCCCTGACCGCGGTCGGTCCCGGCATTGCCGAACCAGGTGTCGATGTGGCCGAGGTGGTCCCGAGCCGATTGCACCAGCGTGGCCACGCCGTCCGTGGACGCTGCGTCGCCGGGAGCTGCGAAGCCACCGATCTCATCAGCGACGAGCCGCGCCGCTTCGCCGTCGAGGTCGTTGACGACGACCCGGGCGCCCTCCTTGGCGAGCCGGGTCGCGATCGCGCGGCCGATTCCGCGCCCGGCTCCGGTGACGACCACCCCCTGGTCCAGCACGGTCCCAGGGTCGTTCGTTGCGATCACGGCTTCGGGCATGTACGTCCTCTCGAGGCTGACTAAGCGCTTGCTTATTGATAGTGAAGAGTGCAGGATGCATCAGCGCTCGTCAACAGGTCCACTGCAACCGACCGTGTTGTCAACATCACGCCGGGTCACGCCGGACTGTGCCGACAGCGGGCTCCTCGGCCGGGACCGACAGGGAAGGAACGCGATGACCGAGACCACTGATCTCTCCCGAGCCGACGCGACGCGGGCGCGGCTGCTCGAGGCCGCCATCACCGCGTTCGCCGAGAAGGGCTTCCACGGCACCACCACCCGTGACATCGCGGCGGCCGCCGGGATGAGCCCCGCGGCGCTCTACGTGCACCACCGGTCGAAGGAGGAGTTGCTCTACCTGATCTCGCGCTCTGGTCACGAGCGAACGCTGGCGCTCATGCGGGCCGGAGTCGCTTCCTCCGTCCATCCCACCGACCAGCTGCGCACGGTCGTCCACGACTTCGCCGTCGACCACGCCCGTACCCACACCGGTGCGCGCGTCGTCAACTACGAGCTCGCAGCGCTGAGTCCCGAGCACCTCCGGGAGATCCGCGAGATCCGGCAGCAGATCGATCAGGAGATCCGTCAGGTCGTCGAGGCCGGCGTCGCCGCGGGCGAGTTCGACACCCCCGACCCGCGGATGGCAGCAGTCGCGCTGCTCTCGCTGGGCATCGACATCGCGCGTTGGTACCGCGATGAGGGCAGCTGGACCCCCGAGGACATCGCCGACCACTACGCCGACCTTGCGCTGCGCGTCGTGGGGGCGCGTCCCTGACGCAGCCTGACGGCGCGGTCCTGCCGCTGCCCGGATCCGTCGTACGCGCGCCTCCGCCCGGCGCCTGATGGGACAGGCGTCGGGCGGAGGAGGGCTTTCGCGAAGGATGTCGATGGTCAGTGGACGTCAGCAGCGCTCGCCTCAGAACTCGTAGTCGGTGCGAAGCTGGATCTGGATCGTTGCGGTCTGGGTGCCGTTGTTGAAGGCGCAGGCCTGGTACACGCCGGGGCCGGGGAAGGTGCCCCAGCTGCTGCGGAACTCCTGCGCCCAGTAGGTGTTCGCGGGAACCGGGCTGATCGTGACGCCGTTCTTCTTGAGGCTGAACTTCACCGGCCGGTTGGACGAGCCATCGCCGCGGACCTGGTACGACGCGTACTGCTGCACGCAGACGGTCGAGCCAGCCGTGATGCTCAGGGATGCGCTCTGCTGTGCGTTGGCGGCAGGCGCCAGGCCGAGGGTTGCGACGCCTGCGGCACCGATGGCGAGGCCGGCGAGAGCAACCTTGCGGGCCTTGCGGGACTTGACGCGTCGGGGGGTCGTCGTGGCGAGGTGCGGGTTGATGTTGGTGCTGGACATGGTGTTTCTCCTTGGATGAATGGTTCTCGTGGGGTGGCTGTGGGCCGAACCTTTGACTGGCCCTGTCAACTCGGAGGGCGCCTCCCCGGGCTGACATCGAGAAAGGTAAGTCGCTCGGCTAGCCACTCACGAGACCGTTCCGCACCCACTTCACATCCACTTTCCGCCCACATCTCGGGGGGTTTCGTGGCGCGGTTCGCTCAGCCTGGATTCAGGCTCAGTCGTCGTACTCCTCGGCGCGCAGGATCTCGATGATCCGCTCGATGCCCTCGGAGAGGTGGCGCCGGTATGTCGTCATCGGCAGGTCGAGGAGCTCGGCCGCCGCGGCCTGGGTGGAGGCAGGTTGCAGGTAGGTGTGGTGCAGCGTCCGGAAGGCCCGCCGGTCCCTGGGTGAGGCCTCGAGTCGAGCGGCGGCATCCCTGATCGCGCCGCGGAGCGCATCGGCGCGCGCCCGCGCGCCCTGCTCCGTCGTACGACGGGCGACCAGCTCGGAGCCGAGCAAGGCGGAGTCGCGCAGCCCGTCGGCCCGTCCGAGACCTCGCAACGCGGCCTTGACCGCAGCGGCGAACTCCTCCTCCGTCAACCGCTCCGACGCGGACCGCTGGAGCGGAACACCTGGAGCCGGGTCCGCAGCCGCGCCCAGTGGCTCCCGCGAGATCTCCCGCTCGCCCAGCAGCGTGAGCCAGGTCAGCGGAGGAGTGGTCCGCCAGTCGTGGCCGAAGACTCCGTAGGTCCGGCCGCCCACGGTGAAGTCGGCAGCGGCAATGCGCTGCATGTCGGAGTAGGCGCAGATCGGCGCCCAGGCGTCGGGGTCGGCGTAGTAGACGTAGGACTGGGCCAGAGCCGGGATCGCCATGTAGGCGCGCACGAAGTGCAAGGTGATGAACAACTGCACCGGCCCGAGGTCCTGATAGCCGTCGGCGGTCATCCAGAACCGGAACAGGACTGCGCCCTCACCGGGACCGAGCGGTTCGAGGGTGTCGAGGTGGGCCGCGACCGCTGCGACCGCTGGGTCGAGGGCACGGTCCTCATCGGTCGTCCCGGCCAGAGACAGCATCGCGACGAGCCCGAGCCGGTCACCGTCGGGACCGACGACCTGGAGGACAGATCCGGCCTGGCGGCGCATCCAGTAGTCCAGCAGCGCGGCTGATTCCTCTCCCTCGTGGCCGACGACGATGTCATGGGCGGCGTGGGCAGACTCCTCGTCCGCGGGCAGCACGGGCACGGCGACGAGACTGCGCAGATCCACGCCCGACCCGGTGCTGGAGGTGACGAATGGTCCGAGGACGGGGTTCTCCCGGTGGAGGAAGACGTACTCGACGAGCACCTGCTGCTGGAGCGACGGGGCGACCAGGTAGAACTGCTCGCGATAGTAGGCGCCGGCTCTGCGGTGGATGTCCGCGTGCTGCTCGGGGTGGCGCCAGCGCAGCTCGGAGCCGAGCGTGTCGCGGGCCAGGTCGTGAGGGAACAACCCGCGCGGGCCGGTCTCGACGATCGAGAGGCCGCGAAGCCAGCCGAACACGTCGTGGGCGTCCTCGACACCGAGCAGCGTGGCAAGGAGCGGCTCGGTCGTGGTGAGTACCTGGGCACAGATCTCGAGGGCGACTCGATGCGTGGCGCTGGGCACCGAGTCGACCAGGCTGCCGAGCAAGGCACTCACGACCGCCGGGTTGGTCCCGTGCAACACGTCGACGTCGCCGTTCTCGGCCACGTCGGCGACCAGCGCGAGGGCGAGCGGGTGCCCCCGGGTGAACTCCAGTGCCCTGTCCTGCGTCTCGCCAGAGACTCCGCGCTGCTCCAGAAGCGCCCGGCTGTCAGCTGCGCTCAGGTTCTCCAGGCGAAGCGGATGGATGAGGCCGCGCCAGCCCGGGTCCGTGCGCCACTCGAGGCTCGGTGGCTCCCGCCCGGCAAGGATCGTCACGGTGTCTGCGGCCAGGGACGGCAACAGATCCTCCCGCAGCCAGCGGTCCAAGGGGCCGAGCAGCTCGGCCGTGTCGACGAGGAGGACGAGGCCTTTGAGCTCCCCCAGCGCCTCGATCGGGTCAGAGCCGGCCGCGCTGCCATTCGTGCTTTCCTCCGCGCCCTCATGTCCGTGCGAAACCCCCGTGGCGTCGCCGACGGGCCCGACCCCTGCGGCCGTGGCGATGGCCGCGACGAAGGCGGCCGGGATGGGCGGTACGTCGCGGCCATCCACTCGGACGACATGGCGACCGACGTCGTCGGCGAGGACGGCGAAGCGGCGCAGAAGAGTGGTCTTGCCGACGCCACCAGGACCGTGCACGAAGACCACCGCGCCCTCGTCCCCTGCCCGGAGGAGCGACTCGACCAGCACCAGCTCGTCGGTACGCCCCACGAACTGGCTCTTCATCCGGGCGGCCAGCCGGTCGCTCATCCGCTCCATGCGTCCACCCTTTCCGAGACGCACCAACACCGTCGAGGGCCAGCCTAGATGAGTAAGTCCAGGGGGTCGTGCATGCGAGCGCCGCTCAGTGCGTGCGCTGGCAAGGCGGAGGAGGGAGCCGTGGCGGAGCCACGGCGACTGACGACAACGCAGTCCAGCTTGCGTGCTGAGTGGGGCGCAGCGTGCGACCTCTTGGACTTGCTCATCTAGATCCGGAGCCGGCGCGGCGGGATCGATCGAAGCCCGGCGATTCATCAACACAGTGGGCACGGATCGGGCGCCAATCGGGCTGGAAACGGTCTAGAGGGTGGGCATTCGCCCGACCTACCTTCTCCGTGTCGGCCCGGGAGGCGCCCCCGGACCGCCAGCAATCCGGCACCCGCCACCAACACCCATCAGAACTGGAGATCACCATGTCCCGACTTGTCCGACCCACGCGACTGCTCGCTCTGACCGCCGGCGCCGTCCTCGGCACCTCCCTGGCGTTCGCGCCTGCCGCCAGCGCATTGACGGTGACACCCGGGGGTGTAGTCGTCTCCCCCGCGTACTGCGGTGCGGTGTACGGCGACCCGAGCCCGTGCCCGCCGCCCGACCGTCCTGAGCCGATCACCGATCCCAGCTGCCTGCGGGTCGACATCTCGCCGCGGCACTGCCCCTGGCTGCCCTGACGACTTCGTCGCCGCAGCCTTCGCTACGAAGCCCCACGGCACGGGCCCGCGAACCAACGCGGGCCCGTGCCACCGGCATGTCGGTCCGCCCCGCTCTGGCTTTCTACCCAGCGGCCGCTCTCCGGAGGACTACAGCTCGCGCTCGTACGCCAGCATCAGCGGACCGCCCTCGCCCTCGGTGCGGCGAAACCCGGCCGCCTCGTAGAGACGTTGCGCCAGCAGGTCATCCTCGCTCGTGACCAGGAACGCGTAGTCAGCTCCCCGCTCGCGCGCGAAACGAATCGCCTCGGTGATCAGCTCCCGGCCGAACCCCTGGCCACGGCGGCTGGGTACGACGTACAGCTCGGCCAGGTACGCCTCCTGTGCCTGGCTGTACAGCGACGGCTGCACGCGGATCACCGCGACCCCGACCGCTGTGCCGGTCTCGGGCGCTCGGGCCAGCAGGACCGCGGCGTGGTCCCCCTCGATCACCTCCGCCAGCCGCGCCGCCACCTGGTCGGGCGGAGGCGACGGTTCGTCGTACTCCACATTGAAGTCGTGCAGCAGCTGCGCCGCGTCGGCAATTCCGTCCCCTGGCCCGTTCGCACTCGCGGTCACCACCTCGACCATGCTCACGGTCTCATCAGGGCCTTCCCGCCGGAGTAGGGCTGAGCAAGGCGACGTCACAGATCGAAGCTCGCAGGGGCGAACTCCCGCTGATCGGGTCGCTCGGCGTCTGACGCAGCACGAGGTTGAGGTTCGCACTGTCCGGCCCGTACGGCGAGTAGCCGGGCAGTCCGAGTTCCTCGCAGGCCTCCCACCAGCCGTGCTGGCCGAACACCACCTCAGGGTCGAGGCTGGCGTTGAACTTCGCGCGCGCCCGGACACTGCCGAACGGCGTGTTCAGGGAGACCCAGTCTCCCGCGGTGATCCCGCGAGCACCGGCAGTGGACGGGTGTATCTCGACCAGCGGATCAGGCGCGCTCTTGCGCAGCGCGGCGACTCCGCGGTGCTGGGTCTCGCAGAAGAACACAGACTTCGCACAACTGAGCACCAGCGGGTACCGGTCGGCGAGGTCGGGCCGGGAGCGGGGACTCGTGAGCGGTTCCACGAAGGTCGGAAGCGGTGAATAGCCATGGGCAGCCAGCGTGGCCGAGTACAGCTCCACCTTGCGCGACGGTGTGGAGAACCCTTTGTCGGCGTACTTGCGGTAGCGCGTGGTCAACGGCACCCGGACGCCACCCGGGTTGGCCCGCAGCTCCTCCAGGGTGATGCCGCTCGGCGCGAGCTGATGGCGGAACGCCGCCTCGACGTCGCCGTCCCAGAAGTGCTCGCCGAGGCCGAGGCGCGTCGCGAGGTCGAACACGATCTGCAGGTCTGAGCGTGCCTCGCCGCGCGGCGAGACGAGTGGCTGTCGCAGCTGGACGAGCGACTGCGCCTCTTGGCTGTACTCGAATCCGATCTTCAGTGCCTCGGACTCGAACGGCGTCGTCACGGGCAGGACGATGTCGGCGAGCTCGGCGGTCGGGGTCATGAACAGGTCGGCCTGGACGAAGAAGTCCAGTCCTCGCAGGGCCTCGCGGCCGCGGGCGCTGTCCCCGTGGGCCATCACCATGTTGCCGCCGAAACTGACCAGCGCCTTGATCCGCCGCGCGAGAGCCGCGGTGTAGAAGTCCTCGCCGGTGACGAACTCGAACCGGGCCGGTCCAAGCGGCCGCTTGTCGACTCCTTCCGCCGGCGGGCGCGAGCCGGACAGGAACTCCATGCCGTCGACCGGGTTCGATGGCACCGCTTCGAAGAGCACGTTCCCGCCGGGGACGTCCAGGCTGCCGGTCAGCGCATAGAGGACGTTGATCGCGCGCATGGTCTGCGTCGTACCGCTGTGCTGCTCCAGCCCGCTCCAGGTGTAGAACGCGACCGGACGGGCCTCCCAGAGCGTCCGCGCTGCCTCGACGATGTCTGCGGCAGACACTCCCGTGATCGCCGCAGCCACGTCCGGCGGAAACTCGGCGCACTGCGACGTGAGCAGGTCCCAGACGGTACGACCGTCGACCTCGTCAGCCGCGTTGGTCCAGTCGCGGACGAAGTCGGCGTCGTACCAGCCGTTTTCGATCATCACGTGCGTGAGGGACAGCGCGAGTGCCGCGTCGGTGCCGGGCCTGACCCGCAGCCAGTGGTGGGCCTTGGCTGCGAGACCCACCTTGCGCGGGTCGACAACGATCAGCTTCGCGCCGCGCTTGACCGCGGCGGCGGTGCTCGTCGCATGGGCGAGCCGGGCGACGGACGGGTTGTACCCCCAGAAGAGAATGCAGCCGGCGTTCTCGAGATCGGGCAGATAGACGCCCGGCACGGAGGCGCCGAACGTGTAGAGCGGTGCGAGGTAGCGGCCCCAACCGCACAGCTCCATGTAGGTGCAGTAGTTCGGGGTGCCGAAGACGCGGACCAGCCGCTGAACGTAGTCCACGGCGTCGCTGATCGCGGTCGTGGACGGCGAGCTCGAGCTGAACCCCACCGACTCGGGGCCGTCCGAGGAAGCGAGGGTCATCATCCGTTCGGCAACGGTGTCCAGGGCCTCGTCCCAGGTGATCCGCTCCCACCCTGGGTCCGCGGAGTCCTTGGGCTTGGTCCGCCTGAGCGGGTGGAGGAGCCGCCCGTGGTGGTAGAGGATCTCCGGCGCGGCCTTGCCTTTCACGCAGATCGCCTTGCCCGTCGGGTGCGACGGGTCGGGATGCAGCGCGACGAACCTCCCGTCCGCGACAGTGGCGCGCGCCCCGCAGCGCGACACGCACAGCGGACAGTAGGTCTGGACCGTGTCCCCCTCCATCACAGGATTGTCGCGCGCCTCCCGGGTGTGGGCAACGGCACTTGATGCTCCGCCACCGCCTCTGACCACGCTCTCGGCTGGCTTGCGGTGGACGCAGGACGTCATACGAACTGGTCGCCATGGCCACCACTCCGTATGACGTCCGGCCCGACGTCATACGAACTGGTGGTGGTAGACGCCACCTCGTATGACGTCCCGGCCGCCGCGCATTTACTGACCGATCGGTCTGAAATAGTGTGGCGCGTATCGGCCACGTGTGATGAAGGGAAGCGGAATCGTGAGTGCACTGCTGGAGAGCTACGCGGCGGGGACCTGGGTCCGAGCAACCAACGAGGGGCAGCCCCTGCTCGATGCCACGACCGGCGACGAGGTCGCCAGGATCTCCAGCACAGGTGTTGACCTGGCCGCCATGGTCGACCACGCCCGCAGCGTCGGCGGCCCGGCCGTTCGGAGCCTGACCTTCCACGAAAGGGCCGGGCTGCTGAAGCAGCTGGCCAAGCATCTCTCGTCCGAGAAGGACGAGTTCTACGCACTCTCCACCCGGACAGGTGCTACCCGGACGGACTCGATGGTCGACATCGACGGTGGCTTCGGCACCGTGTTCAGCTTTGCGAGCAAGGGCGTCCGCGAGCTGCCCAACGACACGGTCGTGCTCGACGGTGCGCACGAGCAGCTCGGGCGTGACGGCCAGTTCGTCGGCCAGCACGTCTACACGTCACGGCCCGGCGTCGCCGTCCAGATCAACGCGTTCAACTTCCCCGTGTGGGGGATGCTCGAGAAGCTGGCCCCGGCGTTCCTAGCCGGGTTGCCGAGCATCGTGAAGCCGGCCAGCCAGACGGCGTACCTCACCGAGCTGGTGGTACGGCGGATCATCGACTCCGGCATCCTCCCGGAGGGCTCCCTCCAGCTGCTCTGCGGCAGCGCCGGGGCTCTGCTCGACGAGCTCGGCGTCCAGGACTCCGTTGCCTTCACCGGCTCGGCCCACACCGCCGGTGTACTGCGCGCGCACCCGTCTGTGCAGCATGGCGGCCTGACGCTGGGGGTCGAGGCCGACTCGCTCAACTGCTCGATCCTCGGACCGGACGTCACCACGGACGACCCTGAGTTCAACCTCTTCGTCAAGGGCGTCGTCTCGGAGATGACCGTCAAGGCCGGCCAGAAATGTACGGCGATCCGCCGCACGATCGTGCCCGTGGGCATCGCGGACCAGGTCGTCGAGGCCGTGACAGCACGCCTCGAGAAGGTCGCCGTCGGCAATCCGGCGAACGCGTCCGTTCGGATGGGCGCGCTCGCATCGCTGGCCCAGCGCGAGGAGGTGCGCAAGGCCATCGAGGCGCTGCGCAGCTCCGCCGACATTGTGTACGGCGACCCGGGCTCGGTCTCCCTCGTCGACGCGGACGCCGAGCGGGGGGCGTTCCTCTCCCCCGTTCTGCTGCTGGCCCGTCCGGGTGCCAGCGAGGTCCACGACGTCGAGGCGTTCGGCCCGGTCAGCACGGTGGTCACCTACGACGGGATCGAAGACGCCGTGACGCTCGCCGCGCGGGGCCGCGGCAGCCTCGTCGGCTCCCTGGTCACCCACGATCCCGAGGTCGCCCGCGACGTCACGCTGGGTCTGGCGCCGTGGCACGGCCGCATCCTCGTGCTCGACCGCGCCGCCGCAGCCGAGTCGACCGGCCACGGATCGCCGCTGCCGATGCTCGTCCATGGCGGCCCTGGCCGCGCCGGGGGTGGCGAGGAGCTCGGCGGCATCCGAGGCGTGCTGAACCACATGCAGCGCACCGCCGTCCAGGGGTCCCCGGACATGCTCACCGCGATCACCGGTCGCTGGACAACCGGGTCCGCGCGCAAAGTCGACGGCACCCACCCGTTCCGCAAGAGCCTGGCGGAGATGCGGATCGGGGACACCATCGAGACCGCCACCCGCACCGTGACCCTCGAGGACATCGACCACTTCGCGGAATTCACCGGAGACACGTTCTACGCGCACACCGACCCCGAGGCGGCGGCGGCGAACCCGCTGTTCGGCGGCATCGTCGCGCACGGCTACCTCGTCGTGTCACTGGCTGCCGGGCTGTTCGTGGAGCCGAACCCCGGTCCGGTCCTCGCCAACTTCGGAGTCGACAACCTGCGCTTCCTCACGCCGGTCAAGGCAGGTGACACCATCCGGGTGCAGCTCAGTGTCAAGCAGATCACGCCGCGGATGACCGCCGACTACGGCGAGGTCCGTTGGGACGCTCTGGTCACGAACCAGGAAGACCAACCCGTGGCGACGTACGACGTCCTCACGCTTGTTGCGAAGACGTTGGACCAGTAAGCCCCCAGCAGGAGTGGGACCACCTCGGAAGGTCCTCTTCAGCACGTGCACGCCAAGACAGCGGTTCAGCGATGGGCGAGCTGTTGGCGACAGCGAATCCCACCGAAGCCGCCCCGTAGACCCGCCCTTCGAGGGCGGGCCATCCCTCGTTCACTCCGCGGTGGTGAGGCTTCAGCCAGCGGCTTGAGGCTCGTCGCCCTCGGTCTCCACCGCCTGGAACTTTCCGAGCACCTGCCGAATCGTTCGGTGAGTGTCCGCCTCGTCATGACCGAACGCCAGGAGGTAAGCCCGCAGCGCGTTACGGGCCATCTCAAGTTCCTCGTCGGTGAGATGGATGGTGTTCATGAGACCAATCTAGAGCTTCCCGGCGGCCTCGGAGCCGTCCTGGTCCCGCAAACCGGGCAGGCACATGAGATCGCGTTTGAATCAAGAATCGACAGCGATGCGGTCTGGCGCGAACATGAGCCGTTGGCCGGCGTGGGCGGAGGAACAAGCCGTGGAGAGCATTGTCGTGATTGTTGTTGGTTTTGTTCTCACAACGGTTGCAGGCGGGTGGTGGGCGGCGCGACTGCAGGAGCGGTCCTGGGCCAGGCAGAATGACGTTCGACTGCGAGAAGCCGAGAATGAGCGAGCTGGCGCAACCTGTCAGGAGTTGATGTCCCTCCTCGACCGGCGTCTGTACCGAATGCAGCGACTTCTCTGGGCAGCCGACGGTTCTGCCGGTGAAGCCGAGATCGAACGACGGCGCCTGGAGTACCTCGAGGTCCTGTTCGCATGGAACGACCGGCTGAACACAAACCTGTCTCTGACTGGGAGCTACTTCGGCGATGAGGCAAGGGCATCCCTAGCTGGACTCTTCGAAGACTTCAAGCGTGTCGGAGCGGGGGTCGAGGCGGTCGTGCGAGCTGCTCGAGCAGGCGAGGCGACCAACGAACTCGCAGATGGAGTCGGGACTGAGTTTGGAGGTCGCAACGCCGGTTCTCTCAACGATCGCGTCTACGAGTTCGGCTTGTTGCTCATGAGCCAGTTGCGCGAGGGGCAGGTAGGTCGATACGCGCCGAACAAGTCCCAGCCCGGTACGACGAAGTGACGCTCTGGAGCGAAGCCTTAGCCTGAATCCACCGATGGCCGGCGTCGTGAGCGTCACGAGGTGGGTGTGATGGCAAGGCGCCCGGCGCGAAGGCAGACTGGGCGTCTTTTGAGCGTCGGCAACGCAGTCAGCGCGCCCGCATCGTGGCGCGCAGCAGGCGGAGATCGGTGGATTCAGGCTTACGCTCGTGAGCGTGAGCCGAATCTTCACCACCAGTTTCGCGTCGGTCTATCCCCACTACGTGACGAAGGTCGAGAAGAAGGGACGCACGAAGGACGAGCTGGATCAGGTGATTGAGTGGCTGACCGGTTTCGACGAGTCAACGTTGAGTGCCCACCTGGCCGAGGGCACGACGTTCGAGGGTCTCTTCGCGGACGCACGCCTCAATCCGCACGCGTCGTTGATCACTGGCGTCGTGTGTGGGGTGCGCGTCGAAGACGTCGAAGATCCGTTGATGCAGAAGATTCGCTACCTGGACAAGCTGGTCGACGAGCTGGCCAAGGGTAAGGCGATGGACAAGGTCTTGCGGGCCTAGTGCGATCGGGAGCGACTCTCCTTCATCGACTCGAGCATGTTCGCTGGGCAAGACTGATCGTGTGAAAGAGCCCGACACACACCACGTCCGGCAACTCCGGCTTGTCGTCGAGGCAGAGGACTTCGAAACCGCGGTCGCGTTCTACCGCGACGTGCTCGGCCTGCCGGTCGAACTGGACCTTCAAGGCGACAACGGCGAGCACGTCATGATTCTTGACGCTGGTCGCGCCACTCTCGAGCTGTCCAACCCCGCCCAGGTCACCATGATCGACGAGGTGGAAGTGGGTCGTCGGGTGGCGCCGCGATTGCGCGTTGCGTTCGAGGTCGACGACGCTTCCGCCACCGTCGACCGGTTGGTCGACGCTGGTGCAGAGATGCTGGCTCCCCCGACCACCACCCCGTGGAACTCCCTCAACGCCCGACTCGAGGCCCCTGCCGGGCTCCAGATCACGGTTTTCGAGGAGCTGGCCGGGGAGTGATCCCGCTATGCCCTCGACGCGACGCTGAGCTCGGCGACCTCGCTGGCTTGTCCGGCCGCTGGTGCCCCGAGAACGCAGGGATGTTGAGTGCCCGTCAGCTTGCGCCGGCAGCCGTGCTGACCGGTTGTTCTTGGGCGCGTCAGCCAACAGTGTGTGGGGTCAAGTCCACGGTCGTGGTGGATGAAGGGGCCACCGCGTGATCCGGTGGCTGCACTCTAGGCAGTGAGTGCTGCTGGTGTCAGGTCCTCCTCCTCAGTGGTGGTGTCGTTGGTGTGGATCAGGGCGATTCGGGAGCGGGCGAGGACGTCGAGGCCGAGGTAGCGGCGGCCTTCTGCCCACTCGTCGTGTTGTTCGGCCAGGACGGCGCCGATGAGCCTGATCGCGGCGTTGCGGTCGGGGAAGATCCCGACCACGTCGGTGCGTCGGCGGATCTCGCGGTTCAACCTCTCGTTTGGGTTGTTGGACCAGATCTGGCGCCAGATCTCTTTGGGGAAGGCGGTGAACGCGAGGATGTCGGCGCGGGCTTCGTCGAGGTGCTCGGCGACCGCGGGGAGCTTCTCGGCCAGGGTGTCGATGACCCGGTCGAACTGGGCGTGGACCGACTTGGCGTCGGGCTGGTCATAGATCGAGTGCAGCATCGCCTTGACCCAGCCCCAGCTGGTCTTCGGTGTTGCCGACATCAGGTTCGCGGCGTAGTGGGTGCGGCACCTTTGCCAGGAAGCACCCTCCAAGGTCGCCGCGAGGGCCGCTACGAGCCCGGTGTGGGCATCGGAGGTGACGAGCTTGACCCCGGTCAGGCCGCGGGCGTTGAGGCCGCGGAACAGAGTCAGCCAGCCGGCCTCGGACTCCGCCGAGCACACGTCGAGGCCGAGGATCTCGCGGTGCCCATCGGCGTTGACACCGGTGGCGACCAGGACGTGGGTGTTCACGACCCGGCCGCCCTCGCGGACCTTCATCGTCAACGCGTCCGCGGCCAGGAACGTGTAGGGCCCCTCATCGAGTGGCCGGGTCCGGAAGTCCTCGACCTGGGCATCGAGCTCCTTGGCCATCACACTCACCTGCGACTTCGAGAGCCGGGTGATGCCGAGGGTCTCGACCAGCTTCTCCATCCGCCGCGTCGAGACCCCGAGCAGGTAGCAGGTGGCCACCACCGTGGTCAGCGCCCGCTCGGCCCGCCGACGCCGCTCGAGCAGCCAGTCCGGGAAGTAGGAGCCCTCGCGCAGCTTGGGGATCGCGACCTCCATCGTGCCGGTGCGGGTGTCGAAGTCCCGGGTCCGGTAGCCGTTGCGGGAGTTGGTCCGCTCCGGGCTGCGCTCGCCGTAGGGGGCGCCGCAGATCGCGTCGGCCTCGGCCGACATCAACGCCTGCACGAACGTGAGCAGCATCGAACGCAGCAGGTCGGGCTCGGCACGCTGCAGGTGCTCGGCCATGAACGCGGGTAGGTCAATAGAGTTGGGGTCGACGGTCATCGTGGTGACTCCTTCAGTCGTGCTTTCGCAGGTCTTCTGAAGGATCACGCGGTGGCCGTCCTGGTGTCAGAACGCCACGCTCACATCGGGCCCGTCGTACACCACGTCCCTGGACTCAACTGTGTGTGGACAGAGATGATGTGGATCTTGGGTCATGTGGTGACTCAAGATCCACATCATCTCTTGCCGAACCGTTCGCAAAGTGACGGCGACAGGACATCCGCGTCGCCATCCGGCCGGCTCACCAGTGACCGCCAGGATCCGCTGATCGTCGCGGCCGATCGGCACGCGCACGATGCCTAGCGGAGAGAGGCAGCCAGGCCCTCGAACGGGACGAAGCTGTCCGGCCCTGACGGCACGCAACACGTGAGGTCGGTACGGCAGGCGTGCGGAGGTGGCGTGGATTCGAGGATCGTGCGCACGGAGTCGAGCTGCGCGGCGAAGGTTGTGAGCTCCTTGATGCGGGCGGCGATCTCGACTTTCTTGTCGTCGATGAGCCTTGCGACCTCGTCGTGGGTCGAGGTGCAGTTGGTGCCACCCCAGATCGGGAGGAGCTCGACGATCTGTTCGCAGGTCAGGCCCAGCTTCCGTGCTCGGGTGACGAAGAGGAGCTGGGTGGCCGAGTCGTCGTCGTACTTGCGGTAGCCCGAGCCGGTGCGGGCGGGCTCGGCCAGGAGGCCGATCCGCTCGTAGTAGCGGACCGTTGAGACCGGTACTCCCACCCTGTCGGCGAGCTCGGAGATGCGCACCTGTCCACGGTAAACCTTGCACTGGGGTTCAAGGTCAAGGGCTTGACCTTGAACCCGAGTTCAAGGCCTACGGTCGCGCCACGGACCGAGAGACGGTCCCGACCGAGGAGGCCGTCATGCGAACCACCAACAAGACCGTTCCTGTGGGCGACATCGAGATCGCCTGCACCATCATCGGCGAGGGCACGCCGCTCGTCGTCCTGCACGGTGCCATTGGGTTGGGCAGCACGTACATGCGGGCGCTCGACCCTTGGGGCGATGAACTACAGCTCATCCACTACGACCAGCGCGGCAGCGGGAACACGCCCGTGGGCGACGTACAGCGCGTGTCGTTCGCCGGTGGGGTCGAGGACCTCGAGGGTCTCCGTCAAAACCTGGGCCTGGGACGCATCCAGGTGCTCGGGCACTCGGCCGGCGCCTACCTGGCTGCGCTCTACGCCGCCGAGCATCCGGCAACGACATCGGGCGTGGTCCTGCTCAACCCGGGTCCGCCTCTGGCGCCGGAGCTGATGGAGCGTTTCGGGAAGACGATGTCGAGCCGTCGTACTCCGGACGATGACGCCGCACGCAAGGCGATCGAGGAGTCCGAGGAGTTCAGGACGGGGCAACCCCAGGCCCTGGAGCGACACCAGCTCAACACCTTCGTCCCGTTCTTCAACGAGCGGGCCACGGTCGACCGGGTCAGCCTCGGGTTCACCGAGATCACTGCCGCCAATGTGCAGCAGGGGCCGCAGCGGATGATGGGCAGCCTGGGCGCGCTCGACCCGATCAGGAGGTTCGCCAGCATCGAGGCGCCGACTCTCGTCGTGCACTCGGAGCTGGACCCGATCCCGGCCGAGTGGAGCCGGTTCCTGGCCGCCACCATCCCGCATGCTGACTTCGCGCTCATCGAGGGTGGCAGCCACTTTCCGATGGTCGAGGACGCCGAGCAGCTGCGGAGTACGGTGACGCCGTGGTTGGGGAAGCGCTCCTAGTGGCGTGGTGGCCGGGAGGCGGCTGATCCTTCGTATAGTCCCCTCGACCCTCGAAAGCGTGACGGAGCTCCGATGTCAGATCTCGTGACCACCCGGCTCTCGCTGCATGCCGTGGCCGAACTGGTGCTCGCAGGACCGCAGTTCCAGCAGTGCGGAACGATCAAGCTGCGCGTCTTGCCCGACGGGTTCGGCACGGTCCAGGCTCCTGAGGTCAGAGTGGCCGGAACGGTGCTGGTCTCGCCAGACCGGTCGGTGTCCCTCGACGGCCGTACGGTCGCCGACGTGGCGGAGGAGGCTGGGCTGGCAGTGCGCCCACTCGACGACGTTTACCCGGGTGGATGCGGCCTCACCGCTGAGCACCGGGTGTCGATCAATGAGGCCGCCGCGGCGGAGATCGCCGAGGCGTTCCGGCGCGGGGAGGAGGCGTTGGCTGCTCTCGCCCCGGACGCCGAGCGAGTGCTGTGGCCCGAGCACTTCGACCTCGGCATCAGCCTCGACCAGGTGAACTACGGGATCTCCCCCGGTGACTCCTACCTGCCCGTCCCCTATGCGTACGTCGGCCCCTGGACGCCAAGCGAGCTCACCGGCGCGTTCTGGAACGCGCCCTTCGGAGCCGCCCGGCCGGTACGCGAGATCGATGACCTCGTCGCCTACTTCACCGAAGGGCAGTCCCTGACCCGCGCGACGTAGGCGCCGGATGGCCGAGAACCTCTCGACCAACAGGCATGGCGAGCCCGGTGCACCCTGGTGGAGCCGCACTCGTGATCGCACCTGCTCCCCTGTCGGTCGTACCCGACTAGTGTCGTGAGTCAGAGGGCCCTCAGCGCATGCCGTGTCCAAGTGGGCGCTCCGCAACGCGGAGGAGGGAAGGCGCGGCCCGCCGCGTTGACCGACGAGAACGCCGCGGAGTGCCCGCATGGGCGCGGCAGGTGCGAGGTGAACTTCTGACTCACGCCACTAGCCTGTGTCCGTTCCCTCCTGTTCGCGAGGACCCATCGTGAAGTCCGATGCCGACCAAGCCCCTCCGCCGGCCGCATTCTTGCCCCTTCTTGGTCGCGAGGACGTGCTCGCCCGGGCAGAGTCGATGCTCGCGGTCTGCCGCGATGGGCACGGTGGCCTGCTGTGGATCCACGGAGATGCGGGCATCGGCAAGACGCGGGTGCTCGTGGAGGTGGCGGCCCGGTCAGGCGGTGCCGTCGTACTCCGCGGAACCGGCTGGGAAGACCCCAGCACACCGTCGTTCTGGGTCTGGTCCCAGGTTCTTCGCGGCGTCGCGTCGTCGACGTACCCACCCGAAGAGTGGGGCGAGCGTGGCCGGCTCGCCGTTCCCTTGCTCGACGGCAGCGCCGGGACACACGTGGACGTGCCCGGGAGGTTCCCGCTGTTCGACGCGGTGACGGGCGTGATCGACGACCTGGCACACCGACAGCCAGTCGTACTGCTCCTCGATGACGTCCAGTGGGTCGACGAGGGCTCCCTACGACTGCTGCAGTTCATGACCACCGACCTGGCTTCGCGTGCCGTGCTTGTGGTTTGCGGCTGGCGCGACGACGACGGTCTGGTCGGGTCGCAGCACCGCGAGCTCGCTCGTCAGATTGCCGCACGTGGAGAGTCGTGGTTGCTGGACGGGCTGCCCGCGCCGGACGTGCGGACGCTGCTGGAGTCGACGACCGGCCGCGCCCCCGACGACGAGGAAACCGCCCTTGTCCACGAACGCACCGCGGGCAACCCACTCTTCGTCACCGAGATGGCGCGCCTGGCGAAGGCACGCGGCGGGCGGTCGGTGGCTTCGATCCTCCCCGAGTCCGCGCAGGCCACGATCCGCCGCAGGGTCGCGCGACTGGCGCAGCCGGCGGAGTCGGCGCTGGGTGCGGCTGCTGTCCTGGGGGTGTCACTCTCGGTGACGCGCCTCGGCGCCCTGGTGGGCGCGTCTCCTGGCGAGCTCGCCTCGCTCGTCGACCAGCTCGTCGACGCTGGACTGGTCACACAGGAGGGTGACCGGCTCGCCTTCACGCACGCACTCGTCCGGGATGCGGTGTACGACGCCCTCCCCCTCGCCCGGCGTCGCGAGCTCCACCTCGGAGCAGCAGGGCTCATCGACGCTGCCTTCGCCAGCACCGGTGCGCAGGCTGCCGAGCGCGCCCACCACTTGATCCAGGCCCTTCCCCTTGTCCCGGTCGACGACGCCGCCTCCGCGGCGCACGACGCCTCCCGAGCCGCCGCCTCGATGCTGGCCTACGAGGAGTCCGCGCGGTGGTGCGACCGCGCCCTCGAACTCGTCGACGCAGGGTCGCCGCAGTATCCGGACCTCCTGCTGTTCGCGGGTGAGACGCGCCTGAGTGCCGGAGACCTGGAGCGGGCACGTGAGGCGTTCCTCGAGGCCGCTGAGATCGGGCGACGCAGTGACGATGCCGACCTGTTCGCGCGCGCCGCGCTCGGCTTCGCCTCGGGGTTGTCGGGCTTCGAAGTCCGGCTGTGGGACCGGGTCCAGACGGACCTGCTCGAGGAGGGCTTGAGGCGACTCGGTCCCGAGGATGCGGTCCCCCGGGCCCAGGTGCTGGCTCGGCTCTCGGTCGCCCTGTCCTTCACGGCCTCGGACGCACGCCGCCGAGAGCTGGCGGAGGAAGCAGTCGACATGGCCCGAAGGCTCGACGACCCGGCCGCGTTGGCCGGCGCGCTGGCCGCGCACTGCGATTCCGTGGCCGGTCCGGCGTACGTCGACCTCCGCGAGCAACAGGCGGGCGAGATCGTCACGTTGGCGCGACAGGTCCCGGACGTCGGGCTGGAGCTGCTCGGGCTGAGGCTGCGCGTCGTCGCCCGCCTGGAGCGCGGTGAGCTCTCCGCAGCGAGGCTTGACGTCGCCGAGTACGAGCGACTGGTGACACGGCTTCGTCAGCCCTACTTCTCTTGGTACGCCGTGCTCTGGCGCGGTCTCGACGCCCACCTGGCCGGCGACCTGGACGAGATGGCCGCGTGCGCTGAGGAGGTGGGTCGACTCGCGGAGCTGGGCGGGAGCCGCAACGCCAGCGTGCTCAGCACGGTGCAGAGCGCCTGGCCGCTCATTGAGCGTGGACGTGCCGCCGAGGCGATGGAGTGCCTCCAGGCAGCGTTTGGCGAGCTGCCGGAGCTGACAGGTGACGGCGGGTCACTGATTCGGCTCTACCACGGGCAGCCGTCGGAGATCCGGTCGGCGGCCCTGCCGCTACTCCCCCAGATGTTGGAGCACCTCGCGGTCGACAAGGAGTGGCTACCCAACCTCGGCGGCGTCGTCTCGGGACTGTGGGAACAGGGCGTCGGCGGCGACCCCGCCCGGCTGCTCTATGACGCTCTGGCGCCGTGGGCAGGGTTGTTCGTCGTGGACGGCATCGGCGCAGCCTGCTCCGGGTCCGCGGAGCTGTTTCTGGGCCAGCTCGCCACCCTCCGTGAGCAGTACGACGTGGCCCGCGGCCACTTCGACCGTGCTCTCGAGGTCAACGCCGCCGTCGGGGCAGCGCTGCCCGTGGCCAACACACAGCGGGCCTACGCCCGGATGCTCGAACGAAGAGGGCACGCCGGCGACGAATCGGCACGCCGGAGCCTGCTCGACAAGGCGCTCGCGTTCTACCGCCGGGTCGGTGTCGCCGAGCGAGTGCTGGAGGTTGAGGCGTTGCTGGGCTCGGCTCCGCAGGACGCAGGAAAGCCCGATCCGGCCACGGGCGTCTTCCGCCGGTCCGGATCCTTCTGGACGGTCGGCTGGCATGGACGCGAGGTGACAGTGCCCGCGGTCAAGGGGATGACCGACCTCGCCGTACTGCTCGCCCAGCCTGACCGCGAGGCCCACGTTCTCGACCTGGTGGGGGCACCCAACGCACCCCGACGCGACCTCGGCTCGACCATCGACGCGCCGGCACGGGAGGCCTACCGGACGAGGCTTGCCGAGCTGGACGAGCAACTGGCAGATGCCGAGGCGACCGGTGACCCTGACGCGTCCGAGAAGGCGGCCAGCGAGCGCGAGTTCCTGCTCGCGGAGCTGGGGGCGGCGTACGGCCTGGGTGGCCGTGCCCGCCGAGCCGGCGACCCGGCCGAACGCGCGCGCACCACGGTCACCTCTCGAATGCGCGACGCCATCGCTCGCATCGACGCGGAGTTGCCCGAGCTGGGACGGCACCTGAGGGCGTCGGTCCGAACCGGCACCTACTGTGTCTACGCACCGGAGACTCCGACGACGTGGGAGACCCATCCCACGACGTGAGGCCGGATCCCACGCCTGAGGGGTAACACCAACCCCCTCACGGAAAGGGCCTTCTCATGGGCTTCCTGCAGATCATCGACTTCCACACCGACCACATCGAGGACTTCATCGCCCTCGAGCGCCGCTGGCAGGTGGACAGCGCCGGCCGGCGCACCTCCACCGGCGGTCAGGTCTTCGCCGATCGCGACCACCCACGGCACTACGTGGCCCTCGACTGGTTCACTGACTACGACTCGGCGATGGTGAACTCGCACCTGCCGGCCACCTCCGCGTTCGCCGAGGAGTCGAAGGCCCTCACTTGGGGTGAGGTGGTGTTCCACAACCTGGAGCCCGCCACGGAGGTGTTCATCCAGGGTGAGGCCGAGCTCCGCCAGGCGCTCGAGACCAGCGAGCTGGTCCCTCACGCGTTCGCCGACGACGTCGTGCTCGACATGATCGTCCCGTACGGTCGCGTGGTCGCTCGCGGCGTCGACGCGCTCGCCACCAGCCTCTGCGAGGAGGCTCCTGCCCGCCACCTCGAGGTCTGGCAGCCGCAGCCGACGCCGACAGGCTTCGTGGCCGAGTTCGCCTACCGCACGCTGGACGATGCCGACAGCCTCGCCGTCGGGTCAGTCGTCGTCACGGTGCACGAGGGCCGTATTGCACGCCTGTTCCTCACCTGCGGCGGCAACTGGGATGCCGAGACGCAGCGCCAGGTCCGAGAGTCCACCGGTGAACTGGTCGGGAGCCAGTCATGACCGCGGTCGACGACACCACGGCTGCACGCTTGGATCTGGCGACCGAGGAGGGTGGCGCAGTCATGGAGCGACTCTTCGGGGCGCTCCTGGGTTCGCTGGAGCTGGCGACCGTGCACCTCGGCTCGCAGCTCGGTCTCTATACAGCGCTCGCCCAGCCACGAACGGCCGCCGAGCTCGCCTCGGGTGCCGGCATCGACGAGCGCTACGCCCGCGAGTGGCTCGAGCAGCAGGCCATCAGCGGCCTGATCGAGGTCGCCGAACCCGGTGACCCCGAGACCCGCCGCTACGTCACCAGCCCGGGACAGCAGCAAGCGCTGGCGGAGAGTGAGTCCCCTGTCTATGCCGCCTCGATGGCCATGCTGCTGGGCGGAGTCGCATCCGTACTCCCCCGGCTACCGCAGGCGTATCGGGACGGGACAGGCATCAGCTTCGGCGAGTACGGCGACGACGTACGCCTTGGCCAGGGGCTGTTCAACCGCGGGGCCTTCCTCGAGCAACTGACCCAGGAGTGGGTGCCGGCCATGCCCGACGTGGCGGCATTGCTCGCGCGCGACGGCGCCACGGCCCTGGATCTGGGCTGCGGTGTGGGCTGGTCGAGCATCGCTCTGACCAGGGCTTTCCCCGGCCTCACGGTGCTCGGAGTGGACAGCGACGACGCCTCGATCATGGACGCCCGCACGAATGCGGCCGAGGCGGGTCTGGAGGGCCGAGTCAGGTTCGAGGTCAACGAGGCCGGCGCCGGCCTCGGCGAAGACGGCTACGACGTGGTCTTCTTCTTCGAGGCACTGCACGACATGGCCCACCCGGTCGAGGCCCTGGTCGCTGCCCGCAGCTCACTACGCCCAGGTGGACGCGTAGTCGTCATGGACGAGCGCGCGGAGGAGGAGTTCGCCCCGGACGGGTCGCCGATCGAGCGGCTGCTAGCGGCGTCCAGCGTGCTCCACTGTCTGCCGGTCGGCCGTTCACAGGCGGACTCGGCCGCGACCGGTGCGCTGTTCCGACCGCACATGTTGCGTCATTACGCCTCCCGCGCGGGGTACTCCGGCGTCGAAGTGATGCCGATCGAGCACGACCTCTTCCGGTTCTACGTGCTGACGCCCTAGAGCGAGACTTCCAGAACCCGCAAGGGGGTTCGGAGCGAGATGGTGTGGACCGTGAGTCACCAGGTGTCCCAAAGTCCACGCCATCTCTGTTCCCACAGGGTGCCGGGCCTTGCTGACGGCTCTTCGGATCCCGATGCATGGCCCTCTACCGGAGCGAATTCACTCTTGCACTGGGAAGTGCATGCGAGTGACCGGGGTTCGCCAGTCAAGCGAGCTCTACTGGGACCAGTTCGTCCCACGAGGGGTAGCGGTTCAGGGAGTCTCGGCCCACCACCGTTGACGCGACGCGCACCCCCGTACACAGAGCGTCACTCATGGGTACCCCGCGGACGAGCTCGGCCAGCAGGCCTGCGGCCAGGCTGTCGCCGGCACCCGTGGTGTCCTTGGGAGTCACCATCGGCGCGCTCAGCAGAAGGTTCTCGCCGGCGGGGCCGCGGGCGGCGACGCCGCGTTCCCCGAGCTTCACGACGACCCAGCCGCGGCACCGCTGTGCGAGCCTCTCGATCGCCTCTTCCACGGTTGACGCCCCAGTGATCGCCAGGGCCTCCGGCTCGTTCGGAAGGAAGAGGTCCAGCAGGGGCAGCAGGTCCAACACCTCCGCGGCTGCAGAACCGCTCCAGTCCTCGGGGTCCCAGCCGGTGTCGAGCGCGACGAATGCTCCCATGTCACCTGCCCGCCGCAGCAGTTCCTGGGCCCCGCGCCCCCGGAGGCCGGGCAGCGAGAAGTAGCCGGTGAGGAGCACGAAGTCGGCCGCAACCACGTCCGCCGGCAGCGAGTCCACCCCGTAGTGGCTCAGCACGCCGTGCGCGGTGAGGAACGCGCGCTCCCGCCCCGGTGCCTCCAGCGCGATCGAGATGCCGGTTTCCTCGCCGACGACCACGTCCAGGTCATCGCCCAGGCCCATCTTCTGGAACTCCTGGGCGACCCATCGCCCGGCCTGGTCGTCGCCAACGGCGCCGAAGAGCCGGTGTTCGACCCCCAGCGCGGCCAGAGCCAGCGAGACGTTGCCCGCGGCCCCGGCGGGCCGCACGGCGATGTGGTCGATGACGCCGTCACCACCCGGCCTCGGCAGCCGGTCGACCGGGCTCGCCAGGACGTCGAGCTGGACGTTGCCGACGATATGCAGTGCCTGCGTCATCGGGCGTCCAGCTTGATGTCGTCCTGCTCGTAGCGGAACCCGTCTGCCCGCAGACCCCGCCGGAGAACGACCTCCGCAGCGAGGAGCTGCAGCGGCAGGATCTCCAGGACCGCTCCGGCCAGGGGCGACGGCGGCTCAGGTAGACGCAGCACCGTGAGGTGTTCGGCGTCCTCGAAGTCCTTGTTCACGGTGATCAGCAGCGTGGGGCACCCGAGCCCGGCCAGCTCGCTGGCCAGCCTGAGCTCGCGACCGGCCCCGATGACCACGCACGCGGCCTCCGCGTCAAGCACCTCCATCGGCCCGTGTAGGTAGTTGAAGGTCTCGTGGCTCGCGGTGTGCAGCCGCGCGGACTCACGCATCATCAGGGCACCCTCGCCCGCCGTTGCCCGAGAAGTTCCGCTCGAGACCACGTCGATGATCCGTGCGCGCTGGAAGGCGTCAGCGAGCCCGGCAACGACGTCCCGGCTCTCCTCGGTCACGTGGGCCACCTGCTTGGGGAGCACGTCCCAGTCGCTGCGCGTGCCGGCCCAGTGCTCCCCGAGCAGCCCGATCGCCTGGAGCGTGGCGGTGTAGCCAGTGGTGTAGATCCGGCTCTCCGGCCCACTGTCGAGCGGAATCACCTGGTCCACCACTTCGGCCAGCGGCGCCTGCGGGTCGTTCGTGATGCCGATCCCGCGTCCAGGTGCTCCGCGGAGAGCGGCCACCGTCTCGACACTCCGACCGGACTCGCTCATCGCCACATATACATCGGCAAGCGGCAACTCTGAGCCCTGCAGCTCTGCAGCAGACACGGCGACCGCCCGGATGCCCAGCCCGCGCCACACGGATGCCGCGCTGTGGGCCACATGCTCGCTGGCGCCGATCCCGACCAGCGCCACCAGGGCACCGGGCTCGAGCGGTGCCACCTCGCCCAGGGCGCGGCGTACGCTCTGCGCGCTCGCGGCCAGGGATCGCGGCTGGAGGGCGATGCCCTCGACGAACTTCATCTTCGATGCTCAGCCTTTCACTGCGCCGGAGATGAGTCCGCCGGCGATGTAGCGCTGGAACACCAGCGCGAGGACAAGGGGTGGCAGGGTTGCGAGCACGCCACCGGCCGCGATCAAACCGAAGTCGGAGGAGTACTTGCCGGTGAACTCCGCGATCGCGACCGGGATCGTCTTCGCGTTGGTCGTGGAGGTGAAGATCAGCGAGAACAGGAACTCATCCCAGGCCAGGAGGAACCCGAACATGCCCGTGGTCAGGACACCGGGCCGCGACAACGGGAGGATCACCCGGACCAGGGCGCCCAACCGGGTGCACCCGTCCACCCGCGCCGCCTCCTCCAGGTCCGGTGGCAGGCTCAGGTAGTAGTTCGACATCGTCCACAGGCAGAACGGGGTGACGATCGAGCAGTAGGTGAAGACCAGGCCGGTCTTGGTGTCGAGGAGGCCCAGCGTGGCCAGCCCAAGGTAGAGCGGGATCACCAGTGCGATGGGCGGCAGCATGTAGACGGCCACGAACATGAACAGCGTCGTACGTCGCATGCGGAACCGCAGGCGGGCGAATGCGTAGCCGCCCAGCACCCCCACCACGAGCGAGATCGCGGTCGTGAGCGCGGCGACAATGAAGCTGTTGACCATGGCCTGCCGGAAGTTGGCGGCGACGTTCGTGCTGCTGCCGTCTGAGGAGGCGAAGATGGCGCGGTACCGCTCGAGGGTCGGGGCGTCCGGCCACCAGTGTGGATCCGCCGAGAGCAGCTCCCGTGGCGGGGAGATGCTCGAGATCAACAACCACGCGAACGGCGCGAGCACCACGACCGCCATCAAGACCGCAGCCAGGTGGATGCCGACGAGGTATGCCTTGCCGGGCCTCATTCGACACCCGCCATCTGGCCCTGGCGCAGGAGCTTCAGGTATCCCATCGCGAGCACGAAGACGGCGAGCACGATCAGGTAGGCCAACGCCGCGCCGTAGCCGAAGAGCTGGTTGCTGAAGGCTTGGAGGTAGGTGTAGAACGCGACGGTCTGGGTGCCACTGGCGGGTCCGCCGCCGGTCATCACGTAGACGATGTCGAAGACCTTGAATGCCTCGATCGTGCGCAGGATGAGCACCACGGCGATGGCGGGAGCGAGCAGTCGCAGGGTGAGATGCCAGAAGGTCTGCCACCGGCCGGCGCCGTCGATGCGGGCTGCCTCGTACAGCTCGTCCGGGATGGTCTGCAGACCGGCCAGGATGAAGAACACCACGATCGAGGTGTTCTTCCAGACGTCGGCGGCGATCACCATGTTCAGCGCCAGGAACGGCGAGCCGAGCCATTGGGTCGGCGCGTCAGAGACTCCGAGCGAGTCCAGCAGGCCGTTCAGTGCGCCGTACTGACCGTTGTAGATCCAGCGCCACATCGAGCCGTTGACGATCGTGGGCAGCGCCCACGGCAGAACCACGATGCTGCGCCACAGCCACTTGGCCCGCAGCGGCGTGTTGAGCAGCAGTGCCACCGCGATGCCCAACACCAGTTCCAAGGACGTCGAGAGCAGGGTGAAGTACATCGTGTGGCCCAGCGCCGTGTAGAACACGCTGTCCCCGAAGACGCGGGTGTAGTTGTCCAGCCCGACGAAGGGATAGTCGCCGGGCATGGAGCTGCTGACGTCGTACAGCGACACCACGAGGGTCCGCGCCACGGGGTAGAGCACCACCCCGAAGACGACCAGCAACGCCGGCAGCAGGAGCAGCAGGGCGAACCAGCCCTCACCGGAACTCCGCCGGGAAGGGCGAGGGCCGGCCTGGCGGCGCAGGGCCACCGGGAGCAGGCTCACCCGCCCAAAAGCGACGAGGCCTGAGAGGCCGCGTCGTCCAGCGCCTTCTGCGAGTCTTTGTCCCCGAGCAGGGCGCTCTGCAGTTCGGCCTGAAGCGCCTGGGAGATGGCGTTGTAGCTCTCAACCTGCGGTCGCAGGATGAGGTCACCCAGCTGCTCCTTGGCGACCGGGACCACTGCCGGGTTGGTCTTGATGACCTGCGGGCTGTCGTACGACGACTCCCAGACCGGGAGGGAGCTCAGCGCGTACTTCTCCTGGACGGACTTGCTGGTGAGATACTCGATGAACTTCCAGCCGGCGTCCTGGTTCTTGCTGCCGGCGGCCAGGGACAGAGCCATGCTGCCGTTCACTCCCGGCTGGCTCGGTCCGGCTGGGGTCCGGAACACCGCGACGTCGCCCGCGATCTTGCTTTCGGCCGGGTCGTTGGCCAGGCCGTACATGTAGGTCCAGTTGAGCGCGAGGCTGGCCTGCCCGGAGGAGAACACGCGGCGTACGTCCTCTTCCAGCGACTGGGTGGAGGCCGGGTTGGTCAACCCGTCGACGATCGTCTGGCGCATGAACTCGAGTGCGGTGACACCGCCCTCCTGGTTGAAGGCCGGCTTGCCTGAGTCGTCGAGGAAGGTTCCGCCGAAGGCGCCGAGTAGCTGGGCGTAGTCACAGATCAACGCCTCCGCCTGCTGCCAGGACCACACCAGCGGGTATTCCACGACCTTGGCTGACTTCAGGGCTTTTGCAGCGTCGAGCACTCCGTCCCAGGTCTTGAGGGACGCCGCGTCGACCTTCGCCTTCTTCAGGTGCGCGCTGTTGCCAAAGAGGTACTTGGTGTCCAAGATCCACGGCACGCCGTAGAACTTGCCGTCGTGTTGGGGAGTAGCGACAGCGCCGCCGAGCATGTCCTGCTTCCACGAGTCAGGCCAGCGGCCGGTGACGTCGGCCACGATCTTCTTGGAGCCGAACTCGGCCGGCCAGATCACGTCGATCAGCACGACGTCGTAGGTTCCGGCCGGTGCCGCGGCGACGATCTTGTCGTGCAGCGCCTCGTAGGAGACGAAGTCGGCCTTGACCTTGAGGTCCTTGTTCGCGGCCTGGAACGAGGAGATCATCGCGTTGATGTTCTCCTCCGAATAGCCGGCCTGCTTCATGAACAGGGCGCGAATGGTGCCGCTGTCCTTGCCGGCAGAGCCCTCGCCCCCTCCGCCGCAGGCGGAAAGGAGTGCGGCCACGCCGGCCGCCCCGCCAAGTGCGAGGAAACCGCGACGGGACGGCGTGAGCATGAGGCGCGCCGGGCGTGCGGGAGTCTCGGTCATCAGCGCGCTCCATTTATTAGGCAATCTGCTTTTCGAATGAATTTGGAATATAGTCACGCGAATTCCGGTGGTCAAGAGGGAGGGAAGCGAGTTGGAAGCCCGCCCGTCGAGTAGGCACCGGGTCCTGGACCTCCTGCTGACGCAAAGCGGGCCCGTGACCCGCCCCGAGGTCGCGGCCGCCTGCCATCTGTCGCGACCCACCGTCTTCAGCGCCGTCCAGCACCTCGAGCAACAGGGCTTGGTGCACGAGACTGGGCAGCGCAGCGGCTCCCCCGGGCGGTCGGCGGCCCTGTTCGAGATCTCACCCGCCGCCGGCACCGTCCTCGCGCTCGATATCGGCGGCAGCAACCTCCGCGTCGCCGTGGCCGATGTCCGCGGCCGTCCCCTCGCGGAGCTGCGTGAACCGACTGCGCGACCTGGTGGCCCGGCCATCGTCGCGCAGGCAGGTGAGCTGGCCCGCAAGGCGCTCCGAACTGCGAGCACCTCGCCACTGACGCTGTCGGCGGTGACTGTCTCGGTCCCGGGCGTGGTCGGCACCGACGGCAGCACCGTGCACTTCGCCACCAACATCGACCAACCCGACCCCTTCGACTTCCGTACGCCGATCGCCGAGGCGCTGGGCGCCCCAGTGGTTCTCGAGAACAACGTCAACCTCGCTGCTCTCGGAGAGCGGTGGCGAGGCGTGGGTCGAGAGCTGCGCACCTTCGTGATCGTGGCCGTGGGGGCCGGCATCGGGGCCGGCGTGGTCCACGACGGCCAGGTGATGCGCGGGGCTCACGGGGCTTCGGGCGAGGTTGCCTTCCTCCCATCCCTGGGCGCCCACCTACCGCTCGACGTGCGCGCCCACGACGCGGCCGGAGGTCTGAATCTGCTCACCACGGCTCAACGGCACCCGGACTGGACCCAGCCTCCGCCGAGCACGGTGGAGGAGCTGTTCGAGCGTGCGGCCACCGGGGAGGAACCGGCCGCCGCGCTCGTAGAGGAGGAGTGCGCCCGCGTGGCCTCAGTGATCGCGTCCCTGTGCGCCGTCGTCGACCCCGAGGCGGTCATCCTCACCGGTGGCGTCGGCGACAACGAGCGGCTGATGCAGCGCTCGAGCGAGTTGGCCGCCGGCATGGCGATATACCCACCGGTCGTCATCAGGTCAGAACTCGCAGACCGCGCAAGCGTGGTCGGCGGCATCTACATCGCCATGCAGGCCGCCCGTGCCGCGGTCATGCGGGCGCTCGACGAGCCTCTTCCGACCAGACCGCGGGCGGCGTCAGCTGAGCGCGAGTGACGCGGCTGGCGAACGCGGGCGAGGAGCTGATGCGGGGGCGGGTGAAGGAAGATCGCTGCGACGTTGTCGTATGGCGGTCGACCTGTTCGTAGCAGTGGTGAGAGGCCGCCGACCAGGGCGACCTCACGACCACAGGAGATGACACAGATGCAGCATCCAGAGCCTGTCGCCCACCGTCTCTTCGAGCTCACCGAGCCGATCTCGCTGGTCAACTTCTTCTCCCCGGAGCCCAACGACTCGATGGCGGCGCTCGGCTTCCGCAACTACTGGGACGGCTACTTCGCGGGACGCTCTGCGCCGCTCGGCCGGGTCCCGGCCGAGGTGGTCCACGCGGCCTTCTACAGCTTTGCCGACGGTGAGGTGGCCCGCCACATCCCCAAGGTCTGGGACACGACCACACCCGAGGCAGCGCACGCCGCGCGTGAGCAGGGCTGCGTGGCAGCGCTGCGGCGGATCCTCGGCGACCTCGTCGAGACTCGCGGGCTCGCGCGCGCCGCCGAGCTCCTCGCGAAGGCCTCGACCAACGCCCCGACCGAGGGCCGGGTCATGTACGCCGGTCTCCGCACGCTCCCGATGCCCGAGGAGCCAGTGGCTCGGCTCTGGCACGCTGCCAACATGCTCCGCGAGCACCGCGGCGACGGCCACATCGCTGCCCTGGTCTCCGAGCGGATCGGCGGGACCGAGGCCCACGTGCTCAGCGCCCTCGCGAGCGGCATCTACCCGGCGGAGTCGTTCGGCCGGATCCATCACCTCCCTGAGGCCCGCCTGGCCGAGGTCATGGACGGACTGCGCGACCGCGGCCTCCTCGATGCCTCCGGCCACTTCACCGACGCTGGGCGTGCGACCAAGGGCCGGATCGAGTCACTGACCGACGCCCTCGCAGAAGCTCCGTACGACGGGCTGGAGCCGCTCGAGCTCGACCAGCTGATCACTTTGCTCGAGCCCATCTCCAGGAGGCTCGAGGCCACGGGGTCGAATTCGGACGCTGCGGGCTGACCGCTGGCCAGCGTCGATCAGTCGCGCTGGCTGGCAACTGCTTGTGCTTGGAAGTGGGCATGTCACCTCGCCGCGTAGTGCGGACCCAACCGCCCTCCTTTGCAGATCGGCGAGTCGCTCATGAACGGCTTTCCTCCAGACCAAGCCATGTGTCAGGTTGACGATCACTGAAGACAGCGCGCACCCGAAGAGCCTTTTGCAAGAAGAGACGGAGTTTCCGGTGGCAGACCGTCCCGACACACACAGCGCGATCGCGACAGCTGATCCAAACCCCAAACTCGTTGAGCTGAGCGAGCTCTTGGTCGGCACATGGCGAGTGGATGGACCAGATATCAAGGGCCAGGCCGAGTACCAGTCCAAGAATGGGGGGCGTCTGCTGGTCGCCTACGTCGATTTCAGCGTGGGCGACTCGAGAATGCGGGTCATCCAGCACATCACTCATCACCAAGACCGTGACACCCTGCTGGCTCGGTACATGGACACCATGGGCGACGAAGCAACGTACACGTGGATGTTGGAGGACCGGAAAATCCGCGTCAGCCTCGGCGACCAAAACTCAGACACCTATTTCCAAGCCACTCTCAACGAGGACAACTCTCAGTACATCGGCACCTGGCACTATCCCGAAGGTGATCCGCCCGACGCGACGGAGAACATCGTCTACACGCGGGTGGAGGGAAATCGCTAGTGACGTACGCTCATCAGCGTGTGATCGGGTTGTGTCGACGACGGGCAGGCAATCCAACAGCACCTCCCGGGACGCTCCTTGTGTGTCACTGATCCACGGACGTCTCCACTGGCGCGCCGGGCGTACCGTCAGGAGGTGGACTTCGAGATGTCCAGTCAGTCGTTCGCGATCCAGGCGGTCGACCTGCTGAGGGCGGCGGGACACGAGAACGCCTCCCACGCCGCCCGGCAGGCCGGAGTTCGGGAGCACATCGTCAGGGTGGACACGGACGCTCCTGGTGCCGCGTTCGAGGCCCTACGCCTGGTGCGGGCCGTTGACCCAGATGCCCAGCCTGTGCGCTGAACCCACGTCGCGACGGGTCAGCTCAACTGGTGGGCGTCCGGGTCCACAGCGAGCACTAGCCGCTCCGCGGGGAAGACCCCTAGTTCCTCATTGGCGGACAGGGTCACGACCACCACAACCTCGTCCTCGTCGTCTACCTCACGGTTCTGCATCGAGACGTCGCCGTACCCCACGGATCTCAGCAGGGCCACTGCCTGGATCGCGTGGCCGAGGCTGGACATCTGGAAGTCCATTTGTTCTCCCCCAAGGAGACACCTGCAATCGAAGGAGCGGAGGCGTCGAGTCGTGGGCGCGGGAATCGCGGCGGGGGCTGGGCCGGGTTCTTATCGGTGGGCTCCTCCTGCACTGCCGTCAGGAGGTGCCCGCCCAGCCAAGGATCCCATGAGCACTGCATGGACACCCCTGTGCAGTTCCTCGGCGCATTCTTGGCTATGTCTGGTTGTGACCCCAGCACGCCACGACACAAACCCCGGCGAGAGTGGTGATCGAGGCACGCCAACAACCCCACCGACCTCTCCACCTGTCCCCTCGGGCGTAGCGTCAACGTGTGGACTTCGAGATGTCCAGCCAGACGTACGCCATCCAGGCGGTCAACCTGCTGAGAGCGGCGGGACACCAGAACGCCCACCACGCCGACCGGCACGAAGGAGTCCGCGAGCACATCATCAGCGTGAATGCGGACACCCCCGGCGTTGCCTTCGAAGCCCTCCGCCTTGTGCGGCACGTCGACCCAGACGCAGAGCAAGTTCGCTGAACCCACGACGCCTCCCGGTGCCTGGGTAGAAGAAGCCCGCTGGGCCATGGGTCTTGCTGATCACGGGCTCAGCCCGGCAGCCGGTGGAGGTCACGGAACCCCTCAAGGACCCTCGACAGGCACCCCACAACGATTGTCCAGTATCAGCCGTTTAGACTATATTAGGGTGATTCGCTATGCGGGACTGCAGGATCGAGGGTCTCAGACAGGGGGCAGAGCGGTGGAGCAGGATCGATCGGACCACAGCACGATCACCCACGTCGCGCCCAGCCATCGGGTGCGCAGTCCGGAGGTGTTTCATCGCGCCGTCGAGATACTCAAGGCCAGGCACCACGTCAGCGACTCGGCCGCTCTCGACATGCTGGTCCAAGAGGCTATGGGTGCAGGTAAGAGGGTGCGCGACATCGCCACCGCGCTCGTCGCGCAGTCTCTCGACACTCGCTGAAGCCAGGCGCAACCAGCTTCTCGGCCGGACCGGGCAGGCGAGCGCTCCGCGCCAACGGGTCTCGGCACAGTGAAGCCGGGCGGAGAGGACCGAAGGTGTCGCAGCGTCAGATGCGGGGACTACTTGGGTGAAGATGCGCCGCTACCGCCCTGCACGGCCTAGCATCGATGTGAGACCCGCACAGCAAAGCCTCTCGGACGTCCAAATCAGCCACGAGTTCTCTCAGCGCTACCGAGCGTCGAACCGGCATCCGGGGCGTTCCTTCTGGACAAGAGCGAGGATCCGACAGGTGAAGGGCATCATCTTCAACGTCGTCGAGCAGACGATCTGCGCAGAACATGGGATGCAGACGTGGGACATGTTGTTGACCTCCTCGGGCCTGCCGGGCGGATATTCGTCTCTCGGGGACTACCCCGACGAAGACTTCTACCGGCTGATTGCCGTTGGGTCCCAGGCCCTCGGCAGCCCACCGGAGGAGCTCACCCGCCACCTCGGACAGTCTGCGTTGGTGGGTTTGGCCGAGCGGTATCCCCATTTCTTCGCACCGCACACGACCACGCGGGGCCTACTGCTGACTCTCAATGACGTCGTCCATGCCGAGGTCCGCAAGCTGTACCCACACGCCAATCCCCCGGAGTTTTCCTTCACAGACACGCCCGAGGGCGACCTGCTCGTGGAGTACCGCTCGGCCCGGCGACTGTGCGCGTTCGCCGACGGGATGATCGTCGGCGCAGCCACTCACTTCGGTGAGTCGGTCGTGGTTCGTCACCAGCTCTGCACGAGCAGCGGGGATGAGCTGTGCGTCTTGCTCTGCTCCTTCTCTGGAGCGCATGAGGACGTCGGGACAGATGTCTCACACTGAGGTCGTCACCGAGGAAGTTGCCCTCCTCAAGCGCCAGCTGGAAAGGGAGCGCATCGCGCGACGAACGGCAGAGCGCATCGGAGAGTCCGTGACAGCAGACCTGTGGCGCACGGTACAACAGCTTCAGGCAGCCGAGGCGATGTTGCGGGCCAAGGGCGAGCAGTCAGAACTCTCACATGCACTGGGACGCCAGATGCGGCGAGATCTCGATCCCCAGCAACTGATGGCCCACGCCGTCGTGGCGGTCGGCGAGGCACTCCAGGTCGATCGGTGCCTGATCAGGCTGGCGGACGACGCAGGCATCGGACCCATTATCGAGCAGTGGTCGCGAGTTGGGGTGCCGCTGTTACCCCCTGCAACCGAACCCACCGAGGATCTCGCACAACTCATAGTGGGCGCGTGTGCTCGGCAGAGCGGTCTGTGGATCGACGACGTACACGTTGACGAACGGCTCGATCTGACGGCATCGCCCACGATCACCGAGAGACTCGGCTGCCATGCGTACGCAGGAGTTCCGCTCCTGGCCGGCAGCCATCTCGTCGGATGGCTGGTCCTGCACTGCACCCGCGAGCCGCGCACCTGGGGTCCCCGCGATCATGCGGTCCTTGACGCGGTTGCCTACGACCTCGGCGGAGCGCTGATGCAGGCACTGGCGCACCAAGACCAAGTGGAGAGTCTCCGCAAGCTGCGAGAGCTCGACTCCATGAAGTCGGAACTCATTTCGCGGGTTTCGCACGAGCTGCGGACCCCCCTGAGCAGCATCACCGGTTACCTCGAGATTCTCGCCGAAACATCCTTGGGGCCGCTCGATGAGGCACAGATGAAGGTCCTTGGCATCATTGAACGCAACTGCGCGAGGCTGCAGACCCTGGTCGAGAACCTCCTCACCTTGTCCCGACTCGACGCCAACGAAGGGCATCAGGAGCACACCGCCGTCGAACTGGCGCAGATCGTTTACCACCTCCAGCAAGCGTTGACGCCGCTGCTGGCCCCACGCGACCTGATCATCGACATACACCCCGTCCCAGCCACCCCGGGCTTCGTCGGCGATCCCCATGAACTGGAGCGGATCCTGCTGAACCTCTTGACCAATGCGATCAAGTTCACCCCGGACGGAGGGCGAATCGACCTCACCACCACATGGTCGACACAGGGCGTGACATTCGTCGTCAGGGACACCGGTCACGGGATCTCCGCAGCTGACCAGATCCACCTGTTCCGCCGGTTCTTCCGTGCAAGGACGGCGATCGAGAAGGAGATCCCCGGCACTGGCCTCGGTCTCTCCCTGGTGAAAGCCATGGTCGAAGCGCACTCAGGGACAATCGCCCTCGAATCGGCCCCCGGTGCCGGGACGACCGTGACCGTCAACATGCCACTGCTCAAGGCCATCTGACCCGAATGCCCCGGTAGCTGCCCAACCTTCGCCCGACCAACAACCCCGCGTCAGCGCCCCGGGTCGCCTGGAGCCGCGCGCGTCAATGCGGCGGCGTCACGCTTGCTGCAGCAGTGTCCCGATGATCTTCGGAAGTCGAGACACCTCCATCTTCGAGACGCATGCGGTGATTCCGATGTCGCGTGCCTCTTTTTGCACCGCATTGTCGAGGAAGGCCGAGAAGAGCACGATCACCTGGTTGGGGTGCTGGGACAGCATCCGCTCGGCGACCTCCAGTCCGGTGAGGCCAGGCATCCGGTTGTCGAGGAGGACGACCGACGGGATCGGTGGGGGATCGAGCTCGAGGAACCGCTCCAGTGCTTGCCAGCCGTTCGCAGCCTCGTCGACGACGTCGAACCCGCCCCTCTCGAGGAATACCCGGGCGATGTTACGCATGTCCGGCTCGTCGTCCACAACGAGCACGGTGGGTGCCCTCTCGGCCTGCCCGGTGAGTGTCATGGTGGCCGCCATCCTAGTTCGTCACGAGAGTCTGGCAGGGCAGTTCCACGATGAACCTCGTCGACTCACCCGGGCGGCTCTCAGCCCAGATCCGGCCCTCGTGGGCATCCACGATTCTCCGCGAGATGTAGAGGCCGAGACCGGTCCCGGTCACCGCTGTGGTGCGGCCGAGAACGAACTTGTCGAAGATCCGCTCGAGCTGATCTGGGTCGATCCCGGGTCCGTGGTCCTCGACGATGAGGCGGGCCACGTTGTCGGACTGCTCCAAGGAGATCACGACGGGGAGCTCCGAGGGTGTGTTCTTGCGGGCGTTGTCGAGGAGGGTCGCGAGGACTTGCTGGATGCGGTCGGGATCGCCATCCACCATCACCGGGGTGTCCGGCACCGTGAGGACCACGCTGTCGGCCGAGCTGCTGCTGAACGCGTCCACTGCCGTGCGGACCTCGCCGGCGAGGTCCATCGGCCGTCGGGCATAGCCGAAGCGACCCACCTCAATGCTTTCGGTGTCGAGTACGTCCCGAGTCATCGCCTGGAGGCGACGGGCGTTGGTGAACGCGCGCCGCGCGGCACTGTGCCGATCCTCGTCGCTCATGTCCTCCCAGTGGTCGAGGCTCGTCTGCAGAAACCCGAGCACCCCAGCGACCGGTGTACGCAGCTCATGGGAGACGACCGAGATGAACTCGTCCTGCGAGCGATTGAGCGCGCGCAAGCGTGCTTCCTGTTCCCGAGACTTCCGCAGTCGCCGTGCGAGATCGACCGTCAGGGTGAGGCCGACGGCGAGCAACAGCAGGACGAGGATGAGTCCAGCCGATTGCAGAGGCCCGGCAAGGGGTTCGACGAACTCCGAACGGTTCTGGGTGAATACGACGCGCCACCCCACGGCGGGAACGTCGGCGCTGACGACGAGCTTGTCACCGATCTGGTGCAACCCCTCAGGGAGCCCGCGCAGGCGTGCGTCGGCCACCGGTGTTCCCAGCCCAGTGCTCAGGGTGGAGGCGACGGTGGCGCCGTTGCTGTCCAGGAACCGCCAGATCGCCGTGGAGTTCTGCTCGTCTGCCAGACCACGAATCTCCTGGTTGAACGGCGAGTCGTTGGTCAGCGCCTGCTCGAAGACGAAGGCACCCCGCACACTGGTGGGTGTCGTGCCTCTGATGGCGACCACAAAGGCGTAGCTCGGCAGTTCGGTCGTCACACCGGAACTGGCTACGGGCAGGACGACTGCAGGCGAAGAGGCAAGCGCCGCCTTGGCCTTCTCCCACCCAGGCGGATCGAAGCTCGAGCCGAGCATGCCTGGGCGCAGGAGTACGCCGTTGGTCACGGTGTCGTCAGCATCGACCAGGATGGTGCCGGATATGGCCTCTGGGTCGATGGCGAATGTGTTCAGTGTTGCCCGATCGGCGGCACTGCGCAGGGTCAGCTCCCAGGGGCGACTTCCCAGCCCGCCGAGACCGGTGAAGCTGGACTCCACTCGCGCGTTGAAGCTGTCCGCGGTGGTGCGCACCTGCGCGACTTTGGCATTCTCTAGCGCTTCGGTGCCGTCATTGGCCGCGGAACGCAGCAACGCGATCACGATCAGGGCGACCATGAGCACGGCCGCACCCGCGACGGCGGGGAAGAGACGGTCACGTATGGACATGAGATGCTCCCTCGACGCTGATTTCCGGAGAACTGGCGAGAGGGTAGGAGACGACGAAACGCGCCCCTCCGCTGTCGGCTGAGGTCACGGAGACCTGACCATCCATGGTAGCCGCGAACTCGCTGGCGATGGCGAGGCCCAACCCAGCCCCACGCGTGGCGACGACAAAGTCTCCCCGCCCACGGAAGAAGCGGGTGAAGACCTGTTCACGCTCGCCTGGCGGGACTCCCGGACCCTCGTCGTCGACCGCGAACTCGGCGCGGCCGCGGTTCTCCGTAACGGAGACTCTGATGATCGTGCCGGCTGGGGAGTACTTCGCCGCGTTGCCCACCAGGTTGGACACGACGCGCTCCACTGCGTGCAAGGAACCCGCGACTTCAAGGCCGTGGACGGTATGGTCCAGCACCTGGTGGTCGGGCGCCAGGTCGCGCTGCTCGGCGAGGATGTTGTTCACGACCTCGCCAAGGTCCAGAACCGAGTGGGCCGGCACCACGCCGGCTCCGCGCTCCAGTCGCGAGAAGTCCAGCAGGTCTTCGACCAGAGCGCCGAGGCGCTGGGCATTGCTGTCGATCTGCTCGGCGCACATGCGGGCTTCGACGGGGCCGAGGCTGTCCCAGCTGGTGGCAAGGAGCTGCGCGTAACCCGTGATGACGCTGACAGGTGTCCTCAGCTCGTGCGACGCCGTCGCCAGGAACACCGTCTTCAGCTCGTCCACCGACCTCAACCGTTCGAGCACGTCGCGTTGCTGGGCAAAGGTTTCGGCGTTCGCCAGCGCCGAGGTCCAGGCCTCGGTCGCGGCTCCGAGAGCCCTTAGGTCGTGGGCGTCCAGGTCGCGGCCGGCGACCACCCTGAGCCTCGCCACCGTCCGCCCACCACGGCCCAGGAGCAGGCACAGTGTGTCGCCGGCCGATAGTCGGGCGGGCAACGCCGAGGAGGCGGAGACCGTTGCTGGGGCGGCGCCCCAGGTGAAGAACGGTCGTTCGCTGTTTGCCGTGGGGGCTCCCAACGACAGTCCCTGGAGGCCCAGGGTGGCGGCGAGCTCGGTCGTGAGGGCCGGCAGCAAGTCGGCGAGGTCCAGGCTGTGATGGGTGACGGTGGCCAACGCCATGGTTGTGGCGCTTGCCTCTTGCAACCGCCGAAGCTCCTGCTGGCTTCGCCTGGCGCGGTCGTTGCGACGTACGAGCCACCATGCGGCCCCCACGCCGACGACGATCAACCCGAACGCGGTCAGCCACCCCAACGCTGGTATCGGGGGAGATGCGGTCCACACGGTCAGCGTCCAATCTGGCGCCGGTCCGGGCAGCAGCGTCACCGCGTAGGTCGCCCCGCCCGATGGGCGCGGGCCAGGGAGGGACTGGATCGTTCGCTGTGGTCCGGCGAGCGAGATCCCGCCGTTCGAGGGCCTCAGGGCATTCAGGGTCGGTCCCAGGTCCAGGGGCACGACCCGGAGGCCCGTCACGTGCTTGCGGCGTTCTTCGACCGTGACCGGCGGGGACTTGGTGTCGTACGTCGCCACCACCACAACTCCGTTGCCTGAGTCCCCGAGCACGGGGATGCCTGAGTCCCGCGCGCGGGAAGCGATCGCGCTGGGGACTCCGGCAGCGGTGCTGTCGGCGAAGGCCACGGGTTGCGACCCTGCGACAGTGCCGGAGGCGGCGGCGCTCATTTCGGTGCTCAACGCATCAGCGAGTGGGGCGACGGCTTCGGCGGCCGCTGCCCGCGCGTCGCGCTCGGCCTTCAGGGCAGAGTGGTCACGGGCGACGAGGAGCACGGCAAGGGCTGCCAGCAACGCGATCAGCACGATGGCCGTCGGTCCCTCCCACCTGTTCTGGGCCCGCTGCTGCATGCTCACGCTTAAAGCACCGCCGACCTCGGTCCGCGGAGGTTTTCCTTCGCGAGGAACGGCATGCCCATCGAGTCGACCGCATCGGGGGAGAGAGTGCCCACTCGTGACTCCACGCCCGCGGCGTCGAGCGGCCCGTGAACCTCATGGACTTCCAGCCGGCGATCGACCAGGGCGAGATCCAGCGCGTCACGGTCGTGGTCTGCCACGGCGATGCGAGCCATGCGCCCCTCCCGAGCCGTTGAGCCTCCAGCTTCGAATCCCCCTCCTGTATCGAACACGCAATCAACGCTCTTGTGTGGAGATCGGGTGAAGTTCCAGGTGCGGAACGAGCGAGGAACTTCACGCCGAGCTTGCGAAGCAGACATAAGGCTGAAAACGGGCGGGAATGGCCATGCCATTCGGTCGGGCTGCTAGTCCCGGCCCGACGTCACAGCGCGCTGCGGCGGTCGGATCAACCTCTCCGCGCCGCCCTCCCAGGACATATTGAGGCATTGACTGGCGTCAAGAGAACGTCATAAAGTTGACCTTCCGTGGAAAGGACGGCGATGGTCGACAGCTCATCCGCGCACGTCGACACCTTCTGTCGCGCCAACCTTCCGCCCGAGTCCGAGTGGCCGGACTTCCTGCTGGATCGACCTGAGCTCACCTACCCCGGTCGGCTCAACTGCGCGACAGCTCTCCTGGACGAGACGATCCACGCACAGGGAGGAGACCGGCCTTGCCTGCTTGCTCCGGGAGCCGACAGCTGGAGCTATGCGCAGCTTCTGAGCACGTCCAACCAGATCGCGAACCTGCTGACCAACGAGCTGGACGTGCAGCCGGGCAACAGGGTGTTGCTCCGCGGACCGAACGCTCCATGGCTGGTCGCGTGCTGGTTTGGGGTCCTCAAGGCGGGTGGAGTGGCCGTGGCCACCATGCCCATGCTCCGGGCGCGGGAGTTGGCCGACATCCATGAGATCGCACGGATCGACCTCGCCCTGTGCGACCACCGCTTCCTCGACGACCTGGTCGCGGGCATCCCCGATGTCCCGACCATCGCTTACGGCGGCTCTGGACCAGAGGACCTGACCGGGATGGTTGTGGACCAGGCAGAGACGCATACCGACGTCGCGACGGCTGCCGACGACGTTGCGCTCCTCGCCTTCACCTCTGGTACGACGGGCCGCCCCAAGGCGACCATGCACTTTCACCGCGACGTGCTCGCGATCGCCGACACGTTCTCGGCGCAGGTCGTGCAGCCGCGCAGCGATGATGTCTTTTCCGGCACTCCACCACTGGCGTTCACATTCGGTCTCGGCGGGCTGGTGGTCTTCCCGCTGCGAGTCGGGGCCAGCACGCTGCTGATCGAGAAGGCAACGCCGACCGAGCTCGCGCACCACATCGCCGACCACGGCGTCTCGGTCTGTTTCACGGCCCCGACGGCCTACCGCGCGATGGTCGCGTCAGGAGACGTGGACCTCCTGTCCACGCTGAGGAGGGCGGTGTCCGCGGGCGAGCACCTCGACGAGACGACCTGGCACTCCTTCCATGAAGCGACTGGGGTCAAGCTGATCGACGGCATCGGTGCGACTGAGCTTCTGCATGTGTTCATCTCGGCCGCGGATGACGACATCCGGCCAGGGGCGACGGGTCGGGCCGTGCCGGGCTATGAGGCGAGAATCGTCGACGGGCAGGGCCAGCCGGTGCCAGACGGGACGCCCGGCCGGCTTGCGGTCAAGGGACCGACGGGTTGCCGCTACCTCGCGGATCCGAGGCAGAAGGCGTACGTCGAGAACGGCTGGAACATCACCGGCGACACCTTCCGAAGGGACGAGGACGGCTACTTCTGGTTCCACGCCCGCAGCGACGACATGATCATCTCGTCCGGGTACAACATCGGTGCTCCCGAGGTCGAAGAGGCGGTGCTGTCCCATCCCGACGTGCTCGAGTGCGCTGTCGTCGGTGTTCCCGACGAGGCCCGAGGAGCCGTGGTCAAGGCAGTCGTCGTGGTCCGGGAGGGGGTCGTTCGCGACGATGACCTGGTGCGCGAGATCCAGGTGCAGGTGAAGTCCGTCATCGCGCCGTACAAGTACCCACGCATCGTCGAGTTCGTGGACGCACTGCCACGCACGGCGACCGGCAAGGTTCAGCGCTTCCGGCTGCGACGGGCATAGCGCCATGGCCGAGCCGGCGCCTCGTCAGCTGATCCTGACCCTCTACGGGTTGTACGCCCGGGACGAGCACAACTGGCTCTCGGTCAGCGCCGTCGTGCGACTGATGGGAGACCTCGGCGTCGACTCCGCCGGGGTGCGTTCGTCGATCTCGCGCCTGAAGCGGCGCGGCGTCCTGCAGGCGATGAAGATGGACGGTGCCGCCGGCTATGCGCTGTCCGACGATGCTCTGGAGCTCTTGCGTGAGGGCGACGTCCGCATCTTCAGCCGTCAGCGCGCCGTCGAGTCCGACGGTCTGGTCATGGTCGTCTTCTCCATCCCGGAGTCCGAGCGCGACAAGCGGCACCTGCTGCGGAGCGCCCTGATCTCCATGGGATTCGGGACGGTGTCGCCGGGGGTGTGGGTGGCTCCCGGATTGCTGTACGACGAGGTTGCGCGGACTCTGGAACACCAGGGTCTGGCCTCGTTCGTTGACCTGTTCCGGGCTCGCTACGACGGCTTCGGCTCACTGCGGGATCGGGTCGGGGAATGGTGGGACCTGCCTGCGATCGAGAAGGAGTACGCCGAGTTCCTCGCCAAGTACGCCGGCTCGCAAGGGCGCTGGAAATCGTCCAAGGCCGCCTCCCGCACGGCCTTCGAGACCTACGTCGCGATGCTCACCGACTGGCGCCGGCTTCCTTACCTCGACCCGGGTCTCCCCCTCGAGCTGCTGCCGCCCGGCTGGAACGGCAGCAAGGCGGCGGAGCTCTTCGCTGACCTTGATGCGTTGCTGCGAAACCCGGCCCGCCAGTACGCCGTCACCACGATCCACGCATGAGTGACCCAGAAGATCACTCCAGAACGGCGACGCCCTGGACCTCCACGAGAGCCTCGACGTCCCACAGGCGGGCAACCCCGATTCCGGCCATCGCCGGGTAGTCAGTGCCGACCAGGCGCCGCCATACGGCACCGATTTCGCGTGAGTGGGCGATGTAGTCGTCCATGTCGACGACATAGATCGTCACCGTCACCAGGTCACTGCCGGATCCGCCTGCCGCCGCCAAGGCAGCAAGAAGGTTCGACAGCGCCTGCTCGAACTGGCTGACCACGTCATCGCCGACGACCCTGGCGTCCGCGTCGAGAGCGGTCTGCCCGGCCAGGTAGACCGTGCGCTGCCGGGTGGTGCTGACGGCATGGCTGAACCCACGGGGCGCTGCGAGCCCTGGTGGGTTGATCCGGTCGAAGGTCATGACTGCACGGCTCCTCCGTCGACGTTGATGCCCTGTCCGTTGATCGCCCCGTTGTCGATACAGGCCATCACCGCGGAGGCCACCTCGTCCGGGGTCACGAGCCGTCCGATCGGTTGTCGCCGTGCCAACATCGCGCGCGCTTCGTCCACGGGAATCTCGAGCCGCCCGCTCATCGCTTCGAGTGTCTGGTCGGTCATCGGTGTGTCGACGTACCCCGGGCAAACGGCGTTGGCGGTCACGCCGGTGCGGGCGACCTCGTGCGCGACCGCTCGGACGAGACCGAGAACTCCGTGCTTGCTTGCGGAGTACGCCGCGACCTGGCGCTCGCCGCGCTTGGCGGCGACCGACGCGATCACCACGATGCGGCCGTGTCCGGACTCGATCATGGGAGGCAGCACCCGGCGGATGCATCGGAACGGCGCGGTCAGGTTGCTCTCGAGCATCTGCTGCCATTGCTCGTCGGTGGTCTCGACGACGGGGGCGGCCAAGGAGGTCCCCGCGTTGGCGACGAGGGTCGTTGCGTGACCCCACGTCTGCTCGACGCTCGAGAAGACCCGCAGCACCTGGTCAGGGTCCGTCAGGTCCGCCGCGACACACAGCGATTCTGAGGTGATCTCGGCGGCGACCTTGTCGAGCTTGGTGTGGTCGCGACCGACCAGCACGACCCGATGGCCGGCGGTCGCCAAGCGGTGGGCGACGGCTCGTCCGACGCCCTGGCCGGCTCCGGTGACGACGGCAACGCGGTCGCTCACTGCCCTCTCCATGCGGGCTTGCGACCGGCGTTGAACGCCGCATGGAACTCGGCATGGTCATCGGTGGTCATCAACAGGGCCTGGGTCATCGCGTCCAGCTCGACCGACGCCGACATCGACATGTCCAGCTCCCGGGTCAGCAACGACTTGGTCTGAGCCAGCGCGAGCGTCGGGCCGTCGGCAATCCGGGTGGCCAACGTATGGACGGCGTCGTCGAGCTCCTCGTCAGGGACCAGCTGTGAGACCAGGCCGTAGCGGTCCGCGGTCTCCGCGTCGATCGTGTCGCCGAGCATGAGCAACGAGGTGGCTCGCCCCAGCCCCACGACACGGGGCAGGAGGTACGCCGCGCCCATGTCGCCACCGGAGAGCCCCACCTTGGTGAACAGGAAGGCGAAGCGTCCCGAGGTTCCGACGACCCGAAAGTCTGCCGCGAGCGCGATCACGGAGCCCGCTCCGGCGGCCATGCCCTGGATCTTGACGATGATCGGAATCGGGCACTCGCGCATCGCCCGGATCACGTCGCCGGTCATCTTGGTGAAGGACATCAGCTCGCCGGCCTTCATCGTCAGGAGCTCTCCGATGATCTCGTTGACGTCCCCTCCGCCGCAGAAGCCCTTGCCCTCGCCCTGGATCACCAGGACCTTCACCCCAGTGTGGTGGGGGAGCTCGGTGAGCAGGTCGCGCAAGTCGGCGTACGACTCGAAGGTGAGCGGGTTCAGCTTTTCGGGTCTCTTCAGCGTGACGGTGGCGACGGCTCCCTCGACCGTGAAGTCGAAGTGCTCCCAGGACGTGGTCAGCGGTGCGGAGGCGCGAAAGCGAGTCACGGGGTGATCCTCTCGTTGAACAGCACGCGGGCGATGATCGAGCGCTGCACCTCGGAGGCGCCCTCGTAGATCCGCGGGGCGCGGACGTCGCGGTAGAGGTGCTCGAGCAGATGGCCGCGCTCGAGGGCCCGGGCGCCGTGCAGCTGCACGCACTGGTCGATGATCGTCTGGGCCGCCTCGGTGGCGAAGAGCTTGGCCATGGCGGCCGACTTCGTGATCGTGGCCCGGTCTGCTCCGCTGTCGTAGGCTCTCGCGGCCGCGTACACCAGCAGTCGAGCGGCCTCGAGCTGGGTGGCCAGGTTCGCCATCGTGTGTGCCACCGACTGTTGCTCGGCCAGCGGGCCGCCGAACGCCTGCCGGGTCGCCAGGTGGTCGAGGGTGGCGTCGATCGCGGACTGCGCCATCCCGACGGCGAAGGCGCCGACACTGGGACGGAACAGGTCGAGCGTCCGCATCGCAACGCCGAAGCCGGCGTCGACCTCGCCGAGCACGTCGGAAGCCTCCACGCGGACCCCGTCCAAGACAAGACGGCCGATCGGGTGGGGTGACAGGAGCTCCAGGTGCTCGCCGCTCAGTCCTTCCGCGTCACCGGCCACCGCGAACGCGGTTACTCCACGCGATCCAGCGCCGTCGGTGGTGCGAGCGAACACCGAGTAGACGTCGGCCTCGGGAGCATTGGAGATCCACAGCTTCTCGCCGCACAGCCGCCACCCGTCGCCGTCGCGTTCGGCTCGCATTGACAGGGCCGCGGCGTCGGAGCCGGCTTCGGGCTCGGTCAGCGCAAAGGCCGCTACCGTCGCGCCCGCGACCACGCCGGGTATCCACCGCTCGACCGTCTCGGGGGAGCCGGACTGCAGGATGGGGTAGCTCCCCAAGCCCTGCAGCGCGAGTGCAGTCTCGGCCTCGGCGGAAACCGTGGCGATGGTCTCGCGGAGCAGGCACAGCCGCATCGCCGCGGCGTCTCGAACTGGTTCGTCGGAGGTGCCTCCGAAGAGGTCGCGCAGCAACCCCTGGTCACCCATAGCGCCGAGGAGAGGTCGGTTGACCCTCCCCTCGGTGCCCTTCTCCACCAGGGGAAGCAGGTCGACGGCCACCTCGCGCACCCGGCGTACGTAGTTTCGTTGCTCGTCGTCGAGCGCCAGCGCTGACATCCGCACCTCTTCAGTGGACTCCAGCAAAGTTATATCGGTTTGACAACGCACGTCAACCAAACAATATACTCGTGTGAGGAGGACAGGAGGCGCCGTGCGCATCGCAGTCATCGGTGGCGGCCCGGGAGGGCTCTACGTCGCCGCTCTGGCCAAGCAGCTCGGGCCGGATCACGAGATCCGCGTGTGGGAGCGCAACGCTGCCGACGACACGTTCGGCTTCGGTGTGGTCTTCTCCGACGAGACGCTCGGCGGGATCGCACATGCCGACCCGGTCATCCACGACCAGATGGAGCGCGAGTTCGCGCGCTGGGACGACATCGACGTGCACTACAAGGGGGAGGTTGTCACCAGCGGGGGGCACGGCTTCGCGGCGCTGGGCCGCAAGCGACTCCTCGAGATTCTCCAGCAGCGGTGCGCAGAACTCGGAGTCGACGTCCACTTCAGCTCGGCCGCCCCTGATGTCGAGCAGCTCTGCGTCGACTACGACCTCGTGATCGCGGCGGACGGCGTCAACTCGCTGGTGCGCACCAAGTACGCCGACCAGTTCCAGCCCACGCTGGACGCGCGGCGGTGCAGGTACATGTGGCTCGGCACCGACAAGGTCTTCGAGGCCTTCACCTTCGACGTCCTCGAGACGCCCCACGGCGTCATGCAGATGCACGGCTACCCGTTCGACGCCCACGGCAGCACCTTCATCATCGAGATGCATGACGACGTGTGGCGGCGAGCAGGCTTCGACGAAACCTCGTCCCACGATCTCGCGCCGGGTGAGTCCGACGAGGCCTCCGTCGAGGCTGTGCGTGAGCTCTTCGCCCATGTGCTCGACGGCCACCAGGTCCTGACGAACAACTCGCGGTGGGTCAGCTTCACCACCGTCCGCAACGAGCGCTGGTTCCACGACAACATCGTGCTGCTCGGCGACGCAGCCCACACCGCCCATTTCTCCATCGGCTCCGGCACCAAGCTGGCCATGGAGGACGCACTTTCGCTGGCTGCCTGCCTGCACGAGTCGCCCGACCTGAAGGACGCCCTCGCGGCGTACGAGCAGGAGCGCAAGGCGGTGGTCATCTCCACCCAGCGCGCCGCCCAGGCGAGCCTGGAGTGGTTCGAGAACCTGGGCCAGTACACCCATCAGCACCCCATGCAGTTCGCCTTTAACATCCTCACCCGCAGTCGCCGGGTCACCTACGACAACCTGCGCCTGCGCGACCCGGAGTTCATCGCCCGGGTCGACGAGTGGTTCGCCACAGCTCAGCTGGAGGCCGGGCACGGCACAGGCCAGGCGTGCCCGCCGATGTTCGCGCCTTTCCGGCTCGGAGACCTCGAGCTGGCCAACCGAGTCGTCGTCTCAGCCATGGACATGTACGTCGCACAGGACGGTATGCCGGGCGACTTCCATTTCGTCCACCTCGGCGGCAAGGCACTCGGCGGTGCCGGCCTGGTGATGACCGAGATGGTCTGCGTCTCTCCGCGCGGCCGCATCACCCCTGGCTGCACCGGACTCTGGTCAGACGAGCAAGGCACGGCCTGGAAGCGGATCTGCGACTTCGTGCACGCTTCGTCGCCCGCACGCATCGGGATCCAGCTCGGCCACAGCGGACCCAAGGGTTCCACGAAACTCATGTGGGAGGGCATCGACCAACCGTTGCTCGAAGGGAACTGGCCGTTGGTCTCGGCATCCCGGCTGCCCTACAAGGAGGGCGTCAACCAGACTCCGTCGTCACTGGACCGCGCCGGCATGGACGCCGTGGTCACCGACTTCGTCTCGGCGGCCCAGCGGGCGGCGACGGCAGGCTTTGACCTGCTGGAGCTCCACTGCGCGCACGGCTACCTGCTGTCGGCATTCCTGTCCCCGGTGACCAACCGTCGCACTGACCAGTACGGCGGTGACGTCGCCCACCGGCTGCGGTTCCCCCTTGAGGTGTTCGACGCGGTGCGCGACGTGTGGCCGGCTGAGCGACCCATGACGGTACGCATCTCTGCCACCGACTGGGTAGAAGGTGGGGTCACCCCCGAGGACACCCGCGAGGTCGCCCGGGCCTTCGAATTGGCAGGGGCGGCCGCCATCGACGTCTCCACCGGCCAGGTCACTCCCGACGAGCGGCCGGCGTTCGGGCGGTCCTACCAGACGCCGTACGCCGACGCGATCCGGAACAGCCTGCACATCCCCACGATCGCCGTTGGCGTCATCTCCTCGGCCGACGACGTCAATACGATCGTGCTCTCCGGACGCGCAGACCTCTGCGCCCTGGGCCGGGTCCACCTCTACGAGCCCAACTGGACCCTCCATGCCGCCGTCGAGCAGGACTACGACGGACCCGGCGCGCAATGGCCGACCCCCTGGCTCCCGGGTCGCCGCAAGCCGCAGACCGGAAGATCCGACGGACCCAAGCCACGACTCGAGCTGATCCGGTCTCAGGGTGCTAGCGACGGACATCAGCGCTGGCTCCCAATGTCATAGCCGAGCACTAGTGCCACGAATCCGTCGATGTCACTGCGCGGGTCGGCGTACGACGGCTGAGCCTCGAGCTGGCTACCGGACCGGCCCCACGCTGCCACGCACCATCCTCGTCGCCACGTGCACGACCCGGACTCCGCGAACCCCGTCCTCCACCGCGCGCCGGACGTGCTCGACCACGGACGGGACGATGTCGTCGAGCGGCCAGCGGAAGGTGGTCAGGGGCGGACTGAGCAGTCGGGAGACCGGGCGGTCGTCGTACCCAATGACCGAGACCTCCCCGGGGATCTCCAGACCGACCTCCCGGGCCGCGTCGTAGACCCCATGGGCGATCGAGTCGGCGAGGCAGAAGAAGCCGGTGGGACGCGCCTTCCTGCGGAGCAGGCCCTGGACGACCGCGCTGGCGGCGTCGAGGTCGAACGGTGTGGTCACCACCTCGACGTGCATGCCGAGCTCGCGGCCCAGCGCACGCACCACCTGCTCGGCAGGGCGGTCCGCAGTGGCGTCCAGGTTGGGGGTCAGGAACGCCACCTTGCGGTGGCCCGCCTTCGCGAACTGGTTGAGCCCCTCGCGGACGCCACGGTCGTTGTCGAAGACGATCTCGGCCGCGGTGTCGGCATGAGGCAGAGCGTCCCCGAGGCTGATGAGCGGGACCAGTTGCGCCACCTCCCGCCAGTGCCCGGCACCAGGGTCCGCGGGGATCGTGATCAGGGCGTCGACCCGCTGGTCGAGCAGCCTGCGGGCCTCAAGCGCCTCGGTCGCGGGGTCGTTGACGACATCCACGATCAGAGTCGACCGGCCTGTGCCGAGCAGCGCGGCACCGAGGGCGGCGGCGACCGACTGTTGCCACAGGTCGTCGAGTGACTCGCAGAGCAGGCCGACGGTGCCCGTGCGACCCGAGGCCAGCGCGCGCGCGATCGGGTCGGCCTGGTAACCGAGACGATCGGCTGCTTCGCGGACCCGGGCCTGGGTCTCCTCAGGCACCCGCATGCCGCGCAGTGCATAGCTCACCGCGGCCTGCGACAGGCCGGTCTCATTGGCGAGGTCACGAAGGGTGACCCGGCGCGGGCGTGCAGCCATCGGTCTCCTCGCTCCCTGGATTGCCGTCACGTTAGTCGCTTCCGGCAGCGATCCACCCCTCTCGGTGAGATGTGCTCCAGTCGATCTGGTCTGCATGGGGACTTGACGGATGGGCGGTGAAGCGTTTAACTAAATCAAGCGGTGATACGCTTCACCATCTAACTCAGTTGCTTTAGTGGATTTAATGCGTCTGGACCCTGCGCACGGACGGAGGGCTCGCGATCGACCTAGCGCTGGACATCCATCAGCACCTGTGGCCCGAGGGGTTCGTGGCTGCACTGCGGGCGCGGCGGGAGCCACCTCGCCTCGATCGGTGGACCTTGCACCTGCTCGGCGAGCCCCCGGTCAACCTCCAGCCCGCCGACCACGACCCCAGCCTCCGGGCCAGGTGGCTCCGGGACGAGTCGGTGACAGCCGTGCTCAGCCACTCCTCGCCGCTCGGTGTGGAGAACCTGCCGCGGGCACAGAGCCAGCCGTTGCTGGACGCCTACCACGAGGGCGTCGCGTCTCTGGACGACATGGCCGGTCCCGATCCGCGTCTCGGCTGGTGGGCGGCACTGTCCCGAGACTCGGCCCTGAGTGACAGCGTCTCCGCGCGCGGCGAGCTGTGCTCGCTGCTCGGACGCGGCGCCGCGGGGCTGCAGCTCCCCGCCCCGTGGCTGAGCCGGCCAGAGGACTTCGTGGCACTTCAGCCACTCCTCGCCACGCTGCAGGAGGCGGATCGGCCGCTGTTCATCCACCCCGGTCCCGCGTCGGCCGGGGTGGGGTCAACGAGCTCGGTCCCCGGCTGGTGGGCACCCGTGGTCGACTACACCGCCCAGATGGCTGCCGCCTGGTGGTCGTGGCACGCCTTCGCACGTCGGGAGCTGCCCACGTTGCGTGTCTGCTTCGCCGCGGGAGCGGGACTCGCGCCAGTTCACCAGGAGCGACTGCGGGCCCGCGGCGGGATCGTGCGGCCCGTTGATCCGCTCACCTTCGTCGAGCTTTCCGGCTACGGCCCCCAGGCCTTCGACGCGCTGCTCCGCGTGCTGGGCATCGACGTGCTGGTCTCGGCGAGCGACCACCCCTACGCCGTCGCCCTCGACCTCCCACACGACCCGGCGGCACACCGCGCGCTTCACCACACCAACCCACGCCGACTCATGTCCGGAGGCATGCCATGAACCAGTCCACGATCCAGCCCGCGATCCAGCCTTCGATCCAGCCCTCGATCCAGGCGGCCTTCGAGCACCTCCCCGGGCGCACGCTCACTCGGACCGAGCTCGTCGACCTGGCCCGCCAGGTCGTCGCTGACCCGAGCAAGTGGAGGCACCTTCTGCGGTACTCCGACGAGCACCGCCACTACGTCTCCCTCTATCGGGACACCGACGTCGAGGTGTGGCTGATCTGCTGGACACCGGCCAGTGACACCGGCTGGCACGACCACGACACCTCCGCGGGCGCAGTCGCCGTCGCCGAGGGGGCGGTGATCGAGCACAACCTCGCAGTCGGCGTACCCGAGATCGTGACCGTGGCCACCGAGGGCACGGCGTACTCCTTCGGTCCCGACCACATCCACCGGATGAAAGGCCGGGACGCTCAGTCCGCGACGATCCACGCCTACAGCCCTCCGTTGTGGAGGATGGGTCAGTACACGATCAGCACGGAGGGCGTGCTGCGCCGCCAGTCGGTCTCCTACGCCGACGAGCTCCGCCCCATCTAAAGGATCGTGTGCCCCAGCACGCCCCAGAGCGCGTCCTCAGGCACACAACCGGCAGGGTGTGGATTGGCGGCAGCAAGTGTCGCCTCTTTCCGCTGCGAATTCCGCCCGCTGCGCTGCCGCGGATTCGGATGGGTGACCACATCAGTCGAGGAGGCCGCGCCCCTGGAGCTCCCCGAGCAGGGTGGCGGCGTCGGTGAAGCGGACCGCGTCCATGCCGGCGGCGCGAGCTGCGTCTACATTGCGGAGGTTGTCATCGACGTAGAAGACGCCGCCGATCGGGTGCGTAAGCCGACGGGCGAGGATCTGAAAGATCTCCTTGTCGGGCTTGGCGACGCATTCCACGCCGGAGACGACGATGTCGTCGAAGAGATCGAACACCTCAGGGAAGACCTCAGGCGCGTGGTGGATCGTCTCGGCTGACCAGTTCGTCAGCGCGACCAGCCGCACCCCACGGTCGTGGAGCGCGCGCAGGATCCCCGCCGTTCCAGGGACCAACCCACGCAGCGAGAGGGCGAAGTTTGGCCGATAGGCGGCGATCTCCTCCGCCAGTTCCGGGTGGCTGGCCGTAGCGGTTGCCTCCGCGTCCGCCCAGGGCCGGCCCGAGTCTTGCGCGTGATTCCACTCCGCGAAGTCGAACTCGCTGCCGTGCACGAAATGCTCGGCACGCTCCTGCCCGACGACCGCAGCGATGGCCGGCACGGGGTCCCAGAGCACGACGACGCCACCCAGATCGAACACCACAGTGGTCATGCCCTCACCTCCTCGCCTGGCAACGGGGATCAGCAGATCCGCATGGCCAGCACGCTACCGACCACATCGAACCGACCCGCGAACGCATGGATCCGCCGCTGGTAGGTGCGCCAATCCGCCGCGCACGATCGCGGTCGCCAGGAGGCAGCCTTCCCGGGACACGCCTCAGTCGCAGTAGTCGCAAACTCCGGAAGCTGGCACTTGGGTGAAGCAGCGTGGGCACATTGGAATCGGTTTGGGCTCGGGAGCCGGGGTGGGCTTTCGGACAGACGTCTTGCGCGGGGTCGACACACGCGAGGCCGGCTTGCTCGCACCAGCCGTGCGCGTCAGAGTGAAATGCGCGGTGCGCAGTGGCGTGCCTCCGTCGCGCGGGAGGCCGGCGGCCCGCCAGTGCTGGTAACAGCTCAGGCGCTCTTGGGCGGCGTGGTCATCAGGGTCGTTCGGGCGGGTGCCCCGTGAGGCCTCGACGGCCTCGGCGTACCCCTGACCCACGCTGCCCTGTGCGCTGACGCACAGCGCGGAGAGCAACGGTTCGCCCCGCGAGTGGCACTCGTCAATGACGCGTCCGAGCACAGCGCCGATCCACTCGTGCATCGGCTGCTTCGTCGTGATGCCTGCGGACTCCTGAACGGCAACGGCGAGCTGTTTGTAGGTCAGCGTCGCGCGGTAGCGACCAGCCGCCTCGATGAGCACCGGGCGAGCAGCCTCGGCCCATGCCGCCCGGGCCACTGATGAGCCGACGTGAGAGGCGTCGTGCGATTCCGGAGTCGAGTCGGCGGTCACGATGTCATGTGTACCGGACCACGCGTGCGGCGTCATAGCCGCTTGGCGACAAACATGAGCACTCTGCATGGTCGCCACGCGCGACATTCCACCGCCATGACGCGGCACCGAGGGCTGTCGACCGCGGGCCGTCCTCGCCGAAATCAAGAACGGATCGTTCGCGACACGGTTCATGGACGACCAGAACGCCGGAGCACCGGAGTTCCAGGACCTGCGGGCCAAGGCCGAGCAGCACCCGATCGAGGAGACCGGCCGCGAGCTGCGCAAACTGATGAGCTGGGTGAAGTCCCACGACGACGACTACACCGAGGGCACCGCCACCAGATAGCTCGCTCGGCTCTGTTGGGCTGAGCCCGGAAACTCTGCTGGCGGACGTACGTCATTGAGGGCGGGCATTATTCGGGCGCTCGGCTTCGGGCTGGGAGGATGGGAGCATGCCGAGTGCTGTGCAGTTGATCCGTGCTTCGAACCTGTCTGACGTTGCTGAGTATGCGTATGCTGCGACGGCGCCGAAGGACGCCCGGCTGATCTTCCTGGCGGGCTCGTGCCCGTTGGACGAGGACGGCTCGACGGTGGCGGTCGGTGACTATGCGGGGCAGGCAGCGTCGTGCGTTGAGACGATGAGGCGCGCGCTGGCCGCTGCCGGGGCAGTGCTCGAGGATGTGATCAGCACGCGTGTGCTCGTGGCCTCGTTGCGGCAAGCCGATCTTGGTGCGGCGTGGGGGGTGGTGCGCGACGCGTTCGGCGACCACGATGTGCCGAGCACGCTGATGGGTGTGACGGTGCTGGGTTATGACGACCAGCTCGTGGAGCTGGAAGCCGTCGCTGCTGTCATCGACTGAACGACGAACCGTGCTCAGGCAGTCGCTGCGTTGGGCGATGTAGGCGGTACGTGGAATCGGTGCTGCCGTTCAGGCGCGGTCTGGCGAGCTAACGACGCCGGCCGGCCCAGTTCCATCGCCTACCTATCGCGTAGGGAGACACGCGCCTTCGTGGTCAAGGTGCGGGCGAGCTCTGGCCACTCCTCATCGAGGCTGACAACGCAGGTATCAAGCGAGCACTTCGCGCGCTCTGATACTCGATGGCTCGGGCCAGGCGCAGTGGGACGAGAACGCCCACGACCACGCTGCGCTTCACGTTGGCTGCTGCGAGAGATGGGTCATCTTCATGCGTTCATACAGTTCGTACATCGCGGGTTCAGATGTCGCGTCGGAAAACTGGGTGTACACGATCAAGGCGTCGGACCTGCTCGCCGACTTCATGTCGAATCTGGTCCTGAAGCGAGACCTCGAGAGCGGCGCCCGCGACGACGGGGATGCACTACCGGCCGTTGTCGCCCGCTGCGCGCTGACCAGTGATGACCACCTGGAGCAGGCGCTGGTCGACGCCAAGGAAGCCGCACCCGTCTGGGCGGCATACCCGCTCGAGACTCGGATGCGGCTCGCGGAGCGTGTGCACGAGGAGGTGCTGCGTCGGCACGAGGAGTTCGTCGACGTGCTCGTCACCGAGGGTCACCCCCGCCGCCTGGCCGAGTGGGAGATCGCCGGAGTTCTTCAGGGCACGTCCCCGGAGACCCTCCAGCTGTGGCGCCGGCAGCTGCATGAGGAGCACACGATCGGCCCTCGTCGGCTGATCTTGGTCCGCAAGCCCGACGGCGTGGTCGTCCTCAGCCCGCCGCAGAACGCCGCCGCTTCCAACTCGGTCCTCGGCGTGCCTGCGCTGGTCGCCGGCAACTCCCTTGTGGTCAAGGCCCCACGCAGCTCGCCGTACGGCGTCATGTTCGTCTGGCGCGAGATCGTCGCGCCGATCCTCGAGGAGCTGGGCGCCCCACCCGGAACGCTCAGCCTGGTCTGCGGAAGGTCGAAGGACATCGTGGAGCGGTGGCTGGACAGCCCTCTGGTCGACGACATCTTCTTCTTCGGCAGCAGCGAGCGCGGAATCAAGATCGGCGTGGACGCGGTGGCCCGCGGCAAGAAGCCCGTCCTGGAGCTGGCCGGCAACGACGGATGCGTCGTGTGGAAGGACGCGGACCTCGACCTTGCCGCAGAGGCGCTGACCGAAAGCTTCTTCGGCTCCGGTCAGATCTGCATGGTGCCCAAGTACGCCGTCGTGCATCCGGACGTCGCGGATCGGCTGTTGGAGCGGCTGGCGAGCCTGGCTGCCAAGATCCGGCCCGGGTACCCCGAGGACCCAGACGTTCTGCTTTCGCCGGTGTTGCGGAGTGATGACTACTTCCAGTACCTCGAGGAGGCGGAGACCGCTGGTGCAGCCGTGGTCACCGGTGGCCACCGCATGGAGGTTGACGGAACCACCTCGAGTACCGGGCCTTTCCTGGCTCCCACCATCTTGCGCGTCGACGGCCTGGAAGGCGCTCGCGAGCTGGCGGCCGTGCGGGAGGAGACGTTCTTCCCGTTGCTCCCGGTCGTGGTTCCGGTGGCCGACGACGGTGACCTGCTGGATCAGGTCATCGCCTTCGTGAACGACAACAAGTACGGCCTGCGCAACTCGCTCTGGACCACAGATCCCGCCGTCATCGACGCGATGGCCAGCAGAGTGACCAACGGTGGGCTGCTCAAGGTCAACGACTCGCACATCGGCTTCGTGCCGTGCCTGTCGACCCACGGTGGCACGGGACTGACCGGCGGTCCCTTCGGCGAGCTCAACTACCCGTTGCTCCGGACGTCGCACCTGCAGGGCATCAGCATCGCGGAGGGTGTCCAGCCGAGGACGGCGGTTTTCGAGTCGGCGGCCTCGAGCGAGGCGATGTGATGAGACTGCTCGAGCAGGAACGCGCGGCATGTGAGCGGTACCTGCCCGGGCTGGACGACCAACTCTCCAACATCCCCTTCCAGGACCTGGAGTCCCAAGGGAGCCCCGGGATCGAGCTGTACCGGGCCGCCGGTGGGGCTGGACTGCTGATCCCCACAGTTCACGGCGGCGCCGGAGCCTCCGCGGTGGACGCGGTCCGGGTCACTCGTGCGGTGGCGTCCCGGTCGCCGTCCGTCGCCGTCGCGACGACCATGCACCAGTTCTCCGTGGCCAGCCTGGTGGCGCTGGCGGAGTCCAGCGAGGGACTGGAGTGGATGCTCCTCGACGGCGTGGCGCGTGACCAGCTGCTCTTGTCCTCAGGCTTCGCCGAGGGGCGTACGTCGCACGGCATTCTGGCCCCCACGATGAAGGGCGTCTGGGACGGCCAGACCTGGCGGGTCAGCGGGCGCAAGCAGCCGTGCAGCCTCTCCCGTTCGATGGACCTGCTCACCGCCAGCGTGTCGTTCGAAGGCCCGGACGGGGTCGCCCGCACGGGCATCGCCCTCATCCCCGCGGCCTCCCCGGGCATGAGCGTCGAGCCCTTCTGGGACTCCTGGGTGCTCGCCGGTGCTGAGTCGGACACGGTGGTCCTCAAGGAGGTCGAGGTGCACCCAGACCTCGTCATCGAGCTCGAGGCCGGCCTCGACGGCGAGCTCGATGACCTGCAGACGCTGGGATTCATCTGGTTCGAGCTGCTCGTGGCAGCCTGCTACCTCGGAGTCGCGACGGCGCTTGTCGAACGCGTTCTGGTCGGCGAGCGTGGCTCCGCGGACGAGCGGGTGGGACTCGGCATGGCCGTACACGCGGCCGCCATGATGCTCGACGGAGCCGCTCGGACCCTCGACGACGGCGAAGGGGGCAACGACGGCCTGGCCCTCGCGCTGATCACCCGGTTCACCATCGCGGACGCCGTCCGGTCGACCGTGGCCAAGTCGGTCGAGCTCCTCGGCGGGATGTCCTTCGTGAAGTCGCCGGAGATCGCCTACCTGGCCGCGGCCTCGCATGCCATTGGATTCCACCCACCCTCACGACACAGTTCCGTCGACACCCTCCTCGGGTGGTTCGCCGGACAACCCGTCGTCATCGACTGAGGCGGGAAGCGACATGTCCACCAACACCGTGATCCAGATCGACCGGGAGCCCGACTACCCGGCGGTGCTGGACGTCTATCGCAAGCACCTCTCCCGCGGACGCGCCAAGATCTCCGAGGTCTTCGGCACCGAGCTCGAGGTGTCCGCCCGCGGGGCGTGGGTCGAGACCTTCGATGGCGGCCGCTACCTCAACGCCGGCGGCTACGGCGTATTCATCCACGGTGCCCGCCATCCTCACGTCGAGTCGGCCGTCATCCGGCAGATTCAGACGAACCCGATCGCGTCCCGGATCCTCCTTGAACCGCAGGCGGCGCGGGCCGCGGAGGCACTGGCTCGATCGGCCCCCGACGGCCTGGAACACGTGCACTTCGCGTGCTCTGGGACCGAGGCGACCGAGGCCGCTATCAAGCTCGCTCGCACCTGTGGGCGGCGCCGCCTGGTCTCGACGACTCGTGGGTACCACGGCAAGACGCTCGGATCCCTCAGCGTGACCGCCAACCCCCTGTACCAGGACCCGTTCCGCCCACTGCTGCCGGAGGTGAGCCACGTCCCGTTCGGAGACGCAGCTGCGCTCGCTGCCGAGCTGCGAACAGGCCCCGAGGCGTGCGTCATCCTCGAACCGGTCCAGGGCGAGGGTGGCGTGATCATTCCTCCCGACGGCTACCTGCGCGAGGTACGCGCGATCTGCGACGAGTACGGCGCGATCTTCGTCCTCGACGAGATCCAGACCGGACTCGGCCGGCTCGGGACATGGTGGGGCGCCGACCGCGAAGGAGTGACGCCGGACATCCTCCTGGTTGGCAAGGGGCTCTCAGGTGGCATCGTCCCCGTCTCGGCGATCGTGGCCACCCCGGAGGTCTTTGGCGCCTTCAACAAGGACCCGTTCATCCACACCTCCACCTTTTCCGGAGCGCCCATCGCCATGGCGGCTGCGCGCGCGGCCATCGAGGCCATCGAGAGTGATGGGCTGGTGGAACGGTCCGCGTCGATCGGGGCCAGGTTGCTCACCGGAATGCGCGAGATCACCCGGCTGCGCTGTCCGCACCTTGTCAAGGACGTCAGGGGCGTCGGCCTGCTCATCGGGGTGGAGGCCGAAGATCCCGGAGTCGCTGGTGAGCTGCTCGCCGAACTGATGAACCAGCACGTCATCGTGAACTACTCGCTCAATGCCAGCACCGTGCTCAGGTTCACTCCCCCGGCCGTGATGAGCGACGGCGACACGGAGTTCCTGCTGTCGGCGTTCGACGCCGCCTGCGTCGAGGTCACGGCGCGCTACCCGATCGCCACAACTGTAGGAGTTGGCTGACATGCGACACGTCGAAGTACACGCGTTCATCCGAGATGTAGACGCCGACACGGTGTTCGACACGCTGGCCGACTTCACCCACTACGCACGGCTGGTGGACGTCGTCCGCTCGGTCGAGCTGGACCGCCCCACGGACGGGCCTGCGCGCAGCAGTTGGGTGGTCGAGTTCCGCAGCGGGCTCCTGCGATGGACCGAGGAGGACTGGTTCCGCAAGGACGAGCTGCGACTCGACTTCAACCAGACAGAGGGCGACTTCGAGGAGTTCTACGGCGGCTGGGTCATCGAGCCCGTGCCGGGCGGGGTGAAGACCGCGCTGATCGCCGACTTCGACTTCGGGGTGCCCTCCCTGGCGAGCATCGTGGAGCCGGTCGCGGAACGTGTGTTGACCGAGGTCACCCAGCTCATCCTGCTGGGTCTCTTCGGAGACCACGTGGAACTCCACGGGAGTACGCGAGTGGCACAGGAGCGCGAGCTCGGGGCGCCAGACCTCAGCATCAGCGGGCTCCAGACCGCCTAGGGCTCATCGACCAATCACTGCAACGACTCATCGAAGGAAGCCAGCCATGAACACAACAACCACTCACACCAACCTCTACCGCCGTCACGCAGCACCCAACACCGTCCCGCAGGGGAGCCTGCGGACAGACCTGTCACCGCGACAAATACTGAGGGCCGCCCAGTTAACGCTGGCGAAGTCGACCCTGTCCCGCAAGCGGCTGCCCATCAAGCTCGACCTGAGCACCTACCGTTCCCCGGACTTCACCTACGACACGGCGTCCGGACTCGAGGTGGAACGGCTACTCCAGGAGGTCCCCCTGGACTCCGAGGGTCTGAGCTGGATACACCGGCCCGACGGCGTGCTGTTCTACGCCATCCGCTTCGTGGACATCCCGTACGACAAGTTCGTCGAGCGGGTCGACGTCAGCCGTGTCGGTGACTGTTTCCGGGACGTGCTCGGCATCAACACCCAGGTGCTGCACCGCGACGACGCCGGGCGACCGCTACTCCAGGTCGAGCGGATCGCCGCCCTGGCCCAGCCCAACTACACCGCATTCCTCGGCAAGGACGAGCTCGACGTCTACAAGCTCGAGTGCATGGAGTACGGCGCCGACGAGCAACGGAACTGGATGCGGACGGTGTGCAGCCCCAACGCGTCCACGTCCGCTGACGACGGGTACCTCGCGTTCAGCCGGGTACCGAACCCGCACCAGACCCGGGTCGTGTTCGTGGCCCGCCAGGCCTTCCCGTTCCCGCGCATCATGGAGCTCACCCGCATGTCTCGCTGGACCTGGCTCCGGACTCGCCTGACCGAGGCCGCCTACCGGCGCTTCTGGAACGACACGTTCGCCAACATCATGGCCCGCTACGAGGGCAAGCCGATCGGCATCGGTCGGCCGGGCCGCGGGCAGCGGCTGGACGAGCAAATGGCAGTCGCAGTCACCGCCGGTGCCTTGACCGGCGCCCTGTACCTGGTCGGCCGCACGCGTCGTGTCGGCCGACGACCCTGAGCCCGTGGTCTCTCGAGAAGGGGAATCCCGATGAAGTTCCCGTACACGTTCCACATCGCACTTGACGGAAACGGCCTCAACGGGCTCGAAGGCCGGGCCGGCGTCTGCATCTTCAAGTACGACCCGAACACCGAGCGCTATGCCTACGACATCAAGTACTACGACGGGATGGCGGGGGGCCACGCAGTCAGCGTCAGCCCGGACCGCCAGGTGGGCTTCCTCGGCAGCACAGGACAGCACCTGATGTTCTACGACACCGACACCCTCGGCGAGGTCGATCGGATCTCCACCCTCCGGTTCGAGCCGACCGACTCCTCCATCAAGGGCAGCACCCACGTCGCCTGGCTCAACGACACGCAGGCGGTGGCCGCGATGGGTGAGGGTCTGTGGATGACCGACCTGACGCGGCTGGACAAGGCGGAACGGCTCGGCGACCACGGGATCAAGCTGCCGCATGCCATGAAGCTGACCGCGTCGGGGCGTTACGTCGTGTACGGCGGCATGGACCACCCCGGCCGGGGAGAGGCTCGCGAGGTCGGCATCTTCGACCTGCACAACCGGACCTTCCGGAGGATCGAGCTCCCCGCGACCTGCTGGCACATCGCGTGCCATCCGTCGGAGGACCGCTTCTACGCACTCTCCTTCAGAGTGGCAGCGCAGAACGGCTCCGACTGGCACGAGTGGGGCATCGCCCAATTCAAGGAGTATGTCTTCGAGATCGACGCCGAGACCGGCGAGGTGCTCCGGCACTGGTCGGCAGGGCAGGACACTCCGGCCCACATCAACTCCGACGTCTGCATCTCCGATCGCGAGCTGATCTACTGCAACGGGGCCAGCGGCACCATCGTGATGATCGACCTGGCCAGCTTCACGTCGTACCGGATCCTGGACGAGCGGCCCGACCTGGGGACGCAGCTCCGTGCCGGCCGGCAGGCGGCGCGGACCGTCGTCGACTCCTTGACCCGGGGGTCGATCCTGACCAGCGGCCACGCGCACCTGCGCGCAATGCGGGTTGCCCGTGGGACGCTCGTCGACTCGGTCTACGCCTGCCAGATCTCGGCGGACAACTCACTGCTGTTCACGGCGAACCGGGGCCTGAACACGATCACCGTGTACAACTACCCGGAGAACACGGTCAGGCTCCGCGTGAAGATGCCGGAGCTCCAGGAGTTCGACCCCGGCTTGCGATGGTGGAGCGACCCGCGGCTCGGGTTCCACCACAGCACCCTGGTGAGCCCGGCACCCACCGATGCACGCGAGGCGTGCTGAGTCCTGGTCAGGAGACCTCAGTGGACCGTCTCGTAGACGCGCTCTTTCAACACAGTCGGCTGATCATCGCCGGCTGGGTGCTGCTGACCGCTCTCGGCGCGGCTTTCGCCGTGGGACTCGAGGGCCGGGCGGTGCCCGGAGGCGAGGCCTCGTCCTCCAGTCAGGCGGAGTCCGTGGCCAGGGAGCTCAGCAGGAACGGCCAGCCCTCTCTGTTCGTCGTCGTGACCGGCGAGGCGGCCAAGCCGGGCAACGAGGGAACACATGCGCTGCAGGCGCTCCGCACGAACCTGGCCGGCACGCCCGGTGTCCGCGATGTGGTGGCCCTGCCGCTTCCGCCGCCCGCACCCGACGCGGGTCCGGTCACCGTGCTGGGACTGTCCACCGCGGGCGGCGTCGACGCATCGATCGACGTCGCGAGAAGAATCCTGGACACCGAAGGGCTGGCACCCCAGGGCAGTGAGGCGTTCCTCGGCGGGTACGGCGCGCATCGCGAAGAGCTCGTTGAGCTGTCTCGCAGCGACCTGATTCGTGCCGAGAAGGTGGGCGTGCCCATCGTGATCATCGTCCTCCTGCTCACGTTCGGGTCGCTGGCAGCAACGGTCGTCCCGCTCGCGATCGGCCTCGCAGCTTTGGCGGGAGGTCTGGGCGCCGCGGGCGCGCTGGCCTTCGGCATCCCGTTCTCGGAGTACGTCACCAACGCCGCGGCGATGGTCGGGCTCGCGCTGGCAGTCGACTACGCGATGTTCCTGGTGCAGCGGGTCCGGGAGTCGCTGCTCCAGGGAACTGACGTCGACGAAGCCGTTCGCGGCGCGATGCAGACCACCGGCGTGGCCATCGCATGGTCGGGGGTCACAGTGCTGGCGGCGGAGGCCACCATGCTCCTGGTCGACGCCAGGTCGATCCGCACGGCCGCAGTGGGGATGATGCTGGTCACGGTGTGCGCCCTCGCGGCGGCCCTCATCGCCGCGCCACTGATCCTCCGCTCGCTCGGCTACCGCCTCTTGCGTCAGACAGAGCGCGCGCTGGTCAGGCGCACGACCGGTCTCGAAGTCGGTCCGGCTCACCGCGCGGACCGTATCGACGGCACGTTGTCCGCCTTCTGGTGGCGCCCGGTGCGGCCCTCGTCCGACACGATGTCGAAGGTCTCGCGGTCGCATCGGCGTGGAGGGGAGCTGCCCGGCTTCTGGGGGCGTTGGGGCGAGCAGATGACCACCCGACCACGTCTCTGGCTTACCGTGGGCACCTTGCTGCTGGCGGTGCTGTGCATCCCCACGTTCGGGATCGGTCAGCGCGTCGACCTGCCGGCCGCAGATGCGATGCCCGCCGACTCCCAGGTCAGGCAGGCGGCTGCGATCGGCGCGAAGGCATACGGTCCCGGCGTGCTCTCCCCGGTGGAGATCGTCGTGCACTCGACGCCGGACACGGTCGAGCACCACGCCCGCCAGCTGGCCGACGTACTGCGCAACGACCCAGAGGTGCGCAGCGTGCAACTGCTCCCTCTCCAACTGCAAGATGCCTACCGGGTGAGTGTCGCGACCGCCCACGGCCCCGCGCACGACCGCACCGAGGCGCTCGTGGCAAGCCTGCGCGACGGAAAGCTGCACGCATCCCTGTCCGGTGTCCACTACGAGGTCGGCGGGGAGTCCGCGATGAGGCTGGACGCCAAGGTCGCGCTCTTCGAGAGCCTGCCACTGATGATCGGCGTACTGCTGGTGCTGGTGCTGATTCTGTTCATGATGGCGATGCGATCGCTGGTCCTGGCTCTCAAGGGCATGGTGCTAGTCGTGATCTCGCTCGGCGCAAGCGCCGGCGGTCTACTGCTGCTGTCGACCACAGAGCTCGGGGCGCAATTGATCGGCTGGTCGCAGCCACAGGACCTGCACCCGATCGTGCCCGTCACCATCGTGGCGCTCGCCGTGGCGCTGTCCACCGACTACGAGGTCATTCTCATCTCGCGCATCGCCGAGGTGTACCGGAAGACCCGGGACAACACCCGCGCGATCGTCCACGGTGTCGCCCACACCGGCCCGGTGATCAGCAGCGCCGCGGCCATCATGATCGCCGTCTTCTTCGGCTTCGCGCTGTCGGACGTGACACCGCTCAGGCAGCTCGGCGTGGGGCTGGCGTTCGCCGTACTGATCGACGCCACCTTGATCCGCGGCGTGCTGGTGCCCGCCGCCATGCAGCTCATGGGCCGGTGGAACTGGTGGTTCCCATCCGTCCGCCTTCCACTCCGGTTGCGCGGTCGTCTCCTCGAGCCCAAGGCAAGCGTGGCCATGGGCCGTAGAGCCGTCGCCGTAGGTCCAGGTAGTTCCAAGTGAGTCCCGACGAAAGGTTCTGTTTGCCGTGAGTAATCCAGTTGCCACCCTCGGTTGGGCATGCCAGGTCGTGTTCGCCAAACGGACCGTGTCGCGGCGGGCGCCTGCCTTCGACGTAGATCTCAGCAAGTACGAGCCTGAGGACTTCGAGCGGATCATCCCCGCCTTGAAAGACGTCGAGCGGCGGCTCGACGAAGTGCCGCCCAACGCGCAGGGAATGCGCTGGATCCACCTGTCCGACACTGTGCTGTTCCGCGGCGAGCGCAGGCTGGACGTGCCGTACGACGAGTTCGTATCTCGGGTCGACATCGGCCACGTTGGCCAGTTCTACCGAGACTCCCTGGGCGTCACGACGGTGGTCGTGAACCGCGATGAGCTCGGGCGCACACGGCATCAGGGCGTGCGGGTCATCGCCCTTCCGCAGCCGAACTATGCAGCGTTCATGCTCAAGGACGAACTGGACGTGTACAAACTCGAGACGATCGACCACAGCGCCGACGAGCAGCGGGTCTGGATGGTCACCGTGCACAGCCCGAACGGCTCGGCCGTCTGCGACGACGGCTACATGTCGTTCTCCCGCGCGACGGACGGGGTCGGAACCGTGGTCACCTTCCTGGCCTGCCAGAACTTCCCGGTCCCGCCGCTGATGGCCCTGGCCCGCATGGACAGATGGACCTGGTTCAAACGTGTGGTCACAGAGAACGCGTACCGCCGCTTCTTCAACGTGATGATGCAGAGCATCGATCGCTGCTACCGCGGCCACGACTTCCACGTCGGTCGACCTCTCGCTGACGCGAGACCAACCGGAGCGGCGGGTGATCGACTTCCGCCGTACCCCGCGGCATCAGGGCCCCGTGGTTGACGCCGAACCGCAGTAGCTGGACAACGGTCGGCGACCGACGCGTGTGAGCGGGGCACCGACTTCGTATTCATCGAAGTTCCCCGTCGACACTGGCGGCGCTGATCCTGGGTGCCGACGAAGACGACCCCACGAGCTGATGGACGCAACTGGAAGCACGGGCCAGAAATGAGATGCGCTGGAATATTCACCAGATGCATGAATCAAAGCTTATGTGGCGTCCAGGTGGAGATGTACCAAGTGGGCCTGGCGTGCGGAGCCCTTTCTCGCCTAGATCGCATCAGCGTTCACTCCAGTTCCACTGCAGCGCATAACGCACCGACTGTTGTGGTTGGCTAATCGACCAGTAGATGACGCTCCCTTCGCGCAGGACAGCCGGCTTCTCTGAGATCGGCTCGAAGGGATCCCTCTCAACCTTGCGACCGCCTAACGCGCTAACGATTTGCATGTCTTCCGGAGCAAGAATAATCATCGTCAAGCGACCGGTCGGTTTTTCCAAATGCGTTTCGAGCCATTCGGAGTCTTGCCCCTTGAAGGCGTTCTTGTAGAGGATGTTGTTGATGATAGAGGTCGACTCACCCTTGGCGATCTCACCAAGGTTGAGACTCATGAGGTATTCACGCTTCAATACTTGACCGCGAAACCCCGAATGCGAAACTGTCTGTTGCTCAGACGTCCCGACGAGATCCCATTGGGCCGACGCCGGATGAGTGGCACTGCCCTGCCAATCGATCCCGTCGGAGGTCGTCGCATAGTGCATCTGAAGTTCAGATGACTCTCCGAGACGCTTAACGCGGTAGTAGTCGGTTAGCGGAGCCAATTGCTCGTCATTCGACGGTGATGCCTGTCGAAGGTCGAGCGCCTTTACGACCTCTTCATAGACGAAGGCGCTTCCTGCGCTCACCGCGCGTTGCTCGAGGTCGTCCTCTTGACCCCAGACTCGGTTCAGCACGTACAAGGTAACGATGAACCCAGCGAACGCGCCCCCCAGCTGCACAGCGCCGTTGTCTACCACACCTGACGACTCAAGGAGGCCGAAGCAAACCACAGCGGCAAGGAGTGACAGGAGGCAGATCAGCATGACCTTGCCGGGTCGTGTCTGAAGGAAACCCATGCGTCCTCCGAGAAGTATGTTTAGGCCCACCGTGGGGGCACACCACGGATCCGTCAAGCACGACGGGTTTGAAAAGCCACTTCGACGGACCGTGGACTTCCTGAGTTTGGGTCTGGACCAGACCGAGGCGTGGCTGAGTGAGCGCACCTTCTCGCGTGATACGAGTCATCCGCGATCGCTATTGCAAACCGAGGTCGCACGCGAAATCCGCGGTACTTGGTCCTGTCCATCGCAGTCAAGAACGGAGCACGCGCCCAGCCTCAAGCGGCGTTGGCTGGCTTCCCAGGCAGAGGAGCGATGGGCCAAGACCTGCTCGGCATTGCATTGCCCTGCACACCGCCCCTGCTTTTCTTGAAATCTAGACCCGCCAATGAGAAGCGGAACGACTTCTCCCTTCGAGCACCAGCCTTTGCGCCGCGAGAGTGCCAACTGCTCGGGCCAACCGGCCACAGGCATTTGCCCGTTTGGTCGAGAGCAACCACTACAGAGCGTCAACATGGGACGAAGCCGAGTACATGGGCATACGTTGGGGCCAAGTCCGCCTAACAGACAACGCCTCAGCCTCTTCTGACTCAGTCAACGAGAGCCGTGACGCCGTCGAGGACGACGCGTTGAAGTTCCCGGTCGAGCGCAGGGTTTCCTACGCCCGCTCGCTGCCACCCAGGAAGCCGTCGTAGGACAGGTCCTCGGTGGCCGTGGAATCGAGCTCGACCGGGCCAAGCAGCTGTCGCACCGCGGTGGTGAAGAGCCAGACCCGGAACGCCACCAGGGGCCAGCCCCCGTCCACGACCAGGCTCCGGTAGACGTCGTGGCCCAGGAACATCACCACCAGGTCGGTGGCACGGTCTGGGTCCAGCCCGGGTCCCAGAGCGTCGAGCTCCACGATGCGAGCCACCATTCGCCGTTGGCCCTCCCGCCGGCCGGCACCGACGGCCAGCCAGTACTCCGCCACGTCGGGGTCGGCGGCCGCGCTGGCGGTAACCGCGGGCCAGAGCGCCGCCACGCGCTCGTAGATCGCCGTGCCGTGCTCAACGGCGAGGGCGAGCACGCGCTGCGCCGACGTGGCCGACAGCATCTCGCTGGCCCACGCCCGCTCCATGACCGGAGCAGCCGGTTCCTCTCCGGCAGCGGTGACCTCGACCAACTCCCGGAGCAGCAGGCCTTTGGTACGGAAGGTGTAGTAAACCGTCTGCACGGCGACCCCAGCGTCGGCGGCGATCTGCTCCACCGTTGTGGCGGCGTAACCCTGTTGAACGAAGAGGTCGCGCGCGGAGGTCAGCATGCGTCGCCGGGTCGCCAGCGCGCGCTCGGCACGGCTGACAACTGGCCTCTTGACCGACGGCCCCACAGGGCGCATCGTAGCTGATGAAGACACTAGTGATGGCACTAGTGAAGCGAAGGACTCAAATATGACCGTCATCCGCAGTTCCACTGTGATCCACTGCAAGCCGGAGCAGGCTTTCGACTATCTCAGCGACATGCGTAACGAGCTCGAGTGGAACCCGGCGGTCCAAATGGTCGAGAAGCTCACCGGCGGACCGGTCGGCATCGGGACGCGGTTCCGCGCGAAGTGGAAGGGCGGGCCGCCCCTCGAGGTGACAGTGGTCAAGTACAACCGGCCCCACACGTGGGAGGCCCACAATGGCGGCCCGCTCGAAGTGGTCTTCAAGGCTCGCCTCGAGTCAGTCGCCGAGGGCACGAGACTGTCGGTCGACTTCGACGCTCGACCGCACGGGTGGTTCCGCCTGGTCTTCCCGCTGTTCCTACCCAAGCTGCGGCGCGACGAGAAGGCAAACATGACCTACATCCGCATGGCGCTGGAGCGTGTGACGAGGTCCTAGGCAGCGTGGGGTGAGCAGCTTGTCCCTGGCGTGGCGTTGACGATGCAGAGCTCGCGGATGCCCTTGATCCTCGACACCGGTGTGCTCAGAAGGTGCCATTGTCGCTCTCGTTGGTGCCGCGAAGGCGATCACCTCTTCTGCGCTACGAATTACAGATCTTCCCAATGCCTACGGCGCGCATCGCTTCCAACCCCGGAATGTCCGGATGCCTACGCTTAGTGGTTACTCCATCTCCGCTGATCGACATCTGATCGCGTCCCACAAGACGAAACGGCTTGCGGCGCGCGTCATGTTCGACGACCAGGTTCGAGTCGACGACGCCCATCGCCGTATGCGGATCCTCGGCGGTCAGAAGTTCGTTCCCGGCCCAGATCTCGACCCTGCGGGATCGCATTACGGCATGAGCCCTGTTCTTCTACCATCAGGCGGCATCGGCCAGCCCGATGCTGGTCGTCTACTGCAACGGCGTCGTGAACGTGGTGTGGATGCCCGGCAAGGACCAGACGGCGTTAGCGGGATTGGGCCGCGCGAACATCCCGAAGGGTGCAGAAGGCCTTCGTTTGTGAGGTCACCCGACCCTGTCCCCAGCCCCTTACATTGCCGCAGGCAAGGTAGCGTCCTGGTGTCAAATGGGACTCAGCCCGGGAGGATCATCGTGAGCCAGACGGTCGTGCAGGCGTTTCGCTTCTGTCACAAGTGTCAAAGCCTCTTCTATGAGGGTAAGTACGAGGCCGCTGGGACGCCGAAGGGGCTGTGCCCGGCGGGCGACTCACATGAGGCGATGGGCTACCAGTTCGAGATCCCCGTCCACGGGATTCCATCGCCAACCGCACAAGTCGACTGGCGGTCCTGCGGAACGTGCTGGGCAATGTTTTATGACGGCTATGACCAGAAGGGCGCGTGTCCCGGCGGCTCTCGCGGGCACATCCGGGAAACTCGCTTCCGCCACAACTTCGAGCTGGCTCACGATGTCCCAGGAACGGCGACCGCGCAGACGCAGTGGCGGTTCTGCAACAAGTGCCACGTCATGTTCTACGACGGCTACAAATCAAAGGGTCGGTGCGCCGCCGGTGACGAGCACTTCGCACAAGGCTACGACTTCGTGCTGCCGCACCTGCGGCCGTGACAGCGGATTTCCCCGCCGGAGTTCGCCCGACAGCTGATCCTGATCCAGTTCGTTCACCGGGCTCGAGGCCAGCAAGGTCGCACAGGTGATGCGCGCGCCACGGAACGGGTCGGTCTGGGCCGTACTCGGCAGTCATCGAAGCAGCCTCGCGCGCGGGGTCCCGTCGACGCCACGATGGCGAAAGCCCAGTCCGCAGCCGCGTCTGATACACCACAGGTTCTCCAGCGTCGCCCCAGCCGCTCACATTCAGTGCGGTCTTTTCACCGCTTGAGGACGCAATAAGACGTCCGCGCCGCTGAGCCATCTGAAGGTTCGCGTCTCTTGGCGGTGTTCCACCTCGATCTCGCGTGCTGTTTCCTTGGCTTTAGCCGCACGTGACATGGGAAGTGGTGATGAGGTGGACCGGTCACCTGATGCCGCAGAAGTTCTCGCACGCGCTCATGAGCACGCCTTGAGGTGGCTGGCCACCCTGCCTGACCGGCCCGTGCCTCCGGCTGCCTCGGCCGCTGAGGTGATTGCGGCCCTTGGCTCCGAGCTGCCTGACGTCCCGACCGATCCGATCGCGGTTGTCGACTTGCTGGCCGAGGCGGTGGAGCCGGGCCTGACGGCGATGCCCTCGGGTCGGTTCTTCGGGTTCGTGATCGGCGGCACGCACCCTGCGGCGATGGCGGCGGACTGGTTGACCTCGGCGTGGGACCAGAACGCCGGGCTGCGCACGGTCACGCCGGCGGCCGCCGCGGTCGACGACATCGCCGAGGCGTGGGTGCTCGACCTGCTGGGCCTGCCAGAGGGCGGCGCGGTCGGTTTCGTTACCGGCGGGACCATGGCCAACTTCACCTGCTTGGCGGCCGCCCGCGACGCGGTGCTCACCCGGGCCGGGTGGGACGTCGGGGCCCACGGTCTTGTCGGCTCGCCGGGGGTGCGGGTGCTGGCCGGCGCGGAGCGTCACGACTCGGTCGATCTGGTGCTGCGCTATCTCGGCGTCGGTGCACCCGAGCTCGTCGCGGTAGATGCGCAGGGACGGATCGATCCGGCGGCGCTCCGCGAGATGCTAGAGGGCAGCGACGACCGGCCGGCGGTGGTAGTCCTTCAAGCTGGCAACATCCACTCCGGGGCGTTCGACCCGTTCGAAGAGTCGATCGCGATGGCGCACGAGCACGGCGCATGGGTGCACGTCGATGGCGCGTTCGGGCTCTTCGCCGGTGCCGCTCCGGGCTACCGCCACCTCGTCCGCGGCTTCGAGGCAGCCGACTCCTGGGCGACCGATGCGCACAAGACGCTCAACGTGCCGTACGACTGCGGGCTGGCGATCGTGCGCGACCCGACCGCTCTGCGGGCGGCGATGTCCATGCACGGTGACTACCTGATCCTCGACGCCGCCGGCGATCCGTTCGAGAAGGTCCCCGAGCTGTCCCGCCGCGCCCGGGCCTTCACTGTGTGGGCGTTGCTGCGGTCGCTGGGTCGCAGCGGGGTCACCGAGCTCGTCGAACGGATGGCCGGCCACGCGCGAGCGTTCGCCGACGGCATCGCTGGCATCGAGGGCGCCGAGGTGCTCAACGACGTGGTCTTCACTCAGGTGTGTGCGACCTTCGGGGACGACGTCCGCACTCTCGACGTCGTCCGCCGGATGCTGGAGGATGGCACCGCGTGGACCAGCGGCTCGGTCTGGCGTGAGCGGGCCGTTATGCGAATCTCGGTGAGCAACTGGTCGACCACCGACGCCGACGTCCAGCGCACGTTGGCCGCCCTGCGCACCGCCGTGGCGGCGTTGTGATGGATAGCGCGCATCCAGGAGCCGCCCCTCCACGCCAGGCGTTGGGCGCATCCGCGCAGACGATCCGCCACGTGCCCTCATCCCGCGACGGCGCGTCCTTTCGCCGCGTCGGGGACGCGGTATTGGAAGCGCGCGGTCAGGAGGCGACGGCGGCATGCGCGGCCGCATCATGGGTGCGCTTGCGTTGATCGGCTTATGTGGAACCACCCCTCCTGATGGGTCATCCTCCGTCGAGACCGATCGCGAGTCGGCATCTAGGCATTTGAGCGTTGCGGGAGCAAACTGAAATAGCCCCGCGGAGTGAAATCGAGGGTTGAGGTTTTGTCGTGACCCAGCAATCAGGCGAGAGCAGTTTGGGTAGTGTCATTGCATCGCCCCCGCACGGTGCCCGACTGTTGGCATTCGGAATCGACCTGCTCGTGGTTGTGCTCGTCACCTTGCTCGCGGGAGGTGGTTGGCCACTGCTAGTTGGGGTCTTTGTCGCCTACCACACTGCGCTGGTGTGGCTAACCGGCCAAACCGTTGGGAAGGCGATCTCCAACCTCGAAGTGCGAAGAAGTGACGGCGAAGCATTTCTCCGGGCGCCGAGGGCGTTGCCCTGGATTCTCGGTCGATCCAGCCTCGGCTACCTGCTCGTGGACGCGCTTGGGATCGGCGTTCTTGTGGCACTCCCGGGGGCAAATCAGACACGCCGCTGCTTGCACGACTGGGTGTTCGGTACCCAGGTCGTGTTGCGAGGCGAGCTCTCCTGGGCGCTCCCGAAGATGCGCAGGCGGTTGTCGGGCTTCGCAGGCCGTCGGGAGGATGCCTCGAAGGCCGTTGGGGAGAACCACCAGGATGCTCGGCGGGTGTCGGGACTATGGCACTGGCTGGTAACGGCTGCCATAGGGCTAGAGAAGGCTCTGGAGCTCCTCCAAGGTCTAGTTACTCAGGTCTCGGGGTGGTTCGGCGGCACGTCCTCCGCGGGGACCGGCGCGACAGCGATATCGACGAAAGCGGCTGTCGGTGTGGGGGTCGCGTCATCTGTCGCGACCGTGGCCACGGTTGCAGCATTGACGGTTTGGTCACGACCACCCCCAGACGCCTCGATGGAGGGGAACTGGGGCAATGTAGTAGTTCAGCAGGTAGGGCCGAATGCGTTCGAGGGCCGAATGTCCAAGTCGGTGACAAGCACCCTTGGCTGCGTCTTCGAGCGCGGGCAAGTGGTGTGGCGGTTCGCTGGGGAAGGGCCAAAGTTCTCAGGCGATTCACTTTGGGCTCATCTGACCGACGGCGACTGTGATGGATTCGAGTGGGGTGTAGCGACGTTCGAGCTGCGTGACCGGAGCACTCCGGCCCAGCCGACCGACGACGTGATGCGTGAATGCACGATCAATCCGAGAAACGACAAGAATCGATGCCGCAATCACCACCGGGGCTCTTAACGTGCAGATGCCGGCGCAGCCGTCGGAAAGACGTCGAAGTGCTTATTGCACGAGGTCCACCCAGGGGGATCTGCAACGTCCGGATCTAATGGCTTCTACCAAGCCCGTTTGACAGGCTTGGTTCTGAGAGCGACTGAGGGTCAGCACTCTTCGGATCTGACCCGTGCAGGTCTTGCGGCAGACCGTGCGCCTGCTGGTCGTGAGGAGGCGTGACCGCTGCTGGGATGACGTGCCCCGTGAGGACTGCGGTGAGCACTTGACCATTAGATCGCTGGGTTGTCTCCTCCACGCTGCCAACGGTGTCTGCACCGTGCAGACCCGGGACAGGAGAGGCCGATGCTGTTCGTGGGAGATGACTGGGCAGAGGACCATCACGACATCGAGATCGTCGACGACGCCGGGAAGGTGCTGGCCCGCAGGAGGTTGCCCGAAGGGCTCGATGGAGTCACCAGGCTGCATGCTCTGGTCGCGGAGCAGCTCGTGTCCGTGCAGAATCGGCCGTACGACACGTCGCAGACCGTCAGGGAACCCTGACTCTCTACCTTACATCGGTGTAGTTGCTGCAGGCGCCGATCTGCTAGTCGCCACGGCGATGCAACGCAACCCGCCAGACCCGCGTTCCACGTTGATTGACCAGGGCGGCCGGGGTCGACACGGGGCCCACATCCACTCAATCGCCAGATGTTCCCACCCGCCAAAATGCAGTAGGGAGCGTGCACTGGGACCCCTAAACGGACGGCGTCACTGCCGCGGATTTGCTGCTGCGCTTCGACTCGCTCCGCGAGTGAGCCGGCGTGGTCAGAAGGGAGACGGGCTGTTCCTGTGGAACTTCTGCCGTCCATCGACCCCCACCGACATGCGGTCCACCGGGCCCACGAACGGCAGGGCGAGGCTGAAGTAGCAGCCCCGGTCCTTCTCGAAGTTCTTCGCGAGCGATCCGCCCCACGGTAACGACAACGGCCACGGCCTTGGGCCCACCCCGACCTTGTTCGGCAGCTTGCCCGGAGGTTCTCGGGCAATTCGCTGAGAACCTAGGCGCCCCCTTAGAACGTGCCTGGCAATCTGCCGGGGATCTGAGCACCCTTCTTCAACGGTCGACCGAGCGGACACTGAGGCGCACAGCACCGGAGGCGTGTGCCGGGTCATCAAGGCGCCGTTCGAGGCCTTGAATATCTCGTAGTCGGTGGAGACACCGCCCAGGACGAGCAACGCGGCTTTCTCGGTCACCGTGTGACTACCTCTTCGCGAGAGACGTCAGATCGACTCTGGAGTGATCTTCGGCCGGGGTTCCGACACGAGGACCGCTCCGGTGAACGCTGGCGAACGTCTTGCGGACTCTCTGCGGACTGCAAGTGTGCTACGCCGTGGCTCTCAGCCTGCTCGGCGTGGGATGCTTGAACGTCGAGAGCAAGGACGCGTGGCGATGCATCGGATGACGTGCGGAGTCGTGGCAAGCACGGTTTTCCTGGCTGGCGTTCTCACCGCGTGCAGCGACGAGCCACCCCCGGACAAGGCCCCACCCGTCAGCTCGGCCTGGGAGACGCTCACGGATCGCCTCGGTCCCGATGGCGAGGTGCCGCTCGACGTTGCGCTCGATGCCTTCGCGACCCTGATCGGTCCGGTTGATGGAGGGGAGATCGTCGGCATCCGAGGACCAGAGGTGATGTCAGGGACGCCCGCGATCAGGTGGGTCCTGGGCTACTGGGACCAGTTGACGGCGACACAACGACAGGACGTCGACGAGGCGCTGGGGCTGAGCCATGGGGGGACGACGGGATCCGACGTGTCGATGCTCACCGCCCGGACGGCGGCGGAGGACGACCTGACACTCGAACAGATCGTGGCAGCTGTGGCTGCTGAGTTCGCCACCCGATTCCCCAGGTTCACCTCGCTCCCTCAGGTTGTGACCAGCACGCGGAAGACGAAGAGTGGATCGGCCGGGACGTATCCAATGGCTGGTGCGAAGAAGGCCGTGGGCTCCGACACTATGACCGCTTGCCGCATCGACTTCTACGGCAAAGCTGTCCAGCTCCACGACCGATACCTGGACCACTCGGATCCCACAGGCAGCGACAATGCCCTGCGGAGCCTAAGAGTCCTCGCCGCTCACGAGCTCATGCATTGCCATCAAATCTCCCAGGCACCGACTCCGATGGCGTACTACAAGACCCCGTCGTGGGTGGCCGAGGGCTCGGCACAGTGGGGGGAGTACGCCTTCGCATTCGTGGACGTTCCCCCGACGCGGGCCACTGCTCGGTGGAGTGGCTACTTCAAGGCCCCAGCCCGGGACCTTTTCAAGTACACGTATGAAGCGGTCGGCTTCTGGTCCCATGCCGGCGAACCGTGGGATCTGATGGCCTTCGCAATGCAGCAGCCATGGGCCACCGACCTCACAGGTGCCGGCGCGCTGGTCCTGGCCGAGAAGGACCGCTCCAGCAAACCCCTGGAGGCATATGCCACGGCCTTCACCAGGCGGCCAGAACTCGGGGCGATATGGGAGTTGACTGGTCCTGGACTGTCTGACGAGCGACCCGCTTCTCCAAAGACTGTCGGCCTCGGCGTCGGCACCAGCCGCGCTGTGTCGGTGCCGAAGAGAGGCTTCGCCTACGAGGATGTGCGGTTGAAGGACGACGTCGACGTCTTGTACCTGTCCTCGAAGGCATCGGGCGCGATCCACTGGGGGACAGCTGCAGACGGACCTGACGACCTGATCGAGGGAGCAGGGACCGGCCAGTGGTTCTGCGTCGCCACCGGCGGATGCGTGTGCCCCGAGGGCACTTCGACGACACCAGGCCTGGCAATCGTCGACAGACCGTTCAGGGAGGCGAGCACTGCCTTCTTCGGAGCCCGAGCCTCTGGCAAGCCCTCGCCCACGTCCCGGACGGTCCGGATGGCTGCCGATGCTTTCGACCGCCGCCTGGGAGAACTGTGCGCAGGCAAGGCGCCGGTACCCGTCGTGGACGCCTGCTCGCTGTATTCGCAACCGGAGGCCAAGGCTCTGCTCACCCGGATGGTCAACGGTCGGTGGCCCGTTGCAGAGGTCCTTCAGTCGAGAGTCGATAGTCCAAGAAGTACATGCATGTGGATGGACAGTTTCGGTGACGCAGTTTGGATCGAGGATGTCGCACTCGAGGATGGGGTTGAGGACGACTTGGATGAAGGAACTCACGTCTCGGGCGTGGGTGACGACGCGTACTTGGTCGACGTAGGAGGATCGACGCGGCTCTACTTCTACGTCGGCCCCGTTCTGCTTTCAGTCGAAATCTTGCTACGACCTGGCGACGACACCGTCGACGGACTCATAGCACTGGGTGCGCTGGTTGCTGAAAGAGCACGCTCTCTTTGCTGCTAGTCCCTGGGTCCGCGCACGCCAGTCGACGTGCTGGCCCACTCTCGATCACTGTCATCATCCGCACACCGGGCATCACCCTGCGGTTGACTCCGAAGCGTCGTCCTGCGTCAGCGCGACTGTCTAGTCGTAAGGACGGATGCTGGGCCCGCGACCGCCCTAACTCGTCAGGCTCACCGACGTGCTCACCAAGTGCCTCACCCCCGGGCTCACAGGTGCCTCACCCCACCGGCACGACCGCTGACACGCACGTCTGGACGCCCGGCTTCGCGGCAGAGCCTGCTGACATTCGGCCCCGCCAAGCGATCAGAGGCGGCTTCCGAATCACTCCGGAAACCGTGTTTGCTGGACTTTGATCGTTCGTGCAGTGACAAGGAAGGGGCTTCCCCCAACATTCATTGCAAGTCTCGCCGGGCGCTGGCGATCTCGGCATGCCTGTGCTTCGCTGACTGCATCCTGTGGATAGTCCGGTCCTCGCACCAATGTGCCGCTGCACGGTCCTTCGCTCGAAACCCTTGGAGGTATGGCGATGTCGACCTCGATACTCAATTCGGTCTTCGTCAGGCACGCCCATCCAATTAGCGCCTGGAGCAGGTTGGCATCAACACCTCTAGTCGTCGTCCCACTCTGGTACAGGCGGAGATGGACTGCATTGCCCATAGCGGCCTGGATGATCATCAACCCGATCATCACACCCCCGGTGTCCAACGATCGCGCCTTCGCAACTCGCGCCATTCTTGGAGAAGCTCAATGGATCGTTGACCCCTGCAAGCGCCGAGACATCATCGCCCTCAACGCGGTAGGCGCGGCTTGCCTCTCTGTAGCAGGGGTCAACGCCTGGCGGCGTCGCCCGCTGCCAATGGCCGTCGCCATCGCCGGATCGATGGCGGCCATACTGATGACGTGGCGCAGATACGCTGAGTTCTACGATCCCCGACTCACCCAACGAGGATCCGCTTGAGCCCATCGCGGCGATTCGCGTCGTAGCCGGTCTCACGATCGGAGGCGACCATCCGGGCGAGGCTCGTGCTCAGGATCCCGTTCACGAGACGGCGGCGTCCGACTCCGAGGCGAACCGTTTGGCCGGTGCCCTCGTCTAGTCCGATATCGATCGACGCGCGCAGCCGGTCGCGCCTACCAGCTTCCGAGCAACGTCTGGCCGAGCAGGATGAGTCCGAACCCGACCAACATGCTGACCCAGGGGTCGAGGCGAAACAGGCCGGTTCCGCCGGTGCTGACAAGGGCGACGGCACGCAGGACACCTGACAGGCTGAGAACCATGAGGACGATTACGGAGCCGCCGATCATCGGGCGGCGGCGACCTGATCGGCCAGGAGGACGGCGACCCGGCGCTGTTCGCGGTTCGGGTAGGCCAGGTGCGAGGTCGTGGTGAGCAAGAAGTGACCTGTGGTTTCCGTTCCGCGTCGCACGGGCACGGCGACGTACTCGTCGGTGGGCAGCCCAACCCGATCTACATCGACTACCTGGCCGTTGCGCTTCAGCACGCCATCGTGGTCGAGGACGGCAATGCGGGCGTCGCGCACCGGTCCCTCGATGTATCGGCAGTGGTCCGCGGCGAGCACGTCGTTGATCTGACGGGCCACGACGTCGACCACGCCGGCTGTGGGCATGTTGCCTTCGGCGACGGCGCGCGCGGCGCCGAGGACTCCGTCGAGGTAGCCGGAGCGCTGGGCAGCGTGCTTCTGTTGCCGGTAGCCCCACAGGGCGACTTCGCTGACCGCGAGGCTGATCACCACCAGGAGGACCGTCGCTTCTATGTCGTCGGCGTCTGCGATGGCGAAGCGCAGGTAGGGCTCGGTAAGGAAGAAGTCGAACCACGCCCCGGCGGAGACAGCGGCGAGGACGCCGGCCGGCCGGTCCCCGGTGGCTGCGGCCGCGACCACCCACACGACCAGCACCAGCACGGACGTTGCGGCAGTGACGCTCTCGCGCACCGTCGACAGAATCGCCGCCGTCAGCAATGGCGCGAGGACTGCGGCTAACCGGACCGCGGGGCGCCACCAGTTCGCCTGGGGCCACCTGGCGAGATTCCCGGGCATAGGGCTCACTCCTTCGCGACACCGGACACGTCCAGTCTCAGCGGGAAGGTCACCAGAGGGGAGTGGCCTTGACGGAATCCCTGCGCCGGAAATGTGCGGGGGCCTCTCCTGCCCATGCCGCGGCAGCGGGCGGCAGGCAGCGGCCACGTAGGTAAAACGTCAACGGAGCGTCCGGGCGCGTAGGTATTTCGTCAGGAACCGTGGTCTCGACTGGCTTGGCGTCGATCGGAGGTCTTGAGTGAGCTGCTGGCCGCACCGACAGGCGGCCGGTGCACCCAAGCCCGGAAGGACCCAGCCATGGCCGACGTTGGCCTCCCTGTTCTCACGATCGTCTTGTTCGGCTTGCTCGCCGTCGCGGTGAAGGGGGTCGAACGACTGTGACCGCGGTCAACTTGATTGGCCTGATCCTGGCGGTCGGTCTCGGGATCTTCGTGCTGGTCGCCCTGCTGTTCCCGGAACGATTCTGATGAGCGCCGGGTGGGCAGCCGCGCTATTCATCGTCACCCTGGTGGCGGCGTGGGCGCTCGGCTACCGCTTCTTCGGTGACTATTTGTTCCGCGTTGTGAACGCGGAGCGCCACAACCGGGTGGAGCGGACGATTTATCGACTGGTCGGGGTCAACTCCGGCTCCGAGCAAAACGTCGGCGCCTACACGCGCAGCGTGCTGGCGTTCTCGGCGACCTCCATCCTGTTCCTGTACGCGCTGCAGCGGCTCCAGGGCCACCTGTGGCTGGACGCCGGGCTGCCCGGCGTGGAGTCGCACATCGCCTGGAACACCGCGGTCAGCTTTGTCACGAACACCAACTGGCAGGCCTACTCCGGTGAGTCGACGATGACGCACCTGACGCAGATGGCCGGTCTGGCGGTGCAGAACTTCCTGTCGGCCGCCGTCGGTATCGCCGTGGCCGTGGCACTGATCCGTGGTCTGGCCCGCAGCCGCACCGACCGTCTGGGGAACTTCTGGGTCGACCTGACCCGCTTGGTGGTTCGAGTGCTGTTGCCGATCGCCATCCTCGGCACCATCGTGTTCGTTGCGGCTGGCATGGTGCAGAACCTGTCCGCCGGCACCGAGGTCACCACGCTGACCGGTGGCTCCCAGGTTGTGCCGGGTGGGCCGGTGGCCAGCCAGGAGGTGATCAAGGAGCTCGGGACCAACGGGGGCGGCTTCTACAACGTCAACTCCGCCCATCCGTTTGAAAACCCCACGGCCTGGACGAACTGGCTGGAGATTTTCCTGCTCGGGCTGATCCCGTTCTCTCTTCCTCGGGTCTTCGGCCGAATGGTCGGCGACAAGCGGCAGGGCCTGGCGATCGTAGCCGCCATGGGCGTGATCGCGGTGGCTTCAATGGCGCTGGTCAACGTCACGGAGCTGGCGCACCCGGGAACAGTGCCGACTGCGGTCGGTGAGTCGATGGAGGGCCGGGAGGTGAGGTTCGGGACCGGGAACTCGGCGACGTTCGCGGCGATGACCACGCTCACCTCGACGGGGTCGGTGGATTCCTTCCACGACTCCTACTCCGGTCTAGGTGGCGGGATCTTGATGTTCAACATGATGCTCGGCGAGGTTGCGCCCGGCGGGGTCGGCTCGGGGCTGTACGGGATGCTCGTGCTGGCGATCATCACGGTCTTTGTCGCCGGCCTCATCGTCGGGCGGACTCCGGAGTATCTGGGTAAGAAGCTCGGCGCCCGTGAGATCAAGCTCGCCTCACTCTTCTTCTTGACAACCCCGTTCCTGGTGCTGGTCGGCACGGCCCTGGCGATGGCGAGCGCGGACCAGCGGGCCTCGATGCTCAACACCGGAACCCACGGCTTCTCCGAGGTGCTCTACGCCTTCACCTCGGCCAGCAATAACAACGGCTCGGCGTTCGCCGGCATCACGGTGAACACCGCGTGGTACGACCTGGCGCTCGGCCTGTGCATGTTGCTGGGCCGGTTCCTGCCGATCGTGTTCGTGCTCGCGTTGGCCGGCAGTCTCGCCCGGCAGGCCCCGGCTCCGGCGTCGGCCGGGACCATGCCGACCCACACTCCCCTGTTCGTCTCCATGCTGATCGGAGTGACCGTGGTGCTGGTCGCGTTGACGTTCCTGCCGGCCCTCGCTCTCGGCCCGCTCGCGGAAGGACTCGCCCGATGACCTCCCCCGCCCCCCAGTCCTCATCCAGGGTGGCCGCTGGTCTGCTCGACCCCCGGCAGCTGGTCCGGTCCCTGCCCGATGCGCTGCGCAAGCTCGACCCACGGATCATGTGGCGCAACCCGGTGATGCTCATCGTCGAGGTCGGCGCCGCGTTCACCACCGTCCTCGCGGTCACCGACCCTTCCTGGTTCTCGTGGCTGATCACCGGGTGGCTGTGGGCCACCGTGGTCTTCGCCAACCTGGCCGAAGCGGTCGCCGAGGGCCGCGGCAAGGCACAGGCCGACACCCTGCGCAAGACCCGGCAGGGCACCATCGCCCGTCGCGTCTCCGGCTGGCGACCGGGCGCTGTCACCTCGGAGGCAGACGTGGAGAGCGTCCCGGCCCCGAACCTGGCCAAGGGCGACATCGTCTTGTGCGAGGCCGGCGACATCATCCCCGGCGACGGCGACGTCGTGGAGGGCATCGCCAGCATCGATGAGTCGGCGATCACCGGCGAGTCCGCCCCGGTGATTCGCGAGTCCGGCGGCGACCGGTGCGCGGTCACCGGCGGCACCAAGGTGCTCTCGGACCGCATCGTCGTCCAGATCACCCAAACCCCCGGCGAGAGCTTCATCGACCGGATGATCTCTCTGGTCGAAGGCGCCAACCGGCAAAAGACCCCCAACGAGATCGCTCTCAACATCCTCCTCGGTGCGCTGACGCTGATCTTCCTGATGGCCGTCGTCACCCTCCAGCCGCTCGCGATCTACGCCAAGACCGTCAACGCCGCCGCACCGGACACCGCCGCCCTCGACGGCAACGGCGTCACCTCCGTTGTCTTGGTGGCGTTGCTGGTGTGTCTGATCCCCACTACGATCGGCGCGCTGCTGTCTGCGATCGGCATCGCCGGTATGGACCGGCTGGTGCAACGCAACGTGCTGGCTATGAGCGGCCGAGCGGTCGAGGCCGCCGGCGACGTGAACACCCTGCTGCTGGACAAGACCGGCACCATCACCCTGGGCAACCGGCAGGCCTCGGAGTTCGCGCCCGTCGCCGGCGTCGACCCGTCGCTATTGGCCAACGCCGCCCAGCTGTCCAGCCTGGCAGATGAGACCCCCGAAGGTCGCTCGATCGTGGTTTACGCCAAACGTGCTCATGGGCTGCGCGAGCGACAGGCCGGCGAACTGGCGCACGCGATCTGGGTGCCGTTCACCGCCCAGACCCGCATGTCCGGTGTCGACCTGGACGTACGACAGGTCCGCAAGGGTGCCGCGGCTGCGGTCATGCACTGGGTCCGAGACAACGGCGGACACCCCACGGAGAGTGTCGGCGCCACCGTCGACGCGATCAGTGCCGCCGGCGGCACCCCGCTGGTGGTCGCGGAGAAGGACGGCGACCAGCCGGCCCGCGCCCTCGGTGTCATCCACCTCAAGGACGTGGTCAAGGAGGGCATGCGCGAACGGTTCGACGAGATGCGCCAGATGGGAATCCGCACCGTGATGATCACCGGCGACAACCCGCTCACCGCGAAGGCCATCGCCGAGGAGGCCGGAGTCGACGACTTCCTAGCCGAGGCCACCCCCGAGGACAAGATGGAGCTGATCAAGAAGGAGCAGGCCGGAGGCCGGCTGGTCGCGATGACCGGAGACGGCACCAACGACGCACCCGCCCTTGCCCAGGCCGACGTCGGAGTCGCAATGAACACCGGCACCTCGGCCGCCAAGGAGGCCGGCAACATGGTCGACCTGGACTCCGACCCCACCAAGCTCATCGAGATCGTCGAGATCGGCAAACAGCTGCTGATCACCCGCGGGGCCCTGACCACGTTCTCGATCTCCAACGACATCGCGAAGTACTTCGCGATCATCCCCGCGATGTTCGCCAGCGTGTACCCGGGCCTGGACCGTCTCAACGTCATGGCCCTGGCCAGCCCGCAGTCGGCGATCCTGTCCGCGGTGATCTTCAACGCCCTGGTGATCATCGCCCTGATTCCGCTCGCCTTGCGTGGCGTCTCCTACCGGCCCGGTGGTGCCGCGGCCCTGTTGCGGCGCAACCTGCTGGTCTACGGCGTCGGCGGCGTGGTCGCACCCTTCGTCGGAATCAAACTCATCGACCTGCTGGTCCAGTTCCTGCCCGGGATGTCCTGATGCGTACCTCCAACCCCTTCGTGGCCCGCCACCTCGCCGCCGCGCGCGCCCTGATCGTGTTCACCCTCCTGCTCGGCCTCGGCTACCCGCTCGCCATGGTCGCCATCGCCCAGCTTCCCGGTCTTGACGCTCGAGCCGACGGTTCACTGGTCAGCGACGGCGACCAGGTGGTGGGCAGCCGGCTCATCGGACAGTCCTTCGCTGACGCCGACGGCAACCCACTCCCGGCGTACTTCCAGTCCCGCCCCTCAGCGGCCGGCGACGGCTACGACCCGACCGCAACCTCGGCGAGCAACCTGGGGCCCGAGGACATCGTCGACACCCCGGACCGGCCTAGCCTGCTCACCCAGGTGTGCGCCCGAAGTCTGGCCGTCGGCGAACTCGAAGGCGTCGATGGCCGCCGACCGTATTGCACCGACAACGGAGTCGGGGCGGTCCTCGGCGTCTACTACTCCGACGGCCTGACCGGTGACGTCGTGCGGGTGGTCAGTCTCAACCAGACCTCCGAGACCCCGTTCCTGGGCCAGTACCGGGGTGTGCCGGTCGAGCTCGCCATGCCCGGCGCCGACTATGCGGGCGCGGTGATCGTTCCGATGCGCGGCGACGCGCCTTCCGCCCCTGTCGTGCCGGCGGACGCGGTCGCGGCCAGCGCGTCGGGTCTGGACCCCGACATCTCCCTCGCGTACGCCCACCTCCAAGTTGCCCGTGTCGCCCGCGAACGCCGCATCGAAGCCGCGGAGGTGCAATCGTTGATCGACGACTTCACGCACGGTCGCACCCTGGCCCTGCTCGGGCAAGCGGGCGTGAACGTGCTGGAGCTGAACCTGGCGCTCGACCAGCGCCACCCCCAGCCATGACCGCGGTGCACTGAGAATCGAAGGAGGATCTGGCGATGACCCCACGAGGCAAGCTCCGCGTCTACCTCGGCGCGGCACCCGGGGTCGGCAAGACCTACCGGATGCTCGAGGAAGGTCAGCGCCGCAGCTCACGAGGCACCGACGTCGTCATCGGATACCTCGAACCGCACGACCGTCCCCTGACCGTCGCGATGGCCGAAGGACTGGAGGCTGTTCCGCGCCGCCAGCTGACCTACCGGGGCGCCGAGTTCAGCGAGATGGACCTCGAGGCCGTGCTCGCCCGACGGCCCAAGGTTGCGCTCGTCGACGAGATGGCCCACACCAACGTGCCCGGCAGCCGCCACGAGAAGCGCTGGCAGGACATCGACGCCCTCCTCGACGCCGGCATCGACGTCATCACCACGGTCAACATCCAGCACCTGGAGTCGCTCAACGACGTCGTCGAGCAGATCACCGGCATCACCCAGCAGGAGACCTTGCCCGATGCCGTCGTCCGTGCCGCGGAACAGATCGAGCTGGTCGACATGACCGCCGAAGCGCTGCGCCGCCGGATGGCGCACGGCAATATCTACAAGCCCGACAAGGTCGACGCCGCCCTCGGCAACTACTTCCGGGTCGGCAACCTCACCGCCCTGCGCGAGCTCGCTCTGCTGTGGCTGGCCGACAAGGTCGACGACCAGCTCGACCGGTACCGCCGCGACCACGGCATCGAGGGCACCTGGGAAGCCCGGGAACGCGTGGTGGTCGCCCTCACCGGCGGCCCCGAAGGAGACACGCTGATCCGGCGCGCCGCACGCATCGCCGAACGCGCCCGGGGCGCCGACCTACTCGCCGTCCACGTGGTCCACACCGAAGGACTCAGCGGCCCTGACCCCGCCCACCTCGCCCGTCAGCGAACCCTGATCGAAAGCATTGGCGGCACGTACCACCAGGTAGTCGGCGACGACATCCCCCAAGCCCTGCTCTCCTACGCCCGGGGAGTCAACGCGACCCAGCTCGTCCTCGGAGCCAGCAGACGCGGCCCCTTCGCCCAACTGTTCTCCCGCAGCATCGGGGTCACCACCGTCGCCGAATCCGGACCCATCGACGTCCACCTGGTCACCCACGAGGAAACCAGGCGCCCCCGGCTGCGCTGGCCATGGCGACGCGAGGAACCCCTCGGGCGCCTGCTTCTCGGCCTCACCCTGACCGCGGTGCTGATGCCGGCGCTCACGATCGTGCTTACCCAGTTCCGCAACGACCTGTCGCTGTCCAGCGTGATCCTGATCTTCCTCGTCGCCGTCGTCGTGATCTCGCTCGTTGGCCGACTCTGGGCGGCCTTCGCCGCCGCACTCGTCGGCTCGCTGCTGCTCAACTACTACTTCACTCCACCCATCTACACCTGGACCATCTCCGAGACCCAGAATGTCCTGGCCCTGGTGGTGTTCCTGCTCGTCGCGCTCACGATCAGCGCCACGGTCAACCTCGCTTTCCGCCGCACCCAGCAGGCCGCACGCGCACGCCGGGAGGCGAACGCGCTGGCCGTGGTCGCTGGCAGCGTCCTGCGCGGGTCCCGCCCACTGCCGGCGCTCCTCGAGCAGCTGCGGGAGTCATTCGCCCTGGAGTCCGTCACCCTGCTGGAGCGGAACTCCGATAGCCCCGGGTCGCCCACCGAACGGCGCGACACCAGCAGGTGGACGGTCGCTGAAAGCGTCGGCTCGCCTCCCTGCGCCGCGCCCCGCGAAGGTGACGTCGAGGTGCCCGTCGACGACAACCTCACGCTGGTGCTCAAGGGAAGGCCGCTCGACGCGTCGGACCAGCGGGTCGTTGAAGCCTTCGCCGTCCAGTCAGCCCTCGCCCTGCGACAGCTACGCCTCGCCGAACAGGCCGCCGCCGCGATCCCCATCGCCGAGGCCGACAAGCTGCGCACCGCACTCCTGCGCGCCGTCAGCCACGACCTGCGCACACCCCTGGCCTCCGCCAAGGCGGCCGTGCAGGGCCTACGCATACCCGATGTGGTCTTCGACGAACGTGACAGGCAGGAGCTCCTGGCCACCGCCGACGAGTCATTGGACCTGCTCACCCGTCTCGTCGAAAACCTGCTCGACATGAGCCGCCTGCAGGCCGGAGCACTCGGCGTACACCCGCAATCCACGAGCGTCGCCGAGGTCATCCCGCTCGCCTTCGACGAACTCGGCAGGACCGCCAACGCCGTCCAGATCCGACTCTCCGACGACCTCCCCGAGGCGATGGCCGACCCGGCCCTGCTCCAACGGATCCTCGCCAACCTCCTGTCCAACGCCCTGAAGTACTCCCCACCCGGCTCGCCCCCCACCGTCGCCGCCAGCGCCCACGCTGACCGGGTACACATCCGGGTGATCGACCATGGTCCCGGGCTCGCCGCCGACGAACGAGACCGGGTATTCCTCCCGTTCCAGCGCTCGGGCGACACGCACGGACCCCCCGGCATCGGGCTCGGGCTCGCCTTGTCCCGTGGCCTGGCCGAGGCCATGGGCGGCTCGCTCGAAGCCGAGGACACCCCGGGAGGTGGCCTGACCATGGACCTCGCGCTCACCACGGCGCCGATGCGCGAGCCTGCCCCGGAGCGAGCCGAGGAGGCGATCACCTGATGCGTGTCCTCGTCGTCGACGACGAGCCGCAGATCCTTCGTGCCCTGCGGATCAACTTGAACGCTCGGCAGTTCGAGGTCATCACCGCCGCCGATGGCGCCACCGCCCTCGACGCCGCCAAGACCCAGCGACCCGACCTGTTGATCCTCGACCTAGGTCTCCCCGACGCCGACGGCGTCGACGTGATCCGCTCACTGCGGACCTGGACCGATGTGCCCATCATCGTCCTGTCCGGCCGAGCCGGCAGCAGCGACAAGATCGTTGCCCTGAACCTCGGAGCCGACGACTACGTCACCAAGCCGTTCAACATCGAGGAACTCCTCGCCCGCATCAAGGCGGTCAGTCGCCGCCTCCGCCCCGAGACCGTCGAGGACGAGCCGGTTCAGCTCGGCGGCCTTACCGTCGACCTCGCCGAGAAGGCGGTTCGCAGTGTTGATGGTGAACTGGTGCACCTCACCAAGACCGAGTGGGAGCTCCTCGCCATGCTGGTGCGCAACCCTGGAAAGCTCATCAGCCAACGTCAGCTGCTCCAAGACGTGTGGGGACCTACCTACCTCAACGAGACCCACTACTTGCGCCAGTACATGGCTCAGCTCCGCAAGAAACTCGAACCCGACCCCACCCGCCCCAGATACCTCCTGACCGAACCCGGCATGGGATACCGCTTCATGCCCTGAGGACAAGAGTTGACCCGATGCTCCAGTTGCGCCTCACCTCGCCGCCGTCCCTGACCGATGCCGTCGTCGAGCACCTGCAGAGTGACCCCGCGGTCAGCGCGCTCGTCGTCGTACCCGGCGCTGCGGTGAAGCCAGAAGGCGACCTGATCATGGCGGACCTGCCTCGTGAGGCGGCGAACGAGATCATCGATCATCTGCGCGAACTCGGCGTTCACCGCGACGGGAGCGTGCACCTCGAACCGGTGCGGACATGGATCTCCCGCTCGGGCTTCGACGCCGAGCGCCGGACACCCGGGAGCAGCGCGGACGCCGTCGTGTGGGCCGACGTCACCCAGAGGGCGTACGAGGAGTCGGAGCTCAACTGGACGTACCTGTCGTTCATGACCATGGCCACCGTGATCGCAGGAATCGCGATCGTGCTCGACTCCCAGATCCTGGTCATCGGCGCGATGGTGCTCGGCCCGGAGTTCGTGGCTATTGCGGCACTCGGGCTCGGGCTGGTGCGCGCCCGGCACTCGCTCTTGTTCCTCGCCGCACGCACGCTCATCGTCGGGTTTCTCGTGGCGATCGGCATCACCGCCCTGGCCGCACTCGCCGCCCGTGCCCTGGGGTGGATTGTCGAGGACGACATCACCGGCCCGCGACCGGAAACCGCGTTCATCTATACCCCGGACAAATGGTCCTTCATCGTCGCGGTCATCGCGGCCGCGGCCGGCGTGCTGTCCCTGACCTCGGCCAAGGTCGGCGGCCTTTCGGGCGTATTCATATCGGTGACCACCGTCCCGGCGGCAGGAAACGTGGCGCTGGGACTCGCCTTCGGCGTCGGTCACGAGATCTGGGGCAGCGCCCTGCAGTTGGTGGTGAACCTCACCGGGATGGCGATCGCGGGCTGGCTCACCCTGGCAGTCCAAGAGGTGGTCTGGGCGCGGATGTCGGCGCGTCGTACCCGAGCACTTCGAGGCCTGCGTGGCGGAGAGTCAGGCGACCTCGAGCGGTTCCAGCCGCCGATGGCGGGATAGCGAGAGCGGACTGCTTGACCTTGACCCGGCGTCAGGTTTGCACAGTATTCCCATCTCACCGACACCAGCCATCCACATCGCCGGAATCACCAAGTCGTACGGCGAAGACTCGGTGCTCTGGGGCGTCGACTTCGACGTCGCCCAGGGCAGCATCCTCGCCCTACTCGGCTCCAACGGAGCCGGCAAGACCAGCCTCGTGCGGATCCTGTCCACGCTACTGAAGGCAGACGGCGGCACTGCGACCGTGCACGGCTTCGACGTCGCCGCGAACGCCGCTCGGGTGCGGGAGTCGATCAGCCTCACCGGCCAGTTCACCGCCGTCGACGAGATCCTGACCGGACGCGAGAACCTCGTCCTCGTCGCCAAACTGCGCCACCTCGAAGACCCGGGTCGCATCGCGGACGACCTGCTCGCCCGGTTCTCGCTCACAGAGGCAGGGGGGCGACGAGTCGCGACGTACTCCGGCGGCATGCGTCGACGGCTCGACACCGCGATGAGCCTCATCGGAAGCCCGCCCGTCGTCTTCCTCGACGAGCCGACGACCGGCCTCGACCCGCAGGGCCGCATCGAGGTCTCGGGCGCCGTCCGGAAGCTCGCCCGTGGAGGCACCACGGTGCTGCTCACCACGCAGTACCTCGAGGAGGCAGAGCAGCTGGCCGATCGGATCGCCATCCTCCACCGCGGCCGCATCATCGTGAACGACACCCTTGCCGAGCTCAAGGCGCTGCTCCCGCCCGCCAAGGTTGAGTACGTCGAGAAGCAGCCCAGCCTCGAGGAGGTCTTCCTCGCCCTCGTCGGTGACAACGCCCCGGCTGACACCCACGCCGACACCGACCAGGCCGCCACGGCCCAGACCGACCTGTAAGGGAACGACGATGAACAAGCACCTCTTCGCCGACACAGTCACTCTGACCGGGCGCTCCCTGCGCCACATCCTGCGCAGCCCGACACCATCATCACGACGGCCATCACGTCGGTCGCCATGATGCTGTTGTTCGTGTACGTATTCGGCAGCGCGAT
>CAVUNJ010000006.1:0-63558 GCA_963742815.1 uncultured Actinomycetota bacterium
GGGCTTGCGACCGAGGACGTACATGCGCTGTGTCGTCTCGCCCCTGGCTGTCATCGGTCCGCGCAGGTACCACTCGATGTCGACGAGGCCGGCGGCCTCGGCCATCCCGACCACGGATGCCGGCTCGTGCAACACGAAGTCGAGGTCGACCTCGTGATCGAACCATTCGTCGAGGTGGCGGACCTCTGCGCCAGCGTGCATGGCGAGGATCAACCATCCGCCGGGAGCAAGGGGGTGGACCAGCGCCGCGACAGCGTCGGGAAGCTCGGAAGGCGCCAAATGGATGAGCGAGTACCACCCCAGGACGGCGGCCCATCCAGGGCTCGCGGCGGGGCGACTCAGCCGCCGTAGGTCGCCGACCTCGAAGCTTCGACCGGGGAACCGTCGACGAGCCTGGTTCACCATCGCGGGCGAGAGGTCGATCCCCGTTGCGTCGGCGCCACGGTCGCCCAGGTATGCCGTGACGTGTCCCGGGCCCGACCCGACCTCCACCACAGGCTGTCCGGCCGCGTGGTCGAGCACTCGGTCGAGCAGCCAGGTCTCGAACGGCAGTCCTCGGAGCTCATCGACAAGGTGGTCGGCGTAGGCCGTCGCAACAGTGTCGTACGACGAGCGGACGAGGGCATCGCGCACGTCCGCTCCGCCCGCGATCACGGCCTCCCGGTCGACAGTGACCGCCGCAGCGACTGGCTGAGGCGACGGTCCGAGTAGATGGACCCAGCGCGGATCCTGCTGCCCGGGCCGGCGCTCGAGCTCGCGCACCAATGGCTCGGGGCGCTCCGACATGCGGCGCAGACACGCCTCGACGTCGCCGCGGGTGTCGAATCCGTACAACCGCTCTGTCCGGGTGCGTAGCTCGCCCGGCGCCTGAGCGCCCCGGAGCAACAACACCGTGAGGAGCGCCCGCTCGTCTGCGTCGAGCCCGAGCCGTTCATCGAGGATCTGGTGATACTTCAGCGTCCGGCGGCCGGTGGGTGCCCACACGATCCGCAGCAGCCCTCGATCCTTGAGCGCCCGCGCAGTCTGCTCAATGGTCTGTTGGTCCAGGTCGACCAGAGGTTCGCGGTTGCTCGTCTGGTTGCACGCGGCCCGCAGCGCGTTCGCTGTGAGGGGGTACGACGCCGGGACCGTCGTCTGCTTCTCCAACAGGCTGCCGAGGATGCGCTGATCCTGGGCATCGAGGACCGGGAGCTCGCTCACGCCCACGACCTTAGATCCCCGGATCCCGCTCGCGTGACACTGCCCGCCCCGCCCCGGCCCCTCCCGTCAACCTGGACACGCACATCACAGTTCTACCCAGGCACACCGAGGATCTGCACGGGTTCCGCACTGCGGGCTGGTTGACACCGCCCAGCATGCGTTCGAAGGTTCTTCAACGACCAGTTCGGTCGAAGAAACATAGGTGGGCACATGGCACTCCCCGACTTCGACACCAGCGTCGGACATTCCTTCGGCCTGGAAGTCGACGGTGTCTTCAACTCGCGTATCAGTGAGATCACCGGCCTGACGACGGAGCGTGACGTCGTCGAGCGCACCGAGGAAGGTCCTGACGGGACGGTCATCGTTCGCAAGCTCCCCGGTCCCTGGAAGTCGCCCGAGGTGACGCTGACACGGGGACTCACCTCCGACACCAGTTTCGCGAAGTGGGTGAAGGACTCCCAACTGGGGCAGGCGGACGACGTCGGCAGGAGCGGAGCCGTCACCGTCTTCGACAGCGCGGGCACCCTCATCAAGAAGTACCTGTTCACGAAGGCCTGGCCGAAGAGCCTCGAGATCATCACCACCTTCGGCGCCGGCGGTACGCCGATTCTCAACGAGCGACTCGCGCTGGTGTGTGAGCGCATCGAGCCTGAGTGACCTGAAACGAGCTCACCCAGCCCCACGATTGCTCAGGGTGACGCACGCGAGAAGCATTGCGTCTCCTCTTGTCGAGGCCCTGCTCCAAACTCGGCTCACCGGTCTCGACCGGCCTTGCTGCGGCTCATGGCCCGTGGTGACATGCGGCATGCATTTCCTCCCCGCCGACAGGTTCAACTCGACGCCAATGCCCCTCGCTGAGGGCGCCCAGCCCGAAGCGGTACCTCTACACGGCGAGTTGGCGAATCGGATCCTGGGCAGCTCCGGGACCGTGGACTCCTGGATGTACAACGGGGGAACACTCGCCTCCCTTCTCGCCTCGGGCGCAGCGGGCGTGGTGGCTGGCAGGGATCTCAGCCCGACGTTGGCCGCAGCGCTCTCGGCCGCGGCTACGTTCTTCCTCGCTGCATCCCGCATGCTCGACTTTCCCGGCCGCTGGAAATGGCACCTGCGCCGGCGAGGGCGGTACGCCGGACTGATCTACCGACTCAATGCCTCCGCACACCTGGACCGGGCCGATCAACTCAAGGTGATCAGCGAGATCTACGACAAGCTGGGACGTGAACGGGCACAGGACGGCCAAGTCCCCGGTTCGGGTGAGGCACCTACTGGGAGTCCCGATGAGGCCGACGATCCGGAGGGGCCAACCGCCGACGATCCGGAGGGGCGAACCGCTCCGTGATCTCCAGCAGCGCCGCTCAGGCGCTGGTCCCGCCGAAACCCACTGGACGTCTCGTCTGAGGGGATCTACGCGTCCGGTATCACTGCCGACTCAGTCAGGCGGAGTACGACGCGGGCGTCAAGTGCCAGCGCGCCGCTGGAAGTGCACAGGACGGGGTTGATCTCGAGTTCTCCGAGCTCGGGGTGCTCGGCTGCCACCACTGAGACCCGCGCCGCGAGGTCAGAGATGGCGTCGAGGTCGACCGGCCCGACGCCGCGGAGGCCCCGCAGCAAAGGGGCTCCTCGCAGCGACAGCAGCATCTCGCGTGCTGTCGCCGCTGTGACCGGTGCTGTCGCGAAAGCCGTGTCGGCCAGCACCTCGGTGAAGATGCCGCCGAGTCCCACCATGAGCACTGGACCGAACCTCGCATCCCACACGGTGCCGACGATGAGCTCGACCCCTTGGTCGCGGTCAGCCATGTGCTCCGCGGAAACCGCGGGTGGGTCGAGCCGGCGGACCATGTCGCGGTACGCCGTGACGGCTGACGGCTCGTCGGCAAGGCCGAGAACGACTCCGCCCGCGTCAGACTTGTGCAGCAGCCCCAAAGCCTTGAGTACGACGGGGAATCGCACGATTCCCGATGCGAGCGCGTCACGCAGCTGCGCCTCCGCGGTGACCTCCACCGCTGCGGGAAACTCGATGCCGGCACGAGCGAACATCGCACGCGCCGCGCCGTACCCGCCGCCGGCGAGCGCCGCGGCAGGTCGGGGCAGCTCGACAGGGTCGAGCACCGCATGGGCTTCTGCCGCAGCAAGTCCCGCGAGCACGCGGCCTGCGCGCCTCACGTCCCTGAAGACCGGAATGCCTACGGCGCTGAGGACCTGGCAGCTCGGGCTGTGCGGGTAGATCGTGTGCACCACGACCGGCTTCGACTGCGCGGCGGTGACACGGGCGATCTCACCGGCAGCGGCGAGCTCCGGCCCGGCGAGCCTCGAATCCCCTGCCGCATAGCCGCCGAAGTATCCGGTGAGCAGCACCGCATCCACCTCATCGGACCCGAGCAGCACCGAGAGGGCTTTCGCGTAGGACGAAGCGTCCTGCTCACCGGCGCCGGCCAGGTCGACCGGGTTGTCCACCGACGAGTTCGCCAAGAGCGCAGCGGTCAGCTGCCGTCCTAGTGCAGGACGCAGCAGCGGGACCTCGAGACCGGCGGCGACGAGGGCATCCGCTGCGACGGCCCCATGGCCACCGCCATCCGTGAGTATCGCGATCCTCCGCCCGTTGGAGCGGCGATGTGATCCGAGCGCGACCAGCAGGTCGATCATCTGCTCCGGAGTCTCGACCCGGTGCACACCGGCGGCCGCACAAGCTGCGTCGACCACCTGTGCCGCGCTGGTGAGGGAGCCGGTGTGCGATGCGGCTCCGCGGGTCGCGCCGGCGGAGCGTCCCGGTGCGAGCAGCACGACTGGCTTGCCCACCGCGCGCAGGGCGCGGGCGGCGTCGATGAAGGCCCTGCCATCCACGACGTCCTCGACGTAGACGGCCACCGACTCCGTGCCTGGATGCTCGACGCATGCGTGCATGAAGTCGACCAGGCCAAGGTCCGACTGGTTGCCCAGCGACACGAAGCGCGAGATTCCGACCCCCCGTTCCCGCATCAGGTCGGCGAGGTCGATCACGATGTTTCCGCTCTGGCTGAGCACCGCGATCGAGCCGGCTTGCAGGAGTTCGCCGCTCAGCTGGAGCCTGGTGGTGGTGTCGACGACACCGAGGCAGTTGGGCCCGACAAGCAGCGCGCCATGCCGACGCACGCGGTCCCGCGCCTCGGCTTCGATGTGCGCACCATCGGCGTCGAGCTCCGCCAGCCCTGCGGTGATGGCGACCACGGCGCGCGCACCGGCCGCGAGTGCGTCGTCGAGCGACTGCAGGAAGCCAGCGGCCGGGACGCAGATGGCAACCAGGTCGAGTGGTCCTCCGTTGGCCACCCTGGCCTCGGCGAGAGAACGGACCGTCGGACGACCGAGGACCGGGGTTCCCTTGTGGTTGACCAGATGGATCTCGGCGTCGGATCCGGCGCCCACCATGTGCTTGCTCAGCGCATGGCCCCACTTGGAGGAGTCGTCGCTCGCGCCGAGGATCGCCACCGAGCGCGGTGCGAACAACGTGGTGAGGTCACGCCGGAGGCCGGACGTCGACGTCATGTGCGTCCTTCTCGCTCTCGACGTGGCCGTTGGCCCAGGCACACAGCCCAAGCGTGGCTCCTGCCACAACCAGCTCATGGGCACGCTCCGCTGTGACCATGAGCGTCTGCCCGTTCGCACAGATGACGATCCGGTCTCCAAGACATGCGACGTCCGCGAGGATCTGGTCCCAGTGCCGGTACTGCACGTCGTGCCCCTCCCCCTCGTAGACCCTCGTGCGTACGACGTTGGGCAGGACCGCGCGCCACTGGTGCAGGTGCTGGAGGGGGACCAGCGCATCCGCACTCCCCCAGTACAGGAAGCCGGGTGCGTCGACCGACGACAGGTCCGGCAGCGTCGCATCCCGGTACAGCGCGAAAGCCTGGGTCAGACCGTCGGGTGGCACGTCCCGTCCGCGGGTAAAGACGCCCCTGGTGGCCTCCTCGATGACCGAGTCGGCGAACCCGGGGATCCGGTGCACCGGGCTGTCGACAGGAAACCGCCACCACGCGGTCGGGTCCGCCGCGATCCTGGCGGGCGACAGGTCCAGTGCCGTGCCATCCAGGCGGTCGGACAGGGCGCAGGCCAGGTGCAGTGACCGGATCCGTTCGGGTCGTGCCGCAGCCACGTGCGCGGCGTACGGCCCGCCGCCCGAGATGGCGACCACCGAGACCTCGTCGATCTGCAGCTGGTCGAGCAGGGACCAGATGTCTGCGGCGTGCTCGTCGAGGCCTACCTCGGGGTCGAACGGGGTCTGCCCGAGCCCGTTGCGCTCGACCGAGACGACCCGGACCTGCAACTGGCGGCGCATGGTGCGCGCGAACTCCAGCAGCCTGAATGCGCGCACGGTCGTCCCCGCGCCACCGAAGAAGAGCAGCGTGCGCCAACCTGGTTCCCCATCGGCGATGTAGTGCACCGTGCGTCCGGTGGCCACGCTCGCCTCTCGAACCTCGGGGCCGAGGGCATCGAACCCGTCCTGGGCCACGACCAGGTCGCCCGCAACGGATTCGGGCACCTCGCTCATCGGTTCACGCGTCCAAGCTCGTCCCCAGCGGAATGCGTCGGCTGGTACACCCCTTCGGGCAGCTGGAAGTTCGGGGTCGCCTGCATCAACGACCGCGTGTAGGCATGCTGTGGGGCGGCGAAGACGTCCTCCACGCGTCCGCACTCGACGATGCGACCGGCTTCCAGTACGGCGACTCGGTGGGCGATGTTGCGGACCAGCGCGATGTTGTGGGTGATGAAAAGCAGGGTCAGGCCCATCTCGGACTGAAGCCCGCGCAACAGCTCGACGAGTGAGGACTGCACCGAGACGTCCAGCGCCGAGGTGATCTCGTCGCAGACCAGGATCTGGGGCTCGGTGGCAAGCGCTCGCGCAATCGCCACCCGCTGGCGCTCCCCGCCGCTGAGCTGGCCGGGGTAGCGATCGGCGTGGTCGGGACGCAACGATGCGAGCCGCAGCGCCTTCAGCATCGTCTCCTCGGGCTCAGGGATCCGTCCGCGCACCGCACGGACTGGCTGCAGGATCAAGTCGCGCACCGTGCGACGCGGGTTGAGCGACTCGTAGGGGTTCTGGAAGATGTACTGGATCCGGCGCCGCTCCTCCTTGCTGCGCTTGAAGCTGGTCCGCGCGAGGGCGTTCCCGTCGAGGAGAAGATCGCCGGTGAAGCCTGCGTGCAGCCCGGCGACGCAGCGTGCCAGCGTGGTCTTGCCGGAACCGGACTCACCGAGCAGGGCAAGGCACTCTCCGGCCTGCACCGACAGGTCGATGTCCTCGAGCACCGACCCTCCGCCGTAGTCCGCCTGCAGGTTGCGGATCTCGATGACCGCTTCCTTGTCGGCCGCCCATCCGCTGGTTGCCCCGGCGCTGTCCGGCCGCGCGAGCGGCTGACCAGCCTTGAAGCACCGCACCGTGTGCCGCGGGCTGGTCTCGGTCTCCGGCGGTGCCGACTCCCGACACAAGTCATCGGCGAGCGGGCACCGTGGCGAGAACGAGCAACCGGTCGGGCGAGCCATCGGCGAGGGGGCGTTTCCCGGGATCCCGACCATCGGACGGCGTGCGTCCAGGTCCGGGACTGCCAGCAACAGGCGCGCGGTGTAGGGGTGCTGCGGATCGGCCAGGATCTCCGCGGCATCGCCCATCTCCACGATCCGGCCGGAGTACATGACCGCGATGCGGTCGGCGAGCTCGGTCACCACTGCCATGTCGTGGCTGATGTAGACCGCGGCGCTGGAGTACGTCTTGCACATGTCGCGAATCGTGTGCAGGACGTGGTCCTGCGTACTCACGTCGAGGCCGGTCGTGGGCTCGTCGAGGACGATCAGGGCCGGGCGGGCGGCGAACGCCATCGCGATGGCGATCCGCTGCTGTTGCCCACCCGAGAGCTGGTGCGGGTAGCGGGCGAGGAACTCGTCGTCGTCGGGCAAGGCGACCTCGCGGAGCACCTCGCGGACGCGCTCCATGACGGACTCGGTGTTCCCGCTGAGGCACTCCTTGAGCTGGGTCCTGATGCGCAGTGCTGGGTTGAGCGCCGATGCCGGCGACTGGGGGATGTAGGAGACAGTGCGACCACGCAGGCGCCGCACCTCGCGCCAGGAGAGCCCGGCGAGCTCCTGGTCGCCCACGAAGACAGCTCCACCGTCCACTCGGGTGGACGGCTTGCAGTAGTTGAGCAGCGCGAGGCCGACCGTGGTCTTGCCCGACCCGGACTCCCCGACCACGCCGAGGATCTCGCCCGGTCGCAGCTCGAGGACCAGCTCGTCGACGATGCTGGCCATCGAGGGCACGCCGACGATCCGCAGTCCATCGACGACGAGCGCAGCAGGGGCGACGCGGTCGGTGCTCACGTCTCCACCCCCTGGTCGCTGCCGATGGATGCCCTGGCCAGACCGTCGGTGATCAGGTTGGTGCCCACGGTCAGGATGGCGATCGCGATGACCGGCAGCGCGACGGCCCAGGGCTGCACGGTCAGGGCGACCCGGTTCTCGTTGATCATCAGGCCCCAGTCGGCCGCCGGGGGCTGCGCCCCCAGGCCGAGGAAGCTCAGGCCGGCGACCAGGCCGATCGAGTAGGTGAGGCGCAGGCCGAACTCCACGGCGAGGGTGCCCGTGATGTTGGCGACGACCTCGCCGAGCATGATGCGCCAGCGCGGAATGCCGACCGCCTCGGCGGCCTTGACGAAGTCGCGTTCGACGACGGCGGTTGCTGCGCCGCGGACGACGCGCGCCGTTCGCGGCAGGTGACCGACCGCCACCATCAGGACCAGGAGCCACAGCTTCGGGCCGATGATCGAGAGGAACAGCAGCGCGAGCACGATCTGGGGGAACGCCAGTGCGACGTCGCCGGTGCGCATGAGGACCTCGTCGACCCATCCACGGGCGTACGCCGCCAGCACTCCCACAGCGGCACCCAGTCCCACACCGATTCCGGTGGCGAGGATCGACAGCACCATCAGCGTGTCGCCACCGTGGAGGAAGCGGGACAGCACGTCGCGGCCGAGGTTGTCGGTCCCGAACGGGCCACCGGTGCCTGCCGGCGAGAAGGGTACGCCGACGAACTCACTCGGGGAATGGGGGCTGAACAGCGGGCCGACAAAGGCGACGCCGAGCACCAGGAGAGTCAGCAGCAGGCCGACCTTGGTGCTCGTCGTACGGAGGGCCCGGACGACGAGGTTGCCGCCGCCCTTGGGCTTCCTGCCGATGGGAGGTGCGACCGAGGGGACGTGGACGGTCATCGGGCGGTCCTCACCTTCGGGTTGGCGACCAGGGTGATGATGTCGGCGACCAGGTTGACGACCACGTAGAAGAGTGCGATCGCGAGCACGAGCGCCTGCACGAACGGCAGGTCACGGTTGGTCACGGAATCTGTGAGCTGGAACCCGATTCCGGGGTATCGGAAGAGGAACTCCACGAGGACGACGCCGCCGATCAACCAGGCGAGCTGCAGCGCGATCACCTGGGCGACCGGTCCGATCGCGTTCGGGAGCGCGTGCCTGAGGATCACCGTTCGCTCCGAGAGTCCCTTGAGCCTCGCCTGCTGGACGTACTCGCTCTCGAGAACCTCGAGCATGGTCGCCCGCATGATGCGGATGATGTACGGCGACACGGCGAGCACGAGCGTGAGGGTCGGCAGCACCAGCTGGTTGGGATAGTCCCAGACGTGCTCACCCGGTGGGACGACCACGACGGCGGGGAGGACATGCAGGAAGCCGGTGGAGAACACCAGGACGAGCAGGATGCCCACCACGAACTCGGGCAGTGCCGCCAGCACCAACGTGATGACGGAGGTGATCTGGTCGACCGCACTGTTGCGCTTCAGCGCGCTCCAGGTGCCGATGGCGATCGAGAGCGGCACCGCGATGAGGGCCGCGCAGAGCATCAGGACGCTGGAGTTGACCAAGGCCGGCCCCATCAGCTCGGTGACGGGCTTGCTGTTCGCCAGCGAGTCACCGAGGTTGAGGGAGAGGGTGTCGCCGAGCCAGTGCATGTACTGGCTCGGCAACGACTCTCCGAGATGGAGGCGGTCGCGCAGGGCCGCGAGCCGTTCGGGCGTTGCCTCACGACCCAGGAGCGCCCGAGCGGCGTCACCCGGCAGTGCCTGCGTGGCCAGGAACACCACGAGCGAGACGACCCAGAGCGTGAAGACTCCGAACAACGCACGCATGGCGAGCATTCGACGCATGTCTTCCCTCCTCCTTGAGTCCTGCTCGTGGTGTTCCTGTGCCGGGTTCGACTACTCGTCGAGCCAGACCTTGCGGAACCCGTAGTACGACAGCGGGATGCCGCTCTTGTCCGGGACGAACCCTTGCACTGCGGCGCGGTGGGCGTCGAGGTTGTTCGGGAAGCCCCAGATGATGTAGCCGCCCTCGTCGTACTCGATCTGCTGGGCCTGCTTGATGAGGTCACACCGCTTCGTCTCGTCGACCGTGGCGTTGGCCTGCTGCACCAGGTCGTTCCATGCCTTGTTGTTCCAGTGGGTCTCGTTGTACGGCGAGGTGGTGAAGCCGGAGTTCGCCGTCTGTGGCAGGTAGTCGCGCGTGAACCAGAAGTCCTGCGCGAACGGCCAGCTCAGGTAGTCGTCTCCGTAGAAGACACCAGAGTCCACCTTGTTGACCTTGACGGTCACACCCGCTTCCTTGGCCTGCTCCGCGAACACCTGAGCCGCCTCGACCAACCCTGCGGCCACTGGAGACGTGGTCAGCTCGACCGTGAGGTTGCTCTTGCCTGCGTCGGCCAGCAGCTTCTTCGCCTCCTCGATGTTCTGGGTCCGCTGCTCGATGTCAGAGGGGAAGCAAGCGTCGAACGGCGCATACATGTCGTTGCCGACCGTGCCGTGCCCGCCGAGCACCTGGTCCACCATCTGCTCGCGGTCAACGATCAACCGAAGAGCCTGCCGCACCCGAACGTCGTCGAAGGGTGCCTTGTCGACGCGCATGGTGAACGGGATCCAGGCGCCAGTCTCGGACTCGAGGACCTTGAGCTCGGGGTTGGCCTCGACCACCTTGATCTGGCCGAGCGGCAGCTGGTCGATGGCGTCGACCTGTCCGCCGAGCAGGGCGTTGACCCGAGCCGTGTCATCCGGGAAGTCGATGATGACGAGACTGTCGACGTACGGCTCACCCTCACGCCAGTAGTTGGGGTTCCGGACGAAAGTGCTCTGCTGGCCGGGAGTGAACGAGTCGAGCATGAACGGACCGGAGCTCACCGGCTTGGCCGGGTCGTAGCCGTCCGGGACGATGCCCACGCCGTACTGCGCCACTGCATCGGTGAACGTTGCGAACGGCTCCTTGAACGGGAAGACGATGGTCTTCGCGTCATTGGCCTTCAGCTGGTCGCGCTGGAGGTCCTCGAGGGCCGTCGCGCCGGCCTTCGGGTCCTTGGGGTCGGTGATGCGTTGGAACGTGTAGACCACGTCGTCAGCGGTGATCGGGCTCCCGTCGCTGAACTTCAGGCCGTCACGCAGGACTACGGTCCACGTCTTCGCATCCTCCGATGGCGTGATCGTGTCAGCCAGTGACATCTCCACCTTGTGCTCCACGTCGTAGGTCGCAAGCGTGTCATAGAGCGCGATCACGCGGGCCTCGTCGGGATGCGTGACCGGCGCGTGGGCGTCCAGGCTGTCCTTGGCGGAGCCGCCAACGATTCCCACGCGGAGCTTGCCTCCGGTCTTTGGGTCGCCCTTCGCGCCGGTTGCCGGATCGGTATTGGCTGGCGTGGCTCCAGAAGAGCACGCGGACAGCGAGGCGATCACTGCCGTGAGCACCGCAGCGGCGCAGAGCCGGAAGCGGCGAGATGGATGTGTGGTCATGGTGGACTACCTCCTGCGAACTGGAACGGGAAAACCGGATGGATCTGGTTGCGTGGTCGATGAACCACGGTCGAGTGGTCCGGGCACACGGCGTCGGGGCGCTACCCCACCCCCTTCGGCACGGCCCGAGCCGCCTGAGTTGCCGGGCGTGACGGTTCGCGTTCTGCCCGTCTCCTGAGAGCCTCGTCGTACGACGCCACCACCTCGCCGGCGCCATACCGGACATCACGCAGTCCGCGCAGGACCGCGACGAGACACTCGTCCCGGCGCTGTTCCAACTCACGTACCGAGGCGCCCGCAGCCTGGGCGTCGGACTGCTTCTCGATGCGGTCCAGCAAGTCGTCGGTGAGCTCGGGTACATCGGTCAGCTTGCTCCACGGCCACTGGAGAGCAGGCCCGAACTGGCTCATGAAATGCCGCATGCCACCCTCGCCCCCGGCGATCCGGTAGGTCAGCATCGTGCCCATCGAGGCGAAGCGAAGCCCCGCACCGAAGCGGATGGCGTCATCGACGTCCTCCACGGTGGCCACCTCGTCGGCAACCAGCCAGAGCGCTTCGCGCCACATGGCTTCGAGCAGCCGGTCGGCGATGAACCCGTCGACCTCCCGCCGGACGTGCAAGGGGCGCATGCCGAGCGCGGTGTAGACGGCGGAGGCTCGCTCGACGGAACGCGCCGAGGTCTGCTCACCAGCGCAGATCTCCACCAGAGGCAACAGGTAGACGGGGTTGAACGGGTGGCCGACGACGAGGCGCTCTGGCGAGGTCATCTGCGCCTGCAGACGCGACGGCAGCAACCCTGAGGTGGAGGACGCGATTACGACGTCTGCCCTCGCCGTGGCACTCACCTCGCCAAGCAGCGCGCATTTCATGTTCAGGCGTTCCGGGGCGCTCTCCTGGACGAACTGCACGCCAGAGACCGCCTCGGCCACCGACCCGACAACGACCCAGGAGCCCTCGGGCGGCATGGGCGCGTCGCTCAGCGCACGGGCTGCCGTCCGCGCGTTGTTGAGCATCTCCGCGAGTTTGCGGCCTGCCTCTGGGTCTGGGTCGTACAGCTGGACGTCCACGCCCGCAAGCAGGAAGCGCGCCGCCCACCCGCCACCGATGACCCCGCCGCCGATCAGCCCGACGGTCTGCGGAAGACCGTTCAGGGCCGCGGGTGTCGCTGTCTCAGCCATGCTTGACCAGACCTAGCTGTTCGCGCACCTCGGCCGGCCCGATGACGCGGACGTTCATGGCCTCGAGAAGAGTCGCGGCACGTTCGACCAGCTGGCCGTTCGTGGCGAGTACGCCGCGTGAGAGGTACAGGTTGTCCTCCAGGCCGACCCGCACGTTGCCGCCGTGCAGGACCGCCATTGCGGCGTACGGCAGCTGGAACCGGCCGACGGAGAACGCGGAGAAGACTGCCCCTTCCGGCAGCTGGTTGACCATCGCCATCAGTGTCAGCGGGTCGTTCGGAGCGCCGTACGGGATCCCCATGCACAGCTGCACCATCGCCGGATCGTCGATGAGTCCCTCGCCGACGAGCTCGCGGACCAGCACCAGGTCACCGGTGTCGAACACCTCGATCTCGGGGCGGACGCCGATGTTCTTGATGATCTTGGCCATGGTGCGGACCATGTCGGGGGTGTTGACCATGATGTAGTCGCCGCCGGCGGCGAAGTTCATCGTGCTGGCATCAAGCGTGCAGATTTCCGGCCGCAGTTCCTCGACGTGGGCGAGCCTCTCTGTTGCACCTGCCATGTCGGTGCCGTCCGGGCTGGGTGGCAGCGGCGTCTCCGCGCCGCCGAGGACGATCTCACCGCCCATGCCCGTGGTCAGGTTGATGACCACATCCGTCGCGGAGGCACGGATCCGCTCGACGGCCTCCCGGTAGTAGGCGACGTCCCGGGCGCCAAGACCAGTTTCGGGATTGCGAACGTGGATGTGCACGATCGCCGCGCCCGCGCTGGCGGCCTCGATCGCGGCGTCCGCAATCTGTTCCGGTGTGATCGGGGCGTGGTGCTTCATACCGGTCAGGTCGCCCGCGCCGGTGAGGGCGCAGGTGATGAACGCGGAGGTGCTCATGGTGCGCATGTGGGGGCTCCTTCAAGGACTGGTCGGCGGATTGGGATGCGATTTGGGTGGCAGTTCAGCTGCCGTGCCAGCGGGGCGAGCGCCCTTCGACAAACGCGCGGGGGCCCTCTCGCGCGTCGGCGGAGGTGTTGACCTGGGAGTAGGACGCGAGACCGCTTCGCAGCGTGGCGAATCCCTGCGGGATGGTCTGGCCCTCGGTCTCCCTCAGCACCTCGAGGGTGGCTGCGACGGACAGCGGCGCGCTCGCGCAGATCCGTCCCGCCAGGCGCATGGCGGCGTCCAGGAGCTGCGCCTTCGGGACGACCTCGTTGACGAGTCCCCAGGCGACGGCTTCCGAGACCCCCATCCGGCGACCCGTGAGCATCAGCTCGCAGGCGACCGCGCGGGGTATCCGGGCGGGAAGCCGCAGCATGCCGCCGGAGTCGGCGACGAGGCCGAGTGTCGCCTCGGGCAGCGCGAACTCGACGTGGCCGGCCGCCACCATCAGGTCAGCGGCGAGCGCGAGCTCGAAGCCGCCGCCGATCGCCAGTCCGTTCACCGCGGCGATGACAGGCTTCCCGAGGTCGAAGAACTCGGTCAGGCCGGCGAACCCGCCCGACCCCCAGTCTGCGTCGGCGGGCTCGCCGGCGGCAGCTGCCTTGAGGTCCCAGCCCGCACTGAAGAAGCCGTCACCGGTGCCGGTCAGGATGCCGACACGGAGCGAGGGGTTGTCTCGCAGGTGTGCGAAGGCGTCGTACAGGTCCCGGCTCGTGGCTGCGTCGATGGCATTGGCCGTCGGGCGGTCGAGAGTCACGAGGAGGATCTCCCCGTCGACGTCGAGGTGGACGCTGGGTCGCTCGCTCATGCCGACTGCTCTCTCGGCCGCAGGAGGGCGCGGGCGATGATGAGCCGCTGGATCTCGCTGGTCCCGTCCCAGATGCGCTCGACGCGAGCATCGCGCCACCAGCGTTCGACGGGCGCGTCGCTCATCAAGCCCGTGCCACCGAAGACCTGGACAGCGGTGTCGGTGACCCGGCCCAGCGTCTCGGAGGCGAACAGCTTCGCCGTGGCCGCGTCCTGTGCCGTCATCCGGCCCTGCTCCAGCTTCCACGCGGCCTGCATGGTCAGCAGCTCCGCCGCCTCGAGGGCGACGGACATGTCGGCCAGCTGGAACCCCACGCCCTGGAACTTGCCGATCTGCTGGCCGAACTGCCTGCGCGTGGCTGCCCAGTCGAGGGTCGCGTCCAGCACCCGGCGGGCGCGGCCCACACTGTTGGCAGCCACCGTGAGTCGGCTGGCCCCCAACCAGTCCTCCATGAGCTCGAGGCCGCAGCCGGCCTCACCGAGCAGCTGGTCGCCACTCACCCGGCAACCGTCGAACACGAGCTCACACTGGTGGTAGCCGCGATGCGACACACAGCTCGAGCCGCGGTGCAGCCGCACGCCGGGAGCGTCCAGGTCCACGAGGAACGCACTGATCAGGTTCCGAGGTCCCCGGTTGGTCTCCTCCTCGCCTGTGGCCGCGAACAGTACGACGAAGTCGGCCATGTCGGCATGGGAGATGAAGTGCTTGGTGCCGTCGATCACCCAGTCGTCACCGTCCGGCTTGGCCCGGGTGGTCATGCTGCGGACATCGGAGCCCGCACCCGGCTCGGTCATCGCCAGGCAGTCGTGCCGCTCGCCGCGGATGGTCGGTAGCAGGTAGCGGTCCACCTGGTCGCCCGTGCAGGCCTGGAGGATGTTGCTCGGCCTCGCAACCAGCGTCTGCAGGGCGTACGACGTCCGGCCGAACTCGATCTCGATGAGGGTCAGGCTGACGGCGTCCAGGCCGCCACCTCCCAGCTCCACCGGCATGTTCGCGGCGTACATCCCGGCACGAAGGGCCTTGGAGCGGATCGCCGCCGCCAACTCCGGTGACACGTCGTCGAGTCGCTCGACCTCTTCCTCGAACGGGTACAGCTCCCTCTCGACGAACCTCCTCACGGTCGCCACGATCATCCGCTGCTCGTCTGTCAGCTGGAAGTCCATGCCGCACCTGCCTCACCGTTCGAGCGGGCCGCGCCCTGCGACGGGATCCGCATCACGTGCCCAACCCAGTCGGGCCGCGCCAGGGCCGCGTGCGAGTCCGCGATCTCCTGGAGTCGACCGAGCAGCGGGACGGGAAGCGGGGAGACCTTGCCAACCTGCAGGTCGACGTGGAGCAGCATCTGCTCACCCGTCGCGATCACGCCACCCTCCGGACCGATGATCTCGTGGGCGAGGTGCACCCTCTTCGCATCGACCCCCAGCACGTGGATCGTCAGCGCCAGCTCCGCTCCCTCGCCCACCTCACGCAGGTTTCGGATGTGCGTCTCGACCGTGAACAGGGAGGCGCCCGATGCCCGGTAGTCGTCATCGATCCCGACGTAGCGGAAGAGCGCGTCCGAGCTCTCGCCCATCACCAGCAGGTAGCACCACTCACTCATGTGGCCGTTGTAGTCGACCCATTCCGGACGGACGGCGGTGCGAAGCAGCCGCAGCGGAGCCGGCACAGGCGCTGTAGCCGCCTGGTCCCAGCGCTGCTGGCGACTTGCCGAACCGCCCATGAGCGGGCCTCCCTGCGGTCTGACCGGCCGACCGGCGCCGTCGCCGTCCGATCCGGTTTCCTCGCCCCGAGGTTTCCTATCCTTTGCATGATGTGCAATGCTTGTTACTATGGTGCAGAGAACATAGTATGGCGGACGACGGCCGTCAAGGAGTTCCAACGTGTTGGCCGAAGTTTTCTACCGCGACCCGGAGGTGCAGATGACGGCGGAACGACAGGAGCCCTCACGCGGACTGGTGCAGTCCGTCGAGCGCGCGATCATGCTGCTGGAAGCCGTCGCGGACGGTGCTCCCGAAGGCGAGACGGTCGCTGCTCTCGCGAACACCTGTGGCCTCAACCGCGCCACGGCCTGGCGCCTGCTCGCCACTCTCGAGGCCTATGACCTGATCCACGTCGACCCCGCCACCCACCGCTACACCGTCGGTCTCGCCGTAGCGCGACTGGCCGCGTCCGGCAGCATCGTGGGACTGACGCGTCGCGCACACGGCGTGCTGGTCAAGCTCAGCGAGCGCACCGGCGAGACGGCCGACCTCGCCATCGCGCAGCGACTCAGCCTCACCTATGTTGCCGAGGTCGCGCCGCCCTCGGTGCTCTCCGCCAACTGGCTGGGCCGCCATGTCCCGCTGCACGCGACCTCGTCCGGCAAGGCGCTGCTCGCATGGCTTCCCGAGGAGGAGCTGCTCGCGCTCCTCGAGCAGCCGCTCACGTCGTACACGAAGACCACGATCACGACCCAGGCCGCGTTGCGCGCTGAACTGGCAGAGACGCGCCAGCGTGGTTACGGGATCTGTGCCGGCGAGCTCGAGGAGACGCTGTACGGCGTGTCCGCGCCCGTCCTGGACCAGCGCGGAAGACCGTTCGCCGTGGTCAGCCTCTGGGGGCCACGATCCCGGGTGCCGGAGAGCAGGTTTCCCGAGCTGGGCGTGCTCGCCCAGGAAGCCGCGACCGAGATCGGGCAGTCGATCCGCTGGACGGGGACTGGCACATGACCAGCGAAGTCCAGCCCGGCCGTCCGTTCGGTGGCTACGACAGCGGAGTACGTGCCGAATGGCTCGACTACAACGGCCACATGACCGACTCCGCCTACGGCGTCGTGTGCAGCGAGGCGAACGAGCGGTTGCTCGATGCGCTCGACCTCGGTGCGGCGTACCGCGCGGCCACGGGATCCGCCATGTACACAGTGGAGGCCCACCTGCGGTACCTCCAGGAGGTCGGGCCCGGTGCGAAGCTGTACGCCGAGACGCTGGTCGTCGCCGCCGACACCAAGAGGCTCCGCGTGCACACCACGATCCTCGCCGATGACGGCGTCCCGGTCCTCACGGGCGAGTACCTGTTCCTGCACGTGGACGACAGCGGCCGGGTCGCTCCGTTCCCGTCCGAAAGGTCCGCTGCGGTCCAAGCCGTCCTGTCCGCACATGAAGCTCTGGATCGGCCCGCCCACCTCGGCCTCGGTGTCGGCGCCCCACGCCGTGGGAGCTGAAAGCTCGCCCCGGCTCGACGATGCGACGGTGGCGATGCCCTCGAGGCTGCGGCGCAGCTGCTCGGTCTTTCGGGGCGGTCTCACCGCCCCGTAACGGTTTACGGGCAAGATGAGATCGTGGTTGACATCCTGGCTGGGACGAGAGCCGTGGTCCTCGACGGCGGGCTGTCGACCACCCTGGAGGAGCAGGGAGCCAATCTCCACGGGGCTCTGTGGACCGCACGACTGCTCGCCGAGGAGCCACAACGCCTCGTCGAGGCGCACCGCTCGTACTTCCGGGCTGGTGCGATGGTCGCGACGACATCCAGCTATCAGGCGAGCGTTGAGGGTCTGCTCGCCGCTGGTTACGACGCGGCCGAGGCACGGCGCCTGATCACACTCAGTGTGACTCTCGCCCAGCAGGCTCGCGACGAGCTCGCGGACCGCCACCCGGGGCTGCTGGTGGCCGCGTCTGTCGGACCCTACGGCGCGTTTCTGGCAGACGGATCGGAGTACACCGGCCGGTACGGCGTCTCCGCGGCGCGGCTCCGCGACTTCCACGGGCCTCGCCTCGAGCTGCTCGCCGCAGCCGGCCCGGACCTGCTCGCCGTCGAGACCATCCCGGACAGCGACGAGGCAGAAGTCCTGGTCTCGTTGCTGGACGACATCGGCGTACCTTCCTGGTTCAGTTACTCCGTCCGCGGACCCACCACCAACGCTGGCCAGCCGTTGGCCGAGGCGTACGCCGTTCTCGCTGGCAGCCGGTCGCTCATCGCCGCGGGCGTCAACTGCTCGGAGCAGACCGATGTCCTGGCTGCCATCGCCGAGGCAGTGGCTGCCACGGGGCTTCCCGCCGTCGCCTACCCCAACCGCGGCGGCGACTGGAACAGCGACGACAAGTCGTGGGTGTACGGGGACCCGCTCGATCTCGATCTCGTCGAGACATGGCTCGATGCAGGTGCGCGGTTCATCGGTGGCTGTTGTGGCACCGGTCCTTCCGACGTGGCCGCCATGGCCCAACACGTCAAGCGACTGCAGGCGCCGGCTGGGTGATCGCCGGCTACCTCGTCAGCGTGCAGCACTGCCGCAGGCTTGGGACTCCGTGCTGACACGGAAGCGGGTGTCGCTCTCTTCTCCCTACCTTCAGAGCACGGTCAACCTGACCCGACCGGTCGACCAAGAACCAAACCCAGCCACAGGCCGGCAACACCCCTAGGAGTGCTCGCATGTACAAGACACGCAACGTCATCGCAGCGGTGACTGCCAGCGCCTGTCTCGGCGTCCTCGGTGCCTGCGGCACCGACGCCGGGCAGTCGGGCAGTGGCAGTGGCTCATCGGAGATCTCGCTACCGGACAACCCGTGCGGCGGGCCCACCGGACAGGGCTACATGACGTGTCCCAACTACCAACCCCCAGCCCCCATCCCCTGGGGCACCGGCGGCTGAGCCGCCAGCACCCTTCCGACAACGAAATGAGGACCAGATGAACACGCAATTCACAGCTCGGACCCTTGTCCGATCGACATCGCTTGCCCTGGCCGGGATCGCTGTTTCGGCCACCTTGGGCGCCTCGCCGGCGTCCGCCATGGCATGCATGGTCGACTGTTGGAACGAGGACGGCGGGTGGTCCGGCGGCGGAGGTCTCTCCGGAGGCAGCGCCGGCACTGGTGGCGGCTCCACAGGCACGGGAGTGGGCGGTGGCGGTGGCGATGGCGGCCGCTACTCGGACCCGAGTGGAACCGGGTGGGGCAACACCCACGATTCGCAGTGGTCCACGCCCAACGACGGCAACGGGACCGTTGGGGGTTCGGGAAGCGACTCCTGCGGCGGAGCCGACGTGTATGACGACTACGCGGTGATCACCGGCTGTGCCCCGAACCCCGACGCCGGACCCGTCGTTCCCCCGCCACCAGAAGAGTCCGGTGCCCAATGCCGTGAGCGGGTCCGGGAGGACGTCGTCGCGTGCAAGGCCCGAAGCGAGGTGGTGTGCGCGGCCATGATTGCCGGCGGCGGAAAGTACGGCGGCCGGTTCAAGGCCCTGGTAGGTGTGGGCTCGGGGGTGGCGTGCAAGATCACCTATCACTACATCTGCAACGCCCACGCCAGGGAAGCTGAGAATTGCCCGTAGGAATGGCCGTTGGGACCTGAACGAACGACGTGCCAAACGGTTCCGGGGAAAGATGGTGTGGACCCTGAGTCACCTGGTGACCCATGCTCCACACCATCTCGGTTCCACACGGTGTCGGGCGACGTGTGACACTGGCCTGTTGCTTGCCACGTCGTACGGCCCCACGAAGACTGGCGACATGATTGATCACGTCTCGGTGCAGTGCAGGGACCTCGCTGCCAGTGGCGCGTTCTACGACGCGGTGCTGGCGCCGCTCGGCGGGCGACGGGTGTTGGACTTCGAGGACCGGATTGGCTACGGCGTCGACTTTCCGACGTTCTGGATAGGGCCTCAGCTCACAGGGGAGGGTTTCCGCGAGGCGCATCTCGCGTTCCGCGCCCACGACCGCGAAGCTGTGCTGGCCTTCCGCGACGCCGCGGTGTCACGCGGTGCCGCCGTGATCCACGAGCCCCGGGTGTGGCCGGAGTACCACCCCGGCTACTTCGGCGCGTTCGTGCGCGATCCCGACGGCAACAAACGTCGAGGCGGTGCACCACACCTTCTGACTGCTCAGAAGTCCGCGTCGGACCTTGGGCCGTTCAGACGGAGCGCTCCACGCGCGCGAGCCACTCAGCGACGAGAGCACGCAGGAGGTCCGGCTGCTCGTGGGGCAGGGCGTGACCCGCGTCATCGACCACCGCGAGCGAGGCGTGCGGGTAGTGGTCGACGAGGTCCACGGCGGCCGCATACCCGACGGTGGAGTCCAGTCGCCCGGCCACGACCAGCGTCGGACCCGCGTACGCCGGCCCGTCATCGGTTTCGAGGGCCCATCGCTGGCCGATTCGCCCGAGCGCCGCTTCGTCTGCGAGCGCGACTGCCGGGAGGACATGGCGTTCATACCGCTCGAGCATCTCCGGGCTCTGGACCACGAAGTAGTTCCGGAAGTCCTCGTCGCCGATCTCCCCCGACCCGAAAACGACGCGGTGCTCCGGCACGTCGCGCAGTCCCGGGAGCAGTGGACAGATCAGCGCGAGACCAGCGACCTGCGCCGGCCTCCTCGCGGCCATCGCCAGCGCGTAGTGGGCGCCGGCCGAGTGACCGATCACGAGATGCGGAGTTCCGTCGGTGACCTCCCCGACGAAGTCGAACAGCGACTCGAGGACGTCCTCGGCACTGCGCAGCCCGTCGGCAGTCGTCAAGCCCATCCCGGGGAGGTCAGGATAGATCCGCCGGAACCCCGCAACGCCGTCGAAGGCCGGCTCGAAGCATGCCTCGACCTCGCGATGGTCCACGCCGCCACCGTGCAGCACCAGCACAGGTCGGCCCGCTCCGTGCTCCACGTAGTTGACCGTCATCTCGCCCACTCGCGTATCCATTCCGGCAACCTAGCGCGCGCGGGAAGAGGTCATGACAGCAGCCACCAACCCAGGCAAATCGGGGAGCTCAGTCGTTGATCGCCTCGATGCCGAGCCGCTTGAGCTCCTCGAGGTGGTCCCGCATCTCCTGGAGTACCTCAGGCGAATGTGGCTCCCAGTCCAGGACTTCGCCGACTACTCGCACCGGCTCTCGAGTGCGGTAGGACCTCGTTGGGTTGCCCGGGAACCTCTTGTCCGTCAGGTTGGGGTCATCCTCGAAGAGGCCCGTGGGTTCCACGCGGTAGATCCTTCCGGCACCCTCGCCCACCGCCAGTTCTGCACCCCAGGTGGCCGCGTCCAGGGTGGCGGTCAGGTAGATGTAGTTCGCCGTCCTGCGCTCGCCGAAGTTGGAGCCAAAGCCAGGTTCCAGCAACTCCCCAGGCTGCAGATAAGCCTTCGTGCCGTGAAAGAACGGCCCAACGTCCTTTGCCTGGGAGGCCACTGGTTCGTTCTGCGCTCCGGATGCTTCGTTCACCCAGACATGATGGCCGACCAATGGGGCTGGCGCGTCGGTCGACATTGTGAAATCCTAGTAACTCAATCAAGTTACGTGAGATACAAGGGAGGCTCCCATGCATCTGAACTGGGGGTTCTGGCGCCCGTAGGACCAAACCCTGGCCGTCGCCAACGCCCGCACCGCGAGCACAGAGTTGTCGCGATCTCGAGCCGAGCGCGAGGAAGTCGACGACTACGTGGCGCATCACCTCGAGGACAGAGCCAAGGCGCTGCCAGCTTGACCAACTGCGGTGCCGTGATCTCAGCACCTCGGCAAATGGCTTTCGATCAATCAGGCTCGCGGTTCGAGCTTGCGGCGTACGACGACGACGAGGTCAACGAGCGCTACCAGTGCGAAAAGGGCGGCGACCACCGTGATTGTGACCGGGACGTCGGAGACCCCGTGCTCGGCGGTCAGCCACGCATGCCCTGCCCCAACTGACGGACCTGGAAGCGGCCATCGTCTTCGACGACCAGCACCCCTTCGCCCTTGCCCAATGGGCCAACGGCCGTTGCGGTCAGGCCGAGCACGGCTGCCTCGTTGGTGGGGCTGTGACCGACCACGAGCGCCCGGCCACCGTCGGGCAACGCGTCGAACACGCCACGAAGCGCACCACCGAGCAGCATCGACTCCTTCTCGACAAGGTCGGGGTCTCTGGTGCGCATCGCCTCCACGTCGGCGCCCTTGCCGGCAGCCTTGGCGGCCGCGCGCCAGCGGTCCTCGACCGAGGAACGCAACCCGCCGAACTCGATGACCGGCACATCCTCCTGGCCAGCGTTGCGCCGCAGGATCTCCGCCATCTCCGTGGCTCGCCGCGCACCGGTCGACCCGAACAGGGCGTACGGCGGGGTCAGCCGCTCCCGACCGATCGCCTCCGCGGCGGCGATCCCGTCGGGTGTCAACGTGTCCCCGTCGTTCTCGGTGTGACGAAACAGCTCGACGGAACGCATGTGAAGGTCGTACCCGTTCTCTCACCACCTCACGCCCGTGGGAGCCGAACCTCGTCCTTCTAGGAAGCGAGGTCGACCTCGAGCCCCAGCCTCCGCTCTCGGGCAGCACTGAGGACGAGGTTCGAGGCCACGACATCCTGCGCGGCGATACCCACGGACTTGTACAGGGTGATCTGATCCGGCGAGCTCCGGCCGGTTTCGGTGCCCATGAGGAGCTCGCCGATCTCGGCGTGGATGTGCCCGGGCCCGATGAGCCCTTCTTCCATCGGCACGCTGAGGTCGTTGCTCCCGGCAGGTGGGGGCGCCAGCACAGCCTCTCGGGACTCAACGACGACCAGGGCGTCGACCACGGTCGCGGAGTCCACCTCCCGGCCAGCCGTGTTGTACCCGACCGACGTGACGTGCACGCCGGGTTTCAGGGCATCACGGTGCACCACGGGATCTGGGGAGTGCGTCGCCGCACACACCACGTCCGCGTCGGCACAGGCCTCCGCATAGGTGTCCACCGGACGTACGTCCATCCGGAGCGAATCCCCCAGAGCGGACGCGAGCGCCGCCACCCGCTCCCGGTTTCGACCGGCCACGCGAATCTGCCGAATCGGCCGCACTCGCACCATCGCCTCGGCGTGAGCGCGAGCCTGGACACCGGTTCCGAGGATCGCCAGAGTCTCCGCATCCTCGCGAGCGAGCAGTTCCGCCGACAGTGCCGACCCTGCTGCCGTCCGCAGCGTGGTGATCGAGGTGCCATCCATCAGGGCAAGCGGCTCGCCCGAGTCTGGATCGAAGACCACCACTACTGCCTGGTGGGTCGGCAGCGGGCCCTGGGCATTGCCCGGGAAGAGGCTGACCAGCTTCGCAGCCAGTCCCCCGGTGGAGGGCAAGTGGGCGGGCATTGCCGCCAGGAGACCGCGATCAGGCACCATCGCCGCGATCCGCGGCGGCACCGATGCCCGGTCAGCGCTGACGTCCTGCATCGCCTCTCGAAGCGCATGACGCAGCGCATCGAGGTCCAGCAGGTGTTCGGTCTCGGTACGACTCAGTACAAGCACGAGGGCCAGTGTGCTCTGGTCATGGATGCCACGAATCGGCAGGGCCGAACTCCACAAATGTGGGATCGGGACGTCCAGAACCCCGATCTGCACGTCAAAACCCAACAAATGTGGAGTTCGGGGGCCACCCATGACCCCATGCGGCCGTCAGGTCAGGATGACCTTGACCCGGCCGGAGCGGAAGACCTTCAGCACCCCGTTCTCGAAGTGGGCGTAGGTGCCGCGCTTGAACCGACCTGGTGCAGTGCGGGGGAACCCGAGCCTCGAGGCCGCGGCGCCCCGGCGTACGTACGCCTTGAGCACCTTCCCGAAGAGCTCGTGGGCGCCCACGCCGTACTTGGCATAGATCCGGCCTCCCTGGAAGTGGCGCGCACGACCCCCGGCCAGCGAGTACTCGACGCCAGTGGGCCGACCCAGCCGGGAGGAGTAGCCGCCGATGGCCCTCCAGCGCAACGTGATCGCCGTGACGTTGACGGGGCCGGGGACCGGTGGCGGTGGCTGGGTGCTCGGCGGCGGCGTGGGGGTGACCGCGCCGGTGCCGAAGCGGAACCAGTGCGACCGCAGCCCGAACCTCGAGCGGAAGGTCGCACCGCTGATGGTGACGTTGGCCTTGCTGCCGTCGAGGACCATCTGCTCGATCCGGCCGTACCAGTCGCCGTTCCCGTCACGGCGGGTGATCACGACGCGTTGCAGGGTCCCAAGGGAGGGCCAGGCTCTCTGGATCGCGGCACGGGTCACGGTCATGGTCCAGGTGTGCATCGGGTTTGCGCTGTGGCCGTCGTAGCCATCGGCCTTGGCGACGAGATAGGGCCTGCTGCCGGCCGAGAGCCAGCCGCCGCTGCTCGATCCGAACTGCGTGAAGGCGGGCTTGCCCTGGTAGGTGAGGACCTGGTTGGCGGTCGCAGCGACGGCTGCGTTGCTGCGCGAGTCCTCCGCGGCCACTCCGCCGTACACCTGGCACGAGGTGGTGTCACAGGTCTGGTAGTGGCGGGTGGGGTGCTCGTCTCGCTCCCAGGCGGCGTACGTACGCGCGGCCACGGCCTGCGCCCGGACGGCCGCGGGCTCCCAGGAGGCGGGCATCTCTCGGGGTACGACGCCCATGACGTAGTCGTCCAAGCTCAGCACGTTGACTGTGTCCGAGCTCGCCAAGCGTAGGGCGCCGCGGTAGTTGCGGGTCGTCCCTGCGATCCGGAGCACCACGCTGCCGGGACGGTAGAACTCGCCCCCGCCGCTCAGCGCCTTCCCGGCCGGCAGGTGGGTGCGCCACGCACCGTTGTCGTAGTCGAGCACGGTCCGGCCGCTGACGGTGCGCAGCCGCCAGGTCTTGATCCCGGCGGTCGCCGGCAGGGCGTACGTCGCCCCGTTGCCCGTGTCGCGGATCCGCAGGCCACTCGCCGGCAGCACCCGAACGTCGTTGTCGGTGTCGCCCGTGAGGAGCACCCGGATGGGTCCGCTGGTCGTCGCCAGCGTCGTGCCCGGGTAGTAGAAGGCGAGGATCTGCCGGTAGGTGAGTCCTTGCTTGGCCGCCCCCTGGGCGCCGTACTGCGACATCCCGTGGCCGTGCCCGTAGCCGTGCCCGGTCAGTCTGAGCCGGCCGTCGGCCGGCACCGCGTAGCTCTGGTTGACCGTGCGCGAGGCCTCGGCCGGCCCCGGGAGAAGAGCCGTGACGACGGTCGTGGAGAGCACCGCGACCCCGGCTGCGCTCGCCCGAAGGCGCCATGAAGAGCGTGCCATCTGTGACCCCAGTGACCTGTGGGAAGAAAGTGAACTCGCTCAGTATGACCCGCGAATAAGGGGAATTGCCCGGCTTCTTTGATATTTCGAGAATGACGGGATAACTACACCGTTGTCATTCCGTTGCCGGTGATTCGACTGCGCGGAATCACCATTCCCGCTTGTTTTCTCACGTTGGGGAATGGTGCAGCCGTCGGGCCGCTTCGGCCACCGAGCCGCTCATCGAGGGATAGACGGTGAAAGCGTGGGCCAGCTGGTCGACGGTCAGCGACTCGGAGACGGCGATCGAGATCGGGTGCACGAGCTCGCTCGCGCGCGGACCCACCACGACGCCTCCGACGATGATCCCGGTCCCGGGGCGGCAGAACAGCTTCACGAACCCGTCGTGCACGCCCTGCATCTTGGCGCGGGGGTTGCCTGCCAGGTCCAGCCGGACGGCCTCGGCCTCGATCTGGCCTTCGTCGACCGCCTTCTGGGACCAGCCGACCGTGGCGATCTCCGGGGCGGTGAACACATTGGAGGAGACCTGCTTGAGGTCAAGCGGCGTGACCGCGTCGCCGAGGAAGTGCCACATCGCGATCCGGCCCTGCATGGCCGCGACGCTCGCGAGCATGAGTACGCCGGTGCAGTCGCCGGCGGCGTACACGCCACGGGCCGTCGTACGCGAGACCCGGTCGACCTTCACGAAACCGCCGTCGTCCACCGCGACCCCTGCCTCGTCCAGGCCGAGGTCGGCGGTCTTGGGCACCGAGCCCAGTGCCAGCAGACAGTGTGAGCCTGTGACCGCGCGGCCGTCGGTGAGAGTCACCGTGACCTCGTCACCGTCGCGCTTGACCGACTCCATCCGCGACTTGGACAGCACCTCCATCCCACGCCGGGTGAGCACGTCCTCGAGGACCTTCGCCGCGTCGGCGTCCTCACCGGGGAGCACCCGGTCGCGCGAGGAGACCAGCACGACCTCGATGCCGAGCGCCATGTAGGCGCTCGCGAACTCTGCGCCGGTGACACCGGAGCCCACGACGACCAGCTTCGTGGGCGCCTCGGTGAGGTCGTAGACCTGCTCCCAGGTCAGGATCCGCTCTCCATCCGGCTCGGCAGTCGACAGGGTGCGCGGCGCTGCTCCGGTTGCGAGCAGCACCGCATCGGCCTCGATGGTCTGGGTACCGCCGTCGGCGAGCTCCACGACCACGGTGTCCGCCCCCTGGAGCCGACCACGGCCCTGCACCACCTGCACCCTCTCTCGCTCGAGGCGACGACCGATGTCAGCCGACTGGTCTGCCGCGAGCTTCTTGACCCGCTCGTTGACCCTCGCGAGGTCGACCACCACGTGGTGAGCCGCATCGCCCTCGTGGTCGTGGAAGCTGACGCCCAGCTCCGGTGCGCCCGCCAGCTCGGTCATCAGCTCAGATGTCGCGATCAGCGTCTTGCTGGGCACGCAGTCGGTCACCACAGCGGACCCGCCCAGGCCGTCACTGTCGACAACCGTCACCGTGGCGCCGAGCTGGGCGGCCACCAACGCCGCCTCGTATCCACCGGGCCCACCCCCCACGATCACGACGCGGTTCGCCTGCCCGAAGTGAGGAGTGGTCATCTGCTCATTGTGTCGCATGCCCTCCGCCCGACGCCGCCTTCAAGTGGTCCTTCAGCGGAAGACACACCACTAGTCTTGCGCCCGTGACGCTTTACGCCGCCTACGGGACCAACCTCGACCCGGCCCGGATGGGCGAGCGCTGTCCGCACTCCCCCTTGCGCGAAACCGGGTGGCTGACCGGTTGGCGGCTCACCTTCGGCGGCGAGGAGCACGGTTGGGACGGCGCCCTCGCCACCATCGTCCAGGACCCCTTCGAGCAGGTCTTCGTGGCGATCTACGACGTCACCGACGAGGACGTCTCGGCACTTGACGGGTGGGAGTCGGCTGACACCGGCCTCTTCCGGAAGGTCAAGGTCCGCGTGTCCACGCTGAACGAGGAGACCGTCGCCTGGGTCTACGTCCTCGACGCGTTCGAGGGTGGCCTGCCTTCGGCCACCTACCTGGGCACTCTCGCCGACGCGGCCGAGGCCGCTGACGCGCCCGCCGACTACGTTGCCGCTCTTCGCGCACGCCCCTGCCGCTCCAACTTCGGAGGTTGACCCGTGACCCAGAACCAGACCCAGAACGAAACCCAGAACTACACCGAGGCGGCCGCCGAGGCCGCGGTGGTGCTCGCCGAGAAGACCGGGGTCGAGCGCCACGACGTAGCCCTGGTGATGGGCTCGGGCTGGCTCCCTGCCGTCGATGCGCTGGGAGAGGCGACGGCCGAGATCAGCACCACCGACCTGCCCGGGTTCGCGCCACCCGCTGTGGCCGGCCACGCGGGCAAGATCCGCTCGGTCCGGTCCGGGGAGAAGAACCTGCTCGTCTTCTTGGGTCGCACCCATTTCTACGAGGGCCTCGGCGTACGAGCGGTCGTGCATGGTGTCCGAACCGCCGCCGCGGCCGGCTGCTCGAGCGTCGTACTGACCAACGGTTGCGGCGGCCTCGACGAGCGCTGGTCACCGGGCACCCCCGTACTGATCTCCGACCACATCAACCTGACCTCGACCTCGCCGATCGAGGGCGCCAACTTCGTCGACCTCACCGACCTCTACAGCCCGCGGCTGCGCGAGCTGTGCCGCGAGGCCGACCCCGGGCTCGACGAAGGGGTCTACGTGCAGCTTGGCGGCCCCCACTACGAGACCCCGGCCGAGATCGGGATGATCCGCGCCATCGGCGGCACCCTCGTAGGCATGAGTACGACGCTCGAGGCGATCGCCGCCCGTGAGGCGGGCCTGGAGATCCTCGGGATCAGCCTGGTCACGAACCTGGCAGCCGGGATCACCGGTGAGCCGCTCAACCACGAAGAGGTCCTCGAGGCGGGTCGGTCTGCTGCTACTCGCATGGGCGAGCTGTTGAGCAGCATCGTCCCGCTGATCTAGTGGTGCGTCCGCCCGCTGTGCCCGGGCGTTGACACGCCTGGACCCGCCCGCTATCGATGGTCACCAGACGACAGAGGGGCTCACATGAGTGACACGGACACGAGCGACGCCGACCCCGACCCCGGCCCCGGCCCCGACGAGAGCAGCGGCGGCGGCAAGCAGTCCGGCATGGGGCTCGACCCCGACGAGAAACCGGACGAGGAGACCCTCGAGGAGATCGAGGAGGAGCGCAAGGAACGCCTCGATGCCGAGAACCGTCCGGAGAATGCGGAGGTCGACAACACCCCGCGCGAGTTCGACGTCGAGCGCGGCAAGTTCAAGGACGCCGACGACTACGACGACAGCGAGCCGGCCCCGTTCAGCGACCCCGAGGACCCGAACAACCCGGACAACGAGCCCGGCGACTCCGAGGACGAGAGCTGAGAGTTCTCCTCACCGGCTCTGCCGGCTCGATCGGCAGCGTCCTCTCACCGGCGCTGGTCGCCCTGCACCATGACGTGGTCGGGGTCGACCTCCCCGACCGGCCTGCCCAGGTGGCGCTCGACTGCACCGATCCCGTTGCGGTCGACGCCGTGGTCGCGGACGTGCGGCCAGACGCCGTCATCCACCTGGCGGGCAACCCGTCGGAGTCATCCTTGCCCGAGGCGCTGCACTCCCATGTCGTCTCCACCGGTGCCCTGCTCGAGGCGATGGTCCGGCACGGCGTACCCCGCATGGTCTACGCCTCCAGCAACCACGCGGTCGGACGCATCCCGCGCACCGAGCTGCTGGGGGAAGACGTCGACGGCCGTCCGGACACCTTCTACGGCGTCGGTAAGGTCGCGGCCGAGGCCCTGCTCCGGTTGTACGTCGATCGGCACGCGATCGATGCGATCAGCACCCGGATCGGCTCCTTCCTCGAGCGGCCCGCGACCCGTCGCCAGCTGAGCACGTGGCTCTCGCACGGTGACGCCGTGCGGATGTTCCACGCGGCGCTGACGGCGCCCTCCCCCGGATACGCGGTGCTCTACGGCATCTCGGCCAACACCCGGGCCTGGTGGGACCTCGCTCCGGGCCGGGCCCTCGGCTATGACCCTCAGGACGACGCCGAGCAGTACGCCGCGGACGTGGAGGCCGTCCCCGAGACCGAGGCGGACCGAGCGGAGGCCGCGCACGTCGGCGGACCCATGGCCACCTCCGAGTCCGAGCGACCCGCCTTCGACTGAGGACCCATCAGGTGCCCTCGAACCGATTGCCCAGACGTTGCGAAGGCTCGATAGGTTGGGCGCATGGCTACCACTGAACTCGGGGGCAACCCCGCACACAGCGTCGGAGAGCTGCCCGCAATCGGCGACCAGGCCCCCGACTTCACTCTCGTCGACACGGATCTGAAGGAGTTCAGCCTTGCCGACCTGTCCGGGCGCAAGGTGCTCAGCATCTTCCCCAGCATCGGCACCGGGGTCTGCCAGGCGGGCCTGCGGAACTTCAACAAGGCGGCGTCCGGGCTCGAAGACACCACGGTCCTGAACATCTCGATGGACCTGCCGTTCGCGATCAGGGACTTCTGCGCCGCGGAGGGGATCGAAGGCGTCAAGGTGGGCTCGGCGTTCCGGTCCTCCTTCGGTGACGACTACGGGATGCGGCTCCTCGACTCGAAGTTCGAGGGACTCCTCGCCCGGTCCGTGGTCGTGCTCGACGAGGACAACAGGGTCATCTACACCGAGCTGGTGCCTTCGATCAGCCAGGAGCCCGACTACGACGCGGCCATCGCAGCGCTGCGCAAGTCCTGACTCGGGGTCCTGACTCGGGTCACTACTGGGGGGTCCTAACTGGGGGCCCGGCTGCGCTCGACGAGCCGCGCGCGGAGTCCGGTCTCCAGTCCCCGCATCATTCGGCCGTGGTTCCAGATCAGCAGCCGCCTCGCGACGTACGACGCCACCATCATCGTGCGGGACACGGCGTACACCTCCTGCTCGCACCGCAGCTGCGTAGTGCCTGGGGTGAGTTCGTCGAGGTGATAGCGCGCCCATCCACGAATCGCGCCGTCGATCCGCACCTCGAGCACGTCGGTCGCCCGGCTCACCGCGGTGAGCTCCAGCTCGAGGGCGTAGGGCAGAGTCGACCGGCACACCACCAGCGCGTGGTCGTCATCGAGCTTGGCCACCGCGCGCACCTGCGGCCACCAGTCACCGTAGAACTCCAGGTCGACCAGCACCTCGTGCACCCGTTCCCGCGGCGCCGCTAGGTTGAACGAACTGGAGAACCGGAAGCGCCGCCGCTGCATGGGTTCCAGTATGTCGAGCGTCAGGAGACCCCATGAAACTGGCCATCCACTGCGCGAACCTGACGTGGCCGGGTGGCCCGCCCGCTCTCGGCCGCACCCTCGCCGACGTTGCTCGTGCCGCCGACCAGGGTGGCGTCACGACGTTGACGATGATGGACCACTACTTCCAGATGGAGGCCCTCGGCGGCCCGCCGGCGCCGATGCTCGAGGGCTACACGTCGCTGGGGTTCCTCGCCGGACAGACGACCGAGCTGCAGCTCGGACTGCTCGTCTCCGGCGTCACCTACCGGCACCCCGGCCTGCTCGCGAAGATCGTCTCGACCCTGGACGTGCTCAGCGGTGGCCGGGCGATGCTGGGCGTGGGAGCCGCCTGGTACGAGCGCGAGCACCTCGGTCTCGGCGTCCCCTTCCCCTCGATCTCTGAGCGTTTCGAGCGGCTGGAGGAGACCCTGCAGATCTGTCGGCAGATGTGGAGCGACGAGGACGGCTCCTTCGAGGGCTTGCACTACCGCCTCGCCGAGACGGTGTGCGTTCCCCCGCCGACCCGTCAAGCCGGCCCACCGATCCTGGTCGGCGGCAGTGGCGAGCGCAGGACGCTCCGCCTGGTCGCGAACTACGCGAACGCCTGCAACTTCTACGGCTTCGAGCCTGAGCAGATGAGGCACAAGATCGAGGTGCTCGAAGGCCACTGCACCGACGTGGGCCGTGACCCCGCGGAGGTACGGCGCACCGCCCTGGCCGGCGGCGACCCCTTCGAGGACTTCGACGCCTTCCTGCGCCGCATGGAGGCGTACGCCGGCCTCGGCATCGATCAGGTCTGGGTGATGCCGCCGTCAGAAGACCCGGTCGGCCACGTGCACCGATTGTGTGCAGAACTGCTGCCCCGCCTGCGTGATCTGGGCTGACCTCCGACACTAGTCTCGTGAGCATGACCGACGTGATTGACGCCGACCTGCTCGACCTGGCCCGCGCCTGGGCCGCCGAGGACCCCGACCCGACGACCCGTTCGGAGCTCGAGGCCCTGATCGAAGCGGCTGAGGGCGGAGGCGACACGACGGAGCTCGCGGACCGCTTCGCCGGCACCCTCGAGTTCGGCACCGCCGGCCTTCGCGGCGCGCTCGGTGCCGGCCCCAACCGGATGAACCGCGTGGTCGTGCTGCGGACCGCGGCCGGGCTGGCGGCGTACCTCCGCGACCACGGGGCGAGCACGGACGCCCCGGTCGTCATCGGTTACGACGCCCGCCACAACTCCGACATCTTCGCCCGCGACACCGCCGAGGTGATGACGGGCGCCGGCTTCCGCGCGTTCACCCTCCCGCGCCCGCTGCCAACCCCGTTGCTCGCCTTCGCCATCCGTGACCTCCACTGCGTCGCCGGGGTGATGGTGACCGCGAGCCACAATCCGCCACAGGACAACGGCTACAAGGTGTTCCTCGGCGACGGGAGCCAGATCGTGCCTCCGGCCGACGAGGAGATCGCCAAGCAGATCGCCGCTGTCGGTGCGGTTGCCGAGATCCCCCGGGGTGACGGCGGCGAGGTCCTGGGCGACGAGGTGCTCGATCGCTACCTTCGCACCGTCGTCGACCTCGTGGGCGGCGGGCCGCGAGACCTGAACATCGTCTACACCCCGCTCCACGGAGTCGGCGGCTCGACGATCATCACCGTCCTGAAGAAGGCTGGGTTCGCGGAGCCGCACGTCGCCACGGCCCAGGCCGAACCCGACCCCGACTTCCCGACGGTGTCGTTCCCGAACCCCGAAGAGCCCGGGGCGATGGACCTTGCGATGGAACTCGCGCTCGAGGTCGACGCCGACATCGTCGTCGCCAACGACCCCGACGCAGACCGCTGCGCGGTGGCAGTCCCGGGCGGCCCCCACGGCTGGCAGATGCTGCGCGGCGACGAGGTGGGCGCCCTGCTCGCTCAGCACCTGCTCGAGGTACGTCGCCAGGGTGTCTACGCAACTTCCATCGTGTCCTCGTCGCTGCTGGGCAAGATGGCCGTCGCCGAGAACCAGCTGTACGCCGAGACGCTCACCGGCTTCAAGTGGATCGGTCGCGTCGAGAACCTCGCGTTCGGCTACGAGGAGGCCCTCGGCTACTGCGTTGACCCAGCCCATGTGAAGGACAAGGACGGCGTCTCTGCGCTGATGCTCGTCTGCGACATCGCCGCCAGGGCGAAAGCCGCCGGCCGAACCCTGCGAGACCTGCTCGACGACATCGCCCGGGTCCACGGCCTGCACGCCACCGACCAGCTCTCGGTGCGGATGGAGGACCTGGCCGCGATCCCTGCCGTGGTCGACCGGCTGCGGAACAGCCCGCCGACGTCGCTCGGAGGCCTCGCCGTCGAGGGCCTGGACGACCTCTCCGAGGGTTCCCGGGAACTGCCGCCGACCATCGGCCTGCGCTTCCGGCTGGCCGACAATGGGCGGGTTGTCGTGCGCCCGTCGGGAACAGAACCGAAGATCAAGTGCTACCTCGAGGTCGTCGTACCCGTCGAGGACGAGGAGGACGGAGTGGACGCAGCCCGGATCTCCGCCGTGGGGCGCCTCGACGCGATCCGCGGTGACCTGCAGGCAGCCGCTGGGCTCTGAAGCCGTTGCGTCATACGCGGTGGTAGCCACTGCCGCCAGAACGTATGACGCTCCGCGGGACGTCATCCGGACCGGTCGCCATAACCGCCACAACGTATGACGTCCCGGGAACCGCCTAGTTGACGACCTTCGGACCGCGAAGGCCGGAGCGCTGGACCACGCGCTGGATGATCAGGTCACGCTCGTCGGGGCGTCCGACGTACTTGATGTCGCGCAGGCCCTGGTCCTGCGCCGCGGACTCGAACGTGAAGTGACCGAAGCCGAGGATCCGGCCGTGCAGCGGCTTGATCACGGCGATGTCGAGGATCCGCCCCAGCGGCATCGTCGCCTGCGAGCGCGAGAACACGCCGTTCACGCGGAAGACGCGCATGTTGGTGACCACGAAGCAGTCCAGGTTCGCGGCCAGTGCCCGGTAGCCACCCCACAACAGCAGTCCGATGCCGACGAGGAGCGGGAACAGGGCAAGGTCGAGATCGGAGAACAGGAAGATCCCCAGGGAGACCAGCCCGAAGTAGGCGATCACGGCGGGGAGGACGTAGACCACCCAGTGCTTGCGCACGATGTCGACGATCACTTCGCCCTCGTCGCGGAGCAGGTGCCGGCCGATGTCCGGATCGGTGAGGGTTCGTCTGATCCAACCCACGGGACTCGCCTTTAGTTGCTGAGCGACTGGGCGAAGCGGATGACGCTGTCGAACAGCTTCACGAGAACGTCCCAGAGAGCGGTGAAGGCTCCCTTGGCGCTGTCGGCGAAGCCGCTGGGGTCCTGCACGAGCCAGAAGCCGAGGAACAGGATGACGAGAAGGCCGACACCTTTCTTCAGTACACCGTCCATCGCTAGCTCCTTGTCCCGTGGAAGGAATGCGGACGCCGAAAACGCACGTACGACAACACTGTTCTACCAAATCTAGGCCCTTCTCGCGCTCAGGCGCGCTCGGTCGGCCCAGCCCCGGGCTCAGCCCCGGATTCGGCCCGGATTTCGGCCCCACCCTCACGACCGGCCTGGGGGCCCGACTACGAGCCGGACTCGAGACTCTCGAGCAGGAGGTCGGCCGCGGCGTAGGGATCGCTGTCCCCGGCCACGACCTCGGCGGCGAGCTCGTCGAGTGCGGCGTTCTCGTGTACGCCGCGCCACTGCTCGCGCAGGGCGGTGACGGCGATCGCCTCGATCTCGTCGCGTGCCCGCCGCAGCCGCCGGACGTCCAGCTCACCGGTGGAGACGAGGTGCTCGCGGTGCCGTTCGATGGCGGCCGCGACCTCGCCGATGCCCTCACCCTTGCTCGCGACGGTCTTCACGATCTCCGGCTTCCATGCCCCTTCGGGCCGGTCGGCCAGAGCCAGCATCCCGCGCAGCTCCCGGCGTACCTGGTCGGCACCGTCGCGGTCGGCCTTGTTGATGACGTAGAGGTCGCCGATCTCCAGGATTCCGGCCTTGGCGGCCTGGATGCCGTCCCCCATCCCAGGAGCGATCAGGACGATCGTCGTGTCGGCCATGGCCGCGATCTCCACCTCGCTCTGGCCCACTCCCACCGTCTCGATCAGGATCACGTCGCAGCCAGCCGCGTCGAGGACCCTCAGCGCCTGCGGGGTCGCCCAGGACAACCCACCCAGATGACCCCGCGAGGCCATCGACCGGATGTACACGGACTTGTCGAGCGCGTGGTCCTGCATCCGCACGCGGTCGCCGAGCAACGCGCCACCGGAGAACGGGGACGAGGGGTCCACGGCCAGCACGCCGACGCGCTTGTCCTGCGCCCGCAGTGCCGTCACCAGCGCAGACGTCGAGGTCGACTTGCCGACGCCCGGTGACCCGGTGAGCCCGACGACGTGCGCCCCGGAACCAGAAGCCGAGCCGGAGCCGGCGTACGGCGCCAGCCCGGCCATCACCTCACGCAACAGCGGGGACGCGTCCTCGACCAGCGAGATCAACCGGGCGACCGATCGAGCGTCCCCGGACCTGGCCTTCTCGACCAGCTCGGAAACGTCCCCCGTCGACCGTCTGCCCAACGCCTGCTCCTCGGGTACGGATAGTCCGAGACGTTTCCGTCCCCAGACTGCTCAGATGGCGACGGGAACGTCTCGGACTATCGCGAATTGGTGACTGTCAGGAGGCGGGCACCTTGAGGACCAGGGCGTCGCCCTGACCACCTCCACCACAGAGGGCAGCGACACCGGTGCCACCGCCGCGGCGCTTGAGCTCCAGCGCCAGGTGCAGCACGATGCGGGCGCCGGACATCCCGACCGGGTGGCCAAGCGCGATGGCTCCGCCGTTGACGTTGACCTTCTCTGCGGGTACGCCGAGCTGGCGGGCCGACTCGATGCCGACGGCGGCGAAGGCCTCGTTGAACTCCACCAGGTCGACGTCGTCGATGGTGATGCCCTCCTTCTCCAGCGCCTTCGCCGTGGCGTTGGCCGGCTGCAGCTGGAGGGTCGAGTCCGGGCCGGCGACCTGGCCCGAGGCACCGATCTCGCAGAGCCACTCCAGACCCAGCTCCTCGGCCTTCGCCTTGCTCATCACGACCACGGCGCACGCACCGTCGGAGATCTGGGAGGCGGACCCGGCCGTGATGGTGCCGTTCTTCGAGAAGGCCGGACGGAGCCTGCCGAGCGACTCGGCCGTGGTGTCCCCGCGCACGCCCTCGTCGGAGCTGACCACGATCGGGTCGCCCTTGCGCTGCGGGATCTCGACCGGGACGACCTCGTCGTCGAACAGCCCGTTCTTCCATGCCTCTGCGGCCTTCTGGTGGGAGCGGGCCGCGAACTCGTCCTGCTCCTCGCGGGTCAGGTTGGTGCCGTCGACGTTGTACTGCTCGGTCAGGCCACCCATGGCCTGCTGCGTCGCCTGGTCGAAGAGCGCGTCGTACGCCATCGAGTCGACCAGTGTGGTGTCGCCGTACTTGAAGCCCTCTCGCGACTTCGGCAGGAGGTGCGGAGCGTTGGTCATCGACTCCATGCCACCGGCCACGATGATCTCGTGCACGCCCGCGCGGATCAGTGCGTCGGCCGTCGCGATCGCGTTGACCCCGGAGAGGCAGACCTTGTTGATGGTGATCGAGGGCGTCGACATCGGCAGCCCTCCCGCGACTCCCGCGGTCCGTGCGGGGTTCTGGCCGGCACCGGCCTGGATGACCTGGCCCATGATCAGGTAGTCGACCTGGTCACCGGAGACACCAGCCTTCTCCAGCGCACCCTTGATCGCGACACCTCCGAGCTCAGCAGCGGAGAGGCCCTTGAAGCCACCGAGCAGGCGCCCGATCGGCGTACGCGCGCCGGCGACGATGACGGATCCGCCGCCCTGGGATGTCGGGTTGGGTGACATGGGAGAGCCTCCTGTTGAGCAAAACTGGGTCTTCCCTGACAGTACCCAGCAATCTCCGCGCGCAGGAGGGGGGTCCGCGCCACATCGGTGTACGACAGGTCACACCGCGTTGAGGGTGTCTCCTCGCTGGGCAAGGATGCACCCATGACCTCCTCCTCAGCCGACTCCTCCGCAGACCCCTCCGCAGGCCCCTCCGCTGGCCCGTCGACTGCGCCGCTCGACATCCCGGCTCACCTGTTCACCTGCATCGACCACGTGGGCATCGCCGTACCCGACCTCGACGCCGCCATCGCGATGTACCGCGAGAAGTTCCAGATGGTCCTCACCCACGAGGAGACCAACGAGGAGCAGGGGGTGCGCGAAGCGATGGTGGCGGTGGGCGACCCCGAGGACCCGCAGGGCGCGCGCATCCAGCTGCTTGCGCCGTTGAACGAGGAGTCCACGATCGCCAAGTTCATCGACCGCTCGGGTCCAGGCCTGCAGCAGCTGGCCTACCGGGTCACCGATGTCGAACAGGTCTCGGCCATCCTCCGCGAGCGCGGACTGCGGCTGCTGTACGACGAGCCGCGGCGCGGGACCGCCGACTCCAGGATCAACTTCATCCACCCCAAGGACGCGGGCGGCGTGCTCGTCGAGCTGGTGGAGCCTGCCGCAGATCACTAGGCGCGATCACGGTCACTGCGGGTGGTGTGGCTATGAAGTGGCGCACACTCATGCCCTCTGAGGATTACCGCTCGGTATCTTGTGCCCAGCCATCCGCCCCGTTTCAGGAGATGACAGTGCAGCAGATCCTCGACGCCATCATGGCCGGAGACACCTCCTCGGAGGAGTACGCCGGCCTCGAGCTTCCCGAGTCCTACCGGGCGGCGACGGTACGCAAGGAAGACGTCGACATGTTCGAGGGCGTCGAGAGCCGCGACAAGGACCCTCGCAAGTCACTGCATGTCGGCGACGTCGCGGTGCCGGAGCTCGGCCCGGGCGAGGCGATCGTCGCGGTGATGGCGAGCGCCATCAACTACAACACCGTGTGGACCTCGATCTTCGAGCCGATGGCGACCTTCGGCTTCCTCGAGCGCTACGGCAAGATGTCGCCGCTGTCAGCGCGCCACGACCTGCCCTACCACGTCGTCGGCTCGGACCTCTCCGGCGTCGTGCTCGCGACCGGCCTGGGGGTGCACTCCTGGAAGCCAGGCGACGAGGTCGTCGCACACTGCCTGTCGGTGGAGCTGGAGAGCCCCGACGGCCACAACGACACGATGATGGACCCCGAGCAGCGCATCTGGGGCTTCGAGACCAACTTCGGCGGCCTGGCACACCTGGCCCTGGTGAAGTCCAACCAGCTGATGCCGAAGCCCGCGCACCTGACCTGGGAGGAGGCCGCCTCCCCCGGCCTGGTGAACTCCACCGCCTACCGCCAGCTCGTGAGCCGCAACGGAGCCGGCATGAAGCAGGGCGACAACGTCCTCATCTGGGGTGCCAGCGGCGGGCTCGGCGGGTTCGCCACGCAGTACGCCCTCAACGGCGGAGCCACTCCCGTGTGCGTGGTCTCCAACGCCGAGAAGGCCGAGATCTGCCGAAAGATGGGCGCCGAGCTGATCATCAACCGCTCCGAGGCCGGCTACAAGTTCTGGAAGGACGAGAACACCCAGGACCCCAGGGAGTGGCGCCGCTTCGGCAAGGACATCCGCGAGCTGACCGGCGGCGAGGACGTCGACATCGTCTTCGAGCACCCGGGTCGCGAGACCTTCGGTGCCTCGGTGTTCGCCGCACGCAAGGGCGGCACGATCGTCACGTGCGCGTCGACCAGCGGGTACATGCACCAGTACGACAACCGCTACCTGTGGATGAACCTCAAGCGGATCATCGGCTCGCACTTCGCGAACTACCGCGAGTCCTGGGAGGCCAACCGCCTGATCGCCAAGGCGATGATCCACCCGACGCTGTCGAAGACCTACACCCTCGACGATGTCGGACAGGCAGCCCTCGACGTCCACCAGAACGCCCACCAGGGCAAGGTCGGGGTGCTCTGCCTGGCTCCCACCGACGGGCTGGGCGTGCGAAACGAGGAGCTGCGGGCGCAGCACCTCGACCAGATCAACGCCTTCCGTGGCGTCTGAAACGTCTCCTCTTTGCTGCGTACGTCCCACCGGCCACATCAGTCCCATGACATCTCCGCGGCATCACCTTTCGATGTCGATGGCGTGACTTTTCGCAGACGTTCGGCGCGTCGCACGAGTCGCGATGGGATTCGCTTTGACCATGGGTGACACTGACGGCGTACGTCGGAATACCGAGCGCGGATAGAGGAAAATTCAATGAGCAACCAGGGCCTGTCCATCTTCGATAACGACCCCGAGGACTCCGGGGACGAGCCCACCCAGGTGATCCCCCGGGTCGACGACGAAAAGTCGGGCGCCGAGCAGTCCTCGGGCCGAGCTCCAGGCAAGACGGCCCAGAAGGTCGCCGAGAGAACGCCGCCATCGTCGCGACCTGCGGCCGCATCCGAGTCGCCGGCACCTGCCCAGCGGAGCGAAGCGACCAAGCAGTCACCGGCTGCTCCCCAGGCCGCCCCGGCTACTCCCCCGGCTCCCCCAGTTGCCCCAGCCGCTCCTCAGGCTGCTGCGCCGGTTGCACCGCCAGCCCAGCCGCCCTCGCTGCCCACCGTTCGCCGGGGTGGCTACGACACCGCGGCTGTCGACCGCGTCCTACGCACCACGACAGCGGAGAAGGCCGGCCTTATCGCCAGTCTCACCGAGGCCCAGAGCCGGCTGAAGTCACTCCAGTCCGAGGTCGACGGGCTGCGCACCAAGGTCGACGAGAACGAGCACCCGACGTACGCCGGACTCGGCACCGCGGCCAGTGAGATGCTGCGCCTCGCGGAGGAGCAGGCCGCCGACGTGCTGGACGAGGCCAACGCACAGTCTGCGCAGATCCGTGAGCAGGCTCGACGGGACGCGGCTGCGGTCAAGTCCGAGGCCGAGGCCGACGCCGAGGACATGCGGGTCGTCCAGATGCGTGAGCTCGAGGAGACGCGCACCAGGACGACGGCCGACATCGAAGCCCACCGCACCCGCGCGATGGCCCAGGCCGACGACCACCTCGCCTCGGCCAGGCGCGAGGCCGAGCAACACCGGCTGGCCGCCGAGCAGGAGACCAACGCGCTGCGCACCAGCACCGCGCGTGAGGCCGAGCAGGCTCGTGCGGCCGCCGACCGCGAGGTCCAGGAGGCCCGGCGTGAGCTGGCCGTGGAGAAGGAGCGCCTCACCCGTGAGGCGGCCGAGCACCACGACTCCGCCTCGGGCGAGACCCAGCGTCTGGTCAACGAGGCCGAGGAGCGCGCGAACGCTGCGGAACAACGCGCCCGCGAAGCCACCGATGCCGCCACCGCTCACCGTGAGCAGGCTGCCCAGGAGGCCGAGCAGCTCGTGAGCCGGTCGCGTCGGGAGGCCGAGCAGATCGTGAGCGCGGCCAAGAAGCAGGCAGACGCGCTGCGCAACAGCGGCCACGCCGACTCCGAGCGTGAGCTGCAGGTGCTCAAGGCCGAGGTGAACCGACTGGCGCGTCGCCGCGACTCGATCACCGCCCAGCTCTCCTCCCTTCGTGACGTGGTGGCCGGGTTCGGCAACGACGACGAGAGCTGACGTGGGGGCCGGGTCCGGCGACGAACCAGTCGAGGGTTCGCGAAAAAAGTCATCCGAGGCCGGACCCGGCAAGTCCCCCAGGGAGGACTCCCCGCTACGCACGACGCCGGTGCCCGACCCGCACGGCGAGGCCCGGCCCCGCGGCACCTTCGTCCGTTCACCGTTCCGCACCGGCTTCCTGCTGTCCGCCGGCGCACTTCTGGCCTACTGGCTCGGCGACCTGATCCTCCGGGCCGGCTCGGTCCTCATCCTGATCGTGGTCGCGCTCTTCGTCGCGTTCGGCCTCAACCCGGTGGTGACGTGGCTGATGCGCCGCAACGTCCGGCGCTCATACGCCGTGCTCACGGTGGCTTTCAGCTTCGTGGCCGCGTTGGCGTTGTTCGTGGTGGCGATCGCCCCCGTCGTCGCCGACCAGGTCACGGCGTTGACCGACAACGCCCCTGGGTGGTTCGACCAGGCCCAGAACAACAACCAGATCCAGCGCCTGGACGAGAAGTACGACATCATCGACAAGGCCAAGGACTACGTCACGAGCGGTGACCTGACCCAACAGTTGTTCGGTGGTGTGCTCGGCGTCGGTCTCGCGATCCTGGCGGCGCTCGGCAATGCCTTCATCGTCATCGTTCTCACCCTCTACTTCCTGGCATCACTCGACTCGGTCAAGCACGGCCTCTACCGGCTCGCGCCGGCCAGCAAGCGCTCCCGTGTGGAACACCTGGGTGACCGGATCCTCGATGGGATCGGCGGCTATGTCTCGGGGGCCTTCGTGGTCGCACTGTGCGCAGGCATCACGTCGCTGATCTTCCTGTTCATCGTCGGCCTGGGTGAGTACGCCGTGGCGCTGGCTGTCGTCGTCGCGATCCTGGACGTCATCCCGATGATCGGCGCCACCCTGGGCGCCGTGATCGTCAGCGCCATCGGCCTGGCCACGAGCATGGAGACGGGGATCGCCTGCATCATCTTCTACCTCGTCTACCAGCAGCTCGAGAACTACGTGATCTACCCACGGGTGATGTCGCGGTCCGTCGACATCCCGGGCGCCATGACCGTGATCGCGGCCCTGGTCGGGGCCAGCCTGCTCGGCGTGATCGGTGCCCTGCTCGCCATCCCCACCGCCGCAGCGATGCTGCTGCTCGTGCGCGAGGTGTTCGTTCGCAGGCAGGACGCGCGCTAGCTCACGCTCACGCCGCGAGCCGTCTCAGCACGTCGACGACGACGCCGGGCTTCTGGGCGTGCACCCAGTGGCCCGCGTCCTTGACGACCACTTTGCGCGTGCGGGGGAAGAGCCGGCGCATTGCGTCCTCGTGCTCGCTGCGGACGTAGCTCGAGTCAGCGCCGGCGACCCACAGCACCGGCGCGTCGTACGGCGCCACGTCCGCGAGCTGTTCCTCGGGCCACCCGCTGAGCACCTCGAGGTCGCGACCGAGCACGTCGAGGTTGACCTGCCAGCGCCAGTCGCTCCCTTCGCGGCGCAGGTTCTGGAGCAGGAACTCGCGCACGGTCCGGTCGGGGACGGCGGGTGCCAGGGCCGCATCCGCGTCCACACGGCGTCCGAGCGCGGCCAGGTCGAGCTCCTGCATCGCCTCGACGTAGCCCTCGAACTCGCCGCGGCCCCCGTAGGCGGCCGGCGCGATGTCGACCACGCACAACCGGCGCACCAGCGCCGGCGTGCGCAAGGCGGTCACCATGGCCGCCTTGCCGCCCATCGAGTGACCGACGAGCGTGACCGAGTCGTCCTCGCCCACCAGATCCCTGATCGTCACAGCCAGTTCGTCGGCGACCTCGAGGTAGTCGAAGCGCTCCGGCCAGGGCGAGCGGCCGTGGTGCGGCAGGTCCAGCAGCACGGTGCGGTGGTGGTCAGCGAGCGACTTGGCCACCCCCGTCCAGTTCCGGCCCTGGCCGAACAGGCCGTGGCAGAAGACTATCGGGGACCCGTCGTCGCCGTACGTCGTGATGTGCAGGGTCACCCGGGCATTGTGTCGCGCCGCTCAGTGGCCCGCACGAGGCGGGTCAGGCAGACCAGCGCACCGACTCCTCGATGACATCGGCGAAGGCGTACACGCCGCGCAGGTCGTCTCGATCGGCAAGCAGCCGGATGACGCCGTGCTTGTGGCGGATCGCCGGGTCGCTTTGGGCAGTCTCCCCGGCTGGGCGGGCCGGCTGGTCCTCGAACTCCGAGAGGTGGTCCATCACTGTCCTTCCAGCCTGTGGACGAGGCAGGAGCGTCGCAGATCCAGGTCACCGGACGGTGCACTCACGGTTACCGGGAGGTGTCGGGTGGTGGAGTTAGAAGTCGAACCCGTCGAACATGCCGCCGATGCCGTCGAACATTCCGCCGATGCCGTCGCCGATCGAGCCGATCCCCTCGCCGAGGCCCTCCCCGATCGCGCCGATTCCCTCGCCGAGACCGTCGAAGCCGCCACCGAAGAGCATCCCCATGAACATCATGTCCATCGGCCCGAACCCGCCGAAGTAGCCGGCGGCATAGGGCTGGTAGGCCCGGCCGCCCTGGAAGTAGGGCACCCGGCGGTTGCCGACCATCACCTTGCGGATGTCGGGCTCTGCTCCGGCACGGACCCGTTCGGCATCGAGGATGCATGCAGGTACGTCGCGCTCGGCACCGCCCGGAGGGGTGTAGGGGACGTCCTCGACCGACAAGCCGTGGCGCGGGTCGAAGAAGCAGGGCGGGCGGCGTGTCGGCAACGGCTTGCCGTCGACCCGGGCCCGGACACAGGCCATCGCGTAGCGGGCGTCCTCGAGGATCTCCGTGACGTTCTTGACGTGCTCGGGCTCGGTGATCTTGTCGGCAGCCCTCTTCGCCGACTCGTACTCGTCCAGCGCACGCTGGTAGTCAGCGTTCGCGCCCGGGTCGAGCTCGCGGCCGGCCAGTTCCAGGTCGAAGAACTGCAGCTCCTCGCCCAGGGCGGTGACGTCCTCGAAGGCGAGCTTGCGCACCGGCTCGAGCTCGGCCTCCTTGCGCTCCAGGGCCTTGCGCTGGTTGCCCTTGACGACCGTCCGCACCGCGAATGCCGCAACGACCAGCACGACGAGGAAGATCAGGAGCTCCATGGCGCCAGATTACTTCGCGGCTCCCAGCGGGCGTGCGGCACGCCCGGAGCGGCGTCAGGGGGTGCTGTAGTCGCGGAAGCCGCGCTTGGTCTTGCGACCGAGGTAGCCGGCGGTGACCAGGTGCTCCAGCAGGGGCGCCGGCGCGAACCCCGGTTCACGGAACTCGAGGTAGAGCTCACGCTGGATCGCCAGCGACACGTCGTTGCCGACGACGTCGAGGAGCTCGAACGGCCCCATCGGGAGCGCACATCCCTGCTTCATCGCCGTGTCGATGTCGTCGGCGGTCGCGTAGTGCGCTGCCAGCATCTTGATCGCGTCGTTGAGGTAGGGGAAGAGCAGGGCGTTCACGATGAACCCGGCCCGGTCGCCGCAGGAGACCGCGACCTTGCCCACCTTGGCGCAGAGTGCGCGGGTCGTCTCGGCAACCTCGTCGCTGGTGGAGACGGTGCTGACGACCTCGACCAGCTTCATGATCGGCGCCGGGTTGAAGAAGTGCATCCCGATGACGTCCTGCGGCCGCCTGGTCGCCTGCGCGCACTCGATGATGGGAAGCGACGACGTGGTGGTGGCGAGGATCGCCCCTCGCCCCCCATTTCCATGACGACAGATCTCGTCGAGGTTCTCGAACAGCGTGGTCTTGATCTTCAGGTCCTCGGCGATCGCCTCGATGGCGATGTCGACCCGCGCGAGGTCGTCGAGGGAGGTCGAGCCGGTCAGTCGGCCGAGCACCTCCTCCTTGGCGGCCTCCTCGAGCTTGCCGCGCTGGATCGCCTTGTCCAGGGAGCGCTCGATGGTGGCAAGGACGGCGTCGACCTTGTCCTGCGACCGGCCGATGTAGACGACGTCGTACCCGCTCTTGGCGAAGACCTCGACGATGCCGGTGGCCATCGTCCCGGTGCCGACCACGCCCACCTGCGTGATGTCGTGGCGGAGCTGGGGCTTGTCGTCGGGCGACGGCGTCCGGTCATCAGGTACGACGACCGGGCTGTCCGAGTCCTCGTAGCTGTAGAACCCCTTGCCGGTCTTGCGGCCGAGCAGCCCGGCGGTGACCATCTGCCTGAGGATCGGCGCCGGCGCGTGCAGCCGGTCCCTCCCCTGGCGGTACATCGTGTCCAGGATCTCGTACGCCGTGTCCAGGCCGATCAGGTCGAGCAGGGCAAGCGGACCCATCGGGTAGCCACACCCGAAGCGCATCGCCGCGTCGATGTCCTCGCGAGAGGCGTAGCGGTTCTCGTACATCGAGACCGCGTGGTTGAGATAGCCGAACAGCAGGGTGTTCGCGATGAAACCGGCCTTGTCACCGCACACCACGGGGTTCTTCCCGAGGGCATGCACGAGGGCCTCGACGTCCTCCAGCACCTCAGGTGCGGTCACGACGGTCCGCACGATCTCCACGAAGCCCTGGACCGGCGCCGGGTTGAAGAAGTGAATGCCGATGACGCGGCCGGGGTGGGAGGTGGCCGACGAGATCTCGGTGACCGACAGCGACGACGTGTTGGTCGCGAGGATCGCGTCCGGCGACACGATGCCGTCGAGCTGCGTGAAGATGTGCTTCTTGACCTCCACGGACTCGACGACTGCCTCGACGACGAGGTCGGCGTCCTTGAGCTCCTCGAGCGAGGTGGAGAACGACACCCGGTCGTGCAGCTCCTTCTCTTCGGTCTCGCTGAGCTTGCCGCGCGCGACCGCTCGCGCCGTCGAGTGCTCCAGGTGCTGGCGTCCGCGGTTCACGCCGTCGTCATCGAGCTCGACACCGACGACCGCGTAGCCGTTGCGGGCGAACACCTCAGTGATGCCAGCACCCATGGTGCCCAGTCCGACGACGCCGATGGTCTTGAAGTCACGTGCCCCGGTTCGACTCATGGGCGCATCCTGCCACGCGCTGGGGGTCGGCCCGGTGTGGGTCCGGTCACGTCCGTTGCCGTTATCGTCAGGGCCATGGAAGCCAGCGCCGTCCTCGACGAGTACGCCGCGGCGTGGGGTCGTGGTGACCCCGAGGGCGCCTTCACGTTCTACGCCGACGACGTGGTCATGCACCTACCGGGCGGCGGCTCGCTCGCGGGGACTCACCGCGGGCGCGAGGCCGTTGTGAGCGCGATCCGGGCCCTGCTCGACCGCACCGACGGGCTTCCGGTCGAGGTCGAGGTGATCGACCGGTTGACCTCGCGCGACCGGGTGGCGCTGCTGCTGCGTGAAGCGACCACTCGAGGGGCGGACCAGCTGGAGATCCGACGCGTAAACGTCTACCGGGTCCGCGACGACCAGATCATCGAGATCGAGATCTTCGAAGGCGACCAGTACGCCGTCGACGCCTTCTTCGGCTGATGAATCCCCCTCAGTACAGCTGGTCCACCAGCTGCACGACCTCGTCCGCGCAGCCCCAGCTGAGCGTCACCCCGGCGCCGCCCTGCCCGTAGCAGTGGACCACCCGACCCTCCGCCTCCAGCCGTACGGCGGAACGCACCGGCCGCAGCCCCACCCGATGGCCCACGACGCGGGCATTCGCCAGCTCGGGCACCAGCCGAGTTGCTCGAAGCACGATCTCGGCAGCCGTCTCCGGTGACGCCGTGCGGCTCCAGTCGTCAGCCTCGTCGGTGCCCCCGACCACGATCTGGTCGGTCCGCGGCACGACGTACGTGGGACCAGCGGCGTCGAGCGACCAGCGGTCCAGGTCGACCCCGTTCATGAGCACCACCTGCCCGCGGACCGGTCGCACGTCCCCGTCCTCGGCGAGCAGCCGGGAGCCGAGGCCAGAACAGTTCACCACCACGTCACTCGTCTCGGGCAGTCCGCGCAGGCTCATCCGGGTCAGCGTGCCGTCGAGCTCAGTAAGCCTCGTGCGCAGCCAGCCCAGGTAGACGGGCATGTCGATCACCGGCGCAGTGAAGGTCCAGGCGTCGGCGTACCCCTCAGGCGGACTGATGTGCTCCAGATCGGGCACCGCACCCGCCCACCAGGGGTCTTCGGTCCGCCCGTGGAGCACCTCGGTGCCGGGCATCATCCGGACGCCGGTCGCCCTGTTCGACTCTGGGGTCGACTCTGGGGTCGACTCCGGCGTGGATTCCGGGCCCGCGAGGTCCGCGAACACGGCGTACGACGAAGCGGCCCACGCCGTCACGCGCACCTGGGGCAACGCGTTGTACGGATACCACAGCGCAGCCGCGACCACGGAGGTCGTCTCCAGCGGCAGGTCCCGGGCGAGCACATCGACCCGATGACCGGCCTCAGCCAGCCGGACAGCACAGGTCATCCCCGTGACCCCGGCACCGACCACTACGACTCGTCTCGGCACTCCTCTGGGCACTCTTCTGGCCACCCGCTCCACCGCGTCAGCATGGCAGGTAGATTCTCGGCTCGTGAGACTCGTCGTGGCCCGCTGTCAGGTCGACTACGCCGGACGGCTGAGCGCACACCTGCCGATGGCCACGCGGGTGCTGATGCTCAAGTCCGACGGCTCGGTGCTCGTGCACTCCGACGGGGGATCCTACAAGCCTCTGAACTGGATGAGCCCCCCGTGCACGGTGCGGGAGGGCGCCACGGAGGACGGGCAGGTCGAGTGGACCGTGGCCGCCAAGACCGGGGACAGCCTGCGGATCCTGATCGAGGAGATCATCCACGACTCCAGCCACGACCTCGGCCTGGACCCCGGCCTCCAGAAGGACGGTGTGGAGAAGCACCTGCAGGAGCTCCTGGCCGAACACCCCGCGACGCTGGCCGACGGCCTCAGCCTCGTGCGACGCGAGTACCCCACCGCCATCGGCCCGGTCGACCTGATGTGCCGCGACGATGCCGGCCGGTCCGTTGCGGTCGAGATCAAGCGGCGTGGCGAGATCGACGGCGTGGAGCAGCTGACCCGCTACCTCGAGCTGCTCAACCGCGACCCGCTCCTCAGCCCCGTGCGTGGCATCCTCGCCGCGCAGGAGATCAAGCCGCAGGCACGCGTGCTGGCCACCGACCGCGGCATCACCTGCGCGGTCGTCGACTACGACGCGCTACGCGGGATGGACGACCCGAGCCTGCGCCTGTTCTGACTCAGCCTGCCTACCTCGCCGTCGCGCTCACGTTGCCCGATGTTCCGCCCCAGTTGCCGGCCGCGTCGATCGCGTAGACCTTGTAGGTGTAGGTCGTGCCCGTGGTCAGGTTCGTGTCCGTGAAGCTGGTCACGTTGCCGAGCAACCGGTACTTCGAGTTGCCCCGGAAGAGGTAGTACCTGTCCACCCCGACGTTGTCCGTGGCAGCTGTCCAGGTGAGCGAGACCTGTCGCGTGCCAGCGGTTGCCCGCAGACCTGTCGGCCTCGTCGGCGGAGTCGTGTCAGCCGGCGGTGGGGGCGGCGGTGGGGGCGGAGGCGGGGGCGCCGTGCCTCCACCCAGCAGCGGATCGTTGGCGAACGCGTTGTAGTGCGCCTGCTCGGTCGGGTCCCTGACCCCGTTCTCGGTGTACCCGACTCGGTCGTCGTGGCTCACCGACGTGTCGTTGTCCCACACGGTGTACGCCTTGAGCCTCGGGTAGACGCCGTTCTGCAGGTTGCGCCGGGCCTCGTCGTACATCGCGTACGCCGCAGTCTGGCTGCTGCCGACGTAGCCGAACTCGGCCAGGCCCCAGGGCTTGGACAGGAAGTCGTGAGTGGCGTCGCTGTTGGCGAGCAAGAAGTTGTAGAACAAGTTCACGAACGCGGTCCACGTGGCCGTCTTGGGATACGGGTTCCACATCACCCAGTCGACATAGCTGTTGCCCGGCCACAGGTCCTTGACGACGCAGTTCCATGCCTTCCAGCCCATGTAGTTCATCACCCACACCACGTTGCTGACACCGAGGGCGTTGAACCGCGCCCGTACGTTGTGCCACATGTTGACGTAGTGGCTCGTCGAGCCCGAGGAACCGATGAAGGTGACGTTCGGGCAGTTGGGGTCACCGCCCGGCGAGATGTCGTTCTCCGGCTCGTGGAACAGCGTGAGGAAGATCTTGGTCGACCCGAGCGCCTTGATGCTGTTCGCCATCGCATCGATCTGGTTGTTGAGGATGGCGCTGCGACCGTCCGCGTCGGCCCAGCGGTCAGCCACGCGCCAGTTGACCAGCGCCATCGTCCCGGGCCGCTTGGCCAGCGTCACCACGTCATTGGTCAGGACTGCGTTCACACCGAGGTACTCGTGGACGATGTCCAGCTGACGGCCGATGCGAGCCTCGTGCTCCAGCATCATCGCCCTGAAGCCGCCGGAGATGTAGCCACCGGACTCGGCACCCAGCCAGGCTCGGCACGAGTTGACCAACTTCTCGGAGACGGTGCACTCGACTTCTGCTGCAGTCGCTGCGGGTTGGGAGGCGGGCGCGATGGTTGTCAGCAACGACGCGACGACCCCCAGCACTGCGGCCAGAACGACCCGTTTCGCGAACGCTGACTTTCGGGTCCCCGCAACATTTCGACGCATGCATTCCCCCACGGAACAAGTGACGAGACGGTTCCCGAGGACGTACAGACGAACTCTGTCTACGCTGGAAAAGGTGGCACGGCAAGGCGGGCAGACGACTGGTCTGGACCCAGATTTTCCCTGCCCTACCGTGCCGTCGCGCTCGCCTTCCCCGACGGGCCGCTCCAGTTGCCCGAGGCGTCGATCGCGTAGACCTTGTAGGTGTACGTCGTGCCGGCGACCAGACCGGTGTCGGTGTAGCTGGTCACCCTGCCGAGGAGCAGGTACTTCGCGTTGCCGCGGAACAGGTAGTAGCTGTTCACGCCGACATTGTCGGTCGATGCGTTCCAGGTCAGCGCGATCTGCCTGGTGCCGCTAGCCCCAGCAGTTGCCCGCAGCCCGGAGGGCGAGGTGGGCGCCGAGGTGTCCGCCGGGATGGCCACCGTCACCGTGTTCGATGCCCCGCTCACGTTGCCAGCAGCATCCCTCGCGCGCACGCTGTAGCTCGAGGATCGTCCCAGCGGGGGCGTCGAGTCCGTGTACGCCGGCGTGGTGCTCGTCCCGATCGCAACTCCCCCGCGGTAGATCGTGTAGCTCTGCACCCCGACGTTGTCAGTCGACGCGGTCCAGACGAGTCGCACGGTGAACCCCGAGCGGGAACCCGTAAGACCAGTCGGAGCGCTCGGCGCGGTGGTGTCCGAAAGCGAACGGGCCACCTCATTGCTCTGGGCGCTCTCGTTGCCGGCCGCGTCCTGGGCGAGGACGCGGTATCGGTGCAGGGTGGCCCCGACCAGGGCGTTGTCGGTGTAGCCGGTCGCCGTGCCTCCCAAGGTCGCCCGCAGCAGGCCGTCGCGGTAGACGAGGTAGCTCGCCACGGCCACGTTGTCCGTCGACGCCGTCCAGGTCAGCGCCACGCTCTGGCTGCCGGACACAGCTTGCAGGCTGCCCGGGACGGATGGGGCGGTGGTGTCCGGCGTAGTGACCGTTGCGGCGCTACTGAGGGGACCGGTGTTCCCGGCCGCGTCGTACGCCGAAACGCGATAGGAGTACACGACGCCGTCGTCGAGAGCATCGTCGACCACAGTGCGATTCCCGTCGGTGACATCGGCAACGAGCGCGCCGTTGCGGTAGACCCGGTAGCCGACGACGGCAGCGTTGTCGGTCGACTCACTCCACGTCACCGTCGCCTCGTCCGGAGCGGTGAGCTCGGCCGTCGTCACCGGTGCTGTTGGCGCGGTGTCGTCCCCCGTGTCCACGCTCATTGTCTCGCTGGGGTCGCTCTCGTTGTCGGCGGCATCGAGAGCAGTGACGTGGTAGACGTGCGTGGTCAAGTTTGCGACCCCCACGTCAGCATGGCTGCGCTCGCCAGGGCCGAGGTTCGCGATCACCCCGTTGTCGCGGTAGACGCGGTAGCCCGCAACCGCCGCGTTGTCGCTCGAGCCAGACCAGGTCAGCGTCACCTTGCTGGGGCGGCTCCAGGTCGCGGTCAGGAGGGACGGCGGCGTGGGCGCCTCGTCGTCGGCGGGATTCAGCACGGTGACCGACACCTCGTCCGACAGGCCAGTGTTGCCCGCCTCGTCACTGGCACGCAGCTGCAGGGTGTGCGTCCCGTTGGCGACCGTGGTGCTGTTCCAGCCAAAGCTCACGGGTCCGCCTGTGCCAGGCGTGGTGGACACGACGGCACCATCGACAAGCAGGTCAACGGCCTCGACCCCCACGTCGTCAGATGCCGACCCCGTCACGCTGACCGTGCCCTCCACCGTGGTGCCGTCCTCGGGTGCCGCCGCGACGACAGTCGGAGGGGTCTGGTCGGTGGGCTCTGGCACCCCTTCGCCGGTGAGCAGCGGGTCGTTGACGAACGCGTTGTAGTGCGCCTGCTCGGTCGCGTCCTTCACCCCGGTCTCGGAGTACCCGACCCGGTCGTCGTGGCTGCTTGAGGTGTGGTTGTCCCAGACGACGTACGCCTTGATCCTCGGGTAGACGCCGTTCTGCAGGTTGCGGCGTGCTTCGTCGTACATCGCGTACGCCGCAGTCTGGCTGCTGCCGACGTAGCCGAACTCGGCCAGCCCCCAGGGCTTGGACAGGAAGTCATGAGTGGCGTCGCTGTTGGCGAGCATGAAGTTGTAGAACAAGTTCACGAAGGCCGTCCACGTGGCCGTCTTGGGATACGGGTCCCACATCACCCAGTCGACGTACTCATTGCCCGGCCAGAGTGGCTTGACGACGCAGTTCCACGCCTTCCACCCCATGTAGTTCATCACCCACACCACGTTGCTGACGCCGAGGGCGTTGAACCGAGCGCGCACGTTGTGCCACATGTTGACGTAGTCGGCGGTCGCCCCCGAGGAGCCGACGAATGTGGTCGTGGGACAGCTCGGTTCGCCTCCGGGCGAGATGTCGTTCTCCGGCTCGTGGTGCAGGGTCAGCATGATCTTGGTCGACCCGAGCGCCTTGATGCTGTTCGCCATCGCGTCGATCTGGAGGTTGAGGGTGGCGCTCCGGCCGTCCCCGTCACGCCAGCGGTTCGCCACGCGCCAGTTGACCAGGGCGATGGTGCCGGGCCGCCTGGCCAGCGTCACCACGTCGCTCGGAAGCACGGCGTTCACACCGAGGTACTCGTGGACGATGTCCAGCTGACGGCCGATGCGAGCCTCGTGCTCCAGCATCATCGCCCTGAAGCCCCCGGAGACGTAGCCACCGGACTCGGCACCGACCCATGGTCGGCACGAGTTGACCAGCTTCGCGGAGACGGTGCAGACGGGGTCGGCCGCGCGAGCCGGCTGGACGGGAGATGCGACGCTTGAGAGCAAAGCCGCGATCATGCCGAGAAGGACGACGCGAACCGAATGCGTAGATATCCATGACAAGCGGGCTTTGCCAACATTTCCATGCATTTAAATCCCTCGGGCAAATCGTTCGAGATTTCCCGAGGAATACGGAACGTATTCTGTTTACGCCAGAAATCGCGGCGCCGCAAGGACAGGTCCGCCCTGCGGCTCGACGTACCTCAGGAGCGGGCCGAGGATCCGGACGGTCCCAGCGGGAACGTCATCCTGAACGTGGTTCCGCCCGGGCCGCTGCTGACGACCTCGATGGTGCCGGCGTGGGCCTCCACGATCGCGAGGGCGATGGTCAGGCCGAGTCCGAGACCGGGCGTCTCCTGAGCCACTGCGTCCGGCGTGCGGAAGAGCCGTAGGAACAACGCATCGGGATCCTCGACCCCGATGCCGACACCGGTGTCGACCACGTCGACCTCGGCCGATGGGCCAGTGGAGCGCAGCACGACCATGACCTGTCCCTCAGCCGGGGTGAACTTGATGGCGTTGGAGAGCAGGTTGTCCATGGCCTGGCCGAGGCGGTCACGGTCGCCGTACATCGGTACGGCGATCCCGGGCGTCTCCAGCGACAGCCCCAGCCTGGCCTCCCTGGCGCGCGGCCGGGCTGCCTCGACTGCCTCGCGCACCACCCGGTCGAGGTCGATCTCCGCGGCGCGGATCGTCAGGCCGGACTCCTCGATCGCCACCAGGGTCAGCAGGTCGTCGACCAGCCGGAGCTCACGCTCGGCGCTGCGCAAGATGACCGAGAGGAACCGCTGGCCCTGCGGGCTGAGCTCCTCGAGGTCGGTCATCAGCTCGCCGTACCCGATCATCGAGGTCAGCGGAGTGCGAAGCTCGTGGGAGACGGTGGCGAAGAACTCGTTCTTGACCCGGTCGGTCTCCTCCTGCATCCGACGGCGCTCGGAGATGTCGCGGCTGGAGGCCTCCAGCTCGACCAGCGAGCCGGTCGAGGCATCCCGGACCTGCCGAACAGTCGACTCGACCCAGATCGTGTTCCCGTCCGCACGCCGAAACCGCACCTTCGTCATGAACAGGTCAGGCTGGCCGCCGATGTCGTCGAAGAGCTCGCGGACGCGTCCCTGGTCGTCCTGGTCGAGGAACTGCTCGACTGGTCGGCCCGTCATGTCCTCGGGCGGGTAGCCGTAGACCTCGGCGGCCGACGGGGACACGAACGTGTAGACGCCGGAGGGGTCGATGGTGCTGATGACGTCAGTAGAGTTCTCCGCGAGCAGTCGGTAGCGCTGCTCGGCGGCCTTCCATTCGGTGACGTCGCTGGATATGCCGATGACACCGATGATCGTCGCCGTCGTCGTCGCGAATGGGCGATGCGTGCATCAAGTACTGCCGAGTGCCCCATGCGGTCTCGAAGCTGACGTCGCTGCCGGCAGCAGCCTGCTCGTAGCAGCGGAGCATCGGGTCGCCCGCCCGCCCGGCCGCCTCCATGACCTGGTACATCGTGCGGCCGGCGCTGGTGTTGGGGCGGATGCCCTGGATCTGCAGGCCCGCTCCCGCACTCGAGTGGAGCCGCAGGTCCTTGTCCATGGTGAGGAGGACGGCGGGCAGTTGGTTGATGACCAGTTGCAGCCGCCGTTCGCTGTCGTGCAGAGCCGCCAGGGCGTCCACCCGGTCGGTGACGTCCCGGGCGGAGGCCTGGTACTCCACCACCGCCGAGGTCGACTCGTCGCGGATCCGGCGTACGGTCAGCTCCACCCAGATTGCCCGGCCGTCACCGCGGGCGAGCTGGACGGTCGTCGTATAGAGGTCGGGCTGCTGAGCCGAGTCGACGAAGACAGGCGCTACCGGGCCATGCCCAGGGAGCAGATACTGCTCGAGGGTGGTGCCGACCAGCTCGTCAGCGGTGTATCCGAAGACCTCCTTCGCCGACGCGGAAACGTAGGTCAGCCGCCCGGAGACGTCGACGACCGTGATGACATCAGTGGCGTTCTCGGCCAGCAACCGGAACTGCCGCTCGACCGCCTTGCGCTCAGTGATGTCGGTCAGCAACGCGACCGACCCGTCAACGGTGCCGTCGGCGCGGCGGAGCACCGTTCCAGACACGAGATAGGTGCCCGCCGACCCGTCCGGGCGGTGCAGCGTGAGCTCATACCGCCCCGGCTCCCGCTCTCGATCCATGAGGCGCTCCCGGACGACCGCCCCCTCCGCAGGGCTCAGCATCGGCAGGACGATACCCAGCACATCTTGGCCGAGCAGGTCCGCTTCCGGCGAGCCGAACGCGCGCGCAGCTGCCTCGTTGACGTAGGTGATCCGCTGGTCGTTGTCGATGACGACGACACCCTCGAGCGCTGCATCGACGATGCGTCGGTCCAGTTTGTCCGCCCGATCATCCACGGCGACTCGATGGGAGAGGCGACACTTGGGGCAAAGCCGCAGTCATGCCCAGAAGGGCGACGTGAAACGAACACGCAGAGATCCGCGGCAAGCGGGTCTTGACAACATTTCCGTGCATTTAAATCCCCTAGGCAAATCGAGATTTCCCGAGGAATACGGAACGCATTCTGTTTACGCCAGAAGTGGAGAGGGCGCAAGGACAGGTCCGTGCAGCGAGTCGCGTGGCGGCAAGGTCGGCTCGACGCATCTCAGGGCCGGGATGAGGATTCGGACGGTTCCAGCGGAAACGTCATCCTGAACGTGCTTCCGCCCGGGCCGCTGCTGACCACCTCGATGGTGCCGGCGTGGGCCTCCACGATCGCGAGGGCGATGGTCAGGCCGAGTCCGAGGCCGGGCGTCTCCTGAGCCACTGCGTCCGGCGTGCGGAAGAGCCGTAGGAACAACGCATCGGGATCCTCGACCCCGATGCCGACACCGGTGTCGACCACGTCGATCTCGGCCGATGGGCCAGTGGAGCGCAGCACGACCATGACCTGTCCCTCAGCCGGGGTGAACTTGATCGCGTTGGAGAGCAGGTTGTCCATGGCCTGGCCGAGGCGGTCACGGTCGCCGTACATCGGTACGGCGATCCCGGGCGTCTCCAGCGACAGCCCCAGCCTGGCCTCCCTGGCGCGCGGCCGGGCTGCCTCGACTGCCTCGCGCACCACCCGGTCGAGGTCGATCTCCGCGGCGCGGATCGTCAGGCCGGACTCCTCGATCGCCACCAGGGTCAGCAGGTCGTCGACCAGTCGGAGCTCACGCTCGGCGCTGCGCAAGATGACCGAGAGGAACCGCTGGCCCTGCGGGCTGAGCTCCTCGAGGTCGGTCATCAGCTCGCCGTACCCGATCATCGAGGTCAGCGGAGTGCGAAGCTCGTGGGAGACGGTGGCGAAGAACTCGTTCTTGACCCGGTCGGTCTCCTCCTGCATCCGACGGCGCTCGGTGATGTCGCGGCTGGAGGCTTCCAGCTCGACCAGCGAGCCGGTCGAGGCATCCCGGACCTGCCGAACAGTCGACTCGACCCAGATCGTGTTCCCGTCCGCACGCCGAAACCGCACCTTCGTCGTGAACACGTCCGGCTGGCCACCGACGTCGTCGAAGAGCTCGCGGACGCGCCCCTGGTCGTCCTGGTCGAGGAACTGCTCGACTGGTCGCCCCGTCATCTCCTCGGGCGGGTAGCCGTAGACCTCAGCGGCCGACGGGGACACGAACGTGTAGACGCCAGAGGGGTCGATGGTGCTGATGACGTCAGTAGAGTTCTCGGCGAGCAGCCTGTAGCGCTGCTCGACTGCCTTCCATTCGGTGACGTCGCTGGATATGCCGATGACGCCGATGATGTCGCCGTCGTCGTCGCGCAGGGGCGATGCGTGCATCAGGTACTGCCGAGTGCCCATCTCGGTCTCAAAGCTGACGTCGATGCCGGTGGCGGCCTGCTCGTAGTAGCGAAGGATCGGGTCGTTTGGCCTACCGGCGTCGGCCTGCACATCGGCCAGGAGCCTGCCGACGCTCCTGTTCTGCCGGATGCCCTGCAGCTTCAGGCCCATCCCGGCACTCGACGTGATCCGCAGGTCCTTGTCCATGGTGATGACGACGGCAGGCAGCTGGTCGATGACCAGTTCCAGCCGCCGTTCGCTGTCGTGCAGAGCCGCCAGGGCATCCACCCGGTCGGTCACGTCCCGGGCCGAGGCCTGGTACTCCACCACCGCCGAGGTCGACTCGTCCCGGATCCGGCGTACGGTCAGCTCCACCCAGATTGCCCGGCCGTCACCGCGGGCGAGCTGGACGGTCGTCGTATAGAGGTCGGCCTGCTGAGCCGAGTCGACGAAGACACGCGTTGCCCCGGGGCCATGCCCCGGGAGCAGATACTGCTCGAGGGTGGTGCCGACCAGCTCGTCAGCGCTGTAGCCGAAGACCTCCTTCGCCGACGCGGAAACGTAGGTCAGCCGCCCGGAGACGTCGACGACCGTGATGACATCAGTGGCGTTCTCGGCCAGCAACCGGAACTGCCGCTCGACCGCCTTGCGCTCAGTGATGTCGGTCAGCAACGCGACCGACCCGTCAACGGTGCCGTCGGCGCGGCGGAGCACTGTTCCAGACACGAGATAGGTGCCCGCCGACCCGTCCGGGCGGTGCAGCGTGAGCTCATACCGCCCCGGCTCCCGCTCTCGATCCATGAGGCGCTCCCGGACGACCGCCCCCTCCGCAGGGCTCAGCATCGGCAGGACGATACCCCGAACATCTTGGCCGAGCAGGTCCGCTTCCGGCAGTCCGAACGCACGCGCAGCTGCCTCGTTGACGTAGGTGATCCGCTGGTCGTTGTCGATGACGATGACACCCTCGAGCGCTGCATCGACGATGCGTCGGTCCAGTTTGTCCCCCCGTTCATCCACGGCGCGCCCGATCTCGTCGAAGTTGATCACTTGACCATATGCCCTGCCGGGTGGCCGCCACCTCGTCAGACGGGCCGGTGTTGCCTGCCTCGGGCACCCCGTTGCCGGTGAGCTGTGGGTCTTCCACGAACGCGTTGTAGTGCGCCTGTTCGGTCGGGGAGTCCACCACGGACACGGTGTACCCGTAGCCGGTGGACCCGACACGGTCGTCGTGGGTGCTGGTGGTGTGGTTGTCCCAGACGACGAAAAGGACGACGCGAACCGAACACCCAGATATCCGCGACAAGCGGGTTTTGACAACCTTTCCGTGCATTAAATCCCCCAGGCAAATCGAGATTTCCCGAGGAATGCGGAACGCATTCTGTTTACGCCAGAAGCGGAGACGCCGCAAGGACAGGTCCGTGCAGCGAGTCGCGTAGCGGCAAGGTCGGTTCGACGCATCTCAGGACCGAGATGAGGATCCGGACGGTCGCAGCGGGAACGTCATCCTGAACGTGGTTCCGCCTGGGCCGCTACTGACGACCTCGATGGTGCCGGCGTGGGCCTCCACGATCGCGAGGGCGATGGTCAGGCCCAGCCCCGCGCCCGGAGTCTGTTGGGCCACCGCGTCAGGCGTGCGGAAGAGCCGTTCGAACAACGAGTCGGGATCCTCGACGCCGATGCCGATACCCGTGTCGACCACGTCGATCTCGGCCGATGGGCCAGTGGAACGAAGAACCACCTTGACCTGCCCCTCAGCCGGGGTGAACTTGATCGCGTTGGAGAGCAGGTTGTCCATGGCCTGGCCGAGGCGGTCGCGGTCGCCGTACATCGGTACGGCGATCCCGGGCGTCTCCAGCGACAGCCCCAGCCTGGCCTCCTCGGCGCGCGGCCGGGCTGCCTCGACTGCCTCACGCACCACCCGCTCGAGGTCGATCTCCGCGGAGCGGATCGCCAGCCCGGACTCCTCGATCGCCACCAGGGTGAGCAGGTCGTCGACCAGCCGGAGCTCACGCTCGGCGCTGCGCATGATGACCGAGAGGAACCGCTGACCCTGCGGGCTGAGCTCCTCGAGGTCGGTCATCAGCTCGCCGTACCCGATCATCGAGGTCAGCGGAGTGCGAAGCTCGTGCGAGACCGTGGCGAAGAACTCGTCCTTGACCCGGTCGGTCTCCTCCTGCATCCGACGGCGCTCGGAGATGTCGCGGATGGCGGCCGAGACCAGCAGTCCTTCGTCGGTCTCCAGCGGCGAGAGGGTGACCTCGATCGGGAACTCCGAGCCGTCCTTGCGGCGCGCGTGCAGGTCTCCGGCCAGGCCCATCGGACGAGTGCGTGGCTCACTGACGTAGCCGTTGCGGAAGGCCATGTGCATGCCGGTGTAGCGGTCCGGGACGAGGATCTCGACCTGCTCGCCCACCAGCTCTGCGCGCTGGTAGCCGAACAGCTCCTCGACCTGGGCGTTGACCAGGACGATCGCGCCATCCCGGTTCACGATCACCATGCCGTCGGGGGCGGCCTCGAGGAGGCCGCGGAACAGCTTGGTCTGGCGATACTTCTCGTTGGGCGCGCGGATCCCGACCGCAATCATCGGGCCCCGATCGGTGGCGGTCGGTGACATGGTGAGGTCGACGGAGCTGCTGGTGCCGTTGGCGTGTCGGACATGAGCGTCGCGCACGGTGATCTCGATGCTGTTGTCGACGACCGCACTCACCGCGACGCGCTGGAACTCGTGCATGGTCTCGCGCCCGAAGTCCTGCACCAGGTAACCGGCCATGGCCTCGGCAGGGACACCCACGAGCTCGCTTGCTCCGGAGTTCGCGAGCAGGACGACACCCTTGGCATCGGCGAGCACTATCGCCTCGTCGGACTTGAGAATCATGTCCGAGAGCGCGCCGTACTCCCATTGCTCATCGTCGTGCAGATGCTCCATGTGTCGATCCGCCTTGGTCGTACTACCCGAGGCAACCGTGGCCACCGGTTGCACGTGACGTCCAATCGCACAATACGACGACGGCCGTATGGCAAATGGGATCCTCGAGGGCAAGTCCGGTATTCACCGATCGTGCGACTAGACCAGTTCGTTGGCGGCGCGAATAGCCCGCACGATGCCGCCCATTGCCTGCGTCAGGCTGAAGTCCTTGGGGGTGAACACCTCGGCCACGCCCATCTCCTTGAGCAGCTTCGCGTCGCGCGTGGGAATGATGCCCCCGACGATCACGGGGATGTCGTCCACCCCCGCTGCCCTCATCTGCTCAAGCACGTCAGGAACCAGTTCCATGTGCGAGCCGGACAGGATGGACAGGCCGACACAGTGCACGTCCTCGGCCACGGCGGCCGCGACTATCTCCTGTGGGGTCAGCCGGATGCCCTGGTAGACCACTTCGAAGCCGGCGTCGCGAGCGCGTACGGCGACCTGCTCTGCCCCGTTCGAGTGACCGTCGAGCCCCGGCTTGCCCACGAGCAGTCGCAGCCGTCCCCCGAGCTCTTCGGCCGTGGCCCGTACCTGCTCGCGTACCTCCGTGAGCTCCCTCCCGGCCTCGGCCACGCCCATGGCCCCGGACACCCCCGTCGGTGCCCGGAACTCACCGAACACGTCGCGCAAGGTGCCCGCCCACTCCCCGGTGGTCGCACCGGCCCGGGCTGCGACCAGAGTTGCCTCCATCAGATTGGCATCGGTCTTCGCCGCAGCAGCGAGCGCACCCAACGCGCGGTCGACCTCGGCCTGGTCGCGCTCCTCACGCCACGCCTCGAGCCCGGCGATCGCCGAGCGTTCCGCCTCGGGGTCGGCCGCCTGGATGGCGGCATCCAGGTCTGCTGTCAGTGGCGAGGGCTCCGTGGTCTCGAACCGGTTCACCCCGACGACGATGTCCTCCCCGCTCTCGATGCGGGACCGACGTGCCGAGTGGGAGCTGACCAGTGCCTGCTTCATGTAGCCCGACTCGACGGCCGCGATCGCGCCGCCGAGTGCCTGCACCCGGTCCATCTCGTCGCGGGCAGCCTCGACCATCTGGTCGACCTTGGCCTCGATCACCTTCGAGCCCTCGAAGATGTCGTCGTACTCCAGGAGGTCGGACTCGAAGGCCAGCACCTGCTGGAACCGCAGGGACCACTGCTGGTCCCAGGGGCGCGGCAGGCCCAGCGCCTCGTTCCACGCCGGCAGCTGTACGGCGCGGGCTCGTGCGTTCTTGGACAGTGTGACCCCGAGCATCTCCAGCACGATGCGCTGGACGTTGTTCTCGGGCTGCGCCTCGGTCAAGCCGAGCGAGTTCACCTGCACGCCATAGCGGAAGCGACGCATCTTCTCATCGCGCACGCCGTAGCGCTCTCGGGTGATCTCGTCCCAGAGCCGCACGAAGGCCCGCATCTTGCAGGTCTCCTCGACGAAGCGGACGCCTGCGTTGACGAAGAACGAGATCCTCCCGACCACCTTCTCGAAGCCGTCGTCGGAGACCTGTCCGGCGTCCTTGACCGCGTCCAGCACGGCAATGGCGGTGCAGAGGGCGTACGCGAGCTCCTGGGTGGGTGTGGCACCGGCCTCCTGCAGGTGATAACTGCAGATGTTGATCGGGTTCCACTTCGGGATCTCGTTGACGGTGTAGGAGATGACGTCGGAGATCAGCCGCAACGAGTGCTCGGGCGGGAACACGTAGGTCCCGCGCGAGAGGTACTCCTTGATGATGTCGTTCTGGGTGGTGCCGGCCAGCTGGTGCGCGACCTCGAGCGGCTCGAGATCAGGGTTCTGCTCCTCCGCAACCACCTGGTAGAGCGCCATCAGCCACATCGCGGTGGCGTTGATGGTCATCGAGGTGTTCATCTCGGTCAACGGGATGTCCGCGAACAGCCGCCTCATCTCACCGAGGTGCGGGATCGGGACGCCGACCTTGCCAACCTCCCCGCGCGACAGCGGGGAGTCCGGGTCGTACCCGGTCTGCGTCGGGAGGTCGAAAGCCACCGACAGGCCCGTCTGCCCCTTCGCGAGGTTCATCCGGTAGAGCTTGTTGGACTCGACGGCCGAGGAATGACCTGCGTAGGTGCGCATCACCCACGGGCGGTCCTTCTCGGGCCTCGGGGCGGGGTCGGCGTTCATGTCGCTGAGGGTAGGCCCGCGGGACTGCCCGCGGTAAGGCGTGTGGAATCTGTCACCTGCGGCGTGGGTCACACCGTCTCAGGCTCAGACGGCCTCAGACCGCCCTGGGCCGCCCGCCCGGCTTGATGTGGAGCATCGAGCGCAGGTTGGACAGGTGCATGAGCCGGCGTACGCCGGGAGACCCACCGGTCAGCACCACTCTTCGGCCCTGTCGCTCCGCGGCGCGGTTGGCCACCGCCAGCATCTTGAGCGTGGTCAGGTCGATCGACTCCACGCGGGAGAGTTCGACGCGGACGTCCCCCTCGTGCTCGTCCAGGAGCCGGTAGACCGCCGTGCGCAACTCAGACGTGCAGCGCACATCCAGCGACCCCGTGAGTTCCAGGGTGTTTCCGTTGGTCCTCAGCTCCATCGAGCGCCTCCCGTGAATACCCACATTATCGAGTCAGAACATGGCATCGCGTCTCAAGACGCAGGAAGTTTGGAGGAAATACCGACCGGACCGGACTTTCTGCGCGGATCGCGGCCCCCAGGTGCCCTAGTCGGGGAGTCGGGAGACGTCGCCTCCCACCGCGGCGAGAGCCTCGGCGAACCACGGGTACCCGCGATCGATGTGCTGCGACTCGGCCACCACGGTGGTGCCCTGGGCCGCGAGCCCGCCCAGCACCAGGGCAGCGCCGGCCCGGATGTCGTGGGCGATCACCGGCGCCCCGGAGAGCATCGGCACGCCCCGGACGACGGCGTGATGACCGTCGGTGCGCAGGTCGGCGCCGAGCCGGGCCAGCTCCTGCGCGAACATGAACCGTGCCTCGAACACGTTCTCGGTGATCATGGCGGTGCCCGAGGACACCGCAGCGAGTGCCATCGCGAAGGGCTGGAGGTCGGTCGGGAAGCCGGGGTAGGGCAGCGTGGCCACGTCGAAGGACGTCAGGCGGCGATGGGTACGCACGGTGAACCCGGTCCCGGTCTGCTCGATCTCGGCGCCGGACGCCGCGAGCTTGTCGAGCACGATGTCGAGGTGGTGGGTCACCCCGCCTTCGATGTGCAGCTCGCCGCCCGCGATCGCAGCGGCGAAGACCCACGTGCCGGCGACGATCCGGTCGGTGACGGTGCTGTGCTCGACCGGGTGCAGCTGCTCGACGCCCTCCACCACCAGGGTCGAGGTGGAGATTCCCTCGATGCCGGCGCCCATCGCGACCAGCATCTCGCACAAGTCGATGATCTCCGGCTCGCGCGCGACGTTGTCGATCACCGTCGTTCCTCGTGCCAGCACTGCGGCCATCACGAGGTTCTCGGTCGCTCCGACCGAGGGGAAGTCGAGCCACAGGTTGGCGCCGACGAGTCCGTCCGGCACCTCCGCCACGACCTGACCGTGCTCGATGCGTACGACGGCCCCCAGCTCCTGGAGCCCCCGGATGTGCATGTCCAGCCCGCGGGATCCGATCGCGTCCCCGCCGGGAAGCGCCACGCTGGCCTGACGACACCGGGCGACGAGCGGGCCCAGTACAGCGATCGAGGCCCGGAGCCGGCGTACGAGCTCGTATGGGGCCTTGTGGTCGAGCTTCTCGGGGACCTCGATCGTGGCCCGGCCCGCCGTCGAGCCGCTCGTCGGGTCCGCCTGGGGGTAGACGACCTCGACCTCGCACCCGAGCTGGCGCAGCAGCTTCCCCATCACTGCGACGTCGAGGATGTCGGGCACGTTGTGGATCACCGAGCGGCCGGGGGCCAGCAACGCGGCAGCCATCAGCTTGAGCGCGGAGTTCTTGGCCCCGCCGACGTACACCGTGCCGGCCAGCGGTCGGGTCAGCGGACCCTCGGAGAAGACACGGAAGCTGCCCATGCGCGTCACTCTAGTGAGGAGTCCTCCTGCTGCGCGCGCAGGTCTTGGAGCCACGCGGCCGCCTCCCGCGGTGACCTCAGCCAGATGACCGCCGGCCCCGTCCCGGAGGAGACCCACCGCCTGATGCGGTCGCGCTTGTGCCGGAACGACTGGAAGTGCCAGACCACGATGGACTCCCGGGAGAACACCCTCGACCAGGACTCCACATTGCCGTTGCACACCTCCTGCCGAGTGACCAGGCGGATGAAGGTGCGTCGTACCAGCCGACCCAGCGACACCCAGCGGGGATGGTCGAGCGCCACCACCACCTCGACCCGCTCGAGGACGAGATCGACCCAGGTGCTGTACGCCGTGTCCAGGACCCAGCTCTCATCTGCGCAGACCGCCCCGATGCGCCGACGCTGTTCCTCGACCGGAACCTGAATCCACCCAGGCTCCCAGGCGAGCCGGTCGGCCTCGGTCCACGGCAGGCCACACGTTCCCGCGAGGTCACGGGCAAAGGCGCTCTTGCCCGAGCCGGTGACGCCGTACACCAGGACGCGGTGGGCGCCGCCGAGGTGTCGCGTCTCACTCACGCACGCGACGCTACCGAGCGCACGGCCTCTTAGAGTGGAACGCATGGTGAACCTGACTCGCATCTACACCCGCACCGGCGACGCCGGGAGCACGCGACTCGGCGACATGAGTGAGACCACCAAGACCGACCTGCGGCTGCTGGCGTACGCCGACGTCGACGAGACCAACGCCCACCTCGGGCTCGTGCTGGCGACCAGTGAGCTCGACGAGGACGTGGTCAAGGTCCTCACCCACGTCCAGAACGACCTGTTCGACGTGGGTGCGGACTTCTGCACCCCGGTGGTGGCCGACCCGGAGTACCCCGCGCTGCGGATCGAGGCCGACTACGTCGAGCGGCTCGAGGGCTGGTGCGACCAGTACAACGAGGAGCTCCCCAAGCTGCGCTCGTTCATCCTCAACGGCGGCACGGTCGCCGCGGCGCACCTGCACGTGGCCCGCACCGTGTGTCGGCGCGCGGAGCGCTCTGCGTGGGCCGCCCACGAGCAGTACGCCGACTCGATGAACGTGCTCGCGATCAAGTACCTCAACCGCCTCTCCGACCTGCTCTTCATCCTCGCGCGCTACGCGAACCGGGAGGGCGGCGACGTGCTCTGGGTCCCGGGCGGCGAGCGGGCCGCGGTTGCGGAATCCAGCGAACCGGAGTGACCTAGGTGTCCGGGAGCCCATGACGGACGGGGTTCTCAGCCGGTCCCGGTCGTTGTGGAGTGATGCTTCGGCCTCGACGCGATCAGCGCTGTGCGGTTGATCCCCTTCACCTGGTGCGTGGGATCAACCACGCAAGCCCTCAGCCCACTACCGGGACGGCCGCGACCCCGGAGGCCCGGCCTCGAGCCAGGACTGCAGCCCGGTGAGCGAGCTCGGGCTCATCGCGAACTCGACGTTTCCGCTCGGCGTCGAACAGACCACGACCACGTGGCCGGCGTAGAGGGCGTACTCCTCGGCGCGCTTCGGTCGTCGCTGCGAGACGAAGGTGAGGTCGTTGCGGCGCCAGACTCGCTTCGGCAGCGGCATCGGGGAGAAGATCCTGTACCACTCGAGGGAGTCCTCGCGATATCGGCCGATCCCGAGCACCCAGCCACGGCCGGACGGCTGGTTGGCGTCACGGACGCTGAGCTCGAAGGTGCCGCCATGTCGGGAGAGCACCCGGCGGCGTACGACGAGAACGACACCGAACAAGATCAACACGAGCAGCACGACACCAGCCGAGTCCAACAGCCATTGCCATACCGGCATCGATCCCTCTTCTCCGGCGCGTCCGATGCGTGCGGGCACAGCCTAGGAGATGCACGGGAAAACCCCGAGGGCCGCCCCGGTTACGGGACGGCCCTCGTGATCGAGCAGGTCTGCGCGGGGGTCAGGAAGCTCTCTC
>CAVUNJ010000007.1:0-333722 GCA_963742815.1 uncultured Actinomycetota bacterium
CGAGGCCCTATGGTTTACGCTCGCTGGTGCGCATTTGGTGGTGAGTTCGCTGTTCATGTCGTCCGACAGAAGGTTCTTCGGCCAAGTGGCGCTGTGCGTATTCATCGCGACTACTGTCTTGTCCGTGGTTGACCTATCTCGGGGTGAACTCACCTCAGGTATTGCGGCCCTTTACGCGGTCTTGGGACTGCTATCCGGCGCAGCGCAGCTGACCGGAAACGGGAGGCGGCCGCGTTACAAAGCAGGCTGTGATCGGCCTCATCAGCCGGGACAAGCTGCCGGCGGTCAGGAACGGCGGACGGCTCTGGGTGAGGCGCGACCTCCTCGAGCAGGTTGAAGCCGCACGGTCGACCAAAGGACGCGGCGGCCCTGACGCCGGGCATGAAGGTGGCTCGCGTTGCAGCGGTAGGCCGCATCGAGGCCCCCGGCGAGCAACCCGTCGAGGGTGACCGGTAAGCCCCTGGCGGCTTCACCACTGCGCCCGTTGGGGTGCGGTCAGTGCGGCGACCCGTCGGCAGCACGAGGTTGCCGACCTGGCTCTCGCGACCGGATCGGCGGCGAGGCCGACGAGCCGCGGCCCCCAGACACAACGGTCCGCCCTCGGCTTACTGGTTACCTGCAATGTCGAGCTCAAGCGGCCGAGCCGGGGTCAGCCAAGTGTGCCGGGCGGCGCCGCGGCGGTCGGTTGCTGAGCTTCTGAGGAGGCGGGGGCAGTTCTCGGCCCAGGCGCCGACGTGCTTCCTCGGCGGCTGCGAACACCGCCTCTTGAACAAACGCGAGCGGCCGATCGCTCGCCCGAGCTCCTGGCGGTCGGTGATGATCGCGTCCTCGACCGCTTCGATCGTCGAGGCGGGCAGGTCGTGCTTCTTGCTGAAGCTCTTCCGCGTGCTCACCTGCCGCGGTGGCGATCGGCGACCGCGGCAGGTCGGCCCGCTGTTGCGCGAACGGCGCGCATGCCGCTCGAGCGCCTGGGCGAGCCAGCCGACGAAGGCGCCGGGTGAGTCCGGGTCGGTGTCCAGGTCAGCGACGTAGGCAGAGCGGGCGAGGTCCCACACGCCGGGCTTCCAGTAGATCCCGACCGGAATCGTCGTCTGGCTCGTCACCTGGTCAACTCCCCTCCTCGCCCGCCGGCGGCCAGCTACGACGGCTAACACCAACGCCGTTGCATTCCCGGCCGAGGCCCTGCCCAGCTGTTCCCACCGTCGTGCGCATCCTTCCGTTCTCCAAGCGCAAGGGGAGCGGCCACGCCGCCGCAGCAGAGCCGCGCCTACGCGGGCGGGTTATCCCCACCCTCGGAAGACGCCCCACCTCTCCACAGGTCCGGCCCGAGGGCGGGTAGGCGTCGGCTCCCACTGGCAGGCTTTGCCCTGTCAGTTCTTTCTATTCTACTCACGGAGGACAGCCGCATGACCAACACCATCCAGACCCCCATCGACACGGCCACCGAGGCCGAGGAGTTCCTGCACCTGGACCCCGCCGACATCATCATCGGCAGCAACGTCCGCACCGACCTGCGCGATACCAAAGGAGTTCCGCAAGTCGATCAAGGAGCGAGGCGTGCTGGAGGCCGTGACCGTCTACCGCAACGAAGACGGGCAGTACGTCCTGCTGCGCGGCCAGCGCCGCACCGTCACCGCCGCCGAGGTCGGCACCCCAACCGGGCTCATCCCGGCCCGCGTCGTCCCCTTGCCCGACGAGGCCGACCGGATCGGGGACCAGATGGTGGAGAACATCCACCGCGCCGGGATGCGCGAGACCGAGATCGTTGCGGGCGTCGAGCAGTTGGCCCTGATCGGTGTAAGCGCCGCGCAGATCGCCAAGCGGACCTCCATCGACCGCCCGACCGTGAACGCCGCTCTGGCGGTCACCAAGGCCGACCAGACACGCAACCGGCTGGAGTCCGGCGACCTGACTCTCGAAGAGGCCGCGATCTTCGCCGAGTTCGAGCACGACCCCGACGCCGTCGAGCGCCTGGAGCGCGCCGGACCACGCGCTGGGGCGACTCGGTCGAGCATGTCGCCCAGAAGCTGCGCGACGAAGCCGCCGAGCGCAGGCCCACGCAGCCGAAGTCGAGCGGCTGCGCGCCGAGGGCCTGCCGGTCCTGACTGCGCAGGAGGCCGACGAGGCGGACGGGTCACTGGGGCTGGAGGACATGCGCACCCCCGAGGGCGAGCCGGTGCCGGTCGAGGAGTGGCCGACCCTCTCCGGCGTCGCGGTGATCGTCACCGAGGACTGGGAGTACCCCGAGCCCGAGGTCACCGAGGTCATCAAGGCGAGGACGACGCCGACGACCCGACGAGTACGCCGAGCCGGTCAAGGTGTACCGGCAGGTGTGGGTGGTCACCGACATCGAGGCCAGCGGACTCGTCCACCGGAGCCGGGTCGGTCGCACCGACGGCGACCAGGGCGAGGACGCCGAGGGTCACGACGCGGGGGCCGACGCCGCCGACGAGGCCGAGGCTGAGGTCCGCCGCCAGGAGCGCCGCCGCGTGATCGCGAACAACAAGGCCTGGGCCAGTGCCGAGACCGTGCGCCGGGAGTGGCTGACCGGGTTCGTCGCCCGCAAGACCGCGCCGAAGGGTGCCGAGTCCCTGATCTGCGAGGCCGTCGTGACCGGCCACCACACGCTGAGCAAGGCCATGGAGCACCGGCACCCGATGCTCTTCGGCCTGCTCGGCATCGACATGCCCAGCGGCTACTACGGCGCGGGCTACGAGGAGTGCCACAAGATCGCGACCCGGGCCACCACCCCGAAGGCCGCGACCATGACCACCCTCGCCGCCGTCTCGCCGCGTGGGAGGACTCCATCGGCCGACACACGTGGCGCAACCCCAGCGCGTGGGACGCCCGCATGCTCGCCGCGCTCATGGCGTGGGGCTACACAGCCCAGCGACGTCGAGCGGCTGCTGATCGGCGAGGAGCCGGTGACCGAGCCCGCCGAGAGCCCGCGCGAGCCCGCCGACGAGGGCGCCACGAGGGCGGCGACGAGGGCGGCGACGAGGAGCCGCGGCCGAGAACGAGCGAGACCGACGCAGCCTGACCGCTACCCCATCCTGAGGGCGGTTCTTCCTGTGGAGAACCGCCCTCAGCGAACAGAAGAAGTAGAATGAACGCAGTTCGTTTCACCCACACAAGGCAGACCCAGCCACGGCCCCGAAAGGCGCCGGAGTCCAGGCGGCGCTGCGGTGACGACGCGTCGCCATTCACCACAGCGTCAGTTGCTCGCCCAGCAGCTCTTGGAGCCGCGCGAGGTCGTCGGCCACTAGCTGCGGGTCCTCACGCGCGAGGTCGCGCAGTTCCCGAGCCCGCCGACGCGGCCCGCGCGGGTCGGCCAGCGGGCTGTAGGGCAGCCGCCGCTGGACCGCCCACTCGCGCCGGTTCTGCGCCGCGCTCGAGACCACCACGTGGTCCGGTGCGATCCGCTGGCACAGCGGGTTGTGACACCGGTGCCCGAGCAGCCGCGCCTGCGCGAGCGCGTCCACCCCGTTCATCACCGCGAACGCGAACCGGTGCGCGATGATCACCCGCCCCGGCGCGTACCAGAAACGGCCATGGCCGCCGCCGTCCGTGCGCTCGCGCTCGGACCGGCCCGCAACCGCGCCGGTCCACCACAGGCACTCACTCCCCGGCACCGTCGCCACCTTGGCCCGGTAGCGCGCGAGCACCCTCGGGTCCGCCATCGCCGCCGCAACCGCCGCGAGGCCGGCGTCATCCAGCCGCCGTACCGGCACCCGCTCCCCCACTCTCGGCGGTCGCAGCCGTCGCGGCCAGCGCCGTAGCGCCGTCCTCGTCGCCCTCCTCTACTTCCTGGCCGTTCTCGGCCAGCCGCCGCAGCCGCGTCGCCTCTCGCACGCCGATCTGGTCGCCGCACCACTCGACGGCCTCGCGCAGCGTCACGCCCTCGACCCTCGTCATCTCGCGCAGCGCAGCCCCAGCCCGCTTCTCTGCCTCGGCCACCGCCGCGTCCCGCTCACCGACCGCAGTCATCACCTGCACCGCCAGGTCTTCCAGCCGCTTGGCGCGCTCCAAGAGCGCAGCCCTCCGTTTCGACGTGACACTCCGTGCGTCACGTCGCGCCTTCTGGCGCATCGTCTGCTGACTCATCCGGTCATCCCTCACTCGCGGCGACATGGACCTGACAGTCACCTAGGACACAACCCGCACCCCGAGCCATCACCACCACCGAAGAAACCTTCCAGACGCCCCTTCGAATGCATCGCACCCCAACACCCTCAAACCGACCCACGGCTCCCGCCCAGCGCATCAGCGTCCCATCGAACTGAGGCGCACCCAACCTCCACACACCTAGTGCATTCCCGGTCAGATTGAGCGTCGCCGAGTACCCAGTTTGTGATCGCTCAGCGGCCCCGGATTGACCTTGGCGTAGGTGACCATGAGCCTGCACAAGCTCACTGCCGGATCGGGGTATGACTACCTGACCCGTCAGGTGGCCGCGTACGACTCCACGGAGAAGGGGCACACCGGCCTGGCGAGCTACTACACCGAGAAGGGCGAGTCCCCCGGCACCTGGGTCGGCTCCGGCATGGCCGGGATCGACGGACTTGAGGCCGGTGACGTCGTCACGGCCGATCATCTGCAGAGCCTCTTCGGCTCGGGGCATCACCCGCTGGCAGGCGAGCGGGCCCGCGAGTTCGACCTACGGATCGGTCGCCCCGGGGTGCCCTCTCCCACCAAAGCGGAGTACCAGGCCGCGACCCGGCTAGGAATCCCGTACAAGGTCTACAAGAACGATGTGAGCGCGTTCCGGGTCGAGGTCGCCAAGCGGATGTCGGCTTTCAACGGGTCCGCCGGACTGCCCGGTGACTGGCCTGTCCCGGCAGCGGCGCGGGCCAGAATCCGTACCGAGGTGGCCCGGGAGTTCTTCACTGCCGAGCACGGCCGGGAACCCGTCGACGCCCGCGAGTTGGCCGCCACGATCGCCAAGCACTCGCGGCCGAGAACCCAGGCGGTGGCCGGCTACGACTTCACCTTCTCCCCCGTCAAGAGCGTCTCGGTGCTGTGGGCGCTCGCCGACCCGGCGACCGCCGCGATGATTGAGGGGCTCACCGGGCCGCGATCGACGACGCCCTGGCATTCATCGAGAAGAAGGTTCTGTTCACCCGCAAGGGGCTGACGGCGCCCGCCAGGTCAACTGCCGCGGCCTGGTGGCGACCGCGTTCACCCACCGCGACTCTCGCGCCGGCGACCCGGATCTTCACACTCACGTCGCCGTCGCCAACAAAAACCAGTTCTCGATCCTGATATAGGTGTGCAACCCGTACGCCGGTGCCATCTGCACATCCGCGACCTCGAACGGTGCGCGTGCAAGCATCGCGCGCGCGATCCCAGCGGCGTCCACGATCTGCGGCGCGGCACCATTCGGCACGAAGAACATCGATTGCGACACCCCGTCCAGCGGGCAGTAGGCGAGGCTTCCCTCGGAGGGGTTGTTCCCCTGCCATGCCGGGTTGTCCGGGGCGGCGTTGTCAAGCATCGCGCCGTAGCATCCGCCAGTCGGCGAAGACATCCAGCTGAACCCGTGCTCCGTGCACGGGATACCTTTCCGTCATCTCGACACACTCCACCGCCGCCCGTGTTCTTGATGGCGGCACCGGTTCCACTTGGAGGCTCAATCGGCGTGGGTGGGTGGATCTCATCTGAAAGGCAAATGCCATCTTCGCCCACTCTCGGACAACCACCGTTTGCGTAGGTCGGCGACCTTGAGCCGTCGGCGACCGTCAGCGCCGCCAGAGCCACAAGCGCGGCAAGTACACGCACGCTCAGGCGACGCACGACTCTTTGTCCTTTAGCGTGCTGCCCTCGAACACCCAGTCCTTGCCCTGCGGCTTGCCCATCCGGACCACGAGCGGGGTGACCAGGTGATTGGGCTTGTTGTCCAGCACGTCGCCGTCTTCGTGCACTTGATCTTGCTGTAGTCGGTGCATTGGACGATGACGACGTAGGTCGGTTTGACCGACCTGGCGTAGGTCCATAGCGGCTCAGCCGGGACCTCACGTCGCAAGCCGCCCTTGTCGTAGTCCGTGGATAACGTCACGACGTCGCGCTGCCAGAACAGCGAGAACTCCTGCAGCGTGTCTCGAGCGTCGGGGGTGTCCTTGCCCTTGCGGTAGATCTCGTTGGAGAGCTTCGTGTACTGCACCCATCGCCTCAGCGCAGCGTTGTAGGTGTTCATCTGCTGCCGGGTGAACTCGTCTTCCCAGCCGGCTGGAGGGCCGCCAGCCCCGCTGGGGTCCTCGCTCGGGCTGGGATCTTTCGTGCTCGGCGTGTTGCTGGACGGAGGCTTGGTCTCGGGGTCGCTACCACCGCCGCAGGCGGCAAGGCTGGCGCTGAGCGCCGCGATCAGGGTGAGGGTCACCAGCCGGTGGCGAAGCGTCATCGCGTGGACCTCCACGAGTCGTGACACGGACCAGACAGCTGATCCGGCTTGGCGTTGGCTGCTTGAGAGGTTCGAGCTGGTTCGGCTGGGCTGCGCGACGCTTTGGGATCGGCTGACCTCTCCGAGAGGGGCCACGAACTCGTGGCCGGGCAGCCTGCGCTGGCTCCGCGACGCGGATGGGGTGCCCGAGCGCCCATTGGATGCCTTCCCTGGTCGGCTTGGTCTGCATCCTTGAGGTCACGATATTCGCACCCTCTCGCGCTAAGCGCAACAGGTGTTCGATCGGGCACAATCACGGCTATGCCACGCCTGTCGATGCCCGGGGACATGCCGACCGAGGTGCTGGTGGCGATTGAGACCATCGGCAACAACGTGCGGACTGAGATCCTGCGTCGGGTTTCTGAACGGGGCCTGACGGCGCTTGAGCTGGCGGACCTGATCGGCGTCCATCCGGCGAGCATCCACCGAAACCTGATCGTGTTGGAGCGCCACGGGCTCGTCTCTGCCGACGTCGCGCCGGGCCGGCGGCGTGGGCAGTCCGTGTCGTGGAGGACTGAGACCAACCGGGTGGCTGAGGTTGGACGCACCTGGGTGCGGTACGCGTGCTCCTCAGCAGACTCACCGTGAGGTGGGAGGACCGCCGCGGCCAGGACTCGCCATCCTCGGGCTTCCTCGTGCCGAGGCAGCTGAGCGCTCCTGTGACCGCTGGTGTGTGTTGTCATCACGGCGACTCCGCCGCAGGCCAATAGGCTTGGTCGATGCGCGCAGCGGCATCGCGGCGCATCGGCTCGAGGACGTGTTGGTAGCGGGTGAGCAGCGATGACTGGGACCAACCGAGCAGCGCCATCACCACCCGTCCGTCGACACCCTGGGCCAAGAGCATGGTGGCAGTGGTGTGGCGGGCGTAGTGCAGTCGCAACGGAGGGACGTCAGCTCGCTGGGTGAGGGTGCGCCACGCCTTGGCGTCGACCGAAGGGTGTTGGGGTTGCCCGTCCGCGCGGGGGAACACGAGGTCGTGCTCATGCCAAGCAGGCCCGACGGCGAGCCGGTGAGCGGCCTGGTCGCGGCGGTGCTCGCGCAGCTGCTGCATCAGTTGCGGCGGGACGGCCAGCGTCCGGCGCCCTGCGCGTGACTTGACGTCCTCAAAGATCCAGCCACCTCCGGTGCGCTGGGGGCACTTGGACGGCTGGTGGTCCGGCTCCGGGTCGCCGCAGCCATGGTGCCAACCCGGTCGCTGGAGCTGGCGACGGACCCGTAGCTGATGCTTCTCGAAGTCGATGTCGTCCCACATCAACCCCAGCGTCTCTCCTTGCCGCAACCCCAGGGCCAGCGCGACCGACCACCTCGAACCGTTGGGCAGCTCGGTGGCAGCGAGCAGCAACCGGCGGCACTCCTCCAACGCATACGGCTCGAGCTCGGCCTCGCGAACACGGGGGACGACCGCGTGGGTGCAGGGGTTGGCGATCAGCAGTCCCCGCTTGACGGCCGTGTTCATCGCCGAGCGCAAGATCCGATGCAGCGCGACGGCACTCTGCGGGAACCGCTCGGCCACCCGGTAGAGAAGGTCGTCGATGTCCCGTACCGCGATCCGTGCCAGCGGCTTGGACCGTAGTGGGCCGCAGTGGGCACGCACCAGGCTGGTGTAGTTGTCGAAAGTCTTGGGCTTGCGAGTGCGCTCGATGATCACCAACCACTCATCCAGCCATTGGCCCAGCGTCAGCCGCTGATTCGAGCTGGGTCGGTGCCCTGAGCGGGCCCGTTCGCTTTCCATCGCCGCCACCTTTTCCGCGACCTCCGTGCGGGTACGGCCTCGCACGTGCCGCCGGACCGCCTTGCCCTCGTCGGTACACCCCATGGAGACGTAGCCGTGCCAACGACCATCGGTGCCCTTGTGGATCGAGGAGCGGCCGTTCGCGGTACGGCCGATGGGCTCGCCCCGGCTCACGACGCAGCCACCGGAACCACCGAGGCACCCACCGTCGTGCTGGTCGGGCGCCGCTGCTCGGCCGATGAGCGCTCCTCAGTCCCCCGGATGCCCCATTCCGGGGAGGTCTCGGGGGTGGGGACCTCGGATGACCTTCGAAACTGTTCCAGATGCTCGGCGGTGATCAGCGTGCGTGCGCCGACCTTGAGATGACCCAGGCGGCGCTGCTTGAGCAGTTTGTGCAACATGGAGACGCTCACCCCCAGCTCGGTCGCGGCGTCGCGGATCGAGTACACAGAGCGACCCCCGGCCCCGTCGCGACCCTCGGGGGTAACAGCGGCAACCTGCGCCAAAGCCTGAGCGTCCTCAGCGATCTCGCGGTGCAGCCGGTCCAGCTCGGCCAGCCGCTGCTCCAGGTGTGCCAGCAGCCGACCGATCTCGACGTGCGAGCCAGCCTGCGAGCCGGCGTGCTGCCAGGCGCGGTACCCGTTGGTGGGGTCGCGATGGGTGTCCATAGCTTCCAAGGTCGCCAGGCGGCGTGCCTGCGATCATGTGACGACGGGTGATCACCTGCCCCCGGAGGAGACGCAGCACCGAGCAGTGCCGAGGTCCCCCGTTCTGCTCGGGACTTTCCGTGACTGCACTGCGCTTGTACCAACTGCACCGATAACTGCACCGGTTGCCTCGTTTCCGAGGGCTGGATGGTTGTTCAACGGCGGCCTGTAGGCGTCTGACCTGCGGTTATACAGAGAGCCGCCTGTCGGAATCGAACCGACGACCTTCTCATTACGAGTGAGACGCTCTACCGACTGAGCTAAGGCGGCGCAATGCCCGACCGGTCAGCCGGGCACGCCGGACGAGTATAGGGCTGGGTGCACCGGGGTCTCCAAACTGGATCCCGGGCCGCCCGCCGAAGGCGTGACGCGTCTGACAGCCATCAGCAGGACAGGCCGTCCTCGGGCACAGTGCCGCCCACCAGGAAGTCCTCGATCGCGTGGTCGACGCACTCGTTGCCCTGCCCGAAGCCGGTGTGTCCGTCGCCGTCGCGGCTGACCAGCACTCCGGACTGCAGCTGCTTGGCCAGTGCCACCGCCTGTTCGTAAGGCGTGGCGGGGTCGCGCGTCGTACCGACGACAACGATCGGCGGTGCACCTTCGGCGTCGAGCGCGGTCGTGCGGTTGCCGCTCTTCACCGGCCACGCGGCGCAGGTGGAGACTGTGTAGGCGAAGACGCGTCCGAAGGTGGGCGAGGCTTTCGTGAACTCCCCGAAGTGGCTCGGAATCTCGGCGATCGGGATGGCGTCGCTGTGGTCGAGGCAGTTCACGGCATTCAGCGCCTCGATGAGGTTGAGGTTGTAACCGTTGCTCCCCCGCCTGGAGTACAGGTCGGACAGCGCCAGCAGCTGGTTCCCGCCGCCGGCGAGGGCCTGTCTCAGGGCGATGGTCAACAGCGGCCAGTAGTCCTCGGCGTAGAGCGGCAGCACGATCCCGAGGACGGCCAGTCCCTCCGTCAGTTCCCGATCGTGGTCAGTGGGCAGCGGCTCGGCGTCGATCTGTTCGAGGAGCTGAGCGATCCGGCTGGTTGCCGCTTCCACGCTGTCGCCCAGTGGGCAGTCGCCAGCGGCAATGCAGTTCTCGAGGTAGGCGCGAAGGGCGACCTCGAACCCGCGCGCCTGACCGAGGGTGAGCTGCTCGTAGGACAACGAGGGATCGATCGCGCCGTCGAGCACCATGCGGCGTACGCGACTGGGGAAGAGATCGGCGTAGGTGGCGCCGAGCAGGGTGCCGTAAGACGCGCCGAGGTAGTCCAGTTGCCGCTCACCCAGTGCGGCGCGCAGGATGTCCATGTCCTTGGCTGCCTCCACCGTGGAGACGTGCCGGGTCAGGTCGCCGCTGTTCGCGAGGCAGCCCTCGCCGAACTCGCGCATCAGTTGGCCGAGCCGGGCCACCTCGGCAGGTGTTTCGGGGTCCGGATCGGCACTCAGTAGCTCGTCGGTCTGACGGGTCCCTGCACACTCCAGCGGGGTGCTCTTGCCAACCCCACGCGGGTCGAAACCGACGATGTCGAAGAAGCGGGTCAGCTGCTTGCCGAACGTGGTCTGTCCGGACGCTGCGTAATCCACCCCAGACGCGCCCGGCCCCCCAGGGTTCACCACGAGCTGTCCGACGCGCTTGTCCCGACTAGTCGCCGGGACGCGCAGCACCGCAATCGTGATCGTCTCGGCGTCTGGATCGGCGTAGTCGAGAGGAACCGTCAGTCGGGTGCATTCGTTCTGCCCGCAGTTGCGCCAGTCGAGATCCTGCTCGTAGAAGTCATCCAGCTCGGCGGGGTTCGACTCGGGCTGAGCAGTTGAGCTCGACTCGGGAGGAGAAGCGGCCTGGGAGCCGCCGCGGTCGTCGCCGTCCCGGAAGGCCGTCCAGGCCGCCCAGCCGGCGAGTCCAGCACCGGTGACGGCGAGCACCAGGACCAGTGCGACCGCGATGACGATCGTGGTCTTGCCCGCGCTTCTCTGACTCGATGGCAGTGATGGTGGCGGGGGCGCGGACATGTGGCCAACCCTAGGGTGATGCGTCTGGGCAACCGGTCAGGTGGTGCCCGCACGCGTGACGCGGAGAGCGACCATCATGGACTCCAGTGCCAGCAGGGGTGGCACGTTGAACTCCAGCATCTGCTCACGAGCCTCGAGCACGGCTTCGATCCGTCGCAGGCTCTGCTCGGCCGACGACGCGTTGGCCAGGGCAACGACGTCTCCGCGAAGCTCCTCGTTGACCAGGTCCGACTCGGCTCCCAGCTGCAGCGTCAACACGTCACGGTAGACCGAGATCAGGTCCATCAGGCCACGGTCGATCACGTCCAGGACGCGCCGCTTGGCCCGGGCCTTCTGTGACTTCTCCATGTCACGGAGTGCGGGTGCATACTCCCGCGGGCGGCGCCCTCGCTCGACGACCCCGTAGGCGCGGTCCAGGTCGGACTTCTCGCGGACATCGTGCTCGCTCGTGAGCGCGTCGGCCTCCTCCTTGGCGAGGTCGTGCAGGTCCGCCGCAGCGGCCATGCATGTACCCAAGGAGTGCAGCCGCGCAGGGATTGCGACCACTTCGCGACGGCGCCGGCGGGTGCCCTCGTCGCGGGCAAGCGCCCGGGCCCGGCCGATGTGCCCCTGGCTGGCGCGCGCGGCGTACGACGCAGTCTCGACGCCGAGGCCCTCGGTCCGCACGAGGAAGTCGGTCACGTCCTCGACGGAAGGGGTCGCCAGCACGACCAGCCTGGTGCGGGACCGGATCGTCGGGAGGACGTCCTCGACGGTCGGCGCACACAGCAGCCAGACCGTCCGTTCGGTCGGCTCCTCGATCGCCTTCAGCAGGGCGTTCGCCGCCTGGTCGGTGAGCCGGTCGGCGTCCTCGACGACCATGACCTGCCACCGGTTGCCCACCGGAGCCAGCGCGGAGCTGCGCACCAGGTCACGCACCTCATCTACGCCGATGGAGAGCTTCTCGGTGCGGGTGACCCGAAGGTCGGGGTGGGATCCCACGTCGACCTCGTGGCAGGAGTGGCAATCGCCGCAGCCGCCGCGCTCGCAGAGCAGTCCGGCGGCGAAGGCGATGGCCGCGTTGGAACGTCCCGAGCCCGGTGGGCCGGTGAAGAGCCATGCGTGCGACATGTCTCCGGCCACGGCTCGCCGCAGCCGTTCGACGACTGCGCCCTGCCCGACCAGCCTGTCCCACACGGTGCGTTCGGAGCCTCTGACTGCGGTCATCGCGGCACCGCCCCGAGCAGTGGCGCGAGGCGACCCTGCACCGCGTCCGCGATCTCGTCCGCCGGGTCGCGCGCGTCGAGCACGAGGTAGTGGTCGGGATCCGCTGCCGCCAGCCGCAGGAACTCCGCACGCACCCGCTGGTGGAACTCGATCGACTCGCCCTCGATGCGGTCTCGCCCCGCGAACCGGGTCAGGCCCTGGGCAGGGTCGAGGTCGAGCAGCACGGTCAGGTGCGGACGCAGGTCCTCGGTGGCCCAGCGGGCGACCCACTCGAGCTCCTGTGTGTCGAGGGAACGGCCTGAGCCCTGGTAGGCGAGCGTCGAGTCGACGTAGCGATCGGTCACCACGACCTCACCCCGCATCAGGGCGGGTCGCACGACTGCGTGGATGTGCTCGGACTTGTCGGCGGCGTACAGCAACGCCTCGGTCCGGTCGGCCAGCTCACCCGTCTGCGGGTCGAGCACGATCCGGCGCACCTCGGCCCCGACGGGGGTGTCGCCCGGCTCATGGGTGAGGAGTACGACGTGGCCAGCGGCCTCGAGCCGCTCGCGCAGCAGCCGACACTGGGTCGACTTGCCCGCCCCCTCGCCACCCTCGAAACAGACGAACACACCTGTCGAGGCATAGACACCGGTGAACCGCTCGGACACGTGCTCACCCTATGGGGCCGGGGTGACGGGAGGATCGGGCTGGTCTGGCAGGGGGCGCCCGAACCCAACAAATGTTGGATCGGGACGTTCAGCTGGCCGATTCTGACGTCACAAGCCAACAAATGTGGTTCCCGGTCGCGCCACCGCCACGCCAGCACACCACCCCGCCCACCCGACGCGCGATTGGTCAGGACTTCTTCGCCGCTGCCTTCTTGGTGGTCTTCGCCGACTTCTTCGCAGTCGACTTCTTCGCGGTCGACTTCTTGGCGCCAGCCTTCTTGGCGCCGCGCTTGGCCGCCTTCTTCGCCGGGCCCCTGGCCCGCCGCTCGGCGAGCAGCTCTGCGGCGCGCGCGAGGGTGAGGTCCTCGACGGAGTCGTCTTTGCGGAGGGTGGCGTTGTACTCGCCATCGGTGACGTACTCACCGAAGCGACCGGCCTTGACCACGACCGGCGCACCGGAGACGGGGTCGTTGCCGAGCTCCTTGAGCGGGGCGCTCGCAGCGGCGCGACCACGCTGCTTGGGCTGGGCGTAGATGGCCAGCGCCTGGTCGAGCGTGATGTCGAAGAGCTGCTGCTCGGTCTCGAGCGAGCGAGAGTCGGTGCCCTTCTTCAGGTAGGGGCCGTAGCGGCCGTTCTGCGCGGTGATCTCCTCCCCCGACGCGTCGGCTCCAACCACACGAGGCAAGGAGAGGAGCTTCACCGCCTGGGCAAGGTCGATCGTCTCCAGTGACATGTCCTTGAACAGCGATCCTGTGCGCGGCCTCGCACTCCTCGCCGCATCCTCCGGAAGTAGCTCGGTGACGTAGGGGCCGTAGCGCCCGTTCTTGGCCACCACGTCGAGCCCGGTCTCGGGGTGCGCGCCCAGCGGGATCTCCTCGCCGGCAGGGTTGGCGAGCAGCTCCCTGGCCTTCTCGAGCGTGAGCTCGTCCGGCGGCAGGTCGTCGGGAACGTTGGCCTTCTTGGCACTGGGGGTGCCGTCGTCTCCGGGACCTTCGAGGTAGGGACCGTACTTCCCCACCCGCAGGGCGATGCCGCTCTCCGGCCCACCGACGGGGAACGTCGCCAGCTCCTTGGCGTCGATGTCGCCGAGCCCGGAGACGAGCTTCTTTAGCCCCTCCACCTCGCCGGATCCGAAGTAGAACTCGGCGAGCTCGGTGTTGCGGTCGCGCCGTCCACCGGCGATCTCGTCGAGCACGTCCTCCATTCGGGCGGTGAACTCGTAGGACACCAGCCGCGCGAAGTGCGCCTCGAGCAGCCGGATCACCGAGAACGCGAGCCATGCGGGGACGAGTGCGGTCCCCTTCTTATAGACGTAACCGCGGTTGAGGATCGTGCCCATGATCGAGGCGTACGTCGAAGGGCGGCCGATCTCGCGTTCCTCGAGCTCCTTGATCAGCGTCGCCTCGGTGTAGCGGGCCGGCGGCTTGGTCTGGTGCCCCTCCGCCCTCACCGCGGCGGCGCTGACCGGGTCGCCCTCGGCCACGTTGGGCAGCCGGGTTTCCTGGTCGTCCGCGGCGGCTTCGGCGTCGTCGCTGCCCTCGACATAGGCCTTGAGGAAGCCGTGGAAGGTGATCACGCGGCCACTGGCGGAGAACACGACATCCTCGCCTGTGCTGGCTGCGCCGCCGAGGCGGATCGTCACCGAGTTGCCGACCGCATCCTTCATCTGCGAGGCGATGGTGCGCATCCAGATCAGCTCGTAGAGCCGGAACTCATCACCAGTCAGACCGGTCTGGGCCGGCGTACGGAAGGAGTCACCAGCAGGCCGGATGGCCTCGTGTGCCTCCTGGGCGTTCTTGACCTTGGAGACGTACGTGCGGGGAGCGTCAGGGAGGTACTCGGGGCCGTAGAGGTCTCGCGCCTGCGCCCTCGCAGCGCGCACCGCGGTCTCCGACAGAGTGGTCGAGTCCGTGCGCATATAGGTGATGTGGCCGTTCTCGTAGAGACGCTGTGCCACCGACATGGTGCGCGAGGCGCCGTACCCGAGCTTGCGGCTGGCCTCTTGCTGCAGCGTCGTGGTGCGGAACGGCGCGTACGGCTTGCGGGTGTAGGGCTTGGACTCCACCGAACGGACCGTGAAGTCGGTGTCGTGCAGGCCGTCAGCGAGGGCCTCGGCCTTCGACTTCGACAGATGTACGACGTTCGCGGAGGCCTTGAGCTCACCGTCCTGCCCGAAGTCGCTGCCGCGTGCCACCCGGGTGTCGTCGATCGAGTGCAGCTTGGCCCTGAACATCCGCTGGTCGTGCTTCTCGCCGGCGTCGAAGGTGCCCTCGAGGTCCCAGTACGACGCGACGCGGAACTTCATCCGCTCGCGCTCACGGTCGACCACAAGCCTGGTCGCCACGGACTGCACGCGACCGGCGGACAGGCCGGACATCACCTTGCGCCACAGCACCGGGCTGACCTCGTAGCCATAGAGACGGTCGAGGATCCGGCGCGCCTCCTGAGCCTCGACGAGATCCATGTCGATCTGGCGGGGGCTCGCCACCGCGGCCGCGATCGCCTGCGGAGTGATCTCGTGGAACACCATCCGGTGCACGGGCACCCTTGGGTTGAGCTCGTCGAAGAGGTGCCAGGCGATCGCCTCGCCCTCGCGGTCCTCGTCGGTCGCGAGGTAGAGCTCGTCGGCGTCCTTCAGCAGGCCCTTGAGCTTGGTCATGTGCGACTTCTTGTCGCGGGAGACGACGTAGACCGGCTCGAAGTCGTTGTCGACGTCGACACCGAGACGCGCCCACGACTCCCCCTTGAGCTTGGCCGGGATGTCTGCGGCGCTCTGCGGGAGGTCGCGGATGTGCCCGATGGACGACTCCACGACATAGTCCCGGCCGAGGAATCCCGCGATGGTGCGGGCCTTGGCCGGTGACTCGACGATCACGAGCTTGTGTGCCACTGCTTGGTTACTCATCCTTTGCGACGTGATTGAGGCCTGGGGCCGCAACCACAGCGTGCCTCAGGCCCCGTCAAGGTAGCGCGTCGCGGCAACGACTCTGCATACCCGTCCGGTCCGCAGGTCACCCGGCCCTTTGGGCCGCTTGGGCGCGGACTGGTCTATTTGTGGTTGGGGTGCACGGTGGGCGCGGCTGGTGTGGTGCCGCTGCCAAGGCCCACATTTGTTGGCTTGTGACGTCGGGATCGGCAATCTGAACGTCCCGATCCCACATTTGTGGGGTTCGGGCGCACGGCGGGCGCGGCTGGCGTGGTGCCGCTGCCAAGGCCCACATTTGTTGGCTTGTGACGTCGGGCTCGGCAATCTGAACGTCCCGATCCCACATTTGTGGGGAGAACGGCTCAATGCTTGCCGCTCCAGCTGTCCCAGAGGGCGGCGTAGGACCCACCCGCGGCGACCAGCTCGTCATGCGTGCCCAGCTCGGTGATCCGGCCGTCTTCGACGACCGCGACGCGGTCGGCGTCGTGGGCCGAGAAGAGCCGGTGCGCGATCGCGATCACGGTGCGGCCCTCCAGTACGGCGGCGAGTGAACGCTCGAGGTGGCGGGCTGCCCGGGGGTCGATGAGCGAGGTCGCCTCGTCGAGGACCAGCGTGTGCGGGTCCGCGAGCACCAGTCGTGCCAGCGCGATCTGCTGTGCCTGGGCGGCGCTCACCACGTGGCCACCCGACCCGATGACGGTCTCCAGCCCGGAGGGCAGCGCGTCGGCCCAGCCGAGTGCGTCGACCGCATCGAGCGCTGCCCGGATCTGGTCACCGGTCGCACCCAGCGGCGCGGCGAGCGCGAGGTTCTCCCAGAGCGTGCCGACGAACACGTGATGCTCCTGCGTGACCAGCGCGACGTGACCACGCAGCTCCTCGAGGGGCAGCTCCACGAGCCCAACTCCTCCGACTGTCACCGATCCGGTCCTCGGTGGGTGGATCCCGGCGAGCAGCCGGCCGAGGGTCGACTTCCCGGCGCCCGAGGGACCGACCATCGCGATCCGCTCCCCGACCCCGACCTGCAGATCGACACCGTGCAGCACGTCACGGCCCTCCACGTAGGAGAACCGGACGTCACCGGCGGCGAGCTGCTCTCCACGCGGGCGCGCGCCGCTGACCTCGCGGTCGTCGGGCACGTGGGCAACGCCCAGCAACCGAGCCAATGAGGCCGCACCGAGCTGGAGCTCGTCGAGGATCGAGACGAATCGGTCGACCGGGTCGATCAGCATCTGGACATAGAGAGTCGCCGCGGTGACATCGCCGAGCGAGACCTGACCCTGGGTGTAGAGGTAGCCACCCATGACCAGGGTCGCGACTGTGGGGAACAGGTAGGAGAGCTCCATGCTCGGGAAGAACACGGTGCGCAGGTAGAGGGTGTAGCGCTCCGCGGCGTACGACGCCCGGATGTCGTCGTCGATCGCAGCGATCCGCTCCGGACCCAGTCCGAGCGCCTCCACGGTGCGAGCGCCGTCGACCGTCTCGGTGAGAGTGGCATTGATCCGGGAGTAGGAGTCGCTCTCGCGCAGGTAGCCGTCCTTGGCGCGGGCGAGGTACCACCGCAGACCGATGACGAGCGGCGGTACGCCGAGCAGGCACGGCACCGCCACCCACCAGCCGACGCTGATCGCCGCAACGAAGGTGGTGATCGCCGTGACGAAAGCGATCGTCGACTCCGGCATGGCCCAGCGCACCGACCAGCCGAGCTGGTCGACGTCGCGGCCAGTACGCGTGAGCAGGTCGCCCGAACCCGCCGACTCCACCACGCCAACCGGCAGCGCGAGGGTGTTGCCGACGAAGTCCTCGCGCAGCTCGGCGAGCACCTTTTCGCCCAGGACCTGGCTGACGTAGCGCGCGAAGCGGGTGAGCACGGTCTGCAGCACGAGGAACCCGGCGAGCAGCACGATGATCCGGTCGACGTGTGCGCTGGTGGTGCCACGCTCGACGGCCTCGACGAGGTCGCCCAGCAGCCGGGGCGCAGCGAGGGCGGCTAGCGCAGCCAGGACGTGCAGCGCCACGACTCCGCCCAGCAGCCGCGAGTGGCGACGGGCGATGACGCGGGCGTGTGCCCGGACGGCGCGGCTGTCCGCCACGGGGAGCATGGTGCTCATCTGCTCGGCACCTCGCTCTCCCGGGTGACCACGCGGCGGTAGAGCCCATCGCTGTCGAGAAGGTCCTGGTGGAGCCCGGTCGCGACCACCCGGCCATCGCGGAGGAACACGACCTCGTCCACGGCGTCGAGCATCAGCGGACTGGACGACGTCACCACGGTCGTGCGTCCGGTGCGGTGTTCGCGCAGCCGCGCGGCGATGCGCGCCTCAGAGTGGGCGTCGACCGCTGAGGTCGGCTCGACCAGCACGAGGATCTCGGGGTCAAGGGTCAGAGCCCGGGCGAGCACGAGTCGTTGCCGCTGCCCGCCGGAGAAGGTGCGACCGCGCTCGGCGACGACGGTGTCCAGGCCGTCGGGGAGCGCCTCCATGATGTCTGCCGAGGAGGTGGTTGCCAGAGCGCGCTGGACATCTCCTCGGCTCTTGAGGTCGAGCCGGTCACCCAGTCGTCCGGAGAACAGTTGGGCACCGGTGTCGGACACGACGATGCGGCGGCGTACTTCGTCGCGACGCAGGGCGCCCAGGGGTACGCCGCCCAGGCGGACCTCGTCGTCGACGTCGGAGGCGCACATGCCGAGACGGTCCGCGAGCTCGGCCGACTCGCCGGGCTGTTCGCTCACGATCGCGACCAGCGAACCGGTTCGCACGCGCAGTCCCGAGCGCAGGTCGACCAGCTCGGCGCCGGGTGGAGGCGATGGTGCCGGGATCGCCGGGTCGAGATGGTCCGAGGTCAGTGCGAGCACGCGACAGACCCGTGCCGCAGAGACCCGCGCACTGATCAGCTTGTTGGCGTACTCGGTCGCCGTACGCAGCGGGATCATCAGGAAGGCCGCGTAGCCGTAGAAGGCGACGAGCTCTCCGGCGCTGATCAGACCATCGACCGCGTAGCGTGCGCCCAGCCAGACCACCAGCACGACGAAGACCCCCGGCAGGAAGACCTGCAGCGCGTCCAGCACGGACTGGACCTTCGCGACCTCGACGCCGGCCCGGCGGGTCGTCTGCGACTCGCGCCGGTAGCGGTCATGGAAGACCTGCTCGCCACCGATGCCACGCAGCACGCGCAGCCCACCGACGATGTCGCTCGCCGTGTTCGAGAGGTCGCCCATGAGCGCCCGCTGCCGGGCGCTGCGTACCTGGAGCGGCTTCAGGAGCGGACCGACGAAGAGCATCAGGACCGGCACACCGACGAGGACGACGAGTCCCAGGGTGACCGAGGTCTGCAGCAGGATCACCGCGACCAGGACGAAGGAAACGATCGCGCCGGCGAACCGCGCGGTGACGTCCATCAGGTTGCCCAGGTGGGACAGGTCCGTCGTACCGATCGCCACGACTTCGCCGGTGGAGACCTTGCGAGGCAGGGTGCCGCCGAGCTGCACGGCCTGGCGACCGACGAGCTGGACTGTGCGGTATGCGGCGGTGAGCCAGTTGGTCACGGCGTAGCGGTGCCGCATGATGCCGCTGGCCGCCTGCACCAGACCGATGAGGAGCATCAGCCCGGCGTACTTGACCAGCTCGCCGGTGTCGCGGTCGGCCACTCCCAGGTCGATCGCGTGCCCGATCACGGCGGGCATCACCGCCTGGGTGCTCATCCACGTGATGCCGAAGGCCATGCCCATCACCAGGGTGCGCCACTGGCCCTTAGCCAGCCACCACAGCAGCCGCCCCGCCGACCGGTGGTCGGCGACGCCGGGGTGATCAAGGGGCAAGACGCGCACTTGTCAACGCTAGGGACGGGGAGCCCTCGAAGCGAACGGTTTTCCGGCTGTTCCCAGGCGCACGCCGGTCACGTCGCTCGCCGCCGCTCGAACGTCATACGAGCTGGTCGCCACTGCCACCACTCCGCATGACCTCCCGCCGGAGGTCATACGAGCCGGTCGCAACTGCCGCCATACCGTATGACGCCCGGCCGGGTGCCTCCTGCGCTCACGACATGTCGTCCAGACCAGTGGATCCGTGTCATTGCACCCCTGCAGGCGCCGATCTAGCGTGGAACGAGGTTCGATCAGGAGGGGTTCAGATGAAGTACGTGGTGTCGTGGGAAACGCGTCAGACAGCCTCGGAGGAACTCCAGGCACGAGGCCTCCAGGTGTTCAGCAAGTGGTCGCCATCACCACAGGCGACGTTCAAGGAGTTCGTCGGGAGGGTCGACGGCCGCGGCGGGTTCGCTGTCATCGAGGCCGACGACCCCGCGGTGGTCGCCAAGGACATGGCGATCTTCGGGGCCTTCTTCGACATGACCGTCTACCCGGTCATGGAGGTCATGGAAACCGCTGGCATCGCCGCCGAGGCCGTGGAGTTCCGCAGCTCGATCAGCTAGAGCTGCTGCGCGCGTACGCCGACCGGGCACCTTCGCAGGCGGTTTGCCCGTGAAAGTGCCCGGTCGGCGTCGTGTTGCAGACCAGTCGGTCGGCGTACTAGACGGTTGCCTCCGCTGGAGCCGGGGCGTCGTCGGTCATCACGTTGCCGCGGCGCTTGGAGACCACGACCGCGACCACGATGATGGCCACCGCAACCACCGCGATCGCGATCCGCAGCGCGTCGTTCTGGTCGTCGCCGATGCTCATCGACACCACTGCGCTCGCGATCAGCAGGGATACCAGGTTCATCACCTTGATCAGCGGGTTGATCGCCGGGCCGGCGGTGTCCTTGAACGGGTCACCGACGGTGTCGCCGATGATGGTCGCCTCGTGCGCGGAGGAACCCTTGCCGCCGTGGTGACCGTCCTCGACCAGCTTCTTCGCGTTGTCCCAGGCACCACCGGAGTTGGCCAGGAACACCGCCATCAGGGTGCCGGTGCCGATCGCGCCGGCCAGGAAGCCCGCGAGCGCCGTGACGCCGAGGCCGAAGCCCACCGCGATCGGAGCCAGCACGGCCAGCAGACCGGGTGTCACCAGTTCGCGCAGGGAGTCCTTGGTGACGATGTCGACGACCTTGCCGTACTCCGGACGGCCGGTGCCTTCCATGATCCCGGGGATGTCGCGGAACTGGCGACGGACCTCGTAGACCACGGCGCCGGCCGCACGGCCGACAGCGTTGATGGCCAGGCCGGAGAACATGAACACGACCGCTGCACCGAGGAGCACACCTACCAGCACGCCGGGGTTGAACACGGCGAAGCTCAGTCGGGCGAGCTCGTCCTGGCTCGGGTTGGCATCCACGAGTGCCTCGACCACCGAGGTCGAGTAGGACCCGAACAGCGCGGTCGCAGCGAGTACGGCGGTCGCGATCGCGATCCCCTTGGTGATCGCCTTGGTGGTGTTGCCCACCGCGTCCAGCTCGGTCAGGATCTGTGCGCCCGCGGGGCTCACGTCACCCGACATCTCGGCGATGCCCTGCGCGTTGTCGGAGACCGGACCGAAGGTGTCCATCGCCACGATCACGCCGACAGTGGTGAGCAGGCCGCAACCGGCGAGCGCCACCGCGAACAGCGAGACGGTCAGCGTCGCGCCCCCGAGCAGGAACGCGCCGAACACCGCGGCACCGATCACCAGGGTGGTGTAGACGGCCGACTCGAAGCCCACCGAGAGACCGGAGAGGATCACGGTCGCAGCGCCGGTCAGGGAGGTCTTGCCGACGTCCTTGACAGGCTTGTACTCGGTGCCGGTGAAGTACCCGGTCAGCGCGAGGATGCCGGCAGACATCACGATGCCGATGACCACGGCGGCAGAGGCGATCAGGCGCGGGTCGCCCTCGGCGCCACCCATGTCGGCGCCCATGACGTTCTCGAACTCGCCGAAGCTGCCCGGAAGGTAGATGTAAGAGGCGATCACGCAGGCAAGAGCACTGACGCCGGCGGAGATGTAGAAGGCCCGGTTGATCGTGGTCAGGCCGTTCTCCCCCGGTCGGGGGGTGGTGATGTAGACGCCCAGGACGGCCGTCAGCGCGCCGATGGCGGGGATCATCAGGGGGTACACGAGGCCGGCGTCGCCGAATGCCTGCGATCCGAGGATGAGGGCCGCGACCAGCGTCACGGCGTACGACTCGAAGAGGTCGGCCGCCATACCGGCACAGTCGCCCACGTTGTCGCCCACGTTGTCGGCAATGGTCGCAGCGTTGCGGGGGTCGTCCTCGGGGATGTTCTGCTCCACCTTCCCGACCAGGTCGGCACCGACGTCAGCCGCCTTGGTGAAGATGCCGCCACCGACACGCATGAACATGGCGAGGAGCGCGGCCCCGAAGCCGAAGCCCTCGAGAACGTGGGGGGCCTCGTCCTGGAAGAGCATCACGACGACGCTGGCACCGAGCAGGCCTAGGCCCACCGTGAGCATCCCGACCATCGCGCCCGTACGGAACCCGATCTTCATCGCCGGGTCGCGGCCCACATCGTTCGCTGCAGCCGCCACGCGGAGGTTGGCCTTCACCGCGAGGGACATACCGAGGTACCCGACCGCTCCTGAGAAGCCGGCACCGAACAGGAACGCAACCGAGCGACCGATCCGGACCAGGGTCTCGTCGGCAGGGAGCGCGAGCAGTGCCACGAACGCGATCGCGGCGAAGATGCCGAGCGTCCGGAACTGCCGGGTGAGGTAGGCGTTGGCGCCTTCCTGCACCGCGTGCGCGATGTTCTTCATGTTGTCGGTGCCTTCGCCGGCGCCCAGGACCTCTTTGCGGAACATCGCTGCCAGCGCGAGCGCGACGAGCGCGATCACGAAGACGATGACGACCAGCACGAGATTGGAGCCGGCGAGGTCCACGACGGCGGGGTTGAACCCGGTCATGATTCTCCTCGGGGTGTTGTCTGTGGTTGACCGCCGCGGAGTCTACGTGTCAAGGAGGCGAAGGTTGTGACCGGGTTCACGCGTGCCGGCCTGCTGAGCGTGGCAAACGTGCTTCCGGCGGGCGTTGAGCCCGGGAGCCAGGAAATCCTGGGTCAGGCGCCGAGCGCCGCTGACTCCGACTCGTGGATCGTGAAGACCTTGGCGAGCCCGGTGATCCGGAAGATCTTGAGCAACCGGTCCTGGGAGCAGATCAGCTCCATCGAGCCGTCGTGGGCGCGGACCTTCTTCAGGCCACCGACCAGTACGCCGAGCCCGGTGGAGTCCAGGAAGTCGACGCTCTCCATGTCGATCACGAGGTCGTGGCGGCCTTCGCCGACCAGCTCGGTGATCTTGTCGCGCAGCTTGGGTGCTGTGTAGACGTCGATCTCACCGCCGACGGCAACGATCGTGCGGCCGTCGACCTCACGGGTCTGCAGCGAAAGATCCACGGTCTCCCCTTCGAGCCGGGCCTGCCTCGGTCCCCCGCTCATACGCTTTGCACATCAACGATACGTATTGAACCATGTCTGCGCACTGCGCCGTGGCCAGACCGTCAGAGGCCGCTGGGAGACTCCCTACATGCAGGTGATGGATCTCGAGACGCTCATGGGTCGGCTGAGCGGTGCTCCCGGCCGGGCGGACAGCCTGCTGCACCTCGAAGTGATGGCCCCGCGGCCGGCAAGCGAGTCGAGCTGGCCCGGCTGGGTCAGCGCGCCGTTGCGCGAGGCCTTCGAGGGGGTCGGCGTACCCGCGCCGTGGACCCACCAGCGGGCCGCGGCAGACCTCGCCCACGCCGGTCAGCACACCGTCGTCTCCACCGGCACCTCGTCGGGCAAGTCCCTCTGCTACCTGCTTCCGGGGCTGCAGGTGATCGAGTCGAGCCGTGGCCCGAAGGGCCAGCGCGGCGCGAGCGTCCTCTACCTGGCCCCGACCAAGGCACTCGCGCAGGACCAGCTCGCTGCGCTGCGGCGGCTTGACCTTCCGGACCTGCGGTGCTCGACCCACGACGGCGACTCCACGCCGGAGATGAGGGACTGGGCCCGCGACCACGCTGAGTACGTCCTGACCAACCCCGACATGCTGCACCACTCGTTGCTTCCGGGGCACGCGCGCTGGTCGCGCTTCTTCGGCTCGCTGCGCTACGTGGTGATCGACGAGTGTCACCACTACCGCGGCGTCTTCGGGGCGCACGTCGCCCAGATCATCCGGCGGCTGCGCCGGGTGGCGGCGCTGTACGGCGCACAGCCGACGTTCGTGCTGGCCTCTGCGACCGTGGCCGATCCGGCAGTCTCGGCCGGGAGGCTCACCGGGCTCGACGTCGTCCCGGTGACCGACGACGGCTCGCCACGAGGGCGCACGGCCCTGGCCCTGTGGGAGCCGCCCTTCGTGCCTGGGCGGGGCGAGAACGGCGCTCCGGTGCGCCGGTCGGCCACCAGCGAGGTGGCCGACCTGCTCACCGACCTGGTCGTGGAGCGGGTGCGGACCCTGGCCTTCGTCCGGTCGCGACGCGGCGCTGAGACTGTTGCCCTCATGGCTCGACGCCTGCTGGGAGAAGTGGATGCCAGCCTGGTCGACCAGGTGGCGGCGTACCGCGGCGGCTACCTGCCCGAGGAGCGCCGTGAGCTCGAGGAGTCCCTGCGATCCGGTCGGCTGCTCGGCCTGGCCGCCACCAACGCGCTGGAGCTCGGCATCGACATCAGCGGGCTCGACGCCGTCCTGCTCGCCGGTTTCCCGGGCACCCGTGCCGCCCTTTGGCAGCAGGTCGGCCGCGCCGGCCGTGGCGCCCGCGACGCCCTCGGGGTGATGGTGGCGCGCGACGACCCGCTGGACACCTATCTGGTCAACCATCCCGAGGCCCTGCTCGGCCAGCCGGTCGAGGCCAACGTCTTCGATCCCGAGAACCCCTATGTACTGGGGCCGCACCTGTGCGCGGCCGCCGCCGAGTCGCCGCTGACAGTGGCGGACCTGCCCCTGTTCGGGCCGGGTGCCCGCGCCGCCGTGGAAGCGCTCACTGAGGGCGGTCTGCTGCGACGACGTCCACACGGCTGGTTCTGGACCGACCGGCGGCGCGCCAGCGACCTGGCCGACATCCGGTCCTCGGGCGGAACACCCGTGCGGCTGGTCGAGTCCGACACGGGCCGGGTGCTCGGCACCGTGGACCACTCATCGGCGCACGCCACCGCGCACACGGGCGCTGTCTACCTCCACCAGGGCGAGACCTGGCTGGTCACCGAACTGGACCTCGAGAACTCGGTGGCCGTGGTGGTCCCCGCCGATCCCGACTACTCGACCTCAGCGCGCGAGATCACCGACATCGAGATCCTCGGCGAGCGCGCGTCGGCGCGGTGGGGCGAGGCGCGGCTGACGCTGGGGAGCGTTCGGGTGACCCACCAGGTGGTGTCGTTCCTCAAGCGCGCGGTCCCGAGTGGTGAGGTCATCGGCGAGGAACCGCTCGACCTGCCGGAGCGCCTCCTGCAGACGACGGCCGTGTGGTGGACGCTCCCCGACCACGCGCTGGCCGAATCGGGCCTGGCGGCCGCCGACCTACCCGGCGCGGCGCATGCGGCAGAGCACGCCTCCATCGGGCTGCTGCCCCTGTTCGCCACCTGTGATCGCTGGGACATCGGCGGCGTCTCCACCGCCCTGCATGCGGACACCGGGAAGCTCACGGTGTTCGTGCACGACGGCCATCCGGGCGGGGCCGGCTTCGCCGAACACGGCTTTCACGCGGCCGCCGCGTGGCTTCGAGCGACCCGTGGGGCCATCGCCTCGTGCTCGTGTGCAGAGGGCTGCCCGTCGTGTGTGCAGTCGCCGAAGTGCGGCAACCAGAACAACCCACTCGACAAGGCCGGGGCGATTGCCCTGCTCGACCTCCTGCTGACGGACGCCCCGCGGGGCTAGCGCCCGCGGCCGCCAACGTTCGCCCTGGCGAGCGTCGTCCAGGGCGTGCGATGGCAAGGCGCCGGCGCGAAGGCAGACTGGACGTCTTTCGAGCGTCGGCAACGCGGCCAGCGTGCGTCATGGGCGGCGCGTAGCGGGCGAAGGTTGGTGGTCGGGGTTCTAGCGCCCGCTATCTTCGAGTCAGTTGCCTCTCGAGAGGAAGTCCGCCGTGTTCGTCGCAGCCCTCATCGTCTTCATCGTCGCTGTCCTGTTGGTGATCGCAGCCCTGTTCGGTGGCAACGACTCCACCGTCATTGACATGGGTAGCTTCGAACTCGAGGGCCCCGCGTCCCTCGTGTTCTTCTCCGGCATGGGCACGCTGTTGCTGTTCTTCCTCAGCCTGGGCATGTTCCGCAGCGGCGCCAAGCGGGCCGCAGCCCGTCGAGCGGACAGGAAGAGGGTGAGCGAGCTCAGCAACAAGCTCGACGCCTACAAGCGCGAAGAGCGCGACACAGGCGGCGACGTCTCCCGCGACGACACCTGACGGTGCCCGATGAGCGCTGAGACCTCGGGCGACACCGACCTCGCGTCGATCAGCCTGCCATCGCGCACGGCCGAGCCCAGCGAGGGCATCACACCCGAGGAGCTCGGCCTCGCCGCTCGCAACCACGCGCTGCCGGCCGAGGCGCTGCGCTGGGAGATCACACCACCGGGACTGCACTACGTGCTCACGCACTACGACATCCCCGAAGCGGACCCGGCGTCGTGGGCGATAGCCGTCAGTGGTCAGGTCGACCGCGAGCTACTGCTGAGCCTCGAGGACCTGGCCGCAATGGAGCAGCACACCGTACGCGTCACGATGGAGTGCGCCGGCAACGGGAGAGTCGGGGTGCAGCCCCGCCCCCTGAGTCAGCCCTGGATCAATGGCGCGGTCGGAACCGCCGACTGGTCCGGCGTACGGCTCAGGGACGTGCTCTTCGACGCCGGAATCGCGGAGGATGCCGTTGACGTGGTGTTCCGCGGCGCCGACCACGGGGTCGAGCGCGGCGTAGAGCAGGACTACGAGCGGGCGCTGTCGGTGCTGCTCGCCCAGCGTGCGGACGTGCTGGTGGCGACGGGGATGAACGGTCAACCGCTCCCGCCACAGCACGGGTTCCCGGTGCGCCTCGTGGTTCCCGGCTGGTACGGCATGGCCTCGGTCAAGTGGCTGCGCGAGATCCGGGTCATCGACCACCGCTTCGAGGGTTTCCAGCACCTGGCCTACCGGCTCAAGTCGAGAAGGGACGACGTCGGCACGCCGGTCACCCAGATCGAGCCACGAGCCCTGATCGCGCCACCCGGTTTCCCCGACTTCATGAGCCGGACTCGGGTGGTCGAGGCCGGCCCGACCGAGATCCGGGGACGCGCCTGGTCCGGGTGGGGCCCAGTCATGCGTGTCGAGTTCAGCCCCGACGACGGCCAGACCTGGAGCGACTGCACCCTGCACACCGACAACGGCCCGTATGCGTGGCGGGCCTTCAGCATCGTCTGGGAAGCGACACCTGGCCTGGCACGCCTTCGGGTTCGCGCCACGGACGCCACCGGGCGGGTCCAGCCGCTCGAACCTGTGCCGACCCTGGGTGGGTTCACCAACAACGCAGACCAGCCTGTCCTCGCCCTGGTGCGCTGACCTCAGCCACTCGTCGGCTCACGCCCCGACGTCGGCCCGCACCGGCCCGGCTCGACCGCGAGCCCCGAGCTCCAGCGAGCGCCCCGGTAGCGGCGCGGTCACGACGACCCCCACAGCCACGTCCCAACCGTCGACCTCACAGCGCCGCAGCGCTGCGCCGTTGCGTCTGGCGATGACGCCGGCGCGCAGGCACGGGTCGCCCCCGTCCTGAAGAGCCGCCGCTCCCGCCAGGGCGGAGAGGTCGGCTGCCGACTGCGCCCGGCGGTGGGCGGCAACGACACCAACGACCCCGGACGTGGCCACGGTGACCGTCACCAGCAGTCCCATCATGGCGACGGCGAGGACGGAGCCCGCCCCTGCTTCCCCGCGTCGAGCCGTCACGAGGTCGGCTCCTGTGCAGCGACGGCCTCGGCCTTGACCCGGAACGACGCCCACTGACCGAACAGCCCGACCGGCCCGTTGACAGGGCTGCTGACCGTGACCACGACGGTGCCGTCGCCTCGTCCTACTGAGATCTGCGACCCGTCAGGGGCGACGCGGCGCCCGAGCGACACGGCGTGCCCGGTGTCCTCGGACCGGGCGGCGGCGCGGGCCGTCTCACGGGCAGCGTCCAGGGCACGCACCTGGGTAATGCCCACGCTGACCAGCCAGGCCATCGACAGGGCGAAGACCACGATCAGCGGGAGCGCAACGGCCGTCTCGGCGGTGACGGCACCTGTCTCGCCACGTCCGTTCACTTGGACCTCCTTGTTGATGTACGACGATTGGTGACCGGCGGGGCGGGCAGCCCCATCCCACCCCGCCGGTCGGTCGGTCGTCCCTAGAAGGGCAGCAGGGACTTGATCGCGTTGAAGATGAACTTGAGGAGCGCTTGGCCCGCCTCGCTGGTGAGGAACTTGAACAGCACCGCGGCGAAGCCGACACCACATCCGGTGACGGTGGCGTACTCCGCGGTGGTGGCTCCGGCCTCTTCCCGGACCACCGTGGCCTCGTCCGGGACGAGGGCGAGTGAGGTGTTGTGCATGACTTCTCCTGACTGCTGGCCCGAGCCGTTCGGCCCGGGGTGGATTCCCTTGTGGGCTTGAGGTTTCTCGACCTCGGGCGCGACCGCGACCAGGAGTTTCGAACCGGTGGACAACCCGGGGTGGCCCACATCCTGTGGACGGTTGCTGGTCACGCGCCGACCCCCAGGAGCGCTCACTGGAACAGCCGCATGGCGCTGAAGACACCCACCACCATTGGCACCACGCCCAGGACCACGAAGGCCGGGAGCAGGCACAGCCCCAGTGGAGCCGCCGCCTTGACCTCGATGCTGCGTGCCCGCGTCTCCACGTCGGCCCTCGCCCGGTCGCGCAGCTCCTGGGCCAACCTGTGGACGGCCTGTCCCACGGGCGCTCCTGTCTCGTGGGCACGCCCGACGGCTCGACCCAGCGGGGCGAGCTGGGGGTGAGCGGCGACGGACCGCCATACCTGCACGGGATCGACACCCACGTCCAGCCGATGGTGGATGGCGAGGAGCTCCTCACCCACCGCTCCTCCCAGCGCGTTGCTCACCGAGACCAGCGCCGACTCGGGTGCGGCACCGGCGTCAAGACAGGCGCCGAGGAGGTCGACCCCGGTCGGAAGGTCCTCGACAAGCTCCTCGCGACGGCGTACGACGGCCGGGTCCTCGGTCCGTCCGAGCACGACCCACACCGCCACTCCGCAGGCAACCCCCACCACCATCCCGGCGCTGCCACCGACCATTGCCCATCCGCCGCCCACGCCGACCAGGGCAAGCAGCGGCCTCAGCCGGACGAGCAGGGCCCGTTCCTGACGTGGCGGCGCCGCGCGTGCGGCGTCCACTCCGAGCTCCGAGCGCGCACTGGGGCGCGCCGGCATCAGGCACAGCACTGTCAGGGCCACGAGAAGAGCGAGGACCGCGCTCATCCGGGGTCCCCGGGCAATCGCGAGCGCAGCGAGTGATTGTTTGGGGTGGTGCTCATCCGGGGTCCCCCGGGCAATCGCGAGCGCAGCGAGTGATTGTTTGGGGTGGTGCTCATCGCCGCAGGACCCGGTCGGCGATCCGCTCCAGCCACAGCAACCCGGCGAAGGACAGGCCGATGCCCACGGCCAGGCACACCAGCCCGGCCGTGGAGCCGACCAGGAATCCCACGGGGTCCCCTCCGATCCCGGAACCGAGGAGGAGCACCCCGAGCGGCAGCACGGCCAGCATCCGGGCCGTGGCATGCGCAGCCGCCAGCTCGGCGGCCACCAGCCTGGCCGTGCGGCGGTCCGACCGGATCGCGTCCGCCGCCTGCTCGATCGCCGCTGAGAGTCCCGACCCTGTCTCGTGCGCCACCTGCCAGGTGGCCGCGAGGGTGCTCAGCTGCCGCCCTCCGGGGGACCGTGACAGTTCGCGCAGCACGGCCGGCACGTCGGCACCCATGCGACCCGCCACCGCCACCGGTGCGAACTCCGGCCAGTCCGAGGCGGCCCGGTCCAAGGTCAGCAGCGGCGGTTGTCCCGCCGCAAGATCGGAGGCCATCGACTCACAAACGGCCAGGACCTGGTCGGACCGCTGCTCCGCAGCCCGCGCGGTGCGGCGCCTTCGGACCAGGCGACCGACACCGAGGGCGACGGCGGCAAGCAGCGCAGCCAGCACCAGCCTCTCGGTGCTGAGCCACGAACTGAGCACGAGCACCGCAGTGGCCACCGCGAGCAGGACGAGCGCCGGCGACAGCGAGCCGCGTCCCCGAATCTCCATGGGCGGCAGCGAGGCTGCACCTGGCACGAGGAGCGCTGCACTTGCAGCGGCGAGGATCGCCGCAGCGGTGGCCGTTGTTGAAATCACTGCGTCGTCATCACGGCTCGAGCAACGCGGACAGCTCGTCGATCGCCGGGCCGGGCACCAGGGACCCGTCCGGGGCGAAGCTCACGCCAGCGACCACCGCGATGCCGCCGTCGCGGGCACGAGTGACCACCCCGATCTCGCGGACCTTGCGCGTCCGGTCACGCCCGCGGCCAAGGTGGATGACGACGTCGACCGCCGAGCACAGCTGGCTGTGGGCCGCCTCGCGGCTGAGGCCGGCTGCCAGTGCCAGGCCTTCGATGCGGCTGGGTACGTCGCCGGCTGAGTTGGCGTGGATGGTCGCACAGCCACCTTCGTGGCCGGTGTTCATCGCAGCGAGCATGTCGACCACCTCGCCACCTCGCACCTCGCCGACCACCAGGCGATCGGGGCGCATCCGGAGGGCTTGTCGCACCAGGGTGCGCAGGGTGACCTCGCCGGCACCCTCGATGTTCGCCGGACGCGCTTCCAGCGCCACCACGTGACCGTGGTCGGGCCGCAGCTCAGAGGCATCCTCGACGAGAACCACTCGCTCGTCGGCTTCCACCAGCGAGAGCAGCGCGTTGAGCAGAGTGGTCTTCCCAGAGCCGGTGCCGCCGCTGACCAGGAACGCGAGACGACGTTTCACCACCAGCTCGAGAAGCGCTGCTCCCTCCGAGGCGACCGCGTCCGCGGCCACCAGCTCGGCCAAGGTGAAGACACGATGCCGGGGGACGCGCAACGACAACACGGTGCCGGGCCTCGAGACCGGAGCGAGGACCGCGTGGAAGCGAGTGCCATCAGGGAGCCGCAGGTCGACGTACGGCGATGCGTCGTCGAGGCGACGACCTCCGGTGGCTGCCAGGCGCTGTGCGAGGCGGCGTACGGCCTGCTCGTCGGCGAACCCGATCCCGGTCAGCTCCAGACCGACACCGCGGTCGATCCAGACCTGCCCGGCCCCGTTGACCAGCACGTCTGTCACACCGTCGAGCCGCAGCAGCGGCTCCAGTGGGCCTGACCCGACGACGTCTCGGTGCAGGGCATCGTGCACGGCGAGCACGGTCGCGTCGCCAACCGGTCGTCCCTGCTCACGCAGTGCCTGCGCCACCAGCTGCGGCGTGAGCGGGGCAGCGTCGCGCGCGAGCCGTTCCCGTACGCCGTCCAGCAGGTCGGCCGAGACAACCTCGCTCATGCCGCCACCCGTCGTTGCTCGAGCAGCGAGCCTGCGGCCGAACGCGCTGCGCGAGCGAGAGTGCCGCGTCGGGACCGCGCGGGACCGGCGCCCAGGTTGATCGCCTCATCGAGGCCACGCTGGTCGCCCATCGCCGCCAGGAGCGGCATCCGGAGCAGGCGGCTCACCGACTCCGGCGCCACCCCGGCGCGGCTGCCACGCGTGACCAGATGTCGCGCAGGGGTCATCTCGGGCAGCCGATGGGCCACTCGCGCCGCAGAGCTGACCCCCGGAACGGTCAATGTGGAGACGAGAACGACGTGGTCACATCGGCTGATCGTCTCGTCGACAACTGCATCCCGGTGCCGTGGCAGGTCCACGACCACCGCATCGAAACCACGCCTGCCTGCGGAGAGGACCTCGCGCATGGCGAACGCCTGCAGCGACGCCGGCCGGTCGGTGGGCCAGGTCAGCACCGAGAGCCTGCCGGTGCGGGGCAGGGCCTCGCGTAGTGAACGCGAGCTCAACCTTCCGGTGGTCTGAAGCATCGAGTCCCAGCGGATGCCGTCGGTGCTCTCGAGCCCGAGCACCCGGTCGATGCCGGCGCCGATCGGGTCGGCATCCACCAACAGCGTCCTGCCCACTGCCGAAGCCATCTGCGCGAGAGCGGCGGCAAAGACCGTGGCCCCAGCTCCGCCCGAGCCACCGATCACGCCGACCGTCACTCCTGGAGCTGCGCCACCGTCGCCCACGTCGGTGAGCAGCTCCACCAGCCAGGTCTCCGAAGCAGGAAGCCCCGCCACCGTCTCCGCACCCAGGGCGAGCGCCTCCCGGAACAAGTCGTCGCCCACCGGCGAGCGACCCAGGACATGCACGCGTTGACGACGCGGCGGGCTCGAGGCGGCGAGGGCCGTGGCACAGTCGGCTCCCACCAGCACAACAGGCGCGCTCGTCCACAGCCGCATCGCGTGTGCGGCATCGCGCACCACTTCCGGCACCACGCCCGCCGCAGCGCACAGGCGTTGCACGTCGGCGACGAGCAACGGGTCGGCGGAGACGAGGAGTGGGGCGGCGACATCCATGCGGCGATGCTGCTCCGCCGCCGGGGGACCAGGAAGTCACGAGCGCTCTCCTGTGGATCAGGTGCACTGGAGAATCGCCTGTGGACGTGAAACGGCCGCCCTCATCCGGAATCACCCACTATGCCTAAACTTCAGCCATGAGTTCGGTGGCCCGACCGACAGCAGCGTTCTTCGACCTCGACAAGACGATCATCGCGAAGTCGAGCACCCTTGCCTTCAGCCGTGAGTTCCAGGCCGGGGGACTGATCTCCCGTGGCGCGGTGTTGCGGTCGGCGTACGCCCAGTTCGTCTATCTCGTCGGTGGCGCGGACCACGACCAGATGGAGAAGATGCGGCAGTTCATGTCGCAGCTGTCCTCGGGCTGGGACGTCCAGACCGTCAAGGAGATCGTGGCCGACACGCTGCACAACATCGTCGACCCCCTGGTGTACGACGAGGCCGTCAGCCTGATCGAGACCCATCACCTGGCTGGACGCGACGTCATCATCGTGTCGACCAGTGGCACGGAGGTCGTCGAGCCGATCGGCGAGATGCTCGGAGCGGACAAGGTGATCGCGACGCGGATGGAGGTTGCGGACGGCAAGTACACCGGCGAGATCCGCTTCTACGCCTACGCCGAGAACAAGGCCACGGCCATCCGCGACCTGGCCCGCAAGCGTGGCTACGACCTCGATCGGTGCTACGCCTACAGCGACTCGGTGACCGATGTGCACATGCTCGAGGCCGTCGGGCATCCCTACGCAGTGAACCCTGACAAGGAACTGCTCCGGCTCGCGCGGAGCCGAGGGTGGCCGATCCTGCACTTCGAAAAGCCCGTCGCCCTGCGCAGCCGGGTGAAACTACCGCCACGCACGCCGGCCATCGCTGCGCTGACCGTGGGGGGCGTCGCCGTTATCGGTGCGGCCGTTTGGCTGGGCGTCAGGCGGCGTCGCGCCGCAGTCTGAAAAGTCAAGTCTTGTGATGCTCTGGGGCCCGGCGTACAAAGGAACAACAACAACAGAGACTCACACGGTGGCCGGTACCCACGCGGCGATCTACCCTTCCTACAGGGTGTTGGTCTTACCCGGAACTGCCGGGGGCCACGCTTAGAAAATGCACGCCTGGTAGCCAACCCCGTGTGACGAGCGACATCGAGATCTCGTATCTCGATGTCGCTCCTCTGCTTCTAGGACGCTCTGCCTCAGCGATCGCTGCGCAGCGGGCTCGCCTCGGCGCCCTTGGCCTGCGCCTCTGCGGCGTAGAGCAGCCATGAGTGCAGCCCGCTGTTGCCCCCGTCGCGGTAGCCGCGCAGGTTCGACTCGTACGCCGGACGCAGCGCCAGGTGCCCCGCCTCGGGTACGACGAGCGACGCCGGGTCGAGACCCCGGCCCACCAGCACGAGCCGCTCGGCCGCCCGCGCGACGATGCCGTTGTGGTCCGCGAACGGCGCGGCGGTCAACAGGTCGCCGTGCACGACGGCCGCCACGAGCAGGGCCGGCGCCCGTGTCCGCAGCATCGTCTGCGACAGCGACAGCAGGCGCTCCGCGGCCTCGGCGGAGACAGGCTGCCCGGCCGACGAACCTCCGGTGAGCACGTGCAGGCGCGCGAACGCCTGGGCGGGCGAGCGACCCATCACCGGCACCAGCGAGAGCAGCTCGGTGCTCACCCGCACCGCAGCCCGGGCGAGTGCGTCGCCGGACCCGCTCCTCACCTCGTCCAGGGACGAGACAGACCCTTCCAGCGCTGCGCTCGCCTGGGCTCCGCGCAGCAGGGACTCGGCGGTCTGCTCGGGAGTGGTCCGACGCAGCCCCCGGTCACGCAGCATCACGTCGATCCCGTCGCGGGTGGCGGCGAAGGCGGACGGAACGCCCTCGAGCTCGGTCAGCCAGGTCAGCGGGTCCCTTCCCGGTTCCCGTTGTGAGTCGCCCTGCTGGTGCCTCTGCTGGTCCCTGGGGGACTCGCTGGACGGATGGGGCACGCGCGCACACTATCCGGTAACTTCGAGCGCACGATGAGCAAGAAGAGCCCACCACCTGAACGGTCGTTCGGCCCGGTGGCCGAGGCCTACGACCGAGCGCGCCCGTCGTACCCCGAGGAAGCAGTGGCCTGGCTGACCGGAGCCGGAAAATCGGTGATCCTCGAGCTCGGCGCAGGCACCGGCAAGCTCACCGAGGTGCTCCACGAGAACGGCAAGCACGGCCGTGGCGCCGGCCACGACATCCTGGCCACCGACCCGTTGCCCGAGATGCTGACCCGGCTCGCCGAGCGGGCACCGGTCAAGCACGTCGTCGCCACCGCGGAGCACATCCCCCTGCGTTCGCGCTCGGTCGACCTCGTGGTGTGCGGCCAGTCGTTCCACTGGTTCGATCATGGCCTGGCGCTTCCCGAGATCGCGCGCGTGCTCCGCCCCGGTGGGGTACTGGCCTTGGCGTGGAACACCTACGACGAGGGGATCCCGTGGGTGCGCCGGCTCAAGCAGCTCATCGCGCCGGAGGTCGGTAGCCAGGACGAGAACGCGATGCCGCTCATGGAGACCCCCTACTTCGGGTTCGTGGAGAAGAAGCAGTTCCGGTTCTGGCAGACCCACACGGCGTCCACCCTGGCCGACCTGGCCCGCTCGGTCTCCCACGTCGCCACGATGAGCGAACCCGAGCGTGCGGGCGTCCTAGCCAAGGTCGATGAGCTGTACGCCGGATACGGTCGCGGCCACGACGGCATGCAGCTCCCCTGGGTGACCCGCTGCTACCGGGCCGTCGTACGTCATCAGGAGCTGCCGCCCGAGCCGCCTCCCCCGACCCGTCGAGAAACAGCCAAGTCCGCCCAGGACCAGCCTGCCGCCCCCGCGCAGAAGCCGGCCCCGCCCGAGGACCCCGGCACGCAGCTGATCGACTTCAGGTGACCCCAGTGTCCCGCGCCCGAAACACGTTGCAGAGGTCGTGACACGAGTGGCTTTCGAGGGTCTGCGCAGCCGCTGGTACTCCCGCCAGCTGGGCAGCGACGCCGACCTCGCCACCTTCCGCACCCTGCACACCGCCTCGCTCGCGTCGCCGGCCCTGCGCGAAGGCCTGAACCCCGCCTCGGTCGAGCGCAGCCTGCGCCACCTGCGCAACCTGCTCGGCACGCCGGCTGTGGCGATCGCCGACTCCCACCACGTCCTCGGGTACGACGGCCTGTCCACTCACCACTCCGACCAGGCACACGTCCTCGCCCGGCGCGCGATCGCGGACAGCGCCACCGTGGTCGCGGGACGTGCCGACCTCGTCTGCGACATCGACGGATGCCTGGTCCAGCACGCGATCGCCAGCCCACTCGTGATCGACGACCGGGTGGCCGGCGCTCTCGTGGCGTTGACGAACCAGCCATCGGCGAGCCTGCTCCGGGCGACCGAAGAGGTCGCCAGCTGGGTGTCCGGCCAGCTCGAGCTGGCCGAGCTGGACGAGTCCCGGCACCGGCTGATGCGGGCCGAGGTGCGGGCCCTGCGCGCACAGATCAGCCCGCACTTCATCTACAACTCCCTCGGCGCGATTGCCTCGTTCGTGCGCACCGATCCGGACCGGGCCCGTGAGCTGCTGCTCGAGTTCGCCGACTTCACGCGCTACTCCTTCCGCCAGCACGGCGACTTCACCACGCTGGCCGAGGAGCTCCGGTCGGTCGAGCGCTACCTGTTGCTCGAGCAGGCCAGGTTCGGTGACCGGCTGCGGGTCACCCTCCAAGTGGCACCGGAGGTCCTCGGCGTAAGCGTCCCGTTCCTGTGCCTCCAGCCTCTGGTGGAGAACGCCGTACAGCACGGGCTCGAGTCAACCGCCCAGGGTGGCCGGATCTCGATCGAGGCCCGCGACGTCGACCGCGAGTGCATCATCTCCATCGAGGACAACGGGGTCGGCCAGGACCCGGCACGCATCCGGGAGGTGCTCTCCGGCGAAGCCGGCGGTGACTCGGTGGGGCTGGCCAACGTGGATGAGCGACTGCGCACCACGTTCGGCGACGAATACGGCCTGGTCGTGGAGACCGCGCCGGGCGCCGGCACCAGGGTCGTCGTACGCGTGCCCAAGTTCGCTCCGGGGGTCACGCCGTGAGCGGCCTGCGGGTACTCGTCATCGACGACGAGCGCCCGGCCCTCGCCGAGCTGACCTACCTGCTCGAGCAGGACGAACGAGTCGCAGAGGTGCACGCCACCGACTCCTCCACGGAGGCGCTGCGGCTCCTGCAGAACCTCGAGGTGGATGCGGTTTTCCTCGACATCCAGATGCCGGGTCTGACCGGCATCGAGCTCGGCCAGGTCCTGTCCCGCTTCCGGACGCCACCGGCTGCCGTCTTCGTCACCGCCCACGACCAGCATGCCGTCGACGCGTTCGAGCTCAATGCCGTCGACTACGTGCTCAAGCCGGTGCGCGCCGAGCGCCTGGCCGAGGCGGTACGCCGGGTCCTGGCCGCCTCGCGCACCGAGAACCCCGAGGAGCAGGTGCCCGTCGAGAGAGGGGGCGTCACGCGCTTCGTGCCGGTCTCCCAGATCCGCTTCGTCGAGGCCGAAGGTGACTACGCCCGCCTGCACACCGCCGACGACAGCTACCTGGTGCGGATCCCGCTGACCCAGCTCGAGCAGGACTGGGCCGAGGCAGGCTTCGTCCGGATCCATCGCTCCATCCTGATCGCGACCGGCTTCGTGGACGAGGTCCGGGTCGACGGCGGCCGATGCTCGGTGGTGATCGGCAGCCAGGAGCTCCAGGTGAGCCGGCGGCACACCCGCGCGCTGCGCGACCTGTTGGTGCGCAACGCGCGATCGAGAGGCGAGTCGTGACACAGATTCCGGAGCATCCGCACGGACGAGTCCGGGTCACCAGCCCATGGACCGAGCGTCCGCGCCTGCGCCCTCGTCGCACGGCCGCCTCGGAGATCGATGCGCAGAGCGAGGTCGGCGAGATCTACGTCGGCACCCTGCTGCGCGCCCAGCTGCGTCTGGCCGTGAGCATCCTGGTGGCCCTCGCGCTCACGATCGGCGTCCTGCCCCTGCTGTTCGTCTCCGTGCCCGCGCTCACGACCAGCCGCGCCCTCGGGATGCCGGTCGCGTGGGGGATCCTCGCCTTCGGCTGCTATCCCGTACTCGTCTTCCTGGCGTGGCGCTACGTGCGCGTGGCCGAGCGCAACGAGCGCGCCTTCGCTCGTGTCGTCGAGCGGTCATGAGACCGGGTGCCGCCTACGGCCTGGTCGCCGTCCTGGTCGTGACCGTTGCCACGCTGGCGATCGGCACCTGGGGGCTGAAGTTCAGCAGAACGACGTCCGACTTCTTCGTCGCCTCGCGCTCGGTGCGGCCAGGCCTGAACGCCTCGGCCATCAGCGGCGAGTACATCTCCGCCGCCTCGTTCCTCGGCATCGCCGGGCTGGTGCTCAGCTTCGGCGCCGAGATGCTCTGGTACCCGGTCGGCTGGACCGCCGGCTACCTCGTCCTCCTGGTGCTCGTGGCGGCGCCGCTGCGTCGGTCGGGCGCCTACACGCTGCCCGACTTCGCCGAGGCCAGGCTGGACTCGCGCACCGTGCGCACGCTCGCGTCGGTGCTGGTGGTGGCGATCGGCTGGCTCTACCTGATGCCGCAGCTCCAGGGGGCGGGCGTCGCCCTGCGTGCGGCGACCGGTTTCCCCCCGTGGGTCGGTGGACTCGTCGTCGCGGCCGTCGTACTCCTGAACGTGCTTTCGGGCGGCATGCGGTCGATCACCTTCGTCCAGGCCTTCCAGTACTGGCTCAAGCTCACCGCCCTGCTCGTCCCCGCCGCCTTCCTGCTGATCGTGTGGCTGGGTGACGGTGGTCGCTCGCCTGCCGACCCGACGCTCCTGGTCGGGGGCGAGTCGGGTACGGCCTGGGCCAACCCTGTCGACGTCGCGAGCGGACACCCGCTCTACACGACGTACTCGCTGATGATCGCCACCTTCCTCGGCACGATGGGGCTGCCGCACGTGGTCGTGCGCTACTACACGAACCCCGATGGGCGAGCCGCCCGGCAGACCACGGTCATCGTGCTCGGCCTGCTCGGCGTGTTCTACGTACTGCCCCCGATCTACGCGGCGCTGGGACGGCTCTATGCCCCCGACCTGGTCGGCAGCCGGGCCGCTGACGGCGTGGTGCTCGAGCTGCCCGCGCGCATGTTCGGAGAGCTCAGCGGCAACTTGCTCACCGCCCTGCTCGCCGGTGGCGCCTTCGCCGCGTTCCTGGCCACTTCCTCAGGGCTGACGATCGCTGTCGCGGGGGTGGTCAGCCAGGACGTGGTGAGCAAGCGGCTCGAAGGCATCACGGCGTTCCGGGTCTCTGCGGTTGTCGCGGTCGTCGTACCGTTCCTGATGGCGCTGGTGGCACCGCAGGCGGCCGTCGCGACCGTTGTCGGCCTGGCCTTCGCGATGGCCGCGGCCACCTTCTGTCCGCTGCTCGTGCTCGGGATCTGGTGGCGCGGCCTGACCGACGTCGGAGCACTCGCCGGCCTGCTCGTCGGCGGCGCACTCACCGGTGGAGCCGTGGCCGTGACCCTGCTGACCGGTCGCACCAGCGGCTGGTTCGCGACCCTCGTAGCCCAGCCCGCGGCGTGGGCGGTTCCGCTCGCGTTCGCCACCATGATCGTCGTCTCGAAGCTGACCCGGCACCGGCTGCCGGTTCACACGTCGCGGTTCATGGTGAGGCTGCATACCCCGGAGACGGTTCAGCTGGACCGAGGCTGACCAACCCGCGGGTTGCGTTCGGACGTCCACGACGATGACCACTAAGCCTTGCTGATAATCAGGCGACCTTAAGACTTTCAAATCCATGGACAAGACGGGCATCGAGAGCGGAGCGTCGAGGCAATCGGTGTACGGGGCCCCGTCAGCTCGGGTCAGCTCGGGTCGTTGCTCGCAAGGCTGCTGTCCGCGGGCCGACCGTTCGTCGTACGGCTTCGACCGCTGGGCGATTCGGCTTCTCCACCCGGCGACGTACCCGTTCGTCACGCTGGCGGTGACACCCGGGTGCTGTCACGGTGACGGTGATCACAGCCCGCCCGCGAAGAAGGTGACCTTCATGCCCACTCCTCCCACAAGTGCAGCCGAGGTGCACGACCATGCATCTCGGCACGACCCCGTATATGACCGTCTGCATGAGACGGCGGAGTTCCAGGAGCTGCGCCGGCGCTTCCGCAAGTTCGCCTTCCCGGCCACGGCCGCCTTCCTGGGCTGGTACCTGCTCTACGTGTTCATGTCGAACTGGGCGCATGACTTCATGAGCCACCAGCTCGTGGGCCACATCAACGTGGCGCTGGTCTTCGGGCTGCTGCAGTTCGTCACCACGTTCGGGCTCGCGTTCTGGTACGCGAACTACATGAACCGCGAGGTCGACCCGATCGCGCGCCAGCTCGAGACCCAGTACGACGCGGAGGCCAAGTCATGAGCTCTCAAACACTTACCGGCCTGCTGTTCGTAGCGGTCGTCCTGGTCACCGTCGGCATCACCTTCTGGGCCAGCCGGCAGTCGTCCGGCGCTGCCGACTTCTACGCCGGCGGACGCTCCTTCAGCGGTTTCCAGAACGGCATGGCCGTCTCGGGTGACTACATGTCCGCCGCGTCATTCCTCGGCATCTCCGGACTGATTGCGCTCAACGGGTACGACGGGTTCCTCTACTCCATCGGCTTCCTGGTCGCATGGCTGGTCGCCCTCCTGCTCGTTGCCGAGCTCCTGCGCAACTCCGGTCGCTACACGATGGCCGACCAGCTGGCCTACCGGATGCAGCAGCGGCCCGTCCGCACCGCGGCGGCCACCTCGACGGTCGTCGTCTCGATCTTCTACCTGCTCGCGCAGATGGTCGGCGCCGGCGCACTCGTGGCGCTGCTCCTGGGCGTGGAGTCCGAGGCCCTGAAGGCACTCACCATCATCGGTGTCGGCATGCTGATGGTCTTCTACGTCACGGTCGGCGGGATGAAGGGCACCACCTGGGTGCAGATCGTCAAGGCGGTCCTGCTGATGGGTGGCACGGTCCTGATCACCGTGCTCGTGCTGGCCGAGTTCGGCTTCAACCTCTCCAGCCTGCTCCACGCGGCTTCCGAGAACACCGGCAAGGGCGAGGCGTTCCTGCAGCCGGGCCTGAAGTACGGCATCGACACCACGTCGAGGATCGACTTCGTCTCGCTCGGTCTGGCCCTGGTGCTCGGCACTGCGGGTCTGCCACACATCCTGATCCGCTTCTACACCGTGCCGACCGCGAAGGCTGCGCGAACTTCGGTGCTCTGGGCGATCGGGCTGATCGGCACCTTCTACCTGATGACGCTGGTCCTCGGGTTCGGTGCCGCGGCGATGCTTGACACCGGCCCGGAGAGCAAGGTCGTCGCCTCAGGCGGCAACCTGGCCTCGCCTCTGCTGGCTGAAGCAGTCGGCGGCGGAGACGGGTCCACGGGTGGTGCCGTCCTGTTGGCGCTGATCTCGGCAGTGGCCTTCGCGACCATCCTGGCGGTGGTGGCTGGCCTGACCCTGACGTCGGCCTCCTCCGTGGCGCACGACCTCTACGCAACCGTGTTCAAGAGGGGGCGCGCGAGCGAGAAGGACGAGGTGAAGGTGGCCCGGATCGCTGCCTTCGTCATCGGTGGCATCGCCGTCGTGCTGGCAATCCCAGCGCAGAAGCTCAACATCGCCTTCCTGGTGGCGTTGGCCTTCGCGGTGGCGGCGTCGGCCAACCTTCCGTCGCTGCTCTACAACTTGTTCTGGCGACGGTTCAACACCCGCGGTGCGGTGTGGGCCATCTACGGCGGCCTGTCCACCTGTCTCGTGCTGGTGTTCTTCTCGCCGGTGGTCTCCGGTTCGGAGACGGCACTTGTCACCGGTGCGGACTGGTCCTGGTTCCCGCTCAGCAACCCGGGGATCATCTCGATCCCGGCCGGGTTCCTGCTGGGCTGGCTGGGCACGGTCACCTCGAACGAGCCGGATACCGCTGACCGCTTCACCGAACTCGAGGTGCGGGCGTTCACGGGGGCGGGCTCCGAGGCCGCGATCCACCACTGACCACCTGGTGGACCAACAGCGCCTGGGCGGCCCTCTCCAGGGTCGGCCAGGCGCTGCTCGTTAGTGGTCATCGACGGAAAATTCATCGAGGGTGTCCGTGGTCCAGGTGCGTACCGCGCAAGGCGGCGTCGCGAAGGGAGACAGGCGTCTTCCGAGCTATGCCAACGCCGCGACCTGCGTGCCTGGGCCGCGGAGACCCCGATGAACTAACCGAGATGACCACTAGTAGTAGTTTCGAATGCAATTGCCCAGCACCGAGAAACCCGTGCACGAGGAGTTATCGATGAGCGACGAGTCCAGCGGAACACTGGCCAACCTGGCCCACGAGGAGCGCAGGTTCGAGCCTCCCGCCGAGTTCGCGGAGAACGCCAACCTGACAGCAGACGCGTACGACGAGGCGGAGAAGGATCGCCTGGCCTTCTGGGAGAAGCAGGCAGACCGTCTCGACTGGGACACCAAGTGGGACCGGGTCCTCGACTGGGACGACCCTCCATTCGCCAAGTGGTTCGTCGGCGGAAGGATCAACGCGGCCTGGAACTGCGTGGACCGGCACGTGGAGAGCGGCGCCGGCGACAAGGTCGCCTTTCACTGGGTCGGAGAGCCTGAGGACGACACCCGGGACATCACCTACTCCGACCTCAAGGACGAGGTGTGCAAGGCCACCAACGCCTTGGTGGAGCTCGGTGTCGAGACCGGTGACCGGGTTGCGATCTACATGCCGATGATCCCCGAGACCGTGATCGCGATGCTCGCGTGCGCGCGTCTCGGTGCCCCGCACACCGTGGTGTTCGGTGGTTTCTCCTCCGACGCGCTGGCCAACCGGCTCGAGGACTGCGACGCCCGGGTCGTCATCACTGCCGACGGGGGCTACCGCCGAGGTGCTCCCTCGGCCTTGAAGCCGGCGGTCGACGAGGCATGCACCCGGGCCGACGAGCTCGGTCACAGTGTCCGCAAGGTGCTCGTCGTCCGGCGTACGGGCCAGGACGTGGAGTGGAACGACGACCGCGACGTGTGGTGGCACGAAGCGGTCGACAAGCAGTCGACCGAGCACGAGTGCGAGTTCTTCGACGCCGAGCACCCTCTCTACGTGATGTACACCTCGGGCACGACCGGCAAGCCCAAGGGGATCCTGCACACCACCGGCGGCTACCTGGTCGGGTGTTCCTACACGCACTGGGGCATCTTCGACCTCAAGCCGGACACAGACGTCTACTGGTGCACCGCGGACGTCGGATGGGTCACGGGCCACTCCTACGGCGTCTACGGGCCGCTCGCGAACCAGACGACGTCGGTGATCTACGAGGGCACGCCGGACAGCCCGCACAAGGGCCGCTGGTGGGAGATCTGCGAGAAGTACGGCGTCACGATCTTCTACACCGCACCCACGGCGATCCGGACGTTCATGAAGTGGGGCGACGAGATCCCCGAGAAGTTCGACCTCTCCAAGCTCCGGCTGCTCGGGTCAGTGGGCGAGTCCATCAACCCCGAGGCCTACGTCTGGTACCGAAGGACCATCGGTGGCGACCGCACCCCCGTCGTCGACACGTGGTGGCAGACCGAGACCGGCTCGATCATGATCAGCCCGCTGCCCGGGGTGACGTCCTCCAAGCCGGGCTCGGCGATGAAGTCGATCCCCGGCGTCGTGACCGACGTGGTCGACAACGACGGCGAGTCGGTCCCTGACGGGTCGGGTGGCTTCCTGGTGATCAGGGAGCCGTGGCCATCGATGCTGCGCACCCTGTGGGGTGATGACCAGCGGTTCAAGGACACGTACTGGTCCCGTTTCGAGAAGCAGGGCTTCTACTTCGCCGGCGACGGAGCCAAGAAGGACAACGACGGCGACATCTGGCTCCTTGGCCGCGTCGATGACGTCATGAACGTGTCCGGACACCGGCTGTCCACGACCGAGATCGAGTCGGCCCTGGTCTCCCACCCCAAGGTGGCCGAGGCAGCGGTGGTGGGAGCGGCGGACGAGACCACTGGCCAGGCAGTGTGCGCCTTCGTCATCTTGAGGGAGTCGGCGCTCGAGGCCGGCGAAGAGGCGCCGGACTCACTGATCCAGGAACTGCGCCAGCACGTCCAGAAGGAAATCGGTGCGATCGCCAAGCCGCGCCAGGTGATGGTCGTGCCCGAGCTGCCGAAGACCCGGTCGGGCAAGATCATGCGCCGACTGCTCAAGGACGTCGCAGAGCACCGCAAGGTCGGCGACGTAACGACCCTGGCCGACTCCACCGTGATGGATCTCATCGGCAAGGGAATGGAGTCAGGCGCCAAGGACGACGCCTGACGCCCAACGGCTTCCCAGAGCAGGAAGCCGCGCTGCCTCGTCCCACACAGTGCACGGTGTGGGGCGAGGCAGTTCTCTTTCGTGGGCTGTGAACCGGACGGGCGACCCTCAGGCCGCCCGGCGCGGCGAATCCACGAGGGTGCGCATCAGGTTCGTGAGCGCTCGCTCGGTCGGCCGGTCGGCGAAGTGACCATCCACGACGGCTGAGTGCACCGAGGCGACACCGACGCTAGGCTCGAGCGGTACGGCGCCGGCCACTCGCAGGATCCTCACGGCATCTTCGCGCGCCCACTGGGCCCCGCGCGGGGACGGGCTGACCGAGAGGACGGCCACCGGCTTGTCGGTGATCGCGGCTGCGCCCCGCGGGCGGGAGGCCCAGTCGATCGCGTTCTTGAGGACACCCGGGATCGAGCCGTTGTACTCAGGTGTCGCGACCACGAGCCCGTCGGCGGCAGCGATCGCGGCCCGGAAGGCGACGACGCTGGCGGGTGGCTCGTCGGTATCCAGGTCCTGCGAGTAGTGCGGCAGGTCACCGAGGTCGGCGTACACGTGCGACGACGCCTCCACCGGCAGCAGCCCGGCGACAGAGTCGGTCAGCTGCGCGGTCCAGGAGTCAGCCCGCAGGCTGCCCACCAGCATCAGGATGTCCATGCACGTTCCTCAGGGTCGGTTCAAGATGATTCAACATTCAACAACCTTGTGGAGCGGCGGAGTATTCCCGCGGAGCTTCTCTAGTCGTTCTCCCAGTCGCGCCGGGGACCGGTGACCTGGTCCCGGTCCTCGTTCGACATCAGCTTCGACTTCGTCAGGCTGAGCACCGTCGTGACGACGAGGATCCCGATGATCACGGTCAGGGACAGCCAGATCGGGATCTCGGGCGCCCAGCCGACGTGGTGGCCGCCGTTGACGAAGGGCAGCTCGTTCTCGTGCAGCGCGTGCAGGATCAGCTTGACCCCGATGAACCCGAGCAGGAGCGCGAGCCCGTAGGAGAGGTAGATCAGCCGCTCGAGCAGACCGCCGATCAGGAAGTACAGCTGGCGCAGGCCCATCAGCGCGAAGATGTTCGCGGTCAGCACCAGGAAGGGCTCCTCGGTCAGGCCGTAGATCGCCGGGATCGAGTCGAGCGCGAACAGCAGGTCAGTGGTGCCCAGCGCGACGATGACAATGAACATCGGGGTGATCACCCGCTTGCCGTTCTCCATGCTCATCAACTTGGTGCCGTGCCACTCCGAGGTCGCGGGGAACTTGCGCTCGATGAGCTTGATCAGCCTGTTCTCCTCGAACTCGTCCTCGTCCTCGGCGCCCTCCTTCGCCAGCTTCCAGGCAGTCCAGACCAGGAAGAGGCCGAAGAGGTAGAAGATCCAGCTGAAGTTGTTGATCGCCGCAGCACCGACCGCGATGAAGATGCCGCGCATGATCAGCGCGAGCACGATGCCGACCAGGAGCGCGCTCTGCTGCAGCGGCTTGGGGACGCCGAACTTGTTCATGATGATCAAGAAGATGAACAGGTTGTCGACCGAGAGGGAGTACTCGGTGAGCCAGCCTGCGAAGAACTCCGTGCCGTACTGGTGGCCCGAGAAGGCCCACACGCCGATGCCGAAGGCCACCGCCATCCCGACGAAGACGCCGAGAGCGATGCCCACCTCCTTGTTGGAGGGTTCGTGGGGGCGTCGTCCGATCACGACGACGTCGAACAGGAGAACCACCGTCGTGACGCCGATGGTGAGCCACCACACCAAGGGGGAAACATCCATTACTACCTCCGGACTCGGGCGCCTGCGCGGCACACCATGCTCATATTGCGGGTCCGGAGGTCTCTTCCGCCGCCCGTGGGTGGCCGACGACCCCGGGTCCGGACCAGGTTCTGCACTGGGAAAGACCGTGATGACGACATCGCCGCGAAGGAATACTCCCCTCCAACTTGGCAGAGTCTCCCAGATCGGGGACCGGTGACCAAACCGGGTAGGGTGGCTCGCGGTGAGCCGGGAAGTCTGGTCGGCATCGTTCGACCGACCCCAGCCGCGCCAACCCGGTCGCCGGCACGACGCACCGGAGCCGCCCCTGATCGCCTGCCGGAAGCGGTCGTCGACAATCCGGTGCGTTCACCTCGGCGTCGATCCGACGTCAGTAGCGTGAGGGGTCGTCGACGATGCCGTCCTCCAGTGCCCGCGTCACCGCGCACGGACCGGGGGGCGAACGCAGGTCACGGAGGCCGAAGGAACCAACCGGCCAGCGGCTGCTCAAGCCCGACAGGCTGCCGTACGAGCGGGATCCATCCAGTCCTGGTGGATCACATCGAGTCCCCTCACACGGCGTATCTCTGCAGCACAGGCAACTTCCTACGGTGAACCTGTGGTCGCGTCATTCGTGATCGAGTGGACCGTTCGTCTCTGAGCCACCCGCGGCAGGACCGGGCAGCAGGTGGTCGATCAGCTCGGCGGCGCTGACGGCACCGATGAGGGGCGCGGTCTTGCTGCGTTCCTCCACGACCGCGACCAGAGGGCACCGGTTGGCGGCCATGATCGCCGCGATCTCCAGCACGGTGTCGTCGGGTGCGACCACCGGGAGTGGGACTCGCTGGCGCGGGAGGAGGTCGGCGGTCTCCTTCCCGTCCAGTGCCTCCCAGATCCGGTCGGCGAAGGCCTCGTCCAGCACCCGCGCCAGCGCCGGATCCTCCTGGACGTAGAGCGGGATCAGGAGCCGCAGGACCTGAGACCCGGGAAGGATCGCGAGCGGGTGCTCGTTGGCGTCGACCACGATCAGTGCCGGCAGGCGCCGCTCGGCGAGCAGACGCGCCGCGTCGGCCGCGGGCGTTTCCAGCCTGATCGTGGGGTACGGCTTCGCGAGCTCCCTGGCCTGCACACCCTCGAGGCTAGCGCGTTGTCCTTCTGGGCCGCTCAGCCGTTACGCTGCCCGTGGTGTGCCGGGAAGTCTGGTCGGCGTCGTCCTGACCGACCCCGTTGACCGACCCGCACTCGGAGGCGCCCGTGGCCACGCTCGCCGTCATCATCTTCGTTGTCGCCTACGTCCTGCTCGCCACCGAATGGGTGCACCGCACGAAGGTCGCCCTTGGTGGCGCCGGGCTGATGCTGCTGTTGCACATCTCGGACGCCGACCAGGCTTTCTTCGACTCCCACACCGGCATCGAGTGGAACGTCATCTTCTTGCTGCTGGGCATGATGATGATCGTCTCGGTGCTGCGCCGCACGGGGGTCTTCGAGTACATCGCCATCTGGTCCGCCAAACGCTCCCGGGGCAAGCCCTACCGCCTGATGGTGATGCTGTGCGTGATGACGGCTGTTGCATCAGCGTTGCTCGACAATGTCACCACCGTCCTGCTCATCGCGCCGGTGACCTTCCTGGTGTGCGAGCGGCTGGGGCTGCGCGCGGCGCCGTACCTGATCGCGGAGGTGATGGCCTCCAACATCGGCGGCACCGCGACCCTGGTCGGCGATCCGCCGAACATCATCATCGCCGCCCGTGCAGGGCTGACCTTCAACGACTTCCTGCTCAACCTCGCTCCCTTGGTCGTCGTCCTCATGGTCGTGTTCTGCCTCCTCTGCCGGATCCTGTTCCGCACCGACTTCACCTACGAGCCTGAGAAGGCGGCGTCCGTGATGACGCTGAACGAGCGGGAGGCGATCAAGGACAAGCCTCTGCTCGTCAAGTCCATGCTGGTTCTGCTGCTCGTGTTGGCCGGGTTCGTATTGCACCCGGTGCTTCACTATGAGCCCTCGGTCGTCGCGCTGCTCGGTACCGGTCTCTTGCTGATCATCACCGACGTGACTCCGAGCGAGGCGCTGGCTGATGTCGAGTGGCCGACCCTGGTGTTCTTCGCCGGCCTGTTCATCATGGTCGGCGGGCTGGTCGACACCGGCGTCATCGGCAACCTCTCCCAGGCAACGGCGGATGCGACTCAGGGCAGGCTCGGGCTTGAGACGATGGGCCTCCTCGGCGGATCGGCTGTTCTGTCCGGGATCGTCGACAACATCCCCTACGTCGCGACCATGAGCCCGATCGTCGAGGAACTCGTCGCGGGGCACGGCTCCGAAGGCGAGGTCTTGTGGTGGGCACTTGCGCTCGGGGCGGACCTGGGCGGCAACGCGACCGCCATCGGGGCGTCTGCCAACGTGGTCGTGCTCGGCATCGCCGAACGAGCTGGCCATCGGATCGGGTTCTGGGAGTTCTCCAAGTACGGCCTGGTCGTCACGCTTGTCACCATCTTGGTGTGCGTGCCGTACTTGTGGCTGCGCTACCTCTGATCCCTGCCGCTGACGCCGACACGCGTGCCGCACATTCCGCCGTCGATGTCAGGAGTCGTCTGCCATCAAGGACGTGGGTCGGGCTCGGTGCCAGGCGACGTACGGCGCGGGTGTTCGTAGGCATCTGGGATCCCGTCGGCGTCAGTGTCCAGTGCTTCTGCTGCCTCGATACGTCGGTAGGTACGGTCACGCGACTTGACCAGCACTGCGGCGAGCAGCGCCGCGAGAATCGACCCGGCCAGGATCCCGATCTTGACGTGCTGGTCGGCGCCGCTGCCGGCCCCGAAAGCGAGGTCGCCGATGAGGAGGGAGACGGTGAACCCGATCCCGCCCAGGAGGGACACCCCGAGCACGTCGAGCCAGCTGAGGTCCTCGTCGAGGTGGGCGTGGGTGAACCGGGCGACCAGCCAGGCGGTGCCGAGGATGCCGATGGGCTTGCCCAGGACAAGTCCGGCTATGATCCCGAGCGCGATTGGGTCGGTGAGCGACTCGGTCATGCCTTGGAGGCCGCCGATGGCGACGCCAGCGGCGAAGAACGCGAAGATCGGCACCGCGACGCTGGCTGAGATCGGGCGGATGCGGTGCTCGAAGTGTTCGGCGAGCCCGGGTCCGGCCTCGGGGCCACCGGCGGCCTGGGATCGGATCACCGGGACCGTGAAGCCCAGGAGCACGCCCGCGACGGTGGCGTGGATGCCGGACTCGTGGACGCATACCCACGTAGCCGTGGCCAACGGGATGAGCAGCCACCAGGAGCGGATCCGGCGCTGCGCGGCGAGCCCGAACAGAGCTAGTGGAAGCAGTGCAGCAGCCAGGGGCAACAGCTTCAGGTCGGTGGTGTAGAAGACGGCGATGATCGTGACGGCGACGAGGTCGTCGACGACGGCAAGGGTGAGCAGGAACGTGCGCAGCGCGGTGGGCAGATGGGTGCTGACGATGGCGAGGATGGCGAGCGCGAAGGCGATGTCGGTGGCGGTCGGCACCGCCCAGCCCATCAGTGCCCCGCCCCCAGTGTTGAGGTTGACTGCCACATAGATGCCGGCGGGTGCGACGACACCGCCAAGTGCGGCCAGGATCGGCAAGGCGGCGCGGGCCGGATCCCTGAGGTCGCCCGCCACGAACTCGCGCTTGAGCTCCAGCCCGACGACGAAGAAGAAGATCGCGAGCAGCCCATCGGCGGCCCAGGTGCCCAGGGACAGGTCCAGGTGCAGGGCCCGAGGACCGAGCCTGTAGTCACGCAGTGCCGTGTACGAGTCCTCGGCGGGGGAGTTCACCCATACCAGCGCCACCACCGTGGCGAGGAGCAGAAGAGCACCTCCGACGGTCTCCTTGCGGAGCACCTCGGCGATGCGTGTGGTCTCCCCCCAAGACCCCCGTCCCAGGATCGTGCGCGTCGAATCGGTGTGGGACATACGGCGATCCTTCGGGGTTGGCGGAGTCCTTGCCGACCAGACTTCCCGGCGCACCACCTCGACTCTAGTCGTGGGCTGCCAAGACGCCGTGAAGCTGGTGCCAGCTGGCTAGGCCCGGCCGGCCAGGGTCGAGGGTGGCACCAGGCTGAACCCGGCTCACCCGGGCCGAGCTGAACGAGGGCTCGGGTGGCGCGACCTGGTCGGGGCGTCGCTGGAGGCGGCGGCTGCCGCCGTGATCCTGGGACGCCGCAACCGGCAGCAGCGTCGGACGTGACGATAGGGTTCGACGCGTCGTCAGAAGTCCTCGAAGGGAAATCACCTGCCATGTCACAACGCGAGCCCGTCGACACCGATGAGCCCACGATCGGCAAGCTGGTCGTCGACGCCAGCCGCGACGTCTCCAGCCTGATCCAGAGCGAGATCGCGCTCGTCAAGTCTGAACTGAAGGTGTCGGTGAAGGCCGGTGGCATCAGCGTCGCCATGTTCGCGGCGGCCGGCTTCCTGGTGCTCCTGGCGATCATCATGCTCTCGATCGCGCTCGCCTTCTTCGTACACATGACCGGCCTCGATCTCGCGTGGTGCTTCCTCATCGTCTTCGGTGCCTACGTGCTGGTGGCCGCTCTCCTGGGCTTCATCGGCGTTCGCAAGATCAAGCAGGTGAAGGCCCCCGAGAAGGCAATCCGCCAGGCCAAGGAGTCCAAGAGCCTGCTCAAGCGCGGCTGAGCGCTCGCCGTACGGACATTTCGGGTGGGTGGTCAGGCGATCCCCTACGAGCAGTTCCCGCTCGACACCTTCTGCTCGGAGTCCAGCCCCACGGCCGCGGCGCGGCGAACCTGGTCGGCGGTCAGCGCGTACCCGGTCTCGTTGTCGCTGACCGACGCGGCGAAGACGACGCCGAGGACACGGCCCGCCGTGGACACGACCGGGCCGCCGGAGTTGCCCGGTCGGATCAGCCCGCGCAGCGAGAACACGTGGCGCGTCACCGTGCCGTTGCCGTAGATGTCAGGTGAGCGCAGCCGCTGGTCGCTACGGATCCGGGCTGGCTGGGCGTTGAACGGCCCGTCCTGCGGGAACCCGAGCACAGCACCCGCCTGCCCCTGCTTGCCTGCCAGATCGAATCGGATCGTGGGACCCTCCAGATCTGGTACGTCGATCACGGCGACGTCCACGTCGGGGTTGTAGTAGACGACCGTGCCATCCAGTGACTCGTCGCCGACCCGGACCGTCGGCTCGGTGACTCCCGCGACGACGTGCGCATTGGTCATCAGCTTGCCGGGGGCGTAGAGGAAGCCGGTGCCCTCGACGCCACTCCCGCAGCGGTTGTTGCTCCGGATCTTGAACACGCTCCGGCCGGCAGCACGGACGTCGGGGTCACGCAGTACGCGCCGATCCGCCGGCGCCACGCTCACGATGTTCTCGCGCGCGAACGGCTCGAGGTAGCGCGGGAAGAAGCTGGATCCGACCAGGTCGTCGAAGGAGCGCAGCGCCTGCTGGGCGCGTACCGGCATCACCTCGTTCACGGTGACCAGCACCTTGGACTCGCGCACCTGCGGGCTGATCCCCGGGATCTTCGAGCCGCTGATCGCGACTCCGAGCATCCAGGCCACGAGCAGCACCGCGACCACGCTGAGCACTGCACCGCCGACCGCGTCGACTGCCCGGGCCGGCTGCCAGGTGATGCGATCGCGAAGTCGAGTCCCGACGAACTGCAGCATCGCCTGCCCCACCGAGGCCATTACGAGTACGACGAACAGGGCCCCCAAGGAGACCCACAACGAGGGCGCCGCGTCCCCGAGCAGGACCGGTGCCAGCCAGATCCCGGCCAGTCCCCCCAGCAACAGCCCGGCCGTGGCGCAGGCGCCCGCGATGAAGCCCTGCCAGTAGCCGGAGAGGGCGTAGGCGACGGTCAGCACGACCAGACACCAGTCGAGGAAGTTCATGCGGGCCCTTCGCGAGGTGGGGAGGAGGTCAATCTTGACTGAGGCCGAACATGTAATCCGGCAATGCCTGCTCCACGGACGCGTCCCACGGACGTGTCAGACCCACGTGGTCGAAGAGCCTGTTGATCAGCCCTGCGGTGAAGCCCCACAGGATCAGGTCCTTCGAGTCGCCGATCAGGAAGCCCGGGCTGCTGTATCCGTTGGGGTGTACGACGGTGACCCGGTGCTGCGGGTCGAGCAGCTCCTCGATCGGCACCCGAAGGACCGCGTTCACCTCCCGCGGGTCGACGACGTCCACCCGCGACGGGTCCTTCCACCACGCGAGCACGGCCGTCACCGCGAAGTTGCTCGGCGGCAGCCACAGCTCGGGCAGGGTGCCGAAGACCTCCACACCGGCCGGGTCGAGACCGGTCTCTTCCTCGGCCTCGCGCAGGGCCGCCGCCGTCGCCGAGGCGTCGGTGTCGTCGATCGAGCCCCCCGGAAACGAGACCTGGCCGGGGTGCGAGCGCATGTCGTGTGCCCGCTCGGTGAGCAGCAGGTCCGGTCCTTCTGGCCCCTCCCCGAAGAGCATCAGCACCGCACCCTTGCGGGTGCGCGTGCCCTCGGGCGGCACGTAGAGACTGATGTCCTCGGCCGTGATCGAGCTCGCACCGTCGCGGATTTGCTCGAGCCACTCGGGCAGGCTCATGACGGGACTCCGAGGTGCTTCGCGACCAGCTTCTCGAGCTGGGCCACCGAGGAGATCTCGATGTATCGCTCGTAGGCCACGCGGCCCTTCGCGTCGAGCAGGATCAGCTTGGGCAGCCCGAGCGCACGCAGCTTGCCGTCGGGATCCTCGTAGAGCGGGTACTTCACGCCGGTGTCCCTGGCCAGCTCCTTGGCACGGTCACGCCGGGTCTCCTGGAAGTCGATGCCCACGACGTCCACCTTGCCGGCGTACTTCTCCGCGTAGGCCTGGTACAGCGGTAGCTCCCTGCGGCACGGTCCGCACCAGCTGGCCCACAGGTTCACCACCATCGGCCCGCGCATCGAGGCGAGGTCGACCTTCTCGCCGGTGGTCAGGGCGGAGAGCCTGACGTCCGGGAGCCGATCGGGCGCTTTTGCCTTGTTCTCCTCCTTGGAGCATCCACCCACGCTCAGGAGGAGGCCGACCAGCAGCGCCACGGCCACCGCCCACCCCCTTCGGCTCACAGGTTGACGCACGGGGTGGTTCACGCCGGGCCCTGCGTCTTGACCAGGGCACGAGCCAGCGTTGGGTCGGTCGGCCCCGCGCCGTACGACGGGCACCACTTCGCCACTGGGCAGGCACCGCAGGCCGGCTTCTTCGAGTGGCAGACACGGCGGCCGTGCCAGATCAGGTGATGGCTCAGCAACGTCCAGTCACGCTTGGGGAACAGCCTCCCGATCGCGTGCTCGGCCTTGACCGGGTCGGTCTCCTCGGTCCAGCCGAGCCGCCGGATCAGCCGGCCGAAGTGGGTGTCGACGGTGATGCCGGGGATGTCGAAGGCGTTGCCGAGCACCACGTTGGCGGTCTTCCGGCCGACCCCGGGGAGCTTGACGAGGTCATCGAGCCGGGGAGGGACCTCGCCGCCGTGGTCGGCGACCAGGGCAGCGGAGAGCTTGAGCAACGACTCGGTCTTGGCGCGGAAGAACCCGAGCGGCCCGATGATGCGCTCCAGGTCCTCGCGAGGCGCCGCGGCCATCGCGCGGGAGTCCGGGTAGGCGGCGAAGAGGGTGGGGCGTACGGCGTTGACCCTGCGGTCCGTCGTCTGGGCGCTGAGCACCGTGACCACGAGGAGCTGGAAGGCGTCGTCGAAGTCGAGTTCGCAGCCAGCGTCCGGGTAGGTCTCGGCAAGCACGCGGTTGACCTTTCGCGCGCGTCGGACCAACCCGGTGTCGGGAGAGGTGATCGGCACGCCGAACAGGGTACGGCGCCCGCCGAAGCGCTACCCAGACCGGGCTGGGAACGGCCTCGCCCGCCGTACCGGTGGGGTCGCGTGGCGCGCAGAGGGCGAATGGGACAGACTGTGATCTGCAACACGTGCGCGGCCGGTGGCGCGCGGCGTATAGAAAAGGGGATCAGGTGGATAACGACGTACTCCGGCAGGCACCGCTCTTCAGTGCTCTCGACGACGAGGCGGCCAATGCGCTGCGCACCTCGATGGGCGAGAACAAGCTGCGCCGCGGAGAGGTGCTCTTCCACGAGGGCGACCAGGGCGACAGGCTCTATATCGTCACCGACGGCAAGGTGAAGCTCGGCCGCACCTCCTCCGACGGCCGCGAGAACCTGCTCGCGATCCTCGGCCCGGGCCAGATGTTCGGCGAGCTCTCCCTCTTCGACCCGGGTCCGCGCTCCGCGACGGTCACCGCGGTCACCGAGACCGTCTTCCTCTCCCTCTCCCACGACGACCTGCTGCGCTGGCTCGAGGGGCGTCCCGGCGTGGCGCTCGGCCTGCTGGCCCAGCTGGCCGGTCGGCTCCGCAAGACCAACGAGGTCGTGGCCGACCTGGTCTTCTCCGACGTCCCGGGCCGGGTCGCCAAGGCGCTGCTCGACCTCGCCGACCGGTTCGGCCGCACTGCCGACGACGGCGTACACGTCCACCACGACCTCACCCAGGAGGAGCTGGCCCAGCTGGTCGGCGCGTCCCGCGAGACGGTCAACAAGGCCTTGGCCGACTTCGCCTCCCGCGGCTGGCTGAGGCTGGAGCCGCGCTCGGTCGTGATCCACGACGTGGAGCGGATGAAGCGCCGCGCCCGCTGAACCGGCCTACCCGATCGGGTTGATGACCGGTTGCGGCTGGTAGGCCTTCGCGAACTTCAGGGCGTCCACAGCCACCGTCGTGACCACGACCGGGTGGTCCGTCGTACGTCTGACGAGGGGGCTGCGGTCGGCAACGAAGCCGGTGAAGATCACGTTGGGGCTGCCGAAGATCCAGTCGATCTGGGATGGTCTCGGCGGTGAGCAGCCGCCGTCGTTGCTGCCACCTGCCGCGGCGATGAGCGGTGTCGCACCGGTGACCTTGCAGAAGTACACGTCGCGCTCATTCATGTCACCGGTGACGAACTGCGGGATGCCGGTGCGCTCGAGCTGGTTGAACAGGTGGATCTGGCGACGGGTCGCCTCGTTGCGATGCTGCTGCATGTTGCCCCCGATGTTGGCGGGGTTGTGGAACGTGGAGAAGTAGGCGAGCACACCAGTCTGCGCATGGCGCAGCAACACGTAGGGCATCGGACGGATCCGCCCGTTGAAGTACGGGATGTTGACGAGGCCAGGCTTCACCAGCTGCCAGGTGTCGGCGCGCCAGGCAACGGAGTTCTCGCCGGCGCGCCGGCCCAACGAGAGCCCTGGGTACACCGCCCAGCCCGGCGCCTGCCGCTGGAAGGCCGCGCGCTGGTCGGGCTGGAACTCCTGGAAGCCGACGACACTGATGGCGTGGCGGTTCAGGATGGCGATCGCGCCACCGACACGTTGCGTTCCTGAGGCCATGCCCGGCGAGTGACCACCCCGGCCGGTGTGGCTGCTGCCCAGGATGTTGAACGAGGCCATCCTGAACGCGACGACCGGGGGCAGAGCGAGGGGCCGGGGGCGCACGTACGCCGGGTTGATGTCGACCTCCCGGCGCTCGTCGGCCGGGTTGACCTTGCCGGTGTACGTCGTCCCACTGGGCGATGAGGTCGGGGCTGTCGCCGACGGGGAGGCGCTCCCACTCGGGGTGCTCTTGACCGCGTCGGCCTTGTCCGCGCCCGGTGGCAGGTCACCGCGGACCCAGAGGAATCCGACGCCCCAGACGGCGGCCAGCAGCACGACGAACACCACCATGCCCAACTTCTCGCGCACAGTCGCAAGGTATCCCGCGGCAGGTCACGGTGTTCAGCCAATGGCTGAAAGTGGACATCCACCCAAGCGATGCCCGGCCCGACCCCCGAGGCGTTGGGGTTTCAGTCGCGGTGCGCGAGGTGCGCCAGCTGCGCGCGGACGGAGAGCTCGGCGGCCCCCCAGAGGATCGGGTCGACGTCGGCGTAGACGATCTCCACCACCCGGCGCGGCAGCTCGTCGGCGGCCATCCCCTCGGAGGCCAGCCCCTCGGGATGTAGCTGCGCACCGAGCTCGGCAATGGCCGACTCGACCTGGGCGAGCCGCTCCGCGCGGTGGGCGATGTAGTAGTCGAGAGCGCCGAGCGCGTCATCGATCACCGGCCCGTGTCCCGGCCAGATGGTGCCGATCTCTCGGGATTCGGCCAGCGCGTGCAGCCGGTCGAGGGAGTCGAGGTAGGCGCCGAGCTGTCCGTCGGGATGGGCCACCACCGTCGTACCACGCCCCAGCACGGTGTCTCCGGTGAGGACGGCGCTTTCGGCCGGGAGCACGAACGAGAGTGAGTCGGCCGTGTGACCGGGGGTGCCGACGACGTGGATCTCGAGACCGTCCACCTCGACCACGTCACCGTCCGAGAGTCCTTCCGAGCCGAGGCGGTACTTCGGATCCAGGGCGCGTACGCCGCAGCCCATCCGCTCGGCGAACTCCTTCGCGGCCTCGGAGTGGTCGAGGTGGTGATGGGTCAGGAGTACGACGCCCACGTTGCCGGCCTGCTCCGCCAGGGCTTCGAGGTGTGACTCGTCCGGCGGTCCGGGGTCGACCACGACCGAGCGCCCCGCGCCCGGCTCCCGCAGGATCCAGGTGTTGGTGCCGTCGAGGGTCATCATGTTCGCGTTCGGCGCCAACACGCAGTGCGCGCGCTCGCCGAACGACCCACCCGACCAGCTCACGCCCAGCTCACGACCGGCTCACGACCCTGCATTCGACCCTGTTTTCGGCCGGGTCGCCAGGAGAGCCTCGAAGCGAGGCGGGATCGACAAGGTCTCCCCGTCGTCGTTCTGCTCGACCTCCGGCATGAAGATCTCGACGCTGCGGTCGCGGGCCGCGTCGAGCACCGCGGCCGGGTCGGCGTACTGCGCCACCTCGAGACAGGTGAGGTACGTCGGCGGCAGCATCAGCATCTGCAGCTGCTCGACATCGGCCACCGCCTGCATGGCCGGGTGCCAGGTCACCTGGTCGGACTCAGTCGAGACGTCCCTGGTGCGCTGCCCCTCGGGGAGGTCGGCCACGAAGAACCACGTCCGGTAGCGGCGGGGCTCGAAGACCGGGGTCAGCCAGGCCGCCCACACGCCCAGGAGGTCGGTACGCAGCACCAAGCCACGCTGTTCCAGGAAGTCGGTGAAGGCGAGCTCGCGGGCCTCCAGCGCGGCGCGGTCGTTCTCCCAGTCCTCGGCCGTCGTGTCCGCGACGACGGTCTCAGCAGACTCGCCCGCCAGCAGCACGCCAGACTCCTCGAAGGTCTCCCGCACTGCGGCGCACACGAGTGCGCGGGCGGTGGCCTCGTCGGTCCCGAGCCGTACGGCCCACTCGGCAGGCCCGGGACCGGCCCACGCGGTCGCGTGGTCGAAGTCGCGCTGGTCGACACCCCCGCCCGGGAAGACACACATCCCGCCGGCGAAGGCCATCGAGGTCTGCCGACGCAGCAGGTAGACCTCCGGCCCGTCCGGCCCCGGCCGCAGGAGCACCACCGTGGCAGCGTTGCGCGGCTCGGCCGGCTCTCGGCTGCCGTCGGCGAAGGCACGCGCGTCCGCCACCAGCTGTGGAGGGAGCTGTACCCGAACCAACTCCTCAGACCTCCACGATCAGCTCGACCTCGACCGGGGCGTCCAGCGGCAGCACGGAGACGCCGACCGCCGAGCGAGCGTGCCGGCCGGCCTCGCCGAAGACCTCACCGAGCAGCTCGGAGACGCCATTGGCGACCTGCGGCTGAGCGGTGAAGTCGGGGGCCGAGGCCACGAAAACGACGACCTTGACGATCCGCTTGACCGAGGCCAGCTCGCCGACCTCGGCGCGCACCGCGGCAATCGCGTTGAGCGCACACTGGCGAGCGCACTCCACCGCCTGCTCCTGGCTGACCTCGCCGCCCACCTTGCCGGCGAACATCAGCTGCCCCTCGCGCATGGGCAGCTGGCCGGCTGTGAACACGTGGTTGCCGCTGCGCAGGGCCGGGATGTACGCCGCCACCGGCTTCGGCACGTCGGGCAGGCTGAGCCCGAGGTCGCTCAGCCGCTCCTCAGGGGTGTTCACTGGACCGGCCGCTTGAAGTAGGCGACGAGGTTCTCCGGATTCATGCCGGGCACCATCTGGACAAGCTCCCAGCCTTCGGAGCCGAAGTTGTCGAGGATCTGTTTGGTCGAGTGCACGAGTACAGGGGCAGTCAGGTATTCCCACTTGGTCATGTCGGCCACCCTAGTGTCCTGCGTCGGAAGTCTCTCCTCGGAGGACTTCCAACCCAGGACACTGCCGCGCACTACGGTGGCGCCCATGCTGCCCGATGCGGTGCTCCGGTACGCCGAGCACGACGACGCCGTCATCGACGTGCACCTGCCCGGCGGGTCCCTCCCGGTCGGGCCGGGCGGCCGGGTCGTCGTACTCATCCACGGAGGGTTCTGGAAGGTCGAGTACGACCGCCGGCACACCCGTCCGATGGCGCGGGCACTCGCAGACGAGGAGGGGCACGTCGTGGCGACGCCGGAGTACCGCCGGGTTCGGGGTGGAGGCGGCTGGCCGGTCACCGGGGAGGACGTGCTGCTGGCTGTTCAGCGCCTGCCCGAGTTGCTCGCTTCGATCGCGATCACCCCAGGGCCACTGGTCGTCACGGGCCACTCCGCCGGCGGACACCTCGCGCTGTGGCTGGCCACGACCGGGCTGCCGATCGAGCGCGTCGTCGCGCTGGCACCCGTGTGCGATCTGAAGGAGGCGATCCGGTTCGGCCTCGGCAGCAACGCGACGCAGGCGTTCCTGGACGGCGCCGATCCGGACCGGGCCGACCCGAAGGTCCTGTTCCAACGCCGACCGGCGGCCGAGATCGTCCTCGTGCACGGCGAGGACGACGTCGACGTACCGGTCTCCCTGAGTCGTGGCCTCGTCGCCGCACACCCGTGGGTGCGGCTGCACGAGGTCCCGGGCGGTCACTTCGAGGTGATCGAGCCCGGATCAGCCGCGTGGCCGTTCGTGCTGGAGGCGATCGGCGACTGAGTTTGTGGCTCGAGGGTCGTTGTGCCCCGCGCCCGCGAATCGTGACCCTCAGACAGTGATATCGGGTTCGGTCTTCTCGCGGACCTCGTCCTCGGTGACACCGGGCGCGAGCTCGACGAGCTCGAGGCCCTTCTCGGTGATGTCGAGGACGCACAGGTCGGTGATGATCCGCTGTACGACAGCGCGGCCGGTGTAGGGCAGCGAGCACTCGTTGACGATCTTGTAGGAGCCGTCCTTGGCGTTGTGCTCCATCAGCACGATCACCCGCTTGGCGCCGTGGACCAGGTCCATGGCGCCGCCCATGCCCTTGACCATCTTCCCCGGGATCATCCAGTTCGCGATGTCGCCGGACGCAGAGACCTGCATGGCGCCGAGGATCGCGGCGTCGATCTTGCCGCCCCGGATCATCCCGAAGCTGGTCGCGGAGTCGAAGAACGACGCGCCCTTGCGCAGGGTGACGGTCTCCTTGCCGGCGTTGATCAGGTCAGCGTCCTCATCGCCCTCATAGGGGTAAGCCCCGACACCGAGGATGCCGTTCTCGGACTGCAGCACCAGCTCGACGTCGTCGTCGACGTAGTTGGGCACCAACGTCGGCAGCCCGATGCCGAGGTTCACGTAGGAACCATCGGTCAGCTCCGAGGCAGCGCGCGCTGCCATCTCCTCGCGAGTCCATCCGTGTCCTTGGCTCATCTCACTCACCACCCTCGGCGATCCCGGCCGCTGCGCCGCCAGCAGGCACCTCGTCCGACGGCGGCTCGCTCCGGGGCCGCGTCGTCCGCTTCTCGATCCGCTTGTCCGCGGCCTGCTCCGGCGTGAGCGGCACCACTCGCTGCACGAACACACCGGGAGTGTGCACGTCGTTGGGGTTCAGCTCACCGGGCTCCACGAGATGCTCGACCTCCGCGATCGTCAACCGCCCGCACATCGCGGCGAGGGGATTGAAGTTGCGAGCCGAGTCGCGGTAGACGAGGTTGCCGTGCCGGTCGCCCTTCCAGGCACGCACCAACCCGAAGTCGGCGACAATCGCCTGCTCCAGGACGTACTCCCGACGATCCGCACCTTCGCCGAAGTCACGGGTCTCCTTCGGTGGCGAAGAGACAGTCACGTTGCCTGAGTCGTCGTACCTCCACGGCAGGCCGCCCTCGGCGACCTGGGTGCCACCACCGGTGGCGGTGAAGAAGGCCGGGATCCCGGAACCCCCGGCGCGCATCCGCTCGGCCAGCGTGCCCTGGGGCGTCAGCTCGACCTCGAGCTCACCGTGCAGGTACTGCCGGGCGAACTCCTTGTTCTCCCCGACGTAGGAGGACACCATCCGCCGCAGCCGTTTCTCCGCCAGCAGCCGGCCCAGCCCCCAGCCGTCGACACCGCAGTTGTTCGACACCGCCTCCAGGTCGGTCGTGCCGGCCTCGAGCAGCGCCTCGATCAGCACCGACGGGACCCCGCACAGACCGAACCCACCCACCGACAGCGTGGCGCCGTCCGGGATGTCAGCAACCGCCTCGGTCGCACTCGCCACAACCTTGTCCAATGAACCCACCTCCAGCCAGGGCGATCCTGCCACGGCCACGCGCAGGGCGCGTGCCCGGGAGTGTGCCTGAGGTCACCCGGGACCGAGGCTTCCGCGCGGCTACTCTCGGGGCATGCCCGCCCAGCCAACGAGCACTGCACCCGCGGGGCAGCCGCACTTCCCCGGCGTACAGCTGCACATCGTGACCGGCAAGGGCGGCACCGGCAAGACCACCGTCGCGGCAGCACTCTCCTTGGCGCTGGCCGCTCGCGGCAAGACCGTGCTTCTGTGCGAGGTCGAGGGCCGCCAGGGGATCGCTCAGCTGTTCGACGTTTCCCCGTTGCCCTACGAGGAACGGCTGATCGCGCGCGGAAGCACCTCCGGGGCGGGCGACCTCTACGCGCTGGCCATCGACGCCGAGTCGGCGCTGCTGGAGTACCTCGCCATGTACTACCGGCTAGGACGTGCCGGAAAGGCCCTGGACCGGTTCGGTGTCGTGGAGTTCGCGACCACCATCGCGCCGGGCGTTCGAGACGTGCTCCTGACCGGCAAGGTGTACGAGGCCGCCAAGCGCAACCGGCGCAACAAGGGGGCCCGGCACTACGACGCGATCGTGCTCGACGCACCCCCGACTGGACGCATCGCGCAGTTCCTCAACGTCAACAGCGAGCTCGCGGGCTTGGCCAAGGTCGGTCCGATCAAGGCGCAGGCCGACACTGTGACCACGCTGCTTCGCTCCAGCCGTACGGCGATCCATCTGGTGACCGTGCTCGAGGAGATGCCGGTGCAGGAGACCGGTGACGGCATCGCCGAACTGACAGCGGGGGGCCTCCCGGTCGGAGGGGTGGTCGTGAACATGGTTCGCCCCCGGGACCTCGACGCCGAGGAGCGCGAGCAGCTGCTCGAGAACACCATGGACCGGGGCGAGCTGGTCACGAGCCTGGACAAGGTGGGCATCCCTGCCGAGGTCGCGCTCGTGGACGCTCTCATCGAGGAGGGCAGGCACCACGCCGAGCGCCGACGCCTCGAGGACGCCCAACGCGCGCTCGTCGACCAGCTGGACGTCCCCTCCTACGAGCTCCCCCTGCTGCCCGGAGGTATCGACATGGCCGGCCTCTACGAGCTGGCCGAGGTGCTGACCGAGGAGGGCTTGGCATGAACGCCGCGAAGGCCGCCCGGGCCGTCACCCACCAGAGCAGCCATGCACGGGCCCGGATCGGCCCTCTCGTCGCGACGCACGATCCGGACCTGGTGCTCGATGTCGACGCCCTGCTCGACGACCGCGGCCGGGCGATCATCGTGTGCTGCGGGTCCGGCGGGGTCGGCAAGACGACCAGCTCGGCTGCGCTGGCCTTGCGCGCTGCCGAGCGCGGTCGCAAGGTCGTGGTGCTCACCATCGATCCAGCCCGACGGTTGGCACAGTCGATGGGAATCGAGGCACTCGACAACACTCCCCGGCCGGTGCCCGGGATCGACTCGTCGGCAGGTGGCTCGCTCGACGCGATGATGCTGGACATGAAGCGGACCTTCGACGAGGTCGTGCAGAGCCAGGCCAGCCCGGAGAAGGCCCAGCAGATCCTGGACAACCCGTTCTACATCGCCGTCTCCAGCTCCTTCGCCGGCACGCAGGAGTACATGGCGATGGAGAAGCTCGGCCAGCTCGACAAGGACGCCCGCAAGACCGGGCGGTGGGACCTGATCGTGGTCGACACCCCACCGTCGCGCAGCGCCCTGGACTTCCTGGACGCACCCGAGCGGCTCTCCAGCTTCCTCGACGGCCGGTTCATGAAGCTGCTGACGGCACCGGCGCGTGGTCCGGCGCGGATGATGACGGCAGGCTTCGGGATGGTCACCAGCGCGGTCACCAAGATCATCGGGGCCCAGGTCCTGCGGGACATGAAGGCGTTCGTCGCAGCCTTCGACACACTCTTCGGTGGCTTCCGCCAGCGGGCACTGCGCACGTTCGAGCTGCTCCAGGACAGGCGTACGGCGTTCCTGGTGGTCGCGGCACCGGAGCCCGACGCGCTGCGCGAGGCGGCGTACTTCGTCGAGCGACTGCGTCAGGAGCGGATGCCGTTGGCCGGCTTGGTGGTCAACCGCGCGAGCACCAGCCCAGCGGGCGACCTCTCGGCCAGCACCGCGATGGCCGGCTTCGAGCGGCTTCGGGCCTCAGGTGAGGACCATGGACTGACCGCAGGGCTGCTCCGGCTGCACGCCGACCGCTCGGTCGTCGTCGAGCGCGAGCAGCGGTTGACCAGGCGTTTCGCGGCCAGCCATCCCGACGTACCTACCGCGGTGCTGCCGGCGTTGTCGACCGACGTACACGACCTCGACGGCCTGCGGCGCATCGGCGACCTGCTCGGTGCCCAGGTTGATGACCCAATGGATGACCACGGTTGATGACCACCGATGATGACCACCGTTGACGACCACCGGGGAGCACCGGAGCGAACGGCCGACGACTCAGCCGACGGTTCGGTCGGCTAGTGGTCAGGCAGTCTCGACCGCGCCTGCCAGCTCTTCGTGCTCGGACTTCGCAGTCTCGAGCAGGTCGCGCCACGAGATGACGTTCGGCCGCTTGCGCAGCAGGGCGCGTCGCTCACGTTCGGTGAGCCCACCCCAGACACCCCACTCGATCTGGTTGTCGAGAGCCTCAGCCAGGCACTCGGCCCGCACGGGACAGGCCCCGCACACGGTCTTCGCCTTGTGCTGCTCGGCTCCCCGGACAAACAGCTCATCCGGTGATGACTTCTGACATAGGGCCACGTTCGCCCACATCTCGTTCCAGGACATGTTCCCTCCAAAAGTTCAGGTCCTGGGCTTTTTAGCGGCTCGCCCCGATACGTCCGTTTTCAACCCACTTTGAGAGTAAAGACAATCGGAGTCTCGATACAGACCCATGGGTGTCATTCTCGTATAGTCCGAAATGACTAGTTCGCCCCGGTCGTCTGGGCGGGTTTCCACCTCGCGCCCCCTAGACTTGTGATATGCCGCGTCGCCGTCGTCCCCACGTGTCCTTCGGCAAAGTGGTCTCACATCTGCTGGTCATCGTCGCCGTGTCTGTGGTCCTCGGCATCCTCGCCGCAGCCCTCGCCATGCCGTTGGTCACCGCCATCGGGTACGGCGCCGACGCCACCGCCCGGTCGATGCAGAACCTCCCGGCCGAGCTGGAGGCGGCGCCGCTGGCCCAGCGCTCCCGCGTGCTGGACCGAAACGGGAACCTGCTGGCGACCTTCTTCGACGAGAACCGGGTCAACGTCCCGCTAGCCCGGGTCTCGCCGATCATGAAGAGCGCGGTCATCGCGATCGAGGACTACCGCTTCTACGAGCATGGCGCGCTGGACGTGAAGGGCACCTTGCGTGCCTTCGTCAACAACCAGACCTCCGACGGCGGCACGCAGGGTGGCTCGTCCATCACCCAGCAGATGGCCAAGATGACCCAGCTCACGCAGGCGCGCACCGAGGCGGAGCGGAAGGCTGCCACCGAGAACACCTACCAGCGCAAGATCCAGGAGTTGCGGCACGCGATCGCCTTCGAGCAGAACTACTCCAAGGACTGGATCCTCGAGCGCTACCTCAACCTCGCCTACTTCGGTGACGGCGCCTACGGCGTCCAGGCGGCTGCCAGGCACTACTTCTCGGTCAACGCCAGCCAGCTCAACACATGGCAGGCAGCAACGCTGGCCGGGCTGGTCAAGAACCCGGTCGGCTTCGACCCCACCCGTTTCAAGGACCGCGCGTTGGCCCGCCGCAACGTCGTACTGAACCGCATGGGGACGCTCAAGGTGATCGACCGGGCCACGGCGCAGAAACTGACCCAGCTGCCGCTCGGGCTCAAGGTCAGCAAGAGCCGCAACGGGTGCGTCAGCACCAAGGCTCCCTTTTTCTGTGACTACGCGCGCCGCTACCTGTTGTCGGATCCGTCGCTGGGCAAGACCGTCGCCGCCCGGACCCAGCTACTCAACAACGGTGGCTTGACCGTCAAGACCACCGTCGACCTGGCCTACCAGCGTGCCGCGGACCGGGCCACCGACGCGGCCGTCAACGCACACGACCAGGCCATCGGCGCGCTCGCGATGGTCCAGCCGGGCACGGGTGAGGTGCTGGCGACCTCCCAGTCCCGGCCGATGGGACGCGACAGGAAGAAGGGCCAGACCTTCCTCAACTACGTGGTCGACAGCCAGTACGGCGACTCCAACGGCTTCCAGGCCGGCTCGACCTTCAAGGTGTTCGTCCTCGCCGCAGCGCTCGAGCAAGGACTGTCCACCGGGACGAAGTTCAAGTCGCCCGAGCGGATGAGCATCCCGCAGAACGATTTTGCGACATGCGACGGCCCCTACCCGGTGACATCGGCGTGGAACCTGGGCAACTCCACGGGCCACGGCACCTTCAACATGATCAGCGGCACACGCCAGTCGGTGAACACCTACTTCGCCCAGCTCGAGAAGAAGACCGGGCTGTGTGAGCCGTACGCGCTGGCCAAGGCCATGGGCGTCGACCTCACCGATCCAGACCACGAACGCGTGCCGTCGTTCGTCCTCGGCGCCGCGGGTGTCAGCCCGCTGGAGATGGCCGCCGCCTACGCGACGTTCGCGGCCAGAGGCAAGAGCTGCGAGAACCGTCCCGTCACCCAGATCCTCAACAGCGGCGGCAAGGTCTTCAAGAACTACCCGAAGCGGTGCCAGCAGGTGATGCTGGAGTCGACGGCAGACACCGTCAACGTCATCTTGGAAGGAGTGCTCGCGCCCGGCGGTTTCGGCGCGGCGCTGGCGCTGAACAAGCCGGCTGCGGGCAAGACCGGGACGATCAGTGAGAACAAGGCTGTCTGGTTCAACGGTTACACGCCCACCCTCTCGACCGCGTCGATGATCGCGGGCATCGACGAGAACGGCAGGTGGCTCAGTCTCAACGGCAGGAGTGTCGGCGGACGCATCATCGGGCAGGCGTTCGGCTCCACCGTCGCCGGACCCATGTGGGCGGAGGCGATGCGCGCCGTCCAGGACGACCTGCCGGACGAGGACTTCACCACGCCCTCGCGATCCGCGGACGACGGGGTGATCGAAGTGGAGATCCCCGATGTCGTCGGCCTGTCACAGCGCCGGGCCGCGCAGATCCTGGCCGGCGCCGGGTTCTACGTCAGCGTCGGTGAGCGCCGCGACTCCGAGGAACGCCGCGGCACGGTTGCCGACACCAGTCCGCCACCGGGCGATCGCATCAGCCGCGGGTCGACCGTCACGCTCTATCCCTCATCGGGCGGCTGAACCGCTCCGACCCGGCAGACCGACCGACCGGACTGCTCAGGCTCCGGCACCCAGTTGCGCGCGCACGGTCGCAGCCACGATCCCGCCGTCGGCCCGGCCCTTGGTCTTCGGTTGCAACGCACCCATGACCCGGCCCATCGCTCGCATGCCGTCGTCGCGGACGCCCAGCTCGTCGATCGTGGCCGAGACCAGTGCGGTGATCTCGTCCTCGCTGAGCTGCTCGGGCAGGTAGCCGGCGATCACCTCGGCCTCAGAACGTTCCTTGGCGGCCTGCTCGACGCGCCCGGCCTCGTCGTACGCCTCGGCGGCCTCGCGCCGCTTCTTGGACTCGCTGGTCAGCACGCCCAGCACGTCCTCGTCGCTGAGCTCCCGAGCTTCTTTGCCCGCGACCTCGGCGTTGGTGATCGCCGAGAGCACCATCCGTAGCGTGGAGGAGCGCAGCGCGTCGCGGGCCTTGATGGAGGTGGTGAGGTCGGTGCGCAGCTGGTCCTTCAAGACACCCATGGATGTCATTGTGGCAGCCTTGCCGCATGGACCCCCACCTGGTTTCCGGGCCCGTTTCGCGGCGGCTGCATTCGGTGGGGCGCGATGTCGGCCGCTTCGTCGGGTACGGCGCGGGGCTCGGCGCACTCGCGGGGCTGGGCACTCTCGCGTACTCCGCCGGTATCGAGGTCCGGAACTTCGTCGTACGACGAGTCGAGGTGATGGCACTCCCGGTTGGCCACCGACCGCTGAGGGTGCTGCACATCAGCGACCTGCACCTGGCGCCGTACCAGGGGATGAAGCGACGCTGGCTGGCGTCGCTGGCCAGGCTCGAGCCGGACCTGGTGATCAACACCGGCGACAACCTCGCCCACCAGGACTCGGTGGAGCCGCTCGTCGAAGGCTTCGGTGGCCTTCTGGACGTGCCCGGTGTGTTCGTGTTCGGCTCCAACGACTACTTCGCCCCGACGGTGCGCAACCCGCTGTGGTACCTGTTGCCCGACGACGGCCATCGCAACGTGCACACCCCCAAGCTCCCCTGGCAAGACCTCGGCGTCGCCTTCGAGAGGCACGGCTGGACCGACCTGACCAACACCTCCGCGCGTCTCGAGGTCGCCGGCACCTCGCTCGCCTTCGTCGGCGTCGACGACCCGCACCTGGGGTACGACGACCTCGCCGCCGTCGCCGGCCAGGCTCCCGCCGACGTGGACCTGCGAATCGGCGTCGCGCACGCGCCGTACCTCCGGGTGCTGGACCAGTTCGCCCGCGACGGCTACGACATCACCTTTGCCGGGCACACGCACGGCGGCCAGGTGTGCCTGCCCGTCAAGGGCGCGATCGTCACGAACTGCGACCTCGACACCGGCCGCGCCAAGGGCCTGCATCGACACCCCGCTGACTCACGACCCGGAGACCTGCGGAGCTCCTGGCTGCACGTCTCCGCCGGGGCCGGCACCTCGCCGTACGCCCCGATCCGACTGTGCTGTCGACCCGAGGCAACCCTGCTCGCCCTGCTCCCCCGGCCCTTCTGAAACCCCGTACGGAGTGTCCGAAGTGACCCGGTAGACTTCCCTCGGCCTTCGGGGTGTGGCGCAGCTTGGTAGCGCGCGTCGTTCGGGACGACGAGGCCGCAGGTTCAAATCCTGTCACCCCGACACTGTGATGTCTCAAGACATCGCGGACTCCTGAACCCACGGATGTGGGTTCGGGAGTTCGTCATTTCCAGGGGTTTGGTGGTCGCGTCGGTGTCGATGGTGAGCTCTCTGAGGAGCTCGCCGGTGCGGCCTTACCAAGCGGCTGCGCAGTGAGTGGGACACGCCCGGCCAGACGCCATGTGTTTGAGCCCCGGACGCGGAGGGCAAGTCAAGTTCGGCGCGAACTTGAGGCCAGACGTTGGGGGCATCCTGATGATCGACGAGAGAGATCTGCGGATGCTCCATGGACTTCTCACGCGAAGGTCTGCTCCCGTGCGGAGGCTGGATGTCGTCCTCGCCCTGGGCAACAGCGACCGGGGCACCGCTGCGCGTGCCGCGGATCTATGGCACGCGACCGGCGCCGGGGTCGTCATGTGCGTCGGTGGGCACGGCAGGCTCACCGGCCGGTGGGAGCGCACCGAAGCAGCGGTCCTGGCATCCGACATGGTCGAGCGCGGCGTCGATCCGGACCGCGTGCTGCTGGAGGTCAGGTCCTCGAACACGCTGCAGAACGCTCAGTACGCCGCTCCGATCCTCGCGGCCGCGGTTGCCCCGCCACGCGTGATCGCCTTGGTGACCCGGCCGCACCTGCGGCTGCGGGCACTGCTGACCTTCCAGCGCCACTACCCGGACGACGTGATCGTCGTGGATCCGGCCAATACGCCCGCCCAGACCCCGGACGAGTTCCCGGAGCTGGAGGCGGTGCGCGACCAGGTCTGGAGCGAGGTGCCGCGCATCGCGACCTACTCGGCCCGAGGCGACATCGCGTCGCCGGTGTTGCCGGACCACGTCCGCCAGAGCTGGTCCTACGTCGTCGAGCACGGGGAGGCCAAGCGTGGTTCTGCACTCGGCCTTCGGTGAGCGGACACGCACGGCAGTGGAGCCGTTCGCTGCGCTCGCCGTTGCACCCTCGGACGACCATCCGGTAGCGGTAGGCGGCGTCACAGACGACGCGACGATCCTTGCCGCCGCCTGCCTCGGGTTCTTCCCCATGGCGGTCGCGCCCCGGCTGGTCCGGGTCGCGCGCGCACGCCATCGAAGAGCCGCACCTGTCGAACTCGCCGGCCGGCGACCCGAAGCCGACCCGTGGCAGGTCCTGTGGTGGTTCCCGGAGCACCGGCCGCTCCTGCTCTCGACGGACGACCTCCGGCTGGGCAAAGGTTTGACCCGAGTCCTCGCTCGGTACGGTCCGACGGCCGTCGTCCGACCGGCCGCCGATGTCCGGCAGGCGGTCGCCAGGTGCCTGGACGGCCGGCCGAGCACGTGGTTCTCGCCGAGCATGGTCGAGGCTGTGCTTTCTCTGCACCGACGCGGGCTGTACGCCGGCTACGAGCTCGTGCTCGAGACCGGGCACACGGCAACGCCGGCCGCGGTGACCGTCGGCACCCGCACTCAGGGCTTCGTGTCGCTCGACACCGCCGCCGGCGCGGCCGAGCACGTGGCGCTCCTCAACGCCGCGGTGGCCCTCGCACACTTGAGGGACGGGGTCGCCGTTGACCTGCAGTGGCCGCGCGAGCACCTCCTGCGGCTCTGTCACGCACCACGTCCGTCCACTCAGTTCCCGCGCGCCGACCCGGCGCAGGCGCCACCACCGGCGTGGGAGGCACGTGGGGTGGACGACGTATTCGCGACGGCAGGCCGTGGCCGTTGAGGACGACGTGCACGCCGTCGTGACCGGGGCTGCCGGTCGCATTGGTGCGTCCCTGTGCGAGGCGCTCGCGGCCAGCGCCATGATGCCGGTGCTCGCCGTCGACCGGCGCACACCCGACGCGCCGAGGGCGGGACTGACCGGCGTGCGCTGGGTCGAGGCGGATCTCCGCACGGCCGACCTCCGGGCGCTGTTCCGCCAGGCAGCAGTCGTCTACCACCTCGCGGGCGAAGCAAGTCCCCGGGCCACCCTCGAGGCGCTCGCCGACAGCACGGCCCTGGGGGTTCGGGTCGTCGCCGCCGCACGGGACGTCGGGGTGCCGACAGTCGTGCTCGCCTCAAGCATCCGGGTGTACGACATGGAGGCGGGCCAGCAACGGAGCGACACGGCGACGGGCGAGTCGTCACCACGGCAAGTGGAGGCGTACGCCTTCGGCAAGAGCGTGGTCGAGCACTTCGCCAAGCAGGCGGCAAGCCCGCGCACCCGCGTCGTCGCGGTCCGCTTGGGCGGGGTCCGCGCGTCGCGCCTGGACTACGGCGGGGCCCCCGCACCTCCGGCGCACCACGAAGTCCTACTGACCCCGGTCCTGGACGCTCTGGTCCGGCTGCCCGAGCGGGAGCTGGAGGACTTCAGCTGTCTCACCCTCGTCGGGCCCACCGGTGCAGCGCGCTACGGAACGGACCTGCCGGACCTTCCATCGCCCGACCGCACGAAATCGCCTGGCCGCACGAATCACTGAGTCACCCACCGACCCACAGGAGTTCAGGAGAGCCATGACGTCGACCACTTCACGACGCGACTTCCGTGACATCACCCCACCGCGCGCGGACGAGCTCCACGACGCCGGGATCAGACGCGAGATGGCGATCGCGTGTCATGCGCTGTTCCTCGCCGGTCTCAACGAGGGAGTCGCAGGTCACCTCACGGCCAAGAGTGCGGAGCACGCGGACGCCTTCTGGGTCACGCCGTTCGGTCTCGACTTCGGCGAGGTGACGCCCGAGAGCCTCGTGCTCGTCGACGGCGGCGGGCGGGTGCTCGCCGGAGACGGCGTGATCAACACGGCCGCCTTCCTGATTCACTCCGCCATCCACCGGGCTCGCGTGGACGCGGTCTCCGTGGCCCACACCCACGGTCTCTACGGACGCACCTACGCAGCCTTCGGGAAGCCGCTGCGGCCGCTCAACCAGAACGCGTGCGCGTTCTACGACGACCTCGGCGTCCACGCCGAGTACACCGGGCCGGTGCTCGACGAGCGTGGTGTCCAGGGGCTTGCTTCATCGCTGGCCGCCCACAAGGCGATGATCCTCAAGCACCACGGCCTGATCACTGTCGGTGGATCGGTAGGAGAAGCGGCTTGGTGGATGGTCGCGCTCGAGCGAGCTTGCCAGGTCGAGCTGCTCGCCCGCGCGGCTGGTCCGTGCGATGAGGTGGCGCCGGGGGTGGCCGCAGCGACGGCCGCCAATGTCGGGACGGCCCGCGCGGCGCTCGTGCAGTACCAGCCCCTTCGTCGGCGGGCGATTGCATCACTGGCGGGACAGGGCGCATGACCGCCACTTTCCGGGGCGCACGGCCGACCGCGGCGACGACCGTCGACGTGGCCGCATGCTTCAGCAAGAACGTGTTCAACCACGTGGCGTGCGCGTGGTACCTGCTCGGCGACTCTGCCCTGACCCTCCGCGGCACCCCCGCCACTGAGGATCGTCGTCGTGCAGTCGGGCTGGCCAGGAGTGCGGGGCTCGAGGTGGAGGAGTCAGCGCACGTGGTCACGGTCCGCGGCACCCCGCGACCTACCAGGTTGTCCGACTCCGCCTGCCAATCGCGGATCAGCATCTGCCAGGCGGTCGCCCTCGCGGCCGGAACGGGGTGGGCCGCACTGAGGGTGGGCGGCGGGTGCTCCTTCGCAGATCGGCCGATCGACCTGCACCTGCAGGTCGTCCGGGCAGCCGGCGGAACGGTCGAGGCGGTGTCATCTACCGAGCTCTTGTTGTCCTTTCCCGAGACTCCGCGTGGTGTGCAACTCGACGTCCGCGCGAACGGTCGGACTTCGAGTGTGGGCGCCAGCGCCAGTGCCCTCCTGGTCGCGAGCATGGCCGACTCCCCGTCGGAGATAGTCGGGATCAACACCGGTCCCGAGGTCAGCGAGCTGGCAGCAGTGCTTCGCATTCTGGGTGCGGGGATCGTCCTGGACGGCGACCGCGCCCAGGTCATCGGACGGTCGACTCGGACGGGTGGCAGCCATACCAGGCACCTTCCCCTGGACGAGATTGCGGTGGGGACCTACGCCCTGATGGGGCTCGCACGCACCGGTCACGTCGTCCTGCGAGGCGGAGCGGGAACCCGGTTCTCCCCCGGCTTCCTTTCGGCGCTCGCCGACGCTGGAGTCACTTGGCTCACCGACGGTGACGACCTGCTGCTCCGGGTCGACGGCGAGGCACCTCGTCCGACCTCGGTGACGACCTCGCCGTACCCGGGGTTCCCGACGGACCTGGCACCAGCCTGGAGCGCCTTCATGGCGCTTGCCGACGGCGAGAGCACGATCACTGAGACCGTCTACCGCCGACGCAACTCCCATTTGGGTGGTCTCGTCAGTGCAGGGGTGCTGGTGCGTCAGGACTCGCCGGCGACGTACCGGGTCAGCGGTCCGTCTCGGATCGACCACCGTCCGGTGCTCGACGTCAGCGACATCCGCTGCGGGGACGCCTTCATGGTGATGGCCGCCAGCAGCGACGCCGGCGCCGTCCTGGTCGACGCAGAAGGCCATCTGCCCCGCGGCCACTCCTTTCCGGGTGCGTTGCTGTCGACCTTTGGCTCCGAGCTGAGGAGTGCCGTCCGTGTCCCTTGACGTCGTTTGCGCGATCCCAGCTCGCAATGAGGTCGCGACCATCCAGAACGTGGCGCGGATCGCCGACGAGGGGCTTGGCCTGCTCGGGGCCGCCCGGACTCACCTGCTGCTGGGCGACAACGCGTCGGAGGACGGCACCGCCGACCAGTTCCTGTCCACGCCGACGCGCAGTGACAAGGCCGTCGTCGAGGTCCCGGCACCCGGCAAGGGAAACGTGGTCTTCGCAGCGATCACGCGAGCCCTGGAGCTGGAAGCCTCGCACGTGGTGTTCCTGGACGCGGACCTGCTGTCCGCGTCACCGGAGTGGGTGCCGGCCCTGCTTCGTGCGTGCACGGACAACGAGGCCGACTTCGCGATGCCGCAGTACGTCACGTCCCAGGGCGGACCACTGACGAACCTGGTCGCCCGGCCGCTCGTGTACCACGTGACTGGCACGGACATGTCGCAGCCGATCGGCGGCGAGATGTGCCTGTCGGGGAGCTTCGCCGCGACGGTGCTGGAGCAGGGACTCACCCAGGCGCAGGCGGGTTACGGGATCGATGTGCACATCAGCCTGCACGCGCTCAGCGGGCTCGATCGGATCGCCAAGGTCGACCTTGGCGTCAAGGCGCACCGCCATCGCAGCTGGGAGACCATCCAGCCGATCGTCAACGAGGTGTTCCAGTCCGTGCGGGCCTTTCTCCGCGCGAATGGGCAGCCGCCGCACGTCGCCCGCGTTGTCGGACAGACGTCCGCGCGTGCAGCCGTGTCCGGCGTACGCCGCGCCATCCCCCCAGAAGCGGTACTGCGCCGAGCCGCAGACCAGGCCCGCGAGGAGTACACCGCGGACTGGGGGCAGCGCCAGGGCTGGCTGGACGATCTGGTCCTGGCCTCGAGGACGAGAGCGCCCGACCCCGTCTGGTGGTCAACGGCCCTGGTGGCTCTGGTATCCGCCTCAGCGGTCGACGATCCGCATCTCCTCGCGGCCCTCGAGTGCCTCTTCATGTCCGGCGCCGCCAGTCTCGCGAGGTCCTACACCTCGGACGAGAGTGCCGGTGAGACTCTCGCCTGCCTGTTGGTGCAGGCGATCGACGACCTGCCCGCGGCGTGACATGGAACGAATACCAGGGCGGGCCGTGGCGATCCAGGACGAGTTCGGCTGGAACCAGTACGGGCGGCTGGTCGAGTTCGCCGCGACCGGCTACTGGAAGCCGCCCTGCGCGGCGTGGCTCTCCTGCGAGCGACGGCTGGGGCTGTCCGAGGTGACAGCCGCATTGGAAGACTTGGCGGCCCGGCACAGCGCTCTCCGCTGCTCCTACGACCTCAGCGAGGCCCCTCGGGTCGGGTACCACGCCGACACCGAATGGCCCCTGGAGCGCGACGATGACGGCGCCGACATCACCGCGTCGCACCAGGAGATGCTGGGTGCCACGTTCGCCCCCGGCGCCCGTCACCTCAAGCGGGCCCTTCTGGTGCGCGGGCCAACCGCAACTCACCTCGGTGTAGCGCTTGATCACAGCATCTGCGATGCAGCGTCCCTCGACCTTCTCGTCTCCGAGCTCGTGCGCCTGCTGGACGGGGAGACGGTTGATGCCACCTCCGACGTGCGCGTCTTCTATCGGCGCGAGAAGGAGCTGCTGTCCACAGAGAAAGGGGCCGCTGCCGTTGCCCACTGGCGACGTGCGCTGGACCCGTCGGGCGCGGGGATCTCTGCCTACCCGAGCCCGCCAGGGCTGTTCGCCGATGTCCCGGAGCTGCACGGCGGTGCCACGTGCGAGGTCGACCGCGCGATGGTGGCGGCGGGTCAGGGGCCAGGCCCGAACGGATCGTCTCCAGGCCGGCTGAACGCGATCCGGAAGGCGCAGGTGTTCTCCGCGGCGCTGGCATCGTTCCTGCAGCGGGACTCAGCGTTCCTGATGCCGTTCCACCGGCGCCGGAGCGCCGAGGACCAGGCCACGATCGGATACCTGACCAGCAAGATCGTCGTACCGTGTCCCGCCTCACCGAGCGCCGCGCGGTCGGAACGAACGGCCGCCGTGGTGGCTGCACTGAAGCACGGCTTCCTGCCCCACGAGTACTTCATCCTGGGAGAAGGAGACATCGCAAGTCGACCGGCGCCTCACGTCACCCTCAACTGCGTCGACCCGGTCGTCGACACCCACATCGGCTGGCGGGTGCACGAACCGGCCGCCGCTGGCACCGCGCGGCACAACGTAGGGCTCCACGTGAACGCAGGCGTCCGCTCAGCAACCGCACTGTGGACCAGGGGGATTCTGGCGCGTCCAGATGTGGAGACGTTGCTGCGCGCTGTCGTCGACGACGCGGCTCGACCCAACCAACGCACGACCGCGAGCAAGGAGAACGCTGATGACCCGGCCCGCTGAGCACGTCGTCGAGGCCTGGAGCATCGTCCTCGGGCAGAACGCGCCCGTCGACGCGACCACGGACTTCTTCGAGGCCGGCGGAGACTCTCTTGCACTCGTCGAGCTCGTGGAGATCCTGGAGTCGTCTGACGACGCCGAGCTCGACCTCGACACCTTCCTGGACGATCCGACGCTCGGCACGCTGACCGAGCTGTGCGCGCGGAGTGGTTCGACGTGATGTCGATCTTCGCAACCATGCTCGAGCAGGCCGCGATGGACGACCGGCCCGCCATCCGCGACGCGGCAGCGACCGTCTCGTTCCGGGAGCTGGCCGCCCGCGCCCGTGCCCTGGCGAGTCGCCTCCGCGAGGCAGGCGTGGCGCCGGGTGACAGCGTGGTCTGGGAGGCGCCTCCGGAGTCCTCCCACGTCGACGCGACAGTCCTGTTAGCGGCCGGTCTCAACGAGGCGACGTTCGTCAGCTGGCCTCGGGGCACCGACCAGACGCAGCTGGCTCGCCAGCTGCCGGTGGCCGCATTCGTGTCCACGACCGGGGGAAGGGTCGAGGTCCGGTCTGTTGCCCGCGGTCCTGTGGATGCCGCCGGCTTCGACTATGTACTCGGTACGTCGGGCTCGACTGCTGCTCCCAAGCTGGTCGGGATCACTGCCGCGAACCTCACCCCGCTCGTGGAGCACCTGGCGAGTGCCCCGCGTGTCCGGCCCGGCTGGAACCTGGCGCAGGTCTACCACTCCTACTTCGACCCGTACTACTCCAACCTCATCCAGTGCCTCGTCACCCGATGCTGCCTGGTCCACGTTCCCCCGGCCCGGCTGCTGCGTCTGGGGGCCACGCTCCGGGACTACGACATTCAGGCGCTGGATTGCGTCCCCTCCACGATCCGCCACGCGATGCGACTGCGGCAGCTCAAGCCCGCGGACCTCAAGGGGCTGCGTCTGGTCGTGCTCGGTGGTGAGATCCTTCCGACCGAAGTGGCCCTTTCCCTGATCGACACCGCGCCGTCCGCAACGGTGGTCAACGCCTACGGGCCGACAGAGGCCACGATCACCGCGACCGAGTTCGAGTGCGGTGACGGGTGGACGTCTGCCGAGCAGAGCGTCCCGATCGGACGTCCGCTTCCCGGCATCCAGCTCGGCCTGGCAGAGCACGACGGTGAGCACGAGCTGGTCCTGTTCGGGCCCCAGGTGATTGAGGGGTACGTCGACCCGAGCCTCAACCAGCGACACTTCGCCGAGGTTGCGGAGATTGAGCTGGTCCACGGCCCGGTCTTGGGTGACCAGGGGTTTCGCACGGGCGACCGGGTGCGAGTCGTCTCGGACCAGCTCTACGTCGACGGGCGCTTCGACGACCAGGTCAAGGTCCAAGGGCGTCGGGTAGACCTTGCCGAGGTGCTCAGGGTCGTGCGCGCGGGTCTCGGCGGCGGTGAGGCGTGGGTCGGTTTCGTCGACGCACATGTCGTCGCCGTCGTCGAGGGAGCGGAAATCGCCGACCACGCACTGGCCGGGCTGCGTGAGTATGCGCGACCGGACCGGACCATCTCCGTGGACCGTCTGCCCCGCCGCGGCGCGGGGAAGCTCGACGTCGCGGCCATCCGGCAGCTAGCCGCGAGCGCGGGTTCTCGTGAGGCCGCCGCGCACCGGGGGCAGGAGATCGGTTGAGCATTGACATCGCGCCGCCCATCAGGCGAGTCGCCGCGTGCACGTTCCTGAACCGCATGGGCAACGGCCTGTTGCTGGTGCTCGTCCCGGTGTACTTCGTGCGACACCTGGGTTTCACCCTGCCGGAGCTGGGGCTTACCTTCGGTGTCGCGACCCTGCTGGCCGTGGCTGCCCCTGTGCCGACCGGCGCCTTGATCGAGCGCGCCGACGTACGCACCGTCTACCGCGCGGCCCTCCTGGCGCTCGCCCTGTGCTCCCTCCTCCCGGTCTTGACGACCAGCGTGGGACCCGCCGCGGTGGGGTGGCTCGTCCTGAGTGCGGCGGAAGGGGTGTTTGGCACCAGCAACCAGGTCTTGGTCGCGGAGTACTCGGCTCCCGGCGCCGCGGCCACCAGCAAGGGGTTCCTCCGGGCGGTCAGCAACGTGTCCATGTCGGTCGGCATGGCCGCCGCCGGAGCTGTGCTCGTTCTTGACGACGAGCGAGCCTTCCGGCTCGCCTTCGCAGCCAACGTGCTCTTGACCCTGGCGGCGTTGGTCCTGTCCGGACGGGTGCCCCGCGTTGCGCGCCCGCACCGGCCGACCAGCGCGACCAACGTGAGCAGGCGACGGGTCTGGGACGCGTTCCGGGACACGCCGTACCTGCTGACCACGTTCGCGGTCGGCGTCATGTCCGTTCACTTCGCCGCCATCGAGGTAGCCCTGGCCCTGTTCCTCATCGAGCGCACGGATCTACCGAAGTGGAGCGTGTCGGCGTTCCTCATCGTCAACACCGTAGGCGTCGCAGTGCTGCAGACACATGTGGCGAGCCGGTCAACGACGGTGTCGGGTACGCCGCGTTTCCTGGTCGGCGGTGCGACCCTGATCCTGGTCGCCCTGATGGGGATCGGGCTGTGCGCGCGTCTCCCGCTCTCCTGGCAGCTCGCGCTGCTTCTCCTCGCCGCGCTTGTCTACACCGTGGGTGAGATGGCCGTGAGCGCCGGCGAGTGGACTTTGCTCTTCGACTCGGTCCCGCCCGGGCGGCAGGGGGCATACCAGGGGCTGGCCGGGGCGAGCCAGGCGGGATTCGACGCGGCGGCGCGGACGGTGGCCGGCGTCGTGTGCCTGGCTTTCGGCGGACTGGGCTGGTGGCTGATCGGAGGCATCGCTCTGGTGGGCGCGTTCCTCGCCTCGTCGCTCACGCCCAGCCTGGAGCGGCGCCGGTCCGCGCACTTGGCCGCGTCGTCGTAGGTACCGTGTGCAGCGAGCGAGGGATGGTCAAGTGAGCGTCGAGGACGAGATTCGGGACGCCGTGGCTGCGCGCGCCGACGCCCTGGCGACGGGGAACCGCGCCGCGTTGGAGAGGCTCATGCACCCAGCCTGCGTCTGGACGACGCACGCCGGTCTCGTGCTGGGTCGCGACGAGTACGTCGAGCGCAACACCTCTGTCGTGAGTTGGGCCGCACAACACGTCGACGTTGAGCGGGTCACGAGCGTAGGCGACACGGCGGTCGCGATCGGAGCGGTCGCCGACACCGTTCACGAGGACGGGACGGACGTCGACTACCGCATGCGCATCACGCTCATGTGGGTTCGGGACCCGCATTGGCAGCTCCTGGCCGCACACACCGGCCCTCGCCTGTGAACCACGGGAGTCGAATAAACCCAACGTTGTGGGTTCGGAAGTATGTCATTCTCCCCGGGTAACCGGTGGGCATTCTGCCGTGGGCCGGCGTCCGTCTCGGCCATGTTCCAGGTGCGGAGCTGGATCTCGAACCGGTAGCGTCCCGAAAGTCGGCACACACTTCGAGCCAGGCGACTCGAGGGGTGTCAACCATCGGAGGCTGACCTGTCTTCCACCAACGCTGGATCACTGCCCGAAACACTGTGGATGACCGCAGGTTGGCGGGCCTTCTTCGCCGCTCGGTGCATCTCTGTCGGGGGCTCGGCACTCACGTTGCTGGCCATGCCCGTGCTGACCTACAAGCTGACCGGATCGAGTGCGTGGACCTCTGCCGTCGTTGCCGCAGACGCGGTGCCCTATCTGATCCTTGGGCTTCTCGCGGGCCACACGGCCGACGCATTCGACCGCAAGAGAATCATGGTCATCGCCGACGTGTGCAGTGCGGCCGCATTGGTGACTGTTCCCGGCAGTCACGTGTTCTTCGAAACTGTCTCCCCCTTGCACCTCGTGATTGCGGCACTCGCCATGCAGTCGGGGTTCGTGTTCTTCGACGCCGCCAATTTCGGCGCCACCCCGACCATGGTGGGAAAGGGGCTGGTGGCGCGCGCCAACGCGCAACTCTACGGATACACAGGCGTCATCGAATGTGTGGTTCCGGCCCTTGGCGGATTGATGTTGGTCGTCACGTCTCCGCTGACGCTCATCTTTCTGGACGTCCTTTCGTTTCTGGTCGCTGCTCTGCTCATCTCGCGCATTACCGTGCCGTTCTCCGCACTACGGCCAGCGACGGAGGACAGTGGTCTTCGTCCTCTGTCCTCCATCCGTCAAGGGCTTGCATACCTCTGGAATCACTCACTCATCCGGGACACAACCATCGCGAATCTTGCTGTCTCCATCGGCAACGGAAGCGTGTTCGCCCAGCTCGTCGTCTGGGCTGCTGTGAACCACGACATTCACGATAGCGACGGATCGATCGGCGTCTTCTTCACCGCGCTGTCCGCGGGTGCGGTCCTGGGCGCGTTCGCGAGCGAGCGGCTCGCCACGCTCGGATCTCCGCGCATTGTGGTCGGAACAACCTGCCTGGCCGCGGGGCTGCTTGGGCTGGGGGGCGCCTGGTCCCCGGGAGCGGCCGTAGGCGTCCTCCTGCTGGCTCTCTGGCAGGCCGCGAGCTTGGCCGCGATGCTGGTCGGTGTGTCACTGCGCCAGCAACTGACCCCAGAAGCGTTGCAGAGCCGAGTCAGCACAACAGGGCGGATGATCGCCCTGGGGCTGGGCTTTCCGATGGGAGCCCTGCTGTCCGCGCTCGTCACTACGACCACCGGTCGGCCCGAACTAGGCATGAGCTCCGGCCTGGCCGTGGTGCTGGCTGTGTGGCCGTTCCTGACCTGGCGTCGTGCCACGAGTACGACGGGCGTTGCCGGCTGATCACGCCGAGCCTGATAGCCAAGTCCGACCATGGAGCTGCGGCTTGCCGCTTTCCTCGGCTGTCGAGGACTTGGGGCGGGTGCGGATGTGGGCGCGCCTGACAATTCACACAAGCGGGGATTATTTCCGTTCATTCCGGGTTGCCATGTGTCCGCGCACGAATGCCGAGTCATATCGGCCCGGCTACACGGGTCCGGAGTGGCCGGGGCGCCCGGCCGCTGACCCTTTCGGCATACCTTGTCGTCATGGGCGGCCGTCTCGGCAACGCCCATTCGTGGCACTATTCGGACCATGGCTGACAAACCCGAGTCGAGCGGTCAGGAGCCCAACCTGGAACTGCCGTCCCTGCTCGCCTTCGGTCGCAAGAAGAAGCGGCGCAAGGACGAGGCTGCGCAGGAACGGCCAGCCGGGGCCGAGCCCGGCTCAGAAAGCGTCACGACCGCTCACTCCGAGGACACCCCGCTGGCGGCAGACCCCGCGGCTGGCGCCGCAACAGAGCCGGCAACAGAGCCCGCAACAGGACCCGGGGCAGAACGGGGTGGCGGGCTCGCACCCTCGACCGAGAAGGCCAAGCGTCTCCCGCCCGTGCCTCCGCCGACCATGCGCACGGACGCTCCCGCACAACAGATTCCGGTCCCTCCGCCCCCACTGCCGCCACCCGACGAGCCCGGAGAGGTCGAGAAGCCACCGGAGGTCGAGCCCTGGAAACACGAGGTTGGTGAAGCGGGAGGAGCCGACGCCGAGCGTGCGCAGATCACCGAGCCCGCCGTTGGTGGGCCCGACACGTCCGCGCGAAACCAGCACGAGCCGGTCCCCCAGACCCCGCCCGAGCAGGGGACGACGCTGCCACTCGGAGACGTCGAGACGCGCGAGGCTGAACCGGTCACTGCTGCAGGCGAGGCGGACGACACCCGCGCGGATGTCCGCGTCGACGAGCCGTTCAATTGGCCCGTGGAGGAACCCCTCGGCGACTCAGACGCGGGGCACCCCGCCCAGGGCGCCTCGCTGGCGCTGCCCGTGCTCAACCCGCGCATCGCCGCCATCCTGTGCGGTGCAGTCGTCGGGTTGGTGGGCGTCGTGCTGTCCTACTTCGCCAGCCGCGGCTGCGAGACGGTCCGCGGTGTCGGCAGCTGCGGCGGCATGGGCCTGCTGGCCCTGCTCGTGATCCTGGCGATCGAGGTGGTGCTGGGCGCCATCTTGCTCAAGGCTCTGCACCTCTCCGACCCGACCAGCACCAGCTTTCTCGGAGTCGGGCTGATGGCCGTCGTCGTCGTGCTGTTCCTGCTCGGCTCGCTCGAGTCGACCTGGATGATGCTGGTCATCCCCGTCGTGAGCGCCCTGACGTTCCTGCTGTCCTGGTGGGTGACGACCAAGTTCGTCGAGGGGCCGGACAGCTCTCAACATCGCTGACCCCGGACTACGTCGCCCTTTGCGCGAGCAGCTCGGCAATCTGCACGGTGTTGAGAGCCGCGCCCTTGCGCAGGTTGTCGTTGCTGATGAACAGGGCGAGACCCCGCTCGTCGGGGACGCCCGGGTCGTGGCGAAGCCGTCCGACGTACGACGGATCCTGCCCGGCCGCCTGCAGCGGCGTCGGGATGTCACTCAGCTCGACCCCCGGTGCACCGCTGAGGATCTCGCGGGCCAGGCCGACCGGCATCGGTGAGGCGAACTCGGCGTTGATGGCAAGGGAGTGCCCGGTGAAGACCGGCACCCGGACGCAGATGCCTGAGACGAGCAGGTCCGGGATCCCGAGGATCTTGCGCGACTCGTTGCGCAGCTTCTTCTCCTCGTCGGTCTCGTCGAGACCGTCGTCGACGATGGAGCCGGCCAGCGGCACCACGTTGTAGGCAATGGTGCGCTGGTACTTCACCGGCGCCGGGAAGTCGATCGCTGAGCCGTCGTAGGACAGCTCGCGCGCCTTGTCGCCGGCAGCCTCGATCTGGCTGGCGAGCTCGTCCACCCCGGCCACGCCGGAGCCTGAGACGGCTTGGTACGTCGAGGCGATCAGCCGGACCAGGCCAGCCGCGTCGTGCAGCGGCTTGAGCACCGGCATCGCCGCCATGGTCGTGCAGTTGGGGTTGGCGATGATGCCCTTGCGTGCCTCGCCAATGGCCTCGGGGTTGACCTCGCTGACCACCAGCGGGACATCGGGATCCATCCGCCAGGCCGACGAGTTGTCGACCACGGTCACGCCGGCCTCGGCGAAGCGAGGAGCGAGCTCACGTGACGTCGTGGCCCCGGCGGAGAACAGAGCGATGTCGAGCCCGCGCGGATCGGCGGTGGCAGCGTCTTCGACGGTGATCTCGCGGTCGCCGTACGGAAGCACCGTGCCGGCCGAACGGGCGGAGGCGAAGAACCGGACCTCCTCAGCCGCGCCAATCGAATTGAACGGAGCACGCTCGAGCAGGATCTGGCGCAACGCGACGCCCACCTGGCCGGTGGCGCCGACGATGCCGATACGGACGGCCACGGCTACCTCCCCGTCCCGCCGTAGACGACGGCCTCTACCTCGTCTGCGTCGAGCTCGAACGCTGTGTGCGTCGACGCCACCGCCGCGTCGACGTCGGCCTCGTCGACGACGACCGAGATGCGGATCTCGGAGGTGGAGATCATCCCGATGTTCACGCCGGCCTGGGCGAGGGCACCGAAGAACTTCGCGGTGACGCCCGGGTGGGAGCGCATCCCGGCACCGATCAGCGAGACCTTGCCGATCTTGTCGTCGTAGAGCAGCGAGTCGAAGCCGATCTCGGCCTTGAGCTCGTCGAGCGCTGTCATGGCGATGTGGCCGTCGGTGCGTGGCAGCGTGAACGAGATGTCGGTGAGGTTGGTCGCGGCCGCGGACACGTTCTGGACGATCATGTCGAGGTTGATCCCGGCGCGCGCGAGCGCGTCGAAGATGCGTGCGGCCTCGCCCACCTTGTCGGGTACGCCGACAACGGTGATCTTGGCCTCGCTCCGGTCGTGGGCGACTCCGGCAATGATGGCTGCTTCCATGGTGGCCTCCTGATGGGCCTCGTCGTCGATGCTGCCCGCCACGATCGTGCCGTTCAGCTGGCTGAACGAGGACCGGACATGGATCGGGATGTCGTAGCGGCGGGCGTACTCCACGCACCGCAGGTGCAGGATCTTGGCGCCACCTGCGGCGAGCTCGAGCATCTCCTCGTAGGTCACGCGGTCGAGCTTGCGGGCCGTCGGCACGATCCGCGGGTCGGCGGTGAACACCCCGTCGACGTCGGTGTAGATCTCGCAGACGTCCGCGTGCAATGCGGCGGCGAGCGCGACGGCAGTGGTGTCCGTGCCGCCGCGGCCGAGGGTGGTGATCTCCTTGGTGTCCTGGCTGACCCCCTGGAACCCGGCCACGATCACGATGTGACCGTCGTCGATGGCAGCAGAGATCCGGCCTGGAGTGACGTCGATGATCTTGGCCTTGCCGTGCACCGAGTCGGTGATCACCCCGGCCTGTGAGCCTGTGAACGACCGGGCGGTGAAGCCGAGGTCGGATATCGCCATCGCCACCAGCGCCATCGAGATGCGCTCACCGGCCGTGAGGAGCATGTCCAGCTCACGGGCCGGCGGGAGCGGGCTCACCCCCTCGGCCAGCTCGAGGAGCTCGTCGGTGGAGTCGCCCATCGCGGAGACCGCGACCACGACGTCGTTGCCGTCCTTCTTGGCATCGACGATGCGGCGGGCGACCCGCTTGATGGCTGAGGCGTCGGCGAGGGAGGAGCCGCCGTACTTCTGCACCACGATGCCCACGGCGCTGCGCTCCTCACTGCTCGAGGCCCTGGTTGGTCGGGCCGGTGTCAGGCCCGTTGCCGGGCCCATGCTCCTGGTCGACTCAGTCCCGTCGACAGAGGCCTGGCCGCCGACGATTCTACGGGTGGGTCAGGTGCCCGCCAGATCGGTGTCCAGCACCACGGCCTCCGCAGCGGCGATCTGGTCGCTCTCGCTCTCGAAGTCGACGTCGAGCCGGTCGTGGGCGACCACGGACTGGAGCGCCCGGAGCACCGCGCTCGCGTTGCTGCCCCAGGTGGCGACGTAGGAGAACTGCCACCACCACAACGCCTCGGAGACGTCACCGGCCCGGAAGTGGCGCAGGCCGTTGGCCAGGTCGGTGGCGATGCTGGTCAGGTCGTCGGAGAGCTGCGCCTGCACCAGATCGGGCATGTAGGCGTCGAAGTTGTAGGTGTAGGTGTCCACGCTGTCGAGCAGCCGCGCCAGGCGAAGTCGCATGGCGTCCAGGTCGGGTTCGGGACCGACATCTGGCTGGTACTCCAGCGTCGGCGCGAAGTCACGTTGCGCACCCAGCCTCGCGCCGGCGAGGAGGATCTGGCTGACCTCCACCAGCAGCAGTGGTACGACGGTGCCGGCGTTCTTCTCTCGCGACATCGCCTGCAGCGCAACGAGGAATGACTCCACCGCGTCGGCAATCTGTTGGGCGAACTCCTCGAGCTCGGAACCCACGTCTGGTTCAGTCACCTGCGTTACGCCTCCCTGCGAATGCTCGGCCGAGCGTCACCTCGTCGGCGTACTCGAGGTCCCCGCCTACAGGCAGTCCACTAGCCAGACGGGTGACGCGCAAGTCCATGGCCGCCAAGTTTCTGCTGAGATATGCCGCGGTCGCGTCGCCCTCGATGTTCGGATCGGTCGCGAGGATCACCTCCGTGACGGTCCCGTCGGCGAGCCGACCCATCAGCTCACGGATGCGCAGTTGCTCCGGCCCGATGCCCTCGAGCGGCGAGATGGCGCCGCCCAACACGTGGTAGCGGCCCCGGAACTCGCGCGTGCGCTCGATCGCCACGACGTCCTTGGGCTCCTCGACGACGCAGATCAGGGTGGGGTCACGGCGTACGTCGCGACAGATCCGGCACAGCTCCTCCTCGGAGACGTTGCCGCAGACCGTGCAGAACTTCGCCTTGGCCTTCATCTCGACGAGCGTGTCGGCGAGGCGGCGTACGTCGACCGGGTCGGCCGCCAACAGGTGGAACGCGATGCGCTGGGCTCCCTTGGGGCCGACCCCGGGGAGCCGGGCGAGCTCGTCGATCAGGTCCTGGAGGACGCCTTCATACACCGGGGCCGCCCGATTGCCCGCCTGGCTGGCCGCCTGGCTGCCCGTCCGACTGGCCGCCTGGGAGGCCGCCCGGCAGTCCGCCGCCCAGGTCGTCCAGGCCGCCTCCGGCCAGGGGCCCGAGGGCCCGCGCGGCGAGAGCCTCGACCTTCGCCTTGCCGTCCCGGTAGGCGGCGACCACCAGGTCACCGAGGTCGGCCAGCGAGTCGGAGTCGGTCCCGTCGAAGGAGCCCGGGGTGATGGTGACCGAGGTCAGCTCTCCGGTGCCGGACAGCGCTACGGCAACACCACCCGCGCTGCCCTCGACACTGGCCGCAGCCAGCTCCTCCTGAGCTGCCAGGAGCTGCGACTGCATCTGTTGTGCCTGCTCGAGCATGGCCTGCAGGTCGAAGCCGCCCGCGCCGCCGGTCGGGTCACTCGTCGGGCCGCCGAAGGGGTTCTCCGTCATCTCATCTGCTCCTGGTCGTTGGGTCGTGCGCGGATCTCTGCGTTCAGTCGTGGGGGATCTCTTCGATCACGGTGGCGCCGAGCTCGCGTTCGAGCAGCTCGGTGCTGTCGAGAGCGTTGTCCTCGGTCGCGGGGTCGTCTCGATGGGCATCGGCGTCGAGATCGGGACCCGGCTTCTTCGCCGCGGGGTCGTCACCACGCCGGGTGGCGCTGAGGTTGGACCGGGCCGCGGAGACCCCCGTCTTCTTGCTGGCCGCGGCCTCATCCTGGTTGCTTGCCGCGGGTTCCTTGTCGTCCTCGCTCGCCCAGCTCGGTGGTGCGCTCGGCGCCTGCCTCGCGGTTGAGGCTGAGGTGGGACCACGGCCTGCCTCGGCCGAGGTCGCGTCGGGCAGCGTGGACTGCGTCGCGGCGGGACGGGTCACGCGGGAAGCCGACTCCGAACCCGGCTGCGCCGACGGATCCACAGCGACCTCGATCTTCCAGTCGGCCCCGATCATGTCGATGGCCGCCTGGCGAAGGATCTCCTCGCTGCCACCCCCGACGAACGAGTCGCGTGCACCGGCCGTCTTGAAGCCGACGGTCAGGCTGGTGGCGTCGACGCCGATCACCTGGGCGTTCTGGCTGAGCAGGATCCAGGTGAACCGCCGCATCTTCTTGACCTGCTCGAGGAGGTCGGGCCAGATGCGGCGTACGTCGGCCAGCGAGAGCACCGCCCCCATGGCCTCCTGGCCACTAGACTCCGTAGCCGCGGCGGCCGCTGTGGGTGCGGGCTCTTCGTCAGGGGTCTGTGCGACCGGCTCGGGCGAGGGCGCCGGCCGTGGTGCTTCTGGGGTTGCCTCCGTTGCCGCGGGTTCGACCTCGGGTGCGGGATCCAACGAGGCGGCGGGGGAAGGCCCGGTGGAGCGTGGCTGGGGCTGGGCCTGACGCTGCGCGGAAGGCTCCGCCGCGGTTGGAGCGGCACCGGACGCCGACACCCGCCGTTCGAGGCGATCCAATCGAGCGCCGAGCCCGAGTGAGCCGTGATCAACCCCGGGCAGAAGCACCCGCGCACAGATCAGCTCGAGCAGCAGTCGCGGGGTCGTGGCCCCCCGCATCTCGGTGAGTCCGGAGGCGACGAGGTCGGCTGCGCGCACCAGCTCGGACTTGCCGAACCGGGCTGCCTGGGCGACCAGCCGCTCCGCCTGGTCCTGAGGGGCGTCGATCAGCCCGGACGCCGGGGCGTCGGGGACGGCAGCGACGATCACCAGGTCACGCAGGCGGCGCAGGACGTCCTCGGTGAACCGACGTGGGTCCTGGCCGGTCTCGATCACCTTGTCGACCACGCCGAAGACGCCGGCACCGTCGCCGGCCGCGAACGCGTCGATGACCTCGTCGAGCAGGTTGTCGGGGGTGTAGCCGAGCAGGCTGGTGGCGACCTCGTAGGTCACGCCGTCGGGTCCCGCGCCCCCGAGCAGCTGGTCGAGCACCGAGAGGGAGTCGCGGGCCGACCCGGCTCCGGCGCGGACGACCAGCGGCAACGCCGCTGGGTCGATCTTCACGCCCTCCTTCTCGCACAGCTCGGCGAGGTAGTCAGAGAGCGTGCGCGGCGGGATCAGCCGGAACGGGTAGTGGTGGGTGCGCGAGCGGATCGTCGCGATGACCTTCTCGGGCTCGGTGGTGGCGAAGATGAAGCGCAGGTGCTCCGGTGGCTCCTCGACCAGCTTGAGCAGGGCGTTGAAGCCCTGGGCGCTGACCATGTGGGCCTCGTCGATGATGTAGACCTTGTAGCGGCTTGCAACCGGGGCGAAGAAGGCCCGCTCACGAAGGTCCCGGGCATCGTCAACTCCGCCATGGCTGGCCGCGTCGATCTCGATCACGTCGATCGACCCCGGGCCACCGCGAGCGAGGTCGCGGCACGACTGGCACTCACCGCACGGATCGGCGACCGGCGCCTTCTCGCAGTTCAGAGATCGCGCCAGGATGCGGGCACTCGTGGTTTTCCCACACCCCCGAGGCCCAGAGAAGAGGTAGGCGTGGTTGACCCGGTTGTTCGCCAGCGCCGCTCGAAGCGGCTCGGTGACGTGGTCCTGTCCGATCACCTCGGCGAACGTCTCCGGCCGGTATCGGCGGTACAGGGCGAGGGTGGGTTCCACACGTGAACCCTAGACGGCGCGGACGACAACCCACACAGGCTCCCCGGCGTGAGCGAATCGTGAACCAGTCGAGGCTGCAGCAGGTCCTCGACGAGCTGCCTGAGGAGCCCGGGTGGTGGTTTCTGGCAGCTTCGCGACCCCGCGACAGCTCGGGGCCGAGATGGATCGGCTGTTGTCGGCGTACCGGCTCGGCCTGCGTGAGCGGGCGCGCGGCTAGGCAACCCGCCGAACGAGGACCCGAACCCTTGGACGGGTGCGTCATGGACCGCAACCCGCGACGGCCAGAGAGCCGAGTAGCCAGGGAGGTCTGGGGCGCCGGCACAGACAAAGGCCCCCCATGCACCCGGAAGAGCCCACCTGCCCTTGCTGCCTTCCGGCCCTGGGGGATTCAGTGAGATACCGCCGCATGGGGGGTTGGCCCGAGTCTAGGAGGTCGATTTCGCGAGAGCCAATCGGCCCCCTGCCCCCCGACGTCATACGAGGTGGCTGCGATGGCGACCGGTCCGTATGACGTTCCGCGGGACGTCATACGAGATGGTGGCGGTAGCGCCCAGAACGTATGACGTCCTGGCGCCGCCCCGACCGCCGTGTCATTGCCCTCGGTAGTTGCCCTCTGTGGTTGCCGTCGGTCAGCCGGCCCCGAGCGCCCGCGACATCAGCACCTGCCGGGTGCGGGCGCCCGCCTTCTCCAGCACCGCCTTCACATGGTCGTTCACCGTGTGCTCCGAGAGCACCAGCCGGGCCGCGACCTCGTGCGAGGACAACCCGTTGGCGAGCAGAGTGAGTACCTCGGTCTCGCGTGCCGAGAGCCCATGCACCCGGGCGAAAAGGTCGGTGCGCTCGGTCGGCGTACTCGGCTCGATCGACACCGCGATGTCCCGCTCCCCTTCTTGCGTGCCTCCTGACGTGTCGGCCATCCGGTCTGCCTTCACCGTCACCCATCGGCTGCCGCCGAGGTGGACGCGCGACCACGGCTCCCCGACGGGCACGCCCTGCTCTGCGGCCACCAGAGCAGCGGCGACGTTGTACGCCGAGGCCGGGATCGGGGTCATCGGCTCGTCGGGCGGGTTCAGTTGGAGCAGGGCCGCGGCAGCACCCGCGGTCTGCGAGCGCACCTGGAGGTCCGGGTCGAGTACGACGACCGCGGGACCGACGGGCAACAGCTGCTCAGGCGTGTCCACGAACGTCCGCGCTAGCGCGGACCGCAGTCCCGGAACGATGTGCGATGCGAGCGCACCGAGGTACCGCAGCTCCTCGGGAGTGAACGACCCGTGTGTCCGCCACAGCTCAAGCGCACCCCAACTGCCGTATCGGTCGCCGAACGGGGCGACCGCGACATCAACAACGCCCAGCTCACGCTGGACGCTGTGCCAGAGCAGGGAGCGGGACGGGTCTCCCTCGGTCGTGGACAGCAACGAGACCGACGGGACCTTTGCCTCGAGGAGCTCCGGCCACCGGTTCAGTGTCGTCAGGTAGCGCGCCCTGATGAGGGCCGGCAGTCGCGGCCACGGGAGCATCGGCACGTCCGCCAGCGGCGAGGTCCCCACCCGCGTGGCGGGGTCGGTGAGCATGAACAAGTAGGCGTCGAACGGCACCACCCGGCGTACCTCCGCCACCACTTCCTCGCGGAGTCGTTTCGCCGTCAGCGACCCGCGACACAGCCGCCCGATGCTGTCCAGGCTCGAAGAGGCGGTCGGCACGCGCTCAGCGTACGGCGGGAAAGACCCCCAGGATCGGGGATGTTCCGGGAGGGGGCAGCGGTCCGAGTCTTGAGTCCCAGCGACGTGTCGGAGACGACAAGTCCACAACCACAGGAGACCGTCATGACCACACTGCACATCGAGAACACCGTCCGCGACTACGCGAGCTGGCAGGAGGCGTTCGACAAGTTCGAGCGGTTCCGGGCCGACAACGGCGTGAAGTCCTACCGCATCTGCCGACAGGCAGGTGACCCGAACCAGATCACGGTGGACCTCGAGTTCGGGTCGATGGCCGAGGCCGAGGCCTTCGTACCGCAGCTGCAGCGGATCTGGAGCACACCGCAGTCCCGCGAGCACCTCGTCGCCCACAGCGAGCCCGAGCTCATGGAGGAGCTGCGTCACCGGGTTCTCGAGAACAGCCTGCCGTAGCCGAGCTGCCTGGGGCCGCTGCGGGCGAATGCCCACCCCGGCCCGGCGCCGACTCCCGGCCCGCCGGGCGTCATACGAACTGGCTGCAATGACGACCCGCTCGTATGACGCTCCGCGGGACGTCATACGTACTGGTGGTCATAGCGCCCAGGACGTATGACGTCCCGGCGCCCCGGCTCGATTTCGCTAGCGCCAATCGGGACAGGTAGCCTTCCCGGCGGAGGATTCGCCTAGTGGCCTATGGCGCTCGCTTGGAAAGCGGGTTGGGTTAACAGCCCTCAGGGGTTCGAATCCCCTATCCTCCGCCACGCTGACCAGCGGAAACGCCGGATCGGGCTCACCGAGCTCGACCCGCACGTTTGGCCTCTAGTCTCAGTTCTAGTCTCATTCGCTGCTCACTCACCCTCGTTCTCGGCCCAAAGCTGACCTCACACGCGGTGGCTCCTTTGACCGTGCTGAGGTTCTGGTCCTAGCCAGGCGTCGCGGCGCCGAGCGACGAGCCCGTTCGATGCGGCCTCCACGCACGTACCAGCGCGTCGACCACCGACCCGACGCCGACCACGACTGGCTTTCCCCAAGCAGGTGGCCGAGCTCCTGGGGGTCACCAAGCCGGCGGTCATCGGTCGGATCACGCGAGGCAAGTTGCCGGCCGTCAGGAATGGTGGGCGGCTGTGGGTGCGGCGGGACCTTCTCGAGCAGGTGGAGGCGGCGCGGCTGGTGTCGAAGACGCGTCGCCCTTAGCGCAGTCCTCCCCGGGGCGGGGCTACCAAGCGGAGGTACAAACTGCTTCTGACCAGATCACGTTCCGAGCGGACTCTGCGGTGCCCGAGTGACCCCAATATGCGGTTCCGAGCCCGGTCATGTACGACTTGATGCCCGGCGATTGAGTCTCCCGCGTAGGGAATGAGGAATAGCTGTGGTGGGAGCTTGCCCATACCCACAGAGCTACGTATCCCTTCGTCTTGTAACGGATCATGACCTGCTTGCCAGCCGGGCAGTGCTTGTGGGGGGAAGCGGCGTGCGCCTGGGCCGGGGTAACGGTCGCAAACGGCAGCAGTGCCGCGACGAGGAACGTCCCAAGCGAAGCGGCCATGGGTTTAGAGGGCTTGAACATGCAGACGTCCCTTTCATCGGACTTGTTGCCGAGACCCCCCGTTGGGAAGCTGGAGTGTGACACAGATCACACAACAAGGATAGGGCGGAGGGCAGCCGCGTTAGACCTGTGGACAACGGCTCACACGCCATCGAGCGGACCGCGGAGACCGAACGGTGGATCGACGAGCACCCGTTCATCGACGCCGAAACTTAGGTGGCTCGACGAGGTCCCAAAATTGGCGAAGTTAGTCGAGGTCGGTGACCGTCATGATGATGGGGAAGTGGTCAGAGAAGCCGTTCATGTTGACCGGATTGCCCATGCCCCCGAACGGGATCGGCTTCGGGTAGGCGCCGCCGTCGACCATCTCTGGGGGTTTGAGGATCTGCGCCGTGGAGGGGTTGGCCTTGAGTCTGGCCTCGTCTGTGGCCATGTTCTTGTTGACCAGGAACTGGTCGAGCATGTTGGGCTGATTCTCGAAGTAGAAGCTGCCGTCGGGAATCCCGGTTGCTGGCCACATCAGGTTCCACAGCAGCGGTCGCTCCTGGGCGTGGGTGACCTTGGTGCGCTGCTTGGTGCTCAGCGCATGTAGGACGAGGGAAGGATCGGACGGCTCGTCGTTGAAGTCGCCCATCGCGAGCACCGGCGTCTGGGGTCCGTGCACCTCCAGGACCCGCTGGTGGAAGTAGCTCAGCGTCTCCCCGGCGATGGCGCGAAACCCGGCTGACTCGAACTGGCCACCGCTCCGGCTGGGCCAGTGGTTGCCGAAAACAGCCCAGGTCCGGGCAGCGGGAGACCTCGTTTTGAAGTTCACCTGAACGATCTCGCGGGTGGCGTTGCGTCGCATCACGACGTGGAAGAACACCGACTCCTCCAGCGGCAACGGAACCTCGAAGAACGTGTCGTCATAGATGAACGCCACGTCGATGCCGCGAGCATCATCAGTGTCGGCATGGACGACCTGATAGCTACGGGGAGCGGGAAGCATCGAGTTCACGGCCTCGACCAGCCGTTGGACCACGAACACGTTCTCCACCTCACCCACCCCCAGCAGATCGGGGCCTTCACCACCGTTCATCGAGGCGATCACTGAGGCGAGCTGGTCGATCTTGCGCTCACGCAGCTGAGGAGTCCAGCCGACAATGTCGCCCTCGATGGCCCGGAACACCTTGTCGGTACGCCGACCGAGAGCGACAGCGTCCTCCTCGTCGAAGAGGTTCTCCACATTCCACCAAGCCAGGTGATAGGTCCGCACACGCCCTCCCAAGATCCACAGGGTCCCTAGGACGCTCCCACCACGAAGTCGACCAGCACAAGATGCGCAGGCATGGAGCCAAGCACGCCCGCGCGGCCTGTCCGACTGCACAGGCTGAGTGCCGACCTACGCCACCCCTTGGCAGAGCCGCTTCCCGCTCGAATGGGGCCAGATCCGGGATGTTGGCGAAGCGACTCAACGCGCGATTTGGATCGAGGCTCGAGCGCTCATACGCGGCCGAAATGACGCCGGAATCGAGGATGTCCAGATGGCCATTTAGTGGCGGAGCGCTTGTGCGGCGATTCTCAGTCGCCAAATGGCTGCGAATCGCCGCCATCTGGCGTCAGCAGCCACATGGTGTGGTTCTTGAGTCACCAGGTGACTCAAGGTCCACACCTTCCCTGGAACGATCGCCCGGCCGATGCACGAAGCGACGTGGTGCGTCCGACCAGACCACCATTCGAGCTCGGTTGCCTCCTTGTGGATGGAAGGACGCACGTTGGTGACGTCCCGCTGGGTGGTGTAACTACCTGGCCGTTGTGGTCGGCTTCGCGGGGTCGTGTTCTAACTATGACGCGACGAGCTCGGGTGTGACCACCTCCTGTTGTTCGGGTTTGGCGTCGATGAGGGCCATCGAGCCCTCAGAGAGGTAGCGGCGTTCGGCGATCTGCCACTCGTCGTGGACCTCGATCAGGACGCAGCCGGCGAGGCGGAGCAGCGCTTGGGGGTTGGGGAAGACCCCGACGACGTCGGTGCGGCGTTTGATCTCCTTGTTGACCCGCTCCAAAGGGTTGGTCGACCAGATCTTCTTCCAGTGCGCGACCGGGAAGTCCGCGAACGCGGTGACGTCATCGGCGGCCTCACGCAGCATCGTCTCGACCTTCGGGAACTGCCGGCCCAGCATGGTGGCGATCACCTCGAGCTGCTCGCGGACGTGCTCAGCGTCGGGCTGGGCGAAGATCGTGCGGACCGCGGCGGCGACCATCGTCGCGGAGCCCTTCGGCACCTGGGCCAGCACGTTGCGCAAGAAGTGCACCCGGCAGCGTTGCCAGGAGGCGCCGAGCATCACCGCGGCGATCGCGGCCTTGAGCCCGGCGTGGGCATCGGAGATGACCAGCCTGGTGCCAGCCAGACCACGGGTCTTCAGGCTTCGCAGGAACGCAGTCCAGAACGCGCCGTCCTCGGAATCTCCGACGGCGAACCCGAGGACTTCTCGGCGCCCGTCGGCGGTGACGCCGGTGGCGACCACGATCGCCTGGGAGACCACCCGAGAACCCTTGCCGTTCCGGGCGCCACCGACCCTGGCTTTGCAGTAGGTGGCGTCGAGGAACACATACGGAAACGGGGTCTCCGCCAGTGAGCGGTCGGCGAAGTCGGCGACCTGCTCGTCCAGGTCGGCGCAGATCCTCGAGACCTCCGACTTGGAGATCCCAGTGTCAGCCCCCAGGGCCCGGACCAGGTCGTCGACCTTGCGCACGCTGGTGCCGGTGACATAGGCCTCCATCACCACCGCGAACAACGCCTGGTCGATCCGTCTGCGACGCTCCAACAGGCTGGGGAAGAACGCGCCCTGCCGGAGCTTGGTGATGCCCAGGTCGACATCACCGGCCGCGGTGGTGATCGTCTTGGACCGGGTGCCGTTGCGCAGGTTGGTGCGGGCATCGGTGCGCTGATGCGGCTCGGCACCGATGAACGCGGTCGCCTCCGCGTCGATCAGCTGCTGCAACATCACCTGCACCGCTTGGCGGATCACATCGGTCGAATCAGAGGCCTTGAGTGCATCGAGCACCTCAAGCAAGGCAGACTGGGACAGGGCCATCGTGTGGTTCTCCTTCGCAAAGTTCCTTGGTCGGTTCTTTACGAAGCCTCACACGGTGGCTCCTCAACGTTGAGGAACCGGGCCGGGAGTTACACCACTCGAGGGGACGTCACCTGTGATGAGTCGCGACTGAGGTCTCATCTGAGTCGCGCTTGGGTCACTTGGCCTGGTAGCCCTCCGGCGGACCCGCAATTATGGCTCTGCCGACCTCGCACACGATGACGGCCTTGGCGACTTCGCGCACCGTGGTGCCGGCTTCCACGGCAGCGTGGACGAGCATTTCGTAAGCGGCATTCTCAGTGACCCCGTGCTTCGCCACGAGGATCGAGACGGCCTGATGGAACACTGATGGGCCCTCAGCCGAGCCCCGACGCGACTGCTCTGGTGCCTTGAATCTGAGGTCTTGGTCCCTCATGTGTCCCCCCGCCGCTTGGAAACTATAGGGATCAAACGAACCAAACCGGACAAAGTTATGCAACTGCACCTGCGGACGCCCTGGAGGTGCCCCCAGGGTCACACCGTGAACGTTGCCCGGAAGGCCGCGACAGCGTCGTCGCTGTCACCGCTCGCCCATGCCTCGAGGCCAACGACTCCCTCGTAGCCTGCAGCGTCCAGGGCTTCGGCCACGGCTCGGTAGTTGACCTCTCCCGTCCCCGGCTCGCAGCGCCCGGGGACATCGGCGACCTGGATCTCGCCGACCCACGGCAGCGCCTCGCGTGCCAGGGCGATCAAGTTCCCCTCACCGATCTGCGCGTGGTAGAGGTCGAGGTTCATCCGCAGGTGCGGGCTTGCCACGGCTTTGACGAGGGCCATCGTGTCGCGCGCACGCGCGAAGGGGGTGCCGGGATGGTCGACCGCGGTGTTCAGGTTCTCCAGGGTGAAGACGACATCGTGCATCGCGCCGAGCTCCGCGATGCGACGCAGAGTCGCTTCTGCGGCCATCCACATGTCGTGCGTGACTGTCTCCACCGGCTTCACCGGCAGTCCTCGGCCGTCGAGTCCCGTGCCGTGGAAGTTCAGCTTGGGCGACCCCAGCACCCGAGACGCCTCGATGGACAGCTCAGCGGTGCGCACGAGGGCGTCGGCGCCATCAGGGTCGATGAGGTCACCCTCGACGTAGCCAGTCATCGAGGTGAACCGCGCTCCTGTTCGCGCCAGCTCGTCGAGGTTCTTGGCTGTCCAGTCCCAGATCTCGACGGCGAAACCCTGATCGTGCAGACGTACGACGCGCTCGCGGATCGGCAGATCGAGGTACACCATCTCTGCGCTGACCGCGAGGGTGAAGCTCACCGGCCAACCTTCACCGGCGTGTTCGCCTGGCACGACTCGACGCAGGCCAGGGCAACGCCGAGGGCGCGCCGCGCGTCCTCACCGGTGACCGAGGGCGAACGACCTTCGCGGATTGCGTCGGTGAACTCCACGAACTCGGCGGCGTAGGCATCGCGGAACAGGTCGACATCAGCGCGAGCCGTCTCGGCATGACGACCACGGGCGTCGAACAAGGCCATCGACGTCACGGCAGGCGCCCCGGCCATGACCATCCCGGCCGAACCGAAGACCTCCGCCCGCACGTCGTACCCGTACGCCGCGGAGAAGCTGGCCTCGGCGACTGCGCGTGCGCCGTTGTCGAAGGTGATCACGACCACCGCGGTGTCGAGCAGCCCAGAGTCCTTGAAACCTGGTGCTACGAGGGCATCAGCGGTCGCGTACACCTCGACCGGCGACGCACCCGGGTTCAGCCACAGCAGCGCGTCGAAGTCGTGGATGAGCGTTTGCGTGAAGACCGTCCACGGCGGCACAGCACCGGGATCGGCCAGACCGGGGTCCCTGGTCAGCGAGCGCATCAGCTGCGGAGTGCCTACGGCTCCTTCGGCGATCAGCCTGTGGGCAGCCACGAAGTCGCCCGCGAACCGCCTGTTGAACCCAACCTGGAGCGGTACGCCGGCGTCATGCGCCGCCGCGATCGCGCGTTCGGCGTCCACCAGCGTCAACGACATCGGCTTTTCGCAGAAGATCGCCTTACCGGCCTTCGCAGCCGCCACGATCAGCTCGCAGTGAGCCTCCGAGGAGGCAGTGATGACGACCGCCTCGATGTCGTCCGCGCCGAAGATCGCCTCCGGACTCGTTTCTCCGCGAGCACCCAGCGGGACCGCCAGCGCCTCGGCCACACCGGGACGGGGGTCGGCAACTGCCACGAGCGTGGCGTTCGGCACGCGGAGCGCGATGGTCTCTGCGTGGGCCGAGCCGATTCGACCGGCGCCGATGAGACCGACGCGGATGGCGGTAGTGGCTTCCATGGTCGCCCTTCGATGACTCGCGGTCAGGCATACAGAGGTGGAGCTACCGTGACGGGGACCTCGACGCGGCGTCGCGTCTCGAGGGACTCGACTCCGGCTGCGGCGACGACATTGGCCACATGGCCATCCCACGTGGAAGCGCCGCTGGCGCCGCCCTGTTCGGCCGCGAGTACCCAGTCGATCAGCTCGCTCCGATAGGCATCGGCGAAGCGGACGACGAAGTCCGGCGCGACGGTGAGGTGTTCGCTGCCTTCGCGAAAGGTGCGCAGTGGGCTGACCGCGCTGGATATCGCCGCGCCCTTGGTGCCGACCAGCTCGCAACGTACGTCGTAGCCGTAGCTCGCGTTGACGTACACGTCGACCGTCGCGAGCACACCGGACCGCATCTGGATCGTCGCGAGCTGCGGGTCCTGGAAACCATCGGACACCGGCGACCGCACCTCGATGCTGGCGATCTCGTCATCGAGTAGCCACCGGAGCTCGTCGAGCTCGTGGATCATCGACCCGGTCACGAGGTTGGCGCTGGTGGTGCTCGTGCCGGAGCTGGAGTTGCGGTGCACGAGGTGGACCATCCGTGCTTCGCCGAGCTCGCCACCGCGCAGAGCGTCGCGCAGGGCGCTGAGACCGTTGTCGTAACGTCGCATGAAGCCCACCTGGACCAGCCGTCGCCCCAGCCTCACCTCCGCGTCGACCAACGCTTCGGACTCACCGATGTTCAGGGCCAGTGGCTTCTCGCACATCACCGGCTTGCCCGCCTCGAGACAGGCAAGAACGAGATCGGCATGGGTGAAGTCCGGGGAGCTGATCACGACTGCATCGACGACCGGTGACGCGATCATTGCCTTGGCCGACTCCGGTGTCGCGGCTCCGGCCGACACGAGGCGGGCGCGATCGGCGTCCGCATCGAAGACCGCGACGACCTCGCATCCGGGCACCTGCTCCCGGAGAGTTCGCACGTGTGCGGCGCCCATCATGCCCGCACCGACAACGCCGACTCTTACCGTCATACCGCCACCCACCTGTGCTCTGCGACCGATGTCTGCATCGCCTCGACGACCAGGGCAGCTCGCAGCGCGTCGTGAACTGTCGCACCGACAGGATGCCCCTCCACGATCGACCGCACCAGGCGCGCGGCCTCGATCACCTTGAGGTCGTCGAAGCTCATGGAGATGCCGCCGCCCGGCTGGAACGCCGCGAACTCCCCATGGCTGGGGTTCGCCAGGACGGTGGTGTACGACGCGGCCTGGTAGCTCTCCCCCACGCAGACCTGCAGCTCACCCATCCTGCGAAAGTCCCAGGCCAGGGCACCCAGGTCACCATGTACGGCGATCCGGTAGCCGCACTGCTCACCAACTGCCGTCCGGCTCGCGGTCAGCGTGCCCCGCGACCCGGAGGCGAATCGCAGCAGCGCGCCCACGTAGTCCTCGTTCTCGACATCACCGAGGGTTCCCTCGACACCACGCGCGAAGTGCGAGCCAGGCCCTGCGGCCAGTGGGCGCGAGGGGATGAAGCGTCCCTCGTCAGCGATGACCTCGGCGAGATCCCCTGCAAGGTGGCAGGCGAGGTCCACGGCGTGGCTGACCAGGTCGCCGAGCACCCCACTTCCAGCGGTCTGCAGGAACCGCCATGAGAGGGCGCCTTCGGGATCGGCGGCGTAGTCGGCAAGGAACTGCACGTCGACGGTCTGCAGTCGACCGAGCCGGCCACCCCGGATGATCTCGCGTGCCTGCTCGACGGCCGGCACGTTTCGGTAGTTGAACCCAGCTGCGGACTGGACTCCTGCTCGGTCGACCGCCTCGACGATCTCGGCCGTCTCCTTCGCGTCGCGACCTGCAGGCTTCTCGATCCACAGGTGCCGACCGGACTCGGCGACAGCCACCCCCATCTCGCGGTGGAGATGGTTTGGTCCACACACCGACACGACGTCGAGGTCGTCACGGGCAAGCAGCTCGTGCCAGTCGTCGTACAGATCGTCGATCCCGTGGGCCCGAACCGAGCTGGCCACACGGTCGCCACCGGCGCTGTCCGCCACGGCAACGAGGCGCGGCCGCACGTCGGCGTCGGGGTAGTGCAACGCCAGGCGCATCCACGAGCGCGCGTGCACCTGACCCATCCATCCGAAGCCGATCACGCCGACCCGGAGTTCGTTCACGTGTGCATTTCCTTGACCTCGTCCTCGAGGCTCTGGGCCACGCTGGACTCCGCTCCCAGCTCGCGGGTGAGCTCATGGCTCAGCGCTTCCAGCTCAGCGCCGCCGGCCATCATCGCCGTCAGCTCGTCGAGAGCCATCTCCGCCTTCGGGAAGTCGCCCATGCTCTTGCCGCGACGCAGCAGCATGAACCGGTCCCCGACCGGGTAGGCGTGGTGCGGGTTGTGCGTGATGAACACGACGCCCAGTCCACGCTCACGCGCCTTGGCGATGTACTTGAGTACGACGCCGGACTGCTTGACGCCCAGTGCAGCCGTCGGCTCATCCAGGATCAGGACGCGCGCACCGAAGTACACCGCCCTGGCGATCGCGACACACTGGCGCTCGCCACCCGAGAGGGTCCCGATGGGCTGGTCGACATCACGGAGGTCGATGCCCATGGCAGCCAGCTCGGTCTTGGTCGTCGACTTCATCTGGTCGACGTCCAGGCGTTTCAGCGGTCCCCGGCCCTTGGTGACTTCCGAACCGAGGAAGAAGTTGCGCCACACCGGCATCAACGGGACCACGGCGAGGTCCTGGTAGACCGTCGCGATACCGACGGCGAGCGCTTCTCGGGGGCTGCTGAGGTGACGCTCCTCGCCCTCGATCAGGAGCTTCCCGTCGCTGTGCTCGTGGGCGCCGGCAAGGATCTTGATGAAGGTCGACTTGCCCGCACCGTTGTCCCCGAGGACGCAGGTCACCTCACCCGCGCGGACCGTGGTCGTGACATCCGAGAGCGCGATGATGTTTCCGTAGCGCTTGCCGATCCCCTGCACCTCGATCAGCGACGCCCCGTCGCCAGGCGCCTGCGACGGTGTCGTCCTGTTGTCAGTCGTGGTGGTCATCGTGCTGTCTCCGCTCGCTTGCGCACCCATTCGTTGAGGAGGACCGCGCCCAGGAGCATCACTCCGAGGAATGCCTTGAGCCAGTTGTTGTCCCAGCCGGCGTACACGATGCCCTGGTTGGTCATCCCGTAGATGAGGGCGCCGAGAGCGGCGCCGACCGCCGAGCCGTAGCCGCCGGTGAGCAGGCATCCGCCGACCACCGCGCAGATGATGAAGATGAACTCCTGGCCGACACCGGTGTTGCTCTGCACGGTCGAGGTCGTGAACAGCAGCAGCATTCCGACCAGCCAACCCGCTCCGGCAGTGGTCATGAACAGGGCGATCTTGGTGCGGGCGACCGGCACCCCGACCTGCCGCGAGGACTGCTGGGCCCCGCCGACGGCAAAGATCCAGTTGCCGGCACGCGTGCGCAGGAGCACGTACGTCGCGACCAACGTGACCGCGATCCACCAGAACACCGACGCGTAGACGTTGCCCCCAGCAATGGAGACCGCCGATCCGAAGACGGCGTGAGGCTGGTTGTACTGCGGAACCAGGGCCATCCCCTGGATCGCCACCTGACCGATCATGGCCTTCACGAGCGCGAGGTCGATGCCCTGGAGGACGAAGAACGTGCCGAGCGTGACAATGAAGCTCGGCAAGCCGGTCCGCATCACCATGAACCCGTTGAGCGCTCCCACTCCCAGTGCCAGCGCGAGCGCGATGATCATGGCCACCCAGATCGGGATGCCGTACTCCGTCGTCATCACGCCGACCGCGAGGCCGGTGAATCCGGTCATCGCACCGGCTGACAGGTCGAACTCGCCACCGATCATCAGCAAGGCGACGGCAACCGCCATGATGCCGATCGTCGAAGCGGAACGCAGCCAGGTGCTGGCGCCGCTGGCGGTGGCGAACGTGTCCGTGCTCACCGCGAAGAAGACAAAGACCACGATCGCGGCCACCAGGGCCCCGACCTCAGGTCGCTTCAGGACTCGGCCGACGAACGAGACGCGCGCCAGTCGTTCGTCCACGGTTGCCGTGGCTGTTGCCATGGTTCCTCCCTTCCAGATGGGCGCCCGGCTTGCACCGGGCGCCCCCTGTGCTCCGTCAGCGGGTTCCGGCTTCGGCGAACTTGGCAACCTCGTCGGCGTTGTCCTCAGTGATGAACGCCGGACCCGAGTACACCGGCTCGCCGCCACCGAGGTCGTTTCCGTTGATGCTCTTCAGATAGAGCGCGGTCACGCCTTCGTAGCCCTGGACGAAGGGCTGCTGGTCGACTGCGAACTGGATGGTCCCGGCCTTGATGGCTGCGATCACGTCAGCGGAGAGGTCAAACGTCGCGAGCTGCGCCTTGCTGCCGGACTCCTTGATCCCGGCGACCGCGTCGATTGCGTACTGCCCACCCAGGGCGAGCACGCCGTCAATCGTCTTGTCCGCCTGCAGCTTCGAGGTGATCGTCGCCGTGACAGCGTTGTCGTCAGTGCCGTCGACCTGGAGGTTGGCCATCTTGGCGCCCAGCGTGGACGCCGCCGACTTGCAGCGGGTCTCCAGGCCCACGTTGCCGGCCTCCTGGACCACGCAGATGACGTTCTTCCACCCCAGCTCCTTGAGCTTCTCGCCTACTGCCTGACCTGCGATCTCCTCGCTCTGGCCGACGTGGGTGATCGCCCCGAACTCCTTGAACTTCTCGATGCCGGAGTTGATCGTGACGACCGGTACTCCCTCAGCGACTGCGGCCTTGATGCTGGCCTCGAGGCCGTCTGGGTTCGCCATCGACACGACGATGCCGTCGACCTTGTCGGCAACCGCTCCGTCGATGAGCCCAGCCTGCTTCGCGGGATCGGGGTCCGAGGAGTACTCGACCTTGACGCCGTAGTCCTCGCCCGCGCGCTCTGCGCCCGACTTGACCCGGTCCCAGAAGGCGTCGCCCGGAGCACCGTGGGTGATGACGGCGTAGTTGAGGTCCAGGTCCTTCGCGTCCGGGGTCTCGGCCTTCCCGGTGCCGCCACAGGCGCTCAGGAGGAGCGCGCCCATCGCGAGGATGCCAACTGCCTTCAGTCTCTTCATGAACCGCTCTTTTCCTGAGTTGCCCTGCTCGGGGTCGGGGTCCTGCTGGAGTTCTCGTCAGTGTGGTGCGCGCCACAAGGCATGTCAAGACTTTGTCTAGACATATTTACATCGGCACAACTGCATCTGAAGTGTGACGGCGACCTGTCTCTCGTCGACCCGGAACCCCACCAATCCATTGGCCTAATGACAAGTTGTCCTAACAATGTCTTGACCGGCGTCAGCCGCTCGTCCTACCGTGAGCGGGTCCGTCAGCCGATCGACCGCGCGGAGGTCAGTCCATGAACCCTGAGGTGCTCACCTTCGGGCGTAGTGGCGTCGACGTCTACCCGCTGCAGGTCGGCGTGGGCCTCGAGGACGTGGAGAGCTTCGGCAAGTTCCTCGGCGGCTCGACCGCGAACGTCGCCGTGGCGGCCGCGCGCCTGGGCCGGCGTACCGCGATCATCACGGGCGTCGGGGACGACCCCTTCGGCCGGTTCGTACGCCGGGAGCTGGTCCGCCTGGGCGTCGACGACTCGCACGTGATCGTCTCGGCGGAGTACCCCACGCCGGTGACCTTCTGCGAGATCTTCCCTCCGGACCACTTCCCGTTGTACTTCTACCGGCGGCCGAAGGCGCCTGACCTGCAGGTCACCGCCGAGGACCTGGACGAGGTCGCCATCCGCGAAGCCGGGGTCTTCTGGATCACGGTCACCGGCCTCAGCGAAGAGCCGAGTCGTGAGGCGCACCATGCCGCACTCGCCATCAGGGACAAGAGAGCCCACACCGTGCTGGACCTCGACTACCGCCCGATGTTCTGGGAGACGCCTGCGGCAGCGACGGAGCAGATCCAGAAGATCCTGTCCCAGGTCACCGTCGCTGTCGGCAACGTGGAGGAGTGCGAGGTCGCCGTTGGTGAGGCCGACCCCGAGCGCGCGGCCGACGCCCTCCTGGATGCTGGGGTGGAGCTGGCGATCGTCAAGCAGGGCCCCAGAGGGGTGCTGGCGAAGACCAGGCAGGACCGAGTGGTCTCCCCACCGATCCCGATCAATCCCCTGAACGGGCTGGGGGCCGGTGACAGCTTCGGGGGATCCCTCGCCCACGGCCTCCTGGAGGCCAGACCGCTGGAGGAGCTGTTGCTCAACGCCAACGCAGCCGGGGCGATCGTGGCCTCACGTCTCGAGTGCTCGACGGCGATGCCGACGCAGCCAGAGATCGACAAGCTGATCGAAGGGCCGATCGAAGGGCCGATCGAAGGGCCGATCGAAGGGCAGGAGCGGTGAGCAGCTTCGCCACGAACCTGGCCGAGCTCACCGAGATCCGGGCCAGACACCCCGAGCGGGTAGGAGATCTCCTCGCGGCGCGGCGGCGCCGTGAGCTGCTTCCCGACGACGGCCGGCTGATGCTGGTCGCCTGCGACCACCCCGCCCGTGGCGCCCTGTCCGTGCGCGGTCGCGCCGACGCCATGGCGGACCGGAACGACCTGCTCGCCCGTCTCCAGACAGCGCTGTCCCGACCCGGTGTCGACGGGCTGTTGGCGACGGCTGACATCGTCGAGGACCTTCTCCTGCTGGGTGCGCTGGAGGACAAGGTCGTGATCACCTCGATGAACCGCGGCGGCCTCGCCGGCAGCGCCTTCGAGATGGACGACCGGATGACGGCGTACGACGTCCGTGCGACCGTCGAGGGTGGGTTCAACGGCGGCAAGATGCTGACCAGGATCGACCTGGACGACCCCGCCACTGCGGTCACTCTCGAGTCGTGCGGACGGGCGGTGACCGAGCTCGGGCGCGCGGGGCTGGTCGCGATGCTGGAGCCGTTCATGTCCTCCCGGAGCGAGGGCCGTGTCGTCAACGACCTCACCCCCGACGCCGTCATCAAGTCCATCCACATCGCCCAGGGCCTCGGTGCCACGAGTGCCCACACCTGGCTGAAGCTCCCCGTCGTGGACGAGATGGAGAGGGTCATGTGTGCGACGACCCTGCCAACGCTGCTGCTCGGCGGCGACCCGTCCGGGCACCCCGATGAGACCTACGCCGAGTGGGCCAAGGCGCTCTCCCTCCCACCGGTGCGCGGTCTGGTGGTGGGTCGGGCCCTGCTCTACCCGCCCGACGACGACGTCGCCGAGGCAGTGGATACCGCCGTCTCGCTGGTCAGGCCGGGATCGTGACCAGGAACATGATCGGGTCGACAGACCTGATCCTGCGCGCCGGCGCTGCGGACGGCGCCGCCTACGACCTCGAGGTGACGCCAGAGAGCGCCGGCTGGGACCACACCAGCCTTCGGGTTCTCTCCCTGGCTCCTGGCTCGAGCCGCGTTATCGAGACCGGACCGGACGAGGTGCTGTTGGTCCCCCTTGCCGGTGGGGCGTCGGTCCGCCTCGACGACGACGAGATCTCACTCGAGGGCCGGCAGAGCGTCTTCGACGGACCCACCGACTTCGCCTACCTGCCGGCCGGCAGCACGGTGATGATCGAGTCCGCACGAGGAGGGCGGTTCGCCCTGGCTGGTGCCAGAGCCGACACCCGCCTGCCGTTCCGGTACGGACCGGCCGCCGACGTGGCCGTCGAGGTGCGCGGAGCGGGTCAGGCGACCAGGCTGGTCCGCAACTTCGCAACGGTCGATGCCTTCGAGACCGCCTCGGTCATCGCGTGCGAGGTGATCACGCCAGGGGGCAACTGGTCCAGCTTCCCGGCGCACAAGCACGACGAGGAGAGTGCCCACGAGTCCGAGCTCGAGGAGATCTACTACTTCGAGATCGAACGCGGTCCGGCAGACGAGCCCGGGTTCGGCTTCCACAGGACGACGTCTTCGCCGCACGGCGAGATCGACGTACTGGTCGAGGTGCACGACCGGGACACGGCGCTGGTGCCGTTCGGCTGGCACGGGCCGTGCGTTGCCGCACCAGGGCACGACATGTACTACCTCAACGTCATGGCGGGGCCGGCAGACGAGCGAGCGTGGCTGATCTCGGACCACCCCGACCAAACATGGGTGCGCGCGACGTGGGCCGACCAGGCAGCGGACCCCCGAGTGGAGGGAAGACGATGAGCGACCAGACAGTGCGCCTCACCGTGGCCCAGGCCACCGTGCGCTTCCTTGCGGCGCAGTACACCGAGCACGACGGTGTCGAGCAGCGACTGTTCGCCGGCTGCTTCGGCATCTTCGGCCACGGCAACGTGGCCGGCCTGGGACAGGCGCTCCTCCAGGCCGAGCTCGAGGAGCCTGAAGCGCTTCCCTACGTCCTCGGCCGCAACGAGCAGGCGATGGTGCACACGTCGGTCGCGTATGCACGGATGAAGGACCGGCTGCAGACCTGGGCGGTCTCCACCAGCGTCGGACCCGGTGCCACGAACATGGTCACCGGTGCGGCCTTGGCGACGATCAACCGGCTGCCGGTCCTGCTCCTGCCTGCCGACACGTTCGCCGACCGCAGCGCCTCTCCTCTGCTCCAGGAGCTGGAGCACAGCGGGGCCGGGGACGTCACCGTCAACGACGTCTTCCGGCCCGTCTCGAAGTACTTCGACCGCGTCTGGCGTCCCGAGCAGCTGCCCGCGGCGCTCATCTCGGCGATGCGCGTGCTCACCGATCCGGTCGAGACCGGAGCCGTCACCGTCTGCTTCCCGCAGGACGTCCAGGCCCAGGCACACGACTGGCCGCGGGCGCTGTTCGCCAAGCGGGTCTGGCACGTGGCGCGCCCACTGCCGGAGACCCGTGCGCTCGAAGAGGCAGCCACGCTGATCCGTTCCGCTCGACGCCCGCTGGTGGTGGCCGGTGGTGGCGTCGGCTACGCCCAGGCGAACGACGCCCTGGCGGCGTTCTGCGAGGCGACCGGGATCCCGGTCGGTCAGAGCCAGGCGGGCAAGGGCTCGCTGGTGTTCGACCACCCCCAGTGCCTCGGCGCGATCGGCTCGACCGGGACCACGGCAGCCAACGCGCTCGCCCGCGACGCGGACGTCGTCATCGGCATCGGGACCCGCTACTCCGACTTCACGACGGCGAGCCGGTCGGCGTTCCAGAACCCCGACGTTCGGTTCGTGAACGTGAACGTCGCCCCGATCGACGCGGTGAAGCACGCCGGGATCGGCGTCGTCGCGGACGCACGCGAGGCGCTCGAGTCGTTGACCAAGAGCGTGGCGGGCTACCACGTGCCCACGGAGTACGTCGAGGAGTACACCGAGCTCGACCACGCATGGCGAGCCACCGTCGAGTCGGCGTACCACCCCTCCTCCGGGGAGGGACACGAAGGGACGCTCACCCAGAGCGAGGTCCTCGGCCTGGTCAACGACCTCTCCGACCCCTCGGACGTCGTTGTGTGCGCCGCCGGGTCGATGCCGGGAGACCTGCACAAGCTGTGGCAGGTCCGGGACCCCAAGGGCTACCACGTCGAGTACGGCTACTCATGCATGGGATACGAGGTGGCCGGCGGGCTCGGCGTACGCCTGGCCTGCCCGGACCGTGACGTGTTCGTCATGGTGGGCGACGGGTCGTACCTGATGATGGCCACCGAGCTGGTCACGGCGGTCCAGGAGGGGCTCAAGGTGATCGTCGTTCTCGTGCAGAACCACGGGTTCGCATCCATCGGTTCGCTCTCGGAGTCGCTCGGCTCACAGCGGTTCGGCACTCGTTACCGCTACCGGTCCGACAGTGGTCGTCTGGACGGCGAGAAGCTTCCCGTCGACCTCGCCGCGAACGCCGCGAGCCTCGGTGTCCACGTGGTTCGCGCCGCCACCACGGAGGCTCTGGCACGAGCGATCCGGGACGCGAAGGACTCCGAGAGCAGCACGGTGATCCACGTGGAGACCGACCCGCTCGTCGGGTCGCCGGACTCGGACGCGTGGTGGGACGTGCCGGTCAGCGAGACCTCCACCCTGGACTCGACCCGGGATGCGCGCAGCACGTACGAACGGCACAAGGCAACCCAGCGCCACTACCTCGACCCGTCCGATCGCTGAACTGAGGCAAAGACACCATGACCAGCACACACCGCATTCACATCGGCTCGGCCCCCGACTCGTGGGGGGTCTGGTTCGCCGAGGACCCGCAGCAGGTTGCGGCCGACCAGTTCTTCGAGGAGGTCTCGGCAGCCGGGTACGACTGGATCGAGCTGGGCCCCTATGGCTATCTCCCGACCGACCCAGCCGAGCTGAAGGAGCGCCTCGACAAGTACCAGTTGCGCGTCTCCGCCGGCACCGTGTTCTCGGGACTCCACCGGCCCGACTCCTGGGACGCCGTGTGGAAGCAGGTCAGCGACGTCGCCGCCCTCACCCGCGCCGTCGGTGGTGAGCACATCGTGGTGATCCCCGACCTCTATCGCGACCACAAGACCGGTTCCGACCTCGAGAGCCGCACGCTGTCCGCGGGTCAGTGGGACGCGTTGACGAGCGGCACCGACGAGCTCGGCCGCCGCGTCCTCGAGGAGTACGGGTTGCACGTCCAGTTCCACCCACATGCGGACACCCATGTCGCCCACCAGGACGAGATCGAGCGCTTCCTCGAGAACACCGATCCCGAGTTCGTGAACCTGTGCCTCGACACCGGCCACGTCTCCTACTACCGGGGTGACAACCTCGAGATCATCGCCAGGTATCCCGACCGCATCGGGTACCTGCACCTCAAGCAGGTCGATCCGGAGATCGTTGCGCAGGTGGAAGCCGAGGACCTGGACATCGTGGAGGCCGTACGACGGGGAGTCATGTGCGAGCCGCCCCGGGGAGTGCCCGACATGGGGGCCGTCCTCGATGCCGTGGGTGCCCTCGGGCGGGACGTGTACGCCATCGTGGAACAGGACATGTACCCATGTGCACCGGAGCAGCCGTTCCCCATCGCCCGGCGTACACACGCCTACCTCGCCTCGTGCAGCGGGGCTCCGATCTCGATCGGCACGCAGCAGCGGCACCACCAGGAGGAGAAGCCATGAGCACCACACCCACCGCCCAGCAGGTTCCGACGATTGCGCACTGGGTGGCCGGGGCGCCGCGGTCCGGCACCAGCCAGCGGCACTCCGAGGTGACGAACCCCGCCACGGGCGCAGTGACCGCACAGCTCGCGCTGGCCACGGCGGGCGAGATGAGCGAGGCGGTTGCGGCGGCCAAGGCCGCGTTCCCGGGCTGGCGCGACACGTCGCTCGCCCGGCGTACCCAGGTGATGTTCGCGTTCCGCGAGCTGCTGAACGCGCGCAAGGACGAGCTGGCCGCGATCATCACCTCTGAGCACGGCAAGGTGCTCTCCGACGCCCTCGGTGAGGTCTCCCGTGGTCAGGAGGTCGTGGAGTTCGCGTGCGGCATGCCCCACCTGTTGAAGGGGTCGACGACCGAGAACGCGTCGACCGGTGTCGACGTGCACTCCGCACGCCAACCCCTCGGCGTCGTGGGCATCATCAGCCCGTTCAACTTCCCGGCGATGGTTCCGATGTGGTTCTTCCCGATCGCCATCGCGGCCGGCAACACCGTGGTCCTCAAGCCCAGCGAGAAGGTGCCGACCGCGGCCCTCTGGATGGCCCAGCTGTGGAAGGAGGCCGGACTCCCGGACGGCGTCTTCAACGTCGTGAACGGTGACAAGGAAGCCGTCGACGCCCTCCTGACCCACCCCGATGTCGCGTCGATCTCCTTCGTCGGCTCGACCCCCATCGCCAAGTACGTCTACGAAACAGGCACCACGCACGGCAAGCGGGTGCAGGCCCTCGGCGGCGCGAAGAACCACATGGTCGTGCTGCCCGATGCCGATCTCGACCTGGCTGCAGACCAGGCGATCAACGCGGGGTTCGGCTCGGCCGGCGAGCGCTGCATGGCCATCTCGGCCGTCGTCGCCGTCGGGGAGATCGCCGACGAGCTGGTCGCCAAGATCGCGGACCGAGCCGAGAAGCTGCACACCGGCGACGGCACCCGCGCCTGCGACATGGGCCCGCTGGTGACCTCCGTCGCCCGCGATCGGGTGTCGGGGTACATCGATGCCGGCGAAGCTGCCGGAGCCAAGCTGGTGGTCGATGGCCGTGGCGTCCAGCCCGATGCCGACGGGAACGGGTTCTTCGTGGGTCCGACGCTGTTCGACCAGGTCGACACCGCGATGTCCATCTACACCGACGAGATCTTCGGACCGGTACTCAGCGTCGTACGCGTGGACACCTACGACGAGGCGGTCGCGCTCGTGAACGAGAACCCCTACGGGAACGGCACGGCGATCTTCACCAACGACGGCGGAGCGGCCCGCCGGTTCCAGAACGAGATCCAGGTCGGGATGATCGGCATCAACGTGCCGGTCCCGGTGCCGATGGCGTACTACTCGTTCGGCGGCTGGAAGAGCTCCCTCTTCGGAGACACCCACGCCCACGGCGAGGAGGGTGTGCATTTCTTCACCCGCGGCAAGGTGGTGACGTCACGCTGGCTGGACCCCAGCCACGGCGGGATCAATCTCGGTTTCCCGCAGAACGCGTGATCAGCCCCGAGGATCGAGCAGAGTCTGCGGGCGCGGCCGCGGGGCGGCAAACCTGTCTCTTTGATAGTTAGTTCTGACATACTGACACCCATGTCCGAGCCAACGCCGCCCATGGACGCAGCCCGGCGTTTTGTCGTCGACCGGGGCAGCCCGGTGCCCCTGTACTTCCAGGTGGCTCAGCATCTCGAGCACGCCATCAACTCCGGCGCGATCCCGGTGGGCACCTTGATCCAGAACGAGGTGGACCTGGCTGCGTCCATGGGCCTCTCCCGACCGACCATGCGCCGGGCCATGCAGCACCTGGTCGACAAGGGTCTCGTGATCCGCCGTCGCGGCATCGGCACGCGAGTCGTCCAGCCCAAGCTGAGGCGGCCGCTCGAGCTCAGTTCGCTGTATGACGACCTGGCCAGCGCGGGCCGGAAGCCAACGACCGAAGTTCTCTCGTTCGAGACCGCCGAGGCGCACGCCGAGGTCGCCGAGCGACTCGAGGTGGACGAGGGGAGCCCGGTACTCGAGCTGGTTCGTCTGCGCCGTGCCGCTGGGGAGCCCATCGCCAAGATGACCAACTACCTGCCGGAACGCCTGGCCACCTTCACCGAGGAGGACCTGGCCGAGCGCGGGCTCTACGACCTGATCCGGCACCAGGGCATCGTGCTGCATTCCGCCACCCAGACCCTGGGCGCCCGCAACGCCACGGCGGCCGAGTCCCGCATGCTCGACGAGCCGAGGGGCGCAGCCCTGATCACTGCACAGCGGGTCACCTACGACGACCATGGTTCGGCGGTGGAGTTCGGCACCCACATCTACGCGTCGAGCAGGTACACCTTCGAGGTGCAGCTCTTCACCTGACCGGCTCGCGCTCCCGCAGCCCGGCCATCCCCCAGCGCACGAGGGCGGTCGACAGTCCACCGGCACGCGCGGCGACAGCGATCCCCGCGGCGTTGACCGGGAGCTTCAACGCGCTGCGGGCCCAGGCCGGCAGGAGCGCCACGCCACCGGCTGCGATCAGCGCGTAGCCGGGCCGAGCGGCGAGCGGGACCGGTGGGTTCAGCAGCATGAAGCGCGTTGCCTCGCGAGCCGCCGAAGTGCTCTCCAGCTCAGGGCGATATCCGGCGATGACGTCGTCGAGCTCGCTGACCGTGGTCGGCAGCTCGGTGGCGCCGAGCAGCGCGGCCGCCCTGTTGGTCTGCTCGACGAAGAGGTCGGCCTCGGATCTGCTCAACGGTCCGGGGCCGTAGGCCTGGAAGGCGTTGAGGAACGACCAGATCTCGGCCACGTGCACCCAGCGGAGCAGATGCGGGTCGTCAGCGGCGTACGCGCGGCCGAGCTCGTCGGTGCCGCGCACGCGTCGATGCACCGACCGCACATGAGCGATCGCCTGCTCAGCGTCGGCGATGGTCCCGAACGTGGTCACGGCTAGGTAGTGGCTGGTGCGTTGCAGACGTCCCCAGGGATCTCCCTTGTACCCGCTGTGACCCGCGACCCCGGCCATCGCCGACGGATGAAGGGACTGCAGCAGAAGCGCCGCGATGCCTCCCGGGAACATCGCCGCGTCCTGGTTGACCCGCCAGATGGGGTCATCGGAGGTGAACCAGCGCTCCCCCTCGGCACCCCAGATCCGCTGTGCTCGCTCGGGAGCGTCGTCACCGGCGACCCGGGAGCGCAGCGCCAGTCCGAGCCGACGCTGTACGGCGTGGGCCGCGGCGGCGGGCGTCACTCTGGCCGGGAGCACGCTTTCGACAGTAGCGATCAGTCGCAACGCGTCCGGCCCGCCGCCTACCGGGCGCGGTTGCGTGCCTTCGTCACGGCTTTGTCCAATCGCGTTCCGAACGTCCGCGTCAGCGTCGGCTCCTCAGCGGTGACGTAGTGCCGGAAGCCGAGACCACGATGTGCGAGGTCAGCCGCATAGTTCCGCGGCGCGGCGACAGTCATGGCCCGCGTCTGCTCGGCGGTGCTGATGGCTCGGTACTCCAGCGCGGGCAGCAGCAACGGCACGATCAGTACGAGGGTGACCGCGAACAGGGCGGAGGTGACCAAGGCGACGCGGTACCACGACTCCTGGCGCATCTGGAGCGGGTCGGCGAGCAGGGCGACGACGAGCAGCTCGTAGGCGACGCCGTACAGGACGGACCAGCCGACCGCGACTCCGCGAGGGTTGGCGAGCTTCTGATGCTTCCAGGTGAACCGCACGTTGCCCTGGTCGTCGACCTCCGCGTTCCCGTTTGCATCAACCACCGGGACCTGGGCGAGCACGCGCAAGCTCCTGCCGGCCACCTGGGCTGCCTTGCCTCCGACCGCGGTCGCGGCCACCAGAATCAGCGCGACGAGTCCCCACTTCGCCCGGCCCGGCCACGACCAGTCGCTCATCAGCTGCACCCAGTCGGGCTGGAGAGCCAGCGCGACCACGGCGGCGATGGCCGCTACGACACCTAGGCCGAGCAGCAGCGGCCAGAGCGAACGGGCCAGCCCTTCGAGCCACCGGGCAAGAGTCGACAGCGGTCTCAGCGCGTCCGGTCGTGTTTCTGGGCGGACGCCGCGTCGGTCGGCCAACCGGTCCAGCGTGGCCCAGACGCTGCCGTAGGTGGCGCCGAAGCTGCCCAGCAGCATCAGTGCCACTGCTAGCCCGAGCACAGTGACGAGGGTGGTGCTGCCTTGGTCCGCCGAGACGTCGTTCTGCTCACGAGCGCGGACGACCGAGTAGGTAAGAAGCGGAATCACAGGAGACAGGAGCACCACACCGTGCAGCACTGTTCCGGTCCGCAGTGCGGCGTACGCGAACGCGACCAGGACCGCGCTTGCGCCCAGCGCAGTGGCCGGACCGGAGACGGACTCGGGCAGAGCTCCGAAGAGCGACAGCGCGAGCAGCGTTCCTCCGAGCGCAAGCGCGAGCAGCGACAGGGCGCGGGCAAGACCGCCCTTGGAGGTCAATCCGGTCACCACCCAGTAGGGCAGCATCATCAGTCCACGCAACGCCTTGGTGACCGGCGAGATCGCCTTCAGCCCCGACCGGTTCGAGCTCAGTACGGTGGTCGCGACCGCCGCGGCGGTGGTCGCGGTCCTGATCGTCATGTCGCTGCTGCTCTCCTCGCGGAGCGGCTCACGGCCGATGCCGGCCGTGTCGAACGCCTTGAGGGCGCGGATGCGTTCTTCGGCGGACAGTCGCGCTGGCCCATTTCGTGAGGCCGCGTCGAGGCGCGAGAGCAGCGGACCCTGGGCTGCGAGGAACACCTCGCCGCGGGAGCGGTGGTAGCCGCCTTCCACCTTGTCGGCGCGAATCGCCGTCGCGATCGCAGGAAGCTCGTTGACAACGACCTGCTCGTGGAGCGCTCGAGCGAACAGGCCCGAGAGCGCGGGCAGCGCGGTCGGAAGATCTCCCTCGGGGACCTCAATGTCGAACACCTTCTCGAGCTCCGCCGCGGCCTCCTCGACGAGCGAATCCAGATCGGGTCGCGCTTCCTCGAAGAGCTCCGCAACCAGCTCGCCAACAGTGGCCTTGGCCAACTGCTCGGGAGTGCCCTCGTCGAGGTATCCGGTCAATCTGGCGGTCCGGCGGATTCGGAGCGGATGCAGCACGGTCCGGCACAGCACGGTGGCCGCGTCCATGCGGCCCCAGGTCCAGTCGTTCACCCGCCAGGACCGCTTGAGGAAGCCGCCGAACCGGTTGAGCGACCAGCCGCCCAGCTTCTCGTCAGCGGTGCGGCTGTACTCGGCGAAGCCGTTCTCCGTCTGCGCCGACAGCTGGACGAGTTCGACCGGCAGGGTCGCTTCGGTGCTCACCTCGTCACCGAGGGTGGTGGTCGCGACTTCGAGGTCAAGGAGTCGTACCAGGAGCTCGTCGGCCGACGTTCCCGGTGTCAGCCCGAGCCCGCGCTTCCAGCGGCGTACTTCCTCGAACGGTCCGGACAGGCGGCGGGCCTCGAGGAATCCTGTGTCGAGAACGTCAAGCACACCCTCCACCTGGTTCGCCACATCGACGACCCGCAGCCTGAGCTGCTCACCGACCGCCCCGGCAGTCGTCGCACCGGCGATCTCCGCGTCGTCGCCGTCCACACTGCGGGCGGCATTTGTGCCAAGTCGTTGCGTGAGCGCGTCGAGCACCTCGGCTGTGCGTGCCTTCTTGACCTTCTCGAGCCCGGCGCTGCCGACCGGTGCCTGGTCGGCAGCCAGCTCGCCCTCGAAGGCAGCGACCTGTTCGATCCAGTCGACCACCTCGCGCCACGGCGCCGAACCGACCATCAGATGGTCGTAGTAGGTCAGCCTCAGCAACCAGTAGCGGCGATTCGGGGAGAGTGAGCCGATGACGCCGTCGTAGTCGTCCCCGACGTCGGCGGCCCACGCTGCGTCGACGCCTTGCCTCATGTCCTCGATCGAGGCTCGCAGCTCGAACACCTTGCGCCGCGCGGAAGTCACAGCCACGTAGTCAGGGTCGACCTTGGTCAGCGCGCCGACCATCTGACGCAGCAGCTCGCTGGCCGCCTCGGCGACAGCGAGAGCGCCCGTCACGCCCCAACCCCATCCCATCGGTGCGGGAGTCGTCGGCAGCACTGCCGGGACGTACGGGAGTGAGCTTCGCTGCAGCCAGACCTCCTGGGCGCGCTCGGCCTCGGTGCGGACCCGTTCGTAGCTCCAACCCTCCGGCAACGTCGAGCTCGACTCGCCGTCATGGCCCTTGCCGGTCAGCCACGTTGCAAGATCGCGCGCCGCCCGCCAAACCCGCAGCCGCCGGTAGTGCGCATAGATGTTCACCGCCAGGTCATGAAGTTCTGCCGGCGTGGTGTCGCTCAGGATGTCGCTGCGAGTGCCCCGACGGCCGGCGGCCCGCCGGTTGTGCTCCTCGAGCTCGTCCACATATGTCCGGCCGCCCTGACCGGAGAGTGCCTCGAGCAGACCGTTGAGGGCGCCGGCGACCGTAGGTGCCGTGCCGAAGACGCCCGGGGTTTCCTCTTTCGGCGACGGGGCGTGCGGGTACACCAACAGCATCACGCGTCGTACAGGACCTGCGGCCTGCATCCCTTCGATGGCGCTCAGGGCCGCCTTCGTCGGGGTGTTCGCGAGTACGCCGCCGTCGACGACATAGCGCGATCTGTTCTTCCGGTCGGCTTTGTGGCGATCGACCTCGGCGCGACCGGGATCCGACCGTCTACCCCACGAGCGCACGACTCCGCTCATGTCGGGGTGGAGCCGCTGCGCCTCAGTCGTCGACACGTGGCGAGCGCCCGCGGTTGGAACGGGGAAGTCTGGCGAGTTGACTGGGATGAACGAGGGTTCGAACGCGACCGGAAAGCTCGCGGTCGACCGCGAGGCGAGCGCGAGCTGGCGCGCGGTGAACTCGATGTTCGCCGGGTCGAAGGGGTCATCGTCCTTCGCACCGCGTGCGCTCCGTTGCCAATGGAACAGCCCGGCGTGCACGGTCTGCGGAAGCCTCTGACCCATCGAGTCAAGGGTGAGGATCTGGTTGCCTCGCAGCACCGTCGTGGTGATCGTGAGGTCTATCGGCGACAATTCTGCGCTGCGGTGGCCGGGGGCGCGTGCCAGCCGGTTCATGGCGTCGTGCAAGGCAGGCAGGAAGTACTCATCCCCGCTGAGCAGGGAGGTCGGATCGCCCTGGAACGGCTTCCGCAGCAGCGACTCGATGCGGCCGTTCTCGACCCAGAGGTCACGCAGCATGCTGAGGTCAGCACCCCGGTTGACCTGGGCGAGGGCGAGGGCGGCGCCGTTGATGCCGCCGGCTGAGGTGCCCGTGAGCACGTCAGCCTTTGCGGTGCAACCGGCCAGTGAGAGCAACAGGGCGTACGGGTCGTGGTCCCCGCCACGCTCGAGGGCCTTGGTCAGCCGGTCGAGCTCGTGGACCGTGCCGCCCATCCAGACCGCGAGGCTGACCCCGCCGTTGAGGACGACGCCGAACCGGATCTCCTCCGTCGGGAACCCTTCCCTGCTTGTGGCACTGAGCAGTCCGTTCACGGAGATCACCCCTTTACCGGAGGGTAGTGGCTGAACGTTGGCGCAGTAAGACCCGAACGGGTGGTTTGGTTTTCGCGTCAATTCCGGCAGAGCTGGAAACCTTGTTTCCCACCACAAACACGTCGGCGAGTCGCCAGCTTGCGCACAATGAACGAGGGTGTGCGGATCAAGGAGTAGCGGACAAGGCAATGCGTGTTGGTGTTTCCAGGGACCGCCCACATCCCTGATTTGAAAGGATCGTTGCCCAGTTTCGACTCAGCTATTGATTCAACTTGAAGGTTGCTATCTGCCCTTGACATCGTGGGTAGCGTCGTTGATATCGGATAGATTGCACCCACGGAGGCCCGCATGTCTGCTACTCCTTCGGATGCCGCGAAGTGGCCGGGGGCGCCTTACTCCCTTGACGCCAAGGACTTCACAGAGCCGCTGAGTGCAGTGCTGAAGGAATTGCACGTTCTTGAGGATAAAACTGAACAAACGCAGCGAACGCTTACTAATACGCCCTTTAGCTACGAAGTCATCACCGCCGGAGCGACGGCTTTCAGCCGAAACTGGTCCGTGGTCGTAGGCGCATTAGGTGGAGTCGGCGCAATCGCTTCAGCCTTGAAGGCAGCGGGTTATGGAAGTAGCGACCCCGTTCAGGCGGCAGCGTTTACGGCATCCGCCGCCCTGCTTCTATCCGCTACGGTCATCGCTGTCGCGATCATGGTCAACGCGGACGTCAGGGCACGGGGGGCTGCATCAGCTGCCCAATATGAGGCTCGTGCGAATATCACTTCCGCCATGATGGCAAGTTCTCGTTACGGGCGACCGGTCCCCGCCCCAACCCCGCCGCCACCGACGCCAGCAGCGAATTACCTCGTGGAGGTCGGGGGAAAGTGGTATCCCGTCAGGGAGTTCAAACAAACCAAGAGCGGTGTTGTCGCCGACTTGATCGGACGAGATGACGTTGTGCCTATGTCAGCCGTGAAAGGGATCGCAACATCGAGCGTGTGGGACACCAAGTAGTTCATGACGTCCTTGTTTCGATGACCTGTTCGGACGCCCAGGTGGGCGGCGCCAGGGGCGCAGCCCACCTGGGCGGTGGTCGTCGTGCGAGTTGGGACTAGTGCGCGGCCGACAGCTGCCCGCGAACCGCGCCGCCGGGGAACTCAGCGGTGTGGAGGTTGGTGTAGAAGCCGGACGGGTGGTACCTCAGGCCCTTCAGCACCTGGCGGTTGACCCCGGGGACGTTGCCGGCAACGCCGGAGAAGGAGGCCGGAAGAGCACCGAAGACCTCTGCGACAACGGTGCCGTTCGCGCCGGCCGGAGCCTGGTGTACGTGGCCGGCGGTGGGGGCAGCGATGCGGCTCCATGTGGTCGAGTAGCGGAGCTTGTGCGAGGTCGGCTTGAGCTCCCACTTCGCCCGGCCGTCAGCGTCGCCGACGAGCGGACCACCCGGCACCTGGACCTCCTGGGCGGCGTTGGCGTTGGCCTTGAGCGTGTTGTTGAGTCGAAGCACCGACTTCACGTCGAAGGGGTTGGTCTTGTGGAACTGGCCCCGAACCGCGCCGCCGGGGAACTCGGCGGTGTGGATGTTCGCGTAGAACTGGCCGGGGTTCTTCTTCAGCGACTCGATCACGGCGGCGTCGGCGACCGTGACGGTGCCGACCGCGGCCCGTACGGACGGAGCGAGCGCCTGGCCGAAGAATCCGACGTTGACCGGGCCGTTGACCCGGGTCCCGCCGGCGTGGATGTGACCCGCGGTCGGGGCAGCGATGTTGCGCCACTTGAGCCCGAACGAGACCTGGTTGCCCTGGATCTTCACGTAGGCGCGAGCGTGGCCATTCGGGTCGTTGACGGCGGGTCCTCCGGGCGTCGGCACCTCGTTTGCCCCGTTCAGACGCGCGGTGAGGTAGACGGCCTTGCCGTTCTTGTTGGGCGCGCTCGTTGACGGTTTTGCCGCCTCCGTGTGCTCCCCGTCGTGTGCCTGGGCGGGGGCACCGACACTCATGAGTGCGGCGACGACGGTGGCGGTGAAGAGCTTCCTGCTGCGCATGGTGAATCCCTCTCGGATGACTGATTCGGTTTCACACCTGTCAGCATCTGGCTGCGGTGTGCCGGGATCGGACGACCCCATTGCAGGTAGACACGGGGCTCATCGAGGGACGGTTCAACTAAACTGGAAATATTCCAAAAAACTTTCCGCGGGTCGAGTGCCCGACGGCGCGCCATGGCGCGTCCTGAGGCGCACGACCGTCAGGCGTCGTACGCCGATCCACGTTTGACCTTGTAGGACGGCAGATCAGCCGTCGACATGGTCATCTCGTAGGTGCGCAGGTAGCCGGTGTGAGCGATCCGCCAGCCTTGGGGGGTCCGCGCGTAACGGTCGGTGTAGAACGCAGCACCCTCCAGCACGAAGTCGAGGTCGGGGACGATCACCTTGTCCTCGAGATACCACCGGCCGGCGGCCTCGTCGCCGTCGACGATGATCTCCGGGTGGTGCGCGTGATGCGCTGAGATCACCGCGTCGCCGAGGTTCTCGCGCATGTACGCGACCAGGGCGTCGCGGTCCTCGAAGACCAGGCCGGCGTAGTCACCGGTCGCCTCGGGCAGGAAGCACTCGACGAAGTCGTCCCACTGCTTGAGGTCGAGAGTGCGGAGGTAGCGGTACTTCAGCTGCTTGATCGCTTCGATGTCCTCGTAACTCACCACATGCTTCTACCAGATACGACGAATCGCACAGGCCCGAGTACGCGAGCGCAGTCCCGGCCCCCGCCCCGGAACAGCGCCCCACCGGTTCTCAGCCGACGTCGTCCTGGACGTCGAGGTGGTGCCAGAACTCGACGGTCGGCTGGCCTGCTCCGGCGCGCTCCATCATCTCCTTGATCTCCGGGCTCGAATCGAAGAAAGTCTGGAAGGACTCCTCGTCCGGCCACTCGTCGACGACGAGCACTTCCTTGTCGGTCCCGTAGAAGTGGTGCGAGATCAGCCCGAGGCCCTTGGCTCGCTCGACCACCGTGTTCAGAACCTCCGGGTCGGTCTCTTCGACCGCCCTCGGGTCGGCCGAGACTCGCAACGTCACCAGTACGCTCACCAGCGCCTCCTCAGGTTCGGCGCGGGGATGCCCGCCCCTACGCCCATGCATAGTCCGACTCTCCGACCGAGTCCATAGTCCACCTGGGCGTGGGGCAGACCGGCCCGCTCAGCGGCGGCGACCGGTCCCGAACATGCCCCGGACGATCTCGCGGACGGCAGAACGGGCGACCTGGCGGAACGTGGTGGAGGTGACGACCTCCTCGACGACGGACTTGTCGCGGCTCGCGCGGCCCGACGGCCGGGACCGCGTGCGCGAGGTCGCACGGTCGGCCTCGCGCTGCAGCTTCTCCTCCATCGTCGCCTGATCGGTCGCCTCCTGCTCCCGACGCGCGCGGGCAGCGCCCTCTTCGAGCTTGGTGGCCAGCTTCTCCCGGGCCGACTCGCGGTCAACCGGCTCGGCGTACTTCGCGAACAGCGACGAGGCCTTGACCGACTGCTCCATGGTGGCCGCCTCGGCAGGTCCCATCAGGGACTCCGGCGCCCGCAGCCGGGTCCACGCCACGGGCGTCGGCGCTCCGCGCTCGTTCATCACCGTCACGATCGCCTCGCCGATGCCGAGCGACAAGATCACCTTGCCGAGGTCGTCGTAGTCGGAGTGTGGGTAGGTGTTCACGGTCTGCTTGAGCGCCTTGGCGTCGTTGGGGGTGGCGGCGCGCAGCTGGTGCTGGATGCGCGAGCCGAGCTGTGCGAGCACGTCGTCGGGTACGTCGGTCGGCGACTGGGTCACGAAGAAGACTCCGACGCCCTTGGACCGGATCAGCCGCACCGTCTGGGCGATCGCGTCGAGGAACGACTTGGAGGCGTCGTTGAACAGGAGGTGCGCCTCGTCGAAGAAGAACACCAGCTTGGGCTTGTCGATGTCGCCCACCTCGGGCAGGTCGTGGAAGAGGTCGGCGAGGAGCCACATCAAGAACGTGGAGAACAACGCCGGCCGGTCCTGCAGGTTGGGCAGCTCGACGAGGGAGATCAGACCGAGTCCCTCGGGCGTCGTACGCAAGAAGTCGCCGGTCTCGAACTCGGGCTCGCCGAAGAAGGTGTCCGCGCCCTGGTCGGAGAAGGCGATCAGCTCGCGCAGGATCACCCCGGCGGTGGCACTCGAGAGTCCACCGAGGTCCTTGAGGTCGGCCTTGCCCTCGTCGGAGGTGAGGTGCTTGACCACCTCACGCAGGTCGGCGAGGTCGAGCAGTGGCAGGCCGGCCTTGTCCGCGTAGTGGAAGACCAGCCCCAACGACGACTCCTGGGTGTCGTTGAGCCCGAGGACCTTGGAGAGCAACGTGGGCCCGAAGGCGGTCATCGTCACCCGTAGCGGAATGCCGGTCCCCTCACCACCGAGGGCGAACAGCTCCACCGGGAAGCCTTGCGGCTTCCATTCCTGGCCGACAGAGGTGGCGCGCTCGACGATCTTGGGGTTCTCCTGGCCGGGCGCGGAGAGCCCGGAGAGATCGCCCTTGATGTCGGCCGCGAAGACAGGCACGCCGCCTGCCGAGAGCTGCTCGGCGAGCAGCTGGAGGGTCTTCGTCTTGCCGGTGCCCGTCGCGCCGGCGACGAGGCCGTGCCGGTTCAGCATCGCGAGCGGGATCCTGACTGGTACGCCGGTCAGCGTGCTCGCGTCCACCATCAGGCCACCGAGCTCCAGGGCGGGGCCCTGGAACGCGTAGCCGGCCGCGACGGCGACACTGATCGGGTCTGCTGGTGCCGCGCCTGTGGTCTGGGCGGGGTCCGGACTCTGGGTCATGCCGGTCAGAGTAGACGGGCGTGGCCGGGCATAGATGGTGGTCGAGCAGCGAGTGCCGGCCTTGCGTCGATCAGTCGCGACCCGAAGAGAGCGGATCGTCGGGACCACGCTCCGCATTGGGCGAGCGGATCGCGGCAACCTGTCATGAACAAGATCCGCCTGCTCACAGCACCTCCGGTTGTCAGCGGCCTCGCTACCTATCGTCAGGCGATTAGCGGAGTCTGTCCTGCACCTGGTGCGTGCTGGGCTCCTCTGATGGTGCTCAACGGGCAGGTGGCCGAGCAGCCTCGTGGCCGGCCTCGCCATCCGCGAGTGATCAGAATCCGGCTCACCGCTGCCGCTACCCGGCACGGTTCGAACACCTGCCCCCAGCCGAGCCGCACCGTCAACAACCCTGCAGTTAGCGAGTCAATGTCCCTCTCCAGGTCATCCCACCGATCCTGTGTCAACTCATGACCGAGACGACCGTCGAGCTCCACAATCGTGGCCAGACGCAGGTACTCGACATCGCGGTAGGCGTTCGAGCGGCCCACCAGCACGCGTCGTTGTCGCGTTCCCCTCGGGAGACCGTGTGGTCGCTCGACGCGGACCAGGTACTCCCGCTCCAGCACCGAATACGCCCCTGTCGCAACGTCGTCAAGAATGCTGCTGAGCAAGGTTCGATAGCGAAGCCTGGGCCGGACCTCGAGCGCGGCGAGCAGTCGGTCCGCCGTCGTACGCCGGCTCTGCACCGCATCGCAGATGACTGCCACGGCAGCGCACTCGTCACGGGCGGCGGACGCAAGATCGAGAACGGCTGGCTCAAGCCGGACCCTTGGTGGCGAGTAGTCATGGAACACGTCCTCCTCGAACCGAGCGATCCGGGTCAGCCTCACGCCAGGGCGCGGACTGACCCGCCGATGCCGTTCAACTGCCAGGTGAACAACCCCACGCGAACCAGGTTGACGGGTGCTGGAATTGCCGAGCCCGTACCTTTCGAGCGCCGAAAGGCCCGTCAGGGCTGCAGGCGCGTAGTACAGGATTGCCGCCCACTCGCGTTGTGCGCGAGTAAGTGGACCGGTGTGGTCCACATAGGTGCCCGGATGGATCTGCGCCCATTCGCGGCGTCGCAGCATCCTGGCGACGTCGTTGTCGTTGCCGCCGTGGGCAAGCACCTGGGTCCGCGAAAGGACGTGCTCCTGGCGATCGAGAACGGTCCTGAGGGTTGCCATCTCCATACCTGCATGGTTCGCGACGCGACCGGGCAGCGCTCAGGTTTGACGTCCCCCTGTGGAGAACTCGGACCAACGCTGATCTGTGGAGTCTGTCCTGCACCTGGTGCGTGCTGGGCTCCTCTGATCGGGTTGTCCTGTCACGGTCGACGCCTCGGCCTGCGGAGCGCGTTGGGCTCGCTCGTGGACCACCGTTGCGCGCTCCTTATGATGGCGCCGTGATCTTCAAGCGCGTGGGCGACGGACGGCCCTATCCGGCCCACGACCTCGGACCCCGGGACTGGGCCTCGTTGCCACCCCGGCCGGTGCGCCTCGACGAGCTCGTCACCACCAAGGACACCCTCCAGCTGTCCCAGCTGCTCGACGAGGACTCGACGTTCTTCGGTGACCTGTTCGCCCACGTGGTCGAGTGGCGCGACGACCTCTACCTCGAGGACGGCCTGCACCGCGCGCTCAGGGCGGCGCTCCAGCAGCGCCACGTGCTGCACGCGCGCATCTACGTGGCGCAGGACTGAGCAGGTGACCGGCCGCAAGCTCACCACAGCCGCGACGCTCGTGGCGCTGCTCGCGATTCTCTGCGGAATGGCGTACTACGGATTCAGGGAGTTCACCTCGCCGCTGCCCGGCCGCCCGTCGTCGGGAGAGACGTGCTCCGACGTCGAGAAGGAGGTCCAGGGTTTCGTGAATCGCAGTGAGGTCCAGGTGAGTGTCTTCAACGCAGGCACCCGTGAGGGCCTGGCCGGCACGACCCTGGAGAAGGTCGAGGAGGCCGGTTTCCGCGCCGGCAACGCCGGCAACGCACCCAAGAGCGCGAAGGTGCGTCTCGCCGTCGTCTGGACGACCGAGAAGGACGACGCCGCGGCAAGGCTGGTGGCGCTGGCGTTCGGGCGGCGTACGCCGGTGCAGGTCACCGAGGCCGACCTCGGCCCCGGCATCGACGTGCTGGTCGGCAACCGGTTCAAGGGACTCAATCCAAAGGCGCCGAACAGGATCCCACTCCCCGCACCGGTCGAGACCTGCATCCCGGTCGACTGACCGGTCGACTGACCGGTCGACTGGGAGGTCTGGCTCGGGTCAGCTGGGCGGCAACTTGCCGAGCCACTGGGCGAGACGGCCGCCGACCGAGACAGTGCGCAGCCGCTGCTCGGTGGCCTCCCGGTCCTTGCGCGGGGTGACAACGAGGATCTCGTCGCCGTGGCGCAGGACCGTACGGCGCTCCGGCACCATCGTCTTGCCGTCCCGGACGATCAGGGCCACCGACGAGCCGGGAGGGAGACGCAGCTCACCGACCTCGACTCCGTGCATCAGCGACTTGGGCGAGATCGTCACCTGCAGCAGGTCGGCCGCTATCCGCTCGAGCGGAGCAGCCTCCACGTCGAGGTCCCGCGGCTCGCTGCGCCTCGCCACCTTCAGCAGCTTGGCGACCAGGGGCAACGTCGGGCCCGTCAGCAACGTGTAGATCACCACCATGACGAAGACGATGTCGAAGAGCTGCTTCGCCCCCTCGATGGCCCCGGCGAGGGGGATCGTGGCCAGGACGATCGGGACTGCGCCGCGGAGACCCGCCCACGAGATGAACGCCAGCTCACGCAGCTGCATCGGCTGGACAAGCGCTGCGACCGCAACCGAGACGGGTCGCGCCACCAAGGTCAGGACGAGCCCCGCGACGACCGCCATCACGACCGTGGCCAGGTCGATCCGAGCGGGACTGGACAGCAGACCCAGCATCACGAAGAGCCCGATCTGCGCCAGCCAGGCGACGCCCTCCGAGAACGACCGGGTCGCCGCCCGGTGCGGCAGTTCTGCGTTGCCCAGGATCAGCGCGGCGACGTACACCGCTGCGAAGCCTGAGCCGTGCAGAGCCGCCGAACCGGCGTACGCCAGCACCGTGAAGGACAGCACTGCCAACGGGTAGAGGCCCGAGCTCGGGAGGGCCGAACGGCGCAGCAGCCACGCTCCCCCGAACCCGACAGCCAGTCCTCCGAGTACGCCGACGCCCAGCTCCCAGGCGATCTCACCCGCGAAGCCCAGCACGCCGTGCGAGCCACCGGCGGTCACCAACGTCACCAGCACCACAGTCGGGGCGTCGTTGAGCCCCGACTCGGCCTCGAGCGACCCGGTGAGCCTGCGGGGCAGCGGCACCCGGCGTAGCACGGAGAACACGGCCGCGGCGTCGGTGGGCGAGGTGATCGCGCCGAGCAGCACCGACAGCTCCCAGCTCAGCCCGAGCACGTAGTGGCCGAACACGGCCATCACGAGCACACTCACTGCCACGCCGATGGTCGCCAGCGAGACGCCGAGGCGCATCACCGGACGGATCTCCTTCCAGGGCGTGGTCAGGCCACCTTCCGCCAGGATCAGGATCAGCGCAGCGAACCCCAGCGCGTGGGCCAGCTCGGCGTCGTTGAAGCGCAGCCCCAGCCCGGAGTCCCCCATCGCGACGCCCATCAGCAGGTAGAAGAGCAGGCTGGGCAGACCGACGCCGACACTGACCCGGACCGCGAGGATCGCCAGGAGCAGCACGCCTGTCCCGACCAGGAGTATCTGGTCGAGAGCGTGAACGTCGAGTGTCATGAGGGCCCTCGGCGGTTGGTGGCGGAGGCTTGAGTCTATGAGGCGGGAGCCACACCCCCGGGCCACACACAGATCAGGCCGCTCCTCGAGAGTAGAACTTGTTCTAGTTTCTTCGTAGACTCCCGCCATGACCCTGGACCTGCCGGCGCCTGTCGACGCCACCGACGTCGAGTCGTGGGGCGACGAGGTGGACGTCGTGGTGGTCGGGTTCGGGATCGCCGGGTCCTGCGCGGCACTCGAGGCTGCCAGGGCAGGGGCGAGCGTGATCCTGCTCGAGCGGGCTGCGGAGTACGGCGGCACCAGCGCCATGGCTGGCGGGCACTTCTACCTGGGCGGCGGAACCGCCGTGCAGCGGGCCACCGGGATCGAGGACTCCGCCGAGGAGATGTTCAAGTACCTGATGGCGGTCAGCCTCGAGCCGGACGAGGCGAAGATCCGCGCCTTCTGCGAGGACAGCGTCGAGCACTTCGACTGGATCGAGGCGCTCGGCATCGCGTTCGAGCGCTCGCTGTACGAGAAGAAGGCAGTCATCCAGCCAGGCACCGAGGGCTTGATGTTCACCGGCAACGAGAAGGTGCACCCATTCCGTGACCTCGCGAAACCCGCGCCGCGCGGGCACAAGGTGCCCCGGCCCGGTGACACCGGCGGGGCCAAGATGGTGCTCGACGCCCTCGCCGAACGGCTCGCGGAGACCAACACCGACGTGCGCTACGAGACCGGGGCGACCAACCTCGTGGTGACCTCCGGGCCCGAGAGGGACCGCGCAGTCGTCGGCGTGGCCTGGCGCAGGTACGACGAACGAGGGGTCATCCGGGCGAGAGCAGTCGTGATCGCAGCTGGTGGCTATGTCGGCAACGACCACATGGTCGCGGCGTACACCCCGCAGCTCGGCTCCAAGCTGTTCCCGCTCGCCTCCACCTACGACGACGGACTGGGCATCCGGCTCGGCGCCTCCGTGGGCGCGCAGCTGCGGTGCATGGACCAGGCGTTCATCACGGCGCCGTTCTACCCACCAGCGCAGCTGGTCACCGGCATCGTGGTCAACAAGGAGGGCAGGCGTTTCGTCGCCGAGGACTCCTACCACTCACGCACTTCGGGTTTCGTGATGGACCAGCCCGACCAGGCGGCCTACCTGATCGTCGACTCCGCACACATCGTGCACCCGGACTTCCCGCTGTGCCCGTTCATCGACGGCTGGGAGAGCATCGAGGAGATGGAGCAGGGGCTCGGGCTTCCCGACGGGGCGTTGCAGGCCACGCTGTCGTCGTACAGCGAACACGCGTCGCGCAAGGAGGACCCCGAGTTCCACAAGCACCCGGACTGGCTGGAGCCCCAGGACAACGGTCCGTGGGGCGCCTACGACCTCAGCCTCGGCAAGGCGTTGTATGCCGGCTTCACCATGGGCGGGATGCGCGTCAGCATCGACGGGGAAGTGTGCCGCGAGGACGGCTCGGTGATCCCCGGGCTGTACGCCGCCGGTGCCTGCGCGGTCAACATCGCCCAGGACAGCAAGGGATACGCGTCGGGGACCCAGCTCTCCGAGGGCTCCTACTTCGGCCGCCGCTCGGGCCGGCACGCCGCGCACCGGTGAAAGTCCCTTGGCCGCACTGCTTCAGTCCGCTGGAATGGGGCCATGGCAGCCACACGCTCGACGAAGCCGAAGAAGAAGGCCACCACCGCGCCTCATCTGGTCGAGCCGCAGCTGAAGTACGTCACCGACGCGTCGTTCGAGTCCTTCCACGCCGCGATATCGCGCGGCTTCCAGAAGGCTCCTCGCACGGAGACGCTCGAGCTGGATCGCCAGATCTGCGAGAACAACCGGATGTTCGGGTTCAAGGCGGGCCGTCGGTGGGTGTCCACGTGCGGTGACTTCGCACGCCGCCTCACCGTGCCTGGTGGAGCCGATGTGCCCACGGCCGCGATCACAGTGGTGAGCGTGCATGCGCCGTACCGTCGTCGCGGGCTGCTCACCGCGATGATGCGGCACCAGCTGGAACAGGTGGCGAAGCGGGGCGAGCCGCTCGCCGCGCTGTGGGCCTCGGAGTCCCAGATCTACGGCCGTTACGGCTACGCACCAGGGACTACTCGCGCGATGCTGTCCGGCACCAACCGGCGGCTCGACTTCCTGCCGAGCGTGCAGACAACGGGCTCGGTCGACGAAGTGGGCCGCGATGAGTTCCTCGCGGTGGCGCCCGGGCTGCACGACTCCATGCGCCCTGAACGTCCGGGGACGATGGTCAGGGACAAGAACGTGTGGGAGTTCGCCGCGTTCGACATGGAGTTCGCCCGCGGTGGCGCCTCCGAGCTGCGCTACGTCCTGCACTACGACAGGAGCGGCGACGTGGACGGGTTCGCGACGTACCGGTTCAAGACCAAGTTCGACGAAGATCCCGAGGGCGAGGTCAGGATCAAGGAGGTCTGGGCCGAGGAGCCCGCGGCCCACGCCAGCCTCTGGCGCTACCTGCTCGACCTCGACCTGGCGCGGACCTTCAGCTGGTCGTGTGCACCCCTCGACGAGCCGCTGCGCCACCTGGTCACGGACGCCCGCGCCGTCGTCACTTCGGTCAGCGACAACATCTACGTGCGCGTGGTCGACGTCGAGGCTGCACTCGCCGCCAGGAAGTACGCCGCCGGCGTGGACCTCGTCATCGAGGTCGATGATCCGATCCTGACGGGCAACACCGGCCGCTACCGGATCGTCACCGACGGTGATCCCGCAGGGTCGACCGCCCACGTGACCCGGGTGACCTCTGCGCCCGACATCTCAATGGGCGTCCTCGAGCTCGGCAGCATCTACCTGGGCGGCGTACCCCTGACCGACCTGCATCGCGTCCGCCGCGTCACAGAGCACACCGCCGGCGCAGTGGCCGCCGCCTCGACCGCCTTCGGCTGGCACCGCGCGCCGTGGTGCCCGGACACGTTCTAGACGTCATCACGGCGTCGTCACTGGCACTCCGGTTTGCGGAGGCAGATCGAAGTGCACTTTCACCGGCCCACGTAGGCGTAGCCGATCTGGGCGCACGCATCGGCGACGCGGCTCGCGAGCAGCGGATCCGACAGTGGCCTGGAGAATCCGGGCGTTGCCGGAAAAGCATCAGAGCAGGGCGGTTCGTAGAGGACCACACAGTCCCGGCCCGCCATACCGGTGAAGATCAGGCCATCTGCCTCCGGGAACTCCCCGTGCAATGCGTGCGCCCACTCGCGGCACCGGCTCTTCGGTCCAGAGTTGATGAGGTGTGAGGCACCGATCTTGATCGGCCACTCGCCCCGCAGGTCCAGCGTGGTGAGGGGTCGAGCAGGTACGAACGCGGTGAGCTGGAGCCCAGCTCGTGCCGGGTTCACGGTGCGCGTCACCTGGAAGGCTTCTGCGATGCAGGTGGGCACGTCCAGCCCGAAATAGCCGACGCCTTCACGGAGGCGGTCGCTGGCAGGCGGTAGCCATGGGTCGAAACGTGCTTGTGGCAACGGTCCGAATGCTCGAAGTTGGTTCCACCTCATCGGGTGCTCTGGGTGCGTCGGGGCGTGCAGGCGCCACAACACGTCGGTCAGTTCGTGGCCGGCAGCAGGGCCGGACCGAATCTTCGCTCGGTCAGGAGCGGGAAGCTTCACCACTCACAAGACCTCGGCCTGGGTACGCGCGACCTCCAGGACAGGACCGACGTCGCCACCCGCACGAAGCCAGTCGAGAAGCGGCGCGTCTCCGTCACCGTTGGGTTGGTCTATCCGCGCGTTCAGGATGAAGTTGCGGACCTCGATCGGGCTGAAATCATCCGGCAGTGCCGCCAACACTTCGCCCAGGTGAGGGATTGGCTCGTTGCCCTCGAACTGCCACGCGGGTAGCCGCCTCGCGGTTCCCCGCCCTGGGGCCGGAAATGCGTAGAGGGATCCGTCCTTGATCCGATGCCGTACACGGCTCTGCGAGAGCTTGAGGATTGCGGCAACCTCGGCGACCGAGACCGTCTGCTCGTGGAGAGTTTGCGTGCGCAACGCGTCTTCGACGCGGGCGGTCATCAGCGCTTCTCGGTTGTCAGTGACGCCGCCGTGCTTTGCCAGGAACTCTGCGTCGCCTTCGGGCAGTGCGTCGGGAAGGGGCCTTTGGGTTCCTGCAACCAGAAGTCCCTCATCCACGAGCCTCTCGAGTGCTCCGACGATTATGCGCTCGTCGACCTTGACACGAGCACCTCGCTTGAACGTCGCGACCGTCTGATAGCGAAAGACGTCGCTGGTACCCATGTGGACTCACCTCCGGTTCTTGCTTGCGCACTATCATAGCCTGTTGTGCGAAGATGTGCGCTCAGGTCCGTGCTGATTTCGCCAACGGAAACGTCTTTGCGCTCTACGATCGCCCTTGTCGGACGAACTGGTCCTCGCCATGCCAGGAAGCCCGAAACCATCTCGGACGACAGACCGGATGCGGGGCGTTCATGCGGCGTACGGCGGCAGCAGCAGCTCTCACCCTCCTCATTGCTTCGATCCACCTGGCGATTGCAGCGCCGGCTCCGGCACTCGTGCTCCCCCCTGCGTTCCAGCTGGTCGACTACCCGACCGGGCAGACGCCGAGCAACCTCACCGACTTCGCCTGGCTCGACGACGGTGGGCTGATGACCAGCGGCAAGGACGGCACCATCACGTTCGTTCCGCCCGGAGGCACTCCACGGGTTCTCGCCAAAGTGCCAACCGTGCGGGCCTGGGGGGACCACGGCATGCTCGGCTTCGCGCTCCGCAACGACTACGCGACATCGGGGCGGGTCTACCTGACCTACGACAAGGGCAGCGTCACCGGCACCGGCATCGGCATGGTGGAGGAGTGGACGGCATCCCCGCCGGCGGATCCCACGAGCCTCATCCGGTCAGGGACCATCATCGACGGCAGCCTCACCTCGCCCCAGCTCGCGCAGGTCACTCCCAACCACGGCATCGACTCGGTGCTGGTCGCTCCCGACGACACCCTGTTCGTCAGCATCGGCGACGACACCGGGAACAACGGCGAACCCAACGCACTGCGCGCTCAGGACACGAATCAGCCCTACGGCAAGGTGTTGCACCTGACCCCCGACGGCGAAGGTGTCCCTTCCAACCCGTTCTACTCCGCCGCCGCGCCGAGAACCTGGCGCAGCATGACCTACGCCTACGGCTTGCGGAATCCCTTCCGTCTCGCTCTGGACCCCCGCTCGGGCGCGCCGTACATCGGTGACGTCGGGCGGCTCGCCGCCGAGGAGCTCAACATCCTGGCGCCCGGGGCCAACGGCGGCTGGCCATGCTTCGAGGGGACGGCCAAGACCACGTTCTCCGCCCAAGCCGTGTGTCAGGCGCTGTACACCGCCGGCTCGGCGCAGATGCCTCTCTGGAACTACCTGCACGCCGGCGCCGGCGCCGCGGTGGTCGCGGGGATGTTCTACACCGGCACGTCCTATCCGGCGCAGTACCGCAACTCCTTCTTCTTCGGCGACTACGTCCGCGCCCAGCTGTGGACCATCGCCACGGACGCTGGCGGCCGAATCACCCGCGCTCCCGAGGACAACGGTTTCGCCCGCGACGCAGGCGGCCCCGTGGCCTTCCACCCGGGTCCCAACGGCGACGTGACCTATGCCGACATCATCAGCGGCAACGTGCGCCGACTCGTGTACAGCACGGGGAACCGGGCCCCTGTCGCCCGCTTCACCACGTCCTCGGATGCGACGACCCGCACGGTGAACTTCTCGGCCGCCGACACCTACGACCTGGACGGCGACGAGCTGGGCTTCAGCTGGGACTTCGGGGACGGCAGCAGTGCACAAGGCGTCACGGCCGGGCACACCTACGGCACCAGCGACCCCGTCCAGGTGACACTGACGGTGACCGACCAGCTCGGGGCCACGAACACACAGACGGCTGCTGTCTATCCGGCCAACCACACACCGGAACTCACCGTCGACCTGCCGTCCGGCACCTATGCCGTCGGCGACACGGTGGAGCTCTCGGCCGAGGCGACGGACTTCGAGAACGGCGACCTGCAAGTGCACTGGGAGACGGCACTGCTGCACTGTCCGTTCGCGGGCAGCTGCCACCGGCACCCCGAGGGCGGCGTCGAGACCGGGCCGTCGTACAGCCACGAGTTCACCGACCACGGCGCCGACACGACGATGCTGGTGACGGCTCGCGTGCAGGATTCTCGAGGGGCCGTGGCGTCAACAACGTTCGAGGCGCAGCCCACGTTGCGCACGATCGCAGTGAACAGCCCCGTGCCCGTCACCATCAATGGCGACACCGTGGCCTCCGCACAGATCGTCGTAGGTTCCCTCGTGCAGCTCAACGCGCCAGTGACGTCGGCATACTGGCGGTTCCAGAACTGGAGCGACGCCGGCGCTGCGGCGCATTCGTTCGCGATGCCTGACGCAGATCGAACGCTGAGCGTGGCCTACGTCAGCGCGATCGCCCAGAGGTACGCCGCGGTCGGCGGCAGCTCCTCCTCCCTGGGCAGCCCCACGAGCACGGAGTACGACGTGGCCGGCGGGCGTGCCCGCAACTACTCCGGTGGGCGTCTCTACTGGAGCGCAAGCACGGCGGTGCACGCGGTGGGGGGCGCCATCCTGACCGAGTACCTCTCCTCGGGAGGCCCGGCGGCCCTCGGCTTCCCGACCGCGGACTCGACTGCTGTGACCGGCGGCCGCGCCACCTACTTCACGGGGGCGCACATCTACTGGTCCTCGGCGACGGGCGCTCACACGCTCAAAGGGGCGGTCCTCACGAAGTACCTGGCCCACCGCGGACCGAGTGGCTACGGTCTCCCCATGACCGACGTGATGAACGTGGTCGGCGGTGCGTACACGCACTTCAGTGGCGCCCGCAGCATCTTCTGGTCCCCCGCCACCGCGGCGCATCTCGTCTACGGCCCCATCCTCACGAAGTACGCCTCCGTCGGCTACTTCCGTTCGTGCCTGCGCTTCCCGACGACCGACCGGTTCGCAAGCCCACGCGGATACCGGAACGACTTCACGGGCGGGAGCATCGTCTACGTCACCAAGACCAGGCAAACCGTCGCCACCTGCTGACCGCGCCCCAACGGTCCAGGACAGCGAGTCCAGGATGTCTCCTAAAACACCGAAAAAGGAGCCTCTCCACGCCAACGGAAATGCGTCAGTGACTCTGCGGCACTGAACCGTTATCGTCGTGGACATAAAGGCGTCGAAAGGTGGCACACGATGAAGCGGTGGATGGCAATAGGCGTGGTGGCGACGACGGTCGCGGGATCGATGGTGTTATCCGGCAGTCAAGCCACCGCACAGGTCGACAGATTCCAGGCCGTGCTGCGCAACCCCTCCGGGGTCAAGGTCGGCCACGTCGAGTTCCGGATTACCCGCCATGCGATGGTTGTTCGAGCCGTGCTGCGCCCAAACCGCTATGTGTCGGCTCGCTCATTCCACGGCTTTCACGTGCATGCCAACAATGATGCCGCCAACGGCTCTGGCTGCCTGGCCCAGGCGAGCCAGCCATCGTCGACCTGGTTCGTGTCGGCTGACGGCCACCTCGCCGAACCAGGGCAGACGCACGGCCACCACGCCGGTGACATGCCGAGTCCGCTCGTCCTGTCCAACGGCACGGCGCGGCTCCGCTTCCGCACCGACCGCATCAGTCCCAGGGTCCTGAGGAACAGGGCGGTGGTCCTGCACGCCGGGCCAGACAACTTCGGCAACGTGCCAACCGGAGCTGGCGCAGACCAGTACGCCGCAAACTCGCCGGCCGCAACCGACAAGACGGCCAAGACGGGCAACGCGGGTGACCGGGTTGCCTGCGGGATCGTGCATCGCAAGCGCTGAGGCATTCTGAGCACTGAACCTGGGTTTCGCGGACCAATTGTCGTGAAGTCCCACTTGGCATATACCAGTTCATGGGAATGCCATTACTTGCTTGTGCAACTTCCTTGTTCGCGGTCAGATGTTCTGGGACTACGGACAGGAACGCCATGAGGCACCAGCTGTTTCGCCTAGCGATCGGGATGCTTGCGCTTATTCTTGCGGGCGCTGGAGCTGGCGTTGCCTCGCCCGCCTTCGCTGGGAAGGCGTCGCCGGCTGGGATCGCGCCCACCGGTCAGTTCGAGAACTTGGCACAGTTTTACGACGCGGGATGCAATTCGAACTATCCCCAACGGTTCAAAATGTATAAGGGCGGGTCGGAGCTTTCCGATCTTTTCATGTGCAGAAACGCCTATACCAACACAAACCTGATTTCGAACACATCCAACAACAAGGTCTGGTACTTCGCTCGGCCAACCGGATTGCCCCACTGGCAGCCTGCCGACGACGTGAATCGTCCCACTCAAGGTCCGACTCTTCCGTGCTGCGCTGCGACGCATGTACGCCGCGCGGGGTCAGGTAGCCACCATGACGCTGGAGCCAGGGACCGCAGTCTGGGTGCGGGCATTCCCGTTCCAGGTTGAGCTGCGACAGGACCTGGAGCAGCAGGCAGCCTGGCGGGCGATCGCGCTCTCGGTGACGACCACCCAGAAGAAGGGACCCTACGTCGTGGCGAGTTTGCTCGGGTCCCGCTCGCCAACCCGCCGGGCCGTGCTGACCTGCGCCATCAGCGCCTTCAAGGCGTATGACCAACTGGGGCCCTCAGCAGCAGACGGCGACACCTTGGCCAGTGTTCTGGGACTCCGTGGTGACGCCGCCAAGTGCGCAACGGCCATCGACAAGGCCGCGAACAAGGCGCCGAACAGGGGTTTGATGCTTACCTCTGACGATCTCGCCCGGACGACCCTGAAGTCGAAGTGGCTCCGCCTGTCCACGCGCTTCCTGAATATTGCTGCGCGGCTGCCAATGGCTGTTCACTAGCGGCTGTCCTGACCGGGGACGGGTAACACAGAGTCCTCATGCTCGATATTGGCTGGACATGGATCGGTAGCCTGACGTCTGTGAGGCAGTACTTCTTCCTCGGCTGACGCGACCATCGTCCCCGCGTCCCGTGCCCTTGCGCGGGGCGCGATCCGTCACCCAGGAGGAGAGGCATGTTGTTGCTCGTCACCGGCGCCTCTGGCGTCGGCAAGACCACCGCTCGCTTCCACGCGACGAAGCTGCTCGACCCGACCTTCGTGGCCGTCGAGCTCTGGCATCTGGGTCCCATCCCCGCCGTCCCGACCGTCCGGTGGAGGCAGCAGCAGGTCGAGGTCGCGGTACGCCGCGCGAGCGAGCTGGCGACGGACGGGCGCCACCTGTTGTTGGCGGGGGACCCGATCCCCGCCGGCGAGGCGCTGGCCGCACCTTCGGCCGACGAGGTCGACATCGCAGTCTGCCTTCTCGACGCTGACGCCCGGAGCCAGTCCGCTCGGTTGGACGCGCGGCAGGACCCGCCGGAGCTCCGGCACCTGCACCTCTCGTTCGCCGAGTGGATGCGCGTACACGCCGTCGACCCCTCGCACGTCCCGGAGGCGGTCACCACTGACTCCTGGGAGCCGATGTCCTGGGACCGCTGGGTCGGACGACGACCGGGGCCGGAGTGGGCCATGACCGTCGTCGACACCAGCACGATGCCCGCCGAGCAGGTCGGGTCGACGATCGCCGACTGGTGCCGTCAAGCCGTACGCGGCCAGGCTCCCGTGTTCCGTGCCGGGTGGCACACACGCGGTTGAACGACCATCGCAAGATGATGCCCAGCTAAGCGCGGCGTGCCTCCTGGCCGAACTCCTCCTCCAGCAGGCGCAGCACTGCGATCGAGTCCTCGTCGCCGTGGCCGGCGAGCACCGCCCGGTCGTGGAGGTCACGGGAAGCGGAGCCGACCGAGAGCTCGAGGCCCAGCGAGTTGGCGAGCTGTACGGCGAGGTCGTTGTCCTTGCGGACGAGGTCGAGCGTGAAGGTCGCAGTGAAATCCCCGTCCACCGCGCGCGGGGCGACCGAACGGAACAGCCCGCTGACCGTCGCGGCGCCGGAGTCGAGGACGGTGTCCACGAAGAGGCCGGGGTCGATGCCCGCTGCCTTGGCGAGCAGCAGCGCCTCGGCGGTGACTGCGTTGATCACGCTGAACATCAGGTTGTTGGCCACCTTGACGGTGGCCGCGGACCCGAGGTCGCCGACGTGTACGACGCGCGCGGCAAGGGGCGCGAGCACCTCCGCGGCCACGTCGTAGGCCGCGGCGGGGCCGCCCACCGGGATGGTCCAGCCGCCAACGAGGTCGGGGCGTCCGAGCACTGGGGTGTCGAGGTAGGTGGCCCCGGCCGCATCGGCGAGCTCGCCATTGGCCCGCGCCGAGTCGGGCCCGATCGTGCTGGTATCCAGCACGATCGGGGTCGCCCCGCCGCCGAGGAGGTCGGCGAGCACCGAGCTCACCTCGGCCGGGCCGGGCAGCGACAGGAGCACCGTCGGGCACCTCGCGGCAAGCTCGCCCAGCGACTCGGCGACGACGAGTCCGGAAGACTGAGCCTCGGCCAGGACCGACTCGCGCGCGTCGTACCCGACGACCGGACCGTGCGCGGCCAGGGCGTCGGCGATCGGACGACCCATCGCGCCCAGGCCGACGACGCCGACAGATCGCGGTGCCCCTGCCCCTACGGTCACGAGTCGGCCTTGGCCACCTCGATGAACAGGCTGGTGTCGAAGAACTCCTTGGGGTCGACGTACTTCGGCACCCCACCGAGCTCGACGTAGGCCCTCTCGGCGTCACCGACCCATTTCAGGACGTCGCCGCTCTCGTACGCCGCCAGCCACTCCTCGTTGGTGTAGTCCTTCTGGAACTCAACCTGGTGCTGCAGGTCGGTCAGCTTGGCCGCGTCCTTGTACGCGATCTCGTGGACCTTCTCCAACGAGCCCTCGGGGTCCTCGCGGTAAGCCTCGTTGATCTTCAGCCAGGCACCGATGATCTTCTTCACGGTGTCCTGGTTCTCGTCGTAGAACTTGTTGTTGGCGATCCACCCGTCACCGACCCCGGCGTCGGGGTAGCTGCCGGCGTTGTCGATCTCCTTGGCGCCCTTGCCGGACTCGTTGACCCTCAGGTCGAACGGGACCCAGAGCGCGATGGCCGGGACGCTGCCACCGATGAAGGCGGTCACGGCGTCCGGCATCTTGGCGTTGACGACGGTGACGTCCTTGCGGCTCAGGCCTGCCTTCTCCAACGCGCGGTGCAGGTAGATGTCCGCAGTCGTGCCTTCGGTGGTGATGATCTTCTTGCCCTTGAGGTCTTCGACCGTCTCGATCCCGCTGTCACCCTGCACGAACAGCCGCGCCGTCGCGGTCTCGCGCGAGTTCAGCATGAAGATCTTGCCCTGCCCCTGGGCCGGGAAGTTCGAGGTGACGCCGCCCATGATCGCCACGTCGATGTCGCCGCTGGCCAGGGCCTGGCTGAGCTCGATCCCGGTGTCGAACTGGGTGGTCTTGACGTCCAGCCCGGCGTCGGCCCACTGGCCGTCCACCTGGCCGAGCCAGAGCTTGTCGTCGACCGCGATGGTGTGCAGGAAGCCGACCTTGACCTCGGTCGCGTCGCTCTTGGCCTCGACCACGTCCTTGTTGTCGCCACCCTCGTCGAGGGCGCCGCACGCGCTGAGGACCAGGACGAACACGACCATCAGGGCCGTTCCGATCAGTCGTCGCAGGGATGTCATCGTTTGTCCTTCTCTCTGTGGTTCTTCTGAGGCGGGTCTACTGGGCCGTGCCGGGACGTTTGGTGGTCATGGATCTCATGACCTGTTCGAGGTGCTTGCGGAGCTCGATGAACGCCGGGGCGGTGCGTGACTCCGGCGTACGCGGCCAAGGCACGCCGACCTCGACCACCTCGTGCACATGCGTGGGCCGGTTGGTGAGTACGACGATCCGGTGGCTCAGGAAGATGGCCTCCTCAACCGAGTGCGTGATCAACATGGCCGCACGACGCTCCCGCTGGCTGGCCTCGTGGAGCAGCTCCTGCATGAACTCGCGGGTCTGCGCGTCGAGCGCCGCGAACGGCTCGTCGAGCAGCATCACGTCGGGGTCGGTGGCGTAGGCGCGGGCGAGTGCGACCCGCTGGCGCATGCCGCCAGAGAGCGTCTTGGGCAGTGCTTTCTCAAAACCGCCGAGGCCCATCAGGTCGACGTACTTCGCCACGACCTCCGCGATCTCTGCACGCGGTCGCTTGTTGCCTCGGAGGGTGAGCCCGAACGCGATGTTCTTCTCGACGGTGAGCCACGGGAAGATCGCGTACTGCTGGAACACCACCCCGCGCCGCGCATCGGGCCCCGATACCCGCTCGCCGTCGATCTCGACGAGGCCTGAGTCGGGGCGCAGGAACCCAGCCGCGAGGTTGAGCAGCGTCGACTTCCCGCAGCCACTTGGGCCGAGCACGCTGACGAACTCACCCGTGCGTACGCCGAAGTCGACACCGTCGAGCACCTCCACCCGCTTCTTGCCTCGTCCGAAGCCGAGGTGTGTGTCGGTGAAGCTGATCCGCTCGATGGTTGCGTCGTGGGGCCCCGCGGTCACTTGACCACCCGCTCCTGCCAGCGCACTGTCCGCGTCATCAGCAGCTGCACGATGAAGTCCATGACCATGGCCGAGACACCGATCAGGATGATGCCCGCGAACACCTCGTCCTGGCGGAAGTAGTTCTGGGCGTCGCTCATCATCGAGCCGATCCCGCGCTGGGCGGCGACCAGCTCGGCAGCCACCACGGTCGCCCAACACACGCCGAGCGCGACCCGGACGGCGACGAAGATCTGCGGCACCGTCAGCGGTAGGACGACCCGGCGGAACAGCTCGAGCTGGGTTGCCCCGAGCGCCCGGCCCGCGCGGATGTAGATGTCGTCGGTCGCCGCGACGCTCTCGTAGATCACGATCACGGCGGGGAAGAACGCGGCGTAGACGAGGAGCGAGATCCGGGCGGTCTCGTCGATGCCGAGGTAGATGATCACCAGCGGGATCAGCGCCAGCGGGGGCAGTGCCCGGAAGAAGCTGACCAATGGGTCGAACATGGCGCGCACAACGGGAAACCAGGCGAGCACGAAACCGACCGGGATGGCGGCGGTGCAGCCGATGGCGATGCCGATCAGCACGCGCAGGACGCTGAGCCGGGTGTCGAGCAGCAAGCCGTCGCTGGTGCTCAGCCCGTCGACCAGGGTGTCGAAGACGGCTGCCGGGGTCGGCGTATCGTCGTCGACCCCGCTGGCCACCCACCACACGCCGACGGCGAAGGCGATCCCGCACAGCGGCAGCAGCACGCGTCGTACGGTGGCGGTCACCCGAGAACTCCCCTGATATACAACAAGTTCAGTGCACAATACGGCCCAGCCGGGAGGGACCTGCATGCGACTCGCCATCGAGTACGGCGACGGCCACGTAGACGTGGACCTCCCAGACGACACCACGGTCATCTCCCCCGACCGAGCAGGCTCGCACAATCACCGGGAGCCCCCACCCCTGGAAGATCCGGTCGCCGCCACCCGTGAGGCGCTGGCGAACCCGCTCGGCACCGGTCCCATCAGTGATCTGGTCGGCAGCGGGGACTCGGTGACGATCGCGTTCCCGGACCGGGTCAAGGGCGGCGCCCACGACACTGCGCACCGCAAGGTGGTGCTGCCACTCCTGATCGACGAGCTCGAGAAGGCCGGCGTCGGCACGCGCGACATCCGGCTCGTCTGCGCGATCGGGCTGCACCGGAAGAACCGGCGCGAGGAGTTCCTCGGCTACCTGGGCCAGGAGGTGCTCGACCGCGTTCCGGCCAACAACATCGTGAACCACGACGCCGAGGACCCCGACGGGATGGCCGACCTCGGTCTCTCCGGGCTCGGCGACCCGGTGCACGTGAACAGCGCCGTGGTCGAGTCAGACCTCGCGATCATGATCGGTCACACGGCCGGCAACCCGTACGGCGGCTTCAGCGGCGGCTACAAGATGCCTGCCACCGGGCTCACCTCGTGGCGCTCGATCGCGTCCCACCACGCGCCACGATCGCTGTACCGCGACGACTTCGTGCCCGTCTCCACACGCAGCCGGTTCCGTGACCAGCTCGCCTCGATCGGGAAGGCGATGGAGGCGCGGATGCCACAACCGTTCTTCACCGTCGACGCGGTGCTCGACTCGCAGTCCCGCCAGCTCGGTGTCGCGGCGGGCCGAATCCCCGACGTCGAGCAGGCCACGTGGCCGCTGGCCAGCAATCGGACCGACCTGTCGGTGACCGGCGAGCCAGCCGACGTACTGCTGGTCGGGATCCCCCGCAACTTCCACTACGGGCCGGGCATGGGCTCCAACCCGATCCTGATGATGCAGGCCGTCGGATCGAGCCTGGTGCGCGCCAAGCGAGCGCTGGTCAAGCGGCCGGTCGTGATTGCCGCGGCCGTGTGCGACGGGTGGTTCAACAACGCCGAGTTCCCGCCGTACGAGGCGGCCTTCGAGCTGCTCCAGCAGTGCCAGCACCCCGCGGACATGGTCGAGCACGAGGAGGAGCTGGCCACCGATCCGGAGTGGGTCTACCGCTATCGGCAGCACTACGGCTACCACCCGTTCCATGCGTTCTCGATGATCTACGTCGGCGGGATCGCGCGCGACCACTCGAGTGCCGTCTACATCGCCGGGGCGAAGCGACCCGACCTCGCGCGGGCCATGGGTGCGCGGACCTCGGCGACCGTCGAGGAGGCGCTGCGGGAGGCGACAGCCACCATCGGTCGCACGCCGCGCGTGCTCGCCGTACCCGCCCTCTCCAAGCCCGCCTTCCACCTCGCCACCGGAGGCGGCCACACCATCTGAGGGCCGAGTTGCACCAATACGCTGACCGCATGAACCGACTCCAGGTGGCGCGCCGGTCGAACGTGCCGCCCTTTCATGTGATGGACCTGCTCGCGGCAGCGCAGCGGCGGCAGGTCAGCCATGGTGACGTGGTCAACTTCGTCGCCGGCCAGCCCTCGACGGGTGCCCCCAAGGCCGTTCGGGCGGAGGCCAAGAGGCTGCTCGATGAGGAGACCCTCGGCTACACAGTGTCGCCCGGCGTACCCGGGCTCCGCGAGGCAGTCGCCGCTCACCACCGCCGCACCAGTGGCATCAACGTCAGCCTCGACGACGTGGTGATCACGACCGGTTCCTCGGGCGGTTTCCTGCTCGCCTTCCTCGCTGCGTTCGAGCCCGGCGACCGCGTGGTGATGGCGCGGCCCGGCTACCCCTGCTACCGCAACGTGCTGACCGCCCTCGGTTGCGAAGTCGTCGAGATCGACTGTGGTCCCGAGACGCGGTTCCAGCCGACGGTCGACCAGCTCGACGCAGTCGAGGGACCAGTGGCCGGGCTCGTGGTCGCCTCGCCCGCGAACCCCACCGGCACCATGCTGCTGCCCGACGAGCTCGACGCGATCGCGCAATGGTGCGCAGACAGCGGGGTGCGGCTGATCAGCGACGAGATCTACCACGGCATCACCTATAGCAGTGAGGTCGGCCGATCCGCCTGGCACACATCGCGCACCGGTGTGGTCTTCGGCTCGTTCTCGAAGTACTTCTCGATGACCGGGTGGCGGCTCGGCTGGATGCTGGCGCCCGAGGACCTGCGCCGCCCGGTCGAGGTCCTGACCGGCAACTTCACCATCTGCCCTCCGGTGCTCAGCCAGTACGCCGCTCTCGCTGCCTTCACCCCGGAGTCCTATGCCGAGCTCGACGGCCACGTCGCGAGGTACGCCACCAACCGCGCGCTCCTCCTCGACGGCCTGCCGAAGCTCGGCATCGACCGGCTTGCTCCCGCGGACGGCGCCTTCTACGTGTACGCCGACATCGGGCATCTCACCGATGACTCCTATGCCTGGTGCCTGCGGCTGCTCGACGAGACGGGTGTGGCCACCGCGCCCGGGATCGACTTCGACACCAGCCGAGGCAACGAGTTCGTCCGGCTCTCCTTCGCCGGCAGCGCCGACCAGATCGCCGCAGGCCTGATCCGGCTCGATGCCTGGCTCTCCCGCCAAGATTCGTGACGTGTCGGGTTCGAGAATGGCGCGGTGTCGAGGCCCGACGGGTTAGCGTCACGCCCAACACCCCCTACAGCGCCATTCGGGAGCACCCATGAAGCGTCTGTCCGTAGTCGCCGTTGCCGCCGCCACCGGTCTGGCTCTCCTCGTTCCGGCGGAGGCACAAGCCGGCTCCTACGTCCGGCCCGACGCGGCTAGCGACGTGAGCAGCTCGACAGGTGACGGCCCGTTCGTCAGGACACCGAGCCGAGTCGAGGGCGACATCCGGAGCAGTGGCGTCAGCCATGCGGGACGCCGTGTCCTGGTGGCGATCGGGTTTGCCCAGCTGACGCAGACCACGGAGCTCACCGGGCACCTCTTCCAGCTGCGCACCAACAAGGGCAGGATCCGCATTGTCACGGTCGTGGCGGGCCCGGGCCACTGGGCCGGCAGGACCGTCATGCAGAAGCCGAACGGACGCATGGTCAGGTGTCGCTTCGGCACCAGCGTCGACTACGCGACAGACCGCGTGCGGGTCTCGATTCCGCGCAGGTGCCTGGGCCGGCCACGGTGGGTCAAGGTCGGAATGATTGCCGTGACGATCCAGGACGACGTGTTCTTCGCGGACGACGCCCTGACCGACGGGATCCTGCGGGCCAACCCGGTCTACGGCCCGATCGTCCGGCGCGGCTGACCTCCGGCGCACTCGCCTGATGGCCCGGTAGGGCGCCATTCCGAGATTTTGGTAAATCAGCCTATTTCGGACAATTCGGGCACATACCGGCTGCTCCTACTCCTGAGGAGCCCGATATGCGGATGCCTACCCGCGCACTTGCGATCGCCATACCTGCCGCTTTGATCGTCTCGATTGCGCCCCAGTCCTGGGCGGCACGCAATCCGGCGCCGCGCATCGTTGCGGCCAAGATGGTGGACACCGACCGTGACGACAGGGCCGACCGGGTGGTGCTCACCTACTCCGAGCAGGTCAAGCACAAGTTCGACACCGATGGGCGATATCCCTTCACTGTCTCCGGCTACGCGATCCGCAGCGTCGCCGGGGCGGCGCGGTCCCGCTACCTCACGCTGGTGCTGGCCGAACACAGCGCCAAGGACATCACCGCTCGCCCACTCGTGCGTTACACACCCACGAGGAAACAGCCGGTCAGGGACATGCAACGAAGGCAGGCCCTGGCGCAGCGCTTCTCCCGGATCTTGGCTCTGGACCTCGACCGCGACGGGCACGCTGCCAAGGGCTGCCGCCCCACTCTGCGCTTAGTGCACCCCGGCGCGGCAGACCGCCCGGACACGGGCCTGGTCGACGCCAACTGCGACGGCATCGACGGCCGCCGCACCGGACCGGTCTTCACCTCGCCGGCGGGCTCCGACATCAACTCGGGGACGATCACTTCGCCGGTGCGCACATTCAGTCGTGCGCTCACCATCTCGGGCGGGACGCGAGACATCTACCTAGCAGCCGGCCACTACCTCAATGACGATGCCTCGCCGATGACCAACTCGGTGTACGGCGGCTACGCCAGCTCGTGGTCGCGCCGCGCCACCAACGTCAGCACGCTCACGGTCTCGGTCCCCCTCGCGCTCAGCGGCTCGCCAACCCTCCAGCTACTGCGGGTCACCGCGCCGTCCGCGGCGGGTCAAGGGCCTGTGGCGGTGACGGTCGAGGATGCTTCTGCCCGGCTCGAACAGGTTGCCATCTCCTCCGGCGCCGGTGCCGGCAGCTCAGGAGGCAATGCGGCCCGGAGCAGCGTCGGCCTCCGGGCAAAGAACGCCACGGTCCACATCATCGGTGGCAGCATCAGCGCGGGTGCTGGCGGCGCCGGGGCGGCAGGGACGGCAGGCGTCACGGGCACTGCGGGCTCGAACGGTGCCAACGGATCGCCGGGAGAATGCGTCATCGGCATCGCCGTAGCGCCGGGTGGGCTGGGCGGCACGTCGCCAGTCCTCAAGGGGCAGGCGGGGTCGGCGGCCTGGGTGGCACCCTCGTCGTCCCCGGGGTGACGGGCACTCCGAGTGCGGACCTGACCCCGGGTGGGGCGGGCGGCGCCACCGGCACGACAGGACAGCCCGGTCAGCCAGGAACCCCCGGAGCCGACGGCACACCAGGAACAGCAGGAACGGTGGGCACCGGCGTCTTCAGCAGCTCGGGGTACGCGCCCGGCACCTCGACCGACGGCTCAACTGGCACCGCTGGTCACGGCGGCGGCGGGGGCGGTGGAGGCGGCGCCCAGCTGAACGGCCTGCTGCTCGGAACCGGCAACGGCGGCGGCGGCGGCGGCGGAGGAGGAGCGGGCGCGATCGGCTCCGCTGGAACGGCGGCCAACGGGGGCGGCGGTTCGATGGCCGTCTGGGCGGACACCGCGTCGATCTTCGCGACCGGCACCCGGATCGTGACCCTCGGCGGAGGAAACGGTGGTGCCGGCGGAACCGGCGGAGCCGGCGGAACGGGCGGCGACGCCGGGCAGGGGTCGGCGGCTTGCCCCGGTCGAGTCGGAAGCGGCGGGAACGGCGGCACCGGGGGCACGGCCGGCTCGGGCGGCGACGGCGGCGACGGCTCCGGAGGCCCCAGCATCGGCGTTGTCCGCCGCGGCGGCTCGACGGTCACCACAACCGGGGTGATCTGGCAGATCGGCGCAGCAGGCACCAGCCCGGCAGGCAGCGGGTACGCCGGTCCGCGATCAAACATCGCGACCGTCTCCTGAGGCGGGGGCATCTGCGCGGGCTGGCGGTCTCGGTCCCGCGCAGGTGCCTCGGCCGGACGCCACACCGTTGACGTCCGCAACCAGACGGGATACCAAGTGCACATGCGCCTTCTCGTCGCGGGCATCACCGCTGCCCTGCTCGCTCTTTCCTCCGCAACCCCCGCGGTCGCCGGGGACTACGTCCACACCGACGGCACCGGCGACATGTGGAGGTCGGGGATCGACGTCGACGATGGCTACCATCCGGACCCGAGTCAGGTCGAGGGTGACATCACCCGGGTGCAGATGAGGCACACCCGATCGCATGTCCAGCTGTTCATGACCGTGCGGGAAGCCAAGCGCGAGACTCTCAACACCTTCTTCCACTTCGAGCTCCAGAACGGGCGCAAGAAGCTCACGCAGGTGGATGTCTTGACCTATCGCAATGCCCCTGACGGTGTGCTCGTGATCGAGGACGGCCGCAACCGGGACAAGCGGTGCCGCGGCCTCAAGGGGTTCAAGATCAACTGGGACACGAACACCGTAGCCGTCACGCTTCCCCGCACCTGCTTCGGCCGACCCAAGGTCCTGCGGGTGAAGCCGTACGACTACGTGGTCTACGACAGCTGGACGGACTACTCCGATGCTGGACAGAGCGCCCTGGACCCCTACTACGGTGGGCAGCCGTGGAGCCGCTGGGTCCGCCGGGGCTGAGCTCACTCCGTTCCCGAGCCTCGTGGTCATCACCTGCGTGAGCGCGCTCTGGTTCGGCTTCCGACCGCGGTGAATCGGGTTAACCTCCTTCTGAACCGGCCCTGATAGACCGCCCAGCGGGAGCGCCCCATGAAGTGCCTGCACACCATCGTCTTCACTTCGCTCGGCGGCCTCTTGCTCACCCTCGTCCCGACAGCCGCGTATGCCCGCTCCCACACCACCCCCGATCCGGCCCATGACGTCATTTCGCAGTTCGAGGGCGGCGGCGGGCCAGTCGCGGTGCCCACCCGCGCTGAGGGTGACGTGCTGGCCAGCGGCGTCACCCACCGGCCCCGCAGGGTCATCGTCGCGATGCGGTTTGCGGAGATGTCTACGACGACCCTGGAAGTAGGGCACCAGTTCCGGATCCGAACCAATGAGGGCAAGGTGCGCATCGTGTCGGTCGGCGCAGGGCCACAGCGCTTGGGCGGCAACACGGAATTGACCAGAGGCCGAGGTGGCGAAGTCAGGTGCCGGATGACCACCGCGCTCGACTATGCGCAGAACCGGCTGACCGTATCCATCCCCCGGCGGTGCCTCAGCTCCCCGCGCTGGGTGCAGGTCAGTTTCGAGTCGCTCACCATGGAGTACGGCAACTTCTACACCGACGACGGCCAGTCGGGCGCCCCGCTGTACTGGTCTGGCAGGCCCGCCTTCGGGCCTCGCGTCCGTCGGGGCTGAGTCTCACTTCTTCCTGTTGAGGAAGGCGGTCATCGCCTCGCGGGCCTCGTCGGAACCGAACAGTCGGGCGCTCAAGGTGGCCATGGCCTCGGCGTGCTCATCGAGATGTGCCAGCACGGGTGCGGCCAGCAGCGCCTTGGTCTCATGCAGCCCCTGCGGGTGACCCTTCGCGAGGTCGGCGCAGACCGCCGCAACCTCGTCGTCGAGTACGTCGGACGCGACCGCGCGGGTGACCAGACCCATCGCCGCCGCCTCGGCTGCTCCGAAGCTGCGACCGGTCAAGAAGCTCTCGGCAGCGCCTCGGCTGGTCAGCCGCGGGAGCACGGTCAGCGAGATCACGGCCGGCGTGAGCGCGAGACGCACCTCGGTGAACGCGAAGGTGACGTCGTCACTGCACACCACCACGTCGCTGGCGGCGACGATGCCGAGTCCTCCGGCGCGCACCGGTCCGGCGAGGCGCGTCACCACTGGGCACCGGTGCGCCAGGATGCGGCGCTGCAGCGCGACCAGCGCCCGCGCGCCCTCCTCCATGCCGCCCTCGGCAGCCTCGCTCATGTCGGCGCCGGAGCAGAACACCCGGTCCGCCGACCGGATCAGCACCACCCTCACGCCGAGGTCGTCGTCGGCTCGGTCGAGGGAGTCGAAGAGCTCGGTGACCAGCTGCCGGGAGAGGGCGTTGCGGTTGTGCGGCGAGTCGAGGGTGATCGTCGCGACCCCGTCGACCACCTCGTGGTGCACCAGCTGTTCGGTCAACGCCTGCTCCCCCTGCTCGCGGCATATCTGGCAATGAACTCGTCCACCGGGATCATGGCAATGGCCTCACCGAGCACGTCGAGCGGGAGGTCATCGAGACTCTTGAACCGGACGCAGGACTTGCCCATGTCGAGCTTGCGCCCGCGGTCGGCGTACTGCTGCCGGAACCAGGCGAGCTCGGGGCCGTCGGAGTAGAGGCCCATCAGGTAGACCGACATGTAGTTCTTCTGCGAGGCCAGCGCGGCGTAGCAGAGGGGCTTGCCGTTGTAGGTGTCCGGCTCCAGCTCGAGCGGCACGTTCCACGCGATCACGCCCCAGTCCATGGTCTCGACGTACCCATCGGGCAGGTGGTCGTTGATCACGTCGCGCACTGCGCTGAGGGCGGTACGCCGGTCCTCCGAAAGGTCGCCCAGGTACTCCTCGACGGTGGTTGCGTTGCTCTGCATCGCGATGCTCCTTCGGCGGCCGGCCTGGTCTGTCGTTCGCGACTCAGTATGACTTCGGCAGGCCCAGGGAGTGCATGCCGACGTAGTTCAGGATCATCTCGCGGCTGACCGGGGCGATCCGGCCAGCCCGGGCCGCGACGAGCAGCCCGGCGACGCCGTACTCCTGGGTGATGCCGTTGCCGCCGTGTGCCTGGACAGCCCGGTCCGCGGCGTCGCAGGCGGCCTCGGCGGCGGCGTACTTCGCCATGTTGGCCGCCTCGCCGGCGCCGATGTCGTCGCCGGCCTCGTAGAGCGCCGAGGCCTTCTGCGTCATCAGGCGGGCGAGCTCGATCTCGATCTTCGACTGCGCCAGGGGGTGCGCGATGCCCTGGTGGGTACCGATCGGAGCGCCGAAGACCTCGCGGGTCTTGACGTACTCCGCGGCCCGGTCGAGCGCGTACCGCGCGAGCCCGGTCGAGAACGACGCCGCCATGATCCGCTCCGGGTTCAGACCCGCGAACAGCTGCACGAGTCCCGCGTCCTCGTCACCGACGATGGCGTCAGCCGGCAGCCGGACATCGTCGATGAACACCTGGAACTGCTTCTCCGGGCTCACCATCTCCATCGCGATGTTGGTGAAGCTGAAGCCACTGGCGTCCGTTGGTACGACGAACAGGCACGGCTTGAGCTTGCCGGTCCGCGCGTCCTCGGCCCGCGCGACCACCAACACGTTCTTGGACTCGTCTACTCCGGAGATGTAGATCTTCTGGCCCTTGAGCACCCACTCGTCACCGTCTCGTCGAGCGGTCGTGGTGATGTTGTGCGAGTTGGTGCCGGCGTCGGGCTCGGTGATCGCGAAGGCCATCGTCTCGGTGCCGTCGCAGAGTCCGGGCAGCCACTTCTGCTTCTGCTCCTCGGTGCCGAAGCGACTGATCACGGTGCCGCAGATGGCTGGTGAGACCACCATCATCAGCAGCGGGCAGCCCTGCGCGGCGAGCTCCTCGCAGACCGCCGCGACGTCCCCGATGCCGCCACCGCCGCCGCCGTACTCCTCGGGGATGTTGATCCCGAGGTAGCCGGCCTTGCCGATCGCCATCCACAGATCGGTCGTCTTCCCGCCGCTGCGGGCCTGGGTGGTGAAGTACTCGCGGCCGTAGTTGCTCGCGAGCTTCGCGACCTCCTTGCGCAGGGTCTGTCGTTCCTCGGACTCGGTGAAGCTCGTCATGGCTGGTCTCCTTCTGCCGCTGAATGGTCGGACCCGTCGATCTGGTCGGCTGGAGTGACGATGGCGAGCACCTCGCCCGACGCCACCTGGTCGCCCACTGCGACCGCGACCTCGGTGAGGACGCCATCGGTGGGGGCATTGATCGAGTGCTGCATCTTCATCGCCTCGAGGACGAGGACAGTCTGTCCGGCCGTGACCGGGGCGCCTGCATCGAGGGGTACGCCGATCACAGTGCCGGGCATCGGGGCGAGCAGCGAGCCCTGCGCCACCACTGCTGCCGGGTCGACGAACCGCGGCAGGGCCACCAGGTGCACGGAGCCCAGGCGGCTGTCGAGGAAGACGGCTCTGGTCCCCGCGTGGGTGGGTTCTGCGATGGTCACGGCCACGCGGGTCCTGATCCGGTTGACCTCGATCGTGACGCTGTCCGGAGATGCAGCCAGCACCCGCACGTCACCGTGCGCGCCATCGTGCACGGAGGTGTAGCCGTCGCGCCCGCCGTACCACTCGACCACGTGCTCCGCCGGCTCGGTCGCGGAGCCTCGCGGGTCGGCGAACACCGTGCGCTGCGGCTGCGAGACGACGTTGCGCCAGGCGACGGGAATCGCGCTCTGGACGGTGCGCGTTCCACGCTCCTGCTCGGCCAGGGCGACTGCTGCCGCGAGGAGCAAGTGTTCGTCGGGAGGCTGGCGCTCACCCGTCACGACGATGCCGCGACGCTGGAAGAAGTCGGTGCTGACCTGGCCCTCGAGGAAGGCCTGGTCACGCAGGGTGGCGAGGAGCAGGTCTCGGTTGGTGAGGACGCCGTGCAGCGTGGCACGTGACAGGGTGCTGGCCAGCATCCGCGCTGCCTCGGCCCTGGTGGGCGCCCAGGCGACCACCTTGGCGAGCATCGCGTCGTAGTGGGTGGAGACCTCACTGCCGGACTCGAAGCCCGAGTCCAGCCGGACGCCGTAGGAACCTGGTGAGGTGAACTCGGCGTCAACGCCCGGGAAGGCAAACGTCGTCATGGTCCCGCTCTGCGGTTGCCAGTCGTGGGCTGGGTCCTCGGCATAGAGACGGGCCTCGATCGCATGGCCCTCCGGCTGCGGGTCGAGTGCCTGAGGACGCGCACCAGCGCGTCGTGGGACACACGACTCGACGGTGGCACCTTCGGCGACGGCGATCTGGGCCGCGACCAGGTCGATGCCGAAGACCGCTTCCGTGACCGGGTGCTCCACCTGGAGGCGGGTGTTCATCTCCAGGAAGAAGAAGCGCTCGCGCTCCGCGTCGTAGAGGAACTCCACCGTGCCGGCACCCACGTAGGCGATCGCCTCCGCGGCCTTGCGGGCGGCTTCGTGCATCGCCTTGACCACCTCGGACGCGATGTTCGGCGCAGGCGCCTCCTCGATCACCTTCTGGTGCCGGCGCTGGATCGAGCAGTCCCGTTCACCGAGGACGGACACGTACCCATGGGTGTCACCCAGGACCTGCACCTCAACGTGCCGGCCGTGCTCGATGTAGGGCTCGACGAAGACGGTCGGGTCACCGAAGGCCGACTCCGCCTCGGCAGCAGCGAGCTCGATCTGGCGGGGCAGCTCGGCCAGCGTTCGTACGACGCGCATCCCGCGGCCTCCACCACCGGCAGACGCCTTCACGAGCAACGGCAGGTCCACCTCCTTGGCGGACTCGGGCAACAGGTTGTCGAGGACGGGTACTCCGGCCTCGGCCATCAGCCGCTTGGACTCGATCTTGGAGCCCATCTGCTCGATCGACTCGGGGGCAGGACCGAGCCAGGTGATCCCGGCGTCGATCACCGCGCGGGCGAACTCGGCGTTCTCCGAGAGGAAGCCGTAGCCCGGATGGATGGCGTCCGCACCGGTCCTCCGTGCTGCTTCGAGGACCAGGTCTGCCCGCAGGTAGGTGTCTGCCGGGCTGTTGCCGGGAAGCCGGACGGCCGCGTCCGCCTCGCGCACGAACGGCAGGTCTGCGTCCGCGTCGGAGTGCACGGCGATGGTCTCGATGCCGAGGCGGCGGCAGGTGGCGAAGACGCGGCGGGCGATCTCGCCGCGGTTGGCGACCAGGAGTCGGGTGATGGTGACGGCCATGGGTGGTGTCATCACATTCGGAAGACGCCGAAGCGGTCGGTGCCCTCGATGGGCTGGTTGGCGGTGATCACGGACAGGCAGATGCCGAGGATGGTGCGGGTGTCGCGCGGGTCGATCACGCCGTCGTCGTACAGCATCCCGGAGAGGAAGAACGGCAGGCTCTGCTCCTCGACGCTGGCCTCGACGTACTCGCGCATCCCGGCGTCGGCTGCGTCGTCGTACTCCTTGCCCTTGGCCTCCGCTGCGGCCCGCGCGACGATCGAGAGCACGCCCGCGAGCTGGGCCGGGCCCATCACCGCGGCCTTCGCGCTGGGCCAGGTGAAAAGGAAGCGCGGGTCGTACGCGCGGCCGTTCATGCCGTAGTTCCCGGCGCCGTAGGAGGCGCCCATGATGATGGAGATGTGCGGCACCTTGCTGTTGCTCACCGCGTTGATCATCTGGGCTCCGTGCTTGATGATCCCGCCCTGCTCGTACTCCTTGCCGACCATGTAGCCGGTGGTGTTGTGCAGGAACAGCAGGGGTACGTCGATCTGGTTGGCGAGCTGGATGAACTGCGTGGCCTTCTGCGCCTCCTCGCTGAACAGCACCCCCTGTGCGTTGGCGAGGATGCCGATCTGGTGACCATGGATCTTCGCCCACCCGGTGACCAGCGAGGGGCCGTAGAGCGGCTTGAACTCGTCGAAGACCACGGCGTTCCCGGCCGAAACCCCGTCCGCGACAAGTGCGACCACTTCCCGTGGGTCGAACGGCTCCTTGAGGTCGGTGGGGATCAGGTCGAGCAGGTCGTCGGCGTTGCCGGCCGGCTCCACGAACGCCGAGACGGCGCTTATGTCCGCGGAGGTGCGGTGAGACGGCTCGTGTGCCCGGACACAAGCGCCGTCTCGGCGGGGCTGGCGGTTCAACCGGGCCACGATCCGGCGCCCGATGCGCAGCGCGTCGTGCTCGTCGAGCGCGAGGTAGTCGGCCAGGCCGGAGATCCGTGCGTGCATCTCGGCCCCACCCAGCGACTCGTCGTCGGACTCCTCGCCGGTCGCCATCTTCACCAGCGGTGGCCCGCCGAGGAAGACCTTGGCCTGCTCCTTGACCATCACGGTGTAGTCGCTCATGCCCGGCACATAGGCACCACCGGCCGTGGAGTTGCCGAACACGATCGCGATGGTCGGGACCTTGGCGGCCGAGGAGCGGGTGATGTCGCGGAACAGTTTGCCGCCGGGGATGAAGATCTCCTTCTGCGTCGGGAGATCGGCTCCCCCGGACTCCACCAGCGCAATGGTCGGCAGCCGGTTCTCCTCGGCGATCTGGGAGGCACGGAAGACCTTCTTGACCGTCCACGGGTTCGACGCGCCACCCTTCACCGACGGGTCGTTCGCGGTGATCATGCACTCGACGCCTTCCACGACACCGATACCGGTGACCACGCTCGCGCCGACGGTGAAGTCCGAACCCCACCCGGCCAGTGGCGACAGCTCGAGGAACGCGCTGCCGGGGTCGATGAGCAGCTCGATCCGCTCGCGGGGCATCAACTTGCCGCGGGCGTGGTGGCGTTCGACGTACTTCTCGCCGCCACCAGCCACCGCGATCGCGTGCTGCGCCTCGAGGTCGGCGATCTTGGCGAGCATGGACTCGCGGCGGGAGACGGTCTCGGTCATCGCGTGAACCCCAGGAGTCGGGCGGACAGATCGGTCAGCACTTCGGTCGCTCCCCCTCCGATGCCCAGGATGCGGGCGTCGCGGTAGTGCCGCTCCACCTCGGTCCCGTGCATGTAGCCGGTGCCGCCGTGCAGCTGCACGGCGTCGTCGACGACGTGGGCGCACGCCTCCACCGCCGTCTGTTTCGCCAGACAGGCTTCAGCGACGACGTGCTCCCCCGCAGCGTGCCTGCGGGCCGTGTCCAGCACGTAGCAGCGCGCAACCCACACGCGCCTCTGCATCTCGACGAGCTTGTGCTGCACCACCTGACGGGCGATGAGCGGCTTGCCGAACGTCTCCCGGTCGCGGCAGTACGACGCCGTCAGGGCGAGTGACCGGGCAGCGATGCCGTACGCGTGCACCGCGAGCGCGATCCGCTCGACGACGAACTGCTCGGCGATCTGGGCGAAGCCGGCGTTCTCCTCGCCGACCAGGTTGGCGGCGGGCACGCGCGCGTCCACGAACGACAGCTCGGCGGTGTCAGAGCAGTGCCAGCCCATCTTGGCCAGACTGCGGTCCACGTTCAGTCCGGGAGTGGCCTTCTCGACGACGAGCAGGCTGATGCCGGCATGGCCCCGCGTTGATCCAACAGAGTCGCCAGTTCTGACAGCGGTGGTCACGAAGTCCGCGCGTACGCCGCTGGTGATGAACGTCTTGGCCCCGTTGACGAGGTAGCTGTCGCCATCGCGTACGGCGCTCGTCCGGATCCCCGCGACATCCGACCCACCACCGGGCTCGGTGACCGCCAACGCGCCGATCTTCTCGCCGGCCAACGCCGGCCGCACGAACTGCTCGATCTGCTCCGGCGTCCCGTGCGTGGCCATGTGCGGCAGCGCGATCCCGCCGGTGAACAGCCCCGCAGCCAGCCCAGAGGAACCGCCGGCCTCGAAGAACGCCTCCTGCATGGCCACCGAGTCCAGCAGCGAACCGCCCTGGCCGCCCACGTGCTCGGGGAAGGAGACTCCCAGCAGACCGGCCTTCGCCGCAGCCAGGTGCAGCGACCGCGGGATCTCGCCGGCGTCCTCCCACTCCTGCAGGTGCGGCTCGACCTCCCGGCGTACGAACTGGCGGGTGGTCTCCTGCAAGGCGAGCTGCTCCTGGGACCAGGTCATTCGCCCCAACCCCCGATACAGAGTCCGATCACAGCAGATCCTCCGGAATGCTCACGAGCCGCGAACGCAGCCACTCGCCGAGGCCCTTCGCCTGCGGGTCGAACCGGGTGCTGGCGGCGACGCCCTCGCCGAGCAGGCCGTGGATGAGGATGTTCACGCCGTACAGGTTGGGCAGCGCGAACACCTCCACCTCGAGGTCGGCGGCCTCCGGCAGGAGATGGCGGAGGCGGTCGACCGAGACGAGGTGGTTCAGCCACTGCGCCCGCTCGGCCTGCCGGTCGCCCGCGCGCACCCAGAGGCCGACGTTGGCGTCGCCGCCCTTGTCGCCCGAGCGAGCGTGCACGAAGGTGCCGAGCGGGAGCCGGCGGGTGATCGCTTCCTCGGAGACCCCGGCGATGTCCGGCGGGACCGTCAGGTCCTCCTTCGTCTCCTCGTGCGGCTGCGTCGCGAACGGCGGGTCCGCGATCACCTCGGTGCTGCCGTCGGGAAGGTGCACGGTGTGCTCGACGGTGTCGCGGTCGACGTACGCCGCTCGAAAGACGCCGTACGGCGATGCCGGACCGGGCGGAGTCGTCATCGTGAAGCCGGGATAGGAACCCAGCGCCAGCTCGACCGCCGCGCTGGTGAACGCCTTGCCGGCCACGGCCGCCGAGGGGTCCTTGACCACGCACCGCAGCAGACAGGACGCGCCCTCCTCGGTCTCGGAGTCCGCCGCCGGGGCCCGGCCGGTCGACCAGGTCACCGACTCGGCCTCGACCCGGCCGTCCAGCTGCGCGAGCAGCCACTCTGCCTTGGCCTCGATGTCCAGGCCAGTCAGCACGAACTCCAGCTGGTTTCGGAAACCGCCGAGCTCGTTGACGCACACCTTCAGCTGCGGTGGCGGCGCCTGACCGCGTACGCCGGAGACCCGCACCCTGTCCTCGCCATCCGGGGCCAGCTCGATGGTGGTCAGGTCCACGGTGACATCCGGCCCGAGGTAGTGCTCGGCCTGGACCTCGTACATCAGCTGCGCCGTGACGGTGTCGACGGAGACGATCCCGCCGGTGCCGGGATGCTTGGTGATGACACAGCTGCCGTCGGCGCCGATCTCGGCGATCGGAAAGCCGAGAGGCTGGGCGTCGCGCGGCAGGTCCAGGAAGCCGGAGAAGTTGCCGCCGGTCGCCTGGGTGCCGCACTCGATCACGTGCCCGGCGACGACGGCACCGGCGAGCTCGTCGTACTGCGCGGGCGTCCAGCCGAACCTCCAGATCGCAGGGCCGACCACTACGGAGGCATCGGTGACCCTCCCGGTGACCACGATGTCGGCACCGGCCTCGAGCGCGCGGGCGATGCCGAAGCCGCCGAGATAGGCGTTGGCGGTGAGGGCTCCCCCCAGGCCCAGCTCGGAGGCGCGCGGGGCCAGGTTGTCGCCGTCGACCCAGGCGATCCTGGGCGAGAGCCCGAGCTCCTCGGCGACCTCGGTGAGCTTGGCCGCCAGCCCGCCGGGGTTGAGCCCGCCGGCGTTGGCCACGATCCGGACGCCCTGCTCGAGGGCCAGCTCCAGGCAGTCGCCGACCTGGGTGACGAACGTGCGCGCGTACCCGAGCGAGGGGTCCTTGAGCTGGTCCTTGCCCAGGATCAGCATGGTCAGCTCGGCCAGGTAGTCGCCGGTGATGACGTCCAGCCGTTCTCTCCCGGAGCCACCCTCGAGGAGCTCGCGCATCGCGGAGAGGCGGTCGCCGTAGAAGCCGCTGCAATTGCCGACGCGGAGGAAGTCTTCGCTCATGCTTCGACCGCCGATGTGGGTGGACGACCCTCGCCGGGCGGGCCGGCGAAGGCCTGGGCGATGTCTAGCCAGTGGTCGGCGTCGGAGCCGACCGCGACGAGGTCGAGGTCGTCGCGGTGCCGGCGCTGGGTGACCCTCAGGCAGAAGTCATGGGCGGGGCCCCGCACCGACTGCTTCGCCTCCTCGGGACCCCACGCCCAGAGCTGCCCGGACGGCGAGCGCAGCTCGACCCGGAACTCCTCGGCCGGGGGGTCGAGGGAGTGCACGGCGAAGGAGTAGTTGCGGGTGCGTACGCCGAGGTGGGCGACGTGGCGGATCCGGTCCGTGGGCTCGGGCTCGACCCGGAGGGCCTCGGCGACGTCGAGTGAGTGCGCCCAGGTCTCCATGAACCGCGCCGTCGCCATCGATGTCGGGCTCATGGGCGGCCCGAACCACGGCATCTTGTGACCTTCGGGACAGCCGCGCAGCACTTCCTGCAACGCCGAGCGGGCCCGGCGCCAGCCGGCTAACAGGTCTGCGCCCGACGCCGTGCCGCCTTCGAGGGCGTGCGCGTCGACGTACCCGGTCGGGTCGGCGATCGCCTCCAGCACGACCTCGTCCCACTTCTCCTTGTCGGTGGCCGCGGCGACGGCGACCTCGTCGGTCCAGGCGAGGTGGGCGATCTGGGTTGCGATGTCCCAGCCGGGCGCCGGGGTCGGCGTACGCCACTCCGCTTCGTCGAGGTGCTCGACCAGGCCTTCGAGCGCCGTGCCTTCGGCAGCGAGGTCGGCGAGCACCTGCTCGAGGAGGCCGTTCATAGTTGCGGGGTCCTGGTTGGCGTGCTCATCGCTGGCTCATCGCAGTCCCAGCTCTGCGTCGAGGGTCTGCGCCCACGCGGCGAGGATCTTCCGGCGCCGGGCGGTGTCGTCGGAGATCGTGTTGGCCAGTCCGAGCCCCCGGACCAGGTCGAGCGTTGCCTGCACCAGCTCGCGGACCCGTGGCTGCTCCTCGTCCACGCCGAGGGCATCCACTGCAATGCGATGGGCTTCGCGGCCCACCCGCTGCTCGAGGGGTACGACGGCCGCGTGCAGCACCTCATCGGTGCGCGCGGCGACCCAGACCTCGAGTGCCGCGGTGAAAACGGGCGAGGTGAAGTGGTCGGCGAACATCTCCAGGACCGCGCGCGTACGCCGCTTGCCGGTCGGCAATCGCCGGGACGCCTCGCGCAACTCGTCCCCGCGCACCTCGCTGAGGTGCTCCACCGCAGCGAGGACCAGGTCGTACTTGGTCGGGAAGTGGTGCAGCTGGGCGCCGCGGCTCACGCCTGCGCGTTGCGAGACCAGGGTGGTCGACGTACCGCTCCACCCGTGCTCCACCAGGCATTCGACGGTCGCCTCGAGGAGCCGCAGGCGCATGACGCGCGTGCGCTCCTCCTGGGGCACTCGCCCCGGCGACACCTTGGCACTGGTCACACTCCGCATCGTGACCGTTCAGCAACAAACAGTCAAGACTGACTTTTACTCCCTCGCGGGACTACCCGCCGACCCCGGCCAACTGGTCGCCAGGGACGGCAATGCGCTGCCTGCGGGTGATCTTGAGAACAGCCATGTTGGTCCTTGCGGTTGTTCGGCCTGACGAGTTCAGGGCCGTTGTTGAAAGATCACACGACTGGAACCGAGGTGGCTACGAAACGGCAGTTAAGAGACGTAACGGTTCATATATGACTAGACCAGACATCGCCCGGGAGCCGCACAGGCCGAAGAATCAGTCACTGACTTCCACATATGCCACTTTTGTGTTATATCCGCTGGTCTCGGACTGAGCGCAGGCTTGCCCTGATCAGCCCACCCAGAGTCCCGGAGCGTCCCTGGACTCGCTCGTGGGCGCGCTTGCGCTCCCTGGCGATCTCCGCGCGGTAGCTGTGGAAGTCGACCTCGATCGTGTGGCGCTTGGAGGCGACGAAGCGCTTGCGCAGGTTCGCGTCGTACGCCGCGATCTGCCGGCGCATCTCCTCCACCGAGGGCAGCGCGCCGGTCCCGGTCACCAGGTCGCACACCCAATGTGCCTGTGCCTCGGCCAACGGCATGATCGCGCCAATCGGCTGGAGCAGGCCGAGGAAGAAGAGGCCCGGATGGTCGGGGTGCACTACCCGGCGGTAGAGATCGATGTGGTTGTCCTCGGCGCGCACCACGGCGTCGGTGAAGAACGGGAAGCTCACCTTGTAGCCGGTGCAGTAGACGACGACGTCGTACTCCCCGGCACTGCCGTCGGTGAAGAACACCTTCGACCCCTCGAACCGGTCGATGTTCGGCCGGACGGTGATGTCACCGTGACCGAGCCGGTTGAGCAGGTCCTGACTCACGGTCGGGTGGGCGTGCAGGACGTCGTGGTCAGGCGCCGGCAGGCCGTAGTCGGTGACCTTGCCCTGTGAGAGCCGGAGCAGCGTCGCCAGCGCGAGCTGCTGCATCTTCAGTGGCCCGCGCGCGAGCGGTGAGTCGGTGAGGTGGTCGGTGGGCATCCCGAACATGTACTTGGGCACGATGTGCGCCCCGCGCCGCATCGCAAGGTCCGTGGACCGGGCGACCCGACTGGCCTCGACCGCGATGTCGCAGGCCGAGTTGCCGATGCCGAGCACGAGGACACGCTTGTCCACCACCGGGTCCGCGGTCCGGTAGTAGTGCGCGTGCATCTGCTCGCCCGTGAACGTCTCGGCACCGGGGAAGGACGGCTCGGGCCACCGGGGATCCCAGTGGTGGCCGTTGGCGACGATCACGTGGCGGTAGGAACGGGTCTCGGGCTCTTCGCTGTCACGGGAGCGCAGGGTCACTGCGTAGCCGGACTCGCCCGTCTCCTCGAGGGGCTCGACCTTGGTCACCTCGGTGCGGAAGGTGATCTTGTCCCGCAGGCCGAAGTGGTCCACGAAGTCGTCGAAGTACTGGGCGATCTGGCGGTGGTCGGGATAGTCCGGCAGCGACTCGGGCATCGGGAAGGCGGCGTACTCCATCATCTGCCGCGAGGTGTTGATGTGCAGCGACTCGTACGCCGAGGACATCTCGTTGTCGTTGTCGTAGCGCCAGTTGCCACCGATTCCGCTGCCGGCCTCGAAGCAGTCGAAAGCGACGCCCTGCGACTGGAGGACCTGAGCCGCCGTGATGCCTGAGGAACCCGCCCCGATGATGCAGACGGGTGGACTCTCTGGCGCGCTCAACGGAGCGCTCGCGGGGTGGGGGTCATGGGCCGACAGCCTACGACTGCCCGGCGTGGGTGGCACGTATAGGTTTGCCCGGTGACGATTCTCGACGACGCCCGTGAGGGCATGAACCCTGACATCCGAGTCCAGGACGACCTGTTCGGACACGTCAACGGCACCTGGCTGGACACCGCTGAGATCCCCGGCGACCGTTCCTCATGGGGTCCGTTCGTGATGCTCTCGGACGCTGCCGAAGAGCACGTCCGCGAGATCATCGAGGCCTGCGCCGACGGCTCGCTCGCAGGATCGACGGCCGAGAGTGCCGACGAGGCACGCAAGATCGGCGATCTCTTCGCCAGCTTCATGGACGAGGAGCGCGTCGAGAAGCTCGGCCACACGCCCATCCTTCCCCTGCTGCAGCAGATCGACGACCTCACCGCCGTGAGCGAGCTCGGGGCCTTCCTCGGGTTCTTCGAGCGCCGCGGGGGAGGCGGGCTGTTCGCGTCGTACGTCGACACCGACGACCGCAACTCCGACCGCTACATCGTCAACGTGGTCCAGGGCGGCATCGGCCTGCCCGACGAGAGCTACTACCGCGAGGAGAAGTTCGCCGAGATCCGCGAGAAGTACCTCGCCTACCTCGGCCGGATCCTGACGCTCGCGGAGCGCCCGGACGCCAAGGAGACCGCGGCGCGCGTGCTGGCGCTCGAGACCAGGCTGGCCAAGGGTCACTGGGAGCGGGCGGACACCCGCGACGTCATCAAGACCTACAACCTGACCACGCTCGAGGAGCTCAAGGCGACCGTGCCCAGCTTCGACTTCGACTCCTGGGTCGGAGCGATCGGAGGGACCGACGAGACGATCACCGAGACGGTCGTGCGGCAGCCGTCGTACCTCGCACACCTTGAGACCGTGCTCGCCGACACCCCCCTCGAGGACTGGAAGGCCTTCCTCACCGTCCGTGCCATCCGCACCGCCGCGGCGTACCTCTCCAGCGGGTTCGTCGAGGCCAACTTCGACTTCTACGGCCGGACCCTGTCCGGCACTCCCGAGCTGCGCGCCCGCTGGAAGCGCGGTGTCGGGCTGGTCGAAGGTGCGGTGGGTGAGGCTGTCGGACGCGAGTACGTCTCCCGGCACTTCCCCCCTCGGTCCAAGGAGATGATGGACGAACTGGTCGCCAACCTGCTCGAGGCCTACCGTCGCTCGATCACCGATCTCGACTGGATGGGTGAGGAGACCAAGAAGCGGGCCTTCGAGAAGCTGGACACCTTCCGTCCGAAGATCGGCTACCCCGAGAAGTTCCGCGACTACTCCGCGCTGGAGATCAATCCGGATGACCTGCTCGGCAACGTGCTGGCCGCCACGGCCTTCGAGACCGACCGTGAGCTGCGCAAGATCGGATCCCCGGTGGACCGCGAAGAGTGGTTCATGCTGCCGCAGACGGTGAACGCCTACTACAACCCGGGCACCAACGAGATCTGCTTCCCGGCCGGCATCTTGCAGAAGCCGTTCTTCGACGCCGACGCCGACCCGGCGGAGAACTATGGCGGCATCGGCGCCGTGATCGGTCACGAGATCGGCCACGGTTTCGACGACCAGGGGGCGCAGTACGACGGCCTGGGCAACCTCAACGACTGGTGGACCTCGGCGGACAAGGCTGCGTTCGAGGTGAAGTCGAAGGCCCTGATCGAGCAGTACGACGTCTTCGAGCCACGTGACCTGCCCGGGGAGACTGTCAACGGCGCACTCACCGTCGGGGAGAACATCGGCGACCTGGGCGGCCTGACGATCGCCCACAAGGCCTACCTGATCTCGCTCGAGGGACAGGAGATGCCCACGCGGGACGCCATCACGGGCGTGCAGCGACTGTTCCTCAGCTGGGCCTACGTCTGGCGGACCAAGCGTCGCAAGGAGCTCTCCCAGCAGTTCCTGACCACCGACCCGCACTCTCCGCCGGAGTTCCGTGCCAACATCGCGCGCAACCTCGAGGAGTTCCACCAGGCCTTCGCCACCAAGCCCGGTGACGGGCTCTGGCTGGACCCCGGGGACCGCGTCCGGATCTGGTAGCTCCACCCGGGTCCGGCCCGTTCCGGCCCGCTCTGGAATGCGCACCGACAACTCCTTGTCCCCGGCCTGTTTGGGGCAGTAACCTGACTCATCAGCGGTGCGTAATACGAGATGAGTTTCATCATGCGCAACAAGACGGCTCCTCGGAACCAAACCATCCAGCGACTGCTCGCTCACGCCCGCTATGAGGTCCTCCCGACCGCGAGCACCGAGGAGAAGGTGCTCGCCTCGGTCCCGCGCGACGTCGCCGTGACCATCACCGCGTCGGGCGCCAAGGGCCTCGAAGCCACCCTTGTCCTGGCCGAGACCCTCTCGCGCGACGGCTACGTCACCGTGCCGCATCTGGCTGCGCGGATGATCTCCAACCGCACCGAGCTGGTCGAGATCAGGTCACGACTGGCCGAGGCCGGCATCACCCGGGTGTTCGTCCCCGGCGGCGACGTGGACCCGGTCGGCGACTACCCGGACGCGTTCAGCCTGCTCGAGGACCTCGCGACGCTGGCACAGCCGTTCGAGCAGATCGGGATCACCGGCTATCCCGAGACCCACCCGAAGATCACCGACGACCTCACCGTCCAGGCGATGTGGGACAAGCGACGCCATGCCACCCACGTGGTGAGCAACCTGACCTTCGATGCGGGGTCGATCAAGGACTGGGTCGGCCGGATGCGCGCCCGGGGCGTCACGATGCCGTTGCTGCTGGGCATGCCCGGCCCGATCGACCGGGCCAAGCTCCTGGCGATGGCCACCAAGATCGGCGTCGGGGAGTCGACGCGGTTCCTGGCCAAGCACAAGAGCACCTTCGCCCGCCTCGCCGCACCGGGAGGCTTCACGGGGCAGCGCTTCCTGGAGGAGTGCGCGGCCACCGCCGCCCGCCCCGAGTCCCTGATCGAGGGGCTGCACATCTTCACGTTCAACCAGATCGCCGAGACCGAGGAGTGGCGTCAGGACCTGCTCTCCCGGCTCTGACCATGGCCGAGGCGTCGCAGATTGCGGTCCCGGCTGCGCTGAGGCGAAGGGTTGGGTCAGGGGTCAGGGGTGAGGAGGGCTGCCAAGGCGCGCTCGAGTCCTCCGTGGCCCGTCGGGACCACGGTCAGGGGGAGTTCCAGCCGGGCAGCGGCGGCCTCGGCCGCTGCGCGAAGCTCCGGCGTCTGCTCCTGGGCGAGCCAGACCACCCGGGTGTAATGGCGGAAGTACTCCTCACGAAGCTCCGGCCAGCGGTCCAGGCCGAGCTCGGCCTCGACTGTCCGCGCGAAGGACTTCACCAGGAAGTCGGTGAGCAGGTAGGTGCCCGGCTGGTCGGCGAAGAAGGTCTCGATCTGGCTGGCGCCGGCGTACACGTCGTAGCAGTGCAGGCCCTCGAGCCGGCGCACCCCCAGCCGCTCGCAGACCTCGTCGAGGGAACCGTAGGTGCCGCAGTCGGCGTACCCAACCACCACCGTGTCGTAGGACGCCCGCAGGCTCAGCGCCAGCTGCTCGACCTCGCCCGCGATCCGGTGCGGTTGGTTGTGCAGCAGCGGCGGAAGGGGGTGTACGTCGACGTCCCAGCCCTGTTGCTCCACGATCCGGGCAGCCGGCTGCGCGATGGCTCCGCAGGCGATCAACGCGATGCAGGCCGACTCAGCCGCCGGACGGGAAGGCGAGCTGGTCGACGAACTTGTCGTTGAAATCAGGTCGGTCGGAGAGCTCGACATACTTCACCTCCTCCAGCAGCGTGGCCGCGCCGGTGCGCTCGCGCAGCGACAGCAGGGCCATCTTCGCCCCTTCACCGGCGACGTTGCCCGCCGAGACGATGCGGAGCACAGGCAGCTTGGGCACCAGGCCGATCCGGACCGCTGAGGACGGGGAGAGGTAGGAGCCGAAGGAGCCGGCCAGCAGGACCTGCTGGATGTCTGCGTGCTCCAGGCCGAGCTCCTCGAGCAGCAAGGTCCAGCCCGTGGCGATGGCCGCCTTGCCGAACTGCAGCTCGCGCACGTCCCGCTGGGAGAGGTAGACGCAGTCGCCGACCTCACTCTCCGGGGTCGGCCGGTGGAGCAGGAAGACCCGCTCCTCGCCCACCTTGGCGAACCGGTCGGCCAGCGCCGGCGCCTTCGCGGCGGCCTGGTCCTCGGGGAGGAACCGACCGCTCTCATCCAGCAGGCCGACCCGCACCATCTCCGCTACGGCGTCCACCAGCCCGGATCCACACAGTCCCTTCGCGACGACGTCGCCTATCACCGAGAGCACGACGGCGGTGTCCTCGGAGCCGGACGGGTCCAGCTTCACCACCTCGATGGCACCCTCGGCGGCACGCATGCCGCATCTGATCGCCCCGCCCTCGAAGGCCGGACCTGCGGGCGCCGCCGTGCTGAGGATCGTGTCCCCGTTGCTTAGCACGATCTCGCAGTTGGTGCCGACGTCGATGAACAGCCGGGTTCGCTTGTCCCGGTCCATGCCGGTCGCGAGCATGCCCGCCACGATGTCGCCGCCGACATAGGCGCCCAGAGCCGGGAACATCACCGCGCGCGCACGTGGGTGCAGGTGCAGCCCCAGCTCCGCAGCGAGTACGACGGGCGGCTGGGCGCTGGTCATCACGAACGGCGCCACTCCCAGAGGCTCGGGGTCGATGCCGAGCACGAGGGACGTCATGGTCGCGTTGCCGGCGATCGCCACCTCGTAGACGTGACCGGGGTCGATACCGCCCTCGAGGCACACCTGCTGCGCCAGCTCGTCGAGGGTCTCGCCAGCCAGGGACTGGAGCCTCCCGAGTGCGTCAGGGTCCATCATCGTGGCGCTGATCCGGGTAATCACGTCGCCGCCGAACGGCTGCTGCTTGTTCAGCCGGGAAGCCACCGCGACGGGGGTCCCGGTGCCGAGGTCGAGGAGGGTGGCCACCACCGTCGTGGTGCCGAGGTCGAAGGCGACCGCGTAGCGCTGCTCGCTGGTGTCGCCCGGCTCCACGTCGATGAGCGCCTCGTCGACGACCACGGCAGTCACCTTGAAGTCGGCCTCGCGGAGCACCTTCGGAAGACGGCGCAGCACCGGCAGGTCGACCGTCAGCTCGAGATCGTCGATCGCTTCGGTCAGCCGCACCAGGTCGCTGCGCTGGTCCTGCAGCGTCGGGTCGGCGAGCTCGACGTAGCGCTTCTGCACGGCGGGCCGCAGGATCACCTGGCGGCCGACGCCCACGGTCGCAGCCTTGGGTCTCGTGGTCAGCGGCGGGACTGCGACCTTCAGGTCCTGGGTTGCCGTGGCCAGGCACGCCAGCCGCCAGCCCCCGGCGAGCTCACTCTCCGAGAAAGTGCGCCGGTCATGGCGCGAGACCGGCAACGGGGTGCCCACCTGCACCTTGCACTTGTGACAGGTGCCATGCCCGCCACAGGTGGAGTCGATGGCGATGCCGTTCCAGGACGCCGAGTCGAAGACGGTCACGCCGGGTGGGACCCGGACGTCACGGTCCTGGCCACCCTCGACCGTGAACGAGAGCTGCACCCGCCCGGTGCCGTCGTGCGTCGCGGCCGTGGTTCCGGGCGGAGCCATCAGCCCCTCTCGCGCGATGTCGCCCAGCGAGGGGGGTGGCTGCGACCCCTCCCGTGCCCCTGTCCCCGAGGAGCTCTGTGTCACGCGTTCGCGGCCTGAGCCGCCCGGTGCCGGGAGATCCATGCCATCCCCCACTCGTCGTGACCGAGCAGCAGGTCGGTCGCCTTCACCGCGGACACCACGGACGGCGTACGCGTGTCCATGATCGCGCTGGTCAGCCCTGCGGTCATCGCCATGCTCAGGAAAGTGCCGTTGAGCTCGTGGCGACCAGGCATGCCGAAGGAGACGTTGGAGGCGCCGCAGGTCATGTTCAGCCCGTAGGTGTCGCGGATCCGGCGCATCGTCTCCAAGGTCGCCATACAGGTCGTGATGTCGGCGCCGATCGGCATCGCCAGCGGGTCGATCACGATGTCCTCGACGGCGATGCCGTACTCGGTCGTCGCCACCCGCACGATCTTCTCGACGAGGGCGAGCCGCTTGTCCGGCTCCATCGGGATCTCGTCGATGTCGTTGGGCAGGGCGATCACGGCGGCGTCGTACTTCTTGACCAGCGGGAGGATCTGCTCCATCCGCTCGTCCTCGGCCGTGATCGAGTTGACCAGCGCCCTTCCGTCGTACGCCGACAACCCGGCCTCGAGCGCCTCGACCACGGACGAGTCGATGCACAGCGGCAGGTCGGTGAGCGTCTGGACCATCTTCACGACCCTGGAGAGCAGCTCCGCCTCGTCGACGAGGGGCACGCCCATGTTCACGTCGAGCACGTCGGCCCCACCCGCGACCTGGGCCGCGACGTCGCGCTCGACGGCGGACAGGTCACCGGCCTTGATCTGGTCCTGGAAGATCCGGCGCCCGGTCGGGTTGATGCGCTCGCCGATCAGGCAGAAGCGGTGCTGGCGTCCCAGCACGACCTCGCGGGTGGCCGAGCGGAGCCTGGTCTCGTGCATCGGTGCGGTCATCACGCGGGCACCTTGGAGCGCTTGTCGAAGAGCAGGGCCTTGGCCTTCTTGACGCAGCTGGAGGCGTCGGCCGCGTAGCCGTCGGCGCCCACGGCGTCGGCGTACTCCTGTGTCACGGGAGCACCTCCGACCATCACGATGACGTTGTCGCGCATCCCGGCCTTCTCGAGCGCGTTCATGTTGGCCTTGAACATCGGCATCGTCGTGGTGAGGAAGGCGGAGAACCCGACGATGTCTGGCTGGTGCTCCTCGATCTTGGCGACGAACGTCTCCGGGGCGACCTGTACGCCGAGGTCGATCACCTCGAACCCCGCACCCTCGAGCATGATGTTGACGAGGTTCTTGCCGATGTCGTGGACGTCGCCCTTCACCGTGCCCATCAGAAACTTGCCCACGGTCTCGACGCCGGTCTCGGCGAGCAGCGGCCGCAGCACCTCCATCGAGCCGGCCATCGCCCGTCCGGCGATGAGCATCTCGGGCACGAAGAAGTCGCCGCGCTCGAAGCGCGCGCCGACCTCCTCCAGGGAGGGGATGAGAGCGTCGAAGAGCAGGCTCTGCGGCTCCATCTCCATGCTCAGGGCCTCATGGGTGAGCTCCAGCACCCGTGGCGCGTTGCCCACGAGCGTCTCGTCGTAGAGACCCTTCAGGATTTCTTCGGGTGTCATGCCGTGCCCCTTCCTTGGGCCCCTCGTGTGGTGCCGTGACGGAGCAGCGCGGACAGCGCTTCCGCCTGTTCCATCAGGAGCCGACCGAGGTGGTCGACCCTGTCCTCCAGCCGAGCCGTGGGACCCGAAATTCCCACGGTGGCCACTGCGCCATCATCTGGTCCGAAGACGGGAGCCGCCACGCCGGAGAGCCCGATCTCGAGCTCGTCCAGGGTGACGGCGAAGCCGCAGGCGCGTACGTGCTCGAGGTCGTCCTCGAGGGCACTGAGGGTCCGGTGCGTCCGTTCGGTGACGGCCTCCAGCGGTCCCGCGGGGAGGTCGAGCACCTTCCACGCCAGCAGCACCTTGCCCAGTGCCGAGCAGTGTGGAGGCACCTCGACATCGGTCCAGTCGCGGGCACCGAGGAGGAAGGTCGCGTCCACCTGCGCGACGTGGGAGACGCGGCCGCCGTTGGCCACCGCGAGGTGGACGGTCTCGCCGGTCTCCGCGCCGATCGTCTCCAGCAGCGGGCGGGCGAGCCGGGCCATCTCGGCGTTGCGGTCGTGGCGGGTGGCGTACAGCGCGAACAGGGGACCGCCGATGTACTCACCGGTGTCGACCCGCTCGACGAGCCGGGTCCGTTCGAGGGCCGCCAGAAGTCGTGACGTGGTGGACCGGGCCAGGCCCGAGGCCTCGCTGAGCTCGGCGAAGGTCACCGCTGCGTCGGCCTCCACGACAAGAGTGAGCAGCGCCGCAGCACGGTCGACAGCCTGGGTGCCGCCCCCAGAGATGTTCCCAGAAGTGTTCCCGGAACTCCCCTGGTTGCCGTCCGGGTCTTCGATGACCGATGTGCTGGCCACTCTTGACCGCCCTTCCTAGTTCGTCCAGTGTGTCGGTAGACGTGACTCCCACCATATGGAACTGTGGTCCCACATGGTGAGGCTAGGTACACATCCAGCGCCGGTCAAGCACCCCAGTGAAAAACTCCGGTAGAAAACTCAGGGCGAAACTCAGGGAGAGACATGTTCCGCAACCAGATGCCGCGCTACGAGATCCTGTCCGAGCAGGCGATGGCCACCCTCGACGCCGGCTGGCGCCGCCTGGTCTCCGAGCTCGGCGTGGAGTTCATGAGCCAGCGAGCCCTCGACGTCTTCGGCAAGGCCGGCCAGCGCGTCGAGGGCGACAAGGTGTTCTTCGACCCCGAGTTCGTCCTGGAGCAGGTGGCCAAGGCGCCGCGCTCGTTCGACCTGCAGGCGCGCAACCCCGCGAACAACCTGCACATCGGCGAGGACAGGATGGCCTTCGGCGCGGTCTACGGGCCGCCGTTCGTGCGCGAGGGCGCCGTACGCCGTGACGCGACCATGGACGACTTCCGCAACTTCACCAAGCTTGCCCAGTCGTTCCCGGTCATGGACTCGGCAGGCGGGGTGATCTGCGAGCCCAACGACACTCCTCTGGACAGCCGACACCTCGACATGACCTACGCGCTGGCCACGCTCACCGACAAGGTGTTCATGGGCAACGTGGTCTCCGGGCCCAACGCCCGCGACACGATCGAGCTGACCTCGATCCTCCTGGGCGGCGGCAAGGGCCGAGAGGCCGGTCGGGCGAGCATCGAGCAGACCCCTGCCCTGATCTCGCTGATCAACTGCAACTCGCCGCTGCGCTGGGACGACCGGATGCTCGACTCGCTCTTCGAGTACGCCGAGGCCAACCAGGCCGTCGTACTCACCCCGTTCATCCTGATGGGCGCGATGTCACCGGTGACCATCCCCGCAGCGCTCGTCCAGCAGATCGCGGAGGCGTTGACCGGCATCGCCCTGGCCCAGCTGATCCGGCCCGGGTGCCCGGTCGTGTTCGGCTCGTTCCTGTCCAACATCGACATGCAGTCCGGCTCGCCGACCTTCGGCACCCCCGAGTCGGGCATCGGCCTGCTCTGCACCGGCCAGATCGCTCGGCACTTCGGGCTGCCGTTCCGCTCCGGCGGCACGCTCACCTCCTCGCAGGTCCCCGACGCACAGGCTGGGTACGAGGCGCTGATGACGCTGCTGCCGACCTTCCTGGCCGGCGCCAACTGGGTGATGCACTCGGCCGGCTGGCTCGAGGGCGGACTGGTCGCGGGCTACGAGAAGTTCATCGTGGACATCGAGTTGCTGCAGATGATGCACGCGGAGTTCACGCCGCTGGAGATCGACGAGGAGTCCCTGGCCTTCGGTGCGCACGAGGAGGTCGGATCCGGTGGCCACTTCCTGGGTGCGGCGCACACGATGGAGCGGTTCCGTACCTGCTTCTACCGCCCGCTGCTCTCGTCCTCGGAGAACTACGAACGCTGGACCCGCAACGGTGGCAACGATGCCGCTGCCCGGGCCTCGAAGATCTACCAGGACAAGCTCAACGCCTACGAACAACCAGCTCTCGACGATGCGATCCGCGCCGAGATGGAGGAGTTCGTCGTACGCCGCCGCAAGGAGCTCGGGGACTGATGACGACACTCTCTGCGGGGCAGGACTCCCCCAACGCCGGCAACCCGTCGGGTGACTTCGTCCTCGTCCTCGACTGCCCGGACCGCCCCGGGATCGTGCACGCGGTCTCCGGCTTCCTGGTCACCCACGGCGGGAACATCGTGGAGAGCCAGCAGTTCGGCGACCGGCTCAACGGCCGGTTCTTCATGCGCGTCGACTTCTCGATGACCGACTCGAACGCGACGGCCGAGTCGCTGCGGGCGGACTTCGCCGAGGTGGCCGCCAGGTTCGAGATGAGCGTCGAGATCTGGGGCGCGCGGGCGCCGTACCGAACGCTGATCATGGTCAGCAAGCAGCTGCACTGCCTCAACGACCTGCTGTTCCGCCACTCCAACGGCAGCCTCCAGATCGACATCCCGGTGGTGGTCTCCAACCATCCCGACGCCGAGGCACTGGTGAGCAGCTACGGCATCAAGTTCCGCCACATCCCGGTCACGCCTGCGAGCAAGGCCGCCGCCGAGGAGGAGCTGATGGCACTCCACGAGGAGCACGACATCGACCTCGTCGTACTCGCCCGCTACATGCAGGTGCTCTCCGACGACGTGTGCCGCAAGCTGTCGGGGCAGGCGATCAACATCCACCACTCGTTCCTGCCGAGCTTCAAGGGTGCACGCCCCTACCACCAGGCCTTCGAGCGCGGCGTCAAGCTGATCGGGGCCACGGCCCACTACGTCACGGCCGACCTCGACGAGGGCCCAATCATCGAACAGGACGTCATCCGCGTCGACCACAACCACAACCAGGAGCAGCTCACAGCGGCCGGCCGAGATGTCGAGACGCAGGTCCTCTCCCGGGCGGTGCGCTGGCACTCGGAGTCGCGGGTACTGCTCGACGGCAACCGGACGGTCGTCTTCCGCTGACCGTTGTGGTTCGCGCCGTGTCAGAGAGATAGCGGCGATTCGCAGTCACCTGGTGACTGGGAATCGCCATCTAAATGTGGGCTTTGGGTCACCTGGTGACCCAAGGTCCACACCATCTGGTCCAGGGTGCGCTCCTGACGCCATCTTCTCGCGACTCAGAGGCGGGCGGTCGGTCAGAGCTCCCGACTGTCCGCTGGCCGCAGTTGACCGGACGTCATGCGAAGTGGTCACGACCGCCGCCGCCACGTATGACGTCCCGCCGGAGGTCATGCGAGGTGGTCGCCACCGGCACCAGTTCGTATGACGTTCGCGGGGTGTGGTCGATCGCCTACGGGTTGTGGCTGGCCTCGACGGCGAGCTGGTCGACCAGGTCGTTCATCGGGTGCCCGGAGTGGCCCTTGACCCAGCGGAAGGTCACGTCACCGCGCTCCTCGACCAGGTCGATCAGCGGCTCCCAGAGATCACGGTTGGCCACTGGCTTGCGGGCCGAGTTCACCCAGCCGCGAGTACGCCAGCCGGTCCACCAGGAGTTCTTGAAGCAGTTCACGACGTACGTCGAGTCGCTGACCACGACCAACGTGCCGGGCAGGGCACGGATCGCCTCGTAGGCGGCCCTGACCTCCATCCGCTGGTTGGTGGTGGCCGGGTCGTGACCCGACCCCTGAGCACCGTCCGGCACCGCCCAGGCCCAGCCGCCCGGGCCCGGGTTGCCCCGGCAGGCGCCGTCGGTGAACACCTCCGTCGTGCCTGCAGGGACCGGAGGATCCGCAGCGGGCGCACCAGGTGATGCCGAGCACGCAGCGTGCACCCAGGCCGCACCGTCGGGGGAGCGCACGATCTGCTCTCCGGGCTGTATCGGCTGTGTGCAGCCAGCGCATCGGGTGGCATACCTGGCCTGCATCAGATCCGGTCTCCTCACGTCGTACCCATCGTGGCACCCTCTGGCGGTGTTGCGTCAGCAGGTCTACGGTGCCGCCATGAGCAACCAGGTCGTCGAGACCGCCGTCGGTGTGCAGTCGGTCGACCGGGCTCTGCGGATCCTGGAGATCCTCGCTCGCTCCGGCGAGTCCGGTGTCACCGAGATCGCGGCCGCCCTCGACGTGCACAAGAGCACAGCGTTCCGCCTGGTCGCCACCCTCGAACAGCACGGTCTCGTCGAGCAGGTCGAGGGACGCGGCAAGTACCGCCTCGGAGTCGGTCTGCTCCGGCTCGCCGGCGCGACGAGTGCACGGCTCGACGTCGTACAAGAGGCGCGGCCACTCTGCAAGCAGCTCGCCGCCGACACCGGTGAGACCGTCAACCTGGCCACGCTCAGCGGCAACAGCGCGCTCTACCTCGACCAGGTCGCCGGGCCTTCTGCACTGCAGCCGCACAACTGGGTGGGACAGCACATCCCGCTGCACGCCACGAGCAACGGCAAGGTCCTCCTGGCCTGGCTCACGTCGGCGGAGCTGGGCGCGCTGCTGGGCCGACTCCCGGCGTTCACCGGCGTGACCATCACCTCCAAGGCGAAGCTCAAGCGCGAGCTCGAGACCGTCCGGGAGCAGGGGTACGCCGTGGCGGTTGACGAGCTCGAGGTCGGCCTCACCGCTATCGCGGCGCCGGTCCGCAACGCGCACGGCGACGTGGTCTGCTCGATGAGCCTGTCCGGACCGACCTTTCGACTGCCCTCTGAAAGAGTCAGCGAGGTGACGCCCATTCTCGTCGAAGCTGCCGACGAGCTGTCGCACCGCCTCGGCTGGGGCGTGCGTTAGCGAGGGGGTTGACGACAACCGAACAGTTCACCATTGTGTTTCGCATAGCGCCTTGTGTTGCAAGCAGCGCAACGACTGGGCGGGGAATGGATCCGAATGCCCGAGAACTTCATCAACGGAGAGTGGGTGGCCGCCCGAGAAGGCGGACGCCGCGAGATTCGCTGCCCGGCGACGGGCGAGCTGGTCGCCGAGATCGACGAGTCCACGGCCGTCGACACCGAGGCCGCCATCGCCGCAGCGCGAGCCGCCTTCGACGACGGCCCGTGGCCCGAGACCAGCGCCCGTGAGCGGGGCGACCTGCTGCTCAGGGTCGCCGACCTCCTCCAGCGCGACCGCGCCGAGCTCGCCCGGATGGAGTCGCTCGACACCGGCAAGCGCTTCGTGGAGAGCGAGATCGACATCGACGACGTGACCAGCGTCTTCCGGCACTTCGGCCTCACGGCCGACGCCGAGGCCGGCCGCGTCGTCGACACCGGGCGCGCCGACGTCGTCAGCCGGGTCGTGCACGAGCCGGTCGGTGTGTGCGGGCTGATCACCCCGTGGAACTACCCACTCCTCCAGGTCTCGTGGAAGGTCGCTCCGGCACTGGCCGCGGGCTGCACGTTCGTGCTCAAGCCGAGCGAGCTTTCCCCGCACACGGCGATCCACCTGCTCCGGCTCCTCGACGAGGCCGGCCTGCCGCAGGGTGTCGGCAACATCGTCGTCGGTGACGGGCCGAATGCCGGCGCGCCGCTGAGCGAGGACCCGCGCGTCGACCTCGTCTCCTTCACCGGGGGCCTGGAAACCGGCAAGCGGATCATGGCGGTGGCGTCGGGAAGCGTGAAGAAGGTCGCACTGGAGCTAGGCGGCAAGAACCCCAACATCGTCTTCGCCGACGCCGACCGCGAGAGCGCGCTGGACATGGCGCTGACCGCGGTCTTCCTGCACTCGGGCCAGGTCTGCTCGGCCGGCGCACGGCTGATCGTTGAGGAGTCGATCCACGACGAGTTCGTCGAGGAGCTGGTCGCCCGGGCTCGCGACATCCGACTCGGTGGGCCCTTCGACGAGAAGGCCGAGACCGGTGCCCTGATCTCGCAAGGCCACCTCGACAAGGTCACGGCGTACGTCGAGTCCGGCGTCGCCGAGGGCGCCACTGTCCTGGTCGGTGGCCAACGGGTCACCGACGGCGAACTGGCCGAGGGCTACTTCTTCGCCCCGACCATCCTGGGCGGCGTCCGCTCAAGCATGCGCGTCGCGCAGGAGGAGTCGTTCGGACCCGTGCTGACCGTCGAGAAGTTCAGGGACGAGGACGACGCCGTGCGGGTGGCGAACGACTCGATCTACGGACTCGCCGGCGCGGTGTGGACCCAGGAGTCCGGCAAGGGACAACGGGTCGCAGCGAAGCTGCGCATGGGCACGGTGTGGATCAACGACTACCACCCGTACGTCGCCCAGGCGGAGTGGGGCGGCTACAAGCAGTCCGGTATCGGTCGTGAGCTCGGCATCGCCGGCCTTGACGAATACCGCGAGACCAAGCACGTCTGGCACAACATCGCGCCGGCTCCGCAAGGCTGGTTCGGAGGAGGATCCGTATGAGCAGTCGCCGGGATCGATACGACTACGTCATCGTCGGAGGCGGCTCCGCCGGCTGCGCCCTGGCCAACCGGCTCAGCGTCGACCCGGACACCTCGGTGCTGGTGCTCGAAGCCGGCCGCAGCGACCTCCGTCTGGACCCCTTCATCCACATGCCTGCGGCCCTGCCGTACCCGATCGGCAACAGGCTCTACGACTGGAAGTACGAGTCCGAGCCCGAGCCGTTCATGGACGGCCGGCGGGTCTACCATGCCCGCGGGAAGCTGCTCGGCGGCTCGAGCTCCATCAACGGCATGATCTTTCAGCGCGGCAACCCGCTCGACTACGAGCGCTGGTCAGGCGACAAGGGCATGGAGTCCTGGGACTACGCCCACTGCCTTCCGTACTTCAAGCGCATGGAGACCTGCCTCGCCGGCGCGGACGCCTGGCGCGGAGGCAGCGGTCCCCTCGTGCTGGAACGCGGCCCCGCGACCAGCCCACTGTTCGGAGCGTTCTTCGAGGCCGTCCAGGAGGCGGGCTACCCGCTGACCGACGACGTGAACGGCTACCGCCAGGAGGGCTTCGCGCCCTTCGACCGCAACGTGCACCGCGGTCGCCGGCTCAGTGCCGCCCGCGCGTACCTGCACCCCGTGCGCTCCCGCAAGAACCTCCGGGTGGAGACCCTGGCGATGGTGACCGGGCTGGTGGTCGAGGGCGACCGGGTCACCGGCGTCGACTACCGCCTCGCCGGTCGCGGAGATCGTCGCGCCAACGCCACCGAGGTCATCCTCTGCGGTGGCGCGATCAACTCCCCGCAGCTCCTGCTGCTCGCCGGCATCGGGCCCAAGGACGACCTGGAGAAGCTCGGAATCGACGTCGTCGAGGACCTTCCCGGCGTCGGCAGCAACCTCCAGGACCACCTGGAGGTCTACATCCAGTACGCCAGCAAGCAGCCGGTGTCGATCGGTCCCTGGCTCAAGCACCGGCACAAGCCCCGCATCGGCGCGGAGTGGCTGTTCCTGCGCAGCGGTGTCGGCGCTTCCAACCACTTCGAGGCCGGCGGGTTCACCCGCAGCAACGACGATGTCGACTACCCGAACCTGATGTTCCACTTCCTGCCGATCGCCATCCGGTACGACGGATCCCGGCCGGCCGCCGAGCACGGCTACCAGGTGCACATCGGGCCGATGTACTCCGACGTGCGCGGCGACATCACCCTGAAGTCGCGGGACCCGTTCGAGCATCCCGCCCTGAAGTTCAACTACCTCTCGACCGAGAACGACCGACGCGAGTGGATCGAGATGGTCCGGGCGGCAAGGGACATCCTCAACCAGCCTGCGTTCGCTGCGTTCAACGCCGGCGAGCTCTCGCCGGGCCCCTCCGTCGAGACCGACCAGGAGATCCTGGACTGGGTCGCGAAGGACGCGGAGACAGCGCTTCACCCCTCCTGCACGGCCCGGATGGGTGTTGACGACCAGTCGGTGCTCGACCCCGAGACGATGCGAGTCCACGGAGTCGGCGGACTGCGGGTCGTCGACGCCTCTTCGATGCCCTACATCACCAACGGCAACATCTACGCCCCGGTGATGATGCTGGCCGAGAAGGCCGCTGACATGATCCTCGGCAACACGCCACTACCGCCCTTGGATGCCCCGTACTACCGCTACCGCGAGAACAGCCCACTCCACCCACCCGGCGACAGCCGGAACGCGAAACCTTCCCCAGGCGAGGACACCTCATGACAGCTACGACAAGTGCGCCGACCCCGGCGGCCACCAGCAGCGAAGGGACTGCGCTGAAGGTCGAACACCTCTGGAAGATCCTCGGCCCCGGATCGGACAAGATCATCGCCTCGCCCGACGCCGAGCTCTCCCGGGCCGACCTGAAGGCGAAGACCAGCTGTGTCGTGGGCGTGAAGGACGTGTCCTTCAAGGTGTCCCCCGGCGAGGTGTTCGTGGTGATGGGACTCTCCGGCTCCGGGAAGTCGACCCTCGTGCGGATGCTGACCCGCGGTCAGAACCGATCAGAAGGAGATCAGCAATGAGCGACCTTGACTCACAGGAACGCGAAGCACCCACGCCCGATCCTGTCGGAGCTCGCGCGGTGCTGAACCGCCCGGTGTTCCTCACCTCGGCTGTGGTCACGGTCGCGGTGACGTTGTGGTGCGTGATCGCCCCTGAGAACGCCGAGTCCACACTCGGCGATCTCGTGGGCTGGGTCTCCACCTGGTTCGGCTGGTACTACATCGCGCTGACCACCGCGGTGCTGATCTTCGTGATCTACCTCGGCTTCTCCCGCTTCGGATCGGTCAAGCTCGGCCCGGAACACTCCCGCCCGGAGTTCAGCACGGGCGCCTGGGCCGCCATGCTGTTCGCGGCTGGCATCGGCACCGACCTGATGTTCTACGCGGTCTACGAGCCTGTGACGCACTACCTCACCCCACCCACCGGGGCGGGTGAGACCGTGACGGCCGCTCGCGAGAGCACCGTGTGGGCCCTCTTCCACTACGGCCTCTCCGGCTGGGGCATGTACAGCCTGATGGGGATGGCACTGGCCTACTTCGCCTACCGGATGAAGCTGCCGCTCGCGGTGCGTTCGGCCGTCTACCCCATCATCGGCAAGCGGGTGGAGGGACCGATCGGACACACCATCGATACTGCGGCAGTGCTCGGCACCATCTTCGGGGTCGCCACTTCCCTCGGCATCGGCGTGGTCAGCCTGAATGTCGGACTGAACCAGGTATTCGGGGTCCCGCAGGGCCTGGCCGCCCAGAGCTCGCTGATCATCGTGGCGGTGGCGATCGCGACCCTCTCCGCGATCAGCGGCGTGGACAAGGGAATCAAGCGGATCTCCCAGCTGAACGTGGTGCTTGCCATCCTGCTTGCACTCTTCGTGCTGGCCACCGGCCGGACCGCGCACGTGCTCAACGCGATGGTCCTCAACATCGGTGACTACGCCCGGCTCTTCCCCGACATGACGATGCAGACGTTCGCCTTCGAGGACACCGGTGACTGGATGAGCTTCTGGACACTGTTCTTCTGGGCCTGGTGGATCGCCTGGTCCGCATTCGTCGGGCTGTTCCTGGCACGCATCTCGCGGGGGCGGACGATCAAGCAGTTCGTGGCTGGGACCCTGATCATCCCGTTCAGCTACATCGTCATGTGGATCAGCATCTTCGGGAACGCCGCCCTCGACGAGATCCGCAGGGGCAACGCCTCCTTCACCAAGATCGCCTCGGAGGCTACCGACCCCTCCAATGGTCTTTGGGCCCTCTTGCAGGAGTACCCCGGCTTCACCGTCGTCGCCAGCCTGGCCATCGTCGTAGGGCTGCTGTTCTACGTCACTTCCGCCGACTCCGGCGCCCTGGTGATGGCGAACCTGTCCTCACGGCTGCCCACGGCCAACACCGACGGGAACCCGTCCGTACGGATCTTCTGGGCGGTCGCGACCGGCGCGCTGACCCTGTCGATCCTGGCAGCCGGCGGGATCTTCGCGCTGCAGTACGCCACCGTGATCATCGGACTGCCCTTCGCGTTCGTGATGGTCGGGGTGATGTGGGGTCTGCACAGGGCGCTGTCGGTCGAGGCCTACCTCACCGAGAGCCGCGAGGGCGCCATGCCAGGGATGCTTTCCGGACGCAGCGGTCCCGGCGAGCGCGGGCACATCCCCTGGCAGTCCCGGCTGCGGCGCGTGATGACCTTCCCCAGCCGCGCCAAGGCGGAGGAGCACCTCGACCGGGTCGTCGAGCCGGCCCTTCGCGAGGTCCAGGATGAGCTAGCCGACCAGGGCGTCATGGCAGACGTGCGGAGCACGCCTGACGAGACGGGGCGCCCGGGAGTGGAGCTGCTCGCCGAGGTCGGAGAGGAGAGGAAGTTCGTCTACCGCGTCCAGCTCCGCGAGACCCCGGTGCCGTCGTACGGCGGCTGGGCTCCGCGCGGCGACGACAACTACGCCCGCCTCGAGGTGCACTTGCGCGATGGGGGACAAGGTTACGACGTCATGGGCTACACCAGCGCCCAGCTGATCGACGACGTCCTCGATCAGTACGAGCGGCACCTGGAGTTCCTGCGGCTGCAAGACACCAGCTCATCTGGCTGAGCTGCCACTCGGGCACCAGTACTGGTCGCCCTCCCGCCCCGGAGTGCTTGACACGGCTGGGTCGCGGGGTGATCCTTGATCCGAGAGTTTCTTAATACGCATTGCGTTGCGCTATTCGCAACAGTCAAGGAGATCCATCGTGGCTACCGTCCCCGCCACCGCCAAGGTCGTCGTCATCGGAGCCGGCATCGTCGGCAACAGCCTGGTCCACCACCTCGCGGAGCTCGGGTGGACCGACATCGTCCAGCTAGACAAGGGCCCGCTGCCCAACCCGGGTGGCTCGACCGGTCACGCCTCGAACTTCATCTTCACCGTGGACCACTCCCGGGAGATCACCGACCTGACACTCGACTCGGTGCGCCAGTACAAGGAGATGGGCGTCTTCACCCAGTCCGGCGGCTTCGAGGTGGCGCGGACCGAAGAGCGGATGGAGGAGCTGCGCCGGCGGATGTCGAGCGCGAAGGCCTGGGGCATCGAGGCCGAGCTCGTGTCTCCGGAGTTCGTGGTCGAGAAGGTGCCGTTCCTCGACCCCGACCAGATCATCGGCGCGTTCTGGACCCCGGGCGTCGGCGTCGTCGACTCGCTGCGCGCGGGCACCATCATGCGCGAGAAGGCGCTCGCGAAGGGTGTGCTCACCGTCGTACCCAATGTCGAGGTGGAGGACCTCGCAGTCGAGGACGGCCCCGGAGGTCGAAGGGTCAAGAAGGTCGTGACCGACCAGGGCGACATCGAGACGGAGTACGTCGTGATCGCCTGCGGCGTGTGGAGCCCGAAGATCGGCGACATGGCCGGGGTGAAGCTCGCCCTGACGCCGGCGGTGCACCAGATGATCTCCGTCGGCCCGTGCCCCCAGCTGGCCGAGCGCGAGGGCGAGATCTCCTTCCCCATCGTCCGGGACATGGACACGCTCTGCTACGAGCGCCAGCACGGCGCCGACATGGAGGTCGGCTCCTACGCCCACCGCGCGATCCTGCACGAGCCCGAGGAGATCCCCTCGCTCGACCAGGCCAAGCTCTCACCGACCGAGCTGCCATTCACCGGCGACGACTTCGACCCGCAGCTCGAGCAGGCCCTGGAGCTGATGCCGGAGCTGCTCGGTGCCGATGGCGCCGAGATCAGGTACGCGATCAACGGCCTGCTCTCGCTCACCGCCGACGGCGCCCCGATCCTCGGGGAGAGCGAGGTCAAGGGGCTCTGGGTCTCCGCGGCTGTCTGGATCAAGGAGGGGCCGGGCGTCGGCCGCGCCGTCGCGGAGTGGATGACCCACGGCCACTCGGAGATCGACATCCACCACAGCGACATCGCCCGCTTCTACCCCCACGAGCGCGAGCGCGCACACGTCCGCGCCCGCACCAGCGAGGCGTTCATCAAGACCTACGGGATCGTCCACCCCGGTGAGCAGTACGAGTCCGACCGCGGCGTCCGCTGGTCGCCCATGGCCGAATCGCAGAAGTCCCTCGGCGCCGTGTTCTTCGAGACCGTCGGCTGGGAACGGCCCTGGTGGTACGAGTCCAACGCCGACCTCCTCGAGAAGTACGGCGACGCCGTGATGCCGCGCGAGCACGAGTGGGACTCCCGCTGGTGGAGCCCGATCATCAACGCCGAGCACCTCGCGATGCGTGAGAACGCCGGGGTCATCGACCTGACGGCCTTCGCGATCTTCGACATCACCGGGCCCGGTGCCCTGGCCTCGGTGCAGCAGACCTGCGTCGCGCAATGTGACGTGGCCGTGGGCAAGGTGATCTACACCCCCGTCCTCGACGCGAAGGGCGGGTTCCTCTCCGACCTCACCGTGATGCGGCTCGGGGAGGACCACTTCCGGGTCGTGACCGGGGGTGCGCACGGCAGGGCTGACCTCCAGTGGTTCACCAACCACCTCGTGACCGGCGCCCAGCTTGGAGACACACAGCGTGGAGACACACAGCGTGGAGACACACAGGTCTCCGACCGCACCGAGGAACTGTCCACCATCGGGCTCTGGGGACCGCGCGCCCGCGACATCCTCAGTGGGCTGACCGGCGATGACGTCTCCGATGACGGCTTCGGCTTCCTGAGCTGCCGCGAGATCGCGGTCAAGGGTGTGGACAGCCCGGTGCTCGCGTCGCGGATCTCCTACGTCGGCGAGCTCGGCTGGGAGCTCTACGTGCCGTTCGCGCAGGCTGCCCAGCTGTGGGACGCAGTGCTCGAGGCAGGTCAGGACCACGGCGCCGTACCCGTCGGCATCGGCGTCTACGGCACCACGGGGCGCCTGGAGAAGGGCTATCGCGCGTTCGGGTTCGAGCTCGACGCCGAGCGCACCATCGTGGAGGCCGGGATGCAGCGTCCCAAGGTCAAGGCGGCTGACTTCGTCGGCCGGGAGGCCTACCTCGCGCAACGCGAGAGCGAGCCTGCCTCGGTGATGTGCACGCTGACCGTCGACGACCACACCTCTGCCAGCGGGACGAAGCGCTACATGCTCGGCGGCGAGCCGATCCTGACCCGCGAGGGGGGCACTCTCACCGACGGCCACGGCCACCACCCGTACGTCACCTCGGCGGGCTCGGCGCCGTCGCTCGGAAAGCACGTGCTGCTCGCCTACCTCCCTCCGGACCAGGCAACGATCGGCAACCAGCTCGCGGTGTCCTACATGGAGGAGCTCTACCCGGTCACCGTCGGATCCGTGGACACGACGCCACTGCTCGACCCCGGCAACGAGCGGATCCGGTGACGGCTGCCATGAACGAAGACTCTGTGAACGTGCTCGTCTGCATCAAGCGGGTGCCGGACTTCTCCGGTGAGGTGCTGCTGAGCGACGACGCGCAGTCCGCCGACGCGCGCTTCGTGGGGTACACGCTCAGCAACCACGACAACTGCGCCGTCGAGCTCGCCGTACAGGTCGCCTCGGCGACCGGCGGGAAGGCAACCGTCCTCTCGGTCGGCGACGCGGACGCTGCCGAACAGCTCCGTGCCGCGCTCGGCGTGGGCTGCACCGCCGCCGTGCTGGTCGATGCCGACCCCGTCGCGCTCGGACCGGCCGACGTGTCCGCCGAGATCGCCGCCGTCGTACGTCACCAGGAGGCCTCACCGGATGGCGGATCGGGTTACGACCTGGTCCTGCTGGGCAATGACGCAGCCGACTCCGGCGACTTCCAGGTGGGCATCCGACTCGCCCACGAGCTCGGCCGACCGGTGGTGACCGGGATGCAGACCGTCACGGTGAACGACGGGACTGCACGCCTGCAGGGCGACGGGCCGGAGGGACGGGAGACCTACGAGGTGCCCCTTCCCGCGGTGGTGACGGTGATGGAGGGTGGCGTCGAGCCGCGCTACCCCACCATCACCGGCCGGATGAAGGCCAAGAAGGTCGAGATCGAGACGCGAAGCGCGTCGCGTGCACCCGCGGGGAGCGGCCGGGTGCGGCTCACCCTGCCGCCACCGTCACCCTCGACCGTCGAAATGCTGGGCGAGGGCCCGCAAGCCGCCGGCACCGTGGTCGACCTGTTGCAGCGGATGGGGGTCGGACGATGATCCTGGTGTACGTCGAGACCACGGCCGAAGGTGTCGAGGAGGTGTCCCTCGAGACGATCACCTTCGCGCGTGGGTTGTCTGCCGCGGGAGGTGGAGTGGCGATCGACGCCGTCGTGGTCGGGCACGCCCCGGAGAGTGTGTCGGCCGACCTGGCGGCGTACGGCGTCCGCACGGTGCACCACGCGGACAGTGACGACTTCGACAGGTTCTCCGGAGCGGCGACGGCGGCAGCAGTGGTTGCCGCACGCCAGGCAGCGAGCTCGGTCGTCGTGATGGCCGGTGGCACCAACCGCGGCAACGAGGTGATGGCACGGGTGGCCACCCGGCTGGGCGCGGCGATGGCTGCCAACGTCGTCGCGTTCGGTGGGCTCGCGCCGTTCGTGGTCACCAGACAGGTCGTCGGGGGCGCGGCGCTGGAGGAGGTGAAGCTCTCGCAACGGCCGGCCGTTTTCACCGTGGCCGGGCACGCGGTCGAGCCCGAGCCCGCTCCCTCGGCAGGAGCGGGCCCAGGAAAGGGCACAGGAACCGGTCCAGGAACCGGCACAGTGCAGCAGCTCGCGGTCCAGCTGTCGCCAGAAGATCTCGCCGTGCGGGTGGTCTCGGTCGAGCGCACAGCCGAGGACGACTCCGGGAGCCTGAAGTCCGCCCGGGTCGTCGTGGGTGCGGGACGCGGGGCCGGCGGACCGGACGGTTTCAAGGGCGTGATCGAGCTGGCGGACCTACTCGGAGGCTCGCTCGGCGTCTCCCGTGTGGTCACGTCGCTCGGCTGGCGTCCACACCACGAGCAGGTCGGCCAGACCGGCAGCCGGATCGCACCCGATGTCTACATCCCCTGTGGCATCAGCGGGGCGATCCAGCACTGGGCAGGCTGCGCGAGCTCCAAGGTGATCCTCGCGATCAACACCGACCCCGAGGCCCCGATGATGACCAAGGCGACGTACGCCGTCGTCGGTGACATGCACGAGGTCGTACCGGCGATCAACGAGGAGCTCAGGCGCCGTCGAGGCTGATCGGGATCGCCTGATCGTCCTTGTCGCGTCAGGGCCGGCCCCGAGGACTGCTGACGGGTCTCCTGTCACAACCGGCAGGTTTCCCCGGCCGGCCGGGGAAACCTGCTCTTTGACACGTGAGGGCTCCGACCGGGCCCATCCCACAGCCCTCAGGTGACGACGAGCCGCTCTACGCTGACTCGGGTGAGCAGACGCGGGTGGGTGATCGGCCTCGTCGCGGGGGCGGTGGCACTGGTCGCAGTCGGCGCCGTCGCGGTCCCGAGGTTGCTGCCCGACTGCGGTGCGGTGGTCACGCACCGCTCCGGCGCCAGTTCGAGGTCACCCTTCCTCGACGCCGAGGAGCGCGGGGAACAACCTGACCGTGACCGGGACGCCGTGGTCGCGGCCCTGGGAACAGCCTCGGCGCCGTTCGGCGAGGTGCTCGGCGCAGTCGGCTACCACTACGAGCAGTGGGCGCAGCTGGACGCTTTCGCGCAGGGCATCGGCGTGCGTACACGCGACAACCCCGACTTCACCATGCTCGACGACAGCACCCTCGAGCCTCGCTGGAGCGTCGAGGTCGACACCAAGCGGTCGGCGTACGACGCGAGCGACCGCCGCTACCTGGTCGCGACGATGCCCGGGGACTCGGCACCCGATGTCGTCGGGATGGGCGCCGAGGACGGGCGCCGACTCTGGTGCGCCACGTTGGGTGAGGCCACCGTCGGGCCGGACGACCCGTTCGCGTCCCAGTTCCTCGACAACGAAGACGTTGCGGTTCTTGCTCCTGGGCGCGGTGCCGACGAGCGGCTCGTACGACTCTCTGGCGTCGACGGCTCGGAGGTCTGGCAGCGCACGATCGACGCCGACTCCGGCGACTTCCTCGGTGACCTCGGTGAGGACACGCTGCTGGTGGGCGGTCGCGAGCAGTTCCGGCTCTTCGACGCCCAGTCGATGGCGAAGCGCAAGGCCGGACCGGCGCTCGTGCTGGTCTCGGCCAGGGACGGCAGGACCATCTGGAGCCGACCGGCGGCCGCTGGTGCGGACGTCCATGTCATCGGCACCGATGCCGAGTCCGGCACCGCACTCGTCCTGGAGTGGAACACGAGGACCAGGACGACCCGGTTGATCGCCATCGACAGGTCGGGCAGCCAGATCTGGTACGCCGTTCCGGCCGGAGGTGCCTACTTCGACGCGACGTTGCGAGCCGGGCGGATCCTGGTGCGGGCCGGGAGCCGCTGGTCGGCGTACGAGATCGGGGACGGCCGCCGGCTCTGGACTCGGCTGCTCCCCGAGAGACCGCAATTCCTGCCCTACGGCTTCGAGCTCGACAGCGTCCCGCTGCTCGACGCGGACCACGCACTGATCGGGGGCACGACCGCGCTGCACATCCTCGACCTGCGTGACGGGACGATGACCTCAGCCGCCCTACCCACCGACGGGATCAACACCACCTACTGGCCCTACCAGGTGGCCGTCAGCCCAGGCCTGATCGCGGTGGCTACGAACACCGGGGCGGTCGTCGTACGACGGGAGTAGGCGCTCGGGCCACCCGCGGTGTCCACAGGCTCGGCCGGCCGACGTCGCCCGCGTCGTCGCCTGTTGGTAGACAGGACCGGTGACGACGACCACCAGTGCCCGGGGCGAGGCCGAGCACCACCTGCGCGCGCTGGTCGGCCGTGAGGAAGCCCGGTTGCACGACGACCAGTGGGCGGCTATCGAGGCACTCGTGGTGGGACAGCGCCGGGTCCTCGTCGTACAGAAGACGGGCTGGGGCAAGTCGGCGGTCTACTTCGTGGCCACCGCGCTGCTCCGCGGGCTCGGCGCCGGACCGACCGTGATCATCTCCCCACTGCTCGCGCTGATGCGCAACCAGATCGAGGCCGCTGAGCGGGCCGGCATCCGCGCGGCCACGATCAACTCCACCAACATCGAGGACTGGGCCGCCGTCCGGGCAAGGGTGGATGCCGGTGAGATCGACGTGCTGCTCGTCAGCCCCGAGCGCCTGAACAACCCGACCTTCCGTGACGAGGTGCTGCCACAGCTCACTGAGACCGCGGGGCTGCTCGTCGTCGACGAGGCGCACTGCATCTCCGACTGGGGTCACGACTTCCGCCCCGACTACCGCCGGATCAGGCAGATGCTGACCACGCTCCCCGCGGGCATCCCGGTGCTCGCCACCACGGCGACCGCCAACGCGCGAGTTACAGGCGACGTCGCCGAACAGCTGGGCAGCGACGTCCTGGTGCTGCGCGGCTCTCTGGACCGCGAGTCGCTGCACCTGGCGGTGCTGAGGCTGGAGCGACCCGAGCAGCGGCTGGCCTGGCTCGGCGAGCACCTCGGGGACTTCGACGGCTCGGGCATCGTCTACACGCTCACCGTGGCCGCCACCCAGGAGGTCGCCGAGCACCTGCGCTCGCACGGCCACGCCGTCGCGGCGTACTCCGGACAGACCGAGGCCACCGAGCGGCTCGCTCTCGAGCAGGACCTGCTCGCCGGCCGGCTCAAGGCCCTGGTCGCGACGAGTGCCCTCGGGATGGGATTCGACTCCCGGCTCGGGTTTGTGGTCAACCTCGGTGCCCCCTCGTCGCCGGTGGCGTACTACCAGCAGGTCGGCCGAGCGGGCCGTGGCTTCGACCTCGCCAGCGTGGTGCTGATGCCGGCCCAGGAGGACCGCGACATCTGGCGGTACTTCGCCTCGCTGGCCTTTCCCCCAGAGCAACACGTCCGCACCACACTGCGCGTGCTCGCGGAGTCCGGAGCGCCCATGTCCACTGCTGCCCTGGAGACCTACGTCGACCTGAGCCGCACGCGTCTGGAGACGATGCTGAAGGTTCTCGACGTCGACGGCGCGGTCGAACGGACGCGGGGCGGCTGGACCGCCACGGGTCAGGAGTGGGCCTACGACCAGGAACGCTACGACCGGGTGGCGGCTGCGCGGCGGGAGGAACAGGCCGCGATGCTGGCGTACATCGCGACCGACGGCTGCCGGATGCGGTTCCTGCGCGAACAGCTGGACGACCCGGAGGCCGCCGACTGCGGCCGCTGTGACAACTGCGGCGGCCTGGCGCTAGCGGCGGATGTGTCCGGCGCGGCTATCCAGGAGGCCGGCGAACGGCTCCGTCGGCCCGGGGTCACGCTCGCACCGCGGAAGATGTGGCCGACCGCGCTGGCCAACCTCGGCATCGACCTCAAGGGTCGGATCGCGGAGGGCGCCGACGAGGGGCGCGCCGTGGGCCGGCTCACCGACCTCGGCCATGGTCAGGCGCTGCGCGCACTCTTCCGGCCGGACGCGGAGGACGGGCCAGTACCCCGACCGCTGGTCGACGCCGTCCTCGAGGTGCTCGGCGACTGGCACCAGTCCTGGCCCGCGCGGCCCACCGGGGTGGCGTACGTCGAGTCGGCGCGCCGCCCGCAGCTCACCCGCGACCTCGCGGACGGGCTCGCCCGCTATCTGCGGCTGCCCCTGGTGGCGCGCTGGCAGATCGTGGATCCCGACGTGGCGCCGGGTCAGGGCTCGGCGAACTCCGCCCAGCGGGTCGCGGCTGTCGGGCGGCGGTTCGACCTGGCTGTCGACCAGCCGCTCGACGGGGGACCCGTGCTGCTCGTCGACGACCTCGTCGCGACGGGGTGGACTGTCACGCTGGCGGCGCGGGCTCTTCGCGCCGCGGGCGCTGGGGCGGTGCTCCCGCTGGCACTCGGGGTCGAGTCCTAGTGCACGGTCTTTTCGGGAGTGGCTCTGTTGGGACTCGCGGGTAACCCGTCGATGCGGGCAGGATGCTTGTCATGACTGACGACACCGCCCCGAAAAAGCGCCGCGCGGCCACCAGCGGGTCCTACTCGATCACCATGCGACTCCACACCGAGACGGACCCGGCAGTAGTCGGCCGGATCGCCACAGCCATCGCGCATGGCGGGGGCATCGTCACGGCTCTGGACGTCGCGGAGTCGCGGCACGACCGCCTCGTCGTCGACGTCACCTGTTCGGCCACAGACTCCGAGCACGCCAACGAGATCGTCGGTGACGTCGGCAGCCTGGACGGCATCGAGGTCTACAAGGTCTCCGACCGCACGTTCCTGCTGCACATCGGCGGCAAGATCGAGGTCCGTTCCAAGGTGCCGCTGCGCACGCGCGACGACCTATCGATGGCCTACACCCCCGGTGTCGGGCGCGTCAGCCTCGCGCTGGCCGAGAATCCCGATGACGTCCCGCGGCTGACGGTGAAGGGCAACAGCGTCGCCGTCGTGACCGATGGCTCCGCCGTACTCGGACTGGGCAACATCGGTCCCGGTGCCGCAATGCCGGTCATGGAGGGCAAGTGCGCCCTGTTCAAGAGGTTCGCGAACATCGATGCGTGGCCCATCTGCCTCGACACCCAGGACACCGACCGGATCGTCGACGTCGTCGCCGCGATCGCGCCGGGCTTCGGAGGGATCAACCTCGAGGACATCGCCGCACCGCGCTGCTTCGAGATCGAGGCACGCCTGCGCGAGCGGCTCGACATCCCGGTGTTCCACGACGACCAGCACGGCACGGCGATCGTCGTACTCGCTGCCTTGACCAACGCGCTGCGCTGCACCGGCGGCCACCTGCCTGACGTGCGGATCGTGGTGGCCGGTGCCGGAGCAGCCGGTACGGCGATCGTGACCCTGCTGCTCGCCGCCGGCGCCCAGGACGTGGTCGTGTGGGACCGCGTGGGTTGCCTCTCCGCCGACGACGACTCGTTGCCGCCCGCAATGGCCGAGCTGGCCAGCCGCACCAACCCGCGGCGGGTCAGCGGCAACCTGCAGGCCGGGCTCGACGGCGCCGACGTCTTCATCGGCGTGAGCGGGCCGGGTGTCCTCGAGGCCGAGTGGATCAAGGAGATGGGTGCCAAGCCCATCATCTTCGCCCTGGCCAACCCCGACCCGGAGATCGACCCGGCCGAGGCTGGGCACTACGCCACTGTGGTGGCCAGCGGTCGCAGCGACTACCCCAACCAGATCAACAACGTGCTGGCGTTCCCCGGAGTCTTCCGGGGCCTGCTGGACGCGCGGGCCAGCGACGTGACCATGGACATGCTGCTGCGCGCCGCCGACGCGATCGCGATGGTGGTCACCGACGAGGAGCTCAACGCCAGCTACATCATCCCGAGCGTGTTCGACGACAAGGTGCCCAAGGCCGTCGCGGCTGCGATCCGTGGCGCAAAGGCCTGACTCCCACACTGACCTGGGGCCGCCACAACCCCACAAATGCTGGACTGTGACGTCCAACTCGACAGTCTCGACGTTCCGATTCCACATTTGTGGAGTTGCGCAGCGGCGAACCGGCCGGCATCAGGCCGCCTGTCGGGGGGCCGGGTTAGGTTCGTCGACCAGACCAGGGCAGGCGACCAGACGGACGACCAGGGAGGCGATTGGCGCAGTGAGCTTCGTTCCGCTGCAGGGTCGGGCAACCTGGGTGCCCAGCCATCCCCCACGGATGAGCGAGATCGAGTTCTCGGGTCCCGCACGGACGATCAGGATGCCGATGCGCGGGGCGATCCCCGTGCTCACCCGGGCGATCCGGGTCGATGACGCGCACCCTTCAGTTGGCCTGCTCAGCGGGGCCACGCTGCTGGCGATGAAGCTCGTGGCGGCCGGTCGCATCCGCCTCTCGGAGTCCGGTGACTCCTGGCGGGTCGGCCCTCTCCAGCCCGAGGACGACGACCGGCTGCACGCCCTTGCGACTGCCCGCGCCCACGGCGAGACGACTGTCGAGGATGCCGAGGACCTGATCCGGCAGCTGCTCGACGCCGTCGTCGACACGGTGACCCGACCCCCGGCCGCGCCGCCCACCCGCGTGGGTGCCGAAAGGCTGCGCCGGCGCGACCACCAACCGGGCGACCCCGAGGATGCCGAGCTGCCCGAGGACGTTCGGATCACGCTGAGAGTCGAAGCACCGGCGGAGGTGCTGGAGGGTGGCGGCGTCGTCGTCGTACTCCAGGCGCACGAGGTCGACGACGACACCCACGTCGTCGACGCCGACCAGCTGTGGCTCGGCGAAGGGCACGGCTTCTCGCGCCGTGCCCGCGTCAACCTCAGCATGGCCCTGCGTGAGGCGGCCAAGGTGTGGCCGCCTCTGGACCGGCTGCAGCGGCAGCAAGTGCCCGACCGGATGGTGCTCGACGCTGACGAACTGGCGGACCTGCTCGAGCACGGCCTGGAGACTCTGAACCGGGCCGGCATCGACGTCTTCTGGCCTCGTGGTCTACGAGGCGAGCTGATCCCGCAGGGGAGCGTCGAAGTCGCCTCGGGGCCACGCGAGGGCCAGCTCTACGAAGGCCTGTTCGGTCCAGGAGCCCTCTTCGAGTTCGACTGGAGACTGGCTCTCGGGGATGACCCACTCACCGACGAGGAGATGGCCGCGCTCGCCAGCGCGACCACTCCCGTCATCCGGTTGCGCGACAACTGGATGATCATCGACCCGGCAGTGGCCAGGCGGGCGCGCAAGCGGAAAGCCGCGCAGAAGATCAAGCCGGTCGTCGCCCTGCAGTCGGCGCTCACCGGCATGATCGAGCTCGACGGCCAGCCCGTGGAGGTGCACGCCGGCGCCACCTTGCTCAAGGTCCGCGACAGGATCATCGACGCGGCGAGCGTCACACCGCTCGCGTCGCCGGTCGCGCTGAATGCGACCCTGCGCGACTACCAGCGCCACGGCCTGACCTGGCTCGCCGAGCTGACCGGGGTCGGTCTCGGCGCGTGCCTGGCCGACGACATGGGACTCGGCAAGACGATCACCTTGATCGCCCTGCACCTGCACCGGCGAGAACGCCGGCTCGCGGCGGGACCCACTCTCGTTGTCTGCCCCGCGAGCCTGATGGGCAACTGGGAGGCAGAGATCCACCGGTTCGCGCCCGAGGTCGACGTACGCCGCTTCCACGGCCCGTCGCGGGATCTGACCGGTTTCGAGGGCGGCGACGACGGCTTCGTGCTCACGACGTACGGCACCATGCGCCGCGATCACCGGGCTCTCGCGACCGTGCCGTGGGACCTCGTGGTGGCCGACGAGGCGCAGCACATCAAGAACGCCACATCCTCGACCGCCCGGAACCTGCGCACCATCGAGTCCCGGTGCCGAGTCGCGCTCACCGGCACCCCGGTGGAGAACAACCTGACCGAGCTGTGGGCGATCCTGGACTGGGCGACTCCGGGCCTGCTCGGCTCGCGCAACGCCTTCCGCAAGGTCTGGGCCGCGCCGATCGAGAGCGGCGTCGACCCGGCCGTGGCTCGCCGGTTCGCCCAGCTCGTCGAGCCGTTCCTGCTGCGCCGCCGCAAGTCCGATCCCGGGATCGCTCCCGAGCTGCCCGCGAAGACCGAGACCGACCAGGTGATCCGCCTGACCCGCGAACAGGTGGTGCTCTACGAGGCGCTCGTCCGCGAGTCGATGGAGCGGATCGAGCGAGCCGACGAGGACACGCGCCGGGGGTTGGTGCTGGCGCTGCTCACCGGGCTGAAGCAGATCTGCAACCACCCGGCGCACTACCTGCGCCAGGCCAGCGGCCGCCTCAAGGGCCGCTCGGAGAAGCTCGACCTGTGCGACGAGCTCCTGGGCACGATCCTGTCCGAGAACGGCTCAGTGCTCGTCTTCACGCAGTACGTCGCCATGGCGCGCCTGCTCGAGCGCCACTTCGCCGCCGCCTCGATCCCCACGTTGTTCCTGCACGGCGGCACCCCCGTCCGGGCGCGGGAGCAGATGGTGCGCGACTTCCAGGACGGCGCTGCACCGGTGTTCCTGCTCTCGCTCAAGGCGGGCGGCACCGGCCTCAACCTCACCCGGGCCGACCACGTCATCCACTTCGATCGCTGGTGGAACCCGGCCGTCGAGGACCAGGCCACCGACCGCGCCCACCGCATCGGCCAGACCAAGGCGGTCCAGGTCCACCGGCTCGTCACCGAGGGCACGATCGAGCACCGGATCGGCCAGCTGCTCCAGCGCAAGCGCAGCCTGGCGGAGTCGGTGCTGGGTTCCGGCGAGGTCGCACTCACCGAGCTGGACAACGAGGAGCTGCGCGACCTGGTGACCCTTCGGGACCCGCATGCCTGACCCGATCGTGCTGTCGCGCCTCTCCCGCGTGCGTGGGGCAGCGGCGCGCAGCTCGACGTGGTGGGGCCGCGCCCTGGTTCGCTCGTTCGAGGAGCTGACCGTGGAGGCCGGTGACCTGGTCACCGCGCGTGCGCTGGGCCGCTCGGGCCGACTCGGTGCGATCGTCGTGATCGAGGCGATGGCGTCGGCCGTCGTCGATCCCGGCAGCACCGGTCCGCTCATGGCCCAGGTGAAGGTCGACCGGCTCGATGACGAGGGCTGGACCACCTTCGCAAAGGAGGCCGCCCGGGAGAGCGGTTACGCCGCCGCGCTCGAGGCCGGCGAGCTGCCTGCCGACCTCGTGGAGCACGCCGACGAAGCCGGATCCGAGGTACTGCCCGGCCCCGGAGACATCGAGACCGCGTGCGAGTGCGACGCGTGGACCCAGCCCTGTGTGCACGCGCTAGCACTGCTCTACCAGCTCGCTTGGCAGGTCGACCGCGATCCCTACGTCCTGCTCCTGCTGCGCGGCCGGACCCGAGAGGCCCTCCTCTCAGAGGTGACCGCGCTCGCATCCGGCGGAGCACCGCCCGGCGTCGAGGAGCGGGAGCAGGCGCGCGTCCGGGCGGCGCAGGTGCTCGCCCTCGCCGAGGACGCCCCGTCGGGCCATGGGTTGGCCGACGCTGCGGTCGCGGCGTACGACGAGGCTGTGGCTCGGCTGCTCTGAGGCGCGTCAGGCGCAGTCGAGTGCCATGGCTGCCATCCCGGCCAGCAGGCTGCGCATCTCGTCCGGCTCGAGGAACGCGCTGTGCGGCGTCGAGTTGAGCAGGCCGAACGTCGCATGCACGCTGGCGCGGGCCGGCTTCGGGGCCAGGTCGGGATGGATCGCCCGCAGCTGCCTGACCCAGACCTCGACGTACCTGCGTTGCGTCTCGCGCACCTTCTCGCGCGCCTCCTGCGGCAACGCGGCCCAGTCTCGGTCCTGGACGATGATGAGTGCCTGGTGCTCGAGGGCGAACGTGACGTGCCAGTCGATGAGCGCGCGCAGGGCCTGCGCGGGACTGGCCGCGTCGCGTGCACGCTGACGGCCCACCGTCAGCAGCTCGTCGCTGATGCTGACCAGCATCTCGGCCAGCACGGCATCCTTGGACCGAAAGTGCCGGTAGAGCGCCGGACCGGAGAAGCCACAGGCAGCGCCCAGCTCGGCGATCGAGACCCCGTGAAAGCCCTTCTCGGCAAACAGCTCGGCTGCGATCGCCAGGATCTGCTGTCTCCGCTCGCTCACGCGCCAAGGTTAGCGGTCGTTAACCAACGCAGGGAACCAATACCCTCGGCAGAGGATGTAGCCTAGGTTAGCGATCATTAACATGACCGATTCGGTCGCGAGGAGGCACCACCGTGGGTTCCGGCATGCAAGGGCTGGTCGACGAGCTGCGTGAGCGCACCTCGCGGGTGTGGCAGGGAGGATCGGAGGCCGCCCGCCAGAAGCACACGGACCGGGGGAAGATGCTCGCTCGGGAGCGGATTGACGCACTGCTCGACCCCGGCAGCCCGTTTCTCGAGCTCAGCCCGCTGGCGGCGTACGGCATGTACGACGAGCGCGGCCAGGACGACTTCGCGGTCCCGAGCGCCAGCGTCGTGACCGGCATCGGCCGCGTCGAGGGCCGCGAGTGCGTGATCGTCGCCAACGACGCGACTGTCAAGGGCGGCACCTACTACCCGATCACGGTCAAGAAGCACCTCCGAGCTCAGGAGGTCGCACGGGCCAACAAGCTCCCGTGCATCTACCTCGTCGACTCCGGCGGGGCCTTCCTGCCGATGCAGGACGACGTGTTCCCCGACAAGGAGCACTTCGGCCGGATCTTCTTCAACCAGGCCAACCTGTCAGCCGAGGGCATCCCGCAGATCGCGGCCGTGATGGGCTCCTGCACCGCCGGTGGCGCCTACGTGCCCGCGATGTCGGACGAGACCGTGATCGTCCGGAACCAGGGCACGATCTTCCTCGGCGGCCCTCCACTCGTGAAAGCCGCGACGGGCGAGGTGGTCACCGCCGAGGACCTCGGCGGCGGCGCGGTGCACGCGCGCAAGTCCGGCGTGGTCGACCACCTGGCCGAGGACGACGCTCATGCGCTGGCGATCATCCGCTCGATCGTGGCAACACTTCCGCCTCCTGCGGTGGAACAACGTCAGCGAGCAGGACAGCGAGCGACAGTCGAGGAGCCGGTCATCGACCCGCGCGACCTGTACGAGGTCGTTCCGGCCGACACCCGCACGCCGTACGACGTGCGTGAGGTGATCACGCGCATCGTCGACGGCAGCCGGTTCCACGAGTTCAAGCAGCTCTACGCCGAGACACTCGTCTGTGGATTCGCGAGGATCTGGGGCCACGACGTCGGGATCGTGGCGAACAACGGGATCCTGTTCTCCGAGTCGGCACGCAAGGGCGCGCACTTCATCGAGCTGTGCAACCAGCGCAAGACTCCGCTCGTCTTCCTGCAGAACATCACCGGTTTCATGGTCGGCAAGGAGTACGAGAACAACGGCATCGCCCGGGACGGGGCCAAGCTGGTCACCGCTGTGGCGTGCTCGGTCGTGCCGAAGTTCACAGTGGTCATCGGTGGGTCCTTCGGCGCCGGCAACTACGGCATGTGTGGCCGTGCCTACGACCCGCGGTTCCTGTGGATGTGGCCCAACGCCCGGATCTCGGTGATGGGTGGCGAACAGGCGGCGAGCGTCCTCGCGACCGTGAAACGTGACGGCATCGAGCTCAAGGGTGGCGAATGGTCAGAGGACGACGAGGAGGCCTTCAAGGAGCCGATCCGCGAGCAGTATGAGCACCAGGGCTCGCCGTACTACTCCACCGCCAGGCTCTGGGACGACGGCATCATCGACCCGCTCGACACCCGCCGAGTGCTCGGCATGGGTCTCGCCGCCGCGGCCAACGCGCCCGTGCCGCCGCCCTCCTACGGCATCTTCAGGATGTGATGTCACCCCACGACGTTCTTCGCTCCCCCGCTTCGCTCCTCCGCGAACAATGCCGCGGGGGCCCCGACTTCCATAGGAACCCTTCTCGATGAAGCCGATCCAAAGACTCCTGATCGCCAACCGTGGCGAGATCGCCTGCCGGATCATCCGGTCCGCGCGTGCCATGGGCCTGCACACCATTGCGCTGCACAGCGAGATCGACCGCTCCGCGCCGCACGTGTACGACGCCGACGAGGCCGTGTTGATCGGGTCCTACCTCGACATCCAGGCGGTCATCAGTGCCGCGAAGGCCACGGGAGCCGACGCGATCCACCCTGGCTACGGCTTCCTCTCGGAGCGCTCCGCGTTCGCCCAGGCGGTCGAGGACGCTGGCATCACGCTCGTGGGTCCGAGCGCGCACGTGATGGAGCAGATGGGACGCAAGGACGCAGCCCGCGAGATCGCCGTGAAGGCGGGAGTCGCCGTGATCCCGTCGTACGACGTGGACGCGGATGCGTCGACCTTCGACTTCCCGGTGCTGGTCAAGGCCGCCGCCGGAGGTGGCGGCAAGGGCATGCGGATCGTGCGCACTTCCGGCGAGTACGCCGACGCCCTGGCTGCCGCGCGACGCGAGGCGAAGACTGCCTTCGGCGACGACACCATGCTCGTGGAGAAGTACGTCGAGTCAGGCCGTCACATCGAGGTGCAGGTGCTGGCCGACCGCCACGGCAACGTGGTGCACCTCTTCGAGCGCGACTGCTCCACCCAGCGCCGGCACCAGAAGGTGCTCGAGGAGGCCCCCGCACCGACCATCACGGCGGCTCAACGCGACGAGGTGACCTCGGCCGCGGTCGCCCTGTCCAAGCAGGTCGGCTACGAGAACGCGGGCACGGTGGAGTTCCTGCTCGACAACACAACCGGCCGGACCTACTTCCTGGAGATGAACACCCGCCTCCAGGTGGAGCACCCGGTCACAGAGATGGCGGTGGCGATCAAGGGAGGCGACCTCGACCTGGTCGAGCTGCAGCTCCGCGTCGCTTCGGGCGAGGAGCTGACCTTCTCCCAGGACGACGTTCGGCTCGACGGGCACGCGATCGAGGCCCGGATCTACGCCGAGGACTCCTTCGGCGGGTTCCTGCCGCAGGCCGGCACGGCGACGCTCGTTCGCTGGCCCGAACGCGCGCGGGTCGATGCGGCCCTAGAGAGCGGACAGGTCGTCTCCACGGCGTACGACCCCATGCTGGGCAAGGTCATCGTGCACGGCCCCAACCGGGAGTCCGCGCGCCGGGCCCTGGTCGCGGCCCTGGACGAGACCGCGGTGCTGGGGTTCACCACGAACGTCGGGTTCCTGCGGGTCCTGGCCGCGTCGGAGGAGTTCCGCGACGCGACCATCGACACTGCGTGGCTGGACCACGCACAGCTGCCGGCACCTGACCCGGACCTGGCCCGCACGATCGCTGCCTGGGTGCCGGCGATGCTGGCAGCCGAGTACGGCGACAACGGACCGTTCCGGGCCGACGGCTTCCGGCTCAGCGCGGCACCGGCACCGACCCGCGTCGAGCTCGACCGAGTCGTCCTCGTCGACCGGGCCCGCGGGCTCGTCGATGACGTCCCGGTCACGCAGTTCTCGGCCGAGCAGCACGTCGTACGCCTCGAGGTGGCCGGGCGCCGGGTGCAGGCCGTCGTGAACGCGACGGCGCACTCGGTCGAGGTGGTGGTCCATGGGCAACGCGTCGTCTTCGAGCGGCCCGACCCGTTCGCCGGAGCGGCTGCGGTTGCGGGCGAGGGCACCCTCACGGCCCCGATGCCGGGCACGGTGCTCGCCGTCGACGTCGCTGAAGGAGATGCTGTCGAGGAGGGGCAGCGGCTCGGCGTACTGGAGGCGATGAAGATGGAGCTGGCTCTCAAGGCGCCGTTCACCGGCACGGTCACATCCGTCGGCGCCGAGGCGGGCGAGCAGGTGGCCCTCGGTCAGCTGCTCTTCGAGGTGACCTCCGATGAGTGACCTGCCACTGGACGTCACCATCTACGAGGTCGGTCCCCGCGACGGCCTGCAGAACGAGAAGGGCCTCGTCCCGGTCGAGGCGAAGGCCGAGTTCGTCCAGCGGCTGCTCGCCGCCGGGCTGCCGGTCGTCGAGGCCACCAGCTTCGTGCATCCGAAGTGGGTGCCCCAGCTCGCCGACGCCGCCGAGCTGATGGAGCTCCTGGTTGACCGGTTGGGCGAGACAGCAAAGTCCCTCCCGGTGCTCGTGCCCAACGAGCGCGGCCTGGACCGCGCCCTCGAGCTGGGCTGCGAGCACATCGCGATCTTCGGCAGTGCGACCGAGACCTTCGCGCAGCGCAACCTCAATCGAAGCCTGGACGAGCAGTTCGCGATGTTCGAGCCCACGGTGGTGCGCGCGCGTGCGGCCGGCATCGACGTGCGGGCCTACGTCAGCATGTGCTTCGGCGACCCGTGGGAGGGCGACGTACCGATCGACCAGGTGGTGCAAGTCGGAAAGCGTCTCTACGACCTCGGCGCCAACCAGCTCTCCCTCGGAGACACCATCGGCGTCGGCACGGCCGGTCACGTGCGCGACGTGCTCACGGCCTTCAACGACGCCGGACTGCCCAACGAGGCCCTCGCGGTGCACTTCCACGACACCTACGGTCAGGCGCTCGCCAACGCCCTCGCCGCGCTGCAGCACGGCATCACCACGTTCGACGCCAGCGCCGGCGGCCTCGGTGGCTGTCCGTACGCCGAGAGCGCCACCGGCAACCTCGCCACCGAGGACCTCGTCTGGATGCTGCACGGCCTGGGCATCGAGACCGGCGTCGACCTGCCCGCCATGGTGGAGCTCAGCGGCTGGATGGCAGGGGTGCTCGGTCGTCCCAGCCCCTCACGCGTCGTCACGGCCCTGACGCCCGGCACAATGTCTGCATGAGCCGCCGGGTCTACCTGCACGTCGGGACGCCTAAGAGCGGCACGAGCTACCTGCAGGACAAGCTTGCGCTCAACCGCACCCTGCTGGAGCAGCAGGGGATCGACTACATCCACACTCGCAAGGGCAGCCACTTCGAACCGGCGCTCGACCTGATCGGCGAGCAGTGGGCCGGCGAGGAGAAGTCCGCTCGCGGCCAGTGGGACGCGCTTGCCCTCGACGCGCGCAAGGCGCGGCGCGACGTGCTCGTGAGCCACGAGATCCTCGCAGCCGCAGAGCCCGAGAGCGTCGCGCGAGCGATGGCCTCCTTCCCTGGCCGCGAGGTGCACGTGGTGCTCACCGCCCGCGACCTTGGCCGGCAGATTCCCGCCGAGTGGCAGGAGCGGGTCAAGCACCGCGGGCGCCGTGACTACGCCGAGTTCCTCAAGGCGTTGCAGAAGAACTACGACCGGACCGACTGGCAGATGTGGTTCTGGCGGGTCCAGCACCTGCCGAGGATCCTGGCGACCTGGGGTGCGGGCCTGCCCCCCGAGCGGGTGCACCTGGTGACCGTCCCCCCGAGCGGTGGCCCCCGCGACCTTCTCTGGACACGGTTCGCGGGAGCCGTCGGGATCGACCCGAAGGCGCCGTACGCCGAGAGCGAGACCACCAACGCCTCGCTCGGCGGCGCCGAGGTCACGCTCCTGCGTCGGCTCAACATCGAGCTTGCCGGGCGTGAGGTGCCGCGCGACACCTACGTGGCGTGGGTGCGTGAGGCGATCGTCAAGGAGCTGCTGGCCGAGCGGCAAGGCATGCAGCCCGCCACCGTCCCCCCTCGTCGTCGTCCCGCGGTCGACGCGATCACGGCCATCTGGCTCGAGCAGATCCGGGAGTCCGGGATCGACGTTGTCGGCGACCTCGAGGAACTGGTGCCGGTGTGGCCCAGCGACGACGAGCCGTGGCCAGACCCCGACGATGCCGACCCCGGTCTCGTCGCCGAGGCAGCGATCGAGGCGCTGGCGTACGTGATCGACGAGATCCGGTCGGGTGCCCGCACGGCCGGGCCGGTGGCCAGGCTGACGCGACGGTTGCGCAGCTGATGGCCTCGCGATGAACGCGGGTCCGTCGTACGAACAGGCCGTGGGGTCGTGGGCGGCACATCTGCGCTCCGGCGGTACGACGAGCTGGGCGGCCTGGTCCCCTCCCTCGACCTCGTCGACCTCCTCGACGGGAGACCTGGGCGATGGCGTCGAGCCCCTTCCCGACGCAATCCACCTCGAGCTGGTCCGTCGGATCAACCTGGCTGCCGCGAGCGATTCCTTCGACCACGGGGCATCTGATCTGGCTGGTCTGGCAGACCGGGTGTTCGCAACCGCGTCGCCGGGCCGTGGCCTGCTCGACGTCCCCCTCACCTGGCCCGAGTCCCCACGACGCTTCGGCACGCCCGCGCGCGACCCCGGCCAGCTCCCGGACGAGGAGCTCGTCCGGTTGGCCGTCGGTGTCCTCGCGCACCTGCTGCCCGACGTACCACCACCTCCGCCCGCGGAGCTCCCTTCGCCGTGGCCGGCACCGTGGCGTCGTCGGTTCCGGCTGCACGGCTCGCCGGCCACCGTCGCCGCCGTACGACGAAGCCTGCTCGCCCAAGGTCACGTCGAGACGGACTGGCGCCCCACGCACATCGTGATCGCCCGCCCGGTCGAGGTGATGATGGCCGAGCACTGGGCCCAGTCAGTCCGCAACGGCGGCATCCTGAAATGGAGCACAACCTGGCGTCGTGCCCAGGCCGCGGGGCGGCTCCCGGCGCCGATCGACGTGACGGGCACTGCCAGTCGTCTCCAGGGCCGTCTCCGGGCAAGTCTCCAGGGCCGTCGCCGCGAAACGTTGCACGTCGTCGTCGCCCGCGACGCGGACGCCGCGGCTGCGCTCACGGCGCAGGTGCTGCGCGCCCACCCGGCCGAGATCACCTGCAGCGACGACCCCGCCCTCTCCGACCTGCTGCGGCGCCTCAACCGGCTGACCGCACTCACCCAGGGACCCGGCCGGGTCCGTGAGCTGGCACGGACCTTGGCCGCACTTGTGGAGAAGAACCGGGAAGAAAACCCTTCCGAGCCGCGCGATGTCGCATCGCCGGTGACCCCGCCCGCCTCACTGGCCTGGGCCCGCGAGGTGGCTGCGGCCAGCGCGGAGCAGCTCCGTCACGCTGGCTACGCTGTGCACGGCGACCCGGACGCACTGGCCCCGACCGAACACCGGCTGCCCGGAACCGTCGACCGAGAACGCACCCTCGAGCTGGCCGTGACGGCCTGCCTCCGGACCTGGCCCCTGAGAGGTGACCCGTGACCCGACGCGTACTCCTCCACGTGGGCGCCCCCAAGACCGGGACCTCGTTCGTACAGGACATCTTGTTCAACAATCGAGAGGCGCTGCGCGAGCGCGACATCCTCTACGCCGCCGACCGGCACGACGCCCACTTCCTCGCGGCACTCGACCTGATGGAGCTGCCCTGGGGTGGGCTCGAGCGTGAAGCCGTCGGCGCGTGGTCGCGCCTCGCCTCGGAAGTGCGCGCGTGGCCGGGCACCGCGATCATCAGCCACGAGATCCTCGGCACGGCTTCACGCGTGCAGGTCGCCCGGGCGTTGGAGTCCCTCGGCCCCGCCGCGGATGTCCACATCGTCTTCTCCGCGCGAGACCTGGTGCGTCAGATCCCCGCCGAGTGGCAGGAGAACGTCAAGCACCGGCGGACCAAGCAGTACGCCGAGTTCCTGGACGGCCTCCGCGACGAGCAACGAAGCTCCGAGGTGGCGCAGTGGTTCTGGGGCGTCCAGGAGGTCCCGGACGTGCTCGACCGCTGGGCGGAGTCGATCCCCCGGGAACGGGTGCACCTCGTGACGGTCCCGCCACCCGGGTCGAGCCCGACACTGCTGTGGGAGCGGTTCGCCGGCCTGTTCGGGATCGACCCGGCCGAGTTCTCCCCGTCGGCGCGGGCCAACGCATCGCTCGGCGTACCGGAGTCGGCGATGATCCGTCGGCTCAACGAGCGGCTCAACGACGTACTCCCCAACCACCACTACCGAAGGTTCGTCCGGGAGACACTGGTGCACCAGAACCTCTCGGGTCGTCCCGGCTCACCGCGACTCTCGCTGCCTGACGACGCGTACCGATGGGCGAGCGACCTTGGCCGCTCCTGGGTCAGCGAGCTCGCGTTGCGCGGGTACGACGTGGTGGGTGACCTGGACGACCTGGTGCCCGGCCCTCTTGACCGAGGTGAGCAGGGGCCCCAGCCCTTCGTCGATCCCGACACCTGCGACGAACGGCTCGTTGCCGAGGCGGCCATCGACGGGCTCGCCATCATGACCCTCGAGAGTGCGCGGCTCCGCGACGCGGAGATCGAGCTGCACGGCGTCATCGAGGACCTGACGCAACAGCTCGACAAGCTGCGCTCCACCCGCATCTACCGGGCCAAGGAGAGGTTGGTCGCGATGTCAGAGACCAATGCGCTGGCACGCGCAGGTCTCTCGGTCTACCGCCGGTTGCGGGGCAGGAACTCCCGGTCGACGTAGCGGCCGATCTTCCACGTCGAGAAGCCGTCCGCGCCCGCTCCCACCAGGCCACCGACGATGGGCACCCGACGGCCCACGGTGGTGGCGATCCGCTTGCCGGCGACCTTGGTGAGCAGCTCGGCTGCGACCTCGTTCGCCATGATGTTGTCCAGGTGCGGGTCGTGGACCGGTGCCGTCGCGAGAGCCATCGGGGTGCCCGGGAGCTTCTTCTTCTTGATCAGGCCCATCATCCGCTCCTCACCGAGCATGCTGGCCAGGATCGCGTTGCGGGTGCGCTTGTCCGCGAGGTCGTAGCCACGCAGGTGGGCGATCGCGGCCACCATCCGGCACTGGATGAGCGCCAGTCCGGTGATGTTGGTCGGCACGGTGATGGCCATCGTCACGAGACCGCCGATGTTGGTCAGGAAGCCCTGGGCGCCCGCGAGCCGGACGCTGTTCTCGATCACCTCGCGGATCGCCTTGTCGACGTCGCCGTGCTGTTCGTCGAGCTGCTTCTCGGCCGCCATCACGGCACCGTCGAGAGGGCCGACACCCCGGATGGCGCGCTCCAGCGCCTGGTGCACGAAGCTCGCGGTGACGTTGGGTGCCAGCTCGGTGATCTTGGGCGCGAACGTCTGTCCGAGGCGCTTGGTGAGGCTCATGTGTCCAGCCTACAAACCGCCTGCGACTCTCACCCTGCGACTGGGCCCTACGACGGGGACCCACGACGGGGACCCACGACGGGGACCTACGACGGGGGACCTACGACTGGGACCCACGACTGGGACCCTGCGACCATGATCGGGTGCCCGTCGAACCGCCGCCCTCGCCCTGGGCATTCCCACCGGCCGACTCGGTCGATGGGGACCTGGTGGCCATCGGCGCCGACCTCGCCCCCGGCACTGTGCTCGCCGCGTATCGGGGCGGTCTGTTCCCGATGGCCGTGGACGGCGTCGGGGCACGCGGCCAGTCCGAGACAGTCCCAACCGAGATGGCCCCAGAGATGGCCCCGGAGATGGCGTGGTGGTCGCCGGACCCCAGAGGCGTGCTCCCGCTTGCGGGGCTGCGGGTGAGCGACTCGATGCGCCAGTCGGCGCGACGCTTCGAGATCCGGGTCGACTCCGCGTTCGCTGAGGTCATGGCCGGCTGCGCTGACCCGTCGAGGTCAGGAGCCTGGATCGACGAGGCGATCGTGGCGGCGTACACCGAGCTGCACCGCCTCGGCTGGGCCCACTCCGTCGAGGCCTGGCGCGACGGCCAGCTCGCGGGTGGGTTGTACGGCGTCGCCATCGGTGGCCTGTTCGCCGGGGAGTCGATGTTCACGCGGGTGCGAGACGCGTCGAAGGTCGCGCTGATGGCGCTCGTCGAGCTGCTCAGCGACGAGCACGCCGACCGTCGACTCCTCGACACCCAGTGGCAGACCCCTCACCTCGCGACGCTCGGGGTGGAGGAGGTGCCGCGGGAGGAGTACCTGCAGCGGCTGGATCAGGCGCTCAGCGTCCCGCTGCCGCCGGCGCTCGAAGGCTGACCTCACACGACCAGCGGGTCGCCGCCCTCGTCTGCCACCATCGGTCGGCCTGCCTCGACCCAGTCGAGCAACCCACCCGCGAGGTTGATCGCTTCATGGCCCTTCTCCCGCAGGAACGCCGTGGCCTGCGACGACCTGCCACCCATCTTGCAGACCACGAGCAGCTGCTGTCCGACTGGTAGCTCGCTTGCCCGGGCGGCGAGCTCGGTGAGGGGGATGTGCACCGCACCGTCGATGCGGCCATGGCGCCACTCGACCGGTTCGCGCACGTCAAGGACGGTCACGCCCTCGGGCATGGGATCGGGGACCTGGGCGACCTCGATCGTTGGAACTTCAATCATGTGAGACATGATGACCCTTGGATGCAGGTCTAAACCACCCCACGGGCTGCATCCCGGGGGCTGCATGCCCCACCGGTGTTCTCAGGGCCCTTCCGTCACTCCCGCTCGCGGCCCGGCTACTTCAGCAGCCGTGACATCCGCCTGTCGGCGAGCGGTTTGCCTCCGGTCTGGCAGGTGGGGCAGTACTGCAGGCTTGAGTCGGCAAAGCTGACCTCGCGCACGGTGTCGCCGCAGACGGGGCAGGGCTGACCCGTCCGACCGTGCACCGCCATGTTGCTCTTCTTCTCGCCCTTGAGCTCGCTCGCGGCCAGGCCGGCTGAGCGCCTGACCGCGTCGCCGAGGACGTGGCGGATGGAGTCGTGGAGCGTCTGCAGCTCGGCCTCGGACAGGCTGTTCGACGGCTTGAACGGCGAGAGCTTCGCGGCATGCAGCAACTCGTCGGAGTAGGCGTTGCCGATGCCCGCGATCGTGCCCTGATGGCGGAGCACGCCCTTGATCTGAGCACGCCCGGCCCGCCCCAGGATCTCGCCGAGCACTTCCACGGTGAACTCGTCGACGAGTGGGTCCGGCCCGAGTCGCGCGATGCCCTCGACGTCGGAGGGGTCACGGACGACGTACAGGGCGAGGCTCTTGCGCGTCCCTGCCTCGGTGATGTCGAGGCCGGAGCCGTTGTCGAGCACGATTCGGGCGGCCAGCGGCGACTTGTTGCTCGGTCTCGGCGGGACAGGCGGCACCTCCTGTTTCCAGCGCACCCAGCCAGCGCGCGCGAGGTGCAGCACGAGGTGGGTGCCGGAGACGTCGATGTCGAGGAACTTGCCGTGCCGCGTGACACCGTCGACCATCCCGCCGGACAGGGCGTTGATCGGAGGGTCGTAGGTCTTCAGGCAGCTGAAGGCCGCGATGTCCACGCGCACGATGGCGCGCCCGGCCAGGCGCTGGGACAGGTCCTGGACCAGAGCTTCGACCTCGGGGAGCTCGGGCACGCGCCAAATGTACTGCTCGGCAGACGGCTGGTCTCCGGACCGTGAGCGAGGGACAATCACACATGGCCACGGTCGCCCCCTCACCTCTGGGAGCCGAGTTCTTCCTCGACACCCGGGGTGGCGCGCGCTCGTTGCGGGTCCGGTGGCACCGCAGCGACGGGCTGGTGCTGCTCTCGTTGTGGCGCGGCCGCGAGTGCACCGGCACCTTCCGGCTCTCAGTCGACGAGGTGCCCATCCTGATCGAGGCGCTGCGCGCCGGCCTGGACGCGGCGTACGACGACGCGCGCAAATAGCTGGTCGAGCAGCGCGATCGGTCGAGACCACTTCGATACGACTCGCTAGCGAAATCTAGGGAATTTTCTAGACGCCCCGATAGCCTCCGATCGTGGACCCGATCAGAAACCCATACGCGCCAGGCGCCGGACAGCGGCCGCCCGAGCTGGCCGGCCGTGACCGTGAGCTCCAGCAGTTCGGCGTGACCCTCGAGCGGGTCGCCGCCGGCCGTCCCGATCGCAGCATGGTGCTCTCCGGGCTGCGCGGTGTCGGCAAGACGGTGCTGCTCAACGCGTTGCGCAGCCTCGCGGTCAAGCGCGCCTGGGGCACCGGCAAGATCGAGGCGCGGCCCGACCAGTCGATCCGGCTGCCCTTGGCCCAGGCGGTGCACGCCGCCGTACGTGAAGTCGCCCACCGGCACCGCGACCCGGACCGCGTCGAGCACGTGACGGGCGTACTGAAGGCGTTCGCACTGCGCACGGAGCTCAAGGACCGCAAGGCAGGACCCCGGCAGAACCGGTGGCAACCTCCCATGGACGTGGTGGCCGCAACCGGACGCGCAGACTCCGGCGACCTCGAGCTGGACCTGATCGAGCTGTTCACCGATGTGGCCGCCCTCGCCGGTGACCTGGGCGTCGGCGTCGCCTTGTTCATCGACGAGATGCAGGACATCTCCTCGAACGAGCTCGGTGCCCTCTGCGGCGCCTGCCACGAGATCAGCCAGCAGGGAGCACCCCTCATCGTGGTCGGTGCCGGCCTCCCCCATCTGCCCGTGGCCCTGGCCGGCTCCCGGTCCTACGCCGAGCGCCTGTTCCGCTACGTGTCGGTCGACCGGCTCCCCCGCGAGATGGCCGAGCGTGCCTGGATCTTGCCGGCGGCCACCGAGGGCGCGACCTACGAGCCCAAGGCGATCGACGAGCTGTACCGCCTGACAGACGGCTATCCCTACTTCGTTCAGGCCTACGGCAAGGTCACCTGGGACGTCGCCCTCGACACCCCGATTCGCTGGACCGACGTCATGCAGGCAGCCCCCGACGCCGAGGCCGAACTCGCCGTCGGCTTCTTCGGTGCGAGGTACGACCGCGCCACCCCCGCCGAGCGCGACTACATGGTGGCGATGGCCGACCTCGGCGAGGACACCCAGGACCTCGCCGTGAGCACGGCCCACATCGCCAAGCTGCTCGACCGCAGGCCGCAGTCGCTCTCCCCCGCCCGCGACGGCCTGATCAAGAAGGGCCTGGTGTTCTCGGGCGAGCGCGGCACCGTCGCCTTCACCGTCCCCCACTTCGGCAAGTTCCTCCGCAGCCAGCGCTGAATTCGGATGCAGTCGCTCGCTCACGTTCGCCTGGCGAATCGGATCGATCCGTCTGGCATGGACTGGTGGTTGTAGGCGGTGTCGTGGATGTACTGGTGATGGCGGTGGCAGAGCGGGAGGGCGTCTTTGAGGTCGGTGCGGCCGCCGCGGTGCCAGGGATTTCGGTGGTGGAGTTCGCACCAGGCATACGGTCGTTCGCAGCCGTCGGCGGCGCAGGTGGAATGGGCGAGTCCTTTCGCGATCCGTTGGGCTTCGGTGAACAGCCGGGACTCACGTCCCAGGTCGAGGGCGACGGATCCGGTGCCGAGGACGGCGGGCAGGATGGCGGCGTTGCAGACCAGCCGGCGGGCCTCGCCGGCGCTGAGGCTGTCGCCGGTGTCCAGCCCGGCGGCCTTCAATGCACCTTGGAGGGTGTGGTGGTCGATGGTGACCACCACGGTGGCGGCGGTCTTGGGGTGGAGGTGGTCGGTGGGGAGGTGTTCGAGGAGCTCGGTGAACGCGAGGCCGCGGCGGTGGTCCCAGTCGAAGACCCGCCCCCGGTCCCGGTCCTGGTTCGGCTGTCCGGGTTCGCGGGGGTCGCGCATCCGTCGTGGTGCGGTCATCGACTCGATGACTTTGCGCAGGATGGCGGCGGCCAGGGTGGGGAGGGTGAAGTGGCCGGTGACGGTGCCGTCGTTGTTGTCGTGGAAGGTGAGCCGGGTCTTCGAGCGGGCGGTCTCTTCCTCGGCGCGCAACAGCTCGTTCTCGTGGGCATCAACCGCCTGCTGGTCGGGTTCGACGGCCTCGATGGCGCGGCGGGCGATCCGGCGGAGCTGGTCGGGGTCGAAGCGTTGCGCCTTCTCGACCAGGGACGCCTCGACCTGCTCGCGTTGCGCGTCGCTGACCCCCGATGGGAGGTCCCGACCGGCGCGGAGGATCACCGCAGCATGTGCCGGGGAGACCAGACCCTGATCGAGAGCCGCGGCGGTGGCGTCATGGCCGCCGGTGTCGAGCTCGGTGGCCAGCGCCACCTCACGCGCCGCGGTGCTGCGGGAGACGGTGGTCTGTCGGGCGACCCAGGCCTCGGTGCCGGTGAACCCGGCATCGGCCGCGGCCCCGGTCCTGTCCGCGGAGGCGAGTAGCTTCAGCTTGACCGCCTCGACGCGGCGGCCGATCCTTTCCAGCGCCCGGACGGCACCGGCACAGTCCCCGGCCCCGAACGGCAGCGCCGTCGCGGTGAGCATCCGGTCCAGGGTCTCCTCGATCTCGGCCGCAGCCGCGAGCACCGGGTGAGCGGTGTCCGGGTGAAGTCCGGAGAGTTCGAGGAGGGTGGCCATGCACTAATTCTCGCGGGAACCTATGTGCGAATCAATAGGAACTCTGAATCTGTGCGTAACTTTTCCGCGCCTCTGTGGACCACAGCCAGGACCACATCCACGACGGTCGAGCCAAGCAACCGAAAGCGAGCAAACGCAAGGGGGAACACCAGCGCAACCACCGCCGACAGCAACCACAACTATCGAAAAATCCCCATCGCTCACGAAAGTCACGACCACTCAAGGTGAGTAGCTGGCCGTCCGCCGCGGATCACTCCGGAACCACCACGAGCATCGCGCCCTTCTCAATCACAGCAACACGCCCAGACAGGTCACGCACCCTCGGGCTGGTGCGTGGGGTCGCCGAGGCGTCCCAAGCCGAACATCCCCCGCTGCGCTCCTCCTGTTCATTTGTGACGCCTCGGCTCCTCCTCCGGCTGCGCCGGAGCCTAGGCTTCAGCCGCGACGACGCAGAGACAAGACGAGCAGCGGCGGAGGACGGATGGCCTACTCGTGGCAGGACCTCGCCGGACTTGCCCTGGCGCGTCAGTTCCCGGACGTCATGGAGCGCGACGCCGCGGCCGTGGCCGAGGCCATCCGCCGGACCGGCCCGATCCAGTCGCAGACGGCGCGCTCCCCCTTCCTGGCGCTGGCTGCGCGGGTTCCGGGGTTCACACTCGAGACCGTGTCCGCGGCGTACGAGGACCTGCTCATCGTTCGTGGCAGCAACATCCGTGGCACGGTGCACACCTCGACCCCCGAGGACAACGCCCTCCTCGAGGTGGCGACACGGCTCGGCCTGCGCGCCCTCTGGAACCGGACTCTCAAGCTCGACGAGAAGACCCTGGAGGAGGTCTGGAGCGGCATCGAGGAGTTCGCCCGTGACGACTGGCGCACACCCGACGAGGTGGCGGGGCATCTGCGGAGCTGGGTTGCCCATCACGATCCAGGTGCGAATCCCGCGCTCGACGCGTCCACCGGCCGCGCGCTCAGCTTCGGCCACGGCGGTCTCGTACGGCGTCCACTCGTCGGTGGTTGGCAAGGGCAGGGCGCACCCGGTTACCGCTCTGCGTCAGCGCTCCTCGGGGACCGGCGGACAGTCCTTGCCGACCCCAACGCGTCCATGGACCAGCTCGTACGACGCCACCTGACCTGCCACGGGCCCGCGAGTCGCCACGACCTCGCGTGGTGGAGCGGCGTCGGGCTGCGCGTCATCGATGAATGTCTGCAGCGACTGGCGGAGGAGCTGAGCGCCGAGGATGGTCCCGACGGCCGGACCTATCACGACGTGCGCGACATGCCAGGCCCGATCGAGCTGCCCGGCGTACGGATGCTGCCCGAGTTCGACGCCCTGCTGTGCGCCTATGAACCCAAGGCCCGTGCACGCTTCGTCACGCCCGAGCACCACGACCGCCTGTGGCTTCGTGCCAACGGGATGTTGTTGGCGCCGATCCTCGTCGACGGGCGTGTGAGCGGATACTGGCGCGTACCCGGCCCGAGCAGGAGCCGGCCGTGCGAGGTCACCTACTTCACCGGCACCCGGCGCCCGGCCAAGACCGAGCTCGTGGAGCCCATTGCCGCTCTCGAAGCGGCCTACGGCATCACCGTGGCGAAGGTGGCCATCACCCGGGAGTGACGCGAAGCCGCGGCACCCCCTACCGCAACAGGACTAGGCCGCTCCCCGCTCGACGTACTTCGCGCCGCTGAGCTGCCCCTTCTCAATTGCAGCCTTCAGCCGGATCCGCGCCGTGGCCCGTCCGGCTGAGGGTTGTGCCACGTCCAACCGACCCACACCCAGAACGCGTCAACTGCCGGGATGGAACCACAGGACTGACCGACAACAGCCACAGGCCGAGATTTCGTCACTGCCCTTCGTGCTCGTGCTCCCCGTGGTTCACATCCGCCTTCTGCCCGGGCTCGACCACGACGAACTGACCCATCATCCCTTGGTCCTCGTGACGGAGCAGGTGGCAGTGGAACATGTACGGCGTGTCCGCGTCGGCGTAGTCGACGAAGTGCGCCAACAGCTCAACCTTGCGACGGGGCGGCATGAACACGGTGTCCTTCCAGCCCCTGAGGTGCGCTGGGGGCCGGGCTCCGTCAACCGAAGCGATCTCGAACTGCACGTCGTGGATGTGGAAGTTGTGCGGGTTGCCGTCGGTGTTCTCGACAACCCACCGTTCAGTGCTTCCCAGCTCCGCAGTCACGTCGACGCGCGACATGTCCATGTCGAGCCCGTTGATGGAGGTGCCCGAGAGCCGGAACGACCTGCTCTTGGCGACGGGGTCATCGGCCAGGTCGGGCGCCACACCCAGGCGGTCCGGAACGTCGGGCGACGCCTCGAGGGACGCGGCGGCACGCAGCTGCAGGACGTCGAACCGATCCTCGGTACCGGCGAACCGGCTGCTGACCTCGTCCAGCGGCTCGCTGCGCAGCGTCACCTCCTCCGCCTCCTTCATCGTCATCACGATCTCGGCCCGTTCTCCAGGGGAGAGGATCAGCCGACTCATGCGGGCAGGCTCCGGCAACAGCCCACCGTCCGTGCCGATCTGGTCGAAGGCACGTCCGTCGCTGAACCCGAAGTTGTAGATCCTCGCGTTGGATCCGTTCAGCAGTCGCAGGCGGATCCGTTCGGTGGTGACCTTGAAGTACGGCCCCGGAGTGCCGTTCACGAGCAGCTGGTCTCCGAGGATCCCCGTATCCTCGAACAAGCCCGGATCGGCGTCGAGCTCGTGACCGTCGTACTGCTTGTCCTGCACGATCACGGGTACGTCGTCGACGCCGTACTCATCGGGCAGGCCGGCCACCTCGCCGTCATCGACGATGAACATCCCCGCCAGACCGCGGTACACGTGCTCGGCGGTCTCGTCGTGTGGGTGCGGGTGGTACCACAAGGTCGCAGCCGGCTGGTCGACTCGCCACGACGGCGACCAGGACTGCCCCGGTTCGATCGGCTGGTGCGGACCTCCATCCATTCGCGCCGGGAGGTGCATGCCGTGCCAGTGCACCGTGGACATCTCATCGAGCTCGTTGGCGACGTTGACAAGCACCTTCTCGCCTCGTTCGGCCCGCAACGTCGGACCGAGGTAGTCGCCGTTGAACCCCCACGTCCGCGTCGGCTGTTCGCGGCCGAAGTCAGAGGCGCCCTGCTGCATCACGAGGTCGAAGACCCTGCGCCCGTCTTCGTCCACATGTGACTCTGCCAGCGGCGGTACGAAGAGCGGGCGGTCGAAGGCCACCTCATCGACGGTGTCGACCTTCGCGTTGACAAATGACCACAGGAGAAAGGCAACGAAGGCAACAACGGGGATCACGACGACGAGAACGAGTCCGAGAATCGCCTTGAGAAGAGTGCGCATGCGGCCAACCTGCGCCCGCCGAAAGTTCAGGAGCAACCTCGTTGCGGCGAGTCCCGGGAAGGTTCAGGGTCGATCTCAGGGCACGGTCGTGTGGTTCCCTGAGCCGGGGCCGAATCCCGCCTGTGGGGGTGATCGCACGCGCCACATGCAGGCGATCACCCACGTAAGCCCCAGCCGGGGAGCACAATGACCGCATGGTCCGGAGCCGGCCGCAGGTGGTTGCCCATCGCGGCGCCAGTGCCAAGAACGCCGAGCACACCCTTGGGGCCTACGTCGCGGCCCTGGACGAGGGCGCCGAGGCGCTCGAGTGCGACGTAAGACTGACGGCCGACGGACACCTGGTCTGCGTGCACGACCGGAACCTGCGTCGTACGGCGCATCGCGAGGGCATCGTCTCCACGATGGAGCTTGCCGAGCTCCAGGACCTCGACTTCTCCACCTGGAAGAACCCTTGGGCGGACCTCGACGACGAGGCCCCTGACACCGATCCCGAGCACGCGAAGGTGCTCACACTGCGACGCCTGCTGGAGACAGCGGCCGACTACCCGCGACGCGTGGAGCTGGCCGTCGAGACCAAGCACCCCACCCGCTATGCCGGGCTCGTCGAACGCCGACTGGTGCAGCTCCTCGACGAGTTCGGGTGGGCGGGCAAGGACTCGCCCGTGCGGATCATGTCGTTCTCCTGGGTGGCACTGCGACGGATCCGCCGGGTCGCCCCCGACCTCGATCTGGTGTTGCTGATGAAAGCTCCCACGCAGTGGTACCGCTCGCGTCCGTTCGTCGACTCCGACTGGCTCGCCGGCCCCGGCATCGACTTCGTGAGGGAGCATCCGGTGATGATCCGACGCATCGTGGCGAGCGGAACGCGCGTGCACTGCTGGACGGTCAACGACCCCGCTGACATCAACCTCTGCGCCGAGCTCGGGGTGGAAGCGATCATCACCGACACGCCAGGGACAGCAGTGGCGCATGTGAGAACTTTGAACATCTGAGTTTGGGCCGGGGTCGTGGTGGGCAGAATGTCGTTGAGCAATTAACCAGCTCCACCAATGCGGGGGTGAACCATGGGTGACACCATGCGAGCGGATGTCGAGATGGACCACATGGCCCTCGACCTCCCGTTCACCGCCGCGAGCGCAGCAGTGGCCCGCCAGCAGCTAGTGGCTTGGATGAACACGCTCGACGCGAGCGAGGAGAACCGCGACGATGCCCGACTCGTCGTGAGTGAACTGGTCGGCAACGCCGTCCGCCACGCCAACCCCCTGGCCGACGGAACGATGCAGGTTGCCTGGGGGTCCGGACCTACGGGCATCGACATCGCCGTTTCCCATGGCGGCTCGCTGACCACCCCGACGCGCATGGACGCCGGAGTCTCCGACCTTGCCGGCCGCGGGCTGGCCATCGTGGAGAGCCTCGCCTCCCGGTGGTGGGTCGAGTCCACGCGAGCACGCACCACCGTGCATGCACTGCTTGCCATGGCCTGACCACCCTGACTGCACGGGACACGCCCGCGCGACACTAGTGTTCCTGCATGGGAAAGAAGGCTCGGCAGCGCAACCGTACGACGACCGCACAGCTCGACGCAGGTGTCGACGGCGCTGCCGTAGGACCCCGACAGCCGTGTCCCTGCGGCTCGGGTCGCCGCTACAAGGCCTGTCACGGGAGCGGCGCCGGCGCTCCGTCTGCCTACGTCGCCCGGCCCTTCGAGGGGCTGACGAGCGAGGCAGACCTAGTCGCGCTCCGCGAGTTCGTCCCCGCTGCCACTGCACCTCTTCGCCTGAAGGACAGCGAGCACACCGTGCTCCTGTGCTCGCTGCTCCCGGCCGCAGCTCCCGCACTCGTGCGCGAGGACGGCTCGGTGTGGCTCGGCCTCCAGGTCCAGCACGCGTACGGCGACCCGAGCCGTGACCTCGCGGCCGTGCTGGCCACGGCACTGGACGCCGAGCCGGGCAGCATGGTCGGGCTGGCCGACCCACCCGGCGACGGACCACGACTGCAGGACCTGGTCGCCGATCCTCCGCTGGAGGTCACCGTGCACGAGGGCTTCGACTACTGGGTGGCCGATCAGGACGACTCCGACGGATCGATGGCGGCCGCCCTCGAGGCAGCCAACGATGCGGCTGCGCCCACCCAGCGGTTGGACGGTGTGGAGGCGGCGTACTGGACCTCCGTCGGCAACCGCGAGTACCTCCGCTGGGTGCTGCCCCACGACGAGGACCGTGTTCTCGACGGGTTCGCCCGCCTGCATACGTCCCGCGGAGAGAGCCTGGTGGACGACGACCGTCTGATCGGGATGTTCCGCGCGCACGGCCTGGTCGTCCCGGTGTGGGACCTTCCGCTGGGCACCGGCGCCGCGGCGCTGGACGAGCCTGCGGCGAAGCTTGGTGAGGCCCTCGACGAGGCGATGGCCACCTCCGCTTCGCTGACCTCGGAAGAGCGCGCAGCTCGCGCTGGGCTGGCCAGCCGTCAGCTGACCATTCGCTGAACACGCGGTGAACCTGGTCCACAACTGGCTGGTCAGATGGTTGTCGGTGCTCTGGGCATGGTTTACCTTTGAATCGCCCGACCGGCGTTGTCCCCCCCGTCAACACCGGTCGGGCTTCTCCATTTCCCGAGAATCCTTTCCGGACTCTAGCGCCTCGGATTGGGCGAGGCCAGGCATGGCCTTGCTCAGGTCTCGTCTCGAGAGATCGGGCAGGACATGCACCGGGGACCGCCGCGGCCCGAGCCCAGCTCGGAGCCCGAGATCGCGACCACTTCGATGCCCGACTCCTCCAGCCTGCTGTTGGTCTCCACGTTGCGCTCGTAGGCAACGGCGACGCGTGGCGCGACGGCCAGCGTGTTGTTGCCGTCGTCCCACTGCTCACGCTCAGCGGTGACGGGGTCCAGCCCGGTGTCGATCTGGTGCAGGGTGTCGATCTCCATCGCCTTCGCAGCCGCCACTAGGAAGGGCTCCGCGTCCGCGACGATCGGCGTGCCGTCGTCGCCCATCGTGACCGCGTGAGCGGTCAGGTGGTCGGCGACGTTGGGGTACATCACGATCTTGTCCACGTCGACCATCGTGCAGACGGTGTCGAGGTGCATGGTTGCGCGCTCCTGCGCGATCGGTACCGCGAGGACCGTGTGCGCTGCCCCGTCCTCGAAGACCTGGCGGGCGAGCCGCTCGACACCAGCGGCCGTCGTACGTTCCCCGACGCCGACGGCGATGACGCCCGGCCCCAGCAGGAGTACGTCGCCGCCCTCGAGGTGCTCGCGCCGCCAGCCGTGGATCTTGGCGGTCGAGGCGAAGCGCGGGTGGTCGGTGTAGATCAACTCGGTCAGCTGGCTCTCGCGCTCACGGGCAGGCATGGCCAGCGACGTGATGGCCACCCTGTCGCGGATCCACACACTGGAGTCACGGGTGAACAGCAGGTTGGGCAACGGGTCGATGAGGAAGTCGTCGCTGGCCAACAGGCTGGTCACCAGTCCGAAGCCGCCACGCACCTCGTCGTTGCGCAGGCCGGCGGCCAGGACGTCCTTGAGCTCCTCCGGGGAGAGCTCACCCAGCGCCCGCCGCAGGTAGATGCGGAGAGTGTCGCCCAGCCTCAGGGATCCGGTGACGGCCTCGATCGCATGGGCGCGGGCGTCCTCACTGGCCAGCGTCTCCACGAGCAGATCCGTCAGGTAGAGCACCTCCACGCCTCGGCTGCGTAGTGCTTCCGCGAAGCCGTCGTGCTCGTCCTGGGCCCTGCTCACCCACGGGATGCCGTCGAAGAGCAGCTTGTCGTTGTTGCGAGGGGTCAGCCGCTGCAGCTCGGGGCCGGGCCGGTGCAGCATCACCGTGCGTAGCCGGCCGACCTCGCTGGCAACCCCGGGTTCCGAGAAAGCGGCCGTGGTGACTTCGCTCATGGCAATCACACTAGGGGCTCGCCGCGGGAGCAGGGGAAGCCTCAGCCGAGCATCTCCCAAGCGGTGACTCCGGCGAGGACCAGACAGACCGCCGAGCCGACGTAGTGGACCGTCGAGAGCCTGATGTGGCGCAACAGCACCCGTCCGGCAAGCACCGCGAGGCCGGAAACGGTCAGCAGGGCTGCCCAGGCCCCGATGAAGACGCTGACCGGGTGCCCGTACTTTGCGATCATGCTGATCGTCAGCAGCTGCGAGAGATCGCCCCACTCCGCCGCGAACAGCACCAGGAACGAGGCGCCGACTGCCTTCAGCCCGGTGCGCGCATCGGCCGCCTTCCCGGCGTACTCCTCCTCAGTCTCCTTCTCTTCCTCATCGGCGCCGGGCGCGGACCGGAACAGCACCACCGCCCCGACCATGAAGATCACCAGGGCGACGGACCTGACCAGCATCTGCGGCAGGTACGTCGCCAGGTGGCCGGCGAGCACCGCGATCAAGGTCTGGGCCAGGAACGCCAGACCGACCCCGACCCAGACTGCGAGTGGTTTGTACCGAGTGGAGAGCACCAAGGCGGCGATGAAGGTCTTGTCGGGCAGCTCGACCACGAAGATCGTTCCGAAGACGACCGCGATGAGCGCCAGGTCCATCAGGCGAGCCCGCGTGCGGCCGCGACCGCCTCGGCCATCACGGTCTTGACCGGCCGGCCCAACGCGCGCGCTGCTGCGGCGACGTCCTCGAACTCCGGCTGCACGTTGAGCACCTCGCCGTCGAGCCGGGCCACCTTCACCGCAACCCGGTGCCCGTCGACCTCGACCGTCGTCATCTCACGCTCGAGCTCGTGCTTGCCGACCGCCAGCTCGCGCATCCCGATGGTGGAGGTCTGGCGGTGGATCTCCCGTCGTACGGCGACAGCACGATCACGTGCCACCAGGACGCTGAGCTGGTGCGCCGGGCGGCCCTTCTTCATCAGGATCGGGGTCAGCCAGGCGTCGCTCGCCCCCGCCTCGAGCAGCGCGGCGATCACCACCGGCCAGATCCGCGGGTCGAGGTCGTCGACGTTGGCCTCGAGCAGCACAGCCGTCCCACTCACGCTGGTCGAGTCCTTGGCAGAGCGACCCCCGGCGAGCGAGTCGACAGACCGCTCCCCGACCAAGAGCCGGACCACGTTGGCATGGCCTTCGGGATCCCGCTCACCGGCACCGACGCCGATGTGCGAGACCAGCATCGCGGGCTGGGCACCCCAGTCGTCGGCCAGCGTGGTGAGGATGGCAGCACCCGTGGGTGTGCAGAGCTCGAGACCCACCGGACCACCCGAGCTCGGCACCCCACGCAGGAGCTCGACCACCGCCGGCGGCGGAACCGGCAGGCGGCCGTGCTCGGTGCTCACCGTGCCACCCCCCACTGACACTGCCGAGACAACGACACGCTCGAGGCCGAGATGGATCACTCCGGCACACACTCCGACGACGTCGGCGATGGTGTCGAGCGCTCCGACCTCGTGGAAGTGCACCTCCTCAGGACGTACGCCGTGCACCCGGCCCTCGGCCTCGGCCAGACGCGCGAACACGTCATGGGCCAGGGACCGAACGTCCTCGTGCAGCCCGGCACCGGCCAGGAGACTCTCGACGTCGCGCCAGGTGCGGTGCTGCTCGGTGTCATCGACGTGCACGTGGCACCGGATGGCGGCAAAGCCACCGCGGCGTACTTGCTCCTCCTGCAGACGCACCTGACCGGGTGCCACCTTCTCGACGGCCTCGGCCATCACGCCGAATGGCACTCCGACACCGGCGAGGGCACCGAGCAGCATGTCCCCACTGGCTCCCGAGGACGCGTCGACCCAGGCGATCACGGACGACCGCCGGGCCCTGCAGCGGCCCCGTCCGCGGGGTGTGCCCGGCGGGCAACGCGCGCCGCGAAGACGCCGGCGCCGTAGCCGTTGTCGATGTTGACGACCGTGACTCCGGGAGCACACGAGTTCAGCATCGCCAGCAGCGCAGCCAGCCCGCCGAAGGAGGCGCCGTACCCAACGCTGGTGGGCACCGCCACGAGAGGTACGCCGGTCAGGCCGCCGACGACGCTGGGCAGGGCACCCTCCATGCCGGCGACCACGATGAGGCAGTCCGCTCCTGCGAACCGGTCGCGGACCTCGATCAGCCGGTGCAGCCCGGCGACCCCGACGTCCTCGATCCGCCGCACCTTGGCGCCGTGAACTGCCACCGCGAGCGCTGCCTCGGCAGCAACGGGCGCGTCCGAGGTGCCTGCGCTGATCACCGCAACCAGCCCTCGCCCGACGGGAAGGGGACCCAGGGTCACCGCCCGCGCGACCTCGTCGACCACGGCCTCGGGCAGCTGGTCGCGCACGAGGTCCACCGCCTCGGCGGAGAGGCGGGTGGCCAGCACCGCGCGGTCGGGATGCTTCTCGTGCAGTGCGCGCAGGATCCCGACCACCTGGGTGGGGGTCTTGCCACCTCCGTAGACCACCTCCGGGTCCCCGGTGCGCGCAGCACGGTCGACGTCGACCCGGGCGTACCCGAGGTCGGCGGTCCGTGCTTCACCGGAGCTCTCGAGGGAGGGTTCGGTCACAGCCTCAAACTATCCGGTCCCCTGCCGACCCATGCGGGGCCTCATTCGGGGAAGTTGCCGGTGTCCTCTCCCAGCTCGTACGGCGTCGTCACGCCGTCGTACATCAGGTGCGTGACCATCCCCTGCCGGGCGTGCTTGAGGTTGTGGCAGTGGTCCATCCAGATGCCGGGGTTGTCGGCGAGGAACGCGACGTCATAGGCCTCACCGTCCTGGACCTCGAGGGAGTCGAACCACCATGGGCTGCCGCTGGCCTTGACCCCGTCGCGAGCGAGTACGACGGCGTGATGGCCGTGCAGGTGCATGGGATGGGCCTTTCCGCTGTCATTGGAGATGCGCATCTGGACTACATCGCCTTCACTGACCATCGCCATCGGCATGTCGGGGTAGAGCTTCCCGTTGACGCTCCACCAATAGCCGGGACGGCCGTTGATGAAGCCAGGTCGTCTCCCGACCGAGTACTTGAACTTGCGATCCGGTTTGGTGGTGTCGAAGGCAACGGGGGCAGCGGATCCGTAGTCGATCAGGTCGAGCTGCTTCTCGGGCTGCTTGACCTTGTCGGCCTCGCTGCCCTCAGGCCCGATCACCAGCCCCACTTCTCCGAGCATTCCGATCCGGACCGCAGAGCCGTCGTCCGGCACCCGCACCTCGAGATCTGCCCGTCCCCCCGCGGGGATGCCCACCGACCGGTCCGTGATCTCCGTGGGCTTGTTGATGTCGAACCCATCGACCGCACGCAGCAGGAATGGGACGCTCGGCCACACGCTCTGCATGCCGTTGTCGGTGTTCACCACGCGGACCCGCACCCGCTCACCCGGCTGCGCGTGCACGTGGGGATAGGAGGAGTCCCCGTTCACGGTGGACTGGCCCTCGTAGAGATGTGTCAGTGCGACGACGTCTCGCACGCCCGCCTCGGGTGCCTTCGGATGCACGATGATGCCGCCGAGCAGACCACCGGAGACCTGCGGGTGCGACTGCTGGTGGGAGTGGTACCAGAACGTCCCGGCGTCAGGCGCGATCCATCGGTACACGTACTCCTTGCCGACCCCTACGGCGTCCTGGGTCACCCCCGCGACGCCGTCCTGGGGGTTGGGCACGTCGACTCCGTGCCAGTGCAGCGCAATGCCGTCCTTCACGTTCTCGTTGTGCAGACGCACCTCGACGAGCTGGCCCACCGTCGCCTCGATGAGCGGCCCCGGCGAGGTTCCGTTCAGCGAGTAGCCGTCAACGGTCTTCCCCGACGCGAGCTCGACCTTTCCCTGACGAGCCGTCAGGTCGACCACGACGTCGGCCTTGCGCGCGGAGTCGGTGTCGAGGTCATCGACGCTCACCGCCGGGACAGCCCCGGGGTGGTGCTTGCCCCCGTGGTGCGAGCCACTTGATGCTGCAGGCCCTCCCCCGAGGTCGATCTCGCCCATCTCCATCACGGAGTACGACGAGGGCAGCCGGCTGTCCCACCACATCCAGCCCAGCGGTCCGACGATCGCCAGAGTGAGGACGAGCCCGACGGCCAGCCGGACCCGAGACCGGGTCACCGCGCCGTAGCCGCCTCAGATGCAGGCACGGTCTCGCTCTCGACGCCGGCCTGCTTGGCGACGCGCCAGCCGAGCCAGGCGATCAGGATCGCGTTGGCGCCGTGCAGGAAACCGACACCCGGAATCTCGAAGGAAGCGATGCCGACGATCCATTGGACCAGCACGGCCAGGAACATGTAGCCCGCCCACTTCACCCCGCCGGGAACCTTGGCGAAGAACGAGATGATCAGTAGCACGATGGCCAACAGCGCGATGACGTTGGCGCCGATGCTGTGGATCAAGATGCCGGCGGAACCGGTGACACCCTCGAGACGGTCCTCCGCGAGTTGAGGAGTCACGGTGTTGCCGTCCCCCTCGTCGATCCAGCTCCAGAATCCGAAGACCCACATCGCGATCGCCGCAGCCTGGACGACGACGAGACCGGAGATCGTATGACCGAGGATCTTGTAAGTGGCACGCATGTGCATGATGTTGCGCGATTTCCGTTGTCTCGCGCAACTCCTTAGGTGGCTGAACTTGTTCGGACTAGTCCAATTCGGGTCGGATGTATCTCAGGCAGACCGGAAGCCATCGGCTGGGTAGACGCCCAGGACCTTCACGTCGGTGGTGAAGAAGGCGAGCTCCTCGAGCGCCCGCTTCAGGGGCGGGTCCTCGGGGTGGCCGTCGACCTCGGCCAGGAATTGGGTTGCGGTGAAGTGGCCGCCGACCATGTAGCTCTCCAGCTTGGTCATGTTGACCCCGTTGGTGGCGAATCCGCCGAGCGCCTTGTAGAGCGCCGCTGGCAGGTTGCGCACGTTGAAGATGAAGCTCGTGACCACTGGCCCGTTGTCGCGGGGGGCCTCGACAAGCTCCCGGGAGAGTACGACGAACCGCGTGGTGTTGTGCTCCTCGTCCTCGACGTCGCGCATCAGCACCTCGAGACCGTAGGTCTCAGCCGCCAGCGGGGGCGAGATCGCTGCCTGGGTGAGATCCCCGGACTCGGCGACCTCGCGGGCCGCGCCAGCCGTGTCTCCGGAGATCATCGGCCTCAGCCCGTGCTCTCTAATCACCTTGCGGCACTGGCCGAGGGCATGGACGTGGCTGTGCACCGTCCGGATGGTCTCCATCGATGCGCCAGGGAGCGCCATCAGCGCGAACTGGATGCGCAGGAAGTGCTCGCCGATGATGTGCAGGTCGGAGTCGGGAAGGAAGTGGTGGATGTCGGCCACCCGTCCGGCGATCGAGTTGTCGATCGGGATCATCCCGAGCTCGGCCTCGGCTCCCTCTACTGCAGCGAAAACGTCCTCGAACGAGGCGCAGGGCACCGGCTCCCAATCAGGGTAGTTCAGCTTGCAGACCATGTGCGAGTTCGCGCCCGGCTCGCCCTGGTAGGCAATGCGCCTCGGGCCTGGTTCGGGGCCTGTCTCTCGGTCTATCTCTGGGCCCGTTGTCGGGCCTTGGGTGGTCACGTGGCTGAGTTTCCCACGTCAGGTGCACCGGCCCCCGCGAGTCGCCACTGGGCGAACGATTCGGCTCTCTACTCTCGGCGTCGTGGACACCGCTCTCGCCGTACTCGCCCTGGCGCTCTCCCTGCTTGCGCTGGCAGTGGCGATGGCCGGTCGGCGTACCAGCCGGCGTCGCCTCTCGCGCGCCGACCCGAGCGGTCTCCCGGAAGACCCTCGGGCCCTGCGCCAGGAGGTCGCAGTGCTCAAGGCGGAGAACGCCCAGTCCATGAGGCATGTCGCGGTGGTCAGGTACGACGCCTTCACCGACACCGGTGGCCAGCTCTCCTGGTCGATGGCCCTGCTCGACGACAGCGGCAGCGGCGTCGTCCTCACCTCGATCCAGGGACGCAATGACTCCCGCAGCTATGCGAAGAACGTCGCGGACTGGAGCAGCGACACCCAGCTCTCCCCCGAGGAGGAGGACGCGATCTCGCACGCTCGCTCCTGATGAACGTGTCCCTAGGATCCGCGTGTGAACTTTCTGACCCCGCTGGCCGTCCGGATCGGCTCGATCTCGTGGATGCCCAGGCTGCTGCCCCAGATCACCGCCACCGACAAGTTCCTCCAGCGCGTCACCCGCGGGCGGCTGACGCTCCTTGACATCGCAGGGCTACCGAACCTGATGCTCACAGTGAAGGGGCGCAAGTCCGGTGTCCCGAGGACCACGCCACTGCTGTGCGTCCCCCACGAGTCCGGCTACCTGATCGCCGGCTCGAACTTCGGTGGAGCGAAACTGCCGGTGTGGGTGGTCAACGTGCGCGCCGCAGCAGAGAAGGGCGAGCGGGTCGGTGTGCGGGTCGGCGGCGTCAGCCACGAGGCCGTCGTACGCGAGGTCACCGGTCCAGAACGCGAACCAATCTGGCAGCGCATGATCTCGACCTGGCCCAACTACGCGAAGTACGCCGAACGAACCGACCGCACCATCCCGGTGTTCGTCCTCGACCCGTCCTGAGTCAGCTGACCCGAACCGGCCTCAGCGCGGGACCCGAACGAGCAACCGCCCGTGCACGCACCTGGCGTGCAGCTCCCTGCCCGGCGGGATCAGGTCGCCGTCGAGCTGGCGTGGCGCATCGACACTGGCGCGTACGACGACCTCCTGGCCGGTCATCCGGGTGATGGTCTCGTCCGTGCGCTTGTTCTTGGTCAGCACCCGCACGGCCAGTGGCAGCCAGGACAGGAACCGGCGCGGGTAGAGCAGCACCACGTCGAGCTTTCCGTCGTCGATCGCGGCGTCGGGGATCAGCGGCATCCCCGCCTGGAGGAACCCGACGTTGCCGATCACGAGCGTGCGTGCGCGGTGGCGGGTGAATGCCTCGCCGTCGACCGAGACCTCGATGCGAATCGCAGGGAACATCAGCGACTTCAGGGCAGACCACACATAGGCGAGCCAGCCCACCTTGGCCTTGATGTTCTCGTTGACGCCCTCCATGATCGCGGCGTCAAAGCCCAGCCCCGCCATCACCAGGAACGTGGCGTCCTCCATCTTGTCGCCGCTGACCTCGACCATGTCGATCGCGCGGTCCTGTCCGTTGAGTGCGACGTCGACGGCCGAGCGCAGGTAGAGCGGCAGGCCGAGGTTGCGCGCCAGCAGGTTGCCGGTGCCGGCAGGCACCAGCCCAACCGGGATGCCCGTGCCGGCGAGCTCCTCGCAGACCGCCCGGATGGTGCCGTCCCCGCCGATGGCGAGGACGAGGTCAGAGCCGCTGATGGCGGCCTCGTGGGCCATCCCATGGCCGGTGTCCTCCACCGTGGTCTCCCACCACACCACCGATGCGAAGCCGGACTCGGTCGCGAGTGCCTCGACAAGGACCCGGAACTGATCGGCATCGTCGATCTTGATCGGGTTCAAGATGACGGCGAGCTTCTTGCGCTGGACGGGCACCGCATCCGCGAGCGGCGCCTGGGCCAGCGCGAGCGACCGAGGAGTCGGGTCGTAGAACCCCAACCAGACGAGCAACAGACCCCCACCCAGCAGGTAGCCCGCGATGACGTCCGAGACATTGTGCAGACCGAGGAAGACCCTGTCCGCGCCAACGAGGATCACCAGCGCCACTGCGAGCCCGAACACCAGGCGCCGTACGCCGCGCCGCCGGACCAGCATCTGGGTGAGCACGATCGTCACCCCCATCGCGCCGACGATTCCTGACGAGTGGCCCGACGGGAAGGAGAAGGAGGTGAGCACCTCGAGAGGTTCGTCCCAGAGCGGCCGCTCACGGCCGATCAGCTGCTTGATGAGTGCCGTCAGGACGCCGACACTCGTCATCACCGCGACCGTCCAGATCGCGGCGCGACGATGCTTCTTTGCTTCGAGGGCGATCGCCGCGACTGCGGTCGCCACGGCTTCGGGCAGCGTGGTCGTAGCGAGTCCGAGGTAGTGCCAGAACTCGTACGCCCACTCGTGGTCCTGCGTGAAGGACTCCGGCCAGGTACCGAGATCCGAGTCGAGCTCGAGCAGGGGAGTCCAGCTCGTCTTCACCAGCACGGCCAACACCGCGAACAGCACGAAGCACAAGGCGCTCCACCACAGCCGGGCCGGGCGCAGTTCGGCGTGCGTCACTTTCCCCCTCCCGCGAGGTGAGAGCGAGTTCCTACGTCGAGCTGGGCTTGTGTGGGATCATTTGTCACGAGCGGACCTGGCCATGCGGTCCATTCAAGACCATGGCCACTCATCGAGGGGGACCACATGCGTCGAACGATTTCACAGGCGCCGGTCGCGTCTGTGGCGGCGGCCCTCGCGACACTCCTCATCGCCGCAGGTTGCGGGAGCGTCGAGGTCAAGGCCGACGGCGAGAAGAAGAACGCAGAGCCGACTCCTGCAGCCAAGGCAGACACCAGTGCAGGCGAGGGCAACTGGCTGCTCGCCGTCACATCCGCCGGTGGCGCCGACGGCGAGACCAGCACCACCACCTACATCAGCTACAACCCCTCCACCGGCCAGGCCACTGCGCGGAAGCTCCCCGGCGTCACGGCGGGCAGCACCTCAGGCGACATGTCTGCGCTGCTCGTCAGTTCCGACCGCGAGTGGGCGATCCCCGACACCGGGATCTCGCGAAGAGAAGAGAAGAGCGGGCGACTCACGGTCTACTCGCTGGGCGGCAGCACGCAGATCATCGACATCCGGGACCGCACCGGCAAGGACGACGTCGACGCGATCGGTTGGGCCTTCGACCCCGCCCGCGAGGACACCCTGCGCGTGGTGGACACGAAGAACCGCGTGTGGTCGGTCAACGTCGCCGGCGGCAAGGCCACGCAGGAGAGCACGCTGCCCAAGGGGCCTTGGTTCTTCGGCAACGGCTTCAACCGCAACACCGGCGAGCCCTACGTCGAGAGCATCGACAGCGACGAGACGAACCCCCCGGGCAACGGCAAGGCGGACACCAGCCCGTTGACCCGCGCCGGTGGCACCGTGCTCCCGGCCAACTCAACCGCGCTCTCGGAACTCCCCGCGAGCCCATGTCGGCTCGGTGCCGGATACACCGACGACGCCGGGGTCACCTGGGCCTTCTGCGCGGACCAACCGAGCGTGACGACGCACTACCTGCCCAAGGACGGCAAGGAGTGGACGGCGTACGGCAAGCCGAGTACTCCCTTGGCGCCGGTCGCAGCCGGCTTCCCCCTCGTGCTTCCCCCGGCTGATTAAGTCCACCAAGTGCGCGCCGGTTAGTCTCGGGCCGTGATCGACCCACGACTGCTCCGCGATGACCCCGACCTGATTCGAGCCGCCCAGGAGAAGCGCGGCCTGTCCGACTCAGTGGTCGACGAGGCACTCGAGGCAGATGCCAACAGGCGCACCGCGATCGCGGACTTCGAGCAGCTGCGCGCCGAACAGAAGCAGTTGGGCAAGCTGATCGCCAAGGCGCAAGGAGACGAGAAGGCCGAGCTGCTCGCGCGCACGAAGACGCTCGCCGCCGACGTGAAGGTGGCCGAGGCAGCACAGACCGCGGCGGAGCAGGACTGGCGCGACGCTGTCTACGCGATCCCCAACCCCGCGGCCGACGAGGCACCCGCGGGGGGCGAGGACGACTACATCGTGCTGTCAGTCCACGGCATTCCGCGTGACTTCGAGCAGGAGGGCTTCACCCCGCGCGACCACGTCGAGCTGGGCCGGATGCTCGGCGCGATCGATGTCGAGAGGGGCGCCAAGGTCTCGGGCTCGCGGTTCTACTACCTGACAGGCGTCGGCGCCGACCTCGAGCTCGCGCTGGTCAACATGGCGATGGACCAAGCCCGTTCGGCGGGCTTCACCACGATGATCCCGCCGACCCTGGTCAAGGCGAGAGCGATGGAGGGCACCGGGTTCCTCGGCCAGGCGGCCGACGACGTCTACCGGATCGAGGGCCAGGACACCTACCTCGTCGGCACCTCGGAGGTGCCGCTGGCGGCGTACCACTCCGACGAGATTCTGGACGGCGACTCGTTGCCGCGTCGTTACGTGGCGTTCAGTCCGTGCTTCCGCAAGGAGGCAGGCTCGCACGGCAAGGACACGCGCGGGATCATCCGCGTTCACTGGTTCGACAAGGTGGAGATGTTCTCCTACACGACCCTCGAGGAGGCTGCGGCCGAGCACGAGCGCCTGCTCGGCTGGGAGCGGGAGTGGCTGGACAAGCTCGGGCTCGCCTACCGCGTCATCGACGTGGCCGCCGGCGACCTCGGTCTCTCCGCGCAACGCAAGTTCGACTGCGAGGCGTGGGTGCCGACCCAGGGTCGGTACCGCGAGTTGACCTCGACCTCGAACTGCACGGACTTCCAGACCCGACGCCTCGACATCCGCGGACGATTCGCACCGGCCGGCTCAGGGCAGACGGGGGACGTCAAGCCCATCGCCACCCTCAACGGCACCTTGGTCGCGATCCCGCGCACGATCGTTGCCCTGTTGGAGACTCACCAGCAGGCCGACGGCTCCGTGCGGATCCCCAAGGCCCTCCAGCCGTACCTCCAGGGTCGTGAGGTCCTCGCGCCTCTCCCGAGAGCGATTGCGACGGCGCAATGAGTCCAAAGAAGAACGCCAAACCCTTTGCGCCCTCCAGCCAGGCCCGCGACGCGTTCGAGGAGTTCAAGGTTGCCGGTGAGAGGAACCTGTTCGTCGTTGGCACCTTCGACTCGGGTGTAACCATCTTGAGCCAGCAAGTTCGCGCGCTGAACCTGGTTTGGTCACTGATTGAGCATGGGGGTATCGCAGATGACGAGGACGAGCCCAAGAGGATCGCCGTCGTTGGAGCCGGCTTCGCCGGGCTCACAGTAGCCGCAGGCTTTCTCGCAAAGTCTGCTCCGGTCGAACTGACATTGTTCGAGAAACGCGACACCGTCCTACCACTGCAGCAGGGCTGCGACACGCGCTGGGTGCACCCACATATCTACGACTGGCCCGCTCCCGGCACCGAGGCTCCAACCGCTGGATTGCCACTGCTCACCTGGACCGCAAGTCGAGCATCAGATGTCGCAGTCCAAGTGCTCCGGGGCTGGCAGGAAGTTCTACAAAGCACCCCGCCCCAACACGACATGCGGCTTTACTGCAATACGAAACACCTCCGAATCACCCAGGTCCCGCGCTCAAGACAGCTACGGGTGGAGTGGGTCGGCGAACGTCGTGACACGAGTCGGCCGACCCAAGACTTCGGCCCGCACCCGGCCGAAGGGGCGACGCGGTCTTTCGACGCGGTTATTCTCGCCCTTGGGTTCGGGCTCGAATCCCAGAGCTCCGTCTCCTATTGGCGAAATGAAACCTTAGCTCAACCTAGTCTCGACGAAGGCCTAGCAACCTACATCGTCTCGGGTCAAGGTGATGCGGCCATGATTGATCTCTTGAGGCTCACTATCGGAGAGTTCCGTCAGGACCGAATCCTTTCAGAACTATTTTCCACTCGTCCTAGCATCTATGGCTCACTTCAGGAACTCTCAGCCCGCGTCATCGGCGAAACCAATCTCTTCGATGACCTCGAGCGCCTAGTCAATGACCCAGCCTCAAAGGTCGAAGCCGACGATGTTCTTGTCGACCTGTCGAATCGTATTCGCCGCGACACCTCGGTAGTTCTGCACTTGAAGAAGAAGAATTTGGTTGATCTGTTTGCAGAGCGGAGGATCTCGTTTCAAAACTCACTTCTTGTCTACCTGCTCTATCGATGCGGTGCGTTCTATCCATCGAGCGTTGATCTGGATGATTTGGTCAACTCCCTCTCGGTGCCCGAAGAGCGAGTGATCCGAAGGCACGGAACTGCCAGGGACGACTCGATTCACTCAGTTCTATCTGGCCCACTCACAAGATCCCTACAGACTTCGATAAGTGACAAGGCTGGACGGCGCCTGCAGCAGCCCGCTGAGATCCGCTGGCCCGGTGGCTACTTTGATTCGCCCTTTAGGCTGGACTCTGAGGTGGCCGAGAGGGTAAAAGCGACGTGGCGGAAAGAATATCTGCCAGGGGCGACCGAAGCCATGGTCACAGCCTTTTGTTCAGCCATCTCTGGGTACTTGGAATCCTTCCACGCGTCCACGAGTCGACTGCGCGTGACGCTACACCGCGCCCTTCCATTAGGTCGCGAAGTGCTCTTGCAACAAAGTTCCGAATACATAGGACTCCAGCTCGACGCGGAGACAGCCGTGGCCGGTCGGACCTTCCCCAACGATCACGGGACGATCGGCGAGGCGTTTCTGACACAGAAGGTCGTCAGGTCGGTCCCCGACGCCACGTCCGGCGGCATAGAATCCGACATGAGGACGTTGCAACTCACGAAGGTCTCGAGAGAAATGTCCGATGAGGTCAAGGCCATTCTTGCGATACCACTTGTGAGCGTCCAAGAGAGGGGAACCTTTGTCGTCGCGGTTCTATACGCTGACAGCGAGATCCAGGGGTTTTTCAGCGACGATGACCGCCTCTCGACTATTCTGAAGATGTGTGAGCGATTCATGAACGAGATCAAGCGCGTGTCAGGCGAGAACCTGCATTCACTTACGAACTACGACTTCTGGTCGGATGGAGACGTTGACGTGCCGCGCGACGAGGGGCCCAGTCCGCTTCCCTCCCTCGAACGCTCCCACATGCCTCCATCAGCGGAGGACGTTCCATTCTTGAATTTTGACTACTCTGATTTCGTGAGGGTTGCCCCATGACCACGCCCGCTCCAATCGACCAAGAGGACCGTGTTTCCATTGATCAGACAAAATTCTCCTGATCACACGGTCAAGAGTTGGCCGAAATTCTTTCGCCCCATAGTTGAAGGGCTACGTGTGCACGAACTCCGAAGAAACGATCGTGCCTATGCAGTCGGGGACGAGGTCCTCTTGCGTGAGTATGACCCGGATGTTGGCCAGTACACTGGCTCTTTCGCGCTGGTTCGTGTCACCGCCATGACATCAAGTGAGGTGCCGTGCGCGGTTTCTGACGAGGCCCTTGATCCAGATTTCGCCATCCTGAGTATCCAATTGATTCAGTGGCACGAAGAGTTGCCCAATTCGCAGGTGGCCAACGCTTGACGAACGCGCGCAATGATCGGCCTGGCAACAACTTATGGACTCCCCGACTGGTAGCCCTCGATATCGATGGCACTATTCTTCAATGGATGGAGGGGTTAGGTCAGAACTCTGATGGGATCTCACCTGCGGTGAATAGTGCAGTGGGAGCTGCTCTCGATTCAGGTGCACACGTGGTCCTCGCTAGTGGACGCTCACCACACGGCATGGTCAGGATTGCCGACCGCCTCCATCTCCCGCGCGAGGGACACGACCGGCTTTGGGCTGTCGCGTCAAACGGCGCTGTGATCTTTCGATACCCGCCACTAGAGGTCGTGCACGAAGAAACCTTTGATGCACGTCCGGCGGTCGACGCGGTCCTGAAGCAGCATCCTGAGGCGTTGGTGGCCGTTGAGGAGCGCGGAGTCGGCTACCGGGTGAACCGTGCATTTCCCCTGGGCGAGCTGTCAGGTGAGATGATTGAGACCGAACTCGATGACATTTTGGTGGAGCCTGTCAGCCGTGTGATTATCCGCGATCCGACCGCTTCGGTCGCGGACTTCATGAAGCTGGGCGCCTCCCTTGGGCTTCATGGAATCGAGTATGTCGTCGGTTGGACCGCGTGGCTGGATCTTGCGCCCGTGGGTGTCTCGAAGGCATTCGGGCTTGAATACGTTCGAATCTCACTGGGGCTATCCCAATCGGACACACTTGCGATTGGAGACGGTCTGAACGACGTGGAGATGCTCCGCTGGGCGGCCCGTGGAGTGGCGATGGGACAGGCCGTGCAGGAGGTCCACGACGCTGCCGACGACTCGACCGACTCCGTGTACGAGGACGGCGCCGCCGTCGAGCTGCGCCGCTGGTTCCCGTGACTGATCTTCCCGAGACGATCACATCCCTGCGGCTGCGGCTGCCACTGGTCACGCCCGAGGACGCGGCCGGCATGCTCGCGGGCCGGCGCCGGGTCTCCTGGCATCGGGACTACCCCCGCAAGCAGGACCAGGACGCCGCGGCGATGGTGAAGGCCGATGACCCCGATGCCGGTTGGGGGCAGCGACACATCGTGCGCACCTTCGACGGCCTGGTGGTCGGGTCGATCGGGTTCTTCGGAGCGCCCTCACCGGGACCTGACGAGGTCCCCGAGACCGAGGTTGGCTTCGGGCTGGTCGAGGAGGCCCGCGGACACGGTGCCGTCTGCGAGGCGCTGACTGCCCTGCTCCAGGAGACCGACCGTGCCGGCGTACGGGTCCGGGCGAGCGTGCGACCTGAGAACAGCGCCAGCCTCCGAGTGCTGGCCACCTGCGGGTTCACCCAGTTGCGCGGATCCAGCGAGGACGGCGAGCTGGTGATGGTTCGCCCGCTTTGTGACACGCAGGACAAGCCCACGTAGAGTGAAGGCCATGCCCCCATTTCAGGCCGTCAGGCCGGAGCACGTTCTGCTTGCGCTCGAGGAGTTCGATCGCGTCGGGGCCGAAGAGTTCCTGTCCCGTTACGGCTTCGACCGCAACGGCGAGTACGAGCTGGTGCACAACTCCTCGTCGTACGACTCTCTGGCCGTTCTCGGGGTCGCCCATCTGCGCGCTACCGGTGAGCTGGCGCCCACCGAGGACTTCGCCGGCGGCCCGGAAGCGGCGGCGGGGGTGCTTCGCGGCCTCGGGTTCGCCGTCGACGGCGACGAGGACGCAGCAGCCGGGCGACCAGATGAGGGACGCCGCCGAGGTGGGTGAGGAAGCCGCGCGGACAGCATGGGCAAGTGCCGCCAGGGAGGTGCTGCTGGAGACGGCCGGGCGCTACCACGCCGTGATCACCACGAAGGAACTAGCCGCGGCCGTCATGAGCCTGAGCAAGATCCACACGCGCAGGCCGTCGCACTACTGGATCGGGGACGTCCTCGGACGGGTCTCGGCCGACTGCACCGAGCGTGGCGAGCCACTGCTGTCGTCGCTGTGTGTGAATGCGGAAGGCAGTGTCGGAGCCGCCTATGGTCCCGCAGTGGTGGCCGCCCGTGGCTCCCTCCCTGGTGACGCCGACGACCACGCTGCCCGCGAGCGGCTCGAGTGCCATCGAAGCTTCGGCGCCGACCTACCCGCGGGTGGTGGCACCTGGGCCCTCACCCCGAGGCTGAGCGCATCGCGGAGCCGGGAGCGACGCGCGGCGGCAGCCGAGAAGATGCCGCCACTGTGTCCGAAGTGCCACACCGCAGTGCCTGCCACCGGGTTCTGCGACTACTGCGACTGAGCTAGAGGTTCATCCGGGCTAGAGGTACATCCCGCCACGCGAGCCAGGCTCGTGGTCGTCGTCCTGGGCAACACCCGGTTGGCCCTGTTCGCCGTGCAGGCCGGGCATGGATCCGGGCGGTAGCGCTCGACGCATCTGCTCGAGCTGTGAGCGCGCCGCCATCTGCTGGGCGTAGATCGCGGTCTGGATGCCGTGGAAGAGACCCTCGAGCCACCCGACGAGGGTCGCCTGCGCGATGCGGAGCTCCGACTCCGTGGGGGTGGCGTCGTCGAAGGGCTCGATCAGCCGGTCGAGCTCGTCGTCGAGCTCAGGAGCCAGCCCGTCCTTGAGCTCCTTGATGGAGGTGTGCAGCACCGTCGCGAGCCGCTTGCGCCCAGCTTCGTCCACCGGCGCGGACTTCACCTCTTCGAGAAGCTGTTGCACCATCCGGCCGATCCGCATGACCTTGGCGGGTTGTTCGACGAGATCGGTGACGTTGCGCTCGTTGCCCTCGTCGTCCTCATCTGACCGGGCCTGCAGGGCAACGGGGTTCCCGTCCGGGCCGATCACCAGCAGTTCGTCCTCGGGCGTCGGGTCTTGGGGCGTCGACATGGGCTCGACCCTACCCATCCATGGTGAGCAGGATCTTGCCGCTGTGCGATCCGGACTCCATCAGCGCGTGGGCCCGGCCCACGTCCTCGAGCGGCACCTCCTCGTGCACGAGGGAGCGCACCTTGCCCTCCGAGACGAGCGGCCAGACGTACTCGACGACATCTGCGCAGATGGCCGACTTCTCTCGGGTCGGTCGCGCACGCAGGGAGGTTGCAATCACGGCACCGCGCTTGCGGAGCAGGGCGTTGAGGTCTAGCTCGGCCTTCGATCCACCCTGCATGCCGATGACCACCAGCCGACCCTGGACCGCGAGCGCCTCGACGTTGCGCGAGAGGTACTTCGCTCCCATGTTGTCGAGGATGACGTCGGCACCTCCGGAGTCCTTGACCACCTCGACGAAGTCCTCGTCGCGGTAGTTGATCGCCCGGTCGGCCCCGAGGGACTCGCACAGCGCGAGCTTCTCAGCCGAGCCGGCGGTGGTGAGCACCCGCGACCCCAGGGCCTTGCCCAGCTGGATCGCGAAGTTGCCGATACCGCCGGCGCCACCGTGCACGAGCAGGGTCTCCTCGGGCTGGAGGCCGGCGACCATGAAGACGTTGGACCAGACGGTGCAGGCGACCTCCGGCAGGGCAGCCGCGGTCTTGAGGTCGATACCGTCGGGGACCGGCATCACTTGTCCGGCAGGTACGGCGACCTTCTCGGCGTACCCCCCGGACGCGAGGAGCGCGCAGACCTCGTCACCCACCGCCCAGCCCTCGACGCCGGCGCCGACCGCGCTGATCCGACCAGAGCATTCGAGGCCGAGCACGTCGGATGAGCCCTTGGGCGGTGAGTAGAAGCCCTTGCGCTGCAGGGTGTCCGCGCGGTTCACGGAGCTGGCGACGACATCGATGACGACCTCACCGGGACCCGCTTCGGGGTCGGGACGCTCTGTGACGACCAGGGCCTCGGGACCACCCGGCTCGGGTGCGGTGACGGCGCGCATGGAGCCAAGCCTAGGAGATTTCTGCAGCTTCCCGGGACGTGGGTCAGGCGTCGATCTCGACGTCCTCGATCTCGACCTCGACCTCTTCGACCACGTCCTTGATCTCGTCGGGGGACTTGTCCCAGCGCAGGGCCAGGGCCGTGGCCAGGCCGGTGAGCCGCTCGACCTGCACGGGTGAACCGTCGTGCCCGGCGGCGGCGTAGCCGAGCAGGAAGGTGGTGATCGGTGCCGACCGTCGCTCCACGTTGTGGGCAGAGTCGCGGGCGAGGTCGAGGATGAGTGCCTCGTCCACCTCTACCTCGATGTCGAGCACGTCGCAGAGCTCATCGATCCAGTCGTGGAGGTTCACGCCCACAGTCTTGGCCGGTGGCGGCAAGACCACAAGAAGAATCCGAAATGTCCGGTTCCCGGCGCGTAACTTCCTGGCCCTGCTTTCTGGCCCTGATTTCCTGGCCCTGCTCCGGGCTCAGCCCTCCATCAGGGCGCGTACTGCGAGCAGGTCGTCCCACGTGTCGATGTCGCGTGACTCCCCGGGGAGTGCAGACACCTCCGTCAGCCGCAGCGCGTCGACCAGCCTTCGCACGGGCAGGCCGTGCCGCCCCTCCAGTGGAGGTGCGCCGGCGAGCAGGGCCTCGGTGCGGTAGACCGCGCACAGGTACTGCCGGCGCCCGTCACCGTCGACCAGCAGGGCACCGTCATCTTCGGCCGCGAGCAGCAGGCGCCGCACGGTCGCCGTGGTGACCAGCGGCATGTCCACGGCAAGTACGACGACCATTCGCGGCGGCCGCGGGAAGCCGGACAGACCGGCCAGGAGTCCCGCGGCGGGCCCACCGCCGGGCGGGTCCTCACGCAGGAAGCCCACCGGGCGACTGGTCACCACCTCGTCCCCGACCACGACGACTTCTGGGATCTCGGCAAGGGCCCCCAGCACGTGCTCGAGAAGGGTCAGCCCGGCCACCTCGATGGAGGCTTTGTCGGCGCCCTGGAAGCGCGCTGCGCTGCCACCGGTCAGCACGATCCCGCCGATGTCGGCTGCAGTCTCGGATCGGTTCTCGGACGGGACCACGATTGGCAAGTCTGGCATCCGGGCTGGCACGCTGGGAGGCATGGGAACGGAGCAGGAAGACCAGATCAGTGTCCGGTTGGTGCAGCGCGCCGCCGGCCTCGACCCCGCCGAGAACCTGGCCGCACTCGACGAGGAGGTCGCCAGAGTGCCGGGCGCTACCGACCTCGTCGTGCTGCCCGAGGCCTTTGCACGCGACTTCGGCGAACCCGGGTCAGACCTCGCCCCCTTCGCCGAGCCGCTCGACGGTCCGTTCACCCAGCGGGTTCGGCAGGTCAGCAAGACCTCCGGGGCCGCCTGGCTGGCGGGGATGTTCGAGGTTGCCGATGACCCGACCCGACCCCTGAACACCCTCGTCCTCGCCGACGACGACCAGCTCACGACGTACCGCAAGATCCACCTCTACGACTCCTTCGGCGAAAAGGAGTCCGACACGATCAGCCCCGGCGAGGTGAAGCCCGCACTGGCGGAGGTTCGCGGCTTCCCGCTCGGACTGATGACCTGCTACGACCTCCGCTTCCCCGAGCTCGCGCGCGTGCTGGTGCAGCAGGGCGCGGAGGCGCTCGTGGTCCCGGCTGCCTGGGTCGCCGGCGAGCGCAAGGTCGAGCACTGGCGGACACTCCTGCGCGCCCGGGCCATCGAGAACACTGTCTGGGTCATCGGTGTCGGTCAGCCCGCGCCCCGCTATGCCGGTCACTCGATGGTGGTGGCTCCCAACGGCGACGTCGTGGTCGAAGCAGGGGACGACGAGACGGTGCTCGACGCGGTGCTCGACCGTCGTGCCGTGGCCGACGTGCGGCGTACGAACCCCTCGCTGGTCAACCGGCGCATGTGAGCGGCGTTGGTATCCTCCCGGCGTGCCGAGGGTCGAGAACGTGCCGGGCAGGGGTGGTTCCTCCGTGCCTGAGACGACCCTCGACGAGCCCGCCCGCGCACGTCGGCTGAACAGCAGCCCGCCCGGTTCCTCGACCGCCGCTGCTTCGAGCGGTCACTGGTCGGCAACCGTTCTGGGCTGGGCCTGGGTCGTCGCTCTGCTCGCACTCGCAGCCGGCCTCGTTTCGCTGAGGGCGCTCGACGGGCACACCCTCGCCCAGCAGACATTGGCCGCCACTCTCGGGGTCACCCTCGCCATCGGCCTGGCCCGGCGGAGCGGAGGCCGCGGCACCACGGCCGCAGTCCTTGCCGTGATCGTCGGAGGTGCCGCGGTCATCACGCAGTGGGAGTTCCTCCTGGCCGGTGCGGCGGTCGCCACCGCGGTGCTCGCCGCGTGTCTCGCGGTGCTCGCCACCAGACCCGCGCCGACGGTGTTCGCCATGCTCCGAGAGCTCGTGGTCGCCCTGCTGGTGGCCTCGGCCGGCGGCCTCGGCGCTGCAGGCTTCGCCGCGCGTCTGGACAGCGAGCGCTTCGCCTACACGGTGCTCGGCCTCACCATCGTGGCGACGACAGCGCTGGTCTACCGGCTCGGCGGCGGACTGCACAGTTTGGGAACCCGGGGCCTGATCCTGGCTGCGGGTGCGTCGGTGCTGCTCCTGATCGTGCTGGTCTACACGGCGGCTCTCACCAGGTACGGCGCTCCCGAGATGATCCTGGAGGTGCAGAAGGCCCAAGCGTGGACCCGCGAGCACCTCGGCGGCGTACCCCACCCGGTGGAGGTCCTGGTCGGCATCCCGGCGCTCGCATGGGGCGTCTCCATGCGCTCGCATCGGCGCCAGGGCTGGTGGGCGTGCGTCTTCGGGACCGCCGCCACCGGACACGTCGCGAGCGATCTCATCGGCGGCACAGTGGGGCTCAACACCACCCTCGCAGCTGCCTACAGCATCCTCCTCGGGCTGCTGATCGGGTTCGGCCTCATCCGCCTCGAACACATGCTCACCGGTAGGAGCGGACGTCGCGCTGCCGCGGACCCGTCGTCGGGGCACCGGGACGAGCCAGGGCGGCTGCAGCCGCTGCACTAGTGCGCTGGCGGTCACAGGTAGGGAGCAACAAGCTCCACGTAGCGGCGGGACAGGGTGTCGAGCACCTGCTCTCCGGGTGCGGCCCAGACGTCGGCGTTGAAGATCTCCACCTCGATGTCCCCGGTGTAGCCGGCAGCCGCAACCGCGCGGGTCAGGGAGGCGAAGTCGATGTGCCCGTCGCCCATCATCCCCCTGCTGAGCAGGGCATCCGGCGGAAGCGGGGTGATCCAGTCACAGACCTGATAGCTGAGGATGCGTCCGGAAGCACGGGCGATCTGCTCGAGCAGGGCCGGTTCCCACCAGAGATGGAAGGCGTCGACCACGACTCCGACATCCGCTGCCGGGAACTGCTCGGCGATGTCGAGAGCCTGTCCGAGCGTGGAGATCACACCCCGGTCGGCGGCGAAGATCGGATGCATCGGCTCGATGCCGAGGCGGACGCCCCGCTCATGCGCGTGGGCGACCAGGGCTCCGATCGCCTCCGCGGCGCGAGAGCGGGCGCCCGCCAGGTCACGGTCTCCTGACGGGAGTCCGCCGGGAACCAGCACGAGCGCCGATGCACCCAGTACGGCGGCCTCGTCGATGGCGAGGAGGTTCGACTCGTGTGCGGCGGCTCGTGCTGCCGGCTCCGACGCGGTGAAGAACCCCCCACGGCAGAGCGACGAGACCCGCAGTCCCGCGTCGGTGATCCATCTCCTGGCAGTCTCGAGGCCGACCTCCGCGACCGGTTCTCGCCAGACGCCGATCGCCGGCAGCCCTGCGGAAACTGTTCCGTCGATCGCCTCGCGCAACGACCAGTTGGCCGTGGTTCGCTGGTTGAGGGCAAGCCGTGCCAGACGCGGGTCCCCGGGCTGAGGAGTCGCGATCGCGGGCCGGCATTCCGCTCGGGACGTCGACCAGCCGGACGCGGGATTCCGCAGTCACGGAGTGGCCCCGAAGGTCTCCAGCAGCAGCCGCATCCGATGGGCTGCCTGCTCGGGGTCGGGCAGCAACCGGGCCTCGTTGGCGAGGGTGAAGATGCCGGCGAGGTGTGGGGCGCTGCGCGCGGACTGGAGCCCGGAGACCATCGTGAACCCGGGCTGCTGGCCGGTGAGCCAGGAGAGGAACGCGATACCAGTCTTGTAGTACAGCGTCGGTGTCTCGAAGATGTGCCGGGCCAGTGGCAGCGTGGGCGCCATCTCCGCGTCGTACGCCGCAAGGTCGCCGTCGGCCAGGGCGCTCAGCGCCGCAGACGCGGCCGGTGCGATCGCTGCGAAGGCCCCGAGCAGCGCGTCGGAATGTTGGGTGCCGTCTCCCTTGATCAGACCCGGGTAGTTGAAGTCGTCGCCCGTGTACAGGCGAACACCCGCAGGCAGTCGGGCCCGCAGGCCGATCTCGTGGGCGGCCGACAAGAGCGACACCTTGACCCCGTCGACCTTGTCGGGGTACGCCCGGACAAGATCCAGAAAGGTCTCGGTTGCCGTATCGACATCCGTGGAGCCCCAGTATCCGCGCAGCGCTGGGTCGAAGACCTCTCCGAGCCAGTGCAGGATGACTGGCTCCGCGACCTGGGTCAGGACAGCGTCGTAGCACCGGAGGTAGTCATCGGCATCTGCTGCGAGACCAGCCAGCTGTCGTGAAGCCATCACGATGACCTGGGATCCGGTCCCCTCGACGAACTCGACCTGTTCGAGGTACGCCGCGATCACGTCGTCGACCGAGGTGAGGTCACCCTTGTGGTCCGTGCCCGCGCCGGAGGCGATGCGGGCGCCGTGCTCGGTGGCCTGGGCGGCGCTGCGGCGTACCAGCTCCTGGACCGCCGGCCAGTCCAGGCCCATGTTGCGCTGTGCGGTGTCCATCGCCTCGGCGACCCCGAGCCCGTAACTGAACAGGCCCTGCCGGAAGGCCAGGGTGGCGTCCCAGTCCACGGCCGCAGGACCTCCCGGCACGTTGTCACCGAGCGGGTCGGCCACCACGTGTGCCGCCGCGAAGGCGACCCGCACGGTGTGGGGCTCCGGATGCTCCTTCCACTGCCGCGGCTCCAGCAGCTCGACGTCGTGCCAGGTGCCGTCGCCGGCGGGCAGCGCGATGCGGCCACGGGCGGATGCCTTTCGCGTGGTGGGCGTGCTCCGCACGCGAGTCACAGCTGCGCTCGCTGGATCTCGACCCGCCGGCCCTCGCTCGAGGACCGGAGACCGGCCTCCACCAGCTGCAGACCCCGGACGCCGGCCATGAAGTCGTACTCGTGCTGCCTGCCCGCATCGACGTCCTTGAGGTACCGCGCCCACTGCGCCCGGAACCCGTTGCCGAACGGCTCGTTGTCCGGGATCTGTTCCCAGTGGGCGCGAAAGTCCTCGTCGGTCGGTTGGTCGGGGTTCCACACCGGCTTGGGTGTCCGCACCCGAGGCTGGACCCGGCAGCCGAACAAGCCCGCGACCGCCGACCCGTGCGTCCCGTCCACCTGGAACTCGACGAGCTCGGCGCGGTCGACCCGGACGGCCCAGGACGAGTTGATCTGAGCGATCACGTCGTTCTCGAGCTCGAAGATCGCGTAGGCCGCATCGTCGGCCGTGGCGTCGTACCTGTTTCCCTGCTCGTCCCAGCGCTCGGGGATGTGAGTGACCGCCTTGGCGGTGACGGCCCGCACGGCACCGAAGAGGTTCTCCATCACGTAGTTCCAGTGGCAGAACATGTCGAGAACCACACCGCCACCGTCCTCGGCGCGGTAGTTCCAGCTCGGCCGCTGGGAGGGGGTCAGGTCACCCTCGAAGACCCAGTATCCGAACTCGCCGCGCACCGACAGCACCCGGCCGAAGAATCCTGAGTCGATGAGCCGCCTGAGCTTGATCAGGCCGGGCAGGTACAGCTTGTCGTGGACGACGCCGTTGATCACGCCCGAGGTCTTCGCCGCGGAGGCGAGCTCGAGTCCTTCGTCGACCGACTCTGCGATCGGCTTCTCGGTGTAGACGTGCTTCCCGGCGGAGACCGCCTTGAGGATCGCCTTCTTTCTCTCGCTGGTGACCTGCGCGTCGAAGTAGATCGGTGCGGCCGCGTCCGAGAGGGCCGCGTCGAGGTCGGTGGTGTACGACGCGATGTCGTGCCGCTTGGCCATCTCGGAGAGCTTCTCCGCGTTCCTTCCCACGAGGATGGGCTCGACCTGGAGCCGGGAGCCGTCGTCGAGCACGACTCCGCCGTCGTCCCGGATCGCCAGGATCGAGCGGAGCAGGTGCTGGCGGTAGCCCATCCGGCCGGTTACGCCGTTCATGACGATGGAGACAGTTCGCGTTGACATCCTGGTTCTCGCTTAGGTGGTGGGGGTGGGACGGCCGCCGAGGTACAACTCACCGAGCCGCGGGTCGGCGAGCAGGTCGGCAGCCGGACCGCTGACGTGCACGCGCCCGAGGTCGAGGACACAGCCGACGTCGGCGGTTTCCAGTGCGCGCCGGGCGTTCTGCTCAACGAGGAGCACGGCGGTCCCGGCATCGCGCATCCGTGCCACCTGCTCGAAGACGATGGCGGTGGTCTTCGGGTCAAGCCCCATGGAGGGCTCGTCGAGCAGGACGACCTTCGGGCTGACCATGAGCGAACGGGCGAACTCGACCTGCTTCTGCTGCCCGCCGGACAGCGCTCCCGCGAGGGCCCTCCAGCGCTCACCCACCACGGGGAACAGGTCCTTGACGAACTCGGCGCGCTCGGCGATCAGCGGCTTCTCCTTGACCGTGTAGGCGCCGAGCAGGACGTTCTCGGAGACAGTCATCTCCGGGAAGACGCTGTGACCCTGCAGCACGTGGGACAGGCCGGATCTCAACATCTGCTGGGGACCCTGGCCGGTGACGTCGACCCCATCGACCACTACGGACCCCGACCGGCAGGCGAGCATGCCGCTGGCGACCTTCAGCACGGTCGACTTGCCTGCGCCGTTGGGTCCGACCAGGCAGACCACGGTGGACGGGGGCACCTGCACGGTCAACCCGCGCAGCACCAGGGCAGCCCGGCCGTAGCCGGCCAAGATGTCGTTCAGCTCGAGGACGAATTCAGACGCCAAGGTAGGCCTCCAGTACGCGCGGGTCCTCCTGGACCACGGACGGCGGCCCCTCCGCGATCGGGGCACCGCGGTCGAACACGATCACGTGGGCACTCAGGCTCATCACCATCTCCATGTTGTGCTCCACGATCAGGAAGGTCCTGCCCTCCGCGTTGAGCTCCTTGATCAGCGTCCCGATGCGTCCGATCAGGGCGGGGTTCACCCCTCCTGCGGGCTCGTCGAGCATGATCGTCTCGGGGTCGGTCATCAGCACACCGGCCAGCTCGAGCAGCTTCTGTTGGCCGTAGGAGAGATTGCGTGCCTCGGCACCCTCGAGGTGGTCGATGCCGACGCGCCGGAGCAGGGCACGGGCTCGTTCGATCTCCTGGGCGTTGCGTGCAGAGGAGGCCAGGGAGAGCAGACCCTTCGAGCGAACGGAGACCAGCATGTTCTCCAGCACCGTCATCCGCGGAAAGATCCGGCAGAGCTGGAAGCTGCGGCCGATGCCAGCACGCGCGATCCGGTGCGGGGCCTTCCCGGTGATCTCCCTGCCCCGGTAGGTCACGGTCCCGGAGTCGGGCCTGATCATCCCAGTGACACAGTTGAAGAACGTGGTCTTGCCGGACCCGTTCGGGCCGATCAGCGCGTTCACCTTGCCGTGCTGGAAGGTGACGCTGGCGTCGTTGACGGCCTGCACACCACCGAATGCCTTGCTCAGCCCGACGGTCTCCACGTTGCGGGTCTCAGGGCGCGTCTCGCTCGCAGCGGTGGTCATCGCCCCAGCTCCGACTTCTCCGCCGTCGCTCCGGGCTCCGACGCAAGACCCTCGTCGGACTGCGACTGGTCCCGTTCCGACAGTTCCTCCGCGGTCAGCTCCTGGATCGAGCTTGCCTGCGGACTGAACCGTTGCACCAGCTTCTGGAAGGCCGGGATGATGCCGTCCGGCATGAACATGACGACGATGCCAAGGAGCAGCCCGGTCGCGACCAGGTGGAACTGGGTGTCGCCGTACTCCGCCTTGAAGAACTCCACGGAGTAACCGACGATGACCGCGCCGAGCAACGGGCCATAGAGGTTCCTGATCCCACCGAGCAGTGCCATCAGGACCATGTAGGCGCCGATCAGGATCGAGAACTGGAAGATCGGGTCAAGGAAGCCGAACCACAGCGCGTACAGACCACCACTGAGTGCGGTGAAGAACGCGGAGATCACCGCGACGGCGAGCTTGTAGCTGAACGTCGGGACGCCGAGTGACTGTGCCTTGTCCTCGTCCTCGCGGATCGCCTTGAGACCCATCCCGAACCGCGAGCGGTCGATTGCCCACCAGGTGAGCAGGAGTACGGCGAGCAGCACTGCGTGCAGGTAGAAGAACCGCTCGTGCTGCTCGGGCCGCAGCACATCCTCAGAGAACGGGCGCGGCACTCGCAGCCCGTTCGAACCCCCGGTGAACGACGACCAGCTCTGGAACACGAGGAGCAGGATCAGCACCAGGGCGATCGAGACGATCACGAACGACGCACCCCGGACCCGGAGCGCTGCGATGTTGACCGGTACGGCGATCACGGCGACCAGCACGCCGGCGAGGAACATCGCGGCGAACGGAGCAACGTCCGCCTTGAGGATCATCAACCCCGTGGCGTAGGCGCCGAGACCCGAGTAGGCCGCGTGGCCCAGCGAGATGTAGCCGGTGAACCCGCCGACGAAGTTCCAGGAGGTCGCCAGGACCGCGTAGCTCATGACGACCACGCCGACAGAGAGGGCGAACGGATCAGCCACCATCGACGGGAACAGCACCACGAACACGACTCCTGCAGCGATTGCCAGCGCCTTCGCAGCGAGCGCGAGACGACGGTGGCCGCCGGAGATGGCGGCGTCAGAATCGTTGGGCAAGACGACCTCCGAAGAAACCCTGCGGCCGCACCATCAGCGTGGCGAACAGCGCGACGTAGAAGACGGTCTGCGCCCAGGTCGTGCCGAGCGGCAGCTGCAGGAGACTCTGACCCATCCCGAGGAGCATCGCCGCGATCGCAGCGCCGGGGACACTCCCGAGCCCCCCGACGACGATGATCGCCATGAGGGGTCCGATCCAGTGCCAGTGCAGGGATGGGTAGATCGTGGAGTCCAGCGACATCGCCGTACCGCCGATGGCAGCGGTCGCGAGTCCGAGGCCGAAGCCGTAGCCGGCTATCCGATCGGTGTTGATGCCCAACAGCTGGGCGGCGTCCTGGTGCTGGATGGTGGCCCGGAGCGCCTGCCCGAACCGGCTCTTCTTGAGCAGGACGTACAGGCAGGCCAACGAGAGGGCCGCCAGGCCGAACGCGATCAGCTTCACGACCGGGATGGAGGCACCGAACAGCCCGATGCTGGAACCGGAGTAGTCGAGCCTGATCCGTCGTTGGGTGCCCGTCCAGATGAACCCCAGCATGCCTTCGATCGCGAGGGCGATCGCGAACGTGAGCAGCACCGACATCATCGTCAGCGTCGCGGGCCGCAGTCGCGCGATCAGCACGCGCTGGACCAGGACCCCGACCACGAAGAAGAGCGGCACGGTGATGAACAAGGTGAGCAGCGGGTCGAGACCCGTCTCGCGGTGGAAGAACCAGGCGAGGTACGCCGCCAGGATCAGAAAGGCAGAGTGGGCGATCATGACCACCCGCATCACGCCGAAGTACAGCGTGAGCCCTGCCGCTAGGAGGGCATAGAGCCCCCCTAGCAGCACCCCGAGCACAAGGGTCTGGAAGAGCAGCGCACCGGACACTCTCAGATCACCAGGCCGGCTTCGGGTAGATGTACTTGGCCTCGGCGAGGTCCTGCGGCAGCACGATCTGGATCTTGCCGTCGACGTACTGCTGGATCATGTGGGCGCTCTCCGGACGGCCGTCCTTGTCCCACGTGAGCGGACCCACGACGGTGTCGACCTCGTTCTCGTGCAGCCAGTCGATCAGCTTCTTCTGGCACTCCTGGCTGGGGTCGGCGCACTCCGCAGCCTCAACGGCCGCGGCAACCACCTGGCCGGTCGTCCACGCGTTCGCCTGGTCCTCGCCCGGTGCCGTCTTGTGCTCAGCGGTGTAGAACTCGACGAACTCCTTGTTGGTCGGGACGTCCGCCTTCGGGGTATAGCCGGTCGGCGCGAGGATGCCCTCGGTCTTGGCCCCGATCGCCTCCGTGAACTCCGGGTTCGTCGGGGCCGTGGAGAATGCTGCCAACTTCGGCTGGTACTTCAGCTGGCGCAGCGCAATGATCAGGTTGACCGCGTCCTGGTACTGCGTGCCACCCACCACGATGTCGGCCTTGGACGACGCGATCTTCGCGGCAATGGTGCCGAACTCCGTGGTGTCGGGCGGATAGACCTCATCGGCGACCGTCTTGATGCCGCCCTTCTCCAGCTTCTCCTTGAGCCCGTAGGCCGTTCCCTGTGCGAACGGGTCATCCATCGCGGCGTACGCCGCAGTCTTGGGCCGGGTGGACGCAGGCATCGAAAGGATGTTCTCGGCCAGGAGGTTGTAGTGGTCGTCCGCGACGGCCGGGGCAGCGTAGAAGAGGTTGTTGAAGCCCTGGGTGAAGACCTCCTCGGCCGCGCCAGCAGGCTCTACGAAGAGGTAGCCGTAGTCCTTGGCGACCTGTGCGGCGGGCACCACCAGACGGGTGGAGAACGGGCCGAAGACCAGGTCGACCTTCTCCTTGCTGATCAGCCTCTCGTAGTCGGAGGCGACCCGGTCGGCGTTGGACTGGTCGTCGAGGATCTTCAGCTCGACGTTCTTGCCGAGCAGCCCGCCGTTCTCGTTGACGTACTTCGCCCAGGCCTCGTAACCCTCGCCAACTCCCTTGCCAGGTTCGGAGAAGTCCCCTGTGAGCGGGAGCGAGATGCCGATGAGGATCTTGTCAGGATCCTTGTCCTCCGACGCGCCGCCGGAGCCACAACCAGCGAGCACGAGTACTACCGCGCTGGTGAGCACCGCCAGGCGGGACCGTTTCGAAACCTTCATGTGCAGACACCCCTCGGACGTGGACGTAAGCGCTTACGTAACCGCTTACGCCAGCGTATGCTCAGGACCGCCGACGTGACAAGGGGTCACGCCAGAACCGGCGAAGCACGTCCCGAGAGGTCACCGATCCCATGAGCAGGTCCCGAGCCTCGGTCAGGCTCATCGACGTGGCCGAGCGCGCCGAGGTCTCGATCGCCACCGCGTCGCGTGCCCTGGCCGGCACCCACGGGGTGAGCAGCGCAGTCGCCGAGCGGGTGCAGCTGGTCGCGGCGGAGCTTGGCTACGTGGCCAACGTGCACGCGCGATCGCTTGCCGGTGGCGCGACCTCGAGCATCGGGCTGATCGTGCACGAGATCGGCGACCCCTATTTCTCCGAGATCGCGAGTGGTGTGCTGCGGGTGGCGACCGCGCGGGGCCAGATGGTGCAGATCTGCCACGCGGGCCGCGACCCCGAGATCGAGCTGTCCCAGATCCGGGCACTGGTGGCGAACCGTGTCGGCGCGATCATCGTGGCCGGTTCTGGATACGTGGAGCCCGCCGTGGAGAGGCGTTCGAAGGAAGCTCTCTCCGCGTTCCAGAAGGCCGGCGGCAGGGTCGCCGTGATCGGTCGGCATCATCTACGCGTCGACGCCGTACTGCCCGACAACCGCGAGGGGGGTCGCTCGATCGCCGAGCACCTGCTCTCGCTCGGGCACCGAAGGATCGCAGTGGCGTCGGGGTCCCTTCAGCTCACCACGATCGCCGACCGCCTGGCGGGCATCGAGGAGGCAGTCGCGGACCACGGCAGGTCCATGAAGGACGTCCACGTCATCGAGACCGAGTTCACCCGCGCCGGCGGAAAGATCGCCGCGGCGCGAGTGCTCGAGGACCACAAGGACGTCACCGCACTGATCGCGCTCAACGACGCGATGGCCACCGGCGTTCTCTCGGCCCTGCGTGCCCGCGGGGTCGACGTACCGGGGAGGATCTCTGTTGCCGGGTTCGACGACGTCCCCGTGGCGGAGGACCTGGCCCCCAGCCTCACCACCGTGCGTCTGCCGATGGCCGAGATGGGCGAGATGGCGCTGCAGATGGCCCTGCTGCCGACATCATCGAAGCCCCGGCGCAAGCTCACCGGGCACACGCTGGTCGTCCGCGACTCGACCGGTCCAGCGCCTTCACGTCACAGCAGAGGGGGCGGGATTCGAACCCGCGGCTGACATCACTGCCAGCGACCGCTTTCAAGGCGGTTCCGATCGGCCACTCCGGCACCCCTCCCGGTCCTGACGAACCGAGTGCCGAGTGTAGATGGTGAGAGCTGTAGCCCTACTCCGAGCCGCCGAGCTCGAGCGAGACCGAGTCGTAGACGAGGTCGTGCAGGCGCTGCACGTGGCGCTCGAGGTCTGAGAGCAGCCGCTGCACCTGGTGCCTGATGCTCTCGGCGTCCAGCTTGTCCAGCACGCCCGCGGACAGCGCGACCACGCGCCCCTGGAGCTGCAGGCGGTCGCGGGTGGACAGCTGTGTGCGGGCAGCCAGCCACGCCTCGGGTTGATGAGCCTGTTGGTGGGAGAGGGCGTCCTTGACCTCGGAGAGCCGTCTACGAACGTTCCAGCGCCATTCGGGCGCGGTGCAGTCGGCAGCCAAAATCTGACGGAGTTCCCTGATTGCGGTCTCGAGAGGAGCCATCTCGAACCACCTTCCACGCCTGTCCGTGCACAGATGGGATCATGAGTGTGACTCAGTTCACGTCGATCCGACAAGAGCCAGTTTTGCGGGTCGAGCGATACCGGGTGTAATCGCCCGGTGAGCACCCCCGCGGGCGACCCGCCCAGCCGCCCCGACGAGCGGCCCGTGGAATTCGCACTCGCGCCCGCGTTGCGGTTCCGATTGCTCGGCACCGGCCTGTCCGCCATCGGCACAGTGGTGCTGCTCGGCGCGGCGCTCACCTGGCTGGCCGACCTGTCCTCCGGCGTGGTGTCCGGCGTGGTCGTCCTCGCGTTGGTGGGTGTCTTCGTGCTCGGGCTGCTGCTCGGCGTACGCCATTGGGTGTTGCGGCTCGACGAGCACGGTTATCGCGTCCGAGCACTGCGGGCCGGCCAGGCGAGGTCGGCGCGGTGGGCCGACGTCCTCGACCTGCAGGCCACCACCGTGGCCGGCCAGCGGTGCGTCGTACTCCGTCTCCGCGACGGCCGTACGACGACGCTCCCCGTGGACGTCATCGAGGGCGGCTCCACGAGGCTCACCGAGGCGCTCACTGCACACCTCGACCGGGGCCACGGCTACCGACGCCTGCGTTGAAACACGGCGCGCGCCATCGCCCAGACCGAGCCGATTTTCCCGGGGCGACGGACGATGGGTAACCTGTGCCCTGCTTGTTCGGGAGGTGTCGCCTAGTCCGGTTTATGGCGCCCGCCTGCTAAGCGGGTTGAGGGTTGTGCCCTCTCGCGGGTTCAAATCCCGCCACCTCCGCAGGCTGACCGCCCCGGGCCCTGAGGGTCCGGGGCGGTTGGACGGATGCCCGAAAAACCTGCGTGAACATGCAATGCACAGTCATGAGGGGCGGCGATCTGTTATTGGGCCATGGGCGCGGGCACGATGACTGGTGCCCCGAGTTGTAAAGGACTTTCTCCATGAATCTCCGCCGAATTTCCAAGCCCATCGCCGCAGTCCTGCTGAGTGTCGGACTGGTGACCATCGGTGTCTCCGCACCTGCGGACGCCGCCGCGCCGGCGCAGACCCACAGCAACCTCGACACCGGTTGGGGCTAGCAGACCTTCGGGACAGCACGACTCCGAGTCAGTCAGCTCTCGGGGGCTGACTCCGGGTCTCTGCTCCCCATCGCAAAGCCCAGCTGGAAGCGCGTCTCCACGCCGTACTCATCCTTGAGGGCGGCGACGTAGGAGGCGTAGGTGCGGGTGCTGACGCCGACGCGTTTTGCGCTTGCCGGGTCGCTGTGGCCTTCGGTCAGCATGCGGACCGTCAGCTGGCGCACTTCCGCGGCGATGTCGCTGTCCGAGGTGCCGCGCTCGTCGTACTCCTTGGCACGCTCCCAGGAGCGGTCGAAGACGTCGGCCAGGTAAGACACCAGATTCTGGTCGTGGATCGCTACGGCAACATCTGGTGCCTCGCCGGGGATCACGGCCAGCCGCCGGTCGATGACGATCAGCCGGTTGAAGAACTCGTCGAGCGTTCGCACCTGCGCGCCGTGCTCCAGGATCCGCTCGACGTGGTCGCGGGTTGCCTTGCTCCGCCGCGCCGTGTGTTGGTACAGCGTGTGCATCGCCACGCCTCGCTCGATGGCGCGCAGGTCCCTGTCCACCGCCTGCTCGAGGATGACAGCCCGGCGAGCGCCAGCCGGCTGCGCGGTGAGCAACTCGAACTCGGCGTCGTCCACTGCGGCCTCGAGGAACTGGTTGATGCTGACCAGCCCCCGGATCTCGTTGATCGCTCGGCCGCCGGCGGGAGTACGACGAAAGGTCTGGGCGAGTGACCCGAGGGCGTCGGCCCAGGCCGCGGACTCGTCGAGCAGCTCGACCACTTGGCGGCTCATCGGCGCCACCACGCCTGCCTGGACCTCGGCCGGGTCAACCGCGACCCACCCGTCCGCACGCTCGTCCTCGCGCAGCAGTCCGAGGTCGATCAACAGCCTGAGCGGCTCGTGGTCCTGGTGGCCGTCATGCAGACGGGGATCGTCCGGGGACAGCACCCCGGCCGCGATGACATCACGGAACAGCTCCCCCGCGCGGCCACCCAGGAGCGCACGCCGTTCGGGCCCCCGGTCAACACTCATCCCAGCATCATGGACGAGAACACCACGCCCTGCACGCCGGGGGGCGCTGCCAGCGGTGTTCGTGTCGGTCGTGCTGGACGATCGGTCGAGACCCTCAGGCCCCGAGGCGGGCCTTGAGTCCGTCGAGCTCGGTCCAGAGGACGGCCGGGAGCTGGTCGCCGAACTTCTCGAACCACTCGGTGATCTCGGGGATCTCCTTCTTCCACTCCTCGACGTTGACCGCAAGGGCCTTCTGCAGGTCCTCTTCGGTCACGTCGAGTCCGTCAATGTCGAGGGAGCCCGGCGCGGGGACGTGGCCGATCGGTGTCTCGATAGCGGCGGCCTGTCCCTCCATGCGGTCGATGACCCACTTCAGGACGCGGCTGTTCTCGCCGAACCCCGGCCACAGGAAGCCACCGTCGTCGTTGCGGCGGAACCAGTTGACGTAGTAGATGCGAGGCATCTTCGCGGCGTCGTTGTCCTTGCCCATGTTGATCCAGTGGCTGAAGTAGTCACCGGCGTTGTAGCCGATGAACGGCAGCATCGCCATCGGGTCCCGGCGCACCACGCCGACCTGGCCGGTCGCGGCCGCGGTTGTCTCGCTGGACAGGGTGGCGCCCATGAACGTGCCGTGGACCCAGTCGCGGGCCTCGGTCACGAGCGGGATCGTGGTCTTGCGGCGACCACCGAAGAGGATCGCGTCGATCGGGACGCCGCGCGGGTCGTCGTACTCCGGGGCGAGGATCGGGCACTGCTTGATCGGGGTGCAGTAGCGGCTGTTCGGGTGCGAGCTCAGCTCATCACTGTCGGGGGTCCAGGACTCGCCCTTCCACGACGTGGCGTGGGCCGGTTCGTTCTCCAGGCCCTCCCACCAGACGTCGCCGTCATCGGTGAGCGCGACGTTGGTGAACACCGAGTTGCCGATGTTGATGGTGTCCATGGCGTGCGGGTTGGTGTGTTCGTTGGTGCCGGGAGCGACGCCGAAGAAGCCGTACTCCGGGTTGACCGCCCACAGACGGCCGTCCTCGCCGATGCGCATCCAGGCGATGTCGTCGCCGATGGACTCGACCTTCCAGCCCGGGATGGTCGGCTTGAGCATGGCGAGGTTGGTCTTGCCGCAGGCGCTGGGGAACCCGGCCGCGATGTACTTGGTGATGCCCTGCGGGTTGGTCAGCTTGAGGATGAGCATGTGCTCGGCCATCCAGCCCTCGTCGCGCGCCATGGCGCTGGCGATGCGGAGGGCGTAGCACTTCTTGCCGAGCAGCGCGTTGCCGCCGTACCCGGAGCCGTAGGACCAGATCGTCCGCTCCTCGGGGAAGTGCACGATGTACTTGGTGTCGTTGCACGGCCACTTGACGTCCTTTTGGCCCTCCTCGAGCGGCATGCCGACGGAGTGCAGCGCCGGGACCCAGTGGAAGTCCTCTCCCGCTGCGTCCAGCTCCTCCATCTTCCTCAAGACGTTGGTGCCCATGCGGGCCATCACGGTCATCGAGGCGGTTACGTACGCCGAGTCGGTGACCTCCACACCGAACATCGGGTGCTCGGCCTCGAGGTGGCCCATCACGAACGGGATGACGTACATGGTCCGGCCCTTCATGCAGCCCGCGTAGAGCTTGCGCATGATGGCCTTCATCTCGTTCGGGTCCATCCAGTTGTTGGTGGGCCCGCAATCCTTCTCTTCGACCGAACAGATGTAGGTGCGGTCCTCGACGCGCGCCACGTCCGTGGGGTCGGAGGCCGCGTGGAAGGAGTTCGGCTTCTTGGCCGGGTCGAGACGAGTGAAGGTGCCGGTGGACACGAGCGCGTCGGTGAGCTCCACCCACTCCTCGTCGGAGCCCGTGCACCAGTGGATGCGGTCCGGGGTGGTGAGCTCGGCGACCTCGGAGACGAAGGTCAAGATGCCCTCGTGCGTGGTGGGCGCGCCCTCGGTGGTGGTCTTGTTCGACGTCTCGGCGGTCATGGCTGTTTCCCTCTCGAGCATTTCGCGGCCAGTGCCTGAGAGGGCCTGACCGGCCGTCGAACGCATCGACGGTGTGTGTCCTTGAGTTCTCGCACCCGGATGCGGCGCCGTTGCATCACCCGATGGTGGCCCCCAAGTTACGCCCAGAGAACGTGCCGGAGTAACCGAGGTTGAGGGGGAATCTACGGGCCGGTACGCGTTCCGCCTATTGGATCGTTCCAGTGTCGCCTGGGGTTTCGTTGGATGTGACTGCGGGCGAGGGGTGGTGGCCGATTTCAACCGCGCCCGACATGTCCGCTAGCATTGCGCAGTCCTCAGGACAGGCGCCCGTAGCTCAACGGATAGAGCATCTGACTACGGATCAGAAGGTTGGGAGTTCGAATCTCTCCGGGCGCGCCACGCGCGGTACCGGTCGGTGCACAAGGCTCCACCAACTTTTCGCACCAGCGGCTTGTGTGGTTGATCGCCTTCGACTGGTGCGTGGGATCAACCACGCAAGCGGCAATCAGGCACGCACGGACTCAGACCGCAGGCTGGGGCCCTAGATGAGCTCTTGGGTCTGGCCGTCGGGCGTCTGGCACTCGATCAGCTCAAGGTCGAAGCGAGGCGCCTGCCGGCACCACGTCGGAGCCTCGTCGGGTTCGTTCGGTGTGGTTGTCATGTGCGGCTCGTACCCATGCGGCCGCCGTTGACCCAGGCGCCGATCACATCGACTTCGTCACCCCGACCCACACGCTCCAGCGCGACTTGGCCCAAAGCGCCTGAGACGGCGATCTCGCCGTCTCTTGACATGTGACCATTCGGTCACCTATCGTCGGAGACGTGGACGCGGTATTCAAGGCCCTTGCGGACCCGACCCGGCGCGACTTGCTCGACGCCCTGTTCGCTCAGGATGGTCAGACCCTGACCGCCCTGGAGGAGCGGGTGCCGATGACGCGCTTTGGGGTGATGAAGCACCTCAAGCTCTTGGAGCAGGCCGGTCTGGTCGTCTGTCGCAAGCGCGGGCGCGAGAAGCTGCACTTCCTCAACCCCGTCCCGATCCGGCTCATTCACGACCGCTGGGTGAGCAAGTACGCCGAGCCGTGGGTCTCCGCGCTCACCGAGCTCAAGACACAACTGGAGGACACGCCATGACTGCCGACGTCACCACCGTCTCGTTTGCCCGGGGCACAGCCCCGGTCGGGGACACCGCGGTGTTCGAGATCTACATCAAGGCCACCCCTGAGCGGGTCTGGGAGGCCATCACCGATCCGGCGATGCGCGCCAAGTTCAGCTTCGGGGTTCAAACACAGTCGGAGTGGACAACTGGCTCGACGTACCACGCGGGTGTGCCCGGGGCCATCGCCATCGCCGAGGGCGAGAACCTCATCGTCGAACCGCCCCACCTGCTCGTCCAGTCGTTCACCGCTCTGTGGAGCGATGACGTGCAGGCGCAAGGGGCCACGCGGGTCACATGGGAGATCGAACCAGTCGGGGACTCCTGCCGGCTCACGGTCGTACACGACCAGCTTCCGGAGAGCGCGAACGCCGAGCTGTACGGCGGCTGGCCGATGATCCTCTCCGGCCTCAAGACACTGTTGGAGACCGGCGAAATGCTCACCACTCCGGGCTCTCTCATGTACAGCCAGGGCTGAGCGACCACGCCTGCCAGGATCGATGCCTTCGATTGGCCGAGACCGATCCCTCCGATCATCATGGCGCCCACCCCAGCCATGAGCCGCCCTTGACTCAGAGCTGAACGTCACTCGACCCAGACGAGGTGCGCTGAATACGCCTCCGAGGTAGGTGCGGCCTGGGTGAACATCCAGCGGAAGTAGTGCTCTTCTGACACCACATCGATGATGTCCTGCCCCTCGCCGTCGCGGTGGATCTGGCTGATCGCGCGCATGTCGTAGACGAAGCCGTCGGGCGTGGACAGGATGACGCGCTTGCCGCGGAGGGCCGGGACCTCCGAGGCTGGCCTGGGTTCACGTGCGGGTGGCTTCCCGAAGTACGGGTAGCGGGCCTCGTCGGTCACCGTTGTCCTCCAGTTGCCCCACCGATGGATGCGCGGGCAACCACGAGTGGGTGGTCGCTCACGGCGATGTTCTTCGGTGTCCGCACGACCGAGTGGCCCGCCCACGTGGTGTGCCTGGTTCCGAAGATCCAGTCAATGCCCGCCTGTCTCGGCGGCACGCAGCGCCCGGCGTGGGAGCCGCCGGCAGAGGCGGACAAGGTGCCACCGGAGGTCAGGCTGCAGAAGGCGTTGGCTCGGTCGTTGAAGTCTCCGGTCAGGAAGGCAGGTACGCCGTACTGCGCCGCCAGCGTCCTCATGATCGCCAGCTCGCGGCGGACTGCCTCGGCTCGGAAGCGCGCAGCGTTGCCGTGTACGTCGGCAGGGTTGTGCACGTTGACGAAGATCGCGTCCCCACCAGTGGCGAGGTTGCGCAGTCGCACGATCGGCATGTCCCTGATGTTGCCGTGGAAGTAGGGGACGGGCACCGTGTCGGCGCTGACGAACGTCCAGCGGTCGCGGCGCCAGGCGATCGAGTTGTCCGTGTCGCCGGGAGGCGAGTACACGGCGTACCGATCCCCGCCGATCGCCACGAGCGCCGCGCGCTGTGGCCGCTGGAACTCCTGCAACCCCACCACCTCCACGTCGTACCGGTCGAGCAGGGCGATCGCTCCCCTCATCCGTACGGCGCCGGTGGCCCACCCGGGGTGGTGACCACTGGGCTGGGTGTGCGAGTGCCCCAGGACGTTGAAGCTCGCCAGGACGAACGAGCCCGAGGCGGACGAGCCCGACGCGCCCAGAGAAGTGCCCAGTGAGCTGCTGGGCGCCGACGCCGCCGCCTGGACCGCTTGTCCTGCCGAGCCCACATGGGTCTGCAGCCAGTCGCTGGGATCGACGTCGTCCTCGTAGATCGACCCGCCTCTGGGATGCACCTCGAAGTGCAGGTGACAGCCGGTGGAGTTGCCCAGGCTGCCGACCTCACCGATCTGCTGACCCGCCGAGACCCTGGTGCCGTCGGCCACGTCGACGGACTGCATGTGCGCGTACCAAGTGGTCAGGCGACCCTCGCCGGTGCTCACCTGGACCAGCCACGGCCCCGCCCACGACTGGTCGGTCTCGATGTTGATGGTGCCGGCGGTCGATGCGCGGACCGGCGTGCCGCATGCGGCGGAGAGGTCGGTGCCCGTGTGTCCGCGCGCCCAATGCCCGCCGCTGGAGCCGAAGTTCTGCTGGTCGGTGAAGCGAGCCGACGCCGCGATCGGCATGGCGACCTCCCCCTCGACCACGTCGGTCTCGCAAAGTGAGCCGTCGTCGCTCCCGGTCCAGGCAGCCTGTGCCGCCGAACCCTGTGCCCTCGAAATCTGGGCCGCTGAAATCTGGGCCACTGACCCCTCGGTCAGTTCGGACCCCGTGAGCAGGCTCTCCGCGACGGCCTCGTCGTCCGCATACGCATCGGGGTACGCCGAGCGCTGGACGGCCTGGGCGGCTCTGGTCACCGACATCGTCGACCAACCCGGGACAGCAACCAGCCGCTCGTAGAACTTGGACGCGGACGTGGCCGGGTTCATCAGCTCCGGCATCGAACCCCACCAGGGCCACTGCTGCTGGAAGACACCCAAGGAGCCATGGTCGCTGCCGACGGCCTCGTGCGGCAGATCCTGGGAGCTGGCAATTCCGGTCTGGTCGGGCCGCAGGTCGCCCCCGCGTCCATCATTCGCGTAGTTGAGGAACCGCGACTCCTGATGGGCCGCCGCCAGCGCCACCACGATTCCCCGGCGTGGAATACGCCGCTGGTTCCCGACCGCGACGATCGATGCGGCGTTCCTCAGCTGGGTCTCGCTCAGCTCGTCACTCGACAGGCTGTCCCCCGAGGCGGTCACGACGTCCCCGCATGCGCCACCCGACACGTCCCCGCCCATCCCGGTCATGACCGCGGTCATCAGCAAGGCCGGCGCAATCACGACGCCGGCGACCACGACGACTCCTGCGGTCACCCCCGGACCGCGCCAGTTCACGCCCCAGCCCGTTCATCAGGCGACATCGTCCGTCTTCTCCGCCGGCCTGTAGATCGGGTAGACCGCTTCCCCGTCGTCCCACTCGGGTTCGGTCAGGGGAGGCGTGGGCGGCGATGGAACAGCCTCGCCCGTGGGCCGTGGAACGAAGCCTTCGGGCAGGGCCCGCACCGAGGGCTCACGGTGCTCAGCGGGTGCGGACGCCCGGCGGTGGGCGTGGGAGGCCTCGAAAACCGTGCCGGGGCGTTCGTTGCCGGCCACCGGGTGCGCTGCCGGACGCGCATCCGGGTCAGGTGGAACCTCGTTGGCTCGCGCGGCTACGGCTTCCAGTGCCAGCGGTCGGGGTGCCGGTGGGTGATAGCTCGGGCGCGCCTCCACTCGCTCCGGCGGGACACCGGCGTCCTCGTCATCTTCCATCGCCTCCGCGGCCGCTGCGCCTGCTGCGCCTCCCGCGAGAGTGGCAACAGCAGACTTGGCCAGCCGCCTGCCGCGATGTGCGCCTTGCCGCTGTCTACTCCCGAACCAGCCGTGCGTGCTGCCGATGTGGTCGCTGTCCGGGTTCACCATCGTGGTGAGCCGGCGGAACGGCTTGAGTGCCTGCCACATGATGAGGCTGAACAGCGGCATCAGCACCAGGCTCAACCAGGCGGGGGCGCCCCCGCCCGGATGGAAGAGAATTCCGAGTACGGCGACGGTCACACCTGCTCCGATGCCGAAGATGATGGCGTTGACGACCGCGGCAGCGACGGCCCGTCCCAGTCCCGTGACCAGGCCACGAGAGGTCGGGAACGCTCCGAGTACGGCGAACGCAGGGAACAGCATCACCGCGAGCCGGACGATGAAGAAGCACCCCAACATCAGCAGCGCGGAGAGCAGCAGGAACGGCAGCGAGAGGAAAGTGCCCAAGGCAGAGAGGAACGAATACCCGACACGAGTCTCCGAGCGCGCACCCGTGAGGTTCTCGTACGCCTCCGGGTCGGCCTCGCGGATCTTGTCAGCGACCTCGGTCCACTGCTCCTTCTTCGCCTCGATGATCTTCTTGGCCTCGTCGGGGTCCTCCTGCGCCCGAACCGCCTCGCGCCAGGTCAGCGCCTGGGACTTGAAGAGGTCAGGCCCGTACTTCTTGGCCACCTCGCTGTCCGGGCTCCCCAGGGTCCCGGCGAGCCACGAGCGGTAGAGGATCGCCTCGTGCACCTGCGACGCAACGGCGACCCCCGGGTCGGTGCCGGTCGAGTCCCCGTCGAGGCGCCCCACGGCTTCGCCGATGGTGGCAGTGACGACGTCGTCAGCCGCATTGCCCGCAACGATCGGCCAGCGGAACAGAGCGGTGGCCAGAATGACCACGAAGAGCGCCCACGCAACCGCAGCAGCTGTGGAGGCGAACGCGCTTCGACGCGCCATGAAGATGATCGACGCACCCAGCAGGGTGAGCACCACCGGGATCCAGGACGCGAACAGGTTGTCGTGCAGGGCCGTGGACACGCGCTCGACAACCGGGTTGAAGGTGTCCAGGAACGTGGGGTGGAAGGCGACCTCGGTCAGCGATCCGGTCAACGCAGTCAAGGCAATCGGTGCCTGCATCACCCAGTTGCTGACTGCTGTGCCGATGACGGCGTCGGGATTCCTCATGGCATCGGGGCCACATCCCAGGTCGTAGGTACGCCAGCGCAGACCGGCGTACCCGTACTGCTCGTAGATCGTGGTGGTCGACCCGGCGGCGAACGGGTCCCCAGCCGGTGGGAGCTTGTCGGGCCTTCCGGCGAAGAAGCCCGCGATGCCATTGCCGGGCGAGTCCGGTGTCGGTGCGTTCTTGCAGTCGCTGATGCCCGGGACCTGAGGAGGCGAGACCGGGATGTCGGGGAGGACCGGAATCGGGATCTTCGGACCCTCGGCCGCAAGCGCGGCGGCAGGCGAAAGCACAACCACCAGGAATGCCGTCAGCACCGCGGTCGCGATGCGCAGCAGCCGGGTCATGCCACCTGCTCCTCGCCAACCCCCTGATCGCCAACCTTGGGCCCACGTCCTGCGGTGGTGTTCAACACCTCGAGGAGGCCAGGGTTCGCGGACAGGTCCACACAGACCTTGTCCACGTTGCCGTCGACGTCCCTCATCACGAACTCGCGCAACGACGACTGACCCCGGCCGGAGGAGAGGGTCGCCAGGGCCCTCTCATAGCCGACACCGGTCGCCACCCGCAGCATCCGCAGACCGTCCTTGGCTGCGTCCTCGTCCTCGATGCGTCCCACGAAAGCCGCCGACATGAAGTTGGCGACGTCCATGCCGAGGACGTCCGCGGGGTTCTGGGAGGACGCGAGAACGCAGGTGTTCCACTTGCGCGAGTCGCGGCCCAGCCGTGTGAAGAGCGCCCGCCCCGCGGACCAGTCCCCCAGGAAGTGGGTCTCGTCGAGCGCAACCAGCTTTCTGCTCTGCATGTCCCGGCCATAGACGGCACGGGTGGCGTACCACGCGGCCAGGTGCAGCAGCGGCACAGCCAGCTGCTCCGAGGTGGACCAGTGCTCGCGGGGGACGGACCGGGGAGGCAGCACCAGCCCAGGCATCGTCAGCACCGTCAGCATCGAGCTCATCCGGGCAGCGCCCGGCTCCGCCTTGGGGAAGAACAACCGGGAGAGTGGCAGCTCGGCCATGTCGCGCAGGTAGTTGGCCACTACCCCGCCATGTGACTCGTCGAGCCGGTCGAGGTGTTCCACGATGTTCCACAGGGAGGACGTTCGGTCACCGCCCGTGGCGCGAACTGCGTCGGAGATCACGAGCGAGGTCTGCGGAAGTGCGCTCACCGACGGCGGCAGCAGCATCTTGATGACGTCCATCGCGAGCAGCTTGCGGTCCTGGGACGCGAGCACCTCCGCCTCGTGGAAGGCGTCGTCGGTCGGGAAGCCACTGCGGGCAGGCGTGGCAACGACGTCGAACGGGTTGAGGGTGCCGCTGGCCGCCGCGGTCAGGTCGAGGTGCTCGGCATGCTCTTTCAGCTCCGGCAGCTCGGTCAGCCGGGCGAGCGGGCCCGAAGGATCGAGTACGACGGCCGGAATGCCTCGGCGTACCGCCTCGTAGGTCAGCAGCCCGAGCAGCACGCTCTTGCCCGCACCGAGCCCACCCACGACGGGCACCAGTCCCGAGGTCTCGCGGATCTCGGTCGCGTAGTGCGTGTCAAACATGACGGCTCGTCGCGACGACCCCACCGTGTAGCCGATGTAGGGGCCGCGCCGGTCCCCGAGCCGGCTCGACGCCGTGGGGACACCGGCGGAGACGTAGACCGCGGGCAGCCGCCGACGGTACGCCGCCGTGGAAACCGGCTCGCCGGGAATGAACTCGCGCATCAGGCCGTACTGCCCTCGAGGATGCTCGATGCCCACCCGCCGCGCCCTGAACGAGGTCGTCACTCGCCGCGCTCGCTCGAGACACTCCTCCTGGGTTCGTCCGGCGACCGCCAGCCGGAACCAGCCATGGATCCGGGCAGCGGCCACCTCCATCCCGCGGGTCATCTGGTCCTCGACGACGCGGGCCTGGTTTGCCTGGCGCCCCAGCGCCAACGGTTCGTCGAGGTCGTGCTCGGCGTAGTGACGCTGCATGTCCCTGACCACGAGCAGCTTCTGCTGGATCGCTCTTCGCGCCTCCACGCCCGTCAGGACGTCCATCTGGCATGACCACTCGACCGGGAACGGCAGTCGGTCGGTGTGCGCCAACCACGGCTCCCGGCCGGGATCGGGCACCTCCATCTCCTCGAGCCGGCCAACCGACATCACCGCAACGTGTCGCTCCACCGGCTCGTGCAGGCCGCGGCTGGTCAGCTTGACGGTGCGGCCCAGCGGGGTTGCGGCGTACTCGACCGAGTCGGCGAAGCTGTGCAGGTCCTCGGGACCCCATTTGCCTTGCTCCGCAGGGCAGAGCGACGCCGGCGCCGGCAGCCCGATCCCCATCGACCGGCGTACCAGCCACTCCATCTCGCGTGCCGTCGCCGGGCGACCCTTCGAGCCCCGGCAACGTCACCGTCTCGGTGACCTGCTCCACCTTGGACAACAGCCGGGCGTGCTCGATGTTGCCCGGGTGCCGCCACACGGCCGAGATCAGCCGATGAGAGGGAGGGCGGCTGGCCAGGCGGACGCCGAGGTAGACCTGCTTGTCGGCCATGGTCTGGTTCCGCAGGTGCTTCTGCAACGTCACCATGTGTTCCGACCAGGTCTCGACACCGGGAGTCTCGAGCGCGGCGGGCGTCAGCTCGTGCAGCCGCTTGGCCCACTCCGCCGTGGGATAGGGCCGCGAGGTGATCCGCAGGTGAAGACGGTGCCCGGCCAGCCAGGCGAGCCCGTCGCAAACGCCGTGCACGAGCTGCTCCCGCTGACGGTCAGATCGAAATGCCCACGGCTGGGTCGGCAACACGAACCAGGCCCAGGCCTCGTTGCGGGTGAAGCACACGTTGTCCTCGATGTAGCGCAGCGCCAATGGGACATCGGCCGTCTTGTCACTTCGAGATGGTCCGAACATGGTTCTCCCTCAGTCGAAGCGACGATGCGTTGGTGCGCACGGGCCGGTCAGCGGCAGGAGCACGCGGTGCCCTGAGCTCCCAGCGGAGCAGCTGCCACACGCTGATCAGGGGACGGTCGTGGTCGATCACACCGGTCAGCGCATAGGTGACCAGGATCGTCAGGACCAGCTCCCAGACAGGCGGCATGCTCACCCTCATCGGCAGCACAGCCTCGACGACGAGGACGCCGACGAACAGCACGACCCAGATGCCGTACGCCGAGTAACGCGCCGTCCAGGGAAACGTCAACCCCTGTGGACCGAGCCAGACCGCGTCGACTCGGTACACCTCGTCATCGGGGCGGACCAACACCCCGATCAGCTCGAGAACACGAAACTAGCGATGCTGTCTGCGAATCCGTAGAAGAGCGCCGCGCCCGCGATGACCACACAGCCCAGCATGATGTTGGTGACCGTCATGGCGTTCTGGCTCATCTGGCCCTTCCGGGCACTGGCGATGATGCCGATACCGACCACGAGAAGGATCAGGGGAATGATGTTCTTGACGCCCCACTCGACAACTCCCTCGGAATTGAAATTGGGCGCCAACACGACGATCTGAGCACCAAGATCGCTCATCGGACAACCTTTCGTGACAGGCCCGACGAGCATCGGCAGCAGCCCAGCCCCGCCTCGCGATCGAGCACGCTTTGACTGATATAGGGAAGTTCAGCACCTGAGAGGTACAAAGTTCGGTCCCGGCGCGCCGGGCGGTCCAAACGGCCGATTAACACTTGAGGACGACTTGGGTGCCGCCGCGCCGAACTCTGCGGTTTCCGGAGGACACTGGGCGTCACGATGACCGTCCGCCCCTTCACGCCTGAGGTCGATCCAGCCGTGCTCCGCAACCTGGCTGACCGGCTTGGGCGAACCCGCTGGCCGCCGCCTGCCCCGACTGGCGACTGGTCGCACGGCACCGATCTGGAATGGCTGCAGTCGCTGTGCCGGGACTGGGCGGTGCGGGTGACTTCTTCCACGCCGACACTCGGCTGGTCTGCCTACGAACATCTCCTGGCCGACATCGAGGACGTGTCGATCCATGTCGTCCGCGCTGATGCCGTGTCCGGCGATGGGATGCCACTGGTGCTCACCCACGGCTGGCCGAGCGCGTTTGCCGAGTACCTGCCGGTCCTGGACCTGCTCGTCGATCCCGCCGCCCATGGTCTGCCCGGGCCGGGCTTCGACGTCACCGTGGCCTCGCTGCCGGGCTATGCGTGGTCGACCCGTCCGAACCGGCCTTTCAACTACGCCGAGACCGCCCGCCTGTGGCACCTGCTGATGGGCGAGCTCGGCTTCGACCGGTATGGAGTTGGCGGCGGTGACTTCGGCTCGGGTGTGGCCACGTTGATGGCCCTGCAGCAACCAGATCGCGTCATGGGCCTGCACCTTGGCACGCTCGAGCTGTTCCCAGATCCCGCCACAGCGTCGCCAGCGCCGAACGCGGCCGAGCAGGAGTGGCTGGGCGTCGACGCAGCATTCTGGGAGATCGGTGGCGGCTACAAGGCGATCCAGTCGACCCGCCCCCAGACACTCGCCTACGCGCTCACGGACTCGCCGTCGGGCTTGGCCGGGTGGGTCGGGGAGAAGTGGCACGAGTGGGTCGCCGACCCGGCGATTCTCGATCCACACTCACCCCAGGCAAGCCCGGACGCGGAACGAGTCCGGCAGGGTCTGCTCGACATACTCACGCTCTACTGGATCACGGGCTGCATCGGACCTTCGATGCGTGACTACGCCGACAACCGACGCCACCCCGCCGACCTGAGGGGCCTACGCGTCACGGTGCCGACCGCCGTACCCCTGTTCGCGGATGCTGTCGAGCTCCCGCCCCGCAGCTGGGTCGAGCGTCTCTACAACGTGGTGAGGTGGGAGCCCATGGTTGCTGGCGGGCACTTCGCACCGCTCGAGGCACCGCTTCTCTTTGCAGCAGACGTGTGCTCGTTCTTCTCCGAGATCAGTTCCTGAGCCGCGGTCGAGGTCCCGGCTTCGTGGATAGAGTGCGTCGCCATGCCGCCTCCTTCCATCGTGAGCGCCAGGGACGCCCCGCTGGGTTCGGTGACAGCCCGAGACATGACCCCACTGACATGACCCGGCTGACATGACCCCACTGACATGACGACGAACGACCTGTCCCGGCTCGGCACCACGGTGGCCGTCTGGGCGCACCCGGACGACGAGACCTACTTGTCGGGCGGGCTCGCCGCGGCGCTGCGTGACCAGGGGCAACGGGTGGTCTGCGTGACCGCAACGCGTGGAGAAGCGGGCGGACCGGACTCGTCGGCGGCGGGCAGAAAGGAGCTCAGCCGGCTGCGCACACGCGAGCTCGAGGAAGCCCTCGGCGTGCTGGGTGTGGCCGAGCACCTGTGGCTCGACTACGAGGACGGCGGCTGCGACGCCGTCGACCCGGCCGCGGCAGTCGCGAGGCTCGTGGGGATCCTGGCGGACATCCACCCCGACACCGTGCTGACCTTCGGACCCGACGGGGTCACAGGTCATCCGGACCATCGAACCGTCGGTAGCTGGGTGGACCGAGCTGTCGCGGAGCTCCCATACAGTCCAGTGCTCCTGCACGCGGTCACCACACCGGAGGACCGCGAGGTCGACCCTGCCCTCGACACCGACTTCAACGTCTTCTACCTCGGCGGTCCTCGAGTCTGCACCCCTGACGAGGTCGAGATCCGGCTGGAACTGATCGGGGAGCAGCTCGAGCGCAAGGTCCGTGCGCTGCTGAGCCAGCCGTCGCAGACCTCTGGCCTGGTCGACGCGGTTGGCCTGGAGCGGTTCCGGGCGTGGGTCGCGGCCGAGACGTTCGCACGACCGGCTGGCTGAAGCGGGTCGGTCTGAGCCTCTGACCGCGCGGTCCACCTCGCCGTACGTCGTCTCCAGCTGGACCGGCGCGGTGGCTGGGCAGGACACCTGAGCCGGTGCGAATGTGGACCCGACGAAACGGGGACCGCCGACTACGTATCAGGCCGGTGGCCGACCACTCCTGGTCGTCGGGTCCAGAGTTCTCGAGGGAAGGGCTAGCAATGCCGGCAGGGCACATGAAGCACGGGTCAGAGACGTTCTACATCGAGGGCGAGGGTCTGCTCACCACCCAGGTCGGTGGACGTTCCGGCGACGAGCCCGACCCGATGATCGAGTCTGAGAACCCGAAGGCGCCAGCCCCTCGCGACCTCGACAGAGCGACGGCCCCGCCATTCCGGTTCTCCCGCGTCGGCCCGCAGGGCACGGCGCTGAACGCGAGGATCACCAGGAAGCTTGCCCGCGCGATGGTCGTCGGCGGCGGGGGAAGTGGCAGTATCCCGGCCGGCTACACCTACCTCGGACAGTTCGTCGACCACGACCTGACCATGGACGTTACCGATGTGATGCTCGGTGAGGACGTGGCCCCCGGGGATCTGCTCCAGGCTCGCTCGCCGCGGCTCGACCTCGACTCGCTGTACGCCGCCGGGCCCGGCAACCCCGAGTCCGCAAAGTTCTACGAGCCCGATGGCCTCCACCTCAAGGTCGGTACGACGATCCCTGCAGCGGGCGTGAAGGCCAAGGCCCGGCATGACCTCCCGCGCGTCGGCACTGGGCCGGGACCGGTCGCCAAGCGAAAGGCGCTGATTCCCGATCCCCGCAATGACGAGAACCTGATCGTCGCCCAGACCCACCTGGCGATGATCAACTTCCACAACAAGGTCGTCGACAAGGTGTCGGCCACCCTTCCGACCCCGCAGCGCTTCACGCGTGCACGGAAGCGGACGACACTGCACTACCAGTGGATGCTGCGCCACGACTTCCTCCCGCGCATCTGTGCGCCCGCGGTGGTCAACGACGTGTGGTCCCGAGGACGCAAGCTGGTCGAGCCCGGTGCGGCACCGACCGACGTACCGACGATGCCGATCGAGTTCTCGGTGGCGGCGTTCCGGCTCGGGCACAGCATGATTCGCAGCGACTACAACTGGAACGCCCAATTTCCGGGGACCGATGGATCACTGGACTACATGTTCGCCTTCTCGGCCATGGGTGGCGACCTCGGCGGCGAGAGACGGTTGATCAGCAGCTGGATCGCGGACTGGCGGCGGATGTATGACTTCCCTGCTGGCGGCAAGCCCGCTCTCGCAGCTCCGGACAGTGGCGTCAACATGGCGATGCGGATAGACACGCGGCTGACCGATCCGCTCGCCTTTCTGCCACCCAGCACGTTCGGCGGCGACGAGAACGTGCCACAGCTGCCGCGCAACCTGGCGTTCCGCAACCTGACGCGGGCCAACATGGTCAAGCTCGCCAGCGGCCAGCAGATGGTGACCCGGCTTAAGAGCCTGGGTGTCAACGTCGCGCCGCTCAGCCGCTCACAGATCCTGAACGGCCGACGGGGAGCCAAGCTCGATCACCTGACTGCTGCGGAGAGGGATGCGGTGGCCACCCGGACGCCGCTGTGGTTCTACATCCTGCGCGAGGCGGAGCACAACGGCGGCCGACTCAAGGGCGTGGGCGCCCGGATCGTTGCCGAGACCTTCCACCGGGCCATGGAGGGCAGCCGGTTCTCGATCGTGCGCGACCCGGCGTGGCGTCCGAATCTCGGTCCGCGACCAGGCAAGTTCGAGATGACCGACCTGCTGTTCTTCACGTTCGGTACGAAGGCCGAGCTCGCACCCGCCGGCTGAACGCCGGCACTGGACCTCGGGGGGACCGGGGGTAGGGGGTGACGAAGGGTCCCGCGCAAGCGGGGCCCTTCGCACGCCAACGTCATACGAACTGGTCGCGATAGCAGCCGCTTCGTATGACCTCCCTGACTCGGGCCAGGATTCGGGGTTGAGCGAGGGCGTGGCGCGCTGACCTGCGGCGATGGGTTCGGGCGTTGACGGATTTGCGCACTAGCCGGGCGTCCCTAGGGTTCTCGGGTGGCGTACGTGCGGACGGTGAAGACCTCGTCGGGCGCTACGGCGGTCCAGATTGTGCATTCGTCGCGGCGTGGTTCGCGCAGGATCGAGCATCTCGGCTCGGCGCATACACCCGAGGACGTCGAGGCGTTGAAGGCCGCTGCGAAGCAGCGGATCGATGAGGGCCAAGCTGAGCTCGATCTTGGGCTGGAGGTCGCTGCGGCGGCCGCGTCGGGCGGGCCGCTGGAGATCATCGGCTCGCGGATGGGGCATCTGTGGGACGCACTGTCTCGCGCCTACGATGCCCTCGGGTTCGATCAGGCGGCCGGTGGGGACGAAGTGTTCCGGCGGCTCGTGCTCGCGCGGATCATCGAGCCGACTAGCAAGGAAGACAGTCTTCGGGTTATCGACGAGGTCGGTATCAAGTCCGCCTCCTACCGCACGATCAAGCGGCGCCTACCGGTCTACGCGAAGCAGGAGTGGCGTGACGCGCTGACCGCCGCGTCCGCGGCGCGGGCAGCGCTGGGGCCTGCATCGCTGGTGCTCTACGACGTGACTACCTTGTACTTCGAGACCGATCAGGGCGACGGGTTCCGGGAATCGGGGTTCTCCAAGGAACGACGACACGAGCCACAGATCACCCTCGGGCTGCTCACCGACGCGACCGGGTTCCCGTTGCAGATCACCGCGTTCGAGGGCAACAAAGCCGAGACCCAGACCATGCTCCCGGTGATCGAGGCGTTCAAGGCCGCCCACGGCCTGGAAGACGTCACCGTGGTCGCCGACGCCGGGATGATCTCGGCCTGGAACCAGCAGGCACTCGAGGATGCGCACCTGTCGTTCGTCCTGGGCGCGAAGATCCCCGACGTCCCGTACCAGGTGAAGAAGTGGCACCAAGACCACGAGGGCGAGGCGATCCCTGACGGGCTCGTGCTGACCCAGCCCTGGCCCGCTGCGCAGGTCGAGAAGGACCGCGGGCAACGCGACCGGGTGATCCACTACCAATACCGCGCCGCCCGCGCCCGCAAGACGCTGAAGGGCATCGACGAGCAAGTCGGCAAAGCCGAGAACGCCGTCGCGGGGAAGGTCGCGGTCAAGCGCAACCGCTACGTCCAACTCTCCGGCGGTACCAAGAGCGTGAACCGGGAACTCGAGGCCAAGACGCGCGCGCTGGCCGGCTGGAAGGGCTACACCACCAACCTCGTCGACGCCTCACCGCAGTTCGTGATCGGCGCCTACCACCAGCTGTGGCACATCGAGAAGAGCTTCCGGATGTCCAAGCACGACCTGCGTGCTCGGCCGATCTACCACCACAAGCGTGAATCGATCGAAGCCCACCTGACCATCGTGTTCGCCGCGCTCGCCGTCACCCGGTTCGTCGAGTCCGCTACCGGGTGGTCCATCAAGCGCTTCGTCCGCACCACCCGCCGCTACCGCACCGTGCGCATCCGCGTCGGCCAGCACACCGTCACCGCCGAAGACCCGCTACCCCCCGACCTACGCGACGCACTCGCCCAGATCAACTGACGAGGTACGCACTAGCTTGGCCCGAGTCAGGTCATACGAACTGGTCGCGATAGCAGCCGCTTCGTATGACCTCCCGCGAGACGTCATACGAGCTGGTCGTCATTGCCGCCAGTTCGTATGACGTGTGCGCCACCGACGACCTTCGGGCCTGGCCGGGCGAGGGACGCGGATCAGGTCTGTCCGAACGGCTCGTAGCAGTCGTAGGTCTCCACCCGGCTCACCCGGTCACCCCTCACGGTGACGAACTGCGCGATGTGCGCGACGAGCTGCTGGCCTGCCGTGAACGGGCCGATGTCCTGCGAGACCGTCCCGGTCCAGCGCAGACGGAGGATCGCGGTCTCGCCTGACTCGATCGCATCGCTCACGTCGTAGCTCTGCCAGCTCAGCAACTGACCGCCGCGCTCGGAAGCAGCGAGCATTTCTTCGAGATGGGTCGTTCCACCTGCGGGATTGACGGCGTTCGGGTGCTCGATCGTGACGGCGTCCTCGGTGAACAGCCGACGGAGCGCCTCGCCGTGTTGGCCCTCCTCCAGGGCACGGTGCAGGGAACGGGCAACGTCGATCGGCGTCATGTCCACAACCTAGGTTGTGCGTCCATGAGGTGGTCGCTCGACGCCGCGTTCCATTGCCGACCGACCGGTTGACGCTCAGCCCGACGGTCAGCGCAGGGTGACGACCGACTTGCCGAGGGTCTTGCGGTCCTCCATCTCCTGGAGAGCCTGGCCGAACTCCTCGAGCGGGTAGACCCTTCCGATCGGGGGGTCGATCACGCCGGACTCCATCATCGGCAGCAGCTCCTCCCACTGGTGGCGCATGTAGCCACGGCGCAACATCGCGTAGGCCCCCCAGCCGACGCCGCGGACGTCGATGTTGTTCAGTAGCAGCCGGTTGAGCTTGACCGCGGGGATCTCCCCGGCGGCAAAGCCGACGACTAGCAGGCGCCCCTGGGTGCCGAGCGAGCGCAGCGAGTCGGTGGTCAGATCGCCGCCGACGACGTCCAGCACGATGTCGACGCCCTCACCCTTGGTGAGGTCCTTCACCGCCTCGAGAAACCCATCCACGAGGACGACCTCGTCGGCGCCGGCCCGGCGTGCGATCTCGCCCTTCTCGTCGGTGGACACGACGGCGATGGTGCGGGCGCCGTACCCCTTGGCGACCTGGATGGTCGCGGTGCCCACGCCCCCCGCGGCACCGTGCACCAGCACGGTCTCGCCCTTCTTCAGCGATCCCCGCTCGGCGAGGGCGAAGTGGGCAGTGAGGTAGTTCATCGGGATGGCAGCGCCCTGCTCGAAGCTGAAGCTGTCGGGCAGACGGAAGACACTGTCGGGGCCGAGCCCGACCACTTCGGAGGCGCCACCGTGGCTCAGGCAGGCAGCGACACGGTCGCCCTCGGAGAAGCCAGAGTCCCCCGGCGCAGACCGTACGACGCCCGCGAAGTCGACGCCGAGGGTGAATGGAGGGTCGGGCTTGATCTGGTATTCACCCTTGCTCAGCAGCAGGTCGGGGAAGGAGATCCCGATCGCGTGTACGTCGAGGAGCACCTGCGGTCCGAAGGGTCCATCGGCTGTCGGCTCGGGTACCTCCTCGATGCTGATCGCGGACGGGCCATCGGGTCGGGTCACCTGGACTGCTCGCATGGGGTCGAGGCTAGCGGCGTCGATGCGCGGCCGACTGGGTGGCCCTCAGCGGGCCTTGGCCAGGTTGGCCAGCTCGAAGTGCATCGGGTCGGTGTAGTTCCAGTCGCCGCCCCAGGCGAAGCCCCAATCCTTGAAGATGTCGACCACGCCGCGGTCGATGTCGCCCGCGATCCCGCGGTAGTTGGTGGAGGCGTTCAGGTCGATCGCGGTGCCGAAGGTGTGGAAGCTCAGGCCCCTCGCAGGGTTGTGGGCGATGAAGCGCGGCACGTAGCAGCCGTCGTAGGTGTGGATCTTGCTGCTCAGGCCCCTGGTGGCGATCGCGTTGAGTGCCCCCCGGAGCTGCGGCAGCATCACCCGGTGGCCGGTGACCCTTCCGATGATCGGCATCTGCTCGGTGCGGATGTTGGCCGCCACCCAGCGCGGATCCGGAGTGACCGTGCCGTTCGGATTGGCGCGATAGCTGAACGAACCGACCGCCGCGGCAACCGAGCCCCCGGTCAGGAATGCCGTCTGGTTGGCGCCGAGGTCGAGGTCCGGTCCGAGGATCTGCACGCTGGCGTCTCTGCCGGCGGACCTCTGCAGCTGCTTGCGGATGCTCTGCGGTGAGGTCGCATCCATCCCCACGATGATCGCGTTGTCCTTGCGCATCCCCAGCGGATCGGCCCACTTGTAGTTGACGACTGCGTCGATGCGCCTAGCGACGGTGGGCGCGAGAAGCTGGGCGTAGGCACCTACGTGGATCCGCTTCGCCGCCGACTCGTTGCTGACGGCGATGTACCCGTCCTGCTCCTGGATCTTGCGCCCCATCGCGGGTTCGACTGCCATCTCACCGCCCGCCACCCGGTCCCAGACCGCCTGCGTCTGCGCGGTGCCGGGTTGGGTGTAGCGCCAGAAGGTCTGGGGGTCCACCGCTGCGTAGGTGACCTCCTGCTCGTCGACGAAGAACTGCCCCATCGAGATCAGCTCGACGCCAAGGACCCCTTTGAGCTTCCGGGTGTTCTCGATGATCGACTTGTCCAGCGTGTTCACGCTGTAGATCAGCACGTCAGTGGAGAACAGGGCGCCCTTCAGACTCGTCGGGGGGTCGACGGCCAGGTTGTCAGAGACGGGCTTGACCGGCCCACCGCGCGTGGAGTCAGACCTGTCACCACTGCCCTGACCGGGTGCCTTGGGGGTGCCACAGGCGGTGGCGAGCGCCCCGACCGTGCCCAGGACCACCACCTCGCGCCTGGACAGCTCGCGCATGGACGTTCCTCCGGCTCCCCGTATCGCTACCTGCGGTCGTTCCACTTCGAGCGTAACTGCCGCCACCTTGCCGCGGGCGGGAGTCAGAGTCCTAGGCGTTCTCCTTGCGGAAGACCGCAGTACCCCACCAGGTCGCGAGGGCGAATAGGACCAGCGACCAGGTCGTGCCCCAGAGCATGTGGCTGCTGGAGAGGTCGCCGACGAAGGTGTCGCGGACGGCGTCGACGATCCACCGGAAGGGCATGAAGTCACTGACCCGCTGCAGCCAGTCGGGCCCGATCGTCATGGGCAGCAGAATCCCCGAAAGCAAGAGGACCGGCATCATCACCATGTTGATGACCGGCGCCATCACGTCCTCGCTCTTCGTCGTCAGGGCAAGCGCGTTGGAGGCGGCCGCGCAGGCTCCGCCGACCAGCAAAGTCAGCAGTACGCCGAGGATCACACCGTCGACGGGCGCCCGCATCCCCATCGCCCAGCCGAGGCCGACCAGGATCAGGGCCTGCACGAACAGCTGCGCCACGTCGCGGCTGAGCCGGCCGACCAGCAGTGCCGTGCGACTGGCAGGTGTGACGCGCTCGGCCTCGACCACACCCTCGCGCCACTCGCCGATCAGCCCGAAGCCGGCGAAGAACGCCCCGAACATGCCCAGCTGGACCAACAGGCCCGGGACCAGGAACGTGTAGGGGTTCTCGACTCCGAAGTCGTCGACGAGCGGCTTGAGCAGCGGGCCGAACAGGACGAGGTAGAGGACGGGCTGCATCACGCCGATCAGGACCCACGCGGGGTTGCGCAGGTTCATCCGGATCTGGCGGCGGAAGACGATGAAGCTCTCGCGTACGAATGTCACAGCTCTGCTCCTTCGAGTACGGGGGTCTGGTCCGACTGCGCCGCCTCGGCGTCGCGCAGTGACCGGCCAGTGAGGGTGAGGAAGACGTCGTCCAGGGTTGGGCGGATGACCTCGATGGAGTCGAGGTCGATGCCGTTGCGGTCCAGGTCGCGCAGCAGGCTGGGCAGGGCGCGGCCCGCCCGGGAGACCCGGCCGCGCACGTGGTGGCCGTCGACCTCCACGACGCCGGCGATGGTCTCGAGTGCCCTCGCTGTTTCGCTGAGGAAGGTCAGGTCGGCGACTTCGATGTCGACCTGGTCACCGGAGACAGCCGCCTTGAGGTTCTCGGCGGTGTCGCTGGCGACGATCTTGCCCTGGTCGATGATCATGATCCGGTCGCTCAGCGCGTCGGCCTCGTCGAGGTAGTGCGTCGTCAGGAAGACGGTCGCACCGCGCTCGCTGCGCAGGTTGGCGATGTGCTCCCACAGGTTGGCCCGGGCCTGCGGGTCGAGGCCGGTGGTCGGCTCGTCGAGGAAGATCAGGGTCGGGTCGTGGACGAGTCCCATCACGATGTCCAGGCGACGTTTCTGGCCCCCTGACATCTGCTTGGGTGTGCGTTGCCACAGCCCCGGCAGCTCCAATTGCTCGAACAGCTCCTGGCCGCGCTGGGTGGCCTTGGCCTGGCTGAGTCCATAGAGCATGCCGTGGTCCACGACCTCGTCACCCGCTCGGGCGTAGGAGGAGACTCCGCCGGCCTGCGAGACGTAGCCGATGCTGCGGCGGACATCCCCGGACTGCTTCACCACGTCGAAGCCGGCGACCGTGGCCGTCCCGGCATCGGGGCGCAGCAGCGTGGTCAGCATGCGCAGCGTTGTCGTCTTGCCGGCACCGTTGGGACCGAGGAAGCCGACCACCTCGCCCTCGGCCACGTCGAGGTCGACGCCGTCGACGGCCTTGACCTCGACCTTCTTGCGCCCCTGCTTGGTGTGGAACGTCTGCACCAGCCCACGTGCCTGGATCATGCCAGCCCCTTCTCCGGAACCATCTCGACGGTGTTCAAGGTTGAACACCGTGCCTTGAATAGGCAGTGTTCAAGGTTGAACACACGATGTCAACCCCAATTCAGCGAGTAGACCAGCCGGCGCCGACAAACTCATCGGGTTTCCGGCGTACGACGCATGGGAATCAGCGTCGGAGCAGCCCCAGGTAGCGCTCACGGTCGAAGGTCATCTGATGCCCTGGATCGTCCTCAGCGGGAACCCAGTCCATGGGCTCGCCGAGGAAGGCGAGCTCACCGCGCTCGATGCGGGACAGCAGGTCGAGCAGCCACTCGCGCTCGACCTTGGCCACCCGGCCCCAGTAGTCCAACATCGCCAGGGCGTGCGGCGGGACGTGCTGTGCCTGATGGGGGTTCGGCCTGTTCTGCTCGACCCAGCTCTCCAGGTTCGCCAACCGCCGTTGCAGCAGGTCCGTCGCCTCCTTCCGCTCGACCAGGTTCAGCATCGAGATCGCCGTCTGGAAGGCAAGCGGTGTCGTCGGTCGCACCTCGGTGAGCGCTTCGGAGAAGAGCCGCCTGAACTCGGCACGCCCTTCGTCACTGAGCTCGTAGACAGCGACGTCACGACTTCCGTCCTGCAGGTCATGTCGCACCAGGTCGCCGCGTTGGGCCAGCGTGGCCAAGCCGTTGTAGATGGACCCGGGCTTGATGTTCGCCCACGACTCCACGCCCCACGACATCAGCTCGCGTCGGATCTGGTAGCCGTTAACGGGCTCGAAGATGGCCACGGCTCCGAGTAGGAGCATGCGCGTCTCGGTGGTGGCCATGGGCGAAGTCTAGGAGGGCGCGTGCGTCGTGAGCCTCCCTGCGAGGGTCAGCCCTGGCAACGTTCAGTCGTTGAGAACCCGCTCGGCGATCCACGCGATCGTCTCTGCCGTGTGCGCCGGCTGAGCCGCGGGCTGCATCACGTGGCTGAGCACGAGCCGCACGACCATGTCGATGAGCGCCTCGATGCGATGCTCCTCCAGGCGCACGTCGTAGGTCGCAACGTGCGCTCGGATCATCTGGCCGGCCGCGCCGAGAAGCGGCTCGGAGTTGGTCGTCAACAGGGGCAGGAGCTCGCTGCTCGCCCCCTGGCTGCTGCTGAGGATCGCGTGCAGCAGGGGGTCGGAACGGGCGAGGTCGAGGACCCGGAAGGCCGCTGTCTCGATGGCGCTCACGAGGTCGTCGGGGTTGTCCTGGAACGCCGAGTCGACGAGGTCCAGGAACAGCTCGAGCTCGCGCAGCACCATGGCCTCCGCCAGCTGGGGCTTGCCACCGATCTCGTTGTAGACCGTCTGGCGGCTGACCCCGATGAGATCCGCCAGCTTGGCCATGGTCAGGGCGCCCCAGCCGTGCTCGGCAGTGAAGCGCGCAGCCGCCGACAGCAGGCGGTCACGGTGGGTGACCGGGGCAGAGGCCAGCGAGCTCATGCGGTCCACCTTAGGTCTCCGGGCACGGACGTTGGTGACAGGCGAGCGCCAGCCTTGCGTCTAGCAGTGAGCGGTCGGCGGGACGTCATACGGTGTGGCGGCAGTGGCGACCACTTCGGATGACCTCCGCCGGAACGTCATACGGTGTGGCGGCAGTAGCGACCACCTCGTATGACGTTCGGTCAGCCGCGGCGAGCGAGCTGGGACTCGACGGGAACGAAGTCGACCTTCTCGCGCACGCCACAGTCCGGGCAGCACCAGCTCTCGGGTACGTCGGCCCAGGCTGTTCCGGCAGCGAAGCCCTCGTGCTCGTCGCCGCGCGTGACGTCGTAGGTGTAGCCGCAGGAAGGACAGCGGGCTGCGAGGACCTCGTCCTCGGGTTGCGGTTTTGGTTGCGGTTTCAGGCCAACCCTTTGTGGTTGCGGTTTCAGGCCAACCCCTTCGGGGTGCGCTTCGCCGTTGGCTCGCGCGCCGCGTGTGGGGTCGCCGAGACGGCGCAAGCCGGTCTCCTCCGCTTCGCTCCCCCGATCCATTTCCGCCGTCTCGGCTCTTCCTCGCGCTTCTCGTTCTCGCGCTGCACCTTCGATCGTCTCGATCCAGTTGCGCCGTCTCGGCTCTTGCTAGCGCTTCACGTGCTGGCGCTGCACCTTCTTTCCTGTACTTCGCCAGGACTCTGTCCCGCTTGCGGGGGCTGATGTTCGCGAGGGAGAGGTCGCCGCCGAAGTGGGCCACGACGCGGGGGTCCATCACGCGGCGCCAGATGGCGGGGACGATCGCGAGGACGATCATCCCGGCGTACCCGGTCGGCAACACGGGGGACTCCTCGTAGTCGCGCAGGGTCTGGTAGCGGCGGGTCGGGTTGGCGTGGTGGTCGCTGTGTCGCTGCAGGTGGTAGAGCAGCACGTTGGTCGCGATGTTGTTGGAGTTCCAGCTGTGGCTGGGGTCGACCCGCTCGTAGCGCTGCCGGTCGCCGACACCGACCTTCTGGCGCAGCATGCCGTAGTGCTCCATGTAGTTGACGACCTCCAGCAGCGAGAAGCCGACAATCGCTTGGATCACCAGGTAGGGAAGGATCCCGATGCCGAGGGTCGCGATCAATGCGCCCCACAGCACTGTCGACATCAGCCAGGCGTTGAGTACGTCGTTCCCGATCCGGAACGGGTGCTTGCCCTTGCGGGCGTAACGCCTCTTCTCGATCCGCCAGGCGCTCTTCAACGAGCCGCCGACCGTGCGCGGCCAGAACTGGTAGAAGTTCTCGCCGAGCCGGCTGCTGGCCGGGTCCTCCGGGGTCGCGACGCGGACATGGTGGCCGCGGTTGTGCTCGATGTAGAAGTGGCCGTAGAAGCTCTGGGCGAGCGCGATCTTCGACAGCCAGCGCTCGTGGCTCTCCTTCTTGTGGCCGAGCTCGTGGGCGGTGTTGATGCCGATCCCGCCGATGCAGCCGATGGAGATGGCGACACCGAGCTTTCCGATCGTGGACAGCTCGTCAACGCCTAGCCAGCCGGGCTGGGCGATCCACACGAAGGCGCCGAAGAAGCCGAGGTACTGGATCGGCAGGAACAGGTAGGTGATCCACCGGTAGTACTTGTCGTTCTCGAGCCGCTCGATGACGTCGTCCGGCGGGTTGGAGCGGTCCAGGCCCGCCACCAGGTCGATCGCGGGTACGACGCCCAGGATGACGATCGGACCGATCCAGAGCCAGATGCCCCATCCGGTGAGCTGATGACCGAGGAACGCGACCACCGCGAGCGAGGGCACGACCAGCCCGATCAGCCAGAGGTACCGCTTCTTGTCGGTCCACCGGGCGCTGGAGCCCTGCGGGACCGTCGAGTTCGCCACCCCGCAGTCGGCGGCTGGAGTGTGGGCAGATGGAGTGTTGGCAGATGGGGTGCGGGCCGCTGTCGCCATCGTCGTCTCCTTCGGTGCTTTACATTCGGAGGGAGAATGTCAATCCCTGACTCGACGGTAGGGGATGTCCAGTCATTTGACAAGAGGCGGTCGAATGTAAAGTCGGAGTCCGGGAGGGCTCAGCCACCGCGCAGTGTCGGGGTGAAGCAAAGCGTGCCGCGCACCTCCGTGGAGTCCCGGATGTCGGCGCGGATCCGGTGATCGCCTGTCTCCACCGTCAGCCGGAACCCGTCGGCCATCTCCAGGTCCACCCGGCCTGAACGGGTGTCCACCACCTGCCCACGCACGACGTACGACGCACCGCGCACCTGCTCGAGCCCGCTGAGCGGCAATCCGGCAACCACGTCGCCTTCGGCCACCAGGTGCATCGACCCCGAGACGCGGTCACCGGGCTGCACCCTCTCGGTCCACGCTGCCGGGCCGATGACGGTCAGCGTCTGGCCCCTCGAGCGGAGCGTGACGCCGTCCGGTCCGACCGCCACCACCTCGTGCACCGACCATCGGCGCCACCGTCGCCAGAACACGACGGCCACCAGCAGCAGCACGACATCGGCGATGATCGCGACCATCCCGAACAGGGAGCTCGTCACCTCACCGGTGGGTCGGTTGGCGGAGGGATCGCCGGGCACCACCCGCACGGCGAGCACGTCCGTCTCCTTGGCGTCCTCGTAGGTCGCGTCGTCGACCCGTGCCGAGTAGCGGGTGCGTGACCTGTCGATCGATGCCGGCAAGCGGTAGTCGACGAAGTGTCGGCCGTTGATCGTCCGGGAGTCGACCAGCGTCGCCTCGATGTCACGCCCCGACTTGGTCACCTTGCGTTCTGTGAGGGTCTGGTGCACGAACGGCAGGTTCACCAGGAACAGCGCCAGCAGTACCACCACGACGCGTCTCACTGCCGCAGGTTAGTCCCGTGCTACGCGTCTGGGGTCGGGTCTCAACCACGTCGTGGGGGCACCACGGTGAAGGTGGTGGTGGTCTGCGAGGGCGCGGTGTCGGCTGTACCGAGGTAGCGCACTCTCAGCGTGTGCCGACCGGGTATGAGGTAGCGCGGCAAGGTGATCTCCGCGGCGCCGTCTCGCACGGTGCCCCGACCGAGCAGGATGCCCAGCTGCCGGACCTCGACCAGGCCTGCGTCGACCACACCAGCCGTCGAGCCGACCTTCACGTGGACCACTGGTCGGTCCAGGAGCATCCGTGCAGGGTCTGGGGTGACCGAGGCAGTTGTGCTCGTCGCCACCGGGCCGATGGGCAGGTCCAACCCGACCACCAGGGGGTCGTGGTCGGAGGATCGGTAGGGCCCCGCGTCATAGAAGTCGGTCGCGTTGTAGTTGTAGCGGCTGTACTCCAGGGCCACCGGCTCCACCGAGCTGATGTTCCACACGTGCGCCCCCGTGACGCTCTTCATTGCCGCCACGTTGCCGAGCACGTGGTCCAGCGAGCCGACCGTGCCGTCGAAGAGATAGGTGTACTCGTCGGGAGACTCAGCCGAGCCGATGTCGGTGAAGCCGGCGTCGTACAGGGTCTGCATCGGGTCCTCGCGAGTGTAGGAGTTGAAGTCGCCGGACAGGAACACCTTGTCGGCGCCGAGCTCGAGCATCATCCGTTCCGAGAACTCGGTGACCTCCCTGGCCTGGGCAATGCGTTCCTGGTTCGAGGCGCCCTGCCCGGTCCCGTCGTCAGGCCCGGAACCCTTGGACTTGAAGTGGTTCACGATCACGATGAAGCGGGAGTACTTCGAGCCGCCGATGGGCTCGAAGGCCTGCGCCAGCGGGTCACGCGCGTTGGCGAAGACGGGTACGTCGTCGATCACCGCGACACCGACCGGCTCGACGACCGACGAGCGATAGATGAACCCCGTGCGGATGGCGTCCTCGTCGCCCTGGTCGCCGGCTGTCGCGGGTGTCGGCACGAACTTCCAGGGGCCGGCACCGGGCTGAGCGTTCAAGGCGTCGACCAGCGTGCTGACCGCGGCATCACGGTTCTGGGCGAACTTGGCGGAGTTCTCCAGCTCCTCGAGCGAGACGACGTCGGCGTCGAGGCCGTTGATGGCGCTCACGATCTTCGCCTGCTGCCGCGCCAGGTCGCCGTCGTCCGCCGCCCCACGCGGACCGAGTCCGTCGTCGGCACCTGTGCACTCCCTCACCGTGACCGGTTCACCGGCCCGGTCGTTGAACCAGGTGCAGGTGCCGCCGGCGTCCACGAAGTCCTCACCGGTGGTCGGGAAGTAGTTGAGCACGTTGAACGACGCGATCTTCACGTTGCCGCCGGTCGGTCCTGGTGTGGCTGTACGGGTGGGACCGAAGGTCACCGGCGGCACGTCGGAGGCGGTGACCTGGGAGGTCGGCTGGAACCGCCACGTGTCGAACCTCCAGTCGAGCACCACCGGCTGGGCGAACGTGACGGGAGCACCTACCCGGATCTGGCGTTCCTGCGTGAGGTAGGGCAGCGGGGTGTCCTTGGCGCCCGCGAAGAAGTTCGCGGTTGCTCCGTCGTCGAGAGTCACCGAGCGGGCCGCGTTGTCGGCCTTGATCGCCGCGATCGCGGCCGCATCGTGCGGATCTGCCACCTCTGTGGGCGTGAAGAGCGGCGTGCTGCCGGCGGCCAGCCCGATCTCGGCGTACTGGTTGAGGGCGTAGTTGTTCGCGACCGTATAGGGACCCTGCGGAGCGAGGAGCATCCCCTCCATGGACTCGCGCGCACCCTCCGTCCTCGGGAGTACAACGCTCGCGGGTTGCACCGTGGCAGGCTCCGGCAGCACGGTGACGTCGGCTGCAGCGGGCGTGATCTCGGTTGTCCCCATGAACTCGCTGACCTTCCCGGTCACCCGCACGTGGTCCCCGAGCCGCACCGCGCCCGCCGCCGCCGAGCCGAAGACGAAGACGGCGTTGGAGGCCTGGTGGACCTCGGGGTCGATCGCACCGCCGGTGCCGGCCGTCTGCAGGTAGAACCCGTTGAACCCACCGGTCGGGTAGTGCGCCGTGACGACGCCGCTGGTGATCACTGCCTGCCCCACGAGCGGGCTGGTGGGGCCGGTTCCCTGGATCTCGGCAATCGTCCTCGTCGTAGGCGGATCGGGCGGGTCTGTGGGGCCACCGGCCTGGCCCGAAGGGGTGCCGGGGCCGGCAGTGAAGTCCGCCGAGTTGTCGTCGGTGTCCTTGCCTGCGGTGTCACGGGCGACGGACGTGGTGATCGACGGAGCTGGTGCCGCCCTGGTCTCGAAGGTGGTGCTGCTGCCGTAGCCGACCACGTCGATGATCGCGGGGTTCCCGGTGACCGACCCCGTCGGAGGTGCGGTGAGGACGGTCGGCTGCCGCGCCAGGAAGATCGTGCCGGCCGTCGCGGACATGCCGATCGACCCGCTCACATCGGGTTCCGGAAGTGGTTGGGCACCGGCTGTGGTGCCACCCTCGGCGACGAGGAAGTGGCCACCGGCGGGGATGGTCCCGGCCAGCGCGGTGACGCCGCTGGGGTTGCCCGTGCCGGAGGCGGAGCGGTACTGCACCGACGTGCCGGCGAGGTCGACCGGCTGGTCGGTGGGGTTGTGGAGCTCCACGTAGTCGCGCTGCCAGGTCGCCCCGCCACTCGCGCCGCCGCCGTACACCTCGGAGATGACCACAGCCGATGCGTCAGGTGCGGCGCCCGCAGGGCTGACAGCAAGGAGTGGCACGAGCCCGGTGGCCGCGGCAGCGAAGAGGGCGACGGGACGTCGCAGGGCACGCAGGGCACGACGATGGGACATGGGGCTCCTCGAGAACGGGCGCAGACGACACCAGCCGAGTTCCTTCATATCCCGGATCCGTGAGGGATGGCAGTCCCGGCCGGTCAACAATTCGCAAACATCCGCGCACCCGCGCCATGCCCAAGTCGGCTCACCGACCCAGCGGGCGCCGACGGCGTCGGGATCACCTCCACAGGCACCACCGCCAGGGGGAGGCGGATCGCACGCCAGGCCAGGTCGAGGGGTACGGCGACATGCTCGCGTCGCTCATCACAGGCTGACCGTGTCTGACCTGGCCAACGATGACGACTAGGTTGAGGCACATGGCAGATCCGATTGGCATCGACTTCGGAGGCAGCGGCATCAAGGCCGCACCCGTTGACCTGTCCACGGGCGAGTTCTCGGCCGCGCGTGAACGCATCGGTACTCCCGAGAAGTCGACACCTGACGCCGTCGCCGAGGTGATGCGCGAGCTCTTGAAGAGTTTCGACAAGAGCTCCTCGGCCGTGGGCGTGACGATCCCTGGCGTCGTACGCAAGGGCGGTGTCGTTGCTTCCGCGGCGAACATCGACAAGAGCTGGATCGGCACCGACGCCGACGACCTGCTCAGTGACGTGCTGGGTCGCGAGGTCCACGTGATCAACGATGCGGACGCGGCTGGTCTCGCCGAATCACGGTACGGCGTCGCCCGCGGCCGCGAGGGTCTGGTCATCGTCACAACGCTGGGCACCGGCATCGGCTCCGCCCTGCTGTACGACGGCGTGCTGGTGCCCAACTCCGAGCTCGGCCACCTCGAGATCGACGGGTACGACGCCGAGAGCCGGGCAGCCAACGCGGCACGCAAGAGCGAGGACCTCACCTGGGCGAGCTGGGCCGAGCGCCTCACGACCTACTACAAGACCCTGGAGAAGCTGTTCTCCCCCGACCTGATCGTGGTCGGCGGAGGGGTCAGCAAGAACGCGCGCGAGTTCGTGCCACTGATCGAGATCGACACCGAGATCATCTCCGCGACACTGCGTAACACCGCCGGCATCGTGGGTGCCGCGGCCCTGGCTGCCGACAAGCAGGGCTGACCGGCTGACTCGACGTGGATGCCGTGACGGGGAGCGGCACCGCACAGCGCGATCACGGCCGGGTCGCAGCAACTCGCCCTAGACTTCTGGCCGTGGCGGTGACCGACGAGGCGATCCTCAAGATCAAGGAGATGCTGCTCTCCGGAGAACTCGGCCCCGGCGACCGCCTGGCTCCGGAGAAGGAGCTCAGCGAGAGGCTGGGGCTCTCCCGCAACTCACTGCGCGAGGCAGTCAAGGCCCTGGAGATGATCCGGGTCCTCGACGTGCGCCGCGGCGACGGGACCTATGTCACGAGCCTCGAGCCCAAGCTCCTGCTGGAAGCAATGTCGTTCGTCGTGGCATTGCATGAGGACACCTCGATCCTGGAGCTCTTCGAGGTGCGTCGGATCCTCGAGCCCGCAGCAGCCGCGCTCGCCGCCCGGCGCTGCCAGCCCGCCGACATCGACCGCTTGGTCGAGATGCTCGACGAGGTCGACATCGGTACGTCGGTCGAGGATCTCGTCGCTCACGACCTGAAGTTCCACGGGTTCATCGGCGACCTGTCCGGCAACTCCTACCTGAGCAGCCTCTTGGACTCGCTCTCGAGCCACACATTGCGTGCCCGGATCTGGCGAGGCCTGACCGAAGAAGGCTCTGTGGCGCGCACCCTCGCCGAGCACCGAGCCATCGTGGAGGCCATGGCGTCGGCCGACACCGAGCTCGTCCGCTCGTGCGTGAGCGTGCACATCAGCGGGGTCGAGCGATGGCTGGCCCGGGCGGCCGGATCGTCCGCCGGCTGAGCGAAGAGGCAGGTGGGGCGCACTGACGCGCCCCACCTGCTCGGCTCACTTGTAGAGAACCGCCTGGATCTCCTGGTCGTTGATGTTGGTCTTGTCGTACCAGAAGAAGCCGGTGTCGATGGTCTTCGGCAGGTCCTCGCCGTTGATCGCCTTCATGGCGGCCTTCACGAGCTCCTTGCCCATCCCCACTGGGTTCTGGGTGATCGCGCCGGCCTCGAGACCATTGTTGATCGCGTCGATCTGGGCCTGGCCCGAGTCGAAGCCGACGATCGTGATGCCCTTCTTGCCGCTCTCCTCGACGCCCTTGACCACGCCGATGGCCGACCCCTCGTTGGACCCGTAGATGCCGGCGACGTCCGGGTTTGACTGGATGATCGACTTGGTGATGTCCGCTGACCTGGCCTGGTCTCCCGCGCCGTACTGCACCGGAAGCAGGTCGATCTCGGGAGCGTTGGCCTTCATCCACTCCGTGAACCCGTCACGACGGTCGATGCCGGACGCGCTCGTCTGGTCGTGCACCACCATGGCCACCTTGCCCTTGTTGCCGACGAGCTCGGCCATGTGCTTGGCCGCCTCCGCGGCTGCTGCCTTGTTGTCGGTGGCTGCGGTGGTGAGCGGGATGTCACCCTCCACGCCGGAGTCGAAGGCAATCACGGGGATGTCCTGCGACTGCGCCTGCGTCAGCAGACCGGCAGCTGCCTTGCTGTCGAGCGCCGCGAAGCCCAGTGCGTCTGGGTTCTTCGCGAGAGCGTTGGTCAGCATGTTGACCTGTGCCTCCACGTCCTGCTCGGTGGGCGGGCCCTCGAAGGTGATCTTGGCCCCCTGGGCCTTGGCCTCCGCCTCGGCGCCATCCTTGACCGCCTGCCAGAACTGGTGCTGGAAGCCCTTGGAGACGATCGCGATGTATGGCTTGTCTCCCGACCCGGAGCCCCCTCCTCCGTCGTCGGAGCCACAGGCGGCGAGCCCCAGGGCCATCGTCACGGCGGCGACGGTTGCGCCGATTCCTCTGATGTTCATTGCGCTTCCTCCTTGTACGTGGTGGAACGGTGGGGTGCGGGCCCTTGGCGCCCAGGTGCGTGGTGTGAGTGAGCTAACTGTCGGCTGATCAGGCCTCCTTCTTGCGGATCATGTCCGCGTAGACGGCGACCAGGATCACGAGCCCGAGTACGACGTTCTGCCACTCCTGCGGGATGGACATGATCTGCAGACCGTTGTTCAGGACCGAGATGATGAGCGCGCCGATCAGGGTGCCGACCACCGACCCCTTGCCCCCAGTGAGCGACGTGCCTCCGATCACGACGGCGGCGATCGCCTGCAGCTCGTAGCCTGCACCGGTGCCGGGCTGGGCCGAACCCAGCCGAGCCGAGATCATCACGCCTGCCAGTCCGATGAACAGGCCGGCCAGTGTGTAGATGATGATCTTCCAGAGACGGACGTTGATCCCTGAGAGTGCGGTTGCCTCCTCGTTGCTGCCGATCGAGTAGGTGTAGCGGCCCAGGATGGTCCGGTTGAGCAACACGATCGAGACGATCGCGGTCACCAGCAGCACGAGCACGGCGTTCGGGATGTCGATGCCGAGCAGGTGGCCCGTGGAGATCTTGATGAAGCTCGGGGCGTCGGTGAAGTAGATCGGTGCGCTCTTCGAGATGACGAGGGCAAGGCCCTGCGCCACGAGCATCATCGCCAGGGTGGCGATGAACGAGGGGAGTCTGAGCACCGCGACGTTGAACCCGTTCACGAACCCGATCAGCCCGCCGAAAAGGATCGCACCCAGGACGCCAAGGGGCACCGGCAGGCCCATGTTCACGATGAAGACCCCCGACATCACCGCACACAGGGACATGCCCGTGCCGATCGAGAGGTCGATCCCACCGGTGATGATCACGAACGTGGTGCCGAGCGCGAGGGTGCCGATGACCACCGTCGAGAACAAGATGTTGGTCACGTTGCCGTAGCTGAAGAAGCTGTCGCTGGCAACGGAGAAGAACACGAAGATGACGATCAGGCTGGCGAAGGCGAGCAGCTGTTGCAGCCGGTCCCTCAGTCCCACGGTCCAGGTGCGCGCTCCAGCTTCGGTGGCCGCGGGGTCGATGGCGCTCATGGGTCCGTGTCCTCTCCGTGGTTGGCCGTCGGCCCGGGCGTCGCGCTGGGTGAGGCGGCAACGGTCGCTGGAACATCGATGAGGCCCAGCTCGGCGGCGTCCTCGGGGTTCTCGTCGGGCCGCAGGGTCGCGTAGTGCATCACCGTCTCCTGGCTCGCCTCACCGTGCTCGAGCGTGCCGCTCACCCGTCCTTCGGTCATCACCACGATGCGGTGTGACATGCGCAGGATCTCGGGGAGCTCGGAGGAGATCATGATGATCGACATCCCCGCGTCGGTCAGCTCGTTGAGCAGCCGGTAGATCTCTTCCTTGGCACCCACGTCGATCCCACGTGTCGGCTCGTCGAAGATCAGGATGTCGCACTGCTTCACGAGCCACTTGGCGATGACGACCTTCTGCTGGTTTCCGCCGGACAGGTTCTTGATGGTCTGTTGCACCGAGGGGGTCTTGATCCCCAGCGTGCTCACCATCTCCTTCGCCTTCTCGCGGATGCCCCTGAAGTCCACGAAGCCCAAGCGGGAGAAGTGTTCCGAGACCGACGTCAGCACCACGTTGGAGCTGACGTCCTGGTTGACGAGCAGACCGAGGTGCTTGCGATCCTCGGAGAGGTAGCCGATGCGGTGCTTCGCCGCGTCCGCCGGGTGGCGCACGTTGATCTCCTTGCCCCGCAGCCGCACCACGCCTGCCGACTTCTTGTCGGCACCGACCAGGGCTCGCGCCACCTCGGTGCGACCCGCTCCCATCAGTCCGGCGAAGCCGAGGATCTCGCCCTTCTGCAGGGTGAAGGACACGTCCTTGAGCAGTTCCCGGGTCGAGAGTCCCTCGACCTCCAGGACCGGCTCACGCCCCTCGCGGACCCCCTCTGGTCGGGCATCCGTGGACAGGGCCCGGCCGACCATACGGGAGATGACCTCTCGCATGGTGGAGTTCGCGGTCTCGAGGGTGTCGATGTACTGGCCATCGCGGATGACGGTGATCCGGTCGCTGATCACCTTCAGCTCGTCCATCCGGTGTGAGATGTAGATGACGCCCGTCTCCGGGCTCTTGAACCGGCGGATCAGCGCGTGCAGGGTGCTCACTTCGGCGTCGTTGAGGGCCGCCGTGGGCTCGTCCATGATGAGGACCTTGGCGTCGTATGACAGTGCCTTGGCGATCTCCACCATCTGCTGTTTCGCGACGGTCAGATTGCCCACCAGCTCCTTGGGCCGGAGCGGAAGTCCCAGTCGGTCCAGCAGCTGGGCAGCCTGGCGCGCCTGTGCCCGGTCGGAGAGGAAACCCACCCGGTTCGGTTCGCGTCCGATGAAGATGTTCTCCGCGACCGTGAGGTGCGGCATCAGGTTGAACTCCTGATGGATGATGCTGATCCCGCGCTCGCTGGCATCCTTGGGGCCGGTCACGTTCAGGGGCTCGCCGTCGAGCCAGAACTCACCGCCGTCGGCCGGGTAGATCCCCGTCAACAGCTTCATCAGCGTCGACTTGCCCGCGCCGTTCTCGCCGACGAGGGCCAGCACCTCGTTGTGCCGGAGGTTCAGGTGCATGTCCTTCAGTGCCTGGACGCCCGGGAAACCCTTGCTCACGCCGCGCACCTCGAGCAGGTAGCGCTCTTGGTCGCTCATGCTTGCCCATCCTGCGCCCGTACGACGCCCTTGCGGACGAGTGCGTTCCCGTAGGGGCGGGTCTCGCCGGTGCGGACCACGACATACGCGGAGACGGCCGCGTCGTAGAACGCCTGGCGGTCGAGGAATCCGGCCTCGTCGGGGGTAACACCTGCAGTGGCAAGGAGCTCCTCCTGGACCGGCAGCACCGTGCCGTCGGCGGAGGTCATCAGGTCCACAGCCGGCGCCTCGTCGAGCGGCACCACCGAGCACACGGCGCGCAGCAGCTCAGGCGTCGTGCATCCAGGGAGGACGATCAGGCGTTCGGCCAAGCGGGCAGCCGGGAAATGTGCGTCCGCCAGCACGACGGCGTCGGAGTGACCCATGGCGTCAAGCGCAGCGAGAAGGTCACCGGTCAGCAGTGGGTCAACACCCATGAGCATGGGAACCTCCTGAAATCGATTTCAGTAAAGCAGTCTCACCGTGGAAGCCGTCAAGGTCCAGGTCGATCATTGGTCACCTCGGGGTTGGAGCCCATAGGTCCGGGCGGCGGTCCCAGAGAGGATCTGAGCCTGCTCGGACGGAGTCAGCTCGTCGATCAGCCCGCGCACGGTGTTCCAGTGATGGAGATACCCCCCGGCCGGCACAGTCATCGGCCAGTCGCCGCCGTACATCAGCCGGGACGGACCGAAGCAGTCGAGTGCCACGTCCCACACGGGGTGCAACGACTCCACAGTGAAGGGCTGCCCGGGCGCTTGGAGGCCTGAGACCTTGGCGATCGTGTTGGGCCGTGCGGCCACCGAGCGCAGGGCCGTCGCCCACGCGTCCATGTCAGCGGACCCACGCGGAGGCTTGCCGAGATGATCCAGGACCACCACCAGCTCCGGTAGCGCGTCGGCCAGGTCCGGAATCCGCGCGAGGTGCCGCGGCCACGCGTCGGGCACGTCGAAGGGCAGTTCACTCTCGGCCAGGAGTGACAGCGACCGGCGTACGGCTGGCAGTTCGAGGAAGTCGTCGCGTGGGTCGTCGTGCACCAGGTGCCGTACGCCGCAGAACTTTGCGCGCCCGCCGTGGCGGGAGAGTTGAGCCGCGGCGATGTCCGGGTCGTCCAGCTGAACCCACCCGACCACGCCCACGACGAAGGCCCGCTCCTGGGCGAGCGCCAGCATGGACTCGGTGTCTGCCTCCGAGTCCTCCGCCTGGACGAGGACCGCCGCCGCGATGCCGGCCTCGTCCAGCGTCGCCTCCGCCTCATCGGCGAGAAAGGACCGGTTCAGCTCGCCGTGCTGCGGGCCCAGCCAGGCATACGCGCCGTGTTCGAGGTCCCACGTGTGCAAGTGGCTGTCCACGACGTGCGTGCTCATCGAGCAAGCCCCTCGTCCCGGAGCTGCTGCCACAGAGCGTCCGGTACCGCCACTTCGAAAGCGCTGGCGTTCGCACGTACCTGGTCCGGCGTGGCCGCGCCAGCCACGACACTCGCCACGGCGGGATGCAGCAGTGGGTACTGGAGTGCTGCCACACGTAGCGCAACACCGTGCCTCCCGCAAACATCGGCGATCTTGCGGGTGCGCTCGAGAAGTTCCTCGGACACCGGTCCGTAGTCGAACCGATCCTCGGCACCTGGCTCCACGCTGGCGAGCAGTCCCGAGTTGAACACGGCAGCCGCCACGACCTCGATGCCACGTTCTTGGCACTCCGGCAGAACCTCGTCGGCAGCCGACTGGTCCGCCAGGGTCAGCCGCCCCGCGACCATCAGCCGGTCGATGGCGCCCGTACGTGCGAAGGCAGTCAGCGCCCGCGTGTCCATGGAGCCGACCCCCACCACGGCCACCAGGCGCTCGTCGCGAAGCGCGATCAGCCCAGCTAGTCCCTCGTCAAGGCTGCGGTCGAGATCGAACCGCTCTGGATCGTGCAGGTAGACAACGTCAACGCGATCCATGCCGAGGCGCTCGAGTGACTCCTCCAGGCTGCGGCGCACACCAGCCGCCGAGACGTCCCAGACCCGCTTCAAGCTGGCCGGCACCACAAAGTCGTTGGGCTCGTCGAGCTCCCCGGCCCAGTCCGGGTCTGGTCGCAGCAAGCGCCCGACCTTGGTAGAGACCGTGAACTCGTCCCGTGACTTCGTGCGCAGGAAGGCGCCGAGCCGCCGCTCCGAGAGGCCGAGTCCGTAGTGGGGTGCGGTGTCGAACGTGCGAATCCCGCAGTCCCAGGCGGCCTCGAGGATCGCGTGCGCCTCGTCGTCGTCCAAGGCGGTGTAGAGGTTGCCGACGTTCGCGGCTCCAAGGCCGAGGAGCCCCGTGCCCGTCCTCACATCGGCGATCATCCGGCAGCCCGACTGCGGTCGCCTCCGGGGCGGTGGAGGTACTTCTGCTGGGACTCGGCCAACATCTCGGCGCCGGAGCCCGGGGTCGTGGGTGCCTTGTAGCTGCCTCCCGTGACCTCGACGGGTGTGGCGAAGTGCTCGTGCAGGTGATCGACGTACTCGATCATCCGATCCTCGATGTCACCGGATATCGCGACGTAGTCGAACATCGAGAGGTGCTGCACCATCTCGCACAAGCCCACACCGCCGGCATGCGGACAGACCCGAACTCCAAACCTGGCGGCCAGCAGCAAGATCGCGATGTTCTCGTTCACCCCGGCAACCCGGGTGGCATCGATCTGCAGGACCTGAAGCGCCCCGGCCTGCAGGAACTGCTTGGCCAGGACCCGGTTCGCGAGGTGTTCGCCTGTCGCGACCGGGATCGGCGCGACAGCGCGAGCGATGGCAGCGTGTCCCAGGATGTCGTCGGGGCTGGTCGGTTCCTCGATCCAGGCCACGTCGTAGCGCGCGAGCTCGGCCATCCAGGCCACCGCTTCGTCAATGTCCCAGCGCTGGTTCGCGTCGACGGCGATCCGGATGTCGGGTCCGCACACCTCGCGGGCGATGCCCAGTCGGCGCAGGTCGTCTGACAGGTCCGCGCCCACCTTGAGCTTGATCTGCTGGAAGCCCTCAGCCACCGCCTCACGGCACAGCCGGGCCAGCTTCTCGTCGTCGTAGCCGAGCCAGCCGGGTGTGGTCGTGTACGCGGGATATCCGTCGCTGAGCAGGCACGCCTGCCGCTCGGACCGGCCCGGCTCCGCGTGCCGGAGAATCTCCAGGGCCTGCTCGCGGGTCAGCGCATCGGTCAGGTAGCGGAAGTCCACGAGGTCGACGATTTCCTCCGGGGTCATGCCGGAGAGCAGCTGCCACAGCGGCAGGCCCGCGCGCTTTGCCCTGAGGTCCCACAGTGCGTTCACCACGGCACCGACGGCCATGTGCATGATCCCCTTCTCAGGCCCGAGCCAACGCAGCTGCGAGTCGTGGACCAACTCTCGCCACAGGCCACCGAGGTCGTCCAGCAGCGCCTCGACGTCACGTCCGACCAGCCAGTAGCGCAGGCTGTCGATCGCGACGACCTGGACGTCGTTGCCGCGCCCGATGGTGAACACGAAGCCGTGCCCGACCAGACCGTCCTCGTGGTCGGTCTGCAGCTCGACGTACGCCGCGGAGTAGTCCGGGTCGGGGTTCATCGCGTCCGAGCCGTCGAGCGACTGGGACGTCGGGAACCGGATGTCGGAGGTCTTCATCGCCACGATGCGGCTCACGGACGGGGTCCTGTCTGAACTGATAGGCCTCTGGGGCCTTCACACCTTAGACATCCGATGTTTCCTGGGTCAACCCTTTCCTGCTGCGGTGGCTGTGTCGTAGGGTCACTCAGAACTGCGAGTGGGACCACGCTAGACATCCGATATCTGAGTCGAGTGAGAACACGCGAAGGAGAGCCCGATGAGGTTCGCCCGCCTGGGGCCCCGGGGAGCCGAGCGACCGGTCGTCCTCGACCGCGGCGAGACCTACGACCTGAGTGGTCTCACGGCCGACCTCGACGGATCGTTCTGGTCAAACGACGGTCCGGAGCGGGCTCGTCGTGCCCTGGTCGCCGGCACGCTGCCCGCGTTGGCCGGGGCCGGTGACCTCCGCGTCGCTGCCCCCATCGCGCGCCCGAGCGCGGTGGTGTGCATCGGGATGAACTATGCCGCACACGCCGCCGAGTCCGGCTCACCGCCGCCGGAGCTGCCGATCATGTTCCTCAAGACCCCGAACACGGTGGTCGGGCCGAACGACCCGGTGGCGCTCCCGCCCGGGAGCGTGAAGACGGACTGGGAGGTGGAGCTCGGCGTCGTGGTGGGTCGAAGGGCCTCCTATGTCGCCTCACCCGAGGAGAGCATGAAGTACGTCGCGGGTTTCGTGCTCGCCAACGACCTCTCGGAGCGGGACTACCAGCTGGCTGTGTCGGGCGGGCAGTGGAGCAAGGGCAAGTGCGCGCCCGGTTTCAACCCGACGGGCCCGTGGGTGGCCACGCCGGACGAGGTCGACCACCGGGCGTTGCGGCTGCGCAGCTGGGTCAATGGCGAACCGCGCCAGGACTCGAGCACTGCCGACATGATCTTCGGCGTGGAGTTCCTCGTTCACCATCTCAGCCAGTACCTCACCCTCGAGCCCGGTGACCTGGTGCTCACCGGCACGCCCGAGGGAGTCGCCCTGTCGGGCCGGTTTCCTTACTTGTCCGCCGGCGACATCGTCGAGGTGGAGATCGAGCAACTCGGGCGCCAGCGACAGCAAGTGGTCCTTACCGCGGACGGGAGCGCAGCATGAGCAGGGAGTACGAGACGCTGGTGGCCGTCGTCACCGGTGGTGGCTCGGGGATCGGCGCGGCCATCGTCGACGCACTCGTCGAGCGCGGGGCCTCCGTTGCAGTCCTGGACCTCGACACCTCCAACGTTCCTGACGGCGTTCTCGGAGTCACGGCTGACGTCTCCGACGACGAGTCGGTGCGAACCGCGATCGCGAACGTCGTGGACCGACTGGGTCGGATCGACATCTTGGTGAACAACGCCGGAATCGGGGCCCAGGGGTCGGTCTCCGACAACGACGACGCCGAGTGGATGCGGGTCCTCGACGTCAACCTGTTGGGCGCCGTACGCGCGTCCCGCGCGGCGCTCCCCCACCTGCGCAAGTCATCCGCCGCCGCAATCGTCAACATCGGCTCCATCGCCGCCACTGCCGGCCTGCCCGATCGAGCGCTGTACAGCGCGAGCAAGGGCGCGGTGCTCGCACTCACCAGAGCCATGGCCGCAGACCACCTGCGTGAAGGAATCCGGGTCAACTGCATCAACCCCGGCACCGCCGAGACCCCGTGGATCCAGCGCCTCCTTGCGTCTGCTGAGGACCCCGAGCTGGAGCGAGCAGCTCTCAACGCACGCCAGCCGCACGGACGACTGGTGAGCGCCCGGGAGGTCGCACTCGCGGCCTGCTATCTGGCCAGCCCGGACTCGGGTTCGACAACCGGCACCTCGATAGCCGTGGACGGCGGCATGCAGGACCTGCGGCTTCGACCACGCTCTTAGCCCATACATGGGGCAGACTCTCTGCTGCAATCGATTTCCGCCGGTTGGGAGATGTTGGTGAGCACCACGATCAGCGACGTTGCCGAGGCGGCCCGCGTCTCCCCGGCAACAGTGTCCCGGGTGCTCAACGGCAACACAGGCGTCGCGGCCGAGCTGCGGGCTCGGGTAGACGCGGCCGTCGAGAGCCTCGGCTACCGACCGAACGGCCTCGCGCGAGGACTGCGCAGGCAGGCCACCATGGTGTTGGGCGTGGTCATCTCTGACGTCACGAACCCGTTCTTCACATCGATGGTGCGGGGGTTCGAGGACGTTGCACAGGCCGCCGGATACTCGGTCGTTCTGGCCAACTCGGACGAGGACCTCGAGAAGGAGCATCGCTACCTCGAAGTGGCAGTCGCAGAGCAGATGGCGGGCGTCGCCTTGTGCCCCACCTCGTCCGCTCGCACTGACGTGTCCGTGCTCGCCACCTACGGGACCCCGGTCGTCACCGTGGACCGGGAACTGAACGGTGCCGAAGTCGACAACGTCAGCATCGACAACCACCTGGCCGCCCGGCGGGTCACCGAACACCTGATCGGCCAGGGCCGTGCCCACATCGCGTTCATCTCCGGTCCTACCACGACCACCACTGGGGAACGTCGGCTGGCGGGATACCGGGCGGCTATGCGCTCTGCCGGGTTGAGCCCGTCCGTGAAGCGGGCCGACTTCCGGGTCGACGGGGGCTACCGCGCAGCCGGCGAGCTCCTGGATGCAAGTCCGGAGACCGACGGCATGCTCGTGTCGAACAACCTGATGGCGGTGGGGGCGCTCCGGGCTCTTCAGGAGCGCGGGCTCGCCCTTCCCGACGACATCGCCTTCGCGAGCTTCGACGGGGTCATCTGGGCCCAGATCCTGCACCCCACCCTCACCGTGATGGAGCAGCCGACCTACGAGATCGGTCGGCGCGCAGCCGAACTGCTGCTGGAGCGGATCGCGCATCCGCGCGCTCCGGTCCAGAAGGTCGTCCTGCCCGCCGTACTGAGGATCGGACAGAGTTCCACGGGCAGCTCCACGGGCGTCTCCCTCTGAGCGGCGGCTCCCGCCGGCCTTCCCGGCTCTTGACCGTGAAATCGATTTCTGGAATGCTCGCCCGCATGGAGCCTGGCGTCCTCAGCGTCGACATCGGGACCTCCAGCAGCAAGGGCGTGCTGGTCGCTCTCGACGGCACCGTGCTGGCGACGGCGACCCGGGAACACGCGGTCTCCCGTCCTCGGCCCGGCCACGTGGAGATGAACGCGGAGGCCTGGTGGACCGAGTTCGTCGGCCTGAGCCGTGAGCTGCTGGAGAGATCCGCGTCGGAGGTCGTCGCCGTCGGCGTAAGCGGCATGGGCCCGTGCGTGCTGCTGACCGATGCGGACGGCGTACCACTCCGACCGGCGATCCTCTACGGCGTGGACACGCGCTCGACCGCCCAGGTGGCCCGGCTCACCGAACTGTACGGCGACGAAGCCGTCCGCGACCGATGCGGCTCGTCGCTGAGCTCGCAAGCAGCCGGTGCGAAGGTGGCCTGGGTCGCCGACCAGGAACCGGCATTGTTCGCCCGGGCGCGGCGCCTTTTCATGCCGAGCTCCTGGCTGGTGAACCAGCTGACCGGGGCCTATGTGCTCGACCACCACTCGGCGAGCCAATGCACGCCGTTGTACGACGTCGACGAGCACGCCTGGTACCAGCCTTGGGTGGACGACATCTGTCCCGACCTCGCGATGCCGCCGCTGCTGTGGTCCGGCGACGTCGCCGGGACCGTGCACCAGGAGGCCGCCGAGCTGACCGGCATCGCCGAGGGAACCCCCGTGATCGCCGGCACCATCGACGCGTGGGCCGAGGCCCTGAGCGTCGGCGCGCACGAGGTTGGTGACCTGATGCTGATGTACGGAACGACGATGTTCCTGGTGCACACAGTCGATCACTTGGTCACCAGCCCGTCACTGTGGGGCACGGTCGGAGCGCTCCCAGGCACGCACAGCCTGGCGGGCGGGATGGCTACCTCGGGTGCCATCACCGCGTGGTGGAGGGACCTGTTCGGCGACGCCGACTACGCGGAGCTGACGCGACAGGCCGAGCAGTCCGGATCGGGGGCGAACGGATTGCTGATGCTGCCGTACTTCGCCGGCGAGCGGACCCCGATCCTCGACCCGCACGCGCGAGGGACGCTGGTTGGCCTGACGCTCTCCCACGACCGCGGCGATCTCTACCGGGCCACCCTCGAGGGGATCGCCTTCGGCGTACGCCACAACATCGAGACCATGCGGGAGGCCGGCGGTGAGGTGCGCAGGATCGTAGCGGTTGGTGGCGGGACGCAGGGTGGCCTCTGGACTCAGATCGTCACCGATGTCACTGGGCTCGAACAGGTCATCCCGGAGCAGACGATCGGGGCGAGCTATGGCGGTGCGCTGCTCGCCGCCCAGACGCAGCAGGACGTCTCGGTGTCCGACTGGAATCCCGTGCGGGAGGTCGTGAAGCCGCAGGAGGACCTGCGCGCGCAGTACGACGAGCTCTACTCCCACTATCGCCAGCTCTACACCGCCACCCGGAGCGTCAACCACGCCCTCGCGGCCCGACAAACCCGCTGAACGCAGAGACCTGCCACACCGTCGAGGAGGGCCATGAACGACTACACAATGCCTGCAATGGGCCCCCCGCAGGTCGCCGAGCCGCAGACGGTCTACACCGTGGCGAGCGGAGATCTGCGTGCCTCTGCCAACGTCACGGGCTGGCCGGTCCAGCAGCAGCTCGAGTCCGACCTTGGCGCGGCGCTCGCCGCAATCGGATGGCACGCCCGACGCGGACATCTCGTCGACGAGGAGGCCGGGCATGGCTTCATCGACAGCCAGCGGGCCGGCATCGAGGTGTTCAAGACGATCCCGCCCGACGCCCCGCTGATCGTTGCCGAGGCTGTCTGGCAGTACAGCCACCATGTCCTCGCCGGTCTCCGTTCGCATCGTGGTCCGGTCCTGCTCGTCGCGAACTGGAACGGTCAGTTCCCGGGTCTGGTCGGACTGCTCGGGTTGAGCGCCAGCCTGACCAAGGCCGGCGTGCGGCACTCGGTGTTGTGGAGCAAGGACTTCACCGACGAATGGGCCGTCGAGTGCCTGCGCGCCTGGGTGGAGAAGGGCGAGATTGCCCACGATCAGACGCATGTACGCGACCTCCCCCACCTGTCGGCATCGCCAGAGGTGGACCTCGGACGGGCTCTCGCCGAGCAGCTCAAGCGCGAGAAGGCCATCATCGGTGTCTTCGACGAGGGCTGCATGGGCATGTACAACGCGATCTTCGACGACGAGTACCTGAACCCGCTCGGCATCTTCAAGGAGCGCCTCTCCCAGAGCGCCCTGGTCGCCGAGATGGAGCGGGTCAGCGACGACGAGGCGAACGGCGTCCGGGCCTGGCTGCAGGATGCCGGGCTGACCTTCCACGTCGGCACCGACGAGCGCACCGAGCTCACCGAGGCGCAGCTGCACAGCCAGTTCAAGATGTACGTCGCAGCTCTGCGGATCGCGGACGACTTCGGCCTGGACGCGGTCGGGATCCAGTACCAACAGGGCCTCAAGGACACGGTCCCTGCCAGTGACCTCGCCGAGGGGTTGCTCAACAACGTCGAGCGCCCACCGGTGCTGAGTCGCGATGGCTCACGCGAGCTCTACCCCGGCAGCCCCCTGCCCCACTTCAACGAGGTGGACGAGGGCGTCGCGGTCGACTCGCTGGTCACCAACCGACTGTGGACTGCCATGGGCCTCGACCCGGCCACAACGCTGCACGACATCAGGTGGGGCGAGGAGTACGACGGGCAGTTCGTCTGGGTCTTCGAGATCTCTGGATCGGTGCCCGCGTCGCACAACGGCGGCTACGACAGGTCGTGGACCATGCGTCAGCCACCGATGTACTTCCCACTCGGCGGCGGCACCCTCAGCGGGGTGTCGAGGCCGGGCGAGATCGTCTGGTCGCGGGTGTTCCTGATGAACGGGTCGTTGCACGTCGATCTCGGCCGCGCGACGGTCGTCGACCTGCCCGAGGAGGAGACACAGAGACGCCTGGACGCCACAACGCCTCAGTGGCCGATCATGCATGCGGTGCTACACGGCGTGAGCCGGGACCAGATGATGGCACGGCACAAGGCCAATCACCTCAACGTCGTCTATGCCCCTGACGCCGCGGTTGCGAACAAGGCGCTGCTCGCCAAGGCAGCGTTCTTCGACTCACTGGGCATTGAGGTGCACCTGTGCGGCGACGTACTGACCGACTGACCCACCATGTCTCGCCCGGATTCTGAACGGGTCCGGGAGCAGGAACCACCACCCCCATGAAGGAGAACAGAAAAGTGAACGAGTACCAGCCAGCGGAGGACCGCTACGACGCGATGGAGTACCGCTTCTGCGGAAGAAGCGGGCTGAAGCTGCCCGCGCTGTCCCTGGGCCTGTGGCAGAACTTCGGCACCGATCGCCCCGAGGAGAACCAGCGCGCGATCCTGCGCCGTGCGTTCGACCGGGGCGTGACCCACTTCGACCTGGCGAACAACTACGGTCCACCCTTCGGGCGGGCCGAGGAGAACATGGGCCAGTACCTCCGGGATGACTTCGCGGGGCTCCGGGACGAGCTGGTCATCTCCACGAAGGCTGGCTGGGACATGTGGCCCGGCCCCTACGGGCAGGGCGGCGGTTCGCGCAAGTACATGCTGGCCTCGCTGGACCAGTCGCTCACCCGGCTCGGCCTGGACTACGTCGACATCTTCTACAGCCACCGATTCGACGCTGAGACTCCCGTCGAGGAGACGATGATGGCTCTCGACACGGCGGTGCGGTCCGGCCGTGCTCTGTACGTCGGCATCTCGTCCTACTCCGCTGCGAAGACCAGGGAGGCCGCGACGATCGCCCGGGATCTGGGCACACCGCTGCTGATCCACCAGCCGTCGTACTCAATGCTGAACCGGTGGATCGAGGAGGATCTGCTCGACGAGCTCGAGGAGCAGGGAATGGGCTGCATCGTGTTCACCCCTCTCGCTCAGGGACTGCTCACCGACCGCTACCTCGATGGGGTTCCCGAGGACTCGCGGGCGGCCCGCAGCGGGAGCTCGATCGCCGAGGACCACCTCGACGAGCGCACCCTCACGCACGTGCGGAACCTGAACAAGATCGCCGCCGGACGCGGCCAGAAACTGGCTCAGCTGGCGCTCCAGTGGGCACTGCGGGATCCGCGGGTCACCTCCGCCGTGATCGGGGCGTCCTCGGTGGAGCAGCTGGACACCAACCTCGACGCCCTGCAGCATCCACCTCTCACCGCCGAGGACCTGGCCGCCATCGAACAGGACGCCGTCGACGCCGGCGTGAACCTCTGGGCAGGTCCGACCGCCGACTAGTGTCCCGGCTAGCTGGACTGGCGGCCCCGGGTCACCCGTGAACCGCGCCCGGGGCGCCACCGACTAACGTCGGACTCATGCCAGCAACGCGCGTACTGCCGACCGAGGAGTCCACCGCCCTGCTCGAGCTCGTGCGTGACATCGCGCAGCGCGAGCTGCTCCCGAAGGCGGCCGAGGCAGAGGCCACCGAGACGTTCCCCCGCGACGCCTTCCGCGTCCTGGGGCGCGCGGGCCTTCTCGGTCTGCCCTATCCCGAGGAGTACGGCGGCGGCGAGCAGCCCTACGAGGTCTACCTCCAGGTGGTCGAGGAAATCGCGACAGTCTGGGCCAGCGTGGGCGTCGGCGTGTCGGTGCACGCACTCTCGTGCTTCGGGCTCGCCACCGCGGGAACCCCCGAACAGCGGAAGAAGTGGCTCCCGGAGATGCTCGCCGGCGAGCTGCTGGGCGCCTACTGCCTCTCCGAGCCGCACGCGGGTTCCGATCCCTCCGCGATGAAGACTCGGGCTCGGCGCGACGGCGACGAGTACGTCCTCAACGGCGCCAAGGCCTGGACCACGCACGGTGGTCACGCCGACTTCTACAAGGTGATGGCGCGTACGTCGGACGAACGGAACGGGATCTCCTGCTTCCTGATCCCCGCGGACACCGAGGGTCTCAGCGCTGACCCGCCCGAGCGGAAGATGGGACTCACCGGTTCGGCCACGGCGACGATGCGGCTCGACGACGTACGTGTTCCCGCAGAGAGGCTGCTGGGCAACGAGGGTGACGGACTCAAGATCGCCCTCGCCGGTCTCGACTCCGGGCGCCTCGGCATCGCCGCCGTCGCCGTGGGCCTCGGCCAGGCAGCGCTCGACCACGCCGTCGCCTACGCCGGCGAGCGCCAGCAGTTCGGCAAGCCGATCATCGAGTTCCAGGGCCTGGCCTTCCTGCTCGCCGACATGGAGGCGGCCGTGCAGAGCGCGCGGGCGATGATGCTGCACGCGGCCCGACTCAAGGACCGCGGGCTGCCCTTCTCGCGAGAGGCCTCCATCGCCAAGCTGACTGCCACCGACGCCGCCATGAAGGTGACCACGGACGCCGTGCAGGTGCTCGGCGGCTACGGCTACACCCGCGACTTCCCGGTCGAACGCTTCATGCGCGAGGCCAAGGTGACCCAGATCTTCGAGGGCACCAACCAGATCCAGCGACTGGTGATCAGCCGGTCGCTCGCCAAGGACCGCAGCGGACGGCTGCACACGGACCCCCATCTCGGTGGTTGAGAGACTCCGTCCCCAGAAGGAGAACCATGTCGAGCAAGCGCTCACCCGCCGGCTTCACCGCCAAGGACCTGCCTGACCTGAGCGACACCCGCGCGCTGGTCACCGGCGCCAACTCCGGCATCGGGTTCCACGCGGCACGCGCACTCGCCGACCACGGTGCCGAGGTCGTGCTCGCCTGCCGCAACATCGACTCGGCCCGTGAGGCCGCGGTCAAGATGCCGGGGGTGACCGTCGTCGAGGAGCTCGACCTGGCCTCGCAGAAGTCGGTCCACTCCTTCGTGGAGCGCTTCGAGGGACCGCTCGACCTGCTGGTCAACAACGCCGGTGTGATGACCCCGCCGAGGTACCGCGAGACCGAGGACGATCACGAGCTGCAGTTCGGCACGAACCACCTCGGCCACTTCGCGCTCACCGGCCTACTGCTCCCGGCCCTGCTCGAGACGCCGGCTCCGCGGGTCGTCACCGTGGCGTCGATCAGGCACCACGGCGGCGATGAGTCCGTCCTCGAGGGCAACCCCGAGACGTCGTACGACCCGCAGAAGGCGTACGGCAACAGCAAGCTCGCCAACCTGCTGTTCGCACGCGAGCTGCAGCGACGTGCCACGGAGGCCGGGGTCAGTCTCGTCTCGACCGCCTGCCATCCCGGCGTCTCGGCGACCAACCTCGTGACCTCCCCCGACGGCATGGGCTCCAACCCGGTGATCCGCAAGCTGTCGCCGTACGTCCTGCCGCTGATGTTCCAGTCCTCAACGTCCGGCGCCAACCCGACCCTGTACGCCGCGACCTACGCCGAGCCGGGGTCATACGTTGGCCCCACCTGGCTGATGGAGAGTCGGGGCAGGCTCGGCTACGCGAAGCTGAGCCGCCATGCGCGCAACGAGGACCTGGGGCGCGCGCTCTGGGAGCTGTCGGAGAGAGAGACCGGCGTCAGCTTCGACTTCGCTGGCTGAGCGCTAGCGCACCCGCACGACGTTGGTCTTCGCGACCTTGTCGTGGATGGCCTGCTTCTTGTCGTCCCACAGCGGCCACAGCACGTCGAGCACGCTGAATATGGTGGCCAGGAAGCCGACGAGGGGCACCAGGCCGAGCAGGCCCGGTGCACCGGACTGGGTGGCCCAGCGCAGGAGAACTGCCGAGATCGGAAGCTCGGGGCTCTCGCGTAAGCGGACGCGCAGACCGACGGCCAGCTTGCCCGGCGTCGCCTGCTTCCACGTCAGGAACCCGACTGTGTACACGAAGCTGATGACGAAGCCGATGGCGCCTATCGCCAGGGCTGCTCCAGCGACCTCCTCCTCGAACGCAGCAGTGGACGGGGTCGCGCGCCCATCCTCGGCCGCGGTGACGGCCACATCGATGTAGTCAGCGAACGCGCTGATGAAGTCACGGAGGAAGGGCAGCGCCAGCAGCGCGATGACGAGGGCCACGATGACAAAGTCGATGAGATAGGCGCCCACGCGATGCCACCAACCGGCAAGGGGAGCGCCGTCCGGGGTGGTGGGTCGCGCTCCGTAGACCGGCTGCCCGGCGTACGCCGGGCTCGCGGGATAGGCCGGGCTGGTGGGGTACGCCGGTTGGCCGGCGTACGGGGGCGGTTGTTCGATCGGAGCGACGTGGGTCGTCCAGCCCTGGCCGTCCCAGTACCGCTGCAGGGGCGGGTTGCCGGGAGCGGGGGGCTGCGGGTCGGGGTACCAGCCGGCGGGGGCACTCATGACCGCATGCTGTCAGACGTGCCCTACTGCTTCAGGACACCGCGTCGGGCCAGCTCCCGATAGAGGTACGGCGCCAGTGTCTTCGCAAAGGTCACGGTGAGGTGGTTGTTGTCGAAGTAGACGTTGACCCCGCCGATCACCACCGGGCACTCCTGCTCGTCGCAGTAGAAGCTCGTGAGGTCGACCAGTTCGGCCCCCTGCGTACGACGTGCCGCGGCCGACAGCGCGTCGTACCAGCGATCCAGCTTCTCCGAACGGTCGAGCCCGCATCGGTCGTTGGCCTCCTCGACGGAGACGTCCGCGAGACAGAAGTTCGGGTCGTTGCCCGCGACCTGGTCGAGCCTGTCCTGCGGGTTGTCACGCAGCACCACCACCGGCACCCCTTGGCGGGTCACCTGGCTCCACGCCTCGGCGAGGCCGGCGGCGCGCTCCTCACGGCTTCCGCGCATCGTCGTGAGCCGAGCGGTGGTGAGGACCGCGTCGTAGTCCGTCGCGGTTCGGTCGAGCAACGAGGACAGCCGCTCGCGGAAGTCGGCGCAGATGCGCCCCGCCGCGTTCGCCACGTTGGGCTCGTAGGTCGACCAGGGGCACCCGCCGGAGACGAACAGGTCTGCTGTGAGCTTTCGTGCCGCGACCAGGGGCTCGACCATCGTCATCATGATCCGGGCGTGCGAGTCGCCGATCACCGCGACGTGCGGGACCTTGGCGCTGCGTCTACCGAACCTGCAGGGCTCGAGCGGGTCGGCCTCTGCCGGGGCGATGCAGCGCTGGTACTGCGGGTAGTCCCTCTCCACAGCAGCAGGTGCCGGCACCAGCACGTCCTCGAGCTCGGGGTTCGGGCAGTCTGTCGCCCACGGATCCCGAGCCTCGGCGCCGAAGCAGGGAGGGGCGTCCGCTGCCAGCTTCGCGGCCGCACGTTCGTCGCTCTCGGCCTCGCGGGCGACGTCGACGCGGGGCACGACACACAGGGCGGTGAGCACGAGGGCTCCCGCTGCGGCGTACGCAAAAGTGACGCGTGGACGGGCGAGACCGAACCGGCGGGCTGCGCGCACGGGGTCCTCGACCCAGCGCTTGGTGAGTGCGGAAGCACCGATGGTGGCGAGCAGGATCGAGATCCTGTCGATGTGGGTCAGCGGATGGTCCGTGGCGTAGGGCAGCAAGATGATCAGCGGCCAGTGCCACAGGTAGACGGAGTAGGAGATGTCCCCGAGAAGCCGCGCCGGACGGAGCACGAGCAACTGCGATGAAGCCCAACCGACGTCGGGCTTCTCGACCCAGATCAGGGCCATCGACGCCAGCACCACCCACAGCGCCGCGGTCCCCGGCATCGGTGTCGACTCGTCGAAGACCAGCGCGCACCCGAGGAGACCGACCAGGGCGAGCCAGCCCAGCCCGGCACGGGCGTGCGGTCGTCTCGCGGCCTGCGGTGCGAAGGCGAGCAGCGCGCCGGCTCCGAACTCCCATGCGCGGGCGGGTGTGACGAAGTAGGCCAACGCGGGGTTCGTGGCCGTCACCCACAGGGAGTAGGCCAGCGAGGCCGTCGTCGTGGCAGCCAGTACGCCGAAGACGATCGCCCGCCCGTGGCTGGACTGTTCTCCACTGTGACCGCGCCTGGCGAAGACCCGCTTCGCCAACCACAGCCCGAGCAGGACCAGCACCGGCCAGATGAGGTAGAACTGCTCCTCCGCTGACAGCGTCCAGTAGTGCTGCGCCGGCGAGGGAGCGTTGTCCGCCGCGAGGTAGTCCACCGAGTTGATCGCGAGCGTCCAGTTCTCGACGTACAGGGCGGAGGAGAGGATCTCGCCGAAGAACTGCTGCCACATCAGCCGCGGCACGAAGGCGAGCACCCCGAACGCGGTGACCAGCAGCACGACGTACGACGCGGGAAGCAGCCTGCGCAACCGCCGGGCCCAGAACCCGGAGAGGCTCACCGAACCGGTCCGGTCCACCTCGCGGAGGATGTGCGAGGTGATGAGGTACCCGGAGATGACGAAGAAGACATCGACGCCGATGTAGCCGCCGGGAACCTGGCTGGGCCACAGGTGGAAGAGGACGACGAGGAGCACTGCCACCGCCCGAAGGCCCTGGATCTCCTGCCGCATCGGTCGATGCTACAAACTCGCGTCCGGACCAAGGCCCCACGACCGCACTCTCCGGGGCGAAGTGCCGCGAGGGTGCACGGTCGGGACCTTCGGCCCTGCCTGCGGAGCCCGGCGCGATGCAGGCTGGCGCCATGAACGAACCCACTGAGCTGTCGTACTCCAAGTGCCGTGAGCTGCTGGGAGGTGGCGTGTTCGGCCGGGTGGCCGTCTGCACGCCGGAGGGTCCGCGCATCCTGCCGGTCAACTACAGCGTCGTCAGCGAGTCCGTCGTCTTCCGCACCTCCGCCACCGGCGTCGTAGCCGCCCACGACTGGGCTTCGCCGATCGCGTTCGAGGTCGACCACGTCGACTATGCCGACCACAAGGGCTGGAGCGTGGTGGCCACCGGCCGCGGACAGCGAGTCGAGGACGCCGACGAGCTCGCCCACATCAAGCGCACGTGGGACCCGAGCCCGTGGGCCGGTGGGATCCGGCCGCTCTACGTGCGGATGCGCTGGGACGAGCTGACCGGGCGCCGACTCGGTCAAGGGTGGACGCACGACAACGAGTTGCCTGTACGCCGAAACGCGGCGTTGCGAATCAACTAATGGCTCGCGCCCACTGCAACGCATTTCGGGTGCGGGACACTAACCTTGGCCTGTGACTGGACCCGACACAAACCTCGAACCGCCCGTGCGGCGGCAGCGACATCTTCTCGACCCCGAGAACCTCCAGCACAGTCACCGCCGTTCCCAGTCGTCGCAGGAGTCCCTCACCAGCGTCCAGCGTTGGGTGATGTCGGTCCTCGCCGTCACGACGATCCTGCACCTGGCCGCTGGGCTGGCGGTCGCCGCCTACTACATGGACGACTCGCGCCTCGATGCCCGCATCGGGCTGAACCTGATCGCCGTCGTGATCGGAGTTCTCGCTGTGGCGATTGGACGCCTCATCCACCACAAGTCCGCACTCAGCCCCTGGCTGCTCCTGGGCCTCGCCCCCGGCCTCGTCGGAATGTGGCTGACCCTGCGCTGACGAGACAATCCCGTACCCACTGCCGTGACCGGTTCCCAGATTGGCGAGAGCATGGACGCAGAACCAGAACCCGAGAGAGCCCACGGGCGCGAGGGTCTCTTCCTGGCAACGATCCTTTCCCTGGCTGTCTTCATGGTTGCCACGTCTGTCTTGTCCGACTACCAGCTGGGCGTACTCGTTGCCGGAGCGGTCACGCTTGTCCCGACGCTGATCCTCACCTTCAGGCCCACGACCCGCTCATTCGCGACCGGAATGCTGATCGGCGCGGTGGTCGGACTCGCGATCGAACTCGTGTTCCTCAAGTTCTTCCTCGACGTGCTCTGACGCCGGGATGGCTGAGGGATGGTCATCCGGGTGTGAAGGGAGGGACCTTGTCCGCGTACCAGCTGGGTCCGGCTGAACCGGCCGACGCTGAGGGGGTGTACGCCGCGGCAGGGTTTCGTCCTGACCTGGTCGACGACCTCGGACTGGTGACCAGCCTCGGCGGCGCAGTCTTCGCCGCGCGGCTGCATGACCGAGTGGTCGGCCTGTCCTCGTGCCTTCCCTTCGCCTCGACTGGATGGATCGGTGGGGTGGCCGTAGCGCCCGAACACGGACGACGGGGCCTGGGCGAGCGCTTGACCGCTCTCGCGGTGGCCGCTGTGCGCGACCGCGGGGCGCAGACGGTCCTGCTGCACGCGACCGCGGCCGCTCGTCCGCTGTACACCCGGATGGGCTTTGTCGCCGAGGTCGACTTCGCCGAGCTGGCCGGGCCGGCTCTCGAACCGCCGGCGGTGAGGTCGACAGCAATACGGCCGGCCACCATGGACGACCTGGACGATGTGCTCGCCCTGGACAGCGACGCGACGGGCGAGGACCGATCGGCGCTGCTGCGCGCTCTGTGGCCGACAGGAGCGCGCGTGTACGACGATCACGGAGTGGTCGGCTACCACCTCCCGCAGATTCCGACTGCCGTCGGCGCGGTGGTCGCCTCCGACACCGCCGCTGGCCTGACCCTGCTCAGTGCCGCACTGGCCGGGCGTCCTGGACCGACCCGTGTGCCCATCCAGACCGACCACCGGCAGACCCGTGACCTCCTCGCGCGCGCCGGCTACACCGAGCACGCACACACGACCCGGATGCGGCTCGGCCCGCCCGTGGACGCACACCCGCACCGGCTGGTCAGCGCCTTCAACCTCTACTGGGGTTGATGCTCCAAGTCCCGGAACGCCACGATCGCGGTGCCCTTCCAGTTGGCGAAGAAGTCGCCGGCCCCCTGTTGCATGTAGGCACCCGAGGGTTGCGCCGGGTCATGGAACGTGACGCAGTCCCGGTCCGCGTCGAGCACGACGACCTGGTGACCGATGCTCGAGGTGTCGCCCCAGGGTCGGTACACCGACAGGATCACCGGAACCTCGCGCGTGAGCCGTCGTACGGTCCAGGCACCCTCGTCCAGCAGGTCGCGCTTGACCAGCGCGATCTCATGCTCTGTCTGCCGGGTGACCTCTCGCCCGGCGAGGTACTCCGCCTCGCGGCCGTCCATGAGCCGCCAGTTGCGTCGATAGGCGGCGAGCCCGTACGACTGAAGGACGGCGACCTGTCCGGAGTGCAGCCACCCGCGATCAGGATCGAACCCGCCGTTTGCCAACCCATCCCTCAGCACGTCCTCCATGCTGACGGCGTGACCGAAGTGCCGGAGCACCATGGTCAGACAGGCGATCGCGCATGATCGCTCTTGCCAGGTGAGCGTCTCGCCCGTGCGGATTGGCCCCCGCAGAGCACCGAGGTCCGTCTGCGAGTGGAACGTGACCTCCATGGCCGCATCATAGTGAGGTGCCCGGCCACGTCTTTGCCTTCAGCGACCGGGGCGGAGGCGTCAGCACCGGGCCGTTCGCCGAGGCCAACCTGAGCCTGCGGGTTGGCGATGACCCAGCCTCGGTGAACAAGAACCGCGCACGACTTCTCGACACTCTCGGTCTGCCACGACACAGGCTCGTCACAACTCGGCAGGTCCACGGCGCGAACGTGGTCAGGGTCAGTGCCGACGACCTCGACAGATCTCCTGAACCGGGTGCGCTCCCGGTGCACGCGGACGGCATGGTCACCACGGACGTGGGAGTTGCGCTACTCATCGGCGCTGCCGACTGCGTGCCCCTGGTTCTCATGGACTCCGGCACCGTCGGCGTGCTGCACATCGGTTGGCGCGGACTCCTGAGCGGCATCGTCGAGGCCGGCGTCGAGGCGATGGTGCAAGCGGGTGCGCAGCCCGCGTCGACCCGCGCGGTGCTCGGCCCCGCCATCGGACCTTGCCACTATCGGGTCGGCGCGGACCTGCGTGACCATCTCGCGTCGAGGTACCCGGCCGCGGCAGCCGTGACCCTGGCCGGCGATCCCGCGGTCGACCTGTCCGGCGCGACAACCGAGGCGCTGGCACGACTGGGCATCGGTGCACTCGTTCGGAGCGACTCGTGCACCTTCGAGAGCAACATCCATTTCTCTGCCCGGCGCGATGGACGGACCGGCTGCCAGGGCGGCATCGTTGCCCTGCTCTGAGTGCCTGCTCTAGTGCCTGCTCTAGTGCCTGCTCTGGGCTGCCCTGCTTTGAGGGCACCGACCGGTAGCGTGACCGGTGCGCACTCGTCCGAGGAGGCCGCGGATGTACACCATCGCCCTTGTCCAGAACCAGTCGGAGATGTCGCACTATGCCTGCGCGGACGCGCGGCCGCTGCTCGGCGACTACGACTACCGCCTGTTCACCGGCGACGACATCGTCGACCTCGCACCAGCCCTGGCCCGACGCCAGGTGCACGCCGTGATCCTGGGCTCGAACGCGCTCAACGACAAGGACATCCTCGCCACGCTGTGCAACCCCGACTTCGCAAAGGTTCTCGGAGAGTTCCTCAAGGCGGGTCGGGGATTTCTCTCCATGCAGCAGATAGGCCTTGCCATGCGCAAGGGTCCGACGATGTCGGTGCTGCCCTCGCCATACGACCGTCTGCTGCCAACGGTGACACCGCCCGGCGACACCACCCTGCGCTCGGGGCGCCTCGACATCAGTTCGTCGCGTGCCCCGCACATCACGCTCACCTATCCGAACGAGATCGACCTCGAGTCTGTCCGGACGCGCGCACTGGGCTTCCGCGGCTACCAGGGCCTGTACTGGCACTACTGGGAGCAGGTGGACCTGGCCGACTGGGACCAGGTCCTGGTGGACCCCACGGCACCCGCCATCCGGTCGTTGGTGCTGGCGTCCAAGGAGTCCTCGCCGGGTCGAGTCGTCGTGAGTGCGCTCCCCCTGGACTGGCAGAAGCACGAGGATCTCTTCCACAACCTGCTCGTGTACGTCGTCGAGGGCCGGCACAGCCTCGCGACGCTCAGCCTCCAGGATGACGACAGCTTCGACTATCTGCGGAGAACCCTGCGAGCCCGCCGCCAGCCGTACGGCCAGTACGTCCTCCCGGACGATGCCGATGGCGCTGCCCGCAACGTCGGCCTGGGCATCCACTCGACCGTGCTCGTCGGACCCGGACTGAGCGGCGAGACCCTGCCGGACCCGCTGCGCGCCAACCTGCGGACTGCCATGCACGAGGGCCGCGTGAGACTCGTCGACGTCGGGAGCGAGACCTTCGGCATCCGTGGCATGACGGTGATCAGCCACGAGCTGCGACCGCGGCACCTCCTGGTCTCGGCGGAGATGCAGATCCAGACCGAGCTGCGCGAGGGGTACGTCGACGACAGCTTCTGGAGCCACGTCGAGACCCTTCAGACGCTGGAGCTGATGCCGGACCGACTGGTGAGGTACGCCGGCCTGCAGCGTGCAGCCTTCGCGATCACCGCCAACCACGACCGCGGCGGCTCCTACGACGAGCTCTTCGGTCCGACTTGCGCGCTGTACTGGCTCCGGGCGACGTACCTCGGTGTGCAGGCCACAGGCACCGAGGAGACTGCGGCGTGGCTCCGGCGGCAGATCCCCGAGCAGGAGCCGGCAGATCGTGCCCTCGCCTACCTCGCCTTCGCAGCTGTCCAGCAATTGCGCGCGGACGAGCAGGCCGACCTAGAAGCGGTCGTCAGGGGGTTCGACCTCGCCGAGCTCAGCGAGAGTCAGCTGGTCCTGCAGCTGCGCGCAGCACTCACAGCTCGCATCTCCGATGATGACGTGGCCGACCTGGCGTCTGCGTTGGTTGACCGCCAGAACGTTGACCACTGGATCGACCTGACCACCACCGCCACTGCCGCAAATGCGCTGCTCGACGTCCGCGCACGCCTGCTCGCGTCGGGCAGCCACACCGCCCTCGTGGCTAGCATCGACGACTCCGTGCGTGCCGCGGTCATCCTGATCCTGCGCGAGCTTGCCGCCTCGGAGGCATCGGCCGAGCCCACTCCCTACCCCTGGGAAGGGAAGGCGCGCACCACGACGAAGTGCCTGCAGGCCTGGCTGAAGTTCGACGCCCTCCAGGACCTTCCGGTGCACGAGCTCGTGGAGAACCTCGAGCGCGCGCACCTGGACGCGAACAACTTCGCGACCAGCCGGACGACGCTGGCCGTTCTCCAGGACATCAGCGAGGACAACCAGCGGCTCCGCGACGAGAACAAGGTTTCGGCCACCGCCCTTCTCCGGGCGAGCGCCCTGCGCACACGGTCGCGGTGGGCTGCCGTCGCCGGAGTGATCGTTGTCTACGCGCTGGTCACGCTCACTGTCGGCCTGGCGATCGCGTCCAAGGATGTCCGTGGGGGTGTGCGGACCGGGTTCGTCAACGGGTGGGCCGTCCACAGTGCCGTTGCCGGTTTGGTGATCACAGTGCTCGGCTTCCTGCCTGCTGTCCGGAAGTGGGTGCGCGGGCACACTCCGACGTAGTCGGAGGCGGAGCCGAGGCGTCCCAAACGAACAGGAGGAGCGAAGCGGGGGATGTTCGGCTTGGGACGCCTCGGCGACCCCACCCACCAGCCGGTAACCCGGTTGGCGACCCCCGCCCGAAGAGGCTGCTCATGAACACGCAGCTCGCGCCGTCCAAGGTGCCGCCAAGGACAGCAGTGGACCAAGCACGTACGAGCTCAGACCACGGCGAGTGCGTCGATCTCCACCAGCATCTCCTCGCGCGGCAGGCCGGTGAATACAGTCGTGCGTGCCGGAAAGACTCCGCTCGAGACGTGCCGGTTCACGAACTCGCTGTAGGCGGTGTTCATCGCAGCGAAGTCCTCACGGCGGGTGAGGTAGACCCGCAGCATCACCACATCTTCCATGCTCGCTCCGGCCGCCTCCACGATCGCCCGTACGTTCTCGAGGGTCAGTGCGGTCTGGCTTTGCACGTCGCCGGCGTGGACGTACTCGTTGGACGCGGCATCCACCGGCCCTTGGCCCGAGACCTGCAGCAAGCTGCCTTTGCGTACGGCCTGCGAGAACATGTGGGCGGGGTTCGGTGCTGCATCGGTGCTGATCCGGGTCTTCTCGGTCTGGTCCATGTTTTCCTCCTGTGGGGTCAACTTCTCTCAGCTGTGGGAGTAGTCGCTGTCGATCGCCGCCGTGGCCTCGAGCAGCTTCGGGACCAGTGCAGTGACCTGGTCGTGGTCGAGGATCACGTCCGGCACCGACACGGAGACGGCCGCCACCACGCGCCCACCTGCGTCGTGGACCGGCGCGCCGACGCAGTTGATGAAGGCCTCGTGCTCGGCCGCGTCCTCGGCCCAGCCCTGCTCGGCTACCCGCTCCAGCTCGCGGCGGAAGACGTCCGGGTCGACGATGGTGTGCGGGGTGAAGGCGTGGAGGTCAAGCTCGGCGATGACAGCGTTGCGCTGGCGCTCGGGGAAGGCCGCAAGCAGCACCTTGCCGACCGCCGTGCAGTGGATGGGGGCAGGTAGGCCGACGCGTGAGTACATCCGTACGGCGTGCGAGCTCTCGACCTTGTCGACGTACACCGCGGTGGCGTTCTCGAGCACCGCCAGGTGCACTGCCTGTCCACCGACCGCGCGACTGAGCCGCCGCAGGTGCGGACTCGCGATGTCTCGCACGCTCAGCTGCTGCAGGGTCGTGTCCGCCAGCTGGTAGAGCCGGGAGCCGAGGTGGTATCGGTGGTCAGCGTCGCGGCGGACAAAGCGTTCTGCCTCCAGGGTCCGCAGTAGGCGCAGCACCGTTGTCTTGTGTACGTCCACCTCGGCCGCGAGCTGGTCCAGAGAGCGACTGCCGTCACCCAGGTGGCCGAGGATCTGCAGTCCGCGGGAAAGGCTTTGGCTCATGGCGCCCCCCATGGAGTGGGCAGGGCTGGGGAGCTGATCGGGTCACGCACTGACTCCCGCAGTGCGACCAGAGCCTCACCGATGCAGGCGACGCGCGCTGCTGCTTCCACTGGCCAGACCCGACTTCCTACGCAGAGAACCGTTGACGATGTTCCGTCCCCGATGCTAGACATGACGAACACAGAGTGCAATACAGATTGCAACATACGCAATGCCTCTAGGCAACGGAGACGGGATGTCCAACCTCGACCGCACCGCCGTCGCCGCCTTGCGCGAGGTGCAGGTGGCTGCACACGACAAGGCTTTGCCCCCGTCCTGCTGGGGTCTCACCGTGCGCGAGGTCATCGACCTCCGCCTCCGGCTCTCGCAGCTGCCGACGCCCGTGCTGACGCTCAGCGAGCGCACCTTGGCCGGCAACATCGACGGCCTGGCCGGATGGGTGCGTGAGCGCGGGCTGGACCTCGCGCCACACGGCAAGACCACGATGTCGCCCGAGCTGTGGGCGCGTCAGCTCGACTCCGGCGCCTGGGGGATCACGGTTGCCAACCTTGCCCAGCTCGCCGTTGCCCGCTCGTTCGGGGTCGAGCGGGTGATGGTCGCGAACATGCTGCTCTCGCCGCTCGGACTGCGATGGCTGGCCGGAGAGACTTCGCGCGCCGATGGCTTCGACGTCCTGGTCTGGGCGGACTCCGTCGAGGCGGTGCGCATCATGCAGGATGCGCTCGCCGACCTCCAGGCTGCGTCCCCACTACGTGTGCTCGTCGAGCTCGGTGGCCCGGGGGGACGAACCGGGGCCCGCGATCTCGCGGCCGCGGTGCAGGTGGCGCAAGCGGTCGCGTCCTCTGACGCGCTCCGGCTGGCAGGGGTCGCCGGCTACGAGGGTGCGCTCGCCCATGACAGCGACAGCACCAGCCTTGCCACCGTGTCGGCGTACCTGGAACGGCTTGTCGCGCTGCACAGGGCACTGGTGAGCGAGCAGCTCTACGAGAAGACGACCGTGCCCGTGGTGTCCGCGGGCGGCAGTGCGTACTTCGACCTCGTCGCCGACGTCCTGGGTCCGCTCACAGACGACGGCGTCGAGGTCGTACTTCGGTCAGGCGCCTACGTGGCCCACGACGACGGCTTCTACCGGTCCATCTCCCCACTCGGGGACAAGCCCAGGACCGAGGGTCCCCATCTGGAGTCGGCCATGCACGGCTGGGTCCGGGTCACCTCACAGCCGGAGCCCGGGCTCGCGCTCTTCGATGCCGGCAAGCGCGACCTCCCGTTCGACGAAGGGCTGCCCGAGGTGCAGCTGCGTCGTCCCCGCGAGGGTGAGGTCGGCGCAGCACGCGTTGCTGCGGAGGTGACTGCGCTCAACGACCAGCACGGCTTCCTCGCCTTCGACCCCGAGGGACCGGCACCGGTGGTCGTGGGCGACGAGCTGCGGCTGGGCCTCTCTCACCCGTGCACGGCTTTCGACAAGTGGGGTCTGGTCCCGGTCATCGATGACGCCGACGAGGTCGACCCGCTGGTCGTCGACCTCGTACGGACCTTTTTCTGAGGGCGGCGCCGAACGATGACAGCTGACATCGTGTTCCGCAACGCGACCGTGCTCGACGGCTCAGGCAAGGACGGCTATGTCGCCGACGTCGCGGTCACCGGCGACCGGATCGCTGCTATCGGCCAGGACCTCCCGCGAGCCCGACATGACGTCGACGCCGAACGGCAGGTCCTGTGTCCGGGCTTCATCGACATGCACGCACACTCCGACCTGCAGATCCTGGCGAACCCCGACCACACCGCCAAGGTGAGTCAGGGGGTCACCACCGAGGTGCTCGGGCAGGACGGTTTGTCTTTCGCTCCGGTGGACGACGCGACCAGGACGCGGCTTCGCGAACAGATAGCCGGCTGGAACGGCGAGCCCGAGGACTTCGACTTCTCCTGGGACACCGTCGCGGGCTATCTCGATCGCCTCGACGAAGGCGTGGCCTGCAATGCCGGCTACCTGGTGCCGCAGGGCACGCTCCGCCTGCTCGTCATCGGCGACGAGGACCGCGAGCCGGACGACGCAGAGCTCGAGCAGATGCGCACCCTCCTGCGCCAAGGCTTGTCCGAGGGCGCACTCGGCATGAGCAGTGGCCTGACCTACACACCCGGCATGTACGCCGGCACCGCCGAGCTCATCGCGCTGTGCGCGGTGGTTGCCCAGTACGGCGGCTACTACAGCCCGCACACCCGTTCCTACGGCGCAGGCGCCCTCGAGGCGTACGCCGAGATGGTGGACGTTGCGCGACGCACCGGATGCGCCCTCCACCTCACCCACGCGACGATGAACTTCGAACCCAACCGCGGACGCGCGCAGGAGTTCCTCGACCTCATCGACCGCGGAATGTCAGATGGGGTGGACATCACCTTGGACACCTACCCCTACCTTCCCGGCTCGACCACCTTGAGCGCCCTCCTCCCGAGCTGGTCGTTCGTGGGCGGCACCCAGGCGCTCTTGGAGCGACTCTCGGACGCTGCGTCGCGAGACCGGATCGCGCACGAGATGGAGCACGTCGGCACCGACGGCTGCCATGGCTGCGTGACTGACTGGGACACGATCCAGATCAGCGGCGTGCGTGCGCCAGCCCTGGAGCCCGTCGTCGGGCAGACCATCACCGAGATCGCCGGCGACCGCGGCGCCACACCTGCCGAGACCTACCTCGACCTCCTGGTCGAGGACCGGCTGGCGACCACGATCCTGCAACACGTCGGGGACGAGGCGAACGTGCGCACCATCATGCGACACCCCGTGCACTGCGGCGGGTCGGACGCAATTCTGGTCGGCGCAAAGCCCCACCCCCGGGCCTGGGGCACGTTCCCGCGCTACCTCGGCCACTACGTACGCGAGCTCGGCGTTCTCTCCCTTCCCGACTGCATCAGACACCTGACCGGCCGTCCGGCCGCCCGGCTCAAGCTGCACGACCGCGGGTTGGTGCGCGTTGGGTACGCCGCCGACCTGGTGCTCTTCGACCCCGCGACCGTTCGTGACACCGCCACCTTCGAGGACCCGCGCCAGCAGGCGGAGGGAATCTCATGGGTCCTCGTCAACGGCACCCCGGTGATCGAGGTCGGCCAACGCAGCGATGCGTGTCCGGGTCGGGCGCTGCGTCGTACTGCAGAGGGGACACAGACACGATGACCCTCCATCTGCCCGAGCTCGCCGCCACCCGTGCGATCAGCGTGGTGCGCACGAGTGAGCTCCCCGATGCCGCTGCCCTAGTTGGCGCCCTTGTCGCGGGCGGGATCCCAGTCGTCGAGCTCACGTTCACGATTCCGAACCTCCTCGACCACCTGCCCGCCGCCACATCGGTCGAGGGCGCGGTTGTCGGTGCGGGCACGGTTCGGACAGCCGACGACGCGCTGTCCGCGGTGGAGGCGGGCGCCCGCTTCCTCGTCACGCCGGCGCTCGTCGCGGAGTCGGCCCAGATCGTTGAGGTGGCACACACGGCCGGCGTACCAGTCATCCTCGGCGCGCTCACTCCCAGCGAGGTTGCCACGGCCGACGCGCTCGGTGCGGACCTGGTGAAGATCTTCCCCGCGCGTGCGTTCGGTCCGCGCTACCTCAGAGACCTCGCGGGGCCCTTCCCCGGCATCTCGCTCGTCCCCTCGGGCGGAGTGAACGCCGACAACGCCCGCGATTTCCTCGAAGCCGGGGCAGTCGCGGTGAGCGCGGGCACCGACGTGGTGCCACCGGACGCAGTGGCCGAGGCCCGGTGGTCCGAGATCACCTCCCGCGCGGCGGCGTTCCGCACGGCCATCACCTGACCGACTCGGTAAGCGTCCTCTGACCACACCCATTGACCCAGGGAGTCACATGTCTTCCTTCATCCACTGGCTGCAGAACGACGTCACCGGCTTGCTGCTGCTGTGTGTGGCCGCCATCGCGGTGTTGCTCTTCCTGATCATCAAAGTCAAGCTCGAACCGTTCGTCTCGCTGCTGATCAGTGGCGTCGGCCTCGCACTGGTCGCAGGACTCAGCGTTAAGGAGATGGTCGGCAGCCCACTGGACTCCGGCGAGTCGGTGCTCGAGGTCGGGTTCGGCGGCATCCTCGGCCACATCGCGATCATCATCGGCCTCGGCACCGTGCTGGGTTCGCTGCTCGAGCGATCGGGTGGCGCAGACGTGCTGACCGGGCGGCTACTCGGCCTCTTCGGCCCGAAGGGTGCGCCCTTCGCGATGGGCCTGGTCGGGCTGATCTTCGGTATCCCGGTGTTCTTCGACATCGGCATCTTCGTGCTCGCTCCGCTGATCTACGTCGCGGCGCGGCGCGGTGGCAAGTCACTGGTGCTCTACGCGCTCCCGGTCCTGGCCGGTCTCTCGATGACGCACGCTTTCCTGCCGCCCCACCCCGGGCCAACTGCGCAGGCCGGCCTGCTGCACGTGGACCTGGGCTGGTTGCTGATCATGGGCGTGATTTGCGGTCTGCCCGCGTTCGCCGCCTCGGGTCTGCTCTTCCCGATCTGGGTCGCACCGCGCATCCGGGTCGAGGTTCCGGAGAACGCGATTACCGCCGAGGTCGCCGCGGAAGACGATGAGCTGGACCCTGTTCCGCTCCCTCTGATTCTCTTCGTGATCGCCATGCCGCTCATCCTGATTCTCGGGGCAACATTCGGGACCATGTTGCTCGAACCGGGTGACCTGCTCAGTGTCCTGACCTTCCTCGGCACACCCGCCATCGCCCTTGCGATCGCTGTGGTGCTGGCCTACTGGCTGCTCTGCCGTCGACGCGGCCTGAGCGCCGAGGAGCTCGCGAAGGTCACCGGTGACTCCCTGAAGCCCGTCGGCATGATCTTGCTCGTCGTCGGCGCCGGTGCATTCTTCGGGGCGGTGATCACCGCGACCGGTGTCGGTGACGCCTTGGCGAAGACACTCACCGACGCCGGGCTGCCCATCCTGATGCTGGGGTATGTCATCTCATCGGGTCTGCGCATCGCCCAGGGCTCTGCGACCGTCGCCATCGTGACAACCGGGGGAATCGTTGGCCCGGTGATCGCCTCCGAGGGTTACTCCCAACCCCAGATCGCCGTCATCGCAGTGTCCATCGCCGCGGGGTCGATCATCCTGAGCCACGTGAACGACGGTGGCTTCTGGATCGTCTCGCGCTACTTCAACATGACAGTCAAGGAGACCCTGGCCACCTGGACGGTGCTGGAGACGATCTTGTCGATCACCGGCTTCGCCATGGCCAGCCTCGTGTGGCTGTTCGTCTAGCGCCGGCAACTCAGGGTGGAGCCGACAGGCGGCCAATCACGATGAGTGGTCGGGCCTTCCGCGGGTGATTGGGACTTTTTCGATAGTTGTGGTTGCTGTCGGCGGTGGTTGCGCCGGTGTTCCCCCTTGCATTTGCTCGCTTTCGGTTGCTTGGCTCGACCGTCGTGGTTGCGGTCATGGCTGTGGTCCGCAGAGGCGCGGAAAAGTTACGCACAGATTCAGATTTCCTATTGATTCGCACATAGGTTCCCACGAGAATTGGTCTATGGCCACCCTCCTGGATCTGCACACCGACACCGCTGATGCGGTGCGCTCGGCCGTCGCGGAGGTCCACGGAGTGCATCGACCGGATGCACGCGACACCCACCCAGACAGACCAACCAGCAGCGGCTGTGGCCGAGGTGGACCGCGCGATCCGGCGGCTCGAGGCCTACAAGCTCAAGCTACTCGCCGCCGCCGACAAGACCGGGGCCGCGGCCGATGCCGGGTTCACCGGCACCGAGGCCTGGGTCGCCCGGCAGACCACCGTCTCCCGCAGCACCGCTGCGCGTGAGGTGGCGCTGGCCACCGAGCTCGACACCGGCGGCCATGACACCACCGCAGCCGCGCTCGATCAGGGACTCCTCTCCCCGGCACATGCTGCGGTGATCCTCCGCGCCGGCAGCCGGACTTCCCACACGGGCGTCAGCGACCAGCAGCGCAGTGTCGTCGAAGGCACCCTGGTGGCCAAGGCGCAACGCTTCGACCCCGACCAGCTCCGCCGGATCGCCCGCCGCGCGATCGAGGCCGTCGAACCCGACCAGGAAGCCGTGGACGCCCACGAGAACCAGCTGCTGCGCACCGAGGAAGAGACCGCCCGCTCGAAGACCCGGTTGTCGTTCCACGACAACACCGACGGCACCGTCACCGGCTACTTCACCATCCCCGCCCTGGCCGCCGCCATCCTGCGCAAAGTCATCGAGACGATGACCGCGCCACGACGGATGCGCGACCCCCGCGAACCCGGACAGCCGAACCAGGACCGGGACCGGGAGCGCGATCTTCGACTGGGACCACCGCCGCGGCCTCGCGTTCACCGAGCTCCTCGAACACCTCCCCACCGACCAGCTTCACCCGAAGAGCGCCGCCACCGTCGTGGTCACCATCGACCACCACACCCTCCAAGGTGCGTTGAAAGCCGCCCGGCTCGACACCGGCGAGAGCCTCAGCGCCGGCGAGGCCCGCCGACTCGCCTGCAACGCCGCGATCCTGCCCGCCGTCCTCGGCACCGGGTCCGTCGCCCTCGACCTCGGACGCGAGAACCGGCTGTTCTCCGATGCCCAACGGATCGCGAAAGGACTCGCCCATTCCACCTGCGCCGCCGACGGCTGCGAACGACCGTATGCCTGGTGCGAACTCCACCATCGAAATCCCTGGCACCGCGGCGGACGCACCGACCTCGCGGACGCGGTACCGCTCTGTCATCGGCATCACCAATACATCCACGACACCGCCTACAACCACCAGTCCATGCCAGACGGATCGATCCGATTCGCCAGGCGAACGTGAGGCTGTGAGCCTTGATTCGGCGCGGACGCGGTTTCCAGTCGCTCCGCCCGGTACCCGCGAACAGCTGGAGGAACCGGGTCCCAGAAGTGGTCGAGGCCGGGTCACCCCTGGTTGGGATGTCACCCGGCCTCGGTGCTGTCCGGGAGATTTCCCGGGGATGTCGTGCGCGAGGGGGGAGTTGAACCCCCACGCCCTTTCGGGCACACGGACCTGAACCGTGCGCGTCTGCCTATTCCGCCACTCGCGCCAGAAGCGGAGTCAGGCTATCCCACCCCGTCTCAGCCGCCCAAACCGGCTCCGGGCGCTGCTGTGGCGCCCGATACCATCGCCAGAGCGCCCGGCCGGAGACAATCTGAGGGGAGGCACCGTGAGTGGACTGCAGCGATTCGAGAACAAGCTGGAGCAGATGATCTCCGGCGTCTTCGCGCGCACTTTCCGTAGCGCGGTGCAGCCCGTCGAGATCGCGTCGGCGCTCAACCGCGAGGCCGACAACTCCGCCCAGATCCTCAGCCGCGACCGTCGGCTGGTGCCCAACACCTTCTCAGTCGAGCTCTCCGAGGCAGACCACCAGCGGCTCGAGGGGCTCGGGCCGCAGCTGCCGCGCGAGCTCACCGAGATGCTGCGCGAGCACGCCGCGCAACAGTCCTACGTCTTCACCGGACCGGTCTCGATCAGCCTCGAGGTGAGCGAGGAGCTGACGACCGGGCGGTTCCGGGTGCGCAGCAAGGCGGTGTCGAGCGCGAGCCTGACGGGCGGCGACCCCTCCGACACACAGGTACGCCGAGCCACCGCATACCTCGAGCTCAACGGGGAGAACCTTCCGCTGGCGCCACCCGGCATCGTGATCGGTCGCGGCAACGACGCCGACCTGCGCATCGACGACCCCGGGATCTCGCGAAAGCACATCGAGATCCGGGTCACCGAACCACAGGATCTCGGCGGTGCTCCGCGCATCACCGTCCACGACCTCGGCTCGACCAACGGCGTCTCGGTCAACGGCAGGCGCGTCGAGCAGGCCACCCTCGCCGACGGTGCGACGATCAGGATCGGCAACACGACCATGTCCCTGCACCTCAAACAAGGTGAGTGAGACTTGTCCGAGCTGACCCTCGTCCTGATCCGCTTCGCGTACCTGGCGATTCTGTGGATCTTCGTCCTCTCCTGCATCTCGGTGATCCGCTCCGACATGTTCGGCGCCCGGGTCGCCCGCCAGGGGGCCAGCCGCGGGCAGTCCAAGCAGGAGCGCCGGGGCAAGAACAAGGCGAAGCCAGCCAAGCCGCGCAGGGGCGTGCCCACCCAGGTCGTCATCGTCGAGGGCGGCAACAAGGGCGAGGCGATCTCGCTGGAGCAGGCGCCGCTGCTCATCGGTCGCGGCAACGACGCGGCGATCCGCCTCGACGACGACTACGTCTCGACAAGGCACGCCCGCATCGCCAACTCCGGTGAGCAGTGGTTCGTGGAGGACCTCGGTTCGACAAACGGCACCTACGTCGGCGCCAGCCGCATCTCGCAGGCCACCGCGCTCCAGCTCGGCACGCAGGTGCGCATCGGCAAGACGATCCTGGAGCTGCGCAAGTGAGGCTGCGCTATTCCGCGCTGTCGGACGTCGGTCGGGTCCGTCGCGACAACCAGGACTCCGGGTACGCCGGACCCCACCTCCTCGCCATCGCCGACGGAGTGGGCGGATCCGCACGCGGCGACATTGCCAGCGCGGCCACGGTCGACGTACTGCGCCAGCTCGACGAACCACCGGGCAACGACATGCTCTCCGCGCTCGCTGGGGCGATCCACCGCAGCCACGACCGCATCGCAGGTCTGGTGAGCGAGAACCCCGAGATCGAGGGCACCAGCACCACTGTCACGGCGGTGATCTTCGACGGGACCCGGATCGGGGTCGCCCATGTCGGTGACAGCCGCGGCTACCTGCTGCGCGATGGCACCCTGGCCCAGCTGACGACCGACCACACGTTCGTGCAGAGCCTGATCGACGAGGGGCGGATCACCGAGGACGAGGCGCGCGTCCACCCGCACCGCAACCTGATCCTGCGTGCGGTCGATGGGGTGCACGAGCCTGAACCCGATGTCTTCAACCTCGAGGTGGCCCGCGGCGACAGGATCATGCTCTGCTCCGACGGGTGTTCCGGCGTGCTTCCCAACGAGGAACTGGCCAGGCTGCTCGGTGAGGGCACCCCGGACCACGCCGCAGTCTCCCTGATCAGTGCCTCCCTGGATGCCGGCAGTTCGGACAACGTCACCGTCGTGGTCGCCGACCTCGTCGACGACGACGCAGTGGATGACGCCGAGACCTCCGCTTCGGCCCTCACCGGCCCGATGCTGGTTGGCGCAGCAGCCGAGGCACCTCGCCGGCGGGGCATCGGCTCCGGGCGGGCCGCGCAGGTAACCGACACCGGTGAGCTCGAGCCGGTGAGCGAGACCGACGCCGAGGACCTCGACCCCGAGGAGATGCGCTACGCCCCCCGCCCGCCACGCAGGTTCAACTGGGCACGGCGACTGATCGCCCTCGCCCTGCTGGGCGTGCTGATCGCGATCGTCGCGGTGGCCGGTTACAAATGGACCCAGAGCCAGTACTACGTGGCCAACGACAACGACGAGGTCGCAATCTTCCGCGGGGTCGCGGCAGACTTCCCCGGCATCACCCTCCATCACGTCGAGGAGGGCAGCGAGCTGACCCTGGACGACCTGCCGACGTACAACGCGCGACAGGTGCGCGACGGGATCAGCGCCAACAGCCTCGACGACGCCCGCAGCATCGTCAGCCGGCTCAAGCGCCTCGCGCTGTGCCCCGAACCCGACAAACCCAGCCCGACCGCGTCGGCGAGCGCCAGCCCGAAGAAGCCCACGAAGCGTCCGAACGCAACGCCCAGCCCGACCTCCCGCCCGTCCGCCACCCCTTCGGCACCGCCCGGCTCGTCACTGTGCACCGAGGCGCCATGAGCATCGCCCAATCACGCGAAGCATCCCAGGGCCTGATGGGCTTCGTGCACCGGCGACGCCGCGGGGTGGAGCTGGTCCTGCTGATCTTGAGCCTCGTGGTGGGCGTGGGCGCGTACGCCGCCGTCGACCTCGGCGTCAACGGCTCGCTCCCGGTCAACCTGTTCACCTACGGCGCGTGGCTGGCGGGCCTCGTGATCGGGTGCCACATCGTGATCCGCATCTTCGCCGAGTACGCCGACCCGATCCTGCTGCCGATCGTCTCGGCGCTCAACGGGCTCGGGCTCGCGATGATCCACCGCATCGACCTCGCCAACGAGGCCAAGGACGCAGCCGCCCGTACCTTCGCCGGGACCCAGCTCATCTGGATGAGCCTCGGCGTCGCCCTGTTCGTCGCGGTGATCATCGGCCTGCGCGACCATCGCCGCCTCCAGGCGTTCACCTACACCGCAGGTCTGGCCGCGATCGTCCTGCTGCTTCTCCCTCTCCTGCCGGGCATCGGGCAGAACATCAACGGCGCCCGCATCTGGATCCGCCTCGGGCCGATGAGCTTCCAGCCGGGCGAGGTGGCGAAAGTCCTCCTGGTGATCGCCTTCGCCGGGTATCTCGTGCTCCACCGCGACGCGCTGGCGCTGGCCGGTCGCAGGTTCCTGTTCGTCGACCTACCTCGCGGACGCGATCTCGGCCCCATCCTGGCGATGTGGCTGCTCTCCCTGGGCATCCTGGTGTTCCAGCGGGACCTGGGCTCCTCACTGCTGTTCTTCGGCCTGTTCCTGATCATGCTCTACATCGCCACCGAGCGGCCCGGATGGCTGGTGGTCGGGGGCAGCTTGTTCGCTGCGGGTTCCTATGTGGGGTACCTCGCGATGAGCCACGTGCAGCTGCGCGTCGCCGCGTGGCTGGACCCGTTCGACCCCGACGCCCGCGCCTTCCAGATCGTGCAGGGTCTCTACGGCATGGCCTGGGGAGGGTTGGTCGGCCGCGGTCTGGGCCAGGGCAACCCGCAGATCACGCCGTACTCCTACTCCGACTTCATCCTGCCCTCGATCGGCGAGGAGCTCGGCCTGACGGGCGTCATGGCGGTGATCCTGCTCTACGGGATCCTCGTCGAGCGCGGCCTGCGCACTGCCCTGATCTGCCGTGACAACTTCGGAAAGCTGATGGCCGCCGGCCTCGCAGTCGTCTTCGCGCTGCAGGTCTTCGTCGTCCTCGGTGGGGTCACCAAGCTGATCCCGCTGACCGGTCTCACCACCCCGTTCCTGTCGTACGGCGGATCGAGCCTCGTCGCCAACTGGGCAATCGTCGCGCTGCTGCTGCGCATCTCCGACCAAGCGCGCCGGCCGCCGCCGGAGCTGGTATCGCCAGACGAGGACTACGACGCCGACGCCACCCAGGTGGTGAACGTCCGCAGATGAATCACCCCACACCCCACCGAACCAGCAGGGCGCTCGCTGCGCCCCCGATTCCGCGGGGACCCCGAAGATGAACAAGCCCATCCGCAACCTCGCCGTCGGGTGCATGCTGCTGTTCGTGGCGCTGCTCGTCAACGCCTCCTACGTGCAGTACTGGGAAGCCGACGAGCTCAGCTCGCTGAGCAGGCACCCCGACAACAAGCGCGTTCGAGACGCCGAGTTCTCCCGTGAGCGCGGCGCCATCCTGGTGCGCGGCAAGGCAGTCGCGGAGAGCAACGAATCCGAGGACGCTTTCAAGTTCCAGCGGGTCTACCCGGGGGGTGCGGAGTTCGCCCACCTGACCGGCTACTACTCCCGTGACTGGGGGCTCGGCGGCGTCGAGGCGTCGCGCAACTCCATCCTGTCCGGCAGTGACTCCAAGCTGTTCGTCAACCGGGTCATCGACCTCGTCGACAACGAGTCCCCCAAGGGCGGCAGCGTCACCTTGACGGTGGACCCCGACGCCCAGCAAGCGGCGTACGACGGGCTCAAGGAGCTGGGCGACAACGTCCAGGGCGCCGTGGTCGCGATCGAGCCGCGCACCGGCAAGATCCTCGCGATGGTCTCCAGCCCGAGCTACAGCCCCAACCGGCTCGCCAGCCACGACTTCAACGAGGTGGGCCAGGCCAAGCAGCGCCTCGAGGAGAACAAGCTCAGCCCACTGAACAACCGGGCCATCGAGGAGGTACTCCCACCCGGGTCGACCTTCAAGCTGGTGACCGCCGCGGCCGCACTGGATTCGGGCAAGTACAACCCGGAGTCCGATGTGCCTGGGGGTGCTCGACTCGATCTCCCGCAGACCAATACCGACCTGGTCAACCACACCGGCGGCGGATGCGGCGGGGAAAAGATCACCTTCACCAGGGCGCTGGAAGTCTCCTGCAACGTCTCCTTCGGTGATGTCGGCATGAAGATCGGTGCCGACAAGCTTCGCGACACCGCCGAGAAGTTCGGGTTCGGCAAGCGAGCCTTCAACGACCTCGACGACGCGATCACCCGGCAGGCGTTGAGCCGCTTCCCGGAGGACCCCGACCCGCCGCAGACCGCGCTGTCCTCGATCGGACAGTTCGACGTCGCAGCCACCCCGTTGCAGATGGCGATGGTCGTGGCCGGTATCGCCAACGACGGCGTGGTGATGAAGCCCTACCTCGTCGACGAGATCAAGTCGCCCAAGCTCGACGTCATCGGCAAGACCGAGCCGGAGCCGATGCCCGACCAGCCGGCGATGAGCTCCTCGGCCGCGCGTGACCTCACCCAGATGATGGTCTCGGTGGTCGAGAACGGAACTGCGCGCACGGCCCAGATCCCCGGTGTGGACGTGGCCGGCAAGACCGGCACCGCCCAGAGCTCGCCGGACCGGCCGCCGTACGCCTGGTTCGTCTCCTCCGCACCGGCCGAGACCCCGGCTGTCGCGGTCGCCGTACTCGTCCAGGACGCCGGCGTCGCGCGTGACGAGATCTCCGGCAGCGGCCTGTCCGCACCGATCGCCAAGGCCGTCATGGAAGCGGTGATCGGGAGGTGACCGACGGCGGCGACGGTGGGCTCACGGCCGACTCCGGCGAGCGCTACGAACGCGGCGAGCGCATCGCCACCGGGGGCATGGGCGAGGTCTGGCGAGCCACCGACACCGTGCTCGGCCGTCAGGTCGCCGTCAAGATCCTCAAGCAGGAGTACGCCGAGGACCCCACGTTCCGGGCTCGCTTCGAGGCTGAGGCCCGGCATGCAGCCGGCCTGCACCATCCGGGGATCGCGTCGGTCTTCGACTACGGGATCCTCCGCGAGGGCAACGCCCCTTACCTGGTGATGGAGCTGGTCGACGGCAAGCCACTCTCGGACCTCCTCGCCGGCGGACAACCCTTCGACCCCGAGCAGGCGCGGAGGCTGGCGCTACAGACCGCCGAGGCACTCGCAGTCGCCCACGCCGCGGGTGTGGTGCACCGCGACGTCAAGCCGGCCAACCTGATCGTCACCCCAGACGGCCACATCAAGATCACCGACTTCGGAATCGCCCGGGCGACCGATTCCATCGCGTACACGCAGACCGGCCAGATCGTCGGTACGCCGCAGTACCTCTCCCCCGAACAGGCTCGTGGCGAGACCGCCACGTCGGCGAGCGACGTCTACGCCCTGGGCGTGGTGCTCTTCGAGTGCCTCAGCGGCCGCCGACCCTTCGAGGCAGACACTCCGATTGCCACGGCGCTCGCGCAGATCCAGCAGGACGTGCCGCCGCTGCCCGACTCGGTGCCCACCGCCCTCGCAGACGTCGTGAACCGCGCTCTGGCGAAAGACCCCCGCGAGCGCTACGCCGATGGAACTGCGCTGGCCGCGGCCCTGCGCGCCGCGGCTGAGGACCCCAACGCTGTCCCGCCGCCCGTCGCCGTCCCGGGGGGCACCGAGACGCAGGTGCTCACCGGAGTTGCCGCACCCCTGGCAGCACACCCGGCAGCACACCTGGCCCCACCACCAGCCGCAGCGCCGCCTGAACCGGCCGTCGACACGCAAGAGACGAGCACCCCGGCCGGTGGGCGCTCCCGCTGGCCCCTGGCCGCCGCGGGCCTGCTCGTCATGGTCCTGCTCGCTGCGCTGCTCGTCACCCGCCCGTGGGAGCAGGAAGACACGCCAGACACCGGCGGCAATGACCCCTCGGGTGAGCCAGAGACCGTCCGCGTCCGCCGCGGCGCGTACGTCGGGAAGCCCGTCGGAGAAGTCGAGGCCGCCCTGAAGGACAAGGACCTCGAGACGCGGCGCGAGACCACCGACAATCCGGGAGGCGAGGAGCCGGGCACGGTCGAGGACCTGGAGCCCACCGGTCCGGTCAAGGTGGGCTCGACCATCACGATCCACGTCTGGGGCGATCCTCCGGAGGAGCCCGACGACGAGCAACCCGGGCACGGCAACGGCAACGGCAACGAGCCGAACCCCGAGGACCCGGAGCAGACCGGCAACTCCGGCCAAGGCAACGGCCAAGGCAACGGCAACGGCACGGGCAACGGCAACGGGGATCCGACGGATCAGCCCACGTCCCCTGACGGTCAAGGTAGCGGCGAAGGGAGCCCGGGCCAAGATGACTGAACCGCACCGGATCGGTGGCCGCTACGAGGTTGGAGAGCTGCTCGGTCGCGGCGGAATGGCCGAGGTCCGCAAGGGCACCGACGTTCGCCTTGGTCGCACGGTCGCGATCAAGCGCCTGCGCACCGACCTCGCCAGTGACGCCACGTTCCAGGCCCGGTTCCGCCGCGAGGCCCAGTCGGCCGCCTCCCTCAACGACCCCACGATCGTGTCGGTCTACGACACCGGTGAGGAGATGTCGACCGACGGCAGCAACGTCGCCCAGCCCTACATCGTGATGGAGTACGTCGCCGGCCGGACCCTGCGCGACGTACTTCGTGACGGCCGCAAGATCCTGCCCGAGCGCGCACTCGAGATCACCTCGGGAGTGCTCCGGGCGCTGGACTACAGCCACCGCGCCGGCATCATCCACCGCGACATCAAGCCCGGCAACGTGATGCTCACGCCGGCGGGCGACGTCAAGGTGATGGACTTCGGCATCGCCCGCGCTGTCTCGGACGCGTCGAGCACGATGACCCAGACCGCAGCCGTCGTGGGCACGGCGCAGTACCTCTCCCCCGAGCAGGCCCGCGGCGAGACCGTCGACTCGCGCTCCGACGTCTACTCGACCGGTTGCCTGCTCTACGAGCTCCTCACCGGCCGACCGCCGTTCGTCGGGGACAGCCCGGTCTCGGTGGCCTACCAGCACGTGCGTGAGCAGGCCCAGCCGCCGTCGGCGCACGACGAGGAGGTGACCCCTGAGCTGGACGCGATCGTGATGAAGGCGCTGGCCAAGAACGTCGGCGACCGCTACGCCAGCGCCGCCGCGATGAAGGCCGACATCGATCGCTACCTCGAGGGTAAGCCGATCCAGGCGCCGGCGGTGGCCGCTGCCGCCCCGACCGACAACTTCCCGGCGGAGAGCCAGACCCGGGTCTCGAGCCAGCCGCCCCTCGATGATGACGACGAGCCCGAGCGCAAGCGACGTGGACCACTCATCCTGCTCCTGGTGCTCCTTGCAGCCCTGATCGCCGCTGCGCTCGTGTTCGGCCCCAAGCTGTTCAAGGCCGCTCCCCAGAAGGTGTCCGTACCGACCATCACCGGGCTCACCCAGGACCAGGCCGAGCAGACCATCCGCGACAGCGGGCTCGAGGTCGGCGATGTGACCCTGGCGGCCAGCGAGGACGTCGCCGAGGGACGGGTCATCTCGCAGGACCCCGAAGCAGGCGACCAGGTCGACCCGGACGACCAGGTCGAGTTCGTCGTCTCCGAAGGCAAGCCGAAGGTGGAGCTCCCCGACGTGGTGGGCCTGAGCAAGGACGACGCCACCGACCAGCTGCGAGGCGAGGGGCTACGCGTGGTGCTGAAGGAGCGCGACGTCGACGACCCCAAGGACGAGGTCGTCGCGATGCAGCCTCCCGCAGGCACCTCGGTCGCCGACGGTTCGAGGGTGACGCTGTTCTGGTCCGACGGACCGGAGGTGGTTCCCAACGTGGTGGGCAAGACCGAGCAGGAGGCAACCCGGCTGATCCAGGACGCAGGCTTCAAGGTCAGCCGCGTGACCGACTCGACGACAGAGGCCACGCCGGGTGAGGTCCTGCAGCAGAGCCCCGACCCCGGTCAGAGCCTCGACAAGGGCAGCTCCGTGACGATCGTGGTCTCCACCTTCGAGGCGGAGGAGCCACCACCGACGGTGCCGCCGCCGACGGTGTCGCCCTCTCCATAACGCCAGCCCCTGAGCGACCGACCAGTCCGCGGATCCGGTTCAGTCCCGGTCCACGGCGGTGGCGGCGCCGGCCTCCGCGTAGCGCAGGTCGGTGCTGCCGTCGTACGCCGGCATCGTGACGTCGTCGTCGGAACTCACCTCGTAGCCGAGGTTGTGGGCCTCGACGTAGGTCTTGTAGCCGTCGATGTAGTCGCTGGAGTCCAGACTGATGCGGAGCGAATCCAGGTCGCCGATCGCGGAGATCTCGTAGGGCGGGGCGTACGGAACGCCGTGCAGCACGACGGTGTTTCCCACGCACTTGATCCCGGTGGTGCTGATCACTCGCTGCTTCTGCAGGGTCATCGCCTCCGCCCCGCCGGCCCAGAGCGCGTTGACCACGGCCTGGATGTCCTGCTGGTGCACCACCAGCTGGTCGGCGGGGACCTCACCCTTCTCCACGGCGCGGTCGATGTCCTCCTTGGGCGCGTCCTTGAGCACCACGGTGATCGCAGGGCCGCGCACGTTCTGCAAGCCAGCCGGCCCGCGCAGGTCGGCAACCTGGCGCTGCAGGTCGCTGACCTGTGCGTCGTCGACGTCCTCGCCCAGCGTCTTGACGTCGCGGGTCAGCGCGGAGACCCGCTGCTGGAGCGCGTCGGTGCGCTGTCGCTCCTGCCGTACGACGGTGTCCAGGTCGGTGACACTAGAAGCACGCAGGTCCAGACCGTCGGCTGCCAGGCTGCTCGTCACGAACAAGATGCCGGCCACGACGAAGACCGCGACCGCGACCAGTCGCCAGCTGTTCCGCTGACGATGACGGTGGGTGCTCAACGGGGCGCCTGCTCTCGGATCGACGTGCCTTGACTACGCTATCGGACGAGCTCGTGCCCAAAGTCCCTAGGAGATCGACCGTGTCCAAGCCATCAGCGCGCAAGCCCACTGTCGTGTCCAGTGGCTACCAGACGTCGATCGTGCGCACGGCGATCGCCGCGCTGCTGATCGTGCTGGGCATCGCGTGGATGGCGGTCTACATCAACTACGCGAAGGACGCCGCCGAGTTCGTAGCGGCAGCTGGCTCGAAGAAGCCGGCGAACCCTTTGCCCTGGATGGCTGAGCTGAAGCGTTGGAACTTCCTGATCGGCTTCCTGCTGATCTTCACCGGCCTCTCCGCCGCGGCTCACAAGCTCACCCCACTCGGACGTGGGCGCGGCGTAGTCATCGGGATGCTGGGCTGCTTCCTGATCGGCCTGGTCTGGATCGTGGCGTTCTACTTCGCCGGTCAGGACGGGCCGATCCCGCTGATGAAGGACCTCGACCAGTACAACCTGCTGGTCGGCATCGGGTTCATGGCCGTGGGCTTCACCTTCGCCACCAAATGGGAGTAGCTCCCGGGTAGTTACACCGATGTAGTTCTCCACAGGGTTGTGCACAGCTGTGGACAACTGCCTCGGGCGTTGCCGTTCACAGGACGCTGGCGGCGCTGAGTGCAACCGTCCGGACCACGATCAGCGCCAGGGCCACCACCAGCACCAGCCCGGTGGCGGTCCACTGCACGAGAGGGCGCCGCCGACGAGGCGCGTAGACCATCGCCGCACCCAGGGCAGCGCCGCCGACCAGACCACCGATGTGGGCCTGCCAGGAGATGCCGCCCACAGTGAAGGTGAAGACGAGGTTGAGCCCGATCCACATCAGCACCGACTGCACCTGACCACGCACCTTGAGCGCAAGCACGGCCAGCGCACCCAGAAGGCCGAAGATCGATCCGGACGCCCCGAGGGTGGAAGTGTTCGCGTTCGAGAGCAGCATCACCGCGGTCGAGCCGGCGATACCGGAAACCAGGTAGAGCGCCAGGAAGCGCGTCCTGCCCAGGACGTTCTCCAGCAACGGGCCGAGGAAGTAGAGCGCGACCATGTTGAACGCGATGTGCAAGGCCTGCTCGTGGGTGAACACCGACGTGATCAGCTGCCACCAGGCGCCCTGCGCGACACCCTCGGCCACGATGCGGCTGCCGTCGGGCATCGGGCGGGCGCCGAAGTCGGGTACCAAGGCCAGCTTGTAGAGCACCGCACTGGTGCGTCCACCCGTGGCCTGGATCAGCAGCCAGACGGCCACGTTGAGGCCGATCAGCACGTAGGTCGTGAGCCGCGGGTCGGCGACCCGCTCTCCGCCGTACGGCGTGCGGTGCTGCCGGCTCCCCCGGTTGGCCTCCTTCACGCAGTTGGGGCAGTGGAAGCCCACAGCTGCGGAGTTCATGCAGTCAGGGCAGATCGGCCGCTCGCAGCGCTGGCAGCGGATCCACGTCTCCCGGTCGGTGTGGCGGTAGCAGACGGGTGGGGCGTCCGGGAGGCTCCCCGGTCCGCCCGTACCACCCACCGGGGGGTTGGTCACCCGCGCTCGATCTCCACCGTCTCGATGACCACGGGCTCGACCGGACGGTCACCGCTGGCCGTCGGGGTGCTGGCGATCGCGTCGACCACGTCACGCCCGGCCTGGTCGGCCACCTCACCGAAGATGGTGTGCCTGCGGTTCAGGTGCGGGGTCGGCCCGACGGTGATGAAGAACTGGGAACCGTTGGTGCCCGGGCCGGCGTTCGCCATGGCCAGCAGGTACGGGCGGTCGAACTGGAGCTCGGGGTGGAACTCGTCCTTGAACTTGTAACCCGGTCCGCCGGTGCCGGTGCCGAGGGGGCAACCGCCCTGGATCATGAAGCCGTCGATGACCCGATGGAAGCCGAGACCGTCGTAGAAGCGCTCGCCGGTCCGGCCGGCGTCGTCGCGATACTCCTTGGTGCCCTCCGCCAGGCCGGTGAAGTTCTCCACCGTCGCCGGGGCGTGGTCGGGGAACAGGTTGATCACGATGTCGCCACGGTTGGTCTTGAGTGTGGCCTTCAGGTCTGACATGACAGCCTTTCGAGAAAGTCGGTGGGCACTTCGGCCACGATCCTCCCACGCGACTCCAGACGCGCCGCACAACACCTCGACCGGTGGCTACCCATCGGCCAGCTGCTGACACGGGTTTATTTACGCTGGCGAGAAGGGCATGATCGAGACCTACGTTCGAAACAAGAACTCCGCAGAGAGGGAGCCTCGCAACCTATGTTTGCCAAGAGCCGCAAGGAGAAGTTCGTCGAGCAGGCGCAAGACCTCGCTCACGACCTGACCGAGGCCATTGCCCCACACGTCGAGAAGGCGCGTGACGAGATCGCCCCGCGCCTCGCCGAAGCCCGTGACCAGGTGGGGCCGCGCCTCGCCGAAGCCCGGGGGCAGGTTGCTCCGCGTCTCGCCGAAGCCCGTGACCAGGTGGCTCCCCACGTGGAGAACGCCCGCGGGCGTCTCGTCAACGACGTGGTCCCGTTCGTCCAGCAGGCGGTCAGCGACGCACGCGAGCAGGCCGCACCCGTTGCCGAGGAGGCCAAGCGTCGCGGCGTACTGGCCGCAGCCGCCCTCAAGGGTGAGCCGGTCAAGCGCAAGGGCGGCAAGAAGAAGTTCTTCCTGTTCGCCGGCCTGGCCGGGCTCGGCGCGCTCGCGGTGAAGAAGCTCCGCGGCGGGGAGTCGGCCAACTGGCAGACGTCGTACTCGCCCAGTCCTGCACCTGCCGCACCCCCGGCCCCGTCGAGCCCCGCGGCTCCGACGGCCGGCAGCCACACTGCGGACGTCCCGGTCGACGCTGCGGGCGACGATGCAGGCGGCGCCAGCCCCGGGGAGTCGCTCTCGGACGCCGCGGAGGAGCCGCACCCCGTGACGACCCCGGACTCGCCCGCCGAGGACGTGGACGTCGCCAGCGTCGAGGATCCCAAGAAGTCCTGACCTGACTCGCTTCGACGGCCCGCTGCACCTTCGGGTGCCGCGGGCCGTTGTCATACCCGGGTTCAGCTGAGCGCTTCTGGTTACTTGCTGGCCGACTCCCGGCTCGACTCTCTGGGCAGGTCAACGGGTCGGTGGTGGTCGATCCAGTCGTCCACCCGGCCCCACCACTCGAAGAGCCACTCGATGCGCTCCTCGCGGTCGGTCGGGATCTCCGTACGCGGGATCCGCCACCAGCCCATCAGCAGCCGCTTGTCCATGGGCAACGAGTGCCACACGTCCGCGATGCTGACCACGTGGTCCAGCCCCGTATGGGCCACCAGCAGTACGTCGGCCTCCGGAGCTGCGTCCAGCGCGGCCAGCACACCACCGGGGCGAGGCGCGAGAACGTTGATCATCTGCTCAGCCCGTTCGGCCATCCGGTGTAGCCCGAGCCTGTTCAACCTTCTGATCGCGCGCTCGCGTCGCGCTGGCGTGAAGTTCCCGCCCTCGGGGAAGATCACGAAGGCGTCGTTCTCGTCGAGGTTGCGCGCCAGTTCGCCCACCTCGCTCTCCACGTCGCGGCCGGGGGCCGGCCGCGGCGAGATGAACCTGCTTGGCAGCCGGGTCAGCAGCACGCCGAGCATCGGGTCCCAGGCCAGTGCCTCCTTGAGCACGACGCGTGGCTCGCGGCCGTACCAGTGCATCAGCGCGTACATCAGCGTGAACGAGTCTCCGGGTCCCGCGTGGCGGCAGAACACCAGGAGCGGGTGGCCGGGATGGGCATCAGGCGCCGGCCCGACGGTCTCGATCTTGAGCCGCAGCACCCGCCGGGCCTCCCGGAAGAAGACCCCCAGATAGGCCTGGGCGATGTCGTAGTGGATCCGCTCGAAGTACGGCGAGCGGATCCGCCAGCCGAAGCCGGAGGCGATCCAGAGCCCGAACAGCTCGACCAGGGCGATGCTCTCGAAGCTCAGGTGCACCACGGCCAGCCACAGCAGGCGCACCGGCCGCAACCACCCCGGCACGAACTGCGAGGCGATCCCGGCACCGACCAGCCAGAGCGGCAGCGTGGTCCACAACAGCACGGTCACCACGATCACCAGCGGGGCGACCACGACCCGCTGGAGCACTCGTGCGAGCAGGCGAGGCATCAGAGGTGCTCGTCGAGATACGCCCGGCTGGCGTCGTACGCCGCCTCGATCCGGCGTGCGACCCGGGAGGTGTCGCGATAGGCGCGCGGCGAGTCATCCATCGCCGAGCCGGCCGCCGGGAGCACATGGGCGGCGACGCCCTCGGGCAGCTCGGCCAGCTCCCGGACGAAGCGGTGCCGGCGGGCAATCTCGAAGGAGACCCGCGCGACCTCCCAGGGCTTCCTGGGCGGCTTCAACGGCCGGTCGATCCGGCCGACCTGCAGCACGAATACCCGGTCGGCGCCCTGCTGGACCGCCCGCGCGAGGGGGATGGAGTTCACGATGCCGCCGTCGAGATAGTGCTCGTCGCCCACCTGGGCCGGCGGCAGTAACCCGGGTACGGCGGCGCTTGCCATCACCGCAGGGACGACCTCTCCGGTCGTGAACCAGTGCTCGGCGGCCCGCTCGATGCTGGCGGCGCAGCACTGGAACTCCACGGCGAGGTCGGCGAACGTGACCCCGCCGAACTCCTGCTCGAGTCGCTCACGCAGTGGCTCAGCGGAGTGGAGGTGTGTGCCCGTGCGGACGGCGCGGGACATCTGACGCCAGGTGCCGTCGCTGTACACGTCGTTGCTGTCCCCCGCCGAGCTCCACAGGTCCAGCAGCCGGTCGACCACGGCGGGCGTCGGGTCGCTGGCGACCACCAGCCCGTTGAGAGCGCCCACGGACGTACCGAGGACGAGGTCCGGCTGCACGCCCCGCTCGAACAGGGCCTGCAGCATCCCCACCTCGACCGCCCCGAGCAGGCCGCCACCACCGAGCACGAACGCGGTGCGCGAGATCATGCTCAGCTGTTCACGGCTGCGACGTCGCCGGTCGTGACCTGGTGGTCCGCGCGTACCTTCCCCGTGGCGCGGCGCTCCGCCCAGAAGCTGAGGATGGGCACGGTGCCGCACACGAGCGTGACGAGGGTGAACCCCATCGGCCACGCCGCTCGTCGTGAGAGCAGGAAGGCCATCAGCAGGAAGATCATGTAGAGGTAGCCGTGGGCGATGCCGAGCACCGTCGTGATCCACTCTCCCGCTCGGTGAGCGTCGGTGCCCTCGGTCCAGATGGCCGGCGTCGAGTCGAAGATCCCCCACATCGACGTACCGTCGAAGTTCGCCAGCGGCACCCCGATGAGGACAAGGACGATCAGCAGGACGCCTACGACGTAGGCCATCAGGCGATAGCGGAGAAGGGCGACGCGGATGGTCGGTGGCAGGCTCGTCACGCGTTCGACGCTACCTGTTCGCCCCCGTTGTCATGGGCGCCGTCCTCAGCAGCGACCTCCTCGGCGCGGGACTGCTCGACGGTGTCGCGGCACCAGCGGAACCAGATGTAGACCGCGAACCCCCCGAAGACCCACCACTGGAAGGCATAGAGCAGGTTGCGCAACGAGGTCGAGCTGGAGACCTTGGGTACCGACTCCGGGGTGACCGCATCCAGCCCGGCTTCGGTCCCGGACGGCTTTGCCACGACGTAGCCGCTGTAAAGGTCGGCGTCTACATGCTCGACGAGACTGGCGATCCGCATCTCCGGGATGACGTCGTCGTGCGGGTCCTTGTCGGGAGTGCCCGTCCCCTCGGAGGCCTGCAGCCAGCCCTCGACGTCGGCGTCACCACTCGGGGTCGAGGCCCTGGCCTCCGCCGACCAGCCGCGTACGACGGGCATGGCACTGTCCCCGACCCGGACGGGTGTCACCACCCAGTAGCCACGCCTCCCGTCGAGCTCCCGGCCACTGATGTAGACCGTGCTTTCCGCCAGCCACTCGCCGGTGAAGGACACCGGCTGGCCCAGGTGCTCACCGGGGAACGGGCTGTCACCGGACATCACGTCGCCGAGGGGCATCGGCTCGGCGTTGGTCAGGTCCCGCGCCTCGGCGGCGCGCGCTGCCTCCCACACGTGCAGCTGCCAGAGGCCCAGAGCGACTGCCACAGCGGCCGCGGCCACCATCAACAGGTGGGCGCCCCAGTAGCGAGGAGCGAGCAGGACCGGCACGCGGCTAGTCTCTCTCGCTCGGGACGCTGGGGGTACGGGCGGGTTTGTACCAGCTGTCATGTCGTCCAGCGCCACACCGGTCCAGCCCACCCGGCGTTTTGAGGCCGACGTCCCGGCTCGCGTCTCGCATTGACCCGACGATGAGGCATGGGCATCAAGTTCTGCAGCAGGAAGCAGCCGTCCGTTCCGGCGCTGGAAATACGCATCCACGGCGTGCACGGCACCTCGCCGGCCTCGATGCTTGGAGTCGCGGAGCCGAAACAGGTCGCTGGTGACGGGCTGACAGGAGTCTTCCGCTCCGAGAAACCCCTACCCCTGCGGAAGCTCAACCAGGGCACCGCCGTCGAGGCCTACTCCTGGGGTGCGTTGACCTCGAATATCAAAGGAGTCCTCGGGTGGGTGCAGCGCGCCCTGTGGCTGCTGCTGCTCCCCGCGGCACTGATCAACCTGGCGTACTGGGCCCGTCTGCACGTCGGGCTGGACACCCGCACCGGGCGGTGGGGCGCCGCCACGGTCCGCTGGGCAGGACTGCTCATCACGATGCTTCTGGTCCTGGCCCTCTGTGTCGTGAGTATCGATCTGGTGGCATGGCAGTGCTATCGGGGGGGAACGAAGAGCTGCGACGTACTGCCGGGAGCACTCGACTTCATGATGCGGCTGGCCCCCAGCCAGCGCATAGCCATTGCAGCGCTGGTCCCTCTCGCCGGCGTGCTGGTGCTGTGGTTGCTCTCGAGGCAGTCGCTGGCCCGCTATGAGAGCACGGAAGATACCGGCAGGGCGCACACCTCAGAAACCGGTCACCTGCTCCAGCGGTCCCAGTTCTGGACGAGCAAAGACAGAACGCAGAGGCTGCAGCGACTTCACATCACCGGCGCTGTGGCCACGGTGATGACGTTCGTCGGGGTGCAGGTCGACCATCGCCAGGGCGTGGCCCTCGGAGGGTGGACAGCTGTGTCTGGCTTCGTGCTCCTCGCTGTCTTTACGTTGCTGGCGCTTACCCAGGAGGGTGACGTCGAGGGCCACCTCGGGGACCACGGGAGCAAGTGGGCGATCATGCTCGACCGTGTCCTGGTCTGGCTCGTGTTGGCCCTGGCAGTCGTCGAGGGCGTTTGGCTCTGCTACGGAGGAGTCGCCGAGGGCTCGAGGCGATGGGTGGAGGAAACGGGCTGGCGAGGTCACAACGCGTGGTTCCTTGGCGTCTTCCTCGCCCTCACCGTGCTGAACATCGCGCTCTTCGTTGCGGGTCGCATGGGCTGGGCCGGCGCCTCGTTGACGATCCTGGTCTTTCTTGGGCTCGTGGCACTCGTACTCAAGCTGAACCACGACGCGGCGACCAAGGCGTCCCGCAGCCAGGACTTCAACAGCGATGAGCTGACTTCGATCGGTTGGGGCCTCGCCCTCGCTTTGACGTTCATGCTCTTCCTCTTGGTGTGGCACGTCCGGCGACGCGGCTCTCACGCGTCCAGCGCCTGGAACGGCGCGGGCGCGGCCATGCTCGTCGGCGCATCGGCATGGATCGCGCTGCTCTTCGTCACCGCTGCCGTGACCGCGTCCGCGGAGTACCTCAACGGTCCGGAGCAGTCGGTGGCAGATTTGGCCTCGCAGTACCGCACCGTGGATGACGCCGCACCCGGTCTGCCGAACACGACCGAGAACCTCGGGGACGACCTCAACCTCGGCAAGGATGTCGTACTGCGGGATGCGGTCGTGGTCCTGTTCGAGGGCGAGGCTCCGATGCTGGGCCGCGGGAAGATCGAGACCGCCGAAGCGAACGTCGATGTGACCCAGCCGACGCGGGCCCAGAAGGTGCCCGACACGGTGCTCAAACGCACCACCTTGATGCTGGAGGAGCCGAGCGTCGAGCTCGTCGCGAGCTGTCTCATCACGAGGAAGCCGACCCGGGCGCAGAAAGACTCAGGTAGGGGGCGCCCGACGGCTCCTGCATGCCAGCCGGAGAGCAGGGGCTACGTCACCCGGGCCAGGATCGATGTCCCTGGAAAGATGATCACGGTCAGTGCGCCTGATCAACGCGTTCGTCTCGTGGTCGAGAATCCGCCACAGTCGCCGCTCGTCATACCGCAGGTGCTGATCTGGACGCCGATCGCCCAACTCCTCTGGGCGATGCTGCTGCTGAGCGTGCTGGGATGGTGCGCCATCAGACTTCGGCGCAAGGTGCGGCCGGGAATTGTCTCGCAGGTGAACAGCGATGGCCACGTGCCCGTTGACGCGAAAGCAGGCGCGGTGCGCAAGCGCCTGACCGCGGCGTTCGCCCATCGGGCCGAGCGGCTGCTGGACTTGATCGGCGGGGTCACCGTGGTGCTGATCCTCATGCTGCTCGTCATATCCGCAACCGGATACTCCCCGTGGGGCCTGGTTGAACGCAGCGGGATCGGAACCCTCACCGACTTGGCCCATCCGCTCGCCACCATCTCGCTCTACGCCGTCCTCGGCCTGAGTGCGGGCCTGGTCATGCTGGGGAACTACTTCCGCAGATCAGAGTCCGCCCGGAAGGCAGTGGGAGTGATCTGGGACCTGACCACGTTCTGGCCGCGCGCAGCGCATCCGCTCAGCCCTCCGTGCTACGCGGAGCGCGTGGTGCCCGAGCTGACGACCCGCATCAGGTGGGCATTGAAGGACCCAGGTGCGCGAGTGGTGGTCTCCGGGCACAGCCAAGGGTCGTTGATAGCCGCGGCGACACTCATGCGACTGACGGACGCGGAACTGCAGCGCATCAGGTTCATCACCTACGGAAGCCAGATCCGGGCGCTCGTACGGTCGGGTCTTCCCCCGAGTCTTCGGTCATGAGGTGATCGGATTCCGCAGGTCCATCGCCGCGCCCCGGTTCAAGGAGACGTTCCCCGACGTCACCGAGGCGGGCACCCCGAGGCCGCCGAGGATGTCCTCGACGGGGACGCTGCGGGCGAGGATCGGCGAGGACCACTGGTTCAACCTGTTCCGTCGTACCGATCCATTGGGCTATCGCGTCTTCTCTGACGCTGACTCCCATTGGGACGTCCCGGTCGCCGAGGTCCCACCCCGTGGGGCCGGCGATCCGGGCCCTCCCGTGATGACGCACAGCGGCTACCAGCACACCCTCGAGTACCGCACCAAGGTCGGCCACTGGCTCCAGGAGAAGGTCGAGCCCAACGAGCCGGGTAGCCCTGGGGAGTATCGACCGCTGCCCCAGCCCTAGATTGTCGGCTCCTCGTTGCGGCGCATCCACACGTGCATGATGCCGTCCTCGTCGTACGGCTCGCCCATCGCCTGGAAGCCGAGGCTTCCGTAGAAGCCGGCCAGGTGGGCCTGCGCCCCGAGCTCGATCGCCCGGCCTGGCCAGTGTTTCTCACAACAGGCCAGGGTGCGCTCCATCAGCCGCCGCCCCAGCTGCTGTCCCCGCGTCTCACCGCTCACGATCACCCTGCCGATGCGGGGAGTTGGCCGAGCATCGTCCGGCGCCAGGATCCGGGCGTACGCCGCGATCGCCCCGTTGCGGGTAGTTTCGCTGCCGATCAGGTGGCGGGTGCCTTCGAGGAGGTCGAGCCCATCGGGATCGAGGTAGACACAGTTCTGCTCGACGATGAACACGGCCGAGCGCAGCACGAGCACGTCGTACAAGGTGGCCACATCGAGTTCCCCGGCGGCGTACTCGGACCAGGTGAGGGAGTCGGCTTGGCTCATGAGCCCAGTATCGCGACCCCAGCGTGTCCTGGATCAACCACACTCGGCGTCTGTCCACAGGCAGGACCCTGCTTGGTGGCGACGGATCCCCAACGGCTGCAGAATCCCGCCATGGCTGATCGCGGAAATGGCTCAGCCATCGCAGCAAGGTCGTCCTGAGATTCAGGGGCGGACCTCTTTCTTCTATCTCGGGGTGGCGATGAAAAGGATCAGGGTTCTACTCGCAGCATGCGCAATCATCGTGGCGCAGACCTTCGTCGCGGGAGTGCCCCCGGCGCAGGCGGCCGCACCAACCGTCGCGGTCATGCAGTTGACCAACGCGTCGTCGCAGCCCGTGCTGCTTCTCTGGGACCAGGGGGCCACCCAGCCGGTTGTCGCAACGGGAGACACTGGCCCCACCGGCGAGCTGGTGTTGGAGTATCAGCCAACGACCATGCCAACGGATGCGGACAACTGGTTCAATTTCATTCTGGTCGTAGGCGAGGGAAAGGAGGCCGGCATCCATCACTTCTCCCGCCAGTGGACCGGAACCGCGTGGCGAACCGATGAAGCGGCCACGGCGCTGACCGAGACGGCACCGGAGAAGGTCACGGCCCCGAAGGTAGCCATGAGCGCTGCCTCGTCGGCTCGCAGCAGCTCTCGCAGTGCTCTCGCCACCGCCGCCGTCACCCAAGCGTGGACCGCGTGGGTGAAGGTGGCGAACGTGCCCTCGGCTCGTGACATGAAGACCACCTTCACCTACGGGGCCGCAGGCAACTCCGAGATCTCCGTGATGGCGAACTCCTACGGCAACTGGCACCGTGTCGGGACCTCACACATTTCGAACAGCGCTGCTGCCGCGTCCGGGTTCCTGACCGGTCCGCACACCGCGCAGTACAGCGTGACGATGAGGTTCGAGAACCAGACCGTCTGTGCGCCTCGCATCGGGTGCTGGAGCGAACGGAAAGCGGTGCGGTGGAACGGCCATGTGAGCCGGGTGGGCATCACGAACTGGAACTGCCAGCATGGTAGCTACTACGACACCTTCCACTACCCGATCGTCACGAACATTTCCAAGACCAAGGGCACGAATCGGACCTACGAGGTAGGGGCGACGGTTCCGCCACAAGGGGGAATCGACTTCGCCTCTCGCAGTGGCTACGGCACAACGGTGAAGATGGAGATGGACTTCCGCGTTCCTGGCGACTACACCGCGAACTGGTTCTGTATTGGTGGGTCGAATGCTCACTGGCCCACGGCCTCGACGCTGTATGCGACTGCCTGGCAGTGAAGCGTCTCCTGGCAGTCCTTGCCCTCGCAGCCATCACGGGCTGCGGGGGCGACGTCGGCCACCCCTCCCCTCGGGAGGGGCCTCTGGCTCCGACGTCCGATGAGGAAGTGACCGTCCGGATGAACATCGACCCCGGTCCGGTCAGTGACCTCAACCCCACGCAGTCGATGTCCAACCCCACCGATGAACCACTGTGGATCACGAAGGTCGAGTCGATCCCCGCCAAGGGTCAGCATCCCATCAAGGTCCTGAACTTCCGCCTCGCCGGTCCCCACCCCAAGCGGTCCATCTCCGGTGGAGTGATCACGGCCAGACAGATCGGCGCCCCGTTCCTCTCGGGCAAGGACGCCGTGCTACCGCCAGGCACCGGGCCGGATGACTACCTCATGCTGGTGCGCTACCAGATGGTCGGCCCGACACCGACTCATGACGCCGGTCTGCGGGTCTCTTACCGCATCGGGGACACGAAGTACCAGACGACATGGAATCGCCGGGTCGAGCTCTGCTCGATGAAGGCCAAGACGTGCAAATAGTTCGGTGCGGGGTCTGATTGCCACTTACGTGGTTGATCACACGCACCAGCTGAAGGCGATCAACCACCCAAGATCTCAGGCTTGGTTTGAGCGCCTCCTGCAGCGTCGTGGCGTTGCCACGGTCGAGATCCTCGACGATGCTGGCCGTGGCGGCTGTGAGGTCAATCACCGTGAACGGCATGTTCTGGAAGAGGTACGCCATGGGAACGCGACGCACCAAGCTCGTGGGCGTGACGGCGGTGCTGATCGCAGTGCTCGGCCAGCCCTCGCCGGCGGATGCCGCCCCCAAAGAACCCGGTGCTACGACGCTGATCAGTGTGAGCAGCAGCGGGTCGACCGCCGTCGGGAGCTTTGGTGCGCCGGCGATTGGCGGCACCCGGGTGGCGTTCAGCTCGACGGCCGCCACCCTGGCCGACGGCGACACCAACCGCGCGGCTGACATCTTCATCGGCATCGGCTCGTCCGGCACGTATCGCATCCCCTTCGATCCCGCCGATGAGTTCAACGGGGCGAGTAGCCAACCAGCCCTGGGTGCCTCGGGTAACGACGTGGTGGCCTTCTCGTCGTCGGCAACGAACATCGAACCCGACACAAATGGGGTGCAGGACGTCTTCGTCAGCGTGGAAGAGGCCGAGACTGTGTTCCGGGTCAGCGAATCGGTCAGCGGGCAACAGGCGAATGGAGCCAGTGGCGATCCGTCCGTGGGCGATGGCAGCGTCCAGTTCGACCCGATCCCGGTCGCGTACACGTCGGTGGCGACCAATCTCGTCGCCGGCGACACCAACGGGGTTGCTGATGTCTTCGTCGCAGGCACGCTCGGCGCCCGGACGACCAGGGTGAGCCTCGCCAGCGACGGCGGCCAGGCCCACGGTGGAGCCAGCACGGATCCGTCCATCTCCGCCAGCGGGCTCTTGGTGGCGTTCACCTCACAGGCATCCGATCTCGTTCCCGATGACACCAACGGCGTCGCCGACATCTTCGTCCGAGACATCGCCAACCAGACCACGAGTCGCGTAAGCCTCAGCAACGACGGCGGGCAGTCCGAGGGCGCGAGTACCTCCCCGTCCATGAGTTGGGACGGGCGCTACGTCGCCTTCGCCTCGGCCGATGACCAGCTCGCCGCCCCTGCCAGCCAGAACGCTACCGACGTGTACGTGCGTGACCTGGTGGACGGGACGACGCAGCGGGTCAGCGTGTCCAGCGCAGGCGAGCCGGCCGACTCAGACTCTTCACAGCCGGCGCTGAGCCGGGGCGGAGGCCACGTGGTCTTCACGTCGGTCGCGGACAATCTCGTACCCGGGGACACGAACGACCGCACCGACGTGTTCCTGCGCGATCTGAGCGCCGGGACGACCACCCGAGCCAGCGTTTCCTCGGACGGGGCCCAGTCCCGTAGCCACAGCCACTCGCCCACCGTCAACGAGGACGGCAGCGCGATCGCCTTCCTGAGCGAACCCAACGGCGGACTGGTCCCGGGTGACACCAGCCCCACCGTGCTGATGCGGAGGCCTCAGGCGCCGCCCACGCCTTTCGGCGACTTCGACGCAGACGGCTTGTCCGACATCATCGCTGGCACCGCCACCGGGCAGCTACAGCTGTACCGAGGAACGGGTGCCGGATTCGCACCTCCGCTGCGCATCGGCGCGTCCGGCTGGAGCGCCATGAACACGATCACCCGATTCGGAGACTTCGATCTCGACGGTCGCGAGGATGTCATCGCGCGCGAGACCGCCACCGGTGCGCTCTGGCTCTATCCCGGCCGCGGCACCCACCTCGCCGCTCGGGTGCGCATCGGCGCGAGCGGCTGGAACGGCATGCGCGAGATCACCCCAGTGGGCGACCTGGACGACGACGGCAAGCCGGACATCGTCGCCGTCCAGTCCGCCACCGGTGCTCTGTATCTCTATCCCGGTCGCGGTACGGGACTCGGGCCTCGGCACCTGGTCGGCCGCAGCGGCTGGAACGCCATGGACGAACTGACGGGGGTCGGCGACCTCGACCAGGATGGAAACGTCGATCTCGTCGCCAGGCAGCCTTCGACCGCGGAGCTCTGGGTCTACCCCGGGACGGCAACAGGGACGTCCTTTGGGCGGCGCCAGCGCATCGGCCTCGGTTGGAACGGCATGCGGGACCTCGTGGGCATCGGCGACTCCTACCGGGACGGTTACCTCGATCTCGCCGCCGTTCAGAAGAACAACTCTCGGCTGTTCATCTACCTGTCCGGGAGCTTCCGCAACCAGCCCGCTGGAATCGGGTTCACCTCGAGCAGGAGACCGATCCTGTGACCGAGGTGGTCAGAGGACCGCCTCGCCGTGAGGAGCGGCCACTCGCTCCATTCCTGCAGCAGGTTGTCTTCATGCGCGGATGAAGACCCCATTGAACTGCCACGACTGGCCGGAGGCGGGAACCCGCCAGGCATTCTCAACCAGCGCGAGCACGAACCCAGCTGAATCCATCCGACCGATCGCCTCGTCCATGAGCATCTGCCCTTGGTATAGCGGCTGCGGTGACAGCTCGAGCTCCACCAGCCTTGCTCGCTCCAGGGTGCGGACCGCCCCGTCCAGCACCTCCCTCTCGAACCCCTGAACATCGACCTTCACAGCGATGGCCTCGCCGTCCTCGCCGACAAGCTCGTCCAGAGTCGTCATCGGCACCGTCTCGTGTCCCACAGCGCGCGTTTCGGTCGAGGCGTTTAGAGCCGTAGCGAGCGTGGTCAGCACCGAGCTGAAGATCGAATCCGCGGAGATAGTAATGGTGGCCGTCCCGGAACTGGCCCCGACGGCCGTCCGGCGCGTCTCCCAGTCAGGGTTGGCGGCCGCGGCCGACTCGAGCCGGCGATAGGGCTCGAGCAGCGGCTCCAGGGACAGGATCCGGCGGCTATACCCGTTCCGCTGGACCAGCTGGGCGTGCTGACCGACGTTCGCGCCGACGTCGACCAACAGGTCGATGTCGAGATGGTGGAGCAGCCTGTTGCGCCGCCCGCCCAATGTCCGCTCGCGCTTGCGAATCTCGAATCCGGCCCGCCATGAAAGTTCGCGAACCCATTGCCGGTACCACCGGTCCTTCCCCAACGGACTCACTGGCGTCGTCGCCCGAACGGTCCGGTCATCGCTCCACGACCCCTAACGGTGTACGCGGTCTCGTGACCCACGCTTTCCAGTCTCGGCACAGCCGGAAAAGTCCGTCAACGTCTCTCCTCATCACAGGAGAGGGCACAGCCGCTACCAATTGCGCCCCACCGGGGCCGCGAGAAACCAGTGGAGCCTAGGGGACTCGAACCCCTAACCCCCTGCTTGCACAGCCCAGGACCGGGCACAGCCGCTACCAATTGCGCCCCACGGGGCCGCGAGAAATAGTGGAGCCTAGGGGACTCGAACCCCTAACCCCCTGCTTGCAAAGCAGGTGCGCTACCAATTGCGCCAAGGCCCCAGATGACCGGGACTCGGACTACGCCTTGTCGACGTTGTCAGTGGCCTGCTGCCACAGGGCCTGCTCCTGCTTGCCCTGGTCCAGCTTCTTCTTGGCGAAGACGGCTCCGGCGGCCGCGACTGCGACGAGGAGGATCTTCTTCATCATGCGGGCCCCTTTGTTGGCTCTGAACGTCGCTGACGTGAACGTTGAGTCGAAGCACACACTGTAGTGCCGAGTCCGGCGACTCGGAGCACCCGGGTCTGCCCGGCTGTCAACACCGCCAGGTGTGGCGCAGCGAGCACGCGGACGCCAGGAGGGAGACGCTGACCTCGGGTTCCTTCGCAAACCCGGGCCCTGGGATACCGCGGAAAGGGCGTCCACGCCCCGCCCGGATCGCCGACCGCCGTTCCCGGCCACGGCGACCGGAGGAGGGGTGGACACAAAGGGGACACCGCGTTAGACAGGGCCGACACCGGTCCGTTCTCGAGGAGCCCCGATGAGCCGTCGACTCGCCGTCCCCGCCGCCCTGCTCGCGCTCGGCGCACCGTCGTTGCTCGTCATGGGTGGCAGTCCGGGAGCCGGAGCCGCGGCGGCCTGCACGCCGGACGCGACACCGGCGTACGCCGGACAGATCCCCACCGGTCGTGAGGTGCTGGGCTTCGACATCGGCAGCCAGGAGGCCACCGCCGCGCAGCTGAATGCCTACGTGGCTGCAGTCGACGCAGCCTCGGACGAGGTCAGCACGGGCACCTTCGGGACCAGCGTCCAGGGCCGACCGCTGACGTACGCCATCGTGGGCGACCCGGCGGACGTCACCGCCGCCCAACGCGCCGCGCGCGTGCTCCGCAACCCCGATACCTCACCCGCGCGGGCGGCCACGGTGGCCGCCGCCGCGCCCGCCATCGTGTGGATGGCCGGCAACGTGCACGGCGACGAGGAGAGCGGCGGCGACGGCGCGCTGCAGATGCTCTACGACCTCACCGACCGCACAGACTGCGCGGCGACCCTCATCCGCGACCACACAGTGACGGTCATCATCCCCAGCCAGAACCCGGACGGCCGCCAGCTCGATCAGCGTCGCAACGCCTACGGCTTCGACCTCAACCGCGACTGGTTCGCCCGCACCCAGGCGGAGACCGATGGCAAGCTCTCGTTGCTGCTGCGCTACCCGCCGATCCTGCTCAGCGACAACCACGAGATGAGCCGGACCGGTTTCTTCTTCCCGCCGAACGCCGACCCGATCCACCACGAGGTCACCGACCGGTCCATCTCCTGGATCAACGACTTCTACGGCGGCGCGATGGCCGCGGCGTTCGACCGTCGGGGCTGGTCGCACTTCAGCTACGACGTCTACGACCTGCTGTACATGGGGTACGGCGACTCCGTTCCCACCACCGCTCTCAACAGCGCCGCCATGACCTACGAGAAGGGTCGCGACGCCCCCGACGCCGAGCGCACCGAGCAGCAGTTCGTCGCCACCTGGGCCTCGATGTACGCCCTGGCCGACAGCAAGAACGCAGTGCTGCGTGGCTGGGCCGCGAACTACCGCGAGGCCCGTGCCCAGGGGCGCGCCGGCAAGCTCGAGCCCAACCAGGTCTTCCAGGAGGGCAACACAGTCGAGCAGGAGGTGCCCGACGAGACGGTCCGCAGCTACTTCATCCGCTCGACGGCCGGCAAGCAGCGCGAGGCGCTTGCTCTGGTCCGCCGGCTCCAACGCATGGAGGTCGAGGTACGTCGCCTCACCCGGCCGCTCGTCGTCCCCGACTACCGGCCGTACGGCGACAGCCCGCGGCGGGTCGTGCTGCCGGCCGGCACCTGGTACGTGCCCATGGCCCAGGCACAGAAGCACTGGGTCCAGGCCATGCTCGGCGAGGACTCCTACGTGCCGTTCCCCTACTTCTACGACGTGACCTCGTGGAGCGGCCCGCTGCTGTTCAACGTGCCGGCCGGGCGGTCGGGCGCCGTACTCAGGCCCGCCTCGCGACCAGCGGCTCGCGTCCCCGCGTCGGCTGCGCCCTCGTTGCCCCGCTCGACCCCTGCGGTCGGGCTGTGGCTGACCGACGACAGCACCTCGGCCTACGAGTCGGAAGGCTGGCTGCGCTGGCTGTTCGAGTCCAAGTGGCGCCTGCCCTATCGCTCGGTCACCACCTCGGGTCTCCTCGAAGGCGCGCTGGCGCCGCTCGATGTGCTGGTCGTGCCCAACGGTGACGCCCAGGCGACGTACGACGCCCTCGGGCCCGACGGCCGGCGGACCCTGCGCGAGTGGGTCGCTGCCGGTGGCCGGGTCGTCTCGATGCGTGGCGGCACGCAGCTCGCGGCCATGCTCCAGCTGACCACGGCGCAGCTGAGCGACCCGACCTCCGACGTTCCGGGGTCCCTGCTCCGGGTGCGCACCCGCCCCTCTGCGCTGACCCGCGGGGTAGGCGGCCAGGCCTGGAACTACTACGAGTACGACCAGGTCATGCGGCTGGCCCGCCCGTCCGCGGCGCCGGTGTCCTACCCCACCGGCTCAGACTTCTTCGTCTCCGGCTACGAGCGCGGCGCCGACGAGCTGCGCGGCACGACGGCGGTCGCAGCCGAGCGGTACGCCGACGGGCGCGTCGTGCTCTTCGCTGGCGACCCCAACTTCCGCGCCTTCACCGACGGGACCCAGCGGATCCTGTGGAACGCGATCCTCGGCGGCGACCCGGCCCCCGACAGCGTGGACGCCGCGACCGCCCCGGCCGCGACGGCGCGTGCAGCGGCCGCGGCCCGCGGCGTACGCCAGCTGGGTGACGCCGCGACCGTGACCGTGACGGCCGCAAGGCAGGCGAGCGTGCTGGCCGCCGTACGCGCGAGTGGGCGGACGCCGTGGGTCGACCGACTAGGCGGCAACCTGGTCCGCATCTCATGGAAGCGTGCCCGACTCCGACGGGCGCCCCGAGCTCAGCCGGCTGCTCGACCGGATCGGCGCCGGAACAGGCGTGCTGTCAGCGCGGGTCCCCTAGCGCGAGGTACATCAGCGCGCATGTCCGGACGTCAGGGTTCCTGACGCAGGTGTGCTAACTCCTTGGCGATTGCCTCGCTCGGGGTATGGGTCATGGCGAACAGGTTGATGCTGTTGAGCCGGGAGGTCACTTCCATCTCGTCGACTCCGAGCAGTGGTGCGATGGCGGTCGAAGCGTCATGCATGTCTTGGGATCGGAGGAGGATTTCTGCTATCTCGGGGAAGTGCGTTCGCAGGTTCTGGAGGAGCACCAGGTGGTCGATGCGCCGCTGTCGGATGACGGTGGGGTCGTTGTCGTCCGGTTCGTCACCGAAGGGGTACTCGTCGCCTTCCCGCTCCCAGAGCCGGTCAATCCGCTCGGCGACGAGGTTGAGGCACTCGATGAGTTCGGGGATCTGGCTTGTCTTGAGGACCGCGCCGTTGATGCCCTTCGCCACCAGCCGAACGTGTGGTCCGTGCGTGCCGGTGTCGGCGTGGCTTGCGAACCAGCCGTCGATGTTGAGGACCTGACCGTAGACGCCGGTTTGCATGCTCGCGGTGGCGTCTTCGTGCTCGTTCGCTTCTTCAATCCCGTAGGTTCGCACTTCATGAGCGTACTTCCGGGCGGCACCTGACGTCGCCGCTCAGGCTGGATCCCGGGCTCGTGCTCACCACGTCGGCTGGGACGACGAAGGACACCGCGAGCGCTCGGCGTGACTTCAGGCGCGCTCTCAAAACTCGTACCCGAGCTCGACCCGAAGGATGCCACGCGAGATGCGGCACTTTTTCGTCTCGCTGCCCTCCGACAGCGGTGTGCCAATCGAGGAGATCTCGCGGTTGGTGGGTCACCACGGGACGCACGGCTCCCGCGCGGCTCAACGCGCAGTCACCGTGCATAGACGTCCGGCCTGGAGCACCGCTGGGTGCCGCGATAGGTGGGCCCTCAGCCGTCGGGGCGCGATCCGGCCGGCCAGGGAGAGAGTCACCGGCCCGATAGCCAGCCAAGGGTGCTCGTCGGCGTCCGGAGTCAAGGGTGACCGTAGGTCATCGCGAGCGACGCGAAGCGCCCTGAATGCCGGGAGCCGGCGTGCAGATCGTCAGGGATCGGTCGGCGGCTCGGCGGCGAGTGGAGCTGCTGAGGTGAGCGCCTGCTGGTGATGGTGCAGCTCGTGAGCGTCGGTGTCCTTCGGGGCGTCGGCGCTCTTCTGCTGTCCGGGCCGCTGTAGCTGGGTGCGCGAGGACGGCGCGCCAGTTCCCTGAGTCAACCTCGAGACCCCCTCGCGTTTGAGTGTTCGCCTTGCGTCTCGCGGGTCAAGGGCGCTGGCGCGTCACTTCGTGAGCGGACGGGGTCCGCCCCTTGACGCGCTCGGCTCCAGGCGGTGTGGGGCGCTGAGGAGGGGTTGTGAGTAGGGCGGTGTTTCAGGCGGCCATGTGACGGAGGGGGTCGTACTCGGTGTGGGTGTGCCAGCACTGCCACAGGATCCGGACCCAGCCGCGGGCCAGGATGCGGGTTGCGTGCGGGTGTCGGTGGCCTCGGGAGCGGGCGTCGGCGTAGATCTTCGCGGCCCAGGGGTCGCCGTGACGGCTGTTGTCCGCGAAGACGGTCAGCGCCTGGCGAGCGTGGCGGTTCGCAGATACTCGAAATGCCACGGAGTGCTTGTGGCCCGAGGCGTAGGTGACCGGGGCGACGCCGGCTTCGGCTGCGATCTGTTCGGCGTTCTCGGCGCGCTCCAGGATGGGGCCGACCTCGGCCACGATCTGGGCCAGGTTCAGGGTGCCGATCCGGGGCATCGCCGCGAACAGGTGAGCGTAGGGATGTGCGCTGACCTGGGCGCCGATGAGGGACTCGAGGTCTCGCAGCACCCGCAGCGCGGTCTGCAGTTGGGTGATGTGTGCGGTGAGGAGCCCGGTCAAGAGGTCCTCAGGCAGTGTGCTGGCCGGGCGAGGGGCGCGGCGGAGCCGTGCCACGAGCTCGGCCGGGTCCTTCTTCCCCGAGTACCCCTGCCGCTTGAGGAACCGAGACATCACCGCCGGTGTCATCCGCTGAGCGCTCACCGGGGTGGGATAGCGGTTGATGAAGGCCAAGGCGATCGGCGAGTCGACGCGGTCGAAGACGTGCGCCGCACCGGGCCAGTGGTGATCGAGCAACGCCCGCAGCTGACCGGCAGCCACCAGCCGTGCAGTGAACTGGCTGCCGCGGCTGCGGCACAGCTGACGAAGATGCACCGTCTCGGGCAGCGTCGGGTCGAGCACCCGAAGTGTGGTCTCATCCGCATCGAGGTTGGTGCGCAGAAACTCGGCCAGCTTGTAGCTGTCGCCGGCGTCGCTCTTGGCACGTGCCGCACCCCACCGTGGACGCAGTGCATGGAACGCGTTGGGATGCACCGGCACCACCGGATGCCCCGCGGCCAGCAACCGGTCCACAACCAGCCCGCTGCGGGTCTCGATCGCGACCGGGAGGTCGGCCGGCTCGGTGAACTCGGCCAGTCGCTGCATCGTGGAGACCAGGTCATCCTCGAAGTGCCGCAAGGTCCAGTGCGAGAGTCGGTGACCGCGCTCGTCTGTCACCGTCACGTCATGGGTGTCTTGGGCCCAGTCCCATCCTGCTTGCATCGCTACCGCCTCCGAAAAATCAGAGATCCAGTCCCGGTGAACCGAGGAGTGGCCGGCAGCTCGTTGTAGGCCCTCACCGTGGTGGGGCAAGTCCCTGACGCCGATCCCGCCCTCGGGTCCCGACGGACCGGCGACACTAACGCTGGCCATCACCTGGCACGCGCCGCAGGCCGTGCCCCATCGGGCACCGAAGACACAGACCCAGGGTGGGTCTGCACCTTCAGGGTTCCCCAACGAGCGCCGCACGCAGCGCGCCCTCGCGCCGAAGGGGCGCTTGAGCCGGTCGAGAAGATCCTCACGCAAGTCGACCGACCAGAGCGGGTCCCGTCGGACTAGAAGCGGCATCGATGGTGTGCTCCGTCAGCTGATGTGCGACACCTACGACGCACTGAACTGCCCGCTCTGTGCCGCGACCCGCGCGCGAATAGTCTTCGGGTGCGCGTTGGATGCGGCACGATGTCTTCATGACTTCCCACGTGCGCTGGCTCCTCGCCGCGGGCCTGCCTTTGCTTGCGGGTCTAGTTCTGGGCCTGCTGCCCGTTGCGGGAAATTCGACAGCGAGAGCTTTTATTGCGGCACGCCATTCATCTACGACAACTCCGGTGGGTATGCCGGATCCCAGGGGTTTGCCGACTGCAACGAACGTCGTGAGGCCCGCCGACTCCCGGCTGCCGGCCTCATCATCATCGGCCTCGGCATGGGCGTGTTCGCGATTGTCAGCGGCAAGAGACGATCCGACGCCAAGCCTGGTATTGACTCGCACCCGGTGTCGTAGCGCGTCCGGCCAGCACTTCCGGCGAACGTTCGCTCATGCCGGTGATTGCGGACGCATGCCAAGCGGCGAATTCCTACCGGCACTCCCGGACGCCTGACAGCGTGC
>CAVUNJ010000008.1:0-149942 GCA_963742815.1 uncultured Actinomycetota bacterium
ATCTCCGGGGGTCCTGGTGTCCGGGGCGGGCCGCCGTCATCTGACGACCCGCCCCGAAGTCCGGGGGTTACTTGTACTCGGCCGCGATCTTCTCGGCCTCTTCCTGCCCCTTCTCCAGTGCCTCGTCTACCGTGCCGCGGCCGGCGATGGCCGCAGAGATGTCCTGCGAGAGCTTGGTGCCGAGGTCCTGGAACTCCGGGATGGCCACGAACTGCACGCCAACCGTGGGCCGCGGCTGGACGCCGGGGTCGGTGGGGTTGGCCTCTTCGATGGCCGCGAGCGTCGTGGCACCGAAGGCGGCAGCGGCCTTCTTGTACTCGGGGTTCTCGTACGTCGACTCACGCTTGCCTGCAGGTACGCGGGGCCAGCCGAGCTCCTTGCCGACGAGCTCCTCGTACTCCTTGCTCGAGGCCCACAGCATGAACTCGGCTGCCGAGTCGGCCTTCTTGGTGGTCTTGGGCATCGCCCAGGCCCAGGCCCAGAGCCAGCCGGCGGACTCGGTCTCCTTCGTTGGCGCGAATGCGTACCCGACCTTGCCCGCGACCTTGCTGATCTTCGGGTCCTCCAGTGACCCGGCCGCGGATGTTGCGTCGTACCACATGGCGATCTTGCCCTGGCTCATCGCGTTGAGGCACTCGGTGAACCCGGCTTGCGCTGCGCCGGGCTCGCCGTGGGCCTTGACGAGGTCGACGTAGAAGTTGACCGCGTCCTTGAACGGCTTGTCGTTGACCTTCGGGGACCAGTCCTCCTCGAACCAGGTGCCGCCGAACGTGTTCACCACCGTGGTGAGCGGCGCGAACATCTCGCCCCAGCCCGGCAGGCCGCGCAGGCAGATGCCCTTCATCCCGGGCGCGGCCCCGTCGACCTTGGCGGCAATGTTCGCCACCTCGTCCCAGGTGGGACGCTCGGGCATGGTGAGGCCTTCCTTCTTCAAGATGTCCTTGCGGTACATCAGGAAGGAGGACTCTCCGTAGAACGGGAGGGCGTAGAGCTTGCCGTCCTTGCCGCTGAGGGACTCGACGATCGGGTCGATGAGGTCGTCCTTGTCGAAGGCTTCGTCGCCGTCGGCGTACTCGTCGAGCGTGGTCAGCCAGTCGTTCTCCGACCAGATGGGCACCTCGTAGGCGCCGATGGTCGCGACGTCGTACTGGCCGCCCTTGGTGGCGATGTCCTGGGTCACCTTGTCGCGCAGTTCGTTCTCCGGGAGGATCGTGTAGTTGACCTTGATCCCGGTGTCCTTGGTGAACGAGTCGGCGGTCAGCTTCTCGATGTCGACCATCTGCGGGTTGCCGACCATGAGCACGTTGATCGACTTGGCGTCGCTGTCGCCGCCACCACCCCCGCCGGCGCCGCATCCGCTCAGCACGAGGCTGGTGACGGCCGCGACGGCCACGGTGATCCTGCGTGCGGTTGACCTGCTGGTCACGGTGTACCTCCAGTTTTCTGGTTCTGTCTCAGGTGACGCGTGTGTGGGCTGGTTGGCTGGTCGGTCGATCGGGAATCTGGCTAGGCCCTGATCACGTGAGGTCCGAGGACGCTGTAGCGGTGCGCGTCCGAGGAGCTGACGCCGGTGTCGGTCACCAGCGCCTCGAAGTCGGGCAGGTCGGCGAACCGGCAGAAGCTGGAGACACCGAACTTGGTGTGCACGCCCACGAAGATCCGCCGCCGTGAGCTCGCGACCACCTGCGCCTTGACCGCGGCCACTGCCGGGTCGGGCGTGGTGAGGCCGTGCTCACGGGAGATCCCGTTGGCCCCGAGGAACGCGAGGTCGATGACGAGCTCCTTGAGCATCCGGGTGGCCCAGTGGTCGACCGTGGCCATCGTGAGCCCGCGCAGCCGGCCCCCGAGCAGGACCACGGTGATGCTCGGGTCGTTGGCGAGGGCGCCGGCCGCAAGGAGGGACGAGGTCACCACGGTGAGCTTGGCACCGGGGAGCAGGGTGGCCGAGATGGCCTCAGCCACCAGCTGCGGCGTCACGCCTTCGTCGATGTAGACCGACTCCGCGCCGCCGAGGCGCGTGGCCGCAGCCGCTGCGATCCGCCGCTTCTCCGCGATCAAGGAGCTCGTCCGGTGCGTCAGGTTGCTCTCGTAGCCCACGCTCTCGACCGGATGGGCACCGCCGTGCACCCGCTGCAGCACGCCGCGTTCGGCAAGCAGGCGCAGGTCACGGCGTACGGTCTCCGGGGCCACCTTGAGGTCGTCGGCCAGTGCGGAGACCTCCACCCGGCCGTCGTGGCGGGCACGTGCCAGGATCTGCCGCTGACGCTCGTCAGCCTCCATGTCATGCCCCTTCCTCGAGCCCGGAATCTCGGGTTGTGACCTCGGTCACGCCTTCAGTCTGCATCAGGATCGGCAGTCGGGTGAGCCCGAATGGGCGGCACAAGATGCCCGACTCGTGCCCGGTTCAATCGCGGGAATGCCGGGAACAGGCCCAAGTGAACGATCAATTCTGGCTGTGACGATCTCCGCGGGTGCCTGATCACCGGGATGAATATGCCCGAACGGGCGCCCAACCGGGTGCGGGACCGACCGGGCTCCACAAATGTTGGGTTGCAACGTCGAGATCAACGATCTGGACGTCACGATCCAACATTTGTGGAGTTCTGGCGCGCGCCCGGGCTCACCGCAGCCGGGTCGGCGCGAACCTGTCCGGCGGGTCGGCGATGACGTCCTGGGCCCCGATCAGCTGGATCTCGCGGGTGCCGGCCACGATGGTCTTCTCCAGGATCCCGAAGACGGTGGAGGTGACCCGCTCAAGCGCCGTCTCGGCAGACCCGGTCCGCAGCAGGTGGGCGAGGAAGACCGCGGTGGTCACGTCTCCGCAGCCGTTGGGTGAGATGGGCAGCAGCGGCGTACGGCAGGACCATGCGCCCTCCTCGGAGACCGCGATCACGTCGACCGAGCCCTCGGGGGTCTCCTCGGCAAGGACGCTGGTCACCAGGACGGTCGAAGGACCGCCCGCGCGAACGGCGTCAACGGCATCGAGTACGTCGGACACGGTCCGCGTCTCGCGATCGGACAGGAAGTCGAGCTCGAAGTGGTTGGGGGTGATCACATCGGCCGCCGGAACGACCCGGTCGCGCATGAACTCCGGAATGCCAGGGCGCACGAACATGCCCCTCCCCACGTCACCCATCACCGGGTCGCAGCAGTAGACCGCCGCAGGGTTGAGCTCCTTGACCCGGGCCACGGTGTCGAGCACCACCGCTCCGACCTCCTCGGCTCCCTGGTATCCGCTGAGCACAGCCGCCACGCGCGCGAGAGCACCGCGTTCCTCGACTCCCTGGATCACCGAGCGGAGGTCGTCGGCCGAGAGCAACGGGCCGCGCCACTCGCCGTACCCGGTGTGGTTGGAGAAGTGCACCGTGTTCACCGCCCACGCCTCGATGCCCAGCCGCTGCAGCGGGAAGATCGCCGCGCTGTTGCCGACGTGCCCGAAGGCCACGGATGACTGGATCGAGAGCAGCTCCATCCGCCCATCCTTGCGGGTGTTCGCCCTAGGCGCGCAAACTAGAACAGGTTATAGTTGCGGCGCGTAACGCATTCCACGGGTATGCCCAGGGCGGGCCCGACGACGAGGTGACCATGGCCAAGCACGCGCCGTACCGGGACGAGGCCGACTACGTCGTGGTGGGGTCCGGCAGTTCCGGCGCTGCGGTCGCGGGCCGGCTCGCCCTGAGCGGTGCGAGCGTGATCGTGCTCGAGGCGGGCAAGAGCGACGAGAAGTTCCTGGTCAGGAAGCCCGGCATGATCGGGCCAATGCACGCCGAGCCGAAGATCAAGGCGACGGTCGACTGGGGCTACTACTCAACGCCGCAGGAGCACATCCTCAACCGGCGGATGCCGGTGCCGCGCGGCAAGGTGGTCGGCGGATCCAGCTCGATCAACGGCATGGTCTACGTGCGCGGCAACCGCGCAAACTACGACTCCTGGGCCGCCGAGGGCAACACCGGGTGGTCGGCAGACGACGTCAACACGGCGTACAGGCGGATGGAGGACTTCGAGGACGGCGCCAACGACTTCCGCGGAGCCGGAGGGCCGATCAAGATCACCCGCAACAAGATCCCCCAGGAGGGGACCCTCCAGTTCATCGAGGCCACGTCCGAAGTGCTCGGCGTGAAGGTCCTCGACGACTACAACGCCGACTCGCAGGAAGGCGTCGCCCGGATGCAGCAGAACGCTGCGAACGGGCTGCGCTACAGCGCCTCGCGCGGCTACATCCACAACCAGGACGTGCCGACGCTCGAGCTGCAGAGCGAGGTGCTCGTCACCAAGATCGTGATCGAGAACGGCCGCGCGAGCGGCGTCGCCGTGGTCAGCAAGGACGGCTCGTCGAGGATCGTCCGCGCCGGCAAGGAGGTCATCCTCTCCGCTGGTGTCGTCGGGTCCCCGCAGCTGCTGATGCTCTCCGGCGTCGGGCCGCCCGACCACCTCGCCGACAACGGGATCACCGCGGTCGCCGACCTGCCTGTCGGGGACAACCTGCACGACCACCTGTTCCACGCGCTCACCTTCCACGTCACCACCTCGACGATGAAGGGCAATGCGTTGTTCTTCGCCAAGGGCATCGCCAAGGAGCTGATGCGCCCAGGCAAGACCTTCCTCGCGAACTCGGTCTTCGAGTCGGTGGCCTTTGTGCGGACCTCGCAGGCGACCGACGTACCGGACCTGCAGCTGCACCTGCTGCCCTGGTCCTACGTCTCGCCCAACCAGGACGCGCCGATCCGTCACGAGGTGGACCCACGGCCGTCGCTCACAGTCCTCTCGACGCTGATCTATCCGCGGAGCCGCGGCACGCTGCGCCTCGCCTCGGGCGATCCGCTGGAACCAGCCCTCATCGACTTCCGCTACCTCTCCGAACCCGCCGACCTCGAGGTCCTCGCCGAGGGGTCCGAGATGGTGCGCGACGTCATGGGCGGAGCGGCCTTCGCCGGGTCGGTGCGCAGCGAGATCCACCCCGGTGCCCAGCTCCGGGGTCCCGACTTGCGCCGGGAGATCCTCAACCGGGCGACGTCCGTCTACCACGGCGTCGGCACCTGCCGGATGGGCGTCGACGATCGCGCAGTCGTCGGTCCGGACCTGAAGGTGCGGGGTGTCGACGCGCTGCGCGTCGTGGACGCCTCGATCATGCCGTCGATCACAGGCGGCAACACGAACGCGCCCGCGATGATGATCGGCGAGAAGGCCGCTGAGTTGATTCTTGAATCCGAGAGCCTCAACCCGTGACGGCTGACCAGCCCGCCGTACACCACGAGGAGTGGACATGACCCAGAGCGGGACCCTCACCCGGCCGGCCTCCATCACCGACGAGCTGCTCGACCGGATCACCGCGCGCGTGGTCTCCAGCGGTGGCGGGGTCTGGAAGCTCACCGAGGTCTACACGGGCGAGGTGATCACGACCTTGCCGCAGTCGAGCCCCGAGGACATCACGACCGCCTTCGCCCGGGCCCGGGAAGCGCAGGCGATCTGGTCCCAGTGGCCGATCAAGAAGCGGCTCGCGTTGTTCAAGCGATTCCACACGCTGCTGCTCCAGCACAACGAGACCATCGTCGACCTGATCCAGGCGGAGTCCGGCAAGGCGCGGCGGATGGCCTTCGACGAGACCTGCGACGTACCGATGGTGACCTCGCACTACCTCAAGCGCGCCGCCAAGCTGCTCGCGCCGGTCAAGCGCGGCGGGCCGGTGCCTGTGATGAGTACGTCGACCGAGATCCGGCAGCCCAAGGGGGTCGTCGGGATCATCGCGCCGTGGAACTTCCCCTTCGCCACCGGCATCTCCGATGCGGTGCCCGCGCTGATGGCGGGGAACGGTGTCGTGCTCAAGCCGGACAACAAGACCGCGCTGTCGCCGCTCTACGGTGTCTCGCTCCTCTACGAGGCCGGCCTGCCGGAGGGGTTGTTCCAGGTCGTGTGCGGCGAGGGGCCGGATGTCGGTCCGACCCTGATCGACAACGCGAACTACGTGATGTTCACCGGCTCCACACAGACCGGGCGGTACGTCGGGCAGCGGGCGGGTCAGAACCTGATCGGCGCCTGTCTCGAGCTGGGCGGCAAGAACCCGATGATCGTGCTGGCGGACGCCAACCTCGACGAGGTCGTCGAGGGTGCGCTGTTCGGGGTGTTCGGCAACACCGGCCAGATCTGCATGCACATCGAACGGATGTACGTCCACGACTCGATCTACGACGACTTCAAGCTGCGTTTCGTCGAGGCGACCAAGGGTCTGAAGATCGGTGCGGCGTACGACTTCGAACCCGAGCTCGGGTCACTGATCTCGGTTGACCACAAGGAGCGAGTGGCAGCTCACGTCGCCGACGCGGTGGCGAAGGGTGCGACCGTTCTCTGTGGCGGGCGCGAACGACCCGACCTCGGCCCGGCCTTCTACGAGCCGACGATCCTCGAGGACGTCAGCGCGGACATGCTCGCCGGTTCGTGCGAGACCTTCGGCCCGGTGGTGGCGCTGCACCGGTACTCCTCTGTCGAGGAGGCCGTGGCGCTGGCCAACGACACCGACTACGGGCTCAACGCGAGCGTGTGGGGCACCGACCTCGACGAGGCAGTCGCCGTGGCCGAGCGGATCGAGTCGGGCAACGTCAACGTCAACGACACCCTGGCGGCGGCGTACGCATCCAAGGGCACGCCGTCGGGCGGGGTCAAGCAGTCCGGGATCGGCGCGCGGCACGGCGATCAGGGCCTGCTCAAGTACACCGACGTCACCAACCTCGCCGTACTCAAGAAGCAGGTCCTCTCCGCCCCACGGGACCAGCCCTTCGAGAAGCACGTCGAGCAGACCCTCAAGGGGTTGGCGCTGATGCGGAGGTTGGGGATTCGGTAGGCCGCAGTTTCACTGGGTCCCCAGTGAAGCCACCGGCGGCTCAAGCCACAAGCAGCGACCGCTTCGACAACCCCATCCAGTAGCCGTCGATGACCTGCTCGCCCGGCGCCTCGGAGTCGGTGGCTGCGCCGAGGGTCACGAACAGCGGGGTGTAGTGCTCGACCGTGGGGTGGGCGTAGGGCATGCCCGGCGCGCTGGTTCGGTACGACGCCAGCTCGGCCACGTCACCGCGCGAGAGCGCCTCGGCGGCCCACGCGTCGAACTCGACCGACCAGCCCGGCGCCTCGGCCTCGATGCGGAACTCCCTGAGGAAGGGCAACCCGTGGGTCAGGAAGCCCGAGCCGATGATCAACACGCCCTCGTCGCGCAGTTCGCGCAACCGGCCTCCGAGCGTCATCAGCTTGTAGGGATCCTGGTTCGGCAGGGACATCTGCAGCACGGGGATGTCGGCTTCCGGGTACATGATCTTCAGCGGCACCCACGCGCCATGGTCCAGGCCTCGGGAGGCATGCTGGTGCACCCGCTCGGTGGCGGGCAGCATCGCCTCGATGCGCTGGGCGAGAGCGGTGGCGTCGGGTGTCTGGTAGGTCATCCGGTAGTAGCGCGCGGGGAAGCCGCCGAAGTCGTAGACCAGGCCCACGCCCGGGCCCGAGGCCGAGAGCGACAGCGGAACAGACTCCCAGTGCGCGCTGACGATCAGGATCGCCTTCGGCCGCGGGAGGTCTGCCGCGAGGGTGCGCAGCTGTGCTGACCACACCGGGTCGTCGAGGAGTGGCGGCGCTCCGTGTCCGATGTAGAGCGCCGGCATCCGCCCAGGCGATGACGCAGGAGTGTTCATGCTTCCCCCAACTGTTGAATGATCAACTATATTCCCTGCGTCATGGAAGACGCCAGTCGACCGGCGTACCGCCCTGCTCGGCCAGCATCCGGTTCACCCGACTGAACGGTCGGGACCCGAAGAAGCCGCGATGCGCCGACAGCGGACTCGGGTGCACCGACTCCACCCACGGGATAGGCGCGAGCTCGGGCTTGAGCGACTGGGCATCGCGGCCCCACAGGATTGCGGAGAGCGGCATGCCCTCCTTCGCGCGCAGGGCCAGGGTCCGAATCGCCTGATCGGTCACCGCCTCCCAGCCGCGGCCGCGGTGCGAGGCCGACTGGCCGGGCGTCACCGTCAACGACCGGTTGAGCAGCATCACGCCGGCATCGGTCCAGGGCGTGAGGTCGCCGCTGGTCGGTGGGGGTACGCCGAGATCCTCGACCAGCTCCCTGAAGATGTTGACCAGGCTCTTCGGCGGCGCGACCCCGGGCGCGACCGAGAAGCTCAACCCGACCGCGTGCCCCGGGGTCGGGTACGGGTCCTGGCCGACGATCAGCACCTTGACACCCGCCAGTGGCCGGCTGAAGGCGCGCAGCACATGTTGGCCGGCAGGCAAGTAGGTCCGTCCGGCGGCGAGCTCCCCGCGGAGAAAGCGACCCATCGCGGTGATCTGGTCGTCGACGGGAGCCAACGCCTCGGCCCAGTCGGGGGCTACCAACCCTTGGTCAACGAGTCCGGCCAGCGCTCCCATGCGCCCACCCTAGATCGGGCCAGCGCTGCTGCAGGTTTCCCCGGCCGACCGGGGATACCGACGCTTGTCGGCTGATGCTTCGGCCGACCACGACCGTGACCGTCCAAGGGCGGTCCGGGTACCGCCAGGTCCAGCGACTCAGTCCACGAAGTCGAGCAGCGCGCGGTTGAACTCGTCTTTGTGACTGACGTTGAACCCGTGCGGAGCGCCCTCCACGACCACCAGCTTGCTGCCAGCGATCGTCTCGGCGGTTCGCTTGCCGGAGACCTCGAACGGCACAATCGCGTCGGAGTCACCGTGGATGACGAGGGTCGGCACAGTGACGCGCTCGAGGTCGTTGCGCAAGTCAGTGCGACTGAAGGCGCCGATGCACCCGACCACTGCCTCGTCGCGCGCCGCAGCCTGCAGCTTGAGTGCGTCCTGTCGTTGCTCCTCGCTCACCTTCAGCTCCCCGTCGGCAGAGAAGAAGTTGGTGGTGAAGGGGTCGAGGAACCCCTCGCGGTCCTCGCGAGCCCCGTCCTCCATGCCCTTGACGTCTTCCTCGGCGAGGCCGCCGTCCGGGTTGTCGTCCGTCTTGAGCAGGTACGGCGGAATCGCACCGGCGAACACGATCGAATGGAGCCGGTTCTCGCCGTAGGAACCGATGTAGCGGGCGATCTCGCCGCCGCCCATCGAGAAGCCGACCAGCGTCGCGTCATTGAGATCGAGGCCTTCGAGGAGACCAGCCAGGTCGGCGGCGAAGGTGTCGTAGTCGTAGCCGTCCTCCGGCTTGTCCGAGTCGCCGAAGCCGCGCCGGTCGTAGGTGATGACGCGATGGCCGGCCTCGGTGAGCGCGGGCACCTGCTCGGACCAGGACTCTCCGCTGAGCGGCCAGCCGTGGATCAGGACGACTGCGCGACCGTCGCCGCCGGAGTCGGTGTAGTTGAGGGAGATTCCGTTCGAGTCGATATGGGGCACGGTGACACCTTTCTCTCGCAGAAGGACGGTCCTTCTCCTGCTTACCCGGAAGGTGGTGACATTACAGCGGAGGGTCCGATCGCATCAGGTCAGGAAGGCGGTGAGCAGAGCATCGCGCAGACCGTCATCGCCGGTGAGAGCATCTGCCGCATGGACACCCGTGTGGAACGTTGGGACCGCGTCGTACAGCTGCCGTTGACCTTCGCCTCGATCCTGTTCGTCGGCGCCTACGCGTGGCCGATCATCGACACGGGTCTCGCACGAAGCCTGGTCCTGCTGTGCAGCGCCGTGGTGTGGGTGACGTGGGGTCTGCTGATGGCAGACCTCGTCGTACGACTGATGCTCTCCGGGGACCGTTGGCGCTTCCTGCGCAGGCACCCCGTGGACGTGGCCATGGTGGCAATTCCGCTCCTGCGTCCGCTGCAGCTGCTGCGGTTGTTCACCTTGCTGAAGGCCCTGAACCGGTACGCCGGCAGCTCCCTGCGAGGCCGGGTAGGCCTCTATGTCATCGGTTCGATGGGGCTGATCGTCTTCATCGGCGCCCTCGCCGTCCTGGACGCCGAGCGCGGAGGTCGTGGTCCGATCCAGTCCTTCAATGACGCGCTGTGGTGGGCGCTGTCCACTGTGGCGACGGTCGGGTACGGCGACGTCTACCCGGTCACGATTGAGGGCCGGGCCGTCGCGGTGGGGCTGATGTTCTTCGGTATCGGCGTGCTGGGTGTGGTCACCGGGTCCTTCGCGTCCTGGCTCGTGGAGCGGGTCGAGTACATCGACGAGATCGAGCAGGGCGTCTCCGCGACCTCCGCGGACGTCGCTGCCCTGCGCGACGAGGTGTTCCGGCTGCGTGAGGCCCTGGAGAAGCGCTAGCTCTCCTGGCGCAGGGTCTGCTCGATCAGCTGAGCCAGAGCGGCCTGTCCGGCCGGGAGCGGGTGCAGCGCAGCCCCGACGCGGCGGCTGCCGATCCTGCCCTGGACCCAGGGGTCGAGTGCACAGACGTGGTGGCCGTAGGACGCGGCGTAGAAGTCCACGAAGTCCACCTCTGCCTCGTCAGCGGCTGCTTGCATCTCGTGGCGAAGTCGCACGTTGATCTCGCGGAACGTGGCGCGGTCCTGAGGGCGCATCCGGGGCAGCCGGGCGCAGTCGCCACGTGCCGGCAGGAGCTTCGGGTAGCCAACCAGCAGCACTCGCGCGTTGGGGGCCAGCTCCTCGACCTGCTCGAGTGTCGAGACCAGCGGGGTGCGTAGCTCGTCGACGATCCGGCCGAGGGTCTCGCGCTGGTCGTAGAGCGGACAGATGCCCTTCGAGAGCCGACAGACGGTCGCGATCCGGGCATAGAGGTGCTGGTTGTTCGCGCCGATCCCCACCGTGACCAGGTCGGTGTCCTTCGACAGTGCCTCGAACTGGGGTGGCACTGCCAATCCGAGCGATGTGACCTGGTTCCCCGGAAGGTCCTTCGTCTGAGCGCCGCTGCAGGAACGGTCCTGCAGGTCATCGATGTGGAGCGCGGCGGCAAGCAGGCTCGGGTAGTTGTTTCGGGAGCGGTGGCACCCGAGAGCGATGTCGGTGAGTGGCACGTACGGAGCCGCGGTGTAGGAGTCGCCCATCGCGACGTAGTGGTGGAACGTGGGGCGGGCCTGCTCGCTGGCACCGACTCTCCCGAGGAGCAGGACGAGCAGCACGGTCAGGAGGGCCGCCCCGAGGCGCATCGCCTGGTGCGGGATCTTGGGGTGGCGCAGGTTCAAGACTTGCGGGCGAGGTTGCGCGAGGATGCCGACGCGAACCTGCGGTCGGGGTTGGAGCCGATCGACGAGCGGTCGGGCGCGACTTCGGCGACGGGCTTGGGGATTCTGTGCGCGGGCTTCTTCTTCGCGGTGGTCCCGGCGGGCGCGTCGAGCGTCTTCTTCGCGGCATTCTGCACGCTCTTCCGGGCCCGGGTCTTCTTTCGGGTCCGGGGCTTCTTCGCCCGGTCATCGGGCGTGGAGTACTGCTCGATCCACTCGTCCATGGTCACCCAGGTCGTGGCCCGCGCAGCGCGTCCGGTGAGCATGCCGAGGTGCCCGCCAGGGGCGATCTCGAACCGGACTTCGGCAGCACCCGTCAGGAGCGGGACAAGTGCCTGTACGGCCTTGATCGGGGCAATGCCGTCGGTGTTCCCACCGAAGATCAGCACGGGCGCTTTGACGTTCGCGATGTCGATCTCGTGACCGGACAGGTTCACCTTGCCGCCGAGGAGCTGGTTGGCCTTCAGCATCCGGTGGTACAGCTGCCCGAACGTGCGCCCCGGGTAGGCGATCATGTTGGCGGTGAAGCGGTCGACCGCCTCGATCTGGGCGAGCCACTCGGTGTCGTCGAGGTTCTGCAGGATCGCTATCGGCTTGGTGAACATCTTGGTGCCCGCGCTGAGCTGGAACGCCTTGCGGACAAGCGGTTTCGGGGCACCGCCCAGCAGCCTGTAGAGCTGGGTGACGAGGCCGCCGTCGGTGAGCTTCAAGATGGGGCGAAGGGGCGCCACGAGTGGCACCTGTCGTACGTCGAACGGCGAGCCCACGATCGTCAGGGACGCGATCGGCAGCTGCGGACCGTCAGCAGCTGACAGGGCGGCGAAAATGCCGCCAAGGCTCCACCCGATCACGTGCACGGGCCGTCCACCGGCGTGCTCGCTGACCGCCTTGATCGCCTCCGGCACGACCTCCTCGACCCAGTGCTCGAGCCCGAGCTTGCGGTTCTTGAACGAGATCTCGCCGTACTCCACGAGGTAGGTCGGGCGGCCACGCTGGACGAAGTGCTCGACCAGCGAGCAGCCTCGCCGAAGGTCGTAGCAGATCGCGGGGGCGGCCAGCGGGGTGACGAGCAGGATCGGGTCGCCGGTCTCGCGGGTCTTCTTCTGCGGCCGGTAGTGGTAGACCTCGCGCAGCGCTCCGTCGTCGATGAGCGTCCGGGGCATGGGGCGGAGATCGGCCAGTCCGCCGTACAGCACCATGTGTGCGACGTTGCTGGCGGCGGACGCGACCTGGTCCGGCTTGGGGATCAGATCCATGTTCGAAAACTACCAACTAACGCGGCTAGGGATTGACCGGCCGGGTACAGGCCGATGCATGGACATCACTGTAGGCGCGGAGTAGGACTGGCACATGAAACTCTCCCTGGTGCTGGGCGGGGTGGGTGTTGCCCTCGGTGCCGTTGCGGCGCGCGACCTGGCCCAGAAGAAGCACGCGCTGATGCGGAACTACCCGCTGATCGCGCACGCGCGGTACTGGCTGGAGACCATCGGCCCCGAGCTTCGCCAGTACATCGTCACCAGCAACGACGAAGAACGGCCCTTCAGCCGCGACCAGCGGACGTGGATCTATGCGTCCTCCAAACAGGAGAACAACTACTCCGGCTTCGGCACGGACAACGACATCGAACACCTGCCGGGCTACGCGATCATCAAGCACCGCACGTTCGCCGCCTCCCTGCCGCACGACCACGCGGAGACGACCGGCTTGCCGAGTGCCAAGGTCCTCGGCGCCGCCCGCGGCCGCAAGCATGCCTTCCGTCCCGACTCCCTGATCAACATCTCGGCGATGAGCTTCGGGTCGATGTCGGCCAACGCGATCAAGGCGCTCAACGGCGGAGCCAAGATGGCGGGCTGCATGCACAACACGGGTGAGGGCGGGCTCTCGCCGCATCACCGCCAGGGCGGTGACATCGTCCTCCAGATCGGCACGGCGTACTTCGGCTGCCGCGACGACCGCGGCGAGTTCTCGTTGAGCAAGCTCAAGGAGGTCGTCGAGTCCGCTCCTGTGCGCGCCATCGAGATCAAGCTCTCGCAGGGCGCCAAGCCTGGTCTCGGTGGACTTCTGCCCGCCGCGAAGGTGACCAGGGAGATCGCCGAGATCCGCGGCATCCCGATGGGGCGTGACTGCGCCAGCCCGTCGCGGCACACCGCGTTCGGCGACGAGGACAGCCTGCTGGACTTCGTGGAGATGATCGGCACCGAGACGGGTGTGCCGGTCGGCATCAAGAGCGCAGTAGGGGACATCGGGTTCTGGTTCGAGCTCACCAGGTTGATGTCCCGCGGTGACCGAGGGATCGACTTCGTCACCGTCGACGGTGGCGAGGGCGGGACAGGAGCCTCGCCACCCATCTTCGCCGACTCGATCGCGCTGCCCTTCCGGATGGCTTTCTCCCGTGTCTACGGCACCTTCGCCGAAGCGGGTCTCACCGACGACGTGACCTTCATCGGGTCCGCCAAGCTCGGCCTGCCCGACAACGCGGTGGTGGCGTTCGCGCTCGGTGCGGACATGATCAACGTGGCCCGCGAGGCGATGATGTCGATCGGCTGCATCCAGTCGCAGAAGTGCCACACCGACAGGTGTCCCACAGGTGTCGCGACCCAGGACCCCTGGCTCACGCACGGCCTCGACCCGGCGTCCAAGGCCGTGCGCTGCGCGCAGTACATCCGCACCTTCCGCAAGGAGCTGGTCAAGGTCTCCGAGGCCGTCGGGGTGGCGCACCCCGGGCTGATCACAGCGGACGACGTCGACGTCTTCCAGGGCGACTACGAGGCACGGTCACTGCGCGCCCTCTATGGCTACAAGGAGGGCTGGGGCCACCTGGGTCCGGAACTCACCGAGGAGATCAAGCACCTGATGCAGCCGGGCGGCATGAGGGCAGAGACCCGGTCGATCGAGGCGGGCGAGGGGGAGAAGGACGCCCCTCGGGGGACCGACACGGGGGACTAGCACGGAGTGCGTGTCCCGCGCCGTAGGTGGTCGAGCAGCTCGTATGACCTCCCGCGGGCGTCATACGTTGTGGCGGCAGTAGCGACCAGCTCGTATGACCTCCCGCGGGGCGTCATACGTCGTGGCGGCAGTAGCGACCACCTCGTATGACGTTCGTCCGTCGAGACCACACTCCGTCAGCCAAGGAGCAGCCGTGACCAGTGATCAGCAGCTCAGAGCACCTGGTTGCCGTACATCTCGCCGAGCGGGTCGGCGATGAGCTCGATGCGGGCTCCGTCGGGGTCCTGGAAGTAGACCGAGACTCCGCTGTGCACCTCGTGGGCCACGTCGGCCTCGTCGAGGCGCTTGACCAGTTGTTCCCAGCGTTCGGGGTCCACCGAGATCGCCACGTGGTGCAGGCCGCCGAGCACCTCGGCGTACGGACCCACGTCGAGACCGGGGAAGTCGAAGAAGGCGAGCAGGTTGTTGTTCCCGATGTCGAAGAAGAAGTGCGAGGAGCCCGGGTAGTCGCGGTTGTCGATCAGCTCGGTCAGCGGGAAGCCGAGCACATCCTGGTAGAAGCGGACCGTTGCCTCCACGTCGCTGCTGATCAGCGCAGTGTGGTGCAGCCCCCGGGCCGAGGAGGCCGGGCGCTCGCCCTGCGGGCGGAGGTGCTGCTGCCGGATCCGGTCGCGCTCGGCCTCGATCGAGTCGAGGTCGGGGCCGCCGGGAGCCTGTGCTTCGGTCTCACTCATCGTTCTCCCTTTCTCGTCCTTGGCGCTGGGTTCCGCGGGCTCAGGAGGATCGGGCCGGCCGGGTGTGCTTGGAGTGTGTGGGCTGGTCCCCGGACAGCTGGGCCAGGAATGTCGAAGCCCAGTGGGACACGTCGTTCTCGGACACTGTCTTGCGCATCGCCCGCATCCGCCGGGCGAGGTCCTTGGGCTCGGCCTCGTAGGCCTGCAGCATGGTCGCCTTCATGCCGTTGATGTCGTACGGGTTCACGAGGTAGGCCTGCCGCAGCTCGTCGGCCGAACCCGCGAACTCCGAGAGGACCAGCGCTCCGTCGTCCTCGAAGCGGCAGGCGACGTACTCCTTGGCGACCAGGTTCATGCCGTCGCGGAACGGGGTCACCACCATGATGTCGGCAGCACGGTAGAGGGCAGCCATCTCCTCACGCGGGAACGAGGAGTGCAGGTAGGAGATGGCCGGTCGACCGATCCGGCCGAGATCGCCGTTGATGTGGCCAACCAGGCGGTCGATGTCGTCGCGGAGTCGGCGGTACTGGTCGACCCGCTCGCGCGAAGGCGTCGCCACCTGGACGAAGACCACGTCCTCGACGGTGAGGTGGCCGTCTGCGATGAGCTCGCTGAACGCGCGCAGCCGGGCGTAGATGCCCTTGGTGTAGTCGAGCCGGTCGATGCCCAGGAACACCTTCTTGGGGTTGCCCAGGTCGTTGCGGATCTGCTCCGCGCGCTTGGCCACGGGCTCGGAACGGGCGAGCTCCTCGAAGCCTGCGGTGTCGATGGAGATGGGGAACGCCTTGGCCAGTACGACGCGTCCGTCGGGCAGGTAGACCGAGTCGCGGTGGGTCTTGTGACCGACGCGCTGGCGGACGAGCCGGATGAAGTTCTGGGCGGCCCCCGAGAGCTGGAAGCCGACGAGGTCCGCGCCGAGCAAGCCTTCGAGAACCTGCCGGCGCCACGGCAGCTGCGAGAACAGCTCAGCCGGTGGGAACGGGATGTGCAGGTAGAACCCGATCCGCAGGTCGGGGCGAAGCTCGCGCAACATCGCCGGCACCAGCTGGAGCTGGTAGTCCTGCACCCAGACGGTCGCGTTCTTGGCGGCGAACTTCGCCGCGGCGTCGGCGAAGCGCTGGTTGACGGTGACGTAGGAGTCCCACCACTCACGATGGAAGGACGGTTTGGCGACGAGGTCGTGGTACAGCGGCCAGAGCGTGTCGTTCGAGAACCCCTCGTAGAACTCAGCGACCTCCGCCTCCGAGAGCGGGACCGGGACGAGCGTCAGGCCCTCGTCGACGAAGGCGTCCGGCACGTCTCCGGTGTCGCCCGGCCAACCGATCCAGGCGCCGCTGTTGCTGCGCATCACCGGCTCGAGGGCGGAGACGAGGCCGCCCGGTGAGCGTCTCCAGGTGGGCTTTCCGTCGTCCCCGACGACCCGGTCGACGGGGAGCCTGTTCGCGACGACCACGAGGTCGGCCGTCGCGCGTTTCCTCAGGCTCGGACTCACGTGACTGACCCTATCTCTGGCCCTATCCAAGGTAGGCGACGCCGATCTGGGCGCGGAGGTCGTCCATCTGTCGCATCAGCGAGATGGTCTGCTGGGGCGGGACCAGGTCACTGCTGAGCTGACCCGCGCGCAGGCACCGGTGCACCTCTGCGATCTCGTTCCCGTAGCCACGCCCGATCACAGGTTCGTCGGGCTCGATCCAGATGGACTCCGGCTCGTTGTTCGGGTACGACGTCCACCGGATCCGACCGGGATGGTGGAAGCTGCGCGGGAGGTCGAAGTGTCCGAGCTCGGTCGACACCCAGGCGGTGCGTGGGGTCAGCGAGGACATCGACGCGGTCAGCGCCGCCGTCGCACCCCCGGCGTAGAGCCCCGCGATCGAGATGTCGAGATCGATCCCGCTCGGCGACAGCTTGGCCACCGCCGTCAGCCGCTCCGGTTCGCCGAGCACGAGATGGGCGAAGGTCAACGGGTAGATGCCCATGTCGAGCAGAGCGCCGGCGCCGAGGGCCGGGTCGAGCAGGCGATCCGAGGGGTCGGCCTGCACCAGGAAACCGATGTCGGCGTGGACCTGGCGCGCGGTGCCGTGCTGCCCGCTCGCGAGCACGCTCCTCAACTTGCGAATCGCCGGGTGGCAGGCGGTCCACATCGCCTCCATCAGGAACAGACCGCGGGCGGCCGCCTCCTCGAAGAGGGACTGCGTGCTCGCGGCGTCGAGGGTCATCGGCTTCTCGCAGAGCACGTGCTTGCCGGCCTCGAGGGCCAACCGGGTGTGCTCGACGTGCAGAGCGTGCGGCGAGGCGACGTACACGACATCCACCGCAGGGTCGCTGACCAGGTCCTCGTAGGAGCCGTGAGCGGCCCCGCCGAACTCGGCCGCGAACGCCTCGGCTCGATCTCGGCTCCGGGAGCCGGTCGCGACCAGCTCAGCGTCGGGTACGAGGGCTAGGTCTGCGGCGAAGGGTCGGGCGATCCGGCCGGGCGCCAGGACTCCCCATCTGATCGGCTCCATGCGGCCACCGTAGCCAGTGGGCCGCTAGTCCCGACGCCCGCTCCTCATGCACCCGGAGCGCCGCACGCGCCACGCCGCCGGCCAAATGACATCGTTGTATTTCCTCGCCTATGATGAGGCCGACAGCACCACCGTTCCCCGCCGAGGAGTCGCCCAGATGGTCGCCAGCCATGCGCTCAACCACCCGCAGCCGGAGGGTTCCGGCGAGCTGTCCGCGCGGGACGCAGCGATGCTCGACTTCGAGCGCCAGTGGTGGAAGTACGCCGGCGCCAAGGAGCAGGCGGTCCGCGAGAAGTTCGACATGTCCTCGACCCGCTACTACCAGGTGCTGAACGCCCTCATCGACCGTCCCGAGGCGCTCGCCCACGACCCCCTCCTGGTGCGCCGTCTGCGTCGCCTGCGGGCGACCCGCCAGCGCCAGCGCTCCGCGCGCCGGCTCGGCTTCGACCTCTCGGAGTGACCCAGATGTCGACCCAGAGGTCTGTTCGGATGCCAGCGCGGGTGCGCGACGAGCGCGGCGTCGTACTCCCCACGCGCCTGCTCGCCCTCTGCATCTCGGCGGTGGCCGTGGCCGCGCTGGTGTTCGTGGCCAACGACCCGGACCAGGCGCCGACCGAGGACGCCGCAACGCCCGCAGTCGGGAAGTCGGCCAGCACGCCGACCGAGACGCCGACCACTCCTGCTGCCTCAACTACCCCGAAGCCCAAGCCGATCAAGCGCGGCGACGTGTTCGTCGAGGTCTTCAACAACACCCGGACCAAGGGCCTCGCCGGCGGTGTCGCCGACAAGGCCAAGACGGCCGGCTGGAACGTCGTGGGCTCGGACAACTGGTACGGCGCTGTCGACGGCACGTCGGTCTACTACCCGCCACGCCTCAAGGAGGCCGCCCGAGCCCTGGGCCGGGACCTCGGGATCAAGCACCTGCGTCCGGCAGAGGAGCCGATGCGCTTCGACCGCGTGACGGTCATCCTCACCGACGACTACCTCTGAACCACCACCAGCGTCCACCTCGCTCGAGCCCCGATCGGTCCCGCGCCGACCACTTCGACAACGGGGTCGCGGGGCTGGGACAGTTGCCTCCATGGAGTTCAGCTCGGCGAGTGGTGAGCGGGAGTACGCCGCACTGGTGCGCGCTGCGGACGACCTCGTGGTCGGCCTCGACTTCGACGGCACCCTGGCGCCGATCGTGGACAACCCCGAGTACGCGCACATCCACCCCGACGCCGGCGAGGTGCTGGTGGCACTCGCGTCCCAGGTCAGGGCGGTGGCCGTGATCACCGGGCGCCCCGCGCGCCAGGCGCTCGACCTCGGCGGTCTCGAGGAAGTGGGCAACGCCATCGGCGAGAGCGGGCGGGAGCTGTTCGTGCTCGGCCAGTACGGCAACGAGCGCTGGACCTCGACCGACCGGCGAGTGATCTCGCCGAAGCCGCCGCGAGGGCTCGCCACCTTCATGGGCGAGCTCCCGCGGCTGCTGCGCAGGGCCGACGCCACCGGGGCCTGGCTGGAGGAGAAGGGCCTCGCCGTGGCCGTGCACACGCGTCGCCTTGACGACCCCGAAGCGGCGTTCGAGAGGCTGCTCCCGCTGCTCTCCGAGGCGGCGAAGAGCCACGACCTCGACGTCGAGCCGGGACGCTGGGTGGTCGAGGTGCGAGCACACGGCATGAACAAGGGCGCCGCCGTCCGTCGGCTCACCAAGGAGGTCGGGGCCAAGGCGTTCGTCTTCGGTGGTGATGACCTGGGCGACGTGGAGGCGTTCAAGGCCGTCGAGGAGCTACGTGGACAGGGCCTCCCGTGCCTGCTGGTCTGGGCCGAGCACGACGACCACAACGCCCTGGCCGACATGGCCGACGTCGTGGTGGACGGCCCCGAGGGCACCCTGGACCTCCTGCGCGAGCTGACCGCCGAGATCCGGTCCAGCCGCGCCTGAGCCTGAGCGTGAGCGGCTCGCCCCAGCGAGTTGCCGGGCGGACTCAGACGCGCTCGTGGTCGACGGCCTCCTCGGCGCGGATCATCCGATCCGGTGCGAGCGGCTGACGGTTCGCCCAGAAGTAGTAGAGGACGCCTGGCACGAGCAGACCGATGACCCAGGAGATGTCCGCGCCGCCGAGAACCCTGGTCACGGGCCCGGTGTACAGCGACTGCGCCAGGAACGGGATCTGCACCAGCACGCCGACCGCGTAGGTGGTGATCGCCACCGCGTTCCAGCGTCCGTAGCGACCGTCGGGGTCGTAGAGCCCGGGGATGTCCACCTTCTCCTTCGACACCAGGTAGTAGTCGGTGAGGTTGATCGCCGACCACGGCGTGAACACCATCAGCAGGAGGAGCACGAAGTTCTTGAAGTTGTTCAGGAAGTCGGCAGTGGCCGCGATGGCGATGACCGCTGCGAGCAGGAGCATGGCCGAGACGAAGATCGCCCGAGCGGTGCTGCTCACGGCGCGCCTGCCGGTGAACGCGGTGACCGTGGTGGCGGCACACATGAAGCTCCCGTATGCATTGAGGCAGGTCACCGTCAGCTTGCCGACGACGATCAGGGCGTAGATGAGCCCGGCGACCAGTGCCGAACCTGCGAGGTCGCCCAGCCATCCGACCTGGTTGGACAGGAAGGAGTCACCCGCCACGGCGGCCACGAGTACGCCGAAGGTCATCGAGAGCTGGGAGCCCAGGACGCTGCCGGCGAGTGTGGCCACGAAGACCGAGCGGTCGGGGGTGTCCTCGGGCAGGTAGCGCGAGTAGTCCGCGACGTACGGGCCGTAGGTGAGCTGCCAGCCGGCGCCCAGCGAGACCGACAGCAGGAACGTGGCCATCTCGAACTGGGGTCCGGCAACCGCGGCCGCCACGTCGTGCTGGGTGAACAGCCGAATCGCGAGGTAGCCCAGGCCGACGATCCCGATCACGGTCGAGAGCTTGCCCACCGCGTGGATCAGCTCGTAGCCGAAGATGGCGATCACCGCGACAAGGGTGACGAACAGGAGGATCCCCACGACCGCCGCGTCGATGCCGAGCAGCTCGTTGATGGCCTGGCCCGCGAGAACGGTGCCGGTCGCGGTGAAGCCGAGGTACATCACGATCACGAGGACCAGCGGGATCGCTGCGCCCAGTACGCCGAACTGGGCGCGGCTGGAGATCATCTGCGGGAGTCCGAGACGTGGTCCCTGCGCGGAGTGCAGCGCCATCACGACGCCGCCCGCGAGGTTGCCGATGAGCAGACCGATGATGGCCCAGAGTGCATCGGCTCCGAAGACGACCGCGAGGGCGCCGTCCACGACGGCGGTGATCTGCAGGTTGGCGGCCATCCAGAGCGTGAACTGGTTGACAGGTGAGCCGTGCCGCTCGGCCAGCGGGACGAAGTCGATCGACCGGCGCTCGACCGTCAGTGGTGTGTTCGCCATGTGGGGGCTCCTCTCGGGTGCTCCCATCACACGACGTACGGCGGCGTCGGCGAAAGCCCTCGGCCTCGGGGTCAGTCTCGAATCCGAGACCTCGCACGTCCCGCCGTGAGACGGGCATCTCGGATGGCGGGATGGTTGTGCACATTCTGAGACGAATACCTACTCTGGGCAGAGCTCATCATGAGGGGCAGAGGGATACGGCCCGCTGAAGCCCCGGCAACCGCCTGAACGAGCCTCCGATCCGTCGGGAAACGTTCAGGTGCGGTGCCACATCCGTCCTGGTCCGAGAGTCGGTCCGGGGAAGATGAGAAGGAGGCTTCCTTTGAGCATCGCAACAGCTGAATCCACGACCCCCGGAACCGGGCCTGCCATTGGGCCCGCCCTGCGGGAGGGTGCGTTCGGCAATGCCACCGGGCTCGCGTGCCGCGAGTGTGGTCACGAGGTCGAGCTGGGTCCCCACTACGCCTGTCCCGAGTGTTTCGGTCCGCTCGAGGTCGCCTACACCTTCCCGGCGGTCACCCGCGAGGAGATCGAGGCCGGCCCGCGCAACATCTGGCGCTACAAGGCGCTGCTTCCCGTGCCCGACGACATCGAGCAGAGCCCCAACATGGAGCCCGGTTTCACCCGGCTGCTCAAGGCGCACAACCTCGGGCGCGAGCTCGGCATCGACAACCTGTGGGTCAAGGACGACTCGACGAACCCCACGAACTCCTTCAAGGATCGTGTCGTCGCCTGCGCCCTGAGCGCGGCTCGTGAGTTCCACAGCAAGGTCTTCGCCTGCCCCTCGACCGGCAACCTGGCCAACGCCGTGGCTGCGGCCGGTGCACGCGCCGGCATCAGGACGGTGGTCTTCATCCCGTCGAACCTCGAGAAGCCCAAGCAGGTCAACTCGGCCGTCTACACCGAGAACCTGGTTGCGGTGAACGGCAACTACGACGACGTCAACCGTCTCGCGTCGGAGATCGCCGGCGAGGAGGACGGCTGGGCGTTCGTCAACGTCAACGTGCGGCCCTACTACGCCGAGGGCTCCAAGACCCTGGGCTACGAGATCGCCGAGCAGCTCGGCTGGCGCCTGCCCGACCAGATCGTGATCCCGGTGGCCTCCGGCTCCCAGCTGACCAAGGTGCACAAGGCCTTCCAGGAGCTGATCAGGCTCGGCCTCGTGGCGGACAAGCCCTACCGCGTCTTCGGCGCACAGGCCACGGGTTGCTCCCCGGTGTCGGTGGCGTACAAGGCAGGCATCGACGCGATCCGCCCTGTCAAGCCGGACACCATCGCTAAGAGCCTGGCCATCGGCAACCCCGCCGACGGCATCTACGTGCTCGACATCTGCCGGGAAACGGGCGGAGCTGTCGAGGACATCAGCGACGAGCAGGTGCGTGAGGGAATCGTGCTGCTGGCCCGCACCGAGGGGATCTTCACCGAGACGGCGGGCGGCACCACGGTCGGCGTGCTGAAGAAGCTCGTCGACACCGGTCAGCTCGACACCAGCCTCGAGACGGTCGTGATCAACACGGGTCACGGGCTGAAGACGCTCGACGCGGTGGCAGACTCGGTCGGACCCGCAGCGACCATCGAGCCGTCGTACGCCGCCTTCGTCGCCTCCGGCGTCGTCTGAGGATCGACCCCCACTCCACCTGCCTGACTACACACAAACGATCTCGAAGGAGAGAGCCATGAGCGTCCAGGTCCGGATCCCCACGATCCTGCGCAACTACACCGAAGGTGCCTCCGAGGTCACCGCGGAGGGCAGCACGGTGGCCGAGGTCCTCGAGAACCTCGAGGCCAACCACAGCGGCATCAAGGCGCGGGTGCTCGACGACGAGGGCGAGATCCGCCGCTTCGTCAACGTCTACGTGGGCAACGACGACGTGCGCTTCCTCGAGGGTCTGGGCAGCCCCACCCCAGAGGGCGCCCAGATCAGCATCATCCCCGCGGTCGCCGGCGGCTGAGTGGACCTTTCACTGGGTCCCCAATGAAACCGCGATCCAGGCCGGCCTCAACCCGCGTGAGCGGCCAGCCACGGGTCGAGGACCGCATGGAAGGCGTCGCCCCGGTCGCGGCGTACACAGTGGGCCGCGCCGTCGACGACCTCGAGCTCCAAGCCCGGGTTCAGTCGGGCGACCTCCGCGAGCAACGCGCGGTCGAGGATCACCTCGTGGTCGCCGGTCATCACCAGTGTGGGCGGCCTGATCCCGGCAGCGATCTCGCGCCACGGAGTGCTCAGGACCGCGACGCCTGAGAGCAGGAACGCCTCGTCGACGTCGGCCTTGCCCTGGGCCCACGGGCCGAACTCACTCTCCGGCCAGTCCGGGTGCTCCGCGCGGCACTGCGCGATCGCGCCCTGCGGGTCGGCAGTGACGGCCCTGGCCCACTCCACGCGCTCGCGGAGCACGATCTCCTCGTCACCCCACGGCGGCTGGTCCCACCAGGCGGGGTCCTCCAGCACCGCGGCCCGGACCAGGTCCGGCAGGCGAGCCGCGAGTCCTGCGGCGAGTCCGCCGCCCATCGAGTGGCCGAGCACGAGCGCCGGCCCGATGTCCTCGAGCACCGTCACCGTCGCGGCGTACATCTCCTCCATGAAGTCGGCTGCCAGCTCCTCAGCCGTGAACCGGTCGGAGGCGCCGTGTCCGAGTGCGTCGGGCGCCACGATGCGGTACGACGACCCCAGCCGGTCGACCAGGTCGGACCAGCAGCGCCCCGAGTCGGTGATGCCGTGCAGGACGAGGAGGACTGGTTGAGCAGGGTCGCCGTACTCATGCACGAGCAGGCGTCCGACACGTCGTTGTGTTGCCATGGGGCCACCCTGCCACCGCACCGGGTCCGGCTCGCCAGGCCGCCGGCACGACGTTGGGCGGCTCGTGCAGACTGGCCCGATGCCACGCAACATCGCCACCACTGACCGGGTAGGGCGCGAGGAGATGCTCGACTTCGTCCGCCCGCGACACCGAGCCACACTCGTGACCAGCCGCAAGAACGGCCGGGCGCAGGTCTCGCCGGTCACCTGCGGTGTCGACCGGGAGGGCCGGGTCGTGATCTCGACGTACCCGCAGCGGGCGAAGGTGGTCAACCTCAAGCGGGACCCGACTGCAACGGTGCTGGTCCACAGCGACGATTGGGACGGGCCCTACATCCAGCTCGACGGCTTTGCCGAGGTGATCGACCAGCCGGACTCGGTGGAGCCGCTGGTCGACTACTACCGCAGCATTTCTGGGGAGCACCCCGACTGGGACGAGTACCGCGAGGCCATGCGCGCCCAGGGCAAGTCCCTGGTCCGCGTGACCATCGAGTCGTGGGGTCCGATCGCGACGGGCGGGTTCCCGCCCGATCATGCAGGCTGACGACGTGACCACACGAAAGCAGCGGCCGGTCGTGCTTCTGGTGACCTGCTCCGACATGCCCGAGGGCGAGGAGTGGACCGGGACATCGCACCTGCCGGCAGCCTTCGCCGAGCGCGACATCGACGCGCGGTGGGTGGTGTGGGACGACCCGGGCGTCGACTGGTCCGAGGGTCTCGTGGCCGTGCGCTCGACCTGGGACTACGACAAGCGCCGCGACGAGTTCCTCGCGTGGGCGCGCTCGGTGCCGTGGATGCTCAACTCGGCGGCGGTGTTCGCGTGGAACACCGACAAGGCCTACCTGCCGCAGCTCGCCGCATCCGGCGTACCTGTGGTTCCGACTCAAGCTGTCGACAACCTGGCCGAGCTCCCGGCAGCGATCGCCAAGCACTCGTCGGTCGTGGTCAAGCCGGCCGTGGGCGCCGGTGGTCGTGGCGTGGTTGTCTTCGAGGGCACCGATGGGTCGGCAGAGCAGCAGGGGGCCAGCCTCGGCGCCGGCCCGTGGGTGGTCCAGCCCCTCGTCGAGTCCGTGCGCACCGAGGGGGAGACCTCCGTCTTCGTGCTCGGCGGAGAGGTGGTCTCCCAGGCCCAGAAGGTCCCGGCCGCTGGTGAGATCCGGGTGCACGAGTACTTCGGCGGTACGACGGTCGCCGTCCCGCTCTCCGAGGAGGCGGCCGACCTTGCCCGTCGTACGGTCCAGGCGGCGGGCTCGATCCTGGGGGAGTCACTCGACTACGCGCGGGTGGACCAGATGCGGCTCGCCGACGGCACCCTGGCCGTCAGCGAGCTCGAGGTGACCGAGCCTGGCCTGTATCTCGACGTACTCCCCGACAACGCTGGGCTCTTTGCCGACCTGGTCATCGAGCACCTCCGCGGCCGCTGACCGGCCTGGTCCGCTGCGACCCGGCCGAAACCCCGGAACAGGCGTTTGCACTCGCTTGGGTCGAGTGCTAAAAATGCAGTTGGCACTCTCGGTGTGAGAGTGACAGAACAAGCACCAAATCCACGGCCGTCTGAGTCGAGGTCCGAAGGCGCTGGCGGGAAGGGTCCGCCGGGTCAGCCCGGGCCGTCCGTCGCGGGCGACGAAGCGGCCACCGAACTTTTGAGCGTGAGGAATCACCAGAAGCCATGCCGAAGCTGATTGCTTTCAACGAGGAGGCCCGCCGCGGGCTCGAGCGAGGGATGAACACTCTCGCCGACGCGGTCAAGGTCACGCTCGGTCCCAAGGGCCGCAACGTCGTACTCGAGAAGAAGTGGGGTGCGCCGACCATCACCAACGATGGTGTGAGCATCGCCAAGGAGATCGAGCTGGAGGACCCGTACGAGAAGATCGGGGCCGAGCTCGTCAAGGAAGTTGCCAAGAAGACCGACGACGTCGCGGGTGACGGCACCACCACCGCCACCGTGCTGGCCCAGGCCATGGTGCGCGAGGGCCTGCGCAACGTCGCCGCCGGCGCCAACCCGATGGAGCTCAAGCGCGGGATCGAGAAGGCCGTCGAGGCCGTCTCCGCGCAGCTGCTCGGAATGGCCAAGGACGTCGAGACCAAGGAGCAGATCGCGGCTACGGCCTCGATCTCTGCCGCGGACACCACGGTCGGTGAGGTCATCGCCGAGGCGATGGACAAGGTCGGCAAGGAAGGTGTCATCACTGTCGAGGAGTCCAACACCTTCGGGCTCGACCTCGAGCTCACCGAGGGGATGCGCTTCGACAAGGGTTACATCTCGCAGTACTTCATGACCGACCCGGAGCGGATGGAGGCCGTCCTCGACGATCCCTACATCCTGATCGCGAACTCGAAGGTCTCCACGGTCAAGGACCTGCTCCCGCTGCTGGAGAAGGTGATGCAGAGCGGCAAGCCGCTGCTGATCATCGCCGAGGACATCGAGGGCGAGGCGCTCTCGACCCTGGTGGTCAACAAGATCCGGGGCACCTTCAAGTCCGTAGCGGTGAAGGCCCCGGGCTTCGGTGACCGTCGCAAGGCGATGATGCAGGACATCGCGATCCTGACCGGTGGTCAGGTGATCTCCGAGGACGTCGGGCTGAAGCTGGAGTCGACCGGGATCGAGCTGCTGGGCCAGGCCCGCAAGGTCGTGGTGACCAAGGACGAGACCACCATTGTGGAGGGTTCTGGTGACGCCGACCAGATCGCTGGTCGGGTCAACCAGATCCGCGCCGAGATCGACAAGAGCGACTCCGACTATGACCGTGAGAAGCTGCAGGAGCGCCTGGCCAAGCTGGCCGGCGGTGTTGCGGTGATCAAGGTCGGCGCTGCCACCGAGGTGGAGCTCAAGGAGCGCAAGCACCGCATCGAGGACGCCGTTCGCAACGCCAAGGCGGCCGTCGAAGAGGGCATCGTCGCCGGCGGCGGCGTCGCTCTGGTGCAGGCGGGCGTGAACGCGTTCGAGAAGCTCGACCTCGTCGGCGACGAGGCCACTGGCGCCAACATCGTCAAGGTCGCACTGGCGGCTCCGCTCAAGCAGATCGCGATCAACGCCGGTCTCGAGGGTGGCGTCGTGGCGGAGAAGGTTGCCGGCCTCCCGGTCGGACACGGCCTCAACGCGGCCACCGGCGAGTACGGCGACATGCTGGCCGCCGGCATCCCCGACCCGGCCAAGGTGACCCGCTCGGCACTGCAGAACGCCGCGTCGATCGCCGCGCTGTTCCTCACCACCGAGGCAGTGATCGCCGACAAGCCGGAGAAGCAGCCCGCCATGGGCGGCGACCCCACCGGCGGCATGGGCGGCATGGACTTCTGACCGCCCGCTCGGCTGAGCTTGCGAAGCCGAGACCAGTCCGTTCGTCAAGGACGAGCAAGCAGCTAGTCAGACAGCAGGGCCCCGGTCACGTACCGGGGCCCTACTGCTCCCCGAACCCCACAAATGTTGGATAGGGACGTCGAGAGCGGCTTCCTGGACGTCGCAACCCAACAAATGTGGGATCGGGGCGCGGCGTACGGCGACCTGCTCCGCGCACCCCGGGTGGTCTCGCGCCGACCCACAATTGTGGGATTGGGACGTCGAGAGCGGCTTCCTGGACGTCGCAACCCAACAAATGTGGGATCGGGGCGCGGCGTACGGCGACCTGCTCCGCGCACCCCGGGTGGTCTCGCGCCGACCCACAATTGTGGGATTGGGACGTCGGCGACCGACTTGTGGACGTCACAACCCAACATTTGTGGGGTTGGGGGGGTCCCAGGACGCACCCACCCCCACCCAATCGACCAGCCAGGTTCGACCCAACACAAGGAGCCCGATGAGCCGCGAGATGCAGGTAAGCGACAGCGTCGTGATCGACGCCGACGCCCGGACGATCTACGACCAGGTCGCCGACCCGACCCAGATGCCCAGGTGGAGCCCGGAGAACACCGGCGCGAAGACCCAGGTTGCCCAAGGTCCACTCGAGAAGGGCGCAGTCTTCGACGGCTCCAACAGGCGCGGTCTCGCACGATGGCGGACCGAGTGTGTCGTCACCGCCGCGGAGCCGGGTCGGCGCTTCGCGTTCCGTGTGCGCAAGATCGGGCCACACACGCCGTTCATCCCCGGGTCGATCGCGTCGTGGGAGTACACCTTCGAGCCGGCCGGCCAGGGCACTCGGGTCACCGAGACATGGACCGACCTGCGCAGGGTGTGGCCGGACTGGGCGGCCGCGATCTTCGACAAGACGGCGACCGGGGGTCGTTCCTTCTCTGACTTCCAGCGCGGCAACATCGCTCGCACGCTCGCCAGGATGAAGGCCGACTTCGAGGGCCCGGGCGGGGTCGACGAGAAGAGCTCGTAGCACTCAGAACACGTTGTGTGGCCGGAACTGCACGCTGATGCGGGGGCCGACCGGCCGCGCGGTCTTGGGTACGGCGTGCTCCCACGTGCGCTGGCAGGACCCGCCCATCACGATCAGGTCACCGTGGCCCAGGGCGTGGGAAACCTCTATGTGCCCGCCGACGGGGCGCAGCTGCAGCTTGCGAGGCGACCCGAACGAGACGATCGCCACCATCGTGTCCTGCGACTTCCCGCGGCCGATGTTGTCGCCGTGCCAGGCGACGGAGTCGTGCCCGTCGCGGTAGTAGCAGCAACCAGCCGTCACGAACGGCTCGCCCAGCTCGGGCCGGTAGTGCGCGCTCAGGGCGTCCCGCGCCTCGGTGAGCGCCGGGTGGGGGAGCTCCTCGCCGACGCCGTAGGTGTGCAGCAGCCGCGGGACGTCCACCACGTTGTCGTACATCGGACGCCGCTCGGCGCGCCACGGCACCACCTCCAGCAGCTCGGCGAAGAGCTCGTCGGCGCCCTCGAACCAGCCCGGCAGCACGTCGACCCAAGCGCCCCGGGACAGCTCGGTGCGCCGGATCCTCCCGGCAAGCGGGCCCACGCCCACGCAGCTGCCGTCGAACAGCGTGGCCTGGAAGTCGACCGTCATGGCCGCCAGTCTACGCCGCGCTCGAACGTATGTGCGAGTCCCCGCCCGACGGGAATGCCAGTTCGGAGCTTCCGGTTCAAACCAGAGACCAGCGTTCAGGTGGAGGCCGAGGAGCTGGCCCGAAGAGATGGCCCGAGGAATGGGGAGTGGCGCGATGAGCGAGACAGAGCACCAGGTCGTGGTCGAGGGCCGCACCATCCGCAGTCCGCGAATCACCTTGCGACCATGGTCGCTGGCTGACGCCCCGGCGGCGCTCGCGATCTACGGCTCCGAGCAGGTCACCCGCTGGCTGAGCCCGGCGATGGGCCGCGTCGACGACCTGGCGGACATGGAAGAGGTCATCGAGGGATGGCTCGCCGACGCGCTCCCGGCGCCCGCAGGCCGCTGGGCGATGGAGCTGGTCGAGACCGGAGAGCTCGTGGGAAGCACCGTCCTGCTTCCGTTGCCGCCCGAGGGCGAGGACCTCCAGATCGGGTGGCAGCTCGCCCCGACGTATTGGGGTCAGGGACTGGCGGGAGAGGCTGGCCACGCGGTGGCGCACTTCGCCTTCGAGTCAGGTGTCGAGGAGCTCTTCGCGGTCGTCCGGCCCAGGAACGAGCGCGGAGGAAACACCGCGCGCTCCATCGGCATGGAGTGGGTGGGTGAGTCCGAGAAGTACTTCGACCTGCGCCTGCAGGTCTACCGGCTCCGGAGAGGCGAGCTCGACGTCCCCAAGCTCCCGAGGATCTCCCGGCTGGCCTGAGTGCCAGCGATCACGCGTCGCCGGCCCCGAGTCGCCCGCGGTGCCGGTCGGTGAGCTCACGGATGGCCTCGAGGTGCTGTCGCATCAGCTCCATCTCGGCCACGGTGAAGCGGGCGAGCTGACGCGATCCCTCCTCCACGAGAGGTCGGTAGACCTCCCACGTGCGCTGCTGACCCTCGGCCGTCATCTGGACCAGGACCTGGCGTCGATCGACCTCTGACCTGATGCGCTCCACCCAGCCCTTGTTCTCGAGCCGGTCGATCAGCGCCGTGGTCGCGGCCGGCCGGAGACCCGTTGCGTTGCTCAGCTGGCCGGCCGTCTTCGGCCCGTCGACCAGCCAGTCAAGACAACGCAGGTCGGCCGGGCCGAGCCCCAGATGGCGGCCGACAGCGTCGTCGAACGCCTGCACGCTGCGCTGGTAGCGCTGCATCGCGTCTCCCACGCCGGCGATAGCCGCTTGACGTGTTCTTGCCATCCTCATATCCTTTCGAAAATCGAAAGATTCGATCATCGTAAGAAAGGATAGCGTCATGAGGGTTGTCATCGTCGGAGGTGGAGTGGCGGGACCTGCTCTGGGTCTTGCGCTACATCGTGCCGGCATCGAGTCGGTGCTGCTCGAACGGCGGTCCGAGGCTGACCCGGACGCCGGGTCCTACCTGACGGTGAGCACCAACGGGCTCGATGCACTGAACGTCATCGGTGCATACCACCTTGCCGAGGAGGTTGGCTTCCGGTCGCGGCTGAACACGATGTACGGCGCGACCGGTCACGCTCTCGGCGAGATCCCTCTGGGTCGCCCGCTCGACGACGGCACCGTCGCGTTGACCATGAAGCGGTCACGGCTGGCTGTTGTTCTCGCCGAAGAGGCCCAGCGTCGTGGAGTCGACGTACGTCGGGGGGCGCGCGTGGTCTCGGTGGCGGGTGGCGGCGGAGGGGTGACCGCAACCCTCGAGGACGGTACGACGATCGGGGGTGACGTGCTGGTGGGAGCCGACGGCGTGCACTCGCTCGTACGCCGCTCCATCGACCCGGACGCCCCGCGCGGTCGCTACGTAGGTCTCACCAACTTCGGAGGCATCACGCGGTCGACGCAACTTGCGAAGGAGCTCGCTCCGGAAACCTGGCACTTCGTGTTCGGCAGCCGAGCGTTCTTCGGGGCGCACCCCACCCCGGAGGGCGACGTGGTCTGGTTCGTGAACGTTCCCCGGGGCGAGATCAGCGCCGAGGAACGACGAACCACCCGCATGGAGCAGTGGCATCGGACCCTGCTCGACCTGGTGGGTGAGGACGCCGGCCCGGCGGCCGCCCTGGTGTCCGATGGCGTGCTCGAGCTCGCCGGCGACAACACCTACGACCTGGCGCGTGTCCCTACCTGGTCGCGCGACGGCATGGTCGTGCTCGGTGACGCCGCCCACGCGCCTGCGCCCAGCTCGGGACAGGGCGCCTCGATCGCGCTCGAGGACGCGGTCGTGCTGGCCCAGGCTCTCCGGGACGGTTCCTCTGTGACGAGCTCGCTCTCGGCGTACGAGCAGGCCCGGCGGCCACGGGTGGAACGGATCGTGGCGGCGGGTGCCCGCAGCAGCAGCTCGAAGATCCCCGGCCCCGTCGGCAGGCGGATCCAGGACAGGGTCCTCAGGCTGGTGTTCCGGCACCTCGTCACCGAGAAGAGCACCGCGTGGATGTCCGGGCACCGCATCGACTGGAAGGCAACAGTCACCTGATGGCCGCTAGGAGGCTCAGCCGTCGGCCTGACGCGGCACGATGGGGGCATGACTGCTTCCCCTGTGGTGGCCGGGCTGTTGCTGGCTGCGGGAGCCGGGCGCCGGATGGGTGGACCCAAGGCGCTCGTCGGAACCTGGCTCGTCAATGCAGTAGCAGCACTCCGTGACGGCGGCTGTGCCCGCGTCGTGGTGGTGCTCGGGGCGTCCGCCGACGAGGCACGACCCCTGCTTGACGGGTACGACGTGGAGCTGGTCGTCGCCGAGAACTGGGACGAGGGCATGGGCGCCTCGCTGCGCACCGGGCTCGCGGTTCTCGGCGGCAGCGAGGCGGCGTCACTGGTGACGCTGGTGGACCTCACCGACGTGGGGGCCGAGGTGGTCGAACGGCTGCTGGCCCGCCAGGTCAGCGCCACCACGCTCGCGCGGGCGACGTACGACGGCACGCCGGGCCACCCGGTCCTGCTCGGTCGGGACCACTGGCCCGGCGTGATCGCCTCTGCGCGGGGCGACCGGGGAGCGCGCGACTACCTCGCTGCGAACGAGGTCGAGCTCGTCGAATGTGGTGACCTGGCCACCGGGCTGGACACCGATTCCGCTCCAACCCGCGGCCAACCCGCCGCTGAGTAGCCTTCCAGGATGGAGCTTTCCTCTCCGGAGTCGATCCGCGAAGCCCTCGAGAGCACGGGCTATCTCGCGGACGACGACCTGGCCACGGTGGTCTTCCTCGCCCACGGCATGCAGCGTCCGCTGCTCGTGGAGGGTGAGCCCGGGACCGGGAAGACCGCGCTGGCGGAAGCGCTGGCCGAGGTCGCGGACGTGCCGTTGATCCGGCTCCAGTGCTATGAGGGGATCGACGCCACCCAGGCGCTCTACGACTGGGACTTCCCTCGGCAGATCCTGCACCTGCGCACGCTCGAGGCCGCCACCAAGGCTGGCGATCTCGACGCCAACGAGGCCGAGAAGTCGTTGTTCGACGAGCGCTTCCTGCTCGCCCGCCCGGTGCTGCGCGCGCTCCGCGAGGCGCCGGCCGTGCTCCTGGTCGACGAAGTGGACCGGGCCGACGACGAGTTCGAGGCGTTCCTGCTCGAGGTGCTCTCCGGCTGGTCGGTGAGCATTCCCGAGCTGGGCACGGTCACGGCAGCCACGCCCCCGACCGTCGTACTCACCTCCAACCGGACGCGCGAGCTGCACGACGCCCTCAAGCGCCGCTGCCTCTACCACTGGATCGACCACCCCGGACTCGAGCGAGAGATCGCCATCGTCCGCACCCGGCTGCCCGAGGTCAGCCAGCGCCTGGCCGAGCAGGTCGCCCGTGCCGTGCAGCGGCTCCGCGACGAGCAACTGCTCAAGCCGCCCGGTGTGGCGGAGACCCTCGACTGGGCCCGCGCACTGCACCGGCTCGGCGCCGAAGACCTCGACCTGGCCACGGCCTCGCGCACCCTCGGGGCGGTCGTGAAGTACCGCGAGGACACCGACCGGGTGAAGCAGGCGCTCGAACGGATGTTGCAGACATGACCAGCCCCACGACCGGCCGCACGACCAGCCCCATGACCCAACGGGGGACCAAGCACGCGGCCGACGAGATCCTGCTCGGCTTCACCCGTGCCCTGCGGTCGGCCGGGCTGGCCGTCACCCACGACCGCGCCACCAGCTTCCTGCAGGCAGCAGCGATGGTCGGTGCCGACGACCCGCACGCGACCTACCGGGCCGGCCGGGCCACGCTCTGCGCCGGCCCCGACGACCTGATCCGCTACGCCCTGGTGTTCGAGGCGTGGTTCGGAGTGCGCGCGCAGCTGCCACGCACCATCGCCCGGGACACGGCGCGCAAGATCAGCCCACCGCTGCCGCTGGGGGAGTCCAGTGAGATCGGCGGGCAGGTCGAGCCTGAGATGGTGCACGCCGCCGCCAGCGACGTCGAGGTGCTGCGCCACCGGGACGTCGCCGAGCTCAAGCCCGACGAGAAGGCGCTGCTGGACGCGATGATCCGCGGGTTGCGGCCGCGGTTGCCGCGCCGTCGAGCGGGCCGTCGTACGCCGTGGCGACGCGGCGAGATCGACATGCACCGAACCCTGCGCCTCACCCTGCGGCAGATGGGCGAACCGGGTCGGGTCGAGCACAGGCGCCGTGGCACGACTTCTCGTCGCGTGGTGCTGCTCGTCGACGTCTCGGCCTCGATGCGGCCCTACGCCGACGCGATCCTGCGGCTGGCGCACCTCATCACGACAAGCTCGAACACCGGGGGCAGCTCGACCACTCGGGGCAGCTCGAAGGTCGAGGTGTTCACCCTTGGCACCCGACTGACGCGGATCACCCTCGCGCTGCGTACTGCCGACGCCGAGCGGGCGCTGGTGCGGGCGGGCGAGCAGGTGCCGGACTGGTCCGGCGGCACGCGTCTCGGCGAGACGCTCAAGGCGTTCCTGGACCGCTGGGGTGCGCGCGGAATGGCTCGCGGGGCCGTCGTCGTGGTCTTCAGTGACGGCTGGGAGCGTGGCGACGCCGCCGAGCTGGGTGAGCAGATGGAGCGACTGCGGCGGCTCGCCCACAGGGTCGTCTGGGTCAACCCGCACCGTGGCAAGGAGGGCTACCAGCCCGTGCAGCAGGGGATCCAGGCCGCCCTGCCTCACTGTGACGACTTCGTCGCCGGGCACTCGCTGAACACCTTCGCCGAGGTGCTGGAGGTGGTCTCCCGTGCGTGAGGTGCTCGACGAGCTGATGCAGTGGTGGGAGGCCGGGGAGAGTGTCGGCGTCGGCACCGTGGTCGCCACCTGGCGATCTGCACCGCGACCAGCCGGAGCCTCGATGCTGGTGGGTCCCGACGGCTCCGCTGTCGGCTCGGTGTCCGGTGGCTGTGTCGAAGGTGCCGTCTACGAGCTCGGCCAGTCCGTGGTGGGCACGGGCGCTCCGGTCCTGGAGCGCTACGGCGTCTCCGACGACGACGCCTTCGCCGTGGGGCTGACCTGCGGCGGCATCCTCGACGTGTACGTCGAGAAAGTGAACCAGCAGACGTTTCCTGAGCTCGGCCAGATCGCCGATGACATCCGCGCTGGCCGGCCGGTCGCACTGGCCACGGTCATCGAGCACCCCGACCCGACGCGGGTCGGTCTGCGGGTCGTCGTACGGCCCGCATCCATAGTCCGGAGCGAAGGGACCCTCGCTGAGGGTGATCCGGGGTCCGAACGCTCCGGATTATCCGGGTCGTTGAACAGCGACCGGGCGGACGCGGCGGTGTACGACGACGCCCTCGGCCTGCTCGCGTCCGGTCACAGCGCGACCCTGACCTACGGGCCCGACGGCGAACGTCGCGGGGAGGGGATGCGGGTCTTCGTCTGGGCGTTCGCACCGGCCCCGCGGATGCTGGTCTTCGGTGCGATCGACTTCGCGGCAGCAGTCGCCCGGGTCGGCGCCTTCCTCGGCTACCACGTCACCGTGTGCGACGCGCGTCCCGTGTTCGCGACCAAGAGCCGCTTCCCGGACGCCGACGAGGTGGTGGTCAGCTGGCCGCACAAGTACCTCAGGACCGAGAGCGAGGGCGGCCGGGTCGACAGCCGCACCGTGATCTGCGTGCTGACCCACGACCCGAAGTTCGACGTACCGGTCCTCGAGCTGGCGCTGCGGCTGCCCGAGGTCGCCTACGTCGGAGCGATGGGCTCCCGGCGTACTCACGACGACCGGCTGGAACGACTGCGCGAGGCCGGGCTCTCCGAGGACGAGCTCGCCCGCCTGTCGAGCCCGATCGGCCTCGACCTCGGAGCGCGTACGCCGGAGGAGACGGCCGTCAGCATCGCGGCGGAGATCGTCGCCCGGCGCTGGGGCGGTAGCGGTGACCGCCTGACCGCCACCGACGGCCGGATCCACGCACACGCCTCGGGCGACCTCTCATCGGGTGCAGACTGACCAGGTGCCAGCAATCGCCCACTACCAGCGCCGGGAAGGGCTTCTGCCCGGCGGCGTGGTGTCCGCTTGCGCCTACGACGCGAAGCAGCTGATCGCCGGCGACCACCGGGGGCTGCCGTCACCGTGGATCACGTTCATCGTCTCGATCGGCTCACCCGTCCGGTTGTCGGGGACCGTGCACGAGGGGGACCGGTTCGACCCCGAGCACGCCACGTCGTACGACGTCATCGTGGCCGGGCTGCACCCGGTCGCGGCCAGGGTCGAACAGCCCGTCGAGCAGCGAGGTGTCCAGCTCGCCCTGCATCCGCTCGCCGCGCCGGCCCTGCTCGGCTGCCGGGCGGCTGAGCTGGTCGGGGTGGGAGACCAGGGTCACGAGGTGCTGGGTCGGGTCGCGGCGGAGCTGCACGACCGGGTGTCCTCCCTCACCGATGGGGAGAGTCAGCTGGACGTGCTCCAGGAGTGGCTCCGGTCCCGGGCCGCCGGGACCCGACGTACGTCCGTGCGACCGGAGGTCGCCCGAGCGTGGCAGGTCGTCCAGCAAAGCGACGGGCGATGCCGGGTCGGGGACCTTGCCCGCGAGGTCGCCCTGAGCCCGCGGCAGCTGCGGACCTTGATGGTCGAGGAGATCGGGCTCTCACCCAAGCAGCTGAGTCGCGCGTTCCGCTTCGACAAGGTGATCGCCGAGCTGACCCGAGGGTCGCTCGCCCTGGCCGAGATCGCCTACCTGACGGGGTACGCCGACCAGGCCCACCTCACCCGGGAGTTCCGGCAGATGGCCGGCTGCAGCCCGACCCGGTGGCTGGCCGAGGAGCGCCGAAACATCCAAGACGGTGGGCATCGCAACCGGCCAGACTGAGGCCATGACTGAGCAGAGAACCGAGATCGAGGCACCTGCACCCACCGTGTGGGGAACCTTCCAGGCCCGTGACGCCCGCAGGATGCTCGACTTCCTGTGCCAGCTCGGCTTCGAGCCCACGGCCGTGGTCGCCGACCCCGACGATCCGGGCACCGTCCACCACGCCCAGCTGGACTGGCCGGAGGGTGGCGGGGTGATGTTCGGCAGCCACAAGCCCGAGGGCTGGAGCCTGCCACCGGGGGGCGCCGGCTTCTACGTGGTCACCGCTGACCCGCGGGCCGTGCACGCGCGAGCGGTGCAGGCCGGAGCGGACATCAGCCGGGAGCTGAGCGAGACGGACTACGGCTCCGTCGAGTTCGGTCTCCGAGACCCGGAGGGCAACCAGTGGTCGTTCGGCAGCTACCGCGGCGAGCCGCGCGGAGGCGCGTCGGTGGAGTCCGTGTAATCCCACCGGGTACAAAGGGCCACATGAGACTGCCCGTCCCCGGCCCACGTGACGTCCTCGGCGCCCTCGAGCGCGGAGCCGACCAGATCGAGACGCTGCTGGGCGCGATTCCCCGGCTGGTGGCGCTGCTCGATGCCGCCGAGGGACTTGTCGCGCGGGTCCCACCGATCCTCGACGAGATCGAGAGGGTCACCGCAGACGCTGCAACCGTGGTGGTGCGGGTCGACGGGGTCGTCGACCAGGCACAGTCCCAGGTCGGGCGGCTGACGCCACTCCTGGACGGGCTCGAGCCGTCCCTGACGAAGCTGCAGCCCACGCTGGAGCAACTGGCCGACACGACCCACCCCGACGAGGTCGCCGCCCTCGTGCAGATGATCGACCATCTGCCCGAGCTCACTGCCCGGCTGGAGAAGGACATCCTCCCGATCATGGGCACCCTGGGCTCGGTGGCGCCCGACCTGCACGACCTGCTCGCAGTCTCCCGCGAGCTCAACGACATTCTCGCCAAGGTCCCCGGTCTGGGCCGGATCAAGCGCCGGATCGACGAACAGCAGGGTGTGGACGACACCGACCAGACGGTCAAGGACTGAGCTGTCCTTGGCCGGCTGGTCCACCATGGAGGGATGGGCGGCACGTCAGGCAGACCAGCGCTTCGTCGTCGTACTGCCCTTGCGGGTGCCGTGCTCGTGCTCCTCACCGGCTGCGGCGGGCAGGACACCGCTGAGCTGGACAAGCGGGCCGAGAAGAAGTCACCGACTTCTCCCTCGACCACGAGCCCGGGAAGTGCACCCGCCCAGAGCCCCGAGCCCGCTGTACCTGAAGACGACCTCCCACCCGTCCGGGACCGGGTCTCGCTCGCGGCGTTGATGCGTGAGGACATCCGTGGGGGTCGCATCCGTGAGGTGCGCCAGGTGCTCGCCAACGACGCGTACACCCGGCACGAGATCACCTATCCCAGCGGCGACGTCACTGTGTCCGGCGTGCTCCTCCGTCCCCGTGGCAAGCAGCCGTTTCCAGCCGTGGTCCTCAACCACGGCTACATCGAGCCGTCGATCTACGTGACGGGTCAGGGACTGATGCGCGAGCAGGACTACCTCGCCCGCGCCGGCTTCGTGGTGCTGCACACCGACTACCGCGGGCACGCCGGCTCAGACCCCGCGCCGCAGCAGAGCAGGGAGACCCGCCTGGGCTACACCCGGGACACGATCAACGCGGTCCAGGCCCTGAAGAAGGAGCCGTACGTCGACCCCGACCGGGTCGCGATGCTCGGCCGCTCGATGGGCGGCGGTGTCACCTACAACGCGCTCGTCGCGAAGCCCGGACTGGTCCGCGCCGCCGTGGTTTTCGCGCCCGTCAGCTCGGACTTCGTAGACAACTTCAACCGCTGGACGGTGGCCGAGCGGCCGGAGTCCGCCGCAGCGACGTATCGCCGCTACGGCACTCCCGCGCAACAGCCGGAGTTCTACGAGGGCCTCTCCGCCCGCACGTACTTCGACCGCATCACCGAGCCCCTGCTGATCCACCACGGCACCCTCGACGAGTCCTGTCCGGTCGCCTGGTCGCGCACGACCCAGCGGTTCCTGCAACGCGCCGGGGTGGACTCGCGCCTGGAGATCTACCGCGGGGAGCACCACGCGTTCGGCCCGCAGTGGCCGTTGTCGATGGAGCGCACAGTGAGCTTCCTGCGGCGCCAGCTGCGCGGCTGAGCAACGCGTAGACCGGTCCTGTTGCGCCCCGGGAACGCGGGGCTAACGTGGGCATCCACACCTTGGAGACTCGATGTCCCGACCTCGCAACGAGCTTCACCACCGCCGCGTCGACGCTGTGCGCGCGTGGACCAACTTCGTCGAGCACGGCGACGGGGCGGAAGGCATGGTCCGGCCCGAGATCCTTCGTTCCTGGGAGCGTTCGGCTCCGGCTGTTGGCCTCGACGTCGCCGAGGCACCTCTTGCGGACGAGTCCGACACCGCTTCGATCTGGAACGGCTCACCTCTCCAGGTCGGTGTCGAGCGGGTCGAGTCCGAGCTGCGGCGTACGGCGGAGGACGGCGACCTCGTCGTTGCCGTGACCGACCCTGAGACACGGATCCTGTGGACGTACGGCGGCCGGGTGATGCGCCGCAAGGCCGAGACCGTGAACTTCGTGCCGGGCGGCCGATGGGACGACACCAGCGTCGGCACCAACGCCCTCGACCTGGCCACCCGCAACGACGCGCCCTCGATGGTGTTCAGCGCGGAGCACTACGCCCCGATCGTGCACAACTGGGTGTGCTGGGCGGCACCTGTGCACGACCCGGTCAGCGGAGAGCAGCTCGGCGTCATCGACCTCTCGACCACCTGGGACCGGACCCACCCGATCGGACTGGCCACCGCGCGCGTGATGGCAAGGCTGATCGAGACCGCCATGCCGGCTTCGCAGCAGCACCCGACGCTCGCCGGACAGACCAGCTCTCCGGTCGACGGGCTCGACCTGACCCTTCTCGGCGCTGCGGAGGCGCACCTCGACGGAAGTCGCCTGCTGCTCAACCGTAGGCAGACCGAGATCCTGGCGCTGCTCGCGCTCAACCCGGGCGGGCTCTCGCTCGAGCAGCTGCACGCGCAGCTCTACGGCGACCAGGCGATCACCTTCTCCACCCTCAAGGCCGAGGTCTCCCATCTGCGCAGCGCCCTCCAGGGACAGCTCGCCTCCCGTCCCTACCGGCTGACCATGCCGGTGCGCGTCGACGTCGACGAGGTGTTGCGGCTGCTGCGCAGCGGTCACGTACGCGCGGCTGTCGCGGCGTACGGCGGAGACCTGATGCCGGGCACCGAGTCGCCAGCCCTGGTCGAGCTCGCGGACTACGTCGCCGTCGCCCTGCGCGAGGCCCTCCTCGCCGACCCGCAACCCCAGGCGGTGGCCCGCTACAGCTCGCTCGCGCCGTACGACACCGAGGTGATCGAGGTCTGCCTGGCCGTGATGGGCGCCAGCGCACACCCGGCCAAGGCCCTGCTCAAGGGGCGCCTCGCAGCGGCCCAGCGCTGATCACCTTCCTTGGCGGCCCGCACCATTAGGAGGTCGAGCAGCGAGCGAAGCGAGCGATCAGTCGAGACCGAAATCCGCAACGGACCTCCGGCGGACGTCATGCGTTGTGGCGGCGGTGGCGACCAGCTCGATGACGTCCGGCGACGTCATCGTTGGGTGCGGTGGCGACCAGCTCGTATGACGTCCGGCAGCACGTCATACGTTGCGGTGGCAGTTGCGACCACCTCGTATGACGTCCGGTCAGTCGAGTCCGCGCTGCGCAAGCCGGGGAGCAGCCGACACCAGCAGCTGGTCGGTGATGCACGAACGAGCGATCAGGGGAGTCCTACACGGACCAGGTGCATGGGGGACTCCACTGATCGGGCCGTGGGTCATGCAGTTCAGGACGGCTTGCAGATGGACGCGTACACGGGCCTGCGAATCTCGCGGATGTGACCGCTGACGGCCGTGTCGGTACCACGCGCCACATTCGCATGTCCGATTACGCGAATGACCTCGCTTTGCGCCCCACGGCGTACCACCCACAACCGGTGGCCCGTACCTCCGCGAGTCTCGCAGCCCGGATGACAAGATGACCGGCATGTCTCTGGACCTCAATGCTGATGTCGTCTCCCTGACCGAGGCGGTGGTCGACATCGAGTCGGTGAGCCGCAACGAGCAGGCTCTGGCCGATGCCATCGAGCACGCACTCGCAGGCATCGAGCACCTCGAGGTGACGCGCATCGGCAACTCCCTGGTGGCGCGGACCGACCTCGGTCACCCGGAGCGTGTCGTGATCGCAGGGCACATCGACACCGTGCCCCTGAACAACAACCTCCCGGTGCGCAACGACGGTGAGCGGCTGCACGGCCTCGGGACCTGCGACATGAAGGGCGGGGTGGCAGTCGCCCTGCGGCTGGCGCAGACAGTGCCGGCACCCAACCGCGACGTGACGTTCGTGTTCTACGAGTGCGAGGAGATCGACGACGTCCACAACGGCCTGGGCCGGATCGCCGCGGAGCGACCCGACCTGGTCGAGGCCGACTTCGCCATCCTGATGGAGCCGAGCGATGCCGGCGTCGAGGCCGGCTGCCAGGGGACGCTGCGGGTCGAGGTCACCACGCGCGGCGAGCGAGCGCACTCGGCCCGCTCCTGGCGCGGCGTCAACGCGATCCACCAGGCGAGCGAGTTGCTCCGCCGCCTGAAGGAGTACGACGCACGCAAGCCGGTCATCGACGGGCTGGAGTACCACGAGGGCCTCAACGCCGTGTTCATCAGCGGCGGGGTGGCCACCAACGTGCTCCCGGACGAATGCGTGGTCACGGTCAACTACCGGTTCGCCCCCGACCTGTCAGAGGGAGAGGCACTCGCGTTCGTCAAGGAGTTCTTCGACGGCTTCGAGGTCGAGGTCACCGACTCGGCGCCGGGCGCGCTCCCCGGGCTCGGCGTACCCGCCGCGAAGGCCTTCATCGACGCCGTCGGGGGCGTGGTCAACCCGAAGTTCGGCTGGACCGACGTGGCCAGGTTCTCCGGGCTGGGCGTCCCTGCGGTCAACTTCGGCCCGGGCGACCCCAGCCTCGCGCACAAGCAGGAGGAGTTCGTTCCGATCGAGCAGCTCCGCTCGTGCGAGGCCACGCTGCGCACCTGGCTCGGCGCATGAACACCCCACGACGCTGCTCACCTCACTCACACCGCCGGCGGGACCCCGCATGAGCACCCCACGACGCTGCTCGCTTCGCTCACACCGCCGCGGGGACCCCGCATGAACACAGGTGGAGAAACTCCGCTCGGTCGGGGCGAGAAGTACAAGGGCCCCACGGTCCTGCGGGGTTCGCAGGTCGACCGCTCCACCACCGACCAGCGACTGCTCGACTCCCGCGGGCCCACCGACTGGGTGCACGCCGACCCCTGGCGGGTGCTGCGCATCCAGGCTGAGTTCGTCGAGGGTTTCGGCGCTCTGGCCGAGCTGGGACCCGCGGTTGGGGTGTTCGGCTCGGCCCGCACGCGCAGGGAAGACCCCAACTACGCCCGGGCCGAGCAGCTCGGCCGAGGACTGGTCGAGGCCGGTTTCGGGGTGATCACCGGCGGCGGGCCGGGTGCCATGGAGGCCGCCAACAAGGGCGCGTCCGAGGCCGGGGGCGTCAGTGTCGGGCTCGGCATCGAGCTGCCGTTCGAGTCCGGCCTCAACGAGTGGGTCGACGTCGGTGTGAACTTCCGCTACTTCTTCGCCCGCAAGACCATGTTCGTGAAGTACTCCAGCGGCTTCGTCGCGCTGCCCGGCGGCCTGGGCACGTTTGACGAGCTGTTCGAGGCGCTGACACTCGTGCAGACCCGCAAGGTCACCTCTTTCCCGGTCGTGCTCATCGGCTCGGACTACTGGGCAGGCCTGCTGGACTGGCTACGCAGCACCGTGCTCGCCGCTGGCAACATCTCCGAGAGTGACTTCGAGATGCTGTCGGTCACCGACGACGTCGAAGAGGCGGTCTCGCTCATGGTCAGGGGGGTCGCAGACCTGTGACGTGGTTCTTCGCGGTGCTGATCGTGCTGCTGATGGGGGCGGTGGCGGTGGTTGCCTCCGGGCGTGGCGGGGGACTCGGCCCGTCGTACGACGACCGCCCGGACGTTCGCCTCCCGGCCGAGGGTCCCGTCACCGGGGAGGACCTGCGGGCGCTGCGCTTCAACACGGCTCTGCGCGGTTACCGGGCCAGTGAAGTGGATGCCCTCATCGACCGACTCGCGGAGCAGCTCGATGGCGACGACACAGCCACTGACAACGGCACGGCACCTCCCGGTGGTGCAGACTGACGCGCATGCTCCAGCGATTGGTGCTGCTCGTCGCGCTTCCGTGCGTCCTGGTGGCAGGTGCTTCACCCGGCGTCTCCCAAGCCGTCGTCGCCCAGGGCGCCGTCACCGAGGTCCGGACCATCGGGAAGACAGTCCAGGGCCGCAACATCGTGGCCTGGCGACTCGGCGACCCGACATCGAGCCGGAAAGTCGTCGTGCTCGGTGCCATGCACGGCAACGAGCTCGGGCCGTCACGGATCCTCTACAACCTGCGTGACGGCCGGGTCATTCGTGGGGCGGACATCTGGGTGGTCCCGAAGTACAACCCGGACGGTGCGGCCCGTCGTACCCGCCAGAACGCCCACCGGGTCGACCTCAACCGCAACTACCCGCGCAACTGGAGGCGGCTGACCGGCACCTACTACTCCGGTCCCAGTCCGGCCTCGGAGCCGGAGACGAAGGCGATCATGGCGTTCCTGCGGGCCGTCCGTCCGGCGTACGTGATCAGCTTCCACCAGCCGTTGAGGGGCGTCGGCCGGGCCGGCCCCAAGGGGAGAGCGTTCGTGCAACGGCTGCACCGCGGGCTGCGACTGCCGGTGAAGTCGTTCAACTGCTCCGGTGTCTGCCACGGCACCATGACGGAGTGGTTCAACGCCAGCTTCCCCGGGGTGGCCGTCACTGTGGAGTACGGCCGCGGCCTCAGTCGCAAGCAGGCAACCCGCACCGGCCCGAGTGGCGTGTTGAGAGCGGTCGGCGCTCGTCGCTGACGCGGCTACCTGCCCTGGAAGGTCGGTTTCTCCTTCTTCACGAAGGAGTCCACGGCGTTGTGATGATCTTCGGTGGAGCCGGTGAGAGTCATCATCGACCCCTCGAACTCGAGCGACTCGACCAGGCCGTGACTGCCGGAGAACGCCACGGCGCGGCGCATCGCCCCGTAGGACACGGTCGGACCCTGAGCCAGCGTGCGCGCGAGCGCCGAGACCTCCGTCTCGAACTCCTCGGCTGCCACGACCTTGGTCGCCAGACCGAGCTCGAGGGACTCCGAGGACCCGATCGTCCGCGGGAAGTAGAGCAGCTCGATCGCCTTGGCCCGGCCGACGAGGCGCGGGAGGGTCCACGACGAGCCGGTGTCGCAGGAAAGCGCGACGCCCGCGAACGCGAGGTTGAAGCCGGCCGACTCGGTGAGGATGCGGAAGTCGCACGCGAAGGCCAGGCTGGCACCGGCACCCGCAGCGACGCCGTTGACCGCCGCGACCACCGGCTTGGGCATCGTGGCCAGCGCCGTGACGATCGGGTTGTAGTGCTCCTCGACCGTGGTGAACAAGGAGTCGGTGTCGGAGCTCTGCAGGATCGCGATGTGCTCCTTGAGGTCCTGGCCGACGCAGAAGGCTCGTCCGCTCCCCGTCAGCACCACACACCGCACCGACGGGTCCTTCTCGGCCTCGCGCACCGCGTCGACGAGCGCATCCTTCGTCGCCAGATCGAGGCCGTTCATGGAGTCTGGACGGTTGAGTGCGATCGTGCCGACGCCGTCGCTGACGTCGTAGCGAACGGGCTCGCTCATGGTTGCTCTCCTGTCGTTTCCGGCCGAGTCTGCCCCATCAGATCAGTGGTGTGGTCAGACACCTGCGTGCATGAGGAATAATGGTCGGAGTTGGGCGCGTAGTGCGCACGGATGACATGGGAAGAGGTGTGCACATGGCGGCCATGAAGCCGCGGACGGGCGACGGCCCGCTCGAGGTCACGAAGGAGGGTCGTGGCATCGTCATGAGGGTTCCCCTCGAAGGCGGGGGTCGCCTCGTGGTGGAGCTCAACAAGGACGAGGCAACCGCCCTGGGTGATGCACTCAAGGATGTGGTCGGCTGAGCCCGACCCCCGAACGATCCCTGGAATGACAGGCCCCCGCAGTCCCGCCCGGGACGGCGGGGGCCCTTCCGTCGTGGTCCGTTAGGGTCTACGTCGTGTCGCTCCCACCCCAGGTTTCCCCGCCCAGCTTCGCCCTCAGCGAGGTCGCTCCGTCGAGGCTGGTGGGTGCCGACGTCGTCGCTGTCGCCGTGCTCCCGGGTGTGGACGGCGTCGTCCTGGGCCCGGGTGCCGCTGAGCTGGCCGATGACCTCGGCCTGGACCTGCTCGAGGTGCTCGGTGCGACCGAGGCGACCGGTGAGACGGGCGAGGTGACCGAGCTTCCCGCCGTACGCACCGCAGACCTGGCCAACTCAGCTCTTACCCGGGTGCTGATGGTGGGGGTCGGAGACGCGACGAACAAGGACCTGCGCCACGCGGGCGCCACCGTGGCACGGCGTACGACGAACGCCGATGCCGTTGCCTCCTCGGTCGCGGCCGTCGGTGACGACGAGGGGATGGCCGCTTTCGTGGAAGGCGCCACCCTGGGTTCGTTCGGCTTCTCGATGCACCGGGACGGGCCGGAGGAGCGGCCGGCCGGGAGGATGGTCCTCTGCCTGACCGAGAACGACGACGGCCGGACCATCCGGTTGCGTCGCGCGGTGGCCGTCGCGGGCGCCGGCTGGCACGCACGGCTCCTGGCGAACGTGCCGTCCAACATCAAGACGCCTGCCTGGCTGGCCGAGCAGGCCGTGACGGCCGCGGAGGCGGCCGGCCTCAAGGCCACAGTGCTCGACGAGTCCGAGCTGGCGGAGCGTGGCTTCGGCGGAGTCGTGGGCGTCGGCCAGGCGGCCGCAGCGCCGCCGCGCTTCGTGCAGCTGGAGTACAAGCCCGCCCGAACCACGTCGCGCAAGTCGCGCAAGACACGACACGTCGTGCTCGTCGGCAAGGGGATCACCTTCGACAGCGGCGGGCTCTCGATCAAGCCCGGCCAGTCCATGGTGACCATGAAGCGCGACATGACCGGCGCAGCGGTGGTGGCTGCCGTGATGGCCGCGCTGCCTGCAATCGACTGTGCGGTGCGCGTCACCGGGTTGATGCCGATGGCCGAGAACGCCGTGGGCGGCAACTCGATGCGTCCCGGCGACGTCCTGACCCAGTACGGCGGCCGCACCACCGAGGTCACCAACACCGACGCCGAGGGCCGGCTCGTGCTCGCCGACGGCCTGGCCTACGCGGTGGACAAGCTCGACCCCGACGTGCTGATCGACATCGCCACCCTCACCGGGGGGATCAAGGTCGCGCTCGGCCAGCACACCGGTGGTCTCTTCACCAACGACGACGCGCTTGCCGAGCTCCTCGATGCCTCCGGTGAGCGGGCGGGTGAGCCGGTCTGGCGAATGCCGCTGAGCGACGAGTACGAGCACAAGCTGTCCTCCAAGATCGCCGACAGTGACAACGCGCCGGGGGGTCCGCCGGCGATCACTGCAGCGCTGTTCCTCCAGCACTTCACCGGCGGCCTTCCCTGGGCCCACCTCGACATCGCGTCTGTGGGCGACGCCCCCAAGGACCGGTTCGAGTGGACCGAGGGGCCGACAGGCTTCGGTGCGCGGCTCCTGCTCGACTGGCTGGGCCAGGACGCACCGCTCGCAGGCGTGGGTGTCCGATGAGCCCAGAATCCAGTCCAGAATCCAGCCCAGGAGCCAGCTCGGCACTGACGGTCCGCTGGTCGCTGGCCGAGGCCGGCGACGGTGTCGAGCAGGAACTGCGCGACTACGTGGCGCAGAGCTCGCACGCCCGCTTCGAGCAGCGGGAGGGGCTCCGCTTCAAGACCTGGCGGATGCGGGCCGGTGAGTGGTTCGAGGGGAACTACGTGTTCGTGGACGATGCCGCGCGCGTGGCGTTCCAGCAGTCCTTCAGTGCCGACGACTCACCGGTCACGAAGATCGTCGGGTCGCGGCCCATCGTGATCGAGGAGTGCGCGGTCGTCGCTGTGGCCGGTGGGCCCGAGGGGTTCGTCTCGGTTCCGTCGTACGACAGCTAACGGAGACGACCACTGGTCAGGACTCGGGCGTCCAGACCTTCTTGGCCACCAGCAGGCCGTCGCCAACGGGCAACAGCACCGGCAACAAGGACTCGTGCGCGCGGATCGTGTTGCCGAGCTCGCGGATCGCGACCGTCTCGGCGTCGCGCTGGGCCGGGTCGGCCACCCGGTCGTGCCACAGTGCGTTGTCGAAGGCCACCACGCCGCCGGGCCGAAGCAGCCGCAACGCCTCGGTGAGGTAGTCGGAGTACTCGTGCTTGTCGCCGTCACAGAAGACCAGGTCGTAGTGGCCGTCGGTCAGACGCGGGACGACCTCGAGGGCGGCGCCCGTGATCAGCCTGAAGCGCTGGGAGGCGATGCCGTCCTCGGTGAAACCCTGCTTGGCAAGGCGCTGGTGCTCTGCCTGGGTGTCCACCGTGGTGAGGACACCGTCGGGGCGCATGCCACGCAGCAGCCAGAGCCCGGAGACGCCGGTGCCGGTGCCGATCTCGACGACGGCGCGGGCCTCGAGCACCGAGGCGAGGAAGCGCAGCGCTGCGCCGCCCCCGGAGCCGATCGGGACGACCCCGACCTCCTCGGAGCGCGCCCGTGCGTTCGCCAGGACCTCGTCCTCGGCGACGAACTCCTCGGCGTGGGTCCAGCTCGCGGGCTTCAGTGGCGTGACGATGACGATCTCCTGACGTGCGTTGCCTTGATGGGTCGGACCCTACCCTCCGGGGGGCTCCCGGGAACAAAGCACACCGGTCGGTTCGTTCCTGTCATTGTGAGGAAACCTTGGGTCGCATGCTGGCATCCGTTCAGCCATGTCTCAGGGAACCTGCTTAGCGTGGTGACATGGTGAATCATTCGAAGGACTCCTCCGGCGAGCCGTCGGTCAGTCACGCCACCAGCTCGGGTCCGAGCTGGGAGCAGATCGTCACCGAACACTCCGCGAGGGTCTACCGCCTTTCCTACCGGCTGACCGGCAACCGGCACGACGCCGAGGACCTGACCCAGGAAGTCTTCGTGCGGGTCTTCCGCTCGCTGCACACCTACACTCCGGGGACCATGGAGGGCTGGCTGCACCGGATCACCACGAACCTCTTCCTCGACCAGGCCCGCCGCAAGCAGCGCATCCGGTTCGACGCGCTCAGTGACGAGGCGGCGGGGCGGCTGCCGAGCAAGCTGCCGACACCCGATGACGCACAGTTGGACCAGCTCTTCGACGCCGATGTCGAGGCCGCACTTGCCTCACTTGCGCCGGACTTCCGGGCTGCCGTCGTCCTGTGTGACGTCGAGGGCCTCACCTACGAGGAGATCGCGGACGTGCTCGGGCTGAAGCTGGGGACGGTCCGCTCCCGCATCCACCGTGGCCGTGCCCAGCTGCGCTCTGCCCTGGCCCACCGGGCCCCGCGCCCGGGCCGCACCCGTTTCGCCGGTCCCCTGATCGGGCCGGGCCTCGCCGGACAGGTGCGGTGATGCTGTCCCTGAGCGGTCACATCGGCACGAAGGCATCGGCACTGGTCGACGGCCAGCTCTCTCCGGCCGAGGAGGAGCGGGCCTGGTCGCACGTGCTGACCTGTCCCGGCTGCCGTCGACTTGTCGAGCGCGAGGGCTGGGTCAAGCGCCAGCTCGGGTCGCTGTCCTCCCCCCGCGCTGTGGACCCACCTCCGCAGTTGCTCGGCTCGCTGTACGCAGTCGACGCATGGGCTGCGGTGGACCAGATCGAGCAGCAGTCGCGGCGGCGCCGTACGGCCGTCGTGGTCGTGGGCGGCGGCGCCGTGGGCGCCTGCGTCTTCGGCCTGCTGAGTGTCACCGGCGGACTTTCGGGCGCCGACACCCCGGCCCGTCCGTCGCCTGCGATGATCCGGGGCGAGCACGAGCGGGGGCCGGTCGGTTCGCCGACGGGTGCCGAGACCAACACGACCCCGATCTCGCCCCGTAGGTCAAGATAGACCTTGTGAGTGACGACGACCTGGGCGAACCGACGAGGCCCTTGGGAATGGGCGAGCAGCAGAACCCGTACCCACCGCCGTACCCGCCCGCCGGTTACTACCAGCCCGCGTCGCCCCAACAATCGCCCTACCAGCCCTATCCAGCCGCCCAGCGAGAGCCGCGCCCGAAGGTGCCAGCGTGGCTCTGGCCCGCTGTCGCGCTGATCTCTCTCGTTCTCGGACTCGCCGGCGGCGCGCTCGCGGGCGCCCTCGTCGCCCGCGACGGCGGCGGCACCGGTGAGCTCCTGCGCGTCGAGCGGCGTACGGCGCCGCCGCTGCCCGTCGACAACGGCAGCATTGCCTCGGTCGCCCAGAAGGTGCTGCCGAGCACGGTCCAGATCGTGGCCGAGTACGACGGCAAGGCCCAGGGCGCGACCGGGTCCGGGTTCGTGCTCGATGTCCAGGGACACGTCATCACCAACAACCACGTGGTCGCCGAGGCCGACGAGGAGAACGGTCCGATCGAGATCATCGACCAGGATGGCAACCACGCCAAGGCAACGGTCGTCGGTCGCAGCACCGTCTACGACATCGCGGTGCTGAAGTCGGACGCGGCCAAGAAGCTCGAGCCAGTGGCGATCGGCTCGGCCGACCAGATGCGGGTGGGGGAGACGGTCATCGCGATCGGGTCACCACTCGGTCTCTCGGCCACGGTCACCTCAGGCATCGTGAGCGCGGTCAACCGCCCGGTCACCACCGGGGAGGGCGAGAACGACAACTCCTACATCAACGCGGTGCAGACCGACGCCGCGATCAACCCCGGCAACTCCGGTGGACCCCTGGTCAACCTGCAGGGCGAGGTCGTAGGGGTCAACTCCGCGATCGCATCGCTCGGGTCCCAGATCGCCTCGGACCAGGGCGGCAACATCGGCGTGGGTTTCGCCATCCCGATCGAGCAGGTCCAGGTCACCACTGCACAGATCCTGCGCACGGGCAGGGCGCAGTACCCGATCATCGGGGCGAACGTCCGCGGCACCGAGAAGCTCGACGGCGCCGAGGTCGAGTCCATCTCGCCCGGCATGCCGGCCGCCGACGCCAAGCTCAAGATCGGTGACGTGATCCGCGAGGTCGACGGCAAGCCGGTGACCAGCTCGATCGACCTCGTCGTCGCGATCCGCACGCACGTCCCCGGCGAGAAGGTCACCCTGACGGTCGAGCGCGGGAAGAAGACCTTCGAGGTCCGGGTCGGCCTGGAGGCCAAGACCGGCTGACCAAGCCTGGCTCAGTGGGGTTCAGTCCTGCTGGAGCTCCAGCGGCGCGAGCGTGCCCAGCGACTCGGCCACCACGATCGCGTCGTCACCCAGCTCGAGCCGGAAGTCGGTCGGCGGGTTCACCTGGGCGTGCCCGTTGCGACCGATCGCCAGCAGGGTCGCGGAGTGCTCGCCCCGCAGCTTGGCGGAGAGCTCGTCGACGGAGAGACCGATGAAGCTGCTCGGGAGGCTCACCCGGTAGAGCTCCGAGCCTTCTCCGCCCGACACGATGTCCGTGACGATCTCGGCCAGTCCCGGGTAGAGCGAGGATCGGGCGAGCAGTCGCGAGGAGATGCGTGAGGTCACCAGGATCTCGTCGGCATTGGCGCGCCGGAAGTGGTCGACGTGCTGTGGGTTGTTCACCTCCACGACCGTGCGCACCTGCGGTGCGATCGCCTCGATGGCCATCACGGTCAGGATCGATCGCATGTCGGCCTCGTTGCTGGCGTCCGCGGGGCACACCACCGCCGCCATCGCCTCGGTGATTCCGGTGCGCCGGAGGTCGTCGACGTTGGTCACGTCGCCGCTGACGAAGTAGACGTCGGCGCCGGCCGGGTTCTTGTCGGTTCCGTGGATCACCACGATCTTGCGTTCGTAGTCGTCGCCGTTGAGCTCGTTGACGAGCTCGCGCGCGGTGGAGTTCCACCCGCAGACGACGATGTGGTCGCGATATCCAGCTGCACCCATGCCCTGGCCCTCCTTGAGGATGAAGTCGATCACGAAACCCACCAGCGCGCCGGTGATCGAGGCGACGATGGCCACCCCGAACAGGACCAGCAGCCAGGAGATGATGTAGCCCCCCGGTGAGCTGACGTAGTTGGCCTGGCCGGACCCCATCACGGTCGTGACGCCCCAGTAGAAGCCCGTCCCGAGCGTGCCGAAGAACTCACGGACGCTGTCGCGGGGGCCCTCGATGAGGGTCACCAGCAGGGCGGCCAGCAGGACGATCCCGAACAGACCTCCGAAGAGCCTCAGGAAGAAGCTGCGGTCGATGTTGCGGGTCAGCCGCTGGATGTGGAAGGCAACTCGTCGCAGCATGGGTGCGGCGAACGTGAGACCCACGATGCGCGCGACCAGACGCCTCATGACGCCCCCTCGACGAATGAGTTACCCCAGCTCGAGACGATGCTCGGCGTTTGGGGATGATGGCACAGGGCCGATGCGCCCGCCATAGTCCGCGACGACCGGTGTGTACCAGTTCGTCGTACCCAGGTGACCGGGGATCAGCGGTGGGTCAGGTCGCCTCTGCGTCGTACGGCGGGCGCTCGTCCTGCCCCAGGACCTCGTACGCCGGGAGTGGATGGGCCGCATCGAGGTCGTCATCCTCCATGGCCTCGAGGATGTGCTTGCGGATCGCCTGGCGAGGGTCGAGGTCGGCGAGCCGGAGGTCGGCGTACTCCGGACCGAGCTCGTCACGCAGCTGGGTCTGTGCGTTCTGGGCCAGGTTGCGCAGCTGGCGAACGAACCGTCCGGCCTGGCGGGCGAGCTCGGGAAGGCGCTCGGGACCGAAGACGACGACCGCGACGATCGCAATGACCATCAGCTCCGGCAGCCCGATCCCGAACACCCGGGTCAGCCCTTCGGGGTGGGACTCAGCCCGAGCTGCATGCCGGCCAGTCCACGGCCGCGGACCGATAGGCCGCGCGCGATCTCGGTGAGCACCACCGCACCTGGTGCGGTGGGGTCGGACTCCACGATCGGCTTGCCGCTGTCCCCGCCCTCGCGAAGGCTCACGTCGATCGGAATCTCGCCGAGCACGGGGACGTCGTAGCCGAACCGGCTGCCGAGGGTGGCCGCGACCCTGGCGCCGCCACCGCTGCCGAAGATCTCCAGCCGGTGCTCGATTCCTTCGCTCTCGCAGTGTGGACAGGGCAGGAACGACATGTTCTCCACGACGCCGATCACGCGCTGGTGCATCATCGAGGCCATCGTGCCGGCCCGCTCGGCGACCTCCGTGGCCGCGTCCTGGGGCGTCGTCACCACGATCACCTCGGCGCTGGGCAGGTGCTGGCCGAGCGAGATCGCGACGTCCCCGGTGCCGGGCGGGAGGTCGAGGAGCAGGACGTCGAGGTCGCCCCAGTAGACGTCGGAGAGCATCTGCACGAGCGCGCGGTCGAGCATCGGCCCACGCCAGGCGACGACCTGGTCGCGACGTGGCTTGAGCATGCCGATGCTGATCACCGAGACGCCGCTCGGGGTCGGCACGGGCATGATCAGGTCCTCGACCTGGGTCGGCCTGGTGTCGGCCACGCCGAGCATCGCGGGGACCGAGTGGCCGTAGATGTCGGCGTCGACGATGCCCACCTTCAGGCCCAGCTTGGCCATGGCGAGGGCGAGGTTGACCGTCACCGAGGACTTGCCGACGCCACCCTTGCCGGAGGCGACGGCGTAGACCTTCGTGAGCGAGTCGGGCTTGGCGAACTGGATCTCCTTCTGGGCCTGGCCTCCCCGAAGCATGTCCTGCAGCTCGGAGCGCTGCTCGGGGGTCATCACGCCCAGCTGTACGTCGACGCCGGTCACGCCCACGACAGTGGACACCTCGGTGGTCACGTCCCGGGTGATGGTGTCCTTCAGCGGACATCCGGTGACGGTCAACAGCACGCGGACGGTGACCATGCCGGTGTCGTCGGCCTCGACGCTCTCGACCATGCCGAGCTCGGTGATCGGGCGCTTGATCTCGGGGTCGTTGACCCGCGCGAGCGCAGCCTGAATCCGGTCGATGTCAGGGGAAGTCATGCGAACAGCGTACGTGCCGTCACGAGGCCTCGTCCCCCGACTGCTGGGCGGCGTCCTCCTCCTCGGGCTCACCGAGCTCCTCGACCAGATTGCGCAGCTCAGAGCGCAGGAAGTCGCGGGTCGCGACCTCACCGACGGCCATCCGGAGCGAGGCGACTTCGCGTGCGAGGAACTCCATGTCGGCGTGGGCGCGCGCGTTCGCCTGGCGGTCCTGCTCGTTGATCACCCGGTCACGCACCTCCTGCCGGTTCTGGGCCAGCAGGATCAGCGGAGCGGCGTACGACGCCTGCAGGCTGAGCATCAGCGTCAGGAAGATGAACGGGTAGTCGTCCCAACGGAGGTCGACCGGCGCCACGAGGTTCCAGACCACCCAGATGATCACGAACAACGTCATGTAGATCAGGAAGCGTGCCGTGCCCATGAAGCGGGCGAACTGCTCGGCGAAGATGCCGATCGCGTCCTGCTTCACGGTCGGACGGCGGACCAGGCTGCGACGCAGCTCACGGGGTGTGTCCAGGCGGGCCGCCAGCCGGGCGCGCTCCTCGGCCGTCTTCTTGTCGCGTCGACGGGCCAGCGGCTCGATCCGCCCGCCCAGGCGTCGTTCCGCCTTCGTCTCCCCCAGCTTCTTCTCCGCCTTTTTCTCGGGCTTCCTCTCTGGCTTGTCCATGTCGCTCACCCCCTTCCGAGCTTGCGGTCGCGCCACCCCTCGGGCAGCAGGTGGTCAAGCAGGTCGTCGACCGTGACCGTGCCGAGCAGGCGGCCATCCTCGTCGACGACAGGCGCGGCCACCAGGTTGTAGGTCGCCAGGAACATCGAGACGTCCTCGAGCGTGGCAGCGGGTCGCAGGAAGTCGATGCCGGTGTCGAGCACCCCGGCCACGAGGGTCGACGGTGGCTCGCGAAGCAGGCGCTGGATGTGCGCGACCCCGAGCAGCTTGCCGGTCGGCGTCTCGAGTGGCGGACGGCATACGTGCACGAGCGCAGCCAATGAGGGCGTCAGATCCTCGTTGCGCACATGGGCAAGTGCCTCGGCCACGGTGGCGTCCGGTGGCAGGATGACCGGCTCCGGCGTCATCATGCCGCCAGCGGTCTCCTCGCCGTACACCATCAAGCGACGCACTTCGGCGGCGTCCTCGGTGTCCATCAGGCCCAACAGCGTCTGTGCGGTCTCTGGTGGCAGGTCGGCGATCAGGTCGGCAGCGTCGTCCGCAGACATCTCCTCGAGGATGTCTGCCGCGCGCTCGGAGTCGAGGTGCTCGAGGATCTCCACCTGGTCCTCCTCGGGCAGCTCCTCCAGCACGTGGGCGAGCCGCTCGTCATCGAGTCCCGCGACGACCTGCGCGCGCCGCTCCGGCGGCAGCTCGTGGATCACGTTGGCGGCATCCGCGGGACGCAGGTCGGCGAGTGAGGCGATGAGGTGCTCGGCGCCCTGGTCGTCCTGTCGCTGGTGAAGTCCTTCCACGTCGTCCCACTCGACGACGTGCGTCTGAGGCCGTCGCCTGAACCCCTTAGCGCCCTTTCCCCCTTCGGTGATCGCGACGCGGGAGAGCACCCAGTCACGGGTGCGCGCCTGCTCCATGGCGACGTCGAAGACGACGCCCTCGATCCCGCTGCTGCGCACCTTGACCTTGCGGTCGAGCATCTGGCCCACGACGAGGGTCTCGGTGGAGCGCTTCTCGAAGCGGCGCATGTTCAGCAGACCGGTGATGATCACCTGGCCGGCGTCGATGTTGGTCACCCGGGTCATCGGCGCGAAGATCTGACGGCGGCCGAACACCTCGACCACGAGGCCGACCACCCGAGGCTGTCGTACGTCGGACCGCAGCACCACCACCACGTCGCGCACCTTGCCGACCTGGTCACCCTGGGGGTCGAACACCGGCAGCCCGGCGAGCCGGGCCGCGAAGACGCGGGAGGGTGTCGTGCTCACGCTGCGAACCTTAGTGGTCCGAGCTGCTGGCCAACGACGACCTGGACCTGGTGCTCTACGGATGGCGCGGCCTCGCGACGTTCCGTAGACACACCACTGGCGATAGGTAGGCTCACCTGGATCGATAGCCGCTGAACCGCAAACCAAGGAGTTCGTCCGTGGCCAAGCAGGTCGTCATACTCGCTGCGGGGCTCGGTACCCGCCTCGGGAAGCCGCACCCCAAACCACTCACGCCACTGCGTTCAGGCGAGAGCATCATGCGCCGCGCGGTCAACGCCCTGCGCAAGGCCTACGGCGTTGACGTCTTCGTCACCGCCGTCGTCGGGTTCAAGCTCGACCTCGTGATCGAGGCGATGCCGGACATCTCCTTCGTCTACAACGAGGTCTACGACTCCACCAACACCTCCAAGAGTCTGCTCAAGGCCCTGAAGCTCTCGCAGCCGGGCGGGGTGCTGTGGCTCAACGGCGACGTGGTCTTCGACGAGCGCGTGCTGCCGCTGATCCAGGAGCACATCGAGACCGGACGCAGCTTCGTGTGCGTCAACACCGAGTCCGTGGCGGAGGAGGAGGTGAAGTACACCCTCGACGACGACGGATACATCAAGGAGCTCTCCAAGGGCGTCGTCGGTGGTCTCGGTGAGGCTGTGGGGATCAACTTCATCGGCGCGGACGACAAGGCCACCCTGATCAAGCGCCTCCACGAGGTCGACGACCAGGACTACTTCGAGCGCGGAATCGAGCTCGGCATCGAACAGGACCGCCTCCGTGTGGAGGCGCTGGACATCTCGCAGTACCACATCGTCGAAGTGGACTTCGAGGAAGACCTCACACGGGCCAACGAGTTCGTCGGGGACTGAGCGGCATGGCCGGTCAGGTCCCGCCGAGGATCACCGCGATCGATGACGCCGGGGTGCACCTGACCGCGGGCGAGGACACCGTCGTCGACGTACTCTTCGACGGCAGGCGGATCTGGTCGTTCTGGACCGTGCGCGACACCGCCGATGGTCTCGCTGCCTGGCCTCGGATGCTCCTCCGCTTCCTCGACGGCAGGGCTCAGGTCTCCGTGGTGGAGCACCTCACGGGGTCGGTGGTCTTCGACGCCGAGGTGACACTCGGTTCGGGAGAGGGACCGATCGCTGTCGTCGACGCCGAGGGCCGCCCACTCGGACTGGACAAGTCCAACCGGATCGTGACCACCTTCGACACCCGCGACGCCAAGCACACCAAGCCGCTGCTGGACTCCACCGAGCAGGTCCTCGGAGAGCTGCACGACGCGGGCGTGGACGCGTTCCCGGCGTACGGCACCCTGCTCGGAGCGGTGCGCGAAGAGGACTTCATCGGTCACGACAGCGACGTGGACCTGGCCTACGTCAGCCGCGAGAAGCACCCGCTCGACGTGGTCCGGGAGTCGTTCCGGTTGCAGCGGCACCTCAAGGAGCGCGAGTACGCCGTCGACCGGTACAGCGGTGCGGCGTTCAAGGTCGACGTGGTCGAGGCGGACGGCACCGTTCGCGGGCTCGACGTCTTCGGCGGCTACTTCCTCGACGGGCGGCTCTACCTGATGGGCGAGATCGGCACGCCCTTCGAGGAGGAGTGGATCTTTCCGCTCGGCACCTGCACGCTCGCCGGCCGCACACTGCCGGCTCCGGCGAAGCCCGAGAAGCTGCTCGAGGCCACCTACGGACCTGGCTGGAAGGTGCCCGACCCGGCGTTCCACTTCGAGACTCCGCGCACCACGGTCCGCCGGCTCAACGGCTGGTTCCGCGGGATCCGGATCTTCCGCAACGAGTGGGACGCCCGCTACAGCGGCGGTGTCCGCGACAAGGTCCCCACCGGCGGCCCGAGCTCGCTCGCGCGGTTCGTGCAAGCACAGGAGGAGGACATCGACCTGCTGGTGGACGTCGGGGCAGGTCGGGGAGGAGACGCGCTCTGGTTCGCGCGGCAGGGGGTCTCCACGATCACGCTCGACTACTCACACGGCGCGAGCAACGGCGTACGCCGCTACGCCGAGGAGGAGAACCTCGACCTCGACACCTCGTGGGTCAACCTGCACGAGATGCGGTCGGTGCTCGGCCAGGGGGCCCGGATCGCCCGTCGCGAGGGCAACGTCGTACTCATGGCCAGGCACCTTGTCGACTCCACGGACGCGCTGGGCCTTGCGGCGCTGGTGCGACTGGCCAGGATGTCGCTGGGTCGTGGGGGCCGCCTCTACCTCGAGCTGGACCTGCTGCATCCCGGGGAGCGCTACGTGCCGTCCGGCCGCCGCGACATCGTCCGCCCCAAGGATCTGCAGAGCGTCGAGAAGGCACTCACGAAAGGCGGAGCGGTTATCGTGCTCAGCACTCGGACCGAAGAGAACCGGGGGTCCGGACAACCGGAGCGCCCGGTCGCACGATTGGTGGCGGAATGGCAGCGGTGACAGGCGGCCCTGAGAAGGTAGGCACTGTGAAAGCGGACCCCTCGAAGGTCGGCTTCAGGGACCGGGTTGTCGAGCGGCTCGCGCGTGCCGTCGCCGGGAGGCGTCTCGACCAGCTGCACCAGCGTCTGGACGACCTCCAGGCCGAGATCCAGGAGTGTCGCCAGCTCAACCTCCGGTTGGCGGAGGTCACCGACCTCGTCGAACAGCTGCTGCTGCCCATGGCCGCCCGGGACGAGGAGAAGATCGCCGAGGCGGTCGAGAAGTACCACCGGACGATCTGAGCGGCTGGTCGGACGATGGCAGCACGGGTATTTCTGCATGTCGGGCTCCCGAAGACCGCCACGACGTACCTCCAGACGATCTTGTGGTCCAACCGTGAAGTGCTGGAGGAGCAGCAGCTGAGGTTGCCCGGCGAGGGCCGTTACGAACACCTGTGGTCGAGCCGGATCGTGCGCGAGGACAAGGCGTTCGAGAAGTCCAACGAACGTCGGCTCGGAGCCTGGGAGCGGCTGCGCGCCGACGTCGCAGCCTGGCCAGGGACGGCTCTGATCAGCCACGAGTTCTTCGCCGCAGCCTCCGCAGAGCAGGCTGCGCGGATGGTCGCGGAGCTCGCGCCCGCAGAAGCCCACCTGGTGGTGACCGGCCGTGAGCCGCTCGGGCTCTTCACCGCCAGCTGGCAGGAGAGCATCAAGAACCGCGACACCACGCCGATGGCGGAGTACTCCCGCACCGAGTCCAACGACAGCACGGCGATCTGGAACTGGCGCACGCTGGACATCCATCGTGTGCTCGAGCGGTGGTCGCCGGTCTTCCCTGCCGAACGTGTGCACGTACTACCGCTGCCCGGGCACGCGGCACCGAGGCGCGAGATCTGGGACCGGTTCGCGGAGCTCGTCGGAGTCGACCCGCACTCGGTCGACCTCAGCAGCAGCTTCCCGAACGCCTCCATGGGGGTGGCCGAGGCCGAGACCTTGCGGCGGATCAACCGCTACCTGGGCGGGTTCAACTCCGCGATCGACCGCGGCACCTACATCCGCACCTATCTGGCCGATGAACGGCTCGTGCCCCGCGGCGGTGACGCGTTCTGGCCCGGCGAGGAGCGTGCCGCGGAGATCCGGGCGCGCGGGCAGGCGGCGGTCGACTACATCGCCGCCCAGGGGTTCCACGTGGTCGGTGACCTCGAGTCGCTTCTCGTTCCCGATGAGGTTCGTCAGCGGCGGGTGCCGGAGTCGGTCACCGACAGCGAGGTCGCAGGCGTGGCGGTCGAGCTGGTCGCCCGGATGCTGCACGACGTACGAGATCTCAGGCACGAGCGGCGTGAGCTGCGAGCTGCGGTCGAGGACGCCGAGCGGCGCGCGGACCCGGGCCTGCAAGTCGTCCTGGTCCGCCGGTTCCCGGTTCTGCGCCATGTGCTTCGGCGCGTCGAGGATGAGGGGCAGACGTGAGGTTGCTCATGGTGACGGGCCCCTGTGCTGCCCGTAGCCTTGCGCCGAATGCCCTCCACCGGTAAAGGACGCACAGCATGAGTCGCCTCTGCGAGACCGAAGGCCTCACCGACATCCAGGAAGAGATCATCAGAGCGGTCCGGCAGTTCGTCGAGACCAAGATCATTCCGGTGGCGACCGAGCTCGAGCACGAGGACGAGTACCCCACGGAGATCGTGGAGGGGCTCAAGGAGCTGGGCATCTTCGGCCTGATGATCCCCGAGGAGTACGGCGGTCTGGGTGAGTCACTGCTGACCTACGCACTGGCCGTCGAGGAGATTGCCCGCGGCTGGATGAGCGTTTCCGGGGTGATCAACACCCACTTCATCGTGGCCTACATGCTGATGCAGCACGGGACCGACGAGCAGAAGCAGAAGTACCTGCCGAGGATGGCGACTGGTGAGGTGCGCGGCTCGTTCTCGATGTCGGAGCCCTCGCTGGGTTCAGACGTCGCGGCGATCAAGACCAAGGCCGTCAAGACTCAGCTCGACAACGGGAACGACGGGTACACGATCACCGGGCAGAAGATGTGGCTGACCAACGGTGCCACGTCCAACCTGGTGGCGTTGCTGGTGAAGACCGACGAGGGCTCGGACTCGGTCTACAAGAACATGACGACATTCCTGGTCGAGAAGGAGCCCGGCTTCGGGGAGACAGCCCAGGGCGTCACCGTGCCGGGCAAGATCGACAAGATGGGCTACAAGGGCGTCGAGACCACCGAGCTCGTCCTCGATGGCCACCAGATCTCCGCGGACCAGATCCTCGGCGAGGCGCCGGGGCAGGGTTTCTACCAGATGATGGACGGCGTCGAGGTCGGCCGGGTCAACGTGGCCGCACGTGCCACCGGAGTGGCCAACCGGGCCTTCGAGCTCGGCATCTCCTACGCCCAGCAGCGTGAGACCTTCGGCAAGCCGATCGCGCAGCACCAGGCGGTCTTGTTCCAGCTCGCGGAGATGGCCACGAAGGTCGAGACGGCCCACGCGATGATGGTCCGCGCGGCCCGGATGAAGGACCGCGGCGAGCGCAACGACGTCGAGTCCGGGATGGCGAAGTACCTCGCGGCCGAGTTCTGCAACGAGGTCGTCGAGCAGTCCTTCCGGATCCACGGTGGCTACGGCTACTCCAAGGAGTACGAGATCGAGCGCCTGTACCGCGAGGCGGCCTTCCTGCTCATCGGTGAGGGCACTGCGGAGATCCAGAAGATGATCATCGGCCGCAGCCTGCTCAAGGACTACAAGCTCAAGTCCTGACTCAGGTGGTCGAGCAGCCTGCGCTCAGTCGACACCGTACGGCGGCGCCACGCCCCAGCCCCAACGTGGCACGGGCGCGTGTGGAGCCGGCTCGGCCCCCGGCGCCGAGTTCTCGACCGCGAGCCGCGTGCCCCACTCGGCGTACCCCATGAGCGCTGCCCGCGCCTCCGGGTCGTCCGGCAGGCCCGCGGCGTCAGCGGCGGCACTGAGCAGCGTCACGAACCGCAGCCGCTGCTCCGAGGTGATCGCGAGGTCACGGTGCTTCGCGACCATGTGCGGGTAGCCGCCGTGCTGCTCGGTGTAGACGGGCGGTCCTCCCATGACCTCGGCCCACCAGGCGGTGACGTGGTCGCGGTGCTCCCGCGTGACGACGCCGCCGAAGACCGGTCCGAGCAGGGGATCGTTCTCCACCTCGTCGTAGAACGTGTTGAGCCAGCGCCGGATGGCCTCGGTGCCACCGATCCAGTCGTGGATGCTGGGTGGCTCGCTCATGGGTCGAGCGTATTCCGGCCGAACAGCCCGGGCGTCAACCGGGCACCAACCGGGCTTCCGCGGGCCCGAAAGCGGGCTCGTCATACGCCGAGGCTGCAGGCAGGATGGCCACTGCGCGACGTACCTGCTCCGAAGGAGACGAAGTGGACACCATGATGCGGGCCTCGGTACTGACCGGGCCGCAGACGATCGAGCTGCAGGAGCGGCCGGTCCCCGAACCGGGACCCGACGAGGCGCTGGTCATGGTTGGCTCGGTCGGCGTCTGCGGGTCGGACGTGCACTACTACCAGCACGGTCGCATCGGGTCGATGGTCGTGGACGGCCCGTTGGTGCTCGGCCACGAGGTCGGCGGCACCATCATCGCCGTCGGCGATGCGGTAGATCCGACTCGAGTCGGTCAGCGCGTGGCACTGGAGCCACAACGGCCGTGCCGCCGGTGCCGGCAGTGCAAGACCGGGCACCTGAACCTCTGCCCGGACATGGAGTTCTTCGCCACCCCGCCGATCGACGGCGCGTTCTGCGACTACGTCACGCTTCCCGCGGACTTCGCGCACCCGGTGCCGGACACGCTCTCCGACGCCGCCGTTGGGCTGCTGGAGCCACTGTCTGTGGGGATCTGGGCGAACCGCAAAGGTGGCACGGTGGCCGGCAGCCGGGTCTTCATCACCGGCGCCGGGCCGATCGGCGCGGTGGCGGCACTGTCCGCCCGCGCCATGGGTGCTACAGACATCATCGTGTCCGACCTCGTCGAGTCACGGCGGCTGCGGATCACCGAGCTCGCGGGTGCGCGGTCGGTCGACCCGACCGCCGGGTTCGATTCCGCCGAGGTCGAGGCCGACGTGTTCCTCGAGTGCTCCGGGGCGACTCCCGCCCTGCTCGACGGGCTGAAGGCCCTCCGGCCGGGAGGTACAGCGGTCATGGTGGGCCTCGGCGACGAGCACGTGACGTTGCCCGTGCAGGACATTGCGGTGCGCGAGGTGACGTTGACCGGCATCTTCCGGTACGTCGACACGTGGCCCGTTGCGATCGCGCTCGCCGCGGGGGGCCAGGTCGATCTCGACGCGTTGGTCACCGCACGCTTCGGCCTCGACGAGGTCGAGGCTGCTCTCACCAGTGACGCGGATCCGATGAGCATGAAGTCGGTCGTCGTCGTCAACGAGAGCACCCGATGAACCCGTTCAGCCTGGAGGGCCGCACCGCCCTGGTCACCGGAGCCAACCGCGGCCTCGGCCGCGCCTTCGCCGAGGCGATCGCCGACGCCGGCGCGGACGTCGTGGTGGTAGGCCGGGACGAGGAACGCAACCGCGACGCGGCCACCGAGATCGCCCGACGCTCTGGACGTCGTACGACGGTCGCGACCGGTGACGTCTCCGACGGTGACGACGTACGACGCATCGTGGACGAGGCCATCTCGGCACACGGCCGGATCGACGTACTGGTCAACAACGCCGGCATCTGCTTCCACCGGCCGGCCCTCGAGGTGCCCGACGAGGAGTTCGCCGAGGTCTTCGACGTCAACGTGACCGGGCTGTGGCGGATGTCGAAGGCCGTCGCACCGTCCATGATCGAGGCGGGAGGAGGCTCGATCGTCAACGTCGGCTCCATCTCCGCGATGATCGTGAACCGTCCACAGTGGCAGCCGGCGTACAACGCCTCCAAGGCCGCGGTCCACCAGCTGACCAAGTCGCTCGCCGCCGAGTGGGCGCCGCACCACATCCGGGTGAACGCGATCGCCCCCGGCTACGTGAAGACCGAGATGGCGCCGGTCGACGAGCCGCAGTTCCGGCAGCACTGGATCGAGGACGCGCCGATGCAGCGCTACGCGACGCCCGAGGAGATCGCCCCCAGCGTGGTCTACCTGGCGAGCGACGCGGCGTCCTTCACCACGGGTGCCGTGCTGGTCACCGATGGGGGCTACACGCTGCACTGAGTCTCGGCCGATTCTGTCCCGCCCTAGATGACTAAGTCCAAGGTCTCGCACGCTACGCGACGCTCAGCATCCACGCTGGCGGCGTTACCGACGCTCGAAAGACGCCCAGTCTGCCTTCGCATCGGTGCCTTGCCAGCGCGGCGCTGAGCGCCGCTCGCTTGCACGATCCCTTGGACTCACTCATCTAGCCGAAGTCGGAGCGTGCAACGTCCGCATTCTTCTTCGATCCACTCGCGATCCCGGTCAGGGAAAGATGTCGCACGCGGATCGTCGCGCCCGTAGCCTCGGCCGCATGCCCATTGCGTCCGTCATCGAGGGCGACAGGACCCTGCCCGCTGGCTTCAGGCACCCCCACGCGTCCGAAGAGGCGCGGACGATCGCGGAAGCAGGTTTGATCTTGCGCGTGCAAGTCGGCTCCGGCGTTCACGGCACCTCGATCAGCGGACAGGACGACCGAGACGAGATGGGCATCTGCCTGGAGCCTCAAGAGTTCGTGACGGGCCTGGCGCGAGTACCGCGTGGCATCGATGATGGCGGCCACGAGGTCGAGTTCGAGCAGTACCAACGGCACACGGTGTGGGACAAGCCAGGCGGATTGGGCAACCGCTCGGGTGCGGGCGATCTCGATGTCGTCATCTACTCGGCCCGCAAGTGGTCCAGGCTCGCGCTCGCCGGAAACCCGACTGTGCTTCTGGCGCTGTTCGTGCCAGACGACGAAGTCGTCTACCGCAGTGAGGTTGGAGCTGAACTGGTCGACAACGCGCACCGCTTCGTCTCGAAACTGGCGGCTGAACGCTTTCTTGGCTACCTACGGTCCCAAAAATCCGCCATGACGGGAGAGGAAGGTGCACACACGAACCGGCCCGAACTGGTCGCGGTGCACGGCTACGACACCAAGTTCGCCATGCACGCCTTGCGTCTGGGAGTCCAGGGTGTCGAGCTTCTCACCACAGGGCGGATCACGCTGCCCGTACCCGAACCGGATCGAAGCCACCTGCGTGCGATTCGACGGGGAGACGTAGGACGCGATGAGGTCGTTGCAGCCGTCACCGACGCGGAAGAGCGATTGGCAGAGCTACGCGACCGGACGGACCTGCCGGATGAGCCCGATCGCGGATGGGTCGATGCGTGGCTGCACCGTGCACACCTCGCCTATTGGGGCTACGCCTAGAGCCCAGGAACGTGTTGCTCGTGGCCCGACCTGACTCCGGCTGATGAGCTGAGCCCGATCAGAGGAGTCCTTCATGCACCAGGTGCAGGACAGACTCCACTCATCGGCTTTCGGCGTGTGGTTCTCGTCTGTCCGCTCGCTTCGCTCGCTGCTCGACCACAAAGGAGTGAGCGCTGGGCCCGCAGCACACCATGGCTACCCTGAGGCGGCATGGGACAGCGCGTGATCCTCCACGTCGGTGCGATGAAGTCGGGGACCAGCTATGTCCAGGCGCTGCTCTACGCGAACCGTCAGGTGCTTGCCGAGCGGGGAGTGCTGGTTCCGGGTCGGACATGGAGTGACCAGGTGCGCGCTGCCCAGGACGTCCTGGGCATGGCGTCCGCCCGGACAGGCGACATCAGCGGCTGCTGGGAGCGGCTGGTCGAGGAGATGGCGGCGTACGACGGCACCGCCGTGGTGTCGATGGAGTTTCTCGGGACCGCTCCGAAGTCGGTGATCGAACGCGTCACCAACGAGTGGGACGACGACGACCTGACGGTGGTCGTCAGTGCCCGCGACATCAACCGCGGACTGACCTCGATGTGGCAGGAGACCCTGCAGAACGGCCGGACGTGGACGTTCGCCGAGTACCTGCGCGGTGCTCGCGACGCCCGTCCGCGCGCGGACCGCCGACCCGAGGACATGACGACGGCCGGAAAGACGTTCTGGCGTCAGCAGAACGTGGTCCGGCTGTGCCGCAACTGGTCGGCGCCCGGCAGGCGCGTCGTACTTCTCACCGTCCCCCCGCCAGGTGCCTCGCGGGACGTGCTGCGTGACCGCTTCCTCTCCGTCATCGGGGTCGCCCCGGACGGGCTCGTCGCTGCGCCGGAGGCCAACGAGTCCATCGGTGCCTCCTCGGCGCAGGTGCTGCGCCGACTGAACGAGCTCCTCGACGAAGCGGGTCTTCCTTCCCCAGCGGGCCAGCACCTGCGGAAGACCGTGCTGGCCAAGACCGTGATGGCCGCTCGCCGCGACACCGAGCCCGCGATCGGCCTCCCGGTGGCGCCGTGGGTGGAGGCCCATGCCGCGACCATGGTCGCCAAGCTCCAGGCTCTCGGCGTCGAGCTGGTCGGGGAGTGGAGCGACCTCACGCCGGTCGAAGTACCCGGAGCCGACCCCGAAACCATCGACGGCGCCGAGGTGGCCGAGGCAGCCTGCGCAGCGCTCGCGGGCCTGCTGGCGCAGCAGATCGCGAAATGAGATCGGTCGACGCGTTCCGGCGCCAGGCGTACGCCTGCGCAGAGCTCGGATCACCCATGTACGCCGAGCTGCTCGACCGGCTCACCGACGACATCGTGGCCGGCGGGCCGACGGCAACGGTGATTGCGGGGCACGAGGACGACCCGGGTCCGTCAGCGCTCGCGCTGCGGCTCCTGGGCAGCGTCCACCGTCTCGTGCTCGCCGGGCGCACGGGCACGCTCGCCGCCTACTACCCGAGCGCTGGTGGAACCTGGCAGCCGGACGAGGGTGTCGCTGCGTTCCTCGCCCTCCTCGTGCGTGAGCCGGACGCTGTCCGCGAGTGGCTCGACCGCCCGCCACAGACCAACGAAGTGGGCCGATCGGCTGCCCTCTTGGGCGGGCTGCTGCACCTGCCGACACAGGACCGAGGACGGCCCGTGCGGCTCTTCGAGGTCGGCGCGTCCGGCGGTCTGAACCTGTTGGCCGACCAGTTCGAGTACGCCGACGACTCCGGTGCCGTGTTCGGCAGACGGCGCTCGCCGGTCCGGCTGGAGCCCGCCTGGTCTGCGGCAACGCTCGTCCGGTGGTCAGGCATGAGGTTCGCGCATCGCTCCGGTTGTGACCTGATGCCCGTCGACGTGTCCACGACGGATGGTCAGCTCGCTCTCACGGCGTACGTGTGGCCCGACCAGGCGCGCCGACTCGAGCGCCTCCGCGGCGCCCTTGCGCTGGCCCGCGACCATCCGCCCGTGGTGCGGCGTCTCGGAGCGGCCGACTTCGTCGAGCGCCTCACCCTTCACACCGCGGCGACGACCGTGCTCTGGCACAGCGTGATGTGGCAGTACCTCCCGGACGAGGATCAAGCCCGAATCGCAGAGCGGATCCAGGACCTGGGGGAGCGTGCCACCGAGCACGAGTGCTTCGTGCACCTGTTCCTCGAGCCGACTCGCCGCACCCCGGAGGGCAAGCACGAGTTCCTCGTCGTGATGACCACGTGGCCGGGCGGCGAACGTCGCATCCTCGGGAAGGCGGCACCGCACGGGTTGCCGGTCACGTGGGAGACGCGCGCACCCTAATCGGCTCGACCGGGTTGCGGGCCCGTGCAAGGGTGGTGGACGTTGATGGACGAGCACTTGGAGGAACGGCGATGGCGCAGGACAACGAGGCCGATGGCAACGAGGACCTCAAGGCCAAGATGCGTGAGGCCCTCGAGCGCAAGCAGTCCAATGACCGCGGCGTACCCAAGGACCGCCCGGTCAAGGAGAAGGCGCACGGGTCAGAGGTGATGGGTGACGCGGGGCCGAAGATGCACCGCCGAAAGGCCGGTGGCGGGGGTTCCTGACCGGCCGCTGACGGCCACGTACGTCGAGGAGCCCGGGTCACCCGATGGCCTATGCTCCCCGTGTGGCGAAGCGGGTGGTGCTCCACATCGGAGCGATGAAGTCCGGAACCAGCTTCATCCAGAACGTGCTCGACACCAACCGTGATCGCCTCAAGGAGCACGATCTCCTGTTCGCCTGCGAGCGTTGGCGAGGACAGGTTCTCGCCGTCAAGGAGCTCAGCGAGCGGGGCGGTGAGGGCCAGGAGCCCATCACCCCCGACGGCCCCTGGCAACGCCTCGTCGACGTGGTCAACGAGTGGCCGGGCACGGCGATCATCTCGATGGAGTTCCTGGCACCGCGCCAGAAGCCGAAGATCGACATCATCCAGGAGGCGTTCGCAGGCGCCGACCTCCAGGTGGTCCTGACCGCTCGCGACCTGGCTCGGTCGCTGCCGGCGATGTGGACCGAGTCGATGCAGAACCGTGGAGTGCGCTCCTGGGACGAGTTCCTGGACTCGGTGCGCACCCAGGACATGAACGACAAGCCTGGGCGCTGGTTCTGGAAGCACCAGCGCATCTCCGAGATCGCGTCCCGTTGGTCAGGCGCCGTGGGGCGCGACCACTTCACGCTGATCACCGTCCCGCCCAAAGGCGCACCTCCTGGTGTGCTGTGGGAGCGCTTCGCCGGCGTGGCAGGGATCCCCGCTGACCTCTGCGACACCGACGACGCGCGCAGCAACCCGGGCATCGACGCGGCATCGGCGCTGGTGCTGCGTGCCCTCAACGCACGCCTGGCCGAGGACGACTTCAGCCGGCAGGACTACGAGTGGATCGTGAAGGGCGCGCTGGCCAAGCGCGGGCTGGTCACCCGAGGTCGCGACAAGGTGCCGCTGGGGATGGACGAGCGCTGGGTACGCCGCGCGAGCCGGCGTGAGCTCAGCAAGCTTCGGAAGCTCGATCTGCGGGTGGTCGGTGACATCGGCGAGCTGGAGTCGCGACCGGTCCCGGGCGTACACACCGACAAGGTGACAGCCGAGCAGCAGCTCGAGGCCGCACTCGACGGAATGGCCTTCCTCGTCACCCAGCAGGCCGAGCGCGGCAGGCGCGGCCCGCCGGTGAAAGAGCCAGTCGAGTCCGAGGACGAGGAGACGACGCCGTGAGTGGTGTGCGCGGACTGCTGCGGCGCAAGGCCAAAGGTCAGACGGACGCGGAGGAGCAGACCGACCCGACACCTCCGGAGCGCGACCCCGACGAGCCTCTGCGCGTCGCCGCGATCACGTTCTGTCGCGACGAGGGCCGGATGCTGCCGCTGTGGGTCGGGTACTACGGCAGGCAGTTCGGCGAGGAGAACCTCTACGTCGTCGACGACAACTCCGAGGACGGGTCCACCGACGACCTGCCCTGCGACGTGCTGCACATCCCGCCGATCCGCGGCGGAAAGTTCAACAGCACCCGGATGGCCGTGGTCGGCAACCTCGGCCGCTCGCTGCTGCAGCTCTACGACGTCGTGATGTTCTGCGACACCGACGAGTTCATCGTTCCGGACCCCGACAAGTACGCCGGCCTCGCGCAGTACGTCGAGGCCAAGACCGCCGAGGGTCTCAACGCCGTGGGGTCCCTCGGCTTCAACGTGGTGCACAACGTCGGCTCGGAGGCGCCACTGGACCTGACCCAGCCGCTGCTGGGGCAGCGCCAGCTCGCGAAGTTCCTGCCACTGATGTGCAAGCCGGCGATCAAGTGGGTCCCCGGGCACTGGAGCGCCGGCACCCACGGCGTGCGTACGCCGTACCGGGTGGACCCGGACCTGTGGATGTTCCACATGAAGTTCGGCGATCGCGACCACCTCCAGGAGGCCGCCGACCACCGCCAGCGCATGGTCGAGGCCGACGGGCGGTCCCGTGACACCCAGTGGCGCCAGGGCGGTGACACCCTGGTCGACCTGCTGGAGCGGATCACCGAGGGTGCCGACGCCTCCCAGATCGCCGACTTCGTGCCACCGACGGGGGAGCGGCTCGACTCGCTGGTCGTCGAGGACCCGGCCGGCAACTGGCGTGCGCCCAAGGGCAGCCAGATGACCCTGATGGAGAAGCGGCCGCTCGTCCGGATCCCGAAGCGGTTCCACGGGATCGTCTGAGGGTCTCGACTGGTCGCTCGCTTCGCTCGCTGCTCGACCACCTAGGGTGCGGTGTCGCCGTACATGACCTTCTCGCTGTAGCGCTTGCCGATGCTCAGGTCGTACATGACCAGGCGATAGTCCGAGAGCACCTGCTTCGCCTCGGCCGAGAGCTGGGACTCTTTGACCGCCTTGTCCTGCGAGTTGATGTAGAGGCCCGCGTCCATGGCCGGGATCTGCTTGTCGAGGTCGTCGAGCAGTGCGAACCACGGCGGGACCGGCACGTTGAGCGCATTGAAGAGCATGGGCAGGAAGTGGATCGGGCTGGTCGTCGGCAGGTCCTCGTGCTTCAGCGGCTTGCCGTTGCTCCAGATCACGAACGGCGTCTCGTGGGTGACGCGCTGACCTTCGCGCTTGACCAGGCTCTCCGGGTAGACCTGCGGCGGCAGGTGGTCGCCGTAGAAGATGACCGCCGTCGGCTCGGGCTGCTGCTTCAGCTTCTCCAGGAACGCGGCGAACGCCTCGTCGGAGCGCGCCAGCCCACGGGCGTACTGGCCGGCCAGCCGGTTGAAGTTGCCGGGAAGTCCCGTTGGGGTCAGTGGGTCGTCGTACTGCCCGCCGTAAGGCATGTGGTTCTGCATGGTGACGAGGTGCGCGAGCACCGGCTTGTCGGTGTCCGAGATCTGGGAGACCACCTCGTCGAAGGCCGACTTGTCATCGATGAAGCGTCCGCCGCCGCGTCCCTTGAACTGCATCTCGTCCTTGGTGACGAACTTCGTGAACCCGAGGGCGTCGTACACCTCTGGCCTGGCGTACATCCGCGGCGAGAAGGGGTGGATCGCCACCGGGGTGTGTCCGTGATCGATGAACCAGTCGACGGCGGACGGGAAGGTCTTGTAGTGCTGGACCATCTGTTCGTACGCCGTGGCGATCTGGGGCTTCAGCTGGCTCTTCGACTGACCGGTGAGCACTTCGTACTCGACGTTGGCCGTCCCGCTGCCGTAGCCGGGGACGAGGAGCTTGCCCGAGATGGTCTGCTGCATCAGCGCCGTCGTCTTCGGAATGGGGTCGGCGGGGAAGTCGACCGTCTTGAGCCACGAGGGGTTCGAGAAGCTCTCGGACAAGATGGTGACGACGTTGGTCTTGTCGAGGGTGCCTGTCCGGCCCTGGTTCATCGCGGCTGCCTGGGTCTCGTACTTGGCGGCAATCTTCTCGATGGCTTCCTTGGAGTAGCCCTCGGGCTGCGCCATGGCAGTGATGTGCGTGTTGAAGAGCAACCCGGCGACGAACCCGTTGCGCTGGTAGTTCACGCGCTGGTCCCAGTCGCGCCAGCGCAGGCCGGTTGAGTCGAAGGCCGCTCGCCACGGGTTGCCCGGCTCGTTGAAGTTGTTGGCGACGTACAGCAGCCCGAGGCACAGGACCGCCACGACCACGCGCGTGATGCGCAGCCCGAGCAGTCCGCGGCGGGGAAGGGTCTTGCTGAGGTTCGGGAGGACCTTCGCAACCAGCCAGCCCACCAGCGCGGCGATGACGACGACGAGCACGAGCGCCACGGCGGCCATCAGGAGCCTGGACTTCGGCGCCATCTCGAAGAGGAAGCCCGGCTGGCGCAGGAAGGTCACGTCGCTCGGGTAGACGGGGTCGTTTCGCAGCTCCAGCTTCGTGGCGTTGATCGCGCCGATCACAGCGGTGAGGGCCGTCACCACCCCGAGGGAGACCCACAGCCGCCCGGTCAGCGCGACGACCAGCAGCACCACGACCCAGACGACCGCGGCACTCTGCAGCAGGGCCGGGGGCTGGAACGTGCGTTGCCGCAACGCGGTGAGCGGGCTCGGGAAGTTCGAGGCGTCGAGCACCGTCGTGGCCAGCAGGGCCCAGAGCGCGGTCAGCGCCAAGGCGCCCACGAAGGTGAGGATCTGTTGGGTCCGCGATGTGCTCCGGCTGGAACCCTCAGGCGCGGTGTCCGCGTCGGTAGCCGGCTCGTCCGCGGCGCGCCTGCGCAAGTCGAGCATGAGTCGGAGCATATGTCGCAGCGCACACCATCCCGGGCAGGGGAGTCTCAGGCTGGCGCGTCGTGGCAGACTTCCGGGATGCAGTTCGGTCGCAGCTACGAGGAGTTCGAGGTCGGTGCGAGCTACAAGCACTGGCCCGGCAAGACGGTCACCGAGTTCGACGACCACCTGTTCTGCCTGCTGACGATGAACCACCACCCGCTGCATCTCGACTCCCACTACGCCGAGGAGACCACCCAGTTCGGCAAGAACGTGGTGGTGGGCAACTACGTGTACTCGATTCTGCTCGGGATGAGCGTGCCGGACGTCTCCGGCAAGGCGATCGCCAACCTCGAGATCGAGTCGCTGCGTCACGTCGCGCCGACGTTCCACGGGGACACGTTGTACGGCGAGACGACGGTGCTGGACAAGTGGGAGAGCAAGAGCAAGGACGACCGTGGCGTCGTGCACGTCGAGACCATCGGTTACAACCAGGACGGCAAGGTCGTGTGCGTCTTCCGCCGCAAGGTGATGGTGCCCAAGAACAGCTATCTTGCCGAGCGCGGCGGGGAGCAGCCCGGCCGTCCGGTCCCGCAACACGACAAGAACTGGCCCGCGAAGGAGCAGTGAGCCCTCGCGATGAGCTCGCCCGAGACTCCCCCTGAACATCGGGAGGACGAGCTGTGGGTGATCCGTCACGGGGAGACCGAGTGGAGCCGGGACGGTCTGCACACCTCGCACACCGAGCTCGACCTCACGGCCGAGGGCGAGGACGTGGCCAGGCGGCTGGCTGACCGGCTCGAGGGAGTGGAGTTCGACCTCGTCCTGACCAGTCCGCGGGTCCGGGCCCGTCGTACGGCCGAGCTGGCGGGGTTCACCGATATCCACCTCGAGGACGACCTCACCGAGTGGGACTACGGGGACTACGAGGGGCTGACGACTCCCACCATCCGCGAGTGGTCGCCCGGCTGGACCGTCTGGTCGCATCCGTGTCCGGGAGGGGAGACGGCCGAGGAAGTGTCGCGGAGACTGGACCGCGTAGTCGCCAAGGTCCGCGCCCACGGTGGACGCGTGCTCGTGTTCAGCCATGGACACGCCTCGCGCGCTCTGGCCGCGCGATGGCTGGGCCAGCCCGTGCAGGAGGGGCGGCTGTTCAAGCTCGACACCGCGACGATCTCGGTGCTGGCCTACGAGCGAGAGTCCCCGGCCGTGGCGCGCTGGAACTCCTGAGGACCTCAACTTCTACTACCCTCATCCCGTGCCGCTCGCCGCGTCGTGTCCACGCTGCACCTCGCCGGTCACTGGTGAGGGGGACTCCTTCGCGTGTTCGGTGCACGGACCGATCGAGCCGCTGTGGCGTCCCGACCAGGCCGACTACGACTCGTTCGCCGAGCTCGTGGGGCGCAGTGACCAGCTCCCGACCTATCTGCCGTGGCCGATGAGCCCCGGGTGGTCGATCGCCGACTTCGGCTGCGTCGGCAACACCGGACGGGTGCGGGCCACGGTCACCACCACCGTCGGATCGAGTGACCTGGACGGCGAGGTCGAGGTCACCATCGTCTCGGAGGAACCGGGGATCGGGCTCGGCGCGCGCTGCGCCGGCACGACGTACGACGACCCGGGGTCGCAGATCAGCCACGGCCCACCTGCGATCCATGTGAGAGCCGGTGGCCGGACCGTGCCCCTGTGGCTGGTGGAGGACTCCGATGACGAGACCCACTCAGGCTCGGGAGACACAGCCGGCCAGGACGACCTGCTGGCTCGCGCAGTCTTCGCCGGTGAGGCCGACGGACGCTGGCTGTGGCTGGTGATGAAGCCGGCTTCTGCCGCCCTGCTGTTACACGACGACTGGCTGCTGGCCGACGTGACCGGGTTCGGTCCGGAGGCTCTTGAGATGCCGTTCGGGGGCCCGCGTCCCGGCTGGTGAAAGACGCGCCGTCCGCCGCGGCGGACGTGCGCCGTGCGGGCAACGTCGTACGGCACAATGACCGGTGATGACATCCCACGTGCTCGCCGTCGCCAACCAGAAGGGCGGCGTCGCCAAGACCACCACCGTTGCCTCGCTCGGAGCCGCGTTCGCCGAGCAGGGTCAGAAGGTTCTCCTCGTCGACCTCGACCCGCAGGCCTGCCTGACCTTCAGCCTCGGGATCGACCCCGAGGACCTCGACGTCTCGATCCACCATGTGCTCACCAAGGGCCTGGACCCGTCCGAGGTGATCATCGAGACCGACGACGGCGTCGACCTGATGCCCGCCACCATCGAGCTTGCGCGAGCCGAGTCCGACCTGCTCACCCGCACCGGCCGCGAGTACGTCATCCGTACCGCTGTCGAGGACACCGAAGGCTACGACTGGGTGCTGCTGGACTGCCCGCCGTCGCTGGGCGTGCTGACTGTCGCGGCGCTCACGGCCGCCACAGGAGTCCTCATCCCGTTGCAGTGCGAAACGCTCTCCCACCGTGGCGTGGGCCAGCTGCTCGACACTGTGCACGACGTCAAGCGCTTCACCAACCGCGAGCTCGAGGTGTGGGGGGTGCTGCCCACGCTGTACGACGGCCGCACGAACCACGCACGCATGGTGCTCGAGACGATCTCGGACACCTATGACCTCGACGTCCTCGAGCCGCCGATCCCCAAGTCGATCCGGTTCGCCGAGGCGCCCGCCGCCGGACGTTCGATCCTCAAGACGTCACGCACCAACAAGGGAGCGCAGGCCTACCGCGACGTCGCTACCGGACTGCTGAACAGGGCCTGAGCCTTGACCGCGGGCCGAGGTACGGGCACAGCTCACCGCCCCGCTTCCGCGACCGGAGGGCGGCACCGGGTCCGGCCTCGCTACGGACGACTGTTCGCAGCCGGCTCCTCACTCGCGATCACGCTCGTGACCCTGCTCGGGGGAATCGGTGTGCTGCCTGACGGCGGGCGGGCTGAGGCATCGGGCAACACCGGGTCGGGCGCGGTGGGAACGCTCGCGACGGTGACGATCCCCGATGCGGCGACGACGACGCCCTCGAGAGAATCATCGAACCCCACGCCCAAGCGCACGTCCGCGGAGCAACGCACGAGCAGCGAAGCGCTCCCGGACGACACGGGCACGGGCAAGCGGGTGGTCTTCGACATCAGTGCCCAGCGCGTCTGGCTCGTCGACCCGGAGACAACCCCTGAGACGACCACCGGGGAGACGACCACCGGCGAGGACGAGGTGTTCCGCACCTACCTGGTCTCCGGCAGCCTGACTGACAACCTTGACCCCGGCAGCTACGAGGTCTACTCACGCTCGCGCTGGGCGGTCGGCATCAGCGACTCCGGGGTGATGGAGTACTTCGTCCGGTTCACCCGCGGGACCAACGCCGCCATCGGGTTCCACGGCATTCCGACCAAGAACGGCCGACCGCTGCAGACCCAGGCGCAGCTCGGAACGCCCCAGAGCCACGGGTGCATCCGGCAGTCGCTGCCGGACGCCAAGGTGTTGTGGGACTTTGCGCCCGTCGGCACGACCGTCGTCGTCACCGCCTAGCCGGGCCGTGCGGCGGGACGTCATACGGTGTGGCGGCAGTGGGGACCACTTCGTATGACCTCCGGTGGGGCGTCATACGGTGTGGCGGCAATGGCGACCACCTCGTATGACCTCCGCCGGGGCGTCATGCGTTGCGGCGGCAATGGCGACCACTTCGTATGACCTCCGGTGGGGCGTCATGCGTTGCGGCGGCAGTTGCGACCACCTCGTATGACCTCCGGCGGGACGTCATGCGTTGCGGTGGCAATGGCGACCACCTCGTATGACCTCCGGCGGGACGTCATACGGCGCGGTGGCAGTTGCGACCACCTCGTATGACGTCCGGTAGCCGCGGCGAGCGACTGAGCGACTCGAGCAACCGCCAGGCCGGGCGGTCGGCTCAGCTGTTGTCGCCGGTCGCCGCGGGCTTGCCACCACGTGTGCGGCTGCGGCTGCGGTTGCGCTTCCTGGCGGGACGCTCACCGGACTTCTCGCCGGAGCCGGACTGCTGGCGGCTGTCGCTCTTGGCTGCCCCGTCACTGGATCGGTCACTGGATCGGTCCTTGGAGCCGCCCTGGTTGCGTCCGCGACCTCCGCCGCCAGCCTGGCTGCGAGAGCCGCCACTCTTGCCGCGGCCACCGCTCTCGGGCCGAGGCTTTCGCTCGATCGTGCCCTCGGGGACGATGCGGCCCTTGATGCCCGGGGCGATCCCCTGGTCGTGCAGGAAGTGCTCGGAGCTGGAGTAGGTCTCCTGCGGGTCGTCGAAGGGCAGGTCGTGAGCCTTGTTGATCATCTTCCAGCGGTGCAGGTCGGCCCAGTCGACGAAGGTGATCGCGATCCCGGTCGCACCCGCGCGGCCGGTGCGGCCGATGCGGTGCAGGTAGATCTTCTCGTCCTCGGGACAGGTGTAGTTCACGACGTGGGTCACGCCGGCGACGTCGATGCCACGAGCGGCTACGTCGGTGGCCACGAGCACCTGCAGCTTGCCCTCGCGGAACTTGGTGAGGGCCCGCTCGCGTGCTGCCTGGGCCATGTCGCCGTGCAGTGCGCTGGAGGTGAAGCCGCGCTCCTCGAGGTCGTCGGCGATGCGCTGGGCCTGGCGCTTGGTGCGGGTGAACACGAGCATCAGGTCAGCGCCCTCGGCCTGGAGCAGTCGACCGATCATCTCGGGCTTGTCGAGGTCGTGCGCCTGGTAGATGAACTGAGCCGTGGCCGGCACCATCTGGTAGTCGGCGGCCGACTCCGCGCGGATGTTCATCGGGTGCCGCATGTGAATGCGGGCCAGCGAGACGATGGCCGCCGGCATCGTGGCCGAGAACAACATGGTCTGGCGGGTCTCGGGGGTCTGCCTGAGCAGGCGCTCCACGTCGGGCAGGAAGCCCAGGTCGAGCATCTCGTCGGCCTCGTCGAGGACCAGCGACTTCACGTGGGAGATGTCGAGGGACTTGCGGTTCATCAGGTCGATCAGCCGGCCCGGCGTACCGACGACGACCTCTACCCCTGAGGCAAGCGCCTCGAGCTGCGGCTCGTAGGGCACGCCGCCGTAGACGGTGAGCACCCGGATGCCACGGTCCTTGCCGGCCATGGTGAGGTCCTTGCTGACCTGCAGCGCGAGCTCGCGGGTGGGCGCGACGATCAGCGCCTGCGGCTTGCCGGGAGCAGCCAGGTCCTGGAAGTCGGGGTCGTGCTGGGCCACGGCACGCTGGAGGACCGGGATGCCGAAGGCGAGGGTCTTGCCCGTTCCGGTGCGGGCCTGGCCGATCAGGTCGGTGCCCATCAGGGCGACCGAGAGGGTCATCTCCTGGATGGGGAAGGGAGACACGATGTTGGCGCGCTCGAGGGCGGCCACGATTTCGGGGAGTACCCCGAGCTCTCTGAAGGTTGTCAGGATCTTGCCTGTTCTGTACTGACTCGTGATCGAGTCGATGGGTTCAAGTCTGGTGTGTCGTACGCCGTCGCCGCCCAAAGGCGGCCTTCCAGGGCGGCCTTCAAGGGGGCATCGAGCCGACGGTCAGCCTTCAGTCTATCGGTAGGCTGCCGACATGACCGAACCTTCGCCTCAGGAGACCGTCGCTCCCCCCAGTGCAGAGGCAGGTGGCGGGACCGGTGCAGAGGCAAGTGGAGACGAGGTTTCCGAGCAGGATTCCGTGGCATTCGAGGATCCCGCCTACCGGGCCGCCGTTGTGGACCTCCTGGGCGCGATCACCTATGGCGAGATCTCCGCGTTCGAGCGCCTGACCGATGACGCGAAGCTCGCAGTGGAGCTGCCCGACAAGCTCGCACTGGCCAAGATGGCCACGGTCCAGTTCCTCCACGTCGAGCCACTGCTCGAGCGGATCTCGACCCTGGGGGTGGACCCGATCGAGGCGATGGCGCCCTTCGTGAAGCCCTTCGACGTCTTTCACGCGGCGACCGCACCCAGCGACTGGCTCGAGGGTCTGGTCAAGGCCTACGTCGGCGACGGCCTGGCCGCCGACTTCTACGTCGAGATCGCGGCCTACCTCGACTCCGACACCCGGCAGCTGATCGTGGACTCGCTCGCGGACGCCGGACATGCCGACTTCGTGGTCGACCGGGTGCGACGGGCGATCGAGGAGGACCACCGCGTGGGTGGTCGGCTCGCCCTGTGGGGTCGGCGCTTGATGGGGGAGGCGCTCTCGCAGGCCCAGCGCGTCGCCGCCGAGCGCGACTCGCTCGCTTCGCTCCTCGCCGGTGGGGTCGACCGTCCCGGGATGGACCTCGCGGCGCTGTCGCGGATGTTCGGGCGGCTCACCGAGAACCACGCCAAGCGCATGGCCGAGCTGGGCCTCGCCTCTTAGCCTGACTCCACCGACGCCGGCCATCGGTGGATTCAGGCTTGACGCTCTAGGAGCGGAACCCGACCTGGCCGCTGACGCTGGTCGAGATGTCGACGTACGCCAGCTTCTCGCCCGGTACGACGACGCGACGGCCCTTGCTGTCGCTGAGCGTGAAGACCCCGCCGTCCTTGAGGGCGGCGGCGACTGCCTTCTCGACGCCGTCGGCATCAAGGGTGGTGTCGATGTTCAGCTCGCGGGAGGCGTTCTGGACGCCGATCTTGACCTCCATCTGGAGGACCTCCTAGTTGGACTCGGATCTTGCTCTCAGACGAACTCTGTCAGGCACCGCCTGACCCGGTTGGGCAACCCCGGCCGGGTCCCGTTCCCAGGCCTGGCCCGGGGCAGGCTCGAGACAGGCCCGAGACACGCAATGGTCAGCGGTGCTCGTCGGTGCGCGGGTAGCCGCCGATTCCGCGCCAGGCCAACCCGGCGATCAGTGAAGCGGCGTCCGCCTGGTCGATCGTGCCGCCCTCCGTGAGCCAGAACCGGGCGCTGACCTGGCCCATTCCTACGAGCGAGACCGCGAGCAGCTGCGACTGCTCCTCGGGGAGCCCGGTGTCGTCGGCGATGACGTGCGCGATCAGCTTGGCGCACTCGACCGTCACCCGGTCGACGCGGGCCCGCACGGCCGGCTCGTTGGTGAGGTCGGACTCGAAGACGAGCCGGAAGGCGCCCTCGGCACTGGCGACGTAGTCATAGAAGGCATGCATTGCAGCAGTCACCCGCTGCTTGTTGTCCTCGGTCGACTCCAGGGCCTTGCCGCAGCTGGAGATGATGGTGTCGCACGACTGGTCCAGCAGGGCGACGTAGAGCTCGAGCTTGCCTGGGAAGTGCTGGTAGAGCACGGGCTTGGACACCCCAGCCCGTTCGGCGATGTCGTCCATCGCAGCGGCGTGGTAACCCTGCGCGACGAAGACCTCGAGCGCCGCCGTGAGCAGCTGGGCTCGACGGGCGCGACGAGGCAGGCGCACACTCCTGGTCGCGGCTCCGGGCGCACCGTTGCGCGCGGGGGTAGCAGCGCGGTCGGCGGCGACGCCTCGCTGCCGGGGTTTGTCGAACGTACTCACGCCCGCAGCCTACAAGCAGAACGCTGCACCCTCTGTCCGGATGGCGGGCACGAGACGGGGGGTGGTGGACGGGCCGGGGAACATGGAACGGAGCGGCGGTGTTCTGCAGAGACCCGCCACGCCGGGGTGAAGGTGGCTCCGGCACACAGACGAGGAGAGCAACCCGTGTCACTTCCTGCTCTGGTCGAGCCGGCCGCCGAGCTGACCATCGACGAGGTACGCCGCTACAGCAGGCACCTGATCATCCCCGACGTCGGCATGACGGGTCAGAAGCGGCTGAAGAACGCCAAGGTGCTGGTCATCGGCGCCGGTGGTCTCGGCAGCCCCGCGCTCCTGTACCTCGCCGCCGCCGGAGTGGGCACGCTCGGAATTGCGGAGTTCGACGAAGTGGACGAGTCCAACTTGCAGCGCCAGGTCATCCACGGGCAGTCGGACATCGGGAAGCCGAAGGCGATCTCGGCGCAGGAGTCGATCGCCGAGATCAACCCGCTCGTCGACGTGATCGTGCACAACGAGCGGCTCGACAACGACAACGTGCTCGAGATCTTCGCCGGCTACGACCTGATCGTCGACGGCACCGACAACTTCGCGACCCGCTACATGGTCAACGACGCGGCGTACTTCCTGAACAAGCCGTACGTGTGGGGGTCGATCTACCGCTTCGACGGACAGGCAAGTGTCTTCTGGCCGACCCTGACAAACGAGGACGGCTCCAGCGCGGACGCGCCGTGCTACCGCTGCCTCTACCCGGAGCCGCCGCCGCCGGGCATGGTTCCGAGCTGCGCCGAGGGCGGCGTGCTGGGCGTGCTGTGCGCAAGCATCGGGTCGATCCAGGTGAACGAGGCGATCAAGCTCCTGGCCGGCATCGGCGACCCGGCCGTCGGCAAGCTGGTCATCTACGACGCCCTCGAGCTCGAGTGGCGCACCCTGAAGGTGCGCAAGGACCCCAACTGCGCGCTGTGCGGCGAGAACGCCACCGTCACCGAGCTGATCGACTACGAGACCTTCTGCGGCGCCGTCTCGGAGGAGGCCTCGGAGGCCGCCGCCGGCTCCACCATCTCGGTGACCACCCTCGAGCACATGCTCAAGGAGCGCGAGGAGGGATCCCGTGACTTCACCCTGATCGACGTGCGCGAGCAGAACGAGGCCGAGATCAACTCGATCCCCGGCTCGGTGCTGATCCCGAAGGGCGAGTTCCTCAACGGCCACGCCCTCGAGCAGCTCTCGCAGGACACGCCGGTCGCGCTGTACTGCAAGACCGGAGTGCGGTCTGCTGAGGCGCTCGCCGTGCTCAAGGGGGCGGGATTCGCCGACGCCGTGCACGTGGGTGGCGGAGTGGTCGCCTGGGTCAACCAGATCGACCCGTCGCAGCCGTCGTACTGAGGAGAATCTCGCGGATCTTGTGGTCATTTATGACTACTCGGGCGTAACCCGGGAAGGCTGGGACCGTTGAGCACATGAATGCGCTCTTCAGCCCAGACCGAAGAAAGGCACCCCCGCATGCGCCTGTCCCGCACCCTCCTGGCGGCCGTCGCGTCGGCACTCCTCGCTGTCGCCAGCCTCGCCACCACCACGACCGCTGAGGCCGCTCCTTCGTGGGCGCCGGCCGCCACAGCTGCCATTCACCCCGGCACGATGATGTACACCGACGGCGCCCAGTGCACCGCCAACTTCGTCTACACCGACGGCGCCGGCAACGTCTACGTCGGGTACGCCGCCCACTGCGCCGGCAAGGGCGCAGCCACCGACACCAACGGATGCAACGTCGAGTCGGTGCCGCTCGGCACCCGCGTCACCTTCACCAACGACGGCAACGTCGCCTCCGAGGGCACACCGGTCGGACACGGCACCCTGGCCTACAGCTCCTGGATCACCGAGAAGCAGCTCGGCACCACAGACCCCAACACCTGCGCGTACAACGACCTTGCCCTGGTCAAGGTCGACGCCGCTGACGTCGGCAAGGTCAACCCATCGGTGCCCTTCTGGGGCGGCCCGACCGGCATCGACACCGACGGCACCAAGGCCGGCGACCGCGTCTGGACCTACGGCAACTCGAGCCTGCGCGGCGGGGTCGCCCCTCTGTCCCCGCACACCGGGATCAGCCTGGGTGACGACGCTGCCGACGGAGGCTGGAGCCACCCGCTCTACACCGTCGCGCCCGGCATCCCGGGTGACTCGGGTTCGGCCTTCATGTCCGCGGGCGGCAAGGCGGTCGGCACCCTGTCGACGCTCGGTCTGGCGCCCCTTCCGGGCTCGAACAACATCGGGGACCTCGACAAGGAGCTGGCGTTCGCCAAGGCGAACTCCGGCATCTCCGGGCTGAACCTGGTGCTCGGCACCGAGCCGTTCGACCCGATTCTCTGATCGCGCTCCACTCATGGAACCGACCTCCCACTCTCATCGAGAGTGGGAGGTCGCTTCTGCTTGACTCGACCTTCGTGGATGCCGAGGAGTACGTCGAGGCGGTGCTCGTCGTCGTGGAGCGGATCCCCTGGGGACGGGTGACGACGTACGGCGCGATCGCCGAGGCGGTGGGGTTCGGTGGCCCCCGTCGTGTGGGCCGGGTGATGTCCCAGTTCGGGGGACCGGTGCCGTGGTGGCGCGTCGTACGCGCGGACGGCTCGCTGCCGCCCAGCCACGGGGACGAGGCGCGAGCGCACTACCTCGACGAGGACACTCCCATGCGCTCCTCGGGCCGGGTGCACATCGCTGCCGCGTTCTGGCAGCCGTGAGCCGGCGGCGCGACGGTGAGACCTGCCTTTCGCCGACGTCGGTGCCGGGTGTTTGAGTAGTGGGGTGAACCCCGCGACGACCTATCGGCTGGTCCGTCCCGACACGCACCTCACCGAGCCGCCTGACCTCGATGACTCCCAGCGCGCCGTCGTGGACCACGAGAGTGGTCCGCTGCTCGTGCTCGCGGGCCCGGGCACGGGCAAGACCACCACCCTGGTCGAGGCGATCGTGGATCGCATCGCGAACCGCGGCGCCTCGCCCGACTCGGTCCTCGCCCTGACCTTCAGCCGCAAGGCCGCCGAGCAGCTTCGCGACCGGGTGGCCGCCCGTCTGGGTCGGACCACCTCGACCACGATGTGCTCGACCTTCCACTCCTTTGCCTACGGGCTGATCCGGAAATACTCCCCGCCAGACCTCTACGCCGGTCCGCTGCGCCTGCTCAGTGCGCCGGAGCAGGACGTCGTGCTGGGCGAGCTGCTCACCAACGCCCCCGAGTCGGTCCGATGGCCCGACGCCCTGCGGCGTGCCCTCGGGACACGCGGGTTCGCCCACGAGGTGCAGGCTGTGCTGGGCCGCGCGCGCGAGAAGGGGCTCGATGGCGACGCGCTGCGTGGGCTCGGTGAGGCCAATGACCTTCCGGCGTACGTAGCCGCGGGGCTGTTCCTCGAGCAATACCTCGACAATCTCGACCAGCAGAGCGCCACCGACTACGCCGACCTGATCAGGCGAGCGGTCATCGAGGCCGAGTCGCATCGCGACGAACTGCGGGGTCGTCTGCGTCATGTCTTCGTCGACGAGTACCAGGACACCGACCCTGCCCAGGTCCGCCTGCTGCAGGCGCTTGCCGGGGACGGCCGAGACCTCACCGTGGTCGGCGATCCGCACCAGTCGATCTACGCCTTCCGTGGTGCCGAGGTCCGGGGCATCCTCGACTTCCCGTCCGAGTTTCCACGCGGCGACGGCAAACCTGCCGACGTGATCGCCCTGGGCACCACCCGCCGCTTCGGCCCGCGCCTGCTGGCGGCCACCCAGCGGGTGGCCAGTCGGCTGCCCCTTCCGGTGGGCATCGACGCCGCCGCTCGGGAGGCCTTCCTGTCCCCGGTGGCGGACGCCGGCCCCCTCGGCGACGGCCGGGTCGAGGTCGTGACGTTCGAGACCGAGCGGTCGGAGTCCGAGCACCTCGCCGACCTGCTGCGTCGCGCGCACCTCGAGGACGGAATCGACTGGCACGACATGGCAGTGCTGGTCCGTTCGGGGCGCACGTCGATCCCTGGCCTGCGCCGCGCGCTCGGCGGCGCCGGGGTGCCTGTCGAAGTGGCCAGCGACGACGTCCCGCTCGCTCGCGACCCAGCCGTGCTCCCGATGCTCGACGCGCTTCGCGCCGTGCTCAACCTCGACAATGACGACCGCGAACACGTGGAGTACGTCGACCCCGGGCGGGCCGAGGCGCTGCTCATGGGACCGCTGGGTGGCCTCGATGCCGGCGACGTGCGTCGGCTCGGCCGGCAGCTGCGGGGGCGCGAGAAGGATCTGGCGCACGTTGCCGGCACCCCGCCCCGGACTTCGCGGGAGCTCCTCCGCGACGCCGTCCTGAAGGTTGGGTTCCTCGACGGACTGCCCGGCCCGGCAGTCGAGCGGGCGCGCGCGATGCACACGCTGCTTGCCCGGGCGAGGGCCGACCTCGACGGGGGCGCCACTGCCGAGCAGGTGCTCTGGACCTTGTGGTCAGGCACGGGCTGGCCACGCCGCCTGCGCCGGTCGTTGGCAGTGGGTGGCGGGTCCGCTCGGCGTGCCAACCGGGACCTCGACTCCATGGTCGCGCTCTTTGACGCGGCCGCCCGCGCCGAGGAGCAGCGTGACCACGTCGGGGTGCGCAACTTCCTGGCGACGCTTGCAGCCCAGCAGATCCCGGCCGACACCTTGTCCGAACGCGGGGTCAGGGGTTCTGCCGTCCGGTTGTTGACCGCGCACCGCTCCAAGGGTCTCGAGTGGCGACTTGTCGTCGTCGCGCACGTGCAGGCCGAGGCCTGGCCCGACTTGCGGCGCCGATCGACCCTGCTGCAGGCGGACCGAATCGGCACCGACGGCCTCGTGCCCCCGCTCACTCTGCGTGAGCTGCTGCTGGAGGAGCGGCGCCTCTTCTATGTCGCGTGCACCCGCGCGCGGCAACGTCTCGTCGTGACGGCGGTGGCTTCGCGCGAGGACGAGGGTGAGCAGCCATCGCGGTTCCTCGGCGAGCTCGGTGTGGATGTCTCCCATGTCAAGGGCCGACCTGCCAGGCCCCTGTCGCTCGCCGGGCTGGTGAGCGAGCTCCGCCGCACGGTCACCGACCCGGACACCAGCGAGGCCCTCCGGGACGCCGCGGCACGACGGCTCGCGCGGCTGGCCCGGGAGCGAGTCGGGGATCGTCAGCTGGTCCCGCATGCCGACCCGGCGACGTGGTGGGGCACCCGCTCGATCAGCCTGTCCTCGCGCCCGGTGCGCGACCCAGAGCGGCCGGTGCCCGTCTCGGCGAGCCTGCTCGAGTCAGTGATGACTTGTCCCGCGCAGTGGTTCCTGCGCGACGAGGCCGGCGGCATCGAGCGCGCCCACCAGGAGGCCAACGTCGGCAGCCTGCTGCACGCACTGGCCGAGCGGGTCGCACGCGGCGAGCTCACAAACGGCCCCGGCGACCTGGACGAGCTGATGACCCACGTCGACGCGGTCTGGGACCGGCTGCACTTCCGGACGCCGTGGTCCAAGGCCCGGGAGTACTCCCGCGTGCGCCGGGCGCTGACCCGGTTCCTGGACTGGCACTACGCCGACAAGCGTGAGCTCCTCGACACCGAGTCCCGGTTCTCGACCGTGGTCGAGCTTGCCGACGGCGAGCAGGTCGAGCTGACCGGCTACGCGGACCGACTCGAGCTCGACGCAGACGGAAGGGTCGTGGTCGTCGATCTCAAGACCGGCCGCTCCGCGCCCTCGAACAAGTCGGTGGAGTCCCACCGCCAGCTCGCCCTCTACCAGTACGCCGTGGACAGCGGGGCCCTCGACACCGAGCTCGGCCATGGGGACGAGCTGAGGAGCGGCGGGGCCGAGCTCGTCCAGCTCGGTGCCCTCGACGACGGCCCAGCCGTCGTACAGCCGCAGCCGGCGACGCCCGCGGACGGACCCGTGCGGGACGGGCTGCGCGACGACATAGCCCTTGCGGCGCGTCTGATCCGCGAGGAGGTCTTCCCGGCAGTGCCCGGACCCGTCCAGTGCCGCGACTGTGCCTTCGTCCCGATCTGCCCTGCCAAGAGTGCCGGGTCGGTGTTATCGCAATGACTGCCGGGACACGTGGGACGACGCGCGAGATCAGGACACCGCAGGAGCTCCAGGCCGTGATGCAGGAGCCGTGGGCGCCCAGCCCGCAGCAGTGGGCGGCGATCACGGCGCCGCTGGGGCCCTCGGTGGTGGTTGCCGGCGCGGGCTCTGGAAAGACCACGCTGATGGCGGCCCGGGTCGTCTACCTCGTGGTGACGGGTCAGGTCCGGCCGGAGGAGGTGCTCGGCCTCACCTTCACCACGAAAGCGGCGAGTGAGCTACGGCACCGAATTCGTGACTACCTGTTGACCGCCGGGGTTCTGAGCGAGGCCACCGCCGTGCGAGACGACGACGTGGACACGCTCGAGCCCATGGTCGCGACGTACAACGCGTACGCCGCCAACCTGCTCGCCGAACACGGGCTGCGGATCGGCCACGAGCCGGACACGCGGGTGATCACCGACGCCTCCCGCTACCAGCTCGGCGCACGCGCCATCGAACGCTTCACCGGAGAGGTCGAGCTGCTCAGCGACCACCCGCCCACGGTGATCCAGAACCTGCTGGCTCTCGACGGCGCCATGAGCGAACACCTGGTCACTCCCGAGCAGGTGATGGCACAGGACGAGGAGGCGCGGCGTGGGTTCACGGCGGCTCTCGAGGCCGAGCGCGCGGGCAAGGCTCGCAAGACCTACTGCGAGGCCATCGAGAAGGGTCTCTCGGCCGTGCAGCGCCGCGGCGAGCTGTTGCAGCTGGTCACGGCGTACCGCCGACTGAAGGCCGACCTGGGCCTGATGGACTTCTCCGACCAGATCTCCCTCGGGGCCCGGCTGGCCGAGGAGCAGCCCGACGTGGGCGGGCTGGAGCGCATCCGGTTCCGGGTCGTGCTGCTCGACGAGTACCAGGACACCTCGGTCGCCCAGGCCCGGATGCTCTCCAGTCTGTTCTCCGGCCCGGACGCCGCCTCCGGCCGTGGGCACGCTGTGACGGCGGTCGGGGACCCCAACCAGGCGATCTACGGCTGGCGCGGTGCCTCGGTGTCCAACATCCTCAACTTCGCCGACACCTTCCCTGCCCTCGGCGCAGAGGTGCCCGTGCTGCCGCTCACCGTCAACCGGCGCTCCGATCGGCGGATCCTCGCCGTCGCCAACGCTCTCGCTGCGCCGCTGTACGCCGAGACGTCGCTCGTCCAGCCGCTGGAGGCCAAGCCCGATGCCGCCGACGGCCGGGTCGCGACGCACGTCTTCGAGACCCAGGGGGAAGAACTAGCCGCACTCGCGGAGGCGGTGCGTGACGCGCACACGGCTGCCTGGTCCGACATCGGCGTCCTGACCCGCGACAACAGCACGGCCGAGGCCGTGTTCGACGCCCTCACCGCAGCTGGCATCCCCGTCGAGATCGTGGGGCTCTCCGGGCTGCTGCGCCTGCCTGAGGTGGCAGAGATAGTGGCAATGCTGGGGCTGCTCCACGACGTCACCGCGAACGCCGCGGTGCTCACGCTGCTCACCGGTCCCCGCTGGTCGATCGGCCCGCGGGACCTGAAGCTGCTCAAGGAGCGCGCCAACGAGTTGGCCGGCCGCCGCGGCCGCACCGAGAGTGCCTCCATCGACGACCAGCTCACCGAGATAGCGGACGGCATCGACCCTGCCGAGCTTCCGGCGCTCAGTGATGCGCTCGAGGACCCCGGCAGCGCGGCGTACTCGGCGGAGGCAGTTGAGCGCTTCGCACTCCTCGCGTCGGAGATCCGTTCGCTCCGATCCTTCGCCGGCGAGCCGATCCTCGACGTCGTACGCCGCATCGTGGACGTCACCGGCACCGACACCGAGCTCGCCTCGGCAGTGAGTCCCGCGGCGTCGGCACGGCGTGACAACCTCGACCTCTTCCTCAAGGCCGTCGGTGAGTTCCAGGCGATCGACGGAGACGTGACCCTGCCGGCCCTGTTGGCGTACCTGACGGCCGAGGATGACCAGGGCAACGGGCTCGATGTCTCCACTCCGACCGAGGCCGACTCGGTGAAGCTGCTGACGGTGCACCGCGCCAAGGGCCTCGAGTGGGACTCGGTCTTCCTTGTGGGGGTCTGCGAGACGCGGTTCCCGTCCAACCGGTCGCGCACGCTCTGGACCTCCTCGCCCTCGGTGCTGCCTGCACCTCTGCGCGGTGACGCGGCAGACCAGCCGCAGCTCGACGGCTGGGACAAGGCGTCGATCGACGACTACCGCGCCGCCACCCGGCTGCACGACCGGGCCGAGGAGCTCCGGCTCGCGTACGTCGCGTTCACGCGCGCGGCCCACCGGCTCGAGGTGTCGTCGTACCTGTGGAGCCCGCGCGTGACCGGGTTCGGCCCGTCGGAGTACCAGCGGCTGATGGCCGAGCTGCCCGAGGAGCTCGGCGTCGAGGTGACCTGGCTGGACAAGCCGGGGAAGGGCACGGCCAACCCCTACGCCGGTCAGGACGTGTCCAGCCCGTGGCCGGCCGTGGGCATCGGCCGCGAGGCCGAGCTCCGCCGACGGGCCGCGGAGCTCGTGCGCGCGACCGACCCCGAAGCCGATGACGGGGGCCTCGACCTCGTCGAGACCGCCCGCGTGGGGGACTGGGACGCGGAGCTCGACCGGCTCCTGGCAGAAGCACGCGCGGATCGATCGGGCACGGTCGAGGTGCCGCTTCCCACAAGCCTCTCGGCGACTGCGATGGCCCGCCTGCGTGACGACCCCGAGCAGCTCGCGAGCGAACTGGCACGACCGATGCCGCGCAAGCCGTCGCCGGCGGCCCGGTTCGGGACCCGGTTCCACGCCTGGGTCGAGGCGCGTTTCGGGCAGCAGGCGCTGCTCGACCCCGACGACCTGCCGGGCCGGGGCGACCTTGGCATCGACGACGAGGACGAGCTGAAGGAGCTGATCGCCCGGTTCGAGGCCGGCCCCTTCGCCGAGCTGGTTCCCGTCGCGGTGGAGCCGCCGTTCGCGCTCGTCCTGGCGGGCCAGGTGGTGCGGGGCCGGATCGACGCGGTGTACGCCGAACCGGACGGTGGCTGGCTGGTCGTGGACTGGAAGACGAACAAGCAGCAGACGGCCGACGCCCTCCAGCTGGCGATCTACCGGGTCGCGTGGGCCGACCTGATGGGCGTGCCCCTCGAGCGGGTTCGTGCCGCGTTCCACTACGTGCGCTCGGGCGAGACCATCGCGATCGACGATCTGGCCGATCGTCAAGGGTTGGAGCAAATCCTGCGGTTATCGACCCCTCCGGTGTAGACCAGCAACGGGCATTAGGCCGCTTACCTGTCTAAATGGGATGTACCGGGCAAAGATTGCTCTTGTGACACGGCCACAAGGCGGTGCGAGGGGGAAACCAAGATGTTCGGATCCACGATGATGTTGACGATCGGCCAGGCACTCGACCGTGCCAAGGCCGAAGGCATGAACGTCCGGATGCGCGTCGAGGGCGAGTGGATCACCGGCCAGATCATCAACAGCGACGGCCACGGTGTGGCCGTGCTGGAGAACAACGGCGACATCTGCGTCATCCGTCAGGACGCGATCAACCTCGTGCGACTGCCTTCCCGCGCCAGCGGCCCGAACGTGCCCTCCCAGCAGACCGTCTTCGAGCACGCCTGAGCGGATCAGCCCAGGTCCGCCTCAGCAAGCGCGGCGGTGAGCGCGATGTCGACCATCGGGCCGAACGTCTGCTCCCGCTCCTGAGAGGTGGTCTCCTCGCCGGTGACGATCTGGTCACTCACGGTGCAGATCGCCAGCGCCTGACGGCCGTACGACGCAGCCAGCGTGTAGAGCCCGCAGGCCTCCATCTCCACGGCGAGCACCCCATGCTCGACCAACGGCTTGATCAGCTCCGGACGCGGTGAGTAGAACGAGTCGGTCGAGAAGATCAGCCCTACGTGTGTGGTGATGTCGTCTCGTGCGGTGGCTGCCTCATGGGCGGCTCGCAGCAGGCCGAAGTCGGCCACCGCCGCGTAGTCGAACCCGTGGAACCGGAGCCGGTTCGTGCTCGCATCCGTGCAGGCACCCGAGGCGATCACCACGTCCCGCAACGCAAGGCGCTCGGTGAGCGCCCCGCAGGAGCCGACCCGCACGACACGGCGTACGTCGTAGTCCTGGAACAGCTCGTTGACGTAGATCGACATCGAGGGCTGGCCCATGCCGGATCCCTGGACCGAAACCGGGTGCCCGTGCCAGGAGCCGGTGAAGCCGTACATCCCCCGGACCTCGCTGTAGCAGGTCGCGTCGTCGAGGAAGTTCTCGGCGATCCATCTGGCCCGCAGCGGGTCTCCCGGGAGCAGCACGGTGGGTGCGATCTTGCCCGGCTGGGCGCCGATGTGGGTGCTCATGCCGCATCACACTAGGGGGTGATCGACGCAGACCCCTGCGAGCTAACGGAGATCACCCCTAGGACTAACCTCGCGAGCATGGACCCGAGTAACACCCCCCACGAGGAGCGATGAGCTCCGGGGGAAGCAGGGTGCTCCCGCACGTCGCGCTGTCCCAGCACGCACACGACCGCCACGGGCTGCACCGCACGGACGAGGCCTGGCTCGAGGAACGCTGGGCCGATCCGTCGACGAGGGTGCTGGTCATCGCAGGCTCTCGCCTGCGTCCTGTTGCCGGGCGAGTCACCTGGGTCTCGCCCGACGAGGCACCTCAGGGCCTGCGCGTGCTGCTCGGTGAGCGAGACGGAGTCCAGCACTTCGCCGTCATCGTCGATCCCGCCGAGGCCCCAGGTGAGCGCGACGACTGGGTGGTGCTCCGCGCCGTCGTGCAGTCGCTCGCCGACCAGGACCTCGCTGACGCCCCGCTGGTGCTGCACGCCATCGGGCTCGCGGAGTGGCACTGGGTGACCCGACACTGTCCCCGGTGCGGAGGCCGGCTCGAGTCGCAGCAGGCAGGGCATCTCCTCAGCTGCCTGGACTGCGGCCGCGGCCAGTTCCCGCGGTCGGACCCCGCCGTGATCATGGTGGTCACGGACGGCGAGCCCGGTAGTCCCGACGAGCGCGCACTGCTGGGTCGCAGCCCAGCGTGGCCGCCGGGCCGCTACTCCACGCTGGCCGGGTTCGTCGAGCCGGGCGAGACGATGGAAGATGCCGTACGCCGTGAGGTCCAGGAGGAGACCGGGGTGGTCGTCGGGGAGGTTTCCTACTTCGGCAGCCAGCCGTGGCCACTGCCCGCCAGTCTGATGGTCGGCTTCACCGCGCGTGCGATCGAGACCGCCATCGACGTCGACGGTTCGGAGATCGAGGACGCGCAGTGGTTCACCCGCGAGGAGATGCGCACCGGGGCCGAGACCGGGGCTCTGGTGCTGCCCGGAGGCGTCTCGATCTCGCGCTCGCTCGTCGAGAGCTGGTACGGCGGGCCGCTGCCCGGTAGCTGGTGAGGCCACCGTGCAGCTGGTGATCGAGGGCTGGAACCTCCCGGGCCGCAGCTGCGGCTCCTACCGCGACATCCACGTGGGGACACAGCTCCGCCGAGATCCGGCGGACCTTGTCCCGGGCGATGCCGCAACTGCTCGGTGGGTGGTCGACGTCGAGGTACTCGAGCGAGACGGTGAGCGCGACTTCCGCGGCCCCGCTGTCCAGGGCAGACGTGGCGAACGGTTCGTCTACCTGACCTGGGGCGAGCTCAGGGGCGGAACCTTCACGATGTTCCGGCGGGCGAAGCTGATGCTGCTCGACGTACCCGATCCCGATCGGCCGAGCGTCACGGCCCGGGTCGACCTGACCGACGAGTGCGGAATGCCACGCTGCGCGCGACTCCGGGCACCCGCGCTTGCCTGGCCCTGATGCGGGTGCGGTTCAGGGGCTGGTGTTCACAGGCAGGTGTTCACAGGCAGGTGTTCACAGGCGGGTGGTCACAGGCTGGTGGTCACAGGCTGGTGTTCACAGGCGGGCGAGCTTGCCCTTGACCTGCGCCATCGAGGGGTTGGTGTGCGCGCTGCCGTCGCTGAAGACCAGGGTCGGCACAGTCTGGTTGCCGTTGTTGGCCGCCATCACGACCTCGACACCCGACGGGTCGCGCTCGATGTCGACGACGTCGTAGTCGATGCCCTCCCGGTCCAACTGGCTCCGGAGCCGGTGGCAGTATCCGCACCAGGGGGTGGTGTACATCGTGAAGCTGGTCCCGGAACTTGCACTGGGGGTTGCTGGGGGTGCCACGGCTGTGGACTCCTGGGTCACTGACTGTCCTCTCTCGCGTCTAGGCTCGACACCGGCCCAACACAGGAGGGACGAAGAACATTCCGATGCACGCCGATGAGCTGCTGAGCGCGCTCGACCCGGAGCAGCGCGAGGTTGCGCTGGCCCTCCGCGGCCCGGTCCGGGTGCTCGCCGGTGCAGGCACGGGCAAGACCCGTGCCATCACCCACCGGATCGCCTACGGCGTGGCCTCGGGCGTCTACAACCCGATGGAAGTGCTGGCTGTGACCTTCACCACTCGCGCCGCAGGGGAGATGCGCACCCGGTTGCGCTCGATGGGCGCCTCGGCCGTGCAGGCACGCACCTTCCACTCCGCTGCCCTGCGCCAGGTGCGCTACTTCTGGCCAAAGGTCTACGGCGGCCAGCCTCCTGAGCTCACCGCATCGAAGATCCCGATCGTGGCCGGTGCCGCGCGCCGCAACCGGGTCGAGGTCAACCAGGCGACGTTGCGCGACGTGGCCAGCGAGATCGAGTGGGCCAAGGTGAGCAACGTCCGCCCCGACGACTACGAGCGCCTCGCGCCCCGACGTGGCCGCGAGGTCAGTGGTCTCGACGCAGCCACCGTCGCCCACGTCTTCGGGAGCTACGAGGAGCTCAAGCGCGACCAGGGGCGGATGGACATGGAGGACGTGCTGCTCATCGGCGCTGCGCTGCTCAGCGAGGACGAGCGCGTCGCCGCGGAGGTGCGGCGCCAATACAAGTGGTTCACGGTTGATGAGTTCCAGGACGTAAGCCCGATCCAGTCGGCGCTGCTCGACCTGTGGCTCGGGGGACGCGACGAGATCTGCGTGGTCGGTGACCCCGCCCAGACCATCTACTCCTTCGCCGGTGCGCGAGCCAACTACCTGACCGAGTTCCCGGCCAAGTTCGACGGCACGACGAGCGTCGAGCTGGTGCGCAACTACCGATCCACGCCGCAGGTCATCGGGGCGGCCAACGCGCTTCTGAAGGGCTCCGGTTCCTCCAGCGTGCTGCTCCGCTCCCAGCTCGGGGCCGGCGCCGAGGTCACCTGGCGCGAAGCACCCGACGAAGTGGCCGAGGCCGAGGCCGTGGCCGGCGAGATCAAGCGACTGCAGCAGCAGGGCGTGCCGTTGCGCGAGATGGCGGTGCTGTTCCGCATCAACGCGCAGTCGGAGTCCTTCGAGGAGGCCCTGACTGCTCGGGGCATCGCGTACGTCGTTCGTGGCGCCGCGCGGTTCTTCGAGCGCCAGGAGGTGCGTCAGGCCCTGGCCCTGATGCGTGGCCAGCTGCGCGCTGGCCCAGGAATCGGTGCAGGAATCGGTGCAGGAATCGGTGCAGGAATCGGTGCAGGAATCGGTGCAGAAAATGCCGTAGACGGAGGTGTGGAGGAGGCTGACGAGCTCGTCGACCAGGTCCGCGCGGTGCTGAGCGGCATGGGCTGGTCAGCTGATGCCCCGACCACCCGCGGCCAGGCCCGCGACCGATGGGAGTCCTTGCAGGCGCTGGTCTCCCAGGCCACTGACCACACGGCGACGGAGGTGGCCGCCGAACGGACACCCACGCTGGCCGGCTTCGTTGCCGAGCTCGACCGCCGCGCGCACGAGCAGCATGCGCCGGTCGCAGAGGGGGTGACGCTGGCGACGTTGCATGCCGCCAAGGGCCTCGAGTGGGATGCGGTCTTCCTGTGCGGCGTGCAGGAGGGGTCGATGCCGATCACCTACGCCGACACTCCGGCAGCCGTCGAGGAGGAGCGTCGCCTGCTCTACGTCGGAGTGACGCGCGCGCGAGAGCACCTCTGGGTCTCGTGGGCCCTGGCCCGCAACCCGGGCGGTCAGGCCCGCCGCCGTCCGTCGCGCTTCCTGGCCGGCCTCCGACCCGAGTCGGCCACCGATCGTGTCGACGCGGCCGGTCCTGCCCGAGGCGCCCGCCGCCGCGGCAAGAAGGCCGCCGTGTGCAAGCAGTGCCAGAAGCCGCTCGCGAGCTCGCGCGAGCGCAACCGCGGCTACTGTCAGGACTGCCCGGTGCCCTACGACGAGGACCTGTTCGAGTTGCTGCGGTCCTGGCGCAAGGAGCAGGCCGAGGCGCAGAGTGTCCCCGCATTCGTGGTGTTCTCCGATGCGACTCTCGAGGCGCTCGCCGAGGTCAAGCCGACAGACCGCCGTGGCCTGCAGTCGATCAGCGGCATCGGCAAGGCCAAGCTGGACAAGTACGCCGACGAGCTGCTCTCCCTGCTCACCTGAGCGGCATCCGAAGATCTCGGCCAACCACCTGATTCCTGCCCGCCACCGGCGAGTTTCCGCCGTTTCGAAGTAGTTGCAAATAAATCAATTGCGCCCCCGATCTGCGGCGGCGTACCGTGCTTCACACCCGCCCAGTGCGCCACACGGGCCACGGCACTCACGAAGGAGGTGCGACATGGATATGAACATCAACGCCAACGCGGCCGCGCAGCGGTCTGCCTTCGTCGCGCCCACCATCGGTGGTGCCAAGGGTGGACTCTGCCCGCAGACCGGCTTCCGCCGCGTGGACGCGTACACCCAGGTCACCTTCCAGGCCGTCGGCGACGCCGGCATGGCCACGGGTCACCGCTCCTGGAGACATCTGATCACCTGAGCTCACCGCTCACACGTCAGCAGCCTCCAGGCCGCGGAACCCGACAAGGGATCCGCGGCCTTTGTGTTTCCCACATGACCCCAGACGAACTTCAGAGCAGGACAGAGAACACAGGAGGTGAACCCGGATGCGCACCAGCGCTGACCACCGGGCGGGTATCGACGAGGCGGAGCTGCCATGCCGGAGAGAGGATCCGGAGCTGTACTTCGCCGAGTCGCCCAGCGACGTGGAGCTCGCAAAGGCGATCTGCCAGGCATGCCCGGTCCGGGCCGAGTGCCTGGCTGGCGCCCTCGAGCGGCGCGAGCCGTGGGGCGTGTGGGGTGGTGAGCTGTTCCTCTCCGGAGTAGTGATCCCCCGCAAACGTCCACGCGGCCGGCCGCGGAAGAACGAGGGCCTGGAAACCGCCTCGGCAGTTCCCATGGCAACTCCTCGCGCAGCCGTCTCGGCTGCCTGAGGGCCAAAGTCATGACCACCACACATTTCAGAACGGAGAACGACGATGAGCAACACCACCTTCGAGCTGGCACGCGTCTACCACGACGCTCGACTGGCCGAGGCGGAGCAGGGTCGTCTCGCCAGGCGCGCCGTAGCCGCTCGTCGGTTGCAGCGCAGGGCAGCGCGACTGTCCAGGAAAGCCGAGCGGGTTTCCCGCAGGGCCGACCGGGCAGCCACCCAGGCGCGACACTTCGTCGCCCGCGCCGTCTAGACCCGCGACCCGCGACCGCTACCGGGATCTGAGCCCCGGGAACCTAGGAGTTCCCGGGGCTCAGTCATGCCCAGAACATGTCCGGACCGGCCAGCGATCAGGGTGATGATGATGCGACCGCTTCGACGATGTCCAGAGCGGCGGCCTTGAGCCGGTCGCCTTGCCCTGCACGGAAGAGCTCGACGACGACCGGGCTGGCGAACGTCCCCATGAAGAGCAGCTGCGCCTGCAGTTCGGCGTCGACGATGCCGGGCCGCAGCTCGCGGAGAAGTTCGGCGATGTGCCGGTACCAGAATGCGTGGAAGTCCTCAGCGCGGGGGTCGGGTGCCGTGGTGGAGTACGCCGCGTACAGCTCGAAGTTGTCGATGGCGAAGTCGGCCCACGCGGCGAAGAAGGCGAGCAGCCGCTCTCGTGCGGGCGCACCGGGCCCGAGCGGAGGTTCACCGGAGATGACCCCGCGGCGCAGCGTCTCGGCGCGGTTCATAACCAGCTCGCGCAGCAGCCCGGTGCGGCTGCCGAATCGGTGGAACACGGTGCCCTTGCCGACGCCGGCGGCCGCCGCGATCTGTTCGATCGACACGCTGTCGGCGCGACGTTCGGCCAGTAGTTTCGCGGTGGCGTCAAGGATCGCCCGGCGATTGCGTGCGGCGTCGACCCGTTCGGTTCGCGGGTGGTCGGCAGTCACCGCGCCCTCCTTGGTTCCTCGTTCGCCAACAACTTGACCTCCGGTCCACATTGTCTCACACTGATTACTGGACCAGCGGTCCAGATAGTTGACACGGACCCAGACACCTTTCGATCTCAGGGAGGAAGAGTGGAATGCGGGACAGCGTGACGGTGGTGAAGCCCGGTGATCCGCGATACCGGGACCTGCAGCTACGGGGGAAGAACCGACGCTTCGTCGGCTCACCGGACAGCGTGCTCGTCGTGCGTGACACAGGCGATGTGGTGGCTGCGGTCGAAACCGCAGTCGCTGACGGAGGGAAGCTCGCGGTGCGCAGCGGTGGGCACTGCATGGAAGGACTTGTCGACGATCCCGCGATCGAGTGCGTGATCGATCTCGCCCAGCTGGATTCGGTGTACTACGACGCGGAACGGCGCGCGTTCGCGGTGGGGGCCGGCGCCACGTTCGGCCGGGTGTATCAAGCCCTCGACATGGGTTGGGGGGTGACCCTTCCTGGCAGCACCTGTCCCAGTGTCGGCGTGGGCGGCCACGTCACCGGCGGCGGGTTCGGGGCATTGTCACGGACGCACGGCTGCGTGGCCGATCACCTGTACGCGGTGGAAGCAGTGGTTGTGACCGCCGACGGCCAGGTGAAAAAGGTGATCGCGACCCGTGACGAGGGAGACCCAAATCGTGACCTGTGGTGGGCGCACACGGGAGGCGGAGGCGGGAACTTCGGCGTCGCCACGAAGTTCTGGTTCCGGAGCCGTGATGCAGAGACTGAGGATCCCGCGCTGTTGTTGCCGAAACGGCCTTCGGGGTACACCGCGGCCTCCGTTGCCTGGAAATCTGCGGACCTGAACGAGGATGCATTCACCACCCTCGCCGACAACTTCACCGGCTGGTGCGAACGAAACAGTTCCCCGGGTAGTCCCGGGGCGGCCATCTGGGGGACGTTGATCGCGTTCCGCAAGGAGTTCGGTGTCCTCATGCTGACCGGCCAGATCGACCCGGGGCAGCCGCACAGCCGCGAATCGCTCGACACGTACTTCGCCGAGGTGACCGCGAACGTCCCGAACGGAACCAGGACGACCCGAAACGACGAGCCGTGGCTCTACAACACGGTCAACCTCCCGGACACGTCCGATGTCCTGGGACTGCCGGCGACGCAGCTGCGTTCGAAGGTCAAAGGCGCATACTTGCGCTCGCCGCTGGACGCGGCGCAGACCGGGACAGCCTTCGACTACCTGACCAACGACGGCTACGACTGGCGCGGCGGAGTCATGGGGCTCGCCACCTGGGGCGGACAGATCAACGCACTGGACCCGCAGGACACTGCATTCCCGCACCGAGACTCCACCGTCATGTTGTCGGTCGGAAGTTTCTGGGACAAACCGGATGAAGACGACAAGCATCTCAACTGGGTCCGAAGCTTCTACCGCGACTTGTTCGCCACCACCGGTGGCGTGCCCGTACCGAACGACCGGACGAGCGGGTGCTACGTCAGCTGGCCCGACCCCGATCTCAAGGACGAGAAATGGAACCGGTCAACGACGCCTTGGTCGGAGTTGTACTACCGGGCGAACTACCCAAAGCTCCAGGAGACAAAGCGCCGGTGGGATCCCGGCGACATCTTCACCCATGCGCTGTCGATCGATCCTGGGACCGGTCGATGAACGCATTCGCGGAAACGCTCACCGTTTGGCAAGCCCTCGACCTCACCTTGGCGTTGCGTAATGCTGCCTCCGCCGCTGAGCACCTGGAAACCTCGGACCAGCCCCCCGTGGTTCTGACCTCGGTCAACTGTGGAGACCGGTCACTGAACGTGGGAATAGCACGATCCAGTGAGACAGGCGAGGTCGTCGTGCACATCAGCCACGGACCTGCCCACCCCACCCCTGCAGCGCCCAACACCGGCGGTGACCGTGCGCGTGACGGAGCAGACTGAGCAGCGAAACCCTTCCCTCAGCTGTTGACCGGCGGGACCGGCCTATCGTGGGGGGCGTGGTCACCTGTTCGTTCTGCGGAGCCTCAGCCGGGTCGGAGCCGCCCCCGATCACCTGGACGTCCGCGTTCGAGAACGGTGAGCAGCGGTGGTACTGCGACGACTGCTCACGCACCCACTTGCGCGCCATCGAGAGCAAGCTCGACCCCGAGTACTGGTGAGCCCGCGCGGCACTAGTCGGCGAACCCCGGCAACGATTCCAGCATCACCTGGCGGAACGGGACCCGGGCCTCGAGCTGGCTCAAGACGCCGATGCCACCCGCGAAGGTGCGGTGGATCAGCATGTACGCCGGGGGCAGGTTCAGTCGCAACATCACCGGATAGGCGTCTCCACGCGGATCGTTGAGCCGGCGGAACTGCTCCTGCATCCAGGTTCGAGAGAAGTGGAACTCCTCGGAGCTCGCCGGCTCGATGAACGGACCCAGGTAGGCGCGGAGCTGATCGGCGTCGATGTGGATCCGCTCGCGGATGAAACCCTCGTCGCGCAAGGCGGTCACGAGCTGCTCGTAGTCCTCCATGGTCGCGATCCGGATCAAGGCGCCGAGGGATCGCGGCAGCTGCCGGTCGGGCAGGCGCGCCACGGCGCCGAAGTCGAGGACGCCGAGCCTGCCGGGGCTGCCGTCCTCGGCGGGCAGGAGCCGGAAGTTTCCCGGGTGGGGGTCGGCGTGCAGCATCGCGGTCCGGAGCGGTGCCTCGAACATGAAGCGCAGGAAGAGGTAGCCGTAGTGGTCCCGCTCGGCCTGGGTGCCCGTGCGGATCGTGCGCGCCAGGGAGTCGGGGCTCTGCATCCACTCGGTGACCAGCACCGTTCCGGCTGCAGCCACCACGTCAGGGACGACGATGTCCGGGTCATCACGGAACTCGAGGGCGAACGCCCGCTGGGCCTCCGCCTCGAGCTGGTAGTCGAGCTCCTCGACCGCGCGCGCCTGCAGCTCGGCGATCAGCGGCTTGATGTCCAGACCAGGCACCAAGGGACCCAGCCCTCTTGCCACCCGGGCAAGCTGACGCAGGTCGGAGGTCAGCGCCTCGGCGGAGCCGGGGTACTGCACCTTGACCGCCACCTCGCGGCCGTCCGCCCACCTTCCCCTGTGCACCTGGCCGATGGAGGCCGCGGCGGCCGGGACCGGGTCCAGCTCGACCAGGTGGTCCTTCCAGTCCGCTCCCAGCTCGCGGCTCAGGATCTCGCGCACCGTCATGGTCGGCATCGGTGGCGCGGAGTCCTGCAGTCTGGTCAGCTGCTCGCGGTACGGCGCGGCCAGCTCGTCGGGCAGCGCCGCTTCGAAGATCGACATCGCCTGGCCGAACTTCATCGCTCCACCCTTGAGATCGCCGAGCGTGCGGAAGAGCTGCTCGGCGGTGCGCTGCTGGACCTCCGTGAGCACGGCCTCGGCCGAGGCGCCGCCCATTCGCTTGCCGAACCCGAGCGCCGTGCGACCGGCGTACCCCAGCGGCAGCGCAGCCAGCTTGGCTGTGCGTGCGGCTGCCTTCCGGGGGAGCTCGCTCACGCGAGACCCCGGCATGATGGGCGGGTCATGCCTCCATGGTGCCCGACGGTCGGGAAATACCCGACCAAATCCCCTGCGTGCGCGTTCAGTGCAGCACCACGCTGAAGCTGACCCCGCGGATCGAGAAGGAGTTCGCGATGGCGGTGAGCCCACCGACATTCCCCGAGACGGGTCCGTTGCTGTCGACCAGCAGCCCCGACATGTGTCCCGACCCAGTGTGCGACAGGGTGTTGCGCACCATCTGTCCGCCAGGAGCAGTCCAGCCGCTCGTGGCGGAGGACTCGTCGGCCCAGTAGGTCACCAGCCAGTTGCTGCCAGCGGGTGCGGTCACCGGAGGTGAGGTGTGCGCGGTTCCTCCCGCATCCTGCCCGGAGGCCGAGGCGGCAACAGGAGTGGTGGCGTCCGTGCCCCGGTAGGCCGCGACAGTGATCTGGGACTTGGCGAAGCCGGACGACGTGACCCGAACAGTCGCGCCCGCGGCGGCGTCGGTAGTGGTCGCCACCTTGGAGTAGGCCCGACCTGCCGTGCCACCCCCACTGGTGCTTCCGATCTGGGTCCACCCGGCGGGGCCCGTATAGGTGGGGTTCGTCGTGTTGGCCGCGAAGAACACCACCAGGACGTCGCCAGCCTCGACCGGCGCGGGGATCGGCACGATGTGGTTCTCGCGGTTGCCGACCGTGCTGGCCGAGTCGATGAAGGAGATCGGGCTGGTGACGTCACTCGGACTGATGGTCTGCGAGAACTCGTCGGTCTCGCCTTCGTCGTCGGTCACGGTGAGTGTCACGATGCGTTGCCCGGCACCGGCGTAGGTGTGGGTGGCGTTCTCCCCTGAGATCGAGTCGGTCTCGCCGTCACCGAAGTCCCAGACGTAGGCCTCGATGTCGCCGTCTGGATCGTCCGACGCGGTCCCGTCGTACGAGCACTCGAGCAGGTTGCACGTGATCGTGGCCTGAGCCGTCGGCGGCTGGTTGGGCGGGACCGCCGGGTCGATGTTCCGGGTGGTGGTGCCGGTCGCCCCCTGACCGTCAGTGACGGTGAGTGTCACGATGCGCGGCCCCGGGCCAGGGTAGGTGTGCGTGGTGGTCGCTCCAGTGCCGGTTTCGCCCGGGTCGCCGAAGTCCCATGCGTAGGCGTTGATGTCGTTCTCCGGGTCGGTGGACGCGGTGCCGTTGAAGGTGCACGTCAGGCCGGTGCAGGTGACCGTGGCGGCTGCGGTGGGAGGCAGGTTCTGCGGGTTGATCGACCGCATGGTGGTGCCGGTCTCGCCCACACCGTCGGTGACGGTGAGGGTCACCGTGCGCGGCCCTGAGCTGGGATAGGTGTGGGTGGTGGTCGCTCCAGTGCCGGTCGCTCCCGGGTCGCCGAAGTCCCAGGCGTAGGAGTCGATGTCGTTCTCCGGATCGCTGGATGCGGTGCCGTTGAAGGTGCAGGTCAGGCCGGTGCAGGTGACGGTCGCTGCTGCCGTGGGGGGTTGGTTCTGCGGGTTGATCAGCCGCGTGGTGGTGTCGGTCTCGCCACCTCCGTCGGTGACCGTGAGGGTCACGGTGCGTGGGCCCTCGGATGGGTAGGTGTGGGTGGTGGTCGCTCCCGTTCCGGTCTGGCCCGGGTCGCCGAAGGTCCAGGCGTAGGAGTCGATGTCGTTCTCCGGGTCGGTGGACGCGGTGCCGTTGAAGGTGCAGGTCAGGCCGGTGCAGGTGACGGTCGCAGAGGCGGTGGGGGGCTCGTTCTCCGTTGGGATGGCCTCGCCGGCGTACACGAACATCGACCGCGAGGCCCAGTTCTGCGTGTCCCGGCCCGGCCCGGAGACCTGCACCGACGTACCGGCGACCGGAGAGCGGCCGGACCAGTCCGCTCGGAACAGCTGGCCAGTGGTGTTGGAGTAGTAGAACTTGTCGTTCGCGACGAACGCCCCGCGGATGGTGGAGTAGTTGATGCCGCTCACCGCTGCGATGGTGAAGCGCTGCTGGCCGACGATGTCACTCTCCGGCTCGAAACCTCGCCTGAACATCGTCGTCTGCCCGGACCTGGTGAAGAAGATCTCGCCGTTGTAGTAGAAGAGGCTCGTCAGGGTGGGCACATCGGTGTTGTGCCAGTCGGTCTGGTTGACGAGCTGGTCCGCGGTGTTGACCGGGGATGCGGTGCCGTCCTCGATGCCGTCGAAGGTCCGCTTGGTCACCAGCCCGTTGCTGGCCGCGGTGTAGAGCACCCCGTTGGACATGAACGCCCCGACGGTCGTGCCCCACGACACCGATGGAGGAAGCGTGATCACCGGCGTCGGCGTGGTGGCTGTCGTGCCGGTGAATTCTCTTCGGTTCAGCACTGCGCCGCCACTGCTGACGGAGTACACCGTCGCGGGCAGCGTCGGGTTGCTCATGATCGGCAGGGTCTCGCCGCCCGCGAGGGGGAGCAGGGCGATCCGGGCGTGGTACTCGTAGGCGCCGATCCGGTCGGTGTCGGAACCGACCCAGAGGCCCTGGCTGGTGGCGAGCATGTCCTGGACGCCGACGCCGCGGGTGCGGGTCGGGTTCCAGGACCACGGCATCCCGTTGACCGCGTTGAGTCCGCCGATGCCGGGGCGGGAGACCGCGCCCTGGTTGGCGACGTTCGCCCCGATCGGGTTGTTCTGCCAGCTCTGGTGACCGCCGACGTACACGACGTTGTCGGTGACCTCGACGGTCCAGGTCGAGTCACCGCCGGTGTAGGCGGTCCAGGTCGCCCTGGACGCCGAGGAGGTGCTGCTGCTCTCGAACCTTGCCACCACGTCGCAGCCGTTGCCACCGGTGGCGCTGCTCATGCCGCCCCATGCAGCGGTCGTCGAGACGACGAAGAACTGGCCGTTCGGCGAGTACTCCACGTCGGTCATGATGGTGTCGAAGTTGGGTGAGCACGACGACGTGAACAAGGTGGTGTACCAGGGCGCCAGGGCGTAGGAGCTTGCGCCGGAGATGTCGATCTGCGCGATCTGGGAGCGGGCCTGCCCGTTCACGCTGGTGAAGTTGCCCACGGCGACGAGCTGGGTGTTGGTCCGGTTGCTCGAGATCTGCAGGACATTGGTGCGGTCCCCGGTGTAGACGGCGGGGTTGCGGTGCGTGCCCGCCAGTACGCCGGTGAAGAAGTTGTTGTACTTCCCATCGTCGGCGTTGATGGTGCCGAGCGCCCGCTGTGCGACGCCGCCGATGTGGGTGAACTTGCCAGCAACCCAGAGCCGGTCTCCGATGACCTCCAGGTCACGGATGTCCCCGCTGAACGTCGACGGCCGGAAGAGGGGGTCGCGTGTCCCGGCGGCCACGTGGGCCTTGAACAGGCGGCTGGGCATGGACACGCCGTACGCGGAGCTGAAACGGCCACCGACGTAGACCGACTGCCCGTCCTCGGCCGCCTGGACCTTGTAGACGGTGCTGTTCGGGTCGGGCACGAACGTGGTGCTGATAGCACCAGAGGTGGCGTTGAACGCGAAGATGTTGCGGCGCGTCAGGATGGCGCCTCCGTTGGCGGGCTGGACCTGGCTGAAACTGCCGCCGACCACGATCATGTTGCCGACCTGGACGATCGAGTAGACGGTGCCCTGCAGGATGTGTGGCGTGAAGCCCGCCGGGTTGTCACTCACGATCATCCCGGTCTGCGGGTGCGAGTTGCCGGCCGTCGCCGCATTGCCAGGCGGGGAGAAGATGACTCCGAGCAGAAGGCTCGCCAAAGCGAAGGAGAGGACTCCCCGGATCTTTCGCACCACTACCCCCGGCAACGCGTTAGGCACGGTCGAGTCGCCCGAGGACCGCTGCGATGATTATGGGTACGCCGTAATCCAGTTGAAAGCGAAATCTCGTGCCAGGGATGTAATCAGGCAGATGCGCCCTGACTGGTCTAGGCATCGACCGCCCCAAAAGGGGATGTGTCGGACAATCAGCAGTCGGCCAGATCTTGAGTCGGCCAGCTGCAGCCACATCGGGGGTGCCGCAACCACGCATGCTCGCTCCGCTGCACCGGCTCCGCGGCCAGCTGGACGGTGCGGGACCAGGTCGAGGGCTCACGTCCGTCGAGGTGGGCCACGACGTCTCGCACCGCCCACGAGAGGGCGACCGAGGTCAGTGCCGGGTCCAGGTCGGGGACCCCGTCAGGTCGTGCGCACTCAGTGGCCCGGACATAGCGAGCCGTCACCGCGACGTGGTCGGGGTCGAGCACGCTCTGGTGCGCGTCGATGCAGCGCAGGCACGCGGTCACGCCTGGCACCACGAAAGGGCCGAGGACGGCACCGCCGTCGACCATGCGTACGACGAGATGGCTGGCCCTGCTGCGGATCAGGGGGTCGAGGCGATCTCGGTCGATCTCGCCGGGACTCAGCACCAGAACCACGTCTGCACGGAAGGTCGACGACGTGATCGCGACATCGGCGGTTGCCAGGAGCTCGCCAACGTCCGGGAGGCCAGGGATCTCGAACTGGCCGAGGACGGCCACGGCTCGGCGGCCTATGCGGGCCGGACGCTCCCATGCCAGGCACCCGTTTCGGTCGAGCTCGTCGAGTGCGGCGGCGCCGGCCGGGTCAGCATCAGTCGTGAGGACTCCACGCTCGAGGAGCATTGCGATGGCGTGCGTGACGCCCTCGGTCCGGGGGAGCAGCACCCGGCGGCCGTCGTACAGCCCGACCTGCAGGTGGTCGCGCCCGCGCCTGACCACGCGCAGTCCGGGGGCAAGGTGCGGACGGGAGTCCATGCCGGGACGCTAGGCGGCGTCAGCACAGGTGCGAAATGCCAATCCACAGGCGCAGGATCACAGGCAGGGGCCACAGGAACGACGACGGCGGGTCCCTCGAAGAGAGGGAGCCCGCCGTGCCTGGTGGCCACTAGTCGGATCGAAGCTTGGATCAGGCCTTGCCGAGGATGCGGTTCAGGTTCGTGCCGCAGACCGGGCAGACACCCTTGGCCATCCGGGTGCCCTTGTCGTTGACCCTGACCTCGCCCTCAGCTTCGCGCTTGGCCTTGCACTTCACGCAGTAGAACTCGCCGCTCCAGGTTTCCGCCATGGCGGCCTCCTCATCATTCATCTGGTCGTCTCAGCGGGAGCGTCCGGGGAAACCCGCCGGGGTTCGTGCTCGAACCTCGTTTGACCCTAGACCACGCTCAGGCTCAATCCACGCAGGGAGGGCCCGGGCGCCAAGCGTGTCCCGCGGCGGTAATCTCCGCGCATGGCAGCGAATCCGGACCCGAAACGAAGCCTGCAACACCTACGCCTCGAGCGCCCGGCGGAGGGCGTGGCCCGGTTGGTTCTCGACAACCCCTCGCAGCGCAACGCCATGTCGGACCAGATGACAGCGTCCTGGGTGGCTGCCGTCGAAGAGCTGTCCGCGGACCGCTCGGTGCGCGTCGTGGTGGTCACGGGAGAGGGCACCGCCTTCTGCTCCGGCGGCAACACCGGCTGGATTGCGAGCGAGCCCGAGGCCGAGGTCGACTACCTCCGCACCCGGATGATGGCGTTCTACCGGGCCTGGCTGTCGATCCGCGAGCTCGAGGTGCCCACCATCGCCGCGGTCAACGGCCATGCGATCGGAGCCGGCCTGTGCGTGGCACTGGCCTGCGACATCCGGTACGCCGCCTCGGGGGCCAAGCTCGGCGCGCCCTTCGTCAAGCTCGGGATGCACCCCGGGATGGCCGCGACCTACCTGCTGCCCGACGCGGTCGGCGAGGCGAACGCGCGCGAGCTGTTGTTGACGGGACGCACCGTGGAGGCGGAGGAAGCGCGTCAGCTGGGGCTGGTCTCACAGGTCTTCGACGCGGCCGACTTCGGCACCAGGGTCGACGAGATCGCTGCAGGAATCGCTGCCACCGCCCCGATCCCGAGCCGTTACACCAAGGTCGCGCTTCGCGACGGCGGCCACCGGAACATCGAGTCGAGCGTGCAGTGGGAGGCACTGGCTCAGCCGGTCACCCTGGCCACCGCCGACCTCCAGGAAGGCATCGCCGCCGCCGGTGAGAAGCGGGCCCCGCAGTTCCGAGGTCGCTAGTGGTCATCGACGAACTCCGTCGATGACCACTAGTCAACAACGGGTGTCGGGCCTCGCAGGCTCTCGAAAATGCTCTCGAGGCGCGGGATCAGGCTCTTCACCAGGTCTGACTTCTCCAGATAGCCGTGTGCGCCGGCGTCGAGGGCTCCCCTGCCGGCCGTCGCGAACGGGTAGCCGGACAGCATCACGACCACGGCATCCGGGGCGGCTGCACGGATGAGCGGCAGCGCCTGCATCCCGTCCATGACCGGCATTGCGATGTCGAGCAGCACGAGATCGGGCTGGCTCGTCCGGGCCACGGCGACCGCCTCCTGGCCCTCGGCGGCGGTGGCGACCACCTGCCAACCACCGGGGTGTCGGTCGATGACCATGCTGATCAAGGTCCTCAAGTCGGCGGAATCGTCCACGACCAGCACGAGGAGGTTGTCCGTCATGGGTCCTCGGGTTCAGATCTGGCGGGGGCGTCGCGCAGTGCCGTGCCGGGCTGGACCTGGTGGTCGACGGCCAGTACGCCGATCCAGCGCCGTGCCTTGCTCGAGGTGCTGGCGATCGCTCTCCGGGCGTCCTCGTAGCGCTCCAGGTCGAGCGCCATCTCCGCAGTCACGAGGCCCTGCACGATGGTGTCGTTGACCTCGCGGGCGACCCTCCGCCGCTCGGCCCGCGCGAAGCCTTCGACCACCTGGTGCTCGGCTTGCTTCTGCATTGTCAGGTCTGTGAAGACCAGGCACCGGACGAGCACTCCTTCGAGGTCGATGGCTGTGGCCGCGACCAGCACCGGGACGTCGCTGTTGTCAGTTGCCACGAGCGTGAACTCGGCTCGTCGCGTCTCGGTCGCTTTCGTCTCGAGCAGTGACGCGAGAGCGGCTTGCTGCTCCTGGTCGATGTACGTCGTGAGGTCGCGCCCGATCATGGTGTCGCGTTCGATGCCGAGGAACTGGGCGAGACGAGGGTTGGCGAACAGGATGACTCCACGCTCGGAGACGGTCGCGGCGCCTTCTCCCATCTTCTCGACGATCACCCGGTACGGCCGGTCCGCGTTCGTGAGCGTGTAGACCTGTTCGTTCTCCGGCGCACCCATTACGACTGCGTCGACGCCACCACTCCTGATGGCGGCCAAGGCCTCCTTGAGGTAGGCGATCTGCTCGACGAGCTCCTCGAGGTCCGACTCTGGGGAGTCGGGCAGGGTTTCTGCATTCGTCATGCCGTCCCCGCTTCGGCGGACGGTGCCCCGTCCACTTGTGCTCCGTCGACGTGTGCTCCGTCGGCTTGTGCTGGGCGGAGGTCGAGAGCCGCCCGGACGCGCGCCAGATCAGTGAGGTTGCCCACGAGATGCCGGAGCGGCCCAGGGGTGTGCTTCACCAACGTCGGCAGGGCCAGGATGTTGTCCCTCTTCACCAGTGCCGGATGCTCGGCCGCGTTGACCACCTCGAGGTCGACCCTGCCGGCCAGGTCCTCGTCGCACAGACGGCGTACCGCATCGATGGCCTCGAGGGAGCGCGGTGACGCGCCACTGACGTAGAGGGTCAACGCCCACCTCGGCTCTGCGAATTCCTCGGTCACGACGGCGGCTCGCGGTGCGTTCGAACCAGGAGACCGACGAGCACCCGGTCGGTGTCGGAATGGTCACCGATGATCTTGCGGATCGGCTCGGGAAGCTTGCGAACGAGCGTGGGTACGGCGTAGACCTCGGGGTCACTGCCCAGGTCAGGCGTCCCGATGCCAGCTGCGTCAGTGCTCATGTGAAGGTCGCGTCTGAGTGACTTCCGGCAGGTCTCCGGAGCGCTCGCGTCCCTGCGAGAGGCGGACTGCGACGCCGGAGGCCCTGCCTTCCGCCTCGGAGGCAACGAACCGCTCGAACTCGGCCGTCTCTGCGGTCAGCTGGGCCTGCAGGGCGGCGATCTGGGCTTCGAACGCCGCGGACCGTTGCACCAGTTCCTGTCGACGCCGCTCGGTCTCGTCTGCACGGGTCGCCTGGGCGAGGCGCTCCCATGAGACCTGCTCCACCCGCTCGGAACCGGTCAGCACACCGTTCGGCCCGACGTACACGTCGAGCAGGTCCGCACCCTGGTCCGACAGCACGAACTCGCGCACCTGGTTGGAGTGCGCCGAACCGCGGCTCTTGATCACGAACATCAACCTGTTGCGTTCTCCGTTGCTCTCGTCGTTGCGCACGAGCAGCCAGGTGTCGACGAGGGACGACACGTCGACCTCGCTCGACTCGTGGCTCAACCCGTGGGTCAGGGTGGTCATCACCGTGGTGATCCCGCGGCCCTTGAGCAGGTCGAGGTCACGTGAGATGGCGGACGTCGTCTCGCTTCGGGCGCCCGCATGGGTGAGGCTGGCGACCGCGTCGAGCACGACGAGCTGCGGTTCGGACTCGTCCAGGAGTCGGTGCAGCATGGCCAGGTGCTCCTCGAAGCCGAACGCCGTCGGCCGGACGGCTTCGAGCTGCAACAGTCCGGCGTCGACCCACCGCTGCAGGTCCATGCCGATCGAGCGCATGTTGCGCACCAGCTGGTTCGGCGACTCCTCGAAGGAGAAGAACAGGGCGCGCTCGCCCCGTGCGCAGGCCGCGTCGACCATGATGGCGCCCAGGCTGGTCTTTCCGGTGCCGGCGGTGCCACTGATCATCACCGACGACCCGCGGTAGACGCCACCCATGAGCATCTCGTCCAGCCGCGGAACCCCGGTGGAGACGCGCTCGTCCGACGCCTCGTAGGTCAGGCCGACGGAGGTGATCGGCACGACTACCAGCCCCTGCTCGGTGATCAGGAAGGGGTACTCGTTAGTGCCGTGCAACGATCCGCGGTACTTGACCACGCGCAGCCGCCGGGTGGAGATCTCGTCGTGGACGCGGTGGTCCAGGGTGACCACGCAGTCGGAGACGTACTCCTCGATGCCGAAGCGCGTCAGGTCCCCCAGCTTGCCTCGCTCGCCGGTGATCACGGTTGTCAGCCCGCGGTCCTTGAGCCATCGGAACAGCCGACCCAGCTCGCCACGGATGATCGCCTCGTTGGGCAGTGCGCTGAACAGCAGCTCGATCGTGTCGAGCACCACCCGCTTGGCGCCCACGGACTCCACGGCGTGCGCCAGCCGGATGAACAGCCCCTCGAGGTCGAAGGCGCCGGTCTCGACGATCTCGGCGGGATCGAGACGGAAGGCGTCGATCGCTAGGAGGCCGTCGCGCTCGAGCTGGTCGAGGTCGAATCCGAGGGACGCAACGTTGATGCCGAGGTCGCTCTGGGCCTCCTCGAAGGCGATCAGGACGCCGGGCTCACCGAAGTCACGGGCACCTCGGACCAGGAACTCGATCCCGAACAGGGTCTTGCCCGAGCCTGCTGCTCCGGTCAACAGCGTCGGCCGGCCGCGCGGCAGGCCGCCGCCGGTGATCTCGTCGAACCCGTTGATCCCCGTCGGAACCTTCTCCGGGCCGATCAGGATTCGGGGCTCACCGGGGCCTGGGTCGCTCGCGTCGATGATGCGCTCGTCGAGGTCCACACTCCGCAGTCTCCCCTTGCGGCCGCGCTTTCGTGGCCCTTCGCACAGAAGGTTGGAACTGCGCCGGACATAAGGGGAAAACAGGGCCCTCGATGAGAACTCCTGCGCTTGCCTTCCCCTTGCGAACGCATGAGCGGCTCATCGAGGGCCCCTTGTGGACGGCAACGCTAGTGAGCCAACCCACAGCGGTCAATGCGTGGAGCAGACCGACGCCCATGGGTTACGCACCGGCTGTGGAAAACCCTGTGGACAACTTGTGGAAGACCGGCCCTGTGCTGTGGATCACAGTGGGGCCGACAGAATGGGACCGTGACGGGAGCAGACGACTACACAGGAGGTCCGGTCGGCGCCCTGCGGCGGATTGCGTTCCTCCTCGAGAGGAGCCGGGCGGAGACCTACAAGGTCAAGGCGTTCCGCGCTGCGGCGGAGACCATCCTGCCGTTGGGTGAGGAGGTCGCGGAGCGGGTGCGTCAAGGGACCCTGCGCGAGCTTCCCGGCATCGGCGCCTCCACCGCGGAGGTCATCGAGGCCGCAGTCGAGGGCCGTACGCCGGACCGACTCGCCCGTCTCGAGCGGGAGACCGCCGGGCCGCTCGTCGCGGGTGGTGAGGCGATTCGCAGCCGGCTCCGGGGCGACCTGCACTCGCACAGCGACTGGTCCGACGGCGGTTCCCCGATCGAGGAGATGGCGTTCACCGCCATCGAGCTCGGCCACGAGTACCTCGTGCTCACCGACCACTCGCCCCGGCTGACAGTGGCGAACGGGCTCTCGGTGGCCCGCCTGACCCGACAGATCGGGGTCGTCGAAGCGGTCAACGAGCACCTCGGAACCGGACCCGATGGTCAGGCCAGTGGCGGCTTCCGCCTGCTCAAGGGCATCGAGGTGGACATCCTCGATGACGGCTCGCTCGACCAGACTGACGAGATGCTCGGGCGGCTCGACGTACGCGTCGCATCCGTGCACTCCAAGCTGGCCATGGACCGCGACGCGATGACTCGACGGATGGTTGCGGCTGTGCACAACCCGTTCGCCAACGTGCTGGGGCACTGCACCGGCCGCCTGGTCACCGGCAACCGGGGCATGCGCAAGCAGTCGGAGTTCGACGCCGAGGCGGTCTTCGGCGCCTGCCTGGAGGCCGGCACTGCCGTCGAGATCAACTCCCGCCCCGAGCGCCGCGACCCGCCTACGCAGCTGTTGCGGCAGGCCATCGACATGGGCTGCCTGTTCTCGATCGACAGTGACGCGCACGCACCCGGTCAGCTCGACTTCCTCTCCTACGGCAGCGCCCGGGCCGAGGAGCTCGGCCTGGACCCGGACCGGATCGTGAACACCTGGCCGGTCGACCGTTTGCTCGAGTGGGCCCGCCCCTGACGCGTCCCTGACCAGTCCTTGTGGTGCTGGCACCACAACGACCTCGGGTGCTGGCGCCACAGACGTGGGGCCTGGCGCTCGCGACGATCGAAGGACACTTCGATCGCTCGCCAGGAGATGCCATGTCCATCAGCAGCACCCGCCGCAATCCGCTCACCGCGATCCCCCTCCGGGCTGCACGCTGGAGCGCCACCCATCCCTGGCGGGCGATCCTCGCGTGGCTCGCCTTCGTCCTGATGGCGGTCGGCTTGGCCGTGGCGGTGCCGACGGTGGAGACCAAGGATGCCGACTACCGGCTCGGTGAGTCGGGACGAGCCGACGCGATGGTGGACGCCTCCGGCCTGGGCGAGGCGACGACCGAGAACGTGTTGGTCAACCCGCGTGGCGACGCCGTACTCGACCAGGGCGAAGCGACAGCAGCCGCGAACCAGATCCGCGCCGGGATGCGGGTCCTGGAGGGCGTCGAGACGGTCGCCGAGACGCAGTGGAACCACGATCGTTCGGCGCTGCTGGTCGCAGTCCAGCTCGCGCGGGACCAGGAGGACGCCACAGCACTGCAGCACGTGACCGAACGCGTCCAGGCAGAGCACCCCGAGCTGCAGATCCGGCAGGCGGGTGACCTGTCGATCGATGCCGGCATCGACGACCGGGTTGCCGACGACCTTTCCGCCGCCGAGGGGATCAGCCTGCCGGTCACCCTGATCCTGATGCTGCTGGCGTTCGGCGCCCTGATCGCGGCAGGGATCCCGGTGTTGCTCGCGGCTACGAGCGTGGCCGCGACGATCGGGATCATCGCGCCGCTGTCGCACCTGGTCCACGCCGAGGGAACCGTCAGCAGCATGATCGTGCTGATCGGGATGGCGGTCGGTGTCGACTACTCGCTGTTCTACCTCAAGCGCGAGCGGGAGGAGCGGGCCGCCGGACGCAGCACGCTCGACGCAGTCGAGATCGCTGCCCAGACCTCCGGGCACTCCATCATCGTGTCCGGCGGCGCCGTCATCGCCTCGATGGCCGGCCTGTTCGTGATCGCCGACGCGACGTTCAACTCCCTCGCCACCGGCGCGATCGTCGTCGTGGCGGTCGCCGTGCTCGGGTCGATCACGGTCCTGCCCGCCCTGCTGGTCAAGCTCGGACGCTGGGTCGACCGGCCGCGGGTTCCGCTGCTGTGGCGACTCAACCGCCGCATCGGACGTGGCGGGATCAGCAGCCGCATCCTCGCTCCCGTCGTACGCCGCCCGGTGGTCGCACTGATGGTCTCCGGTGTCGCGGTACTGCTCCTTGCCTTGCCTGCCCTGGGCATGAAGATCCACTCGGGGAACCTCCAGACCCTGCCCGACTCGATCCCCGAGGTGCAGACCTTCCAGCGGTTGACCGAGGAGTTCCCGGTCGAGGGCACGACGGCGTTGCTCGTCGTCAAGGCACCGGCCGGCGACCGAGCGCAGGTCGCCGACGCCCTGGCAGGGGTTGACCGCGCGGCGTTGCGCACCTCCTCCTTCGTCGAGTCGGGCCGCGACCCCGTCCGGGTCTCCGAGGACGGGACCACGTCGGTGCTGCAGCTGGCCATCCCGTACGACGAGTCGGACCCGAAGGTCGACCGCGCCATCGAGTCGCTCAGGACTGACATCGCTCCGGCGGAGCTCGACGGGCTGGATGCGGAGTACGCCGTGGGCGGCGGTGCCGCCGAGTCCCTGGACTTCGCGAAGACGCAGGACGACGGCCTGCCGATCGTGATCGGAGTGGTGCTCCTGTTGACGCTGCTGATGATGGCGTTCGCCTTCCGCAGCCTGCCGATCGCGTTGATCTCGACCGTGCTGAACCTGATCTCCGTCGGGGTTGCGTTCGGGATCCTGACGCTGGTCTTCCAGCACGGATGGGGCGCCGGTTCGCTGGACTTCACGAGTCCGGGCTTCGTGATCGACTGGATCCCGCTGTTCGTGATGGTGGTGCTGGTCGGGCTGTCGATGGACTACCACGTGTTCGTGCTCAGCCGCGTGCGCGAGCAGGTCCAGAACGGGCTCCCGGCGCGGCTGGCGGTGGAGCAGGGGATCCGGGACACGGCCGGAGTGGTGACCAGCGCGGCGGCCGTCATGGTGTCGGTGTTCGCGATCTTCGCCACCCTGTCGATGATGGAGATGAAGATGATGGGCGTCGGGCTGTCGGCCGCGATCCTCGTCGACGCGACCGTGATCCGGCTGGTGATGCTGCCCGCGATCCTCGTACTTCTCGGGGATCGTGCCTGGTGGCCGTCTCGGCCGACGGCGTCCCCGGTCGAGGAGGTCCAGGAGACCGAGGCGACGTACGCGCTGAGCCGGTGACCAATCACGGGTCTTGTCGGTTCGCCGGGCTACTTTTCTTCCATGCGCAATCCAGTGGACGCCGAGGTCGACGGGCATGCTGTCGAAGTACGGCGCTCACGTCGGCGCAAGCGCACCGTGTCGGCCTATCGCCGCGACGGCAAGGTCATCGTGATGATCCCCGACAGGTTCACCCGCGCCGAGGAGGCCGAGTGGGTGACCGCGATGCTCGAACGGCTCGAGCGGTCGGAGAAGCGGCGCAGGCGCACCGACGACCAGCTGATGCGGCGTGCCGGCGAGCTGTCTCGCGACTACCTCCACGACAAGGTGGAGCCGACGTCCGTGCGCTGGGTGGGGAACATGACCACCCGCTGGGGGTCCTGCACCTGCTCGACGGGCGAGATCCGGCTCTCCGACAGGTTGCAGCCCATGCCGCCGTGGGTGGTCGACTACGTGCTGCTCCATGAGCTCGCGCACCTGCTCGAGTCGAGCCACAACAAGCGGTTCTGGCACTGGGTGGACCGATTCCCCAAGGCAGAGCGGGCCAAGGGCTATCTCGAGGGGGTCGCCCACACCACAGCGATGAACCTCGAACCGTGCCCCGAGGTGCCCGACGCCGGCTAGCGACGCCGGCTAGCGACTTAGGGCGAGCCCGATCATCTCCACCATGTCGGGCTCGTTGGTCGGCAGCTCGTCCACCGGCCACCAGCGCACGTCGAGGGACTCCGAGCTGACGACCGGATCGACGTCGGATCCGAGCTGCGCCAGGAACCGGACGTCGAGGTGGTGCACGGTCCCGCGAGGGTCGCAGAACTCCACCGCGTGCCGCGAGAGGTGGAGCGGCGCGGCGGCCACCACCAGCCCGCCGAGGCCGGACTCCTCGGTGCCCTCGCGCTGGGCAGCGCCGGCGAGCGTCACGTCCGCGGGTTCGAGATGCCCGCCGAAGTGGAACCAGCGCCCGGCCTTGCGGTGCAGGTTGAGCAGCACCTGCTGCCGGTCATGGCTGAGCACCAGGGCGCCGGCCGTCAGGTGGGCGGGGAAGCACGAACGCCAGTGTCCGTCGTCGTGCTCGACGAGGTGCTCGGCGTACGACGCACGGAGGCGGTCCTGCTCAGCGCTCGGCGCCTGCCAGTGGGTGAGTACGTCGAGCGCGTCGGCGTGCAGGCTCACTCCTTGTCGCCGGGCTCCTTGCCTGGATTTGGGCCGGAATCTGGCCCGGATTCTGGGCCGGAAGCTGGGCCGGATTCTGGGCCATCACCGGACTCGGTGTCCAGCAGCTGGCCGATGGCCTTGTCGAAGTCCTCGTCACTGAGCTCCTTGAGCTCGGGGAGGTCCTCACGGAAACCCAGCGGGTCGTCGAGATCGGCGGCGGTCGGCAGCAGGTCGGGGTGGGCCCAGACGGCGTCGCGCGCCTCCTTGCCCTGACGCGAGCGGAGCGAGCCCCACAGCGCCGAGGCATCGCGCAGCCGGCGCGGCCGCAGCTCCAGCCCGACGAGCGCGGCGAAGGTCTCCTCGGCAGGTCCTCCTGCGGCGCGACGGCGCCGGATCGCTTCTTGCATCTTGGTCGCCGCCGGCATCCGCTCGGCGGTGGCCTGTCCGACCACCTCGTCGACCCAGCCCTCGACCAGGGCGAGCGTGGTCTCCAGCCGAGTAAGGGCGGACTTCTGCTCGGGGGTCTGCTGCGGCTCGAACAGCCCGCCCTGCAGGGCTTCCTGGATCGCCTCCATGTTGGTCGGGTCGAGCTGTGACATGGCCTGCTCGATGCCGGAGACGTCGATGGTGACGCCTCGCCCGAAGTCCTCGACCGAGGAGATCAGGTGCTGGCGCAGCCACGGAACGTGCCCGAACAGCCGCTGGTGGGCCGCCTCGCGGAGGCAGAGGTAGAGGAGTACGTCGTCGGCGGAGACGTCGAGCCCGTCGGCGAACTCGGCGATGTTGTGCGGGAGCAGGGCCGCCTTGCCGGCAGGCCCCAGGGGCAGGCCCACGTCGCTGGCGGTGAGCACCTCGCCGGCCAGCCCACCGAGTGCGGCACCGACCTGGCTGCCGAACATCGCGCCGCCGGCCTTTCCGAGCATGCCGATCAGGGGTCCGGCCATGGCACGGGCCTCCTCTGGCATCGCCTTGCCCATGGCCCCCACGACGTGCTCGGCCACCGGCTCGACGAGCACACGCCATACCTCGGTGGTCTGCTCGATCCACTCCGCCCGGCTCCAGGCGGCCGTGGTGGTCACCCCGGACGGGAGCACGGTCGCGCCGTCCAGCCAGTGGTCGGCCAGCCGCATCGCGTCTGCGACGCGGGTCTGGTCGTTGCGGTCCGGGCTGGGGTCAGGCTCCTGCGCCGAGGTTCGGCGGGCGATGTCCGTCGCGAGGGTCCAGTTCACCGGCCCGTCGTACGGCGCCATCATGGCCTGCATCTGGCCCATCAATCCCGAGAGGTCGGGCATGCCTGCGCCACCCTGGCCCCCGAGGCCGCCCGATCCGCCCAGCGCGTTGAAGATCTGCTCGAATGGGGTCCCCTTGAAGGGGTTGTCGTCCGGTCGGTCGTCCATGCCCACCAAATTACCCGTGACCGCCAATGAGGTGTCTTGCGCCCCGTGCGCGGCACGTAGGCTCGCCGGGTGAGTTCGAGACCAACCCCCGGGCTGCCGCCCGCGATCAGGCTCCTCGACCTGCGCGAGGTCGCGCTCGATCCGGCCGAGGTTCTGGCGGTGGTCGACGACCCCGCTGCTGGTGGGGTGAACCTGTTCGTCGGCGTGGTCCGGGACCACGACCGCGGCGAGTCGGTCGACCATCTCGACTACACCGCGCACCCGACTGCGCTGAAGCGGCTCGAGGAGGTCGCCACGGGCGTGAGCGAGGAGTTCGAGGTGATCGCACTCGCAGCGGTTCACCGGACCGGCCGCCTCGAGATCGGCGACATCGCCGTGGTGGTGGCAGTCTCGGCCGCCCACCGCGGCCAGGCGTACGACGCGTCGCGTGCGCTCATCGACCGCCTGAAGGCCACCCTCCCGGTGTGGAAGCACCAGGTCTTCGGCGACGGCCGCGAGGAGTGGGTCAACTCTCCGTAGGAAGCGGAGGCGGTCGAACTAACAACCCGCTTTGTGGAGTCCTACCCGCACCAGGTGCATGCAGGACTCCACTGATCGGGCTTGGGGGTCGCGTGCGGTACGCCGCCTGGGAAGGGACCGCCGAGACGGCGCGTGTGTCCCGGAAACGATCGCCCAGACGGCTGCAATGTTCATCCGCCCCGTGCATCCCAGCAGTCACGGCGCGTCTGAGTGGGACACGGGCGCCGTCTCGACGGGTCGGGTCACAGCCAGCGGACGGCTACCGCGGGTCGGGGACGTAGATGTTGTCGTGCTTGGAGAAGAACGCGTCCTTCTCCGCGGGGGTCATCTGCTTGATCTCGAGCAGGCCCTCGAAGTACTGCTCACGCGGGGCGCCGGGCGCGAACAGGATCAGCATCGAGGCCGCCTCATCGGTGTCGTTCTGAAACGCGTGCAGGCCACCCGGCGGGACATAGAGGTAGTCGCCGGAGCTTGCCGACACCGTGCGGGCACCGTCGGAGAGAGCCACGGTCCCGGAGAGTACGAAGAACGACTCGCTGAACGTCCGGTGGAAGTGCAGCGCTGGTCCGCCGGGGCCGGGCGCCATGTTCCAGCGGTAGAGACCGAAGCCCATACCGGTGGTGTCGCCGGTCGCGAGATAGTCGACGGTCGTGCCGTTGGGGTAGGCGATGTCCGCTGGTGCGTCCGTGGGCCGCAGCCGGGCCGAGATCTCACCGGAGTCGCCGTGGTAGATGGGGTCTGGGTAGCTCATACCGGTCGATGATGCACCCATGTAGACGACCGGTGCCGGTACCCGGTGGCGGCGTGTTGTGGCCGCCACGGCCGCTGCGTGTCGGCATCATGTGACCCGTGGAGATCCTGTTCTGGTGGCTGCCGCCTGCGGTCGTGACCCTGGTCGCGATGCTGTGGGTCAGCTGGCTGGGCCGAGCCCGCGACGTGAGCCCCGACCGGTCCGACGCCGCGCAGGAACGCTTCGCGGCGGCGATCATGCGAGACCTGCCCAGCGAGGTCACCAACCGAGTGAGTGCGCCCCGCCCGATGCGCGAGCGCAGCACCGGAATCGCCGTACGCCCCTCCCAGAAGCCGCCTGCAACGGGTGAGCGCACGCCAGAGCCGGGCGACGGCTCCCGTCGCTCCGCCTGACGAATCGCACCGGGGCCGCCCTCGTTCGGTTGTCGCCCAGTGAGAGGCTTGCGTCATGCCCGGGCCCGCAGACTTTCGCCTGAGTCGCGGCACCAAGGCCGGACTGCTCGCGGTCGTGCTCGTGGTCGTGCTCTCGGCCATCGCTCTGCGCCAGCCGGTGCCGTACGTGACGTTCTCGCCCGGTCCGACGGTCAACGTGCTCGGCAAGTACGAGAAGAAGGACATCATCAGCGTCTCGGGCCGTGCGTCCTACCGCGATGACGGCGGCCTTCGGCTCACCACCGTCATACCGAGTGGGCCGGACAAGTCCAAGGACAAGGTGAGCATCCCCCAAGTGATCAGGGCCTGGCTCGATCCCGACACTGCGGTCTATCCCCGTGAGGCGATCTACCCCGACACCGCAACGAAGGAGAGTGTCCGCGAGGAGTCCACAGCCCAGATGGACTCCTCCCAGGACGACGCAGTGGCGGCTGCCCTGCGAGCGCTGGACATCTCCTTCAAGACCGGGGTGCGGGTCGCTCAGGTGGAGAAGGGTGGTCCCGCCGACGGCAAGCTCGAAGCGGGCGACGTCGTGCTCGCTGTCGACGACAGCAAGGTGCAGACCCTCGAGGCGTTGACCCGGCTCATCCGGGCCCGGCCCATCGGGTCCGAGGTCAAGCTCGAGGTGAGACGGAAGAGCAAGGTGCTGAAACGGACGCTCACGACCACCCGCTCGAGTGTGGACGCGAAGGACAGCGCCGTGCGGATTGGTGTCGAACCCTGTTGCTATGAGTTTCCCTTCGACGTCGACCTGAACCTCGACGAGAGCATCGGTGGACCCTCGGGCGGGCTGATGTTCGCCCTGGGCATCTACGACGTACTGACGCCCGGCTCTCTCACGCAGGGCAAGGTCATCGCAGGGACCGGTGAGATCGACGCGCAGGGCAACGTCGGCGGGATCGGCGGGATCCAGCAGAAGCTCGTCGGTGCGAACGCCGACGGGGCCAAGTTGTTCCTGGTGCCGTCGGCCAACTGCGCCGAGGTCCTGGACGCGCAGAACGACCCCGAGGAGATGCGGCTCGTGAAGGTGACCACGCTCGAGGAGGCGATCGGGGACGTGCAGGCCTGGGCGAAGGACCCTGACGCGAAGATGGCGAGGTGCACGAAGTGAGCCCGATACAGGATCCTTCGGCTGCGCTCGCCGACGCGGTGCGGGAGGTGGAGGCGCACGCCTCGCGCTCGGGATGGGACCAACCGGCGCAGCTCTTCGCGTTGGTGGAGACCTCAGACCTCGTGCAGCGCGAGCCGCACCTCGCCGAGCTGCTGGGAGTGCAGGCGCAGGACCACGGCCTGACCCCGGTGGAGCAGGAGACCACCTCGGAGAGCCTCGAGGAGCTGCTCGCGAGCATCCTGTGGCCGCCGGAGGTGGCGGGTTGTGCCGTGGTCCTGGAGGCGATGACTGTGCCGCCGGACGCGAGCCAGCTTCCGCCGGAGGCCGAGGCTGCGGCGGAGTACGCCGCGGCCCATCCCGACCGTGAGGAAGCACGCATCGTCGCGGGAGCCCTGCGCACCGGAGAGGGGTTCTGCGCGATCCGGCAGCGAGCGCACGACGACGACGACATGGTGCTTGCTGGGCCAGATCTTGTACCTGCCCTTCTAGAGTTGCTGTACACCACCCTCGAACCAGATGTCGGAGACCCCCGAGACAATGAGTGACTTCTTCGCACAAGAGCCAGCGGGTGCGCCCGCCGGTGGCGAACCCGGAGGTCGGCCTCCCGGCCGGGTCCCGCGCGGACCTCGTCGCCCCAGGCCGCTGTTGCTCACCGTCATCGTCGTCGGGCTGGTGGTCATCGGGTTCTCGCTGTTCGCGGGCATCTGGACCGACAAGCTGTGGTTCGGCAGCATCGGCTACAGCGAGGTGTTCTCGAAGCTGATCTGGACGCGCGTGCTGCTCTTCGCCGCATTCGGCGGGTTCATGGCCCTGGTGGTGGGGCTGAACCTGTTCCTCGCCTTCCGGCTCCGTCCGATGTTCCGGCCACACTCGCCCGAGCAGGCCAACCTGGAGCGCTACCGCGAGGTCGTCACCCCGATGCGCCGACTGCTGCTGGTCGGCGTGAGCGTGATCTTCGGGATCTTCGCCGGAGTCTCGGCCACCGGCAAGTGGCGCACGTTCCTGCTCTGGACCAACCGCGAGGAGTTCGGCAAGGCCGACCCGTACTTCCACAAGGACATCGGCTTCTACGTCTTCAGTCTTCCCTGGCTGCACTTCCTCATCGATTTCGCGATGACCGCAGTCTTCACCGCCCTGCTGCTCGCGGCGGTCGTGCACTACCTCTACGGCGGCATCCGGCTGCAGTCCGCGACGGACAAGGTCTCCGGCGCTGCGCAGGCGCAGCTCTCTGCGCTGTTCGGGGTGTTCCTGCTGCTCAAGGGCCTCGACTACTGGCTGGACCGGTTCGACCTGACCTCACAGACCGGCGGCATCGTCACCGGCATGACCTACACCCGTGACCATGCGGTGCTCCCGTCGAAGAACATCTTGATGTTCATCGCGGTGATCTGCGCGGTGCTGTTCTTTGCGAACATCCTGCGGCGCACCTGGTTGCTGCCCGGCGTCGGGCTGGCCTTGTTCGCTGTCTCGGCCGTCCTGCTCGGAGCAGTGTGGCCGGGCCTGATGCAGCGGTTCCAGGTCAAGCCCGACGAGCCGGACAAGGAAGCGCCGTACATCAGCAAGAACATCCAGGCCACCAGATCCGCGTTCGGCCTCGAGGACACCACGGTCAGGAACTACGACGCCCAGACCAAGCTGTCGCAGGCGCAGCTCAGCACCGACGCCGCCTCGCTTCCGGGCATCCGGCTGGTCGACCCCCAGCTGGTCTCGCGCACGTTCGAACAGCTCCAGCAGGTGCGCGGCTACTACAGCGTCCCGGGTGTGCTGGACGTCGACCGCTACCCGGTCAACGGCCAGGAGCGCGACGTCGTCATCGCGGCGCGCGAGATGCACCTCGAAGGCCTTCCCGACGGACAGAAGAAGTGGGCGAACGAGAAGACCGTCTACACCCACGGCTTCGGCCTGATCGCTGCCTTCGGCAACCAGCGCAACACTGGAGACCAGCCGGTTGGCAACGACGGCGAGCCGGTGTGGGCCGAGGAGGACCTGCCGCCCCGGGGCGCGATCAGCGACTCGCAGGGCGATGACGGATACCGGCCGCAGATCTACTTCGGTGAGCAGAGCCCGCCGTACTCGATCGTCGGCAAGGCGCCCGGCGGCAACGACATCGAGCTCGACATCCCGCAGGGAGACGGCGATCCCGGCCAGTCCAAGACCAACACCTACGAGGGCAAGGACGGCGTCGGTGTCGGCAACATCTTCCGCAAGCTGCTCTATGCCGTGCATTTCGGCGACGCCAACATCGTGCTGTCCTCGCGAGTCAACGAGAACAGCAAGATCCTCTACGACCGCTCGCCGCGCGAGCGGGTGCAGAAGGTCGCGCCCTGGCTGACCATGGACTCCGACGCACTGCCGGCAGTGGTCGACGGCAAGATCGTGTGGATCCTCGACGGCTACACCACCAGCGACAAGTACCCGCTGGCGGAGAAGGACTCGCTACAGGAGATGACCTCCGACGCGGTCAACCCGCGTTCGGCGTACGCCACCTTGCCGACCGACCAGATCAACTACATGCGCAACGCGGTCAAGGCCACGGTCGATGCCTACGACGGCACTGTGAAGCTCTACGAGTGGGACACCAGCGACCCGATCCTGAAGGTCTGGAAGAAGGCGTTCCCGGGTGTCGTGGAGAGCAAGAGCGAGATTCCCGAGGCACTGCTCGAGCACATGCGCTACCCCGAGGACCTGTTCAAGGTGCAGCGGGAGATGCTGGCGGCCTACCACGTGCTCGACCCGAAGACGTTCTACGAGGGCAACGACCAGTGGGACGTTCCGCAGGACACCTCGGCCTCGACCCGCAAGCAGCCGCCGTACCGTCTCTCGGTCGCGACCACGTCGGGCGACGAGCCGGAGTTCTCGCTGACCAGTGTCTATGTCCCGCAGAAGAAGCAGAACCTCGCCTCCTACATGTCGGTGGGAGCCGACGCCGCCAAGCCGGACACCTACGGGAAGTTCCAGATCCTGCGGCTACCCGACAACACCCAGGTACCGGGGCCGGGTCAGATCGCCAACCAGTTCCAGCGTGACGACAAGGTGGCGCAGCAGCTGCTCGCCTTCAAGCGCGCGGACGTCACCGCCGAGTACGGCAACCTGCTCACCCTGCCGGTCGGCAGCGGGCTGCTCTACGTCCAGCCGCTGTACACCGTGCGCGAGGGGGGTGCCGGTAACTACCCGGGCCTGACCTTCGTCCTCGTCTCCTTCGGCAAGGAGGTCGGGATCGGGCCAACGCTCGCGGCCGCGCTGCAGGACGTGGTCTCACGTGCGGCCGGCACTGGCTCCACGCCGATCGACTCCGGCGGCGACCCGGACCCCGAGCCCGACTCTGGCGGAGACACGCAGAATCTTCCGGTTGCCGCGCTCAGGCTCCTGCAGCAGGCCGACCGCAAGTTCACCGAGGCCGACACTGCCCTGAAGGCAGGGGACCTGGAGGGCTACGCCAAGGCCGTCGACGAGGCCAGGGCCCTGGTGCAGCGGGCGCTCACCGCCAAGCCTCCGGCTCCCTAAGGTCGGGTCCCTGGCCCGCCTGACGCTGTCGCGCGAGCTCGGCGAGCCTTGCGAGTGCCTTCGGGAAGATCTCGGCGGGGGGCGTGACCAGCCCGGCACCTACCTGACCCACTCCCGCCAGGCGGCCGGCCATGCCGGTGTTGATCTGCGGGAGGATCCCGGTGCGGCACACGCGAGTGACGTCGATGCCACTCGGCACGCCCTGGAACTCCAGGGCCGGCACCGACCAGCGCGGGTTCTCACCGAGGGTGATCTCGTGCATCCTCCGAGTGGTGGCGAGTGCGTCGGGAACCGAGCCACCGACCAGCCGGACGATCGCCGGCGCGGTGGCCATCGCGAACCCGCCGATCCCGGCGGTTTCGGTGATTGCCGAGTCGCCGATGTCCGGGTTGGCGTCGTCCGGCCCGTAGTCACCGAGGTAGAGGCCGTCGGCCACCTGGGCCGGTCCGGTGAACCACTCGTCGCCCGTGCCGGCGGTCTGGATGCCGAACTCGGTGCCGTTGCGTGACATCGCCACGACCATCGTCGAGCCCGGGGTGCCGCGGGCGGCGTCCAGCGCGAGCTTGCAGGCCGGCATCGCGAGGTTCAGGAAGAAGTGGTCGTTGCCGCCGACGAAGCGCAGACCGGCGGCGACGTCAGCCGCGTCCATCCCGCTGGTGACCATCGCGGGCGCGAGGTCGCGCAGGAGCATCAAGGTGCCCGCCCGGTTGCGGTTGTGCGCCTCGTCGCCCATCTGCAGCATCTGGGTGAGGATGCCCGTCACGTCGACAGGTCCGCCATCCTCCACCGTCGTACGGACCGCTCGCTGCAGGAGCGGTCCGAGGACGTCGTTCATCCAGTGCAACCGGGTGAGCACCTCGGGGCCGTACGCGCCGTACCGCAGCACCTTGCCCAGGCCCTCGTTGAGTGAGCAGTGCGTACGACGCCCGGTGGTCGGGTCCTCGAGAACGAACATCCACATGCTCGGCGTCACGACCCCGGCCATCGGTCCGACTGTGCTGCGGTGGTGGCAGGGCTCGAGCGAGACAGACGTACCCGCCTCGAAGAGAGCGACAGCGTCCTCCGGGTCGGCGACGAGGCCTTCGAGGGCAGCCGATCCCATCAGGGCTCCCCGAAGCGGGCCAGAGGCCGTCGCCCAGCTGATCGGGGGCCCTGCATGCAGGAACTCTCCGGGCTGCAGATTGAGTACGTCGGATGCGGGCGCGACGTCGACCAGCTGGGCTGTCGTGCGGAGCAGGGCGGAGAGTGCACTCGAGTTCGCATCGCGGCGCAGCGGGTCGGCCGCCAGGGTGGCGAGGTCACGCTCGGTTCCCGGCATCGGGGGGCGCCAGTCGACCCTGGTGACGCCGACGGCCTGGGCGGAGACCGCGTCGGCGAAGAGGTCGGCGCCCACGTTGACGACATGTGCGGTCATGACGGCTGCCCCATCAGCTCAAGTGCTCGCCGGGTTGCCCCAGCATTGGAGAGGTGCACCTCGGCGCCGGCGTCGACCAGTAGCCCCACCTGGCGGACCAGGTCCTGCGGGTCGGCCCGGGTGCCGACCACCGTGACGACAACCGGCTGACGGATCGACTCGATCGCCACGGCAAGCGTGGACGCCGGATCTGGCTCGGCGCCGTGGCCCAGCACGACGTCGAGCAGGATCACCGCAGTCTCGTCGTCGTACGCCACCTGGGCCAGGTGCTCCAGCCGCAGGCTGGGGTCGATCATCGGATGCGCCCGCCCCGCGGTCAGCGCGTCGTCGCCGAAATCGACCATGGTGTGGTGCGCCGGAGCCGGCTTGTGTGGGTCGAGCGTGAGGCCGCGGTCCAGGGGGATGTTGCTGTGGACCGGGCCGAGCTCGGCCGACGCGATCAGCATCGCCTCGTCACACAGCGTGCCACCGACGAACAGGCCACGCAGCCAGCGACCCGATGAGTGAGCCGAGGCCGCCGTCAGCGGGGTGGCCGGTGCGCGCACCGGCCAGTCCGGTACTCCACGGCCGAGACTGGCCAGGACCGACTCGGCCGTGGCGGTGAGGTCGGGTTGGCCCGGCCCGAGCAGGGCGAGCCTGACAGGCGTCGAGAGCCCGGACGCCCGGGACCGGACTGCGTCGGCGACTTTCTCGTCGGGGGGCTTGGAGACCATCACGATGAGCTCCACATCGGGATCGGCGTCCAGCCGCTCCAGCGCTGCCAAGGTTGAGGCTCCGCCAATTTCCGCGGACAGGTCGCGCCCGCCCACGCCGAGTGCGGACTTCACGCCCACCTCGGCGTGGTCCAGCAGGGCGAGCAGCTGCTGGCAGCCGGTGCCGGAGGCGGCGACGATGCCCACCGGTCCGGGCTGCACGATGTTGGCGAAGCCGAGGCCGATGCCGTCCACCACAGCGGTACCGCAGTCGGGGCCCATGACCAACAGCCCACGCTCGGACGCGACGCGCTTGAGCTCCACCTCCTGCTCGACCGGCACGTTGTCGCTGAAGATCATCACGTCACAACCGGCGTCGAGGGCATCCATCGCCTCCACCATCGCGTGAGCCCCGGGCACGGACACCAGCACGAGCCCGTCGGTGACCCCCCGCAGCGCCGTGGCAGTCGTACGCGGCAGGGCCTGGTCGCGGGGTCCTTCCGCCGGGCTCTTCATGTCCTGCAGTGCGGCGTCGACGCCGGCCAGGGCGCGGTCGAGGGCCTCGGGGTCCTCCAGGCTTAAGGCGACGACCATGTCGTTGGGAGTGGCCTCCGGCGGGACGACGAAGCCCATCTGGCCGAGGACCTCGAGGTTGAGGGTGGTCGCCATCGCCACCTGCGCAGCGGCGACCCCGGCGATCCCCTGTACGACCCTGCTGACCTGGAGCAGCCTGACCGAGTCGGCGTACGCACCCGGGCGCAGCTCGACGTGGACGAGCCCGTCTCCGCTCACGCTGGCACTCACGCGGTAGCCCCGAGCGATGTGTCGATCTCCGAAGTGGCCCAGCGAGCACCCTCGAGCAGCCCGGCGCCGGTCGAGTGTCCGACCGCCAGCAAGTCTCTCTCGGCAGCGGTCTGTGCGGCCGAACCGATCGCCGTGATGTAGGTCGCGAACTGGGGGATCACCTCGCCGTACATGGCGCATTCGAGCAGGGTCGCGGACAGCACCGTGGTGTGCTCGCTCCTCGTCCGGATCGCCTCGTCGACGTCGGGGGTGGGGATACCGGCCGCGCGGTGCAGGGCCAGCCAGCCGCAGAGCACGTCGTCACCCCGGGGTGTCAGCCCATCGCCGGCACCGACCAGGCGCCCGACAGTGCGGGTGTCCAGCGCGGCCACAGGCATGGGGTGGTGGGCGGGTCGCCGCGGGCGCCAGGCTGGTACGCCGACGTACCGCATCCTGCCGATCACGAGCGGGACTCCCGAAAGGTGCAGCACGCCGGCCCGGATGTACGCCGGACCGGCTCCGAGCGCCGCCAGGTCGTCGGTGCGAGCGCCGAGTGCGCAAGGGACCTCGACGGCGTGCTGGTCGACGACCCCGACGCACCAGCCGCCCACGTCGACGTACACCGCGTGGGCGCCGCGGTGGAGGACCCGGACAGGCCCCGATGGTGCTCTGCGCAACCGGGCGAAGACCCGGGGCGGGGCGCTGACTGGGACCACGTCACCTCACGCTAGACCTGTGGACCCGGTATGCACCACGCCGTCCCCGTCACCCAATTACGCCGAGACGGCGCCAATGTCTCACCAGAACTCGGCGAGACGGCGCCAATGTCCCACCAGCGCGGGGACACAGGCGCCGTCTCGGCGGTCTATCGCGGGACACAAGCGCCGTCTCGGCGGTCTATCGCGGGACACAGGCGCCGTCTCGGTGGCGTATCGCGGGACACAAGCGCCGTCTCGGCATGTGCGTGGACCTGTGGACCCGGTATGCACCACGCGGCGTTCCTGCGACATCCATCGCCCGCGACGCGGTGTCATGGATGACTAGGTTGTGGTTTCTCGGAACCACCGAGTGAGGAGGAACTGCCATGGCATCGATCTTCAAGTGGGACGTGGTCCATCCGGAGCCCGGTGAGGCGGTCGCGCCGCACCAGCGCCTGACCTGGGGACGAACAGCCGGGCTCGGCGCTCAGCACGTCGTAGCGATGTTCGGGGCGACGTTCGTCTTCCCGATCGTCATGGGTCTCGACCCCAACCTCGCGATCATGTTCTCCGGCATCTGCACGATCCTGTTCCTGCTGATCTGCAGCAACAAGGTGCCCAGCTACCTCGGCACCAGCGCCTCCTTCGTGGCGAGCGTTGCCGCGATCCGGTCCCAGGGAGGTGACTCCTCCGATGTCACCGGGGCGATCATGGTCGCCGGCATCGTCTTGATGCTGGTTGGCGTGCTCGTGCACTTCTCTGGCTCCGGGCTGATCCACAAGGTCCTGCCACCCGCTGTCACCGGAGCCGTGGTCATGCTGATCGGGTTCAACCTCGCTCCCGTGGTCGCCCAGATCTACTGGCCGCAGGACCAGTGGGTCGCCCTGCTGACCGCCGCCTTCATGGTCTGTGCCGCCGTGCTGTTCCCGGGATTCTGGTCGCGGATCGCGGTGTTCCTGGCGCTGATCTTCGGCTACCTGCTGTCCTGGCTCCTCGACCTGGTCGCCGGCAGCATCAACTCGCCGAACTCGTTGAACAACTTCGAGGTGGAGGACCACGACCGCATCACCTGGGGACTCGTGAAATCGGCAGACTGGATCGGCTTCCCCAGCGGCACCCTCGGAGACGGCGTCTCCGCCGTGCATGGACCGAGCTTCTCGATGACCTTCATCCTGCTGGTCCTGCCCGGCGTGATCGCCCTCATCGCGGAGAACACCGGACACGTCAAGGCAGTCGCGGAGATGACCGGCAACGACCTCGACCCCTACATGGGCAGGGCCATCGGCGCGGACGGCTTCGCGACCGCGCTCGCGTCGGCGTTCGGCGGCTCGCCGACCACGACGTACGCCGAGAACATCGGCGTCATGGGCGCCACCCGCGTCTACTCCACCGCTGCCTACTACGTGGCCGCAGGCGTGGCCATCCTGCTGGGGTTGTGCCCGAAGTTCGGGGCGATCGTCAGCGCCACCCCTGGTGGTGTACTCGGCGGGATCACCGTTGTGCTGTACGGCATGATCGGGCTGGTGGGCGCCAAGATCTGGGTCGAGAACCGGGTGGACTTCGGCAACCCGGTCAACCTGGTCGGGCTGGCCGCGGGTCTGGTTGCCGGAATCGGCGGCGTCACCTTGAAGATCACCGACGACTTCGAGCTCACCGGCATCGCCCTGGGGACGATCCTGGTGATCGTGTTCTACCACCTCGTGGCTCCGCGTCATTCCCCCGGCAGCGAGCGCGGCGCCGATGAGGTGACCAAGGCCCTGTGAAGCCAGCACCGTTCGACTATCTCCGGCCCGGGTCGCTCGCCGATGCCACAGCGGCCCTGGCCGGGGAGCCGAACGCGAAGGTGCTGGCCGGTGGCCAGAGCCTGGTCCCGCTGCTGTCGATGCGGCTCGCAGCGCCCAGCATGCTCGTTGACATCAACGGGCTGCCTGGCCTGTCCGGCATCGTGGTGACTGATCAGGGCGTGCGGATCGGCGCCCTGGCCCGGCACGCGGACGTCCTGGCCTCGGCCGACGTACGCCGGGTCCAGCCGCTTGTGTCGATGGCGCTGGCACGCGTGGCACACGCCACGATCCGCAACCGGGGCACCACGGTCGGCTCGATCGTGCACGCTGACGCCGCTGCCGAGATGCCGGTCGTGCTCTCGCTGCTCGGTGGCTCGGTCGACGTCGAGTCCAGCGCTGGAACGCGCGCCATCGATGCCGCCGAGCTCTTCGTCGGTCCGTTGGAGACCTCGCTGCATCACGACGAGATCGCGGTCTCGGCCTTCTTCCCCGCCCTCGAGGTCGGGGCCGGCGTCGCGTTCGACGAGGTCGCGCGTCGGCACGGGGACTACGCGCTCTGCGGCGTCGCGGCGAAGGTGCGCCTTGAGGATGATGCCGTTGTCGAGGCCAGGGTGGGCTACCTCTCGGTCAACGAGGTCCCGACCGTGGTGGACCTGACTGCTGCTCTCGAGCAGGGCATGGACGACTCGACGCTCGCCGAGGCCGGCGAGCGGGCGCTGTCGTCGCTCGACCCGGCGGCCGACATCCACGCGACGGCTGCCTACCGCGCACAGCTCGTGCGCGTGCTGACGGCGAGAGTGCTGCGTTCGGCGTACGACGATGCGCTGCGGAGGTCGCGATGAGTGAGCACCTGCACGACGTACGCCTGGTCGTCAACGGCGCGGCCCACGACATCGCGGTGCCTGCACGCCGGTTGCTCTCCGACGCGCTGCGCCACGACCTGGGACTCACCGGCACGCACGTCGGCTGTGAGCACGGAGTGTGCGGCGCATGCACGGTCCTGGTAGACGGTCGACCCGCGCGGTCGTGCCTGATGTTCGCGGTCTCCGCCGTCGACACGGAGATCACCACCGTCGAGGGCCTGACGGAGGATGACGGGGCGCTCGGTCCGGTCCAGCAGGCGTTCCTCGAGTGCCACGGACTCCAGTGCGGCTTCTGCACCCCCGGCTTCCTGACCACGATCACCGCCGGGCTGCGGGAGAACCCGCGGCCGACGCGCGAGGACGCGAAGGACATGATCGCCGGGAACCTGTGCCGGTGCACGGGCTACCAGAACATCGTGGCGGCCGTCGTACGGGCGGCCGAGCTGGCTGACGGTGAAAGCACATGACCACGAAGCTCTTCGGAACTCGGGTCCAGCGGGTCGAGGACCATCGCTTCCTGCGTGGCGGGGGCCGCTACGCAGACGACATCGCCGTCTCGCCGGACACGCTGCACGCCGCTGTTCTGCGGTCTCCCCACGCGCATGCGCGCATCGTCGACATCGACGTGGAGGAGGTGCTCGACCTCGATGGCGTGCACGCCGTGTGGACGTACGACGACCTCACCGGCCCCATGGCCGAGCCGCTTCCCATGCTGATCCCGCACCCGGCCCTGACCCACGGCCGCACGCAGTACGCCCTGGCCAAGGACGAGGTCAACCATGTCGGCGAGGCCGTCGCGTTCGTCGTGGCGGACGACCGCTATGTCGCGGAGGACGCCGTCGACCGGATCAAGGTGACCTATGAATTCCTCGAACCCGTGGTGGGAATCGCCAACGCGCGCGCGGCTGCGAGACTCGTCCACGAGGACGTCCCGGGCAACATCGGGGCCCGGATGGAGCAGCACGTCGGTGACGCACCGGCGGCCGTCGCTGCCGCCCCGCACCGCCTCGAGCTCGACCTGACCATCGAACGCAGTGCCTCGATGCCGCTCGAGGGACGTGGCACAGTCGCCCGCTGGGACTCCGACATCAACCGTCTCCAGGTGTGGACCTCGACTCAGACCTCGACCGGTGTCCGCGCCGTGGTCGCGGTCAAGCTGGACCTCGACCTGGCCCAGGTCGACGTGATCACCCCGGACGTCGGTGGCGGCTTCGGGGTCAAGATCAACCACCCGTGGCCGGAGGAGCTCCTCGTTCCGCTCGCGGCTCGAGCGCTCGGCCGGACGGTGAAGTTCACCGAGGACCGGCGCGAGCACTTCATCTCCTCCGCCCACGAACGCGGGCAGGTGCACCACGTCGAGGTCGGGTTCGACGACGAGGGCCGGTTGCTCGGCCTGGACGTGCAGTTCTGGCATGACCACGGCGCCTACACGCCGTACGGCCTGATCGTGCCGATCATCACCTCGACGCAGCTGCTCGGCCCCTACAAGCCCAGCAACTACCGCGTTGCCTTCGAGTCGCTCTACACCAACACCGTGATGGTCACTCCCTACAGAGGGGCCGGACGGCCGCAGGGCTGCTTCGTCATGGAGCGCACGCTGGACGCCATCGCGGCCTTCCTCGGCAAGGATCGCGCCGAGGTCCGGTCGGTCAACTTCATCCAGCCCGACGAGTTTCCCTACGACCACGGCCTGGTGTTCCAGGACGGCCGTGAGCTGGAGTACGACTCCGGTGACTATCCGGCGCTGCTGGAGATGATCAAGACCCTCGTCGGCTGGGACGAGTTCCCGGCCTTCCGTGCCGAGATGGAAGCGCAAGGGCGACGAGTCGGGATCGGCCTGGCCTGCTACGTCGAGGGCACCGGTGTCGGTCCCTACGAGGGTGCGCACGTGCACATCGAAACCTCAGGCAAGGTCAAGGTTGCGACCGGGCTGACCACCCAGGGACAGAGCCACGCCACCGTCTTCGCGCAGCTGGTGGCCGACGAGCTCGGGTGCCGTTTCGAGGACGTCGAGGTGGTCACCGGGGACACCCGCCGGATGCCGTACGCCGTGGGTACGTTCGCCTCGCGCGCCGCGGTGATGAGCGGCTCCGCGGTTCACCTGGCGGCCAGGCGGGCGAAGGAAAAGGTGCTCAGGATCGCCTCCGAGGCACTCGAGGCCGACGTCGGCGACCTGCAGATCGTCGACGGCGTGGTCTCGGTGAAGGGTGCGCCAGGGGTCGAGCTCGACCTGGGCACGGTGTCGGTGCTCTCGAACCCTCTCCGCTATGCCTTCGACGAAGCCTCCAGGGCGGCGACCCAGTTCTCGGTCGGTGACCCCGGCAAGCCTCCGGTGGCCGAGGACGACGAACCCGGTCTCGAGGGTCGCGACTTCTACTCGCCGGAGCGGGCCACCTTCGCCGCAGGGATGCACGCAGCCATCATCGAGACCGACCCGGAGACAGCCGAGATCACGATCCTGAAGTACGCCGTTGTCCACGACTGCGGTCGCGTGATCAATCCGATGGTCGTCGAAGGCCAGATCCACGGCGGTGTCGCCCAGGGTGTGGGCGGCGCCCTCTACGAACGGATGGCGTACGACGAGAACGGGCAGCTGCAGAACGCCTCGTTCATGGACTTTCTGATGCCCTACGTCACCGAGGTCCCGGACACGATCGAGATCGACCACCTCGAAACACCGTCGCCCCTCAACCCGCTGGGCATCAAGGGTGTCGGCGAGGCTGGGGTGATCCCGGCGTCGGCGATGTTCGCCGCCGCGATCGAGGACGCCGAGGGGTTCCAGATCACCACCATGCCGATCTCACCCTCCGACCTGTTCGAGCTGCGGGCCCAGCACCAAGAGGAGACCTGATGAGGTTCACCGGCGAATCCGTCCTGCACGCATCCATCGACCAGGTGTGGGATGCCCTGCTCGACCCCGCCGTCCTGGTCCGCACGATTCCGGGCTGCGAGCGGCTCGAGTCGGCCGGTCAGGACGCCTACTCGATGACCGTCACGGCCGGGGTGGCCGCGATCCGGGGTACCTACTCGGGATCCTGTGTCCTCTCCGACCTCGAGCGACACGAGTCGCTGCTGATGAAGCTCCAGGGATCCGGTGCGCCCGGCACGGTCGGTGCCGAGGTGAAGGTCGCCTTCCGCGACGGTGGTGACGACACCACCGTCGTCGCCTACGAGGCCGATGCCATCGTCGGCGGCATGGTTGGTGGGGTTGGCCAGAGGATGCTCACCAGCGTTTCCCGCCGGATGGCCGGCGAGTTCTTCGGCAACGTCGACGCGGTCCTGACGGGGACCGAGAAGAGGCCCGAAGTCGGGGTCTCGTCGCGCGCGTCCGGCGAAGGACAGGTCTTCACCGCGCCGGCCCCCGCGGCCGGCCAGGCACCCGTCAGCCCGGACTTCCTGAAGGGAGTTGCCGTGGGTGCCGGACTGGTGCTGCTCGGCGTCGCCGCGGGAGTCGCGCTGGGAGGGCGACGCCGGTGACTGGCGCCAACCTCACGGTCGAGTCGACCGCCCACGAGATGGCGCGGGCGGTTCGCGAGCGCCAGATCTCCGCGCGGGAGCTGCTCGACCTCCATCTGACCCGGATCGAAGAGCGCAACGGCGAGGTCAACGCCATCGTCTCGCTGGACACCGACCGGGCTCGCGCCTCTGCGGCGGCCGTCGACGAGGCAACGGTCTCCGGCGGCCCGTTGGGCCCGCTGCACGGCCTGCCGTTCGCAGTGAAGGACACGCATCTGGTGGCCGGCTGGCGCACCACCTTCGGCTCGCCCCTCCATGCCGACAACGTCTCGGACGCCGACTCGCTGGCCGTCGAGCGGATCAGGGGCGCGGGCGTCGTACTGCTCGGCAGGACGAACGTGCCGGAGTTCGCGGCCGGGTCCCACACCTTCAACACGATCTTCGGGACCACGCGCAACCCGGCCGACCTGGGCCGGTCCGCGGGTGGGTCCAGCGGGGGAGCGGCGGCGGCCCTGGCCGCAGGCATGGTGCCGCTGGCAGACGGTTCGGACATGGGCGGCTCGTTGCGCAACCCTGCTTCGTTCTGCGGGGTAGTCGGACTGCGGCCATCGTTGGGACGCGTCCCGGACTGGCCTGCCCTCAACCACTGGGAGACGCTCGGGGTCACCGGACCGATGGCGCGCAACGTGGGTGACCTGGCGCTGCTGCTCTCGGTGATGGCGGGGCCAGATCCACGTGCGCCTCAGGCACTCGGCGACCCCGGCGCCACCTTCGCCACACCCGAAGCAGCCTCCCTGCAGGGGCTGCGTGTTGCCTCGTCGGTCGATCTCGGCGGTGCCTTCGAGGTCGACCACGAGGTGGAAGCTCTGCACGAGGTCGCCGCCAAGGTCTTCAGCAGCCACGGCGCGCGACTGTCCGCGGCGTACCCGGACCTCGTCGAGGCCGAGGACACCTTCCGAACCCTGCGCGCCTGGAACTTCTGGGCTGTGCACGGGCCGGCGCTGGCAGCGAACCCGGACGCCTTCAAGCCCTCCCTCGCGGAGAACATCCGGGCGGGGGAGTCGCTGACCGGTGCGGATGTCGCCCGCGCCTACCGGAAGCGCACCGCACTGTCGCATCGGATGCGCGAGTTCTTCACGTCGTACGACGTGCTGGTCCTGCCGGTGTCGCAGGTGCCTCCGTTCCCGGCCGACCAGGAGTACCCCACCGAGATCAACGGTCGGCCGATGAGCTCCTACCTTGACTGGATGCGCTCGGCGTACTTCATCTCCGCGACCGGGTGCCCGGCGATCTCGTTGCCTGCCGGTCACACGAGCGACGGACTGCCGGTCGGTGTGCAGATCGTCGGGCCGCACGGCTCGGACCTGCGGTTGCTCGAGATCGCTGCCGGCTTCGAGGCCGCGGTGGCCACATGATGAGCATCAGGATCGGCATCGACACCGGCGGCACCTTCACCGACGTCGTCGCCTTCGACGAGGTGTCGGGCGAGATCGTGACGACCAAGACCCCGTCCACGCCGGACAACCCGGCTGACGGGTTCCTGGCCGGCATCGACAAGGTCCTCGGTCTCCTCGGGGCCGACGCGAGCGCAATCGAGGCTGTCTGCCACGGCACCACGGTGGCGACCAACCAGCTGCTCGAGGGGAAGGTCGAGCGGCTCGGCTTCATCACCACCGCTGGTTACGAGGCGATGCTCGAGATCGCACGTCAGTCAGTGCCCGACGGCTACGGCAACTCCTACTTCTGGGTCAAGCCCAGTCGCATCGTCCCGCGCGACCTGGTCAAGGGCGTCGGTGGCCGGCTCGACTTCACCGGGGCGGAGGTGCGTAGCTTCGACGAGGTCTCTGCCCGCAACGCGGCCCGCTGGTTCCGGGACCAGGGCATCACCACCCTCGGGGTCTGTTTCCTGCACTCCTACGCCAACCCCGCTCACGAGGAGCGGATGCGAGAGGTGCTCGCCGAGGAGCACCCGGAGGCGGTGGTCTCGCTCAGCAGCGAGGTGCTCCGCGAGTATCGCGAGTACGAGCGGGCGATGACGACGCTGGTCGACGCGGCGGTCAAGCCGCGGCTCTCGGCGTACGTCACGAACATCAAGCGCCGGCTCGGATCTCTCGACGACCGCACGATCCCGTTCTACGTGATGAAGTCCAACGGCGGTGTGCTCTCGGCGGACGAGGTGGTGCACCAGCCGATCACCACGGTGCTCTCGGGACCGGCAGCGGGAGCCCTCGGCGCCGCGCTGATCGCCAAGGTCGCCGGTTTCGACAAGGTGCTGACCAGTGACGGCGGGGGCACCTCGACCGATGTCTCGGTCGTCATCGACGGCGAGCCCACCCTGACGACGGAGGGCACCGTCGGTGCCTTCCCGTCCAAGATCCCGATGATCGACGTGGTCACCGTCGGCGCGGGCGGGGGCTCCATCGCCTGGCTCTCACCAGAGGGCACCCTCAAGGTAGGACCCCACTCTGCCGGTGCCGACCCCGGGCCGCTCTGCTACGCGAAGGGTGGCACTGATGTCACCATCACGGACGCACACGTCTTCCTCGGCCGGATCCCGCCGCACCTGCTGGGTGGCGAAATCCCCCTCGACGTCGACGCCGGGCGCAACGGCATCGAGGCGCTGGCTGAGAAGCTCGGGTTCGCGCCAGAGGCGTGTGCGGCCGGCGTACTGGAGATCTCGGCCTGGAACCAGGCCAACGCGCTGCGCCAGGTCACCGTGAAGCGCGGTCTCGACGTCCGCGACTTCACGCTGACCACCTTCGGTGGCTCCGGCTCGCTGTTGCTGTGCCGCCTGATGGACGTGCTCGGCATCAGGTCCGTGCTGGTGCCGCCGAACCCCGGCAACGTCTCCGCCTTCGGCCTGCTGACTGTCGACGTCAAGAACGACTACGTCCGCACCCACGTCGCGCTGGACGAGACACTCGAGCCGGCCGCGGTCGTCTCGATCTACGACGCGCTCACCGACCAGGCGCGGGCCGCGCTCACCCAGGAGGGCTTCGCGGACACCGACCACGAGTTCGTGCGTACCGCCGACCTGCGCTACTTCGGCCAGGCCTTCGAGGTCCGGGTCGCCGTACCCGAGGACACCGTTGACGACCAGGTGCTCAGGGCGGTCGCCGGCAGGTTCCACGCCGAGCACCGCGCGCTCTACGGCTACGACTTCGCCGAGGACCCCACCCAGCAGGTCGAGTGGGTGAACCTCCGTGTCTCCGGCATCGGCCCGATCCGGCGCCCGGAGATCCAGAAGCAGGCGACCGCTGGGTCAACCGCAGCCACCACGACCGGCAAGCGACCGGTCTGCTTCGACCCTGAGTCGGGGTACGTCGAGACCCCGGTGCTGTGGCGGCCCGACCTGGTGCCCGGGGCGGTCGTGACCGGCCCCGCGATCATCGAGGAGTTCGGCTCCACCGTCCCGCTGCACCCCGGCTTCACCGCCCGGATCGACGACTACCTGAACATCATCGTCGCGAGGGAGCCCAGAGGACGGGGGAGCGCATGAGCGAGAGCCGAAGGGCGCCCGACGCAGTTCCCGTTCGGCATGCTGACGGCGGATGCCGGCGCAGGTGCCGACCCCGTGCTCGTCGAGATCGTCCAGGGTTCCCTGGCCTCGGTCGAGATGGAGGTCGAGACCGCGATCGGACGTACGTCGCGCAGCCCGATGATCCGCGACGCCCACGACTTCCGGGCCGGGATCCACGACCGGCTGCTGCGCAAGCTGACCGGGCGGTCCTACTCGGCGTTGGTGCACCCGGTCGCGCGCGACTTCCCCATCGAGGAGATGCAGGAGGGAGACGTCTTCTTCCACAACGACGTCTACCGCTCCGAGGGCGGCATCGGCCACCTCCCGGACCTCTGTGTCACAGTTCCGGTCCTCGCCGGACCGTCGACTGAGCGTCGCGTGGTGGCCTTCGTGCAGGCGTTCGGCCACCACGACGACATCGGCGGCGCGGTCCCCGGGTCGATGCCCTCCCACGCGACCAGCGTGTTCGAGGAAGGCCTGATGGTTCCGCCGATCCGGCTCTGGGACGCCGGCGTACCCAACAAGGCCGCTCTGGCCATCATGACCCGCAACTCCCGGATGCCGGAGAGCCTTGCGGCCGACCTCGACGCCGAGTGCTCGGCCTGCCTGATGGGTGCCCGCCGCCTCGGCGAGCTGTTCGACCGCTACGGCGTGGACACGGTCGAGTCCTGCTTCGACGCGATCATCGACCGTACGACGACGACCTACCGTCGCGAGATCCTCTCCCAGATTCCCGTGGGGGAGTGGGTGTGGGAGGACTACGCCGAGCACGACGGTGTCGAGGTGCCGAAGCTGCACACCCAGCGGATCTCGATGACCCGTACGCCGGCCGATGATCCGGACGGCGAGCGGCTGATCCTCGACTTCGCGGGCACCGGCCCGCAGGCCAGGGGCCCGATCAACCACTGCGGCAACTACAGCGACGGGGTGTTCCTGAAGAAGTGGCTCGCTCCGATCCTGCGCAATCTCGCCGAGAGCCCGGAGCGGATGGCCGAGCTCGACGTCAACGAGGGGATCGTGCCGCTGATCGAGATGCGGTTCCCACCGCCGGGGACGCTGCTCACGCCGGTCTTCCCGGCGCCCACCAACGCGCGCACGTTCGTGATCCTGCGACTGCTCGGGGTGCTGGCGGGTGTCGTGGCGAAAGCCGTCGACGGGCGGATGCCGGCCGACCAGGAGACGATCCGCTACACCGGCGTCTACGGGGAGGACCTGGACGGACGCCCCTACCTGATGCGCGAGGTGCTCGGTGGCGGATCCGGTGGGCGCTACTACGCCGACGGCGAGGACACGATCCACGTCGTACCCGACTCCCGGAACCTGCCCAGCGAGTTCACCGAGTCGCGCTTCCCTTTGCGCGTGGAAAGCCTCGGCCTCGCGACGGACTCCGGCGGGGCCGGGCAGTTCCGCGGGGGCCTCGGCTACGAGAAGCACATCCGGATGCTCAAGGACGGGCACTTCATGTCGATCGCCGACCGATCCATCCTGGCGTGCTGGGGCGTGAAGGGCGGGTTGGCGGGCAAGCCGTTCGAGGTTGTCATCGACCCGGGCGGGCCGAACGAGCGGGCGGTCGACGCGCTCGCGGACGACGAGCCGGTCAGGGCCGGCGAGGTGATCCGGATCCGGACGACCGGCGGCGGCGGCTGGGGCAACCCCCTCGAGCGCGATCCGCACCTCGTCGTCCGGGACGTGGTGTGGCGCAAGGTCTCGCCGGAGGCGGCGATTGACGGCGTACGGCGTCGTGCTCATCGGCTCGCTTGCGGACGACTCGCTCGGGTACGACGCGGACGCGACCGTGGCCGAGAGGGCCGCCAGACCGGCCGCCTCCGAGGCGTTCTTCGACCGCGGACCGGGTTACGCGCGTCTCTCCGGCGGGGCGACGTACGCCGAGGTCGACCTGCCATGAGGGTCCTGTTCGCCCTGGGTGGCAACGCGATGACGAACCCGGACGGCCGCGCGCGGCCCGAGGACCAGATCGCTGCGGCGAGGATCGCAGCCGAGTCGGTGGCCGAGGTCGTCGCGCAGGGCGTGGACGTGCTCATCACGCATGGCAACGGACCGCAGGTCGGGAACCTGCTGGTGAAGAACGAGATCGCCGCCGCCGTCGTACCTCCGGTGCCGCTGGACTGGTGCGGCGCCCAGACCCAGGCAACGCTGGGCTTCGTGCTGATGAACGCCCTGGACGACGCCCTGCGGGCACGGGGCGTCGAGCGGCCAACGGCCACCGTCGTCACGCGCACCCTCGTCGCCTTGGACGACCCGGGGTTCAGCCACCCGACGAAACCGATCGGCCGCCACCTGCCACAGGCCGAGGCGCAGGTGCTGGTCGAGCACGGTGAAACCTGGGAGGACCGTGGCGAGAAGGGCTGGCGCCGGATGGTTGCGTCTCCCGAGCCGCTCGAGATCGTCGACGCCCCTGCAATCGGCGCGCTCGTCGACTCCGGATTTGTCGTGATCGCCAACGGCGGCGGCGGGATCCCGGTCGTGTTCCGTGAGGAAGGGTTCCTGGACGGCGTCGAGGCCGTGATCGACAAGGACCTCGGTGCGGCCCTGCTCGCGGACACGGTGGGGGTCGACGTGCTGGTGATCGTCACCGACGTACCGCAGGCGGTGCTGCACTTCGGCACACCCGACGCCACCCCGATCGGCCGGGTCACGGTGACCGAGCTCCGGAGGCTCGCCACCGAGGGGCACTTCGCCAGCGGGTCCATGGGGCCCAAGGTGGACGCGGCCTGCCGCTTCGTTGAACGCGGCGGAACCCGAGCCGTGATCACCAGCCTGAGCAACATCGTCGACGCGGTGCCCGGAAACCTCGGCACCGTCGTACTGCCTGAGCCACCCCCACCCTCCAACAACCCGCCATCGAGCCACCCAACAGAGACGACACCAGGAGTGCAGTGACATGCCAGACGCCATCGAAGTACGCAAGGTCCCGATCCATTCGGTCGCCGACGCCAGCGAGCTCGCCAAGCTGATCGACGACGGCGTGATGCACGCGGACCGGGTGATCGCCATCATCGGCAAGACCGAGGGCAACGGCGGCGTCAACGACTACACCCGGATCATCGCGGACCGTGCGTTCCGCGAGGTGCTCGTCGACAAGGGAGCTCCGGCCGAGCAGGTGAAGCAGATCCCGATCGTGTGGTCCGGAGGCACCGACGGGGTGATCAGCCCGCACGCCACGATCTTCGCGACGGTGGCACCGGAGGATGCCGTGGCGTCCGATGAGCCGCGGCTCACCGTGGGATTCGCGATGAGCGAGGTGCTGCTCCCCGAAGACATCGGGCGGGTGGCGATGATCGAGAAGGTCGCCGCGGCGACGAAGGACGCGATGGAGAAGGCAGGGATCACGGACCCGGCCGAGGTGCACTACGTCCAGACCAAGACGCCGCTGCTGACGGTGCACACCATCCGCGACGCCAAGTCCCGGGGCAAGACGGTGTGGACCGAGCACACCCACGAGTCGATGGACCTCTCCAACGGGACGACGGCTCTCGGGATCGGCGTCGCGCTGGGCGAGATCGAGATGCCGACCGACGCCGACGTGATGCACGACCGCTCCCTGTTCTCGGCCGTGGCGTCCTGTTCGTCGGGTGTGGAGCTCGACCAGGCTCAGGTGGTCGTGGTCGGCAACGCGCCCGGTGTCGGCGGGCGTTACCGGATCGGGCACTCGGTGATGAAGGACGCGCTCGACGCGGACGGCATCTGGGCGGCGATCAAGGACGCGGGTCTGGACCTCCCGGAGCGACCGCACACCTCCGATCTCGAAGACCGGCTGGTGAACGTCTTCCTCAAGTGCGAGGTCTCGCAGGATGGCGTCGTCCGCGGGCGGCGTAACGCGATGCTCGACGACTCCGACGTGCACTGGCACCGCCAGATCAAGGCAGCCGTGGGCGGCGTCACGGCCGCCGTGACCGGCGACCCCGCCGTCTTCGTCTCGGTCTCGGCGGCGCACCAGGGTCCCGACGGCGGCGGCCCGGTTGCCGCGATCGTCGACCTCGGCTGATTCTCCTCCGACGTCAATCCCGGGGGACCGCCAGGACGGTTTCCGTGTTGCGCCCGCGCAGAGTGACCGTGTCGTGGCGCTTCCAGTGGCTCGCTTCGTCCTCGCCGGCCGCCTGCACGGACTCCCAGCCGGCCAGCAGGCGGCCGTCTACTTCCTTGGCGAGCTCGGTGAGCCGGGCCGCCGCGTTCACGGCGTCGCCGATCACGGTGTACTCGAAGCGCGATTCGTCACCCACGTTGCCGGCGACCGCCTCCCCGGTGGCGACGCCGATCCCGGCCGTGAGCTCGGGAACCTCTTCGGCGAGGCGCTTCGCCATCGCCCGGGCAGCGCCCAGCGCCTGGCTCGCGTGGTCCGTGAGCTCGACCGGCGCCCCGAAGATCGCGAGGACGGCGTCGCCGATGAACTTGTTGACCAGCCCGTGGTGCCGGTCGACCTCCTCGACGACCACGGCGAAGAACTTGTTGAGCAACTCGACCACCTCGGCCGGGTCGTGCTCGGCCGCCAGTTCGGTGGAGCCGATGAGGTCGACGAACAGCACTGATACGACGCGGGTCTCGCCGCCCAGCTCGACGTCGCCGAGCGCCGCTGCGTCGGCCACCTCCCGGCCGACGTGCCGGCCGAAGAGGTCACGGAGGTGCTCCCGTTCGCGGAGGCCGCGGACCATCTGGTTGAACCCGGCCTGCAGCTGGCCGAGCTCGGTGCCGTCGTACACCTGCACCTCGGTGTCGAGGTTGCCGTCCTCGACCTCCTGCATCGCGTTGCGGACGGCGATGATCGGTGCGACCACAGCCCGCGAGTTGAGCCAGGTGACGAGCAGCCCGAAGCAGAGCACGGCCCCGCCGAGGACGAGCACCACCACCGCCAGCTTGGTCAGCGAGACGTCGCCCAGCGTGAGTGTCAGGATCGCCACGACGATCAGGCCGGCGACCGGTGCTCCCGTGCCGAGTCCCCAGAAGAGCAGCACCCTTCGTCGTACGCCGAGCCCGCGGACGCGCAGCCGCTCCTCACCGGACAGCGCACGTGCGGCGACCGGGCGCAGTGCGAACTCGCTGAGCAGGAAGGCGATCGCGCAGACCATGAGCGACGCGATGCCGACCGTGAGCGCAGTAGTGAGGGCGCGCTCGGGTTGGAGCAGGGCGGCGAGGACCGTGAAGAGTGCCGTCGCGCCGAGCCAGAGGCCTGCCTGGATCCGAGTCAGGAACCAGGGGACGCCGAGCGCCTGGAGTCGTTCTGCGTCGACAGGGATCCGCTCCTCGAAGACCCACCGGTGCGCCCTCAGACCACCGGCCGTCCCCCAGGCCACGCCCACGAGGATCGCGACGCCGACGTAGACGGGCACCGCGATCTGCAACGCCAGCAGGGTGTCGTCATCCGGCGCCGGGCTCGGCATCACCAGAGTCGAGAGCACGAACACGATGCCCGCTCCGACGAGGTTCGTCCCGAGCAGCAGGACCGTGAGCAGCACCTGGATCCGCACTCGCAGGCGGTCGGCCGGCTGGTCCGCCGGACCGAGCAGGACCGAGCCGAAGGCGCCGGGTTCCCTGCGTGCCACCTGACCTGCTCCCGTCGTCGCCGTGCTCGAGCTCGGGCGGAGCCAAGCCTAGGGCTCGCGTCGGAGCGGGTTTACCTGTGGAACGGCTCAGTCAGCGAGCACGAGCGGCATCAGGCCGTTCACCTGGGTGACCAGGTCGGTCAGGGCCGTGGGGCTGCCGGAGACGTGGCCGAGCAGTGCCTGCTGGAACACGCCGTCGAACACGCCGTACGCCGCTGCCGGGGTCATTGCGACGGGGCGGCCGCTGAGCTCGGCGTAGCGGGTGACGATCCGCCAGACCATGTCCTCGAGGGTCTTGTCGATCATCGTGACCGCCTCGCGAAGCGGCTCCTCGAACATGCTCCGGGTGCGGACGTCGTACCAGAGGCGGTGCATCGGCGCCTCCTCCTGCAGCGTCTCGACCAGCTTGGCCGCGAAGGCGTCGAGCAGTTCCTCGGGACTCGTGGAGTCTGCGACCACGGAGTCGTAGCGGGCCACGCACTGCGCCTTGTAGTAGCGCACGCAGTAGACGATCAGCTCCAGCTTGTCCTTGAAGTAGTAGTGCACGACGCCGTGGCTGAACTCGGAGTTGTGAGCGATCTCCCGCAGGCTGGCTCCGGCATATCCGAGCTCGCCCAGGGTCTGCAGCGCCGACTCGGCGAGCTGGTTGCGCCGTTCGTCGTACCTGTCGGCCGGGGCGCGTCTGGGCCTCTTCCTCGTGACTGCAGCAATGCCCATGCGCACCTCCTTGAGTCGTCCGTGGCTCAGCTGAATCGAGTGTGGAGCGACTACCCGGAAATGGGGGATTCCCGGGTAGCCGCCCGTTGTGCTTGACAAGTGTCCAGAAATTCCTTGACAAGCGTCAAGACCCAACATCCTGAGCACCGCACTGGGTCTCAAGCATCGACAAGGGCGGCAGCGTCATCAACATCTCCTCGGTCGCCGCCACGATCGCGTTCCCCGGAATACTGGTGTACGCCGCCACCAAGTCAGCGATCGACCGGCTGACCCGTGTCTCGGCGATGGCAACCGGAAAGCTCAGGTACGGCGTACGGGTGGTGAACTGCGTCTGTCCTGGCCTAGTGCCAACAGCCATCGGCGCGGGCCGCGCGACCGACATGGCCGACGCCGTCGTCTTCTCGCCTCGGATGCCTCACGCTTCGTCAACGGCTTCGGCCTGCCGGTCGACGGCGGGATGGGGATGTGAGCACCGGGACTGACGTCCGCCCCGATTTGGAGGAGCCGCGAGCAGTCGCGTAACCTGATCTCACCGACGCGGGGTGGAGCAGCTCGGTAGCTCGCTGGGCTCATAACCCAGAGGTCGCAGGTTCAAATCCTGCCCCCGCTACAAAGTAGAAGTGCAGGTCAGAGGCGGTTTCCGGAGAACTCCGGGAGCCGCCTTTGGTGTTTCTCGACCGCTGGTTGTCCGCATCTGTAAGCAGTCGGCGCACGGCTCTGGTCACGGCCTTAGCCACTACGGCTGTCGAGATCGCGTACACGATCTGGATGAGCAGGGACATCCGGGGACGAGCTGAGCCCTGTGTGGACGTCGTTCTGGCGACATCTGGGCCCTGACCTCTGGGTCAATGGCAAACAACATGGCGGATGCCGCGCCGATCTAAGTCGTCAATCATGTGCAGCGTAGGGAGGACCATCGGCACGCTCTCCAGAGTTGCGCCGTGTCTACGGCGCAACCGGCTCAGCCGCGCCCGGATGCCCTGCTCGGGGCCCGGTCGATGCGCTCGAGCCGGGTCCGGCCGATCCAACCGCGCTCCTCCAGCAGCTGCAGCAGCCTCGCGGCAATGGGCACGGTGTCGAGGAATACTTGGTCGAGAAGTGCGACCAGACCGTCGTCGAGCGCGAACTCGTCTGTCTCTTCAAAGTCCTCCCAGCCCTCCGTCGACCGCTCGATCAGGGACACCAGCCGGTCGGCGAACGCCGGCAGCCGCGGGTCGTCTCAATCCCAGTCGGCCGGCTCGACCAGTTCGAGGTACAGGGCCCTGACGGCGGGAGTCTCGACCTCGGCGCTCTTCAGGGACATGAGCGCCGGCATCTGATCGTGGAGCTGGGCGGCAACCAGGATCCAGGCATCGCGCTCCAGGTCGACCGCCCGCTGCGGGATGCCGAGCTCACGCAGCCGGGCAAGCTACGCGACGGCCTCCGGCGGCAGCGCCGGGCGGTCACCCGCCGCGAGCTGGCGACCCGCTCGCGGTGCCGTTGTCGCTCCCGGATCTCGGCACGGAGGCGGCGGTCGATGTCCGCGACCGAAGCCGAGAACTCCGCTTCGTCAGCACCCAAGAGCTCCTGCACCCGAGAGAGCGGCACTCCGGCATCGGCCAGCGTCCTGATCCGGATCAGTTCTACGACCGCCGCGGCGTCGTAGCGCCGATACCCGGAGTGGTCGCGCTTGGGCTCGGGCAGCAGCCCCTTGGCGTGGTAGTGCCGGACCGCCCGCACAGTCAAGCCGGCGTAGGCCGCGAGCTGGCTGATCGTCAGCATGTCCCTCCTTCGTCGAGTCCGATCTTGCCGCGAAAGCGCGGAAGGGTTCTGGCTAGGCGAGCTTTCGCTGGGACGCCGCCATCGCGAAGCCGTACGCGACGACAAGGGGGCCGACGCACCAGACCAGCGCGAGCCACCCGTCGTTGCCGAGCGGCTGCTCGGCGTACCGATTGCGCAGCGTGTCCACGATCGAGGTGACCGGCTGGTGCTCGGCGAATCACCGCACCGGGCCAGGCATGCCCTCGGTCGGTACGAAGGCCGAGCTGAGGAACGGCAGGAAGAGCAGCGGGTAGGCGAAGCCGCCCGCCCTGTCGGTGGACTTCGCGGCCAGGCCGGCGACCACCGCCAACCAGGTCAGCGCCAGCGTGAACAGCACGAGGATGCCCACCACCCCGAGCCATGCGAGCACGCCCGCGCCCGAGCGGAAGCCCATCGCCAACGCGACGAGCACGACCAGCGCGAGCGAGATCAGGTTGGCCACCAGCGAGGTCAGCACATGGCCCCACAGCGTCGCCACCGCGCTATCGGCATCGACTGGAACCGCTCGAAGATCCCACTCTGCAAGTCGAGGAACAGCCGGTACGACGTGTAGGCGACGCCAGAGGCGACCGTGATCAGCAGGATCCCGGGCAGCAGATAGTTCACGTACCTGCCGCCCTCGCCCGTCTCGATCGCGCTGCCGAATACGTACACGAACAACAGCATCATGGCGACCGACGTGATGGCCGTCGTGATGATGGTGTCGGGCTGCGCAGGATGTGGCGCAGGGAGCGCCCGGTCAGAGTGACTGTGTCGGCGAAGAGGTGCTTGTTCATCGTCGTTCCCTTACAGGTCGGTCTGGGCCGTGGCGGCCTGGTCGGTGTCGGCGTGGGTGTCAGCCGGGGCGTTGTCACCGACGAGGGCGAGGAAGACCTCCTCGAGGCTGGGCTGCTTCTCGACGTACTCAACCTTGGCGGGCGGGAGCAGCGCCTTGAGCTCGGCAAGGGTGTCGTTCACGATGATGCGGCCGCGGTGGAGGATGGCGATCCGATCGGCCAGCTGCTCTGCCTCCTCGAGGTACTGCGTGGTGAGCAGCACCGTGGTGCCTCCACGGGCGAGCTTCCGGACGGCGCCCGAGACCTCGATGCGGCCCTGCGGGTCGAGGCCGGTCGTCGGCTCGTCGAGGAAGACGACGGGCGGGCTTCCGATGAGGCTCATCGCGGTGTCGAGCCGTCGACGCATGCCGCCGGAGTACGTCGCGACTCGTCGCCCCCCTGCCTCTGTGAGCGAGAACCGGGCGAGCAGGTCGTCCGCGATGCGACCCGGGTCTTCGAGGTGGCGCAGTTTGGCGACGAGGACGAGGTTCTCGCGTCCGGTCAGGATCTCGTCGACGGCGGTGAACTGGCCGGTGAGGCTGATCGACTCCCGCACCCGAGCGGCGTTCGCGGCGACGTCGAAGCCGTGCACGGTCGCAGTGCCGCCGTCTGCCTTCAGTAGCGTGGACAGGATCCGCACGAGGGTGGTCTTGCCGGCTCCGTTGGAGCCGAGTAGGGCGAGGATGCTGCCCTGGGCGACGTCGAAGTCGACGCCCCAGAGCACCGAGTCTTCGCCGTACGACTTGGTGATTCCGGCGATGTGGATGGCTGGTGTCGGTGAGATGGGAATACTGTGCAAACCTGACGCCGGGTCAAGGTCAAGCAGTCCGCTCTCGCTATCCCGCCATCGGCGGCTGGAACCGCTCGAGGTCGCCTGACTCTCCGCCACGCAGGCCTCGAAGTGCTCGGGTACGACGCGCCGACATCCGCGCCCAGACCACCTCTTGGACTGCCAGGGTGAGCCAGCCCGCGATCGCCATCCCGGTGAGGTTCACCACCAACTGCAGGGCGCTGCCCCAGATCTCGTGACCGACGCCGAAGGCGAGTCCCAGCGCCACGTTTCCTGCCGCCGGGACGGTGGTCACCGATATGAATACGCCCGAAAGGCCGCCGACCTTGGCCGAGGTCAGGGACAGCACGCCGGCCGCGGCCGCGATGACCGCGACGATGAAGGACCATTTGTCCGGGGTATAGATGAACGCGGTTTCCGGTCGCGGGCCGGTGATGTCGTCCTCGACAATCCACCCCAGGGCACGGGCGGCGAGTGCGGCCAGGGCGGTGATGCCGATCGCCACGAGAAACCCGACGATGAGCGTGCGTGCGGCGAGGAACAAGAGCGAGTGCCGGGCGCGCACCAGCCCGAGCCCGAGTGCCGCAATAGCCACGAACTCCGGGCCGAGCACCATCGCGCCGATGACCAGGATCTGGGAGTCGAGCACGATCGCGATTCCTGCGATCACGGTGGCCATGGTCATGAACGACAGGTACGTCCAGTTGAGCTCCGACTCCTCGTACGCCCTCTGGGTGACGTCGGCCCACACGACGGCGTCCGCGCTGCTCCCGGGTGTCCGGCGCTCGGCGTCGAAGCCCGAGCGGGAGATCCATGTCCGCACCGGTTCGAGGTGCACGCTCCCGTCGCGGTGAACGCCGAGTTCGCGCAGATGATCGATGATCTCGTTCGCCGCCTCACGAGGCAGGTCCGCCATGATCAGGTCGCCTTCTGGCTTCACCGCAGCGCCGGGTACGACGACGAGCGCGCTGACCGCGGGGTCACTCTGCAGGTGCTCGACGACGGCATCGGTCAGGGACGGCGGCGAGGTGAGGCGCAACTGGAGCATCGGGTCAACTCTTGTCCTCAGGGCATGAAGCGGTATCCCATGCCGGGTTCGGTCAGGAGGTATCTGGGGCGGGTGGGGTCGGGTTCGAGTTTCTTGCGGAGCTGAGCCATGTACTGGCGCAAGTAGTGGGTCTCGTTGAGGTAGGTAGGTCCCCACACGTCTTGGAGCAGCTGACGTTGGCTGATGAGCTTTCCAGGGTTGCGCACCAGCATGGCGAGGAGCTCCCACTCGGTCTTGGTGAGGTGCACCAGTTCACCATCAACACTGCGAACCGCCTTCTCGGCGAGGTCGACGGTAAGGCCGCCGAGCTGAACCGGCTCGTCCTCGACGGTCTCGGGGCGGAGGCGGCGACTGACCGCCTTGATGCGGGCGAGGAGTTCCTCGATGTTGAACGGCTTGGTGACGTAGTCGTCGGCTCCGAGGTTCAGGGCAACGATCTTGTCGCTGCTGCCGGCTCGGCCGGACAGGACGATGATGGGCACATCGGTCCAGGTCCGCAGTGAGCGGATCACGTCGACGCCGTCGGCGTCGGGGAGACCTAGGTCGAGGATCAACAGGTCGGGTCGCTGGGTCTTGGCGGCGTCGAGGGCGGTGGCGCCATCGGCGGCGGTGATGACCTCGAACTGCCGAGCGTTCAAGTTGATCCGCAGGGCACGAAGGATCTGCGGCTCGTCGTCGACGACGAGGACACGCATCAGGTGATCGCCTCCTCGGCTCGCTCCGGGGCAGGCTCGCGCATCGGCGCCGTGGTGAGCGCGAGGTCCATGGTCAGGCCACCTCCCGGGGTGTCCTCGGCTTCGAGCGAGCCGCCCATGGCCTCGGCCAGGCCACGGGACAAGGCGAGCCCGAGCCCGATGCCGGGGGGTCCGTGCGTGTCGCCCGAGCGCTGGAACGGGAGGAATACCCGGTCTCGTTCGTCGGCGGCGAGCCCGGGACCATGGTCGATCACCCGGATGTGTACCCGGTCAGCGTGGGCGCTGGCGGCGACGGTGGGGGGCGAGCCGGGTGGGGAGTACTTCAGGGCGTTGGACAGGAGGTTGGCGAGGATCCGTTGGAGCAGGGCCGGGTCGGCCATCGCCTCGGGGAGGTCGTCGGAGAGTCGGATCTGGACGGCGTTGGCGGTCCTGCCGAGTTCGTCGAAGGCGAGCGGGATGACCTCGGCGACGCTCGTGGATTGCGGGTGTACGCCGAGTGCTCCGGCCTGCAGGCGGCTCATGTCGAGCAGGTTTTCGACGAGACGGGTGAGCAGGTCCAATGACTCGTCGGCGGTGGCCAGGAGCTCCTGCCTGTCACGTTCGTCGAAGACCACATCGGGTATGCGTAGGCCCTGCACGGCCGCCTTGGCGGAGGCCAGGGGTGTGCGCAGGTCGTGGCTGACGGCGCGCAGGAGTGCGGTGCGCAGCTTGTCGGCCTCGGCGATGGGGATCGCGGCGGCGGCCTGTTCGGCGAGGCGTAGCTGTCGCAGGGCGAGGGCTGACTGGACGGCGAAGGCTTCAACGACCCGCTGGTCCGACGCGTCGAGCGGCCTTCCCTTGAGCACCAGCGTGAGGTTGTCGTCGACGGGCACCTCGACGTCACCTTCGCGGGGCGCGGCGCAGGGAGGCGAGCCGACGCTTTCAGCGACCGTCCACCTGCTGGTGTCGCGCCGTTCGGTGGGCGACCCGGGGCTATCGGAGTTCCGCTCCAGCAGGGTGACGGACTCCAGGGCGAATGACTCCCGCAGCTGCTCGAGGAGCGCCGGCAGTGGGCGGGACCCGCGCAGGACGCTGCCAGCGACCACGGCCAGCGCGTTCGCCTCCCGGCGTGCGCGTGCGGCCTGCTGGGTGCGGCGGAAAGCGAGGTTGACCGTGGCGCTGATCGTGAGCGCGACGAGCAGGAACACCACCAGGGCCAGGACATTCTGGGTCTCGGAGATGGTCCAGGTGTAGATGGGTGGAGTGAAGTAGTAGTTGAGCAGCAGCGAGCCGACGAGTGCGGCGGCGAAGGCCGCCCAGAGTCGGCCAACGAGCGAGATCACGACGACGGCGACGAGGAAGATCAGGATCACGCTGGACAGCGACAGGTCGTTGCGGAACTGGGTAAGCACGATCGTGAGCGCCGGCATCAGCACCGCGGTCAGGGTGAGGCCGAGAAGCAGGCGCCCGAGGGGTTCCTCGCGTCGCCATGGCCAGCGCAGCCGGGGGCGCCTGGTTTCCTCGTGGGTGACCAGGTGGACGTCGATGGGTCCGGATTCGGCGACGGTGGTGACCCCGATGCTGCGGGAGAACAGTTGGGCGAAGGGGCCGCGTCTGCTGGCTCCGAGGACGAGCTGGGTCGCGTTGACTCCCCGGGCGTAGGAGAGCAGGGCTTGGGGGATGTCGTCGCCGACTACCTGGTGGTACGTGCCGCCAATGCTTTCGATCAGGGTTCGCTGACGGGCGAGGTGGGCGGGGTCAGGGCCGCTGAGTCCTTCGGTGTGGACCACGTGGACGGCGAGTAGGTCGGCGCCCCGGGCGCGTTCGGCGATGCGTGCGGCGCGCCGGATCAGCGTGTCTCCTTCGGGGCCGCCGGTGAGGGCGACCACCACGCGTTCCCGGGCTTCCCAGGTGCCCTCGATGCCGTGGTCGCGGCGGTACCGGTCGAGCTGGTCGTCGACCTTGTCGGCCAGCCACAGCAGAGCGAGCTCGCGCAGGGCGGTGAGGTTGCCGACCCGGAAGTAGTTGCCGAGGGCGGCGTCGACCTTGTCGGGCTTGTAGATATTGCCGTGCGCCATCCGGCGGCGCAGCGCTTCGGCGGTCATGTCGACCAGCTCGATCTGTTCCGCGGCACGGACGACGGCATCGGGCAAGGTCTCCTGCTGGGTGATGCCGGTGATCTGCTCGACGACGTCGTTGAGCGACTCCAGGTGCTGGATGTTGACCGTGGTGATGACGTCGATGCCGGCGTCGAGGAGGGCGTCGATGTCCTGCCAGCGCTTCTCGTGGCGGCTGCCGGGCACGTTGGTGTGGGCCATCTCGTCGACGAGCGCAACCTTGGGCCGTCGGGCGAGCACGGCCTCGAGGTCCATCTCGCTGAACTCGGCGCCCCGGTAGGTCAGCTGGCGGCGCGGAACAGCCTCCAGTCCTTCGGCCATCGCGACGGTCAGGGGACGGTCGTGCGGTTCGAGGTATCCGATGACGACGTCGGTGCCTCGTGAGCTGCGGCGCTGACCTTCCTCGAGCATCCGGTAGGTCTTGCCGACCCCGGGTGCCGCGCCGAGGTAGACGCGGAGCTTGCCTCGTGGGGTCATCGCCAGATCCTCCTTCGATTCTCAGTGCACCGCGGTCATGGCTGGGGGTGGCGCTGGTCGAGCGCCAGGTTCAGCTCCAGCACGTTCACGCCCGCTTGCCCGAGCAGGGCCAGGGTGCGACCGTGCGTGAAGTCGTCGATCAACGATTGCACCTCCGCGGCTTCGATGCGGCGTTCGCGGGCGACACGGGCAACTTGGAGGTGGGCGTACGCGAGGGAGATGTCGGGGTCCAGACCCGACGCGCTGGCCGCGACCGCGTCCGCCGGCACGACAGGGGCGGAAGGCGCGTCGCCGCGCATCGGAACGATCACCGCGCCCGCATAGTCGGCGCCGGGCATGGCGAGCTCGACCGGCACACCCCGGTACTGGCCCAGGAACGGGGTCTCGGAGGTCTGGTTGAGACTGACCACCCGCACGACGTCACCGGTCAGGCCGTCGGAGTAGTAGACGCCGAGGACCGCCCCGACTCCGTTGTCGGTGCAATACGGTCGGCGGCCATCGACGCCTTCGAGTTCGCCGACGGCCAGACTTCGGGCGCACACCTGGGTGAGCAGGCTAGGCCGGTCCGGGGTGTCGACGATGTCCTCGGGCCCCAGGTTGCTCGCCGAGGTTGCGGTCGGGTCGTAGCCGTCGCCGGCCGCTGAGGGGCGGGACTGGAAGTACGCCGGGAGTGGGTTGCCGTCGGCGTCAGCGAAGGACTGTCCGATGAGCCGGCTGCCCACCACCTGGTCGCCGTCGCTGACCAGTGAACCGTCGGCTCGAGCGTCAAGACCGGGAAGCTGGGCGATGGCGACCATGGCGAGCGGGTAGCCGAGGCCGAGCAGGAGGGTGAACACGATCAGGGCGCGCGCGGCGGCGAGGTGGCGGGCCACGAAGGGGTTGGAGGTACGCATCAGGACATCCCGGGCAGGAACTGGACCAGCAGGTCGATGAGTTTGATTCCGACGAAGGGTGCGACCACGCCGCCGACGCCGTAGACCAGCAGGTTGCGCCGCAACAGGGCCGCGGCACCACCGGGCCGGTAGGAGACGCCACGCAAGGCGAGCGGAATCAGGGCGATGATCACCAGGGCGTTGAAGATCACCGCGGACAGGATCGCCGACTGCGGGCTGGCCAGGGCCATGACGTTGAGACGGTCCAGGCCCGGGTACACGCTGGCGAACATCGCGGGGATGATCGCGAAGTACTTCGCGATGTCGTTGGAGATCGAGAACGTGGTCAGGGCCCCGCGGGTGATCAGCAGCTGTTTGCCGATCTCGACGATCTCGATGAGCTTGGTGGGGTCGGAGTCCAGGTCGACCATGTTGCCGGCCTCCTTGGCGGCCGAGGTGCCGGTGTTCATTGCGACTCCGACGTCGGCCTGGGCAAGGGCGGGTGCGTCGTTGGTGCCGTCTCCGGTCATCGCGACCAGCCGGCCTCCGGCCTGCTCCTTCTTGATCAGCTCCATCTTGTCCTCGGGGGTGGCCTCGGCTAGGAAGTCGTCGACTCCGGCCTCCTCGGCGATGGCCTTCGCGGTGAGCGGGTTGTCGCCGGTGATCATCACGGTGCGGATTCCCATCTGGCGCATCTCGTCGAACCGTTCGCGCATGCCCTCCTTGACCACGTCCTTGAGGTGGATGACACCGAGGGCGCGGGCCGGCTGGTCGCCGTCCTTCTCCGCGACCACCAGCGGGGTGCCGCCGGCGGCACTGATCGCGTCGACGGTGGCGCCGACACTCTCCGTGGGGTGTCCGCCGTTGTCTCGGACCCAGTGCATGACCGCAGCCGCGGCACCCTTGCGGACCTGTCGTACGTCCAGGTCGACACCGGACATGCGGGTCTGGGCGGTGAACGGCACCCAGATCGCGTGCGCCAGTTCGCCGGCCTGTCGCTCGCGCAGCCCATGAGCACGTTTGGCGTAAACCACGATCGAGCGACCTTCGGGGGTCTCATCTGCCAGGCTGGACAGCTGGGCGGCGTTGGCCAATAGCGACGGGTCGACGCCGGCGACGGGCGCGAACTCCGAGGCCTGCCGGTTGCCCAGGGTGATGGTGCCGGTCTTGTCCAGCAGCAGGGTGTTCACGTCGCCGGCGGCCTCGACCGCTCGGCCGCTCATAGCCAGCACGTTGCGTTGCACCAGCCGGTCCATACCGGCGATGCCGATCGCAGACAGCAGCGCGCCGATCGTAGTGGGGATCAGACACACCAGCAACGCCACCAAGACAACGGAGGTGACGCCGTTGCCGTCGAGGGCGGCGGTGTCCGGTGCGGCGGCGTTGACGGTCTTGGCGTAGATCGCGAGCGGCTGGAGGGTGACGACGGCCATCAGGAAGATCAGCGTCAGCGCACCGAGGAGGATGTTGAGAGCGATCTCGTTGGGGGTCTTTTGCCGGTTGGCGCCTTCGACCAGAGAGATCATCCGGTCGATGAAGCTCTCGCCGGGGGTTTGGGTGATCTGGACGACGATGCGGTCCGAGAGCACCTTGGTGCCGCCGGTGACCGCGCACCGGTCGCCGCCGGACTCGCGAATCACCGGGGCGGACTCGCCGGTGATCGCCGACTCATCGATGCTGGCGATGCCCTCCACGACGTCGCCGTCGCCGGGGATGATGTCGCCGGCCTCGCACAAGACGATGTCGCCCTTGGCCAGGTTCGGGGCCGGGACGCTCTCCACGTCTGCCTCCGAGGTGACAGCGCCCGGTCGCCAGCCGGAGACGCGACGGGCGATGGTGCCCTGCCGGGTCTTGCGCAGGGTGTCGGCCTGTGCCTTGCCGCGGCCCTCGGCGACCGCTTCGGCCAGGTTGGCGAAGACCACGGTGGCCCACAGCCACCCGGTGATCAGCCACGAGAACCAGGAAGGGTCGGTGACCGCGAGGACGGTGGTGAACGCGGCGCCGACCTCGACGATGAGCATCACCGGGTTGCGCCACATGATCCGTGGGTCGAGCTTGCGCAGCGCATCGGGCAGGGACCGGACCAGCTGCCGGGGGTCGAGCAGACCAGCGGCCACCCTGGATGAGGACTGGGGGGCGGGGGAGGTCATCGGGCGAGTCCTTCCGCGAGCGGGCCGAGAGCGAGGGCCGGCAGGAACGTCAACGCGACCAGCACCACGGTCACTCCGATCAGCATGGAGACGAACAGGGGAGTGTGGGTCGGCATGGTCCCGGCCGACGCCGGAGCCGGGGCCTGCCGGGCGAGACTGCCGGCCAACGCGAGCACGAACACGATCGGCAGGAACCGGCCCAGCAACATGCACAGGCCGAGCGCCAGGTCGTACCACGCGGTGTTCACCGTGATGCCGGCGAACGCCGAGCCGTTGTTATTGCTGGCCGAGGTGAAGGCGTAGAGCACCTCGGAGAAGCCGTGGGTTCCGGTGTTGAGCATCGAGGCCCGCTGGTCCGCGCTCGCCATCGCCAGGGCCGTGCCGACCAGCACCAGGAACGGGGTTGTCAAGAAGAAGAGTGAGGCGAGCTTGATCTCACGGGCGCCGAGCTTCTTACCCAGATACTCCGGAGTCCGCCCGACCATGAGGCCGGCGACAAAGACCGTGATGATCGCCAGCACGAGCATCCCGTACAGCCCCGAGCCGACCCCGCCGGGCGCAACCTCGCCGAGCATCATGTTGAACATCAAGATCCCGCCACCTAGACCGGAGTAGGAGTCGTGGAAGGAATCCACCGACCCCGTCGAGGTGAGCGTGGTCATCGCCGCGAACGTCGCCGAGTTCCCGGTCCCGAACCTCACCTCCCGGCCCTCCATCGACTCACCGACCGCAGTCGGCACTGTTCCCGGGTGCGCCAGCTCCGTGACGTTGACCAGCGCCATTGAAGCCACCGCGATCACGCCCATGGCGGCTACGATCGCCAGGCCCTGCCGCTTGTCGCCGACCATTCGGCCGAAGACCCGAGGAAGAGAGAACGGGATCAGCCCGAGCAGGAAAATCTCCAGCCAGTTCGTCCAGGCCGTGGGGTTTTCAAACGGATGGGCGGAGTTGACGTTGTAGAAGCCGCCCCCGTTGGTCCCGAGCTCCTTGATCACCTCCTGGCTGGCCACCGGCCCACCCGGCACAACCTGGGAGCCACCGGTCAGCGTGGTGACCTCGGTGCCGGCGGACAGGTTCTGCACCATGCCAGCCGCAACGAACACGATGGTGCCGAGGATGGCGATCGGCAACAGCACTCGAACCACCAAGCGGGTCAGGTCGACCCAGAAGTTCCCCAGACGGTGGGTGCGTGGGCCAGACCACGGATCAGTGCCACGGCACGGCGATACCGACGGCGGCCGACAGGAAGTTCTGCACCGCCAGACCGGCCATCTGCGTCAGGTGCGTCATCGTGGACTCACCGGAGTAGGCCTGCCAGGTGTTCGGACAAAGCTCACCGCGGTGTTCCAGGCGATGTGGGATTCCACGCGCGGCAGCCCGGCGTCCAGCCACAGGTGGCCCTCGAGCCGCTGCAGCGCGTACAGGAACAGGATGGAGGTCGCCGGAACGCCAGCACGCTGCGCGTGTAGGCGCCGACGTTTTCTCGGAGCCGGAGTCGACCCCAACCAGTCAATAAATCGTCCGCTCCACCCGGTTGTGGCG